>NZ_CM174406.1:0-35000 GCF_057834585.1 Exiguobacterium sp. GL_137
ATGAAAAACGCTGCCGAACTTTGGCACAATGTATTATCTGTAATCGAGGAAGAACAACGTACCCCAAAAGCGAGTTACGACATGTGGTTAAAGTCTACCGAAGGGGTCACGCTCAACGGCACGACGTTAATCGTCTCGGCACCAGCCGCATTTACCGTCACCTGGTTGGAACGTCAGTACTTATCTCTATTAGAAGATACCGTCGAAGAAGTGACAGGAAGCCGGCTTGATATTCAGTTCATCGAGGAAGGTCAGGCAAAACATATGCTCGATCGTCAAAATGAGGAAGAAGAAGTGATCGAAGTCGCACCGGCGAAGACTAAAACACAAAAGGCCCGTAAGTCCTCTGATGAACTGGTCATGAGTGAACTCGGACAGTTGAATGAAAAATATACGTTCGATACGTTTGTCATCGGATCAGGTAATCGTTTTGCACACGCTGCTTCGTTAGCTGTAGCGGAAGCCCCGGCTAAAGCGTACAATCCGCTTTTCATCTATGGTGGCGTCGGACTGGGGAAAACGCACTTGATGCATGCGATTGGTCAATATGTTCAGGACCAGAAGCTGGGGACAAAAATCGCGTACGTTTCCTCTGAACAGTTTACGAACGACTTCATCAACTCCATTCGGGATAATAAAACGGTTCAGTTCCGCAATAAATATCGCAACATCGATGTTCTATTAATCGATGATATTCAGTTTCTTGCCGGAAAAGAGCAGACGCAGGAAGAGTTTTTCCACACGTTTAATGCCTTGCATAACGATCAGAAACAAATCATCATCTCGAGTGACCGTCCACCTAAAGAAATTCCGACGCTTGAAGACCGGTTGCGTTCCCGTTTCGAGTGGGGTTTGATTACAGACATCACACCACCGGATCTCGAAACACGAATTGCGATTCTTCGTAAAAAAGCGAATGCGGAACAACTGGATGTTTCCAATGAAGTCATGCTCTATATCGCGAGCCAGATCGATACGAACATTCGCGAACTCGAAGGGGCCTTAACCCGCGTCATTGCCTACGCCAACCTGGTCGGACGCACCATTGATCCGAATGTTGCCGCTGAAGCATTGCATAATATCATGCCTGCGAGTGAACCACGGAAAGTCACGATTCGTGATATTCAGGAATCGGTCAGTAAACACTTTAATCTGCCGTTTGATGACTTAAAAGCTAAAAAACGGACGAAGTCGATTGCTTTCCCCCGGCAGATTGCCATGTACCTGTCGCGGGAGATGACAGAAAGCTCATTGCCGAAGATTGGTGAGGAGTTTGGGGGACGTGATCACACGACCGTCATTCATGCACACGAAAAAATCAGTACACTTGTCAAATCGGATGGAGAAACGGGAAAAGTCATCGAACAAATCAAGCATGAATTGAAACATTCGTAAACCTGTGGATAAGCTGTGGATAAAAGAGGCTAGTTATCCACAAGTTATCCACACGCGTTTTGGCTCTATACCAAGTTATCCACCGACTTATCCACACTATCCACAGCCCCTAATACTATTATTAAAAAAATATATTATTATGTTATGATGATGTAACGCCCATTTTGAGAGGAGCTTAACGACAATATGCATATTACAATTCAACGGGATACTTTAATCCAAGCAATTCAAGATGTAGCAAAAGCTGTTTCATCCCGGACAACGATTCCGATCTTAACGGGAATCAAACTCGAAGCCCACGGAGACGGTATGACGCTGACAGGAAGCGATACAGAAATCTCAATCGAACGGACCATCTATGCAGAAGAGAACGGTACTTCCTATGTCACGGTCCATCGTGCAGGCAGTGTCGTCTTGAATGCCCGCTTCTTTGGGGATATCGTCAAGAAGTTACCCACAGACGAAGTAATCCTTGAAGTTTCACCCAACTTCATGACACGGATTCAATCAGGTACGGCAGAATTTCACTTGAACGGACTTGATCCGGATGAATTCCCGCGCTTACCGCAAGTCGACGGCGGACAACAGTTCCGTTTACCGGCTGATTTGTTACGGTCAATGATCCGTCAAACGAGCTTTGCCGTCGCCGTACAGGAAACACGTCCTGTATTGACGGGTGTTAACTTCTCGGCGGACAAGGACATCCTGACATGCGTCTCGACAGACAGTCACCGACTGGCGTTACGACGGGCCCAGTTTGAGACGGACAATGAGATTTCGTTCCAAAACGTCATCGTACCGGGAAAAAGCTTAAACGAATTATCCAAATTACTTAGTGATGGTCACGTCGACATTACGATTACGAATCAACAGATCCTGTTTAAGATGAAACACGTCTTATTCTTCTCGCGTCTGCTTGACGGCAACTATCCGGATACATCCCGTTTGATTCCGGAAGAGTACCGGACAGCAGTCCGCATGAATGCGAAGGAATTACTTCAAGCAATCGACCGTGCGTCACTGCTTGCACGGGAAGACCGCAACAACGTCATCAAGTTCGCAGCAGAAGGCACGACGGCAGTCGAAATTTCTTCGCACTCACCGGAAGTCGGTAAAGTGTCGGAACAAGTCAGTATCTTATCGCTTGAAGGAGAAGAGCTGAAAATCTCGTTCAACTCGAAGTATATGATGGATGCGTTAAAGGCACTCGACGCAACGGATATCGAAATCCAGTTCACCGGTTCGATCCGACCGTTCATCCTGCATCCGGTTGATCAAGACAACGTCCTGCAACTGATCCTTCCTGTTCGAACAGCATGATTCATACCCAAGGAACCTTCTAAGTTCCTTGGGCTTTTTTTGAAATCCGTATATACGTTCGTTCATTTTGCCAAATCGTAAGTTTTTTAGTACAATAAAGAGTACGTCATTTATAATATGTAGGTAGGAGGAGTCAAACCATGAATCAAATCAAGATTTCAACAGAATATGTCACATTAGGTCAGTTCCTGAAACTTTCTGATATCATCTCGAGCGGTGGACAAGCTAAACCGTTCCTCGCCGAGGTACCCATTCTTGTCAACGGTGAAGTCGATCAGCGACGCGGTCGTAAATTACGGGATGGAGATGTGATTGACGTAGAAGATTACGGTCAGTTCATCATTAAGAACGAGGGAAACTAACGTGCGACTAGATTCGGTCCGGCTCAGTCACTATCGCAACTATGAGTCGTTGGAATTATCTTTTTCAGAAAAGACGAATGTGCTGATTGGGGAGAATGCGCAAGGGAAGACGAATCTCCTGGAAGCCATTTATGTTCTTGCCCTTGCGAAGTCTCACCGGACGACGCATGACAAAGAATTGATCCAGTGGGATGCCGAGACAGCTCGTGTCGAAGGACGGATTCATAAAAGAAGAGGATCTCACTCGCAGGAAATCGCGATTTCGAGTCGCGGTAAAAAAGCGAAGCTGAATCATCTCGAACAGCGCCGGCTCAGTGATTATGTCGGTGCGTTGAATATCGTGCTGTTTGCACCAGAAGACTTACACATCGTCAAAGGCAGTCCACAAATCAGACGTCGCTTTTTGGATATGGAAATTGGTCAGGTCAGTCCGGTCTATCTACATGAACTCAGTCAGTATTTAAAAGTTCTCAAACAGCGGAATGCATTGCTGAAACAGTTATCGATCAAAGGTGGAGATGAGACGTTCCTCGATGTCTTGACGGAGCAGATGATTACGCTTGCCGTTAAAATCGTTCAGCGCCGTCATCACTTCATTGCCCAGCTGGAAAAGTGGGCACGTCCGATTCATGAAGGAATCAGTCGTGGACAGGAACAGCTCGTCCTTATTTACCGTTCGGATACATTTAGCAATGATTTGCTCGATGTTGAAGGAATGACTGCTTCTTACGTGCAGAAGTTTGGTAAAATAAAGACAAACGAAATCCGAAGAGGTGTGACCCTGTTCGGTCCGCATCGGGATGACTTCGAAATGGAAGTCAACGGTCGGAATGTCCAGACCTATGGTTCACAAGGACAACAACGGACAGCAGCACTCTCTTTGAAATTAGCAGAGATTGAATTGATTCATGAAGAAGTGGGGGAATATCCGTTGCTACTTCTCGACGATGTCTTATCCGAGCTCGATGATCATCGTCAAACCCATTTGCTCGATACGATGCAACAAAAAGTGCAAACCATTCTGACGACCACGAGTGTCGATGGAATCGCACATGAAACGATCAAACAGGCGAAGTTGTTCCACGTGAAACAGGGGGCCGTCATTTTGGAAGAGACATCATACAAAGAAATAGTAGGTGAGAAAACCGATGAGTAATCATGAAGATATGGAATTAGAACAAGGGTACGGTGCCGATCAGATTCAGGTGCTTGAAGGTCTAGAAGCCGTTCGGAAACGTCCGGGTATGTATATCGGATCGACTGCATCGAAGGGGCTTCACCATTTAGTATGGGAAATCGTCGATAACTCGATCGATGAAGCACTTGCAGGGTATTGCGATACGATCAAAGTTACGATTGAACCGGGTAATTCGATTCTGGTTGAAGATAACGGACGGGGAATCCCGGTCGATATCCAGGAAAAAATGGGACGTCCGGCAGTCGAAGTTATCCTGACAGTCCTTCACGCCGGCGGTAAATTCGGCGGCGGCGGATACAAAGTATCCGGTGGTCTTCACGGTGTTGGGGCATCTGTCGTTAACGCACTCTCGACGAAACTTGAAGTTTTCGTCAAACGGAATGAAAAACTGTATTACCAGGCGTATCACCGCGGTGTACCTGCTGCGGATTTAGATATCATTGGCACGTCGGAAGAAACCGGGACGATGATCCGTTTCTTCCCGGATGATGAAATCTTCCAGGAAACACTCGAATACGATTATGATCTGCTTGCGACACGACTTCGTGAGCTGGCATTCTTAAATAAAGGACTGACGATCGAAATTACGGATGATCGTGCGGATGAACCGATTACGCGCAGTTTCCATTACGAAGGCGGAATCAAGTCGTACGTCGAGCATTTAAACCGTTCGAAAGAAGTCGTCCACGAAGAACCGGTTTATGTACACGGTAACCGGGACGGGATTGAAGTTGAAGTGGCGTTGCAATATAACGATGGTTTTGCAGCCAACATCTACTCGTTCACGAACAATATCCCGACACATGAAGGTGGAACACACGAAACCGGTTTTAAAACGGCTTTGACACGTGTCATCAATGATTACGCGAAAAAATTCGGTCTGATGAAAGAAGCCGACGGTACGTTGTCCGGGGAAGATGTGCGTGAAGGGATGACGGCAATCGTCTCGATCAAACACCCGAATCCACAGTTCGAAGGACAGACGAAAACGAAACTTGGGAACTCGGATGCACGGACGGCAACGGATACGTTGTTCTCGTCTGCGTTTGAACAGTTCATGATGGAGAACCCGACAAGTGCCCGTGCAATCGTCGAAAAAGGAATGATGGCGTCCCGTGCCCGGATGGCTGCGAAACGTGCCCGTGAATTAACACGACGCAAAGGAGTCCTTGAAGTGAGTTCACTTCCAGGAAAGCTTGCCGACTGTTCATCACGTGATGCGACGATTTCCGAAATCTACATCGTTGAGGGTGACTCGGCGGGTGGTTCAGCGAAATCTGGACGTGATCGTCATTTCCAAGCCATCTTACCGATCCGAGGTAAGATCTTGAACGTCGAAAAAGCACGCCTGGATAAGATTCTCGGCAGTAACGAAATCCGGACGATCATTACGGCGCTCGGAACAAGTATCGGTTCTGAATTCAATATCGAAAAAGCCCGGTATCACAAAGTCATCATCATGACCGATGCCGACGTCGATGGTGCCCACATCCGGACACTGTTATTGACATTCTTCTACCGTTACATGCGTCCGCTGGTCGAGCACGGTTACGTCTACATTGCCCAACCGCCGCTTTATGGAATCAAACAAGGGAAAAACATCACGTACGTGCACAACGAACGTGAGTTGAACGAAGCATTAGCAGCACTTCCGGAAAACGCACGATACGACATTCAGCGTTATAAAGGTCTCGGTGAGATGGATCCGGAGCAACTGTGGGAAACCACGATGGATCCGAGTGGTCGTCAAATGCTGCGTGTCGAATTACAGGACGCGATCGAAGCAGATGAGGTCTTTGACATTTTGATGGGAGACCAGGTAGAACCACGTCGTGACTTTATCCAGTCGCACGCCCACTATGTGAAGAACTTGGATATTTAACGTTGAATAGAGAGGGTGGCCATACGAATGTCCGATCAACAAGGGATCATTAAAGATATCAACATCAGTCAAGAAATGCGTACATCCTTCATGGATTATGCGATGAGCGTTATCGTCGCACGTGCTTTACCCGATGTCCGTGACGGTTTAAAACCGGGTCATCGTCGTATTTTATATGCGATGAATGACCTTGGTATCCGCGCGGATAAACCGCATAAGAAGTCTGCCCGTATCGTCGGTGAAGTCATCGGTAAGTATCACCCGCACGGTGACTCTGCTGTTTACGACACGATGGTTCGGATGGCGCAGGACTTCAGTTACCGGTATGAACTCGTCGACGGTCACGGAAACTTTGGTTCTGTCGACGGCGATTCAGCCGCTGCCATGCGATATACGGAAGCCCGTATGTCAAAAATCGCGATGGAAATCATTCGCGATATCAATAAAAATACCGTCAATTTCAAAGATAACTACGATGGATCGGAACGGGAACCGGAAGTGTTACCATCCCGCTTCCCGAACTTACTTGTCAACGGTTCGAGCGGGATTGCGGTCGGGATGGCGACGAACATTCCGCCTCACCAACTCGGTGAAGTCATCGATGGTGTCCTTGCCTTGTCGCATAATCCGGACATCACGATTTCCGAACTGATGCAGCATATTCCAGGACCAGATTTCCCGACAGCCGGTGAGATCTTGGGACGCAGCGGAATCCGACGTGCTTATGAAACCGGACGCGGATCGATCATCGTTCGGGCAAAAGCCGAAATCGAGCAGACGAAAAAAGATCGTGAACGGATCATCGTGACGGAGTTGCCGTACCAGGTCAACAAAGCCCGTCTCGTTGAAAAGATTGCCGATCTCGTCCGTGAGAAGAAAATCGAAGGTATCACTGATTTACGTGATGAATCCGATCGCCGCGGTATGCGTATCGTCATGGAGATTCGCCGTGATGCCAACGCGAGTGTCATTCTTAACAACCTCTATAAACAAACGTCGATGCAGACGACATTTGGTGTGAACATGCTGGCAATCGTCAGTGGCCGTCCGCGTACATTGACGCTGAAAGAAATGTTGTATCACTATCTCGAGCACCAAAAAGAAATCGTCCGTCGCCGGACGCAGTTTGATCTCGAGAAAGCAGAAGCACGGGAACATCTCTTAGCTGGTTTACGGATTGCCCTTGATCATCTCGATGAAGTCATCAAGATCATCCGTGCGAACCGGACAGCGGATGCTGCCCGGGAACAGTTGATGGACCGGTTTGCCTTATCCGAGAAACAATCACAGGCGATTCTTGATATGCGCCTGCAGCGGTTAACGGGACTTGAACGTGAGAAGATTGATGCGGAGTATGACGAAATCATGCAATTGATTACGGAACTTAAAACAATTCTCGAAAGCGATGAAGTTTTGCTTGAATTAATCCGGACAGAACTCGAAGAAGTGAAAGAACGCTTCAACGATCAACGCCGGACTGAAATTCGGATGGACCACATCGAATTCGAAGATGAAGATTTGATTCCGGAAAAAGATATCATCATTACGTTGACGAGCAGCGGCTACATCAAACGCTTGACGACGGATTCGTACCGCGCGCAGCGCCGTGGCGGACGCGGTGTCCAAGGAATCGGCACGAACGATACGGATTATGTAACCCGTCTGTTGTCGTGTTCGACACATGATACGATTCTCTTCTTTACGAATCGTGGAAAAGTCTACCGGATTCGCGGGTATGAAGTACCGGAGATGAGCCGGACTTCGAAAGGTGTACCAATCATCAACTTGATTCAAATCGAACGCGATGAGAAGGTCGAAACGATGATTCCGGTCAACTTCAAACGTTACCTTGAAGAACAAGAGGCAGCGGAAGCGACCGAGAACATCATTGATGTCGAAGTCACTTCGGAAGAGGCACCGGACAGTCTTGAAGAACCGGAAGAAGCGCTCGATGCAGAAGAAGTGATGCAGGATGAACAGAAATCGTTGATCTTTATGACACGCAAAGGTCGGGTCAAACGTTCACCGTTATCTGCTTACGCCCGGATCAATAAAAATGGATTGATTGCGATTCGTCTGTTTGAAGATGATGAATTGACATCGGTTCGTCTTGCTTCGACGGAAGATGAGGTCTTTACTGTCTCGAATACCGGAAAAGCTATCCGCTTCCCAATTACGAACGTTCGCTCAATGGGACGTGGTGCTCGAGGCGTCAAAGCGATGAACTTATCGGCAGACGCTATCGTCATCGGAATGGAACTGGCCCGTGATGAGCAGGATGTACTCGTCATTACGGAAAAAGGTTTCGGGAAACGGACACCAATGACAGAGTTCCGCACCCAGTCACGTGGTGGTAAAGGATTGATTGCCAGTAAAGTGACAGACCGTGTCGGACAAATTGTTGCGCTCCGGATTGTTGATGTCGATGATGACATCATGATCATGACGGAAAGCGGCATCGTCATTCGGACCGATTCACAAAACATCTCAAGTGTCGGACGTAATGCACAAGGGGTCAAAGTGATTCGAATCGAAGAAGGCGATCGTGTCGCGACAGTTGCAAAACTGAAAAAAGAAGATGCTGTCGAGGAAGAAAATGCTGTATTAGAAGAAGGCGAAACGAGTTTGGAAGAACAGACCGTTTCAACTTCTGAGATGAACAGCGATGCTGAGCCGACAGAAGAATAAAACGAAGTAGAACGATGTACAGCAGAGTGGGGACAATCTTGTCTTTACTCTGCTGTTTTTCTAAAAAATCACTCAAGGGAAGGAACGAGACAACGATGCGCGTGGCAAGTGAGCGACTTATTCTTGGTGACCGGATAACCGAGTCTCTGTTTTTACATACGGATATTCCAATCGTTGAAGCTGGAAAAAAGATTGGAACAGATGAGTTACGACGAATCAAACGATTTTTGATTAAAGAAGTAGATATCGAGGAACGGCCTGAAGGGATGATGGAAGCATCGATGACCGATCAGGAACTGGAAGAGATAGAAGAAGACAGTCTATTTGATCCGTTGATTGAAACCTACAATCAGGTATTCACTTCCTGGGAGCAAGGATTAGTTCCAAATGTCTATGATGCGTTGAGATGGGTGAAGGAATCCATGCCGGATCTGGTGCGACGGGAAGATATCTTACCGTACTTCCTGGAGCGAGGAACAGAAGCGTACACCGTGCGACATGCAATTTACCGGGGAGCGATTGCTCAATTGCTTGCGGAAGCAGCCGGAAAAGAGCGCAAGATGATTCATGATTTATGGGTGGCGTCCTATTTTGCGGACTGTGGATTGGCCCGTATCATGGAATGGCGTCACACAAAGCGGTATGAAGCGATGCAACAAGAAATCTTTCACCGTCATCCTGCGATGGCGTTCCAAGCTTTACAAAAAGAGAACATCATCTCCGATACAGTGAAACGGATGATCGTTCAACATCATGAGCGGCTGGACGGTTCCGGATATCCTTTGAAAGTCAAAGGGGATAAAATCATGGATCATACGAGACTGTTCATCGTAGCGGATGTCTTTGCAGCCATGACCAGTTGGCGCCCATACCGTGAAGCTTATAAGGTCTATGATGCGTACTGTCATTTAAAAGCGCGACCTATGCAGTACGATTCGAAGTATGTCATGCTTCTTGGACAGTTATTATTACCGATAGAATCAGGTGATCGCGTCTTGATGAGTAACGGGAAGATTGCAACGGTCCTCCGAAAAAACAGTGTATTTGACCGCCCGGTGATTACGTATGAAGAACATAATCAGCGTATTGTTAAAGACTTGATGGAGGAACGGCAACTGAATATCATTCAGCTTATGGATTAAAGACCAGCATCATGTGTACTATATATAGAAGAAACGCTCTCTTTTTCGTCATAAATTCGATGGAAAAAAGAGTTTTTCTTTTTTATAAAAAAACACTTGTACAATAATAAATCCCATGGTATATTATTTCTTGTCCTTAAGAGGACGAGCGCACTGCCGGAAACAAGAAAAAACTTCTTTCAAAAAGTTGTTGACTTATTGTTTCAGACTTGGTATTCTAATTGAGTCGCCAAAACAGGCGCGGACGAACTTTGAAAACTGAACGATGAGGCAAAAAACGTATCTTCGGATACAAACAATGAATGAAGCGCAAGCTTCGTCAACGTGACTTCTGTCACACAACGAGCAAGTCAAACACTTTATGGAGAGTTTGATCCTGGCTCAGGACGAACGCTGGCGGCGTGCCTAATACATGCAAGTCGAGCGCAGGAAGCTCACGGAACTCTTCGGAGGGAAGTGAAGGGAATGAGCGGCGGACGGGTGAGTAACACGTAAGGAACCTGCCCCAAGGATTGGGATAACTCCGAGAAATCGGAGCTAATACCGAATAGTTCTTCAGACCGCATGGTCTGATGATGAAAGGCGCTCCGGCGTCACCTTGGGATGGCCTTGCGGTGCATTAGCTAGTTGGTGGGGTAATGGCCCACCAAGGCGACGATGCATAGCCGACCTGAGAGGGTGATCGGCCACACTGGGACTGAGACACGGCCCAGACTCCTACGGGAGGCAGCAGTAGGGAATCTTCCACAATGGACGAAAGTCTGATGGAGCAACGCCGCGTGAGTGATGAAGGTTTTCGGATCGTAAAACTCTGTTGTAAGGGAAGAACAAGTACGAGAGGTAATGCTCGTACCTTGACGGTACCTTGCGAGAAAGCCACGGCTAACTACGTGCCAGCAGCCGCGGTAATACGTAGGTGGCAAGCGTTGTCCGGAATTATTGGGCGTAAAGCGCGCGCAGGCGGCCTTTTAAGTCTGATGTGAAAGCCCCCGGCTCAACCGGGGAGGGTCATTGGAAACTGGAAGGCTTGAGTACAGAAGAGAAGAGTGGAATTCCATGTGTAGCGGTGAAATGCGTAGAGATGTGGAGGAACACCAGTGGCGAAGGCGACTCTTTGGTCTGTAACTGACGCTGAGGCGCGAAAGCGTGGGGAGCAAACAGGATTAGATACCCTGGTAGTCCACGCCGTAAACGATGAGTGCTAGGTGTTGGGGGGTTTCCGCCCCTCAGTGCTGAAGCTAACGCATTAAGCACTCCGCCTGGGGAGTACGGCCGCAAGGCTGAAACTCAAAGGAATTGACGGGGACCCGCACAAGCGGTGGAGCATGTGGTTTAATTCGAAGCAACGCGAAGAACCTTACCAACTCTTGACATCCCCTTGACCGCTTGAGAGATCAAGTTTTCCCTTCGGGGACAAGGGTGACAGGTGGTGCATGGTTGTCGTCAGCTCGTGTCGTGAGATGTTGGGTTAAGTCCCGCAACGAGCGCAACCCCTATCCTTAGTTGCCAGCATTTAGTTGGGCACTCTAGGGAGACTGCCGGTGACAAACCGGAGGAAGGTGGGGATGACGTCAAATCATCATGCCCCTTATGAGTTGGGCTACACACGTGCTACAATGGACGGTACAAAGGGCAGCGAGACCGCGAGGTGGAGCCAATCCCAGAAAGCCGTTCCCAGTTCGGATTGCAGGCTGCAACTCGCCTGCATGAAGTCGGAATCGCTAGTAATCGCAGGTCAGCATACTGCGGTGAATACGTTCCCGGGTCTTGTACACACCGCCCGTCACACCACGAGAGTTTGCAACACCCGAAGCCGGTGAGGTAACCGCAAGGAGCCAGCCGTCGAAGGTGGGGTAGATGATTGGGGTGAAGTCGTAACAAGGTAGCCGTATCGGAAGGTGCGGCTGGATCACCTCCTTTCTAAGGAAAACGTCCCTTACGGGACATGCCCATCGTTCAGTTTTGAGAGCTCGTCTCTCAGTCTCGAAAGAGACACTCGCACCTTGAAAACTGAAGACATCAACAAGACATCAAATTTTTATAACCATGTCATTAGACGTGTGTTCTTAGAATACCAAAATGCTAGATCAAGGTATGAAGGGCGTACGGTGGATGCCTTGGCACTAGGAGCCGATGAAGGACGCGACGAACAGCGATATGCTTCGGGGAGCAGTAAGTATGCTTTGATCCGAGGATTTCCGAATGGGGGAACCCACCATCCGTAATGGGATGGGACATGTTACATGAATACATAGTGTAGCGTGAGGCAGACCCGGGGAACTGAAACATCTAAGTACCCGGAGGAAGAGAAAGCAAATGCGATTCCCTGAGTAGCGGCGAGCGAAACGGGAACAGCCCAAACCGGAGAGCATGCTCTCCGGGGTTGTAGGACACTCTATACGGAGTCAAAAAGGAAGACAGTAGGCGAACGACCTGGAAAGGCCGGCCGAAGAAGGTGACAGCCCTGTAGCTGAAACTGTTTTCCCTCCAGAGTGGATCCTGAGTACGGCGGGACACGTGAAACCCCGTCGGAATCCGGGAGGACCATCTCCCAAGGCTAAATACTCCCTAGTGACCGATAGTGAACCAGTACCGTGAGGGAAAGGTGAAAAGCACCCCGGAAGGGGAGTGAAATAGATCCTGAAACCGTATGCCTACAAGTAGTCAGAGCCCGTTAATGGGTGATGGCGTGCCTTTTGTAGAATGAACCGGCGAGTTACGATAGCGCGCGAGGTTAAGCTGATGAGGCGGAGCCGTAGCGAAAGCGAGTCTGAATAGGGCGCCATAGTGCGTTGTCGTAGACCCGAAACCAGGTGATCTACCCATGTCCAGGATGAAGGTCAGGTAACACTGACTGGAGGTCCGAACCCACGCACGTTGAAAAGTGCGGGGATGAGGTGTGGGTAGCGGTGAAATGCCAATCGAACCTGGAGATAGCTGGTTCTCCCCGAAATAGCTTTAGGGCTAGCCTCGAGGTTGAGAGTTCCGGAGGTAGAGCACTGATTGGACTAGGGGCCCCCACAGGGTTACCGAATTCAGTTAAACTCCGAATGCCGGCAACTTATACTCGGGAGTCAGACTGCGAGTGATAAGATCCGTAGTCAAGAGGGAAACAGCCCAGACCGCCAGCTAAGGTCCCAAAGTGTATGTTAAGTGGAAAAGGATGTGGCGCTGCCTAGACAGCTAGGATGTTGGCTTAGAAGCAGCCACCATTCAAAGAGTGCGTAATAGCTCACTAGTCGAGTGGCGCCGCGCCGAAAATGTAACGGGGCTAAACATACCACCGAAGCTGCGGATTCCGTAAGGAATGGTAGGGGAGCGTTCCAAACCGCTGTGAAGCTGTACCGTAAGGAGCAGTGGAGCGTTTGGAAGTGAGAATGCCGGTGTGAGTAGCGAAAAGAGGGGTGAGAATCCCCTCCGTCGAAAGCCCAAGGTTTCCTGAGGAAGGCTCGTCCGCTCAGGGTTAGTCTGGACCTAAGCCGAGGCCGAAAGGCGTAGGCGATGGATAACAGGTTGATATTCCTGTACCACCGATCCACCGTTTGAACAATGGGGGGACGCAGGAGGATAGTGACGCATGCGGATGGAAGTGCATGTGTAAGTTTCGAGACCGTCTGATTGGCAAATCCGTCAGGCATCAAAGTCGAGGAACGATGCGGAGTCCCGTAGGGACGAAGGTCACGATTTCACACTGCCAAGAAAAGCCTCTAGTGAGGTGGAAGGTGCCAGTACCGTAAACCGACACAGGTAGGCGGGATGAGAATTCTAAGACGCGCGGGATAACTCTCGTTAAGGAACTCGGCAAAATGGTCCCGTAACTTCGGGAGAAGGGACGCTCTACATGAGTAGAGCCGCAGTGAATAGGCCCAAACGACTGTTTAGCAAAAACACAGGTCTCTGCTAAATCGCAAGATGACGTATAGGGGCTGACGCCTGCCCGGTGCTGGAAGGTTAAGGGGATGGGTTAGCGCAAGCGAAGCTTTGAACCGAAGCCCCAGTAAACGGCGGCCGTAACTATAACGGTCCTAAGGTAGCGAAATTCCTTGTCGGGTAAGTTCCGACCCGCACGAAAGGCGTAACGATTTGGGCACTGTCTCAACGAGAGACCCGGTGAAATCATAGTACCTGTGAAGATGCAGGTTACCCGCGACAGGACGGAAAGACCCCATGGAGCTTTACTACAGCCTGATATTGAGGCTTTGTGCATGATGTACAGGATAGGCGGGAGACGTCGAGACCGGAGCGCCAGCTTCGGAGGAGTCACCCTTGGGATACCGCCCTTCATGCATAGAGTCTCTAACTCGCAGCCGTCATCCGGCTGGAGGACCGTGTCAGGCGGGTAGTTTGACTGGGGCGGTCGCCTCCTAAACAGTAACGGAGGCGCCCAAAGGTTCCCTCAGAATGGTTGGAAATCATTCGTAGAGCGCAAAGGCAGAAGGGAGCTTGACTGCGAGACCTACAAGTCGAGCAGGGACGAAAGTCGGGCTTAGTGATCCGGTGGTTCCGCATGGAAGGGCCATCGCTCAACGGATAAAAGCTACCCTGGGGATAACAGGCTGATCTCCCCCAAGAGTCCACATCGACGGGGAGGTTTGGCACCTCGATGTCGGCTCATCGCATCCTGGGGCTGGAGTAGGTCCCAAGGGTTGGGCTGTTCGCCCATTAAAGCGGTACGCGAGCTGGGTTCAGAACGTCGTGAGACAGTTCGGTCCCTATCCGTCGTGGGCGCAGGAAATTTGAGGAGAGCTGTCCTTAGTACGAGAGGACCGGGATGGACGCACCGCTGGTGTACCAGTTGTTCCGCCAGGAGCATCGCTGGGTAGCTACGTGCGGACGGGATAAATGCTGAAAGCATCTAAGCATGAAGCCCCCTCCAAGATGAGATTTCCCTTTGAGTAATCAAGAAAGACCCCTCAGAGACGATGAGGTAGATAGGTCACGGGTGGAAGCATGGCGACATGCGGAGCTGAGTGATACTAATCGGTCGAGGCCTTGTTCTAGCAGATGCATTGTTGATGACTTCAGTTTTGAGGGCGCGAGCCCGTCGTCTGGTGACGATAGCCAAGTGGTCACACCCGTTCCCATGCCGAACACGGAAGTTAAGCACTTGAACGCCGAAAGTAGTTGGGGGCTTCCCCCTGTGAGGATAGGACGTTGCCAGGCAAGTGAAGGACCGATCTGCATTTTGCAGGTCGGTCTTTTTGTGTTATGTGAAACTTCTGATTGTTCTGATTATTGGTGGAGTCATTGACATGACACCTCTCGCTTGTTACCATAACATCAATATTCTTTTATAGAAGAGAAAGCGAGTGGATAACATGTGGGAGAACAAATTTGCTAAAGAAGGCTTGACGTTTGATGACGTCTTGCTCGTACCACGTCGTTCAAGTGTCTTACCGCGAGATGTTGATTTGTCAGTAACATTATGCGAAGGGATTACATTAAACATCCCTTTGATCAGTGCTGGAATGGATACTGTAACAGAAGCTCCAATGGCAATTGCAATGGCACGTCAAGGGGGTCTCGGCGTCATTCACAAGAATATGTCGATGGAAGATCAAGCCGAGCATGTGGATCGTGTTAAGCGTTCTGAGAATGGTGTCATTACAAATCCTTTTTATCTCACGCCAGAACGACAAGTCTATGATGCTGAATATTTGATGAGCAAATACCGGATTTCCGGTGTTCCGATCGTCAATAATGAAACGGAGCGTAAACTGGTCGGTATCTTAACGAATCGTGATCTTCGTTTCGTAAAAGATTACTCGACCGTCATCGAAACCGTCATGACGACAGAAGAACTGGTTACAGCAAAAGTCGGTACTTCTTTAGAAGAAGCAGAACAGATTCTCCACAAACATCGGATTGAAAAGTTGCCACTCGTTGATGAGAACGGTGTTTTAAAAGGATTGATTACAACAAAGGATATTGAAAAAGTTGAGCAATATCCACATGCAGCAAAAGATTCATTTGGACGTCTGCTCGTTGCAGCAGCTGTCGGTGTCACAAAAGATGCATCGGTTCGTGCCAAGTTCCTCGTAGATGCAGGAGTTGACGCATTGGTCGTCGATACGGCGCACGGTCACTCAGAAGGGGTTCTCGTGAAGGTACGTGAACTTCGTGATGAATATCCGAACTTGCCAATCATCGCAGGAAACGTGGCGACAGCTGAAGCGACACGTGATTTGATTGAAGCAGGTGCTTCAGTCATCAAAGTCGGAATCGGACCGGGATCAATTTGTACGACACGTGTCGTTGCAGGAGTCGGGGTTCCGCAAATTACAGCTGTCTTTGATTGTGCGACAGAAGCCCGCAAGCACGGTGTCTCGATTATCGCCGATGGTGGAATCAAGTATTCAGGGGATATCGTCAAAGCACTCGCAGCAGGCGGTCATGCTGTCATGTTGGGTAGCTTGCTTGCTGGTGTCGAGGAAAGTCCGGGAGAAATGGAAATTTACCAAGGTCGTCAATTCAAGACGTATCGTGGTATGGGATCGGAAGCTTCGATGAAGCGCGGTAGCCAAGATCGTTATTTCCAAGAAGCCGACAAGAAGTTTGTTCCAGAAGGAATCGAAGGTCGTGTGGCGTATCGCGGTAAACTCGGTGACTCTGTTTATCAACTCGTTGGAGGCATTCGTTCAGGAATGGGATACTGTGGTTCTGCTTCACTTGAAGAATTACGTGAAGAAACACAGTTTATCCGGATGACAGGTGCAGGTTTACAGGAAAGCCATCCTCACGACATTCAAATTACAAAAGAAGCTTCAAACTATACGCGTCAATAATTCAAAACCCTGCGGCCAATGAAGGTCGCAGGGTTTTTTGTGGATAACCTTGTGGATAAACTTACTGTAACTGCCAAGCTGAAACGAGCTCAGTAAGCCCTTGATTCAACTGTTGTTCTGTCAGACTTGCAAATCCGAGAACAATCTGTGGATGAACTGTGGATAACGGAAGTTGGGCATAATTTGATAAACCATACACTTGAATGGAAGATTCATTCGCCCGTCGCAGTAACTCCTGTTCGTCCATTCCGTTTGAGACGGAAAGGACGATATGAAGGCCGGCGCTTTCACCCGTCAATCGCAGAAACGGAACATCCCGGAGAGCGTGAACGACGACATCGAGTTTCCGACGGTAGATTTTTCGCATCCGGTTCAAATGTTTCTCAAAGTCGCCTTCTTTCATGAAGCGTGTCAAAATCGTTTGATCAAATCGGGAGACACTGCACGTGTAGTACGGAAATTCAGTTTGATATCGTTCTAGTAAAGGGCGGGGCAGCACCATATATCCGATTCGAAGGGACGGCATTAACGATTTTGAAAATGTACTCAGGTAAATCACCCGCTCACTGTCCATACTGTGCAAGGAAGGAATTGATTTTCCACTGTATCGGAATTCACTGTCATAATCATCTTCAATGATATAACGGCTATCCGATTCAGCTGCCCAGTTTAGCAGCTGCCGGCGTCGATTGACAGACAGAATACTGCCGGACGGAAACTGGTGGGCTGGTGTCACATACATCACATCGGCTGGACTTTGAATCAGAGAATGAATCGTTAAACCGTTTTGGTCGACAGGAATCGGAATGGTCTTTCGTTCATGACTTTCAAGGATTAAGCGTGTCGCATGATACCCTGGATCTTCAATACCATAAGTCGTCGATTTTCCTAACAAAAAGATGATTTGCGGCAGAAGTTGTTCGACGCCGGAACCAATGATGATCTGTTCTGGAGAACAGACGACCCCTCGTGAATGATAAAGATACGTCGCAATCTCAAGACGTAACGCTAAATCACCTTGCGGATGTCCGAGGGAGACGAGTGATTGATGTTGTTCATCGATGACATCCTTGGCATGTTTTCGCCAACGTGAAAAAGGAAAAGAGGAGCCGTCGATTTTACTTGGGTGAAAATCGTACCGCATGGTCGGTTTTTGATTTGTCCGTTGACTTGTCGGCAAAGGTGTTGTTTTAACATACGCCAGCTCTTCATACGCTAAGACGAAGTAACCTTTCCGGGAAACGGATTCGACATATCCTTCTGCGACCAATTGTTGATAAGCCAGTTCAATGGTCGTCTGGCTGAGATTTAAAAACTGGCCAAGCTTTCGTTTTGACGGTAATTTCGTCCCGTAGGCCAGGCGTCCTTCAATGATTTCCTGACGTATTTGTTGATACAGCTGTTCATACAACGGACGGTTTCCCTCCCGTACTAACTCAAACGATAACATGTCCATAGATTGTCTCCTTTTCACTGACCTGGTTAATTCATCATAAACTGATACTTTTAAAATAGTCAACGAAGAATATACTAAAAAGTATCAGCGATTGGAAATACTATCAATGTCTAGGGGGAGTTCAAAATGATGGAGCGACAACAAGGATCAGATCGTGTCAAACGAGGGATGGCCGAAATGCAAAAGGGTGGTGTCATCATGGACGTCGTGAATGCGGAGCAGGCTAAAATCGCAGAAGCTGCCGGTGCGGTGGCAGTCATGGCACTTGAACGGGTACCATCGGACATCCGGCGTGACGGTGGAGTGGCCCGGATGGCTGATCCACTCATTACAGAAGACGTCTTGCAGGCCGTGTCGATTCCGGTGATGGCGAAATGCCGTATCGGACATATCGTGGAAGCACGGGTTCTTGAATCATTAGGTGTTGATTTTATCGATGAAAGTGAAGTCCTGACGCCGGCAGATGAAGAATATCATTTGTTGAAATCGGCGTTTACAGTCCCGTTTGTCTGTGGAGCACGTGATTTAGGGGAAGCAGCACGACGGATTGCAGAAGGAGCGGCCATGATCCGGACAAAAGGGGAACCGGGGACAGGCAATGTCGTGGAAGCTGTTCGTCATATGCGGAAGATTCAAGCGCAACTTCAGCAGATTCTTCATTCACAACCCGATGAATTGATGACACGCAGTAAAGAGTGGGGAGGCTCTTACGAAGTATTACAACAGATTCAAGCAGCAGGGCGTCTTCCCGTCGTCAATTTTGCAGCGGGTGGAATTGCGACGCCGGCCGATGCCGCCTTGATGATGCATCTCGGAGCCGATGGTGTGTTTGTCGGTTCTGGTATCTTTAAATCGGAACATCCAGAACGCGTGGCGAAAGCTATCGTCGAAGCCGTGACGTATAAAGATGATTTCGAACGGATTGCCCATCTTTCGAGAGGACTGGGCACCGCGATGAAAGGAATCGATGTGACGTCGATGCCGTTTGAAGAACGGATGGCACCACGCGGATGGTAATTGGTGTATTAGGTGTCCAAGGCGCGGTCCGGGAACATCAGGAGATGCTTCATACACTCGGAGTCAAAACGATGATCGTCAAGTCGGCTGCGGACTTGGACGGGATCGACGGTTTAATCTTACCGGGCGGGGAATCAACGACGATACGCCGGTTGATTGATCGCTATGGATTGCTCGATGTCTTGCGGCTTCAAATTGATACGTTACCGATGTTCGGTACATGTGCCGGAATGATTTTACTGGCAAGTGAATTGAGTGAAAGTCCTGCCCATTTACGAGCCATCCCGATGACAGTAAAGCGAAATGCGTTTGGGCGACAAGTCGACAGTTTTGAGACATCTTTGATTGTCGAAGGCGTAGGGCAGGATATCGAAGCTGTTTTCATCCGAGCTCCTTTTGTCGAACAGGTCGGAGAAGGCGTACGCGTCTTATCTACGCTGGGAACAGCGGCCGTTGCCGTCGAGACGGACCTCCATCTCGCCTGCTCCTTCCATCCGGAGTTAACGTCAGACCGACGTCTTCATGACTATTTCATTCAAAAAATCAGACAGCGTAATGCTGTTTCTGTTTGATCAAAAGCAACAGAGAAACCGTCAGTTTCCGGCTGTCGGTTTCTTTTTTTGTGCTACACTGAAAAGATAGAACATCATTTGAAGGAGAGGACCGATGAAACGTCTTTTCACACTCTTCCTGAGTGTACTTATACTGACAGCTGGTTTGTCACCGATGACAGGCTATGCGGAAACACCGGACATTCAGGCGGAATCTTACATAATGGTCGATGCTGTGACAGGTAAGATCTTATTGGCTGAACAGGCTGAGTTGTCGTTACCGCCGGCTTCGATGACAAAATTGATGACACTTTATCTAGTGCGTCAGCAAATTGAGCAGAAAAAACTGTCGTGGAATCAAACGGTTCGACCAAGTGGAAAAGTGTTGAAACTTGCGAAAACACAAGGAATTGCCCGGTTACCGATTCGGAAAACAACGTATACGATTCGGGAACTGTATGATGCGGCCTTCATTAAATCGGCTAACGATGCTGCCGTCCTGTTGGCAGAAGTCATGGCTGGAACGGAAAAACAATTCGTCGAACGGATGAATGAAACGGCGGCCGCACTGGGAATGAAAGACACGGAATATGCAAATGCATCCGGACTGGATGCTGTCGATGCGACATTACCGGGAACGAACTTGATGACGGCGATGGATATTTCGCTTTTGATCATCCGTTACATTCAAGACTATCCGGATGTATTAGATGTGACGAAACGTTCATTCATTACAATCAATGGAGCGAAGGTGGAAAACTCCAATAAGATGTTGCCGCGTCAACCGTATGTATACAGCGGAATGCGGGGAATGAAGACCGGAACGACGGATCTTGCCGGTTACTGTTTTGCGAGTGTCGCAACCCGTGGGAATTTAACGCTCGTTTCGGTCGTCATGCGCACCAAATCGGATAAAGCCCGATTCGCCGAAACGAAAAAATTGCTCGATTATGGTTTTTCTTCTTTTGAACCGTTGACGTATTACGGAAAAGGAGAACAAATTAAAGGCGCCTTACCGATCCGAGGGGCAAAACAAGCCCGTTATGATGTTGTGACGAAAACAGCTTTATACGTGACGGTATTAAAAAATCAGCCGAAACCCCAGACGCCCGTCTTTCAATTTTCAAAAGCCGAAGCCCCTTTAAAGCGGGGTGAAGCCATCGGGACGGTCCAAGTGGAGGACGCCGGACGGTACTTGCCCGGCTTTTCCGTTCCTCAGGCTGTCGTAACCAGTGCTGAAAAAGTTGAACTGGCGAGCTTCCAGACACGTTTGTTCCGTGCAGTTTCGGCCTGGTCCAAAAAAATCAGTCAAGCGATTCATCAACCAACCCTTGTCAACCTTAAAGGGGATAGTGTAAAGTAAAGCTAATCTCATAATGATGTCATGAACGGACCAAGTAGAAGCATTTATTCTGTTAAGAGAGCTAGTGGGTGGTGCGAACTAGTCAGAAGGATACTTTGAATCGAGCCGGATCACACACCTTGCGAACAAGGTGCGGGTACGCCCGTTATCGCGTCTTTAGAGTTGGCTAGTACGACTAGCAATGAGGGTGGCAACGCGGATCCAGGTGATTCGTCCCTCTTCGGTTTTTTAGAACCGGAGAGGGATGGATTGCCTTTTTTTATTGAAAAAAAGGAGGAAATAAGATGATTGATATTAAACGTCTGCGTCAGGATTTTGACGCAATCCAAGAAAAACTAGCACACCGGGGGGAAGATTTGACGGACATGAACCGGTTCCTCGCACTTGATGAAAAGCGCCGGGAACTGATTGCGAAAACAGAAGTTCTAAAAGCAGAACGCAATGAAGCAACAAAAAAAATCGCAGAACTGAAACGCAACAAAGAAAATGCGGATGAGGCGATTGCGGCGATGCGTCAAGTCGGCGATGAAGTCAAAGCGCTTGATGAAGAATTGCGTGAAGTCGAAGCGACACTAAACCTGTTGTTGCTCGGGATTCCGAACATTCCCCATGACAGTGTCCCAATCGGTTCTACGGAAGACGATAATGTCGTCATCCGCGAAGTCGGCGATAAACCGGCATTTGATTTTGAAGCTGTACCGCACTGGGATTTGATGGAGCAATTAAAAATCGTTGATGTCGAGCGTGCCGGAAAAGTAACGGGCAGCCGATTCGTCTTTTACCGCGGTGCCGGTGCACGTCTCGAGCGGGCATTGATCAACTTCATGATGGATTTACACCAGGATAAAAACGGCTATACGGAAATTCTTCCGCCACTCATGGTCAACCGCGATTCTATGACAGGAACAGGACAGCTTCCGAAATTTGAAGAAGATGCGTTCAAAGTCGAAGACACCAACTATTTCCTTGTCCCGACAGCAGAAGTACCGGTGACGAACATGCACCGGGAAGAAATCCTGTCAGCCGATCAATTACCAATCGGTTATGCAGCCTACAGCCAATGTTTCCGGTCTGAAGCAGGTTCTGCCGGCCGTGATACCCGCGGTTTGATCCGTCAGCACCAATTCAACAAAGTGGAACTGGTCCGCTTCGTCAAACCGGAAGAATCATACGAACAGCTTGAGTTATTGACAGGACAAGCAGAAGACGTGCTGAAATTACTCAAACTTCCGTATCAAGTTTTAAGCATGTGTACAGCAGATCTTGGTTTCACAGCTGCGAAGAAATATGACATCGAAGTTTGGATGCCGAGCCAAGGTGTGTACCGTGAGATTTCTTCTTGCTCAAACTTTGAAGATTTCCAAGCGCGCCGGGCACAAATCCGTTTCCGTCGGGAAGCGAATGCCAAACCGGAATTCGTCCATACGTTAAACGGATCTGCACTTGCAGTCGGACGGACGGTAGCGGCAATTCTTGAGAACTATCAACAAGCAGATGGATCAGTTGTTATTCCAGAAGTACTTCGTCCATACATGGGCGGTCTTGAAGTCATTCAAGGATAAGTAGGAAGGGGGAGATTTCCCCCTTCTGATTTTTTAAAAAGTTTTTTTAGAAAAAGGCTTTACACAATAAAACCAAGATGCTATCATAATTTATGTCAGGAAGGCGCTCGTACAACACGACGCGCAATTATAAGTACGGAGGCGTACTCAAGTGGTTTAAGAGAACGGTCTTGAAAACCGTCAGGCGGCGAAAGCCGTGCGTGGGTTCGAATCCCACCGCCTCCTCCATTTCTTTTTTTTTACCTGAAAACTACATATAACTTGGAGGCGTACTCAAGTGGTTTAAGAGAACGGTCTTGAAAACCGTCAGGCGGCGAAAGCCGTGCGTGGGTTCGAATCCCACCGCCTCCTCCACTTCTTTTTTTTTTACCTAAAATTACATGTAACATGGAGTCGTACCCAAGCCCGGCTGAAGGGGACGGACTCGAAATCCGTTAGGGGTCGCAAGGCCCGCGTGGGTTCGAATCCCACCGACTCCGCTTATATAAGCATCTCCCATTCATGGTGAGGTGCTTTTTTATTGCTTCCATCGAGAGTGGCATGCTATGTTTTCCTACATCTTAGACAGAAAAAGGAGCAGCAACTATGACACTCACTAAACAAACGTTACTCACGCATTATCAGGACACGATGGATTTTGTTCGTGGTCTTGAACATATACCGGAAGAAGCATGGCGGACACCTTATGCGGAAGGGAAATGGACAGTCGCTGAAATCATTGGTCATTTATCGCCGTGGGACCGGTTCCTTGTCGCGGAACGCTTGCCATATATTTTGGCCAATGAGCCGTTCCGTGTGAAACCGGACAGCGAGGCTGTTAACGAAGAGGCTGCAAAAATGAGCCGGGAACAACAACGGATTTTGACGATTGATGAATTTTTAGTCAGCCGTGACCGGTTGCACCGTGCCGTTGAACTGATTCCGGAAGACCGGTTGACGGATACATTCACGTCAAAAGGAAAAACGATTTCGCTTCTCGACTTTTTAGGTGCCATGATGCAACACGATTTGCATCACCGGGCTCAAATTGAACAAGTAACCGTAGCATGAAAAAAAGCCCGTCGACCTAACCGTCGACGGGCTTTTGGATTAGCGGATTTTAGCTGTGCGGGCAACTTCAAGTTGTTTGTCGATTTTTGATAAAATCCGTTCGATGGATTCCGGTTCGTTCAACAAATCGTATTCGTCAATCGATAGACGAAGGACAGGGCAGATCGTGAAGTTATTGATCCAGTTCGTATAGCGTTCGTACATTTCTTCCCAATACTCGATTGGCGTTTGTTGTTCCATTTCGCGTCCGCGTAAACGAATCCGCTCTAAAACTTGTTCAAACGATCCTTCGAGATAAATCAGGAGATCCGGATGCGGGAAGAACGGTGTCATGACCATCGCGTCAAATAAACTCGAGTACGTTTCATAGTCTGTTGGCGACATCGTTCCTTTTTCGAAATGCATCTTCGCAAAGATACCTGTATCTTCGTAAATCGAACGGTCTTGAATAAAGCCGCCACCGTATTGGAAGATTTTCTTTTGTTCCTTAAAGCGTTCAGCAAGGAAGTAAATTTGTAAGTGGAAGCTCCACCGCTCGAAATCATGATAAAATTTGTCGAGGTAAGGGTTCGTATCGACTTTTTCAAGAGATGTCCGGAAACCAAGTGAGTCTGCTAGACCGTTTGTAATCGTCGATTTACCGATACCGACCATTCCGCCGATCGTGATGACGGCGTCTGCCGGGATGTTGTACTTTTCGCGTAACTTCGAGTTCATGCGTGGTTCGCTCCTTCATATAATTCATTGCGGATCTTTGTCAGGACATATTCTAAATCTTCCGGACGTTTGACGAAGTCGAGTTCATCTCCGTTGAAACGGATGACTTTCACTTCCGGATGTTTGAATTGATAATCCGTGACGAACGTTTCGTAATCAGCTGCCAGTTGTTCGAGGTAAGCACGTGACATGTTTTCTTCAATCTCACGTCCTCGTAAAGCAACACGTTTCATCAATGTGTCGATGCTTGCATCTAAATAAATGACGGCATCCGGTTTAGGCATATCCGTTGTCAGGATCGAATAGATTTGTTCGTACTTATCGAGGTGCTCGACTTTCAGAGAACGATGGGCAAAAATAAGATTTTTAAAGATATGATAATCAGCGACGACAGAGCGTTGCTTACTGAGATAGTGACGTTCGATATCATCGAGTTGCTTAAAGCGATTACACAGGAAGAACATTTCCGTTTGGAAACTCCATTCTTCAATGTCTTCATAGAACTTTCCAAGAAAGGGATTTTCTTCGACGATTTCGCGTAACATAGAAAATGAGAAATGGTGACTGATGGCGTTAGCAAGTGAAGTTTTTCCAACACCAATGGGTCCTTCAACCGTTATGAACATATTCAATTACCCTCCGTTCAGCAAAGTGCAATTTATATTTTAGCACAAAGCAGGGGCACCTGCCGAAGTTTCCCGGAGAGAATTTTTGTAAAGATAGGAAGTGTGATGATGGAACGGCATGAACACTATATGCACCTTGCCATTGAGGAAGCAAAAAAAGCAAAAGCCATCGGAGAAGTCCCGATTGGTTGTGTCATTGTTAAAGGGGATGAGGTGATCGCGACCGGTTATAACCACCGGGAAACGAATCATCAGGCGACGGCGCATGCAGAGCTGTTAGCGATCGAAGAAGCCTGCAGGAAGCTCGCCAACTGGCGTCTCGAAGGATGCGAACTCTATGTGACACTCGAACCTTGTCCGATGTGTGCCGGAGCCATCATGCTGTCGCGGATCGAACACGTCATCTTCGGAGCGGTCGATCCGAAAGGCGGCTGTTGCGGAACGTTGATGAATCTGGTTCAGGATGACCGGTTCAATCATGTGTCACAATTGACAGGTGGTGTCCTTGAACAGGAGTGTGGCGAGATGCTGACTACATTTTTCCGGGTGCTTCGGGCGAAAAAGAAACAACAGAAACGGGCAATGGGTTGCAACGGGACCGATGAAACAGTATAATGAAAAAGCACTCGAAACAAGTGCCACTAAAATACGATAAACCATTTGCCGTGCTAGGTGGGGATGTAGCGGTTCCCTGTCACTCGCAATCCGCTATAGCGAGACTGAATTCCATATCGAGGGATAGGATTGGTGTGGTCTGCCTTACGTAAGTAGCGTTGACGTTTGAGTCCTGCGCAACAGATACCCATGAACCAGGTCAGGTCCGGAAGGAAGCAGCCTTAAGTGGTGCTCTCTGTGTGCCGCAGGAGTGCTTGGACTGAGCAGGCTGCGTGAGTAACGCATGTTGAACCTATTTCAGAATATGGTGCGCGGCAGTTTAATTTTAGATAACAAGTCTACAGCCGGTTCCGGTTGTAGACTTTTTTAGGTAGAATAGAAAGAGGATTATAAATAGAGGAGGCGCAAACTTGGCCTATCAAGCATTATATCGGGTGTACCGGCCGCAACGTTTTGATGAAGTCGTCGGACAGGCCCACATTACCCGGACGATTCAAAACGCCTTGATGGAAGAACGGATGTCACATGCCTATCTGTTCTCTGGACCACGGGGGACGGGGAAAACAAGTCTGGCAAAAATCATTGCGAAGGCAATCAACTGTGAAAAAGCGCCTGTAAATGAACCATGCAACGAATGTCCGACATGTCGGGCGATTACAGAAGGATCAAGTCCTGATGTATTTGAAATCGATGCCGCGTCCAACAACGGTGTTGATGAAATCCGTGAAATCCGGGATAAGGTCAAATATCCGCCATCGGAAGCAGCGTACAAAGTGTATATCATCGATGAAGTCCATATGTTATCGACCGGTGCCTTCAATGCGTTATTAAAAACATTGGAAGAACCGCCGGCACATGCGATTTTCATCCTGGCAACGACAGAACCGCATAAAATTCCGGCGACGATTATTTCACGTTGCCAACGTTTTGATGTGAAACGGCATGAAGTGGATCAATTAATGGAACGGATGCAGTACATCTTGTCGGATCAAACGATCGGCTACACGGAAACGGCGTTACGATTGATTGCCCGGGCTGCGGATGGCGGAATGCGGGATGCATTAAGTCTGCTCGATCAAGCAGTTGCCTTTTCAAATGGAGACTTAAATGATGATGCCGTATTAGAAGTGACGGGTGCGGTCGAGGATGAAGCATTGCTCGCGGTCGCCAATGCCCTGCAAGCTCATCAAGTCGACCAGTTGTTGCAGACGCTTGAAAAAATGCAACGTGCAGGAAAAGACTTAAAGCGTTTCGTTGAAGATTTGGTGTTTTTCTATCGTGATACATTGCTACTCAAAACGTCTCCGACAGCAGTTGATTTACTGGAACGGGCTCGACCGACGGAAGCGTTCAAGACATTCGTCGAGACGATCGAGACAGAAACATGTTTCCATGTCATTGAACAGTTACATGACTGCCAGCAGCAGATGCGTTTGACGAACCATCCCCGTGTTCTAGTCGAGATTGCGTTCATTCAGATCGCGGAACAAGGACGGACGACAGGACAAATCATGCAAAGTTTGCAACAAGAGGTACGGGAACTGAAGGAACAGATGCATCAGTTAAAAGTGACCGGAGTCCCGGCTGCCGAAGGAGCCACTGCCCAACAGCCCGCTAAGCGAAAACAAGCACGACCGACAGTACGGATTGCCAAGGAAAGAATTCGGCAAATGTTGAGTCGTGCAGAGAAGACGCAGCTTCTTGAGATTCAAGAACGTTGGGATGCCATTTTGAAATTGATTCTAAAACAAGATGGTCCGATTTATTCTTTGGTACACGAAAGTAAACCGGTCTTATGCTCAGAGGATACGTTGCTGATTGAATTCGATAACGGAAAAGGATGGCACTTTGAACAGGTCATGACCAACGAACGGACGCGTTTCGTCATTGAAGAAGCGTTGTTTGAGGTCTGTGGCGTCAAACGTCAAATTCTTGCGATTCTCGATAGTGACTGGAAAGAACTAAAAGCAGAGTTTGTTGCGAAACGAAATAGTAGTAATATAGAAGAGAAAGAAGTGGCAGTCGAATCGGAAGAAGATCGATTGTTGTCCGAGACGCTCGGACGATTTGGTGATATCGTAGAATTCGAAGACTAATTTCAGTTAGAGGAGGAAGAATTATGCGTGGTATGGGGAATATGAACAATATGATGAAACAAATGCAAAAGATGCAAAAAGATATGGCGAAAGCGCAAGAAGAGTTAAAGGACTTGACGGTGACAGGAACGGCCGGTGGCGAAATGGTCTCAGTCGTAGCAGATGGTCATAAAAATATCATCGATGTCATCATTAAAGAAGAAGTCGTTGATCCGGACGATGTTGAGATGATTCAAGATCTCGTTCTAGCGGCTACGAATGATGCTTTGAAAAAAGTGGATGAACTCGTTTCGAGTAAGATGGGTAAATTTACACAAGGAATGAACATGCCGGGAATGTTTTAAACTGTAGGGGGAAACGAATTGCAATATCCTGAAGCAATCAGCCGCTTAATCGAAAGTTTTACGAAGTTACCAGGAATCGGTCCGAAAACGGCTGTCCGTCTTGCGTTCCATGTCCTTGATATGGAAGAAGACGATGTGCTGATGTTCGGAAAGGCCCTTGTAAGCGCAAAGCGTGATATTTCGTACTGCAGCATCTGTGGGAATATCACAGATAAAGATCCATGTTACGTCTGTTCTGATAAACACCGTAACCGGACAATCGTTTGTGTCGTTCAAGATTCACGGGATGTCATCGCGATGGAAAAGATGCGGGACTATCAAGGGTTGTACCATGTCTTACACGGGGCAATCAGTCCAATGGAAGGAATCGGTCCTGAAGATATCAATGTATCGAGCTTATTGACGCGCTTGCAGGCGGATGAAGCCATTACAGAAATCATTTTGGCAACGAATCCGAACATTGAAGGGGAAGCGACAGCCATGTATCTTTCCCGACTGCTGAAACCGACGGGTATTCGTGTTACCCGGATTGCCCATGGTCTTCCGGTCGGTGGTGATTTAGAGTACGCGGATGAAGTAACGTTATCCCGTGCCATGGAGGGAAGACGCGAGTTATGAATTGGTTTCGGAAAAAAATCCGGAGCGAATATGATGAACGTTTTCTTCGGGAACTGGCGCAGGCACAAGAAAACTACTTGATGAAACGCCGTTTGCTTGAAATCAGTTACGATGACTACGGTGATCTCGAAGCTCAAATGAAGCTGGCTGAATCCGTTTATTACTTCTATATTAGAGAAGCGAAGAAACGACGTGTCTCGCTACCGACTGTTCGCTTATAATGAAAAAAGAGGAAGGCTACCGCCTAGTAATGGGGAGGTAGCCTTCTTTTATCTTCTTTTTAAAATTAATTTAATAAAAGAGTTGTCAGGTTGTAATTATCGTGGTATATTAATTCTTGTCCTTAAGAGGATGAGCGCACTGCCGGAAACAAGAAAAAACTTCTTTCAAAAAGTTGTTGACTTATTGTTTCAGACTTGGTATTCTAATTGAGTCGCCAAAACAGGCGCGGACGAACTTTGAAAACTGAACGATGAGGCAAAAAACGTATCTTCGGATACAAAAAATGAATGAAGCGCAAGCTTCGTCAATGTGACTTCGGTCACAACAACGAGCAAGTCAAACACTTTATGGAGAGTTTGATCCTGGCTCAGGACGAACGCTGGCGGCGTGCCTAATACATGCAAGTCGAGCGCAGGAAGCTCACGGAACTCTTCGGAGGGAAGTGAAGGGAATGAGCGGCGGACGGGTGAGTAACACGTAAGGAACCTGCCCCAAGGATTGGGATAACTCCGAGAAATCGGAGCTAATACCGAATAGTTCTTCAGACCGCATGGTCTGATGATGAAAGGCGCTCCGGCGTCACCTTGGGATGGCCTTGCGGTGCATTAGCTAGTTGGTGGGGTAATGGCCCACCAAGGCGACGATGCATAGCCGACCTGAGAGGGTGATCGGCCACACTGGGACTGAGACACGGCCCAGACTCCTACGGGAGGCAGCAGTAGGGAATCTTCCACAATGGACGAAAGTCTGATGGAGCAACGCCGCGTGAGTGATGAAGGTTTTCGGATCGTAAAACTCTGTTGTAAGGGAAGAACAAGTACGAGAGGTAATGCTCGTACCTTGACGGTACCTTGCGAGAAAGCCACGGCTAACTACGTGCCAGCAGCCGCGGTAATACGTAGGTGGCAAGCGTTGTCCGGAATTATTGGGCGTAAAGCGCGCGCAGGCGGCCTTTTAAGTCTGATGTGAAAGCCCCCGGCTCAACCGGGGAGGGTCATTGGAAACTGGAAGGCTTGAGTACAGAAGAGAAGAGTGGAATTCCATGTGTAGCGGTGAAATGCGTAGAGATGTGGAGGAACACCAGTGGCGAAGGCGACTCTTTGGTCTGTAACTGACGCTGAGGCGCGAAAGCGTGGGGAGCAAACAGGATTAGATACCCTGGTAGTCCACGCCGTAAACGATGAGTGCTAGGTGTTGGGGGGTTTCCGCCCCTCAGTGCTGAAGCTAACGCATTAAGCACTCCGCCTGGGGAGTACGGCCGCAAGGCTGAAACTCAAAGGAATTGACGGGGACCCGCACAAGCGGTGGAGCATGTGGTTTAATTCGAAGCAACGCGAAGAACCTTACCAACTCTTGACATCCCCTTGACCGCTTGAGAGATCAAGTTTTCCCTTCGGGGACAAGGGTGACAGGTGGTGCATGGTTGTCGTCAGCTCGTGTCGTGAGATGTTGGGTTAAGTCCCGCAACGAGCGCAACCCCTATCCTTAGTTGCCAGCATTTAGTTGGGCACTCTAGGGAGACTGCCGGTGACAAACCGGAGGAAGGTGGGGATGACGTCAAATCATCATGCCCCTTATGAGTTGGGCTACACACGTGCTACAATGGACGGTACAAAGGGCAGCGAGACCGCGAGGTGGAGCCAATCCCAGAAAGCCGTTCCCAGTTCGGATTGCAGGCTGCAACTCGCCTGCATGAAGTCGGAATCGCTAGTAATCGCAGGTCAGCATACTGCGGTGAATACGTTCCCGGGTCTTGTACACACCGCCCGTCACACCACGAGAGTTTGCAACACCCGAAGCCGGTGAGGTAACCGCAAGGAGCCAGCCGTCGAAGGTGGGGTAGATGATTGGGGTGAAGTCGTAACAAGGTAGCCGTATCGGAAGGTGCGGCTGGATCACCTCCTTTCTAAGGAAAACGTCCCTTACGGGACATGCCCATCGTTCAGTTTTGAGAGCTCGTCTCTCAGTCTCGAAAGAGACACTCGCACCTTGAAAACTGAAGACATCAACAAGACATCAAATTTTTATAACCATGTCATTAGACGTGTGTTCTTAGAATACCAAAATGCTAGATCAAGGTATGAAGGGCGTACGGTGGATGCCTTGGCACTAGGAGCCGATGAAGGACGCGACGAACAGCGATATGCTTCGGGGAGCAGTAAGTATGCTTTGATCCGAGGATTTCCGAATGGGGGAACCCACCATCCGTAATGGGATGGGACATGTTACATGAATACATAGTGTAGCGTGAGGCAGACCCGGGGAACTGAAACATCTAAGTACCCGGAGGAAGAGAAAGCAAATGCGATTCCCTGAGTAGCGGCGAGCGAAACGGGAACAGCCCAAACCGGAGAGCATGCTCTCCGGGGTTGTAGGACACTCTATACGGAGTCAAAAAGGAAGACAGTAGGCGAACGACCTGGAAAGGTCGGCCGAAGAAGGTGACAGCCCTGTAGCTGAAACTGTTTTCCCTCCAGAGTGGATCCTGAGTACGGCGGGACACGTGAAACCCCGTCGGAATCCGGGAGGACCATCTCCCAAGGCTAAATACTCCCTAGTGACCGATAGTGAACCAGTACCGTGAGGGAAAGGTGAAAAGCACCCCGGAAGGGGAGTGAAATAGATCCTGAAACCGTATGCCTACAAGTAGTCAGAGCCCGTTAATGGGTGATGGCGTGCCTTTTGTAGAATGAACCGGCGAGTTACGATAGCGCGCGAGGTTAAGCTGATGAGGCGGAGCCGTAGCGAAAGCGAGTCTGAATAGGGCGCCATAGTGCGTTGTCGTAGACCCGAAACCAGGTGATCTACCCATGTCCAGGATGAAGGTCAGGTAACACTGACTGGAGGTCCGAACCCACGCACGTTGAAAAGTGCGGGGATGAGGTGTGGGTAGCGGTGAAATGCCAATCGAACCTGGAGATAGCTGGTTCTCCCCGAAATAGCTTTAGGGCTAGCCTCGAGGTTGAGAGTTCCGGAGGTAGAGCACTGATTGGACTAGGGGCCCCCACAGGGTTACCGAATTCAGTTAAACTCCGAATGCCGGCAACTTATACTCGGGAGTCAGACTGCGAGTGATAAGATCCGTAGTCAAGAGGGAAACAGCCCAGACCGCCAGCTAAGGTCCCAAAGTGTATGTTAAGTGGAAAAGGATGTGGCGCTGCCTAGACAGCTAGGATGTTGGCTTAGAAGCAGCCACCATTCAAAGAGTGCGTAATAGCTCACTAGTCGAGTGGCGCCGCGCCGAAAATGTAACGGGGCTAAACATACCACCGAAGCTGCGGATTCCGTAAGGAATGGTAGGGGAGCGTTCCAAACCGCTGTGAAGCTGTACCGTAAGGAGCAGTGGAGCGTTTGGAAGTGAGAATGCCGGTGTGAGTAGCGAAAAGAGGGGTGAGAATCCCCTCCGTCGAAAGCCCAAGGTTTCCTGAGGAAGGCTCGTCCGCTCAGGGTTAGTCTGGACCTAAGCCGAGGCCGAAAGGCGTAGGCGATGGATAACAGGTTGATATTCCTGTACCACCGATCCACCGTTTGAACAATGGGGGGACGCAGGAGGATAGTGACGCATGCGGATGGAAGTGCATGTGTAAGTTTCGAGACCGTCTGATTGGCAAATCCGTCAGGCACCAAAGTCGAGGAACGATGCGGAGTCCCGTAGGGACGAAGGTCACGATTTCACACTGCCAAGAAAAGCCTCTAGTGAGGTGGAAGGTGCCAGTACCGTAAACCGACACAGGTAGGCGGGATGAGAATTCTAAGACGCGCGGGATAACTCTCGTTAAGGAACTCGGCAAAATGGTCCCGTAACTTCGGGAGAAGGGACGCTCTACATGAGTAGAGCCGCAGTGAATAGGCCCAAACGACTGTTTAGCAAAAACACAGGTCTCTGCTAAATCGCAAGATGACGTATAGGGGCTGACGCCTGCCCGGTGCTGGAAGGTTAAGGGGATGGGTTAGCGCAAGCGAAGCTTTGAACCGAAGCCCCAGTAAACGGCGGCCGTAACTATAACGGTCCTAAGGTAGCGAAATTCCTTGTCGGGTAAGTTCCGACCCGCACGAAAGGCGTAACGATTTGGGCACTGTCTCAACGAGAGACCCGGTGAAATCATAGTACCTGTGAAGATGCAGGTTACCCGCGACAGGACGGAAAGACCCCATGGAGCTTTACTACAGCCTGATATTGAGGCTTTGTGCATGATGTACAGGATAGGCGGGAGACGTCGAGACCGGAGCGCCAGCTTCGGAGGAGTCACCCTTGGGATACCGCCCTTCATGCATAGAGTCTCTAACTCGCAGCCGTCATCCGGCTGGAGGACCGTGTCAGGCGGGTAGTTTGACTGGGGCGGTCGCCTCCTAAACAGTAACGGAGGCGCCCAAAGGTTCCCTCAGAATGGTTGGAAATCATTCGTAGAGCGCAAAGGCAGAAGGGAGCTTGACTGCGAGACCTACAAGTCGAGCAGGGACGAAAGTCGGGCTTAGTGATCCGGTGGTTCCGCATGGAAGGGCCATCGCTCAACGGATAAAAGCTACCCTGGGGATAACAGGCTGATCTCCCCCAAGAGTCCACATCGACGGGGAGGTTTGGCACCTCGATGTCGGCTCATCGCATCCTGGGGCTGGAGTAGGTCCCAAGGGTTGGGCTGTTCGCCCATTAAAGCGGTACGCGAGCTGGGTTCAGAACGTCGTGAGACAGTTCGGTCCCTATCCGTCGTGGGCGCAGGAAATTTGAGGAGAGCTGTCCTTAGTACGAGAGGACCGGGATGGACGCACCGCTGGTGTACCAGTTGTTCCGCCAGGAGCATCGCTGGGTAGCTACGTGCGGACGGGATAAATGCTGAAAGCATCTAAGCATGAAGCCCCCTCCAAGATGAGATTTCCCTTTGAGTAATCAAGAAAGACCCCTCAGAGACGATGAGGTAGATAGGTCACGGGTGGAAGCATGGCGACATGCGGAGCTGAGTGATACTAATCGGTCGAGGCCTTGTTCTAGCAGATGATCTTGTTGATGACTTCAGTTTTGAGGGCGCGAGCCCGTCGTCTGGTGACGATAGCCAAGTGGTCACACCCGTTCCCATGCCGAACACGGAAGTTAAGCACTTGAACGCCGAAAGTAGTTGGGGGCTTCCCCCTGTGAGGATAGGACGTTGCCAGGCATACTTTTTTAATAAAGTATTTGACAATTTTGACAGATTGATATAGTATTATAGAAGTCGTCAAGTTACCACGGTCCTGTGGTGTAGCGGTTAACATGCCTGCCTGTCACGCAGGAGATCGCGGGTTCGAATCCCGTCAGGACCGCCATTTTTATTTACCGAAACTTTTTAGTATGGCTTTGTAGCTCAGTCGGTAGAGCAGAGGACTGAAAATCCTCGTGTCGGCGGTTCGATTCCGTCCAAAGCCACCATTACACCTGCCGGTGTAGCTCAGCTGGTAGAGCAACTGACTTGTAATCAGTAGGTCGCGGGTTCGACTCCTGTTGCCGGCACCATCTTAATATGGCGGTTGTGGCGAAGTGGTTAACGCACCGGATTGTGATTCCGGCATTCGTGGGTTCAATTCCCATCAGTCGCCCCATTTTATTTTTAACTTCATACTATTTGTGTCATTAGCTCAGTTGGTAGAGCATCTGACTTTTAATCAGAGGGTCGCAGGTTCGAATCCTGCATGACACACCATTTTTTTATGCGGGTGTGGCGGAATTGGTAGACGCGCTAGATTTAGGATCTAGTGTCTTTGACGTGGGGGTTCAAGTCCCTTCACCCGTACCATTTATATTTATGCGGAAGTAGTTCAGTGGTAGAATACGACCTTGCCAAGGTCGGGGTCGCGGGTTCGAATCCCGTCTTCCGCTCCAATTTTTTCATATAAGAAACATCAAATAGCATAATTTGCGGTCGTGGCGGAATGGTAGACGCGCTAGGTTGAGGGCCTAGTGGTGGCAACACTGTGGAGGTTCAAGTCCTCTCGACCGCACTTATTATGCACCCTTAGCTC
>NZ_CM174406.1:37500-3028585 GCF_057834585.1 Exiguobacterium sp. GL_137
AGGACACTCTATACGGAGTCAAAAAGGAAGACAGTAGGCGAACGACCTGGAAAGGCCGGCCGAAGAAGGTGACAGCCCTGTAGCTGAAACTGTTTTCCCTCCAGAGTGGATCCTGAGTACGGCGGGACACGTGAAACCCCGTCGGAATCCGGGAGGACCATCTCCCAAGGCTAAATACTCCCTAGTGACCGATAGTGAACCAGTACCGTGAGGGAAAGGTGAAAAGCACCCCGGAAGGGGAGTGAAATAGATCCTGAAACCGTATGCCTACAAGTAGTCAGAGCCCGTTAATGGGTGATGGCGTGCCTTTTGTAGAATGAACCGGCGAGTTACGATAGCGCGCGAGGTTAAGCTGATGAGGCGGAGCCGTAGCGAAAGCGAGTCTGAATAGGGCGCCATAGTGCGTTGTCGTAGACCCGAAACCAGGTGATCTACCCATGTCCAGGATGAAGGTCAGGTAACACTGACTGGAGGTCCGAACCCACGCACGTTGAAAAGTGCGGGGATGAGGTGTGGGTAGCGGTGAAATGCCAATCGAACCTGGAGATAGCTGGTTCTCCCCGAAATAGCTTTAGGGCTAGCCTCGAGGTTGAGAGTTCCGGAGGTAGAGCACTGATTGGACTAGGGGCCCCCACAGGGTTACCGAATTCAGTTAAACTCCGAATGCCGGCAACTTATACTCGGGAGTCAGACTGCGAGTGATAAGATCCGTAGTCAAGAGGGAAACAGCCCAGACCGCCAGCTAAGGTCCCAAAGTGTATGTTAAGTGGAAAAGGATGTGGCGCTGCCTAGACAGCTAGGATGTTGGCTTAGAAGCAGCCACCATTCAAAGAGTGCGTAATAGCTCACTAGTCGAGTGGCGCCGCGCCGAAAATGTAACGGGGCTAAACATACCACCGAAGCTGCGGATTCCGTAAGGAATGGTAGGGGAGCGTTCCAAACCGCTGTGAAGCTGTACCGTAAGGAGCAGTGGAGCGTTTGGAAGTGAGAATGCCGGTGTGAGTAGCGAAAAGAGGGGTGAGAATCCCCTCCGTCGAAAGCCCAAGGTTTCCTGAGGAAGGCTCGTCCGCTCAGGGTTAGTCTGGACCTAAGCCGAGGCCGAAAGGCGTAGGCGATGGATAACAGGTTGATATTCCTGTACCACCGATCCACCGTTTGAACAATGGGGGGACGCAGGAGGATAGTGACGCATGCGGATGGAAGTGCATGTGTAAGTTTCGAGACCGTCTGATTGGCAAATCCGTCAGGCATCAAAGTCGAGGAACGATGCGGAGTCCCGTAGGGACGAAGGTCACGATTTCACACTGCCAAGAAAAGCCTCTAGTGAGGTGGAAGGTGCCAGTACCGTAAACCGACACAGGTAGGCGGGATGAGAATTCTAAGACGCGCGGGATAACTCTCGTTAAGGAACTCGGCAAAATGGTCCCGTAACTTCGGGAGAAGGGACGCTCTACATTGAGTAGAGCCGCAGTGAATAGGCCCAAACGACTGTTTAGCAAAAACACAGGTCTCTGCTAAATCGCAAGATGACGTATAGGGGCTGACGCCTGCCCGGTGCTGGAAGGTTAAGGGGATGGGTTAGCGCAAGCGAAGCTTTGAACCGAAGCCCCAGTAAACGGCGGCCGTAACTATAACGGTCCTAAGGTAGCGAAATTCCTTGTCGGGTAAGTTCCGACCCGCACGAAAGGCGTAACGATTTGGGCACTGTCTCAACGAGAGACCCGGTGAAATCATAGTACCTGTGAAGATGCAGGTTACCCGCGACAGGACGGAAAGACCCCATGGAGCTTTACTACAGCCTGATATTGAGGCTTTGTGCATGATGTACAGGATAGGCGGGAGACGTCGAGACCGGAGCGCCAGCTTCGGAGGAGTCACCCTTGGGATACCGCCCTTCATGCATAGAGTCTCTAACTCGCAGCCGTCATCCGGCTGGAGGACCGTGTCAGGCGGGTAGTTTGACTGGGGCGGTCGCCTCCTAAACAGTAACGGAGGCGCCCAAAGGTTCCCTCAGAATGGTTGGAAATCATTCGTAGAGCGCAAAGGCAGAAGGGAGCTTGACTGCGAGACCTACAAGTCGAGCAGGGACGAAAGTCGGGCTTAGTGATCCGGTGGTTCCGCATGGAAGGGCCATCGCTCAACGGATAAAAGCTACCCTGGGGATAACAGGCTGATCTCCCCCAAGAGTCCACATCGACGGGGAGGTTTGGCACCTCGATGTCGGCTCATCGCATCCTGGGGCTGGAGTAGGTCCCAAGGGTTGGGCTGTTCGCCCATTAAAGCGGTACGCGAGCTGGGTTCAGAACGTCGTGAGACAGTTCGGTCCCTATCCGTCGTGGGCGCAGGAAATTTGAGGAGAGCTGTCCTTAGTACGAGAGGACCGGGATGGACGCACCGCTGGTGTACCAGTTGTTCCGCCAGGAGCATCGCTGGGTAGCTACGTGCGGACGGGATAAATGCTGAAAGCATCTAAGCATGAAGCCCCCTCCAAGATGAGATTTCCCTTTGAGTAATCAAGAAAGACCCCTCAGAGACGATGAGGTAGATAGGTCACGGGTGGAAGCATGGCGACATGCGGAGCTGAGTGATACTAATCGGTCGAGGCCTTGTTCTAGCAGATGCATTGTTGATGACTTCAGTTTTGAGGGCGCGAGCCCGTCGTCTGGTGACGATAGCCAAGTGGTCACACCCGTTCCCATGCCGAACACGGAAGTTAAGCACTTGAACGCCGAAAGTAGTTGGGGGCTTCCCCCTGTGAGGATAGGACGTTGCCAGGCAAGTGAAGGACCGATCTGCATTTTGCAGGTCGGTCTTTTTGTAGTTTGGATTAAGAAAGGACTGTAAAATATGGAAGGTCGTATGCCAATTATTGAAGCACTTGGTGCTCATGTAGAGAGAAAAGCTACTTCCTGGCATGTTCCGGGGCATAAGAATGGAACATTAGTTGAGGGATTACCTTCTTTTTTTGAATGGGATAAAACGGAGTTGCGTGGTCTGGATGATTTTCATCATCCGGAAGAAGCCATTTATGAAGCCAAGCTTTTATTGCGCCGAATTTATGGGGCATCAGATAGTCATTTTTTGATCAACGGATCGACGGTCGGGAATTGGGCGATGTTGGCTGCTGTCTCACAAAGGGGAGACCGGATATATGTTCAGCGTAATTCACATAAATCGGTCTTTAATGCGATGGAATGGTTGGGCTTATCACCAATTTTACTCGAACCAGAAAGGGATCCGGTAACGGGTATCAGTGGGAATGTTTCACGTGAAACATTAAAGGAGTCCTTAACTGTTTTTCCTGGAGGTACAGCCGTATTTTTAACATCACCGACTTATTATGGTGAAACTGCTCGAATCGAAGAGTTGGTTCGGATCACAAAATCATCCAATATACCGTTACTGATTGATGAAGCCCATGGCGCTCATTTCGGTGAAGCGTTTGGTGTCCGTTCGGCATTTGAACTTGGTGCAACCGCCGTGGTTCAATCAGCACATAAGACATTACCTGCTCTGACAATGGGGGCGTGGATTCATGAACGATTTACGGAGGATGAACGAAGACGATTGATGCGGGCCCTTCAGGCATTTCAAACATCTAGTCCGTCTTATCTGTTGATGGCTTCACTGGACTTTGCCCGTGATTATCGCGAACGTTGGACGGTTTCATACATGAAATCTGTTCGGACTAGTCACGAATTCCTTCATCAGCAAATCAACCAACGGACAGGTATGACGGCATTTACGTTTGATGATTGGTCACGGATGGTGCTTTCCTGTGAACCGTATTCCGGAAGTCAGTTGTTGGAGGCACTAGCAGATCAAGGACTTGATGCTGAATTTGCTCTGGGAGCACACGTCGTGTGCATTTTACCGCTACGAATCATCGAACCATTTGAACGGGATGCCTGGATCCATCAGATCCAATTAACCGTCGAGTTCCTGAAAGCAGAAGGAATTCCAGATAAAAGGTATATGGAACAACCGATTATGGGTAAAATAAAGGTATCGTCCCTGGCTTATCCACTTGACCAATTGGAATACGCCCAGGCAGTCGAGCAGACTTTTGAAAAAGCAGTCGGATTGGTTTCACTTGAAACCATCATCCCCTATCCACCTGGTATACCTTTACTATTGCGGGGAGAACGGATTATAGCAGAACATATTAAAATGATTGAATACTATACAAACACATCGATTCATCTGCAAGGCGGTGAGTTTCTCCAACAGGGGAAATTGCGTGTGATACAGGAAGGAATTATAGAATGACAGGAACATTTATTACGGTCGAAGGACCAGATGGTGCCGGGAAAACGACCCAGTTGCAGTTACTTGCAGATCGTTTAACGGCTGAAGGATATGATATCGTGATGACACGTGAGCCCGGTGGTACACGAATCGGAAATGAGATTCGATCACTGATCTTAAATCCCGACTTTCAAGAGATGGATGAGATGACGGAAATTCTCCTGTATGCGGCGTCTCGGGCACAACATGTCAATGAACTGATTCGCCCCGCTCTTGCTGCCGGAAAAGTCGTTTTATGCGATCGATTCATCGATGCATCGATTGCGTATCAAGGATATGGACTCGGATATTCGATTGAACAGGTTCGTTCCATTAATCAACAGGCCACCAACCATCTCACACCGGATCGCACGTATCTGTTCAACTTGTCAGTCGCAGATTCAAAGCAACGGATGATGGACCGTGGGACACTGGATCGAATCGAACAACGTGATGACGCATTCCGCCAACGGGTGTATGGAGGGTTCCTGACGTTAGCGGAACAGGAACCAGAACGAATTCAGCTGGTTGATGCAACTCAATCGATTGAAGCATTACAAACGACATTATGTCAGGATGCTCTGGCGTATTTAAAAAAAAGGGAGAGATTATCATGAAAATGGTCATTACGATTGTTCAAGATAAAGATAGCCTACGTTTAGCAGAAGCATTGGTCGAACACGATTTTCGGGCAACGAAACTTGCGACGACAGGCGGTTTTCTCAAAGAAGGAAATACGACGTTCATGATTGGTGTCCAAAGCGAACGATTGGATGATTTAATGCGTTTGATTAAAAAGAATTGTTCGAGCCGGGAACAAATGGTCTCACCTATTTCACCGATGGGCGGTCATGCCGATTCATACATCCCATACCCAGTCGAAGTACAGGTAGGCGGGGCGACAGTATTCGTCTTACCAATCGAAGGGTTTTATCAATTCTAATGCAGACATTTCATGAACTAGAACAAACTCAATCGGTCATCGCGACGATTTTGCGTAACTCGTTACAGACGAATCGTATTAACCACGCTTATATCTTTACGGGGGACTATGAGCCGCTTCTTTTAGAGGCGGCTCAGTTGTTCGCCAAGAGCCTGTTTTGCGAACGGCGTAATCAAATTGAACCATGTCAAACTTGCCGGAGTTGCCGCCGTATGGATAGCGGCAACCTGGTCGACTACTATCAAATCGAACCGGACGGAGCCACCATTAAGAAAGAACAGATTCAGCAGTTGATGCATGATCTATCGTTACGGGGTCTTGAAGGCGACCGGCAAATCTATGTCGTGACACAGTCGCATAAAATGACACCCCAGGCAGCCAACAGTCTGTTGAAGTTCTTTGAAGAGCCGGGTGCCGGAAAAGTAGCGATTTTAATTACGAATCAGCCGCAGTTATTGTTGCCGACGATTCGTTCACGGGGGCAATTATTAAGTTTTCGTCCGGCAGATCGTTTGTTAATCGGACAAGTCTTATCCGAAAAAACGGGACGGGATAACGAATTAACGCAACTGGCTGCCCGGGTCTATCCGAAAATAGAGGATGCGGAACAGGCATTAGTCGAAGACTGGTTTGTAAATGCGCGAGTGTCAGTGGTACAATTGATGGAGGAATTAGCGAATCGTCCGGCGGATTTACCGTTGTTTGTCCAGGAAAAATGGATGAGTCAATTTAAAAATCGGCAAGATGCACGAATTGGTCTGGAACTCGTGACCTGTTTCTTTGAAGATGTTCTTCATCTCAAATTGAATCCGTCATGGGAAACGATCACATATGCAAACAGCCGGCCATTACTGGAACAAATGGGTGGAAAAAGTCAGACGACGATCACGCGGTGGTTGCAGGCAGTACTCGCAGCCGTTAAGCGGATCGAAGCAAATGTTAATCCTCAATTAACAGTTGAGCGTCTCATGTTTGACTTACAGAAGGGGTAGAGCGATATGCTAGAAGTAGTAGGCGTTCGCTTTAAAGAAGCGGGCAAAATTTATTATTTTGCACCTGGACAAGAGTCATTATCACGAGGACAGTCCGTCATCGTTGAGACAGTACGGGGCATTGAATATGGCGAAGTGGTCATTGCCGATAAACAAATGGACGAAGAAGATGTGGTCTTGCCACTAAAATCCATTCTTCGGGTCGCAGATGATAAAGATGCGATGATCGTCCGTGAAAATAAAATGGCAGCGCTTGATGCGCATGCTGTTTGTGTGGAAAAAATTCGTGAGCACAAACTCGATATGAAATTAGTCGATGTCGAATATACATTTGATCGCAATAAAGTCATTTTCTACTTCACGGCAGAAGGTCGTGTCGATTTCCGGGAACTCGTCAAAGATTTGGCAGCTGTTTTCCGGACACGCATTGAGTTACGACAAATCGGTGTTCGTGATGAAGCGAAGTTACTCGGGGGAATCGGTCCGTGTGGTCGTGTTCTTTGTTGCTCTTCGTTTTTAGGTGAATTTGAACCGGTCTCAATCAAGATGGCGAAAGATCAAAATCTGTCCTTGAATCCGACGAAGATTTCTGGTGTCTGCGGTCGTTTGATGTGTTGTTTAAAATATGAAAATGACACATACGAAGAAATGCGACGGGATTTACCGGATTACGGAAAACGATTGACTGTTCCGGAAGGTGAAGGACGCGTGGTGGGTCTGAACATTCTCGATCAAATCGTCCAAATTGAGTTGAAAGACCGTTCGCGGGTTCTGACATACTCGATGGAGGAACTACTGTCTGTCGGTGCCGTAAAACAAAAACGACCAAAAGAATGACGGGGTGCATACGCGTGGAGAGAGTCGATAAAAAAGAAATCATTACGCGTGTTGATGCGATCGAGCAACAGATTCACTTGCTGACTGAGCATCTGAGCGTTTTGAAAGATCAGCTTGCTTACATGATGGAGGAGAATCAACATCTGTATCTTGAGAATCATCACCTCCGTGAGAAGGTAGAGCGCGATGAGCAACAACCGATTACAGAAGAAGCGCAGGCGGAAGCCGGTACAGGTGCTGGCTATGATAATCTAGGACGACTATATCAAGAAGGATTCCATATTTGTAACCTGCATTATGGTCAAGTCCGTAAAGACGGAGATTGTCTGTTCTGCTTGTCCATGTTAACGAAACATTGAGAGGCTGACTTCCTAGGAGTCAGTCTTTTTTTCAGAAAGGAAGAACGATATGCCTGAACTATTATCAGATGAGCGACTGGATCATCTGCTTGGAAAAGAAGGACGAATCATTCAAAGCCCCACCGTATTTTCCTACTCCTTGGATGCCGCCTTACTGGCGCAGTTCGCCTGGGTACCGATCCAACAAGGGAAGTTGGTCGATTTATGTGCCGGTAATGGAGCGATTCCATTATTTTTGTCTTATCGGACGAAAGGGATGATCACAGGGCTTGAAATTCAACCCCGTCTTGTCGATATGGCCGAGCGCAGTATTCAACTGAATGAAAAACAGGACCAACTGCAGATGATCGAAGGTGACGTCAAGGAAGCCGGGAAACGACTGGGGTATGGTCTGTATGATGCCGTCACGTGTAATCCCCCTTACTTCCTGGCAAATGAGTCATCGAACCGGAACATAAGTGAACATTATACAATCGCCCGGCATGAAGTATTATGTACACTTGAAGATTGTATCCGGTCAGCGGCAGATCTTTTGAAACAAGGCGGAAAAACAGCATTCGTCCATCGACCGGAGCGTCTTCTCGATATCGTCACCTTGATGCGTCAGTACCGGCTTGAACCGAAGCGGATGCAACTCGTTTACCCAAAAGAAGGAAAAGAAGCCAACATGCTGTTGATTGAAGGGATCAAAGATGCCAAACCGGGTCTGAAAGTATTGCCTCCCTTCATCGTATACGAACCGGACGATACGTACACATTGCAGATGCGGACTCAGTTTGATGTCTGAACATGCCATCTACATCGTCCGTTGCCGGGACGGCAGTCTCTACACAGGATATGCAGTTGATGTCGAAAAGCGGATTGCGATACACAACAATGGACAAGGTGCAAAGTATACCCGGGCCCGGTTGCCGGTCGTACTCGAATATACAGAAACATTTTCGACAAAGTCGGAAGCCTTAAAGCGTGAGTATGCCATTAAACAATTGACACGTCTTAAAAAAGAACGACTTATTCAAGGAGGGAGGTCATCTCATGAAAGCAACCAGTAGTTTTAAAGGACAAACAACCGGTTTGTACATCGTACCGACACCAATCGGTAATCTCGAAGACATGACTTATCGCGCGGTTCGTATCTTACAAGAGTCCGATCTCGTCGCGGCTGAGGATACACGGCAAACGATGAAATTATTTAATCATTTTAAAATCGACACGAAACTCGTCAGCTATCATGAACATAACAAACAGGTCAGCGGGGCACGGCTGTTGGGCGACCTGCATGCGGGAAAACAGGTTGCTCTGGTATCGGATGCCGGGATGCCGGGAATCTCAGATCCGGGCGGTGATTTGATTCGGGAAGCGATTGCCGAGGACATTCCGGTCGTCGTCTTACCGGGAGCTAATGCCGCGTTAACGGCACTCGTCGCCTCAGGTCTTGCGACAGAACGATTTTTATACTATGGTTTTTTACCGCGTAAGAAAAAAGAGCGTCGTGAGGCGCTTGAGACCGTCCGTTATGAAAGAGGCAGCCTCATCTTCTACGAAGCACCGCATCGCCTTAAAGAGATGTTAGGCGCCTTACGGGATGTACTTGGGGATCGTCAACTGACGTTAGCCCGCGAACTGACAAAACGGTATGAAGAGTATATACGGGGTTCTGTGACAGAAGCTCTTGAATGGGCCGGAGAAGAAGTCCGGGGAGAGTTCGTTGTCATCGTCGAAGGTTCGACGGAGGAGCGGCCGGCGGAAGAGGAACAGGAAGCGGATCCGTTGCAACAAATTGAGCGGTATATCGAACAAGGTGAAAAGCCGAATGCTGCCTTAAAACGTGTGGCGAAGGAACGGGGACTCGATCGTCAGGAATTGTATTTGCGTTATCATGAATCCTAAAAAAAGAAGCGACTCCATTTGGAATCGCTTCTTTTTACTTATTCGTTTCCAGCGTAATGACGGTCGAGGAAATCTTTTAACTCAACGAGGACACGTTGTGCGCCATCTGGAGAGAGAATCAATTTACCATCTGCTAATTTGAAGTTATCGTCTGATACTTCGCCTGTTACTTGGCAAGTCATGTTTGGTTTGTATTTTTTAAGGATGATTTGCTCGTTGTCGACATAAATCTCAAGAGCATCCTTCTCTGCAATTTGAAGAGTACGACGAAGTTCGATTGGAATAACGACCCGTCCGAGTTCATCTACTTTACGTACAATACCTGTTGATTTCATTTTGTTGTTCCTCCTCTGATGTCTAGGTTCTCTTTATTTTTGGAAAATCGTCAAAATTCGACATCACTTCTATAGAATGTAGAATACTAAACTTTCCAAAAGTAGTCAACCAATCTGAATAGCTTGAAATCAAAATGTCATTTTTTTCTCAAAAAAGCCACAAATGAAACGATTTACTAATAGATTTTCCCTTTTTAAAGGAAATCAAACTATTTAGTGTGTTTTTTTGGTATTCGATGTCTGATGTCAAAAAATGTTTGGATTCGACAAAAAACGAGTTTCGACACAGACGGCAGAACAGCGTATAATAATGAAATGAAATACAGAACGGAGGAATATCATGGCAAAAACATTTTATATCACTACACCGATTTACTATCCTAGCGCTAAGCTACATATCGGTCACGCCTATACGACAGTCGCAGGGGACGCGATGGCGCGTTACAAACGACTTCAGGGATTTGATGTCCGTTACTTAACCGGAACGGATGAGCACGGACAAAAAATTCAAGAAAAAGCGAAGGAAGCCGGCGTTTCCGAGCAGGAGTTCGTCGATGGTGTCGTTGAACAAATCAAAGTCTTATGGGACCGTCTTGATATTTCCTATGATGATTATATCCGGACGACAGAACCACGTCATAAAGAAGTCGTTGAACGCGTTTTCGAGACATTACTCGAAAAAGGTGATATTTATCTTGGAGAATACGAAGGCTGGTATTCTGTTCCGGATGAGACGTATTATACGGAATCACAGCTCGTCGACGGTAAAAGTCCGGACAGCGGTCATCCGGTCGAACTCGTCCGGGAAGAGTGTTACTTCTTCCGAATCAGTCAATATGCGGATCGTTTAGTAGAGTATTATGAAGCAAATCCATCGTTCATTTTACCGGAATCACGGAAACATGAGATGATTAATAACTTCATCAAACCGGGTTTACAAGATCTTGCTGTTTCCCGGACGACATTCGATTGGGGTGTCAAAGTCCCGTCCAATCCGAAACACGTCGTGTACGTATGGGTTGATGCGTTAACGAACTACATCTCGTCACTTGGATACGGAACAGACGACCAAGGAAACTTTGATAAGTACTGGCCGGCTGATGTCCACCTCGTCGGAAAAGAAATCGTTCGTTTCCACACAATCGTCTGGCCTGCTCTCTTGATGGCACTCGACTTACCACTTCCAAAACAAGTGTTTGCACATGGTTGGTTGTTGATGAAAGACGGCAAGATGTCGAAATCAAAAGGAAATGTCGTTGATCCGGTTCCGATGATTGATCGGTACGGACTCGATGCGTTACGTTATTACCTGCTTCGGGAAGTACCGTTCGGTTCAGACGGGATGTTCACACCGGAAGCATTCGTCGAACGGATGAACTTTGATTTAGCGAATGACCTGGGGAACTTACTCAACCGGACGATTGCGATGATCACGAAGTATTTCGACGGCGTCATTCCGACGTATGCCGGAAACGTGACACCGTTTGACGAAACGTTGTCGACACTGGCCAAAGAAACGGTCGAGAAGGTCGAAGCTTCGATGGAACACATGGAGTTCTCGGTTGCTTTATCGCACATTTGGCAATTGATCAGCCGTGCCAATAAATACATCGATGAGACACAACCGTGGGTACTCGCAAAAGATGAAACGAAAACAAAAGAACTCGCTTCATCGATGGTCCACCTGGTTGGTGCGTTGCGCCACGTCGCAATCATGTTACAACCGTTTATGACACGTTCGCCAAAAGAAATCTTCCGTCAACTCGGTCTTGAAGGACAACCGATGGACTGGACAGCACTTGAACAGTTCGCAACTGTTGAAGAGGGGACGAAGGTCGGTACGGCAGAACCAATCTTCCCGCGTCGCGATATGAAAGAAGAGGTCGAAGCCATCGTTGAGATGATGAAACAAGCTTCTGCTGCGCGCGTCGAAGAAGAGACGGAAGTCGAAGAGGCAGACACGGATGTTCGTCCGGAAACGACGATTGATGTGTTTGACCAAATCGAGTTACGCGTCGGAGAAGTCGTTACAGCTGAAAAAATCAAAAAAGCAAAAAAATTGCTGAAGCTGACGGTCGACATGGGGAAAGAAACACGACAAATCGTTTCAGGAATCGCTGAATGGTATGAGCCGGAAGATTTAGTCGGTCGGAAAGTCATCGTCGTCGCCAATTTAAAACCGGTCACATTACGGGGAGAATTGTCGCAAGGAATGGTGCTCGCTGCCGAGAAATCAGGTAAACTTGAATTAGCTACCGTACCATCAACGATGGCGAACGGGGCAAGCGTAAAATAATCCAGATGCCTGTGGACTCGATGTCACAGGCATTTTTTTGAAAGAAGGAGTCGAATAGTATGTTGATTGACACACACACACATTTAAACTCGGATCAGTTTGACGGAGATGTCGATGAGACGATTGAGCGGGCACGCGCAAACGGTGTATCTCCGATGATCGTCGTTGGTTTTGATCATAAGACGATTGACCGGGCAATGGAACTCGTTGAACAGTATGATGATCTCTACGCCGTCATCGGATGGCATCCGGTCGATTCGATTGATTTCGACGATGCTGCCTATGAAAAGGTGGAACGTTTAATGGACCATCCGAAAGTCGTTGCCCTTGGAGAAATCGGACTGGATTACCACTGGGATACTTCTCCGAAGGATATTCAGGACGCAGCGTTTCGAAAGCAGATTCGCTTGGCGAAACAAAAAAATAAACCGATCGTCATCCATAACCGGGAGGCGACAGAAGATACGCTCCGCATCTTGGAAGAAGAAAACGCAAAAGAAGTCGGTGGCATTTTACACAGCTATAGCATGAGTGCAGAACTGTTACCACGTTGCCTGGCAATGAATTTCTACATTTCCCTCGGAGGACCGGTGACGTTCAAAAATGCGAAGATGCCTAAACGCGTCGCACAAGAAGTGCCGCTTGACCGGTTATTGGTCGAGACCGACTGTCCGTATCTGACACCAACGCCATATCGCGGAAAACGAAATGAACCGGCGTATGTCCGATTCGTTGCGGAAGAAATCGCACAGTTGCGCGGGATGATGTACGCTGATGTCGAACAGGCGACGACTGAGAACGCGAAACGCGTCTTCCGCCTTCCATGATTCGATCGATTACGTATATGACAATCGGCTGTACCCTATTGTTGGTTGCGAGCCTGCTTTATGTAATGATGGACCATCCGCGTGATGTCACGATCATGGTGGATGGTCGACAAACAAAAGTCGAGACGCTTGAGACATCCGTTTTCGGTGTCTTGCAGGAAGCCGGTATTTCAGTTCGACCACAAGATGTCATCGAACCGGCACTGAGTGCTGATCTTCCGAAAAACGATTTGATCGTCATTCAACCGGCCAAAGAAATTACACTAATCATGGGGTATGGTGAAGCGCGGACGATCCGGACGCAAGCCCGCCGCGTCGACGATCTGTTAAAAGAACAGGGAATCAGTCAAATGTTAGAGACAGATGACGTGTATCCTTCAAAAGAAGCCGTTTTGACAAGCGGAATGACCGTCCGGTACCGGGAGGCATTCCCGGTCGAGCTGATTGTCGAAGGAAAAGCCCGCGAAGTCTATACGTACCAAACGACGGTGCGGGAACTGCTGTCGATGCAGGGGGTTAAGCTCCAGACGGAAGATAAGGTCATGCCTGGTCTAGAGACAGTCGTCGCAAAGGATATGCTGGTCACGGTCAATACGACGCGTCGTGCCGTGCTGACGGAACAACAGCTGTTACCATTTGAAGTCGAGACCATCGAAGACGACACGTTGCCGGCGGGTGAACAGTTGGTGACGAAATCCGGCCGGCCGGGCATCCGGACACAAAAATATCAATTGACCCTCGCGGACGGTTTAAGCAAGGAAAAGAAACTGATTGCTAATGAAGTTACGAGTGAACCGGTCAAACAAGTCGTCAAGGTCGGAACAAAACCGGTCGAACCGGTTGAGGCCGTGACGACACCGACACCAACACCGGCGTTTGATACGGAAAAAGCGACGGTACCGTTAGCAGAAGTGCCTAAAGCGGCAGCCGATTTGGATTTTAGCAAAGCGAAAACGCTGATGGTCGAAGCAACAGCTTATACGAATAATCCCGCTTCCAATGGCAGCCAGCTGTATGACGGACGGGCTTTGACAGCAACCGGCTATGATGTAACGGATACGATCACGTATCAAGGACTGCCGATTATCGCCGTTGATCCGAAAGTCATTCCGCTCGGAACCAAGGTGTACGTCGAAGGGGTCGGACTGGCGATCGCCCTCGACACAGGCGGTGCCATCAAAGGCAATAAAATCGATGTACTCGTTGAAGGGGAGTCGACCGCCAAACAGTTTGGCCGGAAGACGATCCAAGTCTGGGTCATCCCGAACGATACGACGGAAGCGGGTACTTGACGCTTCCTTGTTTTTTTTGCGGAAACAGGTACAATTACGGAAGTGTTTGAAAAAGGTGGAGAAGATATGATGCGGAAACGCTTAAAAGAAGTCATCGTCGTTGAAGGACGCGATGATACGACACGCTTACAGGAAGTATTCGATGTCGATACAATTGAAACAAACGGTTCGGCCGTCAACGAACAGACATTACAACGCATTGCCAAAGCGCTTGAACGCCGTGGTGTCATCGTGTTTACCGATCCCGACTTCCCGGGTGACCGGATTCGGGCACGGATCAATGAACGGGTACCGGGATGTAAACAAGCCTACCTGCCACGGGCAGACGCAAAAGATAAACGCGGGAAAATCGGTGTCGAACATGCATCACCGGAAGCAATCGAACGGGCACTTGGTGCGGTATATGAGACAGAAGAGCAGCATGATGCCGAAGTGACACGGGATATGATTCTCGCCGCCGATCTGATCGGGGGACCGGCAGCCTCGAAACGTCGGAAACGGTTGGGGCAAGTGCTTGCCATTGGTGAACCGAATGCCAAACAACTCGTCAAACGTGTCGCGTCGATCCGAATCACGAAACAGGAATGGGAAGACGCTTTGAAACAGATAGAGGAGGAACAGGATTGAAAGACATCGCTACATTGCACCGGACGAAGGAAATCTTGGCCAAACACGGATTTTCATTTAAAAAGTCCTTGGGACAAAACTTTTTAATCGATTTAAATGTACTCGGAAACATCGTCGGTGCCGCTAATCTGACACCGGAAAGCGGTGTGCTTGAGATTGGTCCCGGTATCGGCTCATTAACGGAACAATCAGCAAAACAGGCGAAAAAAGTTGTGGCGCTCGAAATCGATCAACGGCTCTTACCGATTCTTGAAGACTCACTTGCTCCGTACCCCCACGTGAAAGTCATTCATGGGGATGCACTGGAACTGGATCTTGAAACGATCGTTGACGAAGAATTCACGCAACAAGGGATTACGGATCTCGCCGTCGTGGCGAACCTTCCTTACTACGTGACAACACCAATCATTATGCGTATTTTAGAAGCCCGTACTCCGTTCCGGACACTCATCATGATGATTCAAAAAGAAGTGGCGGAACGAATCGGGGCAAAACCGGGAACGAAGGCGTACGGTTCATTGTCGATCGCCATTCAGTATTATGCGGAGGCAGAAGTCTGTTTCACGGTACCGAAACACGTCTTCATTCCGGCACCGAACGTCGATTCAGCAGTCATCCGTTTAAATATTCGCAAGGAGCCGGCAGTCAAGACGCTGGATGAGAAACTCTTCTTCGAAGTGACACGTGCCAGTTTCGCCCAACGCCGGAAAACGATTTTGAATAACTTATCCAGCCATTTCGGTAAAGCGGAAAAAGAGGCGGTCGAAGCGGCCTTACATGAAGCGGGTATTGATCCACGCCGCCGTGGCGAGACGCTCAGCCTGCAGGAATTTGCACAGCTGGCCGATGCACTTTTGCCGATTAAAAAACGTTGACGGTAGACAAAAGAACGGATATAATATTTCCCCTTTCTAATATTTAGTTCATATGCTATAATAAATATTAGTGAGGTGAAGCGTATGCCAAAGACGTTGAACGAAATCAGACATGTATTTGAAACACATGTAGGTGAAAGACTGACGCTAAAAGCAAGCGGCGGTCGTAAAAAGGTCGTAACCCGAATCGGAACGCTCGTTGAGACGTATCCATCGGTGTTTGTAGTCAAGCTAGACGCAGAGCGCCATAATGTCGAGCGAGTTTCTTATAGCTACGCCGACGTGTTAACCGACTCCGTACAAATCGAATTCGCGAATTCGTAAACTTACCTTCCGAAGCGGACAGAAATGTTCGCTTCTTTTTTTGTGCAAAGGTTGATACAATTCGTACAGGAAACGTACTAGAGGAGGAACGGCAGGATGACGATTATTGTAAAAGCTCCAGCGAAAATCAATTTAGTATTGGATGCGACGGCGAAACGTCCGGATGGTTATCATGATGTACATATGGTAATGACGACGGTGGATTTGGCAGATCGTCTCGAGTTGACGGAACTAGCGTCCGGCGAGATTCGGATGAATGCCCAACATGCATATGTGCCGAATGATGAACGCAACTTAGCGTATAAAGCAGCAGCAGTTTTAAAGGAACGGTTCGACATCAAGAGCGGGGTTGAAATCTACTTAGAAAAACAAATCCCGGTCGCAGCAGGTCTTGCGGGCGGCTCGAGTGACGCGGCAGCCACGTTGCGCGGGCTGAACGAATTGTGGAAGCTCGATTTGACACTTGAACAGTTGGCGGAAATCGGAGCAGAAGTGGGATCGGATGTCCCGTTTTGTGTCATGGGCGGAACCGCGATTGCAACGGGACGCGGAGAGAAGCTCGAGAAACTAGTATCCCCTCCACCTTGTTGGGTCGTACTGGCGAAACCGACGATCGGTGTCTCAACAGCCGATGTTTACGGAGCACTGGATTTAGAAACAGCGGAACGTCCGGATGTCGAAGCGATGATTGATGCGGTCAAGAACCAAGATTTCACGGCAATTTGTGATGCCCTTGGCAATGTCCTTGAATCAGTGACGTTACCGATGCATCCGGAGGTCGAACAAATCAAGGCTTTCATGACGAGTTGCGGGGCGGAAGGTGTCCTGATGAGCGGTAGCGGTCCGACTGTATTTGCCTTGACGGAACATGAAAACCGGGCTCAACGTCTCTATAACGGATTACGAGGATTTTGTAATGAAGTCTACGTCGTTCGTCTTTTAGGGGAAAACCATTGATAGTTTCCGTATGAAAATGATATATTCACTATTGAATATTCGGAATTACGGAGAGGTGGAACGATTTAGATGAAAATTCGGAGAAGTGGTCGGTTGGTAGACATGACACGTTACCTGCTGGATCATCCGCATCATCTAGTCTCATTGACGATCTTCGCAGAACGGTACAGCTCTGCGAAATCTTCGATCAGTGAAGATTTAGATATTGTCAGCGAAATGTTGGAGCATGAAGGAACAGGACGACTCGTCACGGTTCCGGGAGCCGCGGGAGGCGTCATGTTCATCCCTACATGGAGCAGCGCAAAGGCGTTGCCGTTTATCGATGAGTTATGTGAACGTGTCGCACGACCGGATCGTCTGTTACCGGGAGGCTACTTGTATTTGACGGACTTGCTCGGAGATCCGCGGATGGTGAAACAGATGGGACAAGTGTTTGCTTCTGTCTTCAGCCAAAAAAAAGTCGACGTCGTCATGACGATTGCGACAAAAGGAATCCCGCTTGCTTATGCCGTCGCCGAACAGTTGGGTGTACCGTTCGTCATCGTCCGCTCGGACAGCCGGGTGACGGAAGGTTCGACCGTCAGCATCAACTATGTTTCCGGCTCATCGAAAGCAATCCGGACGATGGCTCTTGCGAGACGCAGTTTACCGCGCGGTGCGAACGTCCTGCTGATTGACGATTTCATGAAAGCCGGCGGAACGATCCGGGGGATGATGAGTCTGCTGAGTGAGTTTGAAGCGAACGTAGCAGGTGTCGGTGTGTTGATCGAAGCAGAGGGTGCCGAGAAGAAGATGGTCAGTGAGTACGTCAGTCTGATGAAGCTTTCGGATGTTGATGTGGATCTTGGACAGATTCAAGTGAAACGGGGAAACGTCGACCAGTATTTCACAGACGTAGAAAATACCTGAATTTGACACACGATTTTTTTGTAACTATACTGTAATTATCAAACTTTTGGAAATTATGCGTGAAATGATTGGCAAAAGCTAAACCTTTGAATGTTTTAAGCCGTAAGTAGAAGTAGACAACGAAGAGTTGTGACAACGGTTATAAAAAGGGGTGCGGACAAAATGAATGTCACCGACGTCAAGATTCGTCGCGTCGTAGCAGAGGGTCGAATGAAAGCACTGGCTTCGATTACGCTTGACCACGAATTTGTGGTACATGATTTACGCGTGATTGAAGGGAACAGCGGTCTTTTCGTCGCGATGCCAAGCAAGCGGACACAGGAAGGCATCTTTCGTGATGTCGCCCATCCAATCAATGCATTAATGCGAAAAAAAGTCGAAGATTCAGTACTAGAAGCATACGCGATTCGTGAAGAAAACGGTGAGGCGTCAGAATTTGAACTGACGGCGCTCGAAGCAACCGATCCTTCCTAACGCGATTGACAGGTCTCCATCAATGGGAGAACCTGTCTTTTTTTGCGTGTTTTGTTGATTTCCGGTCTGTCCTGTCATTGATTCGTTGCGCCATTTTCGTTATAGTGGGAACGAGTGGACTATTTCAGAACGAAATCAACACTAATTTACATGGAGGAGCGACAAGGATGAATCATTTCGCGGTAATTCTAGCAGCGGGTAAAGGCACTCGGATGAAATCAAAGCTATATAAAGTACTTCACCCAGTAGCTGGGAAACCTATGGTACAACATGTCGTTGATCAATTGACGACACTCGGTGTCACGCGTCAAGTCGTCATCGTCGGTCACGGTGCAGAGTCTGTTAAAGAAGTGCTCGGCACATCGGTGGAATATGCACTTCAAAGCGAGCAGCTTGGCACGGGTCATGCTGTTCAAATGGCAGAACCTGTCCTTGGACAGGAGAAAGGCTCGACACTCGTCGTCTGCGGAGACACTCCCCTTTTGACAAGTGAGACGTTACAATCTCTCTTGCAACATCATGCAGAAACAGGCGCGAAAGTAACTGTTTTAACAGCGCATGCGGATGATGCGACGGGGTATGGACGAATCGTTCGTGGGGAAGACGGCAACGTCTCGAAAATCGTCGAGCACAAAGATGCGAACGCAGAAGAACTTCTCATTAAAGAAATCAATACCGGAACGTACGTATTTGACAATGAGATGTTATTCGCGGCTTTAAAAGAAGTTAAGAATGATAATGTCCAAGGTGAGTACTACTTACCGGATATCATCGAAATCGCAAAAGCAGACGGTGAAACGATTGCGGCCTATGCGGCAGCGACGTTTGAAGAAACGATTGGTGTCAATGACCGGGTTGCCCTGGCGCAGGCGGAAACGTCAATGCGGAAGCGGACGAATGAGCATTGGATGCGTCAAGGCGTTACGTTCATCGATCCGGCGTCTACGTATATCGGACCGGATGTCGTGATTGGTTCGGATACGGTCCTGTACCCGGGAACACAATTGCTTGGTAAAACGACGATTGGCTCAGAATGTATCATCGGACCAAATTCGGATATCCGTGACAGTGAAGTGGCTGATCAAGCCGTGGTGCGTCAATCAGTCGTAACCGACAGCCAAATTGGAGCAGCTGCACAAGTCGGTCCATTTGCGCACTTACGCCAACAGGCAGTTCTCGGAGCGAACACGCGCATCGGTAACTTCGTCGAAGTGAAGAAATCCACTTTTGGTGAAGGCAGCAAATCTGCTCACTTAAGTTACGTCGGTGATGCAACAATCGGCACGAACGTTAACTTAGGTTGCGGATCGATCACAGTGAATTATGATGGAACAAATAAATTCCAAACTGTCATTGAAGACGATGCGTTCATCGGTTGTAATGTCAATTTGATTGCACCGGTCACGGTCGGTAAAAATGCGCTTGTCGCAGCAGGATCAACCGTTACGGATGATGTTCCGGAAAACGGTCTTGCCATCGCACGGGAACGTCAAACAACTAAACCAGATTACCGTTAATTTTATTCGTTCATTATCTGTCGCTCTACTCGTCTAAACCCAAACAAATGGAGGCCACCTAACCATGTCTACTGTCTTAGAACATGAAATTCGTATTTTCGCACTTAACTCGAACAAACCACTGGCAGAGGAAATCGCTAAAGTCATCGGAATCCCTGTCAGCGAAAGTTCAGTCAAACACTTCAGTGACGGCGAAATTTCAATGAACATCGAAGAAAGCGTCCGTGGGGATGATATCTACATCATTCAATCGACAAGCCAACCGGTCAACGAAAACCTGATGGAGTTGCTCATCATGATCGATGCGTTAAAACGAGCTTCCGCACGGACGATCAACGTCGTTATTCCGTATTACGGCTATGCGCGTCAAGACCGTAAAGCACGTTCACGTGAGCCGATCACAGCGAAGCTTGTTGCGAACTTGCTTGAAGTTGCCGGTGCGACACGCGTCGTGACGATGGATCTCCATGCAGCTCAAATCCAAGGTTTCTTCGATATTCCAGTAGATCAATTAATGGGTGTTCCCCTGCTTGCTTCTTACTTCGAGAAGAAGAACATCGACCCGAACGAACTCGTCATCGTTTCTCCAGACCATGGCGGTGTGACACGGGCACGTAAATTAGCGGAACAATTAAAAGCACCAATCGCGATCATCGATAAGCGTCGTCCAAAACCAAACGTGGCGGAAGTCATGAACATCGTTGGCCAAGTCGACGGAAAAATCGCGATCATCATCGATGACATCATCGATACAGCAGGAACGATCACACTCGCTGCCAACGCTTTGATTGAAAACGGGGCGAAGCAAGTGTATGCCTGCTGTACACACCCGGTTCTGTCGGGTCCTGCGATGGAACGGATCGAAAACTCGGCGATTGAAGAACTCGTCGTCTTGAACACAATTGATTTGACGAAACGTGAATGTGCAAGCAAAATCAAACAAATCTCTGTCGCACGTTTGCTTGCAGAAGCAATCATCCGTGTCCATGAGCAAAAATCAATCAGCCCGCTCTTCAGCTGATTTCAAACAGATATGAACGCCAAGGTCCGGTTTTTAGAAATCGGACCCTTGTGCGTTGTTGTTTTTCCATCATCTGACGGATTGAAGGATCCGGCAGGAGAAAGCAGAGGAGGTGACGGTATGAAATGTATCGTCGGTTTAGGCAATCCAGGCGCCAAGTACGCCAATACACGCCATAATATCGGTTTTTTGGCAATCGATGCACTGGCCAAGGAACACGGAATAAAATTAACCGAGTCGAAGTTTAAAGCGGTCTTCGGAACGGGAATGATTAAAGGGGAGCGCGTGGTCCTCGTTAAACCATTGACGTATATGAACTTGTCGGGTGAAGCGGTCCGTCCGTTACTCGATTTTTATAAAATTGCGGTCGAAGACGTCCTTGTCATCTATGATGATCTGGATTTACCACTCGAGAAAATGCGTTTGCGTTCAAAAGGGAGTGCCGGAGGACATAACGGAGTCAAATCGTTGATCCAACATCTCGGTACACAAGACATTAAACGTTTAAAATTAGGCGTCGGCCGGCCACCGGCACCGATCCAAGTCATCGACTGGGTCTTGATGCCGTTCGCAAAATCAGAACAGGTGACGTTGCAACATGTGTTATCTGATTCGGTTCATATCGCAACCGATTTTATCGATACGCCGTTTTTGGCGTTGATGAATCGTTATAACTGAACAAAACGCTTTGGACATCCAAAGCGTTTTTGCTGTCGTCCTAGGAGGGAAAGTATGAAACAACTACAAAATCTGTTACTCGGTATTCCGGAGATTAAAACCGTCCGGGAACGGTTCCGTGACGGCGTTAATGCCCAACTGATCACAGGACTGATGAACAGCGGGAAAGCTTTGTTCGTCGCGAGTATTTATCAGGAAACAAAAAAACGGTTCGTCATCGTGACGCACAATATGTTCCAATCCCAAAAATTGTACGATGATCTGATTGAATTGGTCCCGGAACAAGACGTGATGTTATATCCGGTCGACGAGACACTCGCGGCCGAACTGTCTTACGGCGCGAGCCCGGAACTCCGGGCGACACGCATCGAGACGAGGCACCGTCTCCTGACGACGGATGACGGAATACTGATCATTCCGCTCGTCGGTCTGAGACGGTATGTCCCGACAGCGTCCGACTTTTTAGGGCATACGAAACGGATTAAACCCGGCGACATCTTGTCGATTCCGGATTTTATTCAAGAATTGGTTGATGCCGGATACGAACGGACCGCTACGGTCACGACGCCGGGCGAATTTGCGGTGCGCGGAAGCATCATTGATTTGTATCCGTTGACGGTGGAACGTCCGTATCGGTTGGACTTGTTTGATGAAGAAGTGGATTCGATCTATACGTTCGACGCGGAAACACAGCGTTCGCTTGGTGTCATCGCGGAAGCGTTAGTACCGCCTGCCGCCGAACATTTTGCGACCGGTGAAGGGTTGCGGACCGCCGGGGAACAGTTGCGCCGGTTGTATGACGTGACAAAGGAGCGGGTCCAAAGTACGGAAGTCTTGGCGGCGCTCGAAGAAGGCATCGCCTACGATGTCGAAGTGCTTGAAAGCGGCGAGCGACCAAAACAGCTTGCGAAATACGCACCAATGCTTTATCAAACGACGTTACTTGACGACATTAAAGATGCCGTCTTGATCGTCGATGAAATTGCCCGGATCGAAGAAGCGGCGGAAGTCCAGGATACGGAAGAAGCGGAATGGATGGCTTCCTTGATCGAACGGGGACAGAGTGTCAGTGAGTACACGTTAGCCGTTCCGATGATGAAGGTGTTTCAGCAACGGCAACTGTTGTATCTGTCCTTACTCCCGACACGCCGGAGCGGTGTTCCGGAGAGTGCCGCCATTCATTTCAGCATCAAACCGATTGCCCCGTTCCATGGTCAAATGGAGCGTCTGAAGCAAGAGGTCGATCGGTACGGTCGCGCGGATATGTGGATGGTCTTTTTAGCGAGTAACCGCGAACGGGCCGAACGGATGCGGCAGACATTATCCGATTATGGGGTCGAAGCGTCGTTGCATACGACAGAAGACGATATTCGCCGCGGGCATCCATCGATTCTGATCGGCGGCATCCACGGCGGATTCGAGATGACGAACGCACGCCTCGTCGTCATCACAGAAGAAGAAGTCTTTAAACAACCGGCACGGCGACGCAAACAAACGACCAAACTGACGAATGCCGAACGGATCAAAAGTTATCAGGAATTGAAAACCGGTGACTATGTCGTCCACATTCATCACGGGATTGGACGGTACCACGGGATTAAGACGATTGATGTCGCGGGGAACCATCAAGATTACCTGCATCTGATCTATGCCGGAGAGGACTCGTTGTACGTCCCGGTCGACCAGATTGATTTGATCCAAAAATATGTCGGGGCTGAAGGCAAAGAACCGAAAATCTACAAGCTGGGCGGAATGGAATGGAAAAAGGTCAAAGCCAAAGTCCAGAAATCCGTCGAAGACATCGCGGATGAGCTGATCAAATTGTATGCGGCACGCGAAGCAGCGGTCGGATTTGCTTTTCCGGAAGATGATGACAGCACGCAGGCATTCGAAGCCTCATTCCCATACGAAGAGACGGTCGACCAGTTGCGGTCGATCGAAGAAATCAAAAAAGACATGGAACGTTCCCGTCCGATGGACCGCCTGTTGTGCGGCGATGTCGGTTACGGAAAAACAGAAGTCGCGATTCGGGCGGCCTTCAAAGCCGTCATGGCCGGCAAACAAGTCGCCTTGCTTGTCCCGACTACCGTCCTTGCGCAACAGCATTACGAAACGATGCTCGAACGGTTCAGCGACTGGCCGATCAACGTGTCCGTCATGAGCCGTTTCCGCTCGGCGGCAGAGCTAAAAGCGACGAAAAAAGGATTGAAGGAAGGAACGGTTGATGTCGTCGTCGGCACACACCGTGTCTTATCCAAAGATGTACAGTTTGCCGATATCGGCTTGCTGATCATCGATGAAGAACAACGCTTCGGAGTGAAGCATAAAGAACGACTGAAACAGCTGAAAACGAATGTCGATGTCCTGACCTTAACGGCGACACCGATTCCACGGACACTGCATATGTCGATGATCGGTATTCGGGATTTGTCGGTGCTTGAGACACCACCGGAAAACCGCTATCCGGTTCAAACGTATGTGATGGAATATGACGGAATCGTCATGCGGGAAGCGTTGGAGCGTGAACTTGGTCGCGGCGGACAAGCCTTTTTCCTCTACAACCGGGTCGAAGGGATCGAACGCAAGGCAGAGGAAATCCGGGCACTCGTTCCGGAAGCACGTGTCGTGACGGCTCATGGCCGCATGACGGAAAGTGAACTCGAAAGTCAGCTCATTACCTTCTTTGAAGGGGACGCCGACGTCTTGGTCAGTACGACGATCATCGAGACCGGCATCGATATTCCGAACGTCAATACGTTGATTGTCAACGATGCGGATCAAATGGGGCTCTCCCAGTTGTATCAACTGCGGGGACGTGTCGGTCGGTCAAGCCGGGTCGCCTATTCCTACTTCACATACCGTCCGCAAAAACGGTTGACCGAGGTTGCGGAAAGCCGTCTGCAGGCGATCAAAGAGTTTACGGAACTCGGCAGTGGTTTTAAAATCGCGATGCGCGACTTATCGATTCGCGGGGCAGGGAACTTGCTCGGATCGCAACAATCAGGCTTCATCGATTCCGTCGGATTTGATTTGTATTCGCAAATGCTGTCGGAAGCGGTCGAAGAACGCAAAGAGCGGATGAAAGGAAAACGGAGAGTCCAAAAATTCGTACCGGACTTTACGTTCAGCCTGGATGCCTACATCCCAAGCCATTATATGGCCGACTCCGAATTGAAAATTGAATTCTATAAACGATTGAAGTATGTGGACACACCGGAAAGTCTCGAGTCGCTCGAGTCCGAGATGTTGGAACGGTTCGGGGAATTCCCGGTCGAAGTCGCCCGGTTGATTCAGTTGACACGGATGCGGATTTTTGCAGAGCGGGCACGGATCGAACGCGTCAAACAGACGGATCCGAAAATCGAAATCGTCCTTTCGGCACAAACGACTCAGTCGCTTGATGTCGCTGACTTCGTCAAATGGACGGTTCCGATCGGGCGTGGTCTCGGGATGGGACAAGAGGACGGGAAATTGGTGTTGACACTGAATCGCGGCAAACAAACGTTGCAGCAGACGACGGAGCAAGCGGAACGGTTGCTCGCTGAGATTGATCGCCGGATCCTGCAATGAGTAAACGAATGACCATTGCTCAGGGCGCAGCACTCCTGGCGATTTCGAGTTACGTCTCCAAACTGTTGAGCTTTTTCTATCGCATCCCGTATCAAAATATGGCGGGAGACGTCGGTCTGTATGTCTATCAGACCGTCTATCCGTTATTTGCGATTGCAGCAGCACTTGGTATTTATGCGTTGCCGGTCGTTGTCGCGAAGTTGACGTTACATCATCCGGAAGAGAAACGGGAAGTGTTATGGGCAATCTTTTTCGTCTTGTCCGGCATGTCGTTAATCCTCGGGACGCTCGGTTGGTGGATTGCTCCTGAAGTGGCCCGGTTATTTGGGGACGCACAACTGGTAGAACCGCTCCGGGCAGTTACGTTTACGTTTTACCTGTTGCCGGTCATCGCCGTCTTACGGGGGATGTTTCAGGCGGATCTTGAAATGCGGCCGACGGCGTTTTCACAAATCACGGAAAATGCTGTTCGTGTCTGCCTGCTGTTACTTGTGACCTACTACGGTGTCCAAGTCGGGGCGAATCCGTATCAGATCGGAGCATCGGCCCATATGACGGCACTCGGCGGCAGCGTTGCGTCGCTCATCTTACTGTTACGGTTCGCGAAAGGGCGGATTGGTCGCCCGGTCGTATCGAAACAGCATATCCGTCGTGTCGGACGGGTCCTGTTGACGAGCGGGATGGCGGTCAGCATTGCCTCGCTCGCATTGTTATTGATGCAGTTGATTGATGGCTTGACCTTTGTGAATCTGTTAGGCGATTCCATCGAAACAAAAATTGAAAAAGGGATATTCGACCGAGGTTATCCGTTGCTGCAGTTTGCGATTTTGTTTGCGACGTCAATCAGTCTCGCGAGTGTACCGACATTACTGTTAGAATATCGGAAGCGCAATGACACCGCGACGAAACATCATTTGGAGACGTTGTTGCGTTCCGGTCTGCTGATTGCGGCCGCAGCGACGGTCGGACTCGTCGGTGTGATGCGACCGTTAAATATCGCACTCTATCAGGATGACAATGGGACGATGGCGCTCAGTTGGCTTGCGGCAACCGGATTCACGGCGTCCCTGTCGATGATCATCGTCTCCTGTCTCCAATCGGTGGATGCGGAAAAGTATGCTTTTGCAGGTGTCATCGTTGGTCTGTCGGTTAAATTCGGGCTGAACATCTGGTTGATTCCGGCATATGGCATGATCGGTGCCGGGATGGCGACGTTCGGTGGATTTGCTGTCATGGCGGCAGCACAATTGATCTTATTGAACCGGAAGTTTGGTCGCGTGACGGCTGGTCGGGCGTTTTACATCAAGTTGATGAAAGCGGTCCTCCCGATGGCGATTTTCTTATATGTGATCGAACAACTCTTTCAGTTGTCCGGTTGGGAGAGTCGGATCGGAGCGACGATTGAGGTTGGATTGTTGGTCCTAGGTGGAGCCGTCGTCTTTTGTATCTTCGCGTTACGGATCGGTGTTTTGACCGAACGCGAGTGGGCGCTGTTGCCTTTTGGAGAGAAATTATATCGTATTCATCAACGTAGGGGGATTATATGACACATCAAATCACGGTCGTCGGCTTAGGCGTCGGCGAACTGGAACAATTACCGTTTGGCATCTACAAGTTACTCAAGGAAACGACATTACCCGTTTATTTGCGGACAGCGGATCATCCTGTCGTTTCAGAACTGATGGCAGAGGGAATAGAATTTACATCGTTTGATTTTATTTATGAGAAACACGACCGCTTTGAGTCGGTCTACAGTGAAATCGTCGCCAGCCTGTTTGAACAGGCCCGGACGGAATCTGTCATTTACGCTGTGCCCGGTCATCCGCTGGTCGCGGAAAGTACGGTTCAGCAACTGTTGAACCAATCGGACAACATCAAGATCGTCGGAGGACAAAGTTTTCTGGATCCAATGTTTGCCGCAGTGGGCGTCGATCCGATCGAAGGTTTTCAATTGCTGGATGCGACGGCGTTCGACATCGATGAAGCCCAAATCCGGCAACATCTGTTGATCGGACAAGTCTACGATCAGTTGGTCGCGGGTGATCTGAAAGTCATGCTGATGGAACGTTATCCCGACGAACATGACGTGACACTCGTCACGGCGGCCGGCACCAGCCGCGAACATGTCGTGACCGTCCCGTTGTATGAGTTGGATCATGTGACGACGCTCAGCAACTTGACAACGGTGTATGTACCACCCGTCACGGATCAAACGATTTTAAATCGAGATTTTACGACGCTCAAACAAATCATCGCCAGATTGCGTGGTGAAGGCGGCTGTCCGTGGGATCAAGAACAGACACACGAGTCGCTGAAAAAACATTTAATTGAAGAATCGTACGAATTACTGGAAGCAATCGACCTTCAGGACGATAACTTAATGATTGAAGAATTAGGCGACGTCTTGCTGCAAGTCATGCTTCATGCCCAAATCGGTTTGGATGAAGGCTATTTTGATGTGCGGGATGTCATCGGCAGTGTCAGCGAGAAGATGATCCGCCGGCATCCTCACGTCTTTGGAGATGTGAAAGTCGACTCGGCAACCGACGTCGTCAATAACTGGCAGGACATCAAAGCACAGGAAAAACCGGAACGAACCTCTCTCTTGGATGGTGTCACGAAGGGGGCTCCTGCCTTGATGCGGGCAGAACAGATTCAAAAGAAAGTCGCGAAGGTCGGCTTTGAATGGGAAACCGTCGCCGGGGCACTTGATAAAGTCCGGGAAGAGATTCAAGAACTGCAAGAGGCACCGGCGGAAGAGCAGTTAGGGGAATTTGGAGATATCCTGTTTTCGTTAGCGCTCGTCGGAAAATATATGGAGTTGTCGGCAGAAGATGCGTTACAGCAGACCAATGACAAATTCATCCGTCGTTTTACACGCATGGAACAATTGACGGACCGGCCGTTGACAGACTTGTCGCTCGCCGAACAAGATGCATTATGGAATCAATCAAAGCAGGAGGAACAGTCATGAGACTCGATAAATTTTTAAAGGTATCTCGTTTAATCAAACGCCGGACACTGGCAAAAGAAGTTGCCGATCAAGGTCGGATTACGATTAACGGACTTGTCGCCAAAGCGAGCAGCAACGTGGCGGTCGGAGACGAAATGACAATCCGGTTCGGAAACAAGATCGTCACCGTCCAAATCGACGGCATTAAGGAACACGCCAAAAAAGAAGATGCGTCGGAGATGTATCAAATCATTCGTGAAGAAAAAGTGAATTCCGAAGAATCGATGTAATTTGGTTGAAAAAGGAAGTATACTAGAGAGTGTCAGAGATGACCACTCGGATAAGGAGGGATGATATGCCAGCACCGTTGGAATCAGGGCGCGATACGCCGCCCAAGATCAAACCGCTTAATGACCGGAAAAAACAGTTGAGTCAAAATGCAATCGAAAACCGTTTACGTCTGAAGAGGCGCTTCTTAGTCTGTATGTCGATTTTTCTTATTGTCCTGTCCCTGATGGGGTGGTCATATATCGAAAAACAACAACTGATCGCTGAACAGAAGCAGTCGTTTCAGGTTGCGAACCAAGAACAGGCGAAAGCAGAAAAAGAAACAGTTCGTCTGAAAGAAGAGATTGAACGATTGAATGATAAGAAATATGTTGCGAACTTAGCGAGAAGTGAACTGCTGTACTCGAAAAAAGGCGAAACGATTTTCTATTTTTCACCGGAAGATTAAACGAAGGTTGTCGATTGATTGAAAAAATGTAGAATCACTCGTATAATAAGAAAGAATCAACTAAAAAGGAGCAATACAATTTATGTCGATTGAAGTAGGCAGCAAAGTACAAGGAAAAGTTACAGGCATCACCAATTTCGGCGCGTTCGTAGAATTACCGACGGGTAAGACAGGTCTTGTTCACATCAGTGAAGTAGCAGATTCTTACGTCAAAGATATCAATGATGTCTTGACAGTCGGACAAGAAATCACGGTTAAAGTGTTGAGTGTAGAGAACGACGGGAAGATTGGTCTTTCGATTAAGAAAGCAGTCGATCGTCCAGAAGGCGAACGTCCTCGTCCTCCAGCTCGTCAATTTGATCGCGGACCACGTCCGGCAGGTCAAGACCGTGGACCACGTCCGTTCGATAACAAAGGACCGCGTGGTGGAAGCGGCGGCGGTGGAAACCGTGGCGGCTTTAACAAAGGTGGCCGTGGCGCACCAGCTCCACGTAAAGAGCAAACGTTCGATACGTTGATGACTAGTTTCCTCAAAGATAGTGAAGATCGTCTTGCGACATTGAAACGACAAACCGATTCAAAACGTGGCGGACGCGGTGCTAAACGTCAATAACTTGCTGACCTGTTCTTTATAAGAATAGAGATGGAATGACGCTGTTCATTCCATCTTTTATTTTTTTGAAATTATTTTTATGAAAAGCGTTGACAATTATTTGACTCCACCGTATTATAGAAAATGTGCTTAAGACGCACGCGTTCAAAATATGGCGGTGTAGCTCAGCTGGCTAGAGCGTACGGTTCATACCCGTGAGGTCGTGGGTTCGACTCCCTCCGCCGCTACCATATTTTTTTGGCCCGTTGGTCAAGCGGTTAAGACACCGCCCTTTCACGGCGGTAACACGGGTTCGATTCCCGTACGGGTCATTCTGTAAAAAAGCTATCTCTATTATATAGAGGTAGCTTTTTTCGTTTAAGTCATTTATGGATCAAGGGGGACCAGGCATGGGATTCGAGATTAATCTTCCAAAGGAACCGTTGTTGGTTGCTGTTTCCGGCGGCTGTGATTCAATGGTGTTAGCCCATCTGTTGTATGAAGCAGGTCACGATATCATCATCGTTCATGTGCACCATGGACTTCGTGCCGAATCCGATGCAGAAGCACAATCGATTCAAGCCTGGTCGCAGGCACGCCAACTCGATTTTCGGATGACGCGTCTTGAATGGACAGACGAGACGGCGACTCAAGAGAAATGCCGCAGCAGACGGTATGCTTTTTTTCAAGAGGTGATGCGGGAGACTGGACGCGATCAGCTGGTCCTCGCCCATCACCGGGACGATCAACTGGAGACGTTATTGATTCAATTGCTCCGCGGGGAAGCGCATATCGACGGGATTCCAGTAGTCCGACCGTTTGCACACGGGCAGATCCACCGTCCGTTATTGACGTATACGAAGCAGCAGCTGTATGACTATGCGGCGGAACATCAAGTCGCGTGGCACGAAGATGCGACGAATGCGGAAACGAAGTACCTTCGCAATCAGATTCGGCATCAAGTAATGCCCGTGCTCGCTGCCTTACGTCCCGGTTATGAAGCCGCGACCGTTCGCGCTGCGATGCTGCGACATGAACAAAAACAAGAACATCTTGCCTATGTCGCGGCGCTCGTCAAAGACTGGGCGACGGAACAGGGACTTCCGCTGAAGAACGTTCTTCAACTCCCTTCCGACTTCAGACGTCTGGTCCTGCGTGTGCTCGTGCCGGACGCAGAACTCACACCGAACGATTACAATCGATTTTTGACACTGCTACGAGTAGATATGCCGTCCGGTGAAGTGTATTATGGAAACTGGAGGATACAGCGTACATATGGCTACTTGACATGTGTTCCCTGTCCTGTGAGACACTCTGTACCTGAACCGTTTGAAGTGGGGGAGCGTTTGGGTACCTATTATTATGGTGAACAAATGGTTAGGTTTTCCCGTGCGACCACCGGCATTCCGTTTTCGGCCATCAGATTCCCGTTAACGGTTCGACCACCGTTACCCGGGGATCGGATTCAACTGGCGGTCGGCACTAAAAAAGTCAGCCGAATTTTGATGGACGCTAAAGTTCCACGGACACTTCGAACACAAATCCCGGTCGTCGTGGATGCAACAGGGCAAGTTCTGGCAGTCATCGGACATCGAATTGCAATATTCGGGTCATTTGAACTCCTCGCAGAATCAGGTTTAATGATAGAATGGTAATGTAGTGTTTAAAATGGAGGAGGAATACCTAGCATGACCTTAATGAATGATATGGAAAAAGTACTGATTTCGGAAGAAGAGATCCAACATAAAGTCGGTGAACTCGCGGGTGAACTGACAGCGGATTATGGAGATCGTTTCCCACTGCTTGTCTGTGTATTAAAAGGCGCAATGCCGTTCATGTCTGATCTCGTCAAAAAGATGGACATGCATCTTGAAATGGACTTCATGGATGTGTCGACTTACCACGGTGGGACGACATCGACAGGGGAAGTCAAGATCGAGAAGGATTTAAACACATCAGTAGAAGGACGTGACATCCTGATTGTCGAAGATATCATCGACAGCGGATTAACATTAGGGTATCTCGTGGACCTCTTCAAATACCGGAAAGCAAAGTCGGTTAAAATCGTGACGTTGCTGGATAAGCCGAGTGGTCGTAAAAACGATTTACACGCCGACTACAGCGGTTTCGTCATTCCACATGAGTTCGTTGTCGGTTACGGTCTTGACTATGAAGAAAAGTATCGGAACCTTCCTTATGTTGGAGTATTGAAGCCAGCAGTCTACGGCGGCTAATTATTTTTAATCTTGACTGTCACATGATAAGATGAAACCAATTACAAAGCGCGCTTTGCCGCGTTAGGATTCGTATCGATTGAGTAAATTTAATCAGTTGGTGCGGAGAGGAGGCCTACGATGAACCGAGCAGTGAAGAATACCCTCGTGTTTGGGGTCATTTTTCTAGCTTTGATCTTGTTTCTGCAATACTTGCAGAGTCCAGTGAACAAAAGCAAAGAAATCAATTACACACAGTTTGTCGAGTCTGTTGAAAAAGGTGATGTGAAGACGGCGACGTTCCAGTATGAGGGACAGACGTACAATGTCACAGGTGAATTACGTGAAAAAGATACGACATATGAAACGGTCGTACCAGCTGTTGATACAGAACTGACGGATTTGTATACGCAATTGCGCAGCCAAAACGTCAAGATGGAATTTAAGGCGGCGGAAACAAACGGTGGTTGGATTGCACTGTTCACGACAATCATTCCGTTTATCATCATCTTCATCCTGTTCTTCTTCTTGATTAATCAAGCACAAGGTGGCGGCGGCGGTGGCCGTGTCATGAACTTCGGGAAATCGAAGGCGCGCCTGTATGATACAGAAAAGAAAAAGATTACGTTTGACGATGTCGCCGGAGCGGATGAGGAGAAACAAGAACTCGTTGAGGTTGTTGAATTCTTGAAAGATCCACGCAAGTTTGCCCGTCTCGGTGCCCGTATTCCTAAAGGTGTCCTCCTTGTAGGTCCTCCAGGTACAGGTAAAACATTGCTTGCCCGTGCAGCAGCTGGTGAAGCCGGCGTACCGTTCTTCTCGATTTCAGGTTCTGACTTCGTTGAGATGTTTGTCGGTGTCGGTGCATCACGTGTACGTGACTTGTTTGAAAATGCGAAGAAAAACGCCCCATGTATCATCTTCATCGATGAGATCGATGCGGTTGGTCGTCAACGTGGAGCCGGTCTTGGCGGCGGACATGATGAGCGCGAACAAACATTGAACCAACTTCTCGTCGAGATGGATGGATTCAGTGAAAACGAAGGTATCATCATGATCGCAGCAACAAACCGTGCGGATATCTTGGACCCAGCTTTACTCCGTCCAGGTCGTTTTGACCGTCAAATCACGGTTGAGCGTCCAGATGTCGTCGGACGTGAAGCAGTTCTTAAAGTACACGCACGCAACAAGCCACTCGATACGACAGTTGATTTGAAAGCCATCGCGCAACGTACACCAGGTTTCTCAGGTGCAGATCTTGAAAACCTGTTGAACGAAGCGGCACTTATCGCAGCCCGTACAGACCGTGATAAGATTTCAATCGTTGATTTGGAAGAAGCGATCGACCGCGTCATCGCAGGTCCTGCGAAGAAGAGTCGGATCATTTCACCGAAAGAGAAAAAAATTGTGGCATGGCACGAAGCGGGTCATACCATCATCGGTGTCACACTCGATGATGCGGATGAAGTGCATAAGGTAACGATCGTTCCTCGTGGTAATGCAGGCGGTTACGTCATCATGCTTCCAAAAGAGGATCGTTACTTCATGACGAAACCGGAACTTGAAGACAAAATCACCGGATTACTTGGTGGTCGTGTCGCGGAAGATGTCGTCTTTGGTGAAGCTTCCACTGGCGCAAGCAATGACTTCCAACGTGCGACAGGACTTGCCCGTAAGATGGTCATGGAGTTTGGGATGAGTGAAAAACTCGGACCGCTTCAGTTTGGTTCCGGTCAAGGTGGAAATGTCTTCTTAGGACGTGACTTCCAAAACGAACAGAACTACTCAGATGCGATTGCCCATGAAATCGACATGGAAATTCAAGCGATCATCAACCGTTGTTACCAAAAGGCGAAGACGATCTTGACGGAGAAACGCGATCAGCTTGATTTGATTGCGACGACGTTACTTGAAGTCGAAACACTGGATCAAAAACAAATTCACCATCTCTTAGAGACAGGCGAATATAAAAAACATGAGCCTGCGGCCATTACAGAACCGAAAGCAGACGAGAAAACGCCGGAATCGACGACACCTGTCATCGATCAACCGACAGAATCTCCAACGCAACGCGGCTCTGTCATCGACGAAGGACAAAATGTCGATACGGAAAAATCAGGTCAACCACGTCGGGATGATCAAATCTGATTTTCTATCTTCCCGGTCTAATCGACCGGGGTGACGATAGGAATAAGACGGATGATTCGTTCGAGCGAGAGGTCAGCATTCCCAACCGGGGTGCTGACCTTTTTTTGTGGAAGTACCAAGCCGCAGTGCGCACTTCGATAGGTGATGCCTAAACTGCGTGGTATAATCACAACGTATAGAATCAGTTATCGTCAGAGAAAAGTGGGGAATCAGATGATTTTAGTAATCGATGTAGGAAATACGAATATCGTACTTGGAGTATATGACGAACAAACACTTGTCGAGCATTGGCGGATTGCGACGGACCGGACGCGGACGACCGATGAATATGGGATGTTGGTGAAAGCCCTGTTTCGAGATGCAGAGTTAAACGTGGAAGATATTGAGGGAATCGTGTTATCATCTGTCGTACCCCCTGTCGTGTTTCCGCTTGAAAACATGTGCGTCCGTTATTTCAACCGGCGCCCATTCGTAATCGGGCCTGGAATCAAGACAGGACTTGACCTGAAAGTCGACAATCCAAGAGAAGTGGGAGCCGACCGGATCGTCAATGCCGTCGCAGCGACGGTCAAATATGATGGTCCTTTGATCATCGTTGATTTTGGAACGGCAACGACCTATTGTTATATCGATGCAAAAAAACGCTATTACGGTGGAATCATTTCACCGGGTGTCATGGTGTCGACAGAAGCACTTTATAATAAGGCGGCTAAATTACCGCGGATTGAAATTGCCAAACCGCAGTCAACGATTGGCCGCAATACCGTACATGCGATGCAGTCCGGAACGTATTTCGGATACGTCGCGCAAGTCGATGGACTCGTCCATCGGATGAAAGAAGAAATGGGAGAGGCAACTGTCATTGCGACAGGTGGACTCGCCCGACTAATCAGTGAGGAATCTGCAACGATTAAAATCGTCGATCCATTTTTGACGCTTGACGGGTTGCGGATTATCTACGAACGAAATAAGTGAGGGAAAACGAATGAAACGTGAAGAATTATTAGCACAATTAAAAGATGATTATTTGGTAAGAGCATTAGGGTTTAACGGAGAAGTCCGTGCCTTTGCAATCCGTTCAACAAAAACGGTGTACGAAGCACAACTCCGTCATCAGACGACACCGGTCGTCACGGCAGCACTCGGTCGGACATTGACGATCGGTGCCATGATGGGAACGATGCAAAAAGGCGATACCCGTGTCACATTAAAAGTCGAAGGTGATGGTCCAATCGGAAAAATCATCGTCGATGCCGATGCAAAAGGACAAGTGCGGGGATATGTCAGCCACCCGCGTGTCGAGATGGATACGTACGTCAACAGTGATGGTTTGACAAAATTAAAGGTTGGCGATGCGGTCGGCCGCGGAAATATTTCCGTCATCAAAGATTTAGGTCTACGTGATTTCGTCGGTGGTCAGTCTCCGATTCAGACAGGTGAAATCAGTGAAGACTTTACGTATTACTTCGCCGTGTCGGAGCAAAGTCCGTCTGTCGTTGGAGCGGGTGTTCTTGTTTATCCGGAAGATGAGTCGGTCATCGCAGCGGGCGGCTTGATTGTTCAATTGATGCCGGGTGCATCGGAAGAAACGATTGCGGCACTTGAACAACGTGTTGCGGCGTTAAAACCGATCTCGATTCTTGTCGGTGAAGAAAAAACACCGGAAGAGATGTTGAGTCTTGTACTGGGTGAAACGTTTGAAGTGCTGGATACGATTCCGGTTGCGTTCAACTGTACGTGCGAACGTGAAAAGTTAGCAACTGCAATCGTCGCACTAGGACCTGATGAGATTCAAGCGATGATTGACGAAGATGGTGGCGCGGAAGCCGTTTGCCACTTCTGTTCGGAACATTACCAATACGATGTCGAAGAATTACAATCACTTCGCGAAAAATCACTCGAAAGAGCATAAGAGGGTCTGAAAATGGGAACTGTAAACTCTAAGTACTTGTGGATGTTGATTTTCATTTTGTTGCTGACGAATTTTATGACGGGTGCGTATGCATTCATGGGCGAATTGCCGAAAGTCGATTCACCGAAGATTGTCCAGGATAGTATCGGCGGACCGCTTGAGGATGTCGTCGCGTCGGTCGGAGATGAAGAGATTACGCGTGCCGACCTGTATCAAGAGATGCGTAAGGGGCATGAAAAAGAAACCCTCGACCGTCTGATTCAGGAAGCAGTCGAAAAACAGTCGGAAAACGGATCGAAGCCGACAGTAAAGCGCTTTGATTGACAATTTTCATCCAGTCCGTGGATAATTGATCTATCGGATTACTTGGAATTAAAGCTTTTCATTATGAGGAGGAATGGTCATGCGCATTGCGAATTCAGTATTAGATTTAGTCGGCCGCACGCCGATTGTTAAATTAAATCATTTAACAGGACCGGAAGATGCGGACGTGTACCTGAAATTGGAATATATGAATCCGGGGTCAAGCGTCAAAGACCGGATCGCTCTAGCGATGATCGAATCAGCAGAGTCAGCGGGTCACTTAAAAGCAGGCGATACGATCATTGAACCGACAAGTGGCAACACGGGAATCGGACTGGCAATGGTCGCTGCTGCTAAAGGATACCGTTCGATTCTCGTCATGCCGGAAACGATGAGCATGGAACGTCGAACTCTTCTTCGTGCGTACGGTGCGGAGTTGATTTTAACACCTGGTCCAGAAGGAATGAAGGGTGCGATTGCTCGGGCAACGGCAGAGGCGGAAGAGCATGGTTATTTCATGCCGCAACAATTCAACAATGAATCGAATCCTGTTGTTCACGAGAAGACGACCGGACCGGAAATCGTTGAAGCGTTCGAAGGATTGACGCTCGATGCTTTCATCGCCGGAATCGGAACGGGCGGTACGATCACAGGAGCCGGGAAAGTTTTACGGCAGGCATTCCCGGGTATCGAAATCATTGCTGTCGAACCGACGGATTCTCCTGTTCTTTCAGGCGGAAAACCGGGTCCCCATAAATTGCAGGGAATCGGAGCCGGATTCGTTCCGTCGATTCTGGATACTCAGATTTATGACAGTGTCGAGCAGGTGACGACGGAAGAAGCGTTTGATCATGCCCGTCGTGCAGCGAAGTCGAACGGCGTTCTTGGTGGTATTTCTTCCGGAGCTGCGATTGCGGCTGCCTTAAAAACAGCGAAGCGTCTAGGCAAAGGGAAAACGGTTCTCGCCATCATCCCGTCGAACGGAGAACGTTACCTCAGCACACCACTGTATCAAGTGGAAGAAGAGGCGGACAGTTCAAAACTTTAATTTTTTTAACCGAGAGGTTCATTCCGATGTAAAGGAATGGACCTCTTTTTATTTGGGCGGGGCAAGCGACTTATGTTTGAGTCCTCCGCCTGTCCGATTTTTTGCGTATAATGAGAGCAGAATAGTTCGGAAGTGGGGGAACGCTCGTGCGACAGACAGTATACGAATCATTTACATGGACAAAGGAACAATTTTATAACCGGTATGTGGAATTGACGGCAGGACAGACGGGACATGTCTGGCTCGAAAGTGGCCGTATCGGATCTTATACGATGGCGGGAGTCCGACCTGTCGGACATATCCGTACGAAAAACGGAGTGACAACGATTCAAGAAGCCGGGGAGCAAAAGCAACGAACAGAGGCGCCGTTTATACTGTTGGAAGAAATACGCGCTCGTTACGCATCGGCTCGTCCGGCAGGAATGCCGCCGTTTTTCGGAGGATTGGCCGGATATGTCAGTTACGATGCCGTCCGCTATCTCGAACGGTTGCCGGAACAGGCGGAGGATGATTTGACAACAGCCGATCTCTCGCTTTACTGGTATGATGAGGTCGCCGTTTTCGATCATCAGGTGGAACGGTTATTTGTAGCCGTCACACGGGATACGGAAGCGGAAGCAACACTTGCTTTGGCAACGGAAGTCGTGTCATGGCGTCAGCCGTGTCCGGTCCCGGTGTTCGCGGCACCGTACGAAAATCAGGTAGACCGTGGACGTTCGTTTGAACGGTCCGCTTTTATAGAGGCAGCAGACCGGATCAAACGTTACATCGAAGCGGGCGATGTCTTTCAGGTGAACCTTGCTGTCCGTCAGCAGGAACCATTGCGGACGACACCGGCGCATATCTATGATGTGTTACGAATGGTCAATCCGTCGCCCTACATGGGTTACTTTGCGGACGAAGAGTTGGTACTCGTTTCAGCGTCTCCGGAATTATTGGTCGAAAAGATCGGTTCATCGCTCGCGACCCGCCCGATTGCCGGAACACGGCCGCGCGGGAAAGACGAGGCAGAAGATTTGGCGCTAGCCAAAACGTTACTCGATAACGAAAAAGAACGGGCGGAACACGTGATGCTCGTCGATCTCGAGCGGAACGATTTAGGGCGCGTCAGCGAGTACGGTTCCGTCCATGTTGACGAACTGATGGTCATCGAAAAATATTCCCACGTCCAGCATATCGTCTCAAACGTCCGGGGAGAGATTGCGGAAGGTGAAACCGGAAGCAGTGTCCTTGCTGCGATGTTTCCAGGCGGGACGATCACGGGAGCGCCTAAAATCCGGACGATGGAAATCATTGAAGAGCTTGAACCGGTCCGCCGGGGAATTTATACCGGCTCACTCGGTTTTATCAGCTGGGCGGATGATGCGATTTTCAACATCTTGATTCGGACGCTTGTCGCAAAAGACGGGATGGCGTATATTCAGGCGGGAGCCGGAATCGTGACAGATTCCGACTCGGAAAGCGAATATGAAGAATCACTCAGTAAGGCGAAGGCGCTTTGGGTCGCCAAAGAATTAGCGGAGGGAACGACATGATTGTACTGATCGATAATTATGATTCATTTACGTATAACTTAGTACAGTACTTTGGAGAGCTTGGACAAGAGATCCGTGTTTTTCGAAATGACGCAATTACGATTGAAGAAATTGAAGCACTCGCTCCGGATCATTTGGTTATTTCCCCAGGACCATGCACTCCGAACGAAGCCGGAATCAGTTTGGAAGCCATCCGCTACTTTGCCGGTCGTCTGCCGATCCTCGGTGTCTGCCTTGGGCATCAGGCAATCGGTCAAGTGTTTGATGGAAAGGTGGTCCGGGCAAAGACATTGATGCACGGGAAAGTGTCTTTGCTTACCCATGACGGTTCCGGCATGTTTGCCGGAATTGAACAGGAGACACCGGTGACGCGCTATCATTCGCTTGTCGTCGAACGGGAAAGTTTCCCGGACGCCTTGACGATGACGGCAGAAGCAGACGGGGAAATCATGGCCCTTCGTCATAAGGAGTTGCCGATCGTCGGCGTCCAGTTCCATCCGGAAGCGATTTTGACACGTGACGGGAAACAGATGTTAAAAAACTTTTTGGAGTTGACACACTATGTATCTTTGGCATGATGGACAGATAAAACAAGAAGAAGACGTACGCATCTCGCCGCTCGATCATGGGTATTTGTACGGGATGGGGGTCTTCGAGACATTTCGGACGTACGCGGGTCATCCGTTTCTCTTTGATGATCACATCGAGCGTCTCCAGATGAGTTGCGCGGCAATCGGTATCAAATTACCTTACGTACGTGATGACTTATTGGCGGCTGTTGAAGCGTTGTGTCGTATGAATGGAACGGGAGATCTGTACTTTCGCTTAAACGTCTCTGCCGGTGCCCGTGAAATCGGTCTTTCGATTGAACCGTATGAGCAGCCGACCGTTCTGTTGTATGCGAAATCGATCGGTTCCAGACAGATGGCGGAACGGGCGCTTGAAACCGTTCGTTTGCCCCGGAGTACACCGGAAACAAGTTATCGGTTGAAATCACATCACTACATGAACAATCTGGTCGCCAAACGTCAGTTGTTTAATCAAGAGGCGGAAGGTCTCTTTTTGACAAAAGACGGTTTCATCTGTGAAGGCATCACGTCCAATATCTTTTGGCGTTACGGAGAAAGATGGTATACGCCACCACTTGAGACAGGTGCCCTCAATGGTATCACCCGTCAATTCCTGATGGAAGAGTTGCCTGTCGAGGAACGACTGGCATTGTTGCCGCAATTGACGGAAGCGGATGAAATTCTTTATACGAACTCGGTTCAAGAAGCGGTCGCGGTCTCTTCCTTGGATGGTCGAACATTCCCGGGTCTCGAAGGACACGGATATCAAGCAGTCCGGAGATTGTTTGATGATGCCGTCCAGTCGAAGTGGTCAAGGAGGGAAAAAGGATGACTAAAATCATGGGGATTCTCAACGTGACACCGGATTCCTTTTCTGATGGTGGAAACTATGTGGATATCGAACAAGCAGTCCGGCATGCGAAACAACTCGTCGCGGATGGAGCGGACGCGATTGATGTCGGCGGTGAATCGACGAGACCGGGCGCTTCATTTGTCTCGGCTGAAGACGAAATCGACCGTGTTGTCCCGATCATTCGACGCTTGAAACGTGAACTGGATATATTGGTGTCGATTGATACGTATAAACCGGAAGTCGCCGAAGCCGCTGTTCGTGCCGGGGCAGACATCATCAACGACGTCTGGGGATCGAAGTGGGGGGACGGCTCGATGGTCGAGGTGGCAGCCCGGCATGACGTCCCGATTATTTTAATGCACAACCGCTCAGAACCTCATGGACCGGATATGCTGGCTGAAGTACGGGCCGATTTGGAAGATTCGATTCGATTGGCGAAACAAGCCGGAGTGTCAGAAAACCACATTTGGTTGGATCCCGGGATCGGCTTCATGAAGACGCATCAAGAAAACCTATTTTTAATGCGTCATCTGTCGATTACGACGGACTTTGGTTATCCGGTCCTGCTTGGGACATCCCGGAAGTCAATGATTGGTCTGACGCTTGGCTTGCCAGCGGATCAGCGTGTCGAAGGGACGATTGCGACAGTCTGCTACGGTATTCAACAAGGATGTGAATGGATGCGGGTGCATGATGTGCAGGCGGTCAAACGGGCAGCCGTCATGATGGATACGATGTTGGCTGCGGAATTACCGGGAGGAGAATGATGATGGATCGGATACAGGTGACCGGTATGCGTTTTTACGGATACCATGGTGTGTTTGCAGAAGAAACGAAGTTGGGTCAACGCTTTAACGTCGACCTGACGATTGGTCTTGATTTATCAATTGCCGGTAAGACGGATGATTTACGCGAAAGTGTCAATTATGCGGAGTTGTACGAAGTCACGAAGCAGGTCGTCGAGGGGAAGCCGTTGCAACTCGTCGAAGCGCTCGCAGACCGGATTGCAGAGCAGGTGCTGTTACTCGATTCCCGAATTCTTGAGACGACGATCAAGGTCATTAAACCGGATCCGCCGATTGCGGGACATTATGAACATGTTGCCGTTGAAATCCACCGGAAGCGGGGCGATTATGCATGAATCGTGCCTACGTCGCACTGGGATCGAATATCGGTGATAAAGCGGGACATTTGGCAGCTGCGATTGACGCTCTGCGTCATCTTCCGACGACACAGGCAATCCGTCCTTCATCCGTTTATGAGACGGCTCCTGTCGGCTATACTGATCAAGATCTGTTTTATAATATGGTGATTGAACTGGAGACAGATTTGCCGGCGGAACAACTGTTGGACGTTCTCCAACAGATTGAACAGCAGGAAGGAAGAAAACGTCTGTTTAAAAATGGGCCGCGGACACTAGATCTCGATATCCTTTTATATAACAGTGAGATGATTCATATGGATGGACTGACAGTACCGCATCCACGTATGCAGGATCGGGCATTCGTATTGGCTCCGCTGGACGAACTCGTATCCTCTTATATTGTTCCCGGTTTAAATCGGACGGTTGCTGAACTCTATCAGGATTTACCGGAAACAGAACGAACAGATGTCAGACGGATTGAGTCGGGATCGATTGAAGGAAGAAGGGAAAAAAAGAATGACAGGATTTAAAATTGGAGAAGTCAAATTGAATAACCGTGTCATTTTAGCACCGATGGCGGGTGTCTGTAATCCTGCGTTTCGTTTGATCGCAAAAGAATTCGGGGCAGGCCTCGTCTGTGCAGAAATGGTCAGTGATAAAGGAATCCTTTATGAAAATGAACGGACGATGCAGATGTTATACGTGGACGATCGGGAAAAACCGCTCAGTTTACAGATTTACGGCGGATCGAAGGAAACGTTGGTCCAAGCGGCTCAGTATGTCGATGCCAATACGAATGCGGACATCATTGACATCAACATGGGATGTCCTGTACCAAAAGTGACGAAGTGTGACGCTGGTGCCAAGTGGCTGCTTGATCCGGATAAAGTCTACGAGATGGTTCATGCCGTCTCCCAAGCGGTTGATAAACCTGTCACGGTTAAGATGCGGACGGGATGGGACAGCCATCATATTTATTGTGTCGACAATGTCCGGGCTGCGGAAGCCGGAGGGGCGAAAGCGGTCGCGATCCATGGCCGGACCCGTTCACAAAAATATGAAGGTGTCGCCGACTGGAATATCATCGGTGAAGCGAAGCGGGCAGTCAACATTCCGATTATCGGTAACGGAGATGTCCAGACGCCGCAAGACGCCCAACGGATGATTGATGAGATCGGAGTAGACGGTGTCATGATCGGTCGGGCTGCACTCGGGAATCCGTGGATGCTGTATCAGACGATCCAGTATCTTGAATCCGGAACGTTACCGGCGGAGCCGACACCACGTGAGAAGATTGATATTTGTCTGTTGCATGCCGCGCGTCTCGTCGCACTAAAAGGGGAAAAACTTGCCGTACGGGAAATGCGGACCCATGTTGCGTGGTATCTCAAAGGATTAAGTGGAAACGGACAAGTCCGCAAAGCGTTATTCGATATTGATACTCATGCGGGTCTGCAAGAGTTGTTGCGTCAGTATGTCGAAACATTGGAAACGACCGCAGTACACGCGTGACACGTAAAGTATGGTCGGGATTGCCCGTTTTATGGTACGCTAATGCCATTGAAGATGAGCGAATCGGTTTTTCTAAGAGCTGTCGGTCATACCGGCAGCTTTTTCATCGAAGAAGTAAAAACCATCGTGAACCATTATAAAAGGAGTGAAGACAGTGAGTCAGGACATGGAAATGAACGATCAAATGCAGGTGCGTCTCGGTAAGATGAACGCCATGCGTGAACAAGGACTCGATCCGTTTGGTGCCCGTTTCGAACGTACGACAGATACGACAAGTATTCGTGCCGCTTACGGCGAACACGAAAAAGAAGAATTGTCAGAACTGAAGCCGGACGTCTCGATCGCGGGTCGCGTCATGACGACACGCCGTAAAGGGAAAGTCGGTTTTACGAACGTCCAGGACGTAAACGGTCAAATCCAATTGTATGTACGTAAGGACGATGTTGGCGAAGAAGCGTACGAAATCTATAAAACATGTGATTTAGGTGACATCGTTGGAATCAGCGGATACGTGTTCAAAACGAATGTCGGCGAACTATCGGTTCACGTCACGTCGTTTACGTTACTGACAAAAGCACTACGTCCGCTTCCGGATAAATATCACGGACTAAAAGATGTTGAACAGCGCTATCGTCAGCGTTACCTCGATTTAATCACGAATACAGAATCGCGTGAGACGTTCATCGCACGCAGTAAAGTCATTCGCGGGATTCGTCAGTATCTCGACAGCCTCGGATACTTGGAAGTTGAAACACCGATGTTGCATACGATTGCGGGTGGTGCGTCAGCTCGTCCGTTCATTACGCATCACAATGCACTTGATATGACACTATACATGCGGATTGCGATTGAGTTGCATCTCAAGCGTTTGATTGTCGGCGGACTTGAAAAAGTCTATGAAATCGGTCGCGTCTTCCGGAATGAAGGAATCTCGACACGCCATAACCCTGAGTTTACGATGATTGAGTTATATGAAGCCTACGCGGATTACAACGACATCATGAATTTGACGGAAAACCTGATTGCCCATGTGGCACATGAAGTCCTTGGAACAACACAAGTGACTTACGGTGAAGATGTAATCGACTTGTCTGTCGGATGGAAACGTGCCCATATGGCGGATCTGGTTAAAGAAGCAACAGGTGTTGATTTCTTTGAAGAGATTTCAAAAGAGCGTGCCCATGAACTCGCACACGAGCATGGTGTGGAAGTCCAAGCCCATATGACGACAGGACACATCCTTAATGAATTCTTCGAACAGAAAATTGAAGAATCATTGGTTCAGCCGACATTCGTCTACGGTCATCCGGTTGAAATTTCACCACTTGCGAAGAAAAATCCGGAAGACCCTCGTTTCACGGATCGTTTCGAATTGTTCATCGTTCGTCGGGAACATGCCAATGCCTTTACGGAATTGAATGATCCAATCGATCAACGTGAACGTTTTGAAGCACAGCTTGTTGAAAAAGAAGCCGGGAACGACGAAGCGCATGAAATGGATAATGACTTCATTGAAGCCCTTGAGTACGGTATGCCACCAACAGGAGGACTTGGTATCGGGATCGATCGACTCGTCATGTTGTTGACAAACGCTCCTTCGATTCGTGATGTCTTGCTCTTCCCGACAATGCGTCACCAACAAAACTAACCAAAATCGGACTCTCCGCTTCTTTATAGAAGAAAGTGGGGGGTTTTCTTATTTGTTAATACGGAACATTTCAAAGTAAAAGTAAGCATATTCTGATGTCGAAACGGGAATAATAATTTTTTGAATGTTTTTCTAATAAAACACTTGTACAAATAAAAACTCCATGGTATATTACTTCTTGTGCCGCAAATGGTTGTGACACACCGAAAAAAATATCAGAAAAGTTATTGACAATCGTGTCGGTGACTTGGTAAGATATTAAAGTCGCTGAAAACGACACGACGAACTTTGAAAACTGAACGATGAGGCAAAAAACGTATCTTCGGATACAAACAATGAATGAAGCGCAAGCTTCGTCAGCGTGACTTCGGTCACACAACGAGCAAGTCAAACACTTTATGGAGAGTTTGATCCTGGCTCAGGACGAACGCTGGCGGCGTGCCTAATACATGCAAGTCGAGCGCAGGAAGCTCACGGAACTCTTCGGAGGGAAGTGAAGGGAATGAGCGGCGGACGGGTGAGTAACACGTAAGGAACCTGCCCCAAGGATTGGGATAACTCCGAGAAATCGGAGCTAATACCGAATAGTTCTTCAGACCGCATGGTCTGATGATGAAAGGCGCTCCGGCGTCACCTTGGGATGGCCTTGCGGTGCATTAGCTAGTTGGTGGGGTAATGGCCCACCAAGGCGACGATGCATAGCCGACCTGAGAGGGTGATCGGCCACACTGGGACTGAGACACGGCCCAGACTCCTACGGGAGGCAGCAGTAGGGAATCTTCCACAATGGACGAAAGTCTGATGGAGCAACGCCGCGTGAGTGATGAAGGTTTTCGGATCGTAAAACTCTGTTGTAAGGGAAGAACAAGTACGAGAGGTAATGCTCGTACCTTGACGGTACCTTGCGAGAAAGCCACGGCTAACTACGTGCCAGCAGCCGCGGTAATACGTAGGTGGCAAGCGTTGTCCGGAATTATTGGGCGTAAAGCGCGCGCAGGCGGCCTTTTAAGTCTGATGTGAAAGCCCCCGGCTCAACCGGGGAGGGTCATTGGAAACTGGAAGGCTTGAGTACAGAAGAGAAGAGTGGAATTCCATGTGTAGCGGTGAAATGCGTAGAGATGTGGAGGAACACCAGTGGCGAAGGCGACTCTTTGGTCTGTAACTGACGCTGAGGCGCGAAAGCGTGGGGAGCAAACAGGATTAGATACCCTGGTAGTCCACGCCGTAAACGATGAGTGCTAGGTGTTGGGGGGTTTCCGCCCCTCAGTGCTGAAGCTAACGCATTAAGCACTCCGCCTGGGGAGTACGGCCGCAAGGCTGAAACTCAAAGGAATTGACGGGGACCCGCACAAGCGGTGGAGCATGTGGTTTAATTCGAAGCAACGCGAAGAACCTTACCAACTCTTGACATCCCCTTGACCGCTTGAGAGATCAAGTTTTCCCTTCGGGGACAAGGGTGACAGGTGGTGCATGGTTGTCGTCAGCTCGTGTCGTGAGATGTTGGGTTAAGTCCCGCAACGAGCGCAACCCCTATCCTTAGTTGCCAGCATTTAGTTGGGCACTCTAGGGAGACTGCCGGTGACAAACCGGAGGAAGGTGGGGATGACGTCAAATCATCATGCCCCTTATGAGTTGGGCTACACACGTGCTACAATGGACGGTACAAAGGGCAGCGAGACCGCGAGGTGGAGCCAATCCCAGAAAGCCGTTCCCAGTTCGGATTGCAGGCTGCAACTCGCCTGCATGAAGTCGGAATCGCTAGTAATCGCAGGTCAGCATACTGCGGTGAATACGTTCCCGGGTCTTGTACACACCGCCCGTCACACCACGAGAGTTTGCAACACCCGAAGCCGGTGAGGTAACCGCAAGGAGCCAGCCGTCGAAGGTGGGGTAGATGATTGGGGTGAAGTCGTAACAAGGTAGCCGTATCGGAAGGTGCGGCTGGATCACCTCCTTTCTAAGGAAAACGTCCCTTACGGGACATGCCCATCGTTCAGTTTTGAGAGCTCGTCTCTCCGTCTCGAAAGAGACACTCGCACCTTGAAAACTGAAGACATCAACAAGACATCAAATTTTTATAACCATGTCATTAGACGTGTGTTCTTAGAATACCAAAATGCTAGATCAAGGTATGAAGGGCGTACGGTGGATGCCTTGGCACTAGGAGCCGATGAAGGACGCGACGAACAGCGATATGCTTCGGGGAGCAGTAAGTATGCTTTGATCCGAGGATTTCCGAATGGGGGAACCCACCATCCGTAATGGGATGGGACATGTTACATGAATACATAGTGTAGCGTGAGGCAGACCCGGGGAACTGAAACATCTAAGTACCCGGAGGAAGAGAAAGCAAATGCGATTCCCTGAGTAGCGGCGAGCGAAACGGGAACAGCCCAAACCGGAGAGCATGCTCTCCGGGGTTGTAGGACACTCTATACGGAGTCAAAAAGGAAGACAGTAGGCGAACGACCTGGAAAGGCCGGCCGAAGAAGGTGACAGCCCTGTAGCTGAAACTGTTTTCCCTCCAGAGTGGATCCTGAGTACGGCGGGACACGTGAAACCCCGTCGGAATCCGGGAGGACCATCTCCCAAGGCTAAATACTCCCTAGTGACCGATAGTGAACCAGTACCGTGAGGGAAAGGTGAAAAGCACCCCGGAAGGGGAGTGAAATAGATCCTGAAACCGTATGCCTACAAGTAGTCAGAGCCCGTTAATGGGTGATGGCGTGCCTTTTGTAGAATGAACCGGCGAGTTACGATAGCGCGCGAGGTTAAGCTGATGAGGCGGAGCCGTAGCGAAAGCGAGTCTGAATAGGGCGCCATAGTGCGTTGTCGTAGACCCGAAACCAGGTGATCTACCCATGTCCAGGATGAAGGTCAGGTAACACTGACTGGAGGTCCGAACCCACGCACGTTGAAAAGTGCGGGGATGAGGTGTGGGTAGCGGTGAAATGCCAATCGAACCTGGAGATAGCTGGTTCTCCCCGAAATAGCTTTAGGGCTAGCCTCGAGGTTGAGAGTTCCGGAGGTAGAGCACTGATTGGACTAGGGGCCCCCACAGGGTTACCGAATTCAGTTAAACTCCGAATGCCGGCAACTTATACTCGGGAGTCAGACTGCGAGTGATAAGATCCGTAGTCAAGAGGGAAACAGCCCAGACCGCCAGCTAAGGTCCCAAAGTGTATGTTAAGTGGAAAAGGATGTGGCGCTGCCTAGACAGCTAGGATGTTGGCTTAGAAGCAGCCACCATTCAAAGAGTGCGTAATAGCTCACTAGTCGAGTGGCGCCGCGCCGAAAATGTAACGGGGCTAAACATACCACCGAAGCTGCGGATTCCGTAAGGAATGGTAGGGGAGCGTTCCAAACCGCTGTGAAGCTGTACCGTAAGGAGCAGTGGAGCGTTTGGAAGTGAGAATGCCGGTGTGAGTAGCGAAAAGAGGGGTGAGAATCCCCTCCGTCGAAAGCCCAAGGTTTCCTGAGGAAGGCTCGTCCGCTCAGGGTTAGTCTGGACCTAAGCCGAGGCCGAAAGGCGTAGGCGATGGATAACAGGTTGATATTCCTGTACCACCGATCCACCGTTTGAACAATGGGGGGACGCAGGAGGATAGTGACGCATGCGGATGGAAGTGCATGTGTAAGTTTCGAGACCGTCTGATTGGCAAATCCGTCAGGCATCAAAGTCGAGGAACGATGCGGAGTCCCGTAGGGACGAAGGTCACGATTTCACACTGCCAAGAAAAGCCTCTAGTGAGGTGGAAGGTGCCAGTACCGTAAACCGACACAGGTAGGCGGGATGAGAATTCTAAGACGCGCGGGATAACTCTCGTTAAGGAACTCGGCAAAATGGTCCCGTAACTTCGGGAGAAGGGACGCTCTACATGAGTAGAGCCGCAGTGAATAGGCCCAAACGACTGTTTAGCAAAAACACAGGTCTCTGCTAAATCGCAAGATGACGTATAGGGGCTGACGCCTGCCCGGTGCTGGAAGGTTAAGGGGATGGGTTAGCGCAAGCGAAGCTTTGAACCGAAGCCCCAGTAAACGGCGGCCGTAACTATAACGGTCCTAAGGTAGCGAAATTCCTTGTCGGGTAAGTTCCGACCCGCACGAAAGGCGTAACGATTTGGGCACTGTCTCAACGAGAGACCCGGTGAAATCATAGTACCTGTGAAGATGCAGGTTACCCGCGACAGGACGGAAAGACCCCATGGAGCTTTACTACAGCCTGATATTGAGGCTTTGTGCATGATGTACAGGATAGGCGGGAGACGTCGAGACCGGAGCGCCAGCTTCGGAGGAGTCACCCTTGGGATACCGCCCTTCATGCATAGAGTCTCTAACTCGCAGCCGTCATCCGGCTGGAGGACCGTGTCAGGCGGGTAGTTTGACTGGGGCGGTCGCCTCCTAAACAGTAACGGAGGCGCCCAAAGGTTCCCTCAGAATGGTTGGAAATCATTCGTAGAGCGCAAAGGCAGAAGGGAGCTTGACTGCGAGACCTACAAGTCGAGCAGGGACGAAAGTCGGGCTTAGTGATCCGGTGGTTCCGCATGGAAGGGCCATCGCTCAACGGATAAAAGCTACCCTGGGGATAACAGGCTGATCTCCCCCAAGAGTCCACATCGACGGGGAGGTTTGGCACCTCGATGTCGGCTCATCGCATCCTGGGGCTGGAGTAGGTCCCAAGGGTTGGGCTGTTCGCCCATTAAAGCGGTACGCGAGCTGGGTTCAGAACGTCGTGAGACAGTTCGGTCCCTATCCGTCGTGGGCGCAGGAAATTTGAGGAGAGCTGTCCTTAGTACGAGAGGACCGGGATGGACGCACCGCTGGTGTACCAGTTGTTCCGCCAGGAGCATCGCTGGGTAGCTACGTGTGGACGGGATAAATGCTGAAAGCATCTAAGCATGAAGCCCCCTCCAAGATGAGATTTCCCTTTGAGTAATCAAGAAAGACCCCTCAGAGACGATGAGGTAGATAGGTCACGGGTGGAAGCATGGCGACATGCGGAGCTGAGTGATACTAATCGGTCGAGGCCTTGTTCTAGCAGATGCATTGTTGATGACTTCAGTTTTGAGGGCGCGAGCCTTTCAAAAAAAGTGCTTGACGTTATGGAAACATAATGTTAAGATGATAGATGTCTGGTGGCGATAGCCAAGTGGTCACACCCGTTCCCATGCCGAACACGGAAGTTAAGCACTTGAACGCCGAAAGTAGTTGGGGGCTTCCCCCTGTGAGGATAGGACGCTGCCAGGCGATACATATGGAGGATTAGCTCAGCTGGGAGAGCATCTGCCTTACAAGCAGAGGGTCGGCGGTTCGATCCCGTCATCCTCCACCATTTTTTATTACACTTGCCGGTGTAGCTCAGCTGGTAGAGCAACTGACTTGTAATCAGTAGGTCGCGGGTTCGACTCCTGTTGCCGGCACCATTTTCACCTTAAATATCATCATCGACCTTGAAAAAGTGTAGATGCTACCTTTTAACACCCTGCCGGGGTGGCGGAACTGGTAGACGCACAGGACTTAAAATCCTGCGGGGGTTTCCCCGTGCCGGTTCGATTCCGGCCCTCGGTACCATTTAAATTTCACTGTTTGATTAATTACCCCGCACCCTTAGCTCAGCTGGATAGAGTACTTGACTACGAATCAAGGGGTCGGGAGTTCGAATCTCTCAGGGTGCACTTTTCGGGAAGTAGCTCAGCTTGGTAGAGCACTTGGTTTGGGACCAAGGGGTCGCAGGTTCGAATCCTGTCTTCCCGACCATCTTCAATTTAATCCCTTAATGGGGCCTTAGCTCAGCTGGGAGAGCGCCTGCCTTGCACGCAGGAGGTCAGCGGTTCGATCCCGCTAGGCTCCACCATTTTTATGACGAACTTTGAAAACTGAACGATGAGGCAAAAAAACGTATCTTCGGATACAAACAATGAATGAAGCGCAAGCTTCGTCAACGTGACTTCGGTCACACAACGAGCAAGTCAAACACTTTATGGAGAGTTTGATCCTGGCTCAGGACGAACGCTGGCGGCGTGCCTAATACATGCAAGTCGAGCGCAGGAAGCTCACGGAACTCTTCGGAGGGAAGTGAAGGGAATGAGCGGCGGACGGGTGAGTAACACGTAAGGAACCTGCCCCAAGGATTGGGATAACTCCGAGAAATCGGAGCTAATACCGAATAGTTCTTCAGACCGCATGGTCTGATGATGAAAGGCGCTCCGGCGTCACCTTGGGATGGCCTTGCGGTGCATTAGCTAGTTGGTGGGGTAATGGCCCACCAAGGCGACGATGCATAGCCGACCTGAGAGGGTGATCGGCCACACTGGGACTGAGACACGGCCCAGACTCCTACGGGAGGCAGCAGTAGGGAATCTTCCACAATGGACGAAAGTCTGATGGAGCAACGCCGCGTGAGTGATGAAGGTTTTCGGATCGTAAAACTCTGTTGTAAGGGAAGAACAAGTACGAGAGGTAATGCTCGTACCTTGACGGTACCTTGCGAGAAAGCCACGGCTAACTACGTGCCAGCAGCCGCGGTAATACGTAGGTGGCAAGCGTTGTCCGGAATTATTGGGCGTAAAGCGCGCGCAGGCGGCCTTTTAAGTCTGATGTGAAAGCCCCCGGCTCAACCGGGGAGGGTCATTGGAAACTGGAAGGCTTGAGTACAGAAGAGAAGAGTGGAATTCCATGTGTAGCGGTGAAATGCGTAGAGATGTGGAGGAACACCAGTGGCGAAGGCGACTCTTTGGTCTGTAACTGACGCTGAGGCGCGAAAGCGTGGGGAGCAAACAGGATTAGATACCCTGGTAGTCCACGCCGTAAACGATGAGTGCTAGGTGTTGGGGGGTTTCCGCCCCTCAGTGCTGAAGCTAACGCATTAAGCACTCCGCCTGGGGAGTACGGCCGCAAGGCTGAAACTCAAAGGAATTGACGGGGACCCGCACAAGCGGTGGAGCATGTGGTTTAATTCGAAGCAACGCGAAGAACCTTACCAACTCTTGACATCCCCTTGACCGCTTGAGAGATCAAGTTTCCCCTTCGGGGGCAAGGGTGACAGGTGGTGCATGGTTGTCGTCAGCTCGTGTCGTGAGATGTTGGGTTAAGTCCCGCAACGAGCGCAACCCCTATCCTTAGTTGCCAGCATTTAGTTGGGCACTCTAGGGAGACTGCCGGTGACAAACCGGAGGAAGGTGGGGATGACGTCAAATCATCATGCCCCTTATGAGTTGGGCTACACACGTGCTACAATGGACGGTACAAAGGGCAGCGAGACCGCGAGGTGGAGCCAATCCCAAAAAGCCGTTCCCAGTTCGGATTGCAGGCTGCAACTCGCCTGCATGAAGTCGGAATCGCTAGTAATCGCAGGTCAGCATACTGCGGTGAATACGTTCCCGGGTCTTGTACACACCGCCCGTCACACCACGAGAGTTTGCAACACCCGAAGCCGGTGAGGTAACCGCAAGGAGCCAGCCGTCGAAGGTGGGGTAGATGATTGGGGTGAAGTCGTAACAAGGTAGCCGTATCGGAAGGTGCGGCTGGATCACCTCCTTTCTAAGGAAAACGTCCCTTACGGGACATGCCCATCGTTCAGTTTTGAGAGCTCGTCTCTCAGTCTCGATAGAGACACTCGCACCTTGAAAACTGAAGACATCAACAAGACATCAAATTTTTTATAACCATGTCATTAGACGTGTGTTCTTAGAATACCAAAATGCTAGATCAAGGTATGAAGGGCGTACGGTGGATGCCTTGGCACTAGGAGCCGATGAAGGACGCGACGAACAGCGATATGCTTCGGGGAGCAGTAAGTATGCTTTGATCCGAGGATTTCCGAATGGGGGAACCCACCATCCGTAATGGGATGGGACATGTTACATGAATACATAGTGTAGCGTGAGGCAGACCCGGGGAACTGAAACATCTAAGTACCCGGAGGAAGAGAAAGCAAATGCGATTCCCTGAGTAGCGGCGAGCGAAACGGGAACAGCCCAAACCGGAGAGCATGCTCTCCGGGGTTGTAGGACACTCTATACGGAGTCAAAAAGGAAGACAGTAGGCGAACGACCTGGAAAGGCCGGCCGAAGAAGGTGACAGCCCTGTAGCTGAAACTGTTTTCCCTCCAGAGTGGATCCTGAGTACGGCGGGACACGTGAAACCCCGTCGGAATCCGGGAGGACCATCTCCCAAGGCTAAATACTCCCTAGTGACCGATAGTGAACCAGTACCGTGAGGGAAAGGTGAAAAGCACCCCGGAAGGGGAGTGAAATAGATCCTGAAACCGTATGCCTACAAGTAGTCAGAGCCCGTTAATGGGTGATGGCGTGCCTTTTGTAGAATGAACCGGCGAGTTACGATAGCGCGCGAGGTTAAGCTGATGAGGCGGAGCCGTAGCGAAAGCGAGTCTGAATAGGGCGCCATAGTGCGTTGTCGTAGACCCGAAACCAGGTGATCTACCCATGTCCAGGATGAAGGTCAGGTAACACTGACTGGAGGTCCGAACCCACGCACGTTGAAAAGTGCGGGGATGAGGTGTGGGTAGCGGTGAAATGCCAATCGAACCTGGAGATAGCTGGTTCTCCCCGAAATAGCTTTAGGGCTAGCCTCGAGGTTGAGAGTTCCGGAGGTAGAGCACTGATTGGACTAGGGGCCCCCACAGGGTTACCGAATTCAGTTAAACTCCGAATGCCGGCAACTTATACTCGGGAGTCAGACTGCGAGTGATAAGATCCGTAGTCAAGAGGGAAACAGCCCAGACCGCCAGCTAAGGTCCCAAAGTGTATGTTAAGTGGAAAAGGATGTGGCGCTGCCTAGACAGCTAGGATGTTGGCTTAGAAGCAGCCACCATTCAAAGAGTGCGTAATAGCTCACTAGTCGAGTGGCGCCGCGCCGAAAATGTAACGGGGCTAAACATACCACCGAAGCTGCGGATTCCGTAAGGAATGGTAGGGGAGCGTTCCAAACCGCTGTGAAGCTGTACCGTAAGGAGCAGTGGAGCGTTTGGAAGTGAGAATGCCGGTGTGAGTAGCGAAAAGAGGGGTGAGAATCCCCTCCGTCGAAAGCCCAAGGTTTCCTGAGGAAGGCTCGTCCGCTCAGGGTTAGTCTGGACCTAAGCCGAGGCCGAAAGGCGTAGGCGATGGATAACAGGTTGATATTCCTGTACCACCGATCCACCGTTTGAACAATGGGGGGACGCAGGAGGATAGTGACGCATGCGGATGGAAGTGCATGTGTAAGTTTCGAGACCGTCTGATTGGCAAATCCGTCAGGCATCAAAGTCGAGGAACGATGCGGAGTCCCGTAGGGACGAAGGTCACGATTTCACACTGCCAAGAAAAGCCTCTAGTGAGGTGGAAGGTGCCAGTACCGTAAACCGACACAGGTAGGCGGGATGAGAATTCTAAGACGCGCGGGATAACTCTCGTTAAGGAACTCGGCAAAATGGTCCCGTAACTTCGGGAGAAGGGACGCTCTACATGAGTAGAGCCGCAGTGAATAGGCCCAAACGACTGTTTAGCAAAAACACAGGTCTCTGCTAAATCGCAAGATGACGTATAGGGGCTGACGCCTGCCCGGTGCTGGAAGGTTAAGGGGATGGGTTAGCGCAAGCGAAGCTTTGAACCGAAGCCCCAGTAAACGGCGGCCGTAACTATAACGGTCCTAAGGTAGCGAAATTCCTTGTCGGGTAAGTTCCGACCCGCACGAAAGGCGTAACGATTTGGGCACTGTCTCAACGAGAGACCCGGTGAAATCATAGTACCTGTGAAGATGCAGGTTACCCGCGACAGGACGGAAAGACCCCATGGAGCTTTACTACAGCCTGATATTGAGGCTTTGTGCATGATGTACAGGATAGGCGGGAGACGTCGAGACCGGAGCGCCAGCTTCGGAGGAGTCACCCTTGGGATACCGCCCTTCATGCATAGAGTCTCTAACTCGCAGCCGTCATCCGGCTGGAGGACCGTGTCAGGCGGGTAGTTTGACTGGGGCGGTCGCCTCCTAAACAGTAACGGAGGCGCCCAAAGGTTCCCTCAGAATGGTTGGAAATCATTCGTAGAGCGCAAAGGCAGAAGGGAGCTTGACTGCGAGACCTACAAGTCGAGCAGGGACGAAAGTCGGGCTTAGTGATCCGGTGGTTCCGCATGGAAGGGCCATCGCTCAACGGATAAAAGCTACCCTGGGGATAACAGGCTGATCTCCCCCAAGAGTCCACATCGACGGGGAGGTTTGGCACCTCGATGTCGGCTCATCGCATCCTGGGGCTGGAGTAGGTCCCAAGGGTTGGGCTGTTCGCCCATTAAAGCGGTACGCGAGCTGGGTTCAGAACGTCGTGAGACAGTTCGGTCCCTATCCGTCGTGGGCGCAGGAAATTTGAGGAGAGCTGTCCTTAGTACGAGAGGACCGGGATGGACGCACCGCTGGTGTACCAGTTGTTCCGCCAGGAGCATCGCTGGGTAGCTACGTGCGGACGGGATAAATGCTGAAAGCATCTAAGCATGAAGCCCCCTCCAAGATGAGATTTCCCTTTGAGTAATCAAGAAAGACCCCTCAGAGACGATGAGGTAGATAGGTCACGGGTGGAAGCATGGCGACATGCGGAGCTGAGTGATACTAATCGGTCGAGGCCTTGTTCTAGCAGATGCATTGTTGATGACTTCAGTTTTGAGGGCGTGAGCCCGTCGTCTGGTGACGATAGCCAAGTGGTCACACCCGTTCCCATGCCGAACACGGAAGTTAAGCACTTGAACGCCGAAAGTAGTTGGGGGCTTCCCCCTGTGAGGATAGGACGTTGCCAGGCCAATAAAGGACCGATCTGCATTTTGCAGGTCGGTCTTTTTGTGTATGCCAAATGAAAAGCCTAAATGGTTGCATTTCACTTTTAAGATGATTACTATTAAATCAAACAATAGTCAAAGATGGTCAGAGAGGTGGTGCCCATGCAAAACATCACAGATATCATCGAAGCCTATTTAAAGCAGATTTTACATGATGAGAAAAAAATTGAAATCAAACGCCAGGAAATTGCAGAACGTTTTGATTGTGTACCCTCACAAATCAATTATGTCATCAACACCCGTTTTACGGTTGAAAAGGGTTATTTTGTTGAAAGTAAACGTGGTGGCGGTGGGTATATCCGCATTCAAAAGATTGTCATTTTAGATAGTCATGATCTGTTAGATGAAGTCAGCCAATGGGTTGGAAACGATTTAACCGAACAAGCTGCAGAAGATTATCTGATTCGTTTAGTAAACGAGCAGCTATTGACACGGCGAGAAGCGATTTTGATTCAATCGTTGTTGCAAAAGGAAAGTCTACCAATGGCACTTGAGGATCAACGCCGGATGCGGGCTCATTTGATGCAGACCGTCCTGCAAACCATTAAGCGACTGTGACACGGGAGGAATGTGTATGCGTTGTCAGCGGTGTGGTGAACGAGAAGCTGTCGTCCGTGTCAAACTCCCACAAGATCAAGAGGGAACAGAACAAGTTCTTTGTTCAGTTTGTGTAAAAGAACTGGCAAAAGCCTATCAAGAAACCGCTTGTCCTTCATGTGGGATGACACGCCAACAACTGTTACATTTGCGAAAAGTTGGTTGTGCAACATGCTATTCGTTTTTCAAAGAAGAAGTAGATGGGATGATTCGTCAGTTTCAACACGGTCATACGAAACATTATGGTTCACGTCCTGAAGAAGAGTCGGTCGAAAAAAGATTGGCACAACAGTTGAGTCGACTCAAAGAACAGTTGAACCGTAAGATTTTATCGGAAGACTATGAAGAAGCAGAACTCATTAAACAGCAGATTGTAAATGTGGAGGAGGATTTGCGCCATGTTTGAAGAACTATTGACGCAACCTCTTAGTCAAAAGATGGATCAACAGGCACCTTACGATGATATCGTCGTTTCGACACGAATTCGCTTAGCGCGTAATGTAGCCCATTATCCTTTTTCGACAAGAATGACAGAAGAACAGGCAAATGCGTTAATCAACGAAACAGAACGTCAATTGTCCGGACTAAAAGGATTTCAATTCGGGCGGGTCGATCAAGTTGATGCCTTAACGCGAACTGCTTTAGTAGAAAAACATTTGATCAGTCCTGCCCTTGCGACACACCCACGAACCGGACTTTTTATCAGTGAAGATGAACAGATCAGTGTCATGGTGAATGAAGAAGATCATTTTCGTATTCAAACCCTGTTACCGGGTTTGCAGTTAGAAGAAGCTTTTCGGGTGGCAAAGCAGGTCGATCGTTTAATCAGTGAACGCTTCAAGATAGCTTTTGATGATACGCTCGGTTATTTGACGACTTGTCCGAGTAACGTCGGCACAGGCCTACGGGCTTCGGTGATGTTGCATTTACCGGGACTCGTCCTGACCAATCAAATCCAAGGGTATATTAAACACCTGCGGCAGCTCGGGTTTGCGATTCGCGGGCGTTACGGCGAAGGAAGCGATGCTTCCGGTCGAATGTTCCAATTATCGAATCAACGGACACTTGGTGCGAGTGAGGATATGCTGATTACGGATTATCAATTTGCTGTTGAAGCATTAATTGAGGCCGAACAAGCGGCAAGAAAAGGATTATTGGAGACGTATCAAGAAGAACTAGAAGACCGGCTTTACCGGTCATCCGGAATTTTGCGATCGGCCCGATTAATTACGGCACGGGAAGCAACGGAGCGTTTATCCGATGTCCGGTTAGCCGATAGCCTCGGTTTGGCCGTGGAACTTCCGCCAAACTTATTCCATCATTTACTTGTATCGCTACAAACAGGTTTTCTACAAAAGCATTTCGGGAAACAATTAACATCAAGAGAACGGGACATCGAACGAGCGAGTATCATTCGTCAGATGTTAACCGAACAGACAAACAGGGATCACACACAAGGAGGTTTTGCGTAATGATGTTTGGACGATTCACAGAACGTGCTCAACGCGTACTCGCACTTGCTCAAGAAGAAGCGGTACGTCTTGGTCACCATAATATCGGGACAGAACACATTTTACTCGGACTTGTACGTGAAGGAGACGGGATTGCGGCGAAAGCCTTAACAGCACTCGGACTCAGTTCAGATAAGATTCAAATGGAAGTTGAAGCTTTAATCGGTCGCGGCCAAGACGGTGCGACGACGATTCACTATACACCACGCGCGAAAAAAGTCATCGAGCTGTCGATGGATGAGGCCCGTAAACTCGGTCATTCGTATGTCGGTACAGAGCATCTCTTACTCGGTCTGATCCGTGAAGGAGAAGGCGTCGCAGCACGTGTCTTAAACAACCTTGGCATCAGCCTCTCTAAAGCCCGTCAGCAGGTGCTTCAACTGCTTGGTAACAGTGAAACGACAGCCAATGCGTCGCAAGCAGGATCTGGTGTCGCGACACCGACGCTTGACGGTCTCGCACGCGACTTGACACAACAGGCACGGGAAACACGTCTTGATCCAGTGATCGGCCGTGCGAAAGAAATCCAACGTGTCATTGAAGTCTTAAGCCGTCGGACAAAAAACAATCCGGTCTTGATCGGAGAGCCGGGTGTTGGTAAAACAGCCGTCGTCGAAGGTCTTGCCCAACAAATCATTAACAATGAAGTGCCGGAGACGTTACGGAATAAACGCGTCATGGTTCTCGATATGGGAACACTCGTCGCCGGTACAAAATACCGTGGTGAGTTCGAAGACCGTTTGAAAAAAGTCATGGATGAGATTCGTCAGGCCGGTAATATCATTCTCTTCATCGACGAATTGCACACATTGATCGGTGCCGGCGGAGCAGAAGGGGCAATTGATGCCTCGAACATCCTCAAGCCGTCACTCGCCCGTGGTGAACTCCAGTGTATCGGAGCAACGACACTCGATGAGTACCGGAAATACATCGAAAAAGATGCGGCACTCGAACGTCGTTTCCAACCGATTCAAGTGGCTGAACCTACAACAGATGAAGCGACACAAATCTTGTTTGGTCTTCGTGACCGTTATGAAGCACATCACCGGGTGACGATCACGGATGAAGCAATCCAAGAAGCGGTAACACTCTCGGACCGCTACATCTCGGATCGTTTCCTACCGGATAAAGCGATTGACTTGATTGATGAAGCCGCTTCAAAAGTTCGTTTGCGCTCCTATACAGCACCACCGAACCTAAAAGAAGTCGAAGCGAAGCTTGAAGGTATTCGTAAAGACAAAGATGAAGCCGTTCAAAGTCAAGAATTCGAAAAAGCAGCCAGTCTCCGTGATACAGAACAAAAATTGCGTGATGAATTGGAACGTTTGAAAGAAGAATGGCAGAACAAGCAAGGCAACGAAAAATTAGAAGTGACGAAAGAGGATATCGCACAAGTCGTCGCCAACTGGACAGGTGTTCCGGTCACGAAGATTGCAGAAGAAGAAACCGACCGCTTATTGCGTCTTGAAGAAATCCTTCATGGACGTGTCATCGGTCAAAATGAAGCCGTTAAATCGATTTCCAAAGCAATCCGTCGTGCACGCGCCGGTTTAAAAGATCCAAAACGTCCAATTGGTTCATTTATCTTCCTCGGACCAACCGGTGTCGGTAAAACGGAACTGGCCCGGGCTGTCGCGGAAGCGATGTTCGGTGACGAAGATGCCATCATCCGGATTGATATGTCCGAATACATGGAGAAACATGCGACAAGTCGTCTTGTCGGTTCTCCTCCGGGATACGTCGGGTATGAAGAAGGCGGTCAGTTAACAGAAAAAGTACGCCGGAAACCATACTCTGTCATCTTGCTTGATGAAATCGAAAAAGCACACCCTGAAGTCTTCAACATCTTGCTTCAAGTGCTTGACGACGGTCGCTTGACGGATTCAAAAGGCCGGACAGTCGACTTCCGAAATACGATCATCGTCATGACGTCAAACGTCGGAGCAAGTGCACTCAAACGTAACAAATACGTTGGTTTCGCAGTCTCCGATGATACGGACCGCGAGTACAAAGACATGAAGGGGAAAGTCATGGATGAGCTGAAAAAAGCCTTCCGCCCTGAATTCTTGAACCGGATTGACGAAACAATCGTCTTCCACTCACTCGAGAAAAAACACATCGAAGAAATCGTGAAATTAATGGCGAAAACGCTTGAAAAACGTCTTGCGGAACAACAAGTGCATTTCGAGTTGACGCCAGCCGCGCTTTCGAAAATCGCGGATATCGGATACGATCCGGAATACGGAGCCCGTCCGATCCGTCGTGCTCTTCAACGGGAAGCAGAGGATCGTTTGTCAGAAGCCTTGCTTGCAGGTGATATTCAAAAAGGTGAGCGGGTGGCACTTGATGTCGAAGATGGTGAATTCATCGTCCGCCGTCATCAGGCTGAACCAGCAACGACCGAATAATTGATCAACAGGGTCCAGCTTTCGCAAGTATGTGGCGAAAGCTGGATTTTTTTCTTGATAAAAAGAAAGGATGAATCGCGTGGCTAAAATAAAGACGAAATTTGTCTGCCAGAGTTGTGGTACGGAATCTCCCAAATGGATGGGACGCTGTTCCGGCTGTGGCGAATGGAACACGATGGTCGAAGAAGTCGTTGAAGAGAAAAAAGCACGGCGCGGTTCTGCCTTCGTGCATACGACAACCAAACAATTAAAACCGGAACGCTTATCGAATATCTTGTCACAGGAAGAAAGCCGTGTCTTTACAGGCAGCGGTGAATTTGACCGGGTCCTCGGTGGTGGAATCGTACCGGGCTCGATGGTTCTTGTCGGCGGCGATCCCGGAATCGGGAAGTCGACGATCTTGCTTCAAACCAGTGCCCGTCTTGCGGCGCGTGGAGAAAAAGTCCTGTACATTTCAGGGGAAGAATCGCTGAAACAAACGAAACTGCGGGCGGAACGCCTCGGATTACCGACACAGGACCTGTTTGTCTTGAGTGAGACAGACATGAACATGATCGAACGGGTCGTCGATGAAGAAAACCCGGGCTTTTTGATCATTGACTCCATTCAAACCGTGTATATCGATGAGATTCAGTCGGCTCCGGGCAGTGTCACGCAAGTCCGGGAATGTACAGCGATGCTGATGAAAATCGCGAAGAGTCGTGGTATTGCAATCTTCATCGTCGGTCACGTAACCAAACAAGGATCGATTGCCGGACCGCGTTTACTTGAGCATATGGTAGATGCCGTTCTGTACTTTGAAGGAGAACGCCACCACACGTTCCGGATTTTACGGGCGGTCAAAAACCGGTTCGGTTCGACGAATGAAATCGGTATTTTTGAAATGCGTGAATCCGGTCTTGAAGAAGTCTTGAATCCATCGGAGATTTTCCTCGAAGAACGGACATCCGGTGTATCCGGTTCGACCATCGTCGCCTCGATGGAGGGAACTCGGACAGTTCTTGTGGAACTGCAAGCATTGATTTCTCCGACATCGTTTGGTAACCCGCGTCGTATGGCGACCGGGATTGATCAGAATAAAGTCGCTTTGCTGATGGCTGTTTTAGAAAAACGGTCGGGCTTGTTGCTCCAGACGCAAGATGCGTATCTTAAGGCGGCGGGTGGAGTCAAACTTGATGAACCGGCCATCGATTTAGCAATTTGTGTCGCGGTCGCATCCAGTTTCCGCGATAAGCCGACCCGACCAACAGATGTCGTCATCGGCGAAGTCGGCCTGACGGGCGAAGTCAGACGCGTCTCACGGATCGAACAACGGGTCGCGGAAGCGGCGAAGCTTGGTTTCACCCGTGCCATCATTCCGAAAAACAATCTGGGGGGCTGGACATATCCACCCGGTATCACGGTAATCGGAGTCGAGAGTGTGGATGAAGCATTACGGGAAACGATTCCGTTTTAAGCGGTTTCAACTACGGCAAAAGATGGGGAAGGTGTAACAGACCTGTAAACAGTTTCCCCATCCTAAGGCGTAGGTGATTCAAATAAATACATGTTACAATGAACTTAAAATAATAAAAGGAGGTGGGAAGATTGAAAATCGTCATCAGGATCTTTTTTGCGTTACTAGGTCTTGCGCTTGGTATCTTGTTGCTTCCTCAATTGTTTCAGCTGATTGAAGCGGCGACGAAGATGGCTTTCCCGGAATGGTTGATGACCACATACGTAACAGGAACGATTGGTGCACTCATATTTTTATTAATTGGATTATTCATTACGGATTCTGTGATTCGGCTTCTCCGGTTTTTAGAAGAAAAGTTAGTGAAAGCACCTGTCGCCGATCTATTTTTCGGCACATTCGGCTTATTGGTTGGTCTCGTCATGGCTTTTCTTGTCAGCATGCTGATTGAACTTGTCGGTATTCCTTTACTCAGTAATGTGTTAACCATGATAGTCGCAGTACTGTTCGGTTACCTCGGATTTACGGTCGGCTACCGGAAGCGTCACGAACTGACGAAAGTCTTCTTGCGCAACAGTAACAATCAGACGGAGAAAAAAGCGGCTGAGCCTGTTGTTGTCGCAAAATCAAACAGTAAAGTCCTCGATACGAGTGTCATCATCGATGGTCGGATTACGGATATCGCAAAAACAGGATTTGTCGAAGGCAAACTGATTGTTCCGCAATTCGTCATCGGCGAGTTGCAGTATATTGCGGATTCATCAGATACACTGAAGCGAAACCGCGGACGTCGCGGGCTCGATGTGCTGAAGGAATTGCAATCGATTCCCGGCATGGAAGTCGAGATTTATGACGGGGACTTTGAGGATGTTCCTGAAGTCGACATCAAGTTGATTAAGCTGGCAGAACTGATTAAAGGAATCGTCGTCACGAACGACTACAACTTAAATAAGGTCTGTGAAGTACGGAACGTACCGGTCTTGAACATCAACGATTTGGCGAATGCCGTCAAGCAAGTGGTCATCCCCGGTGAAGAGATGACGGTCCTCGTCATCAAAGAAGGAAAAGAGCAAAAACAGGGAATTGCCTACCTCGAGGATGGAACGATGGTCGTCGTTGAAGAAGGAAAACATTTGATTTCGAAAACGATTGGTGTTGTCGTGACCAGTGTGCTGCAGACATCTGCCGGACGGATGATTTTCGCGAAACCCCAGGAAAAATAAACAGCAGACTGCCAAATCTCTTTTGGCAGTCTTTACTTATGGGAAAAGAGGGAACTAAATGAAAGAGCACACATACCGGATTGTCATTCCGGCCGCCGGAGCAGGGAAACGGATGGGAGCAGATCGAAACAAATTAATGCTGACGTTACGAAACCGGTCCATCATCGAATGGACACTGGATGTCTTTGAGCAGGATCCGGCTTGTCTTGAAATCATTTTGGCAATTAATCCGGCGGAGCAATCGTGGTTCGAACGTATCACGGCACCATACAAGACGTCGATCCGTCTCGTCCCGGGTGGACGTGAGCGTCAGGAAAGTGTGCAGCGTGGACTAGAAGCGGTGACAGCACCCGGTATCGTCCTGATTCATGACGGAGCCCGACCATTCGTGACGATCGAATCGATTCAGCAGGTCGTCCAAGCAGCTGAAGAGACCGGAGCTGCGATTTTAGGTGTGCCGATTAAGGATACCGTCAAACGGATTGACGGCGACGCGATTGTCGAGACGGTTCCCCGGGATCAGCTGATGGCAGCCCAAACACCGCAAGCCTTTGAGTTGGAGCGGATTCGAACTGTTCATGCGAAGGCGGCGACGGAATTTTTAGGTACGGATGACGCAAGTTTGATAGAATGGGACGGAGGAACGGTGACTTGGGTCACCGGACAATACGAGAACATTAAAGTGACGACGCCGGACGATTTATTGTTTGGAGAAGCCATTCTAACGAAACGGGGGAAATGAAGATGATCCGAATTGGACAAGGATTTGATGTACATGCTTTTGCAGAGGACCGCAAACTGATTTTAGGCGGGATTGAGATTCCGCATACGAAAGGGTTGCTCGGTCACTCGGATGCTGACGTCCTGTTACATACGATTGCTGACGCAGCGCTTGGTGCGATTGCGGCGGGGGATATCGGGAAACACTTCCCGGATACGGATCCGGAATTTAAAGACGCCGACTCAGCAAAATTGCTGCAGCACGTGTATGCGCTCGTCAAAGCACAAGGCTATGAACTGGGCAATTTAGACGCGACCGTCATTGCACAAGCGCCGAAGTTACGTCCATACATCGATACGATGCGGGCACGGATCGCGGAACTTCTTGAAGCGGATATCGAACAGATCAACGTCAAGGCAACGACGACGGAATGGCTAGGCTTTACGGGACGTGAAGAAGGAATCGCATGTCAGGCTGTGATTTTGCTGAAACGAATCGAAGAATAAGGTATACTAGGTAAGCGAATTTTAGACTAAAGGAGTGGATCGGTAATGGCAGAAGTACGTGTACGTTATGCACCAAGTCCAACGGGACACCTTCATATTGGAAACGCACGAACAGCATTGTTTAACTACCTGTTTGCACGACACGCAGGCGGTAAGATGATTTTACGGATTGAGGATACGGATCAGAAACGAAACATCGATGGTGGTGTGGAAAGTCAGATGAAGTACCTCGAATGGCTCGGCATCGACTGGGATGAAGGTCCGGGTCGCGGCGGTGACTATGGTCCTTACTTCCAAATGGAACGGCTCGATCTGTACAAAAAATACACAGACGAGTTACTTGAAAAAGGACTGGCTTACCGCTGTTATATGACATCGGAAGAGCTCGAAGCAGAACGGGAAGCGCAAATCGCCCGTGGGGAAGCACCACGTTATTCAGGTGCACACCGCAACCTGACGCAAGAACAAGAAGAGGCGTTCGTTGCAGAAGGCCGGACACCGTCGATTCGGATCCGTGTTCCGGAAAGCGTCACCTACACATGGAACGATATCGTCAAAGAAGACGTCTCGTTCGAATCAAAAGACTTCGGTGATTGGGTCATCGTTAAAAAAGACGGGATTCCGACGTACAACTTTGCTGTCGTCGTTGATGATCACTTGATGGAAATCAGCCACGTCCTGCGTGGAGACGACCATATTTCGAACACACCGAAGCAGATGATGATTTATGATGCGTTCGGTTGGGACTATCCGACATTCGGTCACATGACATTGATTGTCAACGAAGAACACAAAAAACTCTCGAAACGTGATCAGTCGATCATCCAATACATCGAGCAGTATAAAGATCTCGGTTACTTGCCGGAAGCGTTACTGAACTTCGTGACGTTACTCGGATGGTCGCCGGTCGGTGAACAGGAAATCTTCACGAAAGAAGAGTTCATCGAGATTTTTGATGCATCTCGTTTGTCGAAGAGTCCGGCTGTCTTTGATCAGCAAAAATTGGCTTGGATCAACGGTCAATACATGAAACACCAATCGTTCGAAGAAGTATTCGAAGCGAGTCTGCCATTCCTGCAGGACGCGGGACGTGTTGCAAGCGAACCGACGGAAGAAGAGCTTGTCTGGGCACAAAATCTGGTCGGATTATACCGGGAACAGATGACACACGGCGCAGAAATCGTCGAGCTTTCAGAGATGTTTTTTGAGGATGAACTGGTGTATGATGAAGAGGCAAACACTGTCTTGGCAGGAGAAACCGTTCCTGCAGTCTTGAGTGAATTCGCGAACCAGTTGCGGACACTTGAAGAATGGACACCGGAAGCCATTAAAGGGGCAATCAAAGCAACCCAAAAAGCAACCGGACAAAAAGGGAAAAATCTGTTCATGCCAATCCGTGTCGCAACGACCGGACAAACACACGGACCGGAGCTTCCGAACACGATTCAATTATTAGGAAAAGACCGCGTACTTGCGCGTCTGGACGCATAAAATAAAGCGTAGATGAGGAAAGTAGGAACGATGTCCGTTGTACAGAGACAAGCTTGAGTGGTGAGAAAGCTTGAACGGACGCGCTTTCGAAATGCCCCTCTGAGTGCTGCCCGAAATCAGTGAGAGTAGGCGTAGACGTATCTCCGGCGTTAACGGACCGGAGAGGGATGATTCAGTTCATCCAAACAGAGTGGGACCGCGCTGATTGGCGTCTCTGTGCAGCGATGCACGGGGGCGCTTTTTCTTATGGAGAGGAGAACGAACATGACACGGATTCGTGAAGATATCCGCAATGTATTTAAACAGGATCCGGCAGCCCGGAGTACGATGGAAGTCGTCTTGACCTATCCGGGATTACATGCCGTCTGGATGCACCGGTTGGCTCATCGTATGTGGAAGATGAATTTGCATCTTGCCGCACGGCTGTTGTCGCAATTCAGCCGGTTCCTGACGGGAATTGAGATTCATCCCGGTGCGACAATCGGCCGGCGTCTCTTCATCGACCATGGTATGGGAGTCGTCATTGGGGAAACGGCGATTATCGGCGACGATGTCACCCTGTTCCAAGGTGTGACACTGGGGGGAACAGGGAAAGAAACGGGCAAACGGCATCCGACACTCGGAAATGGTGTCCTCGTATCAGCCGGAGCACGCGTACTCGGTGATATCACGATTGGTGATTCATCGAAGATTGGCGCAAGCTCCGTTGTTCTAAAAAATGTACCGTCAAATGCGACAGTTGTCGGAATTCCCGGACGTGTCGTGATACAAGACGGAATAAAAGTCGATGCACCGCTTGATCATCAATTACCCGATCCGGTTCGTGAATGCCAGGAACGGGTTGAACTGGAACTTGAACAATTAAAACGTGAGATTGAACGAATAAAAGGAGGACACCGCCATGATACAACTTTACAACAGCATGACCGGAAAAAAGGAACCGTTTAAACCGCTCGAAGAAGGAAAGGTCAAGATGTATGTTTGTGGACCAACCGTCTATAACTACATCCATATCGGGAATGCCCGTCCGGCCATCGTCTTTGATACGGTCCGCCGCTACTTTACGTACCGGGGCTATGACGTTAAATATGTCTCGAACTTCACGGATGTCGACGATAAAATCATCCGGACAGCGAATGAGCTCGGAGAAGATTACCATGCACTGACGAAACGATTCATCGAAGCCTATCACGCGGATACAGGTGCGTTGAATGTCCAAAAAGCGGATATTCATCCGCTCGTCACGGAAACGATGGACGATATCATCGCTTTCATCGAAGTGCTCGTCGAAAAAGGGAATGCCTATGCGTCAAGCGGAGATGTCTACTTCCGGACACGCAGCTTTAAAGATTACGGTCAGCTAAGTCAACAGTCGATTGATGAACTCCGCTCGGGTGCGCGGATCGAAGTCGGCGAGAAAAAAGAAGATCCGCTCGATTTCGTCCTATGGAAAGCAGCGAAACCGGGTGAACCGGCATGGAGGAGTCCATGGGGAGAAGGCCGTCCCGGCTGGCACATCGAGTGCTCAGCGATGGCGAAAAAGTATCTCGGGGATACGATTGATATTCATGCAGGCGGACAAGACCTTAAATTCCCGCACCATGAAAATGAGATTGCCCAATCGGAAGCGTGCAACTCACAGAAGTTTGCAAACTACTGGATGCATAACGGGTTCCTTAACATCGAAAATGAAAAGATGTCAAAATCACTGGGCAACTTCCTGACGGTCCACGAAGCGATTCAAGCCGTCGATCCGATGGTCTTACGTTTCTTCATGCTGTCAGTCCAGTACCGTCATCCGATCAACTACAGCCGTGATCTGATCGATCAGGCAGCAAACGGGTTGGCACGGATCCGTGAATCGGTCGCAAACGTCGAACACCGTTTGACGATGACGGCTAATCTTGGAACGGCAACGGACAAATGGCTGAACCGGATCGAAGAAATCAAACAGCATTTCATCACATCGATGGATGATGATTTCAATACAGCGAACGCTGTGACCGATTTGTTTGATCTGTCGAAGGAAGCCAACCTCTATCTTGGGGAAGACCAGGTCGCAACAGAAGTGCTGGAACGATTCCTGGCAGTCTTTGATGAACTATCGACAGTCCTCGGAGTCACGTTGACAATCGAAAAAGGGTTACTCGATGAAGAAGTCGAACAGCTGATTCGTGATCGGGATACGGCACGGAAAGAACGGGACTTCGCCCGTGCGGACGCGATCCGTGATCAACTGCGTGACCAAGGCATCCTGCTTGAGGATACAGCGCAAGGGATGCGGTGGAAGCGCGGATGAAGAACTACAAACAATTAAATGCGCTGGCACTCGCCTACATGGGCGATGTTGTCTATGAAATGCATGTCCGGGAACGGTTGCTTGAAAAAGGATATGTCAAACCGGGTGAACTGCATCAAGCGGCCATCCGCTATGTCCGTGCTCAGGCGCAAGCCTTCGTCGTGACACACTGGTTAAATGAAAATACGTTGACAGAAGAAGAGCAGGCTGTCGTCCGGCGCGGGAAGAACGCTAAATCAGGTTCCGTTCCGAAAAGTACGGACGTCCATACGTACCGGTACGCAACGGCGTTTGAGGCATTGCTCGGATATGTCTATCTTGCAGAAGGAGGGGATCGTCTTGAAGAACTCATCGGACAAGCGCTCGAATTACTCGAAGCCGAAGCAACGGACGGAAAATAAATCGTTCCAATCGGCGCGTAAACAAAAAGACAAGCCGCATGGCGAAAAAACGAAACAGAAGAAAGTTGAGCCCAAACAAGAAGAGACCATCGTGATCGAACCGCTCGAGGAAGGACAGGATTTCTTATACGGACGGAATCCGGTTCTCGAAGCGTTACGGACGGGTCGTGAGATGAACAAGCTCTTCATCCAAGAAGGGCAACAGAAAGGACCGCTTGCCGTCATCCATGCGATGGCGAAAGAGGCAGGTGTCCAGACACAAATCGTTCCACGCTCGAAATTACACGGTTTGACGGGAAGCGACAATCACCAGGGTGTCGTTGCTGCCGTCGCTGCCTATGAGTATGCAGAACTCGACGATATCTTTGCACTGGCAGAAAAGAAAGACGAGACGCCATTGATGATTTTACTCGATGAACTCGAAGATCCGCATAATCTCGGATCGATTCTCCGGACGGCAGATGCCGTCGGTGCCCACGGGATCATTATTCCGAAACGCCGGTCTGTCGGATTGACACAGGTTGTCGCGAAAGCTTCAACGGGGGCGATCGAACATATCCCGGTCGTTCGTGTGACGAACTTGACGCGGACAATGGAAGATTTAAAGAAAAAAGGGATCTGGTTTGTCGGGACGGATGCCCGTGAGAGTGATGACTACCGGACGCTCGACGGAACAATGCCACTTGGAATCGTCATCGGCAGCGAAGGAAAAGGCATGAGCCGGCTTGTCCGCGAAAAATGCGATTTCCTTGTACATCTCCCGATGGCAGGACATGTCACGTCACTCAACGCATCGGTTGCTGCCTCGTTGTTGTTATATGAGGTCTACCGGACAAGAAAGCCGTATTCGCGATGAAATACGACCGTCTGATCGTTGATGGCTACAATATCATTGGCGCATGGCCGGAATTCCGGACATTGCGGGAGCAGGATTTTGAATTAGCACGGGAACGATTGGTCGATGCGATGGCCGAGTACCAGGCCGTGACAGGAATCAGTGTGACGATTGTCTTCGATGCCTATCTCCAACCGGGGAGAGAATCCCGGATCAGGAAAAGCGGTATCGAAGTCATCTATACACGGGAAAACGAAACGGCGGATGAATGGATTGAGAAAACAGCGGCGGAATGGTTACAGGATATCCGGGTCAAGCTGACGGTTGCGACAAACGATTTCACCGAACAGTGGGTCATCTTCACGCTCGGTGCCCTTCGGATCTCGGCGCAGGAATTACGACGGGACTGGAAGGCGGCGGTTGCCGTCATCCGTGGACAGACGATTGCGTCGAAGACGAGCAAGAAACCACGTTCGACAATCGATATGCCGGCTGATGTCATTGAACGGCTTGAAGAGATCCGGCGGCGTAAAAATTCAGATTCATGAAGAAAATGAAAAAGCGGATTCACGATAAAGTCGTGAAATTCGCTTTTTTTAATTCCTCAGGTGTCACGTCTTCGCACGATCAACAGAGTAAAAAAAGAGGTCATGCCAATTTTCATTGTCGTAAGACAGGAAATTATTGTATAATTAGAAACAATCGATTAGTTTGTTAGAGAAGCTTGGAGGGATGACGGATGAGTTTGGTTTCGTTCGACCAGTTTGAGTGCATGACCGATGAGGCGCTTGTGGAACAAGCGAAGGTATTTGACAACAGTGATGCGCTCGAATTTCTGATCGAGCGGTATCGGAACTTCGTGCGCGCCAAGGCACGGTCTTACTTTTTAATCGGAGCGGACCGGGAAGACATCATCCAGGAAGGTATGATCGGTCTGTATAAGGCAGTCCGGGATTACCGTACGGATAAGCTGGCTTCGTTCAAAGGCTTTGCTGAGCTGTGTATTACCCGGCAAATGATTACAGCAATCAAAACCGCAACGCGTCAAAAACATATTCCGTTGAATTCCTACATTTCGCTCGATAAACCGATTTACGATGACGAATCGGAACGGACTTTACTCGATATCATCACATCGACAGCCCCGTCAGATCCGCAAGTGTTGATTGTGAACCGGGAAGAGTATGCGGATATTGAAAGTAAGATGGATGAGATCCTTAGTGATCTGGAGCGAAAAGTACTGGCGCTCTATCTCGACGGAAGAACCTATCAGGAAATCTCAGATGATCTCGATCGTCATGTCAAGTCAATCGATAATGCCCTTCAACGTGTGAAGAAAAAGCTGGAACGGTATCTTGAAGCACGAAAACTGACTGTCTGACCGAGAGGTGGATTGACCCCGTTAACCGGGTGTGCTACTGTATAAATAGCGCCTTACTAGCGAGACGCCGCTCATAGGCGTTTTTTTTTACGCTCTTTTTTAGAGAGGATTCTCTTCTTGAAGAGAAGGAGTGGCAAAGAAGGAGGTCGTTTGAGATGGCGAAGAAAGTAGGCCTTGCTTGTGATATTTGCGGTGCCCGCGACTACACGACGATGAAAAAAGAGGATGTCAGCATCCGCTTGGAACTGAAGAAGTTCTGTCGCCGTTGTAACGCGCATACGATTCATAAAGAAGCGAAATAAGGCTTCATCTATCCCCATTTACTACATCCTGGAGGGAAAGTACGATGAAATTTTTGCGTGACGTATGGAATGAACTGAAAAAGACGAGCTGGCCGAAACGAAAAGAACTGACGAAGTATACACTGACTGTAATCGGTATGGTCATTTTTATGGGTGTCTTCATCTTCGGTATCGATTCAGGGCTCAGCGCATTCATGAGTTGGTTGATTAAGTAAAAAGAAGAGGTGACGTACCATGGATAAGCAGTGGTTTGTTGTCCAAACGTACTCTGGATTCGAAAATAACGTCAAGGCAAATCTTGAGCGTCGGATTGAATCCATGAACATGGACGAGAAAATCTTCCGTGTACTCGTTCCAATCGAAACGGTACAGGAAGAAGTAACAAACAAAAAAGGTGAAACGAAAATCAAGGAACGTGAAATCAAGATTTTCCCGGGGTATGTCCTCGTGGAGATGGTCATGACGGATGATTCTTGGTATGTCGTCCGTAACACACCGAACGTCACGGGATTCCTCGGTTCGGTCGGCGGCGGTTCAAAACCGACACCACTTCTTCCAGAAGAAGCGGAAAACATTCTCGGATCAATGGGACTTGTTGACATGAAGAGTCGTTATGACTTTACAATGGGACAAATCGTACGGATCAAAGAAGGTGTCTTTGCGAACCTGGAAGGTACGATCGAAGAACTTGAAACAGAAACAGAGAAAATGAAGGTTTCTGTCGATATGTTCGGTCGTGAAACGAAAGTAGAGCTCGATTTCTCACAAGTTGAGAAAATAGATTAAGTTTCCTATTGCGAAACTTTTATTTTAATGGTACAATTTTTCCTGTTTGATGTTGTGCTTATTTCGATAAATTACTCGTCGAATAGAATGAGTGGGAGGACGCGCAACGTCCAATTAAACCACATTAAAGAATTAAGGAGGTGTGTCTCGTGGCGAAGAAGGTTATGAAACTAGTTAAACTTCAAATTCCTGCGGGCAAAGCAAACCCAGCTCCACCAGTTGGACCGGCACTCGGTCAAGCAGGTGTGAACATCATGGGCTTCTGTAAAGAGTTCAACGCTCGTACACAAGACCAAGCCGGCTTGATTATTCCTGTAGTCATCACGGTTTTTGAAGATCGTTCATTTACGTTTATTACTAAAACTCCACCAGCAGCAGTTCTCTTGAAGAAAGCAGCTGGAATCGAGAGCGGTTCAGGCGAGCCTAACCGTAAGAAAGTAGCGACTGTCAAACGTGACAAAGTTCGCGAAATCGCTGAAACGAAAATGCCAGACCTCAACGCAGCATCTGTTGAAACAGCGATGTTGATGGTTGAAGGTACTGCACGTTCTATGGGTATCGTAATCGAAGACTGAGTCTTTTGATTGCAATGAACAACGATGAGGGTCGCAGGCGGATAGTTACTTGAAGCCTTGCTACCCTTTCATTATGTGGGAGGATTTTCCGCACAACCACAAAGGAGGAACCTAAAATGGGTAAGAAGTATAAAGAAGCTGCTAAACTTATCGATCGTACGGTTTCATACGAACTCGCTGAAGCGGTAGACTTAACTAAAAAGTCTGCAACTGCGAAATTCGATGAAACAATCGAACTTGCTGTTCGTCTCGGAGTCGATCCGAAGAAAGCAGATCAACAAATCCGTGGAGCAGTCGTATTGCCACACGGTACTGGTAAAACACAAAAAGTTCTCGTCTTTGCTAAAGGTGAGAAATTAAAAGAAGCGGAAGCTGCTGGAGCAGACTTCGCTGGTGATTCTGAGTACATCACTAAAATCCAACAAGGATGGTTCGACTTCGATGTTATCGTTGCGACACCTGACATGATGGGTGAAGTTGGTAAACTCGGCCGTGTTCTCGGACCTAAAGGCCTCATGCCTAACCCGAAAACAGGAACAGTTACATTTGACGTCACGAAAGCAATCAACGATATCAAAGCTGGTAAAGTTGAGTACCGTGTCGACAAATCTGGTAACATCCACGTTCCAGTCGGTAAAAAATCATTTGATGACGCTAAATTGGTTGAGAACATCAACACAGTCATCGAAACTCTCGTTAAAGTTAAGCCTGCTACTGCTAAAGGTATCTACCTTAAAAACATCGCGATCGCTTCAACAATGGGTCCTGGTGTAAAAGTATCTTCAGCTGACTTTGCGAAATAATTTCGTCTAAAACGAACTTGACAACGTTCTAAGAACGCTGTTACAGTATAAAACGTTGATATATTCGACATACCGTAGACAGAAGGTGCTCATCGATTGAGCATAAACCCTTCCGAGGTGTTCTTGCTCAGAGAGCCTGTTTGTTCAGGTATCCTTTTTGACGATTACGCCTCCTCTGCCTTGCAGACGGAGGCTTTTTATTTGAAATCGAGCAGCCCCTCGCGCCGGTACATTCCATTTACCAGGAGGTGCAACAGAAATGGCAAACGAAAAAGTTATCGCTGTCAAAGCGGATCTCGTAACTGAGATCGCTGAGAAAATGCAAGCGAGCGCTGGAACAATCGTCGTCGACTACCGTGGTCTCACAGTAGACGAAGTAACAGAACTTCGTAAACAACTCCGCGAAGCGGGTGTTGAATTCAAAGTTTACAAAAACGGTCTCCTCCGCCGTGCTGCAGTTCAAAGCAATCTTGAGGGTCTTGACGAAGTCTTTACAGGTCCTACTGCGATCGCCTTCAGCAATGAAGACGTTATCGCTCCAGCTAAGATCTTAAACAACTTCTCGAAAGACCACAAAGCTCTTGAGCTTAAAGGTGGTATCATCGAAGGCAAAGTCACTTCAGTAGAAGATGTCAAAGCCCTTGCGGAACTTCCATCACGCGAAGGTCTCCTTTCGATGCTTCTCAGCGTGCTTCAAGCGCCAATCCGTGGTCTTGCGGTGGCAACGAACGCAATTGCAGAGCAAAAAGAAGAACAATCTGCTTAATGTCCGCTTAGCGGGATAGGCAAACACACAATTTTTCACACCCCAACGTGGGTTAAATCAAAGGAGGAAAACCATAATGGCTTTCAACAAAGAGCAATTTATCGAAGACCTCAAGGGCATGACTGTTCTTGAACTTAACGAACTCGTAAAAACAATCGAAGAAGAATTCGGCGTATCAGCAGCAGCTCCAGTAGCAGCAGCAGGTGCAGGCGCAGCAGCAGCTGAAGAGCAAACTGAATTCGACGTAATCCTTACTAGCGCAGGTTCTGGTAAAATCAACGTCATCAAAGCAGTTCGCGAATTGACAGGCCTCGGTCTTAAAGAAGCGAAAGCACTCGTTGACGGAACTCCGGCTCCAGTTAAAGAAGGCGTTTCGAAAGAAGACGCTGACGCAATCAAAGCTAAGCTTGAAGAAGCTGGCGCAAGCGTAGAAGTTAAGTAATTTTCTTCTTCACTTAAAACAAAAGAAGCTCGCTTTGCGGGCTTCTTTTGTTTTCAACTTTAATATAGAGAGGGGAAGGAAACATGGCAGATCATTATTACACAAATGATCCCTCCTCGAAACGGGATCCAAAGTCGTGGGAATTCGTCTTACGTGGTGAAACGTTCCGCTTCACTTCGGATCATGGAGTGTTTTCAAAAGGCGGCGTGGATTTCGGTTCGCGTTTACTGATTGAAGCCTTTGTGGAGCCGGATGTACCGGGAGCAATTTTGGATGTCGGGTGCGGATATGGTCCGATGGGCATTTCGCTTGCGAAAACAACCGGACGAGAAGCCGTTTTAGTAGATGTAAACGAGCGGGCTCTTGAGCTTGCGGCTGACAATGCACGTGCGAATGGTGTTTCCGTGACGACCGGTGTAAGTGACGGATATGCTGGCGTGGCTGAACAGACGTTTGCAGCGATCGTGACGAATCCACCGATTCGGGCGGGGAAGCCGGTTGTTCACCGGATTTTGCGGGAAGCGTATGATCATCTTGAAGTGGGCGGTGCCTTATGGGTCGTCATTCAAAAGAAACAAGGTGGTCCATCAGCGAAGAAGTTGATGGAAGAAGTGTTTGGTTCATGTGAGACGGTTACCCGCGATAAAGGGTATTCGATATTTAAATCAATTCGGTCTTGACAAATCGAGTGATTTGTCGTTGACCTTGTCTAATGTCTATGATAGTATTATAAAATGCCATTGGAGTGATTTTTGGATAAGCAGTTTGAAGCAGCTGGCGTTCTCGACTACAGATGATTGAGTAGACAAGACGTCGCTTTTTTGCGCTTATCGGTCAAAAAATGGCTTCAATGTTCGATATTACACCCGTCCTTCTCAAGAAGAAGAACTGGGTCTGAGAGGTGAATCAGTTGACTGGTCAACTTGTTCAGTACGGTCGTCACCGTCAGAGAAGAAGCTATGCACGTATCAGCGAAGTTTTAGAACTTCCAAACCTTATTGAGATTCAAACGAATTCATACGAATGGTTCCTACGGGAAGGTCTTCGTGAGATGTTTCATGATATCTCGCCGATTTCCGACTTCACAGGAAATCTCGTATTAGAATTCATCGACTACTCGCTCGGAGAGCCGAAGTATTCGATTGATGAATCAAAAGAGCGCGATGTGACCTATTCGGCACCACTACGCGTAAAAGTCCGTCTTCAAAACAAAGAGACGGGTGAATTGAAGGAACAAGAAGTCTTTATGGGTGACTTCCCGCTTATGACGGAGTCGGGAACATTCATTATTAATGGTGCGGAACGAGTTATCGTTTCCCAGCTTGTTCGTTCGCCAAGTGTGTATTACAACAATAAGTTAGATAAAAACGGTAAACGTGGATTTTCGGCAACGGTCATCCCGAACCGTGGAGCATGGCTCGAACTTGAGACAGATGCGAAGGATATCGTATACGTCCGAATCGACCGCACGCGTAAGATTCCAGTAACGGTTCTTTTACGTGCTCTTGGTTTCGGTACGGATCAGGAAATCATCGATCTCCTTGGAGATGATGAGTACCTCCGTAACTCCCTTGAAAAAGATAATACAGAAACAACGGAAAAAGCCCTCATTGAAATTTATGAGCGTCTGCGTCCGGGAGAGCCACCGACTGTCGAAAATGCGAAAGCACTTCTCGTGTCACGGTTCTTTGACCCGAAACGTTATGATTTGGCAAACGTTGGTCGTTATAAAATCAACAAAAAACTTCATCTGAAGAATCGTCTGTTCGGGCAGAAACTTGCGGAAACGCTTGTCGATCCGGAAACAGGGGAAGTGATCGCAGAAGAAGGAACGGTTCTTGACCGTCGCATGCTCGACAAAGTCTTGCCATTCCTTGAAGGATCTGTCGGTTACATCGAAGCGACGCCAACTGGCGGCGTAACGCAAGGCGAAGCCTTCAACTTACAGTCGATCAAGGTGTTCGCACCGGACGATGCTGAAGGTGAACGCATCATCAATATCATCGGTAACGGTAACATCGATCGTGACATCAAGCACATCACGCCTGCTGACATGATTGCTGCCATCAACTATTTCTTCAACTTGTTGCATGAAGTAGGAACGACAGACGATATCGACCACCTCGGTAACCGTCGTCTCCGTTCAGTCGGTGAATTGCTCCAAAACCAGTTCCGGATCGGGCTTTCCCGTATGGAACGTGTCGTCAAGGAGCGGATGTCGATTCAAGACCAGAATGCGATCACGCCACAGGCATTGATCAACATTCGTCCTGTTATCGCATCGATTAAAGAGTTCTTCGGTAGCTCGCAGTTATCACAGTTCATGGACCAAACGAACCCGCTTGCGGAATTGACGCACAAACGTCGTCTATCTGCACTTGGACCCGGTGGTCTCACACGTGAGCGTGCCGGCTTTGAAGTCCGAGATGTTCACTACTCGCATTATTCCCGTATGTGTCCGATTGAAACGCCTGAGGGTCCAAACATCGGGCTGATCAACTCACTGTCTTCGTTCGCGAAAGTCAATGAGTATGGTTTCATCGAAGCGCCATACCGTCGTGTCGATCCGGAAACGGGTGTCGTCACGAATGAAATTCACTACATGACGGCCGACGAAGAGGATCTCTACGTTGTCGCACAGGCAAACATGTTGTTGACGGAAGAGAAGACGTTCCAAGATACACACGTCTTGTCACGTTTCCGCGGACAAAACTTGTCTGTCGAACCAGCTCGTGTCGACTACATGGACGTTTCACCGAAACAGGTTGTTTCGGCAGCGACGGCATGTATCCCGTTCTTAGAGAACGATGACTCGAACCGTGCCCTCATGGGAGCGAACATGCAACGTCAGGCCGTACCTCTTCTTGATCCGGAATCACCGATTGTCGGTACCGGAATGGAGTACGTGTCTGCAAAAGACTCAGGTGCTGCTGTTGTTGCAAAACATTCAGGTATCGCTGAGCGTGTAACGGCCCGTGAAATCCTTGTCCGTCGTACGACGGAAGTCGATGGTAACATCGTTCAGGGAGAACTTGACCGTTACAAAATCCAGAAATTCATCCGTTCTAACCAAGGAACGTGCTATAACCAAAAACCAATCATCAAAGTAGGCGATCCTGTCGATAAAGGCGAGATCCTTGCAGATGGTCCATCGATGGACGGTGGGGAACTTGCGCTTGGTCGTAACGTACTCGTCGGTTTCATGACATGGGATGGTTACAACTACGAGGATGCTGTCATCATGAGCGAACGTCTCGTGAAAGACGACGTCTACACGTCGATCCACATTGAAGAATATGAGTGTGAATCACGTGATACAAAACTCGGACCGGAAGAGATCACGCGTGATATTCCAAACGTCGGTGACGACGCCCTGAAAAACCTCGACGACCGCGGAATCATCCGTGTCGGTGCTGAAGTTAAAGACGGGGATATCCTGGTCGGTAAAGTTACACCTAAGGGCGTAACGGAATTGACAGCTGAAGAACGCCTGCTTCATGCAATCTTCGGTGAAAAAGCACGTGAAGTTCGTGATACGTCACTTCGTGTTCCACACGGCGGAGACGGAATCATCCTTGACGTGAAAATCTTCGATCGTGATAACGGCGACGAACTGTCACCTGGTGTCAACCAGTTGATCCGTGCGTACATCGTTCAGAAGCGTAAGATTCACGAAGGAGATAAAATGGCGGGACGTCACGGTAACAAAGGTGTTATCTCACGTATCCTGCCTGAAGAAGACATGCCGTACATGCCAGACGGCACACCAATCGACATCATGTTGAATCCACTTGGTGTACCATCACGGATGAACATCGGGCAGTTGCTCGAACTTCACCTTGGTATGGCTGCACGCCAACTCGGAATCAAAGTTGCATCGCCGGTATTCGATGGTGCACGTGAGGAAGATGTTTGGGCAACGATTGAAGAGGCCGGTATGGACCGCGACGCTAAAACGATCCTTTATGATGGACGTTCTGGTGAAGCCTTCGATAACCGCATCTCGGTTGGTGTCATGTATATGATCAAACTCGCCCACATGGTCGATGATAAACTTCACGCACGTTCGACGGGTCCTTACTCGCTCGTTACGCAGCAGCCGCTCGGTGGTAAAGCCCAGTTCGGTGGACAGCGTTTCGGTGAGATGGAAGTATGGGCACTGGAAGCATACGGTGCCGCTTATACGCTCCAAGAGATCCTGACAATCAAGTCCGATGATACAATCGGTCGTGTTAAAGCATATGAAGCGATCGTTAAAGGCGAAAATGTACCACAACCGGGCGTGCCGGAATCGTTCCGAGTCCTCATTAAAGAGCTTCAATCCCTTGGTATGGATGTTAAGATGATGTCTGCCGAAGATGAAGAGATCGAAATGAAAGACGACGACGACGACAACATCCCGAACGCGACTCCAGCACTCGAAGAAGTTCAAGCGCCTGTCGCACCAGTTGTTACTGAAGAGGAATAAGCGAAAGGGAGGTCCACCCCTTGGTAGATGTTAATAGATTTGAATATATGAAAATCGGCCTCGCTTCCCCTGAAAAGATCCGTTCGTGGTCTTTCGGGGAAGTGAAGAAGCCGGAAACGATCAACTATCGTACGCTCAAGCCAGAGAAAGACGGCTTGTTCTGTGAACGGATTTTTGGTCCAACAAAAGACTGGGAATGTTACTGCGGGAAATACAAACGGATTCGTTATAAAGGAATCATTTGTGACCGTTGTGGTGTTGAAGTAACCAAGTCGAAAGTCCGTCGTGAGCGCATGGGTCACATTGAACTTGCAGCACCGGTTTCGCACATCTGGTACTTTAAAGGAATCCCAAGTCGTATGGGTCTCGTCCTTGATATGTCACCGCGTGCACTCGAAGAGATCATTTACTTCGCGTCGTACGTCGTAACGGATCCGGGCGAATCGACACTCGAGAAGAAACAACTTCTTTCAGAAAAAGAGTACCGCGCCTATCGCGAGAAATTCGGTAGTTCGTTTACCGCTGAAATGGGTGCGGAAGCAGTTCGTAAATTGCTCCGTGACGTTGAACTCGAAAAAGAAGTAGCCGGCTTACGTGAAGATCTTCGAATGATTCAAGGACAACGTCGTACACGTGCGATTAAACGTCTTGAAGTCCTCGATGCTTTCCGCAACTCAGGCAACAATCCGGAGTGGATGGTTCTTGAAGTATTACCGGTCATCCCGCCGGAACTCCGTCCGATGGTCCAGCTTGATGGTGGACGTTTCGCGACATCTGACTTAAACGACTTATACCGTCGTGTCATCAACCGTAACAACCGTCTCAAGCGTCTTCTTGACCTTGGCGCTCCGAACATCATCGTTCAGAATGAAAAACGGATGTTGCAAGAAGCGGTCGATGCCTTGATCGATAACGGTCGTCGCGGTCGTCCGGTTACTGGACCGGGTAACCGTCCATTAAAATCTCTTTCACACATGCTGAAAGGGAAACAAGGACGTTTCCGTCAAAACTTACTCGGTAAACGAGTCGACTATTCTGGTCGTTCGGTTATCGTCGTTGGTCCAAACCTGAAGATGTATCAATGTGGCCTTCCGAAAGAAATGGCCCTTGAACTCTTCAAACCGTTTGTCATGAAAGAGCTTGTCTCACGTGGCATCGCACCAAACATCAAGAGTGCAAAACGGAAAATCGAACGTGTTCAACCTGAAATTTGGGACGTCTTAGAAGAAGTCATCCGTGAGCATCCGGTTCTCTTGAACCGTGCCCCGACACTTCACCGTCTCGGTATCCAGGCGTTCGAACCGACACTCGTCGAAGGTCGCGCGATTCGTCTGCACCCACTCGTATGTACGGCTTACAACGCCGATTTCGATGGTGACCAAATGGCGGTTCACGTACCACTTTCAGCAGAAGCCCAAGCAGAAGCCCGTCTTCTCATGCTCGCTGCACAAAACATCTTGAACCCGAAAGACGGTAAGCCTGTTGTTACACCATCGCAGGATATGGTCCTCGGTAACTACTACCTGACGCTTGAGCGTGAAAACGCGATCGGCGAAGGGAAAACATTCTCGACGGTGAACGAAGCATTGATTGCCTACCAAAACGGGTATGTCCACTTCCACACACGTGTTGCGATTCCGGCCGGCGTTCTGAAGAACCCGACATTCACTGAAGCGCAAAACGAGAAGTTACTGGTTACGACGGTCGGTAAGTTGATCTTCAACGAGATCCTCCCAACGACGTTCCCATACTTGAATGAACCATCGATGAACAATCTGCAGGAAGCAACGCCTGATCAGTACTTCCTTGAAAAAGGAACGGATATCACGGCTGAAATTAAGAGCCGTCCGATCATCGAACCATTCAAAAAAGGATTCCTCGGAAATGTCATCGCAGAAGTCTTCAAGCGTTTTGAAACGACTGAGACGAGCCGCATGCTTGACCGAATGAAAAACCTTGGTTTCAAACACTCGACACGTGCGGGTATTACGGTTGGTATCGCTGATATCATCGTACTTCCGGATAAACAGGAAATCCTGGTCGAGGCACAAGATAATGTTGACCGCGTTATGAAATCGTATCGCCGTGGTCTCATCACAGAAGAAGAGCGCTATGAGCGTGTCGTTAAATCGTGGAATGACGCGAAGGATGAAATTCAGTCTCGTCTGATGAAATCCCTCAACCGTTTGAACCCGATCTTCATGATGAGTGACTCTGGTGCCCGTGGTAACGCATCAAACTTTACGCAGCTTGCAGGGATGCGTGGACTCATGGCCGCTCCAAGTGGACGGATCATCGAGCTCCCGATCAAATCTTCGTTCCGTGAGGGTCTGACGGTTCAGGAATACTTCATCTCGACGCACGGTGCCCGTAAAGGTCTTGCCGATACAGCCTTGAAGACTGCCGATTCAGGTTACCTGACTCGTCGTCTCGTTGACGTCGCGCAAGATGTTATCATTCGCGAAGATGATTGTGGAACGGATCGTGGTATCCGTGTTACAGCACTCCGCGAAGGAACGGAAGAAATCGAAAACCTCTACGACCGACTCGTTGGCCGTACGGCGTTCGAAAAAGTTGTTCACCCGGAAACAGGAGCAGTCCTCGTTTCAACAAACGAACTCATCGACGAAGATATCGCGCGTGCCATCACGGACGCAGGCATCGACAATGTTGAGATTCGTACAGCCTTCACTTGTAATACAAGTCATGGTGTCTGTAAGAAATGTTACGGACGTAACCTTGCGACTGGTAACGACGTCGAAGTCGGCGAAGCAGTCGGAATCATCGCGGCACAATCAATCGGTGAGCCAGGAACGCAGCTTACAATGCGTACCTTCCACACAGGTGGGGTTGCCGGAGACGATATCACACAAGGTCTCCCGCGTATCCAGGAATTGTTCGAGGCCCGTAACCCGAAAGGTCAAGCGGTCATCTCGGAAATCGACGGACAAGTCATCGACTTTACGGAGTCGCGTGATAAGCGTGAGTTGACGATTCAAGGTCTGAGCGAAACACGGACATACACGATTCCTTTCGGATCACGTCTTCGTGTTCAACTCGGTGAAGAAGTTGTAGCCGGACAAGTGTTCACAGAGGGTTCAATCGACCCGAAAGAACTCTTGAACGTCAAAGGTGTATCAGGCGTACAGAACTATCTTCTTCAAGAAGTTCAAAAAGTATACCGGATGCAAGGGGTTGAGATCGGTGACAAGCACGTCGAGGTCATGGTACGTCAGATGATCCGTCGCGTTCGCGTCATCGAGTCTGGTGAGACATCACTCTTACCAGGTTCGCTAGTCGATATCAGCACATTTAAAGAAGCATGTAAAGAAGCGCTCCGTGCCGGTAAAGCACTCGCTTCGGCTAAACCAGTTCTCCTCGGTATCACTAAAGCGTCGCTTGAGACGGATTCGTTCCTATCAGCTGCTTCGTTCCAGGAAACTACTCGTGTCCTTACGGATGCGGCAATTAAAGGGAAGAGCGACTACCTTCGCGGCTTGAAAGAGAACGTTATTATCGGTAAACTTGTTCCAGCTGGTACAGGAATGACACGTTACCGTCAAATCGGTCTCGAGATTGCAGGCGAAGCACCTGTAGAAGCAGATTCTCCTGTAGAATAAAACGCCTTGACACGCCGGTATGGCGGTGCTACTATGATATAGTGTTGCCAACCGGCTGTGTTATTTTGGAGGATATCTTCATGTCTTACAAAAAAGTAGTCGGCGCAGATTTGAAGTTTGTCGGTCAAAAGCAAACGCTCAAAGCATTGCGATCTGGCAAGGCGTCGGAAGTGATCATCGCAGATGACGCAGATGAACACGTAAAGCAAGCATTGCTCGATGCGGCGAAACAAGCAAACGTTCCAGTCGTGAACGTTCCTTCTAAGCTTGAGCTTGGTAAGGCTTGTGGAATCGACGTTGCAGCAACTGCTGTTGCTATTAAGAAAGTTTGATAATACGTTTTGTGTGGCGATGGAATGCCTGAGCCACGCAAAACGTTTCATTATGACTTTCGATGAACCACCCGGCTCGGTGGTTTTGAAACTTGTCATGAATTCAGGAAGGGAGGATCTCAAAGATGCCTACTATCAACCAATTAGTCCGTAAAGGACGTCAATCAAAAGTTGTGAAATCAGATTCGCCAGCGCTGAACAAAGGGTACAACAGCTTTATCAAAGCTCGTACTGACATCAGCTCACCACAAAAACGTGGTGTTTGTACTCGTGTAGGTACAATGACTCCGAAGAAACCGAACTCGGCTCTTCGTAAGTACGCACGTGTACGTTTAACGAACACAATGGAAGTAACAGCTTACATCCCAGGTATCGGCCACAACTTGCAAGAACACAGTGTTGTTCTTATTCGCGGCGGTCGTGTAAAAGACTTACCAGGGGTACGTTACCACATCGTTCGTGGTGCACTCGATACAGCTGGAGTTGACGGCCGTATGCAAGGTCGTTCGAAATATGGTACTAAACGTCCAAAAGCAGCAAAAAAATAATCTAGATATCAGAAGATATCACCTCACTATATGAAAGGAGGGACTCGGAATGCCACGTAAAGGTCAAGTAGAACGCCGTGATGTAATGGCTGATCCGATCTACAACTCTAAACTCGTTACCCGCCTTATCAACCGTCTTATGTTAGATGGTAAAAAAGGTACTGCTCAACAAATCTTATACAAAGCTTTTGAAGCTATCGCTGAACGTTCAGGTCGCGATGCAATGGAAGTTTTTGAAGAGGCGATGAACAACATCATGCCAGTTCTTGAAGTTAAAGCACGCCGTGTAGGTGGAGCTAACTATCAAGTTCCTGTCGAAGTCCGCCCTGAGCGCCGTACGACACTTGCACTTCGTTACCTCGTGAACTACTCACGTCTCCGTAACGAAAAAACAATGGATGCTCGTCTTGCTAACGAAATCATGGACGCTGCAAACAACACTGGTGCTTCAGTTAAGAAGCGCGAAGATATGCACAAAATGGCGGAAGCGAACAAAGCGTTTGCTCACTACCGCTGGTAAATCCGGAATCAACCACCTCATCTATGCCATTTTGTATGGAAATATGAGGTGGCTTTCGGGTATAGTCATGACGTGTGGCAACACACGGACACTAAACTAAAATGCGAAAGGAGAATGTTTAAAGATGGCAAGAGAATTCTCCCTTAAGAACACCCGTAATATCGGAATCATGGCCCACATCGATGCTGGTAAAACAACAACGACTGAGCGTATCCTCTATTATACGGGTCGTATCCACAAGATTGGTGAAACGCACGAAGGTGCTTCACAGATGGACTGGATGGAGCAAGAGCAAGAACGTGGAATCACGATTACATCTGCAGCAACAACTGCACAATGGAAAGGTAACCGCGTAAACATCATCGATACACCTGGACACGTAGACTTCACTGTTGAAGTTGAACGTTCACTCCGTGTACTTGATGGTGCGGTAGCAGTACTTGATGCTCAGTCTGGTGTTGAGCCACAAACTGAGACAGTATGGCGCCAAGCTACAACTTACGGCGTACCACGTATCGTTTTCGTTAACAAAATGGATAAAATCGGTGCAGACTTCCTGTACTCGGTTGGAACGCTTCGCGACCGCCTTCAAGCTAACGCACACGCAATCCAAATCCCGATCGGCGCAGAAGATGAATTCAAAGGAATCATCGACCTCGTTGAAAAGAAAACATACATGTACGGTAACGACCTCGGTACTGATATCGAAGAAACTGACGGTTTCCCTGCAGAATTCGCAGAAGAAGCTGAAGAACTTCGTGCATCATTAATCGAAGCAGTTGCAGATTACGAAGAAGAAATGATGATGAAATACCTCGAGGGCGAGGAAATCACAATTGAAGAGCTTAAAGCGGGTATCCGTAAAGCGACTCTTACAGTAGATTTCTACCCAGTTCTCGTTGGTTCGGCATTCAAGAACAAAGGTGTTCAGCTTATGCTTGACGCAGTTCTTGATTACCTCCCATCACCAGTCGACGTAAAAGCAATCACAGGGATTAACATGGATACAGAAGAAGAGATCATTCGTGAGTCAACTGACGAAGCGCCATTCTCTGCACTTGCATTCAAAGTTATGACTGACCCGTATGTTGGTAAATTGACGTTCTTCCGTGTGTACTCTGGTACAGCTTCGGCAGGATCTTACGTCAAGAACTCAACAAAAGGGAAACGTGAGCGTCTTGGACGTATCCTTCAAATGCACGCGAACAGCCGTGAGGAGATCCCAATGGTCTTCGCTGGTGACATCGCAGCAGCTGTAGGTCTTAAAGATACTACTACTGGAGATACGCTTTGTGCAGAGAAAGACAACGTCGTTCTCGAATCAATGACATTCCCAGAACCAGTTATCTCGGTCGCAATCGAACCAAAAACGAAAGCTGACCAAGATAAAATGGGTCAAGCACTCGCTAAGCTTGCTGAAGAGGATCCAACATTCCGCACGGAAACAAACCCAGAGACTGGTCAAACGATCATCTCAGGTATGGGTGAGCTTCACCTCGACATCATCGTTGACCGTATGCGTCGCGAATTTAAAGTCGAAGCAAATGTTGGTGCTCCACAAGTAGCTTACCGTGAAACGATTCGCCAAGCGGCGAAAATCGATTCTAAGTTTGCTCGTCAATCAGGTGGTCGTGGTCAGTATGGTCACGTCGTCGTAGAATTCGAGCCAAACGAAGAAGGTGCTGGCTTTGAGTTCAACAACAAAATCGTCGGTGGTGTTGTTCCACGTGAATACATCCCAGCGGTTGAACACGGAATCGAAGAAGCGCTTCAAAACGGTATCCTTGCTGGTTATCCAGTAGTTGACGTTAAAGCGGCACTCGTTTTCGGATCGTACCACGATGTCGACTCAAACGAGATGGCATTTAAAATCGCGGCTTCAATGGCCGTCAAACAACTTAAAGATAAGAGCGGCGCTGTTATCCTTGAGCCAATGATGAAAGTTGAAATCGTTATCCCAGATGAATACATGGGAGACATCATGGGTGATGTTACATCACGCCGTGGACGCGTTGAAGGTATGGAAGCTCGCGGGAACGCTCAAGTCGTTCGTTCGATGATTCCACTTTCAGAGATGTTCGGTTACGCTACTGGTCTTCGTTCACGCACACAAGGTCGCGGAACGTACTCGATGCACTTCGATCACTATGAAGAAGTACCGAAATCAGTTGCTGAAGAAATCATCAAAAAAGCAAACGGCTAATCCTTCACAGGTTGTCACGCTTTTATGATTAGTGTAAGCTAAGGAAGGTGTACGTTATTCGACGATTCACCTTCCTAGTTATAAAATATTATTAGACACATAGAGGAGGAATTCAGAATGGGTAAAGAAAAATTCGACCGTTCTAAACCGCACGTTAACGTTGGTACAATTGGCCACGTCGACCACGGTAAAACAACTTTAACAGCAGCTATCTCAGCTGTACTTGCAAAAGCACAAGGTAAAGCTGCAACTAAGTTTGACCAAATCGATGGTGCTCCAGAAGAGCGCGAGCGCGGTATCACTATCGCAACAGCTCACATCGAGTACGAAACAGAAAAACGCCACTATGCACACGTTGACTGCCCAGGTCACGCTGACTATGTTAAAAACATGATCACTGGTGCTGCACAAATGGACGGCGCGATCCTCGTTGTTTCTGCAACTGATGGTCCAATGCCACAAACACGTGAGCACATCCTGCTTTCACGTCAAGTAGGTGTTCCTTTCATCGTAGTATTCATGAACAAAGTCGACATGGTTGACGACGAAGAGCTTCTTGAACTCGTTGAAATGGAAATCCGCGAACTTCTTTCTGAGTACGACTTCCCAGGCGATGACCTCCCAGTTATCCAAGGATCTGCTCTCGGCGCGCTTAACGGCGAAGCTAAATGGGAAGAAAAAATCATGGAACTCATGACAGCTGTTGATGAGTACATCCCTGAGCCAACTCGTGACACTGAAAAAGACTTCATGATGCCAGTTGAGGATGTTTTCTCAATCACTGGTCGTGGTACAGTAGCTACTGGCCGCGTTGAGCGTGGAGTTCTTAAAGTCAACGACGAAGTTGAAATCGTTGGTCTTCACGAAGAAACTAAAAAATCAGTATGTACTGGTGTAGAGATGTTCCGTAAGCTTCTTGACTATGCTGAAGCTGGCGACAACATCGGAGCACTTCTCCGTGGTGTATCACGTGATGACATCGAGCGTGGACAAGTTCTCGCGAAACCAAACACAATCACACCGCACAAAACTTTCAAAGCGCAAGTTTACATCCTTTCAAAAGAAGAGGGTGGCCGTCACACGCCATTCTTCGGTAACTACCGTCCACAGTTCTACTTCCGTACAACTGACGTAACTGGTATGTGCCAACTTCCTGAAGGAACTGAAATGGTAATGCCTGGGGACAACATCGAATTGACTGTTGAACTCATCGCGCCAATCGCTCTTGAAAAAGAAACTCGTTTCTCAATCCGTGAAGGTGGCCGTACAGTAGGCGCTGGATCAGTAACAGAAATCGTTGAGTAATTTTTAAGACAAAAAGGTCTTCCGTCTCCCGTGACGGAAGGCCTTTTTTCATTTCTTTCAAAACAGTCTTGCAACATGGTCAGACATCTTATATACTGAGGAAAGTGTTTGTGCGAGTGGTGAGAGACTTGAAAACAAATTCTATTTTATTTTACTTGCTTTCTAGCTTGGAATTAAGTAAACTAGTATATGTTGGTCACAAACACAACGCGATGAAGCGGGAGGTTATGACACACCAGGCGGCATTGCCATGGCTAGTGTGGAAATTTCCGCGGAGAATGTCTATTTACAAAATAGGCGAAAAGGAGGGAAACAACATGGCAAATGAAAAAATTCGGATCCGTTTGAAAGCATACGATCACCGCGTGCTTGATCAATCGGCTGAGAAAATTGTCGAAACAGCAAAACGTTCTGGTGCTACTGTATCTGGTCCGATCCCACTCCCAACGGAGAAAGCGATCTACACAGTACTTCGTGCCGTTCACAAGTACAAAGATGCTCGTGAGCAGTTCGAAATGCGTACACACAAACGTTTGATCGACATCGTTAACCCAACACCGAAAACAGTTGATGCGCTTATGCGTCTTGAACTTCCATCGGGCGTTGACATCGAAATCAAACTTTAATTTTTCTTCTATAAATAGTTGATACTAGCCAGAAGATCAAAATCATTCAATATTAGGAGGTGTATCTCATGGCTAAAGGAATCTTAGGAACTAAACTCGGTATGACACAAATCTTCAACGAGTCAGGCGAAGTAGTACCAGTTACTGTTGTTTCAGTAGAGGGTAACGTTGTTCTTCAATTGAAGACAATGGAAGTGGACGGTTACGAAGCAGTCCAACTCGGCTTTGGTGATATCAAAGAAGGTCGTCAAAACAAACCGCAAAAAGGTCACGCAGCGAAAGCTAGTGCGACACCTAAGCGCTTCATTAAAGAAATCCGTACATCTGTAACAGATTTCGAAATCGGTCAAGAGATTAAAGCAGATACTTTCGCTGCAGGCGAAATGGTTGATGTAACAGGTACGTCGAAAGGTAAAGGTTTCGCTGGAGCAATCAAGCGTCACAACCAATCACGTGGTCCAATGGCTCACGGTTCGCGTTACCACCGTCGCCCAGGTTCAATGGGTCCTGTCGCTCCAAACCGTGTATTCAAAGGGAAATTGCTCCCAGGACGCATGGGTGGAGAGCAAGTCACTGTTCAAAACCTTGAAATCGTAAAAGTTGATGTAGAACGCGGCTTACTCCTCGTCAAGGGTGCTATCCCAGGCGCACGTAAGAGCCAAGTTGTCGTCAAAACTGCGGTAAAAGGCAACTAATTTGTTTGCAAGGAAAGGAGGAATAACGAATGCCTAAAGTAGCTTTGCTTAACCAAACAGGTACACAAGTTGGAGACATCGAGTTGGCAGATGCCGTTTTCGGAATCGAGCCAAACGAAGCAGTCGTATACGATGCAATCGTCATGCAACAAGCTTCACGTCGCCAAGGTACACATGATACAAAAGGTCGCTCGGAAGTTCGCGGTGGCGGCCGTAAACCATGGAAACAAAAAGGTACTGGTCGTGCACGCCAAGGTTCGATCCGTTCGCCACAATGGGTTGGCGGTGGAACAGTCTTCGGTCCAACACCACGTTCGTACGCTTATAAACTTCCTAAAAAGGTTCGTCGTCTCGCATTACGTTCAGCACTTTCTTCGAAAGTCGCTAACAACGAGTTCATCGTTCTTGAAGGATTGACAATCGATGCTCCGAAAACGAAAGATATGATTTCGGTCTTCGCTGCTCTTTCAATCGAACGTAAAGTCCTCGTCGTTACTGCTGATTACAACGAGACAGTCGTTCTTTCAACACGCAACATTCCTGGTGTCACAGTCGTTGACGCTGCTGGAGTAAACGTCCTTGATCTTGTCGCACACGACAAAGTCATCTTCACGAAGGATGCTGTTGCGAGAGTAGAGGAGGTGCTTGCATAATGGCAAACGCACACGACATTATCAAACGTCCTGTAATTACTGAACGCTCAGTGAACCAAATGGCTGAGAAAAAGTACACGTTCGAAGTAGACGTAAAGGCATCTAAGCCACAAATCAAAGATGCAGTTGAAGCGATCTTCGGCGTTAAAGTTGAAAAAATCAACACACTTATCTCAAAACCAAAAGCAAAACGCGTAGGTCGTCACGCTGGTTACACAGCACGCCGCAAAAAAGCGGTCGTCACGCTTACTGCAGATAGCAAAGAACTCGATTACCTCGGTTAATCGGTACTCTGTAGAAAAGGAGGGAACTCTCGATGGGAATTAAAAAGTTTAAACCGACCACTAACGGTCGTCGTAATATGACTGCGCTTGACTTTGCTGAGATTACGGCTTCACGTCCTGAAAAATCGTTAACTGAAAAGCTTTCGAAAAAGGGCGGACGTAACAACCAAGGTCGCTTGACAGTACGTCACCAAGGTGGCGGACACAAACGTAAATACCGTATCATCGACTTCAAACGGAACAAGGATGGCATCGCTGGCCGTATCGCTACAATCGAGTACGATCCGAACCGCTCTGCAAACATCGCTCTTGTCCACTACATCGATGGTGAAAAACGCTACATCCTCGCACCTAAAGGATTGAAAGTTGACATGCAAGTCATGTCAGGAGTTGAGGCTGACATTAAAGTCGGTAACGCTCTTCCACTTTCAAACATCCCAGTTGGTACATTGATCCACAACATCGAACTTAAGCCAGGTAAAGGTGGTCAGCTCGTTCGTTCAGCTGGTACTTCTGCTCAGCTTCTCGGTAAAGATGGTAAATACGCGATCGTTCGTCTCCAATCAGGCGAAACACGTATGATCCTTGCTACTTGCCGTGCAACAGTCGGCGCTGTCGGTAATGAAGAGCACGAGCTCGTCAATATCGGTAAAGCTGGTCGTTCACGCTGGCTCGGAAAACGTCCTACAGTTCGTGGTTCTGTAATGAACCCAGTTGATCACCCACACGGTGGTGGTGAAGGACGTGCTCCAATCGGTCGTTCGGGCCCACTTACTCCTTGGGGTAAACCGGCACTCGGATACAAAACTCGTAAGAAAAACAAAGCGAGCGATAAATATATCGTCCGTCGTTCTAAAAAATAATTACGTGATTTTCGAACGGTTCGCAGGAACCGTTCCTGAATCATGCCAAAGGGAGGTACAACTATGGGTCGCAGCTTGAAAAAAGGTCCATTTGCAGATCACCATTTGCTCGCTAAGGTTGATAAAGCCAACGAAGCTGGTGACAAGCATGTTATCAAAACTTGGTCACGCCGTTCTACAATCTTCCCAGAGTTCATCGGTCACACGATCGCTGTCTACGATGGTCGTAAACACGTACCGGTTTACGTGACAGAAGATATGGTCGGTCACAAACTTGGTGAATTCGCGCCAACACGTTCTTACAAAGGACATGCTGGAAACGATAAGAAGACTAAACGTTAATCTGAGGGGAGGTACTCATTATGCAATCAAAAGCATCGGCTAATATGGTTCGCATTGCTCCTCGTAAGGCACGTCTAGTAGTAGACTTAATCCGCGGGAAGCAAATCGGTGAAGCACTTTCGATTCTTGCTTACACGAACAAGGCAGCAACGCCAATCGTTGAGAAAGTATTGAAATCGGCAATCGCGAACGCTGAGCACAACTTCGACATGAACATCGAAAACCTCGTAGTAACAGAGGCTTACGTCAACGAAGGTCCAACGCTCAAACGTTTCCGCCCACGTGCAATGGGTCGCGCAAGCCGCATCAACAAACGTACGAGCCACGTTCACATCGTGGTATCTGAAAAATAAGGAGGGATTACCGTGGGTCAGAAGATTAACCCAACTGGTCTTCGCGTAGGTATCATCAAAGACTGGGAATCACGTTGGTTCGCAGATAAAGACTATGCTGATCTCCTTCATGAAGACTACGTAGTTCGTGAATATATCGAAAAACGTCTTAAAGACGCTAGTGTCTCTAAAGTTGAAATCGAGCGCGCAGCAAACCGCTTGAACATCTCACTTCACACTGCTAAGCCGGGTATGGTTATCGGTAAAGGCGGTTCTGAAATCGAAACACTTCGTACAGACATCACTAACCTTGCAAAAGGCAAACGCGTTCACGTTAACGTCGTTGAAGTGAAAAACCCGGATGCAGTTGCTAAACTTGTCGCTGAGAACATCGCACGCCAACTTGAAGGCCGTGTATCGTTCCGTCGTGCAATGAAGCAATCAATCCAACGCTCGATGCGTTCAGGTATCAAAGGAATCAAGACTGAAGTTTCTGGTCGTCTTGGCGGCGCTGATATCGCTCGTTCAGAGAAGTATTCAGAAGGAACAGTTCCACTTCATACACTCCGTGCAGACATCGATTACGGTACTGCTGAAGCTGATACAACTTACGGTAAAATTGGCGTAAAAGTATGGCTCCACCACGGTGAAGTGCTTCCTACGAAAAAAGCAGCATCTAACGAACAATAATCCACATCCGTCTAGGGAAGGAGGCAACACAACATGTTGTTACCAAAACGTGTAAAATATCGTCGTGTTCACCGCGGCAACATGCGTGGTAAAGCGAAACGTGGTACTACAGTACACTTCGGCGAATTCGGTATCCAAGCTCAAGAAGCTAGCTGGATCACTAGCCGTCAAATCGAATCAGCGCGTATCGCGATGACTCGTTATATGAAACGTGGTGGTAAAGTGTGGATCAAGATTTTCCCACATAAACCATACACTAAAAAACCTCTTGAAGTCCGAATGGGTTCAGGTAAAGGTGCTCCGGAGGGCTGGGTTGCAGTCGTCAAACCGGGGAAAGTAATGTTCGAAATCGCAGGAGTATCGGAAGAGATCGCACGCGAAGCTCTCCGTCTTGCATCACACAAACTTCCAGTAAAATGTAAGTTCGTAAAACGTGAAGAAAATGGTGGTGATACGAATGAAAGCAACTGATCTCCGTCAGCAAACTACAGAAGAGCTCAACGGTAAAGTCGGTTCGTGGAAAGAAGAGTTGTTCAACCTTCGTTTCCAACTTGCGACTGGTCAGCTTGAGAACCCTGCTCGTATCCGTGAAGTGCGCAAGTCGATTGCACGCGCGAAAACCGTTCTTCGTGAACGCGAACTCGGCATCAACAACGCATAATTCACTCGGATTCTGAGAGGAGGAACACTCAATGGAACGCACAAACAACCGCAAAGTGTTAACTGGACGCGTCGTATCTGACAAAATGGATAAAACGATCGTAGTTACAGTTGAGACTAAAGTAAAGCATAAGCTCTACGGCAAACGCGTAAACTACTCTAAGAAGTACAAAACGCATGATGAAAACAACACAGCTAAAGTCGGTGACGTCGTACGCATTCAAGAAACACGTCCACTTTCTAAAGACAAACGTTTCCGTCTCGTAGAAGTCGTCGAAAAAGCAGTAATCATCTAAACTCTAATTAGTTCGGATGAATAAACATCCGGAGGGAGGTACAATCGTATGATTCAACAAGAATCTCGCTTGAAAGTAGCAGACAACTCAGGAGCTCGTGAAGTCTTGACGATCAAAGTCCTCGGTGGATCTGGTCGCAAAACTGCTAACATCGGTGACGTAATTGTTTGCACAGTTAAACAAGCAACACCAGGTGGCGTTGTCAAAAAAGGTGAAGTTGTACGCGCAGTAGTCGTTCGTACTAAACGTGGCGTTCGTCGTAAAGACGGTTCGTACATCCGTTTTGACGAAAATGCAGCAGTCATCATCAAAGATGATAAAAGCCCACGTGGCACACGTATCTTCGGACCAGTCGCACGCGAACTTCGTGAAAAAGACTTCATGAAGATCGTCTCGTTGGCACCGGAAGTACTTTAATTCCAAAGAATTCCTACAAGGAGGTGCTCTAACGATGCATGTCAAAAAAGGTGATAAAGTTCAGGTTATGACTGGTAAAGATAAAGGCAAACAAGGTGTTGTCCTTACTGCTATGCCTAAAAAAGATCGCATTATCGTCGAAGGCGTTAACATGATCAAAAAACACTCAAAACCTTCTCAACTCAACCCGCAAGGCGGAATTGTCGAGAAAGAAGCACCGATTCACGTATCGAACGTTATGCTCATCGACCCTAAGACAGGAAACCCAACACGCGTTGGTTTCACTGTGGTTGACGGCAAGAAAGTACGTATCGCTAAAAAATCGGGCGAAGCTTTAGATAAATAAGAAGATTTAAAGAAAGGAGGTCCACTTTCTGATGAACCGTTTAAAAGCTAAATACCAAGACGAAATCGTCAAAGTAATGATGGAGAAATTCAACTATACTTCTGTAATGCAAGCGCCGAAAGTCGATAAGATCGTAATCAACATGGGTGTTGGTGACGCTGTTACGAACACGAAAGCACTTGACATGGCAGTCGAAGAGCTTCAGCTCCTCACTGGTCAGAAGCCACTCATCACGAAAGCTAAGAAATCAATCGCTGGTTTCAAACTTCGTGAAGGTATGCCAATCGGCGCGAAGGTAACACTTCGTGGAGAGCGCATGTATGAGTTCCTCGACAAGTTGATCAACGTGTCACTTCCACGTGTACGTGACTTCCGTGGTGTATCGAAGAAATCATTCGATGGCCGTGGTAACTACACGCTAGGCGTGAAGGAACAATTGATCTTCCCAGAGATCGACTACGATCGCGTATCTAAAGTCCGTGGTATGGACATCGTTATCGTTACAACTGCTAATACGGATGAAGAGTCACGTGAGCTTCTCACAGCACTCGGCATGCCATTCCAAAAATAAGGGAGGCCGCACACATGGCTAAGAAATCAATGATCGCACGTGAAGTAAAACGCCAAGCACTCGTAGAGCGCTACGCTGAACAACGCGCAGAATTGAAAGCACAAGGCGACTACATCGGCTTGAGCAAACTCCCACGTAACTCTTCAGCGGTTCGTTTACACAACCGTTGCAGTATCACTGGCCGTCCACACGGTTACATTGGTAAATTCGGTATCAGCCGTATTAAGTTCCGTGATCTTGCTCATAAAGGTCAAATCCCTGGTGTTAAAAAAGCAAGCTGGTAATTCATTAAAGTTGTGAAAGGAGGTACATCGCATGGTTATGACAGATCCGATTGCAGATATGCTTACACGCATTCGTAATGCAAACATGGTTCGCCATGAGAAGTTGGAAATGCCAGCTTCTACAATCAAACGTGAAGTCGCTGAAATCCTCAAACGTGAAGGTTTCATCCGCGATGTTGAATATCTCGAGGACAGCAAACAAGGTACGCTCCGCGTATTCCTTAAGTACGGCGCAAGCAACGAACGCGTCATCACTGGACTCAAACGTATCTCGAAACCAGGTCTTCGCGTTTACGCGAAAGCTGATGAAATCCCGAAAGTACTCGGTGGTCTCGGAATCGCTATCGTTTCAACATCTAAAGGTGTTATGACAGACAAAGAAGCTCGCCAACAAAAAGTCGGCGGCGAAGTGATCGCATACATCTGGTAATTCACGCATAAAAAGAACGGAGGTGTCTTAAATGTCACGTATTGGTAAAAAGCCGGTCGTTATCCCAGCAGGCGTTACAGTAACAGTTGAAAACAGCACAGTTACGGTAAAAGGTCCTAAAGGTGAACTCACACGTGAGTTCAACCCGACTATGGCTATCAACGTAGAAGGTAATGAATTGACTGTCACTCGTCCAAACGACGAGAAAGCTAACCGTACAATCCACGGAACGACTCGTGCGCTTATCGCGAACATGGTCGAAGGTGTAAACAACGGTTTCGCTAAGACACTCGATATCCAAGGTGTTGGTTACCGTGCTCAAAAACAAGGTAACAAAATCGTACTCAACCTCGGTTATTCACACCCAATCGAGTACACTCCGGAACAAGGCATTGAAGTCGAAGTTCCTACGAATACGCAAATCATCGTCCGCGGAATCAACAAAGAGCGTGTTGGACACGTTGCTGCATTGATCCGTTCGTACCGTCAGCCTGAGCCGTACAAAGGTAAAGGGATTCGTTACAGTGATGAAGTCGTTCGTCGTAAAGAAGGTAAAACAGGTAAGTAATTCGTTGATACGAATTGACCGGAAAGGAGTGGCATAAATGATCTCAAAGGCAAACAAAAATGCTACGCGTAAAAAGCGTCATGGTCGTGTACGTCGTACAATCATCGGGACTGCAGCTCGTCCACGCTTGAATGTATTCCGTTCGAACAAGAACATTTACGTACAAGTCATTGACGATGCAACACATGCAACACTCGCATCTGCATCATCACTCGACCTTGAAAAAGGCAACACGACTGACGCTGCATCAGCAGTTGGTAAGCTTGCAGCTGAACGCGCTCTTGAAAAAGGTATTGAAACAGTCGTTTTCGACCGTGGAGGATATCTCTATCATGGACGTATCAAAGCAGTAGCTGAAGCAGCTCGTGAAGCTGGTCTCAAATTCTAAAAGAAAAGGAGGGAACCTCTACATGCGCCAGTTAGAAATTAACATGGATCAACTCGAAGAACGCGTTGTTACTGTAAACCGCGTCGCGAAAGTAGTAAAAGGTGGCCGTCGCTTCCGTTTTGCTGCACTCGTCGTCGTAGGTGACAAGAATGGTCACGTAGGTTTCGGTACGGGTAAAGCTCAGGAAGTGCCTGAAGCGATCCGTAAAGCAATCGAAGATGCAAAGAAAAACATGGTTAACGTTCCAATCGTTAACACTACAATTCCACACGAAATCAACGGAATTTTCGGTGCAGGTCACGTCTTCTTGAAACCTGCTTCTGAAGGTACTGGAGTCATCGCTGGTGGCCCAGTTCGTGCGGTTCTCGAATTAGCGGGAATCAACGACATTCTTTCGAAATCACTTGGATCAAGCACTCCAATCAACATGGTTCGTGCGACTGTTAAAGGTCTCACTTCACTTAAACGTGCTGAAGACGTTGCGAAACTCCGCGGTAAAACCGTCGAAGAACTTCGCGGTTAAGAAAGGGAGGGAATACAGATGGCGAAACTCGCAGTTACCCTCACACGCAGCATGATCGGTCGTCCGGAGAACCAACGCGTTACTACTCGTACGCTTGGTCTCCGTAAGATGCACCAAACTGTTGTCGTACCTGACAACGCTGCTATGCGTGGGATGATTAACCACGTGTCACACTTATTGACAGTTAAAGAAATTCAAGAGTAATACGTTTGATATAATTTTATGAGGAGGTGCCCCACTATGAAACTCCATGAATTGAAACCAGCTGCTGGTTCACGTTCAGAACGCAACCGTGTAGGTCGCGGTATGTCTTCTGGTAACGGTAAGACTTCTGGCCGTGGTCACAAAGGTCAAAAAGCTCGTTCAGGCGGTGGTGTTCGTCCAGGTTTCGAAGGTGGACAAAACCCACTTTTCCGTCGTTTACCAAAACGCGGCTTCAACAACCCGACTCGTAAAGAGTTCGCGGTTATCAACCTTGACACACTTAACCGTTTTGAAGATGGAACGGAAGTAACACCAGAACTTCTTATCGAGACTCGCGCAGTCAAAGGTATGAAGGATGGCGTGAAGATCCTTTCTAACGGTAAGATTGAAAAGAAACTGACAGTAAAAGCTCACAAGTTCTCCGAAGCTGCGAAGCAAGCGATCGAAGCTGCCGGCGGTACGGTTGAGGTGATCTAATGTTTCAAGCGATCTCCAATATGTGGCGCGTAGCCGACATTCGTCGGCGCATTCTCTTTACCCTGGCTCTGATTATCGTGTTCCGTATCGGAGCACATATCCCGGTCCCAATGGTAAACACTGAAGTATTCAAGATTGACCAGAATGGTATTCTTGGTTTCTTGAATTCCTTCGGCGGGAATGCTTTGCAGAATTTCTCACTCTTTGCGATGGGAATCATGCCGTATATCACGGCCTCGATCGTTGTCCAACTCTTACAGATGGACGTTGTTCCAAAGTTTGCCGAATGGGCAAAACAAGGAGAGGCGGGCCGTAAGAAGTTAGCAACGGTAACGCGCTATGGAACGATCGTACTCGGCTTAGTCCAAGCGTTTGGAATCGCGCTTGGATTTAACCGTATCTACCCAGGTCTTGTCGATGAGCAATACGGCACCTGGACGTACGTTATGATTGCACTTGTTTTGACGGCGGGTACCGCATTCTTGATGTTCCTCGGTGAACTCATCACGGAGAAGGGCATTGGTAACGGGATATCAATGATCATCTTCGCTGGGATTGTCGCAGGCTTCCCGAACGCGTTCCGTCAGATCTATGAAACAAAGCTCCAAAATGCAGGGGATGCTTTGTTTGTCAATGTGCTTTATATCGTACTGTTGCTTTTAATCATCATCGCGGTCATCGTCGGAGTCATCTATGTGCAGCAAGCTGCCCGTAAGATTCCGATTCAGTACGCTAAGCGTACGGTGAACCGTGCACCAGTAGGCGGTCAATCGACACACTTGCCGATTAAACTGAATGCTGCTGGTGTTATCCCAGTTATCTTCGCTGTATCGTTCATGGTGACGCCACCAACGGTTGCAAGTTTCTTTGCAAGTCCGGAAAATGCGACGAAAATCCGTGACATTTTCGACTATACGAGTCCAATCGGTATGTCGATCTATGTGGCACTGATTATCGCGTTTTCTTACTTCTATACATTTGTTCAGGTTAATCCGGAACAAATGGCAGAGAACCTTCAAAAACAAGGCGGATACATTCCTGGTATTCGTCCTGGTAAGCAAACGGAACAGTACATCACGAAGATCCTGTACCGTCTGACATTCTTCGGCTCACTCTTCCTCGCTGTCATCGCGGTGACGCCAACGTTCTTTATTAAGTTCGCTGGTTTACCGAACTCGGTGCAGATTGGTGGAACAAGTTTGTTGATTGTCATCGGTGTAGGTCTTGAGACGATGAAACAGATTGAAAGTCAACTGGTTAAACGACACTACAAAGGCTTTATCCGATAAGGCGGGAGGAAGGGGACCATCCCTTTCCTTTCTGTTGTGTCTATAGAGTCTATAGAAGTGGAGGCTACCGACATGAATCTTGTATTGATGGGCTTGCCGGGTGCTGGAAAAGGGACGCAGGCTGCGAAAATTATCGAAGACTACGCCATTCCACACATCTCGACAGGCGACATGTTCCGCGCGGCGATCAAAGATCAAACACCGCTCGGGCAGGAAGCGAAATCGTACATGGATAAAGGGGAACTCGTTCCGGATGAAGTCACAATCGGCATCGTACGTGAACGTCTCGCCAAAGAAGACTGTGCAAATGGTTTTCTTCTTGACGGTTTCCCACGCACAGTGAAACAAGCGGATGCTCTTGAAGTATTGCTTGCGGATCTAAATAAACAAATTGATCATGTCGTTCACATCGGTGTGAACCCGGAGAAACTTGTCCCTCGTTTGACAGGCCGCCGGATTTGCCCGACATGTGGAGCAACATATCACGTCATCTATAACCCGCCAAAAGTGGAGGGTGTCTGTGATATCGACGGATCAGCACTTGTTCAACGTGAAGATGATCAAGAAGAAACGGTTCGCCGTCGTCTTGAAGTCAACGTCGCTCAAGCGCAACCTTTGATTGACTTTTACGCTGAAAAAGGGTATCTTCGTAATTTGGACGGTGATCGTCCGATTAATGAAGTTTATTCCGATGTTCAAGCACTTCTTGGTGATCAGTAATGATCATTACGAAAGCGCCGCGTGAAATCGACATCATGCGTCAGGCAGGACAAATCGTCGCCCGGACGCATAAGGAGCTGCAAGCTCATATTCGTCCAGGGATCACAACGGGGCAACTCGATGCGATTGCTGAACGTTATATTCGAAATCAAGGGGCAACACCATCGTTTAAAGGTTATAATGGGTTTACTGGCAGCATCTGTGCTTCAGTAAATGAAGAACTTGTCCATGGTATTCCGGGTGACCGCGTACTCCACGATGGAGACATCATCTCGATTGATATCGGGGCGGAGTATAACGGATATCACGGAGATTCAGCCTGGACATATCCGGTAGGTACAATCTCTGAAGAGACGAAGCGGTTACTTGACGTAACTGAAGAATCTCTGTATAAAGGATTGGAGCGCGCCAAAGCTGGCGTGCACCTGACAGATATTTCGCATGCGATTCAGTCACATGTTGAAGCAGCGAATTTTTCTGTAGTCCGCGAATATGTGGGCCACGGCGTGGGACAAAATTTGCATGAAGATCCGCAAATTCCACATTATGGACCACCGGGGAAAGGGCCGCGCCTGAAAACCGGCATGACTTTGGCGATTGAGCCAATGGTCAATGTTGGAAAACGCTATGTTCGCACGCTATCCGACAATTGGACGGTAGTGACAGTGGACGGTAGCATGTGCGCCCACTTTGAGCACACCATCGCCATCACAGACGAAGGCTACGAGATCTTAACGGTCGATGCAGAGTGAGCTGTGCGCGTTATTGGTGTCACCTTTCTATAAGCCGCTATCCACTCGTGTTTGTGACCGATGATTCTCTCACGGCTACTGTAGAAAGCCCCTAAGCGCTACAAATCGTCTGGGCTCCCAATCAACTTTATAGAGAAAGGGGTATAATTGATGGCGAAACAAGATGTAATCGAAGTGGAAGGTACGGTTATCGAACCGCTTCCAAACGCGATGTTTAAGGTGGAGTTAGAAAACGGCCACACGGTCCTCGCGCACGTCTCAGGAAAAATTCGGATGCACTTCATTCGGATCCTACCAGGAGATAAAGTAACGGTTGAGTTGTCACCATACGACTTGACTCGCGGACGGATCACATACCGTTTCAAATAAAAACTCCGATTTTTTCAGGAGGAGGTATTCACAATGAAAGTAAGACCTTCGGTTAAACCGATCTGTGAAAAATGTAAAGTTATCCGCCGTAAAGGCAAAGTAATGGTTATTTGCGAAAACCCTAAGCATAAACAAAAACAAGGGTAATAAACAAGGAGGTGCACACATGGCACGTATTGCTGGTGTAGATATTCCACGTGAGAAACGCATCGTTATCTCACTCACTTACATCTATGGTGTTGGTAAAACGACTGCTCAGAAAGTCTTGAAAGAAGCTGGTATCTCTGAAGATACTCGTACTCGTGAATTGACTGAAGAACAACTCAACCAACTCCGTGATGGATTAGATAAAGTAAAAGTTGAGGGTGACCTTCGTCGTGAAATCTCACTCAACATCAAACGTTTGATCGAAATCGGTTGCTACCGTGGTGTTCGTCACCGTCGTGGTCTTCCAGTTCGTGGTCAAAACACTAAAAACAACTCGCGTACTCGTAAAGGCCCACGCCGTACAGTAGCGAACAAGAAGAAGTAAGGGAGGGTAAACTAAGATGGCAAAACGTAAACAGAATGTTCGTAGTAAACGTAAAGTCAAAAAGAATATTGAATCTGGTATCGTGCATATCCGTTCAACATTCAACAACACAATCGTTACGATCACTGACATGCAAGGGAATGCAATCTCTTGGGCAACTGCAGGTAACATGGGCTTCAAAGGCTCACGTAAATCAACTCCATTTGCTGCGCAACTCGCTTCTGAAACTGCTGCGAAAACAGCAATGGATAACGGTATGCGTACTGTAGAAGTTAACGTTAAAGGTCCTGGTGCAGGTCGTGAAGCTGCAATCCGTGCGCTCCAAGCAATCGGTCTTGAAGTAACAGCGATCCGTGACGTAACTCCAGTTCCACACAACGGTTGCCGCCCTCCAAAACGTCGTCGCGTGTAACCCGTCTTGTACTGCAAAGCGGGAATTCGAGTAGACTTTCGTTGATCGTTTGACCAAGCAAGGCAGTAGAAACGTACACAAGACGGTTGGCGATTGAACGCGATGGCCAACATGACGATATTCAAGGAGGGGTTCAGATGATCGAAATCGAAAAGCCGAAGATTGAAACGGTCGAATTAAGCGATAACGCTACGTTTGGTAAATTCGTGGTAGAACCGCTTGAACGTGGATTCGGTACAACGCTTGGTAACTCATTGCGTCGTATCCTATTATCTTCACTTCCGGGTGCTGCAGTCACTGCAGTCCAAATCGATGGCGTTCTTCATGAGTTCTCGACGATTGATGGCGTTGTAGAAGACGTTACCCAAATCATCTTGAACCTTAAAAAACTCGCCCTCAAAGTTTACTCGGAAGAAGAGAAAACACTTGAGATCGATATTCAAGGCGCCGGCGTTGTTACTGCTGCGAACATTACGCATGACAGCGACGTCGAAATCCTCAACCCGGAACTCCACATCGCAACACTTGCAGAAGGTGCATCACTTCATATGCGTCTGACAGCTCGTCGTGGCCGTGGTTACGTTCAGGCTGAAGATAACAAACGGGACGATATGCCAATCGGCGTCATTCCAATTGATTCGATTTACACGCCAATTCAACGTGTAAACTATCAAGTTGAAAAAACACGTGTTGGTCAAGATGCGAGCTTCGATAAGTTGACGCTTGATGTTTGGACGGACGGTTCAATCCGCCCTGAAGAAGCAGTGTCACTCGGTGCAAAAATCATGACAGAACACTTAAACATCTTTGTTGGTCTTACGGACGAAGCGCTCCATGCCGAAATCATGGTCGAAAAGGAAGAGGATCAGAAAGAAAAAGTACTTGAAATGACGATCGAAGAACTCGATCTTTCAGTTCGTTCGTACAACTGTTTGAAACGTGCCGGCATCAATACGGTTCAAGAACTCGCGAACAAGAGCGAAGACGAGATGATGAAAGTTCGTAACCTCGGACGTAAATCACTCGAAGAAGTTCAAGCGAAACTCGATGAACTCGGACTGGGCCTACGTAAAGAAGACTAAAACTATTAATTGCACGAAGGAGGGAATCCATCCATGGCATACTCGAAATTAGGCCGTACAAGCTCACAACGTAAGGCACTTTTGCGTGACCTTGCGACTGATCTCATCATCAATGAGCGTATCCAAACTACAGAACAAAAAGCGAAGGAACTTCGTCCAGTCGTTGAGAAACTCATCACTTTAGGTAAACGCGGTGATCTCCACGCTCGTCGTCAAGTTGCATCGTTCGTTCGTCGCGAAGCTGCTGGTCAAAACGAAGCTGGTAAAACACAAGATGCAATCCAAAAATTGTTTGCTGATGTTGCTCCACGTTTTGCTGAGCGTCAAGGTGGTTACACACGCATCATGAAAATGGGACCACGTCGTGGTGACGGCGCAGAAATGGTCATCATCGAACTCGTTTAATTTTTAAATGATTCGAATAAAAGGGCAGTGCGTAACTCGCTTCTGCCCTTTTGTTACAAATGAAATTATTTTGATTTGATGAAGGAGGAGCAGACATGACAAAGCTGATTGAGTTGGAACAGGTGACATACCGTTACCCGGAACAAGAACAACCAGCCTTACGGAATGTCTCTCTTTCGATTCATTCGCAGGAATGGGTCGCGATCGTTGGACACAACGGCTCTGGAAAATCAACGCTGACGAAGCTGTTTAACGGATTGTTGCTTCCTGAAGAAGGAACGGTCACTGTCAACGAGACATTCTCGAGTGCAGTACCGGAGCAACTATGGGAGATGCGCCGCGCAATCGGTATCGTCTTTCAAAATCCGGATAATCAATTCGTTGGCACGACCGTGCGCGACGACGTGGCATTTGCCCTTGAAAACTGGGGTGTGCCACGCGAGGAAATGGTTCGTCGTATCGACGACAGTCTAGCGCGCGTTGGCCTTACGGATTTTGTTGATCGGGAACCCCATCAACTATCCGGCGGACAGAAGCAGCGTGTCGCAATCGCCTCGGCGCTTGCGATGCGCCCTGATGTTCTCGTGCTCGATGAAGCGACATCGATGCTTGATCCGATTGCACGAACTGAGGTTATGTCGACCGTCCAGGAATTATATGAGCAACACCCGATGGCCGTCGTTGCCATTACACATGAACTCGATGAAGTCTTACGGGCCAGTCGTGTCATTGTCATGGATGCGGGGCAAATCGTTTTAGAAGGCACACCGCAAGAGGTGTTTGCACAATCCGCGTTTCTTGAGCAGATTGGACTAGATGTTCCATTTGTCGTCCGGGTGCAGGAACAACTTTCGGCACGTGGTCTTACTTATGAGGACACGATACTAGATGAAAGAGACTTGGTGAACCGCTTATGCCAATCTTAATCCAGGAATTGAACTATACGTACCAACTCAATAGTCCGTTTGAACGAGTCGCGCTGCGTGATGTGAATCTTGAGATTCCGTCAGGGGCGCTTGTTGCGTTTGTGGGGCATACCGGTTCCGGGAAATCCACGCTCGTCCAACATATCAACGGCTTGTTGAAACCAACTGCCGGTAAGGTACAGGTCGATGACATCATCATCGAACCAAAACGAAAACAAGATTTAAAAGCGCTCCGTAAACGGGTTGGTCTTGTCTTTCAGTATCCGGAATATCAATTGTTCGAAGAAACCGTCCTGAAGGATGTCATGTTTGGTCCGATGAACTTTGGTCACGCACCGGCAGAGGCAGAACGGTTAGCGAAAGACGCCTTACGTACCGTCGGACTCGATGAAGTCTTTTGGTCACGTTCTCCGTTTGACCTGTCTGGTGGGCAAATGAGGCGTGTTGCGATTGCTGGCGTACTCGCTAGTCAACCAGACGTGTTGATCGTCGATGAACCAACAGCGGGACTTGATCCGCAAGGACGAAAGCAGATGCTTTCTCTCTTTGCTGAGTTGCATGCACAATCCGGGATGACCTTGTTGTTGATTACGCATGATATGGACCAGGTGCTTGAGTATACGAACCGGGTCGTCGTCATGGAAGAGGGACAAGTCGCGTATGACGGAGAACCAATGGGTCTATTCCGTCAAGAAACGTTACTGCGTCAATTCCATCTCGATTTACCCCATGTTCTGGCGTTTGCCTGGAAGATGGCCGATCAATTGAAACAGCCGCGCCCGTCGCTTCAGACGGAAGCGGAATTGATTGAATGGATTTTACGTGTACGGGGGGACGGACGATGATCGTAGGACAACATATACCAGGGACGTCGTATTTACATCGTTCGTCGGCCGTCGCGAAAATCATTTTTGCCTTTTGTTTCATTCCCCTTGTCTTTTTAGCCAATAATGCGGCAACGAATATTTTTTTACTGCTGTTTACGTTTTTTGCGTTAGCGAGTAGTAAATTACCGATCCGTTACGTCTTAAAGGGGCTGCGACCGATCTTATTCTTAATCGTCTTTACGTTTATCATTCAACTGTTGTTTACGCGTGAAGGGGCCATTCTGTTTGAATTTGGCTGGTTCAAGATTTATGAAGAAGGATTGCGTCTTGCCATCATCGTTTCGCTCCGGTTCTTTTATCTCGTATCGATTACGACACTCGTCACGTTGACGACGTCCCCGATCGAACTGACGGATGCGATTGAGTTGTTACTAAAACCATTTAAAATCGTCCGTGTCCCGACGCACGAGATTGCCTTGATGTTGTCGATTTCCCTTCGTTTCCTGCCGACCTTGGCAGAAGAGACGGAAAAAATCATGAAGGCGCAGCAGGCACGCGGTGTCGATTTATCGGCGGGTCCGATCAAAGAACGCCTGCGGGCCATCATTCCTTTGCTGATTCCACTCTTCATCTCGGCGTTTAAACGGGCAGAAGATCTTGCGACGGCAATGGAAGCCCGGGGATACCGGGGCGGCGAAGGACGGACGAGACTCCGTGAGTCCAAATGGACAGGTCGCGATACGGGACTGATCGTCCTTCTGATCGTCCTCGGACTGCTTCTGGTCTATTTACGGGGAGGCTTTTGATGCGACGCTTTAAATGTACGATTCAGTATGACGGGACGGACTATTCCGGGTATCAGGTACAACCGAACGGTCTGACGATTCAGGAAGTCCTCGAGAAGACGCTTGGGCGGATGCATAAGCACCCGGTCAAGGTCATCGGTTCTGGACGGACGGATGCGCGTGTACACGCGCAGGGGCAGGTCATTCATTTTGATACGGAGCTGGCGATTGCCCCTGCAAGCATGGTGAAGGCCCTAAATACGTTATTACCGGACGATATTCGCGTTCGTGACTGTAAAGAGGTCGCTTCTGACTTCGAAGCAAGGTATGATGTAGTAGGGAAAGAGTATCGGTACTTCGTGCGCCGGACGGAAGATGCGTTTCGACGTCATCAATCCGTCTTGATTCCGTATTCACTCGATGTTGCGCAAATTCGTCTGGGATTAGCGCATTTAGTCGGGACTCATGACTTCAGTTCGTTCTGTGTCGCGAAGACAGAGACGGACAATCGTGTTCGGACGATTTATGAAGCGGAACTGATTGAACAAGGAGCAGAGTTGATTTTCCGTTTTCAGGGAAGCGGTTTTCTCTACAATCAGATTCGGATCATGGTCGGCACGTTGCTTGATGTCGGACGCGGTCGATTTACTCCGGAAGACATCAAACGAATGCTCGAAGCGAAGGATCGAAACGTCGCTGGTGTGACGGCACCACCGCACGGGTTATACCTTTGGGAAGTTTTCTACCCAGAGTCTAAAAAAGGCATTTGACATTAGCCGCTAAAAAACATACAATGTTTATTGGCATTTCATTTATTATGAAACCACAATCTTAGCCCCGTACACCTAAGATTCTGATAGATTCAAACAGTGAATAAATGAAAAATCAAAAAAGAAATTTTTAAATTCCTTAGGAGGTATTTTACATGCGCACAACTTTCATGGCGAAAGCTACTGATGTAGAACGCAAATGGCTCCTTATCGACGCAGAAGGCAAAACACTCGGTCGTCTTTCGAGCGAAGTGGCTTCACTTCTCCGCGGTAAGCACAAACCTACGTTCACACCACACGTTGACTGTGGGGATCACGTTATCCTCATCAACGTTGAGAAAATCGTTTTAACTGGTAACAAACTCGACAAAAAGGTCTACTACCGTCACTCTGGTCATCCAGGCGGCTTGAAGCAGACTGTCGCACGCGACTTACTCGCTAACAAACCTGAGCGTATGCTTGAACTCGCGATCAAAGGGATGCTTCCAAAAGGTAGCCTCGGTCGTCAAATGTTCAACAAACTCCACGTTTACGCTGGAGATACTCATAAGCAAGAAGCACAACAACCAGAAGTTTACGAACTTCGCGGTTAATACGAATTTAGGAGGAACTACACGATGGCAGATGTACGTTACTACGGCACTGGTCGCCGTAAACACGCGGCAGCTCGCGTTTTCCTCGTTGCTGGAGACGGTAAAGTCACAGTTAACGGGCGCGATATCAGCGAATACTTCGGTTATGAAACATTAATCATGACTGCAAAAGAACCACTTGTACTCACAGAAACAGAAGGCAAATACGATATCATGGTAACGGTTAAAGGCGGCGGCTTCACTGGTCAAGCAGGCGCAATCCGTCACGGTATCTCACGTGCTCTTCTTCAAGCGGATCCAGACTTCCGTGGCACACTTAAAGCTAAAGGTTTCCTCACACGCGATGCTCGTATGAAAGAACGTAAAAAATACGGTCTTAAAGCAGCACGTCGTGCACCTCAGTTCTCAAAACGTTAATCGTTTTATCTCTCATCCTTACGGGTGGGAGATTTTTTTTGTTAAAAAACCGCTTCTCGACCGGAAATGGTCAAAAAGCGGTCTATTGTTCAAGATGTACGACGTTGTATGTTTTGAATGAAGAATAGAAGTACCATCAAACTAATGAAGGTCAGCGGGATGCTCCACAAGAACAGGTCCTGAAAAAAAGAGCTGGGATCGGACTCTGTTTGTGAACCGACTTTCCCGACGAAGGACGTATCCTGACTTAGCACGGTGCTATTTTTAGGAAGGGTGGGCTGATAAGTCGCGTTCGCTTCATGCACTGTATAAAAGTAGATCGCATAACCGATATGTAAGAGAACGGTCAAGCCGCCCGCGAAGACGAAATTTTTTTTCATCAAAAAACTCCTTTTTCCGAATAATGAGTGAAACAAGCCTTCGTCAAGTATACTGCAATCCGTTTTCGGGAACAGTCTACAAAGGAGTGTGGTGAACGATGACTGTATCAGTCAGTTGGTTAATAGAACGGGCCAACCAGAAACTGAATGTTCCGGGACTTTCACCGGAAGTTGCCCGAAAGACACGACAAGTCATCCGTGAACTTCATGTCAAAGGCATTTATGTCGGGGTGGCGCAAGGATTCCGGTCCTACGCCGAGCAGGAGAAGTTGTATGCACAAGGACGGACAACTCCGGGCGCGATTGTGACGAACGCCCGTGGGGGACAATCGAATCATAACCGGGGGATTGCCGTTGATCTGTTTCAATACTCCATGGACGGGACGGAAGCCATCTTTAATACCGATGCCAACTTTCAGCAAATCGTCCAGGCGATGAAGCGGCAAGGTTTCTCCTGGGGCGGAGACTGGAGTGGATTTAAAGACTACCCGCACTTTGAGCTGAACAAAACGACAACGGATGTCTTAGTACCTTATCCGGGACAACCGCTCTATAAAGGAGCGGTCAATATGAACAGTCGGGACATCGAACGGATTCAGCGGGCAGTCAAGGCAACTGTCACGAAACGTTTTGATGCGGAGACCGTCGATAAAGTACGTGCCTATCAAGCACGTCAAGGATTAGCGGTGGATGGTGTCGTCGGACCCGCAACATGGAATCGGATGTTTTAACCGTGTAGAGGTTCCCTTTTTGCAGTTGTGAAGAGGAGGATCTCTTTTTTCATCTTTCGGGTAGCTTCCTTACGAGTCTTCAAGGAAATGTCATGCTTTCCGAGTCGAAATGTGCAAGCGCTATCTTATTTTTGTTATACTGAAATGGATTAAATCGAACGTTCTCAGGGGGAAGGCACTATGTTGAATGAACAAGAAATTCGCGAGGTGGTCGGGCAATTGATCGATCCGACGATTGAACGCTCGCTTACAGATACGAACGGGATTCGTGATGTCCGAATCAAAGGAGACTATGTCAGTCTCAAAATCGCACTGGCGCAGGCAGGATCCGGCGAACAGCTTGCCTTACAGCAACAGATCGTCAAAGAGTTGAAAGAAAAAGGATTCAAGACGGTCGGCTTACGTTTCGAGGCGCTCGGTGACCACGGGATCCAGGCTGCGACGACACCATCGATTCTTAAACCGGAGTCGGGCACGACATTCATCGCGATTGCTTCCGGTAAAGGCGGCGTCGGAAAATCGACGGTTTCCGTCAACTTGGCAGTTGCGCTCGCCCGGGCAGGAAAAAAAGTCGGATTGATTGACGCGGATATCTACGGATTCAGTGTACCTGACATGATGGGGATCGAAACCCGTCCGACTGTCGTCAACGACCGGATTGTTCCACCTGAACGATTCGGTGTGAAAGTCATCTCGATGGGCTTCTTCGTCGAAGACAATGCACCTGTCATCTGGCGTGGTCCGATGCTCGGAAAGATGTTAAACAACTTCTTCTCTGACGTCGAGTGGGGCGAACTGGATTATTTACTGCTTGATTTACCGCCGGGCACAGGCGACGTAGCACTCGATATTCATTCGATGTTACCGAGCTGTCAGGAACTGATCGTCACGACACCGCATGCAACTGCGGCATTCGTTGCTGCACGTGCAGGGGCAATGGCAATCAAAACAAATCATCGTTTGCTCGGAATCATTGAGAATATGGCCTATTTCGAGAGCAAGGTAACCGGCGAAAAAGAGTATGTGTTTGGTTCAGGCGGCGGAGAGAAGTTGTCAGAAGCGTTAAAAACAGATATTCTAGCTAAGATTCCACTTGGACAGCCGTATGCAAATGACACGGACTTTGCACCGTCGATTTATCGTGACGACCATCCATTTGAAACACACTATAATGAACTCGCAGCGCGTGTCATCGAAAAAGTAGAGGGATAATGAATGAAGACTAGAGGATTTTTGAAGCTGTTTTGGATGACGCTCCTGATCGGAACGCTCGCCGGCTTCGTGTTTAACCTGGTCGCTGAACCAGGATATGTCCGTAACCAATCGATCAGCGGATATGTCACGGCCTTGGCCTACAGCAGTACATGGACAGCCATCAGTTTGATGGGATTCTTTTCGTATCTGATCCTCCACCGGGTCGGACTTGATATTTTCCGGGGAGCTAAGCTATGGGACCGGGTCCAAATCGTCTTAATCGCCTTTGCGTTATTCGACGGGATCTATCTTCGGGGACTTGCTTTCGGATTTGAAAAAACGAACCTCTATATTGGAGAGATGGTTGTCTTATTGCTCATCGCATTTTTTGTCGCTCGGACGAAAGCACGCGAGACAAACTTCACGGCATTCGTGCCGACACTCTTTTTGATGACAGTCATCACGTTGATTGAATGGGTGCCAGCTCTCCAGGCGACACAAGACAAGCGAATGTTGTGGGCAGCGCTTGCCACATTACTCGTTTGTAACGCCTATCAAATTCTGATGTTGCATCGACTGCAAGAAAAACCAAATTCAGCTAATGCTGCGTCTGGCAAAAGAACGTAAAAGAAAGGGCGCCGTTCTACCGTTTGATCCGGTCAGAGCGGCGTCCGTCTTTTTTTAATATTTTTTTAGAAAAACAGTTGACGAAAAAAACAAGAGTTGATATATTAATACATGTCGCTGAGGCACACGCCACACGGACACGTCGAAAACGAAAAAAACTTACGAAAAAAGTTATTGACACCAGTTAATACTTTACTGTAAGATTTAAAAGTCGTCAAACGACATATCGGACTTTGAAAACTGAACGATGAGGCAAAAAACGTATCTTCGGATACAAACAATGAATGAAGCGCAAGCTTCGTCAACGTGACTCCGGTCACACAACGAGCAAGTCAAACACTTTATGGAGAGTTTGATCCTGGCTCAGGACGAACGCTGGCGGCGTGCCTAATACATGCAAGTCGAGCGCAGGAAGCTCACGGAACTCTTCGGAGGGAAGTGAAGGGAATGAGCGGCGGACGGGTGAGTAACACGTAAGGAACCTGCCCCAAGGATTGGGATAACTCCGAGAAATCGGAGCTAATACCGAATAGTTCTTCAGACCGCATGGTCTGATGATGAAAGGCGCTCCGGCGTCACCTTGGGATGGCCTTGCGGTGCATTAGCTAGTTGGTGGGGTAATGGCCCACCAAGGCGACGATGCATAGCCGACCTGAGAGGGTGATCGGCCACACTGGGACTGAGACACGGCCCAGACTCCTACGGGAGGCAGCAGTAGGGAATCTTCCACAATGGACGAAAGTCTGATGGAGCAACGCCGCGTGAGTGATGAAGGTTTTCGGATCGTAAAACTCTGTTGTAAGGGAAGAACAAGTACGAGAGGTAATGCTCGTACCTTGACGGTACCTTGCGAGAAAGCCACGGCTAACTACGTGCCAGCAGCCGCGGTAATACGTAGGTGGCAAGCGTTGTCCGGAATTATTGGGCGTAAAGCGCGCGCAGGCGGCCTTTTAAGTCTGATGTGAAAGCCCCCGGCTCAACCGGGGAGGGTCATTGGAAACTGGAAGGCTTGAGTACAGAAGAGAAGAGTGGAATTCCATGTGTAGCGGTGAAATGCGTAGAGATGTGGAGGAACACCAGTGGCGAAGGCGACTCTTTGGTCTGTAACTGACGCTGAGGCGCGAAAGCGTGGGGAGCAAACAGGATTAGATACCCTGGTAGTCCACGCCGTAAACGATGAGTGCTAGGTGTTGGGGGGTTTCCGCCCCTCAGTGCTGAAGCTAACGCATTAAGCACTCCGCCTGGGGAGTACGGCCGCAAGGCTGAAACTCAAAGGAATTGACGGGGACCCGCACAAGCGGTGGAGCATGTGGTTTAATTCGAAGCAACGCGAAGAACCTTACCAACTCTTGACATCCCCTTGACCGCTTGAGAGATCAAGTTTTCCCTTCGGGGACAAGGGTGACAGGTGGTGCATGGTTGTCGTCAGCTCGTGTCGTGAGATGTTGGGTTAAGTCCCGCAACGAGCGCAACCCCTATCCTTAGTTGCCAGCATTCAGTTGGGCACTCTAGGGAGACTGCCGGTGACAAACCGGAGGAAGGTGGGGATGACGTCAAATCATCATGCCCCTTATGAGTTGGGCTACACACGTGCTACAATGGACGGTACAAAGGGCAGCGAGACCGCGAGGTGGAGCCAATCCCAGAAAGCCGTTCCCAGTTCGGATTGCAGGCTGCAACTCGCCTGCATGAAGTCGGAATCGCTAGTAATCGCAGGTCAGCATACTGCGGTGAATACGTTCCCGGGTCTTGTACACACCGCCCGTCACACCACGAGAGTTTGCAACACCCGAAGCCGGTGAGGTAACCGCAAGGAGCCAGCCGTCGAAGGTGGGGTAGATGATTGGGGTGAAGTCGTAACAAGGTAGCCGTATCGGAAGGTGCGGCTGGATCACCTCCTTTCTAAGGAAAACGTCCCTTACGGGACATGCCCATCGTTCAGTTTTGAGAGTCCGATCTCTCAATTGAACAACCCATTTTGAATGGGCCTATAGCTCAGCTGGTTAGAGCGCACGCCTGATAAGCGTGAGGTCGGTGGTTCGAGTCCACTTAGGCCCACCATTCAATTTTATAATCTCATGGGGCCTTAGCTCAGCTGGGAGAGCGCCTGCCTTGCACGCAGGAGGTCAGCGGTTCGATCCCGCTAGGCTCCATTTGTCTTTTCCTGACGGAGAAGGCACTCGCACCTTGAAAACTGAAGACATCAACAAGACATCAAATTTTTATAACCATGTCATTAGACGTGTGTTCTTAGAATACCAAAATGCTAGATCAAGGTATGAAGGGCGTACGGTGGATGCCTTGGCACTAGGAGCCGATGAAGGACGCGACGAACAGCGATATGCTTCGGGGAGCAGTAAGTATGCTTTGATCCGAGGATTTCCGAATGGGGGAACCCACCATCCGTAATGGGATGGGACATGTTACATGAATACATAGTGTAGCGTGAGGCAGACCCGGGGAACTGAAACATCTAAGTACCCGGAGGAAGAGAAAGCAAATGCGATTCCCTGAGTAGCGGCGAGCGAAACGGGAACAGCCCAAACCGGAGAGCATGCTCTCCGGGGTTGTAGGACACTCTATACGGAGTCAAAAAGGAAGACAGTAGGCGAACGACCTGGAAAGGTCGGCCGAAGAAGGTGACAGCCCTGTAGCTGAAACTGTTTTCCCTCCAGAGTGGATCCTGAGTACGGCGGGACACGTGAAACCCCGTCGGAATCCGGGAGGACCATCTCCCAAGGCTAAATACTCCCTAGTGACCGATAGTGAACCAGTACCGTGAGGGAAAGGTGAAAAGCACCCCGGAAGGGGAGTGAAATAGATCCTGAAACCGTATGCCTACAAGTAGTCAGAGCCCGTTAATGGGTGATGGCGTGCCTTTTGTAGAATGAACCGGCGAGTTACGATAGCGCGCGAGGTTAAGCTGATGAGGCGGAGCCGTAGCGAAAGCGAGTCTGAATAGGGCGCCATAGTGCGTTGTCGTAGACCCGAAACCAGGTGATCTACCCATGTCCAGGATGAAGGTCAGGTAACACTGACTGGAGGTCCGAACCCACGCACGTTGAAAAGTGCGGGGATGAGGTGTGGGTAGCGGTGAAATGCCAATCGAACCTGGAGATAGCTGGTTCTCCCCGAAATAGCTTTAGGGCTAGCCTCGAGGTTGAGAGTTCCGGAGGTAGAGCACTGATTGGACTAGGGGCCCCCACAGGGTTACCGAATTCAGTTAAACTCCGAATGCCGGCAACTTATACTCGGGAGTCAGACTGCGAGTGATAAGATCCGTAGTCAAGAGGGAAACAGCCCAGACCGCCAGCTAAGGTCCCAAAGTGTATGTTAAGTGGAAAAGGATGTGGCGCTGCCTAGACAGCTAGGATGTTGGCTTAGAAGCAGCCACCATTCAAAGAGTGCGTAATAGCTCACTAGTCGAGTGGCGCCGCGCCGAAAATGTAACGGGGCTAAACATACCACCGAAGCTGCGGATTCCGTAAGGAATGGTAGGGGAGCGTTCCAAACCGCTGTGAAGCTGTACCGTAAGGAGCAGTGGAGCGTTTGGAAGTGAGAATGCCGGTGTGAGTAGCGAAAAGAGGGGTGAGAATCCCCTCCGTCGAAAGCCCAAGGTTTCCTGAGGAAGGCTCGTCCGCTCAGGGTTAGTCTGGACCTAAGCCGAGGCCGAAAGGCGTAGGCGATGGATAACAGGTTGATATTCCTGTACCACCGATCCACCGTTTGAACAATGGGGGGACGCAGGAGGATAGTGACGCATGCGGATGGAAGTGCATGTGTAAGTTTCGAGACCGTCTGATTGGCAAATCCGTCAGGCACCAAAGTCGAGGAACGATGCGGAGTCCCGTAGGGACGAAGGTCACGATTTCACACTGCCAAGAAAAGCCTCTAGTGAGGTGGAAGGTGCCAGTACCGTAAACCGACACAGGTAGGCGGGATGAGAATTCTAAGACGCGCGGGATAACTCTCGTTAAGGAACTCGGCAAAATGGTCCCGTAACTTCGGGAGAAGGGACGCTCTACATTGAGTAGAGCCGCAGTGAATAGGCCCAAACGACTGTTTAGCAAAAACACAGGTCTCTGCTAAATCGCAAGATGACGTATAGGGGCTGACGCCTGCCCGGTGCTGGAAGGTTAAGGGGATGGGTTAGCGCAAGCGAAGCTTTGAACCGAAGCCCCAGTAAACGGCGGCCGTAACTATAACGGTCCTAAGGTAGCGAAATTCCTTGTCGGGTAAGTTCCGACCCGCACGAAAGGCGTAACGATTTGGGCACTGTCTCAACGAGAGACCCGGTGAAATCATAGTACCTGTGAAGATGCAGGTTACCCGCGACAGGACGGAAAGACCCCATGGAGCTTTACTACAGCCTGATATTGAGGCTTTGTGCATGATGTACAGGATAGGCGGGAGACGTCGAGACCGGAGCGCCAGCTTCGGAGGAGTCACCCTTGGGATACCGCCCTTCATGCATAGAGTCTCTAACTCGCAGCCGTCATCCGGCTGGAGGACCGTGTCAGGCGGGTAGTTTGACTGGGGCGGTCGCCTCCTAAACAGTAACGGAGGCGCCCAAAGGTTCCCTCAGAATGGTTGGAAATCATTCGTAGAGCGCAAAGGCAGAAGGGAGCTTGACTGCGAGACCTACAAGTCGAGCAGGGACGAAAGTCGGGCTTAGTGATCCGGTGGTTCCGCATGGAAGGGCCATCGCTCAACGGATAAAAGCTACCCTGGGGATAACAGGCTGATCTCCCCCAAGAGTCCACATCGACGGGGAGGTTTGGCACCTCGATGTCGGCTCATCGCATCCTGGGGCTGGAGTAGGTCCCAAGGGTTGGGCTGTTCGCCCATTAAAGCGGTACGCGAGCTGGGTTCAGAACGTCGTGAGACAGTTCGGTCCCTATCCGTCGTGGGCGCAGGAAATTTGAGGAGAGCTGTCCTTAGTACGAGAGGACCGGGATGGACGCACCGCTGGTGTACCAGTTGTTCCGCCAGGAGCATCGCTGGGTAGCTACGTGCGGACGGGATAAATGCTGAAAGCATCTAAGCATGAAGCCCCCTCCAAGATGAGATTTCCCTTTGAGTAATCAAGAAAGACCCCTCAGAGACGATGAGGTAGATAGGTCACGGGTGGAAGCATGGCGACATGCGGAGCTGAGTGATACTAATCGGTCGAGGCCTTGTTCTAGCAGATGCATTGTTGATGACTTCAGTTTTGAGGGCGCGAGCCCGTCGTCTGGTGACGATAGCCAAGTGGTCACACCCGTTCCCATGCCGAACACGGAAGTTAAGCACTTGAACGCCGAAAGTAGTTGGGGGCTTCCCCCTGTGAGGATAGGACGTTGCCAGGCAATTCTTTTTATTTATTCCGCAATAGCTCAGTGGTAGAGCAACCGGCTGTTAACCGGTAGGTCGTAGGTTCAAATCCTACTTGCGGAGCCAATGGCCCGTTGGTCAAGCGGTTAAGACACCGCCCTTTCACGGCGGTATCACGGGTTCGATTCCCGTACGGGTCACCATTTTTAATTTTTTGCCGGTGTAGCTCAGCTGGTAGAGCAACTGACTTGTAATCAGTAGGTCGCGGGTTCGACTCCTGTTGCCGGCACTGTTTTTTTAATTGTATAGTTCCTAGACAAACTGGGGGGGTAGCGAAGTGGCTAAACGCGGCGGACTGTAAATCCGCTCCCTCGGGTTCGGCGGTTCGAATCCGCCCCCCCCCACCATGTCGAGCCATTAGCTCAGTTGGTAGAGCATCTGACTTTTAATCAGAGGGTCGCAGGTTCGAATCCTGCATGGCTCATATTTTGCGGAAGTAGTTCAGTGGTAGAATACGACCTTGCCAAGGTCGGGGTCGCGGGTTCGAATCCCGTCTTCCGCTTTTTATGTTTTTGGGGCCTTAGCTCAGCTGGGAGAGCGCCTGCCTTGCACGCAGGAGGTCAGCGGTTCGATCCCGCTAGGCTCCACCAAATTTTGCTTAAAGATCTTAAGCGAGTTTCGTTCGTCTTAAGTTTTTTTATACTTGAAATGCCTGCAATTCATGTACGTACGCGAAAGCACTGTGAGAAACTCTCACAGTGCTTTTTTGTCGTCTGATCTTGTATAATCATGCGTCATCGTGTTGAGTTGAACCACCGTATTGTTACCGCTTACAATTAAGGCAACTTACTAAGTAAAGGGGAACACGTCGATGAACATTGCATATATCAGCGTACCGTATCGTTATGGTCAAGGAAAACCGGGGACAGAGCAAGGACCAGCTGCTGTTGAACAAGCAGGACTACTCGAAACATTGGCAGTACACGGACAAGAAGCAGTTCGCTATGGGGAAGCGGCTGTTTTGTCTGAAGATGCTGTCCGGGAAGAAGATCCGCAGCTGAAACGTCTGGAAGGCGTTGTCCATACGACAAACGATTTGCACTTACTTGTACATGAGGCGCTGACAGAGCAACGTTTTCCGTTACTCGTCGGAGGGGATCACAGCATGGCAATCGGAACGATCGCCGGTCTGCGGCAAGTCGTACCGCGTCTCGGTGTCATCTGGTTTGATGCACACGGGGACTTGAATACACCTGAGACTTCTCCATCTGGTAACATTCATGGAATGCCGCTTGCTGTCGCGTTAGGGGAAGGACATCAGCGGTTAACGGAGATCGGCGGCAGTGAGGTCAAACTGCAACCGGAACACCTCGTCTTTATCGGTTTACGCGATGTGGATGCAGGAGAACAGGAACTGATTGACCGTCTTGGTATTCGTGTCTATGATATGGAAGCGATTCGGACACGCGGGATGGATGCCATCATGGAAGAAGCAGTTGCCTATTTAAAAGAAACCACGGATGCGTTTTATCTCAGTTTCGACATGGACGGGCTCGATCCAAGCCTTGTCGAAGGAACCGGGACACGGGTCGCAGACGGAATTATGCTCGACGATGCGCAGACGGTCCTACGTCATTGTGCAGAGCAGGACGAGTTCATCGCGGCAGAATTCGTAGAAGTGAATCCATTGCTCGAAGAAGGAAACGGGACAGCGATTCTTGCAAATGAGTTGATTGGAAACTTGCTCCAGTATATGCGGACCCATCGTTTAGTAAAATAATGGATAGAACTTGAACTCTTTTCGTCAGGGTTCAAGTTTTTTTTGTTACAATTCAAATTGAGATGAAACATTTGTTGGTCGACTCCGTATAAGAGATTGACCGCATAGAGCGGGGGGTATTTAAAGTGGAAGAAACAACACTACGCTTGATTGAGCGAGTGAAGCAGGGAGACCGTGATGCATTCGCGGCACTTGTTGATCTATATAAAGAAGGGGCTTTTTTAGTCGCCTTCCGTGTCTTACGGGATCGAATGGAAGCAGAAGATGCTACACAAGAAGCCTTCATCCGCGTCTTTACAAAAATTGAATCGTATAATGCCCAGTGGAAGTTCCGGACTTGGTTATATCGGATCGTGACGAATGTTTCGATTGACCGGCTCCGTAAGAAACGTCCGGATTATTCCCTTGACGCTGAGATGTCAGGGACTGAAGGACTAACGTTGTATTCCCAGCTCGAAAGCAAGGATCAGTTGCCGGAGGATCAAGTCATTGATTCGGAACAACGACAAGATGTGGGAGAGGCGATCGCCGGCTTGCCGGAAAAATACCGGGTTCCACTTGTTTTGAAATACATTGAAGATCTTTCACTCAAAGAAATCAGTGAGATGATCGATTTACCCGTCGCTACAGTTAAAACCAGAATTCATCGGGGACGCGAAGCGCTGAAAAAGCATTTCGGCAAACGATGAGATGAGAAGGAGGCACTCACCATGACACGAGAAAAAGTGTATGAACGGATACAGGATTATTTAGACCAAAACCAACCTCCAGAAGACTTCAAACGACTTGAAGCGGAGTTACGGGAAGCGAATGCGATGGACGAGTTCGAAGAGTATCGGCTCCTCGATGCAGAGTTACGCGCGCTTTCAGCACCCAAGCTTTCGGCGGATTTTACATCCCGCGTGCTGGCACAATTGCCCGAACAGGTGGACCAACCGAATGTGACTCCGCTTAGGAAAACATCCCGTTTTGGCGGGAAAATGAAGCAGTACCCGTTGCTTGCTGCAGCTTCGATTTTCATGTTACTGTCTGTCGGCAGTCTTGGCGGCTACCTGACACAGGAAGAACATGACTTATCGTATACGAATGTACCGGGAATCGTGGCAGAGAACGGCGAAGTCGTTGTACCGGAAGGCGTTACCGTCAACCAGGATCTTTATGTCGAAGGCGGAAATGTCCGGATTGAAGGCAAGGTCAACGGAGACGTGATGACCGTCGACGGAAAAGCATATACCGCGAGTGCCGGGAACGTCACAGGCGAAATCAAACAAATTGATCAACTCTTTGAACGTGTCTGGTACGGAATTAAACGAATCTTTGAATGAGTCAAGTGGGACGAGTCTAACTCGTCCCTTTGTGCTATAATGAAAGCTGTTTAAATCAGATGAGATAGGGGGCACGGTTGGTGAATTACTTCAACTGGCAACCACTTCAATTTCAATTGTTGAAACTGGGAGAAAACGTACATTGGTACGATTATATTAATGATGTGATTGATATCGCGGTCGTGACATTCGTCATTTACCGTCTGATGATCATTGTCAAAGGCACAAAAGCAGTTCAATTGATCAAAGGGATTTCGGTCATTTTGATCAGCTGGTTCTTAAGCGGATTCTTCGGACTGAAGACGTTACAATTTCTGCTGAACCAAATCATCACGTACGGTCTGCTCGGGATTATCATCATTTTCCAGCCAGAATTACGCCGGGGGCTGGAACATCTCGGTCGAACGAGTAAATTCTTTTCGCGGAGCGCCATCAGTGACGAAGATGAACAAGTCCGGATCGTCGATGCGCTCGTGACATCTGCTCAATACATGTCCAAACGCCGGATTGGAGCACTCGTTACGATTGAGCGGGAAACGGGTCTCAGTGAATATGTTGAGACGGGCATTCCGCTCGGATCACAAATTACGAGCCAGTTATTGATCAATCTTTTTATTCCGAATACACCACTGCATGATGGAGCGGTCATCGTCCAACAAGGGAAACTGGCAGCTGCTGCTTGTTACCTGCCGCTTTCTGAGAGTGCACATATCTCAAAGGATCTCGGGACGCGTCACCGGGCAGCAATCGGTGTCAGCGAAGTGACGGACAGCGTCACACTGGTTGTATCGGAAGAAACAGGTGGTGTTTCCCTTGCCATCAATGGTCGTTTGTACCGGGAGCTTGATGAAGCATCACTCCGGACGAAGTTACTGGAGACGATTGTCAAAGCCGAACCGACGAATACTTCCTTCTTGAATTGGATGGGGGCGAAAAAATAATGTTCGAAAAATGGTTCAATGAACGCTGGTTTCTCCGCATCGTTGCGGTTTTGCTTGCCGTCATGCTCTACCTGATGGTGGCAGGAACCAATTCGACCGTCAAAAGTGATGCGGCGAGCCTGTTGCCGATTGCCGGTCAAGGCTCAGCAAAGTTTGACGTACCGGTATCAGTCAATTATGATGAAACGCAGTGGGTCGCCTATAATATTCCAAAAACCATCGAGACGACGGTTAAAGGACCATCGAGCAGTTTGACGATGCTTCGGCTCGTTAAAGACTTTGGTCTGTCGATTGACTTGACGGGGCTGGATCCAGGGTATCACCGCGTACGACTATCTGCCGACGGGTTTGGTAAAGATGTCGAAGTGACACCAAAACAGGAAACGATTGAAGTGTTCCTTGATAAAAAAGTCACGAAAGAAGTTCCTGTTCAAGTGGCGTTGCTGAACAAAAATAAAATCGCAGAAGGATATGTTGTCGGTGAAGCACAGCCGACCCGTCAAACGGTCTCTGTGACCGGCGGGGCAGAAAAACTTCAGGCGATCACAGCAATCCAAGTTCCGATCGATGTGACGGGCCGGGCTGAGACGTTTACGGAGTCCTTTAACGTCAAGGCAACGGATGCGAACGGAAATGCCATCAGTGCTACTTATGATCCGGAACAACTGGAAGTCACAGTTCCAGTCTATAAAGAAAGTAAAACCGTTCCGATTAACGTCGAAACCAAAAATACTGTCAAGAAAGGCTACAAAGTCGTCAAGATTGTTCCCGTTACGACAGAAGCCCGATTGTATGGAACAAAAGAAGAGTTGTCGCGGATCGGTTCCGTTTCGACGGAACCCGTTTCCTTAAAAGGATTAACGAAGACGGTCGATCGGACGATCAAACTGATTGAGCCTGACAACGTGACAGCAATGGAACCAACTTCGATTACAGTCAGCATCGTCGTCGAGAAGGAAAATGCCAAAGCGACGACAGAAACTGTCGAGGATCGGGCAGAAAAAACAATTTCCGGTGTGATGGTGACATTAAACGGATTCGATGAGTCGAAGTATACGATTGATTACGAACAGACGATTGATCTCGTCGTCCGTGGAAGTGAAGCGGATCTTGAATCGATTGATGCAACAGATATTAAAGCGGTCATTGATGTGACCGGCTTAAAAGAAGGTACACACGGCTTACCGATTTCATATCAGACGTCAAAAGCGTTCGACGTTCTTCGTCCGGATCATATGGATATCACGCTCAAAGCGATTCCCCGGACATCGGTTCAAGCCAATTAAATCAACTTTTTGAAATGAGGAAATAAAACATGGGTAAGTATTTTGGAACTGACGGCGTCCGCGGCGTCGCAAACGTAGAATTGACACCTGAATTGGCATATCGTCTTGGCCGTACAGGCGGTTATGTCTTAACGAAACACGAAAGTACACGTCCGAAAGTATTAATCGGCCGTGATACACGTGTCTCCGGACAAATGCTTGAGAATGCCTTGATTGCCGGACTCCTGTCAATCGGAGCGGAAGTCATGCGTCTTGGTGTCATCTCGACACCGGGTGTCGCGTACTTGACGAAAACAATGGATGCGACAGCGGGTGTCATGATTTCCGCGTCACACAACCCGGTTGAAGACAACGGAATCAAGTTCTTCGGTTCAGACGGCTTTAAGCTCGATGATGCGACAGAACTTGAAATCGAAGGGTTACTGGACGAAGCGGAAGATACGTTACCACGTCCGTCCGGCAAAGAACTCGGATTCGTCCACGATTACTATGAAGGTGCACAAAAGTACCTTCACATGTTACGCCAGACATCAGATGAAGATTTCTCAGGCATCCATGTCGCCATCGACGGTGCACACGGTGCAACCTCAAGCCTCGCACCACGACTGTTCGGTGACCTGGAAGCGGAAGTCTCGACAATCGGAACGACACCAAACGGTTTGAACATCAACGAAGGTGTCGGATCAACACACCCGGAACACCTCGCGGCATTCGTCCTTGAAAAGGGCGCACATGTCGGTCTGTCATTTGACGGTGACGGCGACCGCTTGATTGCAATCGATGAGAACGGTAAAATCGTCGACGGCGATAAAATCATGTTCATCTGCGGAAAATACCTCAATGAAATCGGCCGCTTAAAAGACAATACGATCGTTGCAACAGTCATGAGTAACCTCGGCTTCCACAAGACGGTCGCAGAACACGGCATGACAGCATTACAGACAGCAGTCGGTGACCGCTATGTCGTTGAAGAAATGCGTAAAAACAACTATACACTCGGCGGGGAACAGTCGGGTCATATCATCTTCATGGATTACTCCACAACAGGAGACGGAATGCTTTCAGGCGTTCAACTTCTGCAAATCATGAAGGCGACAGGCAAAAAGTTGTCGGAACTTGCAGCCGAAATGCCGGTCTTCCCACAACGTCTCGTCAATATCCGTGTGTCGGATAAAAACGGCGCGATGAACGGTCCGGCCGTTCAAGCAATCATTGCCGAAGTGGAAGCGGAAATGGCCGGCAACGGTCGAATTCTTGTTCGGGCATCGGGAACAGAACCACTTGTCCGTGTCATGGCGGAAGCACCGACGCAAGAAGCATGCGACATGTATGTCGAGCGGATTGCAAACGTCGTCCGTGAAAACTACGCGTTACAGGAAAACTGAGTAAACGGAAGGAGCGGATGAGAATCCGTTCCTTTTTTTGTTGGGATGATTTTCAGGAAAAGGTGACGAAGTGCTGTTTTCACACGCTTTTTTCAGGCGGAACGCAAGCTGGCTTTCACCGGGTCTTGCCTGTTCCTGACGGAAGCGTAGCTTCCTTTTCCTGTAGAAGTCGCGTGATACAGCACTTCTGTTGTGACAGAATCATCGATAATCCAAAAAGCAAAGTAAAAAAACGAACGTTTTTTACAGAATCTAGGTATTAGAGGTATCGTTTAGAAAAATATCGGGAATAGTTACAAATACGTTACCTTTCTTGCTTTTTCTAAATAAAGTTCGTATGATTGTAAAGTCGGACAGAAACGGGGTCGGACAGAAATGAAAGCGCCAGGGCTGACTATGTGATAGGCAGCTGACGAGGTGGAGGTTTATCGAATCATTCGGCGGATGCCTCCCGGTACCATGTCAGTACCGAAAACCCATCTGAAATCGTTTAAGTGATTAGACGGACAAACAGATGCGTCATGACAACTCTCGACAAGAGCCGTTTCCTCTTCAGGGAAATACTTGTAAATGGGAGAGAATGTATTATGTGCGGTATCGTAGGTATGATCGGACAGGTTAACACAAAGGAAATTTTATTAAAGGGACTCGAAAAACTCGAGTACCGCGGTTATGATTCGGCTGGTCTTGCGTTCGTCAACGACGGCGTTCAAGTCCATAAAGAAGTCGGCCGGATTGCTGCGCTACGCGAAGTTGTTCCTGCAGAAGCAGACGGTCTTGTTGGAATTGGTCACACACGTTGGGCGACACACGGTGTCCCAAGTGTACCGAATGCCCACCCACACCAAAGTGCTTCATCACGTTTCACACTCGTGCATAACGGTGTCATCGAAAACGATGAGCAGTTAAAAGCAGAACTCAATGTTGATTTACTCAGCGACACGGATACAGAAGTTATCGTGCAGATGATCGAAAAGAACTTTGCCGCAACAGGTGACGTGACAGAAGCATTCCGTCAAACACTTCGTGTGCTTCACGGTTCGTATGCACTCGCTTTAATCGATGCCGAGAACCCGGATGTCTTGTACGTCGCAAAAAATAAATCACCACTTCTTGTAGGTCTCGGTGACGGTACGTTCAACGTTGTTGCGTCTGACGCAATGGCTATGCTTCAAGTAACGGATCAATTCGTTGAGTTGCATGACGGCGAAATGATCATCTTGACGCGTGACAGTGTCACAATCCAAGATTTAGACGGAAACGTCAAAGAGCGTGACGCGTATACAGCGGAAATCGATGCATCAGATATCGAAAAAGGCACGTACGCGCACTATATGCTCAAAGAAATGGACGAGCAGCCGGCTGTTATCCGGAATATCGTTCAGAAATACCAAAACGAGTCAGGTGAAATCACACTCGATCAGTCAGTCCGTGATTTAGTCCTCGGACGTGACCGTGTCTACATCATCGGTTGCGGAACAAGCTACCATGCAGGATTGATCGGAAAACAATTGATCGAACAAATCGCGGGTATCCCGACAGAAGTCCACATTTCGTCTGAGTTCGGCTACAACATGCCGCTCTTGACTGAGAAACCACTGTTCCTCTTCCTTTCACAATCAGGTGAAACAGCGGACAGCCGTGCAGTTCTCGTCGAAGCGAAAAAACTCGGTCACCCGGCACTGACAATTACGAACGTTGCAGGATCAACGTTATCGCGTGAAGCAAACGCAACGCTCTTGTTGAATGCAGGTCCTGAAATCGCCGTGGCGTCAACAAAAGCGTATACAGCACAAATCGCTGTTCTCGCAGTCCTTGCGTTTGACCTTGCTCAAGCAAAAGGTGTCGACGTGAACTTCGATCTCATGAAAGAACTCGGAAAAATCTCAAGCGCAATGGAGTCCGTCATGTCACAAAAAGAACGGTTCCAGGAAATCGCTTCAGAATACTTGTCTGAATCACGCAATGCGTTCTTCATCGGTCGTGGTCAAGATGCGTATGTCGGAATGGAAGGGGCTCTCAAGCTCAAAGAAATTTCGTACATCCAAGCAGAAGGTTATGCCGGCGGCGAATTGAAACACGGTCCAATCGCTTTGATCGAAGACAACACACCGGTCATCGCCCTCGTGACACAACCACACGTTCACCTCAACAACCGAGGCAACGTCAAGGAAGTCGTCGCACGTGGCGCGAACGCGTGTGTCATCGCAGCAGAAGGTCTCGAATTGCCGACGGATGCATTCGTCATCCCGGCAGTCGAGCCGCTCCTGTCACCACTCTTGTCTGTCTTACCGCTTCAGTTGATCTCGTACTATGCGGCACTTGGCCGTGATTGCGACGTCGACAAGCCACGTAACTTGGCGAAATCGGTAACGGTCGAGTAATTAAATAATTTTTAACCCTTTCAGATCCGAATATCTGAAAGGGTATTTTTTATATGGAACATTTTTTTAACGAAGGAGAAGATGAATAATGTTTAATTTCTGTCTACATACTAAGAAATCAGTATGGGTTCAGGCTTTTCCCGAGTCCTATGCGAAAGACGTTGAGACCGTAATACGGCTTCTACCGCTAAGGTTTTCCAAGCCGGTAAGCTGGGGGACGATTGATGTCACGTTTTTCGAGGAACCATTGATTCTTCCGTCCCGACTGTACTTAAATGAAGTAAAAGAAGAAAAAATTCAAAACCTAACTGATCGTCAACGGTGGATACTGTACTGCATGTACACCCGTCACCATGACGGATACATCCGTGAAAAGTATGTTCGTCGGCTGGAACAGGAACAAGCAAAAACGGACTGGGTACTGCTTTATTTAATTGAACTGACGGGAGAATATGTCTACGAGATTCTCGAACGGATTGAACCGATGTTACAGACTTGGTCCGAAGAACAGCTGAAAACTTTTGCCGCAGCAAACGACCGTTATCTGCAACGAATTGAACGACGCATCATCAGCTATTGGGATATATATCAAAGGACGACCTATCCGGTGTTATGGGATTCGACCTATGTCGGCTTTCGGATTGCTCAGTTCTACCGCACGTATCGTGCTAATTCTTGAAAAAAACTTCCGGTTTGCGGTAGGCTGAACACGTAATCCAGATCAGAAGGGGGATAAACAGATGAGAATTTTAGTAGTTGGGGCAAGTGGAACAATCGGTCAAGCGGTCGTCACGCAATTAGGGGAGCGGCATGAGATTATTCAGGCCGGACGAACAGGTTTGGATGTTCAAGTCGACATCACGTCGGAAGCCAGCATACGTTCAATGTACGAAGCGGTCGGTCCGGTCGATGCCGTCGTCAGTGCGACCGGCGGGGCACACTTTGGACCATTGACGGATTTGACACCGGCGTTAAACCAGATCGGAATCGACAGTAAGTTGAAGGGGCAGGTCAATCTCGTCCTGCTTGGTTTGGAGACGGTTCGGGACGGGGGCAGCTTTACGTTGACGACCGGTATCATGATGGACGATCCGATTCGGCAAGGCGCGTCCGCTGCTCTTGCGAACGGCGGGGTCAAAGCGTTTGTTCATGCCGCGGCGATTGAGATGCCACGGAGGATTCGAATCAACAGTGTCAGTCCAAACGTGTTGATTGAGTCACTCGAGAAGTATGGACCATTTTTCCGTGGTTTCGAAGCGGTTCCGGCATCGCGTGTCGCGACAGCATTTGAGAAAAGCATCGAAGGGTCACAGACCGGGCAAAACTACGAAGTCTATTGAATGAAACAAGACCGTTCACTTGAATCAAGTGGACGGTCTTGTTTTTCAGCTCATCAAAGATTGCAAATAAAAAATATTTATCAGGACCAGTGAAATCAAGAAGCAGATAAAGAGATTATTAAAAAAGACATGTCGTGTCATCTCACGGTTCATGATCATCTTGTCGAGAAACAGATTCACAGCCAAGACGATGATGAATGTCAGAAAAAAGAGCGATAACAATTCCATACATCACATCCTTTCCGTCGTCTTATTCAACGCATCAAGCCGATCAAAAGTTTCGTAAAGACTTGAAATTTCTTATGAAAAACAGGATTTTCCAGTAGGGAAGGGAAAGAAGAAAGTAAAGAAACCAAAAGGAGGTACATTCAGATGCGACAAGCGGTACTCGTCATCGATTTTCAACAGGATCTTGTCGAAGGGACACCCGAAGAGTCCGGTGTTTATGCGAAGGAATCTGTCATCGGAGTCATCAATCAAGTGGTGCAAGAAGCGCGCGATCATGATCATACGATTGTCTTCATCCGGGATCTTGATGTCGCGAATGGAGAAGGAGCCGGCTTTGCGGTGCACTCCTCGATTCAGATTCCGGATCAGGCGGTCACGTTCGACAAAGCCGCAACCAATTCGTTTCATGGCACGCCATTGCTCAGTCATTTGAAAGAGCAACAGGTCGGACATGTCGTCATCCTCGGCTGTAAGACGGAGCACTGTATCGATACGGCTGTCCGCAGTGCAACCGTCAACGGATTTGATGTGACACTCGTTGCTGACGGACATACGACGAACGGTTCCGATGTCTTATCGGCAGAGCAGATGATTGCCCATCACAATCAAGTCTTGCACGGACACTACAATGTCGAACATTTTGCGGTTGTCCGTCTCTCGACGGAGAAGTTGTTTGAACCTATCCACGATCACTATAGAACGTAAAAGGAGCGACCTCATGATTGAACTACGAAAAATGGAAGAAACGGATTATCCCGCCTACGCGACACTCGTCACCGATGAGCGGGTCATGCGCTATATCACAGAACATCCCTTAATCGAAACAGAAGCCAAACGACGGTTCGCGTCGATCATCGAGCAACAGCGGCATGACCGTCTCGGATCATACCTCGTCTATCAGGACGGAACATGGATTGGCATCGGTCATGTCACGCGGGATACACGGCAACCGTTTGAAGCGGAACTCGGCTACATGTTATTGCCGGAACAGTGGGGTCACGGTTACGGATCATTGCTCGCCAAACGGTTGCTCGAACTGGCAACGGAACACGAATTGACCGTCATCACGGCAACGATTGATCCGAATCATCTCGCGTCGCGAAAGATTTTGACGAATCTTGGATTTCACTCGACGTATGTTGGACCGATTGACGGGCTGCCTGGTGAAATTCTCGAAAAACGATTGGGGGAATCCTCATGACGCGGGAAGAGTGGATTCAATCGTTTGATCTCGACGTCGCGGATATCTTTTCCGTCACCGATTCATACAGTTCAGATGTCGACCGGTTAGTACTGAGCGACGGTCGGACCGTCTTTTTGAAACGGCCTTATACCGCTGACAAGTGGTATCGGGAACACGGATGGTTGACGTATTTAGCCGATCGTGTCGCCGTGCCGAAGATTCTTATGGAGGCGCGACCAACCAAACAGACGACGGGTGCATTTGTGCTCGAAGCACTTACCGGTTCGACGATTGAGACGGTCACATCGGCGCTCGCCTCGCAAATCGGACAATTGCATGCAACACTCCACAACTGTACACGCGACGCGTACGGCGATTTTGAGGAGAACGGCTTCACTGCCTTTAGCTCACAGGACTGGCGTGTCTTCCGAAATGCGAAGATGACCTCATTCGAGCCGGCGATTCGTAAAGCCTTGTCACCCGTGTTGTATCAAGCTGCCTTTACGGAATTGAAGCGGCGTGAACGTGAGTTACCGGAGCCCTCTCGACCTGTCGCGGTCCACCTCGATTTCCGGCTCGGCAACCTGCTCGCGGACGATGGAAGACTGACCGGACTGATTGACTTTGAGACCTCACGTTTCGGGGCGACGGAAATTGATTTTACGAAACTTGACCGCGACGTGTTCCAGAGCGAATCCGGGTTACTTGACGCCTATCAACAAGGGTACGGACAAGTCAGGACACCGGAGCCGATTGAAGTCTACTTGCCGTATTATCGTCTGTTTGAAGCGCTGACGGGAATCGGCTGGTGTGTGCAGCGCGGACTGGAGCATCACCAACAGTTTTTCAATCACAACCATGCCCGTTTGTTGGTGGAACTGGAACGGACGAGCATATTCGAAGAACGTTAAAAGGCGTGGTTTGACGAGCGAACCGCTATACTTGTGGAAATGAAGCAAGTAGAGGGGGAAATTGGATGGAACAACAAAAACGGATTGGGATTATTGGTGGCGGGCTCGCCGGAATTTTTGCGGCACGTCAATTGGTGACGGAAGGTTATGCGGTCGAGGTCATCGAAAAAAGCCAAAGTGTCGGGGGACGGATGGCGACGAGACGGATCGACCAGGGAACAGCGGATCATGGGGCTGTCTTCTTTACAGTCCGGACGGACGAGTTGGCGCAAGAAGTCGACGAATGGCTGGAACAGGGACTGATCCGAAAATGGTTCGGGGATGACTTTCCCCGCTATATTGCGGTCAACGGGATGAATCAGCTGGTTCAATCGATAGCTCGCGGGATTCCGGTGCATCTAAATGAACAGGTCGAACGGATTGTGTCGGATGCACCCGGACTTCAAACCATCGCCTCTGAAGAAACACGGACGTATGATGCCATCCTGCTGACGGCACCGGTGCCACAAGCCTATGACTTACTGGAAGCATCTCCGTTGACGTTAGTTGAATCCGATCACGCCCGTCTCGGGAAAGTGACGTTTGAGCCGACGTTCGTCGGTTTGTTCGAGATTCAGGAAACACTCGAAATTGGTGAGGTCGGTCTACTTGACGAAGGTCTCGCAACCGGGATGTTGAAAATCGTCAACAATGCGCAAAAAAAAGTGTCGGCGACCCCGCTTCTGAGTGTCTATATGGCTGGGGACTGGAGTGAATCGTGGTATGACAAAGGGGAAGACGCGACGCTTGCGGAAATCGAACGGTTGCTGCAGGAGCAGCTCGGACCGGTCACGATTATCTCCCGCCAACTCAAACGTTGGCGGTATGCGCAGGCGCGCGACGTCTTCCGTACGCCTTACTTGAAGCTTGATCAACATCCGCTCTGGCTTGCGGGAGATGCCTTCCTCGATCCGAAAGATACGTCCGGACGGACACGGGTCGAGAGTGCCGTCATTTCCGGTCTGCGTGTTGCAGCGGCAATGGATGCGCACTTCAAAGCGGTCGTAACAGAACAATAAGCCGTGAAAAAGGGTGATTTCCAACAACGAAAGTCGCCCTTTTTAGTATCACGATTCGGATTCGGGTGGAAAATGGCGGTTGCTCCAAGCCGCCATTTGATCGAGGATCGGCAGAAAACTGTGTCCGATATCCGTTAACGAGTATTCGACTTTCTGCGGGACTTCCCGATAGACTTTTCGGTCGATCATTTCGTCCGCTTCCAGTTCCCGTAATTGTCGTGTCAAAATGCCTTTTGAAATCCCCGGCAACAGGTGTTCCAGTTCGTGAAACCGTTTTGTTCCGGTACTGAGATGCCAAAGCAGGACGATTTTCCACTTGCCGGCGATGATGGTCTGGGCTCGGGTAACGGGGCACGCCGTCCGCTGGGAAAGAGGGGAGTCAGTTGTCGAAGCTGGATTCATCGGGAATTCCTCCTATAGTTCGGTTTGTATGACCTAGTATCGAAAAAGTGCCTACTCCTCACAGTGTACCACCTGTAATACAATTGGATACAGGTAGAAACTTATTAAAAAAGGAGCTTACGTCTATGAAATTAATGGTAACCGGGGCAACTGGAAAATTAGGAACCAAAATTGTAGAGCACCTCTTAACGAAAATCGAAGCGGAGAATGTAATAATCAGCGTCCGCGATCCGAAAAAAGCATCGGATTTAGCATCGCGCGGTGTTGAAGTGCGTCATGGTGATTTTGATAAACCGGATACGCTGCAAGAAACGTTTGCGGGTGTCGACCGGATCTTGCTCATCTCGACCGACGGCGAAGAAACGACGCGGATCCGTCAACATACGGCAGCCGTCCGGGCAGCTGAAGCAGCCGGAGTCGGCTTGATTGCCTATACGAGTATCGCCAACGCGGAAGCGAGTCAAAATTTCCTGGCCCGGACGCATCAGGTGACGGAACAGTTAATTCGCGAAACAGGGATTCCGTTTTTGTTCTTCCGGAATAACTGGTATCTGGAAAACGAACAGTCGACGATTGATGCCATTCGTGCCGGTCAGGATTGGTTGACGAGTGCCGGGGACGGCAAAGTCGGCTGGGCATTGCAGGAAGACTATGCGGAAGCGATCGCGACAGTGCTGGTCGATCCGAAACCGGAACAATCCATTTACGAACTGTCAGGTCCTCTGCACACGCAACAAGAGATTGCAGAAGCACTCGGGCAGGTCCTCGGGCGCCCGGTACAGGTGAAGCAAGTCGACAGCGCGACTTATACGGCAATCATGCAGCAAGCAGGAGTTCCGGAATTTTTACTGCCGATGTTACAGGCGATTCAAGAAGGGATTGCGGCTGGAACGCTGGCGGTTGAGAGTCAGGATTTTGAACACATTCTCGGTCGGCCACCGGTTTCATTGGAAGACGGCTTACGACAACTTGTTCAAAGATAAGTTCACCTGAACGTTTCTTTCTGAGGTACTTTGGGTAAATATCCCTTATGTACTTAAGTCGAGGGGGATTATCATGGACATCAAAAAATACCGTGTGACACCGGGTGAATCAATTCAGCTATCAGACTATCCGACGTCGGATGAAAACCGGATTGCAGAAGACGAGTTACTGGATCAGCACATTCCGAAAAGTGTCGAGGAATTAAAAGAATTGCATTGGCGTCTGCATGCCCAAGAAAAAAACGGAGTTCTCGTGATTTTACAGGCGATTGATGCCGGCGGAAAAGATGAAGCCATCAGTTACATCTTCTCGAATCTCAACGCCCAAGGGTTACGGACGCTTTCCGTCAAAAAACCTTCCGACACGGAGCAAAAGCATGACTATCTCTGGCGGATTCACGAAGGTTTGCCGGAAAAAGGCGAAGTCGGTATTTTGAACCGGTCGTATTACGAGGAAGTCATCGCACCACGGATTCATGACCTGCTCGAAGAAGAGGAAGTACCGGACGATCAAGATGTTTGGAAGATGCGTTACCGCCAAATCAATGATTTTGAACGGTATCTCGTCGAGAACGGTTTCCGCGTCGTCAAGTTTCTGTTTAACGTCTCAAAAGACGAGCAGAAAAAACGATTGCTTGAACGGATCAAAGATCCGAAGAAAAACTTTGAATTTTCGTTCAGTGATGTCGAAGAACGGGAGCATTGGGATGAGTATCAGGATATCTTTGCCGAGCTCGTTTCGCACACGTCAACGGAATACGCGCCGTGGCATGTCCTGCCGGCCGATGACGAATGGTTCACCCGTTACATCGTGACGGAAGTCATGAATGACGTCCTGCGTGAAATCGATCCGCAGTATCCGAAGCTGACGGACGAGGATCAGGAAAAACTCGATGAAGCGATTAAAAAGTTAGAAAATGAATAAGTGTGTGAACTGACGCAGCAGTCAGTTTTCAGATGACAACGGGAGACAGACTTTAACATCTGTCTCCTTTGTTGTGCGGAAAAACGGCTTTCTTTTGCAGGATCGCTGTTATAATCAAAGGGAAGAATCGATCAAGTACTGGAGGAATCAGCATGAATGAATATCCGAACTGTCCGAACTGCGGCTCAGCATATACATATGAAGACGGCAATGTATTGGTGTGCCCGGAATGTGCCCATGAATGGACGGCCGCCGATGCAGCAGCGGCAGAAGAAGCCAACGTCATCCGAGATGCGAACGGTAATGTACTGAGCGACGGTGATACGATCACGGTCATCAAGGACTTAAAAGTGAAGGGAACGTCGCTTGTCGTCAAACAAGGGACACGCGTCAAAGGAATCCGTCTCGTCGATGGTGATCATGACATCGATTGCAAGATTGATGGACTCGGTGCGATGAAGTTGAAGTCGGAGTTCGTGAAAAAAATTTAACCTGTACCGCCTGTCTGACGACGAGGCGGTTTTTTCATGGGAAAAGATATAAGTTTCCTTTCAGGACAAATGTCCTTTATCATTCAGGGAGGCTTCGTTTAAATGAAAGTATGAAAAATCAGGATGGGAGGAACTAGTATGCGTGGCATTCTTTTTGCAATCAGCGGCGGTTTTTTTCTGACACTCCAAAGTGTCGCCAATGCCCGAATCAGCAACAGCATCGGGACGTGGCAAGCAGCGACCTTGACTCAGATGACCGGTTTTGTCGTCGCCTTATTGATTACGTTGATCCTGCGTGACCGGACGTTCCGGCAGATGAAAGAGGTTAAGCTGCTCTACTTATCCGGAGGAGCATTGGCCGCTGCCGTTCTGTTCAGTAACATGACAGCTGTTCATTTGATGGGTGTGACGTTGACGATTTCGTTATTCCTGATTGCCCAGCTCGGCTTGGCACTGGTGATTGATTGGAACGGATGGTTCGGAATGATCAAACGGCGGTTACAGCTACCGCAAGTGATTGGCATTTTAATGATGATTGGCGGCGTGCTGATCTTAAAATGGTAAGGGGGAAAGAACGTGGAACAAGCACAACTGGATGAGTACTTGGCGCGGTTTCAATTGACGGACGTCTTTGCCGGCGGGTTGCGGGAGCATTTACAACCGGTCGCTTTTCAAGCCGGGGACTGGCTGTGTCGTCAAGGCGACGCGGCGGACCGGATGTACTTGTTGCTCGAGGGGAAACTGAAGATTACCCATATGTCGGCAACGGGAAAACGGCTCGTCTTATCGTTTAAGCATCCGTTTGATCTGGTCGGCGACATCGAATACGTTCGTCGGACACCATTGATGAATACGGTCGAAGCGGTCACACCGGTCAAAGCGGTCAGTATTTCCTATGCGGCACTGGAACAAAATGGAGCCGATAATCCGGCACTGCTCCGCTTTTTACTCGAGACGATTACGATGAAGTTTGAGCTGAAGTCGCATTCGATGAGCTTTAACCTGCTGTATCCGGTCGAAGTCCGACTGGCCAGTTACCTCTTGTCGATGACACCGGAAACACCGATGTTACCGGTCAGTGATCTCGTCGATGCGGCGGATTTAATCGGTACGAGTTACCGTCACCTGAACCGTGTCCTGCGACAGTTCAGTCAGGATGGCTTGATTGAGCGGACGAACCGGACGATTACGATTGTGGACCGGGAGGGCTTGACGGAACGGGTCGGCGAAAGTATCTATGAGTGAGGAGGAAAGCAGATGACACTTGGAATAGTTCTGGCTTTATTCGGCGGAATGATGGTCTGTATTCAGAATACGTTTAATGCCAAGGTCAAGGAACGCGTCGGCGCATGGGCGACGACGACGCTTGTCCTCGGACTCGGATTCCTGGCATCCTTGACCATCGGATTGATTGTTGAAGGCAGCGATCTCTTTTCCATGAGCGGGATGGAACCATGGTTTTGGTTCAGCGGCATCATCGGAGTCGGCGTCGTTTTGTGCGTAACGCAAGGGGTGCAACAGCTCGGACCGAGTTATGCGATTTCAATCGTCATGGTCTCGCAAATCCTGTTTGCCTTGCTGTGGGATACGCTCGGGTGGTTTGGTCTCGATCAAGTGGCATTTACGTGGACGAAAGCCGTCGGCGTTGTCCTAATTGGCGGCGGTGTTTTATTATTCCAACTCGGCGGCAAGTTAACCGAACGACGGATGTTACGAAAAGGAGCCTGACAGATGAACTACACGACATTGTTATTTGATATCGATCATACATTACTTGATTTTGATGCGACGGAACGCGCGGCCTTGCGGCAACTGTTTGAAGAGGAACAGCTCGAATGGACGTCCGAACGGGAAGCCCGTTACCGGACAATCAACCGTTCCTTATGGCAGGCACTTGAACGGGGAGAGGTAACACGGCAGGAAGTGATTACGTCACGTTTTGTGGCGTTTTTTGCCGAGCAGGGCCGGACGGTCGACGGCAGTCGAATGGATACGCGTTACCGTACGTACTTGAGTCAAGGGACGGAATTGATTGCAGGAGCGATCGAGTTGCTCGACGCGCTCAAAGGGAAGTATCAGCTGTATGTCGTGACGAACGGTGTCGCGGCGACGCAACATGCACGACTTAAAGGATCTGGTCTGGCGCCTTATTTTGACGGAATTTTTGTCTCGGAAGAAACCGGCTATCAAAAACCGATGCCGGCCTTTTTTGATTACGTGTTTGACCGGATCCCGGACGCGACGCGCGATCAGACGTTGATCATCGGCGACTCGTTGACGGCAGACATACAGGGCGGCATCTCGGCAGGAATTGCGACATGTTGGTTTAATCCCGGTCATATCGCGGCATCGGCAGAACTGACGCCGACCTATACGATTGAGCGACTTGATCAGCTTGTGACCGTACTTGAAACAAAGGAGGAAGTCCGATGAGAGTAGCGTTGATCGGTGCCGGGTTCCATGCCCGGACGAACTTATTCCCGGCAATGAAGGAAGCCGATTTTGAGATTGTTGCGGTGACGACACGCCGTCTTGAAAGTGCTGAACGGGCGTTACGTGACATCGGCAGTACCGGCCGCGCCTATATAGACTACACGCAGATGCTTGCAGAGGAACAGATGGATGCAGTCCTCATTTGTCTTCAACCGGCGGATCAAGTCGAGGTCGTCCGGTCGTGTCTGGCAACAGGCTGTGCCGTCCACGTCGAAAAACCGCTCGGCTTATCGGTTGGACAGGCGGAAGAGCTGGCTGAACTCGTCACGGATCAGGTGACAAGCGTCGGCTTCATGAAACGGTATGCACCGGTTTATACGAAACTGAAGCAAGTGCTGGTCCAAAACACATACGGTGATCTTCGTTCGTTCGAATTACGGTTTGCATGTGATGCGTCCGGCTTCTGTCACGACCGAGCCGACTTTCTATCCCTCGCCGCGATTCATCAACTCGATTTGATCCGCTTCTTGGCGGGCGAGGTCGAGCAAATCACCGGTGTGTCGCTTGAAGCAGACGGTGAGTTGCACCTGCAGCTGTCACTTCGGATGACAAGCGGCGCAGTCGGACAGGTGACCTTGATTAACTCTCCGCTCTATACAAGAGAAGTCGAGGAGCTGACGCTGCGCTTTGAACGGGCCGTGTGCCAAGTCGAGGAAATGGAGCATTTGATCATCGAGGAAAAACAAGCACCGACATCCTGGCAGGAGCTCGAAGAACGGCAGATGTATTACCGGTCCCCGATGTCGACGATGTCCGGTGGGATGAAAGATTTGTATTTGCGCGGATTCGTCGGCGAGATGAAACATTTTCAAGCAGCGGTTCAAGGCGATGTCGTATCCCACTCCGATTTTCGGGACAACGTCAAAACGATGCGATTGATTCAAGATATTCTCGATACCGTCCGATAATAGGTAAAAGATCACGAAAGGGGGCGATCATGGTGAACATGACGCAAACAAAACAGGAAACGGGGCGCGACGCGTAACCCGCTTTTCTTAAAAAAACGGGGGAATGGATATGCAGATTGAATTGCGCCCAGTCACGAACGAGAACTGGGAAGCCTGCTGTGCGCTTGAATTGACGGCGGAACAACAGGGATTTTTAGAACCGAACGTCTACTCGATTGCGCAGGCTGGTTTTGAGCCGACGCTCGTCATGCGGGCGATTTATGCAGCGGATGAGTTGGTCGGATTTTTGATGTACAATTCGGAACGGGAAGAACTGGACGGCTACTGGATTTACCGACTGATGGTCGACCAACGCCACCAAGGGGCAGGAGTCGGCCGGGAAGCGATGCGGTTGTTGCTCGGAGAGATGCAACAGCTTCCGGAAGCGACGTGCATCGTCGTCGGTTACCGTCCGGACAATCAAGCAGCACACCGTCTGTATGCACGACTCGGATTTATCGATCACGGTGACCGGTTCGGAAAAGAGATGGCAGTCCGGTACACGTTTTAAGGAGTAAGACCTTAGCCTCGCTAAGGTCTTTTTTGATGGAATGGATATTTCTTGAAACTTTTTGGACGACCGAGTGCTCTAATCAGTAAAAGGAGGGAACGGAATTGGACTTACGAACGGAGCACACGGAGCTTGTCCGGCGTGCCATCAAACAGGACGAGGAAGCATTTGAACAATTGATTCTTCTACATAGTGAACAGCTCTACCGGACGGCCTACGTCTATGTGAAAAACGAGCAGGATGCGCTCGACGTCGTCCAGGAAACGGTCTACAAAGCCTTCATTTCCATCGGACAGGTCAAAGAACCCAAATATTTCGTAACCTGGTTGACGAAAATTCTGATTCGGAACTGTTACCGTGTCTTGAACCAACAGACCGTGGTAGCGGATCTCATTGAACAGATTCCGGTGAAGGAATCTTCGCGGGAAGAACATTTGGACTTGATTGACGCCTTGTCGCACCTGCGAAAAGAATACCGGGATGTTTTGGTACTCTTTTATTTTCACGATGTCCCGATGAAGGAGATTGCTTCTTTTATCGGCATCACCTTGAATACGGTCAAGACATATCTCAAACGGGGACGGGCAGAATTGAAGAAACAGTTGGGAGGACTTGATTATGTCGAAGCACGATCTTCAAAATGACTATAACCAGATTCCTGTACCGCAGGCCGCCTTACAGGAGCGGATTCGTCAAGGAATGGAGCAGGGAAAGCGGGAACAGCAAATCAAACGGCCGAAACGTCTGCGACGCCTGGTTGTTTCGACGGGACTGGCGGCGTCACTGTTGATCACATCGACATTCGTCATCCCGTCCTTTGCGACGGCGATGGCAAAAGTTCCATTACTCGGTCAGATGTATCGACCGTTCCTCGAACAGGAAAACACCGGCACCGCCATTAGTCAGAAACAACTCGCAACGAAAATCGATCAAGTCGCAAGTGACAACGGAATCGACATCCAAGTCATCGATGCCTACTACGACGGGGCAACAATCGGCCTGAATTTGATGGCGACCGGCGTCCCGGATGTGAAGCCGGAAGCGCGGTCAGGATTATATGAACTGTTCAAAGGGGATAAACGGTTTGCTGGGACGGAGACCATGGAACTGGTTCAGTTCAAGCAGGTCAAAGGTGTCTGGCAAGGGCGGATTGAATATACACTCGGCGAAACCAAACTGCAAGATGCAATCAGGATTCCGATCGTGTTGACGGACGTATTCGGCGTCAAAGGAAACTGGGCGTTTAACGTCCCGGTCAAACGGCTTCCGGCCGTCGAACAAGTCTACGGGACAACGATCAAAAATCCAATCTATCAAACGGAAGTCACATTGGATAAGTTGATTCAGGGCAAAGGGAGCACGTCGTTCGACTACACAACACGTTCACCGAAAAAAGAATGGGCCCGTGTCGAGATGACATTGCTTGATTCATCCGGCAAGGAAATCATTCACAACTGGACATGGTCGACTCAGTCCGTCAAGCGGACGAGAACCGAAACGGAAGCCATCGAGCAGTCGCGGTTAATCCTCGGGAACTATGTCATCCCAAAAGGGAACTATCTGTTGCAGCCTTCTTTACGTATTGATTTAGAGACACAACCGATTCCGTTAACCGAGCCGTTGCCGTACCGGCAACAGTCGGAAACGCATCCGCTCGAAATGATCATCACGTCAATTGAGACAACACCCGAGCAAGTCGTAGTCGAATTTTCGAGAAATTCCCGCTCATTACAAGTCTATGTGAAACCCAAAATCCGAGATTCCATGTATTTGTTGAAAGGAACAGAACCGCCGGACGGCCGGGAAATTAAACCTAAAGTCACCATTCTCGATGCGGATAAACAGACGTTCCGAGCGACGTTCCAGCTACCGGAACCATCCGAACACACGCGGGAAGAATATTATCTCGAAACCGGCTACAGCAATACCGTGATCAATACATCACTGGCCTTGCAACCGATCCCGTTTACAGTTAAATAAGAGGAAAACCAGACCGGACGTCGAACTCCAAACGGATATCGATTTAACAAGGAGTTGGAGATGATGAATTTACGAGTAATGACCGCAGCCGATTATCCCGAAGTTGGCCGGATTTACAAACAGGGGATAAAGACGCAAAATGCGACGTTTCGAACGGAAGTACCGTCGTTTGACTACTGGGACGCCCATCATCATATACACAGCCGGATTGTGGCGGAAGAAGACGGGAAGGTGCTCGGATGGGTCGCCATTAGTCCCTTTTCGTCGATCCCCGCCTATCAGGGAGTGGCGGAAGTCAGTCTTTATATTGACGAAGACGCTCGCGGCAAAGGCATCGGCACCGCATTGATGCATGCTGTCATTGAAGCGAGTGAAGCGGCGGGCATTTGGACGTTGCACTCACAAATCTTCCCGGAAAACGCTGCGAGTTTAAAGCTTCACCAACGGTTTGGTTTCCGGGAAGTCGGCCGGAGGGAACGGATCGGACAATTGGCGGGCGTCTGGCGGGATACGATTTTACTGGAGCGGAGAAGTCAGATTTAGAAAAAGAAGCATCTGAAAAGGGACGGCAGATTTTAATATCCGCTGTCCCTTTTTTATTTTAAGAAGTGGTTGACGTTAAGAGCGGCTTGTAAGCGAATCACCGATAGATGTTCATTTACTTGTGATTCGATAAGACGATCCCGAAAATCCGTTCACCCTTTTTAAGCGGCACATCAGCCGGACGGGTGACCTCGTTTAAATTAAAGCCGCGAATCCCGTTCTTTTTCGTCATGTGATAGACCATCAACAGATTATACGGGGTAGCGGCAGAAGGACCGGAGCGGAAATCAGCACCACGCACCATGTAATCATCAAGCTGTTTAAAAGTATGGTCCCCTTGGACTGTCGTGTCATCCACGTCGATGCCAAGGTGAATCTTATCGTCGAAGAAAGACTGGGCAAAGCGGACTTGTTTGTCATAGCTTTTGGGTTCGAGCTCGAGTGTAAAGAGAGACCGTTCTTTTTTATTCGGCAGGTATTCGACCCCTTTGAGCCAGTGTGTCTTCGTCAACTTTCCTTTTAACTGGACGCTGCCGATCTGTTGATTGCCAAGCGCCGCAAATTTTTCTTCGCCCTCGGTGATGGAGACGGGAGAAATCGTCAGACTCGATGTGTAGTCAGCCGATGCTGATTTTTTGGGAACGGATTCTTGTGCCTGTTCTTGATTACATCCGGTCAAGACAAGCGCCGCAAGTGGTATGTAAAGCCATTTCTTCATGAAAAACGCCTCATTTCATCTTTTTTTTGGTAACATTATCCATAATTAATCGTATCGCTTTTGGTGGATGATTTCAATGGAGAACGGGAAAAGACCGACAGCAGGTATTTTCAGGAGGGATAAAGATGGATGATTTTTTTGGAGAAGGTCTTGAGACCAATGAGCAGAAACGAAAACGAAAACTGGAGGAAGTGTTTGACCAATCGTTTGAGTCGGAACGTCGCGACTTTAACCAGTCACTCGAACAGGAAGTGACCGTTGCGCTGATCGGGGACGTCAACGCGGGCAAGTCCTCGACATTGAATGCGATCCTTGGTCGGGAAGTCGCGACCGTCGGAGCAAAGCCGGGGGAGACGACACGCATTGATCAAATTCGGCAACATCCGGAAGACAAGGTCGTCTTCGTCGATACGCCGGGACTGAACGATGCAAACAGCCTGAACTCGGACACGACGTGGAAGTTTTATCAAAGTGCCGATGTTATTCTTTATTTCTTAAACGCCGCCGGGACCGTCTTATCGGAAACGGAGACCAAAAACTTCAAGAAGATTTATGCCCATAATAAAAATATCGTCATCGTCGTCACGAAAATCGATGCGACGAACGACCTCGCGACGATCCTGTCGCATATCGAGTCGAAGTTACCGGGACCAAAAGTCGTTCCGGTCTCAGCGATGGACGGGACGAACATTGACCGTCTGCGTCGTGAGGTGCTCGACATCCTAAAAAAGTTCAACAAGGATAATCTGTTTGTTCGCGAGATCGATCCGGCGTTGCGGGGGAAAATCGCGAACAACTGGATTGTCGGAGCCGGAACGGCCGCCGGGGCAATTGGAGCGGTACCATTTCCGGGAGCTGACATCATTCCGTTGACATCGATTCAAATCGGACTGATGCTGAAACTGTCGAATTTGTACGAACGGAATCTGTCGAAGGAAAGTGCGAAGGAGTTGCTGGTCGTGACGATTGTCGGGAACTCCGGCAAAACAGCGTTCCGCCAACTGGCGAAGATGGTTCCGGGATACGGAGCGGTCATCGGAGCCGGTGTCGCTTCAACGGCAACACTCGCACTCGGATACGGGACGAAATATGCTTATGAGAACAAATTGGAACTGACACCGGAAAGTCTGATGGGCTTTCTTAAGAAATTCCGCAAGAAGCCGGACGGAGCAAAATGACGGACAGATTATGAAGTCCCTGCTATGCTGTAAGACAAACATAAGGAGGGACACGTCATGTCTACATTGCTTGAAGAAATAAAAGCGTATCAAGAACAGTTTCGTCAAAAGGCACCGCAGGAAAAACAACGGTTGATGGCACAAGCGACAAACGAGTTAGCCGCATCAGACGGCGCCAAAGGATTGACCGTCGGAGACGAAGCACCCCGTTTTACGTTACCGAACGCATCTGGTCAATCCGTGTCTCTTGAAAAACTGTTGCAGGACGGTCCCGTCATCGTGACGTTTTATCGCGGCGGCTGGTGCCCGTATTGTAATTTGGAGCTCCGGGCCTACCAACGGGAATTAGAAAAAATTGAGGCAAAAGGAGCGACGCTTGTGGCCATCAGTCCGGAAACACCGGATCACTCGCTCTCGACGCAGGAAAAAAACGACCTGGCATTTCAGGTGTTGAGTGATGTCGATAACGTCGTCGCCCGTCAGTTCGATTTGGTGTTCGATATGCCCGATTATTTAATTGACGTGTACAAAGCATCCGGACTCGATGTTGCCGGACATAACGGCAATGAAGACTGGCAGTTGCCGAAACCGGCGACGTTCATCATTCAGCCGTCCGGACAGATTACTTTTGCGGACGTACCGGACGACTATACGAAACGGACGGACCCTTTGGCTGTCATCGATCTGCTGTAACATCAGATGTGTTGGTACGCAACCAGTCACGAAAAGTCGGTTCAAGATCATGGAGATGTTTTGTGGTCGAGAATTGCTGAGCGGCATAGCGCAACATATGATAGGTGGTCTCGTCGAGCATACAGGAGCGCATTTCTGCGGCCAAAGCACCGGGATGATTGGCTTTAGCCAAATAACCGGTCATGCCATACTGGACAGCGTCACACAGACCGGGGGTGTCATAGACAATCGCCGGTGTTCCGACGCGTGCTGCTTCATAGACAATCATTCCCCAGTTATCTTCATGGGATGGAACGAGTAAGGCTGTGGCCCGGCTGATATGACGGTTGCGCTCGACAGGTTCGATATCGCCGAGGTAGTGAATGCTTTGTTGTATGGCTGCTGGAATCGACGCATCGAATCGGATTGGACAATGTCCGATAATCCAGAGTTGAACCGCTTGAAATTCTTGTTTCGAGGCGATGAAGGCTTGGCAGACATCAAATAATTCTTTTGATTGAGAGGGACGGCTGACGTAAACAAACGTCGGTCGTTTTTCTTTTTCGAGCCAAGTCGACTCAGGGGAAAGCAAATCGAGTCCTTCCGGAAGACGAACTACTTGATGGTACCCTTGTTTGGTTAACGTCATCAGGACGGACGGATGGAAAACAAGACATGGATCAGAAAATGACGATTTTGCCTGACAAGTCGGCATATTGACAAGGATTCGGGCAGATGGGATTGTGCTGCGTCGGCACATAAATTCAAGGAATGGAACATTGAACAGGAGAATCAACGCAATGGGATGGGACTTGATATAGTGCAAGGCATGCCAAGAGAAGCTGAGCGCATTACCACGCCGGATGTACGTTACACCGTCGATTGATTCGATGTCACGTCCGCCAAAAAATGCAGGAGCCAAGCATGTCACGTTGTATTCATCCGTGATTCGTTTAAAAAGTTCGTGTAAGAGGTGATGTGAAAAGTTAGCGTCAGGATGCTGAATATCAGATGAAGTCAGAAACAGTAAAGATTTACGCATATGACTCGTCTCCTTTACTGAATTTCTTTTGTATGTCTATTCGAGACGGGGGTAAAGAACTCCTCGGAAGAATCAAAAAAAGTTCCTGCCGATTAAGGGAGGAACTTATGTTTTAGCGGTCCACATGTTGAGTTAATTCATCAACAAGCTGCTCAAGGGAAACGGTCATTGTACTGAGCGATTCCGTCATCGTTTCAAATTCATGCTGGACGGTCGTTTGTTGTTCGAGTGAAACGGCAGTCGATTCGATACCGTGGCGGACTTCGAGGGAAGCGGTTCGCGTCGTCTCCATCCGCTGTTCGATGTCGAGCATCTGGACACCGACCCCGTGACGGGCGGTTTGAATGGAGCTGATACTTTGTTCGACTTCCTGTACGAGTTGCGTGATATCAGAAAATGTCTGACGGACACGGCTCGTCATTTCCTGATTTTCAGCCAGTGTTTTCGTATAACCGGCGGCGGTCGTTTTGATTTGATCGGTATCGGCAATCAGGGCCTGCAGGACTTCCGTTACTTCGTTTGCATAGCTGCGGGACTGAACAGCGAGATGCCCGACTTCCGTTGCAACGACGGCAAACCCCCGTCCGGCATCCCCGGCACGTGCCGCTTCGATCGCAGCGTTTAATGCCAATAGATTCGTCTGGCCGGCAATGGCTTCCAGACTGGCGAGGATTTTTTGAATCTTATCCGACCGGCTGGCCATTGCCGTGACGGAAGTGTGCAGACCGTTCGTTGATTCGACCATCTCTTCGACGCGGCGGTCCATCAGGTTCATCTCCTCGTTTCCAGTCAACGCGCGTTTCGTCATATGTTCCGTCGTCGTGACGGTTTGTGCCATTTTCGATTGGATCGATGCGATGGACGTATTGACCTGATGCAACTGATCCGTTCCTTGTTGCATCGATTGATGCTGACCGTCAGCGGACTGAACAATCGGTGCAATCGCTGTCGCGATCTGGTTCGTTGCTTCGACGGACTGGACAGCTGCCTGTTGTAAGTGTTTCGTATTCGTTTTTAAATTACCGACAAGTGCTTCGATTTGGTGACTGACATTCGTAATCAGCGTCGTGGCTTCCGTTTCTCGTTTCAAGGAGACGGATCGTTCCTGATTTTGTACGGCAATCTGGATAATCAGAGCCACACTCGTCAAAATCAAGAAGACGGCATGAATCATCAGAATGCTGAACGGGTAACCGGTCGTTCCGCAAATCAGGGACGGGGCAAAAAAGAAGCCGGCGAAATGTTGCAAGGCGAAAAGGATGGTGCTGACGAGAATCAAGTTAATCCGGCGGAAATAAGCAATCAACGCCAGGACCATGAAAATTGAAAAATGATACTCGACCAGTCCATTGCCGCCGGCGACGATCGACATACTGGAAAACGTCAGTGTCAATGTCAAGAGAAGCGCAACGATTATACTGTCTGGTCGAATCCGGTAGAGAACGGCAGAAGCAATCCAACAGACAAACGGTAACAAAGCAATCCAGGCAAGTGTCGTGGGTGAAGCGGCTGTTACGTTTCCCCGGATGAGTTGATAACCTTCCGCAAAGTCGGTGAACCGGTGTAAACCATGGACAATGAACGATAAAGTGACGACAAGAAAACTGATCCAAAGCATAAGTTGATTCCGACGTTTCATAAAATAAAATTCCCCCATTTTCTAATAGAAAGTGAAACAAATCACGAGTAAACATGTTAAACGTATACGACTATCGGTCGGGAAAATAAGATTGTTTAGCTTCAAGATACTTAAAACAAAATTAAATTTTAAAATAGAAATTCATGCCTAAACAGACAAGATATGGGGTATAGAAGGGCATTGAGACTTGTAGGAGGAACCGTGTATGAAATGGAAGGGCAGAGAAAGAAGTTCGAACGTCGAAGATCGACGGGGCATGGGTGGAAAAGGAGTCGCCGGGATCGGAGGCGGACTCGGGATCATCATTTTAATCGTCGTCACGTTGATGGGCGGGAATCCGGCCGACATCCTCGGAGGATTGTCCGATTCACAAGGCGACAGTCAAGGCGAGTACCAGGAAACGGCCAAAGAAAAAGAAGCGGCTGATTTTGTATCCGTTGTCTTAGCGGATACGGAAAAAGTCTGGACAAAGGAATTTAAACAGGACGGTATGACATATAAAGAACCGACGCTCGTTTTATATACCGATCAGGTCAGTTCAGCGTGTGGACAAGCCGGAAAGTCAGTCGGACCGTTTTATTGTCCGGGGGATCAGAAATTATACATTGATCTAAGTTTTTATGATGAGTTACAAAATAAATACGGGGCACCGGGAGACTTCGCGATGGCGTATGTCATTGCCCACGAAGTTGGGCACCATGTTCAGACGTTGCTTGGGACATCAGACGAAATCATGCCGCTTCGTCAAAAGATGAGCGAAGAGAAGTTCAACAAATACCTGGTCCGCTTTGAATTGCAGGCGGATTACTATGCGGGTGTCTGGGCCAACCATGCACAAGGACAAAATCTGCTTGAAGAAGGCGATTTGGAAGAGGCACTTGGAGCGGCGAATGCTGTCGGAGATGATACATTGCAGAAAAAAGGGCAAGGATATGTCGTACCGGAAAGCTTTACACACGGTACATCGGCTCAACGCGAACGATGGTTCCAAAAAGGATTTGATAACGGAACGATTGAAGGCGGCGATACCTTCAAAGTGAAGAATTTATAAGCATAATTAACAGGCACCACTTCATAACGAAGTGATGCCTGTTTTCGATTAATCGTTGTATTGGTTAAACATCGCCGTATCATCGGGAACGTTGGCGAGATAGACAATCTTTCCATCCGCATTGAGCCGGGCGATGTCGGTTCCATCCTGGGTGAAGACAGAGCCGTCCGCGCGTTTCCCGCAAACAGCCCAGCGTGTTTCCATCGTATCTCCTGTTTCTGATGGAACCCATCCGGCATACATGTGTTTAATATCCTGATTCGCCGTAAAGACCATCCGGACGAACTGTTTCCAGGCATCGATACCGTGCTGTTCCTGTCCGTTCAGGACGAATGTGATTTCGTCCGAGAACAGGGAAATCAAGTCATCAAAAGCTTTTTCATCGGTCCGGGAAGCATCAAATAAATCAAAATAGCGGTCAAGTGTAGTGGTGTTCATCATATATTCTCCTTTTAGTTACGAATCATTTTTTCTTCAATTAAACTCTGCAGTTTTGTCAGATGATCGGGCGGACAGTTCAAATAAATTTCACGGCGGATCGAGTCGATCGTCTCGCGTTTGAGTATCGATTGCCACGACTGTTCCGCTTCTGCCATCAGGTCGGACAATAAGCAGATGTTCTGATCCTGGATACCGATCAAGTCTTCGAAAACACCGCTTGAGGCATATAAGGATTGTTTGCCCTCGATTGCTTCATAGATATCAAACACACGAATCGTCTCCGGTGACGCTTTGAGCCGGAAGCCGCCTTTTGCACCGGGAACAGAAATCAGCAGATCCGCACTCACGAGCTTCCGGAGCAACTTTTGAAAGTAGGTTGGCGAAGCGCCAAGTTGCTGACTGATGAATTCGCCCGGCAACACACCTTTCTCCGGTAAAAACGTCAATAAGAGCATCGCATACACCGATTGTTCAACACCTGTCTTCATTTGCATGAAACATTCTCCTTTCTGTATAACGTGGATAACTATTGTCTATAATACATCCGGATAAATCAATTGTCCAACAAAAGGTCCCTCACAAAACCGTCACACCTTTTCGACAGCATACCCGTGGCATCAACAGAATGGATTCGGTATACTGAATGTACGATATGTGAAAATATTCACTAAAAGTCGTTCACACTTAGTGAAAGGACGTTTTCTTATGAATCCACTCAAAGGAATTATTACGATTCCGCGTACGATTTTTATACAACTGATGCTGGCCGCCGTCCTGATGGGAGTCGCCGTCATCGGACAATCCTATCTGATTGTCATCATCGTTGACCGGATTTTTCTACAAGGGGATCCGTTCGCGGCAGTCATTCCGTTGCTCGGTGTCCTATTGGGGATGCTTGTCCTGCGCGTCGGCGTCACGTACTGGAACGGGCGCCTCGGAACGAGTCTTGCGGCACGCGTCAAACAAGATCTGCGTCAGGCGCTCGTCGCGAAATACACACGAAACTCTGTCGAGTCGATGCTTGAAGGACAATCCGGACAAAAGGTCAGTATCCTGATGGATTCCGTCGATGAGATGGACAGCTATTACAGCCAGTACCTGCCGAAGGTCATTCAGACATCGATTGTTCCGTTGATGGTCTTGATTGCCGCCTTCAGCTATGACTGGGTCACGGGACTGGTCATGATGATTACCGCCCCGTTCATTCCGTTGTTTTACATCGTCATCGGGATCATGACGCAAAAGCGGGCCGATACGCAGCTTGAGAAGATGAATGCCTTTTCTGGTACGTTCCTCGATACGTTACAAGGATTGACGACGCTCAAGTTATTCGGGCGGGCGAAAGCTCAGCAGGACGTGATTGAACGAAGCAGTCTCGAATTTCGGGATGCGACGTTAACCGTCTTAAAACTCGCGTTCCTGTCGTCGTTGATGCTCGAATTCATCTCGATGCTCAGTATGGGGATGATTGCGCTTGAAGTCAGCTTACGGTTGATTTTGTTCCAAAGCATCACCTTTGTGCCGGCCTTCTTGATGTTGGTTCTGGCACCGGAATACTATCTGGCGTTAAAAGAGATGGGAGCTGCTTTCCATACCGGACGGGGCAGTGTCGCCGCCGCGAAACAGATTGCGGCCGAACTGACGGACGACGACCGGAATGTCGCTTTCGGACGAACGGAACTGCCGGCAGCCCGTCCGCCGCGAATTGAACTGAAAGACGTCGCGTTTTCGTACCGCGATGCCCGGTTTGCGATGGAACAGTTGAATTTGACGATTGAACCGTATCAAAAGGTTGCCTTGATCGGCCGCAGCGGTGCCGGAAAATCGACGGTCCTCCAATTGCTGGCTGGCCTTGCCGATCCGCAGGACGGACAGCTGTTGCTTGACGGTCAAGATCGTCAGACCATCACGGAATCCAGTTGGTTCAGCCAGCTCAGCTACATCTCGCAGCATCCGTATCTCTATGCCGGGACGCTGGCGGATAATATCGCCATCGGTGAATTGCGCGAAGCATCGCGGGCTGCGATTGAACAGGCGGCATCGGACGCCGGTCTGACCGAATTGATCGGACAGTTGCCGAACGGACTCGACACGATAATCGGAGAAGGCGGACGCGGCTTATCCGGCGGCGAAAAGCAGCGCGTTGCGTTAGCACGTGCCTTCCTGAAACGACCGAATGTCATCTTGTTTGATGAACCGACGACCGGTCTTGACGTGAAGACGGAACGGTTGTTGCAGGAAGCAATGACTGGTCTCGGACGTGAAGCGACCGTCATCACTGTCGCCCACCGTCTGCATACGATTGAACGGTCGGATCAAATCGTCGTGCTGGAAGCCGGACGGATTGTCGACCGGGGGACACATGAAGAATTACTTGGACGTGAATCGGAATATGCGATGATGCGTGCCGTTCAACGGGGGGAGGAGACACGATGAAAGAGTTAATGGGAATTTTTCGTTTGATGCTGCACCAGAAACGGGACATCGTGCTCTCGATCGTCTTCGGTGTTTTGGCCGGAATCACGGCAGTCGGCTTGTTCGCAGCAAGCGGTTTTTTGATTTCAAAAGCCGCCCTGTTGCCGCCGATTCAGACACTTGCCGTTTTGATTGCCTTACAGAAAATCTCCAGTCTGACGCGGGCTGTCAGCCGGTACGCCGAACGGTATTACTCACACCGGGCGACGTTTACGATCCTCAGTGACTTGCGGACGACGTTTTATAAACGGCTGGAACCACTCGCACCGGGTATCTTTGCCAAGTACCGGAGCGGGGATTTGCTCGCCCGGATTGTCGGGGACGTCGAAAGTCTGCAAAATACGTTTTTGCGCGTCGTCTATCCACCGATCATTTTAGTGCTCGTCTTTCTGTGTACAATCTTTTTCGTCAGTTTCTTTTCACTCAGTGTCGCGCTTGTCCTCGTGTTTGGTCTGATCTTGACGGGATTCGTCATTCCCGGCTGGTTTGCCTACCGGGAACAACGGTTTGCCCGGTCTGTCCGGGCCCGACGCGGGGAACTGTCGACGGAAGTGACGGAACTGTTCCAAGGTTATCGTGACTTAAAGATCTATCAGCAACTCGGGAACAAGGAAGCGGAGCTGAATGCCGTTGCCGCACGGTACGTGGCGGAAGAAAAACGCAACGGACTGCATGCGGTCTCGAACCTTGCATTGAATACACTGGCGACGTTGGTTATTTCCTGGATTGTCCTCGGACTCGGGGCATATCTGGTCGCTGACGGACAACTCGACGGCGTTTTCCTCGCATTGCTGGTCATGACCTCGTTGACGGTGTTTGAAAATGCCGCACCGATGGCGATTTTACCCGGATTTTTTGAAGACAGCCGTCATGCGGCACGTCGTCTTGATGACGTCGTCGAAGCCACAACGACACCGGAATACCGTCCGTTTGAATTGACGCAGGCTCCGGAACTGAGCACGGAACACGTCACTTTCACGTTTCCGGGTCAGGATCGTCCTGTCTTACGGGACGTCAGCGTGACGTTCCCTGCCGGCAGTAAAACGGCGATTGTCGGAGCGAGCGGTTCCGGAAAATCGACGCTGTTGCAACTGTTGTTGCGGATGTATCCGGTCGACGGGATCCGGATCGAAGGAACATCCGGTCAAGAAATTGATCCGGAAGCATTATGGCGACAGACGAATGTCGTCCTGCAACAAAATCATTTCTTTTACGGCACGATTCGTGACAATCTGAAGCTGGCAAGCGGGGAAGCGACGGATAAGCAGATGATGGAAGCACTCAAACACGTCGGTCTTTCTTTACTTGAACTCGACGACAGGGTGCTTGAAAAAGGGGAAAACCTGTCCGGCGGTGAAAAACAACGGCTTGCGATTGCCCGGATCTTCTTGCGTCAGACACCACTCTATCTGCTGGATGAGCCGACCTCATCGGTCGATGCGTTGACGGAACAGATGATTTTACGCCACCTGTTTTCCCGTGCAGAGGATTCAACGCTGTTGCTTGTCAGCCACCGGCTGGCTGGTCTTGAGACGATGGACCAAATCGTCGTCATGGAACAGGGCCAAATCATCGAAGTCGGCACGTATGCTGATTTGATGGCCAACCAAGGTGCTTTTTATGCTTTAAAACAAGTCGAACAGTCGGTCTTTGCACCGGATCAACTGGTCCGCTGAACCAAAAGCCACATCCACGCTAACAGAGTGTCGGATGTGGCTTTTTTTGAGGAATCACAAATTTTTAAACGGTGGTCTTAAGCTCCGATGACAAGGAAATGGAATTTTAATGGACGGTTTCGTTATCGGATGGTAAAGTAAGGAAAAAATAAAGGGGGAGCATTGATGGAGATTCGCCGTTGTCAGGTACAACTGGACGATCAAACGATTGCCTATAATCACTATTATTCCGAGTCAGATGAGGTCTGCTTTATGTTGTCCGGCGCAGGTTATGCGTATGACCATCCATACTTTTACTTTAGTCGGATGATGTTATTGAAGCGGGGCGTGAACGTGATTGAGATTCAGTATGTCTCGGACGACTTGTTCAGCTTGCCGGACGAACAGGGAGATGCGGAGGTGAGCAGACGGATTGAAGCGGTCATCGAGGACGTGTTACATTCACGTACATATAAAACGATTCACTTTATTGCCAAATCGCTTGGAACGGTACCGCTTGTATCGATGATGCACCGCGGACTGTTTCCGGAAGCGCGTGTTGTCCTTCTGACGCCACTCTTAAAAGATCCGGCGATTGTCGAAGCGATTGCGAACAGTCAGCATCATGGATTACTCGTCATCGGTGACCACGATCGTCAGTTCAGTCCGGAAGCGTTGGAACGGTGCGGCAGCTCGAACCTCGTACTGGAACAAATAAAAGGGGCTAATCATTCCCTTGATCTTGATTTTGAGGTCGGTCCGTCCCTGCAAGTACTCGGACAGATCATGCAACGGACGGAAGAAGTGTTGTTCCCCGTACCGGTTAAGGAAAACTGAAAAAAACCGACAGAAAACTCTTGGAAGAGCGTTCTGTCAGTTTTTTTTAATACGGTCGCATCAGTGCACGGACGGGACTGCCATCACCGTCGACGAGTGGAAGCGGAACAGCATTGAGATGATAATCACCCGGAGTGATCGTATCAAGGACTAACCCTTCGAGTATGTGAACTCCATGAGCGGCGAGCGCATGATGGGCCGCCATCTCTTTACTGTCGATCGCGTCAACAGACGGTAAATCGAGTCCGATTAATTCAATCCCGAGTGCTCCAAGGCGTTCGGCAAGACTCGGCGTCAGGACCGGAATCGTTTCCGGGAAAATCGACTTATCGACCCAACCGTCTGTTTTGATGATCAGCCGGCGCACATCGGTTAAATCAAATGCATCAAGGTCGCTTGCGACGAGTTCGGTCCGGCCGGGCAGATAAATGACGCGGACATGACCGATATAGAGATCCGGATCAAGATCGATGACTTTTTGACCGGCATCGTCAAAATGAAACGGAGCATCGATATGAGTACCGGTATGCAGACTCATCGTCACCTGGCCGACGTTGACGGAGCCGGTGTCGGCTTTACTCCAGTTGATCGTGTAGTTAAATTTCGTATCACCCGGCCATGTCGTAACAGACGAGGTTAACGGTTGTGAGACATCTATCCAACGGTTCATATCAGGTTCCCCCTCAAAGTTTTGTCCGGACCGACCAGAGTTCCGGGAAGAACCGGTGGTCGAGCACACGGCGCAGATAACTGACACCGGACGAACCGCCCGTTCCCGGTTTTTGACCGATGATCCGTTCGACGGTGCTCATATGGTTAAAGCGCCACATTTGTTGCTGGCTGCCGATATCGAGTAACTTTTCACCGAGCTCATATAAATCCCAGTACTGTTCGACATCCTGATAGACAGTCGCCCAAGCGGCTTCGACACTCGCGTTCGCTTCCCAGTCCTGGGTGACGTCCCGGTTGAGAATGGTCTCATCAATCTGTAAGCCACGTCGATGCATCGCCCGGACAGTCTCGTCATAGATACTCGGTGTTTTTAAATCATCGTTCAATTGAGCGTACAACGCCGTTTCGTGTTCGTAGACCCGAAGCATTTGGGCGTTCTTGAAGCCGAGCGCAAACTCGATTTGCCGGTTTTGGTAGGATTGGAATCCGGACGAATGCCCAAGCGAGTCACGGAATTCAAGATACTCAGCCGGTGTCAGTGTCGAGAGGACACTCCATGACTGAATCAACTGTTGTTGGATTTTTGAGATACGGGCCAGCATCTTGAACGACCGTTCGAGCTGATCGTCGGCGACTGCCTGAATGGCAGCGGTCATCTCATGTAAAATCAATTTCATCCACAGTTCGCTTGTCTGATGAATGACGATGAACAGCATTTCGTCATGATGATTCGACAACCGTTGCTGGCTTGTCAAAAGGGAGTCGAGCTGTAAATAATCTCCGTAAGACATGTCTTTTTTAAAGTCGGTTTGAATCGTTTCCTCAATCTTCGTCGCATCCGTCTGTTTCATTCCAATCGTTCCCCTTTACGTTAAAGTGATTGTGAACGTTTTGTCTGATCCGCTTGCGGCGGGTTGTTGCGTTTCCAGAACACATAGGCAATCGTCAGGAAAATCAACCACGGAATACCAAACTTCAAGACGATCTGGAAATCGGTAAACCAGGTCGTGATGACCAGTGCAAATAACAAGAGGGCACCGAGCGCCGTCAAATACGGATAGCCCATCATCCGGACCGGCAGTTTCCGTCCACCGTCCCGTTCCCAGGCTTTCCGGAAATAGAGATGGGAGATGAAAATCATGAACCAGGTGAAGATGGCCCCGAACATCGAAATTCCCATCATGAACGGATAGGAGACACTCGATTGACTGCTGATGACGGCAGCAAGGAATATGCCGAGTGTCGACACAGCGAGTGCAAAGAGCGGCACACCTTTCGCATTCAGACGACTGAAGATCCGGGGGGCGTAAGTTGCTTTCGACAATGAATACATCATTCGCGTTGAAGCGTACAACTGACTGTTCATCGCCGATAACGCAGCTGTCAGGATGATGAAGTTCATGATGCCGGCCGCACCGGGAATCGACAACATTTCCATGACCTTAACGAACGGACTTTCATCGACACCGCCGGCCTGTTGCCACGGAACGATCATGAGCATCAAAGCAATCGTGATGACGTAAAACGTCGACAGCCGGAAGACCGTTGCCTTCAGTGCTTTCGGCACGGCAACATCCGGATCCTTTGCTTCGCCGGCTGTGACGGCGATTAATTCTGTTCCGAGGAAACTGAACAGCGAGATGAAGACGGCAATCCAAAGACCGGAAAAACCGAACGGCATGAAGCCGCCGTCATTCGTGAAGTTTTGGGGACCAATCTCAGGTGAATTGCTTCCGAAGACCAGGTACGCACCGAGAATCATGAACATCAGGATGGCACTGATTTTAATGACAGAAAACCAGTATTCGAACGTCGCAAACGTATTGACAGTCGTGGCATTGATATAAATCAACGCCGCTGCGAAGACGAAAATCCAGATGTAACCGGGGACGTCCGGGAACCAATATTTCATGTAGATGGCGATGGCACTGACTTCGACGCCGATGGCCAAGACATTGGCGACCCAGTAAGAATATCGGACAAGGAAACCGGCATAGGGACTGATGTACATTTCAGCAATCGTGCCGAATGAGCCGGAGGTCGGATGGGCGACGGTCATTTCCGCAAGACAGCCCATCAACAGCAGGACGATGAAAGCGCCGATTGCATAGCTGACGAGAACACTCGGTCCGGCAAGACTGATCGCGAGACCGCTTCCGAGGAAAAGACCGGTTCCGATCGCACAGCCCATCGCAATCATCGTCAGTTGGCGTGTTTTTAAGTCACGCCGTAATTCAGTAGGATGTTCTTTCATAAAGCCTCCTTACGCGACGACTTCGCGTTCGTTCTTAAATTGTTCGTACTGTTTTTCGTCCATGATCGTTTTCAAAATCGAAACGACCTCATAGACGTCTTCAAAACTATTATACAAGGCAACAGGGGCCAGGCGGACAATATTCGGTGCCCGGAAATCAGGAATGACCTGATGGGCTTTCAGCGCTTTACAAATCCGTGCCGCTTCCGGATGTTCGAGACTCAGGTGAGCGCCGCGTCGTGTGTCGTCACGCGGATTTCCGATTACAAAGCCGTACGGCGTCAATTCCTGATCGACGAGCGCCATCATGTAGTCGGTCAGTGCCAGTGATTTTGTCCGAACGGCATCGATGCCGACTTCTGCAAACAACTCGAGCGCACCGATTTGCGGGGCGAGGCTTAAAACGTGTGGTGTGCCGATTTGGAAGGCAGCGGCGTTTTCGGCAGGTGTCATCGTATGATTCATATCAAATTGTTTGTCTTTACGGGAACCGAACCAACCGGTCAGACCGGGCAATGTTCCGAAATGACGTTCATGGACGAATAATCCACCGACCGTACCGGGACCGCCATTCAAATGTTTGTAGTTGCACCAGTACGCAAAGTCGACGCCCCAGTCATGAAAGGCATGGGGAATCGCGCCGACGGAATGACAGCCGTCAAAGCCGATCAGGATCCCGCGGGCATGGGCTTCGCGGGTCAGCCGTTCCATATCTAAAATTTGTCCGCTCCGGTAAAGAACGGTCGGCAGAACGATCAAGGCAATGTCATCAGTCATTGCGGCGATGATGTCCGCTTCATCAAGAAACCGTCCGTCGCGGCTTTCGACCTGAACGAGGTGTTCCGCCGGATCGAGTCCGCGCAACCGGAGCTGGCTTTGCAGCGCATAAATATCAGACGGGAACGTCAAACTGTCGGCTAAAACTTTCGTCCGTCGTCCGGACGGAGCAAAGAAGGTCGCGACCAGCTGGTGCAGATTGACCGTCGTCGAACCGGTCACCATGACTTCATCCGCACGTCCACCGACAAGCGGTGCGTTCAAGGCAGCCAGTTTTTCCGACAAGTCAAACCAGGGGTGCCGACCTTTCATCCATCCGTCAATCCCGAGTTCCCGCCAATCGGCGAGCGATTCGAGTAACGTGGCTTCCGCCCGTTTCGACAACAGGCCAAGCGAGTTGCCATCCATATAAATCGAACCTTCCTGCAGATAAAATTCGTTCCGGTAAGGGGCCAGTCGATCCTGTTCGTCTCGTTCGATTGCTTCTTCACGCTTAGCGGTCAATGCCATGTCCGTTCCTCCTTAAATGAATCAGTAATCAATTTTGACAAAAGCGTAGCAAACAAATTGACACTGTGTCAATATTATCGGATAGAGAATCAGGAGAGGTGGTTGATTATGGTGAAATCAAATGAATCCAAAATGGACAAACGGCATTTGCGGACAGTCCGGACCCGGGAAAAACTGCTTGTCGCAGCCCGGGCTGTCTTTCTTGAAAATGACTTTCAGACAACGACGATTTCACAAATCATCAAACGGGCGGGTGTCGGCTATGGAACGGCATATGTCCATTTTGAAGGAAAAGATGAACTGCTGATTGTCCTGATGGAAGACGTCATGGATCGTTTCCATCAAGTAGCGGAACAGCCGTTTGAGCCCGGAACAGCTGAAGAGGCCAAAAAGCAAATCGAGCAGCAGGCAACGGCGTTTTTACAGCTTGCTGAACAGGAACGGGAGATGCTCCGGGTCGTCGAGCAGGCAATCGGGGTATCCTATGTCATCCGGACGAAGTGGAAACAGATTCGCGAGCGCTTCATTGAACGGATCAGTCGTGATATTCACTATGCGCAAGCGGCGGGACTGGCGCGTCCGGACTTGAATCCGACACTCGTCGCACGCGGCTGGTTTTTCGCCAATGAAATGTATTTGTTCGAAGTCGTCCGGGAAGAGACGACGGCATCGATTGCGGAAATCGCTAAAACCTTAACCGCTGTGTATACGACCGGACTGTATCCACACGATTAAAGCCGGACATTCCCGGGAATCTTTCAATAGAAGGAGGCGGTGAAGATGGCATTTGATTACGATTTGGACTTCAAGACGACGGATTTTCGGAAGGAACCGGAAAAATACCGGGTCGGCCGGGGCGAACAGGGTGTGTTGCTCGTCGAACCGTATAAAGGGGAAATCCTACCACACTGGCGGTTCAAGACGCCGGAAATTGCCAAAGAATCTTCCGAAAAGATTTATCAGATGTACCTCGACTATAAAGAGGCCGGAGATTTCGTCGGAATGGACATGGCACGAAAGTTCATCCAAATGGGGCATACGCGGGCACGCCGTTATACGAATTACAAAGGCGGACGCAAATACAAAAATAAAGAGACCGGTGAATTAAACGAACGGGAAATTGATCCGGAAAAAGCAAAATCCGCGGAAATCTTTCAAGAAAAATGGGATTTGATCCGGGCGGATGAAGAGTACTTAAAATTAAAGAAAGCTCATCAAAAACAGTACGGATAAAAGGATTTTCAGTTTTCCGTTCGCCTGTTTCGAGGTACTGAAAATCGAGGGTTCAGAATTTGCTATGATGTGATCAAAAGGGAGGAACATCTATGCGATACACGTACTGGGTAGCTTTGATCGGATTGATTATAAGTATGTATCTGCTAGTCGATTATACAACGGAAACCGTCCCTGTCAGCATCTTGGTCGGCCTGTTGGTATACAGTATCGGACTCAGTATCGTCACGACGTTCGAGGTATCTTCAATTGAGCTGACACGACGTGTCTTCGTGACGACGCTCCTGTTAGGACTAGTCCTGAATCATGTCCTTGATTTACGATTCACGGCATTTTTACTTGTATTGCTCGTCGTCGAAACGTTTGTCAAAACCCTCCGCTTCCTGCAGGCGCTTTGGTGGGACCGGACGACGTTGCATGGCTGATGTTTCCATACCATATGAAAAAAGCAGGAGGTTCTCCGACAATCCAATCGGACGACCTCCTGCTTTTGTTATGACATCTGAATCAAGATGTCTGTTCAATCTTTTTAATCAAACGGGACTGACGGCGTTGCCAAATGACAGATCCGATCAGTGTCACGGCCAGGAAGACAAGTCCAAGCATGAACGGGTAAAGAATGTTGACATCATATAACAGTCCGGCCAGTGTCGGACCGAGGACGTTTCCGATGCTCATGTAGGCGTTGTTCATCCCCATCGCAAATCCTTGTTCGTTTCCGGCCAGTTTTGAAATCATCGTGTTCAAAACAGGACGCAGGATCGACGTCGCAAGGAAGATGACGAGTGTGACGGCGAAGAAGCCGCCGTAACTTGCTGTCAGGAGTGACAACAAGAAGCCAAGCGTCGCGATCAACAGGAAGATGTTCAGGACTTTGCCTTCCCCGAGACTGCGTGATAACTTATCGACGACGAAAATCTGAGCGATGACGCTGATGATGCCGGTCGACGTCACCATGATGGCGATGTCTTTTGGAGAGGCGCCAAACTGGTTGTCGACGAACAGGCCGAGGACTGATTCATAGGCCATCAATCCGAAACTCATGACGAGTGTGATGACGAGCGGAACGAAGTACGGCTTATGGAACGATGCGCCAAGCTTTTTCCACATGGAGCCTTCGTCGGGCGCCATCGCCGTCGCGTCATGGACGTCACTTTCTTGAAGAAGAATGACACTGAATAAGACGGCTAGAAGTGAGACGAGTGCCGAAACAAGTAACGGCAACTTCAGATCGAACTCGGCGAGGAATCCGCCAATCCCGGGACCGATGACGATCCCGAGTGACATCGCAGCAGAGACGAAGCTGTTGCCTTTCGCGCGCTGATCCATCGTCGTGATATCCGCAACATAGGCAAAGATTGCAGGAATCAGAAGCGCCGCACCGACACCGCCGATGGCCCGTGAGATGTAAAGAATCGTAACCGAGTTCGAGAAATAAAAGACGAACATCGATAACGTCAATCCGATCAAACCGTAAATGATCATCTTGCGGCGACCGTACTGGTCAGCCCATTTTCCGGCAACCGGTGACATGACGAGCTGGGCGCCGGCAAAAATCGCGATCATCAGACCGGCAGCTGTACCGCCTTGACCGATTGAAGCTAAGTAAGCGGGCAGAATCGGAATGATGATCCCGAAGCTCCCGACGGCGATGAACATGTTGATCATCAGGACCGTTAATTTTTTACGTTGATCCGCTTGCAAGGGGATCCCTTCTTTCTGCACGCTTGTGTAAGCGTTTATTATAGCAACCTCTACTATCTTAGTTTCAAGGCAAAGATCCTGTCAATTTTATCGTACCGATACAAAAAGGACCAAATCTCAAGAAGCGAGATCTGGTCCTGGCATCAGGTGCTTTTTTTGAAGAAAAGTTTACGATGTTTTCTTGAACAGCCAGTTGACATTTGGTGACAATAACGGTCGAAACAGTCGAACAACCGGACGACTCGATAAAATCCAAACGAAGAACAGGGCGAGCAAGAAGGATGAACCGATCAGGAGCACCGGCGACTCGGCAATCCATGGTGGAACCGAATCCCGAAACAGCCGGACGATGAACGAGTGTAACAGATAGATCGCCAACGTCTGAATCCCGATTTGATCAAACCGACCACCGAAGGAACGGTGTGGAATCATCATTAATACAGAAAAAATCATTACGGTACTGACCGCGTACAAAAAGAGCTGAATTAATGCGCCTTTGAGTACCGGGACATCAAATTCACCGTACGTGTCCCGGTAGAACAACCAGACCGTATCGAATCCGTTTTTTGTCCAAATGGCCATAGCGATGGCGATGGAAACAGAAACGAGTAATCCGGTCAAACGACCGATGGGGGACGTCATCCGGTCACGAATCCGTCCGTCCGCGAGCCATCCCCGTTCTTTGACGAGATATCCCATCAAGAAGAACGGATAAAAACTGATGACCTTTTGTAAGGACAGGAAGTTCGTGATCGAACCCGGATTAGCATTAATCAGCAGAGCAAACGCAATGCTGATCAACAACGGATAACGTAAGGTCAGGAATCCCGGTGTCACGATTTGCCAAATAATGATTCCGAGCAGGTACCAGAGTGTCCAGCTCGGAACGAGCGGATGCAGGAGACCATCCACTAATCCATCGACTGTCTTTTCATTAACATAAGCGAGATAGACTTCATGAATCGATTGCCAGATGAAATAAAGGACGACAAACGAAAAGATTCGTTTTGGTCTGACTTCCTTGAAAAAATATCCGCTCATGAAGATGAAGGCCGGCATGTGCAGTAAATAAATGATGTTGTAGACGATTTGGACCGGATCGTTTCCATCAAGATTACGGAACGTTTCAATCAGGTGTCCGAACACGACCATGAAAATCAGTAGCACTTTGTAGTTCCCGAGCCAATGATCATAGGAAAAGGTCATTGGTTTTGGTGTTGGATTCATTTGTTTTCTCCAAGGATGATTTGATCGACGAAACGCTGGCTCGACTTTCCGTCCTGATGCTCGAAGAAGTATTCCGCGAAGGCTTTGACGTTTTGCATCTCGAAATCTTCGTTCTTAATCCGTTCAATCAACTCTTCCGAGGTACGGACGATTGGTCCCGGAACGAATTCTTCAAAGTCATAATAGAAGTCACGTTTTGAGATGTAATCTTCCAAATCATAGGCGAAGAATAACATCGGGCGGTCGAGCAGTGAAAATTCAAAACACGTCGATGAATAATCGGTAATCAAAATATCAGAGACGAACAGTAATTCGTTGATTTCCCGATGATCCGTCAAGTCGAGGAAGAAGTCAGCATAGACTTCCGGAATCTCCATCCGGCGGCGGACAAATGGATGCATCTTCAAAACGAAGACATAGTCTTCATGGAAAGCTTCATACAAAGCATCCAAATCGAGTTGACTGAAATCATAATGGGCACTTTTCGCGCCGTTCCCACGGAAAGTCGGTGCGAACATGATGACTTTTTTTGTTTTAAAGACAGGATATTCTTCGTAAATCCGTTCTTTTGCATCGGCGATGTAGGTTTGGTCAAAGAACATATCTGTCCGGGGAATTCCGGTTGCGATGACCTGATCCTCCCGTAATCCGAATCCTTCCGCATAGTGACGGGCGACGTTATGCGAACTGACGATGGCTTTCGTGTAGTTCCGGTGGCTGAGCGAGTTGGCACTTGGACCACCCGGCTTGCCAAGACGGCTGTATCCGAATGTCTTGAAGGCTCCGACTGCGTGCCAGACTTGAACAAGGTCGCTTCCTTTCCGGATGCTGAGCGGATAAATCATCGGATAAAAATCATCAACTAAAATCGTTTTGGCCGTCGCGAGATGATACGGCAATGTAAATTTGTCACGCCAATCGCGACGGGACTGCAAATTAGGTTTGAAGAACGTTTTAACGTCAAGGTTCAAATCCCGGCGTTCGATTTCGTTTAAGATATAGGCAAAATTCCCGCTGACATCACTTCGGGAATCCGAAGCAAATACCACTTTGTTGTCTTGGATCGGTTGCGTCCATTTCGTGACATTGTAAATACTCTTGAATGTAAAGCGACGGAATTTAAACGCGCGTTTCCGCCAATTCTTCTTCGCTTTGTTGAATTTTTCAATCAAGCGGATAAAACGTTTCGTCTCTCCTTGCTTAAGGGAATGAAAACCTAGGGTATTGCTGTATTCTGAATACTGGACGACCAGTTCATATTCGAGTTTGAGCAAGACATTACTATGTTTTGTTTCAACACGGTAAATGATCGGAATCAAGGAACGTGTATCACCGAATGGAGCTTCATGTAAAATTGATTTTCCTTGGACGATTCCGAAGAACGCATCGAAATAACCCATCGGCAACGGGCGCCCGGTCGGGGTCAGGTGATTGAGATCAAGCTCTCCGCTGAATGTTTCTTCTGTCCAGTCACCTTCAAACGGGAAACGAAGAATGAATGTCCGTTTATTTCGTTTGTTACGGAAAATGATAGCCCGTTCTAAAGGGATCGGTTCCGCCGGCGCCTCGGACTGGATGTATTCATCTTCCGGTTGTGTTTCTTCTGTGACTTCAGGGACAGCAGGATTCTCAAAAAGCAGCTGTTCGGCCTGAAGGAAATCAGTTAATCCGAAAAGACGAGCCTCGAAGCGGAATTTTGTTCCCGCCAGTTCTAGATAGTTAACGTGTGCCTGTAATATCGGCATCTGTGTTTCTTCTGTCAAAACAATCTCTCCTCGCTTAAATGATTACAATGCATTTACACAACAATGACAGATTTTTAAAATCATCACGAACATAGTATAGTGATATTAGAAATCACCCATCATTATATCGTGATGAAGCAAAAAAAATAGAACTTTATCTATTTTTTTTGCTTTAGGTGGATAGAATCGTCGAAAGAAGACATATTGTGAGACATACCCACATCGCTGGTAAGTGGAAACAACAAAAAACTTTTTTTACAAGGGAGGGAAGCGAAGTGACCCATGGCAGCGCCATTGTCTATTGGGTGGGTCCTTTGCGATACAAGATGATTTATGCAGCAATCTTAGCTGGCGGAAAAGGAACAAGAATGGGGAATGTCGATCGTCCTAAACAATTCCTGTCAATCGGAGAACGTCCGATCCTCGTGCATACCGTGGAAAAATTTCTGTTACACGAAGATTTTGATCAAATCATCATTGTGACTCCAACGGCGTGGATCAACTATACACGCGATATCTTGGAGAAATACATTGGGACCGATGAGCGGATCGTCATCACGGCAGGCGGAAGTGACCGCAACGAGTCCATCATGGCAGCTATCAACTGGATTGAAAATAAAAACGGTTTGTCAGACGAGGATGTCATCGTCACACATGATGCAGTCCGTCCGTTCTTGACACACCGGATCATTAAAGAAAACATTTCGACAGCACTCGAATACGGAGCGTGTGACACCGTCATCTCAGCCATTGATACGATTGTCGCTTCGACGGACGGAAAAACGATTTCCGATATTCCGGTCCGTGATCAAATGTATCAGGGACAAACGCCGCAAAGTTTCCAAATTACGAAACTGAAAAATCATTACGAAGCATTATCAACCGATGAGCGGGCAATTTTGACAGACGCATGTAAGATTCTCTTGCTGAAAGGTGAAGCGGTCGCTCTCGTCACAGGTGAATTGTTCAACATTAAAGTAACGACACCGTACGATCTCCGCATCGCCAATGCTATTCTGAAGGAGCGGATTCACCAATGATTAACCAAGTCTATCAACTCGTGGCACCACGCCAAATCGAGGTGACGTATGACGAACGGTCACTCAATTCAGACCGGGTCGTCGTTCGTCCGACTTTCCTATCGATTTGTCACGCGGATCAACGTTACTTCACGGGTAGCCGCAGTGCTGAAGTGTTAGCGAAAAAGTTACCGATGGCGATGATTCATGAAGGTATCGGTAAAGTAGTGCATGATCCGTCAGGCACGTTTAAGATCGGTACGTTGGTCGCGATGGTTCCGAACACACCGTCGGAAACGGATGACATTATCGGAGAAAACTACTTGCGGACAAGCCGTTTCCGCTCGAGCGGTTATGACGGCTACATGCAGGATTATGTCTTCATCAAACCGGATCGTCTCGTCGAAGTGCCGGCTGATCTCGATCCGGAAGTCGCGGCTTTCACGGAGCTTGTCAGTGTCTCCGTCCATGCCATGACACGCTTCGATCAGATTGCTCACAGCCGCCGTGAAACATTTGGCGTCTGGGGAGACGGAAATCTCGGATTCATCACAGCCTTGATGTTACGTAAATTGTATCCGAAAGCAAAATTGCTCGTTTTCGGAAAAACACAATCGAAGTTGGATTATTTCTCGTTTGCGGATGAAACGTATCATATCGATCAAATTCCGGATGATGTCTCGTTTAATCACGGATTCGAATGTGTGGGTGGAATCGGCAGTCAATATGCGATCAATCAGATGATTGATTACATTATTCCTGAAGGAACGATGGCATTGCTTGGCGTTTCGGAAGAACCGGTCGCCGTCAACACGCGGATGATTCTTGAAAAGGGATTACGTGTCTATGGATCAAGTCGGAGTACACCGGCTGATTTCGCACGGACGATGGAATTGTATCAGCAGTATCCAGATATTCCAGCTTATTTGTCCAACCTGGTTTCCGGTGTATTCCAGATTCGACAAATCGAAGATATCCATCAAGCATTTGAAAGTGATTTGACGAACCGTTTCGGTAAAACCGTCATGGAATGGTGCATGTAAGAATGAAAGTGGAAAGAGAAGGGATCTTATGAAACAGAAACTGCGTTTGATTCAGCGACGAACGGTCCATTATTTGCTTGTGGTGACGTATTGGATCTCGAAGTTCTTTCCGGTACAGACAAAAAAAGTCGTCTTCGCGACGTATCGTTCGGATAAGCTCGTCGATAACTTCCGCGCTGTTTATGATGAACTTGAAAGTCGTGAACTCGGATTTCAGTATGTGTTTTTATTGAAACGTTTCCCGCAAAATGTAGTGGGACAAACCAAGTACGTCTTCCACATGATGCGTGCGACATACGAACTGGCGACGGCCCGCTACTTCATTATTGATGACTATTATTATCCCGTCTATGTCTCGACGTTACGTAAAGGAACAGAAGTCATCCAGCTGTGGCACGCCTGTGGGGCATTCAAGAAATTTGGTTACAGTGTCCTCGATAAGTCCTATTCGCCGGATGACGATTATTTGAAAATGGTGGATATACACCGGAACTATTCGAAAGTCTATGTTTCGGGAGAGGCTTGCATCGCACCGTTTGCTGAAGCTTTTGGTATGGATTCAACCCGAATTCATCCGTTTGGCGTTCCCCGGACGGATCAGTTGTTAAACCGGGAGCGGCAAGTGCAGATTGAGCATAAACTGTATGATCAGTATCCCGAATGGCGGTCGAAAAAGCTGATTTTACTGGCGCCGACGTTCCGTGGAAATGGACAAACAACTGCGCATTACGATCAGGAACTCGATTTCCAGCAATTTCGTGAACAACTGGGACCGGATCATATTCTATTGTTACGGATGCATCCGTTTGTCTTGAACCGACCGGTCGTGCCGACAGAGTTTTCGAATCAAATCATCGATATGACGGATTATCCGGACATCAATGACTTGATGCAGGTGGCGGATATTTTAGTGACCGATTATTCTTCCGTTATTTTTGAATTTGCTTTACTGAAAAAACCAATCATCTTCCTCGTGAACGATTTGAACTCGTATAAGGAAGAACGTGATTTTTACTTTCCGTACGAATCATTTGTACCGGGACCGATTGTCTCGTCATTCAATGACGTCATTTCCTGGATCAAGGCGAATCAGTTTGAACCCGAACAGATTGAAAAGTTCGCGGGCCGGTTCTTCACATATCAAGATGGACAGGCGACGAAACGGATCGTCAATCATATTTTGACGGGAGCGCTCCCGGATGCATCGATGCGTCCGGAAGAACTGAAGACCGTTTGATTTATTGAATCGAAACAGATGAAACAGAACAGAGGTGGTGGATACTAAATCCGCCACCTTTATTTGTCGTTCAGAATCAGACATCAAAAAAAGCGTCCATCTTTCACGATTCCGTTTGGGGAGGGAATGAAAAGATGAACGCTTTAACTATTATGATGGGGCTTGATTGGCGCGAGCAGGGGTAGCTCGCAGAATGCGCACCGATTTAGAAGTGCGTTAACTTGTCACGTGCAGCCGTTCGTTTTTTCAGTGGTGGAATCAAGGCAGGCCAGCCGAATTGAATGACTCCTGCGACACGTTCGCTTTCTGAAGCACCGATCATTTCAGCATATTCCTCCGTGAACCAATGTTTTCCGCTTTTCCAACAACAGCCTAAACCCAGTTCAGTCGCGAGGAGTTGAACGTTTTGAATCATGGCGGCGGTCGCGAGCAAATCTTCCATCTGCTGATCTTCTGTTCCTTTTACTTCATACAAAACAGTCAAGTAAACGGGGACCTCAGCAAATTTTTGACGCATCATCTGACGCTGTTCATCTGTTTTTTGATCCAATTGCCCCCGCTGGGCAAGCAAACGCATCAATTGATCGACATACCGGACTTGGCTTTCTTCATTCGCAAGGACAAATCGCCAAGGTTCACGCAATTTATGAGTCGGGGCGTAGATGGCAGCCTCGAGAATTTCTTCAATCATTTCATTTGGAATCGGTTGATCGGTATAAGCACGGACGGACCGTCGTTCTAAAATCAGTTGTCGAGCGTTCATATTGATCATCTCCTGACGTAAGTACTCTTAGAATATAATTGATAACGATTATCATTGTCAACGGTTAATTAAAAAAACGCTGGTTTGAATCAGCGTTTTTCAGATGAAGAAGCTATTTTTTTCTTGAGTTGGCGAATCCGGAATAAAGCAAACAAGTAATGTGCAAAATAGAGTGTGAAGCCGAAGAAAACGGCCATCATCACGTTAATCTGTACGCCGGGTACGACTGTCAAATTCACGTACAGGAGCACACCCATCGAGCATGTATAAAGGGCGGCTTCCAGTAATTGCGGCATCATCCGGTTTTTTTTCAGGAAGAACGAACGGATAATCGGCAGGATGACGAAGCTGACGAGCCGATCGAGCAGACCGATGACAAGTATGCTGATGATGATGGACAAAGGTCCGGCGAAGTATAATAAGTTCGGAAATAAGACGTAAGAAACAAGCAATAACGGTCCAATTAACAGGAAGATGGACACGGACGCCCGGAAAAAGATAAATAGACTATTGATACTGATTAAAAAGGCACGTGTGACCTTTTGAGACCAGGATGAAGGGCGTCCGACTTGCCAGGCAAAACAGCAGGCAAAGATGAACGCATAAAATTGCAGAAAGGCAACCATACAGCATCTCCTTTTAGATATGAAACTCAATGACACTAGTGTAGCGATTTTAGGAAAGAAGTGCAAAGGCAAACAACTAAAAACCCGTTGACGATGTGCCGTCAACGGGTCCTGGAAAAGTCTTAATCGAGATTCGGTTCTTTTTTTCCATGCATGAAAAGCGACAAAATCAGGGCAACAGCAGATAAGACGGTAGCCACCCAAAAGGCATCCGTGATTCCACTGATTGTGGCTTGTTTCGTCAACTGCGTCATCCAGCTGACAGATGCTGCTTGCGGACTACCGAGCTGTTGTCCAAGCTCATTCAAATGCTGTGAAAGAGTTGGATCAAGTGTCGTAAACTGATTGGCATCATCTGCGAGATGAGCCGTTGTTTGCCGCGTCATGACTGTGACGAGAATCGCTGTCCCGATTGACCCGGCAACCTGGCGCAACGTATTTTGTGTTGCATTCCCATGTGGAATCATCTTCATCGGCAAGGCGTTCATACCGGCGGTCATGATCGGCATCATGATGAAAGCCATTCCGAACGACCTAAGCATATAAATGCCCATGATCGAATTGTAAGAGGTATTCATATCGAGTTGTGTCAATTCCCACGTTCCGTAGGTCATTAACGTCAATCCGAAAATAGCGAGCGGTCGGATGCCGAACCGGTCAAATAGTCGACCGGCAATCGGACCCGTGATTCCCATGATCAATGATCCGGGTAATAACAGGAGACCGGAATCAACCGGTGAGAAACCGCGAATACTTTGCAAGTAAATCGGAAGCAGAAGCATCCCGCCGAACAACGCCATCGTGACGATGATATTGATGAATAGCGTGAACGAAAACTCCGGTACTTTCAACACACGGATATTCAACATCGGATCATCCATTGAAAGTTCGCGAAGGGCGAACGCTGCGATTCCTAAGATACCGATCAGAATCGTGCTGATGACAAGCGGGCTGTCCCACCCGTCATTACCGGCTTCACTGAAGCCGTACAATAGACTTCCAAAACCAATCGTGCTGAAGACAACACCAAGTGCATCGAATTTCGGTTTGGATAAAGGCTGAACGAGTTTAAACCAAGCGACACCCAGTAAGAGTGTCAGAAGACCGAAAAAGGCCATTCCGTAAAACATGACATGCCAATCGTAATTCTGAATGACATAGCCGGTAATCGTCGGACCGATTGCGGGAGCAAGAATCATCGCGATTCCGAGCATGCCCATCGCTGCTCCACGTTTATGCGGCGGAAACAGCGTCATGAAGACGTTTGAGCCGAGTGGCATCAAAATACCGGCACCGGCTGCTTGTACGACTCGTCCGATCATCATGACCGGAAAGTTCATCGCCATCGAACAAATGATGGAGCCGAAGAAGAACAATGTCATCGAAACGAGGAACAGTTGACGAAACGTATAACTTCGCATCAAAAAGGCACTGATTGGAATCAAGATACCATTGACGAGCATGAATCCGGTCGTCAACCATTGTGCCGTCGAGGTCGAGACGTTAAAATCATTGATTAAGACAGGTAAAGCGACATTGATCAACGTTTGATTCAAAATCGCGATGAACATCCCGATCAAGAGAACCGTCAAGACTTTTGGAATACTGATATCTGCGGTCGCTAACGGCGTCCGCTCTTGCACTTTCGGTGCAGGCGTTACAGGAACGTTATCGAGATGGTCGGGCACGTCGTCAAGAGGAACATCACCGGCCACGGCTGGACGTGCACGCCGGACAATCAGGTTGACACCGATGATCGTGACAACCATAAAGGCAATGTATCCAAAGAGGAAGGTCGTAGACATAGACGTCCCTCCTTAATCCTTATGAATGCGGACGGTCACATTCATACCAGGTCGAATGTCGAGTGATTTTTCTTGTGAAAGCGAAACTTTTACAGGAATGACTTGCGCAACTTTTGTATAGTTGGCCGTTCCGTTTGAAGACGGCATCATCGAAAATGTTCCAGCCGTCGTCATACCGATTTGTTCGACTTCACCGGATAACGTCGTGTCTGGATAGCTGTCCACGTAAACATCGACGGTTTGTCCGACTTTAACTTCATCGATCTCTGTTTCTTCGACGTTTGCTGTTACCCAAAGCTCATTTAAGTTAAAACCATAAGCAAGTGGTGTTCCTGCACCAACGACGCCGTTTTCTGTCGCCATCGACTGAACGACCGTTGCTTTAGTTGGCATAGAGACAGCCGTGCTGACCGGTTTTTGACCAGCTTGTGCCATCATGACGTGACCTAACGTTGTGTCACTGTCGAGCGTTTGACCTGTTTTTGCTGTCCAGTCCGTCAGTTTACCGGCACCGGGACTTGCGATTGTAATCATTTTTCCGTCGATCTTGGCATTGTCTGTTTTCACATAACTTGTCGCCTGATCGTAGTAGTAATAGCCGATCGCGCCTCCACCGATTAAAACAACCAGTGTCAAAATGTTAATCAATAATACTTTTTTCATGTTCATGATATGAAATGCATCCTTTCTTTCGTGTACTCTGAGTTCCCCAGTCGTAACATAAAAACTACTCCTCTGGGGGAGGAGTAGTTAATATAGTTAATTATATGGAGAAGGAATCAACATACAACCGACAATTTCCGACAAAGTGTTGGAAAAGTCGATGAGAACGGATACAATATCAAAAAAAAGGTGGTTCCAGTAGATGAATCCAGGGCAAGATCCACGACCAAAGCGGTCACGTGACCGTATTACAAAAGAATTGTTTCGTTTGCTTGACCATCATCCTTTTTCAACGATCACAGTCAAGATGTTGACGGATGGGGCGGCTGTCAATCGATCGACGTTCTATGCACACTTTACAGATAAATATGATTTGATGAATCAGATTGTAGACGATCATATGCGGCTTCTTGTGGAAGCGATCCGGATTCAAGGAATCACATCACCGGACTATCCATCGCTCGAACGGGTCAGCCGCTATTTCGAACGGCTTTTCATCCATATTGAGCAACATGAACAATTTTACCGGACGATGTTGTTGAATGGTCCGGTAAAAACGTTCATTTCGCGCTTTTTGGATACGTTAAAAGAAAACTATCAACGTGTGTTTGAAGCACATGCCGTCAATGAAACCCAATTGGTTGATCGTGATTTATTATTGAACTACGTGATCGGTGGACAGCTCGGACTATTGATTTCCTGGTTACGAAACGGTCGTCCTTATTCAGCGGCCTATATGGCGGACCAGCTCAGCCGGATGATTGTTTTCGGAACAGTCAAAAGTATCGGTTTTCCGGAACAATCGGCTGGAACAGTAGAAAAGAATACCTAAAAAAGACTGCCCTTTCACCGAGTGACGGGAAAGGGCAGTGATCAGGCTTGTTCGAGTTCCAGTTTTTTGGTGTAATTCGTACTCCGATTCCGTCCGCTGTCTTTCGAATGATACAATGCCTTATCCGCCTGCTGGAATGTGCAATACCCAGCGAAATCGTAATCTGTAAGTCAGGGACCGCCGTCGTCGGGAACAGATTTCGTGCGACCGTCGTCCGGGCAAGCTCAGCAATGTTTTTCGCATCGACGAGTGATGTATTCGGGAGAATGATTAAAAATTCTTCGCCCCCGTAACGCCCGACTAAATCATCCGGCCGTGCCAGTGATGCTAATGTCGTACCGAGTTGCCGTAAAACATCGTCTCCGGCATCATGACCGTACGTATCGTTGACGTGCTTAAAGAAATCAATATCAATCAAGACAAGCGAATACCCGTCTTCTGCTGAACCGACAAGGGACAAGGAATCATCCAGCCGGCGCCGGTTAGCGAGGCCCGTCAAGGCATCCGTCATGGCGAGCTTTTGTTGATACTGGATGTTTTCAAAGTGGCGTCGCAACTCTGTCAACAGGTGATAGGTCACAAAACCGGCAATCAGGTTAAAAAATATGTAAGCCAGTGATATTTCGATGAAGGTCGTCCAACTGCTCGTCAATAGATAGATAGCCGGCAACGAATAGAGAATACCGATCCCGATCATCAGTTCGAAGTTCCAGAAGGTCATCCGGATGTAGCGCCGGACGATGGCAATCGTCAGGATGAACAGTGCGATGACGATTGTTGACAGGATGGCAGCATCGATTTGTGCGACAGGCGTCAGGGCAAAACGTGTTGCGATAATCATGGTGCCGGTGACGAGTGCACTAGGTAAGCCGCCGAACATCATGGCAATGACGATGGGGACAATTCGTAAATCAATCCGGGCGACATCGATTTGGATGCTGTTGAACATCAAGAGTACAGAAATCAATCCGGCGATGAAGCCTAACACGAGTCGGATGTTCAGATTCGTGTTCGGTGTAATCCGCGGGTGATTTCGAAAAGGTAGAAACAAAAGAGTGATCGTTGTAAACAGTAGACAAAAATTGATGATGAAATTATTCATGATGGACAACAAATCCTCCCAGCTCCTCGTAAACGCATTTCCAATAAGATAGTTCTAGTATACCCATTTTAATAACGGCAAGAAATGGAAAAATGTTTAGGGAAACATGGCAAGTCGACAAAAAAGACAAAGTACACAGTCAAGTGAACTTTGTCAGCGAAAAAAATAAATATTTTTTTAAAACAATTTTTAGGAAGAAACAGCCTCTTCATCCATCGTTAAAAGGATCTTATCGAAGACCTGGACCATCGCATGAAGCTCTTCTTCGGTGAGTGTACCAAAACGGTCTTGGAGATATTTCCGGCGGACGATTTCAAGTTCGTGGAAAGCGGCTTCACCTTCGGCCGTCAATGCTAAAACAATCGATCTTCTGTCGTCCGTCGAACGCGTCCGCGTAACGAATCCGGCTTTATACAGACGATCAGTCAAAGCCGTTACCTGACTTGTCGCAAGCTCAAACTGTTCTGCGAGTAGAGTCGGACGTTGGGGACCATTTTCGGACAGGCTGCGCAAAATGAAAAATTCACTCCGCGTCGCGGTTCCTTCAAACAGTCGGTTGAGTTCGCGGCGTAATGTCCGGAGAATGACCCGCATTTGTTCCTCTAATCGATAGGTCAGTTGATCACGTTCTTGTGGCATTCAAGCAACATCCTTTCTCTCGGTTAACTTCTATAATTTAGTGTACTAAAAATTACGGAATCTTACCACGGATAGCGGAAATTTCAAAAAAAGAATTGACAATTTGAAGACGTTTTGTGTAACATGACGAAGTAATAACGAAATTATAACTAACTTAATTAGTTCTCACTCAACCAGTGGGATGGAGGTTGCAGTTCTTATAAGTACAGTCACGGATGTCGTCAAGCGGCAGATGAGGTGACTGAAAAGGAAGAATTGCCGAAATCAATCATCGCTTTGAAGATGATCGATTGGGATTAGATCGAACAGGTCTAATACTGTCACAGGTCAGATCTGACTTGTGGGGAGCTATCTTTCACGACGGTAGAATGGGGCGCATCCTTTTTACTATGTTGCGTTCTCATCTTCCTTCTGGAAGGTGAGGGCGCTTTTTGTTTTTTTTCGATTCAAAAAGTGTCCTCTCAAAAATTTAAAAAAGAGAGAAGCGAATAAGATGAATACTTTACAACCCCAAAGAAAACTCGATTCAACTGAAGAAGGATTAAAACGCGGTCTGCAAGCCCGTCACATGTCGATGATTGCGATTGGCGGAGCCATCGGAACCGGTTTATTCATTGCCTCCGGTGCGTCCGTTGCAGCTGCCGGTCCGGGCGGTGCCCTGTTATCGTATGCGGTCGTCGGATTGATGGTGTACTTTTTAATGACGAGCCTTGGTGAGATGGCCGCTTACATGCCGGTCGCCGGTTCCTTCTCGACCTACGGTGCGAAGTTCGTTGATCCATCGTTTGGTTTTGCACTCGGTTGGAACTACTGGTACAACTGGGCAGTCACGATTGCCGTTGAACTCGTTGCGGCCCAAATCGTCATGACATACTGGTTCCCGGATGTTCCAGGTTTTTATTTCAGTGCCATCTTCTTGTTACTGATGATTGGTTTAAATTACTTCTCCGTTAAAGGATTCGGTGAAGCCGAATACTGGTTCGCGATGATCAAGGTCGTCACAGTCATCATCTTCTTGATTGTCGGAGTCGCGATGATTTTTGGTGTCTTCACATCAGAAGCGCCGGTCGGCTTTAAAAACTTTGCATTAGGTGATGCACCGTTCGTCGGAGGCATTCCAGCCGTTATCGGTATCATCTTGGTCGCCGGTTTCAGCTTCCAGGGAACCGAACTTGTCGGAATCGCGGCAGGCGAATCCGAAGATCCGGAAAAAAACGTCCCGAAAGCTGTTAAACAAGTCTTTTGGCGGATTCTTCTCTTTTATGTATTTGCGATTTTTGTCATCGGCATGTTGATTCCGTATACAAGTCCGAACCTGGTTTCAAACGATATTACCGATGTAGCAGTCAGTCCGTTCACACTTGTTTTTGAAAAAGCCGGTCTCGCGTTCTCGGCAGCATTGATGAACGCCGTCATCCTGACGTCTGTTTTATCAGCCGGGAACTCCGGGATGTACGCATCGACACGGATGCTGTACACATTGGCACGCCAAGGTGACGCGCCGAAAATGTTCGCACAAGTCTCGAAAAACGGTGTTCCCCGTAATGCCTTGCTCGCAACTGGGGCAATCGGCGCACTTTGCTTCCTGACATCGATGTTTGGCGGACAGGTCTACCTCTGGTTGTTGAATGCTTCCGGGATGACCGGTTTCATCGCATGGCTCGGTATCGCGATCAGCCATTACCGTTTCCGTAAAGGATTCCTTGCGCAAGGTCATTCACTCAGTGACTTGCCGTACGTTGCACCTGCTTTCCCGTTTGGACCGCTCTTTGCCTTCGGACTTTGTTTCCTTGTCATCGTCGGTCAAAACTATGCCGCATTCCTCGCGGATCAAATTGATTGGGTTGGAATCGCCGCGACATATGTCGGTATTCCGTTATTCCTTGCTTTCTGGTTAGGTCATAAATTTAAAAACCGGACATCGGTCGTTCCTTATTCAGAAATGGAATTCCCGAAACATCCGCGTTCGTAAGGTAAAAGTCGATTCCGTTTCAAACGGAGTCGGCTTTTTTTTGATGGATGTTGAAAAAGAAATAATCTAGAAAAGCATATCAAACAGTAAAAAATCGTATAAGATAAAAGAAAAATGGAGGCGACCTCAGTGAACTATTGGTATCACTTTAAACGGGCATTCATCCCGATTGCGATTTTGCTTGTGACGTTAGCCATCTATCAGATGCTGTACCGTATGAATAACATATGGTATTCACTCGGTGGATTGATTTTAGTATTTGCGGCGATTTATTTTGTCATGCGCCGTCTAAAAGCGAATCCTGAAGAGTGACTGAGCAAGATAGTAGGGTAGTGGCGCGGAACGCGTTAAAATAGACCTATACAGAGGAGGGGAAGCTAGATGGCAAAAGCAATATTCGCAGGTGGCTGTTTTTGGTGCATGGTCAAGCCATTTCATAAATATGATGGCGTCGAACAAGTCATTTCCGGTTATACAGGTGGTCATACAGAAAACCCGACTTATAAAGAGGTCTGTTCTGAAACGACAGGACATTTAGAAGCGGTGGAAGTGACGTATGATCCGTCTGTCATTTCATACGATGAGTTACTTGAAATTTTTTGGCGGCAAATCGATCCGACGGACGGCGGCGGACAGTTCAATGACCGTGGTCAATCGTACGAACCGGCAATTTTTTATGTCGATGAAGAACAAAAGCAAGCCGCAGAACGTTCGAAAGCGGCGCTGGACGCCTCTAGACGTTTTTCACGTCCTGTAGCAGTCGACATCCGTCCGGCAAACCCGTTTTGGCCGGCAGAAGAATACCATCAGGATTATTACAAAAAAAATCCGTTCCGTTATCAGATGTACAGTGTCGGATCGGGACGTGCCAAGTTCGTGAAGGAAGCCTGGAAGGATCAGGGCAAAGAACAGGAACTGAAACAACGTCTGACGCCGATTCAGTATAAAGTTACGCAGGAAAACGGGACGGAACCGGCTTTCCGTAATGAATATTGGGATGAGGAACGACCGGGACTTTATGTTGATATCGTCGACGGGACACCGCTCTTTACGTCAAAAGATAAGTTTAACTCGAACTGCGGATGGCCGAGCTTCGCCAAACCGATTTCCGAGGACAAGATGGAAGTGGAACTCGATACGACACACGGCATGACACGGACAGAAGTCCGTTCCGCGAATGCAGACAGTCATCTTGGTCACATCTTTGATGACGGTCCGACCGAGCTTGGTGGTCTCCGCTACTGCATCAATTCGGCAGCACTCCGGTTTATTCCGGTAGAAGAGCTTGATTCGGCAGGATATGGGGAATATAAAAAACACTTCGAATGAAGTCAACAGGCAGGCAGCAAAGCGGATTCGTTTTGCTGTCTTTTTTCTAGAAAAAGGAGGGTTTTGTATGTTTACACAAGTCTATGAAGAAATTCGACAGCTGACCATCGCGAAAGTACTGGATTTTTACGATCATGAAGTCCGTGGACTGGATGAAGCAGCACGGCAAACGAAGTATCAAAAGATGAGTACCAGCCCGTTTCTCTTTTTCCGCGGCAGTTCACATTTGTTTTATTATGATGTGACACGGATTCCGCTCGGATTTGATACGCCCCCTGAGACACCGACCTGGATTCAAGGTGATCTCCATTTTGAAAACTTCGGGGTTCATGGTAATGCCAAGGGTGAAATCATTTATGACGTCAATGACTTTGACGAAGGGTATCTCGGTTCTTATCTGTACGATTTGATTCGGATGGCGGTCTCCGTCCAATTGTTTGCGGAAGAAGCGGGGTATGATGCAGAGCCGGCCATTGCAGCCTACATTCAACATTACTTAGATGACTTACGCCAATATGCCAAAGGGAAAAATCCAAGCAAGGTCTGCTTTACGATCGACAACACGAAAGGTCCGATCCGTAAACTGATTAAAAAAGCAGAGAAAAAGAAGGCGGAATTACTGGGAGAACGGACGACTGTCGTCGATGGACAACGTCAGTTCACTGATTTACCGGATATGAAGCGGCTGGATGCCTCGACTTATGCAGCAATTGAAGCCGTTTGGCCGGAATATATCGCAACGATTGATCCTGAAGATCGGCAAGAGGACGGATTCTATGACATTAAGGATATCGTCTATAAACTCGACAGCGGAACGGCTTCGATCGGTCTTGAGCGGTATTATATTTTGGTCGAAGGAAAAGGGGGAGAGCATGAAGACTTGATTCTTGAGATGAAGCAAGCCCAGTCTTCTGTGCCGTCCTTGTTTGTCCCGGTGTATTTGCAGGAGGTTGAGACGGTTCACCAAGGTCGCCGGATTATCACGTCACAAAAGGCCATGCAGGCACATGAGGATCCGTATCTCGGTTATGTGACGATGCAAGAGAAAGAATATTATGTAAGGGAACGCTCTCCATACAAAAAAAAGTTGAAAGCAAAACACATTAAAAGCCAGGATGACCTCGAAAACGTCCTTTCGATTCAAGGTCAAATTACCGCCAAAATCCATGCACGGGCCGACATGGATGCAGGAATTGAGATTGATGTCTTAAACCATCATGCGGACGTCGTCATCATCGAATCGATTGGGGTATCGGATACAGAATTCACCCGTCAAATTCAACGGTGGTCGAGTGCCTATGCAGCACGGACAACGCTTGATTTCCAAGTGTTTTTAAGTTGGTTAGCTACTCGTTAAACACTATTTTCGAAGAGCTTTTTTTTAGACAAAGATTCCTTCTGAATACCAGTTCATACTGGGCTGAGAAGGGATTTTTTCATGCATTTAAAAACATGTAAGCGAAACACAATTTACAAATGGGTCTAATGACCTATATCAATTTATCTGAAAACTTCGTAAATTTTGGATTAAGTAATTGCAAAACATTTTTTGTAATTCGAACTAAACACACAACAGGGGGAGTATCATCATGAGTTTGACGCGGAAAAAAGATGTTTCCGCTATGATTGCTGCGAGTCAGCGTAACAATGGACTTGCTCGAAATCTTGGCGCAATGGATTTAACGTTTTTAGGAATTGGCGCCATCATTGGTACGGGAATTTTCGTCCTAACCGGAACAGGAGCATTGACAGCAGGACCTGGTCTTATCGTCTCATTCATTTTATCTGCCATTGCCTGTGGGTTAGCGGCACTCGCTTATGCGGAATTCGCTTCGACGATTCCGGTCAGTGGTTCCGTCTACACGTACACGTATGCAACGATGGGAGAAATCTTTGCCTGGATCATCGGGTGGAACTTGATTTTGGAATATGGACTCGCCTCCAGTGCCGTTGCGGCAGGGTGGTCAGGTTACTTCCAGTCCTTACTCGGTGGATTTGGCATTCATATCCCGACAGCACTCTCAGCAGCTCCCGGGGCGGTAGAAGGCGCAAAAACGTTCTTCAACTTACCGGCTTTCCTGATTTTACTTGCCATTACAGCCCTGTTATCGATGGGGATTAAAGAAACAAAACGTGTCAACAACATCATGGTTGTCATTAAACTGGCAGTTGTTGTCTTGTTCATCGTCGTCGGTGTCGGCTATGTTGAACCAACGAACTGGGCACCATTTACACCTTTCGGATGGGGCGGCGTCTTCTCTGGAGCAGCCATCGTCTTCTTTGCTTACATCGGTTTTGATGCCGTCACATCGGCAGCAGAAGAAGTACGTGAGCCACAAAAGAACTTACCACGTGGTATCATCGGTTCTCTTGCGGTCTGTACAGTCCTTTACGTCATCGTAGCGGCTATCATGACAGGAATCGTCCCGTACCAAAAATTTGCGGGCGTCGATCACCCGGTTTCACTCGCCATTCAAATGGCAGGACAAAACTGGGTCGCCGGTTTCATCGATTTAGGTGCCATCCTCGGGATCACAACCGTTATCCTCGTCATGACATACGGAATGGTACGTTTAGCGTTCGCCATCTCACGTGACGGAATGTTCCCGAAAGTATTCTCGGAAGTACATCCAAAATACAAAACACCGTTCAAAGCAACATGGATGATTGGTCTTGGTAGTGCGACAGTCGCAGGACTCGTTCCACTCGATGTCATCGCAAACCTCGTTAACATGGGGACACTCGCAGCATTCGTCTTAATCTCTGTTGCGGTCTTGATCCTTCGTAAAACACAACCGGATCTTCCTCGTGCATTCAAATGCCCGGGAATGCCTTATGTGCCGATCGCAGCGATCGCTTCTTGTCTCTTCTTAATGTTCAACTTGAAACTCGAAACATGGATTGCTTTCTTCATCTGGCTGGCGATTGGACTTGTCCTGTACTTCGCCTTTGCCCGGAAGAACTCGAATCTGGAACCAGGAAACATGCCGGCTACTGAAATCGCAGCTGCAGACGAAAAATAAAAAAATGCGATCCCGTGAAGGGGTCGCATTTTTTTGTTGTAAGTCAGAAGTATAGTGAATTAAGAAGGCAGAGAGGTCTTGATCCGAACCGCATCGAACTCACGTTGGATGCTGGCATTGGCTTTAGCTTCTTCTTCTGCCGACCATCCAAGTTCGCTTCGCATTAAAGCGAGAACACCGTCGGCATATTTTTCTGCATTTGGGAAATCGAAGAAGACGGCAGAGGCGCGTCGATTCAAGAAATCACCCGGTTGCATGACGAGTTCTGCTTCCATTCCGTATAACAGTCCTCCGAACCAGTGAAGGGGAAGCTGATAACGCTCCGCTTCACTGCCGCGCGAGCGAATTAATTCAAAGACACGTTCGACATCCGTTCCGTAACGTTGAATCAGCCATGTCGCTTCCTTCGGAGACAATCCGAGGGCTTCACCTTTAGGTTGCTGTTCTTTCAAGTAACGGGCAAATCCTTTACTGCCGTCAGGATGACCGCCGCCGAGTAAAATATCGTGTGTCCGGGACGCGAGATAAATCCGGTTCTCCTCCTCCTTGAACTGATCGGCGACCATATCGATGATTCGTTCTGCCATCTTCCGGTACCCCGTCAATTTTCCGCCGGCAATCGACATCAAGCCGGATTTCGAGACGAAGATTTCATCTTTACGCGACAGTTCACTCGGATCTTTGCCGTCTTCGTGAATCAACGGACGTAAGCCGGACCATGTCGATTCGACGTGGTCAGGGTGCAAATCAACGTTGAACATCTGATTTGTCGCATCCAAGATATAGTCCCGGTCTTCTTCTGTCACACCAGGTTCGAGAATGTCACCCTGATAATTCGTGTCCGTCGTGCCAACATAAGTTTTTCCTTCGCGCGGAATCGCGAAAATCATCCGTCCGTCCGCCACATCAAAGTAGACGGCTTGTTGCAACGGGAAGTGAGCTTGGTCGATGACGAGATGAATGCCTTTCGTCAGATGAAGCGACTTCCCTGATTTCGAGCCGTCCTTTTCGCGTAATTCATCAACCCACGGACCGGTCGCATTGATGATTTTTTTCGCACGAATCGTATAAGTCTTGCCGGTTAAGACGTCCTGTACTTCAACACCGACGACTTTTCCGTTGTGGTAGACCAGTGACTCAGCCTTCGTATAGTTGACGGCACGTCCACCGTATCCGACCGCCGCTTTTAATACTTCGACCGTCAAGCGGGCGTCATCCGTTTTGTATTCGACATAACGTCCGCCTCCGACAAGGTGTTCCGATCGTAAAAGCGGTTCGTAGCGAAGCGTTTCTTCTTTAGATAACATCGTCCGTCGTTCATGGCGTCGGACGCCTGCCAGTTGATCGTAAACCCGCAGACCGATCGACGTCGAAAAATTGCCGAATGTCCCACCTTCGACAAGCGGTAACATCATCCACTCAGGTGTCGTGACGTGCGGTGCATTTTCATAAACAATCGCCCGTTCTTTCCCGACTTCTGCGACTAACTTGATTTCAAATTGCTTTAAATAACGTAAGCCTCCGTGAACAAGTTTCGTCGAGCGGCTTGATGTGCCTTCTGCGAAATCCTGCATCTCAATCAATCCGGTCCGCATACCCCGGCTTTGAGCATCGAGTAAAATCCCTGCACCTGTAATGCCGCCACCAATGACCAATACATCGAGCAATTCCTGTCCCATCTCTTCTAACCATGCGGTTCGTTCCGTACTTGAAAACATGCATTTTCCCCCTGTTCGTCTGAAGTGGATTATTTTATTCTACTTCTATCCATGTACCCTCTTTTACACTTTTTTGAGCACAATCAATAATTTTCATGACGAGCAGAGCTTGTTCCGTCGTGACGGCAAGAGGGGCCTCATGACGTAAGGCCTGCGCTAAATCATGATAGTAGTCGGCAAAACCAGAAGCGACGAAAGGACGTTCCTCGAGAGGCTGTTCAGGTCTTCCCCATGTGTACGTCGAGCGTTTCGTATCCACACTGTCGACGAAATAACTCGCTTTCGTCCCGTGGACGGCAAGCGAAGGACCGGGAGCCGGAACAAGTGAGCCGATATGCAAAACAGCGCGTCGTGTTCCGAAAGCCAGAATCAGGTGCGTATAGTCTTCGACCGGACCATCCGGCCGCTGAATCGTCTGATCACAAAAGACACGATCCGGTCGTTCGCCAAATAATATCAGGGCTTGATCAATTAAATGAGAGCCTAAATCATAAAGCAGACCGGCACCCGGGACGTCCTGTTCCCGCCAGCGTGCCCGGACGGTCGGACGATAGCGGTCATAGTGGGCTTCGAAGGTCTGAACGACGCCCAGTTCGTCGGCTTGCACCAGTCCGAGCAACGTTTGGAAGTCTTTTGTATAACGGCGGTTATGGTAAACTGTCAGTAATCGATTTTGCTGACGCGCAAGATCCGTCAGCTGTTCGGCTTCCGTCAAGGTGACGGTAAACGGCTTCTCGACAAGGACATGACAGCCGGCAAGTAACGCTGTCTTGGCGAGGGGATAATGTTCAGCATTCGGTGTCGCGATGACGACCAGTTCAATCGTTTCAGCAGCTAACAACGCTTCAAGCGAAGAATACACCGGCACATCCGGATAACGGGCGGCGACTGCTTCCGGACGACTGGACTGAACTGCAACAAGTTGATAATCAGGTGGTGTAAGATATGGGGCATGCAGGTGTTCGCCGGCAAGTCCAAAACCAATTAAAGCAGTACGAATCATGGAGGACACTTCCTTTTCGGTTAATACATTCAATCTATCATATGAGGTGAGCAAGATGATTACAGAACAACAAGTCATTGAAAAAATGCGACAGATGATGTCAAAAATTGAGCAATCGAACGGTTCGTTGCAAATCGAATACGTCGCGGCCATGAAAGCCTATTGTGAGTTGCTGCTCGAACAACCGGCGACAGAACAGACGATCCGCCCGGTCATGACTCCGGCAACCGAACAGCAAAACCCGGAAGTCGATCCGATGCTGGCCCGTTTTATGGGAGTTGCCCAGGAAAAAGAAGAAAAAGGACCTTCCTTACTCGATTTTTGAGTAAATCAAATCAATTGTGGGAATAGGGTAAAAGGAAAAAATAAGGGGGAACAGATCATGAAAACAGTCATCGTCATTGGCGCCGGCCCAGGAAACGGAGCCGAAATCAGCAAGCGGTTCGGTAAAGAAGGCTTTCAAGTCGTTTGTGCCGCACGGACACAGGAAACATTGGCAGCCGTCATCACGGAACTGAAAGAACAAGGCATCGAAGCCGTTGGGGTTGAATGTGATGCCTCACGCCGCACAGATCTCGAATCACTCGTCGAATGGACAAAAGACCAATACGGACAAATTGATGTCCTTGTCTATAATGCCTCAATCCTGCATCAAGCGTCCGTACTCGAGGTATCGGCTGAACAGATTACAAAAGAATTTGAAATTGATGTCCTTGGAGCGTTGCATGCCGCGCAAGTCGTTGCACCGGATATGGTGGCACGAAAAGACGGAGCCATCTTGATTACCGGCGGCGGAGCAGCACTGAATGCGATTAAATCCTTACCGGGTTTATCGATTGGGAAGGCCGGTGTCCGTCAACTGACGCATATGTTGCACGACACGCTAAAAGACGACAATGTCTACGTCGGAACCGTGACGATTGCCGGAGAAGTCAAACGTGGAACGGCACTTGATCCGAAAAACGTTGCCGAAGCCTTCTATACGCTGTACACGAATCGCAACGATGTCGAAAAAGTGCTCGAAGCAGACTGATCAGCCGTCAGCCTCGGCAGAACGGCATAGGATGAAATGAACTTCAGGCAAGATGGGAATGGGCAAGCGTCGACGCTGATGTCGACGCTTTTTTGAATCGAATGAACGAGGGGGACGAGAATATGAAACGATGGTTCACCCAACTGCTTCTCATCGTCAGCATCATCAGTTTGACCGGATGTGCGCTGGATTCAGAGACAGATGAACAGATTGGCATCAAGCAACCGGATGAAACAAAAGTGACGGAAGCCACCGTCGAGCGTGTCATCGACGGGGATACGGTGAAAGTCCGGCTACAAAACGGTCAAACGGAAGATGTCCGTTTTTTATTGGTCGATACACCGGAAACCGTAAATCCGGAAAAGCCGGTTCAGCCGTATGGTCCGGAAGCCTCCCGTTTTACGAAAGAGGCATTACCGGTAGGGAGCGACATCCTGCTTGAACGGGATCAGTCAAAGACAGACCGCTATGGGCGATTGCTCGCTTATGTCTGGTCAGACGGCAAGATGATCAATCAGGAACTGTTGCGAAAAGGCTTGGCCCGGGTCGCGTATATCTATGAGCCGGATACCCGGTATGTCGAGACTTTTCAAGAAATTGAACAGGAAACAAAAGGGCAACAGGCAGGCATCTGGCAGACAAAAGGGTATGCCACTGATCGGGGATTTGATACCTCGGTCATGAATGGGACATCGGAAGAGTCAGCGGACTGTGCCGACATCAAAGGCAACATTAACCGCCAAGGGAAAAAAATCTACCACATCCAAGGGGGACGTTCATATGATGAGGTGAACCCGGAAGAGATGTTTTGCAGTGAACAGGAAGCAAAAGAGGCCGGATTCGTCCGGGCGGCGAATTGACTAAAAAAGCAGGAACATCCACAAAAGGACGTTCCTGCTTTTTTTGTGTTAGGGCTGTGTCGGTGGCTGATAGTGTTGAATCTTATCATCTTCATCAAAAGAAATTGTAACATCCGTGATCCCTTTTAGAATCCGAATCTGCAATTCAAGGCGGTCTTTAATATCGTCTGCTTGAGCAATCGTCAGTTCAGGATCCACTTCAATCTCAATTTCGACGTGGAAGTGATCTCCTTCTTTGATGACTTCAAGTTTTTCGATATCACGTACGTCCGGATCACGCATCAGGATTTCCCCGATTTTTGCGGTTAAGACTTCATCAATCTCACCGAGCGCACCGGCAGCATTTTGAATGAAGACATTATAGACGACATAGAACATCATTAAACCGATCAATATCGAAGCGATTCCTTCTGCCTGATAAAACGACGTATAATGTGAAATCAAGACAGCGATAATGGCGATGACACCACCGAGCGTTGCGACCAAATCTTCCATGAAGACAAGCCGTGTCGCCGGTTTTGCCTGCGATAAGTTAGCAAAACTTTGACCGACCAGCGTCAGGCCACGGGATTTTAATCCGGTCTCATGGGCAATCTCAATCATTGCTTTGTAAAAGACACCGATTTCAAGTACGACACCGATTCCAAGCGCAGTCAGGATGATCCAAAGACCGCTTGTTTTCTCACCCGGTGCATGCAGGATGTGCAGGATACCTTCACGAATCGTTTCGTAGGCAAGAATGGCGACAACAAGAATGGCGGCAAGTAAAACAAGGTTGACGAGTCGACCGAATCCGTTCGGGAACCGTTTGGTCGGTGCTTTTTTACTTAATGCTGATCCGATATAAACAAAAAACTGATTGGCTGCGTCACCGATGGTATGCATCATTTCTGCAAACATGGCGATATTACCCGTCAAGATGTAAGCAACGAATTTTATAATGGCGATAATGGTATTGACGATTGCAGCAGCGAGAGCGGATTTATTTCCGCGCCTGAGCAGAGTAAAAAAATTCGACATGAGGGTTCCTCCCTTTAAAGAGCGGAAACGCGGGAATTACCCGCGTCCAGCTTGGAATGATGGATAAAGTGTCATACCGCCGTCAGCAAACAGAGTAATCCCCGTTACATAACTCGCTTCGTCCGAAGCAAGCCATGCTGCGACTGCAGAAATTTCTTCCGGCTTCCCGATATTACCCATCGGAATCATGCTTTCGACGTCAGCACGTTGTTTCGGATCCTCGAATTTCTCGGCATTGATGGGTGTATTGATTGCACCCGGTCCGATTGCATTGATGCGGATACCTTTTGGTGCATATTCCATTGCAAGCGTCTGAGTCATCAGTTTGACGCCACCTTTACTTGCTGCATAATGGACGAACGTCGGCCATGGAATGATTTCGTGGACGCTCGACATATTGATGATGTTTCCTTTGACGTTATGCTCAACAAAGTATTTGAGTGCTTCGCGGGCACCGAGGAAGGCACCGGTTAAATTGACATCGATGACTTTTTGCCAGTCTTCAAGTGACATTTCATGCGAGGGTGACGGCATTTCAACACCGGCATTGTTGACGAAAACATCGAGCTGTCCGAAGTGATCGACCGTTTCTTTGACGAGGTTGATCATGTCCTCCTCTTTTGATACATCCCCTTGAACGGTGATGGCTTCACCGCCGGCTTGGATGATGTCATCGGCAATTTTCTTGGCTTCTTCCGGATGACTCCGGTAGTTGATGACGACACGCATGCCTTCTTCCGCATAACGGCGAATGATGGCTTCACCGATTCCCATTGATCCACCTGTGACGATAGCGACTTTACCTTTTAGACTGTTATACATAACATGAATTCCTCCTTATTATTGCTTCGTAAATCCAATCATGATCCCACCGACGACGACTAAGATACAGCCGATAACGACGAAGGTCATTTCTTTTTTTGTTTTTGCTTCTTTTAGCAGGACGACACCACCGATTGTCGAGATGACGACACCGGTTTGTGACAGTGAAAAGCTGGTGGCGACACCGACCTTGGCAGTTGCAAACAACAGGGCGATGTTACCGACTGCCCACATGAGACCACCAATTGTATTACCGGCTGTTTTTTTCGTAAACAAGTTTCCTTTTCTTAAAGATAAAAGGATGGCACTGATGACCATACCGATGGCCTGCGGCAAGACCGCTTCCCAACCGTTGATGTTGAACCAACGGGCGATGACGACATAGCCGACGTAACCGACAGTTGAGATCAGGAGTAACAGTAAACCTTTTCCGATATGTTCATCCTGTTTGCTTTTATCTTCTTTATAAGAAGTGAAAGCGGCACCGGCAACGATCAAAACGAGTGCACTGATACCGAGGATCAAGGCGGTTCGGTTTGACCATTCGCCAAAAGCGAGGACACCGAACAATGACGTCCCGACGAGTTGCATCCCGGTTGAAATCGGCATCGTTTTTGAGACACCCATCTGTTTAAAGGCAGCAAACTGATTCATTTGACCAAGTGCCCAAAAAGCACCGGAGAAGAATCCAGCCACCCAGGCAGTCGTCGAAAGTTCAGGACTGACGAAAAAGAACGTAATGATGGCAAACGCTAACGCCCCAAGTGTTGTTCCGATAATTTGTTGTTCCGTCGAACCGCCGATTTTAGAGACGACTAATGGAAGTGTCCCCCACATCAAGGCAGGTACGAGCGCGATTAAGATATCAATCAAGTGTTTCACCTCTTCTAAATTTCTTTCTATCTACTTGAAGATGTACCCCGGGAACAGATCTGAAAAACATAGAAGAATGAAGAAACATTATTTTAAAATAAAAAAACGTCCTCTTACAAGGACGTTTTGGTGATTATTTAAACGGTTCATCAGCAATCCGGACGATTTGTCGTCCGATGCGTCGACCGTTCCATAAAGCAATGATGGCAATGGTCAGTGAAATTCCCATCAAATCGTAGTGGGCGAGAAAATAGCCGGTGTAGCTGACCGGCAGGCTGACGATTCCGACAAGAGAACTGGTCCACTGACGGATTTTCAACGACTCCATGTTAGCGACACGGGAAAACTTCTGTTGTTCAAACAGACGCCATCTTGTCGGTTCACTTAAGGCATCGTTGACGAGACGAGGGAAGGCAAGTAATCGTGCGCCGTAGGAAGCGGCGATTTGCAAGTAACGGTTTTGGTTTTTCCCTTCTTCGTCGAGCCATCTCCGGACCATCGGCTTAGCAAGATCGAGTAAATTGATTTTCGGTGATAAGATTTGTAAGATACCGAGAATCGTCGAGGCCGCACGACCGAAAAAGGCAAATTCTGCCGGAAGTTGGATTGGTTCGTTTCGGACCAGTAATTCAATATCGGATAATACTTTTTCAATCAACTTCGTATCAACGTTCTCCATGTCACTCTCAAGATAGAAGGTAACGGCTTTTTCGATCGCTTGACGGATGTTTTGTTTGTTGGCGTTTGGTAATAAAAAGCGTAAGTCTTCGAGTCCGTCGACAATGGCATCGTAATCGAGCGTCACGAAGGACTGGAGAATACGTTGAATGGCCCGCATATCGTCGGCTGTCGTCGCACCGATCATCCCGAAATCGAGTAAGACGATCCGACCGTCACTTTGGACAAGGACATTACCCGGATGGGGATCGGCATGGAATTTACCTCCGAACAATAACTGTTCTCCGGCATTCAGGAACAGGTTTTGGGCCAGTTCATCGCGGTCGATGTTATGTTCCGCTAAGTAATCAAGATCCGTGATGCGTGTGCCTTCGATCCATTCCATGACAAGAACGCGGTTGGTACAGTGTTCTTCAAAATAATCGGGAATATAGATGACAGGATTCGTTTCGTACATTTTCTTGAAGTACAAACCGTTTTTCAGCTCAGTCCGGTAGTTCAGCTCATCTCCGATGACGAACACCATCTGACGGTACAGACTTTGTAAATCGGTTGATTTATTGAGTGACGTCCGGCGGAGCATCGCAATGACGAGCCGCATCGCCCGGAAATCGGTTTTGATGATTTGATCAATGTTCGGCCGTTGAACTTTGATCGCTACTTTCCGGCCGTTTGATTTAAGAGTTGCGCTGTAGACTTCACCGATTGAAGCAGAGGCAATCGGCCGGGGGGAGATGTTATCGACGATGTCTTCGATCGTCGTTCCCCAGTCTTCTTCGATGATTTTCCGGGATTCGCCGAGTTTACTGGATGGAACTTTGTCGACGAGTTCCGTCAGCTCCATCAAGACGGACGGGGGAAACAGGTCGGCCCGAATCGACAGGAACTGCCCCAGTTTAATGAGGAGTCCTTCGAGACGAAGGGCTTTTTTCTTATAGTCACGCGCAATCGTAATCATGATGCGCTCAAATTCTTCATTATTCGTACCGGGTCGGTTCTTCCGGGTGAATCGATAAATCGTCCAAATGTAACGAGCGAACATCGTTACGATGATGAAAATCCGATAAAGCGCCCAACGTTTCATGCCTTCACCTAGCTTCCTGTACAGTTTGTTTCAGTATAGGTTACTTTACCTAAAAACGTCACTTACAAACGGTTGAATCGGTGACAGAAAAAATAAGCTTGCCGGAATCAAAAAAGAGCGTATAGTAAGTATTGGAATTTCTAATGGGAAAGGTGAAATGTGCGTATGTCCTGGGACTTATTAAATATCATTGGAACGGTTGCGTTTGCGATGAGTGGCGCGATTGTCGCGATGGAAGAAAAGTATGATTTGTTTGGTGTTTGGCTGCTCGCTTTAATCACGGCCTTCGGTGGTGGTGCCATCCGTAACCTGTTGATTGGTGTCCCGGTTTCTGCGCTCTGGTCGCAAGGTGGATTGTTTTTAATCGCGATTTTAGTCGCTTTGTTGATTTTCATTTTGCCGCAATTATTTTTACCGCACTGGACGCGATGGGGCGTGCTTGCTGATGCCCTCGGTTTATCCGCCTTTGCGATTCAAGGAGCTTTGATGGCTTCTGCGAAAGGTCTGCCGTTATCGGCAACCATCTCCGCAGCAGTTTTGACAGGTGTCGGTGGTGGTGTCATCCGCGATTTACTCGCCGGACGTAAACCGCTTGTCCTGCATAAAGAAATCTATGCGATGTGGGCCGTCATGGCAGCACTCGTCATCGATCGGTTCGAACTGACGAATCCACTCCATTTGTTCACATTACTCGGACTGATTACGATTTTACGTATGCTATCCTATTATTATGAATGGAATTTACCAGCACGACGTTTAGGGGGAGACAAAGAATGAAGATTTTCATCATGATTGGAGCATTATCGATGATGCTCGCCGTAGCACTTGGTGCGTTCGGTGCCCATGCCTTAAAAGATATGTTATCGGAGCGGATGCTCGCGAACTGGCAGACGGGTGTGTTATATCAAATGGTTCACTCGCTTGGAATCCTCGCACTTGGCGGGATGTTATTGAAAGTATCAATTTCCCAGTTCTCATTAGCCGGTTGGTTGATGCTTGCCGGAATCGTTTTCTTCTCAGGAAGCCTGTATGTGATGGCGCTGACAGGTGTGACGAAACTCGGTGCTGTGACGCCGATCGGCGGAGTCCTGTTCATCGCAGCATGGATTTTCGTTGCCATCGGGGCGTATAAAGGATTGTAAAGACAATAAGGATCTACTCGCTTCACGTGACTCACACAGAGAAACGTATGAAGCGAATAGGTCTTTTTTTGATATGTGAATGTCTACAAAAAACCGGTGAACAGACAGTAATTGTCTGTTCACCGGTACGATAGAGCGACAAAAGCAAATGCTTTAGCGCTTGGCAGGTTGTGTTTTGTTTAGCTTCGATAATGCTTGCTCATAGCGGTCCAGTACGCGTTCTGCGACTGGCTTTAGCTCTTTTGAAAGCACAGCGAATTGCAATTCACGCGATCGTGTTGATCGGTTCATAGCATTCCCCATGGTAATTCCTCCTTCAGGTACAAATCTGACAGTTTTTGTGGCCGCAAAGAGTATATTCCCGCAGGGTTTTCCTATGAAACGTGATTTAGCAGATTAAAGTGCGAAATGTGCTTCAATATCCGCTGTTTCGAGGCGGTTACCGATAAAGAACTCACCGAACTCACCGTATTTGGCACTGACTTCGTCAAAACGCATTTCGTAGACGATTTTCTTGAACTGCAGAATATCGTTTGCGAACAGCGTGACGCCCCATTCCCAGTCGTCGAATCCGGTTGATCCGCCGATGATTTGCTGGATCTTCCCGGCGTAGCTCCGACCGATCATCCCGTGGCGGTACATCAGTTCTTTTCGTTTCTCCATCGAAAGCGTATACCAGTTGTCCCCGTCGCGGCGTGACTTGCTCATCGGATAGAAACAGATATGCTTCGATTTTGGCAGGATTGGATAGAGACGGTCGCGGACGTATGGATTTTCGTACGGGTTACCTTCTCCGGATCCGCGGTATGTGCCGAGTTCGACAACAGAGACGTACGAATACGTCGGAATCAGGTAGTCATATAAATCAAGTTTTTGCATCTTCACTTCGACGTCTTGAATGTCTTCCATTGTCGGACGAAGGACCATCAGAACGAGATCCGCTTTTTGACCGATGATCGTATAGAGGGCGTGACTGCCTTCTTTTTGTTCTTCGACTTGTGCGAGTTCGCCTAGGAATGCCTGAAACTCCTGTACCATCTTCATCCGGACAGAAGCGTCGACCTGCTTTAGACGGGCCCAGTCAATCCGGCGGAAATCATGAAATGTATACCAGCCGTCGAGTGTTTCGGCGGCTTGTTGTGTAACGGTTGGTTCGGATGATTGATGTTGCATGAGAAAACCTCCTGAATCTGTAGTAGTAACGTGTTAATCCATGTTCAATCTTACCATATCTTTTTGTTTTTCCCGTAAGAAAACGGGTTCGATCTTCAGGCGTCACCGACATAGAAAAACAGAAAGCAGGGTATGAAGTAAAAGGGTGTGAGAAACAGTCTCTCTTTTTTTCTGTACTATATTAAAAAAGATACTGTAATAGTATTCGAAAAGTCAGGCGTCAGAATGAAAAACACACTTTTTTGCAAATTGTTTTAACAACGAAACAGAACTGTGTATAATGAACAATGGAATGGAATAACAACAGAAACCGACACTTATTCGCCACAAAAGGAGCTAATATCATGCAATTATTCGAAATGCTTGAGACAAAAGTCAAAGCCCATCAACCAACGATTGTTTTCCCTGAAGGAATCGATGCCCGTGTTCTTGGTGCAGCTGTACGTTTGAAAAAAGACGGTTTAGTCACACCGATCGTCATCGGACCACGCGGTCAAATCGAAGAGACGGCAGCAGCGAACAACATCGACGTTGCAGATCTCGAAACGATTGATCCTGCTTCATATGAAGGAATCGAAGAACTCGTCGCGTCATTCGTTGAGCGCCGTAAAGGAAAAGCGACGGAAGAGCAGGCACGTGCGCTTATCCTGAAAGACGTCAACACGTTCGGAACGATGCTCGTTCACACAGGAAAAGCAGAAGGTCTTGTTTCGGGTGCGATGCACGCAACAGGTGACACGGTTCGTCCGGCGCTGCAAATCATCAAAATGCAGGAAGGCTATAAAAAGACATCAGGTGTCTTCATCATGGTCCGTGACGATGAGCAGTACGTATTCGCCGACTGTGCAATCAACATTGCACCGGACGCAAACGATTTAGCGGAAAACGCGATTGCTTCTGCGAAAACGGCAAAAACATTCGGCATCGAGCCGAAAGTTGCGTTGCTCAGCTTCTCGACAAAAGGTTCTGCAAAATCACCGGAAACAGAGCGTGTCGTCGAAGCAACACGTCTTGCAAAAGAACGTGCACCGGAACTCGCAATCGACGGAGAATTACAATTTGATGCAGCGTTCGTCCCGAGTGTCGCGAAATCAAAAGCACCAGAATCAGACGTTGCCGGTCAAGCGAACGTCTTCATCTTCCCAAGCCTTGAGTCTGGAAACATCGGCTACAAAATCGCACAACGTCTTGGTGGTTTTGAAGCAATCGGACCGATCCTGCAAGGACTCAACAAACCGGTCAACGATCTGTCACGCGGATGTAACGAAGAAGACGTCTACAAATTGGCGATCATCACGGCAGCGCAAGCGGTTGAAGAACGCCAAGCGTAATCCATTTTCGAAAAAGACTTTACTTTTTCAGTGAACTCCGTAAAATGGAACACATCACGCATCAACGAATAAACGTATAGCAACGCTCGTATAATAGTGGGAATTGGCCCACGAGTCTCTACCGGATCGCCGTAACGATCCGACTACGGGTGGTGAGTTACTGCTCTCTTTTTAGCGTACAGTGGCTGCCCCCGGGTAGCGGCTGTACGTTTTTTTCGTTCAAAAAGGAGAAATCAGTTATGAAACGTTTGGAAGAAATGATTCAACAAGAAGGGTTAGTCTTATCGGATCAGGTATTAAAAGTCGATTCCTTTTTAAACCACCAGGTCGATCCGACCTTAATGTGGGAAATTGCTTATGAATTCATGGATCGGTTCAAGGATGCCGGAATCACACGGATCTTGACGATTGAAGCGGGCGGAATCGCCCCGGCGATGATGACCGCTCTCCGATTAGGGGTTCCGATGGTCTATGCCCGGAAAACCAAGTCGTTGACGTTAAACGAAGGTACGATTTCAGCAGAAGTCTACTCGTTTACGAAACAGCAGACGAGTACGATTACGGTCGCGGAAAAGTATCTGCAGGCAGGAGAACGCGTTCTGATCATCGATGATTTCCTCGCGAACGGGGAAGCGGCATTTGGTTTAGCGAAACTCGTCGAACAGGCAGGAGCAGAAGTTGCAGGTTTCGGCATCGTCATTGAAAAATCATTCCAACCGGGACGTCAAAAGCTGCTGGATGCCGGATTCCGTGTCGAATCGCTTGCCCGGATTAAAAAGTTAGAAGCCGGAGAGGCGACGTTCGTTGACCCGGTGACGGTATGAAGACGTTATCCAACGCCAAAGCGGCGAGCCTTGGTCTGCAACATGTCCTCGCCATGTATACGGGAGCCGCGATTGTCCCGTTGATTGTCGGCAGCGCAATCGGTTTATCAGGGGAAGAACTGGCTTATCTCGTTGCAATTGATTTGTTCATGTGTGGTGTAGCGACGTTGCTGCAAGTTTTCGTGACGAAGTATACGGGTGTCGGTTTACCTGTCGTCCTCGGCTGTACGTTCACAGCTGTTGGTCCAATGATTGCGATTGGCAGTCTGCAAGGCATTACCGCGATTTATGGAGCGCTGATCGCCAGTGGATTAATCATCTTAGTCATTTCCGGTTGGTTCAGCCGGATTGCGATTTTATTTCCACCGGTCGTGCTCGGTTCTGTCGTGACGATCATCGGGATCTCGTTGATTCCGGCTGCCATTAACGATATCGGCGGCGGACAAGGAGCAAAGGATTTTGGTGACATGCGGTACTTGGCACTTGCCGGACTGACCATCGTTTTGATTTTAGTCTTTAACCGTTACGGAACGGTCTTTTCGAAAGCGGCAGCGGTCTTGATTGCCGTCCTGATCGGAACGCTCGTTGCATTCGGTATGGGGATGATTGATTTCAGCCCGGTTGCCGAGGCGTCGTGGTTCCAAATGGTGACACCGTTTTATTTTGGTGTCCCGACCTTTAATGCAACAGCGATTTTGACGATGACACTGGTCGGACTCGTTTCGATGGTCGAGTCGACCGGAGTCTTCTTGACGCTTGGAGAAATCACCGACAAGAAGTTGACGGATCAGGATTTAGCCCGCGGCTACCGCGCGGAAGGGGCAGCGACCATCATCGGCGGAATTTTCAACAGTTTCCCGTATACGACATACAGTCAGAATGTCGGTCTTGTTCAATTGACAGGTGTGAAAACACGAAAAGTCATCATCTTTGCCGGATTCTTTTTGATTGTGCTCGGTTTCCTGCCGAAAGTCGCAACCTTCACGACGCTGATTCCAAAGCCGGTTCTCGGCGGGGCGATGCTCGTCATGTTCGGAACGGTCGCAGCGAGCGGAATCCGGATTTTATCCCGCGTCGATTTTTCCAAAAATGATCATGTCATCACGGTGGCTCTTGCGCTTGGTGTCGGACTCGGTATCAGCATGAATCCGGCGATTGTCGCGTCACTTCCGGATCAAGTCCGTGTCTTGACGGACAGCCCGATCGTTGCCGGATCAGTAACCGCGTTGCTCTTAAACGGTTTATTCCGATTGACGGAAAAGAAAACCACAATGACAAAATCATCTTTGGCAAAGGTTGAATAAGTTTTGTAACCCTTATGAAAGGAGCAGTCATGTATACTATTCGGTATAGGTGGTTGCTCCTTTTATGTACCGTTACATAAATCAGAATATTTCGAGTATGTGGGATTCGGAGAAAATATCTCTTGAAAACGTTTACAAAACGGACACAATTTCTTTATACTGACAACGTAGCGGTTAGGGGAACTGCTAAGAATCAAACACAGACGGGAAGGACGTCGTACAGATGAAACAACAGACAGAACTGAATCGGGGATTAGAGGAACGTCACATTACACTGATGTCGCTGGGGGCGGCAATCGGTGTCGGATTGTTCTTGGGATCCGCAAAAGCGATTCAATTAGCTGGACCAGGAATACTGATCGGGTACTTAATCGGTGGTCTTATTATCTTCATTATCATGCGGGCTCTTGGGGAACTCGCAGTCCGTGAACCGGTATCAGGCAGCTTTGCCGAGTATGCCCGAAAATATGTCAGCCCGCTCGCCGGTTTCCTGACAGGATGGAATTATTGGTTGCTCTGGATTTTCACATGTATGGCCGAAATTACGGCCGTCGGGATTTATATGCAGGAATGGTTCCCGAATTCGCCCACTTGGATGTGGGCGCTTGGTGCACTGATTTTGATGACGAGCATCAACTTCATTGCCGTTAAGTTTTACGGGGAATTCGAATTCTGGTTTGCATTGATCAAAATTGTTGCCATCGTCGCAATGATCATCCTCGGAACGCTGACGATCGTCATCGGGTTCGGGAACGGCGGTACGCCGGTCGGGATTTCAAATCTTTGGTCGCATGGCGGATTCCTGCCGAACGGGTTCGGCGGTGTTCTACTTGCGATGCAAATGGTCATGTTTGCCTTCTTAGGGATTGAAGTGATCGGGGTCACAGCAGGAGAAGCAAAAAATCCGAAGAAAACGATCCGTAAAGCGGTCAACAATGTCTTCTTACGAATTTTAGTCTTCTATATCGGTGCTCTGTTCGTCATTCTTTCGATTTATCCATGGGATCAAGTCGGACAGAATAACAGCAGTCCATTCGTTTTATTATTTGATTCACTAGGCATTCCGGCCGCTGCCGGAATCATTAACTTCGTGGTCCTGACGGCGGCTTTATCCTCATGTAACTCAGGGATTTTCTCAACAGCACGGATGATGATGAACTTGTCACAAAATCAGGAAGCACCGAAGCGTTTTGCGAAGATTTCTAAAAACGGTGTGCCGGCACTTGCAACGATCCTTTCTGGCGTTGCGTTGCTAGTCGGTGTCGCACTCAATTACTTCTTGCCGGACGATGTCTTTGCGATCGTCACAAGCATTGCGACATTCGGAGCTGTCTGGACATGGGCGATGATTTTGATTGCTCAGATGCGGGCACGTAAAGTGCACGGATCAGCTGAATTCGCAGTTCCGTTCTTCCCGATTGCGAACTATCTTGCGTTAGCCGCACTCGCGGGTGTCATCGTCCTGATGGCATTTGATGCCGGAACACGGATTGCACTGATTGTCGGACCGCTCTGGTACGTGATTTTGATTGCTGTGTATTATGCACGGGGAATGCATAAGCAAAAGCGTCAACCACTGGATCAGGCATCCGGAGAATAAGAACTGGAGATCAGCTTTGGCTGGTCTCTTTTGTTCTGTTTCGACGTCAGTTTTGCTACACTGGACACAGATACGTCAAAGGAGGAATAATCATGAAAACGATTCATGTCGATGAACTGCAAGAAAAGCTTGAAGCGGGTGAATCTTTACACGTCGTAGATGTCCGGGAACAGGACGAATACGATGCCGGTCATATTCCGAATGTCCGTTTTCTGCCGATGTCTGAAATCGGTGAACGGTATACAGAGTTGCAGGAAGGCGAAACGTACTATCTGATTTGTAAAGCAGGCGGACGAAGTGAAAACGTCGGACGCTTCCTCGAACAGTACGGATATGACATCGTCAACGTCGAAGGCGGCATGATGAACTGGAAAGGCGATCAAGAAGCGTAAGTCATGAAAATTGGAAGCGGATTCCTAAACGGATCCGCTTCTTTTTTTTTATTTTCTGTGAAAAAGTATACATTTTAACCGATAAAGAAACTAGAACAGCGATTATGTAGCGCGAGAAGGGGAGTTGGATATGGAACAGAAGAAAAAACGCACGTTGAGTATTAAACAGAAGTTGATCCTGACATCGATGCTCTTATTATTGATTCCTTCTTTATTGATCGGTTTTGTTTCTTACAGCCAGGCCAAACAAAAAATCACGAATGAAATTCTGCAGTCGGCGCATGCCGGCGTCGACCGGATGAATGATGAAATCATGAATATCATCGATCCGATGCGACGTGATGTCGCCTTTTTTGCGGACCGGATTGACGGGACGTTGTATCAATCAGGCAAACAGAACCTCGACTTAGAAGAAAAAATGACCGAATACTTAGATACGCATCCGCAAGCCGCTAATATTTATTATGCGACGACATCCGGCGAGATGACGATTTATCCGGAGCAGTCGATGCCGGAAGATTATGACCCGCGGGAACGCCCCTGGTACAAAGCAGCAGAAGGCGCCAGCGGAAAAGTCGTCATCACGGATCCATACGTCGATGCTGCGTCGGGCAAGATGATGGTGACACTTTCACAAACAGGTGGAAACGGACGTGGTGTCATCGCAATCGACGTCGATGTTGACCGGATTGCCGAAATCGCCAAGAAAATCAAAATTGGAAAGGAAGGATACGTTACGATTCTAGATCGTGATAAAAAGTTTGTCACCCATCCGACACTGAAACCGGGTGAAACAGCGTCCGGCAGTTGGGTCGGACCCCTTTACGCCGGAAAAGAAGGACGCTTCTCTTACTTATTTGAAGATGAAGACAAACAGATGGACTTCATGACAAACGGTCTGACCGGCTGGAAAGTCGCCGGTACGTTATACGATCATGAAATCACGGATGAAACAGCAGGTATTTTATGGACGACATTAGGTGTCATTGCCGGTACGTTCATCCTGGCTGCACTCCTGTTATTCTTTATCCTACGTTCGATCATCAGCCCCTTGAACCGATTGACGAAAAGTGCGGAACGAATCCAGGAAGGAGATTTGACGGAGGAAGTCGTCGTCGAGTCGGATGATGAGATCGGCCAAGTCGCCAAGAGCTTTAATACGATGATTCTGTCACTGCGTGGTATCATCTCAAATCTTGATCAATCCATCGGCCAAGTCGCGGCTTCTTCCGAAGAACTGATGGCGAATGCGGCGCAAACGACGGCAGCCTCAGAACAAATTGCCGGTTCGATTCAAGAAATGGCCGCAGGGGCAGGTCAATCGAAACGTCAACTCGACGGTAATGCCGTTTCTCTGCAAGCTATCACATCAGGTGTCATGCGGATTGCGGAGAGCTCAACGAATGTCTCGGAACTGTCGCGCGCAACCGCTTCAGAAGCAGAAGACGGGACAGCAGCTGTCACGAAGAACGTCGAACAGATGAAAGCAATCGATGCATCGGTCGAGAACTTTGGTGAGGTTATCCAGTCGCTGGCCCATCGCTCGAACGAAATTGGGAAGATTGTTGATGTCATCAACGGCATTGCGACCCAAACGAATTTACTGGCCTTAAATGCTGCAATTGAAGCGGCACGGGCAGGGGAAAACGGCAAAGGATTTGCTGTCGTTGCCAGTGAAGTCCGGAAACTTGCGGAACAATCGCAGGAATCGACGAAACAAATTTCCCACCTGATTCAAAACATCAAACAGGAAACGGAACGTTCGGTCTTCCTGATGAAAGAAGTGTCGCATCATACGAAAGCAGGACTCGAAACGACAGAAGATTCAGCCGTTCGATTCAAACAAATCATGTTGCGGACCCAAGAAATGACACCGCGGATCGAAGATGTCACGGCAACGGTCGAAGAGATTGCTGCCAACGTCCAGGAAGTCTCGGCATCGGCAACGGAAATCGCCCATATCGCAGATGAAAATTCTGCAGCATCAGAGCGCGTCGCAGCGACGACGGAAGAACAGCTCGGCTCGATGGAAGATATTTCGCAATCGGCAAAAACCTTGTCCGATATGGCGGAAGAATTGCAAGTCCTCGTATCACGATTCAAAGTCTAATTCAGCAGACGACCGTCCTCTTTCAGGAACGGTCGTTTTTTTTGAAAAAGACGTTATCTTCGACCTGATTACTGATGAATGTTGCTTGAATAGAATAAGAAACGGGAAAATACTTATATAGCCTGGCAGCTTGTAATCGGGAGGTGTTGGTGATGGCACGACAGACGAAATTAATGGAATGGCAACAGGCTGGTTTGATTGACGCAGAGACGATTCAACGGATTAAAGAGTATGAAGCCCACCGCCAAAAAAAGAAACGTGTTCCGCTGTTGTTGATTGTCGGATTGACATTTGTCGGTTTAGCACTACTCAGTTTTTTAGCCGCCAACTGGCAAGTGATTCCTGTCCTCATTAAAATCGGTTTAGTTTTGATCATCATGGTCAGTTGTTATGTTCTGGCAGATGTATCGGAACGGCGTACCATTTGGAATCCGGTCGCTTTTCGAATTCTTGGATTAATTGCCTTTGCCGGAGCACTCATCGTAACCGTTCAGAGCTTCCATATGTCCATGCAAGGTTCCTTTATTGGTTGGGCCGTCTTTCTCGCTGCACTGGCTCATTTCTTTACGTGGCGTCATCCGGCCTATGCCATTCTCGCATTCATCTCGGGTTTGAATATATTTACCGGAGTTGGCGGATTCGGAAGTGAGCACGCCACGTTCCTCGACTGGACATCGATTGTCTTCGTCGTGATCGTTTCGCTTGCCTGGTTTTATTTCAGCCAGTCCTTCCCGTCGCTCATTCTTAGTTGGTTATTTCTTTATGTATCGGGACTTGAGTTGTTTGCCCTTGTCTCTTACGACGGTGTCCTTTGGCCGATTTGGACCTTGTTCGCGCTTGTCCCGCTGTTACTCGTCGTCAAACAGGAAGAGGACCGTCATTTTTTATACAACCTCTATTTAATCGTCGCCGCAATCAATTCACTGATCTATTTAACAGTCCGTGCGGAAACAACGGACTCTGTCATTCCTTTAGGAGAAGCCATCGCACTTGCCGTTTTTGGTCTCGCAGTCGGTTATTTGATTTATCAAAGATTCCGTCCGCTTCTTTGGATTTTGCCGCTCGGTTTGTTCGGATTCCTTTGGTTTGACGAACAAGCCATCTTGATTGCTGCGCTCGTCGAAATCATTGCCTTTGTCTATTTGATTGTGCAGGAGCGCCAAGGTCGTCGCCTGACGATTCCATTCGTTTACTTCATCGCCGTCCAACTGACGATTTATTTCATCTATGCCTGGGATCGCCTCGATATGTCGTTATTCTTCCTTGTCGGTGCATTGCTCGTCTTCCTGATTGCCGGTGTCTTGTGGTGGATTCGAAAACGTCATGAAGGAGGGGTTCCGTCATGAAACGGTATCTGTTTCCAGTCCTGCAAATTATCGTTGTCCTCGGTGTGATCCTCAGTTTTTATTCCATTTCCTGGTTCGGTGACAGCTATCGTTTTCGGGCCGAACCGTATGATCCGTTTAGCCCGGTCTACGGTGAATATGTCATGTTGCAGTATCCTGACTTGAAGCCGGCGGATTCCGTTAAAAAAGGATTGGTCTACGTTACGTTTACGACGGATTCTGATGGTTATGCCAAGATTGACCGTATCTCGAATGAACGCTTTTTTGGTTCAGTTGCCGGAGATTATTATGACAAATACGTCACGATTCCCCAATTGAACCAGTATTATGTGGAGCAGGGAACAGGAAAAGGATACGAAGATGAAAAAAAATTAGTGGTCAAAGCCGATGTCTCGCCATGGGGTACGCTTCGGGCAACTGATTTGGGTGTTCGTAAATAAAAAAACCGCTTGGATGGATACACGAAATCCGTGTACAATCCAAGCGGTTTTGATTAAGCTGATTTTTTCACTTTTTCCCAACGCGGTGAATTGAGCAATTCAATCCATTTCCGCACAGCTGAAATCGTGATGACGATCGCTAAAACGCCCATCGTGACCGACAGGATCGTATTCAGAATACTGAAGCCGGCAGAGGCCGGGTTTGCATAGACATTGGCGACCATCCAGATGTCAGCGAACGTGACCGTTACGAGCAGGTAGACAAGTGGAATGAATGTCGTTAACGCATAGACTTTTTTATCGGCAATTTTCAGGATAATCGTTGTTCCGATGATCAAGCCGATGGAAGCCATCAACTGATTCGAGACACCGAATAAGGCCCAAATCGAACCGATGTCGCCGGAGAAGAGCAGGTACCCCCAGAAGAACGTTCCAAGCGCACTGGCAAAAATGGCACCCGGAATCCAGTCAACACGTTTCAATGGTTTGTAGAATTCACCGAAGAAATCTTGAATCAGGTAGCGGGCTACACGTGTTCCGGCATCGATCGCTGTCAGGATGAAGACTGCTTCGAAGAGAATGACGAATTGGAAGAAGAAGCCGGCAATTTCACGGAACCAGGGAATGGCCCGGAAGATAAACGTCATACCGACGGCCAGCGAAACAGCTCCACCAGTCCGCCCGGCGAGATCGAGACCGATTTCCCGTGACAATTCATCGAGATAGACCGTACTCATCCCGAGTGTTGCAAAGACTTCCGGTGTTGAGTTGATGGCGAAGTAATCACCGACTTCAAGGGAAGTCGCGGCAATCAAAGCCATGACAGCGACGAGACACTCAACAAGCATCGCACCGAAGGCGACCGGTTTGATATCGCTCCACCGATTGATCATCTTTGGTGTCGTTCCGGAACCGACGAAGGCGTGGAAGCCGGAAATCGCACCACAGGCAATCGTGATGGAGATGAACGGCCAGACCGGACCGGCAATGATGGGACCGCCACCGTTGACAAATTTCGTGAAAGCCGGGAAGCGGATGTCCGGGTTGATGATGAAGACACCGACGATCAAGGCCAGGAAGACACCGATTTTCATAAAACTGGATAAGTAATCACGCGGTGCAAGCAACAACCAGACCGGCAGTGCTGCAGCGAAGAAGGCATAAATCGGTAACGCAATCGCGAGTTGACGTGACGACAGGTCGAACCATGTTCCGATGAACGTGTCAGTCAACTGGGGACCGAAACCAATCGCAGCAAGAATTAATAGGAAACCGACGACTGAAGCCAAGGCGAGGTTGCCGCCTTTTCGTAAGTAGATGCCGACACCCATTGCAATCGGAATGGTCGAGAAGACAGCGAATGTTCCCCATGGATTGTGCTCAAGGGCATGCAGGACGACCATTGATAAGCCGGCCATCGTGATTGTGATGATGAATAGCATCGCAAGACCGGCACAAAAACCGGCGACAGGTCCAAGCTCTTTTTTAGCGACTTCCGATAACGACTGTCCATCTTGACGCATCGAAGCGAACAAGACGACCATATCGTGGACGGCGCCACCGATGACGGCACCAATCAAGAGCCATAACAGTCCCGGTAAGTAGCCGAACTGGGCAGCAAGTACAGGACCGACGAGCGGACCGGCAGCGGCGATTGCTGCGAAGTGGTGACCGAACGACACCCATTTGTTGGTCGGGACATAATCTTTTCCATCCGCAAACTTATGGGCCGGTGTTTCCCGGTCCTCTTTGATTTTTAAGACTTTGACAGCCATGAATGTGCCATAAAGACGATAAACGATCAATAAAATACAAATGACGGCAATAACAATTGGTGTAGCACTCATGTATGAACCTCCTCATAAACTGGTATGAGAAAAGTGTACTTGATTTGGAAGCGCTTTCTTTCGTTAAGCGGATGAACCGTTCGTTTTGACCGATGACATGTCGAAAAAGAAGGATGAACGGAAAAAAGAAAACCCTCAGATACCGAGAGCTTCCTTCAAGACTTTGACATACGTCCGACTGACAGGTACATCAATCTGTTGGATCTTGATCGTATAGGCACCATTGAACCAGGGTTCGATCGCTTCGATGGCAGCCAGGTTGACGAGATAGGAGCGGTGGACCCGCAGAAAACGGTGATCCGATAATTTTCGTTCAAGTTCCTGTAACGTATCATTTGACGGATAGGATTCGGAACGGGTCACGATTTTTGTTTTTCCGCTTTCAGCGACGATATAGTCGACATCCTGCGGGGAAAGCAATTTTAACTGCTCTCCGGATTCGACGGCCAATCGTTCGATCCGCGGTGTTTTCAGCGCCGGTTTTCGCATGATTTTTTCAATCGCCCGAATAATCCGTGACGGATCATACGGTTTTAAGATGTAATCGTAAGCGTTCAGTTCGAACGCTTCGAGGGCATGGGCATCATAAGCCGTCACAAATAAAATCGCCGGCGGATGCGGCATCGATTGCAAACGTTTGGCGACGTCAAGCCCGCTCCCGTCAATCAGTTCGATATCTAAAAACACGAGATCCGGTTGCAACGTCCGAACGAGTTGTTCAGCCTCACCGACGTGTCCTGTCTCGGCGATGACTTCGAGTCCGGCCCGGACGACATGATACCGTAGTTCATCGCGGGCAAGTGGTTCATCTTCAATTAAGATCGTGCGCATGCGGCGCCTCCTTTCCTGTTTCGATCGGCAGATGGATGGTAATGGTCGTACCTTCTCCAGGTTGACTGGTCAATCGGAAAGAACCGTTTTCGGCATACAGGCTTTTGATTCGTTCCGCAGTATTGAACAGGGCGGTCCCGGTGCCACGCGATTCGATGACTTCCCGGCCGAGGCGTGTGAGTTGCTCCGCTTCAATCCCGCGTCCATTATCGACGACTTCCAATACCAATTGATCGGCGGTCAACCAGGCAGTGACACCGACATATCCGGTTTGTCCGGGACTGAACGCATGTTGGAAGGCGTTTTCGATTAACGGTTGGAGAATAAACGGAGGAACGAGTAGTTGTTCTGTGCCTTCCTCTAAATCAATATCAACGAACGGACGGCTGGGAAAACGGGCAGCTTCAAGCGAGATGTAGGCTTCGATATGTTCCAGTTCCTTTTGCAATGGAATTTTCGTCGAGCGGGCGCCTTGCAGATTGCTGCGGAAAAAGGTCGACAGTTCCAGCAGTAATGTCCGGGCCTGTTCAACATCTGTCCGGCACGACGCATAAATCGTATTGATGGCATTAAACAAAAAGTGCGGATGAATTTGCGCTTCGAGTGCGCGGATTTCGGCATCCTTTAATAAACCGGCTTGCCGTTCCGCTTTGCCGAGAGCGAGTTGGGTCGAAAAGAGCTTCGCCAGTCCTTCGATCAATTCGACTTCGACCGCATCGAGTAATTCAGGGTGAGGATAATAAACATTCAATGTCCCGATCGTCGTTTCACCGATCGTCAACGGCGCGATGATTCCGGCTTGTAACGGGCAGTCGGCTTTCGGACAGCCAATCTCATCCTGATCAGTGACGAGGCGGAGTTGTCCGTCTGTCAGGACATGTTCCGTCGGACGGGTCGTCCAGTGCCCGCCGGATCGATGGTGGTCACTGCCGACGCCGATATGTGCCAAAATAACCGATTGATCGGTCAAGGAGACGGCATCGGCGCGTGTTTGTTGTAACAAGATATCGGCAACGGCTTCAGCCGTTTGGATATTTAAGCCGCGTGTCAAATACGGTAAGGTCAAATCTGCAATATGCAGGGAGCGTTCCGCTTCACGGGCCCGGACATGCTCTTCTTCCCGCGCTGCGAGACGGATGATTGATAAGAACAGCCATACTCCAAGGACATTGACGACGGTCATCGGAAGAAAGATGAACTGGACCAGTTCGAGGGCAGCTGGAAACGGATCGGACAACAGAAGAATTAAAGACATTTCGAAAACCATTAAAAAGCCGGTCAGACAAATCGGTAATAACGCTTGGCTGCCGAGACGATCGCGCCAGTAAGGACGGAGTAAGCCACTGACACCTCCTGCGACGACAGTCGATAAAGCACAAGCAAAGGCGGTAAAACCACCGAGTGTATAACGATGAACACCGACGAGCAGACCGGTGATCGTGCCGCCGAGTGGACCGGCGAGCAATCCACTGATGACGACAATCATCGTCCGTGTATTCGCAATAGCCGATGTACCATCGACCTGTTCGAGCCAGGTGTGCGGTAAAAACTTGGCCAAATCGACTTTGACACCGGTGTAGTTACTCAAAATCCCGTATGTGGCGAAAAACAGAATCAACAACCCGAACTGCCAGCCGGCTTCAGGCTGTTTCAGTAAACGCCTTGTCGGTCCCCACTGGGCGAGGATGAACGCTAAAATGATCATGATTCCGAGTCGTTCCAGTAAAAAGGGTATGAGTTCAAACATGACATCCCTCCATTCGTCCTAAGTGTAAACGTTACCGAAAAGGAGGACAACGAAAAAAAACTCCAACCGATCCGAGGATTGGTTGGAGTTTCCTTATAGATTACTGTGCATCTTTATCAAAGGTGATGCGTGCAATCGCATCATGCTGGTGAATCGTTTCTTCGTTGCGGCATTCAACGAAGAACGACGCGATGGCATCCATTTCGTAAAGATCAGCGGCGATTAGGCGCACCATATCTTCGACAAAACGTGGGTTTTCATAGGCCATCTCTGTGACACGTTTTTCATCCGGACGTTTCAGGACCGGGTGCAGAGGTGCCGATGCATTTGATTCTGCTGCATCAAGAAGTTCTTGTTTCCAGTTAAAATCATCCGCTTCATCGCGTAATGAAGCTTCCATTGTCACATAACCACGTTGGTTATGCGCGCTGTATTCGCTGATTTCCTTTGAACATGGGCAAAGTGTCGTGACGTTAATCGTCAGACCGACAGACAAGGTCGCTTCGTTTGTTTCTGTGTCGACGCTGACTGTTTGCCAGACTTCGGCATTCATCAATCCGCCGAGTCCTGTTGCAGGCGCTTTACGTGTGAAGAACCATGGGTAACGGATGGTCAATTGTCCTTCGGTCTGTTCCATCCGCTCAGCAAGTTCACGTGCGAATTGGATGAGGGATTCATTCGTGATGACCCACCCCTCGTTATGGTACTGATCAAGTTGTTCCGTCAAACGGCTCATGTTGATCCCTTTACGGTCTTGAACAAGCGAAGTAGACAGTTCGAATGTCGCGACAGTTGCTTGTGTCGATTCGCCGTCTTGGATGACGACAGGATGTTTGACGTTTGAAATTCCTACAGCATCGAGTGCGAATAGGAAATTCTTCGGTGTATTTTGCAAGTCGATCATTTTATCTTTTTCAGTCGGCTTTGTCCCTTTAATAGGAGGAACAGAACCAAACAGCTTGTGGCGCTCTTCTTTGGTTGGCAGTGTAACCGGGTAGGTAGACATTCATATCGGCCCCTTTGTCCTTTTGTAGTAATGCAAGTAGTAATAACATGACAGGAATGCTAGAGACGAGCAAGTCTGATGATTCCGTGAATGTGTTGTCGCGACGTATCGTTGCTATGAATTTTATCACGAACCTTCCTAAAAACAAAACTTACAAGGCTCGGAAGAAACAGTTTGCTTATTTTCAGGTATAACTTGCTTGCAATCGGGTATATTATCCTATAGTATATGTTCATATGAACGCATAAACGATGTGTCTAATGAAAACTTGATTTTCAATTTAAAATCATAACTTAGGAAGGAATGAAGTAGATGGATTGGCAGTTAGTACTTCAATATGCCTGGGTTGTCCTCGTCTTAATCGCGTTAGAAGGACTCCTTTCGGCAGATAACGCACTTGTCTTGGCCGTCATGGTAAAACATTTACCGGGCGAGCAGCAGAAAAAGGCTTTATTTTATGGATTAGCAGGAGCATTCGTTCTTCGATTTGCAGCATTGTTCGCAATCTCATTCCTCGTCGATATTTGGCAGATCCAAGCACTTGGTGCCGCCTACCTGTTAATCATGGGACTCCGGCATATTTATAAGACGATCAAAGCCCGGCGAATCGGTGAGAATCATGGGGCGGAAAATGAACTCGACGCAGAACCGAAATCAGATGAGCCGGTTTCTAAAGCCGAGTTCTGGAAAACAGTCGCGAAGATTGAATTCGCCGACCTCGCGTTTGCCGTCGATTCAATTTTGGCAGCCGTCGCACTTGCCGTTGCGCTCCCGAACTGGGGAACAGGTGAAATTGGTGGCTTGAACACCGGTCACTTCGTCGTCATTTTGACAGGTGGACTGATGGGTGTCGTCCTGATGCGTTTTGCAGCCCGCGTCTTCGTTAAGTTACTGGGGGAACGTCCGGGTCTTGAAACAGCAGCATTCGCCATCGTTGCCTGGGTCGGTGTAAAACTTGCGGTCCTCGCACTCGAACACCCTAAATACCATGCATCAATCGAAGGTACGATTTTCGAAGCATGGAAACTTCCGGAAGGATTCGCCCACAGCACACCGTGGCAAATCTTCTTCTGGACAGTCATGATCGGTCTCGCACTCTGGGGTTGGTTCTCTTCTCCGAAGACGAAATCAAATCCGGATGCTGAAAAGAAAGTCGAAAAAAATCTGTAATTTCAATTAGGCTCTCCTTCAAGGGGAGTCTTTTTTTGTCTACTAATCCGGAAGAGCAGATAAAAAGAACCGTCAGATTTAAGTCTTGAGTCTTTTGCTTTTAGGTAAGCGGCCTTATAATAAACTTACTGAACAAAAAGGGGATTCGTTTTTATGGATATTGGATTAATTACACAGTATGCGACGGTTGGGCTTGTTTTAATCATTTTACAAGGTCTGCTGTCAGCTGATAACGCCATGGTCATGGCTGTTCTCGTACGTCCGTTGCCGGACGATCAACGAAAAAAGGCATTGTTTTATGGATTGATCGGAGCACTTGTTTTACGCTTCGTTGCGATTTTCTTCGCGTCTTACCTAGCGACGATTTGGGAGCTTCAGGCACTCGGCGCCATTTATTTGTTCTATGTTGCCTTCAAAGGGATTATCGAAGCACGTTCAAACAAACATCAGGTTCCCGATGCAATGGCGTCACAAAAAGCGTCGCCGAACTTTTGGTGGACGGTTGTCAAAGTCGAGTTCTCGGATTTAGCGTTCGCGGTCGACTCGACGCTCGCAGCTGTTGCGATGGCGACGACGTTACCAATGATCGGCGGAACAATCGGCGGCTTGAACACAGGACAATTCTGGGTTGTCTTCTTCAGCGGAATCATTGGACTTGTCATCATGCGTTACTTCGCCAGCTGGTTTGTCGTCTTATTACAAAAACGGCCGGGAATCGAAGAAGCTGCCTTTTGGCTTGTTGCGTGGGTCGGGGTCAAGCTTGTCGTCATGACACTGGCGCATCCGTCGATTCATGTCTTACCGCATGAATTCCCGGAAAGCACGCTTTGGCAATCGATTTTCTGGATTGTACTCGTCTTGATTTTAGTGTTAGGTTGGTTTAGAAGTGGTACGAAAACAGACGAATAATAATTAGAAACGGACAGGGTCATCATTCCTCTGTCCGTTTTTTATGAGGAGAGATGACGATGCAAAACGGTAATTTTATTCGCATGTTGACACGGATGCAGAATGTCCCGCGTTGGGACGAATATGCCCCTCGCTTTCCGGATAATGCGGCGAGTCACAGCTTTCGTGTCGCTTTATTCAGTTTGATGGCGAGTTATATTGAAGAAGAGGTAGCAGATACTAAATACGATCGATTGACGTTGCTTGGAAAATCCTTGTTCCACGATATGAACGAGGTCATCACGGGACCGATTAAACACCGGACAAAAAAAGAACCGACGTTGCATGCCCACATCCAGGCGATGGAGCGCCAGGCGAGTGAAAAACTCGTTGCGTTGCTGTCGAAGTCCCTTCAACCGGATTTCACGAATTATCTGGTGTTTGCAGAAGATGACTCAACAGAAGGAAAGCTGGTCGAAGCAATCGACACGTTTGATGCGATGCTGTTTGCGAAACGGGAAGCAGAAGTGACGGGATCGACGTTTTTCCTCGACAAGGCGAATGAACTCAAAGAGGCACTATCGGTTCATCCGTTGTTTTCAATTCGGACGTTGACGGAGTCAGTTTGGGCAGAGGATGACATGTCACGTTTCATTGACAACGTCTTGATGATGGATACGATTCGGCGCTGGAAAGGACGATTCAATACGATTGACGACAATGATGCGACACATGCGTTCCGTGCGGCATCACTCGGTTTGTTCAACGGATTGATTGAGTCCAAAAAATACGGTGTGAAGATCAATACGGCAGAAGTCGTTTCGCGTCTGTTGTGTCATGACCTGGTCGAAGGGACAACAGGCGATGTCCTCGGACCTGTCAAACATGCGACCCCGGTCACGGCAGCAGCTTTTGAAGCGTATGAACGGACGGAAGGCGAAGCGTTGATCAATTTGTTGCCGTCCTCGATGCGAAAGGAATTTCACCGGTTCGTCGTCGAAGCAAAAGATGATACGTACGAAGGACAGATGGTTGATGTCGTCGATAAGCTCGATGCGTTGATCAAGATGAACATGGAACGAAAATTGAATGGTGTGGAATATGAGACCGGTTACCGGGCCCAGTTGAAGAAAGTCCAAACGGCCTATGAAAATCCATCCGTCGTCTTCTTTTTAGCTTATGTCTTACACGATTTAGACTACGTGACATCTTAATAGGAAGGAGGAAAATCATGATGAACACTTCACCGATTCAAACCAAACGATTGACCCTAATCCTGATTTTAGGATCACTCGCCGCACTCGGTCCACTTTCGATTGACATGTATTTACCGGCATTTCCGGACATGTCGCGTTCATTTGGCGCCAGTGCTTCCTCGATTCAACTAAGCTTGACCGCCTGTATGCTCGGGATGGCAATCGGGCAGATCATCGTCGGTCCGCTCAGTGATGTCCGGGGACGAAAACGTCCGTTGATATTGGCCTTATTTGCCTATTTACTGGCATCGCTCGCCTGTGCCTTTGCGCCGACGATTGAAATTTTGATTGCTTTACGTTTCGTTCAAGGAGCAGCCGGTGCATCCGGAATCGTCATCTCGCGGGCGATCGTCCGGGATTTGTTCGAAGGGCCAGAATTGACGAAGTTTTTTGCGGCGTTATCACTGGTCAACGGAACGGCACCGATTTTGGCGCCGATCATCGGGGGCCAAATTTTGCGGTTCGGCGACTGGCGCGTCGTATTTTATCTGCTTGCCATCTTAAGTACGTTGATGCTGATTGCAGTCGCGTTCCGGTTGCCGGAAACCCTGCCGGTTCATCACCGGGTCGAAGGGAATTTGAAGACGACCTTCGGGACGTTTGGACGCTTGCTGTCAGACCGGACCTTCATCGGGTATGCCTTTGCCCAAGCGTTTGCGATGGGTGCGATGTTTGCGTATATCTCCGGTTCCCCGTTCGTTTTACAAAACATCTACGGGGCGAGTCCGCAACAATTCAGTTTTCTGTTCGGTCTGAACGGGATCGGAATCATTCTGGCTGCCCAAACGGCCGGACGGTTGGCCGGGCGCGTCGACAGTGAGAAAATGATGCGGATCGCCTTGACGGTCGTCGCCTTAGCCGGGATCTGTCTGTTTCTTGCGCTGACGTTATCCGACTCCTTGATTCTCGTTATGATTCCGTTGTTCTTCGTCGTTTCGAGTGTCGGGATGATTTCGACGCTCGGTTTTACCTTGGCGATGCAAAACTACGGTTCGACGGCCGGAAGTGCTTCGGCCTTGCTTGGTCTGTTGCCGATGCTTGTCGGCTCACTCGTCTCGCCACTCGTTGGCGTGATGGGGGAAGAGTCGGCGTTGCCGATGGGCTTGATCATCATGACACTTGATTGTCTGGCATTGCTCGTGTATACCTTACTGATTGTCCGAAGAAATCAATAAAAAGATGCATTCAATGAAGCCGATTCCTTTTTGAGGGATCGGCTTTTTCAGTGGAGGAACGCAGACGCAGAAGGAAAAATGTAAAAAAACCAGTCATTTTGAAACTATTTCCAAAAATAAACCGTAAATAAAGAAGAGCTCAGCACAGAAGAGAGGAGCAGGCGGATGAAAAAACGATCTTTTTCAGATACACGGCCGGTATCTGAATCAAACAATTCCCGGACACTCGAAAGTTTGCTCGCACGGCATTACGCGGCACAAAAAAAGTATGCCCGCAGATGTCAGGAAGCAGACAGTCCACGGGAAAAAGAATTAGCCGAATTGTTATATGAAGAAAATCGACATGCGTATCTTCAAACCTATCGGCAACTGTACGGATCAAATCCGTTTATCGAGGTGACCGAAGATGGACGTTAGTACGCTTTATCTGTATGCCCTTGCCGCTGCTGCCTGCGGCGTTTTATTGTCTGTCGTCTTTTCCGATTTGATTCCGGGCATCGATCAAATTTTTCATCCGACGTTAATCCTGTCCTTTGTCATTTTGACATCTGCTTTTGGATTTGGACTCGAGCATCTGACGTCACTTGGTTCGCTCGTTATTTTGCTGATCAGTGCCGGTATCAGTCTCATCTTGACGTCTTTGTTGCATTTATTCATTTTTGTACCGCTTGCGAAAGCGGAGCAATCCATCAGTTTTTCGGAACAGACGCTTGAAGGACGCAGTGCCATCGTCATCCTCCCGATTCCGGAGGACGGCTACGGTGAAATTCTCGTCGATGATGTGTCAGGACGGATTGCCAAATCCGCCGTTCTTTTTGAAGGTCCGGCTCTGGCACAAGGAACAAAAGTCATCATCATTGAAATTAAACAAGGTGTGGCGCATGTCATGACCTATCCTACGCAGTGGAAAGAGGAGATGTTTTCATGAATCCGATTATTATTGTAGCAATCATAGCCGGCGCACTGATTTTAGCGCTGATCGCCTTATTCGTCACAAAGTACCGCACAGTCGGACCGGAAGAAGCGTTGATCGTGTCCGGGAGTTATCTCGGGAACAGTCCGACCGTCAACACTGATGAATCCGGCAACCGGGTCAAAATCATCCGTGGCGGCGGAGCGTTTATCTTACCTGTCTTTCAACAAGCATCCCCGCTCAGTCTGCTGTCGAGCAAGCTCGAAGTGACGACACCGGAAGTCTATACAGAGCAGGGTGTTCCGGTCATGGCAGACGGGACAGCAATCATCAAAATCGGCAGCTCGATTTCTGAAATCGCGACGGCAGCCGAACAATTCCTCGGTAAATCAAAAGAAGACCGGGAAGGCGAAGCACGGGAAGTCCTTGAAGGGCACTTACGGTCAATCCTCGGTTCGATGACAGTCGAAGAAATTTACAAAAACCGTGATAAATTCTCACAGGAAGTGCAACGTGTCGCGTCACAGGATTTAGCGAAAATGGGACTGATCATCGTCTCGTTCACGATCAAAGACGTCCGCGATAAAAACGGTTATTTGGAATCACTCGGGAAACCGCGGATTGCCCAGGTCCGCCGCGATGCCGATATCGCAACAGCCGACGCAGAAAAAGAAACACGGATCAAGCGGGCGGAAGCTTCAAAAGATGCGAAAAAAGCGGAACTTGAACGGGCAACGGAAATTGCGGAAGCGGAAAAAGAAAATCAACTGAAGATGGCCGATTACCGCCGCGAGCAGGATATCGCAAAAGCAAAAGCCGACCAAGCGTATGACCTTGAAAATGCCCGCGCTCAGCAGGAAGTCACGGAACAACAAATGCAGATCAAAATCATCGAACGTCAGAAACAAATCGAGCTCGAAGAACGTGAAATTCTCCGCCGCGAGAAACAATACGATGCGGAAGTCAAAAAACGGGCCGACGCCGATCGTTACTCCATCGAGCAGGCGGCCCAGGCCGACCGGGCGAAACAATATGCGGAAGCCGATGCGACGAAATACCGGATTGAAGCCTCTGCGAAAGCCGACGCCGAACGGATTCGTCTCGATGGTCTGGCGAAAGCGGAAGCCGAACGGGCGCAAGGGGAGACGGAAGCGGATATCATCCGTCTGAAAGGTCTCGCGGAAGCGGAAGCGAAAGAAAAGATCGCGCAAGCATTCGAACAGTTCGGACAAGCGGCGATTCTCGACATGGTCGTCCGGATGATGCCGGAATATGCGAAACAGGTCGCAGCACCACTCGGCAACATCGACAAGATTACAGTCGTCGATACAGGGAGCGGCGAAGGCGGCGGAGCAAACCGGGTGACCGGATACGCAACCGACTTGATGGCGTCATTGCAGGAGACACTGAAAGCGTCATCCGGCATCGATGTCAAAGACTTGATTGAAAACTTCTCGGGTAAAGGAACGGCGAAACCATTGACGGTCAACTTGAATCAAGGGGAACCAGTTGTGTCCGGCAAATCTGAATGAAACCGAACTCGAATTTAATGACTTCGTAAAAGGTTATTTTTAATAAAATAACTAAAAAAATCCGAATGCTCCCATCCCTCTATCCATAAGAAGAGGTGGAGACATTCGGATTTTTTAAATGACGAATCAGGCCGGTAAATCATAGCCGATGACGATTAATCCGGGACCGGTGTGCGAGCCGATCGCCGCGCCGGCAATCGTAATTAAAACTTCGCTTGGTGCGAACTGGGTTTCAATCAACTGTTTCAGTTGTTCCGCGCGTTCGATCGAGTCGCCGTGCCCGATGATGATGCGGTGTCCATCGATCGACGGACGTGCTTCTTCCATCCATTCGACAATCCGGTTCATGACTTTTTTCTGACCGCGGATCTTTTCTTTTGGAATCAGTTTCCCGTCTTCGACCGTCAAAAGTGGAAGAATCGACAGTAAACCACCGATGAAAGCACTGGCCCGCGAAACACGGCCGCCCCGCATCAGGTATTCGAGCGATTCGACCGTAAACAAATGACGGACGGTATTGATTTTTTGTTCGGCATACGCTTTTGTTTCCTCAAACGAATGGGTTTTCGCAAATTCAGCGACATCTAACACGAACAGTCCTTGACCGGTCGAGGCTGTTTTCGTGTTGATGATGGCATAGGGGACATCCGGATACGTTTCAGCAAGTTCTGCTGCGAGCATCGTTGCGGTTTGATACGTACCGGATAGTTCGCTTGAGAAAGCCAGATAGATGAACGATTCACCTTGTTTAAAGTGTTCTGTAAAGACTTCGACCATCCGTGACACTTCTACTTGAAACGTCTTTGGTGCCGCCCCGTTCCGCATTTTTTCATATAATTCGACCGGTGAAATCGATTCGCCGTCGAAAAATGTCTCTTCGTCAATCAACACGCCGAACGGCATGACGGTGAAGCCGTAAGCGTCTAGTAATTCTTTAGGTGCATCAGCACCGCTGTCAGTAATAAAACGTACCATGTTCGTTCTCTCCTTTATCAACCTAGGACTTTTTCATTTCGATCCAACATCCGACCCAGGTTTACACCGAAGCGTTCGTTCTCGACCTCGCTCAAGACGGACGGTGTGAGTGTCGCGCCAAGTTCCATCAAGGAGCGGTAAACACGTACCAAGCAGTCTTCGACCGTGAAGGGGAGTTGCAACAGCTCTTCCAAAGAGGCCATTGTTTCGGGAACGACTGTCGGATACACGAACTTGGTCGCTTCTCCTTGTAGGGCGGCAGCATAAAAATCACGGACAAGTTGCGCCCGGGCACTGCCACTGCCGTTCACGCAGAGGTAAATTTGAACCGCGACGCCTCCGCGGACACGCCGCTGTGAAATACCGGCGAACTTTTTGCCGGCAATCGATAAATCATAGGATCCGGGGCAATATGATCCGACGACCTCACCGGCGACGATGGCATCGGTTTCTTCGGCGAACATCTGCCGGACAAGGGCGAGCATTGCTTCATAGCCGCTGTCGATATCGATTCCACCGCGTTCCGGGAGGACAAGCGAGATGTTCAGGACACCGGCATCGAGCACGACGGCCAGCCCGCCGGAATTGCGGATGACCGGTTGAAAACCATGGGCGTGTAAGACGTCGATTCCATCATCGAGATGAGGGAGACGCGCATCTTGAATCCCAAGGACAACCGTTTCATGGTGGACCCAGGAGCGGATGGCGGCACCCTCTGTAGCGACGGAGGCGCACAATGTATCGTCCATCGCAAACGATTGTGTGGCATGAAAGGTGTTTCCGAGTGACGTTTGATCAAAAATACGATAATGTTCTTGTTTTAAGAGTTCGATTCCCATAGGCTCGTTCCTTTTTTTCTAGATTTGCGACATTATTATAGCATACGGCAGTGTAAACTTTTTAATAAGAAGCCAGTGAAGCAACAGGAACGGACCGTTTCAAACCGAACTATGAACTATACCGATCGAGAACGAGCTACTAAAGGAGAGAGTGTATGTATCAGTCACTGGGACAGCTAAAAGAAACAAAAGTATTCAAGGATCCCGTTCATCGCTACATCTATGTCAGCGACCAATTGATTTGGCAATTAATCGGAACAAAAGAATTTCAACGTCTCCGCCGGATTAAACAGCTCGGCACATCATTTTTGACGTTCCATGGAGCCGAGCATACCCGTTTTCATCACTCGCTTGGCGTGTACGAGATTACCCGTCAATTGATTGATGTCTTTAATGGTCGCGCCGATTGGGACGATCAGTACCGCGAATTGACACTCGTCGCCGCACTCTTGCACGATGTCGGTCATGGTCCGTTTTCCCATGCCTTTGAAAACGTCTTTGGTGTTGATCATGAAGAATGGACGGAACGGATTATCCTTGGGGATACAGAAATCAAACAGGTCCTCGATCAGGTCGGGGAAGGATTTGCAGAAGAAGTCGCGTCAATCATCAACAAAACCCATCCTAATCAATTGCTTGTGACGATGATCAGTTCCCAGCTCGATGTCGACCGGATGGATTACTTGTTGCGGGATGCACATTTCGCCGGTGTCAGTTACGGAAAGTTTGATCTCGAACGGATGTTGCGTGTCCTGCGTCCGGCACCGAATCAGATGGTCGTAAAGCAGTCCGGGATGCATTCGATCGAAGATTACATCATGCGGCGTTATCAGATGTACTGGCAGGTCTATCTCCATCCCGTGACGCGTTCGAGCGATTACTTATTAAAAGCGATTCTTGAGCGGGCAAAAGAACTGTATACGGGCGGGTATGCCTTCACGATTGATCCGGTCCACTTAAGTCCACTTTTTACACAACAGATGTCGCTGAAGAATTATTTGGCACTGGATGAGACGATCGTCTACTTCTATTTCCAGCAGTGGGCAGAGGAAGAGGACGCCGTATTAAGCGATTTGGCACGCCGGTTCGTCGACCGGAAATTATTTAAATATGTGGATTATCCGGCAGAAAAGCGCGCGCGTGTCCATGAGAAACTGTGTACGTTATTTGAAAAAATCGGGCTTGATCCCACTTATTATCTGCTCGAAGACAAGCTCAGTCGCCTGCCGTACGACTTATATGGAGATAATGGCGAAATCAGTAAACAACCGATCATGCTGCAGATGAAAAATGGTCAGATGAAAGAGATCTCGCAAGTCTCGCCGCTCGTTCAGGCGATTGCCAATTCACGTCAGACGGATGAAAAGCTATTTTTCCCGCAGGAAATCCTGCATGACTTACGGGAATTTGCGAACGAGAAGATGCAAATCGATCAATTGTTACTTGGAGAAGAAATATGAACAATATCATCGCAACCATCTTAAAGTATGCCGGCTTGGAAGGGAAAGCGGTTATCCCCTTAAAAGGAGCGACTTCCTCGTACGTGTTTCGAGCGGGGAATAGTGTTTTTCGAACTCATACCAATCCTGCCTGGCTAAAACAGGAACCGGACCTCGTCGCGCACGAGGTCTTTGCGTTACGGGCGACCGGTAGATTAGGGCCGGATGTCGAAAATTATCAATTGACGTGGGAGGGGGAGATTCCCCCATGGATTCAAATGACGTGTTTACCGGGAGACGTCCGACTCGAACCGTTAAATCGAGCGTACCTCAAACAATTGGCAAAAACGTTAGTTGCGATTCATCAACTGCCGGTTCCAGAAGCCTTGTACCGGTATGCACCATACGTGACAAAGCGAACGGTTCCTTTTTGGACAGTTCAAAAGGAGATGTGGCAACGGGCTGTGGCAGAACCGCCGGCAACGAGTCAACAAGTTCGATTCATCCACCGTGATTTTCATCCGGTCAATGTGTTATACGAATCAGCTGAAAAGTATAACGTAGTCGATTGGATTAGTGCCTGTGTTGGACCCATTGAAGCAGATGTCGCCCATTGCCGATTAAATCTGGCATTGCTTGAATCGGTCGAAGCAGCAGATCAATTTTTAGCTGAATATATTGCCTGCAGTGGATTTTCGTACGATCGGAAATGGGATTTAACCGCTGTTTTTGATTTTGAACCGTACACCCTCGATGTTTATCCCGGTTGGAAAGCATATGGGAAGGCGAACATCAGTCAGGGCAATGTTCGGGAACGGATGGAAAACATTGTATTGAAAGTTTATGAAAATGACGAAAGCGGTTACTAAATGAACTTTACCCCTTGCAGTTCTTCCGAATGTTGATTATTGTAGTACTTGGGAAAGAGATTGAACGTCAGACCTCGTACTTATGTACAACTGATAAAATAAACTATGGATTGAGGGATAGTTCGTGAAATATTTAATCGCAATACTGGGACTTGTCATCGTGTTTGGTTTGGCATACCTTGTCAGCAGTAATCGTAAAAGCATCAAATTGAAACCGCTTGCGGTCATGCTAGTGCTTCAGCTTGTCCTGGGATACATTCTGTTGAACACGTCATTCGGCTATATCGTCATTAAAGGGATCGCTCAAGTCTTCGAAAAATTGCTCAGTTATGCCGCGATCGGTATCAACTTTGTCTTCGGTGGATTAGCGAACGAAGGCGCGCAACCATTCTTCATCAACGTCCTGTTGCCAATCGTTTTCATCTCGGCTTTAATCGGAATTTTGCAGTTCACGAAAATCCTGCCGCTCTTAATGCGCGGAGTCGGGTTCGTCCTTTCGAAAATTAACGGAATGGGACGACTTGAGTCATATAACGCCGTAGCGTCAGCAGCGATCGGTCAATCAGAAGTATTCATCACGGTTAAAAAGCAAATTGGTAAATTACCGCCTCACCGTCTGTATACATTATGTGCGTCTGCGATGTCGACAGTTTCGATGTCAATCGTCGGTGCATACATGACGATGGTCGAACCGAAATATGTCGTCACAGCAATCGTCTTGAACCTGTTTGGTGGATTCATGATCGTTTCAATCATCAATCCGTATACAGTTGATCCAAAAGAAGACATCTTGGAAATCGTGGAAGAAAAACAAACGTTCTTCGAAATGCTCGGCGAATACATCATGGATGGATTCAAAGTCGCAATCATCGTCGGCGCGATGTTGATCGGATACAATGCTTTGATCGGCATGGTCAATGATATCTTCTTGATGGTTCTCGGCATCTCGTTCCAGGATATTCTCGGCTACATCTTTGCACCATTCGCTTTCATCATGGGGATTCCATGGGCGGAAGCAGTCAGTGCCGGTAGCATCATGGCAACGAAGTTGATTACAAACGAATTCGTCGCGATGCTCAGCTTGCCTGAATACGCAAAAGAATTCTCGGCACGGACACTTGGAATCGTTTCGGTCTTCTTAATTTCATTCGCTAACTTCTCGTCAATCGGGATCATCGCAGGTGCTGTTAAAGGACTGGACGACCGCCAAGGAAGTGTTGCAGCGAGCTTCGGTCTGAAATTGCTTTACGGAGCAACACTCGTCAGTGTCTTGACGGCAATCGTCGTCAGTATCTTACTCTAAATCGCATACGAATGGCAGATCTGTCATTTCTTAAAACAAAGCAGGACCCGACTAGAAAATCGGGTCCTGCTTTTGGTTTCTACTATTTTTAGCCGCGTGAAGCAATTCCGACCCGTTCGCGATGGAACAGCCCTTCATCGTAAACGTCATAAGCGAAGCGGGCGACATTGATGCGGGGGATTGGACCGGTTTCGTGGGTGAATCGATTGGATTCAATCAAGACGTCCTCGATCGCATCTTCTTCGACGAGTTGTGTCGGACAAATGATGGTATAGTCGACATCTGCGTCTTTTAACGTCAAGTAGGCTTTGAGATGATCTTCAGCTGCAATCGTCGAGCGACGACGGGATTCACTGGATTGGAAACGATATTTTCCCGGTTCTTCCGAAGCATCAAGGATGCCGGCCGTTCCGACGAACACGATTCGTTCGATTTGCTGTTCTTTCATTTTAATGATGAGGTGGGGAACCGCAACAGAAAGAATTTGTTTTTGATCGGTTCCTAAACAGCTGAAGACGGCAGTCGTCCCAGCGATGACCCTTTCGAGATCGTCTGCATCCGTCGCATCTCCTTTTATAACCGTCAAGTGGGGATGGTCAGGTAGTCCATGCTGCTCCGATCGGACAAGGACCCGGACGTCATGTCCTTTCTCCAATAGTAAATCCAGTAAAGGCCGTCCTGTACGTCCGGTTGCCCCAAGTAAGCTGACTTTTGCCATGATGATTCATCCTTCCTGTGATAAGTATATGGAACAGGAGGAACGACGGGTTAAATCGTTCCTCCTGAAAAGTGTTTATTTGTCGGCGAACATGACGCCGGCTTGACCGTAATCGGTTTTCTCCATCTCTTCGATGAAAACCGTAATATTTTCTTTTGGCGCATCGACGGATTCAGAAACGGCTGCTGTGACTTTTTCGATCAAAGCACGTTTTTGTTCCACTGTGCGTCCGGATAACATTTTAACAGTAACGTAAGGCATGTCAGATTCCTCCTCTTAGCATAAGTACAATACGCCCTCAGTATACCGTACGCCACCCGGGTTCCGTCAAACCGCACATTGAAATTGAAAAAGATGGGTATAGAACAGGAATAGTCTGTCGGAAGCAAGAAGTAGTACTTAATAAATGATGAGGATGAGGTGAAGGCATGGAGATGGAACCGGTGATTCGTAAAAAAATCCATACGCTACTGATTTTTGACCGCGCTTTACCAGAAGACAACACATACCCGTTATCAGGCGCAAAAGGTCTCGAAGTCGCAGATGTCTTATTTGATCAAAATATTCCGTTTGGACGGCTCGTGACGGATAAGGAATTGGCAGCGCTTGTCGGAAATGAAGAAGCAAAACGCTACGGGATGTTGACGTTGCTTCGGGATGAGGACCGCTTCAAGCCGATTTTTCAAAATCGTAAACCGACACCTGATATTGAAGACGAGTTGGCAGAGCGGATTCGGGAACTGGCCAAGCAATTACGGGCGATTCGTTCGAAATGTTCATCACTGGAGCGGATTGTTCTGTTCGGTCGTGCCTCGCAAACGTTGTATGACCGGGCATTGGTGCAACTGGAAGAGTTGAATCCACCTGCTCATGAAGAACTCACGTCCCTCGAATGTCTGCGGTTACCAACGATCCGTCGTGTCACCCGGGAGCAGCTTGAGACACTCAAGCGGTAAACGAAGGCTTGCACCGACTGTTGGATGCGGTATGATAGAAGCAACAGTAGTAAAAGGGGACAAGTAAACGATGGAAAAGAAAATTAACTTCAATATCATTTCAGATAACTCAACGGACGGGCATGGTGGATTTGGTGTCGGAACACTCAGTCTGAACAGCATGTCACCGGTCATCATCTCGCCGGAAGACGGTGAAGCCTATATTGATATGGGTGCGATGCATGCGAAAGCAGCTATCGAGAAACGGATTAAATTCACGACGGACAAGGCGGATTCACCAAACGGAAAGCTGTACTGGATCGTTTGGGTGACGGTTGGCCGGAAACCGGAAGGATTTTATTACGGTGGCGTCGCAGCGTGTGACCTGTTAGTTGATGTCGAAGCACGACGCGGCTTTAAGATTTTAGCAGATCATGTCAATAAGATGGATAAATCGTTAAAAGGACGGATTGTCGTCGATCATATGGACGATACATCGAAACACTTGTTGCGTGACTTCCTGCAAACACATAAACCGGAGATGTGGGAAAATGCTGAACCTGAGTTGCATGAAGCGCTCACTTAAAAATAAAAGTGCCGACTCTGTGAAAGAGTTGGCACTTTTTTGATTGATTATCTGCGTAACGTCACGACAATTAACTCAGGGTGATTAAAGATTCGGAACGGAAATAAGCTGTTGCCGAGCCCACGGCTGATGATCAACCGTGTGTTCTCCATCGTATGCTGTCCAGCTGTCAGTTCAGGGAAAAAGCCTTGACCGGGAGCATACATGCCGTCCGTGAACGGTAACCGGATTTGTCCGCCATGGGCATGACCCGATAACACCAAATCGACTTTCCGTTCCGCGTACAACGGTAAATATTCCGGACGGTGCGCCATCAATAGTTGAAAAGCACGGGGATCAGCAGTCGACTGGGCTTGATCGAGACTTTGCCGGATGCCATCCGGCTCCTGCAGCCCTTCACTCCAACGGGTCGTCGTCGGATCGTCAATTCCAAGCAACTCAATGAACTGACCGTCTCGTTCAAGCGGAACGGACGTATTTCGAAGGACGGTGACGCCAAGTCGTTCAAGCTTCGGTAAAATCGTCAAATTCAGACGGACTTCATGATTGCCTGTCACGAAATAGACCGGATAGTCCGGTATCAGCTGTTTCATCAGCTGAAGTGCTTCTTCTTCTCCATTACGTCTTGAATCAATCAAGTCACCGGTCATTAAGATGACATCCGGCTGCAGTTTATTCACTTTTTTCAAAAGAACCTTTTGACGGGAACCAAAGGATTTACCATGCAGATCGGCAATCTGTAAAATCTTATAGTCATTAAACGCAGCAGGCAGTTTATCCGATTGGACCGTTACTGCCGTCGTGTCGATTTGATTATTTTCCCGGTACAAAAACCAGCTACTGAGAGCGAGAATGCCGATGGGAATAAACCATTTTTTCTTGACGCGCAAGTCCTCACCCCTTTTCTTGTATTCAGCATACCAAAAAGACCCTGACTTCCGCCTGACGGAAGACAGGGTCTGACTGCAGTTAGGCTTCTTTTTTCAACTCGTCGGCTGATTTCGCAGCATCCGGTTCATTGGACAGATCCATGAACAGGGCAATCACCATCATCCCGACAACGAAGATGAACGGGAAGGCGGCAAGGACAGCTGCGGCCTGCAAGGCGCTGAGTCCGCCTGCGTACAAGAGAACAGCTGCGATTGACGACTGGATGATTCCCCATGTCAATTTGATGCGGAGACTCGGCAACAGACTACCGCCGGAAGATAACATCCCGAGGACGTACGTCGCGGAGTCGGCAGACGTGATGAAGAACGTCGTGATCAAGAAGACAGCAATGATACTGAGGAATGTTCCGAGACCACCGAATGTTTCGAACAAGGCGAACATACCGGTTTCGACTCCTTTTTCGTTGACCGTTGAAATGAGATCAACATTGTTGAACAGTTCGTTCCAAATCGCAGATCCACCGAAAACAGAGAACCAGAGCAGACCGAAAATTGTCGGTACCAGCATGATGCCAAGTACGAACTCACGAATTGTCCGTCCTTTTGAGACACGGGCGATGAACGTTCCGACGAACGGCGACCAGGAAATCCACCATGCCCAGTAGAAGATTGTCCAGTCATTGATCCATCCCCGTTCATCGGGATTGAAGGCTGACGCCCGGAAGCTCATTGTCGGTAGGTTTTGCAAGTAAGCACCTGTCGTTTGAACAAACAGATCCATGATGAAGCTGAACGGTCCGAGGAAGAGAACCCCAACCATCAAGAGGATCGCCAAGACAATATTGGCGTTGCTCAAGCGGACGATTCCTTTATCAAGACCGGAAGCGGCACTCATCATATAGAGGACGGATACGACTAAAATGATGATTAATTGGGTCATGAAGGAGTTCGGGATGCCGTCGACAAGGAAGTGAAGTCCACCTGAAATTTGTTGGGCTCCGAGACCGAGTGACGTGGCAACACCAAATGCCGTAGCTACAATGGCAAGTACTTCAACTGTTCCTTTACCGGCCGCTTCGTACTTCGGTTTCATCAGGGAAGCAACGGTATCACCGATTGTGGCCGGACGTCCTTTACGGAACGTCGAGTAAGCGATGGCGAGGGCGACGACCGCGTAGAGTGCCCACGGATGCAGACCCCAGTGGAAAAAGGAATAACGCATGGCGAGTGGAGCAGCTTCTGTTAAATCATTTGTTGCGACCGGGGGGGTATGAAAATGGGTCAGTGGTTCTGAGACACCCCAAAAGACTAAACCAATCCCCATCCCGGCACTGAATAACATCGCGAACCATGAGATAAGACCGTACTCGGGACGATCGGAGTCCTTACCGAGTCGGATTGAACCAAAACGTGAAAAAATTAAAAAGATGGCAATTAATAAAAAGGCACTCATACCAAAAAGATAAAGCCAGCCGAAGCCGTTCGAAACAAAGTTTTGAGCGATGCCTGTGACATTGCCAAGATTTGCGGCACCAATGAGTGATTCAGGTAAGATTCCCCATATGGTAAAGAGCACACAGAAAATGACAGAGATGATAAAGACATTCGTAATTTTACTTTTTCGTTTATTTTCCATCGTGATCAACACCTTCTTTCGAATTTTACATGTAGTTTTGTAACTCTTTTAGACAACGACATTAGTAATACCCGTGTCATTTGAAAACAAAACCTTATCACGCAAGTTCTAACCGTAACAAAGATGGAGCAGACTGGCAAACCGAAATGGGTAATGATGGGAAGGGGACGGACAGTAGAAAAACTAACGAAATTCAAATAAAGCCTGAAATGACGGGTCTGAATCAAGGGGATAGAAAAGGTTGAAATGATCGAATTATTTATTATTTCCCGCTTCAGATGTTTTGTAACATGCATTTCAGATACATTGATGAAGCAAAAAAACAGACGGAGTGAAACGGGTTTGATATCGTATCAGGTAGTCATCGTATTAATCAGGAGGAATCAGTTATGAATCACAATCAGACAAAACAACAGATTATCGATGCTTTTCAGTTCCGTCATGCAACCAAATCATTTGATCCGACTAAAAAAATAACAGAAGAAGATTTTTCATTTATTTTGGAGACAGCGCGTCTTTCACCGAGTTCTTTCGGATACGAACCATGGAATCTGCTTGTCATTCAAAACGAAGCCGTTCGAAATGAGATTCGGGACGTCTCGTGGGGAGCACAAGGTCAATTGCCGACAGCGAGCCACTACGTCATCTTTATGGCCCGGACAGGTGGACAGATGCAACGGGACGGGGAGCACGTGAAACATATGATGGATGTACTCGGTCTGTCGGATGAAGCAAAAGCCGGTCGGACAAAACGGTACGGTCTGTTCCTCGAAGAAGATTTCAAGATTGGGGATAATGAAAAGGCGATGGCCGATTGGTCGGCGAAACAAGCTTATATCGCGCTTGGAAACATGATGTCGACAGCAGCGCAAATCGGCATCGACTCGTGTCCGATTGAAGGATTCGATCAGCAGGCAGTGGAACAGATTCTCGAACGGCACGGTGTGCTCGACCGGTCTGTTTTCACCGTACCGGTCATGGTCGCATTCGGCTACCGGGCGGATGAACCGAAACGGGCGAAGCAGCGTCGGTGCCTGGATGAAATCGTCACGTTCGTCGACTAAAAAAACAGTCGAATCTTTTCGAATTATATAGAAGTTTCTTTCAAAGTCCGGTATACTCGCATTTGTATGATTAAGAAGCGCCGTAAACGCCACTCGCATACGAACAACTTTTGTCTTGATGAAAGAAAGGGGTTCTATCGCAAATGGAACAAAAATTAAAGTTATGGTTCACGGAACACCAAACGGAAGATTACGGTATCACATTCCGTGTCAACCACGTTTATGAGAGCGAACAAACGGAGTTTCAACGCCTGGAGATGGTTGAGACGGACGAGTTCGGTACAATGTTGTTACTTGACGGAATGGTCATGACGACAGATCGTGATGAGTTTGTCTATCACGAAATGGTCGCACACGTTCCACTCTTCACACACCCGAATCCAAAATCTGTTTTGGTCGTTGGTGGAGGAGACGGCGGAGTCATCCGTGAAGTCTTGAAGCATCCATCTGTTGAGAAGGCGGTTCTTGTCGAAATCGACGGAAAAGTCATCGAATACTCGAAAAAATATTTACCAAACATCGCAGGTGGTCTTGATGACGCACGTGTTGAAGTCATCGTCGGAGACGGATTCATGCATATTGCAGAAGCAGTCAACGAATATGATGTCATCATGGTGGATTCAACGGAACCGGTCGGTCCGGCCGTCAACCTGTTCACAAAAGGATTCTACTCAGGAATCTCAAAAGCATTAAAAGAAGACGGTATTTTCGTCGCTCAGTCGGATAACCCGTGGTTCACACCGGACTTAATCCGTGATGTGCAACGCGACGTTAAAGAAATCTTCCCGATCACAAAACTCTACATTGCCAACGTTCCGACGTATCCGAGCGGTCTGTGGACATTTACGATTGGATCGAAAAAACATGATCCCCTCGCTGTCGCACCAGAGCGTTTCCACGATATCGAAACGAAATACTATACACCGGAACTTCATACAGCTGCATTCGCGCTACCGAAGTTCGTCAAAGACTTAACGATTTAATTAAACGTCAGGAGTGTTCCGTTTTCAGGGGCACTCCTTTCTATGACTGGAGGAATAATGATGCGATTTGATGAAGCTTACTCAGGTAAGGTATTTATCGCGAGTCAACCGTCTCACGAAGATGCAAAAGGTGTGTTGTACGGTATGCCGATGGACTGGACGGTCAGTTTCCGCCCCGGTTCACGGTTTGGTCCGGCCCGGATCCGTGAAGTCTCACTCGGACTTGAAGAATACAGTCCGTATCTTGACGGCGATATCGCCGATGCGAAACTGTTTGACGCTGGAGATATCCCGCTTCCATTCGGTAATGCGCAAAAATCACTTGATATGATTGAAGAATACGTAGACTCGTTATTGACGGCAGGTAAGTTCCCGCTCGGTATGGGCGGCGAACACCTCGTTACATGGCCGGTCGTCAAAGCTTTTGATAAACATTACGAAGATTTTGTTGTCCTGCACTTTGATGCACATACGGACTTACGCGATTCGTATGAAGGAGAACCGTTGTCGCACTCGACACCTCTCAAAAAAATCGCGAACTTGATTGGACCGGAAAACTGTTATTCGTTCGGCATTCGTTCAGGGATGAAAGAAGAGTTTGAATGGGCGAAGACATCCGGTTACAACCTGTTCAAATACGAAATCGTTGAACCGTTGAAAGCAGTTTTACCGAAACTTGCCGGTAAAAAGGTCTACGTGACAATTGATATCGATGTCCTTGATCCTTCGGCGGCACCCGGAACCGGTACGCAGGAAATCGGCGGTGTGACAACAAAAGAATTACTTGAAGTCGTCCATATGATTGCACGGGCTGATGTTGACGTCATCGGAGCTGATCTCGTAGAGGTTTGCCCGGCGTATGATCAGTCAGACATGACAGCAATTGCGGCTGCTAAAGTCTTGCGTGAAATGATGATTGGTTTTATAAAGTAAAAGAAAAGGTCAGATCCGTTTTTGCGGAATCTGACCTTTTTGTTGTCAGACAGACAGTTCATACAAACCGCAGTTACCAAAACCGAACAGCAACAGTGCGGGTACACAGTAAAATGAATGTGATCATACGGACGGAAATCATCTCATTTCGTCAGGAAACTTAATGTGTTTTTCCTGACAAGAAAGCACACTCAGACATTTACAGGTTTGAACAATTGCTTTAAGTTTAAGATGTCACCACAAACAGAATATTCTGAATGTAAAACGAAATGTTGGTTTGAGAGCGAAATACATCATGACATGAGAGGTGGAAAAAAAGATGAAGAAACTCTTATCTTTCGTCACAGCTGCTCTGCTATTCGCACTATTTGTGCTCCCGGTAGGTGCAGCAGACGATGCAATGGTTCGTGTGATTCACGCTTCACCTGATGCTCCCGCAGTGGACATCGCCGTCGATGGCAAAAAAGCAGTCTCAGGAGCAGAATTTAAAGCCGTTACAGATTATCTCACTCTCCCAGCCGGAGAACATAAAATAGAAGTCTTCGCAGCCGGTACAACAAAAGATCCTGTACTTTCTCAAACACTCAACATCGAAGCCGGAAAATTCTATTCTGTAGCCGCAATCGGTAAATTGGCAGATATCAAACTTGCTGTCATGGAAGATAACGGCAAAGGCGAAGATGGAAAATCAATGGTCCGTGTCGCTCACTTTGCACCGGATGCACCAGCCGTTGATGTCGCACCAAAAGGTGGAGATCCGCTCTTCAGCGACCTCGAGTTCTCGAAAGTCTCTGACTACGGTACACTGGATGCCGGTACGTACGACCTTGAAGTACGACCAGCCGGTGCAACGGATGTCGTTAAAGCACTCGACGGTATCAAACTCGACAGTGGCAAAAACTATACAGCACTCGCAATTGGACTCCTTGAAGGCGAACCGGCCTTTGACGTCCTCCTGATTCCGGACGGCGGTGAAATGGCAGCAATGCCGGACACTGGTCTTGGCGGAACAACTGAAAATTCTTCGATGGCGACAACTTGGGCACTCGTAGCACTTTCTGGAGCTGCACTTGTTGGGACAGCTTATGTCGTCCGTCGTAAACAAAACGCGTAATCTCTTATTATTTCTCACCGTGGTGCTTGCAGGGTGTGGAGGAGCAGAAGAGGCTTCTCCGCCGCGCTCTGAGGAACCGGCACCACCTGTCGTCGAATCACCGGCACCAAAGTCTGACTCAAAAGCAGAAGCCGTCGAAACATTCATACCGAACCGTTTAAAAATCCCGGCGATCGATGTGAATGCAAAGATTGAAGTCGTTGGAAAAGATGATAAGGGACGGATGGATGTTCCGAAGCAGACGGATCAAGTCGGTTGGTACCAATACGGGGCAAAAGCCAATCAGACCGGCAATGTCATTTTGGCAGGACATTTAGATGACACGGATGGTCCGGCTGTCTTTTATGACTTGGCAAAAGTGAAACGGGGACAACGGATTGAAGTAAGTTCTAAAACGGGAGAACAGGTTTCATACGTGGTGACGAACGTAATGTCTTATCCCGTTGACCAGGCACCTGTCGGATCAATTTTTGGTGCGACACTTGCGCAACGTTTAACGTTAATCACCTGTGTCGGAACGTTTACCCAATCAAAAGGATACGATCAGCGATTGGTTGTGACCGCCGAACAGGAAAAATAAACGAAGGGACCTTTCCGCTAACGGAGAGGTCCCTTCGTTTGTTTCGTTTGCTCAAGCATTGACTTCAGAAGCGGCAACGAGATCTGTCGTTAAGGCAGACAATCCTTGGGTCGTCTGACTGATTCCTTGAATCGTTTGAACGATTTGGCTTAAGTCGTTTTTGTTGCGACCGAACATCTCCAGATAGTTTTCCATTTCCTGTTTAACGGTATGGATACCGCTCTTCACTTGTTGAAGTTCGTTACGGGAAGCAGAATTTGACCGGGTGATATCATCCATTTGGGAAACAAGTTCATTGATGTTCCCGTTATTTTTTTGAATCAACGTATTGATACTGCTGCTGAGTAATTTCGCATTTTCCGCCAAGTTACGGACTTCGATTGCGACGACAGAGAATCCTTTACCGTGTTCACCGGCACGAGCCGCTTCAATGGAAGCATTCAAGGCAAGTAAGTTCGTCTGATTGGCAATATCTTCGATGCCTTGTGTCATCTTGACGATTTCGTCTGATGTCGTTTTCAGTTGCTGGATACTTGTCAATGAAGTGCTGACCTGTTCTGTTGCCTGTACAAACTGCTGCTCCATTTTATCCATTTTCGTCTCATTTTCTGACGTCAATCCGACCAGATTACGGCTTGTTTTTTCCGTTTGATCCGTTTCGGATAAGATTTGTGTCGCCCGGCGGCTCGTCTCGGAAATCGCTTCTTCCGTCTGTTCGACGGTGCTTGCGACTTCTTGACTGACACGGACGACGTCCTGCAACAGACGGCTCCGTGATTCGTTGGCTGCACTCACTTCATGCAAGCGGGCATCAACATACTGGCTTGTCACGATTTGAGCATCAAGATTCATCGCATGATTCAGCGCCAGAATCGCATTCGTCAATCGTGCCGGATCATGTTGGAAATGTTCGACGATTTTTGGAATCAACAATGTATTGAACGCCGCATAAGAAGCGATGAACCAGGTCACCGGGACGAAGTTACGGTTATGGGTTTTCCCCATTCGTGTCCGCATCGCAAGAAATTTATCATCCATATTTCCTGTCAATAAACTACCGAAGTAGTCGGCAAATACTTTTTTCAGACGTTCGCGTGTGGATGAATTTTGAGCGATTTGAACCATTTCAGGATGAAGAAGTAAATGATCAAGTACTTGCTCGAGCACTTCATCCAAAATGCTGTTGACGATAGGCGCCATGGCTTTCAAAGTTTGCAGATGTTCTTCCGTATAGCCCATGTATTCCAGGCGTCCGGTTAAGGTCGGATCACTGGTTTTAGTGATTAGTCGTTTGTCTGGGAATCCGATTGTCGCCTGATAGGTCGACATCGATGATTTAGCTTTAAATGGATTGCGCACGATATGCCCCCGATTTTCTTGGAATTAAGATTTTTAATGTCTTATTTGTTATCGGCTGTTTTAAGAACTCTGATAATCGTTTTCTGAAGAATTTGTCGGATGTGAATAAAGTATTGACCTGAAATCAAAAAACTCATGATCAAGGACCATGAGTGGAATGACCGCTTCTGAAACGAAGGGTACCTGCTATATATGTCAAACGGTGATTTAAACCGGTTGATCTTCTTGGAAGGCTTTTTTGGCATCGACAATCGATCGCATCCGATTCACACAAGTTTGGACGAATTGAATGTCGATGGACGTAAACCGGGTGACAGGTCCTTTGGCTGATTCAGCACTGAATGTGAAGGTTCCGAGATTCCAAAGTTCGATTTTAAATCGTTTTCCTTTGTTGTCATCGAAGTGTTCTACGAATTCGATTTTCGGTACCATACGAACCCCTCCTTGTAGAACCATTCCCGTTTTTTTCAAAATAAAAAAGCCAAACTGCATGTTTCGCGCAGTTTGACTAAAAAATTAGGCAGTCGGAACATCGTATCCAATTTCTTCAATCGCTTCGACGAGACGTTCTGTTGCGACGTCTTCATGTGTCACCGTAACATTGTTGTCTGCAAGTGAGACGGTTGCATTCGTTACACCATTGAGTTCGTTTAACGCCGATTCGACGCTTGCTTTACAGTGATTGCACGTCATTCCGACGACAGTTAAAGTTGTTTCTTTCATGATTGGTTTCCTCCTTTGGATAGTGGAATACGTTTTAAGCGTAACGCATTTGTGACGACAGAGACAGAGCTGAATGCCATCGCGGCACCTGCGACCCAAGGGGCAAGCAGGCCGAGGCAGGCAATCGGAATCCCGATTGCATTATAACCGAGGGCGAAAAACAGATTCTGCCGAATGTTCTTCATCGTTTGTTCGCTGAGCCGGATGGCTGTAAGGACTTGCTGCAGGTCATGTCCAAGTAACGTGACATCTGCCGCTTCGAGTGCGACATCTGTTCCGCTGCCGAGGGCAATCCCGACATTTGCCGTCGCAAGAGCCGGCGCATCATTGATCCCGTCTCCGACCATCGCGACCCGTTGTCCTTTCGATTGAAGGGCTTTGATATGATCAGCTTTTTCAATCGGCAGGACATCGGAAAAGACATGGGTCTGTGGAATCTGAAGTTCCGTTGCGAGTTGTAGGGCGACTTCGCGCCGGTCTCCGGTCAGCAGGTAAACCGCTTTTGTCTGCTGAATCTCCTGAATGACCTGTTTGGTAGTCGGTTTCAGCTCATCCCGGATCGCATAACCCGCTTCAATCGTTCCGTTTACCGTGACATACACAACGGTTGCGCCGACAGATGTCCAGTCGGGCAGGGAGAAGCCGTGTTCCTCCATCATCCGTGCCGACCCGACCATGATGTCCTGATTCATAATCGATCCCCGGACACCGCGTCCCGGATCGACTGTAAAGTGTTCGATGTCAAAGACGACATCGCGCTCTTCGGTAATGGCATGAGCCAGTGGATGTTCCGATTTTTTTTCAAGAGCCGCTGCAAAATCGAGTGCCTGTTCCTGTCCGAACGTCTCGATCACGACCGGGCGGCCAATCGTCAATGTTCCGGTCTTATCAAAGACAACAGCATCCACGTGTTGTAACGACTCGAGTTGTGCTCCTCCTTTAAACAAAACACCGTGTTCTGCCCCTTTACCCGTCCCGACCATGATCGATGTCGGAGTCGCAAGACCGAGGGCACAGGGACAGGCAATAACGAGAACGGCAATTGCCGGACGAATCGCTTCGGCGAATGAACCGGTCGTCCACCACCAGACGGCAAGCGTCACGAGTGCTATGGCGACGACGATCGGGACGAAGATACCGGAAATCCGGTCGGCCTGACGCTGAATAGGGGCTTTTTCCGTTTGCGCTTGTTCGACGACACGGATGATGCTTGCGAGCATCGTCTCCTGACCGACTTTCGTGGCTTGAATCGTCAGGTGACCGTTCGTGTTCAAGGTCCCGCCGATTACAACATCCTCGATTCCTTTATGAGCCGGAAGTGGTTCTCCGGTCAACATCGATTCGTCGAGATAAGCATCACCGGCTGTGATGACACCGTCGACCGGAATTTTTTGACCGGGTTTAACGATCAACTGCATGCCGGGTTGAACCTGATCGAGTGAAACCGTCCGCTCGACGCCTTGCTCCAGGACGATAGCATCTGTCGCCTGCAAGGAAAGGAGGCTTTTGATGGCACCCGTTGTTTGTTGTTTGGCACGATCCTCGAGGACTTTTCCGAGCAGGACGAGCGTAATCAGAACAGCACTGGTCTCAAAGTAGAGATTCGGCATCACCGGGTGAATGATCATTTCGGCAACGGAATAGAAATAGGCTGCGGACGTTCCAAGTACGACCAGGACGTCCATGTTGGCACTCCCGCTCCGAAGACTTTTATAGGCACCGACATAGAAGGGGGCACCGATGATGAACTGGACCGGCGTCGCCAGGGCGAACTGCAGCCAGGGGTTCATGAGCCAAAGCAGATGGATCGGACTGTTCGGAATGTGGGAGACCATACTGAGCAGTAACGGCAGGGACAAGAAAGCGGCAATCCAAAAACGGTAGAGCATCCGGCGGTTTTGCACCTGTTCGTGTGGCGTCGTTTTAATCGTGGCACCATATCCGATTTTTTTAATCTTATCTAAAATCAGTTGTTCATCCATCTCTTCTGGAACATCAATCCGTGCTGTTTCGAGCGGCAGGTTGACGGTGGCTTCGACTCCGTCCATCCGGTTCAAGACCTTTTCTATCCGGGCCGAACAGGCCGCACACGTCATGCCTTCGATATTCAGTTCCATCGTTTTCGACATTGAAATCCCTCCTTACTTCTTAAGACGGGCAATAACGGCCATCAGTTCATCAACGTAGACATCTGTATCCTGTTTGCCGGTCGCCGCATCGTGCATACACATTTTGACGTGGCGTTCGATGACCTGCAACTCGACTTGGCGGAGCGCCGCTTGAATCGATGCGGTCTGGGTCAGGATATCGATACAATACCGGTCTTCTGCGACCATGTTGGCAATGCCGCGGACTTGGCCTTCAATTCGTTTTAAACGTTTCAATAAGGCGTCTTGTTCTTCCGCGGAACGGGGAACAAGAGGATGATCGTGCGTCATGGGGAACACCTCTTTCTTGGTTAGTTGATACATTGAGTATATCATATAGGTATAGGGGGTACTAGTATAAAGATTGATTTTCAAAAAAACCAAATGAAAAAGGCAACGGATTTGGTGTCCGTCGCCTAATCATCAAAGAAAAAGTGTTCGTTTGCTCGAAATCGCTTCCTAGGAAAAAAACAAGCAGGAGCGACCCTGCAGCGAAGCGAAGCGGCGCGATGATTGTTCCAGGAAAACGATTCAAAGCAAACAACAAGAGGTTCTTCCCGATAACGGGAAAAACCTCTTGGCGTTATTGATTGGAAACTTGCGGTTTAATGATTTGTTCATTCAACGACCGGTTACTGATCATGTCTTCCGCTTGGGTCGCCCGTTTAATGAAGAACGACAGAACAAACGCGAGACCTGCGATGAACGTTGAGATGAAGAACGCATAGTTGATGCCGTCAAGCGTTGCCTGCATGATGATTTGTTGTTTCATCGCGGCTGCGGCTTCCGCTGTGGGTTGGCTCGTCATGTTTTTCGCTGCTTCTTGTGCAAGTTCCGTTCCACGCGTTTTTGCGTGCGTAGACATGATTGTAACGAGAAGTGCCGTTCCGATTGCACCGGAAACTTGTTGCAACGTATTATTCATCGCCGTTCCGTGCGGATAGTAACGCGTCGGTAATTGGTTGAGACCGTTCGTCGAGACCGGCATCATGACCATCGACATCCCGAACATCCGGAGTGAGTAGAGAATGATCAAGTGTGTATAGGTCGTATCCATTTTAAGCTGACTGAAATAATAACTCGTGACGACGGTGATGAACAAGCCGGTGATGGCAAGTGGACGACCGCCGATTTTATCAAACAGTTTCCCGTTGATCGGTGACATGACCGCCATGAGGATCGCACCCGGCAGTAACATCAGACCGGCATCGAGCGGAGAAATTCCGCGAATCGTCTGAACGTAAATCGGTAACAGCAACATACCGGAGAACATCGCGATTGTGACGACCATCGAGATGACGGACGATAAAGCAAACATCGGATAACGGTAAATTTTGAAGTTCAGCATCGGACGTTCCATTTTCAACTGACGTGTGATGAACGTGACGAGTGCGACGACTCCGATAATCAACGCTAAAATGACTTGCAGACTGTCCCAACCTTTTGAGCCGGCAGAACTGAAACCATAGAGCAGACCGCCGAATCCGAAGGACGACAAGACGACAGACATAAAGTCGAGTTTAGCGTTAGACCGTTCTTTTACATCACGAAGCAGGACGAATCCGGCAACGAGGACAAGTAAGGCGATTGGTGTAATGAAGTGGAACAACATCCGCCAATCGTAATGTTCGATGATCCAACCGGAAAGAGTTGGACCAATTGCGGGAGCACCCATCATGATGAGTCCGAAGAAGCCCATCGCCGTTCCGCGTTTTTCAATCGGGAAGCTGACGAGCATGACGTTCATCAGAAGCGGCATCATGATTGCGGATCCGGAAGCCTGGACCATCCGTCCGGCAAGCAAGACCGGGAAAGCATCCGCGAAGCCGGCAAGAATCGTACCGGCAGAGAACAACGTCATCGCGAGCAGGAACAGACGACGGACTGAGAATTTTTGAATCAGGAAAGCAGAGGTCGGGATCAAAATCCCGTTGACGAGCATGAAACCGGTCGATAACCACTGGACCGTTGACGTTTCAATTTCAAGATCCTTCATGATGGAAGGTAAAGCAATGTTCAGTAATGTGTTATTTAAAAAAGCGATAAAGGCACCAATCATCAATACGGCAAGGATGCCGTAAGGGGGACGAGCGGTAGCAGATTTTTCGTGTGACATGGTTTTCCTCCTTAATGAACTAACAGTACACAATTCTATACGGTCGTTATATCTGTTGTCTATCTTAATCTGAATTAGCTTGAATTACAAATATTAATAGCTAAGAAAGGTAATTTTATTTGTTATGAAGAAGACGGGCTGTAATGGAATATGAAATCATCAAAAAAACGTGCGCCTTTTCCTGTTAGGAAGCAACAGGAAAAGGCGCACGCTTAGAAATGCCGGGACAATCATCCGACGTGCGTGTGTAAGGCATCTGTCGTGATGTCATAATGAGAGGTCGTCCAGACCGCTTTTCCATCTTGAATGAACAAGACTTGCGGTGATTCATGCCGGACGTTGTACTGTTCTGCGATGTGATTCGATAATGTCCGTGCTTCCTGAATCAATAAATAAGCAGTCGGAATTTCTGTCGTATCCGCATACTTCGTATAGGCGGAAAAACCGGCTGAACTAATCGGACAGGTCGTGCTGTGTTTACAAATCACGAATGTTGCATGTTCGGAAACGAATTGATCAAAGTCGGAAATCGATTGTAATTTTCTGAGTTGTGTCATTTTTATCAGCCTCCATAAGTCCGTAAACGGTCACTTAACTTCAGATTTTCCCTGTAATCGACCGGACAGTCAATTAAAACGGGTCCGTCACTCAGAAAAGCTTGTTCAAGACAACTGGACAGGGTGCCATGTTCTCCGACACGCAGACCAAGTGCTCCAAAGGCGACCGCCAGTTTGACGAGATCCGGATTGTCGAATTCGATATAAGGTGCACGACCGTACGCTTGCTGTTGTTTCCATTCAATCAGTCCGTATGTGCCGTCGCGCCAGATGATGACGACGATCGGCAATTTCAACCGAACTGCGGTCTCGAGATCCTGACCGTTCATTAAGAAGGCACCGTCACCTGAAGCGCAGAGGACACGTTGATCCGGGTGCAACAGTTTAGCGGCAATCGCACTCGACAAGCCGTATCCCATCGAAGAAAAACCGTTCGAGATAAACAATTGATTGGGGCGTGTCGTCTGAAAATGCCGTCCGAGCCATACTTTGTGGGCCCCGACGTCTGAAAAAATCATCCCGTCCTCACCGGTTGCCTGTTCGAGCTCACGCACGATGCTTTGGGGATGCAACGGAAGGGCAAGGGAATACGTCGCCCGGATTTCCTGACGCAACCGGTCGCGGTCCTGTTGCCATCCGGTCCAGGACCGGTTCGGAATACTTTCCGAAAGCAGATGCAGAATGTCAGGTAACGAGCCAATTAAATTCGCGACGACAGGATAGAACTGATCGATTTCATGCTGATTCGTATCAATATGCAAAACGGGCGTCTGATTCGGATTCCACTTCGAGGGCGGCAACTCTGTAATATCGTAGCCGACAGCGATAATCAAATCACTTTGATCCAGAATCCGTTGGTTATAATCGGCATTCGGTAAGCCGATCGTATGGGCTGCGAGCTCATGAAAAGACGAGATTGTTCCTTTTCCCATCATCGTCTCGACGACAGGGGCGCCTAACCGCTCGAAGAAAGCATGAAAAGCATCCGTAGCGCCACTCCGGTTGATACCGAATCCGGCAATCACGACCGGCCGTTCTGCTTGTTCGATTTGTAACAGGACATCACTGTCCGTAACCGATGTCGGATGCAGGAAGGTCGGAGTACTGTCGCGTAAAATCGGTGTCTTGGCATCAACATCGGCTTTTGCGATATCTTCCGGGAACGAGAGATGCGTCGCACCGGGTTTTTCGGAAACCGCCTTCGCGAAGGCTTGGCGAACGACTTCTGAAATGATGTCTCCCGACACAATCGATGTACTTGCTTTCGTGATCGGCCGATACATCTCGACTAAATCAAACATTTGATGGGACGCTTTATGTTGGCGCCACGTCGCACCTTGTCCGGTAATGGCGACGACCGGCGAGTGATCCATCGTCGCACTTGCGATTCCCGTCATCATGTTGGTCGCTCCGGGACCAAGCGTCGACAGACAAACGCCGGGGCGCCCGCTCAACCGGCCGAACATCGAAGCCATGAAGGCGGCATTCGTCTCATGACGTGTCGTGATGAACGTGATATCTGATTTGCTGATTGCTTCAAGTAAGGTGATGTTCTCTTCACCGGGAACGCCGAAAATGTGCGTGACTCCCTCGGCCTCCAGACACTGGACAAATCGTTCGGCCGCGTTCATTGGTCGAGTCCGCCAATCGATACATACTTCGTCTCAAGGTAGGCTTCAAGACCTTCCGATCCGCCTTCGCGACCGACACCGGATTGTTTCATACCGCCGAACGGGGCCTGAGCGGCTGAAGGCACACCGTCATTCCATCCGACGATGCCGTAGTCGAGATGCTCGATGGCTTTAAAAGCGCGGGCATAATTGTTCGTAAAGACGTAAGAGGCAAGACCAAACGGCGTTTGGTTGGCATAATGGACAGCTTCTTCATCCGAACTGACGCGCTGGACAGGTGCGACCGGACCAAAGGTTTCTTCATTCATGATCAGCATCTGCGGAGTGACATCCGCAAGAACGGTTGCCTCATAATAGTAGACTTCGTTTTCGTCATCCGTTTGTCCTGATCCGCCGGTGACAACGCGGGCACCCGCCGATGTCGCATCATCAACATGTTTTTTGACCTTATCGAAGCCGGCCTTATTGATCATCGGACCGATCTTTGTTTCTTCTTCCAGTCCGTTGCCGGTTTTGAGTTTAGCGGTTTCCTGACCGAGCTTTTCAACGAACGCATCATAGATTGAATCCGATACGTAGATACGGTTTCCGCAGACACAGGTCTGTCCGCCGTTGCGGAATTTCGATTTGATCGTTTCCCGGACGGCAAGATCGAGGTCGCAATCGTCAAAGACAAGAATCGGGGCGTGTCCGCCAAGTTCGAGTGACATGGCTTTGATGGTCTCTGCGCCTTGCGCCATCAACGTCCGACCGACTTCCGTCGACCCCGTGAACGTGATCTTAGCAACATGTGGATGAGTGGCGAGGGATTCGCCTAAGTCTTTTCCGCTTCCGGTCACCGCATTGACGACGCCGTCCGGAATGCCGACTTCCTGACAAAGTTCAAGCAGCCGGAGTGCAGTCAATGGAGTAGCCGTTGGTGGTTTCAGGACAAATGTACAGCCTGCGACGAGCGCTGGTGCCAATTTCCGGGTAATCATGGCAGCCGGGAAGTTCCATGGGGTAATCGCAGCAACGACCCCGACCGGTTGTTTGATGACGTGGAGACGTTTAGTCGCATCATGCGACGGGATGATCCGGCCATAAGCCCGTTTTCCTTCTTCCGCAAACCACTTGACGAAGTTTGCCGCGTACTCGACTTCACCTTCCGACTCCGCGAGCGGTTTGCCCATCTCGAGTGTCATCAAGCGGGCCAATTCATCTTTTTTCTCAAGCATTTTCGCATACAATTTTTCAAGAAGCGCCGCGCGTTCATAAACCGTCCGTTTCGACCATTCCGGAAAAGCCTTGTGAGCTGCTTCAACCGCTTCATTAACATCGGATTTCGTTCCGTTTGGCACACTGCCGACGATTTCACCTGTCGCCGGATTTTTCACATCCGTCCGTTCACGTCCCTGATCGAGCCACTGCCCATTGATTAAAAACTGCCCCTTCATTTACAAAATCCCCCTTTTTTATTCGCATTGTTAAAGATATACCCGAAGATTGAAAAAAAGATTCACTTTTCCGAAAAAGGTTGTGCAAATGGCTAGAAATTGACCGATAAACAGTGTAGGATAATTCAGTAAATGTAATGTATTTTTTCAATAACAATTCGTAAAGAATCAAATTTCATACATGTGTGAAGTGATGGAGAATGTCCCGAATCATTGACATTCCAACTGGGTTTGATAAGATAAATATAGGGTATTTGCGCAATCGGTTGCGCTTAATTAGAATGAACCGATGATTACTATAAAATATCAAGAATTAGTATAAAAAAACGGACAACAAAGACTGAAATACGAGAGGATTTATCCATAATGACACAAATGATACCGCGCCCTGAAACGGCACAAAAAACACTTACACGAGCTTGGTGGAAAGAAGCCGTTGCTTACCAAATCTATCCACGCAGCTTTTATGATGCAAACAATGATGGAATCGGCGATATCCCGGGTATCATCGCAAAATTGGATTATCTGAAAGATCTCGGAGTCGATGTACTATGGATTTGCCCCATGTTCAAATCACCGAATGATGACAACGGATATGACATCAGTGATTATGAAGACATCATGGACGAATTCGGAACGATGGCCGATTTTGATTTATTAATGGAAGAAGCACATAAACGTGACATTAAAGTATTACTCGATTTAGTCGTCAACCACACGTCGGATGAACACCCGTGGTTCCTCGAATCCCGTTCGTCAAAAGATAATGACAAACGCGACTGGTACATCTGGAAGGATGCCGTCAACGGCGGTGAACCGAATAACTGGGAAAGTATCTTCGGCGGTTCCGCTTGGGAATACGATGAAAAGACCGAGCAGTATTTCCTGCACGTCTTCTCACGTCGTCAACCTGACTTGAACTGGCGGAATAAAGACATGCGCCAAGCGGTCTACACGATGATCAACTGGTGGCTCGACAAAGGGGTCGATGGTTTCCGGATTGATGCCATCAGCCATATTAATAAAGATCAGTCATACGCAGATCTTCCGAATCCACTCGGCATGCCGCACGTGCCATCGTTTGAGATGCACATGAATGTCGAAGGGATTCACGAATATCTCGAAGAATTGAAAAACGAGACGTTCTCAAAATACGACATCATGACAGTCGGTGAAGCAAACGGTGTAACGCCGGAAGAAGCAGATCTTTGGGTCGGAGAAGAAAACGGCAAGATGAACATGGTCTTCCAGTTTGAACACATGGACCTGTGGCGGGCAGATGCCGAAAAAGGCGTCGACGTTGTTAAACTGAAACAAGTTTTGACGAAATGGCAAAAAGGACTTGAAGAAACAGGCTGGAATGCACTGTATCTTGAAAACCACGATAAGGTCCGCTCCGTCTCCCTTTGGGGTGATGAAGGACAATACTGGAAACAAAGCGCGAAGTCACTTGCGATGATGTATTTCTTCATGCAAGGAACACCGTTCATCTATCAAGGACAAGAAATCGGGATGACGAACGTCCAGTTCCCGGATATCTCCGACTACGATGATGTCGCGACGAAAAACATGTACAACATGCAACTGGCATCAGGGAAAACACACGAAGAGATCATGGAAGTCATCTGGAACTCGTCGCGTGATAACTCCCGGACACCAATGCAGTGGACAAATGAACAAAACGGCGGTTTCTCGGAACAATCCCCATGGTTCGGTGTCAATCCGAACTTTGCCGACATCAACGTGGCGGCGCAGCAAGCCGATGAGGATTCGATCCTGAACTTCTATAAACGGATGATTCAAATCCGGAAGATGGAAGAGACGTTGATTTACGGAGAATACGATCTCATTCTTCCGGAAGATACAAAAGTCTATGGTTACACGCGGACGCTCGGAAACGAACAGTTCCTGATTGTGACGAACCTGAAAGACGAAGTGGCGGAAGTCGACACCGACATCATCCTCCATTCGGATAACATCATGCTTGCGAACTATGAGACAACGTATCATGAAGGAACCGAACTCACGCTTCAACCTTTCGAAGCACGCCTGTACCGCGTACGTTAAAACAAGGCTGGATTTGGCAGATGCCAAATCCAGCCTTTGCTGTCGTGAAAAAAGAAATCAAGAAGATGCAGGACAGAAGAAAATCGTGTACGCTAGACGATGAGGTGATAGAAGTGAAACCAGTACGTTACCCGGTCCGCCTGCGCCAAGTGACATCGATTCAGGATGACGCGGTGCGGGAGTCCGTTGAACTAGAAGCAGAGGGAACCTTGTTTGAAACAAAAGACGGGTTTGCTCTGAAGTTCATGCAAGAAGATGAACAACCGATCGATACGACCATCAAGTGGTCGCACGATCAGGTCGCCTTGAACCGGAAAGGTCCGGTCTCGATGCATCATGTCTTCATTTTAGGTCAGAAGACAAAAAGTGGTTATGAGAGCCAGTTTGGCCAAATGGTGATGGAGACGGAAACAGCTACCATCGAAATGACAGAACAACGGATGCAATTCCAGTACGAGCTGATGATGAACCATCAGCCGGTCGGCCTGTATACGATTGAATTAACTTGGGAACGGAGTGAAACACATGGCATTTGAACAAACAGTAAAAGAGATGGAACAGATGCTCGAAGAAGATTGGTTCGAGTGGTTAGAGAATGACGAACCGAAGTACAACGAGTGGCGCGATCAGCTCGAGGCGCTCGCAGAACAGGTCATGACGGAATACAATTCGAAGGTCGATTCCGATGCGATTGATTCGTTATTATTGATCAACGAAGATTTACCGGTCTTGTACGGAGAAGATACGGTCATGCTCTACACGGCGTTGCTTCATGCACGCAAGGAAGATGATTCGGTCTACGAACGGTACCTGACGATTTTAGGGGCGTTTTCAGAAGAAAACCATCCGGCCCTCCGCGAAGTCGAACAGGCTGTCGCGAAAAAAGATTACAAAACGGCGTATGCACGTGCCGTTAAATTACCGCAATCGCTTGGATTAGAATAAGTACGTGCCAAAGCAGTTCCATTCAAAGGATATTTGAACGGGCTGCTTTTTTTTATGTTCATGACACAGGGGGAATCAGCATGAGAACGTTATACCGGATTGTCGCTGCGATTGTCAGGCAGGAGCAGCAGTTGCTGTTGGTCAAAAATCAGGCGGATGGAGCGGAAGCGGTTTGGAGTCTGCCGGGCGGTGTGATTGAAGACGGTGAAACTTTAAAAGAAGCATTGCAACGGGAGATGAAAGAAGAGGCCGGGCTGTCCGTCGAAACGTTCGAACTGGCTTACGTCACAGAAAACTTCATCGAACAGTTTGACGCCCATAGTCTTGTCACGTATTTTGAATGTTCGGTGAAAGGAGAGCTGTCACTGAACGATCCTGACCGAGAAGTCGTTGCCTGTCAGTGGGTGCCGATCGAACAGCTTGGGGACTATCTCCTGAATCGTGATGTGCTTGAACCGTTGCAGGATTATTTGAATGAGACATCCAAATCTTATTATCTGTACGAAAATATGGTCTGGTAATTTCACAGAATAAAGTCTAAAGCTTTTAAAAAGCGGACAAGGGATAAAGAGAAATTGTTTTAGAGATGGAGGAAAACATATGAAAGTTGTCCAAGTCAACGGATACGGCGGTGTCGAGCAACTCGAAGTCATCGAACGTCCAGTCCCGACACCGCGCGCTGGGGAAGTCCTGGTCGAAGTGAAAGCATGCGGCATCAACAACACAGAAATTTGGATGCGAGAAGGCGCCTACGGAACGGATGACAAATCGGGTTGGAAACCGGAGGGCGTTCAGTTTCCCCGTGTCCCTGGTTCCGATATCAGCGGGCGGATCATTGAAGTCGGGAGCGGTGTTGATCCCTCCCGGGTTGGTCAAGATGTCGTCCTGTTTCCGTTTACTTCAAGTGGCGCCGATGGAACGGAACATATCAGTGAAGATATGGCGTTCATCGGATCGGAATATGACGGGGGATACGCCGAGTATGTCGTCTGGCCGGCAACGCTCTGTTACGACATGCCGCTTGACGATTACGTCAAAAGTGCTGTTTTTTCCGTCAGTGGCTTGACGGCATGGCATATGAACGAACAACTCCAGTTACAGCCGGGACAAACCGTCCTCGTAACCGGAGCGAGCGGCGGTGTCGGCTCGTTGAACGTTCAAATCGCCTCGCGGGTGTTTGGAGCAACTGTGATTGCCGTCGTCGGCGACATGAAGATCGAACAGGAATTGAAGCGTCTTGGGGCGAAATACGTCGTGTCTTACCGTTCCGATCAATTGACAGAAGACATCCTAGCTGTTAACAGCGGACCAGTTGACGCCGTACTCGATGTCGTCGGGGATGCGTTATTCAAAACGGTTATGACTGTTATAAAAAATGGTGGTAAATTCTGTATTTCCGGTTCTGCCGGCGGACAACAGACGAACCTCGATTTTCGGATGCTGTACCTGAAGCACTTAACATTTTACGGCTCAGTGCTTGGAACGCGTGACGAGTTCGGACGGATGCTTGAAGCGATTGCTGACGGTAAACTCGAACCGGTCATTGATCGGACGTTTCCGCTTGAGAAAGCGGCGGCAGCCCAGTCGTATTTTAAAGAGACAGGCAAACTCGGGAAAATCGTGTTGATACTGGAGGCGGATTGAAGCCTATAGTTTTCTTTCTGGAGGAGTCTTGGGAAGCGAATAAATTCTCGATAATTCAAAGAGGACACCGGAATTGAAATCCGGTGTCCTCTTTGAATATGAAGAGTGACGCATCCGTCATCCTTATTTTTTAGAGATAGTTACAGGAAAGAGTATTACACTGCTGATTGTGAAGTCGGAGTTTCAGATAACAACTTTGCATGAATTCCACGTTGTTTTAATGCTTGTTGGAATGAATGGTCAATCGGACGATAGCCTTTTTCGATTAAATCATTGATGTAAATTTTATTGTATAAGAAAGAAAAGACGATATTGACAATCCATCCCCCGAAACCGGCAGTCAAAAGTGTAGTGACGATACCGACAATCAATTGAATCAATCCCCATTTAATATCGCCTCGGAAAAATGCTGGAAAGAATCCAAAAAAGAATGTTGTCCATGAGAATCCTGCTTTTACTTCTTTAATTAAGCCGCTTGAATGTTGTAAAATTCCGTTCAAAGCCAATTACCTCCTACAAAATATACATATATTAGAACTTTTTAATTTTAACCTACTTATTTTTCAATTTAAACGGTTTTTTTGTAAGGTATAGTCAATGATTAAGATAGAAGAAAAAACAGTAAAATAATGAATGAATAGTCATTCATTATATGCTATACTCATATCAAATAATGGCTTTAGGGGGAAAGGGGCTTGTTTTATGGGGACATTTTTACTGATTAACTGGATCGCCTTCCTGCTTGTCGCAGGGTACGCGGGCTATTTATTCGTGACGCTCGTCAAGAGTCGGTACGAGGCGATTCGCCGGGGGAAAAAAGCGGAATGGACGCTGACGAACAAAGAACGTCTGAACGCTGTTCTCGTCAATGTCTTTGGGCAAAAGAAACTGCTGAAGGACAAGAAAAGCGGGACGATTCATGTCATGATGTTTTACGGATTTTTACTCGTTCAATTTGGAGCGATTGATTTCATCTGGAAGGGGCTCGCAGTCGGACAACGCTTCCCGCACATCCCGCTCGGTCCACTGTATCCGATTTTTACATTTTTCCAGGAAATCGTTATGCTCGTCATTCTGGTGGCGGTCGTTTGGGGATTCTACCGCCGCTATGTTGAAAAATTGGTCCGTCTGAAACGGAACTTCATGGCCGGTCTTGCCTTGATTTTCATCGGCGGTCTGATGGTCGCTGTTCTGTTCGGAAACGGATTTTTCTTAGTCTATGAAAATCATTCCACGTTCGGTGAACCGGTCGCGTCGGCGATTGCCTTCCTATTCAGCTGGGTGCCGCAACAAGTCGCCTTTGGATTGTTTGTCTTCTTCTGGTGGGCGCACTTGCTGTTCTTACTCAGCTTCATGGTCTATATCCCACAAGGCAAACACGCCCACCTGATTGCCGGAACAGCCAATGTCTGGCTTGGCCGGACATCAAAAGTCGGACGGATCACGCCCATCGATCTGTCAGTCATGGAAGAAGCAGAAGATGACGAGGCGGAGTTCAGTTTCGGGGTTAACCGGATCGAAGATTTTAATCAAAAACAACTCGTCGATTTATATGCCTGTGTCGAATGCGGCCGCTGTACGAATATGTGCCCGGCCAGCGGAACAGGAAAAATGCTGTCACCGATGGACCTGATCGTTAAACTTCGTGATCACCTCAACATGAAAACGGCAGCGATCACGCAAAAGTCACCGTGGGCACCGGCTTTCGCCTTTGAAGGATCACAAGGCAATCAAATTGCGTCACTTGCCGCAGCCGGACAGATGGATGTCGTCCCGGATTCTTTAATCGGCAACGTTATCACGGAAGAAGAAATTTGGGCGTGTACGACATGCCGGAACTGTGAAGATCAATGTCCGGTCATGAACGAACACGTCGATAAAATCATCGATCTCCGTCGTCACCTCGTGATGATGGAAGGGAAAATGGATCCTGAGATGCAACGGACGATGGCGAATATCGAACGCCAGGGGAATCCATGGGGCATGAACCGGAAGGAACGCGAAAACTGGCGCAAGACGCGCGAAGAGCTGGTCGTGCCGACAGCAAAAGAAAAGAAAAAAGCCGGCGAAACGTTCGAATACCTCTTCTGGGTCGGCGCGATGGGCTCGTACGACAGCCGCAGTCAGAAAATCGCGATGGCGTTTGCACGGATCCTGAATGAAGCGGACATCTCGTTTGCGATTCTCGGAAACGATGAGAAAAACTCAGGCGATACACCACGCCGGATCGGAAACGAAGTTCTGTTCCAGGAACTGGCGGAAGCAAACATCAAATCGTTTGAGAAATATGACGTCAAAAAAATCGTCACGATTGATCCGCATGCGTACAATACATTCAAAAACGAGTATCCTGACTTTGGTCTCAGCCCGGATGTTGAAGTCTATCACCATACCGAGCTGCTCGCGCGGTTGATTGACGACAAAAGGATTACACCAACCCATGAGGTCAGTGAACGGGTCGTCTATCATGATTCGTGTTACCTCGGTCGTTACAATGATATTTATGACGCACCACGCTACATCCTGGAGAAAATTCCGGGCATCACACTGGTCGAAACGGAACGCAACCGCGAAAAAGGTATGTGTTGCGGAGCCGGCGGCGGTATGATGTGGCAGGAAGAAAAAGTCGGCGCCCGGGTGAACGTCGCCCGGACGGAACAGTTGTTGACGGTCCAACCGTCCGTCATCGGATCTGCTTGTCCGTACTGCCTGACGATGCTCAGCGACGGAACGAAGGCGAAAGAAGTCGACGAGCAGGTTGCGACGTATGATGTCGTCGAACTGCTCGAACGGTCAATCGTCGGAACACCGATGAAGGAAGCGGTAACAAACTAAGTTCAAAAAATAGCTTGAGCAAACGGAACGTCTCCTCTGAGAAAGAGGAGGCGTTTTTTAAAGGCGCCTAATAAGCATAACGTTGTTGTGTACGGTTTAACCGTGGTATGATAAAAGCATTATTTAATGAGAGGGAGGTGAGGATCTTTGGGAAGGCGTTGCTTAAAATCGGTCAGGTCGCGGAGGCCACCGGCTTATCAAAACGGACCATCGACTACTATACATCGCTCGGTTTATTAACAACAGAGCGGACACCGGCTGGTTATCGTTTGTATACGGAAGATGTCGTCCAGCATATTCAAAAGATTGAGTATTTAAAGACACAACGGCTGTCCCTGCAAGAGATTCTTGCTTTCTTCACCGAGCGTGAAGTCAAAACGGGTGATGCCATTTATCAGGAAGTACAGCAGCTTCAAGAAAGCGTCAACGGGCTCGAACAGCGTTTATTGCAATCGACCGACTATGAGAAACAGGAGATTCGTCTCGAACTGTCTCAACGTCTGACGTTGATTGCTTCCCTGATTGCGCAGCTGTAACAATAAAATGGAGGTGACCCCTGTTTAGGGGATTTTGGATACTATATTATTTATCAATTTATTTTTAGTGGTGTTATTGATCGTGTTGACCGCTTTTTTCGTCGGATCAGAGTTTGCGGTCGTTAAGGTACGGATGTCCCGTCTGGATCAAATGATTCAGGAAGGAAACAAAAGTGCCATCCTGGCGAAAAAGATTGCCGGAGACCTCGATTATTACTTGTCTGCTTGTCAGCTGGGAATCACGGTGACAGCACTTGGTCTTGGGGCACTCGGTGAACCGACCGTCGAAAAAATCCTGCACCCGGTGTTTGATGAATTCGGTGTCTCGGCTGCGGTCTCGACCTTATTGTCGTTCGGGATTGCCTTTGTTTCCGTGACGTTCCTACACGTCGTCATCGGAGAACTGGCACCGAAGACACTTGCGATTCAATACGCGGAAAAGATGACGTTGTTGTTTGCCCGTCCACTGTACATTTTCGGGAAAATCATGTATCCGTTCATTTGGTTACTCAATGGTTCGGCCCGCTTTTTCCTTGGATTATTCGGTGTCAAACCGGCTGGTCATGAACAAGCCCACTCAGAAGATGAATTGAAAATCATCATGGCACAAAGTTTTCAAAGCGGAGAAATCAATCAGACGGAACTCGCACTGATGCAGAACGTGTTTGCGTTTGACGAGCATGTCGTCAAAGATTTGATGGTGCCGCGGATGCGAATGGCGACGATCTCAGAACGGTTGTCAAAAGACGAGCTGATGGAAATCTTCATGGATAATCCATTTACCCGTTATCCGGTGACGGAAGAAAATGATAAAGACCGGATTCTTGGTTATGTCAACGTCAAGGAGATGTTGACGGACTTCGCCAACGGAAACAATCATCCGGTTACACATTACGTGAAGGATTTACCGGTCGTCTCGGAAGTCACGTCGCTGCAGGACACGTTGCGGAAGATGAAGAAAACACGCTCGCATATCGTATTGGTCGTCGACGAATACGGCGGAACGGCCGGAATCGTCGCGATGGAAGACTTACTCGAAGAAATCGTCGGTGAAATTCGCGACGAGTTTGATACGGATGAAGTCGAAGAAATCCAGGAGTTGCCGAACAATGAATACCTCGTTGCCGGTACCGTGTTGCTTGAAGATCTCGAAGACCGATTCGGTTTGACGTTTACGAACGATGAAGACGTCGATACGATCGGTGGTTGGATTCAGATGCACAACATCGATCTGCAACCGGGAGAACACATTGATACGGAATCCTTCTCAGTCGAAGTGATGGAGATGGAGAACTATCAAATCAACCAGATCAAATTGTGGTTACACCCGCTCGAACGAGCAGAATAATCCGAAGTGTCTTTCGTCTCGTACGAAAGACGCTTTTTTTTTCGGTAAGACGTCAGTCGGAAAATGAAGTTTAAAACGAATGTGCAAAGAATGAACACGTTGGTAGGGAAACGGGGGCGGGAGCGGGAAAGAGTAAGGAGAGGAAAGATTATTTTTTCTGAGAAGGGAGACGTCCAGTGCTCGAGCAAATCCCGTTTTTACTCAGCCGCTTAGGCATGTTAGCCTTATTGGCTTTTTTATTGTCACAATGGCGCATATCACGCCATTTGTTTCAAACGTCGTCGCGCCGCAGTCATCGTTTTATTTTACTGAGTGTGTTTGTCGTATCGGGTATTTTGATGAACTATGCCGGAATTGGTCTTTCGGCTGATAAGACGATTGATCCGTTACTCGGGTTAGCCGTTTCACCGGAGCAATGGATTGTCGACACCCGATTGACGATCATCGTCACCAGCGGTCTGCTGGGGGGACCGCTCGTCGGTGGTGTGACCGGTTTGCTGGTCGGATTTCACCGCTATTATCTTGGTGCATCCGGTGCGGAATCAGCCTGGATCATTGCGGTCGGAACCGGATTGTTGAGTGGGATGTACAGCCGCCAGTGGAGCAGGAAAGACGGCTATTCCCTGCTCCAACCGATCGGCATCGTCTTAAGTGCCGTCATCCTCGATATTGGAGTCGCATTGATTTTGGCACCGGACCAGGCGCGTGTGTTGGAGTTGACACGTCAAGCTGTCTTCCCGATGTTATTTACGAATGCAGTCGGAATCAGTGTCTTCATCGCCATCTTACGGACGCAATTAAGGCTCGAGAACGAATTGTTCGTTCGCGAATCCGCACGTTCCTATCGTTTACTGGATGCGATTCGTCCGCTACGTAAAAATGGCATGACGGTTGATGTCGCCCGGCAAATCGGATCGACCATCCTGGAAGAAACGAAAATCAACCGGGTCGTTTTACTTGGACCGGATGGGATTTTAGCCGATGTCCGGACGGGACAAGATACAGCCGATTTATTCCAGCATCAGACGATTTTGGACTGGGTGGAGACAGCTGTCGTTTACCGGTCGGAAGATGAGTTGACGCGTCAAATCGTCTCGTTTCATCCACTACTCATCGAGGGCAAGAAAGCGGGCATCGTCTGTTGGTTTCCGGCTCATCTGTTCGATGATACGATGGAGCGGACGATGGAACAGTTGGTGGATCTCCTGGCACGCGAACTCGTCGTTCACCAAGAAGAGCAACTGAATCAATTTCCAAACACCAGCATCAAACCGATTCTGAGTCCGAACTATCTCCTCGGCATCGTCGATGAAATCCATCAGACAGCTGATCCGGATACCCCGGTCAAACACCAACTCGAAGCGTTGCGACAGCTTCTTACGACCGCACGACGACTTGATCTGTATCCTTTGCGTGAAGAATTACTGACCTTAAAATCGTATCTGTCGCTGGAAGGAATCCGCCGACACCATCCATTGACACCGGCTGCGGTCACGATTGATTTGGATATCGAAACGGCCGTTGAAGAGCATTTTGTTTTTCCGTTGCTCGTGACACAGCTTGTCGATAATGCGTTACGGCATGCGTTTCCCGAAAGCGGTCCGTATCACCGGATTGATGTTCGGGCATTTCAGGAAGAAACACACTGGATGCTTGAAGTATCGGACAATGGGGTCGGTGTACCGGCTGAATTCCTGAAACGCTGGGAGCAGGATAAAAAAACGGAAACGAGTAATTTATTTTTATTACGACGTGCTCTTCACCGGAGATACGGGGAACAGGCGAGTTGTACGATTCATTCACGCCCCGGTGGAACACACCTGAAACTGATGTTGCCTCTTACGACCGACCAAGTGTAATGATCGTTCGATTCTGATTGCCGGAATCGGACGATTGTTTTTTTTTAGCCAATCCTGGGTAAAAATGAAAGCAAGAGTAGATCGATACAGGAGGATAAGCGCATGATTACAACAAAAGAAGTCGGGTTTTCCGGCGAGCAGCCGATCATCGCTTTTACATTGATGAATCGTAACGGACACAGTGTGGAATTACTCAATTTGGGCGGGAAAATCACGGCAATCCGTGTTCCGGATCAACACGGGACCATCGAGAACGTCGTCCTGGCCTTTGATGATATGGAAGAATATTTAGAGGATCCCCACCACTTGGGGGCAACAATCGGCCGGGTCGGCGGCCGGATTGCCAACGGTGCGTTTGCATTAGAAGGGATGAACTACATCCTGGAACAAAATGAAGGAGAACATCACCTTCACGGAGGAAGCGTCAACTGGTCGAACCGTTTTTTTGATTATGAAATCGACGGTGAACAGTTACATCTGCTCCTGACGAGCCCGGACGGAGAAAACGGTTATCCGGGTCAACTCGATGTCCGGTTGACGATTGACTGGACGGACGACGACGCTTTGATTCTGACGTACCACGCGACGACGACGGCCTCGACACCGTTCAGTCCGACGAACCACACGTATTTTAATTTGACGGGAAATGCGAAAACGACGATTGAGCAGCACCGTCTCCGGATGGATGCCCCGTTTTACGTCCCGTTAAATGCAGAGTCCGTTCCGACAGGCGAGATTTTATCCGTCAACGAGACGGTCTTTGATTTCCGGACAGCCCGCTCGTTGTATGAAGTGACACATGCGAGTGACGAAGCGTTGCGCCAGGCAGGCAGTGGTGTCGACCACCCGTTTTTATTAAAAGAAGGCGGTGAAATCGTCTTGGAGGAACCGGTCAGTGGTCGGATGTTACAGGTGAAAACCGATCAGCCGGGTGTCGTCGTCTATACCGGAAACCATTTGGCCGGTGAGTTTACGATTGCCGGGCGACGGGCGACACCGTATCTCGGAATTTGTCTCGAAACACAAGGATTGCCGGACGCCATCAATCAGCCCGATTTTCCGTCTGTTGTTTTACGTGCCGGCGAGGTCTATGAAAAACGGACGACGTTCCAATTTAGTCGAGTGCAGTAACGTTTTTTTGCTGACATCCGAAGCGAATGTGGTAGGATAAAGCGAGAAGAATCTAACGGAGGCATAGGAAAATGACTAAAATAGCATGGGTGACCGATAGTATGGCCTATTTCAAAAAAGAAGAGGCGGAAGCAATCGGTGTGAATGTCGTACCAATTCAAATCTTGCTTGGTGACACAGCCTACAATGAAGATACGATTACGGTCGAACGGTTGTTTCGGGCACTGGAAGCAGATAAAAAGCTGGTCGCCAAAACGTCACAACCGATTTTCGGGGAATTCGTCGGGACGTATGAACGCTTAAAAGAAGAAGGATACGACTGTGCGATTGCGGTCCACTGTACGAACGGTCTGTCGAGTACGGTCCAAAGTTCCGCTTCAGCAGCGGAAGCAGCAAGCTTCCCGGTCCACATCATCGATTCGCATACGGCGTTTGAAAATCAGCAGGAGTTCATCCGTTACGGGATGGCACTGGAAGCGGAAGGTAAGTCGGTCGAAGAGATTACGGCGGCTTTACAAGCGTTAGCGAAAAAAACGCACTTTTATATGATTGTCGGGAACATGGAGACGATGCGCCGGGGCGGACGTGTCTCGTCCGGTGATTTGTTCCTCGCAAACCTGCTCAGCATTAAACCGATCATCACGACGGATGAATCGGGAAAAATCGTTCCGTTTAAAAAAGCCCGTTCCCTGAAAAAAGCCTACATCGAAATCATCAAACAGGTCGAAGAAGCGATGCGTCAGCATACGTTTTATAAAAACCGGATTTATGTCGCGACGACGATGGCACCTGAGATGGCAGCCGATTTACGGACACAGGTCGCAACAAAATTCCCGGAACTAACGGTGCTCGACGGCACGTTTGGTCCGGCCATCGGAACACACGCCGGTGCAGAAACCGTTGGCTTGTTCTGGCTGAATGACTAAAAAATAAAAACGAACAAGAACCAGGAATTGTTCCCGTGTGCCGGGGCAAGTCCTGGTTCTTTTTAGATATTTAATGAAACAATGATTCCTAAAAATGCGGCACTGATGCCAAGGAGATAACTGAGTCCGAGGTAAAGGGTCAGCGTTTTTCTGTTTTGATTCTGAACGAGTTGCAGTGTCTCGAGCTTAAACGTCGAAAACGTCGTAAAGGAACCGAGAAAACCCGTGCCGAGCAATAACGTCCATGTCGAATCCAAATGCGAACCGATGACGAGACCGAGTAAAAAAGAACCGAGGATGTTGATGACGAATGTCGCGAGTGGAAAATCCTTTTTCCAAAATGTTTTCATCCACTGGCTGACGGCAAACCGGCTGATGGCACCAAAAAAAGCACCGGTCGCAAGAGCAACAAGATTCATGAAGCGTCCTCCTTCTGAAACAGACGTAACCGTCTTGTCCCGAGTGTGTAGCCGAGATAAGACATTAATAATCCGCCGAACAAACTGATGCTGATATAGAGAAGGGCGTAACCGTAAAAACCGCTCCGTAACAGTTCAACGGATTCGACACTGAACGTTGAAAATGTCGTAAAGGAACCGACAAAACCGGTTCCGAGCGCCGTCATCGCGTATTGATGAAGCAACGTCGTCTTAAATAGAAAGTGCGTCGCGTACCCCAAGACGAAACAGCCGATCAGATTAATGCTTAATGTCGCCCACGGAAACGTTCCGACGGCAAAATGAGTGATAAAAAGGCTGAGACCATAACGGGCGGAAGCACCGAGGATACCAGCCAGTCCGACTAATACATATAACATCTGAAGCCGCCTTTCTGTCCATTTTGTATTTACCATACGCTTTTCTGAAATCAAGCGTCAAGTTGTGAAAATGAGCGGGAATACTTCACGTCTTCTTCAAACTGGACGATAAGAAAGGGTACGAATCTAACAGAAGGAGTTTTGCAGATGGTCTCACCCCTTGAAAGACTGAGTACGAAAATTCTCTCTCGTCTCATTGCCTCATTAATTACAATCGCGCATCCTTTGATTTTCATTTTTGTTCAACTGGACTATGTGCCCATGAGTGTATTTTATCAATTTTTGGTCGGAGGTCTGTTACTGACGGTCGCCTTGCTGGGGGGAAATCGTTTTTTTGGCGATCAGCTCAGCGGAAAATATATTCAAATCATATTGACCTATCTGGTACTGGCACTTGTCCTTGTGACCTTGCCAACTCAAAGTATCTGGACGATTGCTTATCTGTATTTAACGATTTCAGTCATCTACCTCATTCCCCATTTAGTCGTAGTGGCAGGTTTGCTCGGATTACTGGAATTGGTACTCTTTACGGTTTTTGGAACGATTCAGTTTTCAAATCTGTTTGATATGATTGTCGCATTCGTCATCTATCTGATGGTTTTTTCAGCAGCCACGTTTGTTGCTGTCTTCGGACGAAATGTCATGCGGGAAGTCAAAAGGCAACAAGAGAAGGCGGAGCATTACGCAGCAAGCTCACAGCTGACGCTTGAGCAATCAGCCGCTACAGCAACCGATGTCACGACGTTCACGGCAGGAATGAGTGAAACCGTCGATACGGCGAAAGTGTCATTTGAAAAAATTGATCAGGCAATGCAGATGTTAGCCGATAACTCGTCGAAAAATGCCCAATCCGTCCGGCAGATTAAACGGATGAACACGGATAACGTTGCGTTGATGACGGATGTCGCGACAGCCGTCGACCGGGCACTTGCCCTCAGTTCTTCGTCGAAGGTGACGGCTGAACAAAGCCGCGAGACCATCAGCGAAGCCGGTGAATCATTACAAGAACTGACCGCGAGCATGGACGAATCGGTTACGGCGTTTGGACAGCTTGCTGGACGTTTTAAAGAAATTGTTACGATTACTTCCAGCATCAATGCGATCGCGACGCAAACGAACTTATTGAGCTTAAACGCATCGATTGAGGCGGCACGCGCCGGAGAGTTCGGAAAAGGATTTACCGTCGTCGCCCAGGAAATCCGTAATTTGTCGGCACAGACGGCGGCCGCCTCGACCGAAATCAATCAAATCATCGAACGGGTCGATCGTGATGTCATGCAGACCGGTAATTCGATTGATGCCAGTACCAGCTTGCTGCGGCAGCAGGAGGCCCGGATGCAAAGAAGTCAAGACGCCTTGCAGACGATTGCGACGGATTCCAATGATTCCGTTCAGGCAATCAGTGGAGCGCAGCAACAATTCGTGACGATCACGAACAGTCTGACGAACATTGCGCAGGCAACGGAACAACTGGATGCTTTCATGGATCTGTTGCTGACGAGCAGTGATCAATTGTCCGGTCTGACACGGTCACAAGTCGAACAAATCGTTGATTTACAGCAGGCAATCCATACGTTAAATACCACGGCATTAACACTGCAACAGACAGCGCATACCTGACAGGCGTGTACCGATTCGAAAGAGCCGGTACACTTTTTTCGTTTGTCGCAAGTCTTGAAGGGGAACAACTAAAAGGTAAAACAATCAGAGGAGGAAATGACATGAAAGCAGCTTACATTGAACAGTATGGTGGATCGGAACAATTTAAAGTAGGGGAACTCGAACGTCCGATCGTCAGAGCAGACGATGTCTTGATTGCGGTTCATGCGGCGAGTGTTAATCCCGTTGATTGGAAACTGCGTGAAGGATACTTAAAGGAAATGCTCAGCTATGATATGCCGCTGATTATCGGTTGGGATGTCTCCGGTGTGATCGAAGAAGTGGGGGCGAACGTGACGGATTTAAAAGTCGGCGATGAAGTGTTCAGTCGTCCGGATATTGCCCGTCAAGGGACGTATGCGGAGTATGTCGCGGTGGATGCCCATCTTGTCGTCAAGAAACCGAAGGCCCTGACGTTCGAAGAGGCAGCATCATTGCCGCTCGTCGCCCACACGGCGTGGCAGGTCATGTTTGAAGTGATGGATGCGAAAGCGGGAAATAAAATCTTTATCGGTGCCGGTTCAGGCGGTGTCGGAACGGTTGCGATCCAGCTTGCGAAAGCACATGGTCTTCACGTCATCACATCGACGAGCACGAAAAACGTCGACTGGGTCAAAGCGCTTGGAGCAGACGAAGTCATCGATTACAAACAGCAGGATCCGGCAGAAACTGTCCGCGATCTGGACTTTGTGTTTGATACAATGGGCGGCGACGACCAGGCGAAGCTGTACCAGGTGCTCAAACCGAACGGAATGCTCGTTTCCATTTCGACACCACCGGATGAAGAACAGGCAAAACAGGCGGATGCCCGTGTTGCTTACGTCTTCATGCAACCGACAGGCGAGCGGCTTCAACATATCGCGCAAGCCGTAGAACGGGGAGAATTAAAACCGGTCGTCGATCGGATTTTCGATTTGGATCAAATCAAAGAAGCGCATGATTATGGAGAAGAAGGTCATGCGAAAGGGAAAATTGTCATTAAAGTGAAGTAAGCACATGAAAAGCCGGTTTCCTTGCTCAAGGAACCGGCTTTTTCTATGGCGTCTAACAAACTTGTTTTGATTCGAGCAACCGGTCGAGCAACTGTAATGTGTCCGGTTGATCGATCAGCATCTGTTGCAAGTGTGGCAATTCAGCCTGTAATAATTCCCGGTAAAGACGAGCGGCTTCGTGATGGGTGGCCGGAACGAGGACATCATAAATCGCTTCAAGGCGCAGGCGTGGAGCGTCCGGTAAATAATCAGCAACCGTTTTTAAACCGAGTTGTGCCCGGTCGGGAACATACCGATGTAATAGGACTTTGGCAAATTTGATCAGTGCGCTCCGCAACATCTCGACTGCCCATAAGGCATTCCCGCGTCCGGCTGCTTTTTGATACTGGAACAGGAACCAGACGGCATCAATCGCTTCATCCGCAGCTTCCTGTGTCCCGAGTGCCAAAGAGGAGGTCTCGACGTACGCATCGAGTTGTCTTTTCGGATCATACAAGACACGAATCGTATCGGAATGGTTTAACGATTCGCGGGTCACCGTAAACAGATCGACATGCAAAAGATCGTCATATACGACAATCAGTTGCGGGGCGACAATAAAGAGGTCGTCTTTCCAGATGATTGGGCGATAGACGGACAGGTGGGTCAGTCGACGGGTTAAAAATTTCGCCATCCGTTCTTCGGACACAAGACAATAGAGGTCGATATCCGAATAGACATCTTCTTCACCACGTCCAAATGAACCTTTCAAAAAAATGGCTTCGACAGCAGGATCTTGTTTAAAACGTGTTACTAGCTGTTCAATCGCATGAAGTTGATGCATGGGTTTCGCTCCCTTACGTAGTCTATTCAGTCAGTATACGTGAAATAAGGGAGATTATTCCATAAAAAAGAGCGATTCATTTAAAATGAATCGCTGGTACTAGAAATAGTGACATCTTGAAGCATGTCTTTCTGAGCCAAATGCTCGACATGTTTTTCGCCCCAGGCATTGATGGCATTTAAAACAGGAATCAGTGTTTTTCCGTAATCCGTCAGTGAATATTCGACGCGGGGCGGGACGACCTGATAGATTTCCCGGTGGACGATATCGTTCAGCTCCAGTTCCCGGAGCTGAGCGGTTAACATTTTTTGCGTGATATTCGTGAGATTTCGTTTCAATTCACTGAACCGGAGCGTGTCGTGGGTGATCAGTTCGAGCAAAATCGACGGCTTCCATTTCCCGGTCAGGATTTCGAGTGCCGTCTCGACGCGGCAGCTTGGTGTCTCTTCCATGGCTGTTCCTCCTTCATGGTATCGTTTAGGATACTATACCACTTCTTTGTGCCTACTTCCGTTCTCTTCACTTCTGACTGATAATGAAGATACGAAGCGAACTTATGAGGAGGAAACAAGATGAACATCAATCCAAATATTACACTGGGACCGGTCAGCTTACGGATTACCAATCTGGAACAATCGATTGCGTTTTACCGGGATGCACTGGGGCTAACCGTTTTAACACAAGACGAGAAAACGGCAACACTCGGTGCAAAGACAACACCACTCGTCATTTTGGAGCAACACAGTACGGCAAAACAACTTCCGAAAAATTCGGTGGCGGGGTTGTATCATTTCGCGATTTTATTACCGAATCGGAAAGAACTAGGATTTGTCATCCGGAATCTGATTGCCCAAGGAATTGAACTCGGGCAAGGGGATCATCTCGTCAGCGAAGCTTTTTATTTATCGGATCCGGACGGAAACGGCATTGAGATTTATGCCGACCGTCCGCGTGATACCTGGACGTATGAAGCAAATGGAGACGTCAAAATGACGACAGATCCGGTCGACTGGCAAAGTATGCTCGTCGAGGCGGGAGAGGAAGACTGGTACGGCATGCCTGAAGATACCGTCATGGGACATGTCCATTTCCATGTGAAGTCACTTGAAGCGGCCCGGAAGTTTTATGTCGAGACACTTGGGTTTGATGTCGCAGCGGACGCGTCCCGGATGCGGGCGTTGTTCCTGGCTGCCGGCGGCTATCATCACCATATCGGAACAAACGTCTGGTCAGGCGTTGATGCGCCGAAAACACCGGAGGATGCCGTTGGACTGACTTACTGGACACTGATTTATCCGGACGCGGCTTCGCGAGAAACGGCAGTCGCAGCACTTAATCAATCACCGTATGAAGTGAAGCGACAAGCAGACGCGATTTACGTGACAGATGATGCCGGAATCACTGCCCGATTAATGGCTCAAGCCTGATGAATCCATAGAAAAAAGCGATTTCGTCATCGAAATCGCTTTTTTGACGTTTCTTAATTTTGACCGGATAAAGCCGACGGGGCATTGCCGTCATAACGGCTGATCAGTTCATAGGGCCGGACTTTATATAAGGCATGCGGGAAGTAATGTGGATCCATCGCATCGAGCGTCCGCAACTGGAAGTGTTCCCGTTTGATATAGGTGTCGATGTTCTCCCGGTTCAAGTCGAAGAAGCCGACTTCCGCCGTCTCGCCTTCTTGCGGACGGAGCTCGCCGCCGGTATAGGTACCACGGAAAGCGACACAAAGGACGTGACTTGAGATATTTTGATAGATACCGGTAATGCCTTCAATCGTGACGTCCGCTCCGGTTTCTTCTTTGACTTCCCGTTTAACAGCATCGAGAATCGATTCGTGGTTCTCGACTTGTCCACCCGGCATTTCATACGTGTCACCACGATGGAGATTTCGGACGAGCAGGACTTCGCCGTCTTCATTTGTAATATAAGCGGTGACACTGACGATGGCGCGTGGCGGAGCATAGACGCCGGTTGCCGTCAAAAAGTCTTCCGTTGATTTAATATAAAGGTTTTTTCCGAGACGGGCGCGTTTTTTCATCGCTTCGCGGCGTAACGTACTGCCACGGACGTCCCGGTCGACTTGTTCGTAATGTTCGCGATCACGGTATTCCCAAATCGCAATGACTTCATCTTCTGCTTCATTCACCCAGCGACCAACAAGACGGGCGCCGTGGCTGATTTGTAAAGGGTAGAGATACGTGTGAAAGAACTCGGTAAATTCCTGCAGTCGTTCCGGGCGGATCGTATAGGTCTTCCGGCGATGTAACATGGAAATTCCTCCTCTATCTTTTAAGCAGTTAGGTTCCTTGACTACCTTCTCGCATCAGGGGGAATATCCCTGCTTTTCTGTCGGATTCGATGTGAAAAAAGCGACTTTGCAGGCGTAGGAATCTTTGCGCATGTAAAAGAATATTTTTGTAGCAAGAAGCAGAAAAAGAAAAAAGAAAGAAAAGAAGAGGGCTCAACTCAAGAAAATTCGGGCATACTTTACTTATAGAGAGAAAAAAAGGACGTGAGAGAATGGTAGATGTTATGGCATTGTTCCGATTAGCCGGCGGGATTATGTTTACGCCGCTGTCAGATGACGTCCTGATGATGGGATATGCTGCGTTACGAGTCCGGGAAGGAATTCATCCGGTTTTGATTTGGTTAGCCGCATGGCCTGTCTTTTTTATTGCCTTTGCCTGGTTCTATCTGTTGGCACGCTTTTTCCGTGAAATTCCACTCGTCAAACGGTTGATGAAATCAAAATTCCTGGAGCAGGCTGAATCGATTTTAGAACGCCGTGGACTATGGGCAATCGGGTTGTCGTTCTTTTTACCGGGTGTCCGGCACCCGATTCATTACGTAGCCGGGTTACTTGGTTATCCGTTACCACGGTATTTAGCAATGACATTCTTTGCGGCAGGGCTGTACACCGGATTATGGACGTTCTTGATTGTCCGAATCGGTGAAGCTGTCACATGGTCGGAACTCGGAATATGGTTAAGTGAACATCCAGGTATGGTACTTGTAATTATGGCAGCGTTATTGACAATTATTATTTCAGGTGTCGTGCACGCAAAACGGCGAAATCGTCTAAAAAAAGAAGAAGAATTCGTCACGGAATAAAAACATCCCCTTCAGAAATGATTCCTAAAGGGGATGTTTTTGGTTTAGGTGTAAACTCTTATGCGTTTTGACGTTTGCGTGCGAGGACGATTCCGGCTGCACCGAGTGCAAGACCGAAGAGAGCGATCGCACCAGTTGTACCTGCTGTATTGTTGTCGCTCATGCCGCCGTTACCTGTGTTCGGCATTGAACCTGGTGTACCATCCATGAATTTCTCTGGTGATTGTTTGACGATTGCGCCACCGAGGTTTTCACCGACACCGTACATGTAAGCATACGACTCACGGAACGTATCAACTGATCCTTTGTAGTCGCCTTCGACATACTGCATGAACGTATCTTGGACGTATGTCTCATGACCAGAGATTGCTTCCTGTGCTGCTTTTGTCGGAAGGTTTTCTTCCGTTGCTGCGCCAAGGAATGCACCGAAGTCATTTGAGAACATTTTGAGCATGTCTTGTGCGTCACCCATCATTTTCTTGTCGTCGTTGATTGCTGCTGTGACAAGGTTCGCTTGCGCTTCGATGTGGTTTTTCGTCCAGACTTGCTCGAACTGATCCGCACCCGCTTGACCATAGACGGATTTCATTGCCGCTTTGAAGTCAGCTGTGTGCATGTCTTCTGCCCAGTTCGCTGCATCGTAGTCTTTCGCTTGATCGACGCCAGCCGTCATGCTGATGTTCGCAAGGGCGACGTGCTCAGCTGCAAGGCTATTGAGTGTTGACCGGAGGTCAGCTGCTTTTGTGTCGGCTTTCGTGTTGTCGAACTTCTCAGGCATTTGTGTTGTGATCGCGACTGAGAGTGCTTTTGAGATATCATACATGCGGCTGTAGCCTTCACGGAACGTGTTGTAAGATCCTTCGTAGTCACCGGCTGCATATTGTTGGAATGTTTTATAGACGTCTGCTTCATGGGCACGGAGGACTTCTTCCGCTGCTGCCTTCGGCAGTTTACCTTCTGTTGCTGTATCAAGGAAGCTCGAGAGGTCCTGGACGAACTCTTCTGTTTCCGCTTTTGACGCGTTGATGCCGTCCTGGTCGTCCGCTTTCACGGCTTTGACGAGATCAGTTGTATATTTGTTGTGGTCAACGAAGATTTTTTCGAATTGTTTTGCGCCTTCGTCGCCGTAGACAGAAGCGATCGCCGGTGTCATGTCGAGTGCGTTCTGTTTCAGTGCTGCTTCATAATACTTCGCATCTTTTGATCCGTCATATTGTTTTTTCATGTCCATGACGGCAAGCACGAAGTGCTCAGAGAGTAACTGATCGAGTGTTGCACGGAGGTCAGCGGCTTTTGTTTTGACCGTGACGTTCTTCGCGCTCTCCTCATGTTTCATGTCGTCTCCGCCACCGGAAGCGAATGCTGCCGTTCCGGGTAATACGAGTGCTGCTGCCATTGCTGTTGCTGCGAATTTTTTTGTGTTTTTCATCTTGTCTCATCCTCTCAAATTTGGGTGTTGTTTTTGTATATTTGGTAGTTGTTGTCTGCATCGTTCTGAACAGCATACGCGCCCGGATTGGAATTAGATTTAAAAAAGATTAAAAAATATGAAAAAAATTCAAAATCATTTAACTAACTTGCAAAGAAACTAAGTGTTTTCCTATTATATGTACGAAATCATTGTGTGGAATTTAACGAATCAACTACTTAATTAACACGCAGAGATATCACCGGATTGGCAAAAAATCGCCATAGTGTCAGCGGTCTGGGAATTGTGTAACCGCTTATACTTAATGAGCGTTCACAAGCTGGACATATTTTTCGCGGATGTAAGGAAAACTGAAATCACTGAAGGAGTGGGGAGAGAAAAGAAAACGTAGAATAAGACAGCAGACTCATGACAACACGTGTGCCATCATAACTCATCCTACATACTGTCATGAGAACATCTACTTAACGAAGAAGCGGGGATTGAACATGAATCAACTCGAGACGAGGGGAACAGAACAAAAAACGGAAAACCGTTCCGCGTCATCATTTTACCGGACGGTTTGGCGCTGGCATTTTTATGCCGGACTGATTTTTGCACCATTTCTCGTCATGCTTGCCGTGACGGGATCGATTTACTTATTCAAACCACAAATCGAGAATGTTTTATATCAGAAGTATTATGAAGTGACACCGCAAGAAAACCGGATTTCAGCGACGGCACAAATCAATGCTGTCAAAGCAAACTATCCGGACGCAAGTATTACGAAGTACCGTCCCGGAGAAACCGATGCGCGGTCGAGTGAAGTGAAGATTGCGACGGCAGAGGCCTCGTCGACGGTCTTCATCAATCCGTATACAGGGAAAATCATCGGTGAACTGGCGGATGATGACCGGATCATGAATAAAATCGAAGAAATCCACGGCGAACTGATGGCCGGGAGGATTGGGGACCGGATTGTCGAACTTGTTGCCTGTTGGGCGATTGTCTTAATCGTAACCGGGCTATTTTTGTGGTTCCCGCGTAAAAAATCAACAGGGTGGTCCGGTGTCTTGATTCCACGACTGCGCCAAGGGAAAAAAATCTTTCGACGTGATTTGCATGCTGTACCGGCATTTTGGATTACAGCCGGGATGTTATTCCTGATTTTGACGGGACTGCCGTGGTCCGGTTTTTGGGGGACGAGTTTTCAATCTGTCGCTACAAACCAAGGGCTTGGTTATCCGCCATCCATTTGGGGAGGCGAGGCACCGGTGTCAGCTGTTCAAACAAAAGATGTCGCAGAAGTCCCATGGGCAGCCGAAACACTCGACGTGCCGAAATCAAACGTCGAAGGGCTTGTACCGGCGTCGATTGACGATATCGTGTCGATTGCGAAACAACAGGGTATGGATCCAAGTTATGCCATCAGTATTCCAAGTGATCCGACAGGCGTCTATACGCTGTCGGCGTATCCTGCAAAAGCAGAAAAGGAAGCCACAATCCATCTTGATCAATATTCCGGAGCCGTCTTGGCAGATTATCGTTTTGATAACTATGGTCTTGTCGGTAAAGCGGTCGCGCTCGGGATTACTTTGCACAAAGGAACGGAATTTGGTCTGATCAATCAATTGATCAGTTTAGCGATTTGTCTCGGAATCATTTTAGTCGCGGTCAGCGGATTCTATTTATGGTTGAAACGGAAACCGGGCAAAGGGATGGGCGCACCAAAAGGACCGCCGGCGAAATCAATCAAGTGGTTTATTCTCGTTTTGATTGTGCTTGGCATACTGTTCCCGCTGGTTGGTCTGTCGTTAATCGTTGTCTGGCTGGCCGATTTCTTCATCATCCGACGGATTTCGGCTGTAAGGAGGTTTTTGAATGCGTAAGTCAATCAAAGGCATTTTACTAAGTGGACTGATTGTGACAAGTAGCGGTATTGCAGGGTGTGCGGTCACATCGGACGCGGCCCAGCAATACGCTGTTGCCATCCCTTTATCGGTAAAATTTGAAATGCCGAAAGTACTGAAAGCCGATCAGGAGAAACAGTACCGATTCGGAGCGACACTTTGGCAGAATCAAAAAGCAGTTAAAGAAGCGGAGTATGTCCATTTTGAAATCTGGAAAGCAGATGGAACACTTCAGTACAGTATGGAACCGGCAGATGAAACGAAACCGGGAGTTTATTCGATTGAGAAGAAATTGCCAAAGGAAGGTCTGTATTACATCAAGGTTCATGCCAGCAGTAACGGTGCGATGATTATGCCGACACAACAATTCATTGTCGGTCAACTGTCCGCCAACGATTTAAAAATCTTACAGGGCGGTGCCAAACCTGCCGGTGGAAGCAGTGGGCATCATCATTAAAAAATAAGACAGCAAAACAGGACGATGGATAAAAATCCGTCGTCCTGTTTTCATGTGCAATGGATTAAATTAATCATCATCTCCATGAGGTCCGTGGGCATCCCCTTGATCGTCTGAATCATCCGACTCGTCGTCATCTCCAGAATCATCTGATTGTCCATCATCATCCGACGATTCATCTTCTGATTCCATTTCGTGTCCATTCACGAATTTGACTTCGACTTGAAGACTTTTGATGGGCGTCGGAAGCTGTAAGGCTTGAGTGACCTGTACTAAAAGTTCTTCTTTTGTCATCGAGGCAGTAAGCGTTAACCGTTCGCGTAAAGTGGCACTATCTTTGATGCCGATTTCATCCTTGACGCGTAATTCGTTCCGGCGATGTTCACTGCTGTAGCGCCATTCGAATTTTTGTTTGTTCGTATCAGTCAACTTGATCATTATTCGTTTGATTTCCTGACTGTTTTGGACGCCGTCCTGATCTGCGTCTTCCTGACCATCGCGAACACCGTCATGATCACTGTCGGCATGGGTCGGGTCTGATCCCAGTTCGAATTCGTCCTCGTTATTCAGTTGATCTTTGTCTCGATCTTCTTCCCCGTCCTTTAGACCATCCCGATCAGAATCAGCTTGGATCGGTTGTGTGCCGACAATAAATTCTTCTTTCGTCGTCAGGCTGTCAGCATCTTGATCTTCTGCCGCATCGGAAATCCCGTCTTGATCCGTATCTTTTTTCAAGGGATTAAGCTTGGCAAGATACTCCTGTTGATTCGTCACGCGATCACGGTCCGCATCTTCTTGCCCGTCAGCCAGCCGGTCATCGTCTGTGTCTTTTTTGGTCGGATTCAACTGCAATTGATACTCTTGGAGATTGGTCAGCCGATCACGGTCACGATCAGCCGTCGCTACGGTTTTTCCATACCCTAAATGATGCTTACGCTGCCAGGAATCCGGAATCTTGTTTTGATCCCGATCGACTTGAGTCACTGCCTTTTTCTTTGGTTTTGTCTTGGCGTCGACCGATACGACCGACTGGGAGAGACAGACGGAGGCGAGTAACGCTCCAATGATGATTCGTTTCATACGTTCACTCCTGTTCCTGATGAAAAATAGTTTAAAAAGGGATCTTAAGAAGAGTTTAATCAAATTGTTCTAACATAAGGACGCACTTTCGAAAAACGAGTCAGTAAAAAACAAAATAGTTAAAGAGAGGAGCTGTCAAAACGCCTTACATTTTTCCAGGAAAAATATTTTAAATAAAAAATGTAAAAAAATAAAACTATTTGTGAACTGCTTACGTTATCTATGTGTAGTTCAAAAAAACAAAGGGGTGTTCATAAGATGAAGATGAAAAAGTCGTATCTCGCCGTCCCACTCAGTGCCGCATTATTGATTCCAGCAGCAGGCGTCAGTGCCCATGGTCATGAAGATCATAGCAAGATGTCCCACAGCTCGGGCAAAGTATCGCTAGATGTCTCGTCTCCCGCATCGGATTTGCGAGCGACGCTCGATCAACTTTTATCTGAACATGCGTATTTAGCAGTCGTCGCCATGCAAAAAGGCATTGACGGCAAAAAAGATTTTGATCAAGCAGCCGCTGCGTTAAATCAAAATACAGATGATTTATCGGCAGCAGTCGGATCCGTCTACGGAGATGAAGCCGGCGAAGCGTTCAAAAAGATTTGGTCAAGTCATATCGGCTATTTCGTGGATTACGTGAAAGCAACAGGCGCCAAAGATGAGGATGCTAAACAAAAAGCATTAAAAGAACTGGATGAGTACCGCGTTGAACAGGCCGCTTTCCTTGATAAAGCAACAGAAGGACGCTTAAAAGCAGCAGATTTGGAAGCCGGATTAAAAGTCCACATTACGCAATTGTTGACCTCATTCGACAGTTACGTCGCCGGTGATTATGACGCCGCCTACAGCAACATGCGAAAAGCGATCGAGCATATGTACATGGTCGGAGAAGGATTATCGGGCGCCATCGTTACGCAGTATCCGGATAAATTCAAAAATACAAAAGTCGATACACCGGCTGCTGACCTCCGTGCCGGACTGAACCGGAACTTCTCGGAACATGCGGCACTCGCCGTCCTCGCGATGCAAAAAGGAATCGACGGTGCGAAGGACTTTGATGCGGCAGCAGGTGCATTAAATGAAAATACAGAAGATTTATCAGCTTCAATCGGCTCGGTCTATGGCAGTGAAGCCGCCCAACAATTCAAGAAAATCTGGTCGAGTCACATCGGCTACTTTGTAGATTACGTGAAAGCGACAGGTGCGAAAGATGATCAGGCACGTGACATGGCCGTAAAAGAACTGGATGAATACCGTGTCGAACAAGCTGCTTTCCTTGATGCCGCTACAGAAGGGCGTTTGAAATCAAAAGACTTGGAAGAAGGACTGAAGGTCCACATCGATCAATTGTTACTGGCCTTTAACAGCTACAATGAAAAAGACTACGACAAAACGTACCCGGCGATCCGTGAAGCCTACGGTCACATGTACGGTGTCGGTGAAGGAACAGCGACGGCAATCGTCGATCAGTTCCCGGATAAATTTAAAGGCGCACCGGCCGGTATGCCGAACACCGGTCTTGGTGGAACGGCTGAATCACAATCATCCACATCAAACGGCATCCTTTGGTCATTACTTGGAATCGCAGCCGCTTCGATCCTCGGATTCTTCGGACTTCGTGGACGTCGCTCACAACAATAATCGGACAACCGAACCCGCTGGAAACAGCGGGTCTTTTTCTACACATTTTACGCTTGAAGGAGGAGTTTACGATGAAGGTCAAATGGCTTGTACTGTTTATTCTGGTCTTATCCGTCGTTCAGCCGTTTTCGGTCTCGGCTCACACGAGTCTAAAGAATTCAAATCCTGCAGAAGGCGAAGTCATCAAAGGGGACTTAACGAAAATTCGTTTGAATTTCGATACGGCGATCGAGAAAACCAGTACGGTCGAACTGAAAACAGTTCAAGGTGACGTAGTTTTACTTGAGAAGCCCCTGATCATCGGCAATGAATGGAGTGCGGTCGTTCAACAAAAACTTGAGAACGGAACATATCTCATCCGCTGGAAATTGATTTCGGAAGACGGACATCCGGTCGAAGGCACGATTCGTTTCAACGTAAAAGCAGCCGTTGCGTCAAGCGATGCTACTGAAGATCAAGATGCGGAAGCGGCAAAAGTGGAACCGCAACAAGCAAGCATCGTTCCGACCGAATCGGCCGAAACCGTCGAACCGGGATTGTTCCCGACCTTCTTACCCTGGATTGTGGCAGTCCTTGTACTCGCAATCGTCATCACGTTCTTCCTGCTCCGTCGTCAAAAACGATCATGAGTGGCATCATCAGTGAACTGCTCATTTATATCGGCGGGGCACTTTGGGCAGGGCGGCTGCTGCTTCTGTTTGTGGCGGAAGATAAGAAACCGACAATCGGTCAATTAGACGGTCTTGCGTGTGCCGCTCTCGTCAGCATCGTAGTCGGTTCGGTCCTTCCGTTGTGGCGTGTAGTTTCTTATTTTCAGCAGGAAATGGACTTATCATTCCGTGAAGCATTACGGGCGAGTCTGTTTGATGTCCGGATCGGTACGTATTTTTTACTCGTCTACTTTACGGCATTGTGTGCCGCAATTCTGATTCTGACGGCACGGATTCGTCCGGCGATCCGCTGGTTCCTGCTTCTGCTGACGATTCCGCTATTCCTCGGAATCGCAGGGACGAGTCATGCAGCTGCCAAACAGGGTCTATACGGATTGTTGCTACAGGGCGGTCATTTTAGTTTAATGGCATTTTGGACGGGCATCGTGGTCGTCATCGGTTGGTGTGCCCGGGATTCCAAACACTGGTTATCGTTTTTGCGCTGGTTCAGTCCGTTCGCCCAACTGACATTTTTTGGTGTCATCGTGACCGGATTTTTCCTGATGCGTCAAAGCGTTCCGTTAAGCGAGTACCGCAATGCCTGGAACGTCCCGTATGGCCAGGCCTTGCTGTGGAAACACCTGTTGTTAATTCCTTTGCTTGGTTATGCATTCATTAACGGGACACTCGTAAAACGGTGGTTACAGAAGGAACCGGCCTTTGATCCGCGGCGTGGTCTGCGTTTTGAGAGTCTGATTCTCGGTTGTATCTTTTTTGCGACAGCGACCCTGAGTAATCTGGAACCGCCGGATCTGAACACTCTTGGAGCAGTCAAGCCGATTCTTTGGTCGAACATCGTTCTTCTCTTAACAGGTGGTGGAAGTATCGGACTGTTGCTGTTGACCTATCAAAAACGCCTGCCGTTCCTGCTCGGCAGTCTGTTCAGTCTTCTTGGCGTCAGTCTCATCTATATCGGATTGTTATATACGCTTTAGCACAGTCACCTTCGGAATCCGGAAATGGTGGCTTTGTTGCGTCCGGAGAAGTGACAGAGCGATCATTTTAAAAATTAAAAGATAGTTTTTCTGAAGAAAATATCCGTGCCTGATTTTCGGCGACATGCAGGAGTGGAAACTCGGTATACTGAGGAAAAGAAGGGGAGGGACACGTGATGAATACCTTACCGGAAACGGATTATTATGAAGCGCTCGTCCGTCGTGATGCCTCGTACGAGGGGACATTTTTTGTCGGGGTCAAGACGACGGGAATTTTTTGCCGGCCAACTTGTCCGGCACGGAAACCGAAGCAACAGAACTGCGAATTTTTTGAGACGGCGAAAGAGGCATTACTCGCCTCGTACCGGCCGTGTTTACGCTGTAAACCGCTCGCTTACCCGGGGGACAGTGACGTCATCAGCCGCTTGGTTGCGGCCGTCGAAGACAATCCTGAGAAACGGTTCAAAGATGCCGACTTCCGGGAACTGGGACTTGATGCCTCGACCGCCCGGCGGCAGTTTAAGAAACGGTTCGGGATGACGTTCGTTGAATATGCCCGTTCCCGCCGGATGGGACTGGCGATGAAGGAAATCCGCAAAGGACAACCGGTCATCGAAGCCCAGTTGGCGAGTGGTTATGAATCAAGCAGCGGCTTCCGCGATGCCTTTGCCCGTATTCTAGGGGCAACTCCTAAACGGTGGAGCGGAGCATATCTGCAGGCAAAATGGCTCGACACGCCGCTCGGACCGATGCTGGCGATTGCCGACGAACAAGGACTGCACTTACTCGAGTTTGTCGATCGTCGGGGACTCGAACGTGAAGTGGAACGATTGCGGCTGGCAGCCCGTGCTGTAATCGTTCCCGGTGAAGCGCCAATCTTCGAGCAGGTAACAGTTCAACTGGAAGCATACTTTGCCGGCGAACGTAACCGGTTCGACCTTCCGCTTGTTTTGTACGGGACGCCGTTTCAGAGACAGGTCTGGGAACAGTTGCAACAGATTCCTGCGGGTGAGACGATTTCCTATCAGGAACTTGCCGTCCGCGTCGGGAATCCGGCTGCGGTCCGTGCTGTCGCCCGGGCAAACGGCGCCAATCAACTGGCGATTTTGATTCCCTGTCACCGGGTGATTCGTCTGACCGGAGATCTCGGTGGATATGCCGGCGGCTTGGCACGAAAAGCGGCCTTATTAAAATTAGAACGGACGAAGAGAGGATTGAATCACGTATGAGTTTGATTAAAGATGTGTTTACGGATGACTGGCTGAACCGGTTGGGGAAAGCGGTGCAGGCACCGGACTTTAAAGACGTCGTTCAACAAGGGGACTGGGAGGAGCTGGCGTTTAAACAACGGGTCCGCCGGATTGCGACTGAGCTTAACCGTTATTTACCGGCTGACTTTGAGCAGGCGGCGACGCACCTCGAAACGATTGCCCTGGAGTTTCCGGGGTTGCCGGGCATCGTTTTTCCGGACTATATCGAAGTCTATGCGCCGGGTGACGCCTGGGACCGGGCAATGTTAGCACTGGAACGGTTGACCCGGCACTCGACATCGGAATTCGCTGTCCGCCGTTTTCTGCTGGCGGATCAAAAACGATTTTTAGAGGTCGCGACGCAATGGAGTCAATCGAATGACGAGCACATCCGGCGCTTGGCGTCAGAAGGAACCCGTCCGCGTTTACCGTGGGGGCAGATGATTCCATCGCTGATTGCGGATCCGCGACCGGTCTTGCCGATTCTCGATGCACTGCTCGAAGACGATGCGTTATATGTCCGGAAAAGTGTTGCCAATCACTTGAATGATATCGCGAAGACTCATCCGGAACTCGTCATTGAACGATTGGAGCGGCTTGGAACGCATCCGCATACGGACTGGATTTTACGCCACGCTTCACGAACTCTGTTGAAACAAGGCCACCGGGATGTCTTAAAAGCCTTTGGACTCGTTACGCGGGGAACTGTGACGGTCGACGAACTGACTGTCACACCGACACTGGCAATTGGCGGAGAACTGGCTTTTTCCTTTCACGTGACGACGACCGAACCGCAAGTGCTGCGGATTGAATATGTGATCGACTACGTCAAAAAATGGGGGACGAGTCAAAAAGTCTTCCGGATCAGCGCACGGCAGGTGACGGGACGGGAGACGTTTGCGAAACGGCAGTCGTTCCGGAACTTGACGACGCGCGTTCATTATCCGGGAACACATCAATTAACGATTTTGATTAACGGAGAAGCCTATGCGACGACGGAGTTTGATGTCACGAAGGAGGAAACAACATGAACGGTCGCCATCCGGACTTTACGACATCCCGGTTATCGATTACAGCTACGGATACTGCCGACGGATGTATCTGGGTACTGAAGAAAAGAGAGAACGAACAGGTTGCTCTGATTCAATTAACCGGTCAGCAACTCAGCTATGAGGCAATTGATCCGACCGATCGAGCGGGGTACATCGAAGAAGCGTTGACGGTCATCGTCGCGTATCTGGCGCGGACGCTGTTGTTGCCGTTCGTGACCGGACGGGATGGAGAAGCGGAGGTATGGCTCCAAAATGAATTTTATGCGGACGGACCGGTTTTTCGGCGTGACTTGACGCATTAGAAGTGGGGAAAATCATTAAACAAAGTGAGCCAAGAATCATCTTTCCTCCACTCGCTTTTCTCAGGCGGAACGCAAACCGTGGTCGTCCCCTGACGACCGGGTCTCGCCTGTTCCTGACGGAAGCACGCTTCCTTTTCCTGTAGAAGTCGAGTGGAGTCGACGATTCTTTTGAATAGGCAATAATAAAACCGTCTCTTCAGAAAACGTACTTCTGAAGAGACGCTTTTTCGTGTCCGGATTACGGTTCTGAGATGCCGTTTGCGAGCAACAATAAAAAGGTGATGACGGATAACGACAGTAAAAAAGCAATGTTCGCTAAGATGCTAAACCATTTGACGTAGCTGTTCTCCGATCTAAGCCCAAGCATCAGTGAAACGATGTATCCGATTCCGACCAGGAGGTTGAGTCCGATCGGTACCCACAGGCTGAGATTCGGGAAAAACCGTCCACTCAGCAGGTAGGAAGTCAGCATATTGAACAGAAGCAAACCAAGCGTCAAGAAAACCGGCAAATACGTCTGCTTGGACTGGGTCATTGTTCGACCAAACGTGTCGACCAGTTGAAGTGTCGGCAAATGGCGTCGGCACTATCGGCGGCTGATCGTCCCTCGGTATCGAGCCTTAAGTAATTCGGATACGGCAACTCTCCCGGGAGTGAGTGCGTCCGGTATTGTTCAGCTGTTTCGAGCAAGTTCGCTTCCGACGCGGCAATATCCCGTTTCGTAAACTTATGTAGTAAGCGGTTTTCCGTCTGATTCCGGGCAAGACGGGTCGACAGGGCAGCTTCAAGTTCAATGATGAAGACTTCGGCACCGGCTTCTTCAAACAGTTGAACGGTCTTTTCGATGAATTCGATACCTCCGCCTTCGACGCCGAACAGGCACAAAAATGTAAAGATCACCCCTTCGAGATCACTGACGGCCATCTCTTTAAACATCTCCCGCCGGATCAAGTCCTTCAGCTTATGGTGCGCCGGCTTCGTAAAGTCAAAGTACGGATGCAACAGATCAATCGTCTGATGGTTATGGAATAATTTCATGCTCGTTTTTTGTTCGAGTTCCTGACCAATCGTCATCTTGCCGACGGCTTGCGGACCAAGTAACATCACAAACTTCATCCCTGACACCTCTTCCTTTTTTTGTTAATACTAGCACAGAAATCCGGAGTGTTCCTATTAGAACGTTTGTTCGTAAAATGATATAATGGCAATAGGAAATGTTGCTGTTTTTTCGACCGAATGGAGGTCATTGATTATATGGAACACTGGAAGATGGTAGACGGTTATGAAGGGATGTATCAAGTTTCAACAGCGGGGAATGTCCGCTCGCTCGACCGGATCATCGAGACGAGTCGTGGTGTTAAACAACGGCGACATGGCGTTGTCTTGCGACCGCGGATCAATCAGGAAGGCTACCGGAAAGTGACGTTGTACAAACAAGGACGGGGAGAACGGTTTTATGTTGCCGAGCTTGTCGCCAAGGCGTTTCTCGATTCCGAGGCCGTGCACGACCGGATTATCCGGGCGGACGGTGATCGTCTAAACGATCAGATCGATAATCTGACCGTCAAACCGTCTGTGAGTCAAGCGTATGCGTCGCTCCTCGACGAGTTCGACTTGTTATTGACGCAACATATCGAATTGTCGCCGCGGCAGATTCGGGACATCCGCTACCGCTATCAAGCAGGACAGTCGATTCGCCGGTTAGCGATGGCGTATCAGGTGACGGAAAACCGGATCCGTAACATCATCGATAAGAAGGAAGCCCAGTATATTAGTTAAACAAAAAACAAACCCTGTGCTTTTGGCACGGGGTCTGTTTATCTTTACTGGGACGGACCGACAATCGTCCTGTTAAGAGACTCAATTTGTTCACCGATGATGTGACCGTGCTGTTTCAGTTCCTGTTGCCGGGTACTGTTGGCCTGAATATTTGCTTCGAGTGATTGGCTGTAGTGGGTCAGCTCAAGCAGAATCGTTTCAATCAGTTGAAAGTGTTGCCGAATCTGCGGCTGTACCGAATAGACGAGCGTACGGTCCGTCTCGACCTGGACGAGCGCGGCTTCAATCTGTTGGGCATGATCAAGGACGGAAGCAATCCGTCGGGTGCTCTGTTCAAGCTGTTCGTGTGTCGTCTCGATTTGGGTCGTCATCTGGACAACATCTTGTTCGATCTGCCCGATGCTGGCCGTCAAATCCCGGTTCGCCTGGTTGATGTGATCGATACTTCGTTTGATGTCGAGCGCAAGTGACTCGACTTCCTTGGCGACGATGACGAAACCGCGCCCTTCTTCGCCTGCTCGTGTTGCTTCGATTAGGGCGTTGAGCGATAAGCGGCGTGTCGCTTCCGCCACCTGTTGGATGTAGCGGATCGAGGCATGCATTTGTTGATTGCGTTCGGTCGCTTCTTCCAGTGACTGTGACGTGTTGACAGACAGGGTCCGTAATAACGTTGTATCCTGTTGCAAGGAGTCGAGGATTCGATGACTCGTCGTCGCTTCGTCATTAAAGGAGCTGACCCGTTGATGGCTCGTTTGGATCGACTCGTCCATCGTCGCGAGTGCTTCAATCGAGGTCGTCAACAGTTGCCCGGATTCCGTGATGATTTGTTCCATCTGCGTCGACTGGTCCGTCAACGACGTCGCCACTTGATGGACGTCAACGATAGATTCATCAATCGATGCGAGTTGGGACGAAAAACCGGGTTGAGTTGCCTCCAGTCGTTCGCTCGCAATTGCGATTTCTTGCGTCAAGTTCCCGACTTGCTGCATCAGTTGGTTGTATTGGTGCGTCAATTGCTGTAATTCAAACGTCGTCGTTTTGATGCTGATCGGTTGATAGGTCCGCCGTGCATAGGCTTCTTCAATCTTTAAGGACAAGACCGACAGCGGAGCCAGTTGTTTTTTGATGCGGGCCCGGATCAACAGACTGACGAAACAGAGGACAATGATTCCGAGCACACCGAGTTTCAAGGCCAGTGCCTTAGCGGGTGCGACCAACCGTTCCTGATCGACCGATAAGAACAGGACATCATTCAATTCCGGAATCGACATGGCGAGAACGAACCGGTCGTTACTCGTAAACATCATGACGCGTGCTTTCTTCAATTGTTGCGTCACGTCTTTTTTTTGTTGTGCCGTCAACGCCAACGGTTGAATAGCTACGTTTTTAGTTGCGAGCGACTGAATCGCCGCATCGTACTCGTCCCTTGCCATATCGGCGAGCTGTTGATTTTTTAATCGTTTGATGGCGCGTGTCCGTTCCTGTTCGTCTTCCGGATACGCCAAGTAGATGGAGCGGATATTGGCATCAAGCATCGTCATTTCGCGTTCAAACCGTTCGCTGACGGACTTCGTCGACGCGCGGTAGAGTTCTTCAACGCTTAAAGCACTGATCAGTAACAGTCCCGCCGCGACGATCGGGATCAGCCAGTTGTTTAATTGTTGGGCCAAGAGTCTTTTTTTCTGTGTAGGTTGCTTCATTTGTTTTATCGCCTCCATGCTTCCTATCGGAAAGGAATGAGGCATAATTTATGAAGGCAACGTAGCGTTCTTGTAAAGGTTCAGCGCACAAAAAAGGACATCCGAGGATGTCCACTGTCAGCTGGCATGCGGCAGGTAAGTCGAGACGAAACTGGTCGTCATCTGCATGAGCTGTTGTGTTTCTTCTTTTGGTTCTGACGTGACATAAATAATCAGGGCAGCGGCGACGGCGACAAAAATGATAATGACAAGAATGACGAAGAACGGCATCTTGCTTTTCTTTTTTTCCTCTTTCATATCCATGATGCGATTACCCCCTTATGAAGTAGAAACGGTCTCTTTGAACTGATTCCCTGATGAAAAAAATGGAAACCTGTTAAGCTACTTGAAACAGGTAAGAAACAGTCCGATAAAGAACTATAACGTATAAGGAATTTGTTTTACGTAAGGAGCGTACAGCATGTTGAGTCAGTTTAATCAGTTTCTGTTAAATTTTTCGTTATTGATCACCTCACTGTTATTTGCCTTTTTACCATTACGGCACGTCAAACGCATTTCACCGGCTTCACCGGTCAAGCTTCGTATTTTGGTCGGATTCATTGCCGGATTTATCAGTGTATTGCTTGTCCTCAACAGCATTACGTATGATGGCGCCAAAATTGATTTACGGCTTGTCGCGCTTGTCACGGCGTTTTATTACGGGGGGTGGGTCAGTGGCGGCATTACGACGCTAGCGATTATTGGCGCCCGGTTTGCCGTCACGCCGCCGGGGGCTTACGAAGGGTTGCTCCTGACCGGTTTAATTTGTATCGCTTTACTTATCACGGCAAGTATTTACCGTCGATTTGCGTCGCATACACTCAAAGATTATTTAGTCTTGATCGGTATTGGGATTGGCTACAGTTTACCTGCTCTTTATCTATTAACGGAGACGTTTAACCGGTTTCTTGAAATCGCCTTGGTCTACATCATTTTCATGTTATTGGGCGGCTACGTCACGTATCGTTTCCTGCAGGAACTACGGAAACATTTCCAGTTCGTTCAGATGCAACAGGAACTTGCTTTGACGGATGGACTGACAAATCTTGCCAACCGGCGGAAACTGGATGAGACACTGTCTCACTATGACAAACATGGATTTGCGTTTTCCGTTCTGATTGTCGACATCGACTTTTTTAAATCGGTGAACGATACGTACGGACATGACGGGGGTGACGTCGTCTTGCGTCAACTGAGTCATCTGTTGCAACACTGTAGTCCCGACGAAGCCGTTGTGGGACGTTACGGCGGCGAAGAGTTTGTTGTACTGTTACCGGACACACCGCTTAAAGAAGCCGTTCGGCTTGGCGAAACAATCCGTTTGGCCTGTGCCGATCAGCATTTTGTCTTCAGTACGTATCCGGCGTTTCATGTCACGTTATCGATTGGTGCAGCATCCTCGGATCAGGCGGACACATCGTTTGAAGTCGTTCAAAAAGCCGATCAGGCATTGTATCAAGCGAAACAGACGGGACGGAATAAGGTCGTCGCGCATAGCGAAGAAAACTAAACAAACAGGCGGGCTCCTCGGAGTCCGCCTGTTTGTGCTGAGCTAAGAATTATTCACCGACCATGCCGTCATGGTCATTGTCCCGCATGTACGGATAGAGCCAATGGTCATCTGTAATCGGCATAGCGGAACCGGCGTCCTTCGCCTCTTGGATTGTAACTTGTCCGTTGCCGTCGGTGTCGACGGTTGAGACGTCACCCGTTGTGTCGGAAGCTGGTTCCGGATCGGCAGGGGCTTGTGTCGGTTCTTCTTTGTCTTCAGTCAGACCGAGTTCGGCATTGACTTCATCTGGATTGACGTTGTCGAAGTCGTCGACGATTTTATTTCCTCGTAGCGTATACGTATAGTGATAATGCGACGGGATTTGTGTCGTCGTATCGGGATACGTAATGGTCGCTTCGAAGTCCGTTACGTCACCGGCTTTGCGGATATTGTTTTCCATATAGGCTTGATCCCCGTGCCGGTTGAGGGTACTGTCCTGCGGCGTGATGTTATAGGCGTTCGAGACTCCGCCAAGCGAATCGGCAATGACATGACCTTCATCAAGCTGCGGGCTCTCGACACCCGGAACCTTCGCTTCGTCCGAATAATAGCGACCGGATGACGTCGTTTCCTCGGTATCATTTTGTAAAATGATTTTTTTCGCAATCACTTTAACGAGTTGGGCATGTTCGTTCGTAAAGGCCCAATATTTCCGGTCCCCGAATCCGATATTGACGACAGCATTCGGTTCCCGGTCACCGGACAGGTCGCCCCCGTCGACGTTCAGTTTTGTATAGCCGGAAAAAACGGAGTTCTTCGAAGACTTGGCTGTTGCCTCAGCAGTGACTGTTTCAGTTTTCGCCGGTTTTTTCGTAACGGGTTTCTCAGACGTCTTGTCTGATTCGACCGGTTTGGTTTCTGTTTCTGCCTGCTTCGATGAATCCTTCTGAATGGTTGATTGGTCGGTCTTCGGTTCTTGCGAAGCTTTTTCTTCACCGGCACATCCCGTTAAGAGAAGGGCAGCCAGCGGTAACGCAAAGTAAGTAAAGGATAGTTTCATAGGTAGACTCCTTAAATGGCATGACATACTTGTTCATTTTAGGAATCTTTTATCCTGAATACAAGCTGATTTTAAATATCTAACTAGATGATATAGATAGTGTCAGGTAATTTATCAAAAATAGTCTTTCAAAAGACGGTTGTTTTACAACAAAAAAACACGCCACTCAAAAGTGACGCGTCCGAGCCGGTGACTTGAATTAAAATCGCGCAGTTCTATAGGAATAACTGTTTTTAAGAGGAAATCAATTGCGGGAAAATCTGATACCGTTCAAAATCAGCGAGGATATTGGGTGCAATCTGTTGGCGCAGTGTCGATTCATCTGCCCAGATGTAGGCGTCGTGCTCGTCGGACAATTCGACGGTCCGTGTCGTAGCGGTGCAGAAGTAGACCAGCAGGATGACATGGCGGTCCGGATGCGTCATGAGACTCGAAGCATACGCAATCCGGTCGACAGTGACCGTTAACCCTGTCTCTTCCTGGATTTCCCGAATCAGGCTGTCTTCCGGCAGCTCACCGAAATCGATTTTTCCGCCCGGACATTCCCACGTTCCGCCACCGGAGTCGGCAGCGGCGCGTTGAACGATTAAACTGTGAGTGCCGTATTGAACGATCCCTTTGACGGCAGTTACGATGGTCGGCATGACATCTCTTCCTTTCTGTGCAGGAGGACGGGCGAAGGTCCTTCCTGTTGGACCAGTTGATTGTTCTTCAGATGAATCCCGGCTCGTTCCGGTAAGCCGTAACCGAAGGCGCTGTTTGTTTGAAGGAACACTTGCCTTAAGTTTGCCTCTTCCTGCCATGCGTCGTAATGGACGGAAACTACAGCATCCGGTAACAGTCCAAGTCCCTTCAAGACAAGTGCGTTCCCGTCCCGTTGATCAATCGCAGGAATCCGGCATTCGTCCGGTGTCAGTAAGGCACCGGCGGAAAAGCCGGCGACCGGAACGCCCTGTTGATAGCGTTCCTGAATGAGAGTGCCGATTGGCGTGTCGACGATGAACTGTTGGTAACGCTCCGTTTCCCCGCCCGAGATTACGATACCGGAGCTTACTGCAAGCTGGGCAAGTTGTTCAGGTGTCGGACTCGCAGACAATGGAAAGTGGAAAAAATCTGCCGCACCACATGCTGTTAACGCATCCGTATAAATCGGGGCATAATCTGCCCAGGACGAGCCGGGACGCGGGACATAGAGTAATACAATCGGTCCTGTCCCGTTCAAACATGAGACGAACGTTTTACAGAGTCCGGATGTAAACGGGGGACCGCCGCCGAATAAAAAGAGCTGTTGATTGATCATGAATGCTACCTCCTTGCTAAAATCATTCTTTTATCCTAAAAGAAAATTCAAAACAAAGGTACCTTAATCTTTTTTTGGATAGGTAGAAAACGGAAAATGAATTATACTGGGAATACTAGGGAGAGTTCGAAAAGGAGTGACGTGAGATGGAGACCATACAACTGGATCGAATGATGTACCGGGAGTCAGGCATGGGGGAGGAACAAACATTTTTATGGATAAAAGCGACACGAGAACTACGGTTGGAAGACATGAGGAACAAAGAAAAAAGTGAACAGATTCGTATCCTGTCGCAGTTGGAGCAAACGGAGCTGGAACAACGTTTTCATCAAGCAGACGTAATCCATTGGGAACCGGTCTACACGACGGAATGGTTGATTCTCGACGGGACATATTGGGAAATCAGCTGGACGGGACCAAAGGGAAATGGAGCGTCTCAAGGCAGCAACGCCTATCCAAAGGGCTGGGAATTACTTCGGGATTGGCTGTACCGTCAGTTTGAAAAGGGTGAGGGGGAGTTTTGATGAAGAAGTGGTGGATTGGACTCGTTGTCTTAGCGGGATACAGTATTCCGTTCGTCTATCTGGCATTGCTCGAAGACTTTAAAACAGGAACGTTACTTGGTTATGTCGCGTTACTCATTGGATTCACCGTGCTTGCTTTCATCGGACAGCGGTGGGGTCATCTGCTGTTTGTGGTTGCCGGTAATATCGTGTCCTATTTCGTATCGATATACTTTGCAGGTCAGATGGACACTTTCGGCTGGGACGGTTACTTCAAACCGTTAACTGCCGAACAACTCATCCTGCTAGTCAGCCTCTTAATGCTCATTCCACAGTTGATTGCTATTTTGGTCGCAATATCTAAAGAAAAACAACGGATGAAGAATAAGACGACATAATAAAAAACACGCCACCAAACGTGACGTGTTCCAAAATATTAAACTAATCCTAAAATTTCAACCTCAACCAAAGCACCTTTCGGCAACTCTTTGACGGCGATGCAAGATCGTGCCGGGAAATGGTTATGCGGAGCAAAGTAATCCGAGTAGATATCATTAAACGCAGCGAAATGATCCATACTCGTTAAGTAACAGGTCGTCTTAACGACACAGTCCGGTGTCAGACCAGCTTCTTTTAAGATGGCATCAACGTTTTTCATGACCTGCTCTGTCTGCTCCGTAATGCCACCGACGACCATTTCACCGGTTGCCGGATTGATCGGGATTTGACCGGATGCATAGAATGTACCATTAGCGATAAAGCCTTGCGAATAAGGACCGATGGCAGCGGGAGCGTTGGTTGTTTCGATTTTTTGGAATGAACTCATGAAAACTCCTCCTCTAATCTAAAATAAATCGTATGTAGAACGTGCTATCTGCCTTGAACTATAGGATAATTTTTACAACACCATCACCATACTTACAAGGAGTGAATCCAATGCCTCTTTATCATAAATTAGTCCGGGATCAGATTCCAACTATCATTGCTAGAAACGGAAAAAATGCAACGTTTCGGACACTCAACGAGGAAGAGTTCTTAGTCGAGGCGAAACGGAAGTTGCATGAAGAAGTAGCAGAATACGAAGAAGCAACGACGACCGAAGAAGCAGTTGAAGAATTGGCTGACTTGTTAGAATTGGTTCACGCGCTGGCTCGGACGCACGGGACGACACCGGAACAACTGGAAGCAATCCGGCTGACGAAACACGATAAGCGGGGCGGCTTTGATGACAAGCTGTATCTGATTGAGGTCGAAGATTGATTCCGGCAGCAAAACTGACGACGCACGATTTGTATGCATCGTTGGTCGATGCCATTGACCAAGCGGATGAAGTCTATATCGTCGCTGCCTTCGCACAACGCTCGGGTGTCGAACTGTTGTTACCCGCGTTACGTCGCGCCGTCGAACGGGGCTCAGATATTCATTTTTTGATTGGCGACTACTTACATATTACGGACCCGGAGGCGTTGGCAGCATTATTGAAACTGGACGGTCTGTCGATCCGGTTTTATCGCTCCGGCGGAAGGGCGTTTCATCCGAAAGCCTATCTGTTCCGCAATGCGGAGACCGGTCTGTCGATTGTCGGCTCATCGAATATCTCCAAAAGCGCGTTTCGAACCGGTGTCGAGTGGAATCTCCATTTGCCGCAAGCCGTCGCACCGCATATTTTAGATGATGCGATCGAGGCATTTATGGATCTTTACTTAAGTGAAGCAGCTCAAGACCTGAATTTGATGGTCCTTGAAGCGTACCGGCAGGAACATGACGCACGGCAATATGTTGCAGAACCGGAAGTCGACTATGCGGAGCAACAGATCGTCACGTCCGAGGAGATTCTGCCGCACCGGGTGCAGGAGGAAGCATTACGGGCACTCCGGGAAACGATGGAAGAAGGACGGACGCGTGCTTTGACTGTACTTGCGACCGGACTTGGGAAAACATATCTCAGTGCATTTTTTGCGCGTGATTTTAAGCGGGTACTGTTCCTCGCACATCAACGCGAGTTGCTGGAACAAGCGGAACGTTCGTTTAAAAAGGTCGAGGCCAATTGGCAGACAGCTTTGTATATCGGATCAGACCGCACGAACGATGAACAGACGGATGTGCTGTTTGGATCAGTCCAGACGTTATCCCAAAACCGGCATCTCGAACGGTTTGCAAAAGACCATTTTGATTTGATCATCATTGATGAGTTTCACCACGCAGCAGCTAAAAGTTATCAAAAAGTGCTGACGCATTTCGAACCCCAATTTTTGCTGGGACTGACAGCGACGCCGGACCGGATGGACGGAGCGGACGTCTATGCACTGTGCGACAATCACGTTGCGTTTCAAATGCACTTCACGTCAGCGATCAACGAAGGATTCCTGACTCCGTTCCATTACTACGGGATTCATGACGTTATCGACTATTCGCAACTGCGGCGAATGGGACGGAAATATGATGCGATGGAACTGGAACAGGCGCAGATTGATCGAGCAGTCTCAGAAAACATCTATGCCGCCTGGTCGAAGCACCGGCAGACGAAGACGATCGGCTTTTGTTCGTCGATCCGTCAAGCTGAATACTTAGCGCAGACGTTCCGGGAAATGGGCCATCAGGCGATTGCTTTGACCGGACAGACCATCAATCGACGGGAACGGATTCAAGAGTTTGAACAGGGAACGTTAGAAATCGTCTTTACGGTCGATTTGTTTAACGAAGGAGTCGACATTCCGAAAGTTGATACGTTACTGTTTTGCCGGCCGACGGAATCAATTGCAATCTACACCCAGCAAATCGGACGGGGCTTGCGCTTAGCAAGTAATAAGTCACATTGTGTCATCATCGATTTGATTGGGAACTATAAAAACGTCGAAACGAAGCTGATGTTACTTGGAACAGTAAAAGACAAGCTTACAAGAAACGATTGGGAACCTATTATCCCCCCAAAAGGATGTATCATCGAGTTTGATATACAAGCGTTGAATATCATTCATCGGATGCGTCAACCGAATCAGCGGAAACTACGTTTGATTGAGAGTTACGAACAATTGAAGCTCGATCTCGGGCGTCGTCCAACTTACGTTGAAATCGGTCAATTAACAGCTGTACCGATAGGCTATAAACAAGAGTGGGGCTCGTATGTCGGTTTTCTGAAAGAACAAGATGAGTTGACGGACGAAGAAATTGGCACATTTAATACTAACCGTGAGCTAATTGAACAGGTTGAAAAGACAGTGATGAACCGGAGTTATAAGATGGTCGTCTTGCTGGCGATGCTCGAGCGGGGCGAAGAACGCTGGATGGAACCGATTACCGCAGAGGAAGTTGCGCCGTTCTTTTATGAGTATTTGCATGCGGAGAAGTACCGGGAAGTAAAGGATGCGCAAGGGAAGGTTTTTGAGAATGGATACAATGAATCCAAAATAGTGACATTGCTGAAGCAACAGCCGTTTCCAAAGATGGGATATCCGTTTGAGATAACTAAAGATCAAAGAACATTATGTATTCAACAAAACTTTAAAATAAGCAGTAAGGTATTATCGGAGTGGATAACTGATATTGTTCAATTCAGATTGAAATCATATTTTATACGAAATACCTAAAGACATACTCAGTAAGTTCCTAGTCAAAAAGCCATTTGAGAACAAGTGATAATGTACTCAAATGGCTTTATTTAATTTAATTAATTAAAATAATAGATTTACTTTAAAAAAGTAATCACCAAATATTCAAGGCGTGTTCTGTAAAGCGTTTTTGACGATGATTAATTTCTGTTGTTCCCCAACTTAAATACGTTAGTAAGTCTTGTGTGATTTTTATTTCGCTTTTTTGATACATTTTCTTTTTGTTGTCAAATAAACTATTGGAAATTTTTCTGTTAAACTCACTTCCCAGCAAAGTAAGGTTCCCGAGCTTATTTACGAAATCTTCGTGATCATCAACTATCCATTCTCCTTTTGTTTGTGGAAGTATATGCTCAATATGAACATCGTCAGAATCAGAAATAATGGTTTCATTAGTCGAAGTTAAATTATCAATTTCTTTTAAAATATAACGAATAATTGGCTTATTCTTAGTTTCTAAGCTCATAAAATGATTTTTAAAGGCTTCGTTTGAAATTTTTTGGCTATTTAGTTTATTTAAAATATCATTTTTTGAAACATTTTTAGAGGATATAGCAACAGCGCACTCTGCAAAAATTAATTCGTATTTATTGGCAGCATTCTTTGCAATAATAATATTCCGAAAAATTAACTTTTCAATAGAAGAGATTACGTCCCCAATATCTCCTTCATTCCAATTTTTCAAATACATAGCAAAAACGACTGGATAAAAAGAAGTAGCATTGAAAGTTCTCAGGTTTTTTAAAGAAGCATTCAAAGATTTATCATTAAATACACTAGTACCAGTGTTTGTATTAAGTGTTGTATACACATCTGATAAATTTTCTAGATTACTGATTAACGCAATAACTTGACCTTCAGTGTTTATTTTCATTTTCATTCTACGAAATAAGTTTTGGGTTCGCGTAAATGTCTCAATAGAATTCCAATAATAACGAATAAATTTTGTGGCTTCAGAAGTACCGATACTATCAGTGATTTTTTCCCACTTGTTTTTAACAGATTCTATTTGTGATTTTGAAGTCTTAAATAAATGATTCTTTAATAAGTCAGAGGTTTCCAAGCCTTTTCCTCGAGCATTTAAAGACTCGAAAATAATAAATGCTTCTTCAAGAGAAGAGGTTTCAACGTACATCACTTTAAACTTACTGATAAAAGAAGTGAAAAATTCTTTTATAATAATGAATTGATCCTGAGGTGAAAAACCGTTGATTTCGTTCCGTAATTCTTTATCCAAAAATAAATAAGCTTCTTTCATTCTTTTTTGAGCACGGTTTTTAGGTTTCTGCTCATTAAAATTTTTAGTACGAGCCTGAATAAAAGTTCTAAAAAAATCTGAATCGGTTAAAGCCGTTTTAAATTGAAGACGGTCATTAGAAGGAGTCCAACGACCAATAAATTTGATTTTAATGTCTTCTGCAATTTCTTCTGCATCAGCGATGTTCTGTCCGGTCAATTCCAAAGCTAATTCCTTCAAAACACTTAAAAAAATTATTGAAGTAGTAGTTCTTTGTTGACCGTCAATTATGTATTTAACAGTACTGCTCTCGACTTCATTTTCATCATGAACTACAATTTGTCCGAAAAAATGTTCAGTTTCATTTGAATCCCGAAGCGCTTTCAAATCACTCCAAAAATCTAAAATTTGAGATTCTTCCCATGAATATTCACGTTGATAATCCGGAATATGGTATGTATTTTCCTGAATGAAAGCTCCTAAAGTTTTAAAAGCATAATTTTTAATCGCCATATGAGATACCTACTTTCTTTATTTAAAATTAAATATGTTTAAATTTAAATATAGTAATTACAATAATTTTCAAAATATAGATCTATGATAACCTATACCGTATAATTGGAACAATGAGGAAATAATGAAATTAAAATTAGAGGTGAAATTAAATGCTGGTAAATGAACCGAATTACTGGAGATTTTCAAAGATACCTAACATTGAAGAATCAAATTTCAATAAAGTTCTTGAAAGATTTTATGATATGAAAGTAAACGGATTAGTACGAGAAAATATTCAAAATTCACTTGATGGGAAACTTAAAAGTTATGAAGGTCCTGTAAGTGTAAAGATACAAACAGGTGAACTGGAAACAAAATATATTCCGGGTAACGAAGAATTGATTGATCGAATCAGAGCATTACAGGGACGCAACAGTTACACAAAAGAAACTATTCGTCATATGCTTAATAAAGTTGATCAAAGATCTGTATCTTATATCTCGTTTGAAGATCAGAATACTAAAGGTCTTACAGGTGCAAGTTACGGTCAAAGTAATTCAAAAGAACATACGTGGGGAATTTATGCATATAACAAAGGAGTTCATTTTGAAGAAGCCGACAGCACAGTTGAGACTGCACGGGGAGGATCACACGGAGTAGGGAAAATTGCATCTAATGCTGCATCTGATATTCATCTTATGTTTTTTGCTAACTGCGATCAAAACGGGGAACAACACTTGGGAGGGACGATTCAATTAATTGAACATGCATACAAAGATCAATATTACCGGGCGAGCGGCTATTTTGCTAAGCTACAGCAGGATAATGATACATCTACTAAATTTATGCCTTTTAAAAATGATTTCCATGAAGTATTTTCAAAAACTACAAGAGGACTAAAAATTATCATCCCATATTTAAGAAAAGGATATGCTGAAACTAATGATATTATCACCAGTGTTTGTGACAGTTTCTTTATGTCCATTATTGAAGGTAAGTTAGAGGTAGAAGTAAATAATATTAAAATTAATTCAGATACTATTCATGACATAGTTACTAGTTCAACGTATTACGAACAAAAAATTGAAGAAATCAAGAAAATTTTTACCCCTCTTTACGTTAATACATATTTAGAAAAAGTACCGCAAGATCTTGTGATATCGGATAGTCGTCAAAACTTTAATTTTAGACTGTACTTTAACTACGATGAACGAATTACAAAAGGCAGAGTGGCAATAGTAAGAACAGTGGGAATGAAAATTGAGGACTTGAAAGTAAAAGGAAATGTAAACAAACCATTTAATGCTGTACTGATTGGTGGGCCAGAAGAAGATTCTTATTTGAAATCTTTGGAAAATGAATCTCATACTGAATTATCCTCAGATCATATAAAAGATCCGGTTTTACAAAGGCAGGCAAAACGTTTTATTAATAACTTATCAAAAGAAATCAGTAAAGTTATTGAAAGTGCCATAAAAGCTAATAACCCTGCAGATGGAATGATAAATACCGAAGATATTCTTTATGTAGTAGAAACAGAGTTTAAACAAGATCTTCAATCATCTATGGGGACAGTATTAATAAATAATAAACCTGTGGTGAAATCGAAAACAACAGTTAAGAAAAAAGAAAAAAGAAATGCAAAAGAAAACATTAATAAAAACGAAAAAAAAGACCGTAAGCAAACACGTAATCCGTTAAAACTGCAAAAAAGCCCGAGTGGCGAGCATGATGGTGAAAGTACAAGTAAAAAATATAGTGCCAATCCTGAAATGGTAGAGCGCATTATCGTACAGGATAAAGAGTATTTAAATTTTGATTTTACAAAAAGTGCTGAAATTATGAATGATCAGTCGTGTGATATTGGCTTAGCAGTAATTGATGGAATGGGAGTAGAGCATACAAACGAGTTTGACCTCGCAAGCAGCTACCTTGATATCCGAAACCCAAATAATTTTACAAAATATGATATTGAAAACAATCTTATTAAAGATGTTGAAATCATTGAGGGGAAAGCTCAATTAGAACTTAGTTTATTGCCCCAGTACAATCGTACCTTAAAATTTGTTTACTACGTAGAGGTGCCAAATGATTTATAAAAAAAATGCGAATTTTCCCTATCCTGTACTTACAAATGACTCCCATAGCTACGCTGAAAGTAATTTTATTTTAGATGTATCGTTAGAAGAGAGCTCCAATATGTACCGCTTAAAGTATAAGTATGAATTGGATTCTCCTTTTTTGGAGAATTTACTTAAGGAGAATCGTGCACAATTACTATTAATTATTCAGTCACGTGATAACAAGTATTACCGTGTTGAAGATACTGATCAGTATGTTGACATACCTAAATCTCGTTTATCTCTAAATAAAAGAACATCGGTTCAACTGCAAATTCAATCAAAAGAAGAAATTAATTTCTCGTTAAACGAAGATCTTAATGATTTTTACTTACAGTTTAAAGAAAAGTTAAACGTATCCAAGCACGCTTTATTAGCATATTCAAACGTAGTGGTATTTGAAGGAAGCACTACAAAACCTTTTGAACTGTTTGAGAAAAAAGTAAACCCGACTTTATCATCTGACATTAAAATTGAACTTGGAACAGAGACGATAATTATCAATTACAGAAATCCTGAATATCAATTTGTTGAGTTCTCACAAAGCAACAAATTAAATAATCCATATATTTATACCGGTTTATCCAGGGCATTACATCAATTTATTATCAACAACGGAGAAGATCAGGAAACAGTGGATTTAGAAGTATGTGATCTGCCAAGTAGTCCGCTCGATATAAAGTTATACCAGCTTATGACTAAAAAAATGGTGACAGAAATTTCGATCGACTCAATTGATGAAGTCATTCATAAAATCTCGGATCATATTATTGATAAGTATATTTCCGCTATAAAGGGGCTTGCGCAAAATGGAGATTAAACTATTAGATGCATCATATAAAACAAGCGATACTTTATATAATGATTTTTTGGAAGATCAAATTATTTCGAATGAAAGTTATTTTTCAAATGACATAATAACAATTATGAATGCACCTGACTTCCCGATTTATATGGCGCAAAAAAATGAAGAAGAAAGAAATAAACTGTTTTTTGAAGCATTTAGAGTATTAGGAGAAGTATATCTTCAAATGGATCGGGACATACATTTGGATGAGCGATTTTGGCACTCATTATTGTTAACACATAAAAGGGATTTTATATTGGAACATTATCCAAAAGTGAAATCAGATGAAAAAACATTTAAAAATATAGTTCTTAAGAAATTTGATTGGGAAAATTATATCTATAAAAGTGTGTTGGCGACTCAATATGTAATTGACCATACTTTTGATTCAAATGAAAAACTTCGCTATTTTAATCTTATTGTAGATAACTTAGACCTGTTTAATTACATTATAAAATACGAAATTTTCCGAAACGGTCAGTTTTTGATTAACGTTTTAGATATTATTGATGAGTTAGATTTATCAAAAGTTTTAAAAGCAAAGATTAAAAACAGAAGTGATTTAGGAAAAGATGAGCGTGTAGGGAGACGTGTCATATTTGAATTTAATAAAAGTTACCCTATTGTATTGTCTCCTATGTTAGAAAAAGAAGAGCTGAAGCCGTTATTTCTTGAAAATTTAGAGATATATATAGGAAAACCTGAAAAGATAGATTTAACTATTGTCTGATCCAAGAAATGAATAATGATATTAAAAATTACTGATATAATAAAAAGGTAGGGTGTCAGATGGTAAAACAGCTTATGATGTTCTCGATAATCTGTGATGGGATTATTGTCGAGTCCGGTAAAGTTACTGGAGAAGGAAGTACTGTTTTTGAAATGACAGAAAACGTTGCAAATAAGCTTGCTGCACAATTTAATATAGAACAAGTTGAATTTATTGATGTATCCGACAGCTGGACATTTGAGGGTGAAAAAAACCATACAGTGTTTAAGATAGAATTTTCTCCGGTAGATACTCCAGCCGATAAATTTGGTATAGATGCCGAAGTGAATTAATAAACAATCTAAATCTTTAGATGTACTAATGTCGTAAATATTAGTTGTAAAATAGTAAGCGTTTTTTCTTTGGAAAAAAAGTACTTTTAATGTTGATCTTATTTCACTTATTTATTTTTTTTTTTGAATCTTCTATAAAAAACATCAGCTCATCAACGACCTTGAAAAGGTCGTTTTTTATTTCATGTTCCCATATTCTTTTTATTCTCCACTTATTTTGAAGATAATATTCATTAACCTCTTTGTCACGCTTAATATTACGTTCTAACTTTTTTTTCCAAAACTCCGTATTACTTTTAGGCATGGTGGCGTGCAAAGGGCATTGATGCCAAAAACATGAGTCTATGAAAATTACAACCTTATATTTTTGAATAGAGATATCGGGCTTTCCAAATAACTTTTTATTATTTCTCCGATAACGGATTCCATTTTTCCATAACTCTTTTGCAACAATTGTTTCAATTTTAGAAACTGATTTAATGGCTTTCATATTTTTTGTTCTTTGTTCCTGTGTCATCACGTCAGTCATAAAATACACTCCTTTTATTATCTTTTTGTAAAGAATTAAAACTTATAAAGCGAAATAATTAATTTTTTTTAAGCAATCTTTACAATTAACTAAGAGTATGATGTAAGTTTCTTTACCCAAAATGTACAAAAACATCGATTATGTTTTTTGTATTAAACAGTCTATGATGTTCTTTGTTATATAAGCAATGGATGGACTAAATTAATACAGTTTGGTTTTAGGGACGATGTCTAATGAATGTGACTATGTTTCTCAAGAGTTTAGCCAATTTGGGTGAATAGAACAACCGGTTGTTTAAAGTGCTATTTTTTATATTATATTTAATATTTTCAATGGCATTTACATGCAATACAGATCAGCTTAGAAGTGGAAGAACATGTATTCGTAAAAAGTACCAGACAAAAATGTTTGTTTTTGTTATAATGAATTAATTATTAAATGAAATGTCTTAAATAAAAAGGGTGAATATTTATGTTGAAGTTAGGAACGGTTTTTAGCGGAATAGGTGCAATAGAGCATTCCTTAGAAAGACTGGGAATAGAATATGAAGCGGCGTTTGCATGTGACAATGGTGGAATTGATATATTTTCAAAAAAAATAGACCGGAATTTATTTAATATAATTAAAGAGATAGAAGGACTTCAAAATAGATTAGAAAGTCTTACTCATGAAAATTATGAAGATGCTAATGCTCTAAATATTAATGAACATTTAGAGTACATTATAAATTTAAAAAATGAACTCCAGGATGTATCCTCAGACGTTGGAGAATTACTTTTATCAGAAAAAGTATTAATCGACCAATTAAATTTATTCTTTATGCATTATCAAAAATTGGAGCAATATAATAAATTTTCACCATTAATTAAAAAGTTTTCCGATACACAGTTCAAAGATATTCCTCACTCACACTATTATTATCTTTTGAGAGATATTAAAGAATATTCTAAAAAAATAAATGATAAGGATGCATTTAAATTTTTGTTCACAATATCATTTGAGGAATTTGAAATGGTATTTAAAAGCTTTGTTGAAACTACGGCTGTTAAAAAACTTAACAGTATTATGTCGGAAATTATCGATACTATCAATATGCTGCATGAAAGACTTTCGACAGTTGAAATCCTTGATGATTTATCCAAGTTAAATGATTATAACAAGAAAAAAGGTTATGTAGATAATCTGTATAAAAACAAAAAAAAATCTAATTTTGTACTTCAAAGTTATTTTGCGAACTACGATATTAAGCAAGAAAATTTTCATTGGAATGCATCATTTTTGGATGGATCGCAATATGAAAATCAAATAGATTTATTTGTCGGTGGAAGTCCGTGCCAGTCTTTTTCAATGGTAGGAAAGCGAAGAGGACTACAGGATACGAGGGGTACATTATTTTACGAATATGCTCGATTAGTGGGAGAAATTAAGCCGAAGGTATTTATATATGAAAATGTTAAAGGCCTAATCAATCACGACGGTGGAAATACGTGGGCAACAATGCAACAAGTGTTTGATGATCTTAATTATAATTGGAGTTTTAAAGTCTTGAACTCCAAAAATTATGGCGTGCCACAAAATAGAGAAAGACTTTTTGTAGTAGGGTTTCGAAAAGATCTTGAATTGAAAAAAGACTTTGCATTTCCTGAAGCCTTACCTCTTAAAAAAACCATGCAAAATTATTTGTTGGACACGGTATCAGGAAAGTATTATTTGAATAAAAAAGGCGTAGAATTTGTAACAAGTGAAAAAAATATAAATAAAAGATATACGCAAATTGATGGAGATATTCAACTGTGTCAAAAAGCTAACCAGCAATTTAATTGGCACGGAGATTTTATTTTTGTTGAAGAAAATAAAAATAAAGAAAAAACAATGGAAGAATTAGAAAAATATTTTCTTTCAGAAAAGGTAGAAAAGTATGTCATGTCAAGTGGAACTAAGAATTTCTATTCCAAGCCGAAAATCGATTTGGAGATTGCCCGTCCGTTGCTAACTACTATGCATAAAATGCATAGAGCAGGGGTTGATAATTACGTTACTACCCAGGGAAGAATTAGAAAGTTAACGCCTAGAGAATGCCTTAGACTAATGGGTTTTTGTGACAGCTTTAATATTGTAGTATCTGATACACAAATATATCAGCAGGCTGGAAATTCAATTGTTGTTGATGTACTAATGGAAATAACAAAATCAATTGTAGAAAGTCTTCCACAAGTTATAGAAGGAAAAAACTATAATTATAACTACAATGCTGAACAATTGACTCTGCTTTAAAGATAAAATTACTTTGAATATTATGCAAAGAAGCTGATCCATTCAAGTTTTTTGAGTGGATCAGCTTCTTTTTTTGAATTAGTATATTGAATTAATTGAAATATTATACAATATTAGGAATCCCGACATTAAAAAATTAGAAAGAATGAATTATTTTTCTGAATTTACATAAAAACATTCAAAATCATATGGTATAAGCAGTTGTTGAATTTTTAATAATGTCGATAAATAAAGTCCATTCTTTAATACCCCATTTTTGATAAGTTATATATTTAGCAAAAATTTCATCAGCAGGTAACATAATAACATTAATATTTTTTAAATCTGAAAGAAAACTGACTGAAACTTCACCACCTTTAACCAGAGTATTTTCTGAGTAAGGGAATAAGAAAATATTGTACCAATTTTGAATTTCTTTAGACTGAATATATGAATGCAATGCTTTTTCATACATATATTGTTTTACCACATCTTGAATTCCTGGATTATGAATAACCTTATCTTTCGTAAAAGAAATATTGTAGTACTTTGCATCAATAATAAGAAGAGTGCTACTTTCGTTTACTACCAGATTTTTCAAAATATCTGGAATTAGGGTATCTTTATTGTTATCGTTAATAATAAAATTTGTCCATAAAGGCTTTGGGATACTAATTGCGATGTTTTCATCATGATCCATTACACTTGCACAGCATTTTTCCCAAACCGTATAAAAACTTTTTGTACCAAAAAAAACAATTTTATTTTCGGTGAAAAAAGCTTCATGGGCAATATACCGGTACATATTATTGAGTAAAGTAACATTACGATCGTTGTAATCCTGATACAAAGTATCGTTAATTTTCATCAATTGAAAATCTTTATTTTCCAGGTGACTGAAATCAAATGGAAACTGAACTGAGGGATAATCCAAAAAATTATTAAGGCCGCTGGCAGTAAGATACTGAGAACATTCATTTAATATTGCTTTATGAATCTCAATGATTACATGTGTCTGATCAACTAAGGTCTCTTCTTTTACCAGTTCCAAATAGATTGGGCTCTGATCCTTGGAAAGATAGGAAGCCTGGGAGTCAATCGTTTGCTGCCAATCTATTTCCCCGTTACCGTTAATCATGTATTCGATTTTATCCCTATGGTATAATCCGTTTTCAATATAATCATTAATAAAATAGTCGGCAGCAGATAAATAATTGAAAAGTTCTCCTTGTTCAAAGTTACCGAAAAACTCCAACTCCTGTACTGTAACCGATCTTTTACTATATACTTTTAACACCTTCAGTATGGTCTTCATTTTTTCTATTTTTTCTAAATCGCTTAAGGATTCTTTTAAAAATTTTGGTAAGAAGAGCAACAGTTGATTCTGAAAAACAATGACACCAACGTACTGAAAAGAGACTGCAGTCTGTTTCCTTTTAGCGATTCCTCTACTCAAACATTCTTCTATAAAAAAATTAATATCTATAGATTTAAAAGAACGTTTTAATTCGGCAATGTTGTAATGTTTATTTTCATATAAAAAGATAGGATTCATGTTAAGTAACCTAAAAATGCTTTAAGACAGCTGGTTGAGATTTTGGCTCTGAAATGAAAATCTCTTCGTCAATACCGCTAAAAATTTTTTCCTGATTATTTTGGTAATCAGAAATAATTTGGGAGTAACGCTTTCTTTCGCCGAATAATCCTGTTTTTGAAAGCTTAAAAACATCTTCAGAAAGATAGCGTATCAGTTTATTTTTAAAGGTTTTTTGAAATGCGCTTTCCTCACTTTGTCGGAATGTATCATCCAGGTCTACCGGTTTTATAAAAAACGGTCCTATTAGCTTGTCTTCTCTGACATCCAGTTCAATTAAACGCTGATTTAATGCTCTTCTAAAGTCATTCCATTTACACTGTCCGTATCCGTTAATATAAACATCATAATTTGTAATTAATTCCTCGTTAGCATTAATATCTATATACTCAGGATTCCAACGACGTTGAAAAGCAGAGTCAAGAGGATGTACTCCCTGATCTGCACTATTCATGGTAGCCCAAATATAGAAGTTTGGCGGTAAATATAATTTGCTGATTTGAGATAGACCCTCCTTATCTAGATATCTTCGCATTTCCTCGGAACATGAAATTTCATATTCACCTTTTCCAAGCATATCTCTGTCCAATAGCTGAAACATATCCCCAAATACGGCAGCCGGATTTATAGCCCGATTAATCTCTTCAATGATTAAAACATAATTATTGCATCCTTCACCTTGTTGATGGTAATCGGATAAAGCTCTTACTAACAGTCTCAGGAAAGGACCAGGGACGTATTCGTATGTTATATAGTGCGAGTGATCGTTAAGGGCTGGATCATTTCCCGGCTTGGGTTTATATGTCCCGACAAACTGTGAATAGGAATAGTTGGAATAAAACGTGACTCTCTCAATATTTTCGGGATTAAAAAATCCTGAACTAGTTTCTGTACCTTCGCATTCCTGCTTTAGTGTAAAACTTTTCCCCGTACCGGGTGAGCCAATAAGTAACCGATTATGATCTCTAGGAATATTTTCTTTTGATACAACATCTTCTAATACAGTATCTTTTTGGTCATCTTCTCTATTCGGAATTGATGTCTCTAAATCATAAAACAAGGCAAAGTTTTTATAGGTATATCTGTTAAAAAAAGAACTCTTATGTTGCGGGTTTTCCGGAATAGGGAAATGGGTTTCGACTTTTTGTACATAGTTTTCCAGTTGATTCCTTTCGGTGATGTCTATATATACGAAGTTTTTATTGGCTACTTTCTTTTTCTTTATAGGTTTTCCATGAGAAACTAAAGCATTTAATAAAATGTCGGCATTTCCAGCTCCACGTAGTTCATTGAAAAAATCATCAAAATCTAATTGTAAAGTCTCTGATCTCAATATTTTTTTGCCTATTTCTAAAAAAATAATGACAGGATTTTCTTCTCCTTGTACAAACGGATTCGGCGCATAATACGTTTTTAACCAAAATTCTAAATATTTTTCTAAATTTTCACTTGAAAAGGCAAATAAGTAATTCTGAACTTTTAAGTAATCAACACTTCTATCCTCCAACCCTAATTGGCAGGCAAATTGATATGCTGTCCTTTTATAACCAGTGAATTGTTCTTCCAATATGCCATTCACTTCAACTCTTTTAATATTGCTGGATAAATCGGGATAAATTTCAAGGATTTCTTGGACATTTTCTAAAGTAAAGTTGCGCCAACGGACTACCGGGGTAAAAGACATAAAGTTAAATCTCCTTAATTTTATTAATAGAGTGCTTTAGTGTTATCGAGTAAATTACTTATTCTTGATATCAGCTGGTTTATTTAAAAAGAAAGATATGTTTTCTGTGATACTCAAGATAAGTATTTTTATTACCAGTAGAGTTTCCTATCTCATAAGAATTTTCTAACTGCAGATTTAAGAGGCTGATAATATTATCTGATAAGTATGGAGATATTTTTAATCTTCCATTATTTTCGAATGAAATGAGCCCTTTATCAAATAATAAATCGAACGTAGGGGTTAATGCAACGCCATTAAAACCGTCTAAACGTTGATTATTATTAGTACAGTGAGCCCACGGCATGATATGACTTGCTCTAAGTAATGATTTATCATCAATTCCTGTAAATGGACAAGAAGACATTATATCAAGTGTATTTCTCCTGAATTTTGCCTGACCAATACGGGAAATAACAAGAGATCTCCGATTTGTGTTTAAAATTAAGGTATCATTTTTTATTGTCTTACGATTTTTGTTAGTTAATAGTTGTTTGCTCTTTATTTTTCGGGGTTCAGATTTCGGATTAACAAATAACTCGAAATAATATATTACATCATTTTTGTTACTCCTATTTACTAACTTGTGAATATGAACAACCGTAAGAGGCTGAAGAGTCTTAAGAGGTTTTGGCAGACATATCGTCCTCATTAATTCCCATAAAGAATTGTTTGAGCCGATATAGAACCTGTCTGCATCCAAATCGCCATTTTGATTGTATATTTGAAACCGATTAATTTTTTTAAGACGACAAACAAGTTCCATGCGCTCTTGATACAAGAGTGATACATCCTGACGATAAGTTGAGACAGGAAAATCATAAAACACTTTTATGTCTTCCATATATTTAATTAAATTTTCTTTGCTGAAAAAACAATATCCTTGTGCTCCAGCATATCCATCAATATCGATAATAGGATCAAAGGTAAAAAAGGAACCGAATTTTTTACTTTTTTGAGACGATACATAGAGTCTAGCTTCTCCAGACGCGCTACCGGATTTATTAGCAGGAATGACAAACGAATCAGAAATATTTGCTGAAGCTGTAGAAACTAAATCATACTTGCTTCCCTGTATTTTCAATAAAAACCTCTCCCGATTTCAATTTATTTTCAGTACAATTAAAATAAGCTTTACTTCACTGACGGATACTTCTCTCCATTCTTCCTAATCTTATCTACTACAATCTCTTCCACATCTACGTTCAATTCACTACATAACGTCAACGCATAAATCAACACATCGGCAATTTCTTCTTTGATATTTTCCTGATTTTCTTCCCACGCTTCTTCGCTGGTCCGCCACTGGAAGGCTTCAAGTAACTCGGATGCCTCGATGGACAAAGAAATCACTAAGTCTTTTGGATTATGGTGTGGTCGCCAGTTTCGTTCGTCACGGAAGTCATCGATTTTTTGTACTAACGCTTTGATTTCGTTCATAGTGGTATCTCCTTTAGTTGTAATAATCGGGCACGTAATTGAGGATTGGTTGCGTACAGATAAAGCCCTTTGACACCACGCTTCAGCAGGACGTTCAGGGAGTTCAAAATGATTTCTTCCTTGGCACGTTCATTTTCCGATCGACTTAAGTCTTGGCGGGAAACAAATGCTCCGGTGTCTTTGTATGACGTTGGATCGAGCTTCAACTGTTGAGTCGTTTCATCATACTGAATCGACGGACCGAGTACGACACCGACGTAGTTTAAATCAAATCCTTGAATGGTATAGATCGATCCGACTTCTCTAATTGTTTCCGTTTGTTCTGCCCATGTTGTATGGGAATAACTGCGGTTCCATGGAAGATTAATTCCATCCTCGTCAACAAAGTAATCGGCCCCATCTTTTTTATGAAGGTAATCAAATGTCGAGACGATTCGGGATAATCCATGCTGTTCGTTTTTTGAGAAAATCGCCTGCTTGAAAGCTTCAGGATCTTCGAAGACCTGTAAATCATAATTGGAATCACTCGGAATTGGTAAGAGATTGCGTTCCACCAATCGATTAATCCAGTCTAACGTCTGCGGACTCGCTTGCATCCGGAATTGGTTGGATAATTGCAGCGTCTTTGTCGAAAAGGGACCGACGATATCCTGTAAGGTCTTCCGTCCCCAGTGACTTTTAATCTTGAGGACTTGTTTCGGATCAAAGATCAGAATCGTAATTTTACTGCGTGTAATGATTTCATGCAGCTGATTTTGTTGGTGAAAGTTATTGTAGGCATCTTCTTTTGTGAGTAACAGATGGGCTTCATCCACAAGCACGATGTCAGCAGTCCGCTTTTGTTTATCTAACGTATTTAAAAAAGGGGTCGGTTTTTGAAACTGCTTTTTCTTTAAGTTTGGTAGGCTGCTGGCAATCGATTTATACGTCTTGAGCATTTCTCCATGGTTAACGAGCAGATAGTTATCCGTCTGATACAGTGCAGAATTTACTTCTTTCGTTAAATCCTGGATCGTATTGAACAAGGAGCTGAGTAAGACACTTTTTCCTGTTCCGGCGTCGCCTTCGACGATGAAAACATGGTGACCGGTTTCGGTGATTCTTGTTTTACAAAATTTTAAGATTTCCTCTTTGACTTCCAGTTGTTGCTCAGATAATTCACGAAACGGAGATAGTTTGTAGACGTCTTTGTTTCGTAACTGATCGAGCGTACCTTCCGCAATCTGCTCCTCGCGTAACTGTTGCCAGATGTTTTCAAAAACCGTTTCATTGAAAAAATCTTTTCGGAAATAGTTGTGCATCTGACGGGAGACAGTTTGGCTGACATTTTGCAGTGTATAGCGACCATCTGCAATTAAAAAGTTAATCAAATTGGATTCGATATTGTAAGTAGCCGATTGGTTAAACTGTTCATGTCCAATTAAAATCGATTCGTCGAGTTGCTTACGACGAGGATCTTTTAAATGGGCTTTTAACCGTTGATTTTTTTGAACCGTTTGGCCGACGTAAGCTTGTGCTTTTGACCGGCTATATAAAAGATAAACAATCGGATAGTTTTCTATGTAGATTGTTCGGCTGCGTGCTAAATCAGCAGTGTCAAACCGATATTTCTCAAAATAAAGTTTTTCCAAAACATATGTCCATCCTTCCGACGATAATAAAGAAATATGTAAAACGTAATTCATATTAAATATAGCATGATGAAGGTATGATTGTTATTTAAAGGAAATTTTGTTTCGGAAAGTAAAAGGAACGGACCATTTTGGACCGTTCCTTTTGTTTACGCATATTCGATCAATACTGGTTTAATCTCCATCTCTTCAAGCGTCGTTTATAATGATTCCATCGCACGATCTGCGTCTTGATAGAAGTGACGACCACGGACACGCCAAAAGTTCCAGCCCATCCGTTCTAAGAATTTTTGAGGCAACATGTCTGCTTTAGGCATTTATTTCGTACCAACGTTCTCTGTCATACCATACTGCATTCAATTTGATTGAATCAACAGTGTCGATATTCATATTTTGATGCTAGAACGAAAAATTAATCAAGTAATCTAAAAAAGGTCGATATCATTCATCGACCTTAAGAGTAGATTTCCAGTTTAATTTGAGTTTTTAAGGGTTACGTATTTCGAAAGATTAACGCCTTTTCTTACTTCTGTTTTATACGACTCTTTAATTCCGGACGCCTCTACGATTTCAGCAACACTATACTTATTATGCAAAATGATTTCCCCAAATTTGATTCCAAAAAGGTGAATGAAGATTGATTGTTCTTTATCAGGTGCCGAGTTGTACATTTGTTTTAATTGTTCCCCAAGTTCAGTTATGGACATAGAATCTAACTCCTATCAAATACATAAATTGTCTTTAGACACTTTTAGTATAGCAGCTCTAAGTCGAATTATTAAAATATAAAAGAATAAATTCCAGTTAAATTTTTAATAGATGTGGTAAATGAATTAAATGTTATTAAATCAAGATTTAGAAGTACAAATGCGTATTAATTCTCAGTAATCAGTTACCATGCTGATAGTGCAACATATGGATTTCTATGATGATTGACAAGATGGTTTTTTCTATCAAATCCATGAGGGATGTCTGTTGGTTGAGAGCGTTTAGCATATTGGAAGCACTCCTGAGCTAGAGAATCATGCTCTCCTGTAATAACCTGTGCCTGTCGGCAAGTCTTTTAACCAGGAAGAATACAACGGAGAAGCTAAGTGATAGCGGGTAATCAACATTTAAAACATAGAACTGCGCAGTTTCTGCTAAATAAAAAATTAAAGGAGCACCTATCTTCTGTATCCCTAAAATAAAGCCGTCGACGTGAAACTGACAAATCCCGAGAGATGATCGTTTTTCGAAAGCGGCTTAAGAATCAAAATCCGGATATCAATGATAAATGTTGTGACCGTCCGTTCGATTTTTTTGATGTATTCGAGTACTTCTTGTCGGGTCATAAAATCTTCCTTCTCATAGCCCTTTATGTCAATAATGTTTAAAATTAAACAATTTTCCATTTAATGATAAGTTTTAAATCCATTTATTGATAAAATATAGAATGTATTGATACACTTTTAAAATGCACAATAAAGTTCACTATCGAAAAAAGCCTCATACATAAAAGGAGAATAGATGAATGATTGATTTAATGGTTTCTGGCATGTTAACAGGGTTGAAAGTATACAAAGGAGTAAAAGAGAAAAAAGAAATCGTAGACAAGCTAATTAAATTAGAAGCTGAACAGGCGCAACTGTTTGATATGTTTACGAATGAAATTAAAGCGATTCAGGAAGGACCTTTTTACGTAGGGCTAACTTATTTGGAGCAGGCGATGGACGATCATCGAAGTCAAAAGGACTCTAAAAAGATGGTGGCAAGTGCTTTAAAAGAATTCATCAAGGCTTATGGTGTACAAAGAGCAAAATTCACAAAGACAGCGTTTGATGTTCATTTTACAGGGTTTATTCAATCTTACATTAGCATTACTTGGCTCATGTTAGACTCTCCGCAAGATGCAAAAAATTGGATTGAAAAATCAATTGTTTCATTACAAGAAGGACAAAGGTTGTTCAAAGATGATATTTCAAATCTTAAGGCTGAAATCTCAGAAATCGAGTTGGAAGAGGATCAGCATAATCGTAAATTAAACGATTCAGTTGTTTATGCAGGATTAGACTTTTTCTTTGGAAATGCTTCCTTGGCAGAAAAAAAGAGGAAGCTGCCTGAATATCATGCATTGGTAAACCGCTATTCAAAAGCCCAGTCTGAAAGTCATAAATATATGCTTGAAATGCAAGAATTACATAAGCAAATTGATATTGAGTTACTCCATTATGAAGAATCTAAAAATGAAGCAACGAATAAGGTGAAGAACTTGTTTGGAACAGTAACTGGATTAGCTAATTCGGCTGATAATAAAGTGACGAAGGAAACATCGGTACTAGAGATATCTCTCGCAGCCGAAAAAACAAATCGGATTCAGGGAATGTTTAATAAATTTAAAAAATAAAAACAAGATCTGACGAATTCCGTCAGATCTTGTTTTTTGGTAAGAACGCCTTTCTTTTAATCGACTGAGGAAAGCGAGTAAGAACGGAAGCATGACAGCCGAAACGAATTACGCCGTCACTTCACTCACTTCATGGTTCAACTGCCACTGAACACCAAACGGATCTTCAACGATACCGTAGGCTTCACTCCAAAACGTTTTTTGAATCGGCATGATGACATTGCCGTCTTGTGCCAACTTGTCGAATGTCTCGTGAATGACTTGGACGTCCGGCAGATGCAGGGCCAGCGTGACATTTTGTCCGATTGCCACCGGATCATTCGGCATCGCATCAGAAAACATGACGCGTGTCCCATGAATAATCAATTGCGAATGCAGCACAAGCGACTGGACATTTTTTTCAAACAGTTGACCGTCTGGACCATTGCCGGGACCAAATTCCATGATGTCAGGAATGTCTTGACCAAAAACTTTGGCATAGTAATGGATGGCCTCACGGGTATTACCGTTGAAAACTAGATAGGGGGTAATCGGCATGATGATGCTCCTTTCCATTGTAGACACGGCGTACTGATACTTATAGTATACCAAACGTTTGTTCTCCTTTAAAGGTTTCTCGAGTGAAATATGAAAGCGGTATCATTTATTTTTCGAATTCCGATTAAATTCTAAAAAAATGGTTGTATCTTTCCAAATCACCGTCTATACTAAATTTATCGAAAGCGCTTTCGGTGAAATGGAGTGGTTACATGGGTACAATTTATGATTTAGCGAAAATAACCGGTTTTTCGATCACCACGGTCTCAAAAGCCTTAAATAACTATTCCGACGTCAGTGAGAAGACAAAAGCAAAAATCGTTCAGGCAGCAGCCGATATGGGCTACTTGCCGAACGCCCACGCCCAGTCGCTCTCAACGAAACGGTCCTGGACAATCGGCGTCATGTTCTCGGAAGCACACGGCGTCGGGATGATGCATCCGTTCTTTAACGCGATCATCGAAAGTTTCCGAAAAGCAACAGAGCAACAAGGTTATGACTTAATCTTCGCTTCAAGGAATTTACGCAATCGGGACATGAGTTATCTCGAGCATTTCCGGCATCGGGCGGTCGACGGCATCGTCGTCATCTGTTCCGATCAAATGGACCAACACGTTCAGGAATTGATTCAAAGTACGATTCCAATCGTTGTCGTTGATATGGACAGCACCGATTGTAGTGTCGTCTTCTCGGATAATCTGACCGGTGGCGAACTTGCTGTCAATCACTTATACCAGCTCGGTCATCGACTAATCGCCCATATCGCGGGGGATACGACGACTGACGCAGGATCGGCACGAATCGAAGGGTACAAACAAGCAATGGGACATTTAGGATTACCGATTCCTGATGGATATATCGTCAGCGGAGGATTCTTTTCGGTTGAAGAAGGAAAACAGGCGATGCAAGAGTTACTCGCACTGCCGGAACGACCAACGGCTGTCTTTGTTGCAGGTGACCAAATGGCAATCGGTGCAATCGACGCGATTCATGAAGCCGGTTTACGGATTCCGGAAGATCTTTCGGTTGTCGGCTATGATGACATCGAACTGGCCAAGTTCATTACACCAAAGCTGACGACGGTCCGGCAAGATACGGACACGATCGGGCAGCATGCAGCAAACCTTTTGATTGAACAAATCGTCAACAAAAAGCGGGTCATGACGACGGATATCATTCCGGTCGAATTGATCGTCCGCCAGTCGACGGGACCTGTCAAAGCATAATCACTTTTTCGAAATCGCTCTCGCAGGTTGTCTTCGAGAAAACGCGAGAGCGGTTTCGAAATCCATACTATATTTTTTTGTACGTTTCCGAAAGGGCTTTCGGAACTTTTGAATAATAAATGAGACCGCTTACTTAGGGGACTACCAAAACACGAGAAGGATGGGATGACATGAAAAGAAGTTAGTCAGCGTATTAACAGTCGGTGCGTTAACGGCAAGCGTTTTAGCAGGATGTTCAGGCGGCGAAGAGGAAAAAACGAGCGGTGGCAATCGCCACAATGTCGATCTTTAAATTCATCGGTTCGTGGAAGAACTACATCATGCCGCTCGTCCTGTTTTTCTCACCGAAAAAAATACACATTACCGGTCTTGATGGGCTTCCTTAAAGAATCACAAGTCGCAGAAAATCTCGGCTCGTTTTATCTTGGGATCGCGATTTTCGCCGTACCGATTATGATGGCTTTCTTGTTTCTATCGAAATACATCGTCAGCAGCATCTCAGCTGGTGCCGTCAAAGATTGAACTACTTCCACCTACGCTGTGCTTAGATGTGGAAGATTCCTGATTTATCCGACCTATCGATCGAAAATTGATCAGGCTAACCCCGTCGTCCCGACGGTTGAAGAAGCCAAGATACGCTCGGCCTCTTGTTTGAGATTCAGTCCTGCATTCACATCACGGTCGTGATGGACCCCGCAACTCGGGCATGTCCACTCACGCAAACCAAGATGTTTCACGTCTTTGTTTTGATGACCGCAACTGGAGCAGAGTTGGCTCGAGGCGAACGTCTTCCCGACCTTCACGACGGTCTTCCCGTACCAATCTGCCTTGTACTCGATCATACGGAAGAACTCCGACCAACTGACCTCAGAGATGGACTTGCTTAACTTGCGGTTCTGCTGCATGTTCTTCACCTGCAAGGTCTCGATGCCGATGATGTCGTGGTTTTTGACGATTTCGGTCGAAACCTTGTGCAGGAAATCGGTCCGCTTGTTGGCAATCTTCTCGTGGATACGGGCGACCTTCCGCTTTTGTTTTTGATAGTTCTTCGCCTCGGACAGCGTGACTTTCTTGTTCAGGGCGATGAGCTGACGACGGGACAACTTACGTTGTTCACGCACTAGTCTCTTCTCGAGCGTGCGGAAGCAACGGTCGTTCTTGTACACCGTGCTGTCCGACAGGATGGCAAAGTTCTTGAGTCCGACGTCGACTCCGACGGATGAGCCCGTCTTCGGCAGTTCGTGGATCTCCTGCTCGACGAGCAGGGAGACGAAGTATTTTCCTGAAGCATTACGGCGTATGGTGGCGTTCAAAATGCGTCCTTCGACCTGCTTGGAGTGGGCGAAACGAACCCATTTGAGCTTAGGGAGTTTGAGTCTGCTTGCATGAATCGAGATTTCAGGAAGTTGAGACTTTCCTTGGATATTCGTCTTGTAGGATTGAACAGGTTTTCGCTTCGACTTGAATCGAGGTCGTTCGTTCTGTTTCTTGAAGAAGCGATCATACGCATCAGCCAGATGCTTGACGCTAGTTTGCACGGAAGTGCTGTCTACTTCCTTCAACCAGTCGAACGCTTCCTTTAACATCGGAATTTCTTTGGAACAAGAACCATAAGATAGTCCTTTCCCTGTCGCTTTGTAGGTTTCTTCCCACTTCGCTAAGAAGTGGTTGAAGACGAAGCGTGAACAACCAATCGTTTTGGCAATCAGAATTTTTTGCTCTTTTGTCGGGTATATTCTGAATTTGTAAGCCTTGTATTTCAACATGATTTTCACCTCCTTAAAGAGAATATACCCGAAATGAAAGCTGGTGATTCATCTCCCGCTTTCATTTGGGCTTCGCCCTTAACGCTTAGAAGTGAGAGTATCCTCACCTGATTTTAATAAATACACCGGTAAAGACTACCACTTCCCGGACAGCGGACAGCTTGAACAATGGCATACGTATGCTGTCGATTATGTCCGGGTCTATGATTTGACGAACCGCGACTACCATGAACCGGTCGACCCGGTGACACGTGACTTTACGTTCAAGACCAATCCTGCAAAAGGACAGACCGCGACTTTGACACAACAAGGTGTCCAGCCAAAAGAAAACCATCAGTATGTCCTGCGTTTTAAAACGAAAGCGGAACGAATCAAAGAACCGCAAGTCAAGCTGACGAAGTCGACCGGTCGCCGCTCAAAAACGGTTCGTTTGCGGACGGACTGAACTTTTGGAGTTCGTATGTCCATTATGACGCGCAAGCCGTCGTTTCGAACGTCAATGACGCAACGAAACTCGCCATCGTATCAGAAGGACAGGAGCCATGGAGCGTTCTGCTTGAGCAAGGCAACTTACAGCTTGTCAAAGGGCAGACGTACCAACTGACGTTTAAGGCATCTTCAACGGTCGCACGGCCACTTGAAGTGACCGTGGAAAACGCAGCGTATACGCGTTACTTCAGTGAAATCTTCGAACTAGGCACGGAAGAAAAAACATATCAGTTTGACTTTACGCTCGGTCAGGATGATACAGCCGGACTGAAATTCCTGCTCGGGAAAGCAGCCGGTTCACCGTTCGCGGAACATGACGTGACGATTGATGATGTGAAGTTAGAACTGAAGTAAGAGAACACGGAATCAAGAATAAAAGCATCCAAGACTACCCTCGTTTTGATGTACAGGGAGAACCTGGATGCTTTATTTTTTTGTATTAAAAGGGATTTAAAACCAATTAAGAGAATGTGACACTAATACAATTTCATACTTAGGAGGAACACAACCATGGTTCGTTCGACAAAACAGTATATCGTTTTATTTGTCGTGCTTTTGCTTGCGACGATCGGTATCAATGCCTGGCCGGCGAGTATTCATCCCGACGGTACGATTGGTCTGCTTCAAAGCGTGTCTTCGCTTGTCTGGCTGGTCTTTTTGATTGGTTCGGTAATGCTCGTACGCGAAGAAAAGACGCTTTTGTTTGTGTTCTATTATCTAAGCTTCGGGTTTGTTGCTGGCACCGTGGTCTATTTAGTCACGTTCTTTGAGCGGTACTGGTTAGGGGAACTTTGGTTTGATCTCGTCTCCGGCATTCAATATCCGTTTTATTATTTATTTGCGGTCCCATTGTTTGGGTTCAATGCCTGGTTTGACGTCATATACGGACAGTTTGCGCTGTTTGCCGGGTTTTCCTATATCGTGCTGGCGATTGGCGTAAGTGTCCGATCCAAAAAATTAGAGGCGAAGCGGTTGTGGTACTGATCGTTATTTATTTTGCATAAACGAGATCATTCAACCGAATCTTTACTTTAAGGGAGGTCTGTCGCGAAGCGATGGATCTTTTTTTGGTTCACAGAAACTGTCTGACAAATCATCCCTTTAAAAATCAAAAATTCAAAACATATTCTAACAAAATCCTCTATAATCAAATTATCACTAAAATTTGGAATTTTAAAATTGAGGAGGAATAGACATGAACAAAGCAGTAAAACTCATCATGACAGGTGTACTCAGCCTTTCTTTGATCAGCGTGACTTCAGCTGAAAGCCATGCGGCAACAAAAGCGAAGGCATTCAAGAACTGTACAGAGATGCAGAAGAAGTACAAAGGCGGCGTTTCGAAGAAAGCTGGACTTAAAAACCGGACAGGATACGACAAAAAAGGGAAAGCTATCTATAAAGAAACGAAATACAAAGCCTATGTCAGCTTAGCAACGTACAAACTTAATACGAAAAGCGACCGTGACAAAGACGGTATCGCCTGCGAACGTTAAAAAAAGACCCGCTTCCGATTTTTTCGGAAAGCGGGTCTTCGTCTGTTTAGTTGAAGTTTTTCTTGAGGAAGTCTGTGACTTCTTCCGGTGTTTTTGCGTTGGCACTGTGCAAGTGACCCAGTTTCTCGTTATTTTGGAAGACGAGTAAGCTTGGAATACCCATGACGACGTTGTCTGATGCGATTTCCGGGAATTCATCTTTGTCGATTGTATAGATCGGCAGTTCGCTGAATTGTGATTCGACATCCGGCATGAAGTAGTCCATCCGTTTACAGTCTGGGCACCAGTCGGCTTCGAACTTGATGATGACCGGTGTTTCGCTTGCGATTAACTCTTTGAATTTATCTTCACTCTTAATGTAGTTACTCATGTATTAGTTCCCCCTGTTGTTGGTGTGTATCTTTAGTCTACTGATTCCAGACGCAAGATGCACGGATTATGATTGAAGAAGGTCCGGGTTCTGCAAAAATGTTGTAGAAGAAAATACCTAAAGTATGCGCAAATTGCACAAGAAGCACCAATCCACAATAAAATATCATTTGCCTTCAGGAAACACTATTGGTCTTTTGTTAATTAACTAGTTTTAAGCAAAATGATTTCTATAGACCCACTTGATTTTGACCTGTTACGATGAGGTTTGCTAATTGACAGAGCGAGTGGGGGCGACAGAAATGGATCAGCAAAAATATGATAATTTAAAGCTTGGTGAGCGTGGTGCGATCATTAGCATCATTGCCTATATTGTTTTATCAATTGTTAAATTGATTGTCGGCTACACGGCGGATTCAGCGGCCTTACGGGCGGATGGTTTAAACAATACGACCGATATCATCGCGTCGATTGCCGTCTTGATCGGGTTACGAATTTCAAGACGTCCGGCAGATGACAACCATAAATACGGACACTGGAAAAGTGAGACGATTGCCTCGATGGTCGCTTCCTTCATTATGATGGCCGTCGGATTACAGGTCTTGATCGATACCGTTTCGACGTTATTCGAAGGAAAAGAGGAGTCACCGGACATCGTCGCGGCTTACGTCGGAATCGGTTCCGCCGTTGTGATGTATTTCGTCTATCGTTACAATCGAAGCCTGTCACGGAAAATTAACAGTAAAGCGGTCATGGCGGCTGCAAAAGATAACTTATCCGATGCCTGGGTCAGTATCGGGACGACGATCGGGATTATCGGTTCCCAGTTCGGGATGCCGTGGCTGGATACGGTGACGGCAATCGTCGTCGGATTCCTGATCTGTAAAACGGCTTGGGATATCTTCTCGGAAGCGTCCCACGAATTGTCGGATGGATTTGATGAACAGAAGCTGAAGATGTATGAAGATGTGATTTTTGATTTAGAGGGTGTCAAAGGAATCAAGTCGATCAAGGGACGGAATTATGGGAATAATGAAGTCGTGGATGTCGTGATTCTCGTCAACTCGCAATTGAACGTCCATCAAGCCCATGATATCGCGACGAAAGTCGAAGATACGCTGACGGATGAATATGGTGTCTATGATATTCATGTCCACGTTGAGCCGGAATGAGTTTCTGCCGAACTGATCAGGCTGAACAACCATTTAACAGTCCAATTTCGATTGGACTTTTTTTTATGGAATTCCTAAAAAACTATGTGCATTTTCACATTGTTTCTGCGTTGACATTCAGTCTAAATGGGCGTATTTTAGTTTACATAGGTAATCGTTCGATATGGAACGATTCAATATGGAACATGGAGGTGGAAGGATGGAAACAGAGCAAAAAGAGCCGGTTCGTTCAACGGCCATGATGCAGTCGTTTTGGAATGTGCAACGTCATCTTGTCCGCGCGGCGCATCAGACAGCGCAGGAAAACGGACTCAGTTTGCCGCAATTTCACAGTTTGATGACGATTGCCCCAAGAAGTCCAATCACACAAAAGGAACTTGCCGCGCATACACACTTACCGAAAAGCACCCTCAGTCAATCGATAGAAGGGTTGGTGCAAGCGGAGTGGGTCATCCGGGAAACGAATCCGGACAACCGACGGGAAGTCGTCTTACGTTTAAGTGATTACGGACGGCAATTCGTCGAGACGATCAAACAGCAGGAAGCGGGGATGCAACAACGGCTCGAGCACGTCCTCGATCAAATCGATCCCGTCGTCTTTGAGCAGATGTTGCAGACGCATGCACAGATTGCAGAAGGACTAAAAGAAATTTTGGCACCAGGAAACGGAGGCTGTACAGATGATTAAGTTACTCAAAAATCTGACGACCTATAAATGGGCAGTCTTGGCCGTCTTGATCCTTGTCTTCGCCCAGTCGATGTCGGATTTATACTTACCGACTTTGATGGCCGACATCATTGACAAAGGGGTCGTGACAGGGGATACGGCGTACATTTGGAAAATCGGGGCTGTCATGCTCGGGATTACCGGACTTGGCGCACTCGCGGCGATTGCTGCCAGTTATTATTCCTCGAAAGCCGCGATGGGACTTGGCCGCGACATCCGCCGAAAAGTCTTTAACCACGTCGAGCGCTTTACGTTACAGGAGTTTGATCAAGTCGGAACGGCTTCATTGATCACACGGACGACAAACGATATCACCCAAGTCCAGCAGGTCGTCATCATGATGCTCCGGATGGTCGTCAGTGCGCCGATCATGTTCGTCGGTGGACTGATCATGGCGGTTTCGAAAGATGCTAAATTATCACTTGTCATCGTTGCGGCGATGCCGGTGTTGGTCGTCTCGATTCTGTTGATTCTCTGGAAAGGGGTCCCGTTGTTCGGCCAAGTCCAAAAACGGCTTGACCGCTTGAATCTCGTTTTACGGGAAAACCTGACCGGGATTCGTGTCATCCGGGCCTTTAACCGGGAATCCCAGGAGAAAGTGCGGTTAACAAAAGCGAATGCGGATTTAACGGATGTCTCGATCAAGGTCAATAAAATCATGGCCTTTTTGATGCCGGTCATGATGCTCGTGATGAACTTGACGGTTGTTGGTGTCATCTGGTTCGGTGGTATCCGGATTAACAACGGCGGGATGCAGATCGGAGATTTGATGGCGTTCATTCAATACGTCATGCAAATCATGTTTGCCCTCGTCATGGCGTCCGTCATGTTCGTCATGATTCCCCGGGCGGCGGTCTCGGCGAAACGGATTAATGAAGTCCTCGAGATGGAGCCGACGATGGTCGACGCCGGAACCGCTTCTGCGGATAAAGAACGCGGCACGCTTGTGTTTGACGGGGTGACGTTCAGCTATCCGGGAGCGGAAGCACCGGTTCTGTCCGACATCAGCTTTACCGCCCGGCCGGGTGAAATCACGGCCGTCATCGGCGGGACCGGTTCCGGGAAATCAACGCTCGTCAATTTGATTCCGCGCTTTTATGACGTAACGGCTGGCAGTATCCAAGTCAACGGTGTTGACAGTCAAGCCGTCCCGCAGGAAGAATTACGTTCGAAAATCGGCTTTGTCCCGCAAAAAGCGTTGCTGTTCACGGGAACGATTGCGGATAACATCCGGTTCGGGAAAGAGGACGCGACGGACGAAGAAATCCGGCATGCGGCGCACGTCGCTCAAGCGACAGATTTTATTGAACGGATGCCAGACCGGTATGACTCAATGATTGAACAAGGCGGTTCCAACGTCTCCGGTGGTCAAAAACAACGGCTGTCGATTGCCCGGGCGCTGGTCCGCAAACCCGACATCTATGTCTTTGACGACAGCTTCTCGGCGCTTGACTTTAAAACCGATGCAACGTTACGGAAAGCCTTAAAGCAGGAAACCGAGGACGCGACCGTCCTGATCGTCGCCCAGCGCGTCAGCACCGTCATGGACGCCGATCAAATCATCGTCCTCGAAGAAGGTCGGATTGCCGGCATCGGAACGCATGATGAACTCTATGAAACAAACGAAGTCTATCAGGAAATCGTCAAATCCCAACTGTCAGAGGAGGAAATCGCATGAGTACCAGTAGTACAAAACGACCTGCCGGCGGTCCTCCAGGTGGCCCGGGTGGTGGTCCCGGCGGCGGGAACATGATGATGATGGGCGAAAAACCAAAAAACTTTAAAGCGACGTTCCGACGGTTGCTCGGTTACCTGAAACCACGCCGGAACGCTCTCATAGCGGTTTTTGTCGCAGCCATTCTCAGTACGATCTTTATGATTGCCGGACCGAAAATCATGGGAACGGCAATCACGGAACTGTTTGAAGGAGCATACGCCAAGTTCCAGGGGGTACCGGGAGCAGAAATCGACTTTACGAAAATCGGACAGATTTTGCTGTTACTCGCCGGACTGTATGTCATCAGCAGTCTGTTCAGTTACCTGCAACAGTATCTGATGTCCGGGATTGCGCAAAAAACCGTCTACGATTTACGGGAAGATGTCAATCAGAAGCTTGAACGCTTACCGCTCAAGTATTATGACGGCCGTCCGAACGGGGAGACACTCAGCCGGGTCACAAATGACATCGATACGATCGGGAGTACGTTACAACAAAGTGTGACGTCGTTCATCACGTCGATCGTGACGATTGTCGGGATCTTAATCATGATGCTGACGATCAGTCCGCTGTTGACGTTGATCTCGCTCGTCTCGTTACCGATCTCGATTTTCGCGATTCGTCCGATTTTGAAACGGTCGCAAAAATACTTTGCCGATCAACAACGGACACTTGGACAACTGAATGGTCATGTCGAAGAGATGTATACAGGGCATCCGGTCGTCAAAGCGTTTGGTCATGAACGCAGAGCGGTCGAACAGTTTGATACGGTTAATGAAGAATTATATGAAGCGGGACGAAAAGCGCAGTTTATCTCCGGGATCATCATGCCCATGATGATGTTCATCGGGAATATCAGTTACGTCCTGATCAGTGTCGTCGGCGGGATTCTCGTCACCCAGCGCAGCATCTCGATCGGAGATATTCAGGCGTTCATCACCTATACACGCCAGTTCACACAACCGATCACACAAACGGCCAATATCGCGAACATCGTTCAGTCGACGGTCGCCGCTGCCGAGCGGGTCTTTGAGTTATTGGATGAAGAAGAGGAAGTCAAGGAAGTAACGACCCATCACTTGACGAAAGCCGACGGAGCCGTTGCGTTCGAGCATGTCGACTTCGGTTACGGCGAACAGCTGTTGATTGAAGACATGAACATCGACGTCAAACCGGGTCAGACGGTTGCGATCGTTGGTCCGACCGGTGCCGGTAAAACGACACTGATCAATCTGTTGATGCGCTTTTACGAGTTGAATCGTGGTGTCATCCGGATTGACGGGATCGATACACGGAAGATGTCACGCGAAGATTTACGGACGACGTTCGGCATGGTCCTGCAGGATACGTGGCTCTTTAACGGTACGATTCGTGATAATCTCGCGTACGGAAAAACCGGGGCAACAGAAGACGACATCGTCGAAGCCGCGAAAACAGCCCATGCGGATCACTTTATCCGGACATTGCCGGACGGCTACGATACCGTCCTGAACGAAGAAGCGTCGAACATCTCGCAAGGGCAGAAGCAACTGTTGACGATTGCCCGGGCGGTCCTCGCCGATCCACCGATCATGATTCTCGATGAAGCCACGTCAAGTGTCGATACGCGGACGGAAATCTTTATTCAACAGGCGATGAAACGTTTGATGGAAGGGCGGACAAGTTTCGTCATCGCCCACCGCCTGTCGACGATTAAAGATGCCGATTTGATTTTGGTCATGGATCAAGGGCGGGTCATTGAACAGGGCACACATGAAGCCTTGCTCGAAGCGAACGGCTTTTATGCCGATCTTTACAACAGTCAGTTCTCGGAAAAAGAAGTCGTTTAAGATGGACGCGGTCAAATTATTTCGGTACGTCGGCGAAACCATGACGGCGGAATACTAAAAAATAAATAGCTTTTCCAAAATGGATGGTTCTGATCAGAATCATCCATTTTTTTAAATACTATTCACAAACTGCCACTTTCAGGTTAAAAGTGGTTTAGTAATTTCTTTAGCGGGGGAAATTAAAGAAGTGTCGGAAATATATTATTTAGAGATGAAGGAGTGTGGCAGGATGAACAACTTTTGGAACACGACGTCATTTGACGTCAACGGGATTCTAGGAACTCTCGGAAACATTTTAGGAGCACTTATCGTCTTCTTGATTGGATGGCTGATTGCGAAACTGATCGCAAACGGTATTCAAAAGGCATTGGAAAAATCAGGTGTCGTCAACAAATTGTCACCACAAAAAGAAGGTACACCACCACAAAAGAAAAAGTGGACGCCTGAAAAAATTATCGGGACAGTCATTTTCTGGGTCTTGATGGTTTTCGTTCTCATCCTAGTCTTTAACATCTTGAACTTGAACATCATCGCAGGACCGCTTGCGGATACGATGAGCACATTGCTCGCAGCGATCCCGAACATCCTGAAAGCAGCATTGATTCTTCTTTTGGCTTACGTCATCGCGGTCGTACTGCGCATGGTTATCGTCAAAGGCGGAACGAAGTTGATGTCGAACGAAAAAGTCCGTTCGAACAAAATGCTTCAAGGTCAAACGGATCTTTCGAACTATCCGAAGATTGCAGGCGAAATCGTCTTCTATCTTGTCTTGTTATTGTTCCTACCAGGTGTACTGGGTGCGCTCAACATTGAAAGTGTTTCTGAGCCGTTCAGCCAATTACTCTCGTCGTTCCTTGGATTCATCCCACGTCTGATTGCTGCAGCAGCGATCTTCTTCGTCGGATTCCTCGTTGCGAAAATCGTTCGCGATATCGTCACGAACTTCCTGCATGCAGTCGGTACAGACAAATTTGCTTCACGCTTCAACATCGGTACAAACGAACAAAAAGATACAAAATCACTTTCTTCCATCTTAGGTACAGTCGTCTTCATCCTGATCTTAATCCCGATCACGATTTCGGCACTTGACCAGCTCAACATCAAAGGGATTACAGGACCAGCCATCAACATGTTAAATGATGTTCTTGGTATGATTCCGAACATCATTATCGGTGTCGTCTTGATCCTTGTCGGTCTTTATGTCGGTCGTTTCGTTAAGAAATTCGTCGCAGACCTCTTGTCACGCCTCGGTTTCAATAACTTAACACGCCACTTGAAAATCGGTAACTGGGATGCAAACAATGCCTCGACATCACCATCATCCATCGTTGGATCACTCGTTGAAATCGTCATCGTCGTCTTGTTCGTCGTTGAAGCATTCAATCTGATCGGTCTCAACTTCATGGTTGATCTCGGTCGCGCGGTTCTTGCTTTCCTTCCAAGCGTCTTGACAGCGATCATCATCTTGGCCATCGGTATCATCATCAGCAACTTGGTGAAACGCACAATGGACAGCCTGTTTGCGAACTCAGATTTAAAAGTTCTTTCAAGCGTCGCAAAATATGCCATCCTTGCTCTTGCTGTCTTCATGGCACTTGATCAACTTGGTGTTGCTGCTACAATCGTTAACTCAGCGTTCATCTTGATCCTCGGTGCTGTTGCTCTTGCTTTCGGACTCGCGTTTGGCTTAGGTGGCCGTGATAATGCATCACGTTACCTCGATCGTCTCCAGAAAAAAGCAGAGAATGCAGATATCGACACATCGAACCTGCCGTCAAACAACACATCGTCTGCTTCGACGAAGCCAAGCTTAAAAGAAGCAGCAAAAGGTGCCGCGTCAAAAGCAGCAGATGACGTCACACCAGATCAAGCACCAAAAGCTTCTAAACCATCATCTTCTACGAACGTGAACCCGACACACGGTACACCAAAAGGGGCACTTCCTGAAAATGATTTAGCACAACAAGACGATTACCCGATCGATTCGGACACGAACCGTGGTCCGAACTTAGATCACCCGAATGATCGTCCGTAACCAAAACGAAAACTCCTTCACCGAGCGGTGGAGGAGTTTTTAGTACATTAATGCATGTCTACATATTTGTATTGTAGTAAAACAACAAAACTGGTTTGACCATTTTGTGAAAAAAAACAGAAACTTTTGCTTATAAAAGCTGACATCCTTTGTTATGATGAAAAGGTCAATTAGAAAAATGATTTGAATATTCAGAAAAAAGAGAAAGTTCGGAGGGTGTTTTATGAGTTTGCTTCGTAAGAAAGATGTCAGTGTGATGATGGATCAAAAGAGCCATTCCAAACTGGCGCGGCATTTATCAGGCTTTGATTTAGTTTTACTTGGGATTGGTGCAATCATCGGGACAGGGATCTTCGTCCTGACCGGAACAGGAGCGTTGTATGCAGGACCCGCATTACCGGTTGCCTTTATTATTTCTGCTATCGTCTGTGCATTAGCAGCTCTCTGTTACGCCGAGTTCTCATCGATGATTCCCGTCTCGGGTAGTGTTTACACGTACACCTATGCCACGATTGGTGAATTGGTTGCCTGGGTCATCGGTTGGTGTTTGATCCTGGAATATGGTTTAGCATCGAGTGCCGTTGCAACAGGCTGGTCCGGTTATTTCCAGTCGTTGTTATCCGGATTCGGTGTCAGTCTGCCGACAGCATTAACAGCAGCACCAGGTGCTGTACCAGGCAGCGAAACATTCTTCAACTTACCGGCGTTCCTGATCTTGATGGTCATCACGCTGTTGCTCTCAATGGGTATTAAAGAAACAAAACGCGTCAACAATATCATGGTTCTTGTTAAAGTAGCCGTCGTTGTCTTGTTCATCGTCGTCGGTATCTGGTATGTCGAGCCGGGCAACTACACACCGTTCGCACCGTTCGGTATCAGTGGTGTCCTGCAGGCTTCAGCCATCGCCTTCTTCGCATACCTCGGTTTTGATGCCGTTACGTCAGCAGCAGAAGAAGTCAAAGATCCGGGCCGTAACTTGCCGATCGGGATCTTGGGATCACTTGCCATCGTTACCGTACTATACGTCGTCGTATCCGCCATCATGGTCGGAATCGTACCATTCAAACAATTTGAAGGGGTCGACAGCCCGGTTTCGTTAGCCTTAAAAGTAGCAGGTCAGGACTGGGTCGCAGGTTTCGTCGACTTAGGTGCCATCGTTGGTATGACAACTGTTATCCTCGTCATGACATTTGGTCTGGTTCGTCTCCTGTTCGCGATGAGCCGTGATGGATTATTGCCGAAAATCTTCTCGGACGTGAATGAAAAATCACATACGCCTGTCAAAGCAACATGGATTCTTGGTACGACGGCCGGTTTGATTGCTGGGTTCGTTCCGCTCGGTACACTGGCAGAATTGATCAATATCGGAACACTCGCAGCATTCGCTCTGATTTCAATTGCCGTCGTCATCTTACGGAAAACGCGTCCTGATCTGAAGCGGGCGTTCAAAGTGCCATGGGTTCCATTCTTACCGATTCTTTCCGTCCTTGCCTGTATCATGTTGATGTTGAACCTTCAAACATTCACATGGATTGCTTTCTTCATCTGGACCGCAATTGGCCTACTTGTCTACTTCGGATATGGAAGAACACGCTCAAAACTGCATTAATAGCACTTATGCCATCCAGGACCGCTTCTGGATGGTTTTTTATTTACTTCTGGCAGGAATGAACATCGGAAAAGGCGAACGGTTGTAGGGAAAGGGGCGATCCGAAATGATTCATATTAAACAGGCACCTGATACAGAAACAGCATATTTAGTCATGAAGGAAGGTTTCAGCGATTACATGATTCCACTAGGTCTTTCACCTGAAGTGTTTCAGGAACGAATCTTAGAACGTGACGGCAACCAACTGGAACATTCGTTCATTGCCTATCACGGGGAACGACCGGTCGCGATTTGGTTGAACGGGCTGAAGACCATCAAGAAAAAAACGGTCATGCGTTGTGGGGGACTGGCGGTCGATCCGCAGTACCGGCGTCTTGGAATTGCCAAAGCCTTGTATGAAGCACAGCTGAGTTATGCCAAATCTTTGAATATCGATTGCTTGATGCTTGAAGTCATTCAAGGTAATGATCCGGCGATTACCTTATACAAGAGTTTCGGTTATCAAACTGTCAGTGAACTCGGTTATTTTCATAAAGAAGAATCGGGACAGGTTGAACCGCTTGTTGAAATTGATCAAGTGGCTTTTGAACGGCGGTACATACAGCAGGACGAATACATTTGGCAACAGGATCCGGGTGTTATGAAACTGGCGAAAGCCCGTTACTACGAACTTGATGGTGCCTTTATTGCCGCAGTCAATGAATCAATTTTTGCCATTTTGACAGATGAGGAAGAAGTGGCCCGTGTCGCGACCGAAGCGACACGCCGATTGGCAGGCGAACTCTACCATCTACAATCAACGAATCAGCAGGTGTGGGAAGAATTACTTAAAGCCGGTTGGAAACAACGGGACCTCAAACAATTCATCATGCAAAAACCAATCAGTGTCTAAACAAACGGGATCTACAGAACGGCCATTGAGGCGACTCTGTAGATCCCGTCTTTTGTTACATCCATAAGCTGATCATGACGATGACGGCAAAGATCACGAATAAGATACCTGTGCCACCAAGCATGACCAACATGATTTTGTTCATCATAAAACATCCTCAAATCTGTAGAAGGCTACAATTTATTTTACAAAATAACCTAAGCTTGCACTATATTTCTCCCATTCGTCTAGTCCCTTGTTGTATGTCTTACTGTCAAAACTACGTGAAAGATAACTGTGGGATTCTTTTTCAATTAATTTATTCTTTGTCAAAGAATAATCATGAAAAATAAAGCCGACTTTTTCGCCACCGTTTACATAAATGGGTACCTGAAGAAGGTTTTTGTCCATTTTAGGACGCATACCGTAAGAAACAATTGAACCAGGATGACGTACTAATTTTTTATCGACAATTGAATATGTTTTTAAACTAATTAGTGATGAAGTTTCTCGAGTTGATAAGGAAAATACGTTAGGTGATCCTTTTGCATTCCTTAATTTTGCACTCGTTCTGAAATCATGTGCTGCTCTGACATAAGGATTGTCTTTTGTATAGTTGTAAGAATAGTTGGTTGCTTTGCCGTTAAGATATAACGTGAACTTTCCGGTGCAAAGTTCATCTTTTCCTTTTAACCATAAGTAATCATTTGATGTAGCTTTATGACAAGATGCTTTTGTAGAGCGGACCGAAACGATGTGCTTTTTATTGATAGTATCTACGATCGTATAAGTTTGGTCGATTTTCTTTGATGAAGTAGCAGCTTCCGTAGGGAGTGGAAGAAAATTAATTAAAGCCACAGTACAGGTTGTAATTAGTAATTTTTTCAAAGTATAGTCTCCTTTTCATAATACGTTCCCTTTCCATTTTATAACATTTAAAAGGAGATCAGTTAAAAAGATAAAAAATAAAACCAAAAACGCCTTTCTTTCGTTTTCTGAAGAAGGCGCATGGTCAATCACTTCATGGCAATGTACAGTCACATCTGTTTTAAGTAATCCTCAATCATCACACGATGCGAGCCGACGATCTGCTCCGGTAAATCGGTCAGAGGGAAATACGTTAACGCAACACTTTCTTCGCTGATGCGTAAGGTTCCGGTCGTTTTGGAAGCGACATAAGCCAGCGTGACGCTTTGAAACACATCACCGTTCGCAAGCGTCGTGACATAGTTTTTTCCGGAATAGACACCGAGTAACGTCAAGTCTTCAGCGACAAGACCTGTTTCTTCCAACAGTTCACGGCGTGCAGTTTCGTCTGTTGACTCCGCCCATTCCATCAGACCGCCCGGTAGTCCGAACCGGGCTTGTGTTTCATTGCGTTGTTCAAGTAAAATTTGGCCGTTCGTGACGACAAGCACGACGGCACCGACTAGAATCAGCGGGGTCTGTCCGATTTGCTTTCGGAGTGTCTCGACATAATTCATCGCGGCACCCCTTGATGAAACGGACAGCCGGTTGGCTTGGTTGTTTTTTCAACAGTCGCAGAACGGGCAAAGAAATTCGGACGCTTGACGGCCGGATCGAAATCTTTGTGGAAGACATGCGTCGCGGCACCGCTCATGGGCGGTACGAGCCAGGACCATTCTCCGGTTACGTTCCGTTTGCAGGCCGCTTCATTTTTTTCGAACCGGGCAAATTGTTTCGTCGCCGTATGATGATCGACAATCGTCACGCCGGCCCGTTCAAACGAATCAAGGACGGCGTAATTGAGTTCGACGAGTGCCCGGTCTTTCCATAATGACCGTTCGCGGGATGTGTTCAGTCCAAGTTGCTCCGCGACCAGCGGCAAGAGGTTATACCGATCAACATCGGCCAAATTTCTTGCGCCGATTTCAGTCCCCATGTACCAGCCGTTAAACGGGGCGCACGGATAGGAGATACCGCCGATTTCAAGACGCATGTCAGAAATCATCGGGACAGCATACCATTTGACGGTATGGTTTGCGAACAAGTTAAAATCAGGATGTTGAATCGTGACTTCAAGCACCAGTTCATCCGGAATCGGATGCAGACTGACCTGTCCGTCGAGTTCGATCAGTAATGGCAGAAGATCAAAGTCGGTTCCTTGTCCACTCCATCCGAACGACTCACAAAGCGAGGTGAATGCAATGGATGCCGGATCACCAACGATACCGTCCGGGGTGTCGTAACCGGCATAACGGATTAATTGATGGTTCAAGATGCGGACCCGGTCGGGATCAAAAATCGTAATCGTCGAACGGATCCGTCCATCGTTGGTCGCGTACTCCATATGATGAAACAAGGTGTCGCGGATCGATTCCACAGTCAGGGCATCCCGGGCGTCAATGACGTGAAGTTGCTCCCAAAAGAGGCGTCCGATACAGCGGTTGCTGTTCCGCCAGGCAAGTTTTGCTCCATAAGTCAGTTCTTGAAGCGTTTGAGTATACGTACCTGTCCGCAAAATTTCTTCGCGGACTTCGTTCAGACGATGTGCTTCTTGCGGGTATTGTTCTATATAGTCATGGAAAAAGCTTTCGGCTTCTGTGAGTAAAGTAGACACGGCGTAAATCCTTTCTTCATCCAACACGACGATTGTTCTTGCTTCAGTGTACCGTTTGCTTGAGCGTTGTGCCAAACGATAATCGCTAAACACTTACTTACAAGTTCAAAAGACGTTAAAAGTTTGAAAGTAGTGTCGAAAGGGGGATAGAGGAAAGAACTATTTGAAAGTGAGGAAATTGTTATGTCATTATTAAAACCTGTATTTGCCCGTTTTTTTGGCGAAGCCTTTTTTGATAAATCGGCTCAACTCGCCTATTATCTGATGTTGTCCTTATTCCCCTTTTTGTTATTTGTAGTTGGATTAGTATCCTTTTTACCGTTCACATCAGGAGACGTCCTTGATTTAATCCGTCCGTTCGCTCCGGCGGAAACATATGAATTGATCCGGAAAAACGTCGTCGGGATTTTTGATGACGGGGGATTGAAACTCGCCTCGATCAGTTTCCTGGCAGCCTTCTGGCTCGCTTCGATGTCAGTGCAGTCATTGGTTCGATCATTGAATGATGCGCTGGAAGTAACGCGGAAAGTGCCGTTTTGGAGAGGGTTACTGCAGGACTTCGGTTTTACGGTCGGCATGATGGTTATTTTACCGATGTCGCTTCTCGTTCCGGTTGCTGAAAAGTTAACGCGGCGTTTCATCACGCATTTTGCCATCGTCAATGATGTCGTCACGAACTACTCCTGGATTTGGTTTTTATTCCGTTGGGGACTCGGATCACTGTTCCTGTTGGTCTTCTTCATTCTGTTGTATCGTGTTCTGCCGAGCGTCCGGTTGACAGTCCGTCAAGTCTTGCCGGGTGCGTTGTTTGCGACAATCGCCTGGCAGGCTGTTTCTGAATTCTTCTCGTATTACGCAGAATTCGGCAGTTACGACCGTCTGTATGGACAACTGGCCGGAATTATTGTCCTGATGACGTGGTTCTATTTGTCATCTGTTGTCCTGATGCTTGGTGGATTGATGAACGCCGAACGGATGCGTCAAAAGAAAGAAGCGAAAGTCTTAAAACCTGAAAAAATCAAACAAGAGACTGTCCGTTAAGGGCAGTCTTTTGTTTGACGTTGAATTACTTTTTGATAGAAGAATACACCGATCAAACCGGTCGTAAACAAGGCGAGCAGAAGTAACGAGAGTTGTTCATAGTGCGTAGTTTTTAAGAACACGCTGGCTGCAACGGCGGCATAAAAACTGCCCAGACTCTTTTTGACGAATTGACTGCTGAAGAGATTGAGGAATGATGCGCCAAGCGGCGAGCCGATGAGTGCTCCGATGATTAAAGCAATCCCTAAAGCAAGCGGAGCCTGTGTACCTGACATGAAGTAACTCGTAACGCCGCCGAGTACAATCAACGTAGCTGCCGCAATACTTGTTCCGATTGCTTGCTTAAGCGGGAAACGAACCCATCCCATCAAGAGTGGTGTCAGTAAAAATCCACCGCTGACACCCATCAAAGACGACAGGATTCCGGCAGCGGCACCGATTGCGACCAGTTTATAAAACGAGGCGTGCGGCACAGATGTCTCCCGAACCACTTTTTTAGCCGGTTTCAAAAACTGAATGGCAAACAACAGGAGCAGGACGATGTAAAGGGTGGAGATGACCGTATCGGCACCGCTGTGCCGTTCCATCCAAAAGACGACAGGCGTAATCGCAGCGGAGCCGATGATACCGGAAACGCCAATCGTGACAGCATCCCGAAGGTGAAAGTTATTTTGACGGAGATGGGCAAAGGTGCCTGTCACCGTCGAACCGAGTGTCAAAAGCAAACTTAAGACGATTGCGGTGCTCGGGGTGTATCCTAATATCAATAAAAGAGGGGTCAGGATGATGCCCCCGCCGATTCCGAAAAAACCGGATAGAATGCCGATTGCGGCTCCGAGTACAAGAAAAAGTAATAAATCCATGAGTGTTCCTTCTTTCTATAAAGTGATACAGATGACTCTACGGGGAAAGTAATGATTAGGAAAATGAATTATACTGATCGTAACGATTAGAAAAATAAATGAGGTGAATCTATGAATTTTAATGAACTGAAGACCTTTGTCGCGTTGGTCGAAACAAAACATTTTACGAAAACAGCGGAACGCTTATACATTTCACAGCCGACGGTCAGTCTCCATTTAAAACATTTGGAAGAACATTTTGGACAAAGTTTAATTCATCGCCATACCTTTAATAAAACGATTGAAATCTCGGAAGCGGGATGGATTGTGTACCGGCATGCCAAGGAAATTTTGCACCAAGCGATCCGGCTCGAGCAGGAAATGGATGAGTTGGAAGGCATTACACGCGGAACGCTCAGAATCGCGGCCACACATACGATCTACGAAACGATGTTAGAAGAGATGATTCACGACTTTTTGCTGGTCTATCCGGATGTTTCCGTCGATGCGCGCGTCATGAATCAGGAACAAGTCGAACAGGCCTTGCTTCATTACGAAATCGATTTAGGAATGGTAGAAGGAGTGCATCGCTCACACCAAATCGAAGCCATTCCTTTTGCAACAGATCGATTACGCATCATCGGTCAGCATCAGCTGGTTCCGGAACAGGCCACGTGGATTTACCGGGAAGAAGGATCAGCCGCACGTTTGGCACTGGAAACGTGGCTGCAGACACAAGCGATTGTTCCGAAGCGGATCATCACGGTATATTCCAACCGCTTAATCAAACAGTTAATCAAAAATGGAACGGGAATCTCAATTCTTTCGGAACGCTTGGCGGGAAGCCTGCTCGAATCAGAACGGTTTCAGACACACGATGATTCGCAGATTGATCCAAGGATGTTTCAATTCATTACACTTAAAGGAGAGACGACCCGTCTGTCTCAAAAATGGATCGATCAACACAGTAAGTCCGAATAAAAACTTTTTCGTTGACATATACCCCTGTAGGTATTATTGTATGGAATGTAGCCATTAGGTATGACACAGGTCACACGGAAAAAGGAGAGTGTTCTTCGCATGGAAAAAGTGTATGAAGACAAAATCATTCACCGGATGAACCGGATTGAAGGTCAGCTTCACGGTCTTATCCGGATGATGAAAGAAGAAGCGTCCTGTAAAGATGTTGTCACTCAACTCAGTGCGACACGAAGCGCGATTGATCGTGTCATTGGACTTGTCGTCAGTGAAAATCTAATTGAGTGTGTCACGAATGACGAAACCGACGATAACCATGAACAGGCTGTAGCAGAAGCGGTTCAACTATTACTGAAAAGCAGATAAAAAATTTTACAACGATTAATACCCTTAGGGGTAAAATAGGTGGAGGGATTTTTCAGATGTCAGAGATTAAAAAAACAACGATTGTATTGTTCAGTGGAGATTACGATAAGGTCATGGCAGCGTATATCATTGCCAACGGAGCAGCCGCTTACGACCACGAAGTGACGGTTTTCCATACATTCTGGGGATTAAACGCGATGCGTAAAGACGAGCCGATTCAACCGAATAAAACACTACTTGAAAAAATGTTCGGTAAATTCATGCCGCGCGGTGCCGACAAAATGCCGCTCTCAAAAATGAACTTCGGTGGTGCCGGTCAGAAGATGATCAAAAACGTCATGAAAAAACACAATGCGATGCCGCTTCCCGATTTAATCGAACTGGCGAAAGAACAGGATGTAAAACTGGTTGCTTGTACGATGACAATGGATCTGCTCGGCTTAAAGCAGGAAGAACTGCATGATGGGATCGAATATGCCGGTGTCGCAGCGTACCTCGCGGATGCTGAAGACGGAAACGTCAACCTGTTCATCTAATTTCGAGGAGGACTGATGCAAGTGGATATCCTGAACATCGTATTTCTAGTGATTGTTGCCTTTCTCGCTTACCGGATGTTTGCACCGACAAAAGGTGTCAACAAACTGTCAGCAACTGAACTGAAACAGCATTTAGGTGACCGTAACCGATTTTATTTGGATGTCCGGACACCGGGTGAGTTCAAAGGAAATCACATTAAAGGATTTAAGAACATTCCGCTTCAAATATTACCGTCGCAACTTGACAAGATTCCGAAAGATAAAGAAGTCATCGTAATCTGTCAAAGCGGAATGCGTAGTAAACAAGCGGTCAAACAATTAAAAAAAGCCGGATACAGCCACGTAACAGAGGTATCAGGCGGAATGAATGTTTGGCGTTAAAAAACACGAGGAGGAATAACAAATGAAACGATTCACAGCAAAAGAAGTACAGGAAAAGCTAGAGAGCGGAGAACAACTTAACATCATTGATATCCGGGAAGTGGACGAAGTCAAAGAAGGAAAAATTCCGGAAGCAATTCATATTCCACTCGGACTCGTTGAATTCAAAATGAATGAACTTGATAAGAAAAAACAATACGTCATGGTCTGCCGTTCAGGTGCCCGTAGTGGCCGTGCAGCCACTTATCTTGAGGGACAGGGATTTGATGTCATCAATATGGATGGCGGTATGATGGCATACGAAGGTAAAACCAACTAATTTTTTTAATCTTAATTATACCCCCATAGGTAAAAGGAGCGAATACTTTTGCAGACAATCAAAACAGATATCGTACTCGACGCACGTGGCTTAGCTTGCCCGATGCCGATCGTCCGAACGAAAAAAACGATGAAGACACTGGAACCGGGTCAAGTCGTAGAGGTTCAAGCGACAGATAAAGGATCGACGGCCGATCTCCGGGCCTGGGCAAACAGTACAGGCAACCAATACCTCGGAACGATTGAAGACGGCGATGTTCTGCGTCATTACGTCCGGAAAGCTTCCGGTAATGATCAGGAAGTGCCGGAGTTCGAACAAATCGTCAATAACGAGACGGTCGAAGTTGCTCGTCAGAACGCGGATACGCTTGTTCTCGATGTCCGGGAAACGGCAGAATATGCGTTTGCACATATTCCTAGTGCGGTAAACATTCCGCTCGGTGAACTGGAAGAACGTATCGAAGAACTCGATATGTCTAAAACGATTTATGTGGTCTGCCGGACAGGCAGCCGGAGTGACTTGGCTTGCCAACAACTCGATGCTAAAGGATTCAACGTTCAAAACGTCGTTCCCGGTATGAGTGACTGGGCATTTGATACAGAAAAAAACGTTTAATCCGTAAATTACTGTCAGGAGGAAAGACAAAGATGGCACAAGCAATGACAACAAAAGAAGTCACCCAAAAAATCATTCGCCGCGAGAAATTATTTATCTTGGACGTCCGGAATGAAGACGCGTTTCAAGATTGGAAAATTGAAGGCGAACAGTTTTCTTATTTGAATGTTCCATATTTCGATTTACTTGATGGTGTCGAAGATATTTTAGATAAATTGCCGACCGATCAGGACGTGCTCGTCGTCTGTGCGAAAGAAGGATCGTCCATTTTTGTCGCGGATTTATTGGAAGAAGCAGGACGGACGGTCTCGTATCTTGCAGGCGGGATGAAAGCCTGGAGCGAACATCTCGAGCCGATTTCACTCGGATCATTAAATGAAACCGGGTCAGATCGTGGAGAAGTCGTTCAGTTCGTCCGGATCGGGAAAGGTTGCCTGTCTTACATGATCATCTCGGAAGGCGAAGCCGTCCTCGTGGATGCCACACGTATGACAGATATCTATCTCGACTATGCAAAAGAACGTCAGCTTGAAATCACACATGTATTTGATACACATCTTCATGCCGATCACATTTCCGGCGGACGTGAGATTGCGGAAAAAACAGGCGCAACATATTGGTTGCCACCAAAAGACGCTACAGACGTCACGTTTGATTATGAAGCACTCGAAGATGGAAGCCACGTTCAGGTAGGAGATACACAAATTGATGTACGGGCCCTTTATTCCCCGGGACATACAATCGGGTCGACTTCGTTCGTCGTCGATAATCGTTATCTCCTGACGGGCGACATTTTGTTTATTGATTCCATCGGACGTCCTGATTTAGCCGGTCTCGCAGAAGACTGGGTCGGTGACTTAAGAGACTCGCTCTACAACACGTATCGTAAACTATCGAAAGACCTGATTGTTCTGCCTGCCCACTTCATGTTAATCGAAGAATTAAACGAAGACGGCAGCGTCGCGGAAAAACTGGATGTGTTACTTGCCAACAATCATGGCTTGAACATCGAAGACGAAGAAACATTCCGGAAAATGGTGACAGAAAACTTGCCGCCGCAACCGAATGCGTACCAGGAAATTCGAGAAACAAACATGGGGAAACAGACACCGGATCTCGAAGCACAACGTGAGATGGAAGTCGGTCCAAACCGCTGTGCCGTTCGCTAAACTAAAAAAATTACTTCAGGAGGAATTACAATTATGAAATCAGAACTCGTATTAGATGCAAAAGGACTTGCATGTCCAATGCCAATCGTCAAAACAAAAAAAGCAATCACCGGACTCGAATCCGGTCAAATCCTTGAAGTCCATGCAACGGACAAAGGGGCAAAAAACGATTTACAAGCATGGGCAAAATCAGGTGGCCATGAGCTTGTGAAACACGAAGAAGAGGCCAGCGTCTTAAAATTCTGGATCCAAAAAGGGTAATTCAAGTTACAGGAGGGCTGGAGACAGTCCTTCTTTTTCAAAAGGAGTGAATCGAATGGAAATCGGGTTTATCATTACCATTTTTTTGATTGGATTTGTCGGATCCTATATTTCCGGAATGCTCGGAATCGGCGGTTCAATCATCAAATATCCGATGCTGTTATACATTCCGCCGTTGCTCGGATTCGCTGCCTTTTCGGCCCATGAAGTGGCGGGAATCAGTGCCATTCAAGTCTTTTTTGCGACGATTGGCGGCGTTTGGGCTTACCGGAAAGGCGGTTATCTCAACAAGTCATTAATCGTAAGTATGGGTGGCGCCATTTTAAGCGGAAGTTTCCTCGGTGCCTACGGTTCAAATGTCTTGGCGGAAGATACGATCAATATCGTTTACGGAATACTGGCGTTAACGGCAGCGGTCATGATGTTCGTACCGAAAAAAGGACTGGATGATATTCCGCTTGATCAGGTCCGGTTCAACAAAACAATTGCAGCGAGTAGCGCGTTCATCGTCGGAGTCGGGGCAGGAATCGTCGGTGCGGCAGGAGCATTCTTACTTGTTCCGATTATGCTCGTCGTTTTAAAAATCCCGACCCGGATGACGATTGCTTCGTCGCTCGCGATTACCTTTATTTCGTCAATCGGCGCAACGGTCGGAAAGATTACGACAGGGCAGGTCGACTGGGGACCGGCTGCCATCATGGTCGTCGCCAGTCTGATTGCGGCACCGCTCGGCGCAATCGCCGGAAAAAAGATGAATACAAAAGTCCTGCAAATCATTTTGGCTGTCCTGATTTTAGCGACAGCCGTCAAAATCTGGCTCGATATTTTATGAAAGAGTACAAAAAAGCGATACTTTGCTTGTACATCAGCAAAGTATCGCTTTTTTTGATGAAGCTACAAACGGCTTTTTTCAATGACATCAACAAGTTGCCGTTCGACATCGAGTGCGACTTGTTTTAACTCGTCTTCTTCGACCAGACCAATCAGTGCCGTTGGACGCGGCATTCCGATTTTCGTCTGTCCATCTTCCGTATAAACAGCGAGCTTACACGGTAAAAAGTAGCCGGCCCGACGTTCCGCCGACAAGACACGATGGGCTTCCTTTGGATTACAGACTTCGAGGATATGGTATCGGTCTTCAAACGGTAACTCTTTTTCAGCAAATTTTTTCGCCAAATCAAACTCCCATAAGACGCCAAAGGAAACCTCGGCAAGTGCTGTTTTGAGACGTTCGATTGTTTTCTCCGTTGAATGATTCGAGTTGACTGTGTAGTCAAACATGAATACCCCTCCCGGTTTTTTTGATGTCTTAAATTTATTTCCCTCTTTTGACAGGATGAATCGTCTTTTTTGAATGTGCCGAATGAGAGCAGACCGGGCGACAAACTGTGGGAAATCAAGGTACATTAGAAAAAAGACATCCGTCAGACAATGGACGACGTAAGCTTAAAAAAGGAGGCGGAGGGGGATGAAGAAACGAATGTTGACGATTTTATCGGTCGTAGCATTGATTGCAATCATGATTGGCGGCTACTTTGTCTTTCAGCAACAACAGGCAAAATCGAGTGGGAGCAAAGAACTGACCTATGCCAAAGAAGAAACGGCGATTCTCGCAGGCGGTTGTTTCTGGTGCATGGAGCCGCCGTTTGAAGAGTTAAAAGGGGTCAAATCCGTAATTTCCGGTTATACCGGTGGAGATGTGAAAAATCCGACGTATAATCAAGTATCGGCGGAAACAACCGGACACCGGGAAGCCGTTTTGATTACATTTGATCCGGCTGTTATTTCCTATAAACAGTTACTTGATGTCTACTGGCGCCAAATCGATCCGACCGATCCGAACGGTCAATTCGTCGATCAAGGCGAATCATATACGACGGCAATCTTCTATACAAATGCGGAACAAAAGCAGATTGCGGAACAGTCGAAGAACGAATTAGCCGAGAGCGGAATTTTTGATGAAAAAATTGTCACACCGTTGATTGAAGCGGGTCCGTTTTATGAGGCAGAAGCGTATCATCAAGACTATTACTTGAAGAGCGAAAAGAAATATAAATTTTACCGGGCTGCATCCGGACGTGATGAGTTCATCAATCGATATTGGAAAGATCAACCAAAACTGGACTTACCGAAGTATTCAAAATTGACCGATGAACAAATCAAAGCGAAGTTGACGGATATCCAATATAAAGTCACTCAGGAAGACGGGACAGAACCGGCTTTTGATAATCCGTATCATGATTTAAAAGCGGACGGGATTTATGTGGATCTGATTTCCGGTGAACCGCTGTTTTCTTCTAATGATAAATTTGATTCGAAAACCGGCTGGCCGAGCTTCATTCGACCGTTAGAAAAAGGAAATATCATTGAAAAAAGTGACTTTGCATTAGGGATGAAGCGGATGGAGGTCAGAAGCCGGCACGGAAATGCGCATCTTGGACATGTCTTTAACGATGGTCCTGAACCGACTGGTTTACGTTATTGTATGAATTCAGCTGCTTTACGGTTTGTGCCGAAAGCCGACCTCGAAAAAGAAGGTTACGGTCAGTATGCTTCCGAATTTAAATAATCAGCTAAAAAGGGATTTTTCACTTTCGTGAAAAGTCCCTTTTCTTTCGAAAATGTAAGGTGACCGCATTAAAAATAACTATCCATTTTATCCAAATATTGTTTATACTAGACACAATGTAAGATCATATCTTGAGGAGGAACATTGTGAAAAAGTTAACGATTTGGCTCATGCTGAGCTGTTTGATTCTGACGCTCGGAATCGGACCATCAGCTGTTAAAACAGCAGCGGCAAATGAATTGTCGGAAGCTGTCTTATTAAAGGCAGGACAGGAAACGCTTCTGGAAACAGGAATGAATAAAACGAATACATATTGGTATAAGGTCGATCATCAAGCCGGGATTGAAAAAACGGCGACACATTTTGAATTATCGATTGATACGGATCAGCCGATCGAAGTAACGGCTTACCCTAGTCAAGAGATGGCATCAAAAGATGAGACATTTGACCGTTACCGCGGATATGCAGAACCAAACGATAAGGACGTCACAAAAATCGCTGTTCCGTATGCATGGGACGGACCATATTACGTCAAAGTCGATTATTATCCGGAAATCGAAGAAGATAAGACGGTCAAGCCAGCAAATGTCAACTTGACGTACAATAATGTCAAATTGGCTGTCGAATATGAGCCAATCAGCGATATCAGCTGTATGGCGGAAGAAGCACTGAAACAAACATCGGACGAAAAACCGATGCTTGCCTTGATGCATGCGATTCAAAAACAAGTGTTGAGCCAGTCGGAACAAGGACGCAGTTTAACGTCGTTGTACTACAAGGCATCACCATACGTCGTCAAAACCTTGTTGTTCAACAAAGACAAACGGACACAAGCATATGAAGATTTAAAATCACTGAAGCCGGCCATGTCTGCTCTTGTCAACGGTACATCATACACATTGACGAAAACCGATCAAGCAGCGGTCAACCGTTTATACGCGTTGACTCGTGACGCATCACCGGAAGTCATCGCAACGGAAATCAATCAAGTCGCGAAAACGGCGAACATTGAAACAATTGGTGGATCCAATTTGACGGATGCCTTCAAACCATTTGGTATTCAAGTGAAATCAGAAGCTAAAACACGGTTCATCGTTAAGCTGAAACCGGGTCATACAGAGCGGACGATGAAAATCGCCGGTACACAGGCAACAGACGTTGAGAAGTTATCGCTTGGTAAAACAGGTCAGTTTGTCATCGTCACGGAAGATCCGACGGTTAAAAATCAGTCGGCAGCAGTCCTGAAACAATCGTTGAAAAAATCAAGTGCTGTTGAGTATGTCGAAGAAGTTCAGACATACCGAGCAACTGGTGACATCAACTATGACTACCAATGGTCGCTCAACCAAAAATCGAGCGTCGAACAGTTCCCGGATGCGGGAATCGGATTCGAAAAATTCCTGAAAAACAATGCAGGTCAAAAGTTGAAACCAGTCACGATTGCAGTTATTGATACAGGGGTGGATTACCGCCTGAAGGATTTACAAGGGAAAGTTGATATTGCCCAGGAAAAGAACTACGTCGATGTGAACGGGAACGGAAATGCACTCGACGATAACGGTCACGGAACACACGTCTCAGGTGTGATTGCAGCAGCCCTTGAAAATGATTACGGCATTCGCGGCATCCATCAATCGGCGAAAATTCTTCCCGTTAAGGTTTTGAACGCCAACGGTGAAGGGGAAACGGATGCGATCGCACTCGGAATTAAATATGCAGTTGATCACGGGGCAAAAATCATCAATATGAGTCTTGGCGGCGGTGAAAGCCGGACGATGGCATATATGATGAAATATGCGGCAGATCGCGGTGTAACGGTCGTCGCAGCGTCAGGTAACGAATACGATATGTCCGTTGGTTTCCCGGCCAGTTCAGAATACGCCATTTCTGTCGGAGCGACAAATCCGCTCGGTATGGTTGCTGATTATTCGAACTACGGCATCGGACTCGATGTTGTCGCACCAGGTTCAAAAATTGCAAGTCTTGTTCCGGACGGTAATACCGTTTATATGGACGGAACAAGCATGGCGTCACCGCACGTCGCAGCCGTTGCCGGAATTCTTGCGTCACTCGATTCAAAATTGACGCCGAAACAAATCGAGACAATCTTACGGACAAGTGCTGAACCGCTTGCCTTTGAGAATCCGAACGATTGGTACGATGATGAAGACGAAGATATGGAAGATGAGTATCCACCAGGATATGAAAAAGAAATGACACCGGACTTCCCGGCATTCGTCAGCCCGGTATCGGGATATGGAAAAGTCAACATCACACGTGCGATCTCGCAATTGCACCTAAACGGAAAAGTGAACCCGGTCTATGACAACCAGCTTGTTGTCAGCGGACAAGTTAAAACGGGTACAAAAGTTGAAGTTTGGTCGACGAAAAAGTTGACGGATACAAAAGACACGGCAAAAATGTTGGCAAAAACAACAGCAACAGCCGGTAAATACAGTGTGGCGATTCCCCGTCAGGAAAAAACATCTGTCTTGACGATTCGTTATGCGAACGGTCTTGACGTGACATCGGAACGGACGGAAGTTTTGCCAGGGAAAGCGCCGGCTGCACCGAAAGTCAACCGTGTGTTGGCCGGAGCAACGAAAGTAACCGGTACAGCTATCATCAATGGTAAAATTACAATTAAAGATTCAAAAAAGAAAGTAATCGGAAAAGCCGTTGTCGACAGTAAAGGGAAATTCACGGTCAAAGTCGCGAAATTAGCCCCTAATGCCCGTCTTGCGATCACGGTAAAAGATATTGCCAACCGTTCGAGCAAAGCGACCGTCCTTACGGTTCTTGCTCCGCCAGCTGCACCGAAAGTAAAGCCGGTGACAGCCGGTCAAACGAAAGTAACCGGTACAGGTGAGAAAAAAACGCATGTGTATATCCAAAATGCGAAGAAAAAAGTCATCGCCAAAGGAACCGTTACTTCTAAAGGAACGTTTTCTGTGAAGATTACGAAACAAAAAGCAGGAGCGAAGCTGTATGTTTATCTCAAAAATGACTTGAAACAAACGAGTACTAAAACAACAGTTGTCGTCAAAAAAGCGAAGAAATAAGTCTTAAAAGCACCCTTTTTCGGGTAAAACGAAAAAGGGTGCTTTTTTTTTGATGAGTTATCTTACTTTTAAAGTATTTTTTTTGAAAATATGTTACTTTTAATTGATTCGACTATTTTTTAAAAAAGCATCATTCGAAGCGAATGATGAGGAGGATATTTCATGATTAATTGGATTCGGAGACGAATCGGGCGGCAATTATTGGCAGTATTATATGTCTTACTGTTTTTGGTTTCGATGACTTCCTTTATGGTTTATGGTTATATGGAAAATCGAATCGAATCATCACGCGATAACTTAGAAGTCATCAGCGAACAAAATCGTCGCGCAGATCATTTATGGGATAACTGGCAGAACGTCCAGTTTGGTTTGCGGGGATTTGTCATTTTCGGTAACCAGGAACGTTTTGATCAAATCCAGGAGCTACGGACAGAAATCAAAAGTGAAACGGATTGGTTTACCCGTAAAGCCAAAACGGATGAAGAAGAAGAATTTGCCGCCCAAATGACGAATATGTACAACTTATATTATGGAGCCTTGTTTCCTTTGACCCAGTCGTACGTAAATGAAAAAAAGGCGAATCAAATCAATGAAGATTTTTTACAGGGTGACAGTCTGTTCTCATTACCGATTGCTAAACGATTGGTGGAACAAGGTCAATTAAAACAAACAGCGGACGGTTCAATTGATGTCGAACCGGATATTGAAAAAGCATCTTCGGCATTAAATGAATACCGGAATAATTTACAACAACAGCAGGATACAGCCGTTGCCAACCTGCGGAGTGAGGTCGCAAAAACGAAATGGGTTTGGATTTCGAGTATCTTTGTCCTTATTATCTTTATTTTACTGTTTGTTCATCCGTTCCTGAAACGAATGACGAAACAGTTATTACGCCTGATTGAGGACAATCGAAAGCTGTCACGAAACGAGCCGATTGAGATGGATGTCATGGAGCGGCGGACAGATGAGATTGGCATGTTGCGCTCATCCTTTAATCAGATGGCTGTGACGACCAATCTACACAAAGAAGAGATGCAGAATAAAAACGAAGAGTTACAGGCACAGAGTGAAGAATTACTGGCCCAACAAGAAGAATTACAATCGCAACAAGAAGAACTCGAAGAGGCATATCAGGCGACGAAACAAAACGAAGAGAAGCTGAAGATGCGCAGCGAATTAACGGAAGCACTCGCTGTCCGGGAAACGGTCGAATCGTACCCGGCGATTGTTCAAAAAATGTTGGATATTACGTCTTCCGAGTATGGCGCTTTATTATTGTATGACAATGGCGTTTACATCGGTGCGACGACGAACGGCATGAAGATACAACAGATTCAATCCTTACTGGATGATGAGAATTCCTTATTGAACCGGATGCGGTTAGGGACGAAAGTCGTTCAGTCGGAAAAGCGGGTCTCACGAACGGACGATACACCGTACAGCTTTAGTACACATGAAGTCGCCTTGCCGATTTACGATCCATCAACAAACCAATTGATGGCTGCTGTCTATATGGTTCGATACCAATCACCGTATCAGTCTCAGCATCTAGCGGACATGCGTGATTTTTCTCAGCAGATGACTTTATCCTTATTACGGACGCGTTCGTATGACGAGATGAAACAGGAAAAACAAAAAACCGAGCAGGTCCTCGACTCAATCCGGGAAGCGATTATCTATCTGGAAGACGGAAATGATGAATTATATGTCAATCGTCCGTTGTTCGAACTGATACCAGAATTGCAAACTGAATTTACGACGGACCGGACTTTATCGTCGGCCAGTTATGTGATTGAAGTGATGCGTAATATCGTCGATGATGTCGAACGATTTAACGATTACTTAGACTTGATACGTTCTGGAGAAGTTTCTCCGGATAAAGTTCAATTTGATGTCCGTGGTAATTCGGCACATCTTGAAGTATATGCAGAACGAATCGATATTGAAGGTGGCTGGAAAGGGGTCATCCTCGTCATCCGTGATATTACCCGGGAAACAGAAGCGGATCGTCTGAAGACAGAACTCGTTTCGACGGTGTCTCACGAATTGCGGACTCCCTTGTCTTCGATTTACGGATTCACGGAATTGATGCTCAATCGAGAGATTGATGCGATAAAACAACAGAAATATTTGTCGACGATTCATAATGAAACGGAACGGCTGTCGAATTTGGTGACCGATTTCCTCGATGTTCAACGGATGCAATCCGGTGGACAACGTTACCAAATGGCTCACCTTGATTTGTATTCGATCGTCGATCAAGTAATTGGTGTCTATAAGGCGTCAAACGGACTTCACGATATTCAACTTCACGTGTTGAGTGTAGAACGACCAGCGATTATTGGAGACGAAACACGGATTAAGCAGTTGCTGAACAATTTAGTCAACAACGCCATCAAGTATTCACCGGACGGTGGACAGGTTGACATTACAGTCAGCGCGGATCAAGAAAATGCGACGATTCAGATTACCGATCACGGTATCGGGATTCCACAATATGCCTTTGCCCATCTGTTTGATAAATTTTATCGTGTGGATAATTCAGATACACGACGAATCGGGGGTACGGGACTTGGTCTTTCGATTTGTAAGGAAATCGTCAAAGAACATGACGGTGTGATTCATGTCGAATCGACTGTCGGAAAGGGAAGCACCTTTACGGTCGCCCTGCCGTTGCACGCATTGGAAAATGTCTAATCCAAACAGGTATCGGATTGCTTCGGCAACCGGTACCTGTTTTTGTTTTACAATAATTTTTCAAGCGCTGAGAAAAAACACAAGACGTTCAGTGAATATTTAAATATAATGAAAAGATAGTTAAAAAACAGAAAGATTTGCCGATAAACATATAGGACAAACGAACTAGGACAAAAGAAAGGGCGTGGACGATGCATAAACTAATCTATACCATCATCGGCGGATGGGTGATGTCTCATTTGTTATGGTTAGGAATCGTCGGTACATCATCGGACCTTTCGAGAACAGGAAACAGCCTGTTCATGATTCTAGGCGCTGTCCTTTCGACGATCATGTTGGTATTAGCGGCGCGGCGTCATCCGAATCGTCCATTTACGCAACGTCTATTTTTACTGCTCTTATTCGGAAATATGTCGCTGGCGATTGGCGAAACGTTAGAATTTATCGTGTCCCAACAGCACTTGGAACGTTCCGGAATATTTGATGGAATTGATTTAATATTCAGTCTGCAAATCGGATTTTATTTGCTGGCTTTTTGTTATTTTTTAATCAGTCGCCGTTCAGAAGTGAATTTACGATTTTTCCTATTTGATGAACTCATCATTTTGATTGTGACAGGAGCGATTTCCTGGCATTATCTCGTCACGCCGTATTTGGAACAGGCGGAACTGTTCAGCATGGAAACACTGTTATTACTCCGTTATCCATTAGGAGATCTGCTGTTACTGGGTGGGATGTTAATCCTGTTCTTTGGTGTCATGAAACGTGGAAACAGTATCCCGCTTCTGATGATATTGATTGGTTTTCATCTGCAATTAATTGCGGATTTATTATACGTCATTTTGAATCGAACCAATTTTCCGATTTCTTTGATGTGGCTGGATCCGATTTGGATTGCGACCGTCTTATTAATTGGCGGGGCGGGACTGATATTCGACGTTGGTGAACAGCCGATCGGATTTAACGTCAACCGGCGGATTCTAGACGGGATTCGTCTCGTGACACCGTATGTCTTCCTGTTGATTTTGTTTGTGACAATGGCACGTCAAGCCGTCAGTTGGAATGGTTTGACGATTGGTTTAATGATTGCCATTCCTTTATTGATTTCAAGGCAGGTTCGGATCGTGATGGACAATCAACGGTTGCGGGAAAATCTTGAGGCGAAAGTCGAGGAGCGGACGGCAGCACTCGAACAGGCATTGGAAGAGATGGAGCATATGGCCTATCATGACGCACTGACGAATTTACCGAACCGGTATTTGTTTGCCCGCTTGTTCAAAGAGGAACTTCGCCGGGCGGAAATTCATCAACGATTTGTCGGTCTGTTTTTCATCGATATTGATCATTTTAAGCAAGTGAACGATACATACGGCCATCAAATTGGAGATCAGTTGATCATTGATATCGCCAACCGTCTTGAAAAAAAATTGCCGCATAATACGGTCATCTCCCGACAAGGCGGGGATGAGTTTGTTTTACTGTTATTTGATGTCAAAGACGAATCGGACATCGAAGCATGTGGCCGACAGCTGGTTCAGTTATTCGAACGGCCGTTCATTCTGAAAGACACGCCTGTCTTCATGACGGCAAGTATTGGCGGCGCTGTTTATCCGACGCATGCGACCTCCCGGACAGCTTTGATCGAACAGGCGGATGTCGCGATGTATGAAGCGAAGCGGCGCGGGAAAAATCAATTTCATGTGGAAGTCTGAATCAAGCAAAGAGTCCCTGACAACTGTCGGGGACTTTTTTTGACTCATTTCATCTTACTCAGTAATTTCTCCAAAGCGGTCGGATTAGTCACCTGCTCATTGCAATGGTCACTGTCGATACAAATATAATTTCCGATTGCCCGGTATTGATCAGCTGATTGATTCGTCCGGGCGGAGACAAGGGTGACATCACTATATTGATTGCAGATTGTACAGATGCCTTTTTGAATCGTCGGAAGATACGTGCCTTCGATTCCAATCCATTCTCCTTTTAAAGGATAGACAAAAAATTTCTTTTTATTCCCGGTGTCGTTCCAACTTAAATAGGTCGTCTTAAGAAAATCGATTGAGTGAAGGGGCGGATGCCGTAACTTTTTCGTTTTTCGAAACAGTTGCTGCAGTTGCTGTTCGGTAATCGACGGGAAAGATTGGACGAACGGTTGGATATCCTCGAGGTACCGGGCGGAATCCGTCTCGGTTTGAACGGTTCGAACCACCATCAATAACGCCTCCTGTTCGGCAGTCAAAACCGGAAGCAAATCAAAGATTTTTTTAGAGGCACTGTAAATGACGGCGTCCCGGACGTCGGGATCATGGACGGTACCCAATTGCTGAATCATCGCATCGACCTGACCACGGATGAAATTGTACTGAAATGGTTGAATGAAAGGTTCCATAAGATATCGCTCCCTTTGTAATTCTTTATTCACGAAATCGGTTTCGGTGAAACGGTATTTTTTTGTTTTCTTCATGTAACACCCGGGAAATAAATACCTGAGGAGGTGTACAGGAATGCAATCATTGACCGGACTTCGCCTGTTAAATTTAATCAGCTTTTTATTTGTCCTTTTAGCACGTGTCGTCTGGTATGAACCGCCGACGGGAGAGCCTCTTGCCATCGTGCCGGCATCGTTTACGGATGCGGTGTTTGGTGTTGTCTATACGACTTTGCTGATTTGGTGTATCCGGCCTGTCCAAGCGTACCCGGCTGACCGGACATTAATTTTTGATATCAGCGGCTGGTTTATATTGACGATGCTCGGATACGGAGCGAGTAGTATCGTCGGTCCTCCATGGGAACTTGTATTGACAACGATTTCGTTTATCAGTTTATGTATCATCTATATGAAAGTACAACATCATCCGAACCGTTCCCCGTGGATGCGTTCTCCTTTTTCCGTTTTTCTTGCCTGGTCGAGTATCCAAATATTAATTTTACCATTTCGTATTCTGCGTGATTTCCGGTTTGAAGATTTGTTTGGGCTGACGACATCCGAGTGGGTGACCGTCATGTTAATTTTATTTGCCTGCGGCATCGTATTTTTTATTTTCGTGCATACTGACTGGGTATTTGGTCTTGTCATGATTTGGTATTATGTCGGTCTGTTCTTTAATGGACGTTTAACGGACTTTCAACAAGGCGTGACAGTCATGAGCGTCATAGCAGTCCTGGTGGCGGTAGTTCTTGTCTTTCGGAAACGGGACCGGTTGTTTGCGCAAGAAAAAAGACCGGTTTCTTAAGAAAGCGGCAGTTGGTGTCATTGCTTTTGGTTTTTTGGGGTATATCCCTTATAGAAGTATAAAAGGGGGAAATGACCAATGGGGAAAAAGCAGTTGATCGGAACATATGATAATGAGACGGATTTGATTCGTCAGATTGAAGACTTACACTTTGCCGGATATCTGGAAGAAGACTTATACATCGTCCTGCAAGATAAAACCGATATGGCGATGTTACGCGGCCAATCGGCAGCACAGCTTGTTTCAGGGAAACGGACGTTATTCGAACGATTTACTGGAAAGCCGGTAACGGAAGAAGAAACCCGTGAAGCCTTCCAATCGTTAGGGCTGCCGGAAGGCGACATGGAACGACATGTGACAAGCGTCAAACACGGGTCTTATGTTCTGTTGGCGGATGAAGAAGGGGCAAGACGTCCTAAACCAGAACCCCAAAGTATTTTAGAGAGTGAACCGGAAGGCATTGAGGCTGAGCGGAAGCTTGACCATGAAAACCGGGCACTTGAGAACGAAAACGACCGGATGTTGTAACCGTGCCAGAGTGGAAAGGGTGAACGACGATGGATAGCCATTATCACACGATTTTAGTAGCAGTCGACGGCTCCAAAACAGCAGACTTAGCTTTTGAAAAAGCCGTTCAGTTCGCGAAACTCGATCAAGCAAAACTCGTCATCACACATGTCATCGATATTCAAACCTTTGCGAATGTCCGTGCGAACCAGCGCTTCATCGATCAAAATGTCACGGAGTACGCCCAGGAACTCCTTGATAAATATCAAAAACGGGCGGTCGAGGAAGGCGTAGCGGAAGTTGAACTGGTCATCGAAAGCGGATCACCGAAAACATTAATCCCGAAAGTCATCGCACCGCGTGTCGGGGCAGGGCTGATTGTCTGTGGCGCTGTCGGAATGAATGCAATGGAACGAATCATGATCGGGAGTGTCTCTGAAAACATTACCCGTTATGCGAAGTGTGATATCTATATCGTTCGCCCGAAAACACTCAAGTGAATACCACACAAACAGGCTGTTTCGATGAAGAATCGAAGCAGCCTGTTTGATGTTCAGTGATGTTTTTAAGTTAATAAATAATAAAAAATGCCTAAGATGATCAAAATAACCGGCAACAAGACTAGATACATCCAGGACATGTTTTTGGCTGTCTGGCTGTTGCTGTACGTTTCTTCGTTTCGACTCTGTCCGACCATTACTGTAAAAATAAGTCCAAGTACACAGATTACTAAAGCAATCCAAAATAAGACGGTCATGTTTAGCCCTCCTTCAGTAAGATAAATCCTCTCTCCCATCATAACGAAAATTGGATTTACATGTCAGGATAATTGTGACAGTTTGGAGTTGACGCCATCTGGTTTAGGGGCTAAACTACTGATATGAGTTTAGGGGGTAAACTAATCATGAAAGAAAATCTGCGGGAAGCCGTTCAATTATTTGAAGAGGTGATGATTCACGGGACAGAACGTGTCCTGAAATCAGTTGATTCACCGGTTTGGCGTCTCTATTCACCAGAACAACTCCATTTGCTGAAGCTGGTCGATAAATATGGACCGATTGCTTCCGGGCGGATTGCCGTCATTCAAGGAGTTCATAAAAGTGCGATTTCCAATCGTCTGAAAAAGTTAAATGAACACGGCCTGGTCGAAGTCGAACGTTCGGAAGATGATCACCGGACAAAACGGATTATTTTGACGGAAGCCGGGAAAGAAGTCGTCGAAGCGTCGGACCAAGCGATTTACAGTTATTTGGAACAATTGATTGATGGAAAGGTCGACGATGATGAGATCAAACAGTTCATCGAGACGTTCCGGAAAGTCAAAGCTATTTTAAAGATTGAAGATTAATTCAGAAAAACAGACACAGAAGAGGTGGAACGGGAATGCGACAAATCGTCAAATGGCGTTGGCCGATCGTAATCGTCTTGTTGCTTGCGACAGTCGGATTATTTTTAGCGGCACCAAACTTATCGAAACAAGCAGAAGATGCGGGTGCCATTCAGCTCGCGAGTGATACGGATTCACAACGGGCAGCGGATATTTTAAAAGCAGCCGGTGCAAGTGAAGAAACGATTTCGCTGGTCATTCCGCTAAAGGAAGCCGTCACGAAAGAAGACCGGATGGAAATCGGTCAAATCGTTAAAGATTTAGAGAAACTGGATAAACCAGTGACTGGAGTCCTGAATCCGTTTGAGAGTAAGGAAACGGAAGGACAACTGATTTCAAAAGACAAAAAAACAGTCCTCGTTCCGATTACCGTTTATGGTTCACAGGAAGAAATCACGGCACTCGCTGAAGATATCCGAAGTGATCTCTTACCGGATGACCGGACGATCTATCTGACGGGTGAATCACTCATCAATGCCGATGTGAACAAAAGCTCACAAGAAGGGTTAAAACGAACGGAATTAATCACAGTCGGTCTGATTTTTGGACTGTTGTTAATTGTTTTCCGTTCGATTGTCACACCATTCGTTCCATTATTTGCGGTGGGTGTCACGTATTTAATGAGTCAATCATTTGTCGCCTTTTTCGTTGATTGGTTCGGATTCCCCGTCTCGAACTTCACGCAGATTTTCCTTGTGGCGATTCTCTTTGGGATCGGGACGGATTACTGTATCCTGCTTCTGAGCCGGTACAAAGAAGAGTTGACTGCCGGACATGATGTCGAGACAGCCATCGTCAACACCTATAAAACAGCGGGACGGACTCTTCTCATCAGTGGTCTTGCCGTCCTCGTCGGCTTCTCGGCAATCGGGTTCGCTGATTTCCCGATCTTTAAATCGTCGGTCGCCGTTGCGGTCGGAATCGCAGTCTTGTTACTGGTTCTCTTTACACTGGTTCCGTTTTTCATGGCGACGTTAAAAGAGAAATTGTTCTGGCCGTCAAAAAATGCGGCGAGTCATCAAGACAGTCGTTTGTGGGCCCGGTACGGTGGATTATCGATTCGTCGTCCATTGCTTGCGATGGCAATCGTCGCTGTGGTGACGATCCCGACCCTGTTCACGTATGATGACGATCTATCGTTCAACACCGTCGATGAGATTGGTGCAAAATATGAAACGGTCAAAGGATTAAATGCCATTTCAGACGGCTTTGGTGCGGGTGAGTCGTTGCCGGTCAATATTATCCTGAAGGACGACCAAAACATCGTGACTGAAAAAACGGTTCCTTATGCAGAACAGTTGAGCCGCGAACTGGTCAAACTGGATGGCGTCAAAGCTGTCCGGTCCATCTCACGTCCGACGGGTGATGTCATTGACGATTTATATGTCGATCAACAACTTAAACAAGTTGCATCTGGTCTGACGGATGCAAAAGATGGACTCGGTGAAGTTGGTCAAGGTCTTCAGACTGTAGAAGGCAACTTACAGACTATCAGTGGTCAGCTTCCGGCCGGAGATCAAGCGTCGGCAGGAGCAGCACAGCTGCAGCAGGCCGCAGACGGTCTCGGTCAAATCAATCAACAGTTAACGCTTGTTGGTCAAGGGTTACAATCTGCGGAAAACATTCCGCAAACTGTCGGGACATTGACAGCGTTATCCGGTCAATTGACCCAAATTCAAACGGGGATCGCACAAGCGGCAACCGGGATTGAAACACAAGGTGCACAAGCCGGTCAACTCGGTACCGGATTAACCCAACTGGCGGATGGTGTCGGATCTGCCAATGCAGGGCTTGGTAAAATCGAAGACGGATTAACGGAAGCTGCCGATTTCCTGAAAGAGATGGGGAACGCCAAAACGATTCGCGGTACCGGGATGTTCATTCCAAAAGATACCTTAGTGAGTAAAGACTTCGAACCTGTCATTGACCGTTATACGATTGATGATCAAACCGGTCTGAAATTCGAAGTCATCCTGAATGATGATCCGTATTCACCGGAAGCGATCGAAACGGTCGCTGCCATCAAGAAAACGACAGCGAGCACACTGAAAGATACACCGCTTGAACAGGCACAAGTTGCTTACGGCGGTATCTCAAGCATCAACAGTGATTTAAATGATACGTCAAAAGCCGATTTCTCACGGACGGTCGTCATCATGATCATCAGTTTGTTCATCGTCCTTGCGATCATGTTCCGTTCATTGATCATGCCGCTGTTTATGATCGGTTCGCTCCTGTTGACGTACTATACGTCGGTATCGATTGCTGAACTGATCTTCGTCAACGGTCTTGGTTATGACGGCATCAGCTGGGCCGTTCCGTTCTTCGGATTTGTTATGCTCGTCGCTCTTGGTATCGATTACTCGATCTTCCTGCTCGACCGGTTCCGGGAAGAAACGATCAATGGACTCGAGACGAATGAAGCGATGTATGTTTCGATGAAGAAAATGGGATCTGTCATCATCACGGCTGCCATCATCCTTGCCGGAACGTTTGGTGCGATGATGCCGTCGGGTGTCCTGAGTCTGGTTCAGATTGCAACAATCGTTATCACGGGTCTGCTCCTGTACGGATTGATTGTCTTACCGCTCCTGATTCCAGCGATCACGGTATCGTTCGGACCGGGTGTCTGGTGGCCGTTCCGTCAAAAGCAAAATAAGAAGTAAGTCGATTCGACTGGTCCATTCGGAAATCATCCGGATGGACTTTTTCGTTATACTACAAACAGGAGGCGATGAAAATGCAACAGTTTAAACAATTAACGGACCGGATCTGGTATCAAACGCCGGTCAGTGAAACGGATCGGCCGATCGTTGCCGTCATTACGGGAGACGACCGGAGTATTGTAATTGATGCCGGAAACTCAAGTCAGCACGCGACACTCTTTTTGGACGAGATGGAGAAACACGGGCTCGGACGACCGGCTCTCGTCGCATTGACGCATTGGCACTGGGATCATATTTTCGGCATAAAACAGATGGCGGTACCAACGATCGCGACGAACCGGACAGTGGAAGAAATGCAGAAAATGCTGGACTACGAATGGACGGATGAGGCGCTGGAAGAACGGATCCGTCAAGGTATTGAAATTCCGTTTTGTGCGGATGCCATCAAACTGGAGTTCGGGAAGGATCGGGAGATCGAAGTCATCTTGCCGACGATTCGTTTCACGGGAGAACTTGAAATCGACCTCGGGGGCGTGACGTGTCTGTTACGACAAGTCGAGAATGACCACTCACCAGGGAGTGCTCTTGTCTATATTCCGGAAGAAGGGGTTTTATTTTTAGGAGATGCCATGTATGCGGATATTTTCTCCGACAAGTGGAATTATACGGTCAATCAAACAACGCGGTTGTTAGATACGATTGCTGAATACGAGGCGGATTATTATGTCTGGTCTCACGGCGAAGCGATGGCAAAAGACGCGTTTGAGCAAGAGGTACACGTCTTACGCCAAATCATCGAAGTGACAAAACAAGCAGAAGGACATGTATCGGAGATGCGCCGGCTGTATCGTGATCTGGTCGGACGGGACTTGACGACAGACGAAGAAGAAACACTCGTATTTTTTGCGAATGGTGCAAAAAAATAATTAAAACAGCAGGTCCTTAACCGTTCATTCGAGAATTCCTATAAGTATAAGATGGAAAAAATCGGATTTTAGCAAAGGGGTTCTCGTAATGGATCGTAAGCCTGAAGATCGGAATGAAACGGCCAATCGTGTATTTTTTGGAACAGCTAACATTTTCACGATCCTTGTAGTGATTGGCTTTGCCTTATATCTGCTGTATCAATTTTTTGTGAAATGACTGATCACCCTGTAGCTCAGGGTGATTTTTTTCGTTTTAGGGGAGTGCAAGCGAACCAGATATTGGGTAATCCTTAACTGAGGGCACAAAGAAAACTCACTTAAAAGGAGGCACTTCAACTATGAAACGCATCCAGATTGCCGACTTTGATCGTCGAATGCCACCACTTGAACTGCGAGAGATGGATGACTATTACGAAGCGGTATTGGTATCAAACTATGATGAATTGTATCCTTCGACCCAAGTACGGACGATACAGTTGGCAGATATTTATGTCAATCTTGTGATGACTTCTGAAGGGGCGCATCTCGTATCCGCGCTCTTTTTAAAACCGGTCGAAGTACCGGATATCGTCGCCTGGATGCAACTCTATACGATAGGTTTTGCGACAGCGGATACAACAGGTTACTACGTGGAACAAGCAGATGAAATTTTAGAAATCGTCTTATATCAAGGAAATCCGATTGTCATTGCGACGAGAGGAACCGATAGATTGTACTATGAGACGGAAGGAGCGATTGAGATGCGGCGGGAATCAAGCGAAGTGATAGGGAAAAAACCGTTGTTGTATTTGAATGGGGAAGCCCGGTTTGAGGTTCCTCATCTTGAATTCAACTCGAATCAGGATGAGGTTCATATCAATGGAACCTTTTTATTTGCAGACTATATGGATACGTATCAGGGACGGGTCGGATTTTTCCGGAAAACGGATTCGAATCTGCCGATTGTCTTACTGGTCGGTAAAGCCATTATCGAAATGGAACTGACAGAAAATCCGGATGGAAGCCGTATCCTTGTCATTGAGCAGCCATACGATGAAGCTTAATTTTCCCGTGAGGATACCGTGGATTTTTTCTGAGAAAAGTTAAAAGGACGAATCTTTAGCTAATCATGAAATCCCTTACAAAATATGCGAGAATAGGAATAGAGACAAAAATGGAAGGGATGCGGGACGAACATGGTGAAAGAGATGCCACGAAATTCTAAGTGGATGCGTTCCTACAATCGGGCACTGGTATTACGTTTGATTCGGATGCATCAACCGATTTCACGGGTCGAACTGGCACAACAAACAAAACTGACGAAACCGACCGTTTCGAATATCGTCGGAGAATTGATTTCGGATCAACTCGTGACAGAGCGTGAACTCGGTGTCTCAAACGGAGGACGAAAGCCAATTTTGCTTGAACTCGTGGCGAAAGAACAATATGTCATCGGGATTGATGCGACAAGTCACCGTTTCATCGGAGTCATCGCGGATTTAAGCGGAAATACGATTCACGAAGTGGAAACGATGGGGAAATTTGATACAAACGAAGAATTAATGGAGGCCGTCGTTCTGTTGTGTGAGGAACTGATTGAGGCAACGGAGCAGGTAGGAACGATTCACGGCATCGGCATATCCGTTCATGGGATGGTCAATCCGGAGACCGGAGTGATTCTGTTTGCTCCTCGTTTTCATCTCCACGATGTCGCCTTAAAGGAACATTTGGAGCAGCATTTTGCGTACCCGGTCTTCATCGAAAACGATGTCCGGGCTCTCGCTTCCTTCGAATTGTTATTCGGAGAAGGTGTCGGAGTCGATCAATTTTTCTATCTGTATGCCGGAGAAGGGATCGGGGGCGCGTATGTCCTGGACGGGAAACTGATTGACGGCGAAAATCACATTACAGGTGAGGTCGGGCATATGCGGCTTGATTTGGACGGTCCGATTTGTTCCTGCGGGAATCGGGGATGTCTCGAAGCGTTGGCTGGGGAAAAAGCGCTGTTGCGTGATTTTGAAGCCATTGACCCGCAAGTCAAAACACTGACGGAACTGAGAAAACGTCTGACGGACGGGGATCCGTATGCGAAAGCCGCGTACCACCGGGCCGGCGAATACATCGGAATCGGTGTCCTGAATACGATTCATCTGATCAATCCGAAACGTATTTTACTCGGGGGCCCGATGTTCGAACTGGCACCATCAATCGTCAATCAAATTAAAGAACGGGTCGAGCACACGGCTTTGACGACCGCTTCACGTGAAACCGACGTCAAGATGGTTCCTTGGAGTGAAAAACAAGGGGCGCTCAGCGCGGCTGCTTTGGCGACCAATAGTATTTTCCGAACGATTTAAAATCAGCTTGTTGGATGACGGTGTTGCTTACCGGATTCAACAGGCTTTTTTTGATGGAAATAAACGTTGAAAAAATATTTTTTGAAACCGTTTACAAAACAAATCAGCATGTGCTATAGTTTTCTTAAAGTTAGATAATAAATTTAATTTACTAAGTTTTCATCAACTAGTGGAGGTGGATGCAGACCGGCAGGGACCGGTTAAGCTGAAACAGAAAGAAGGGGGCGTCGCGCAGATGGAAACAGAGGATTTATGGGTTTCCTACCGTGAAGCTTTCGGGCGTTACGGAGCAATCCGTGGCTTTTACGTGAACCGTTTGACAGGAGATATGACGGAACAACAGCCGGGAGATAAGCGGTCTGCAGATCAGGACGGCGTTCTCGTTCGGCCACGACAAGATGGAGTCTTTCAATTTCGAATGTCGTCCGTACAAGGGGTACTGACGATTCGGTCTTCAGAACTTCATCTTCGAAAAAATGAGAACGGATACATCGAATTACGGGTGTTGATGCAACACATGCGCACAGCCGGTTGTTTGACGCTCGGTGGAGAATTTTATCTGTTCGTGACACCGGAAGTGGACACGCTCGACTATCGTCTGCGACTGATTGCACGGGTCTTGATTCAACTCCAACGGATGCCGATTGGCATGGAAGTCATCGAACAATGGTGTCAACACGCAAAGTTTGAAGGGCAACAGCTTAGAAAGTACGCTTGACCACTCACATACAAAGGGGATCACTCACATGAAATTCAAAAAAACAAAAGTTCTCGCAGCTGCATCAGTTCTGACATTATCGGCACTTCTCGCAGCTTGTGGCGGCGAAGATGAAAAACAAGCCACAACCAAAGACGGAAAAACGATCATTTCCTGGTGGGGTTGGGCACCTCAGCCTGAAGCTGGTAAGGAAGTCGTCGATGCCTTCAATAAATCACAAGACAAATACGTCGTCGAATTCAAACGGTACAGTGAAGATTACGAAAAGCAACTTCAAGTCGCGATGTTATCTGGTAAGGGACCAGACATCATCGGCTTAAAAGAACCAATGATTCAACAATACAAAGACCGTGTCGTACCGGTCGATTCTTACATGGATAAAGCAGCCGGCAAAGGATGGAAAGATAAATTCGTTGAGCTCGGAATTGATCAAACGACGATTGACGGCAAACAATATGCAGTTCCAATCGGCTTTACGGGTCAAGCCTACTTGATGTACAACAAAACGATGCTTGATAAATACGGCGTGACGCCACCGAAAAACTACAAAGAAACAGTCGATGCTGTCAAAAAGATCAAAGCGTCCGGTGATAAAGTCATTCCGTTGATGCTCGGAGCAAAAGATGCCTGGATCGATATCGATGTCTACAACGTCTTAAGCCACCAGGTAGCACCGGGTTACATCCAAAAAGTCTTATCTGGCGAAGCGAAATGGACAGACGACGAGATGGTCAAGACAGCGCAAATCTGGCAAGATCTGTTTGAAAAGAAAGTCTTCCAAGAAGGTGCACTCGGACTTGCGACATACAATGACGGGATGAACCAGTTCTTCGATAAAAAAGCAGCGATGTGGGTCATCGGTTCATGGGAAGCGCACTCGATGACGACAGCTGAGAAAAAAGACAAATGGAAAATCAAAGATGAGCTTGGCTTCACACCACTTCCAAACCTTGCAGGTGGAACAGAACAACCAATCATCGCATCAATCGACATGGCGCTTGCCGTCAACAAAGAATCAAAACAACAAGAAGGTGCAGCTGAGTTCGTTGCCTTCATGAGCCAAGGTGAAGGACAGGAAGTCTACATGGGCGAGTTCGAAATGGCACCGGGAATCAAAGAGGTCAAAATTGATTCAGATGCAGCCTTCACATCCGAAGGGGAAAAAGAGTCGTACAAAATGCTGAACGAAACACTTTCTAAAGCTGTAGCAAGCCGTGGTATCCGTGATACAAAACTTAACGATATCCTCGGTAAGGAACTTCAAAACATCGCGACGGGTCAAAATCCGAAAGAAGCACTCCAACGTGTTCAGGATGCAGCCGATCAATCGAAAAAATAAGAACGATACAGTGAAGTGGTGCGCCCTGCGTGCCACTTCCTGATTTTTAAGATCAAGAAAGTGGGGAAATCGTTATGCAGACAGAGCAACAAGAATTGCCGATCAAACCAAAAGCGGAAACGCTGAAACCAGCACCCCGTTCAAACGTTCCGAAAAAGAAAAGAAAAGGCAAAATGAAGCAAAACATGGTCGGTTGGGCGTTCGTCGGACCCATCGTCCTGTTTGTCGTCGCGTTTATTTATTACGGGATTTTCTATAACGCGTATAACTCCTTCTTCTCATGGGACGGGATTTCGTTCGATAAAGTCTTCGTCGGGTTTGAAAACTACGCGGAAATGTTCCGTGATCCGGATTTCTATCTCTCGCTTAAAAACACGTTCATCTTCACGATTTTAACGGTTACGATTCAAGCCTTTATCGGTCTTGTTCTCGCGTACTTCCTGCACACACAGGGACCGTTACGGACTGCCATGAAATCGGTCTTCTTCTTCCCGGTTGTCCTGAGTCCGGTTGTACTCGGTGCCGCGTTCTCACAAATTTATGACTTCCAATTCGGTTACATCAACGAATTTCTCCGGGCAATCGGTCTCGGCAGCTTAGAACAAAACTGGCTGGGTGATCCGGATATCGCGTTGTACTCGGTCATTGCCATCAACATCTTCCAATGGACAGGTTCATCGATGGTCATGTACTACATGGCGATGCTGACAATTGAAAAAGAAATCTTTGAAGCCGCTAAAATCGATGGTGCCGGATTCTTCCGGACGCTTTGGAGTATCGTCTTCCCGAACTTAAAAGGAACGACGTTCACGTTATCGATTCTCGGTGTAATCGGTGGTCTGAAGACGTTTGACCTGGTCTGGATCACGACGGCCGGTGGCCCCGGTTCTTCAACAGAATTCATCTCGACGTACCTGTTCCGTAAATCGATGCTGCAACAAGAAGTCGGTTTTTCAAGTGCCGTTGCCATCATCTTGCTGACAATCGCTTTACTGATTACGTACATCCAGTTACGTGTTCAAAAGAAAATGGATAACTAAGGAGGAACGTCCCATGAATGTAGAATCTAAAAAAAGCCGTTGGGTAATCAACCTCGTCCTGATGCTTGCTTCGATCGTCTGGCTGTTCCCGATCTTTGTCATGTTCAAGGAGAGCTTACGTGTCAACGGATTTGAAAACTATATCGCAACGCTGCAAAACCCGAACTTCCCGACGTTCGTCTTTAACAGTTTCTTCGTCGCCTTCTTCATGATCATCATCTCGATCACGATTCTCGCGTTTGCAGCATTCGCCTTTTCGAAACTTGAATTCGCCGGAAAACGTCTGTTGTTCAACATGGTACTCGCCGGTCTGATGTTACCGGTCGCTTCGATGATTGTGCCACTGTTCTTCACGTTACGTTCGTTTGACGGTCTCAACAACCACTGGGGTTTGATCGGGGCAGAAGTTGCCTTCTTCCTCCCGTTCGGTTTAATGCTGATCAAAGGATATTTTGACGAATTACCAAACGAATTAATGGAAGCCGCGTACATTGACGGCGCAACGATCTTGGAAGTCTTCTTCAAAGTCATGTTGCCGCTCGCGAAACCGGCTCTTGCGACAGCGTTGATCTATGCGTTCCTCAACTCGTGGAATGAGTATTTGATGGTCCTGACGTTCATGACGGATCCGGCTTATCAAACGGTCACGATGGCACCAAGTTTCTTCAAAGATGCACTCGGCGGTGACCCGGGTAAAATCTATGCGTCACTCGTCTTAATCAGTTTACCGACAATGGTCTTCTATATCTTCTTCCAACGTTTCTTCCAAAAAGGAATGACGGCAGGTGCAGTAAAATAATTTGTTTTCAGTCAGGAGGAGCACAATGTATTTAGGCGTCGATTATTACCCGGAACAAACTCCACGTGCGTTATGGGAGGAAGATTTCCGTTTGATGAAAGAACTTGGTGTCAACGTCGTGCGGTTGGCGGAATTTGCCTGGACGATGATGGAGCCGGAAGAAGGAGTTTACGACTTCCGGTTTTGGGACGATATCATCGAACGCTTAAGTGCCGCCGATTTTGATATCGTACTCGGGACACCGACGGCGACACCGCCGGCATGGATGTGCCACAAGTATCCGGAGATTCTTCCGGCAGACGAGCATGGCGTGACAATCAGCTTCGGAGCCCGTCGTCACTACACGGTTCACAGTGAAACATATCAAAAGTTTTCGGTTGCCATTACGACTGAAATGGCGAAACGGTACGGGAAACATCCGCGTGTGATCGGTTGGCAGACGGACAACGAATACGGTCATGAAAAATCAGATCGTTCTTACAGCGACATCGACCGGGCTGCATTCCAGCTGTGGCTGAAAAACCGCTACGAGACGCTTGACGCGTTAAATGAAACATGGGGAACCGTCTTCTGGAGTCAGACCTATACGGCATGGGAGCAAATCCCGGTGCCGCGGAAAGTCTACCAGGAACATAATCCGTCGTTACTCGTCGACTTTGACCGCTTCTGTGCCGACGGGTATAACCATTACAACAAACTCCAAGTCGATGCACTCCGGGAACATATTCATCCGGACGCCTTCATTACACATAACCTCGTTTACAGTGATATGGCCGTCAATCAACAGCAGATGGCACAGGATCTCGATTATGTCGCCTTTGATAACTATCCGGTCTGGGGTGGTTTGCCGGAACCGAACCGTTTTGAGAAGATGGCCAGCGATCATGACCTTTGCCGCTCCTCAAAACAAGGGAAAGGTTTTTGGGTGATGGAACAGCTCAGTGGAGCGCAAGGCTGGAGCAAAATCGGTTACTTGCCGCGTCCCGGTCATATCCGGTTGTGGACGTATCAGGCTGTCGCGCGCGGCGCCGAAGCGATCGTCTATTTCCGCTTCCGGGCTGCTTTGTTCGGGACGGAAGAGTTTTGCCACGGTATCATCGATCACGATGGAAAACCGAAACGCAAATTCAACGAAGTCAAACAGATCATGACCGAACTCAATACGTTTGGTGACGAGATCAATGCGAGCGGCTATCAAGCGGAAGTCGGCGTCTATTTTGATCAGGAAAATGTCTGGGCCTGGACACATCAGCCGCACAGCGATGCGTTTGATTTCCGGACCGAGTTCGTCCGGTTCTACGGCGGTGCCGTCCGTCGTCAAGCGTCGACGGATATCGTATTCCCGGGTGACAAACTGGATCAATACAAATTAATCATCGTTCCGCTGTATTTCCTGACGAACCCGACATTTGACCAATCACTGATTGATTACATGGAGCAGGGCGGACACGTCATCTTCACGTACCGGACCGGCGTCAAGGACCCGCATAACAATGTCTTGCCGTTAACGTTACCAGGGAAATTCGCGCCGTATGCAGGAATCGAAATCGATGAGTACGAATCGTTGCAGGCTGTACAGGAAAACCGGATTGAAGGCATCGGAGCATTCGCCGGACAAGGTTCACCGGCCCGAATCTGGTGTGACTTGATTACACCGACGTCAGCTGAACCGCTTGCTGTCTACCGGGATACGTTTTATGACGGGGTCGCTGCCGTGACACGCAACGAATACAAAGGAACAATTACCTACATCGGCGCATCGATTGATGATGCGATGATCGATACGATTTACCGGCAAGCGTTTCTCGATGCCGGCGTTCAGACGTTTGAAGCGCCGGATCAAGTCGAAGTCGTCCGCCGTCACGGGGAGACACGTGATTTCCTCTTCCTGATGAACCATGATACGAAAGCAAGCCGGGACGTTGTGCTCGATGCTGCCTATAAAGAGTTGAATACGAACGAGACATATAGTGGAACAGTGACACTCGCCCCGCTCGAGACGCTGATTCTGACAACGTAAGGAGGAGAACGACCATGGCCATTCTTGAACTGCCGAATCAGCGGTTCGTCCTCGAAGGACAACACGTCGCGCATGTCGTGACGATCGGACAGCACGGTAAAGTGTTGCATACGTATTTTGGAGCACGTCTGCCGTATCCATCCGACTATGAAGCATTGCCGAATCCGGTTCTTGCGCACAGCTCATTTGAATCACCGGATGGTGTCGCGGTCTACGACTTCATTCCGTTTGGTGAGATGGTCTACACGGAGCCGACTTTAAAATCAGAACGGGAGGACGGACAACGAATCAGTCAGTTCGCTTTTGAACGCGCCGAGCAATCCGGCAGTGGATTGACGTTATGGTTGTTTGATTCGTTACAAGAACTCCGGGTCGGCATCAAATACGACCTGTACGAAGCGTACGATATGATCGGACGGTCGCTCGTGATTGAAAATACCGGAACACAACCGGTCCGGTTGACGACAGCCCAATCCTTTGCGATGGGAATTCTGCAACGACCGAACTTGAACGTGCACCACTTCGCGGGGACATGGACCGGCGAATTCCAAAAACAGGTGACACCACTAACGCCGGGACGTAAGACGATTGACAGCCGGCGGGGTGTGACAAGTCATCAGGCGAATCCCTGGTTTGCACTTGAACAAGGGGCGACCGAATCAACCGGGGAAGTCATTTACGGACATTTTGCCTATTCCGGTAACTGGTCGATGCACTTCGAGCAGGATGCCTTTGGATTCGTTCAAGTATCCGGCGGGATGAATGAGTTTGATTTCAGTTGGAAACTCGAAGCCGGTCAACAGCTCGTGACACCGGACTTTTATATCGGGTATGCGGCAGACGGCTTTTCCGGGATGAGTGCCCGGGCGCATGATTTCCAGCGTGACATCATCATGCCGGAATCGGACCGGAACAAGGTCCGGCCCGTCCTCTACAATTCCTGGGAAGCGACCTATTTTGACGTGACGGAACACGGACAACGGGCGCTCGTCGACCAGGCTGCTGCGATTGGTTGTGAACTGTTCGTCGTCGATGACGGCTGGTTCGGTGAACGAAACTCTGATCAGGCCGGTCTCGGTGACTGGGTCGTGAATCCGGAAAAATTTCCGGACGGTTTAACCCCGTTGATCGAGTACGTGAAACAACAAAACATGCAGTTTGGTCTATGGGTCGAACCGGAAATGGTGAATCCAGATTCAAACCTTTACCGGACGCATCCCGATTGGATTTACCATAGTCCCGGTGCACACCGGACGACATCACGCAATCAGTTTGTTCTGAACCTTGGTTTACCGCAAGTCGAACAATTTGTGTTTGAGATGATGGATGAGTTGCTTGAGACACACGCGATTGATTACATCAAATGGGACATGAACCGTGCTTTTTCAGAACCGGGCGTTCCGGAAGCAACACCAGCAGCACAACAGGAATTATGGAAGCGTCATGTCGATGCCTTGTACCGGATCTTTGACGAGTTGCGGACACGTCACCCGGAAGTGGATTTTGAAGCCTGTGCCGGAGGCGGCGGAAGAATTGATCTTGGAATTCTCAAACGGACGGAACAGGTCTGGACGAGTGATAACACGGATCCACTGGACCGGTTGACGATCCAACATGATTTCTCGTTTGCCTATAATGCGAAGATGATGAGTTGTTGGGTGACGGATGGTCCGAACTGGCTGAACGGCCGGAACTTACCGCTTGCGACACGTTTCGTCTCATCGATGCAAGGAACACTTGGCATCGGCGGCAACTTAAGCGAATGGACAGCGGAAGAGTTAACGGAAGCAACCGAGTGGATTGCGACGTATAAAACAATTCGGGAAACCGTTCAATTCGGACGTCAGTACCGGTTGTCGGCAGACCGCATGGCGGCTTCCCTCATGCAATATACGTCAAACGATCAAACGGTTGTCCTGGCAGTAGCGCCGATGCGTCAGCACGGCTCAAACCAGTACCACTTCCGTCTGAACGGACTTGAGAAGACAGGTTTGTATCAGGTCGACGGGCGTCAGCTCAGCGGGGCCTACTTGATGCAACAAGGATTGACGATTACTTATACGACAGATTATGAAGCCCGTTGTCTACACATTCAGCCGGTTCACCGCAGCCTTCCTACATCAGAGTCAAAGGAGCCGATCGCATGACAGACCAGACATTAGAACAGATTTTTGAACAACAATTCGGTCAACCGTCGACCCACCGCTTTTTTGCACCGGGTCGTATTAACTTGATCGGAGAACATACAGACTACAATGGTGGACATGTCTTTCCGTGTGCTTTGACGCTTGGAACGCATGCGGTTGCCCGCAAGCGCGATGATGCGGTCTTCCGGTTTTATTCGCTGAACTTTGAAGCTGACGGCATCATCGAAGTCGCAGGGGATGACTTGACACATCAATCTGCCGATGGCTGGGCCAACTATGCCAAGGGCATGATTCATGTCTTACGGGAAGCCGGTTACCGGATTGATACAGGGTGCGACATTTTAATCAAAGGTGATATCCCGAACGGGGCCGGACTGTCTTCGTCCGCTTCTCTTGAACTGGTAATCGGTGTCTTGCTCGACAAACTGTACAATCTGAATGTCGACCAGATTGAACTTGTCAAATACGGTCAACAGGTTGAAAATCACTACATCGGTGTCAACAGCGGCATCATGGACCAATTTGCCATCGGGATGGGCAAAGCGGGATACGGACTCTTACTTGACTGTGAGACACTTGACTATACGTATGCACCACTCGATTTATCCGGTTATACGATCATCATCATGAATACGAATAAGCGCCGTGAGCTGGCCGATTCGAAATACAACGAACGCCGCTCGGAATGTGAAGCAGCACTGACCTATCTGCAACAGTACCGTCCGTATGCATCACTCGGTCAATGGTCGATGGATGAATTCGAAACGATTTCTTTTGAAGATGAACGATTGCAACGACGGGCACGTCACGCGATTTCTGAAAACGAGCGGACGTTGCAGGCGCTCGATGCTCTAAAAGAAGAGAGACTCGAAGCATTCGGTCAACTGATGAATGCCTCACACCGTTCGTTGCGGGTGGATTACGAAGTGACGGGGAAAGAGCTGGATACATTGGTCGAAGCGGCGTGGGCGCAACCGGGAGTCCTTGGTGCCCGAATGACGGGTGCCGGTTTTGGCGGTTGTGCGATTGCCATCGTCGAAGACGAAACGGTCGAGACATTCATGACGGAAGTCGGTCAAGCGTACGAGACGACAATCGGTTATCCGGCATCGTTCTATACGGCAACTGTTGGTGATGGAGCACGAGAAGTCGAACAGGAGGTCATTTAAATGGCAGTACTCGTAGTAGGTGGAGCAGGTTATATCGGATCACATGCAGTCTATCAACTGGTGGATGCCGGTCAGGACGTCGTCGTGGTCGATCATTTAAAGTCGGGTCACCGTGAAGCCGTTCATCCGAAAGCCCGTTTTTACGAAGGGGATATCCGGGATCGTGCCTTCCTTGACACCGTGTTTGAGACGGAAACAATCGATCAGGTCGTTCATTTTGCAGCCTTCTCGTTAGTCGGGGAATCGATGGAGCATCCGCTCGCTTATTTCGACAACAACGTCTACGGCACACAAGTGTTGCTTGAAGCGATGATGGCGCATGATGTGAAGCAGATTGTCTTCTCATCAACCGCGGCCACATACGGCGAGCAGGAACAGATGCCGATTCTCGAGACGGCAACGACGAACCCGACAAACGCCTACGGTGAAACGAAACTGATGATGGAGAAGATGATGCGTTGGTGTGAAACCGCGTACGGTCTCCAGTATGTGGCGCTCCGTTACTTTAACGTCGCCGGCGCACGTGCAACAGGTGAAATCGGAGAAGATCACACACCGGAAACCCATTTGGTTCCGCTCGTCCTCGAAGTCGCCAACGGTCAACGGCCGATGATTTCGATTTACGGCGATGATTATGCGACGGAAGACGGCACGTGTATTCGCGACTATATCCATGTTGAGGATTTAATCGATGCCCATCTGCTTGCGCTGGAGTATCTAAAACAGGGCAACACGAGTGATGTCTTTAATCTCGGTTCAAGCCGCGGCTTTTCGGTCCGGGAAATCATCGAAGCTGCCCGCCGCGTGACGGGACATGCGATTCCGGAACAAGTCGTCGCACGACGTGCCGGAGATCCGAGTACATTGATTGCCGGATCCGATAAAGCCAAAACGATCTTAGGCTGGACACCAAGCCGGACGGAAATCGACACCATCATTCAAGATGCATGGCGTTGGCACGAACAGCGTCCGCAAGGTTACAAAACACCTGTACGGTAAAGAGAGAGTTAGGAGAGTGAAGGCGATGAATGAACTCATCAAACAATTAATAGAGCAGGCGGTCCGTCAACGGTTGATTGAACCGGAAGACACGGTATATGCCCGAAACCGGCTTTTATCCTTGCTCGGGGAAGCTGCATATGTGGATCCGGGAACAGTCGGCACGCGTCCGATTCCTGATCTTTTGGACGAGATGATTGAACACCAGATCACGGCCGGAAAGCTGGCACCGCGTCTCGACGAAAAAGAACGGCTGGCGGCAGAATTGATGGATGTGTTCGTCGATCGCCCGTCTCAGATTACTTCGACTTTCCGTCAGTTGTACGCTGAAAATCCGCAACAGGCGACTGACTATTTTTATCAGCTTAGTCAAGCGAATAATTACATCCAGACGAAACGCATCGCCAAAAACATCCAGTATCAAGCGGACACGGTCTATGGTGAAATCGACATTACGATCAACCTGTCGAAACCGGAAAAAGATCCCCGTGAAATCGCGGCAGCACAAACGGAGGTCGTCGAATCGACCTATCCGACCTGTCTCTTGTGTGTCGAAAACGTCGGATATGCCGGACGGAGTAATCATCCGGCCCGTGCCAATCACCGGATTGTGCCGCTGTCACTCAGCGGTGAACCTTGGGCATTACAATATTCACCGTACGTCTATTACAACGAACACAGTATCATCTTGTCGCAGGAGCACCGGGACATGGTCATTAACCGTCAAGCATTTACGCGGTTGCTTGAATTCGTCGCCCAGTTCCCGCATTATTTTGCCGGATCCAATGCAGACCTGCCGATCGTCGGTGGATCGATTTTGACGCATGATCATTATCAGGGCGGACGGTATGAATTTGCGATGGATCGGGCGAAGACGCTCCAAGAGTTCGTCCTACCGGATCATCCGGATGTGGCCGGTGAAACATTACACTGGCCGTTGACAGTCGTTCGGTTGAGCAGTACCGATGCTGACGCATTACTCGATGCGGCGGACGACGTCTACCGGACGTGGCTGACGTACGAAGATGCCGATCATCAGATTCTCGCGGCAACAAATGGTGTCCGTCACAACACGGTGACACCGATTGCCCGGATGCGAGGCGAACGGTTTGAACTGGATCTCGTCTTACGAAACAACCGGACATCGACGGATCATCCGGACGGAATCTTCCATACCCATGCCGATATTCACCATATCAAACGCGAAAACATCGGTTTGATTGAAGTGATGGGACTCGCCGTTTTACCGGCCCGTCTTTTAGGTGAACTCGAGGAAGTCGAACAATTTGTGACAGGAACAGCCGCTTCGACGGCTCCTTCCCACCAAACATGGGCAACCGAATTGAAAGCAGCATACAACGGACAAGATGTGACGGAGTATGTCCGCCAAGCGGTCGCGGCCAAATTTGTCCGTGGTCTTGAAGACTGTGGTGTCTTTAAACAAACGCCGGGCGGGCAGGCGGGACTTGACCGCTTCCTTGAAACGGTCAGCCGCCAAGTGGCAGGTGATCGACGATGACGAAGCAGACACAATTAATTCAGGAAACGGATCTCATTCGTCATACGCTGACGCAACCGGGAATCGAAGTCGAGATTTGGAATTATGGCGGCATCATCAACGATATCCGTGTTGCGGATCGGGACGGCCGGATCGAGAGTGTCATCCTGGGTTTTGATACGTTAAAGGAATACCAGGACCATTCTCCATATTTCGGAGCCATCGTCGGCCGGGTCGCCGGGCGCATCGGACAAGCGCAAATGGAAGTGGAAGGAACCGTCTATCCGCTCGCAGTAAACGATGGAACGCATCATCTGCACGGAGGAATCAAAGGGTTTGATCAAACATTTTTTGACATCGTCGAAGCCACAACGGACCGGCTTCACCTCCGGTTGTTCAGTCCGGACGGAACGGAAGGGTACCCCGGGAACGTCACGCTCGATGCCATCTATCAGCTGGAAGGTCTCGCCTTGACACTGACGATGCACGCGACGACGGATCAGACGACACCGTTGAATCTGACGAATCATACGTACTGGAACCTGTCCGGAAACTTGAAACGGGATATCCTTGATCATCACTTGACGATCCCGAGTAAAACGTATTTACCTGTTGGAGAAGATTTGTTGCCGACCGGTGAGTTGCGGGACGTGACGGGGACTCCCCTTGATTTTCGAACGGGACGGCAGATTCGAAGCGGTGCGGAATCCGATCATCCGGAAACGGTAGCCGCGGGACATGGATATGATCATCCGTTTCTCTTATCGGGACAGCCGATTCGCTTGGAAGACATGTCAAATGGCCGTTATGTAGAAGTGACGACGAATCAACCGGTCGTCATCCTCTATACGGGGACGCAACTCGAGACGGATTATGAGATCCGCGGTGTCGGTGCTCGTCCTTCGCTCGGTCTGTGTCTCGAAACGCAAGTTCATCCGAATGCGGTGAACGAACCAAACTTCCCGGACATTTTGGTTGAACCGGATCAGACGTACCACTGGGAAACGACGTACCGGTTTGGTGTAAATTCGGTATAAAAAAAGAGAACGGATTCGATTGATGTCGAGTTCGTTCTCTTTTGCTATGTTAGTGCGGTTGAGAAGAGGAAGTCTGTTCGATCGCGAGCAGTTGTCGTTTCATGTTCAGACCACCCCAATAGCCCGTCAGATCCCCTTTTTTTCCGATGATTCGATGACAGGGGACGACGATCAGGACACGATTTTTACTGATGGCGGTTCCGACGGCGCGTGTCGCACCCGGTCGATAAATCCGTTGGGCGATATCTGAATAAGTCACCGTCACACCGTATGGAATATGGCATAAGGCCTGCCAGACTTCCAACTGAAAGGGCGTGCCGATCAAATGAAGCGGGAGAGAAAACCGGGTGCGTGTTCCGTCTAAGTATTCGATGAGTTGTTCCTGGTACGGTTGCATGATCTGCGGATGCTCAATCAGTTCGGCCCGGGGTAACTGTTTTCGGGCCCAGTCGCTAAATAAGTCCCGGGGTTCGTTCAATGCCCCGACATAACACAGGCCATCCGTTGTTGCCGCGATTGGAAACGATGTTTCGTTCCAGCGTAACGTCGTGAAGTATAAGTCCATCATCGTACCTCCTTCAACCAAAAGATTCGCGCAAGAAACCGGTCACCCCTTCTCCAAAAGAGGGCGGGGACCGGTTTTAGGATTACGACTTCGTTAAGACATCTTGTTGGCGGGGCGACAGGTGAATTGCGTGTCCGATTAACGATTCGACGGCTTCTGTCCAGGCTTCGTTCCGGCTCGGATGCGGCATGATCGGGAAGCGGACATCTTCTTCCTTGGCAGCCATCTCAAGAGCTTGTGCAAACGTTCCGGCGAGATCGACGGCGCCTTCGCCCATCATATGAACGCCTAAAAGGAGATTCGTCGTCGCATCGGAGATGACCTTGATGAAACCACTTCCGGCTTCAATCATCGTTGTTCCATTGGCATTAAGGGGAAATTGGCCGGTCCGGATCGAATAACCGGCGTCCGTTGCCGCCTGTTCCGTCAAGCCGATGGAGACGATTGGCGGAAGAGACCGGATGATGGTCGGGTAATAGGGTACCGTCGCATCGGCCAGTTGTCCGGATAAATGTTCGGCCGTCCGTTTCGCTTCATGGATGGCGCGTGTCGCAATCGCAGGACCAGGTGTTACATCTCCGATGGCATAAATATGCGGACGGTTTGTCTGTCCGAATGGATCGACGGGAATCGTTCCGTCTTCTGCTACCGTCACACCAATCCGCTCGAGTCCGAGTTCCAACGTGTGCGGAACGCGAGGCAACGATTGAAACAAAAAAGGAGCGGACCAGGTCGTCTCCTGTCCCTGTTTGACGACCGTAACGGTCACTGCCTCTTCTGCTTCGATGGCTGTGACGGTCCCAGAGACAAGTTGAATCTTTTGTTTTTTTAAGAGGCGTCGGAGTTCTTTGTTTATACTCGAATCCAACTGGAAGTCGTCGGCAATCAACGTGACCGACGTACCAAGAGCTTGAAAACTCATTGCGGCTTCGACAGCGATATAGTCTTGTCCGATGATGACGAGACGTTCAGGTAATTCGGTCAGTTGGTATAACTGTTCGGCATTTAAGATAGAGGGAGAATCTTGTTCGATGCTGTGGCTTCCGGTCGCAATCACGACGTCGGTAAACCGGTACGTATCAAACTGATGCCCCAGCTCGACCCCAATCCGGTCGTCTGCTAAAAATGAAGCGGTTCCGTGCAAGATTTCAATCGCGTTTGCCTGACAGAGCGCTTCGACTCCCGTTCGTAATTGACGGATGGTCCGTTCCCGGTACTCGACCAATTGACTGAAATCGTGGGTCGGGTTGAAAGAAAAACCGAGAGCAGACATGTGATTCATCTGTTGTTTGATATCTGCGGCATGAGCGACGACCTTGGACGGGATACATCCTTTGTTCAAGCAAAGTCCACCAAGCTGTGCCTGCTCAATCAAGGTGACGTTGCGGCCCAGTTGACTGGCACGGATGGCAGCGGTGTAACCGGCCGGACCACCACCAAGAATCACTAAATCACGTTCTTGTGTCAGTTCACCTACGACCATTTAAATCAGCTCCATTAATAAAGTAGTGGGGTGTTCGATTAAGCCGGCGAACCGGTTCGTAAAAGCAACGGCCGTCGCGCCGTCAGCGACACGGTGATCAAAGGACATCGATAGATTCATCATCGAGCGGATGACGATCTGATCGTGATCATCGACGCAGACCCGTTTTTTTGTTTTGTGGAAGGCAATTAAAGCCGTTTCCGGGTAATTGATGATCGGGGTCGCTCCTGTACTTCCGAGGGGACCGACATTACTCATCGTAAAGGTGCTTGGTTTCAGATCGGCAGCTCGCAAGTCTCCTGTCTTGGCACGGGCGGACAGTTCCGCGACACGCGTGTGCAACTGTTGCATCGTCAGCTTGTCTGCGTCACGAACGACCGGGACAATCAGTCCGTCCGCCGTCTCGGTTGCGACACCGATATGATACTGTTGCTCGAGGATGATCTGTTCGTTGGCTTCATCGAGTTTTGCGTTAAACACCGGGAAGTCCTGGAGTGCGACAATCAAGGCTTTGATGAAAAAGGCGTTGACGCTGATCGGTTTACCGGCCGCCTTTAATTCTTCGCGCAAGGCGAGCAGGCGGGTCATATCCACTTCTTCAAAATGCGTGACGTGCGGAATCGTAAAGAGGGACTGTGTCATTTTTTTCGCAATCTGTTTCCGGATGCCGCGGAACGGAATCGTTTCGAACGGTTTAGCAGAAGGGGTACTTGTTTGTTCGACGACATCTGCCTTCTCGACAGAAGCAGTTGTATCGAGGAACCGCCGGACATCCTCCTCCGTCACGCGACCGGATGGATCGGAAGGTGGAACTTGTTCCAAATCAATCCCGTGTTCGCGCGCGATTTTACGCGTGTAGGGGGTAGCCAAGACACGCCGACTACTCGATGAAACAGCCGGTGTTAGGACAGACGGCCGGACTTTGATTTGTTCCGTCGTCTGCCGGATCGGTTGTTCCGCAGTTACGGCCGTTTCTGTTTCAAGGGCTTCAATCAATAATAGGACCGTACCGACCGAGACGGTTTGACCAACAGGGATGATGAGGTCCGTAACGACACCGGAAACCGGTGCCGGTAATTCAGCGACCATTTTATCGGTCGACACTTCGACGACAGGCTGATCAATTGTGACAAGATCCCCGACCCGGACCAGATAGTTCGCAATTTCACCTTCCGTCATCCCTTCACCGACGTCATGCAACTTTACTTCAATCATCACGTTCACTCCTTAAAAATCGACCGTACGCTGGATCGCTTCAAGTACACGCGTCGGCGTCGGGATGTAATGGTCCTCGAGGGCGAATAATGGAACGGGCACGTCGAACCCGGTGACACGGGCTACCGGGGCACGTAAATATAAGAACGAGGTATCGTTGATCAGCGCAAGCAAATCGTTGCCAAGCCCCCCCATAGCTTGTGCTTCGTGGATGATGACAGCCCGTCCGGTTTTTTGAACGGAGGCCGCAATCGTTTCACGATCAAGCGGATAGAGCGTCCGCAAATCAATCACTTCACAGGAAATACCGCGGGTCGCAGCTTCCGTTGCGGCTTTTTGTGCGACTTGGACCATCGCTCCCCAAGCAATCAGTGTCACGTCCTGACCTTCGGTGACACATTTCGCTTTCCCGATTTCAACCGTATAGGCTTCACTCGGAACCGGCTCCTTAAAGGCCCGGTAGCTCCGCATCGACTCGAGGAATAAGACCGGATCCGGATCTTCAATGGCCGCAATCAATAAACCTTTCGCATCATACGGAGTGGAGGGACAGACGACTTTTAAGCCCGGCATCGAAGTGAAAAGGGCTTCCGTGCTGTCGGAATGAATCTCCGGCGCCCGAATGCCGGCGCCATAAGGGGCCCGGATGACCATCGGCACGCCGTAACGTCCCATCGTCCGCATCCGGATCCGCGAGACGTGGGTCATGATTTGTTCGTAAGCAGGATAGATGAAGCCGAGAAATTGGATTTCGACAATCGGCTTAAACCCGTTGACCGCGAGACCGATTGACGTTCCGACGATTCCTGCTTCGCTCAGCGGCGTATCGATGATCCGGTCCTCCCCGAACTCTTCCTGCAGACCGTCCGTCGCCCGGAAGACACCGCCGTTTTTCCCGACATCTTCACCTAGTACAAGCGTCGTCTCATCGTCCGTCAGTTTTGTCCGTAAGGCATCGGTAACAGCCTGGACGAGCGTCATCTCCGTTTGTCGGTTGATTGGTGTCGCCATATCAATTCCCCCTTGCGGTCAGATAATCTGTTTTTTGACGGACTAAATCGTCCGGTAATGTTGCGTACGTATGATCGAACAAATCGTTGACGTCAGGCGGCGGGAAAGCTTCCATCGTTTTGACGGCGGCTTCGACCTCTTCTTGATGCCGCGTCCGGATGGCTTCGATTTCCTGTTCATCGTAGAAACCTTGTTCTTTCATGAAACCTTCCAAGCGGGTGAGGGGATCGATTCGGTCCCGGGAACGGTCCTGATCCCGGTATTTCGACGGATCATCCGCTGTCGTATGGGCACCGAATCGCCACGTGACCGCTTCAATCAAGGTTGGTCCGCCACCGGAGCGTGCCCGTTCCAGTGCAGTCTGCATCGTGAAATAAACGGCGAAGACATCATTGCCGTCAATCCGGACGCTCGGCATCCCGTAAGCCAAAGCCTTTTGGGCAATCGTTTCCGAATGCATCTGTTTTTGAATCGGGACGGAAATCGCATACCCGTTGTTTTGATTAAACAGGATGACCGGAGCCTGGAAGACGCTGGCGAAGTTCATGCCCTCGTGGAAATCACCTTCCGATGTGGCCCCGTCCCCAAAGTAAGCGACGGCGACCTGGGTTGATCCTTTTCGTTTTTCTGCCCAGGCCGCACCGACCGCATGCGGGATTTGTGTGGCAATCGGAACAGCGGGCGGGAAGATATGCAACTCATCCGTCGGGACACAGCCTTCGACACGTCCGTTCCAATACAAAAATGTCCGGACCATGTCGGCGCCAAACGTCAGCGTCGCTCCGTGATCCCGGTACGTCGGGAAGACCCAGTCCTTGTCCTGCAGTGCATACGCACTGCCGACCTGTGCCGCTTCCTGTCCTTCGAACGGCGCATAGGTCCCGAGCCGTCCTTGACGCTGCAGATTGATGGCTTTCCGGTCGAATGTCCGGATCCGGTTCATATGTGTGAAGAGTGCGAGACTCAAGTCTTTTGTCAGCAAATCAGTTTTAGATGTATCAAGGACGTGTCCTGCATCATCAAGTATCCGGTAAATCGGAAATTCGGTTTCCATTCGTGTCACCTCCATTTAGTCGTTCCGGATGTTCCATTTCGGTTTGATCGTATTCGTAAAAATGTTGTTATGGCGTGAGCGGATTTGAATCCGTTTGTTGCACATCCGATTGGCTGCTTCGAGTGTCGTGATCGATTCCGCATGAGACTCGTGGAATACTTCGAGGACCGCATCATAAATATGTTTGGTTTTTAACAGGACACGTTCATGGTTCGCCCCGTATAGTTCGTCGGCAACCTGAATCAGACCGCCGCCGTTGACGATATAATCGGGTGCATATAAAATACCGCGTTGCTGTAATTCGAGCGCAAGGGCATCATCGGCAAGTTGATTGTTGGCCGATCCACAGATTGCCTTACACTGGAGCTGTCCGATGTTCGCTGCTTGGATGACACCGCCATAAGCACAAGGCACAAAGATGTCGGCATCCGTCAGGTGAATTTCATGAGCGGCAATGACACGGACCGTTCCGGGCGTTTTTTCCGCTTGCTCGACGAGAGCAGCGAGAACGGATTCGCTCAAATCGGACACGTACAGGTTAGCACCGGCAGACAATAACTGTTCCGCGACTTTATAGCCGACCTTTCCGAGTCCTTGGACAGCGTAACTGGCCCGGCTTAAATCATCGGATCCGTATAACGTTTCGACCGTTGCCCGTAAGCCGTAAATGACGCCTTCCGCTGTTGGAATCGATGAATCGCCGCTTCCGCCGAAAGCTTCCGGAATCCCGACGATCCGTGACGTTTCCCGGCTGGCATGGACGAAATCTTCCATCGTCGTGCCCATATCCGTTCCGGTGTAGAAACGTCCGCCGAGTGAATCGACGAATCGTCCGAAGGCACGGAACAATTCGGGTGTTTTGTCCGTCGCCGGATTGCCGATGATGACGGCTTTCCCGCCGCCGAAATCGACGTCAGCTGCTGCACATTTATACGTCATGCCACGCGACAGCCGCAAGACATCATCGAGTGCTTCGTCGACGGTCGAATACGGTGCCATCCGGCAACCACCGAGGGCGGGTCCGAGTGTCGTATCGTGAATGGCAATGATCGCCTGCAGACCGGACACAGGATCGTTACAAAAAACGACCTGTTCGTGACCGGAAATCTTCTCCATGATGGATGGTGATGGATCCGTGGATGGGTTCAACATATTCATAGTAAACATCCTCCTGACTTTAGTAAGCGCTTTCATTTCGCTCTTTAAAAAACACGCGGCGTCAACTTTTCCTGAATCAGCTGCTTATTTAAAATGATTTGTTTGACTTCCCCAAGACCGATGACACGATCACCTTGTCTGACTTCGACTTTGGCTACTACACGGCGGGATGTGAGCTCGCTGACAGTGGCTTCGATGCGGATATTGGATCCGAGTGTCGCCATTCCTAAATGCTTCAAGGAAACAGCACCACCGACTCCTTCTTCCTGTTCTTCCAGGTAGGGGAGGATGAGTTTTCGAGCGGCCCATTCCATATGATAGACCATCGAGACGGTGGAGTAAGCCGGGTGGACGACCACACCTTCGAACTGAGCGAACATTTCTTCTGTGACAATCGCCTCGATGACAGCAGAGTCGCCGAGCGACAAACCGTTTTTCATATCGTTTCCCCCTTGCCTGTGACCACAGCTGGTCTTACCAAAAATAGTATAACACTTGTCACACGATATTTTATCAATCAGTTACAAAATGAGCAAACATTTTCAGGAATATTTTCCAAAAAGAAATATCATTTTTAGTGTTTCTCTATAGGAAAGGTCTTTATTCAGACTTTTAATTGAAAAAAAGACCGGAATCAAGAAATTTGGGAGCTTTTAACAAAATGAAGGATTGACAACATTGTGAACGTATCGTAGTTTAATGGTATAACCATTTTAAAACGGACGTTTATTTATTGTGTTATATAGACGCGGGAAGGGGTGCCACTTGTATAACGAAATCCTGGAAACGATGGAAGCGGAAGAACGATCCCGCTTACAGCTTGCAAGTTTACGTGAGACCGTTCGTCATGTGATGGAACATGTCCCGTTTTATCACACCCGCTTCATGGAACGGGGACTTAATCCGGAGGAATTCCAAACGATGGCGGATATTCAAAAGTTACCGTTCACATACAAAAGTGATTTGCGGGAACAGTATCCGTTTGGCTTATTTGCGGTTCCGCCTCAGGAAACGGTCCGGATCCATGCTTCATCCGGAACAAGTGGAAAACCGACCGTCGTTGGTTATACACAAAGCGATTTGGATGATTGGTCGAAAGCTGTCGCACGTGGTCTGGTCGCCATCGGTGCTGAAAAAACCGACTTGTTGCACAATGCTTACGGATACGGTTTATTCACCGGCGGACTCGGTCTGCACAGCGGAGCCGAACAACTCGGGATGACGATTGTTCCCGTGTCCGGCGGTAATACCGACCGGCAAATCACGTTGATTGAAGATTTCCAGCCCCGTGGAATTTGCGGAACACCGTCTTATATGTTGCATCTTGCGGAACGGATGGAAGAAAAGGGGCTTAATCCGAAAGCGAGCAGCCTCCGGTACGGGATTTTTGGAGCCGAGCCATGGTCGGAAGAACTGCGGAAGACCCTCGAAAACAAGTGGGGGATCCGGGCTTTTGATATCTACGGTCTCAGCGAAATCATGGGACCGGGTGTCGCAATGGAGTGTCAGGAACAAAACGGATTGCATCTGATGGATGATTTGTTTATCACGGAAGTCATTGATCCCGCAACGGGCGAACCGCTACCAGAAGGAATGGTCGGGGAACTCGTTTTTACAAGTTTGAAAAAGAAAGCGCTTCCAATAATTCGGTATCGTACCGGAGACTTGGCATCCGTCACGACAAAAATGTGCGGCTGTGGTCGGACGACGACCCGGATGTCGCGGGTCAAAGGGCGGACGGATGACATGATGATCATCCGTGGCGTCAACGTCTTTCCGTCCGAAATTGAACGGGTCTTATTACAGCAACCGGGTGTCACACCCCATTATCAAATTCACCGGATTCAACGGGCCGGTCTTGAAGCATTGGAACTGCACATCGAACTTGAACCGGGAACAGTTGCTGAAGAACTGAAACGGGGCATCTGTCATGCCATGAAAACCGAATGTCTGATCTCGGTGGATCTGATTTGTCACCCGCCATACGGTCTTCCGCGCTCTGAAGGGAAGGCTGTCCGGATCATCGACCGTCGCGCAATGTCCGAGAAGAAGTTTGTTTAAGCAGAGGAGGAACTGAAATGTACGATGCGACGCATCTTTTTGAACCACCGGTCATGACTGAAGAAGAAAAATTGGAACGGTTTAAAGAACGAATCGAAAACGGGGAAAAAATCGAAGCGGACGACTGGATGCCTGATTTCTACCGCGACACGCTGATCAAGCTGATTTCCATGCACGGCATCAGTGAAATCATGGGGGCTTTACCGGAAAAGGAATGGGTGCCAAAAGCTCCGTCGTTACGCCGGAAGCTCGGCATCATGGCAAAAGTCCAGGATGAGATGGGGCACGGTCAACTCCTACTTCGGGTCGTCGAGGATTTGATGAAGCCGTACGGAAAAACACGGGCCGACTTGATGGACGATTTATTTACGGGACGCCTCAAATTCCACAACGTCTTCCACATGCCGACGCGTTCGTGGGCAGATGCCGGAACAATCGGCTGGCTCGTCGACGGAGCAGCCATCATTACTCAGACGAATATGCTCGGGGCTTCCTACGGCCCTTATGCGCGGGCGTTGCAACGGATTTGTGCGGAGGAAGTATTCCATGCCCAGCACGGTGAGTCGATTATCATGGCACTGGCGGAAGGGACACCGGAACAAAAAGCGATGATTCAGGAATCCCTGGATGAATGGTGGGAATCCCTCTTGATGTTCTTCGGTCCGGCGTCGAAAGAGACGACCGGTACGTCCAAACAGGACGTGACGATTGCCTACAAAATCCGGACGAAAACGAACGAAGAGTTGCGTCAAAATTTCTTTACGAAATACGTTCCCCGGATCCGTTCGCTCGGACTCGTCATTCCGGATCCGACATTACGATTCGACGAGGAGACAGGACAGTGGATTTACGCCCAGCCGGACTGGACGGAATTCAAGAAAATCATTCAAGGTGGCGGCCCCCGTTCGAAGGAACGGCTCGCCTTACGTCAAACTTCGTATCAAAACAATGCGTGGGTACGCGAGGCACTTGCTGAGACGATCGGCTGAAGGAGGAGAGACCATGACGGAAACGTTTTATCAGGAGTTCGAGATTTTCAGTAAACGGACGCCGAATGCCGCTTTTACGCATCAGTTCAGTTTACTGGCACCGAATAAAGAGATGGCCCTTTTGATGGCGCAGGAAAACTTCATGCGCCGGGAGCCGGTCGTCGACATCTGGGTCGTCAAACGGGAAGATATCCGGGGAATGACTCCGGATGAAAAGCTGATGCTGCAACGGCTGGATAACAAAGATTACCGGACGACGAAAGGGTACGGCTACCTGAAGAAAAAATGGCGTCATTATGAACAACAGATGCTCGACGAAAAAGAAATCATGTCCTGGCAAGGAGGCGATTCCAAATGACGGAAGCAGAACGTTTGGCCTTGGGCTCACTGCTCTATCAATTAGCAGATGATGACTTTTTATATGCCTACCGCGGATCGGAATGGTTGGGACTCGCCCCGCATATCGAAGAAGATGTCGCGTCGTCCTCGATTGCTCAGGATTCGATGGGGCATGCGGCCATGTACTACCAACTGCTCGAAGAAATCGGCGAAGGAAAGGCTGATGCACTCGCTCATGTGCGGCTTGCGCATGAACGGAAAAACTCGGTCCTCGTCGAACGGGTCAACGGACCGGGATATTATATGGAGAATCCGGAATATGACTGGGCGTATGCCGTCGTGCGCAACTATTGTTATACGCTTGCGAAAAAGGTACGGATCGACTCGTTGAAAAAAAGCAGTTATGCGCCGCTCGCAGCACTCGCCGTCAAGGTCAACATGGAGTTGTACTATCATTTGTTGCACTGGCAAACGTGGTTCACCCAGCTGTATCAATCAACAGAAACAGCCCGTCAGAAGATGGATGCGGCTCTTGAACGGGTACTGGCTGACTTCGGTGACCTGTTTGATTACGGGGAAGCAGCAGAAAGGATTGACGAGATGCGCCTGATTGAGGGGCAGGGGATTTTACTGGATCGTTGGTATCAGGCACTGACACCGGTCCTCGTCGATCTGAACGTCACGTTGCCGGAAATGAACATGACCTACAACGGACGAAACGGTGAACATTCTTCTGATTTGAACGATGCCTTATCGACGCTCGGGGAAGTCTATCTGCTCGATCAGTCAGCGGTATGGTGAAGGAGGAACGGCAGATGGTGACACTAGAACAGGACATCCGGGAAGCCCTGGATACAGTTAAAGATCCGGAAATCGATGCGGTAAGTATTCTCGATCTCGGAATGGTCGAAGCGACGGAATGGACGGAGACCCCGTTCGGATACGATATCCGGATTACGCTTCTCCCGACATTTTTAGGATGTCCGGCGCTTGATATCATCCAAAAGAACACCGAATCCGCTTTGTTACAAGTGCCCCAGGTCAATACGGTCGATGTCGTTTTCCTGTTTGATCCGCCGTGGACCTCGGACCGGATTACAGAACAAGGAATTACCGGTCTGAAGTCCTTTGGAATTGCCCCGCCGCGGGTCGTCGACGGAAAGTGGGAAATCGACTGCCCGTACTGCGGATCGACGTTCGTCTCGATTGAAAATCTGTTTGGTCCGACGGCTTGCCGGAGTATTTTATATTGTAAATCATGCAAAAATCCATTCGAGGCGATGAAACCCGTCTCTACTCTCATGTGAAGGAAGGTAATCATTATGGTAAAACTAATCGCGCTTTATACACATCCGGAGAACAAGGAACAGTTTGACGAGCATTATTTCAATGTCCACGGTCCACTGACGGCCAAGATTCCCGGTCTGCAGCAGATGACGGTCACGAAGATCGTCGGTTCACCAATGGGCGGAGACGGTAAATATTATCTGATGTGCGAAATGGTCTACGAAAACCATGAAACGATGAAAGCCGGCATGCGTTCGCTTGAAGGAAAAGCGTCCGGTAAAGATTTGATGGGCTTTGCGGGAAATCTTGTGACGCTGATGATTGGTGAAGAAGTCCATGCTGACGCCACAGTACGTTAAGACAAGTATCGAGGGGCGAATCGGCCGGATTCGACTGAATCGCCCGGAACGTTACAATGCCTTGAACCGGACGATGATCCGGGAAATCGTCGAAGCGATGGAACAGTTTGATCAGGACGAAGCGATTACAGTCATTGTCCTGAACGGGGAAGGAAAATCCTTTTCAGCCGGAGCCGATATCGAGGAGATGGTCGACGCAACGCCGATTTCGATGGAATTACTCGATCCGTTTGCCGATTGGGACCGGATCAGCCGGTTACATAAGCCGCTGATTGCTGCGGTTCATGGATTTGTGCTCGGCGGCGGGTTTGAACTGGCACTGGCCTGTGATTTGATTTATGCGACACCGGAGACCCAGTTCGGTTTCCCGGAAGTCGGACTCGGTGTCATGCCGGGCGCCGGCGGGACGCAACGCCTGACGAAACGGATCGGCCGGACCCGGGCCCTTGAATGGTTATGGACGGGAGACCGGATGCTGGCATCGGAAGCAGAATGTCTTGGAATCATCAACCGGATTGTGGAAGCGGATCAACTCGAAGCAAGTGTTTTGGCCGTTGCCGAACGGATTGCGGCACAACCGGTGATGTCCGTGCGACTGATCAAAGATGCAGTCGATAAGGCAGGCGACCTGTCGTTGCAAGACGGCATGGATCATGAAAGAAGAAATTTCTACTTACTATTCGGGACGAATGATCAGACGGAAGGGATGCAAGCCTTTCTTGACAAACGTCAACCGACATTCAAAGGAAACTAAGGGGAGTGGGAGCTATGTCAACGGTACATGAAAAAACAATCGAGATGAAACGTTCCGTCTATCATCTGGTCATCAACGGCGAGCAAGTCGAAGGGACATCAGGGGAGACCTTCAAGACCTATAATCCGGCAACCGGCGAAGTCATCGCCGAAGTCGCAAAAGCTTCAAAAGAAGATGCCAATCGTGCGGTACAGGCGGCACGGGAAGCCTTCGATCACGGAAAATGGAAAATGTGGCCGGTTGTTCGCCGGTCGCAAGTCCTGAACAAAATTGCCGGTATCATGCGTTCACGTTTCAACGAACTGGTGGAACTTGAGATTCTCGATACCGGAAAATCCCTCGCGGCAGCGCAAGGGCAAATCACGCAAGCGATTGAAGACTTTGAATTTTATGCCGGAGCCATCGTCGGTCACCGTGGTGCCGTCAATAACGTGCCGGGGCAATTCCATAACTACACGGAAAAAGAACCGGTCGGTGTCTGTGCCCAAATCATTCCATGGAACTATCCATTGATGATGGCGGCCTGGAAAGTCGCACCGGCGATTGCGGTCGGCTGTTCGGTTGTCGTCAAACCGGCGACGCTGACACCGTTGACAGCTATCATCCTCGGCGAGATTTGTCTCGAAGCCGGTGTACCGGCAGGTGTCGTCAACGTCATTCCGGGGTCGGGTCGCGAAATCGGCAACCACTTGGTGGAACACCCGAATGTCGATAAAGTCGCCTTTACCGGTTCGACACCGGTTGGAAAAGATATCATGGGCCGGGCGTCGGAAAGCTTAAAACGCGTCACGTTGGAGCTCGGCGGTAAATCACCGAACCTCGTGTTTGAGGATGCTGACATCACGGCAGCCGTCGACGGGTCACTGTTTGGCATCTTCTACAACAGCGGGCAGTCGTGCGAAGCACGGTCGCGCCTGTATGTCCATGAAGACATTTACGATACGTTCATGGAACAATTCGTCGCCAAAACAAAACAACTGGTGCTCGGTAATCCGTTTGATAAAGGGACACATGTCGGGGCAATCATCGATCAACAACAGCTTGATGTCATCGACGGTTATGTCCAGTCGGCAAAAGCGGACGGAGCTACGATCTTGACTGGAGGTCAAATTGAGAAAGTGGCTGGTTTTGAAGAAGGTTTCTGGTATGCACCGACAATCATTGCCGATGTCACACATGAGATGAAAGTTGTCCAGGAAGAAATCTTTGGACCGGTCGTCGTCGTGATGAAGTTCAAGGATGAAAAAGAAGCCGTTCGTCTGGCAAACGACACAGAGTTCGGACTTGGGTCGGCAATTTGGACAAAAGATGGAGCACGCGCGACGCGGATTGCGAATCAGATCAAAGCCGGTATCGTCATGATCAACTGTCCGTTCTCGGCCTTCCCGGGCACACCGTTCGGCGGCTACAAACAATCTGGTTTCGGACGCGAACTCTGCATCGAGACACTTGATTTATATACGGAAACGAAAAGTATCCTGTCGTATTACGGCAGTCGTCCACTTAATCCGTTCGGACTGTAAAAACCAAGCGTGCGGACGTTCGTCCGCACGCTTTTTAAAGGGGGAAATCAGATGATGGTTCAACAGATGGTGGTCGTAGGGTCAGGTGTGATGGGCAGAGGGATTGCATACGTGGCAGCAGCCAGCGGATTTGACGTGACATTGGTCGATGTCGAGCAACACTTGCTGACATCCGCACAACAGGAATTGGAACAGATTGCCGATAAAGCCATCGTCCGCGGAAAAATGACGACGGAAGAAGTCGGGCAACTGTTTCAACACTTAAGTTATGCAACGGATTTAAAGGAGTCTGTCAGAGACGCAAATCTTGTCATTGAAGCCGTTCCGGAACGGCTTGATATTAAGCGGACCGTGTTTGAGAAACTTGACCGCTTTGCACCGGCCGATTGTGTTTTTGCGACGAATACGTCGACGATGAGTCCGACCGAGATTGCTTCGTTTACGAAACGTCCGGAACGGGTCATGGCGATGCATTTCTTTAATCCGGTGCACCGGATGCCGCTCGTCGAACTCGCTCGCGGGCTGGAAACATCGGATGAAACGGTCATAATCTGCGAAACCGTTGCGCAACAAATGGGGAAAGAGACAGTCGTCATCCGGGAGTTTCCCGGATTCGTCACATCACGCATCAGTGCCCTCGTCGGCAATGAAGCATTTTATATGTTGCAGGAAGGACTCGGCACACCGGAAGAGATTGATAAAGCAATTAAGCTCGGACTGAACTATCCGATGGGACCGTTCGAACTCGGGGATCTCGTCGGACTCGACACCCGCTTAAACAATCTACGGTATCTCCACGAAAAGTTAGGCGAAAAATACCGTCCGGCACCACTCCTCGAACAGTACGTCAAAGCAGGACGTCTCGGACGAAAAACCGGGCGCGGCGTCTACGATTATTCGGACAGCGGGGTGAAGAGCCGATGAGGCGTGTCGCCATCATAGATGCTGTCCGTACACCAATCGGCCGCTATAACGGAGCACTCAAAGACGTCCGGCCGGATGATTTAGGGGCCTGTGTCATTCAAGCACTCATCAATCGCAATCCGGGGGTGGATCCGGTTCAAATCGAAGAAGTGATTTTCGGAAATGCCAATCAGGCAGGGGAAGACAACCGGAATGTCGCCCGGATGTCCGGCTTGCTCGCAGGTTTGCCGGTTGAAGTAGCCGGAACGACCGTCAACCGGTTGTGCGGTTCCGGACTCGATGCCGTCATCGCCGCAGCCCGGGCGATCGCGATGAACGAAGGGGAAATCTATATTGCCGGTGGAACGGAAAGTATGACCCGGGCTCCACTCGTCATGGGAAAACCGGAAACGGGTTTCGCCCGTGGTAATCCGATGATGTACGATACGACGATCGGCTGGCGCTTCGTCAATGAAAAACTGCAAGCCCAATACGGAACCGACTCGATGCCGGAGACGGCGGAACACGTCGCAACCCGGTACGGGATTTCACGGGAAGCGCAGGATGATTTTGCCTTTTTAAGTCAGCAACGGGCGAAACAGGCGATGGAAACACATCGTTTTCAAACAGAACTTGTTCCGGTGCAGTATACGACACGCAAAGGACAGATCGTCGAAGTGGACACGGATGAACATCCACGTCCCGACACGAGCCGTGAAAAGCTCGGAACGCTCAAAAGCCTGTTTCCGAATGGCACCGTCACGGCAGGGAATGCTTCCGGTATCAACGACGGGGCAGCTGCCTTATTGCTCATGAGTGAAGAAACGGCGGAACGTCTCGGACTGACGCCGCTCGCCTATTACCGGGCCAGTGGTGTCGCCGGCGTCGAACCGGCTGTCATGGGAATCGGACCGGTCGATGCGACACGGAAAGCGCTGGACCGGGCGGGACTGACGGTCGACCAGCTGGATTTGATTGAACTCAACGAAGCGTTTGCCGCACAAAGCGTCGCCTGTATGCAAGAACTCGGATTACCGCCGGAAAAAGTCAACGTCAACGGAGGAGCCATTGCCTTTGGTCATCCGCTCGGTGCAAGCGGAGCACGGATTTTAACGACGTTAATCCACGAGATGTGCCGCACGAATCAGACATATGGTCTGGCGACGATGTGTGTCGGGGTCGGACAAGGCATTGCCCTCGTCGTGGAACGGGAGGGACTCACATGATTCATTTGGAACGACGCGACTACGTCGTCATCATTCGGATTGACCGGCCGGAACGGATGAACTGCTTTGATTATCCGACGCTGGTTGAGCTGCAACAGCTGGTCACGACCGTTCGTCACGATCCGACCATCCGGGTTGTCATCTTTACCGGAACAGGGAAGGCGTTCAGCGCCGGTGCTGACTTGAAGGAACGGGTGACGTTAAACGAAACGGAAGTCCGGCGAAACGTCGAAGCCATTCGTGACGTCTTCACAGATATCGCCCATCTGCCGCAACCGACGATTGCTGCGGTCAACGGTCATGCACTCGGCGGCGGTTTCGAATGGATGCTCGCCTGTGATTTCCGGATCATCGTCGAAGGGGCATTGGTCGGATTGACAGAAACCAGTTTCGGCATCATTCCCGGTGCCGGCGGGACACAACGGTTGCCGCGGTTGATTGGAGAGACCCGGGCGAAAGAACTGATTTTCACAGCCAGGAAAATTGATGCACAGACCGCTGAACAGTACGGGATCGTCTCGCGTGTCGTCGCAACAGGGGAAGAATTGATGGCAGTTTGTCTTTCGTTTGCGGATGAGATGTTACAAAACGGACCGGTTGCCATCCGACAGGCTAAACAGGCGATTGACCAAGGACTCGATCAATCTCTCTCGGAGGGCTTGAAAATTGAAACATCCGCTTACGAAGCGGTCATCCCGACGGAAGACCGGCTGGAAGCGTTACGCGCCTTCGCCGAAAAACGGACGCCGCAGTTTCAAGGAAAATGAGGATGGTCGTCCTCTGAAATAACACGTATACTAACGGTACACAAAAAAACGTTATATTAAAGAGAGAGTGAATGACATGAGTGCGAATACCCAATCGATGATTTTTACGGTATACGGAGATTACATCCGCCATTACGGCAATCAAATCTGGGTCGGCAGTCTGATCCGCCTATTGAAAGAATTCGGTCATAATGAACAGGCGGTCCGGGTTGCCGTTTCCCGGATGGTCAAACAAGGCTGGTTGACGTCACAAAAACAAGGGACAAAAAGTTTTTATTCGTTGACCCCGCGCGGTGTTGAGCGGATGGAAGAAGCCGCGCGACGGATATACAAATCGACGCCTCATGTCTGGGACGGGAAATGGCGGACCTTGATGTACACGATTCCGGAGGACAAACGGCAAATTCGGGATGAATTACGAAAAGAGTTGTCCTGGAGCGGTTTCGGGAATTTATCGAACGGGGTCTGGATTTCACCGAACCCGCTCGAAAAAGAAGCGGAGCGGTTGATTGACGCCTACGGTATCACCGAGTACGTCGATTTTTTCGTCGGCGAATATCATGGACCGCAACCGGATCAATCGCTGGTCGAACGCGCTTTCCCACTGGATGAGTTGCAAGAACGGTATGAACGGTTCATTGCGGAATACAGCCGGCGTTATATCGTCCATCAAAGCCGGATTCAGCTTGGCGAGATGGACGAGGAGCAGTGTTTTGTCGAACGGACGACACTTGTCCATGAATACCGGAAGTTTTTGTTTACCGATCCCGGTCTGCCGCAAGAGTTGTTGCCGGATGAGTGGAGCGGTCATCATGCCGCTTTGCTGTTTGAACAATACTACCGGTTACTCGCGGAACCGGCGAGCCGGTTTTTTGAATCGATCTTCCGTGAAACGCATGATGTGACGCAAAAAAGTGCTGATTATGATGCATCGGAACATCCGTTGTTCGCGGAACGATAAAACGAAAACGCTCATCCCGAAGAAGCGAGATGAGCGTTTTCGTGCCGACAATCAATTTTCAGCAAGCTGTTTGCGGAAGGCGTATCCTTTATCGACATACGAATCGATGGATTCCTGAATCATCTCAAGGTCTGCTGCCGTGAGTTCCCGCACGACCTTGCCCGGTGATCCGATGATGAGCGAACGAGGCGGGAATTTTTTGCCGGATGGGATTAAGGTGTTGGCACCGATGATACATTCTTCACCGATTTCAGCATGATCGAGAACAGTGGCCCCCATACCGACAATCGAGCGCCGACCGATTTTACAACCGTGCAAGATGGCATTGTGACCGACCGTCACTTCATCTTCGACGATGACCGGTGCACCCTCGTAGAGATGGATGGTCGCATTGTCCTGGATACTGCAACGTTTGCCGATCGTAATCGGTCCTTCATCGCCGCGCAGGACGGCATTGAACCAAATCGTCGATTCTTCGCCGACGGTCACGTTACCAATCAAAAAAGCACCGGGGGCGACAAACACATGTGTTGCTAGCTTTGGTGAAACATAGCGGTACGGAATATTCATAAGGACGCCTCTTTTCTAAAAATGAATTAAAATTCAGTCTTACTTAGTATACCATTCTTAACAACGGAAACGGAGGGAGACCATGTCTCGTCTATGTACCACATTACAGATTGATGTGCCGATCATTCAAGGGGGTATGGGGAACATCAGCCATGCCGAACTGACGGCGGCGGTCTCGAATGCCGGAGGTCTCGGAACGATTGGATGCGGAACGATGACGCCTGTCGAGGTCAAACAATTGATTGACGCGACACGAAGCTTGACGTCGCGTCCGTTTGCCTTGAATATCGCCATCCGGGTCTCACCTTATACCGAACAGTTGATTGAGTTAGCGATCGAGGAACGGATTTCGGTCGTGTCCTTGTCAGCCGGTAATCCGGCTCCTTTTTTATCGAAGTTACGGGAGGCGGGAATCCGGACGATTGGTGTCGTTGCTTCCGTCAAACAGGCAATTAAAGCCGAGCAGTCCGGAGTGGACATACTGGTAGCGGAAGGGGTCGAGGCGGCGGGAATCAATTCACCGCTCGAGTTGACGACGATGACCCTGATTCCGCAAATCACGGATCATGTCACGCTTCCTGTCCTTGCCGCGGGCGGCATCGGCGACGGACGTGGTCTTGCAGCAGCCTGGATGCTCGGAGCAGAAGGCGTACAGCTCGGAACCCGGTTGATTGCGACACAGGAATCCCGTGTCCATGAGCACTATAAAAGACACCTCGTGCAGGCGGATGATCTCGGGACACGAATCATCGGCCGAGAAGTCGGACAAGTCCGGCGGGTATTGAACGGACCGTATGTCGATGCGTTGCAGCCGACATCACTCGCTGCCTTTCAAGAACAGACGAACGAATCGTTTCATATCAAAGGGGCACTCGAAGGCGACGAGACGGCAGGATACGTCAATGCCGGTCTCGTTTCCGGTTTGATTGATGATGTTCCGACCGTTGCGGAACTCTTTAACCGGATGATGGATGATGCTTTCGGACGAATCGAACGGACATACCGGGCATTCCAGTAACGTGAATATAAGCGCAGCTGACCGATCAGGTCGGCTTTTTTTGTGTTTCAGGACATTTGTCCTTTAAAAAGATGACAGAATAGGGTCTACTCGTAACTAGAGAAAAAGGAGGATGAAGATGCAAGGAATCGTGTTTGCCTTATTCAGTGGATTGTTTATTGCCTTACAAGGCATCTTTAATGCCCGGCTCGGTGACGCGGTTGGTCCATGGTTATCCGTAACCATCGTCCATTTCGTTGGTCTGATCGGATGTTTATTGATTTACGGCTTTGTTCGGGATCGTAAAATCGGCGGTTTTCGCACGTTACCGCTTATTTATGCGAGCGGCGGATTGCTCGGTGTTTTAGTCGTCGTTACGGAACTGACGTCAATTCAATTACTCGGCATGACATGGGCAATGTCGCTGTTGCTCATCGCACAGATTCTGTGTGCCTTTGTAATTGATTTGAACGGCTGGTTCGGAGTCATTAAAAAAAGCAGTAACAAAGGGCAGTGGATCGGAGTCGGTTTGATGTTGACCGGCGTCCTGATCTTTTCATTTACCTGAGTAGGAGGAGATAGAAATGGGATTAGGCATGTTTTGTGCCATCGTCGCAGGGATGATGATCAGTTTACAAACTGTTTTGAACGCACGGATGAGTCATGTCTTTGGTGCCTGGGCGACGACGACGTTAGTCTTTTTGGTCGGTCTGATTGGTTCGTTGCTTGCCTTGGTTTTCTTTCGGGGCGGGGAGGTCGCAGCGCTTACGGAGGTCGAACCGCTTTATCTATTTGGCGGTTTCGTCGGTGTCGGTGTCGTATTTTGTGTCATGCGGGGTATTCAACTGCTCGGTCCGTCCATCGCGATTTCCGTCGTCCTGATTTCGCAACTCAGTTTTGCGTTGTGTGTCGACGTTTTTGGCTGGTTTGGTTTACCAAAAGTCGATTTATCGTTTGGGCAGATCATTGGTTTAGTCGTCATGCTGAGCGGCATTTTCGTCTTAAAACGGTATCAGGTCGTGGACGAGTCAAATCAAACAGATGAAATCAAAGCGATTTCTTAAAAACATCGTCAACCACTCAAAAGAGATCACGGCTTTCACGCGACTTTTACAGTAAAGTGCGTGAAAGGGTGATCTCTTTTAAAAGACGCTTCGTTTAAATCAGACGGATACTTCTTCTTTCCAGGCGACGTCGATAAAGGCATCACGGCCGGAGGCTTTCCGGTCTTTTTTGTAGTGGGCCGGATTTTTTTTATGGAAGTCCTGATGGTATTCTTCCGCCGGATAGAAAGCAGCTGCCGGTTCGATCCGTGTAACGATCGGTTGTTTGAAACGGTTTGTTGCAGCCAGCGCATCACGTGACGCAATCGCTGCAAGGCGTTGTTCTTCCGTATGGTAAAAAATCGCCGGGGCATACTGTGTACCACGGTCCTGGAATTGTCCGCCGGCATCGGTCGGATCCGTTTGCGGCCAATACAGTTCGAGTAACCGTTCGTATGAGAACAGTGCCGGGTCAAATGTAATCTCGACGACTTCGGAATGTCCGGTCGTTCCGGTTTTGACCTGCTCATATGTCGGATTGTCGACGTGTCCTCCTGTATAACCGGACACGATACTGTGAATCCCCGGTAATTCCTCAAATGGTGTCACCATGCACCAGAAACATCCTCCTGCAAATGTTGCTTTTTCCATGTCATCTCTCCCTTTCTCCTGGCCTCTTGAGCCGTAATGCTCTCATTTCTGACAGCGAGAAAACGAAAACGACTCCTTTGCTTGGTTGCAAAAGGAGTCGCCGCTTTTTATCAACCAAAGCTTTCGCTTTGCTGGTCGTAGCACCTTGCTGTGCGCAGGTTGCTGGGACGTCATCGATCCAGATCTCTCGGTCCACTCTTGATAAGTGTTATATGAAGTTGATGTAAGTTCGTTATCATTGGGATGATAATACCATTCATAAAAGTGGAAAGTCAATTCTTATGTTTGCAGGGCACGAAGAACTGTCGCCCCTAACGTTTTCGCCCCGATCAGTAAAGCCCGCTCATCGATTTCGTACTTCGGATGGTGTTGCGGATAAATCGTGCGTCCATCTGTTTTCGCGGAGCCGGTAAAGAAATAACTGCCCGGAACCTGTTCCAGGTAATAGGCAAAATCATCGGCTGCCATCATCGGTTTCATTTCACGGACCTGTGTTTCCGGCAAAAAACCGGCCGCTTCCCGGACGAGCTTCGTTTCATCCGGATGATTCCAAAGGGACGGGTAACCTGTCGTGAAATCAATGGAATAATCAGCGCCGATTCCGGTGCAGGTCGTCCGTGCGACGAGATCCACCTGTTGGCGCAACTGATGCCGGAGTTGTTCGTTGAACGTCCGGATTTCTCCGACAATCCGGGCTTCGCCGGTGACGATGTTCGGTGCGGTTCCGGCATGAAATGAACCGATTGCAACGATGGCCGGCTCAAACGGATCAACGCGCCGGCTGACGAGGTGCTGAAGATTACAGACAAGCTGTGCACCGGCGACAAGTGCGTCCTGCGTCCGGTGTGGCGCTTGGGCATGACCGCCTTGACCATGAACAACGATTTCAAATTCATCGATCGCACATAATGTATGCCCGCTGTGATAACCGATCGTTCCGACCGGAAGATCATTTTCGAGGTGTGTGCCGAAAATCGCATCGACACCGTCGAGACAGCCGTCCTCAATCATTTGAATCGCACCACCCGGAAATACTTCTTCACCGTGTTGGTGGATAAAGACGACAGTACCTGTTAATTCATCCCGGATGGCTTGAAAAGCAGCGGCGAGTCCAAGGACAATCGCCGTGTGTCCGTCGTGTCCGCAAGCATGCATGACACCGGGACGGATTGAGCGGAACGATAATTCCGTTTCTTCCTGGAGCGGTAACGCATCAAAATCGGCCCGGACCGCAATTGTTTTTCCGGGACGGGTGCCGGTCAGTGTCGCGACGATTCCGCTGCCACCGACGTTTGCACGGTAAGGAATACCGAGTGCATCATAAAACGCAGCAATTTTAGCAGGCGTCCGGACTTCCTGGAACGATAATTCCGGATGGCGGTGAAAGTCACGGCGTAAACGAATCATCTCTAATTCATACTCAGTTAAGTAGGTGAATAAATTTTCTTGCATCGAAATCATCCTTTTCGGTATGTCTTGAGTAAAAACGGGTACAGATAGAAGTAATCAATTAGAGGAGGAATCAACATATGGGTGAAATCATTGTCAATGCCGTTCTTACAGTCAAAGCAGGATTAGCTGATCAAGTCTTTCCGATTCTAAGTACAGTCTACAAAGCAGCGCAAAACGAGCCGGGCTGCCTACGTTATACGTTACATCAATCGATTGAAAATGAACATCAGTTCATGCTCTATGAAGTCTACCAAGACGAAGCAGCACTTGAGGCTCATATTGCATCGGACCACTATAAAGCATACCGCGAACAAATTGAGTTGTATCTTGAGGATCGTCAAGTGACAAAGTATGTCGAGATGACATTCTAAATCAATGAAAGAAGGGCGTATGGATCCGGAAGGGTCCATACGCCTCTTTTTGTGTTACATCGATTTGAAGCCAAGAAAGTGTTCCCGCCAACGCGGTTCATAGATCGAGTTGATTTGCAGCTGTGAGCCACCCGCATGAATGAAATATTCATTGTCGAGCATGATGCCGATATGCGATGGTCCATCCGTATACGTATTTTCGAAAAAGACGATATCCGATCGTTTCCCGCTACTGATTGTCGTCCGCCGGTTCGTAAAGAAAGCCCCGTACCAGTAACCACTGACGTTCGTCCGGCCGCCGTACTTTCCGGCTTCGTTCGTTGCGTAGTGAATCAGTCCCGAACAATCAAAACCGCCGTTGGCTGCCGTTTGAGAACCCCACGTATACGGCGTTCCCAAGTGTTTCGCGGCTGCTTGGATTAACTTTTCCCCGCGCGATGTATTCTTCTGTGCGATCCGTGCATCCGTCTTGACGGTGACAGCGCTGACCGGCAGATAAACAGGTGACCAGCCGGACTGAATGACATAAAAATTGCCGACCCGATACCGGGGATAGACGCGTTTTCCCTGTTCAATCAATCCGGCACTTTTCGGACTGACGGGTGTTGCAAAATAAGACGTTGTTGTTTTGACTGTATAGATTTTTTGACGGTTGATTGCTTGTTGGGCGTAACGCATATCCGGTTTCGTCGTCCCGATGTATGGATTGATGACGTAACCGGTCGTTCCGTTCGGTAGGCGAACCTTCCAAAAGTCATCGTCAATCGCCTTTAGACCAATCAGTTTCGTGCCTTTGCTTAAATAACCGGCAGGGCGGCTATACGCGACATCGGCTGAAAAGAGTGGGGTCTGATCAAAATGGACATAAAAGACCGTTCCGACTTTCGGACGCGCGACCGGTTTGTTTAAGCCGAGTTTGCTCGAGTCGACAAAACCAAACGTCGTACCGATCTTGACGCGGGTGTAATAGCCGCTTGTGCCGTAAATCGACAGCAGGGTATTTTTCTTCAGTGTACCGATTTTCCCTGTCAGACTGGCTTTCGGATGAACGACTAATTTATCTTCGAGGACGTAACGTGTTCCGGTGACATCATACAAATCCGGTTTTTTCGTCACAAGATCCGTTGTCTTGACGTAGCCGTACACTGACCCGACTTTGACGCGTGTATACACGCCGCTTGTGCCGTAAATATCGATGGATTCCGCCCGTTTTATAGAGCGAAGAACATTTTTGGCTGTCGTATCTTTAAAGATCGATGTGTTTTTGTTCGCATAACGAAGTCCTGTTTTAACGAAGACTTTTGTTGGGGCAAGCGTATTTGTTAAGACGTACGCATATTGTCCGCGGAATAAGATCCGGCTGTATGCACCGCTCGTTCCATAAACCGTCAGCAGGGTATTCGTCTGATGCTGCTTTAAGACGGGACTGGATACATTGGGAGCAGAACGGATTGCTGTCGGTGTCTGAACGTATAAACGATTTGTTTTGGCATAGACTTTTAATGGAGCGAGCGTATTTGTCAAAACGTACGCATATTGTCCGCGGAATAAGATCCGGCTGTACGCACCGCTCGTCCCGTAGACCGTCAGCAGGGTATTCGTCTGGTGTTCTTTTAAGACGGGACTCGATGCGTTGGGTGCTTGGCGGATTGGAGTAGGAGACTGGACATACAAACGGGCTGTTTGTGCAAAAAACTCCAAATCTCCTAACTGAGCCGTCAGGACAAATCCATAGACACCGTTTAAGCGGACTCGTGTATAAGCACCGGATACACCGTAGATGTCGACTAATTGATTTTGTGCCAATGTCCCAAGCAGTTTCCCGGTCGCCGCAGCGGTTGGGTAGACGTTGGCAAGTTGTTGACTGTACTTTTTGCCGGTTGCTTCATACGAGACGACCGGTTTCGTTCCGAGGTGAGCCGTTAAGACAAAAGCATATGTACCGTTCCACTCAATCCGGGTAAAAGTTCCTGACGTCCCGAACGTCTTGATGGAATCGTTTTGTTTCAACGTGGTGAGAGGTGTTCCAACTGCATCGGCTGTTGGATAAACCGACGTTTTTTCCTGAACGAACCGTTCACCGGTCATCGAGTACACAGGGATCGTACTTAAATCCGCTGTCAGGACGAACAGATAGCCAGTATCCTGTTTAATCCGGGTGAAGAGACCGACCTGACCGTATGTATCAAGCTGCTTATTTTGATCAAATGTTTGTGCTGTCGCCGTTGAAGAATCTGCTGCTGTATAAAGAACTGTGACCTTATTCGTATACCGGCTGTCGATTCTTGGATATATAGGGGTATCCGCTAATTGATCTGTCTTCACGAAACGATAGACGCCATCGAGCAGGATGCGTGTAAACAGACCTTCTGTCCCGAACGTCTCGACTTCAGTTGTGGCAGAAAGGGTAGCGACTGCTTCTGTACTTTCCGGTGTTTCGAAGACGGGGGTATCGGTTTGGGTAAACAGTTTACCGGTTGCAAGTTCCGTTTTCTCGTCGACGACCGTTTGCGAAATGTCTCCTTCTGCCAAGGTACTGATCGGGAATGAACTGAACAGCATGACGGAAGCAGCAAGTGTCGTGAACCATTTTTTTGAAAGAGGCATCGTATGTAAAACTCCATTTCTCTAGAAAATTAATTTTTACTCCAGTTAAAAATAAGTTTACCATGTTCATTTTTAAAGGTGTAAAAAGATATCAAAAAAAGTCAATCATCAACCAAATGCTACACAAGGAAATGAAAAACCGGCCCCTCCTGGATAAGAGGCACCGGTCTGATTTATTTTTAATCGTCTTCATGGTCGACCTGCCACTCCCAATCGAGCATGCCGTAAATGAGGGAATCGCGCCAATGGTCTTCGAGATAAACCGTTTCGCGGAGTTGACCTTCTTTCGTCATCCCGACTTTCTGGAGGACACGTTCTGAAGCGACGTTTCGCGGATCACATGTTGCTGTAATCCGGTGTAACTCCAGTTTCTCGAATCCGAATTCGAGTAAAAATGCGGCAACGGATGTCGCATAGCCGTTTCCCCATTCATCCGGCGACAGAATGTAACCGATCTCCGCCGTTTTGTGTTCGGTATCGGTGATCACCAGTTCACCGGCTCCAATCACACGATCATCCGGGAAGGTGACGGCGAAGACATACCGGCGGCGCGGATTCTCAAGTTCGCTTTCAAGTGCGTCATGAATAAATTGTTTGCTGTCACTTTCGGAGTTGGGTCCCCACGATTGATACTGACTGACGATGGGTTTTGAGGCATAGGCATGGACAGCTTCTAAATCTTCTGGAGTAAAACGACGGATCCGTAGTTGCTCATTGATTTTGTAGCGCATGATGGACTCCTCCTCTATAGTTGACTCTTTATAAGATATTGGCTGTTCAGCCGGATTTTCCTGTTTGACAGGCAAAATCGGGCGTGCTAAAGTCGGGGTATCGAATGAACAGAATAGTAATCCTCTAGGGTTCCGTTCGGCTGGACCAAGGGAGGAACATAAGGGGAACCTTATGCAACGGAGGGATAAAAGCCCGGGAGTAAAGCGTTTAGGCGCTTGCTCCCGGGCTTTTTTGTTTGATTCGAAACAGAGGAGGAAACAACATGGCAAAATATTGGTTAAGCATCATCCTGGCATCCTTTTTTGAAGTCGGTTGGGTCATCGGATTAAAACACGCAGCGACCCCACTCGAGTGGGGAGCGACGATTGTCAGCATCATCGTCAGCTTCACGGTGTTAATCAAGGTCAGTAATCATCTGCCGGTCGGAACGGTCTATGCGGTGTTCGTCGGACTCGGAACAGCGGGTACGGTCGTAACGGATATCGTCTTATTCGGTCAGTCGGCATCCATCATCAAGTTGATGTTGATTGCAGTCCTGTTAGTGGGCGTGATTGGTTTGAAATTAGTCAGTGGGGAGGGGGAACAACAATGAGTTGGTTCTATTTGATTCTGGCAGGACTATTTGAAATGTTAGGTGTCGTCCTGATCAATACGTTTAATCAGCAAAAAAACACCAAAAATCTGTTGTTGATGTTCGCTGGTTTTGGTCTCAGTTTTTTATTCCTCACTTTGGCGATGAATGAGCTGCCGATGGGGACGGCCTATGCGGTGTGGACCGGAATTGGAGCAGCAGGTGGTACGATTCTCAGCATGATTTTTTACAACGAAGCGAAGGATTGGAAACGGATTGTTTGTATCGGTTTAATTCTCAGTGCGACGATCGGTTTGAAGCTGGTCGGAGAATAAACATATCATTTAGATTACTTTTCCTGTTTGAGCCGACTGGGTGGCATATTTTAGCTGAAAAAAGGAAATACTCCTTATAAGACAAGTACGTCATTAAATTCGTGCATAAGGGGATGGATTGGTATGAAAACGAAACAGTATATCGGAACGTTTTATAAAGAAGAAGAACTGATTTCAAAAATGGATGAGTTGCATCAGCAAGGTCATCGCGAAGAAGATTTTTATATCATCGTTAAAGAAAAATCGAATCTTCAACTGGTCCGCAGTCAGATGGACGCGGAAATCGCGACGACGAAACCGTCGTGGATTGACCGGATTCGCGGGAATCAGGGACGTGATCAGGAAGTAAATGATCTGTTTGGTTCACTCGATTTACCGGCGGATCAAGTCGAGGTCCATAAGACGGAAGTCGAAGGCGGTGGATTCGTTCTGTTACTGGAAGTTCAGGACATTCAGTTCGATCCCCACTTAAACACGGACAATACACATCCTGACGTCAAAGTACGTTACGGCAGTTACGAAGAAACGCATACATCGGACGATGCCAATTCAAATGCCCAACTCGGATCGGGAAATCCGCTTGATGTCGATAAAGACTCAAAAGAAGAACACGCGGAGATTGATTTGCACCGTGCGGGTACGGATAAGATGCCGCAAGACGAAGAAGCCATTCATCATGCCAAGTTAAAAGAAGATCGTAAACCGGATATCGCGATGCGCCGGGACGATGATTTTAAGCGTCCGGAGTGGGAAGAACAAAAAGTACGTCACGAAGAACAGCAGGACGGGAAAAAAGACGACATCCACCGTCCGAACCGTTCGGCGGATCATTCCGATGATTTAGCAAAACAAGATCACGGAAATGATTTGGACCGTTAATGCATACAAAAAGGCTGACGCTCATGTCAGCCTTTTTGTATGGGGCGATGTTTACGTTGATGTAAGCCTCGTCTTATTTTTTATGCATGTCGTCCGGATTCGAGCCGGTCCGCTCATTCCGATTGAGCTGATCGATTTGTCGCATGTCATCCGGTGATAACACAAAATCAAAGATGTCCAAGTTTTCCTGAATCCGGCTTGGTGTGACGGATTTCGGGATCGCGATGATGTCATGCTGAAGATGCCAACGGAGAACGACTTGAGCAGGTGTCTTACCGTGACGTGCCGCGATGTCTGTGATGACCGGGTCTGTTAAGGCATCGCGTCCCTTCATCAACGGGCTCCAGGCTTCGACGACAATCCCGTTCTTTTGGCAAAATGCGCGAATCGCTTCCTGACTTAAGAACGGATGCAGTTCGATTTGATTGACGGCAGGGACGACGGTTCCTTCTTCCAATACCCGTGTTAAATGCGGAATGTGGAAATTCGATACTCCGATTGCTTTTGTTTTGCCATCTCGATACAGCTGTTCTAAAGCACGCCACGTATCCATATACAAATCCTCGTCCGGCATCGGCCAATGAATCAAGTATAAATCAACGTAATCAACCCCGAGCTTTTGAAGACTGGTTTCAAACGCGGCCAGTGTCCGTTCATAACCTTGATCCTTATTCCAAACCTTTGTCGTCAAAAAGATATCTTCCCGTGGAATCCCCGAATCCTTTAAGGCGCGACCGACACCGGTCTCGTTTTCATAAATCATTGCCGTATCAATGGAACGGTAGCCGACCCGTAAAGCTTCCCGCACCGCTTCATACACTTCCTGTTCCGGGACTTTAAACACACCGTATCCGAGTTGCGGCATGACCAGCCCATTGTTCAACGTAACGAATTCCATTTGAATTCCCCCTTAAGATAATAATCCTGTCTTACCCAGTTTACGCTTTTCACTTTCGAAAATCGAATCAAAGGAAGGGTTGAATTGGCACAAGGAAATCCGTATACTGAGCGTTAACAAATAATGGGAGGGATCAGGATGATTCGTCAAGCCGTTTTACAATACATACACGAAGAACAAGCCGTCGATCGGCTTTCAGAACTGTTACGGGGGAGAAAAGCGGTGCTGATTCACGGTGAACAGGCATTAAAATCGTCCGAACAGTATTTGCCGGAATTGCCGAAGCTGCTGTTTTCCGGACATTGTACAGATCAGCAGGTAATAGAGCTTACAGAACAATGTGCCACGTACGAAATGATCATCGCTCTTGGCGGCGGGTCCGTCATTGATACGGCCAAACAAGTGGCCGTCAAACGAAATTGCCCGTTGATTGTCATTCCGACGATCGTCTCGAACTGTGCCCCGTGGACACCCCTTAGTGTCATGTATGATGAACGGGGTCGGTACCTTCGTTTTGACACGATTCCTGTCGTCATTGAAGCATTATTGCTCGACCATCGGATTTTAGCAGCCAGTCCATATGATTATTTTGTTGCCGGACTGGTCGATACATTAGCGAAATGGTACGAAGCCCGGGCGCTGAGCGGATCGACTTCTGACCATCCTGTCGTCGAATCGGCCTTACGGATGGCAGAACACTGTAAACGATTAATTTTGCAGACACCGATCAGTCCAAAACAATTTCAGGAGTATTCGTCCCCGATTCAACATCTGGTGGAGACGGTCATTCCGCTTGCCGGAAGTGTCGGTGGATTCGGTGACGAAGCAACACGTGGGGCGATTGGTCACGGTGTTCATAATGCGTTATCTCCATTCCCGTCGACGAACCGGATTTTACACGGAAGTAAAGTCGGTTACGGCTTGTTGATTCAGGAGTTATTGTTAGGTGAAACAGTGTCCTATACAGAGTTGCGACAGTATTTGATTGAAAACAAACAACCGACGACGAGTACAAATCTAGGATTGACGGAAGCGGAGCGAGCCGACTTGGCGCAACGAATTGGTCAGGAACCGCTCTGTCAACTGATTGCGACGGATTGGTCGAAGGCGACCGTTCTTTCGGCCTTAATGAAAAATGACCGGGAAGCAGTACTCATATCTTGATGGAAATATAAGATAAAGCCCCTCTCCTCGAAGCGGAGGAGAGGGGCTTTACGATTACTGTGCTTTTGCCAGTTCTGAGTACGGTGCGGGACGGCCGAGCAGATAACCTTGTCCGAGATCAAATCCAAGTTCGCGGCAGAGATCGAGTTCTTCCTGACGTTCGATGCCTTCCGCAAGAATCTGAATCCCCATCTCTTTTGTTAAATGACGCGCTTTTCGTAAAAAGGCTTCATTTTCTGTTACAGTGTCACAGTTTGAGATGAAGGCACGATCAATTTTGACATAATCCGGTTGGAGTAACGACAACATATCAAGCGTCGAGAAGCCGGCACCGACATCATCGAGTGCTACTTGGATGCCTTGTTTTTTATATTGTTCGAAGACATGTTTCAAGTGATTGACGTCTTCGATTTTTTCCGTCTCGACGACTTCGAACACGAGCCGGCTTGGATCCACGTTATACCGTTCGACGATTTCGAACGTATGACGCAGGCAGTACTCCGGATTGTAGATGGTCGAAGGGAGGAAGTTAATAAAGGTTTTTTGCGTTCCACCGACCAGATGTGTTGCCCGAATCGCTTCTTCACGCGCCCGTTGATCGAGTCGGGAATGAAGCCCCATTTTGGAAGCGGTCGAAAAGAGCAGACCCGGGGACATCGGAATCGTTTGGTCAGCGGCCCGAAGCAACGCTTCATTCGCAAAAAGTGAGTTGTCTTGAATGTTGAAGATTGGTTGCAGATGACTCGTCATGATGCCGTTTTGAATGAAATCAATGGCTTGTCGGCTCTTCAACTGTTCGAGCAAAACAGAAGCTGCAAGTACAGGTGTCACGAGACGTGATCCGTTCGCCCGGCAGGAAACCGGAAAATCCCCAATCTGTAACGTAGAGCTAAGGATTTGTTCCAACTGCTCAAATGAACTGTAAGAAAATACTTCTGGCGCAGGCGATTGAATATGTAAAGAACCGGCCTCGATAAAACGGATTGTTGTTGTACATTCGGCGCAAGGATGCCACATGAATGGGTGTCCACCTCTCTTGGTAAAATACGTCTGTAAAAGATGTATTTATTAAATTAGTTAAAGTCTTTACCCGAAGATAATCTATAAATAAACCTGATATCAACTATTTGTCCTTCAATTGACCAAAGTAAAAAAAAAGATAGGTACAGTTCATCTTTTGATGAACCATCCTGTCTTTTTTATCGGTTAATCGGTACATAATTTAAAGGATTACGATCGAATCCACAAAATCCAAAGCGTAGCATGCAGTAAAATTGCTAACGGTACAAAGAGTTGGAATTTGGCGGTCCGTGTTTTATGCCGGACGAGTTGCATTGCCAAAAGCGTCCCGAGAGCGCCGCCTAAAAAAGCAATTGTCAACAAGGTGGCTTCCGGCGTCCGCCATTCGTGTTGCTGCGCTTTACGTTTATCCCGCCACATCGAAACGAATCCAATGATGGACATGATCCCGTAAAATACAACGATACCTGAAAAAATAGTCATAGCAGTCCTTACCTTTCCGCGCCGCCGCCGCCGGAACTTCCGCCGCCGCCCCGGCTGCCACCGCCACCGCCTCCACCACCACGCATGATAGCGGAAAAGATGTTGATGATGGCAAAAAAGAACATCCCGCCGGTGAACTTCATATCGAGGAATAACAAGAGAACGAGACCTGCGCCAATCAGGACTTTTGCCCATGTACTCAAACCGTCGTCCGCACTTTTCTTAACCGGATCCTGCGATTCAAGCGACTGTTCTTTCGAAACGACACTGACGACCGCTTTATATGTTTCGGACGCCGCTTTACCATACTCGCCTTGATCACGATAGGGAACAGCGTACTTGTCGAGGATGCGTCCCGCTGTGATGTCGGTCAGAATGCCTTCGAGCTTATAGCCGACTTCGATCCGGAAGTTCCGGTCTTTTTCGTTTGGGGCCACGACAACGAGAATTCCGTTATCTTTTCCAGCCTGTCCAATACCTTGAGCCCGGAACGTTTCATTGGCATACGTGCTTAGATCTTGTCCTTTTAAATCCGGCACAGTCTTGAGCACGACCTGTGCCGTTGTATATTGTTCGAGTTCTTGCCCGAGACGAGCGAGTTCCGCTTCTTCCGACGCGGTCAGCAGCTGTGCATCATCCTGGATGAAGAATACTGCGCCCGTGCGTTCTGACACGGCTTCGGCAGTCGGAGTCAGAAGGAAGAAGACGAGGAACGCGGTAAAAAGCAGTCGCGTTCGTCGCCAAATCATTTCGAGTCACTATTGAAGTCGACCGTCGGATTTTCACGGTCACTTTCGGAGATTTCATAATATGGTTTTTTCTCGAAACCAAATGCCGAAGCATAAAGCGAAGTTGGGAAACTGCGACGTTTTTTGTTATAGACTGTCACAGCATCATTATAATCTTTACGGGCAATACCCAGACGATTTTCCGTTCCTTCGAGTGTATCCATCAACGATTGGAACCGTTCGCTTGATTTTAAGTCCGGATATGTCGTTTGCAACGCGATTAATCCACGAAGCGAAGAGGTGACCTGTTGATCGGCTTCAATCCGTTGTTCTGTTGAAGCAGCACGTGCTAAGCCGGCTTGTGCTTCAGCGATATCACCATACACTTTTTGTTCCTGACCGGCGACACCTTTGACGGTTTCGACGAGATTCGGAATTAAATCCGCCCGGCGTTTGATTTGATTATCGACTTGCGACCACTTATTTGAAACATCTTCTTCCACATTGACGAGACTGTTGTATTGTCCGATTGCTAAAAATGCAATGAGGACGACGACCGCAATCCCGATGATGAGAGGTAACTTGGAACCTCCACGATTTCTACGAGCCATAACGATGACCACTCCTTTTTTCTGTATCTCAACTATATATACCCTAATCGTTCTTAATTAGTTTCATGAAAATGAAAAACTACCAACGCTTCGCTGGTAGTTTGAGGATTACATGTAGACGATGACCGCAAGAATGGCTGCCAGGACAAGGCGGTAAATCGCAAACGGAACGAGTTTAATTTTGTTGATCAGTTTCAGGAAGAAACGAATCGACAGTAACGCAAAACCGAACGAAGCGATGAAACCGACGATGTAAAAGCTGAGGTGTGCCATTTCGATGTACTGCCAGTTTTTAACGAGTGACAAGGCACTTGCACCAAACATGATCGGAACAGCCATGATGAACGTAAAGTCTGCTGCCGTCCGGTGATTCATCCCGAGGAACACCCCTCCGGAAATCGTCGAACCGGACCGTGAGAAGCCCGGCCAAAGCGAGATACACTGGAATAGGCCGACAAGAGCTGCCTGGCGGTACGAAATCTGATCAAGCGTCGTTGTTTTCGGTTCTTTTGGTCCGAATTTATCAGCCGCAATCATCAAGATGGCACCGGCTGCAAGACCGATGATGACGGTATCGATGGAGAAGAGGTTTTCATCGATGAAGTCTTCGAACAACAGACCGAGAATGGCTGCCGGAAGTAAACCAATCAGGACGTGACGTAACTTTAATTTGTGTGTACCCGACGCATCGTGTTCACCTTCAATTTTGTAAAGACCGATTAAACTGAACAACCGTTTCCAAAAGACGACGATGACAGCTAAAATCGAGCCGAGCTGGATAACGATTTTAAAGGTATTCGCTGAGTACTTGCCTAGAAAATCTGTTGTTTGGAGCCACATGTCATCGACGATGATCATATGTCCTGTCGAGGAGACAGGGGCGAATTCCGTCATTCCTTCGACGAAACCGAGTAAAAGTGCTTTAAGTAATTCAATGATAGTCATGTTATTCTCCTTCTATATTTTTCTATTTAAAAACATATCATGTTTTATTCTTCTGAGATAGAACTAATCAAAATATCGGGCGCAAGTCTGAGACAAATGTGACTTGTTGAAAAAGAAATAAAGGAGTAAGCTATTCTTATAATCAAACAAACGTTTGAATGAGGTGGGAGAATGGAAGCGAAAACAGAACGTCTTCAGATTACAGGAATCGATTGTGCGAACTGTGCTGCGAAAGTGGAGCGGGGTGTTGCGAACGTAACAGGCATTGAACAGGCAGATTTGGATTTTGCCGGTCAGAAACTTTATCTGACGTATGAAAAGGACGTTGCATACGACGAGACGTATCAGGCAGTCATTGAACGGATTCAGCAGCTCGAACCGGATGTACAAGTGATACGGACAGCATCCGCAGAAGCAGTTGATCCGCATCAACAAGTGGGACATGACCATAGTCATCCGCACGATCACGGTCCATTTTTAAATCGTACGAAAAAAATACAATATAGTATCGGGATGATATCCTTCATCGGTGCCTTTTTTGTTCCGGGATCAATTGACCTTCTATTTTTTACGATTGCCTACTTTTTAATCGGTTGGGATGTCCTTCGAACCGCTGTAAGAAATACCCGGCAAGGTCAAGTGTTTGATGAGAACTTTTTAATGGTCATTGCGACGGCTGGTGCTTTTTTAATCGGAGAATATCCGGAAGCCGTCGCTGTGATGCTGTTTTATCAAGTCGGTGAGTTTTTCCAACACCGTGCCGTCGATCAGTCGCGTAAATCGATTGCCGCGTTGATGGACATCCGGCCGGATATCGCGACGCTTGAGGATGGCCGGCGTGTGAGTCCGGAACAGGTGAACATCGGTCAACGGATTATTGTCCGGGCAGGGGAGAAGATTCCACTGGATGGGACTGTTCTTGAAGGGGAAGCGTTCATCGATACGACGGCATTGACCGGTGAATCGATCCCGCGGCGTGTCCGTCCGACCGAGCCGATTTTAGCCGGGACGATTAATACCGATGGTCATCTGTTGATTCAGGTCGATCGACGATACAGTGAGTCGACCGTCGCTAAAATTCTGGATTTAGTCGAAAATGCGTCACGCCATAAAGCACCGACGGAAAAATTCATTACACGATTTGCACGGATTTATACACCGATTGTCGTCGTGATTGCAACACTTCTTGCCATCGTGCCGCCACTCGTTGTGACGGGAGCGGCTTGGAACGACTGGATTTACCGGGCACTTGTGTTCCTTGTCATCAGTTGTCCCTGTGCGCTCGTGATTTCAATCCCGCTCGGCTTCTTTAGTGGAATCGGTGCTGCTTCGAAACGCGGTATTCTTGTCAAAGGCGGAAATCATCTCGAAGCGTTACAACAACTCGATACGGTCGTCTTCGATAAAACGGGAACGTTGACGGAAGGTGTGTTTGAAGTCGTCGAACTGAAAGCCGTGCATGGATCGGAAGACGAACTGCTTCGCGTCGCAGCGACCGTTGAGCAACACTCGAATCATCCAATCGCAAAATCGATTCAACGGATGTATGCCCTGCATGGTTCTATTCCGACCGCTGTTCAAGACTATCAGGAAGTAGCCGGTTCCGGCGTCGCCGGACGGTTCGGCACGGATCAGATTCAGGCGGGAAATGCCCGGTGGTTCAAAGAACTCGGCTTGATGCCGCTCGATCAGACCGAAGACGGGACTTATGTGCATGTTGCCCGAAACGACAGCTACCTTGGATATATCCGGATTGCCGACCGTATTAAAGATACGACGATAGAAGCATTACGCGAACTAAAAACACTCGGGATTCGCCAGACAATCATGTTGACCGGAGACCGGCGGGAAACGGCGGAACGGATCGGGCAGCAAATCGGGATAACGCAAGTAAAGGCAGAACTGTTGCCACATCAAAAAGTGGAACAACTCGAAGCGATCTTAGATCAAGCAAAGGGACAGGTCGCGTTTGTCGGGGACGGAATTAATGATGCTCCCGTATTGACGCGGGCGGATGTCGGGATTGCGATGGGTGGACTTGGAAGTGACGTCGCGATTGAAGCAGCGGATGTCGTCCTGATGACGGATGAACCGAAACAACTGGTCGAAGCGATTCGGATTGCCCGGTCGACACGCCGGATCGTCTATCAGAACATTACGTTTGCATTAGGTATCAAAGGGATTTTCTTATTGCTTGGTGCCTTTGGTGTTGCGACGATGTGGGAAGCCGTTTTTGCCGATGTCGGTGTGACAGTCCTCGCTGTCCTAAATGCGATGCGGATTTTACGAAAATAAGAATTCAATCTACAAATAAAACCTCTCCCATATTTACACGGGAGAGGTTTTATTGATGTTACATCAGCCAAGTGCGACGTCAAGAATCATCATAACAGTGAAACCGACCATCAGACCAAGTGTTGCCAAGTCTGATCCGTTTTCAGCCTGTGATTCGGGAATCAATTCTTCGACGACGACGAAAATCATTGCGCCGGCGGCAAACGCCAAAGCATACGGCAAGAGCGGTTGAATAAAGAAGACGGCAGCAGCACCGACCATTGCAGCAATCGGTTCGACGATCGCCGACAATTGTCCGTAGTTAAAGGCACGCCGACGTGACATGCCTTCTCCGCGAAGCGGAATCGACAAAGCAGCCCCTTCCGGCATGTTTTGAATCCCGATTCCAAGTGCCAGTGTCAAGGCACCGGCAACGGTCGCACCATCCATGTTCAGTGCGGCGGCACCGAACGCGACACCGATCGCGAGTCCTTCCGGGATATTGTGGAGCGTAATCGCGAGAAACAGCAACGTTGTTTTTTTCAGACCGGTCGAAGGACCTTCAGCGGTTTCGAGCGGAGCGGATAAGTGCAGATGGGGAGTTACAAAATCCAGGAGGCGGACAAAAAAACCGCCTGCGAGGAAACCGATTGCGGCCGGCAACCAGGCAATCCCACCATCTTTTTCCGTAAATTCAATTGCCGGGGCAAGCAAGGACCAAAACGACGCCGCAATCATGACACCGGCTGCAAAGCCGAGCATCATATTCATGACCCGTTTTTCAATCGTCGTAAAGACGAAGACAAGTGCGGCCCCGAGTGCCGTCAATCCCCAGGTCATCATACCGGCAAGCAGGGCTTGCATGACGACCGGAAGTCCGGTAAACCATTCCATCATACCAATCAATCCTTCTTTCAATGACAATTCTTAAAATAAGTGCGTATCGTACAGCAGCTTCTGTCTCTTCTACCCGTTTTCGATCCGGATGATTCGTCCGAGCGGAATTTCAATCCGTGAGGACCCGCGCAAAACAAGGTACGCGCGCTCACGGTGAACCTGCTCGATGAATCCGGATGTCGTGACATAGCCTCTTTCACTATAATACGTGATTTCGAGCTCGGTTCCTTCTATTAATGATTGTTCGAGTAAAAAATGCCAAGGATACTGCAGTTGTTCATCGATGACAGGAAAATCGATGTGATATTTTTCAAGATAATAGGCTTTAAGCAACTGGATGTGTTCCGGCATCAAAAAGGGAAGCCACTTGAGATTTCCGCGGTCACGGTAACGTGTCATGTAAATCACCTCCCGGATGTCCGCCGACGAATCGGAGGCGGCGTTTCGCGACACTTGTATCGAGGAAAGACACCGCCAGCCGGATTGTTCCTTTTCCGTAACGTAAATTGACATGGTCGATGGCTTTTAATAACCGTTTTCTGCGCCAGACCTTTGTATTGTCTTCAAACAAGGACAATTGAAGTGTTCCCTGATCCGGGGTGAGTTGTCCGAGGGCGACCGATAGAAAGCGAACCGGTTCACCATCGAGCCAATTCGGTTCGAACAATTGGAGGACGTAACGCAACAACAGCCGTTCATCGGCGGTCGGATAAGGCAGGCGGAGCTGTTTCGAAAAGCCATCCCGGGTGACATGGCGGGAGTAGCGAACGCCGAGATGCACCGTCCAACCGACTTGATTAGAAAAACGGACCCGTGCGGCGACATCACCTGCTAATTCGGAGAGGACTAAACGAATCTGTTCGTACTGGTAATAGTCACGCATCAAGGTCACTCCATGGCCGATCGTTCGTTTGGCATCGGATGTGGTCTGAAATAAAGTCAGGGGATTGATGATCGTCGGAGAACTGTCAATTCCCCAGGCGTGATGCCAAAGTTCTGCCCCGATTACGCCGAACTGTTCGTGCAGATCTTCCACCCGTGCTGCTGCCAGGTCACCAATCGTTTCGATACCAAGCGCCAGCAAATGCTGTTCCATCATCCGTCCGATGCCCCACATTTTACGAATCGGAAAATCGTGCAGCAACCGGGAAACATCCGCATATCCGCATCGTGCGATGCCTTCACGTTTTCCACGTAAATCAAGGACCAGTTTTGCGATGAAATTGTTCGGACCAATCCCGATCCGGACCGGAATGCCGGTCTGATGCCAAATCGCTGTCTGGATTTTTTGAGCCGTTTCAACATCTGAGCCAAAAAGCCGTTCCGTTCCGGTCATATCGATAAAGTTTTCGTCAATCGAATAGATCCGGATCGCGTCGGGAGGTGCAAACTGATGCAAGACATCCAGTACTTCGATTGATGTTTTCATGTATGCCAGCATCCGCGGTTCGACGAGCACAATCTGTTTCCGCTCACGAGAAGGCAGCTGCTCAATTTGATAAAGACGACTAGCTGTCTTAATGCCAAGTTGTTTTAAGGCGGGACTGGCCGCAAGAATAACGGATCCGGATCGATGAAGGTCTGATACGACAGCGAGTTTCGTCGTCAAAGGAGGAAGGTTTCGGTAACGGCATTCGCAACTGGCATAGAAGGAGACACTGTCGACACAAAAGATGCGTCGATCGGGAAAAGAGATAGTCGGGTTCATCGGAAACACTCCTTGATACATAAAAGAACGTTTGTTCTTGTTTTTGATTTGACTATATCATGGTCTCAGTCGGTCTCAAATCAAAAAACCAAAAAAAGAGTCAATCTTTGCTACACTAAGAAAGATGAAAGTGAAGTAAAGAAAGAAGGGGAAGTACGTGAAAAAACAAATCATTCAATTACCCGAGTTACCGCATCAATTGACACCAGAAACCTTTGCGGATGTCGAAATCGATGACCCGTATCTGTACCAAACGCTGTATGAAAAAGAGACATTACCGGTCGAGCTGACAGAACGGCTGGACGTCAATCAAGTCTGTTTTCGGAACGTCTCGTTTGCAGGACTGGTTTTTGAACGGGCTTCATTTGAAAATGTCCGGTTTGAACAATGTGACTTGACGGGCTGCCAGTTTCAGGACAGTCGTTTTCACCGGATCGTCTTTGAGGATTGTCGTCTGACCGGGATTCACTTTGAGTCCAATACAATCGATCATGTGACGATCAAAAACTGTCAGGCTAATTATGCTCAAGTTATCCGGACAGCGTTACGTCACGTCGCACTGGAGCAGACGACGATGCGGGAAAGCCATTTCTTTGAAATGAAGCCAACCGATTTCCGTCTGCATGAAGTTGATTTATCGGAAAGCCAATGGGTCGAGACGGCGTTAAAAGGACTCGATCTGCGGCATGCCGATCTGTCCGGAATCACGATTGATCCACGCTTCTTACCGGGTGCCGTCGTTACGGAAAGCCAGGCCATCACATTTGCCCGTTTACTCGGACTCGTCATTCCAAGTCACGATTAACGATAAACAAAATGAAGTCCACTGTCCCGGTAGTACTCGGGACAGTGGACTTCATTTTGTTTAGAAGGAAATGGTTTCACCGTCATCCGGGATGAGGAAATGTGCGGACAGATGATGAGCGGCCAGAAAGTCGGCAATCATATCGCGGCGCAGGAGACAATGGTTGACGGTCTCGAGATGCGAGACGATGATCGTGGCTTCAGCCGCCGCTTCATGAACAGCAAGCAGATCACGCTGGGACATCGTAATCGGTTCGCCGGTCAGGAATTGTGCAGCACCACTGTTGACGATGATGATATCCGGCGCATGTTGTTCGATTGCCTTCGCGACTTCATCACACCAAATCGTGTCACCGGTGATATAGAGCGTCGGTTCGTCAGGATGTTTCAAGACGAGACCGGACACCGTACCCATCCGTTGACCGATTTCACCGACACCGTGTTGTCCCGACGTATGGGAGACACGGATATCACCGAGCGACAGTCCGTTCTCAAACGAAGATACATTCGTGAACCCGGCTTCGCGGATCGTGGCCGCATCCGACTCATTTTGTGCATAAAGCGGAATTTGTTTCGGTAACACTTCTTTTGCCGTCTCGTCAAAATGGTCGGCATGCAGATGGGTGACGAAAATCGCGTCCGGATCAAGTAACGTCGCGATATCGACCGGTAAGTCGACGAGCGGGTTCGGAACGGCATTAGGTGTGTGACCAAACGGCGGTAAGGTTCCTTTTTCACCGAGAAACGGATCGATTAAAAATACTTGATTGGCATAAGTGACGACGAGTGTCGCATTACGGATCTGTTGAATATCCACAGGCAGTCTTCCTTTCGGGTTGGGAATGTTTCACTGTTCGTTCATTTCCCATTCAGACGCCGGACTAATCATATCTGCTCGTCGATCGTTTTCGGAAGCAATTTTTCCATCGCCAGGACATCGACATAATACCCGTTAAGCATACCCTGTTCCTTAAATGTTCCGACAATCCGGAAACCGGACCGGATGTACAGTTTTTGACCGAGTCTGTTAAACGGAAACGTAAACAGAATCAACTTGTGGAACCCTTGCGTAATCGCGTGTTCTTCAATGACATGGAGCAGTTGACGCCCGATGCCTTGTCCGCGGTGGGTCCGGGTGATGTAGACCGACAGTTCACCGACCGATTGATAGACGGGGCGCGGATTGTAGGGGTCAAGTGAGATGAAGCCAAGGATCGTCGTTCCTTCATACGCTACAAACCCGGCATAGCGGGGTGTCCGTTCCTGATACCAGTCCTGCATGAAAGATAATTCCTTGGTATCCGTTTCAAGCGTCGCGATCCGATCTTCGATGCCTTCGTTATAGATGGCGAGGATGTCTTGTAAATCAGCTTCTTGGACAGGACGAATCATCATACACGTGACCTCCAATTCAAAAGAGTCTTTTCTTCATTATATAGGAGGAAACGAAAACAAGCGGTATGTTTGTAAGATAGGAATGGAGCAGAAAAAAACAGACAGCCGGATGGACCGGGCCGTCTGCTATTCGGATGTTTCCTCAGTTTGTAGTTTCGATCGGATTTTTTTCGTAAATCGGAACCCAACCATCCGTTGTCACGAAAATCCGGACCGCAACGACTTGGCGATCGTCCTGTAGTGTGAAGTAATGACGTGTATTGACGGGGACGGAAATCAGATCTCCGGGGTTCAGTTCAATGTTGTAATAGCCGACTTCGTCGTCCTGGATCGCAAACACGCCGTGACCGCTGACGATGAACCGGACTTCGTCATCCGTATGGTGGTGCTCTTTCTGGAAGTTGACGAGCAACTCATCTAAGTTCGGTGTCGCATCGGACAGTGAGATGATATCGGCCGTCTGGTAGCCGCGGCGTTCCGAGACGTCCGTAATTTCCGGCTCGAACGTATCGAGAATCGTTTGTTTGTCCGCGTCCGTCAGCGTATAGGTGTCGACCAGTTCTGCCGGGAGTTTCGAGACATCCCATTGTTCATACAGGACACCACGTGAAGAAAGAAAAGCGGAAACCTCGTTTTGATCCGTATACCGTTCGTTTGTCTTTTGGAAAAGTACTGTTGCCATTTTAAATTCCTCCTTTTAATGAATCGCCTGTCGGCACGTTTGCAGTTTTAACGTGTAGCTGAATAAAAATTCAAAGGCTTCCAACTGTTTTTTCGCTTCAAAGGCAGTCGGTGCCCAGACGGTGATCCCGTGATTGCGAATCAGGACGGCACCGCTTTCCGTTTTTACATGCCTGGCAAACACTGCGGCAAGAGTCGGGATATCCGCATGGTTCGCAATAACCGGTACGACGACTTCCGCATCTTCTTCCCAGCGGCCGAGTGCCTTGATGATTTCCTGACCGGTAAACCGGATTTCCCCGCGGTCTCCGTAGAGTTCTGAAATGACATTGTTGTCGACGGTATGGACATGAAGCGAGCAGCCGGCCGTCGTCCGGTTAAAAACTTCGACATGAAGTAACGTCTCCGCGGAAGGACGTCCGTTTTGTTCGCCGATCAATTGACCGGTCGCGTCAACATGGACGAAATCGTCTGGCGTGTCCTGGCGTTTATCTTTGCCGCTTGCCGTCACAAGAAATTCCGTCGGACTGCTGTTCGTTCGAATGGCGAGGTTACCGCTCGTGCCGGGAAACCAGTCGCGTGCGGCGAACTCCTGCTTGATAGCGCGGAGTTCTTCGTATCGTTTCAAGAATGTCATGCATGCACCCCCGTGGTCTGTAAGTGTTTGACGATGTCATAAAACGTTTCAAACGGCGTATAGGGAATACCGTGCTGTTCACAGAGTGTTATCAGATAATCCCGGGCATAGACGTGATCAGCCTTTTTCGCCAGTTCAAAATCCGTCACGGAATCGCCGATTGCGATGATCGTATCGCCGTCCTGCTTCAACTTCCGGGCGATTGACGTTTTACAACAGCCGCATTGATTGTTGCATGCCGCATCGCAAGCGTGTGGCCATTCAATCCGGACCGTCTCTTCACTGAAGTCACTGCCGTTGCAGTAAATCGTTTCATCTGTCAGTAAACAGGCAAGAATCGGTTGGACAAAAAAGTCAATTCCGCCGCTGACAATCGCAAAGTCGATTCCGTTTGATTTGGCAAAGGCGAGTAAGGTGTCGAAGCCGGGACGGATGACTGCCCGATTAATCAAAAAATCGATATACTCCTGTTTTCGATCTGAGGGCAACAATCGGAACATCTGTCCAACCCCGGACCGGATCGACAGCGACCGGTCGAGCACACCTTTTTTTAATGGTTCAAATGCTTCTTGCGGGGCAAACTCTTTCATCAAGGCGATGATGTTGTCGTGTTCCGTCACCGTGCCGTCGAAGTCACATAAAATCCGAGTCGTCATTTCGTGATCCCCCAGGCGTCAAGGGCGACCCGTAATTCTTCCTGCCGCGTTGCGGCACTTGTCAGCGATTCTCCGGTCAGTGCGGCGTCGAGCGCCTGACGAAATGCAAGGACACCGGCCGCTGCCCCTTGCGGATGACCGTGAACGCCGCCTCCGGCATTGATGACCGAATCGGTACCGAAATCACGGACGAGCTGAGCGACGAGGCCGGGATGGATGCCGGCGGACGGAACCGGCAGAATCGTCTTCGTTTCTCCGATTCGCGTCGCTTCAACGGCGATCCCGCGGGCCAAATCTTTGGCGAGTGCAACGTTACCATAGGGAGACGGGAACAATGTCAAGTCAGCACCGGCCAGTCGGGGTAACGTTCCAAGCAGAACAGGAGCCGAAATACCGTATTCAGGACTTGCGATCAAGGCACCGCTTAAGGCCGGGTGATTAAAAATCGGGACGGAAATGTCCGCATCGGCAGCCAACTCGCGCAGGACATCGAGTCCGTATGTAAACGTGTTGAGCAGGAAGGCCGTGGCACCTGCTTCAATCAGGCGTTTTGCCTGTTCCTTCAAGCCGAAGACGGGACCGCTTAACGTAATTGCATAAAGCGCCCGTTTGCCGGTGCGTTCATAATGGGCGTCGAGGACTTCCCGTCCGATCCGTGCCCGGTCGAGTGCCGGCGTCAACGGATTGTCGTATAGAATCTCATCATCTTTAACGAGATCGATGCCGCCCGCGAGCTGTGCTTCGAGTTGTTCCCGTAAAAAGACGAGGTCCCGTCCGATGACTCCTTTAAATATGCTCATCAACAGGGGACGGTCATGGACCTGAATCAATTGACGGACTCCTTCAATCCCGAATTTGGCACCGGGAAAGTCGTTCGTGAATGACGAGGGAAGCTGTAAGTCGGTTAACTTGATTTGTCCATCGAGCGACAGTTTACCGAAGACCGTCGTTAAGATAGCGGAAAAGTCCCGTGAGACGTTGTGTTCCGGATAACGGATCGTAATGTAACCTTTGCCGTCATGTTCTTCTGTATGGACGACCTGTCCTTTAAAGGATTCCAGTTGTTGTTGTTCCAAGTGATTTAAATCGGTCCATGAACCGACCGTCAGACCGAGCGCGATTTGCTCTGCCCGTTTCGGCAACTGATCAGTCGTTCCGAGTTGGTATGTTGCGGTAATGTACGCCATATGAATCGTCTCTCCCTTATTGAAAAATACAAAAATGGTCCCTCGTCAATGACAAGAGACCATGAAAAATTGCGCGTGGACTCTTATCTGTCAGCGTATTAGCTGCAAGAATTAGCACCGTGCCAAGTGGTCGGTTGCTGCGACATCGTAGGGCTCGTCCCTCCGTCTGCTCTTGATAAGAATTGGATGAAATTGTGAAATCTAATTGCAATTTTTACATGAGATCCATCACTTGTCAAACTATATTTTGAAAATTTATTTTTTTGAAAATACTTCTTCTATAGACGGTTCCGTTTTTGAATCCGTTTCACTAAAAATTGGAATTGACAGACGGCCAGCAACGCACGTAGTATTCAAATCAACATCAAATCACATGACAACTACATATGACTCTTATCGTGAGTTGGCAGAGGGAATTGGCCCGAAGACGCCGCAGCAACCGACCATCCGGCACGGTGCTACATCCAACAGACATTCGTCTGAGAGATAAGAGGACGGAGTATTCTGCCGCGCCTCTTTTCTTTGACGAAAAGAGGCGTTTTTTCGTGTGATCAACAAGGAGGAAACCAGAATGGGATACCAAGCATTTACAGTACAGGACGCGATTGAACGGGTCCGGACACTCGGATTAATCGGCAATGAACCGGTGACGGCAGAAGAGATCGGGGACGGGAATTTAAATCTCGTTTTCCGGATTCAGGAAGGAGAAAAACGGCTGATTTTAAAGCAGGCGTTGCCATATGCGAAAGTCGTCGGGGAAAGCTGGCCGCTGTCGCTCGAACGGGCCTGGATTGAACAATCGGCCTTAAAAGAATTCGCAAAAGTCGCTGTTCCTTTCGTTCCGCACGTCTACCATGCGAGCAAGGAAGAAGCGTTTACGGTGATGGAGGATTTGTCGCATTTGACGATCGCCCGGACCGGCTTGCTCGAAGGGGAAAAGTATCCGTTACTCGCGGAACACATCGGTTCGTACCTGGCGCGGACACTGTTTTATACGTCGGATTTTGCGCTTGGACCGGTCGCGAAAAAACAAGTGGCGCGGAACTACTACAATCCGGATCTCTGTGATATCACGGAAAAATTGATCTTCACAGACCCGTTTTATGATGCGGAAACGAATGCGATTGAAGCAGGCCTCGAAGCGGAAGCGGTTCGGTTATGGCAGGATGCAGAACTGAAACGCGAAGTCGCGAAACTGGAAACACTGTTCATCACAAAAGGTGATGCATTATTGCACGGTGACTTACATACCGGAAGTATTTTTGCTTCAGCCGATGAAACGAAAGTCATCGATCCCGAGTTCGCCTTTTACGGACCGTTTGGTTTTGATGTCGGACAATTCATCGCCCATCTCTGCTTTGCCGCGTATCCAAACTATGCCGAGTTACGGGATGGACGGGTGAAGGATATCGATACGTTTTGGCTGACCTTTGCGTCGACGTTCAAAGCATTATGGGAACGCGAAGCGGTAGAGCCGTTCCGTTCGGCGGGCGGACTTGTCGACGATGTCCTCAGTACGATTTTACAGGACGCACTGGGCTTTGCCGGTTGTGAGTTGATTCGGCGGACGATTGGATTGGCACCGGTTGCGGACCTCGAGAACATCACGGACGCGGGGGAACGACTTGAGCGGAAACGTCATGCGTTACGTCTTGGAGTGGCATTGATCAAACGCCGGACCGAATGCAAGACGTTCACCGATTTACGGAACTTCGATTTGACGGAGGAACTCAGCCGATGAGCCAATTCGTCCAAAGCATCATCTATGACAACGGGACGGTGACGATTTTGGATCAGACCCGGCTCCCGGAAGAAGAACGATACGAGGTTATCCATGACTTGGCGCAAGCGATTGACGCCATCAAACAATTACGTGTCCGCGGTGCCCCGGCCATCAGCCTGTTCGGCGGCTTCATCCTTGTGCAGGAAGCATTCCGCCGGACGACAGGGTCACTTTCTGAAGCGAAACAAGAACTGTTGACGGTGTCGGCCCAATTGCTCGCAACCCGGCCGACGGCGGTCAATTTGCGGAACGTGCTTGATGAGCTGAATCAAATTATTGTCTCGAGTACGGCGCTTGCCGAGTTACCAAAACGGTTGGAACAAAAGGCGCTCGAACTGTATGAAACGGATGCCAAGACATCCCGGCAAATCGGGATCCACGCATTGGAATTATTTGAGTCCGGTGACCGGGTTCTGACGATTTGTAATGCCGGATCGATTGCGACAGCGGCTTACGGGACGGCACTCGCCCCGTTTTATCTCGCGAAAGAACAGGAAATTCTGCTCTCCGTTTATGCATCGGAAACGCGGCCGTTACTGCAGGGAGCGCGTCTGACGACATGGGAACTGCAACGGGCCGGTATTGACGTGACCTTGATTACCGATAATATGGTCGCCCATACCATCAAAGAAAAAAACATCACCGCCATCATCGTCGGTGCCGACCGGATTACCCGAAACGGGGATACCGCGAATAAAATCGGGACGTTTCAACTGGCATTACTGGCCCGTGCTTTCGGGATTCCGTTTTATGTCGCGGCACCCCTTTCGACCTTTGATTTGACGAGCTTGTCGGGAGACGAGATTGAGATTGAAGAACGCGATGCCCGTGAAGTGACGCAATTCGCAGGGAAAGCAACGGCGCCGGCCGGTGTGGCCGTCTTTAATCCGGCGTTTGACGTGACACCGCACGAATTGATCACGGCAATCATTACGGAACTGGGAGTCATCAAGCATCCGTCCGTCGAAACGATCGAGCAGACAATCGGACAACAAATACGTTAAACAGACTGGGGAGATCGAAATGAAAAAATTAGCATTTGCGGTACTTGCACCGGCGGTCTTGCTGGCTGCTTGCGCCAATAGCGAAGCGACACCGACGAAAAAAATCAGTGGTGTACCGGAAAGTGTCCAGGGAGACGTCAAAATTGCCGTCATCCGCAATCTGGCATCCGATGACCATACGAAACAGTTTTTGGACGGAGCTCGTTCGGAAGGGGAAGCGCTCGGTTTTCAGGTTAACACGTTCATCTCGGAAGGCAATGACGTCAAATTCAAGGAACTCGTCGCCCAAGCCGTCCAACAGGATTATGACGGACTGATTATCTCGCACGGAAAAGAGGATTATGCCTACGACATGATCAAACCGGCGATCGACAAAGGGATCAAAGTCGTGACGTTCGATACAGTGACAAAGAAAAAGGACCAGACGTTAAAAGGCATCACGGAAACGTTCCAGGATGATCATAAACTGGCACAGCTTTCACTCGATGAAGTAACGAAAGTCAAAGACGATCAGCCGGTCCGGGTCATCAAACTGTGGTTCGGTCCGGGATTTGCCCCGCTTGACCGCCGTCAGGAAATCTACAAGACATACGAAGCAGACGGAAAAATTAAAACGCTTGAAACAGTCGGACCAACGAACTTCCAGGATGTCCAAGGCGATATTGCGGCGAAGATGAACGCGATTCTCGCCAAATATCCGAAAGGAAGTATCGATGCCGTCTGGGGTGCTTGGGATGAAGTCGCCAAAGGAGCCTATAAATCCTTAAAGGATAACAAACGTCAGGAGATTCCGTTGATTTCAATCGACGTTTCGAACCAGGACATCAATCTGATGCGTGAAAAGGGCAGTAACTGGGTGTCGACGAGTGCCGTCGATCCGCATTTGATCGGACAGACGGATATGCGTCTGCTGGCGAAAAAGCTGGCCGGGGAAAACACACCGGACACTTTTGACCTAGACGCTAAACTGGTCGAACAAAAAGCACTGAAAGCCGATACGACGATGTACAATCTCGATACGATCATCAAAGGCTGGAGTACGTCCGAAAAGTTCAATGAACCGTGGATGGAAAAACTGCGGAAAGCGAATGACGGGAAATGACCCGTCCGGTGAAGGAACAACGACTGGAGATGCAGGGAATTTCAATCGAATTCCCCGGCGTCAAGGCGCTGGACGATGTTGATTTTTCCGTGGGCCGCGGGGAAATCCATGCGCTTGTCGGAGCGAACGGAGCCGGTAAATCCACGTTGATGAAAGTGTTGGCCGGGGCGTACGATTCATATGACGGAACGATTTGGTTTGACGGTGTACCTCTGACAATCGATTCACCGGCTGCCGCAAAACGGGCCGGGATTGAAATCGTTTATCAGGAAGTCGATACGGCACTGGTCGGTTATTTGACCGTGGCGGAAAATATTTGTCTCGATGTGCTGACGAACGGACAGCTGAAAGGGTTCATCAGACGGCAGCGATACGAGGAAATAGCCGAACGTGCTTTACGGAAACTGAAAGCATCAATTGATGTCCGGCAGCGGGTCAGCGAGTTGCGTCTGGCCGAAAAACAACTGGTCTTGATTGCCCGCGCCTTGGTCCAGGAGAGCCGGTTCCTGATATTGGATGAGCCGACCGCCCCGCTCAGCGGACGGGAAACGGAGCAACTGTTTCGCATCATTCGTGAGCTGGCAGAGACGGAACAACTGGGCGTCATCTTCATTTCCCACCGGCTGCAAGAACTATTTGAGATTTGTGAATCCATTTCTGTCATGCGGGACGGCAAGCTGGTGTCACGTCAGCTTCTTGCCGGACAAACAAAGGAAACAGTCGTCGAACAGATGCTGGGCCGGCGTCTGCGCCAATCGAAACGGGAAGCGCGTCCGGCGGGTGCACCATCACTTGAACTCGACCGGGTCACAGTCGCCGGACAACTGGATGACATCTCGTTAACCGTCCGTGCCGGAGAAGTGATCGGAATTGCCGGACTCGTCGGTGCCGGTAAGACGGAACTGTGTAAAACGATTTTCGGATCGCTTTCTGTCACTTCGGGATCGATTCGTCTGCATGGAGAAACACACCGCCTTCGTTCGCCGAATGATGCAGTCCGGCTCGGTATTGGGCTGGTGCCGGAAGAACGGCGGAAAGAAGGGATTTTAGTCGCAGATCCGATTGACCAAAACATGACGGCAGCCAGTCTCCAACAATTCGTCAACCGGTTCGGATTTATACAGAAAACAAAGGAGCGGACCGCAGCTCAAAAAATCGTGCAGCAACTGTCGATTAAAGTCAGCAGTACCGAGCAACGTGCCGCCGACTTATCCGGCGGGAACCAGCAAAAAGTCGCCATCGGGAAATGGTTGCTGGCAGACGCGTCCGTCCTGGTATTGGATGAACCGACAAAAGGCGTCGATGTCGGGGCGAAAGCGGAAATCTTCCAAGTGATTGATCAATTGGCTGCAGAACAGAAAGCCGTCATCTATGCGTCGAGCGAACTGGATGAACTGCTGGCTGTGACCGACCGGATTTATGTCATGTATGACGGACGGATCGTGTTTGAAACGACCACTGCGGAAACGACCGAAGAACAATTATTGTGGTATGCAACAGGAGGACAACAGAATGAATGATGTATTGCAAAAACCGACGGCAAAGCCGGACGCACCACGAACCGCACCGGGAAAACCGTTATTACGCTTTTTGAACGACTGGGGCATCGTCCTCGCGATTGTTGCACTTATTCTGTTCTTTGCCATGACGGCGCCGAATTTCTTACAAGGGACGAACCTGGTCAATATTTTACGAAGCATCTCGATTGTGACCATCATCGCCATCGGATTAACGGTTTCGTTGACGGTCAACGGCTTTGACTTGTCCGTCGGTTCAACCGCAACCTTTGCCAGCTCGCTCGTCGTCTCTTTTTTTGTCTGGTACAGCCTGCCGCTCGGCGTCTCGATTGGTCTGGCCCTCGTAATTGCCTTGGCGGTCGCACTCGTCAACATTTTGTTGATTGTGAAGTTTAAGATTCCGGATCTGTTCGCCACACTTGCGACGATGTTCATTTTTGAAGGCGTCGCGATGACCTATACCGGTGGCGGATCAATCAGTGCCGGGATGCCCCGTCTCGACGGAACACCGACGGTCGGATTGATTCCGGAGTCGTTTTTAAAAATCAGTCAGGCGCCTTGGATCATTCTGATCATGCTTGTCGTCGTCGCCGTGACGCATGTCTTTTTGAACCATACCCGGCATGGACGTTTTTTGTACATCATCGGCGGAAATCCGGAAGCGGCCCATCTGACCGGAATCCGGGTCAACCGGTACCGGGCACTCGCTTATCTGATTGCCGGATTACTGGCGGCTGTCGGCGGGATCTTGCTGGCGTCGCAAGTCGGTTCCTCCCAAATCAATGCCGGATCCGGTTATTTGATGCCGGCTGTTGCAGCAGCGTTCATCGGTTCTTCATTTGCCGGACAAGGGAAGCCGAACGCGCTCGGCACACTCGTCGGTGCTTGTCTCGTCGGAATTCTTGAGAACGGGCTCGTCATGTTGTCGGTACCGTATTATTCACTGAACATCATCAAAGGTGCCGTTTTGGCGCTTGCCTTGGCTTCGACCTATTACCGTTTCAAAAAAAATTAAAAAAAAGTGGTTTAACTTCGAATAGAATCGGTAATATTCAGTATATGAAAGGATGGTGATGCACATGAATGATTATCAATGTATAGGGAACGATCGCATGTCGCTTCGAGAAGAAGAGGATCACCGGACTTGACGGACGCAACATGACAATAGACACGAAGTGATTCGTGTTTTACGTGCAGATTGCACGGTTCAAGAACGGTTTACGATATGTGATCGTTCCTGAAAGCAGGAAGGGGGAGTCGCGAACAGCGGCGCCCCCTTTTGTGCGTATTCAGCTATCCCTATGCCTTTAAAAGCATCGACAGATATGAGATGATATAAAAAGTCAGAAAATTCAACTACTAAACAGCAAGGGGCCAGACAATGCGAACATATACGAAGGAGATTCAAGCGATCATCGACAACGTAGAAAAAGTAATCATCGGAAAAGAAAACGTGATTACACAATCTTTAGCAGCATTACTTGCCGGAGGTCACGTCTTACTCGAAGACGTACCGGGTGTCGGAAAGACGATGCTCGTTCGCGCATTCAGCCGTTCGATTGGTTTGACATTTAAACGTGTCCAATTCACACCTGATCTGCTGCCGTCCGATTTGACGGGGGTTTCGATGTATAACCAAAAGACGAGTCAGTTTGAATACCGGCCGGGTCCTTTGATGGGAAACATTGTCCTGGCAGATGAAATCAACCGGACCTCACCAAAAACACAATCTGCATTGCTCGAAGGGATGGCGGAAGCGAATGTCACGGTGGATGGAGAAATTCACACGCTTCCTAATCCCTTTTTTGTCATGGCGACTCAAAATCCGATTGAACATGAAGGGACGTATCCGCTTCCGGAAGCCCAACTCGACCGGTTTTTGATTAAGGTCAAGATGGGTTATCCCGACTTTCAACAAGAAATGAAGCTATTGACGCGGTTCGAACGGGATGAACCAATCGAGACGCTCGAGTCCGTTATCACACGTGACGAATTGTTACGGATGAAAGAGGCGGTGAAGGACGTTCATGTCTCTCAACCGGTTAAAAAATATATCGTTCAACTGATCCAGGCGACACGGACGCATGCATCCCTTTATCTCGGAGCCAGTCCGCGGTCTTCGATCGCCCTGATGAAAGTGGCACAAGCCTGGGCGTACATGGAAGGACGGTCATTCGTCTTACCGGATGACGTCAAGGAGCTGTTGACGCCTGTGCTCTCGCACCGCCTGATTTTAACAGCGGACGCACGCTATCACGGACAGACGGCAGAACGAATTCTCGAACAAGTGAAAAAAGAAGTCACCGTGCCGATTCAGCAGGATGTGGAGTCCTTATGACGAGATGGCAAATCGGTTGGCGTTACGCCGTCTTGCTGATCACACTCACCGCGTTATGGGTCTATGCCCGGATTGACGGCGGGAATGTCGCATCGCTGTTGGTTTATGTCATGGCAGGATTGACCGTGTACTGGACACTGTTTTTGATTTGGCCCGTCACGCAAGCGTTGGCGACGCGGGAAGTCTCCAATAAGATGTTGATTGCCGGAACCGATATACCGGTCTCGCTTCAAGTACGACGGAAGTTTCCGTTCCTTGTAGGGGCCGTCGACGTGACGGAAGCCGTTCCGGATGCACTCAGTGAAGAACCGCTGAATATCCGGCATCCGCTGCGGGCACATTACCGGAAAGTCGAGCACATTGATTATTTGATTCCATCGATCCGTCGTGGACTGTATCAAATTCCCGGTTGTGTACTGGAAATACGCGATCCGTTCGGCTTGTTCATGCGGAAAAAGCTCTATCCGGTCGAAACATATCTGGCAGTCGAACCTGCCCGGTTGGCGGTTCAACTGCCGCACGAAGATGACCGTGGCGACGGCGGGATTTCTCCCGTTTCACTCGATCTCCGGCAATCGTCCTTTACGGTCGTCGGTGTCCGCGAATACGTCAGCGGGGACCGGATGAATCAGATTGACTGGAAATCGACCGCGAAACGGCAGGGATTGATGACGAAAACGTTTGAACGGGAACAGGAACGCGAGACGACGATTGTATTTGACGAAGGAACGGTCAGTGATGAGAACTTTGAAAAAAGTATTTCCATGCTGGCTGCCGCGACGGATCAACTGAACAAACGTCATCTGAATTACCGGATTCACCTCGTCGGGCACGGTGTGCAGTCCTTATCGTTGCCGCTTGAAGGCGCGAAGTTGACCCACTATCTGATGACGGCGCAACCGAGCCGGACCCGGTCATTCATCGAATCCTGGGAATACTCTTCGAAAGCGTTACGACTGAGCGGAAATGTCCTGTTCATCACACCGGATCTCGAATCCAACAATGAAATGTGGATTTCGAAAGTCCGGCAGGAAGCAAGCGTTCATGTCTACACACCAGAGAGGAGGACGACCGGATGATACGACGACTGATTTGGAATCTGCTTGCAGGATTACTGTTTGCGAGCTTCATGCCGCCGTTACTCGAACTGACGACATTTGAGAGTGTCATTCCGTTCTTGCCGCTCCTGTTGACCCCCCTCCTGTTGTCGCATCTGCGGCGCAGCTGGTTTTTACTCGGCAGTCTGCTTGCGTTACTCGTTTCGTTTTACTTTATTTTGATTCCCGGAGAAGCACCGTGGAACTTGTTCCGTGAAATCGCGGGCGACATCAACCGTGTCATCAACGGAGAGTTACCGGGACGTCCGGCATTTGCCTTCTCGATTGGACTGATCAGTTTTTTGATCAGCTATTTGGCGCGGCGGACGTTTCCGAACCGAGGCTTTGTTTTCGGGCTGGCGCTCGGCGTCATCGGCTTCATTGCCTACTGCGACACATGGACGGATTACTCGGGAGAACAGTTCATCATCTATCCGATCGTCCTGGCACTGTTTCTGTTGTATGCGACAGAAGTCAGCGAACGTCCGACGGCGTCTTACGTCCGTCCGCTCAGTGCGTTGCTTATCATCGGAGCGACAGTGGTTGCTGCTGTTCAAAGCCCGGTCATTACGGCGACGTGGCAGGATAGCTGGTATGACTGGACCGATGGTTTCGAGAGTGAGGGCACATCGTCGAGCCGGATTCAAAAAGTTGGCTACGGCAACAACGACGAGCAGCTCGGCGGTCCGTTCCAGATGGACGACCGGGAAGTCTTTCAGGTCGAAAGTGAAGGCAGCCGTTACTGGCGTGTCGAGACAAAAGACGTCTATACCGGAAAAGGCTGGGTCCTGTCGAAATCAGAACCGGAAATCGATTCGCGGGGATTTTTCTCGCACTTCGGAGATGATGTCAAGACACGGGAAGAACGGGCGACATTTGAACTGTCACGGGAGCTGCCGTTTGTGCCGTATAACGGGGACAATGTCCGTTTGAGTGTAGATAAGCAACGGCAAAATCTGTTGATTGATCCGGAAAATCAAAAGGTCTCGTACCTGGATGATACGGAACGCCAGCAAAATTATCAGATTCAATACACGTATCCGTTGTTTACGGAAGAATTGCTCCAGACGGATGAGCCGATTACATTGTCGGAGGTGGAGCAGGACCGGTATTTACAGTTACCGGATACGTTACCGAATCGTGTCCGAGATCTCGCGGAAGAGATCGTCGCGGACGAAGACAGTCCGTGGGACAAAGCGAAGGCGATCGAAAGTTATTTTGAGCAGGAAAACTTCGAATACAATACGGAAGAAGTCGCCGTACCGGAAGAAAATCAGGATTATGTCGATCAATTTTTATTTGAGACGAAACTCGGCTACTGTGATAATTTTTCGACGTCCGCGACCGTGTTATTACGCGCTGCCGGTTTGCCGGCCCGCTGGGTAAAAGGATTTACGGGCGGCGAATCGGATGTCATCGGGGCAGCCGTGACGAGTTATACGGTCCGCAATAAAAATGCCCACTCGTGGGTCGAAGTCTATATCGAAGGACCGGGTTGGGTACCGCTCGAACCGACCGTCAGTTTTGACGGAGCCGGACAATATACGATTGATCAGGAAACGAATAATGAGACCGAACAAGCGAATCCGCAACGCGATACGGAGACCGATACGGAAACCGCAACACCGGAACGTCCGCAGGAGAATCTGCTGGATGAAGAACAAACGACGACAGCAGCGCAGACCGAACAACAATCGTTTCCGATTTGGCCGGTTGTCGGTGTAATCGTCGGACTGGTATTCTTGTATCTCTTCCGGAAACCGTTGACCCGGACCGCGGCGATTTTATTTTTCCGCAACCAGCTTCATCGTCCGGAAGGATTCAAGCGGATGTACCGTTTCTTATTGCGCCGTCTCGACAAACAAGGCTTCCGCTACAAGGACGGCCGGACACTGACGGAACTTGCGCATGAGGTTGACGGATATTACGAAACGTATGCGATGCGTCCGTTGACGGATGCCTATGAACGGATGGTCTACGGAGGCGAATCGTTATCGGTTGATAAAAAACGTGAATATTTCGAAAATATCATTCGACGGATAGAGGGTTGATATTTTCGAATTGATACAGTTACAATGGGAACAACGTAAATCATACATGCATCTCCTTTGTATATACTCGCGAATATGGCGTGAGAGTCTCTACCGGGTCACCTTAAACGACCTGACTATGAAGGAGCAGACCCTTCGTATACACTTTTTTGTGAAGCGGCCTGCTCTTTTTCCATTTATCTATGGGGGAAGAGTGGGCTTTTTTTCATCGGGGTACGCATGAAATTGGAAAGGCGGGAATAGATTTGGAAGCACATTTGGACCAAGAAATGATCCTCGTCCTCGACTTTGGAGGTCAGTACAATCAATTGATCACACGCCGCATTCGTGATCTCGGAGTTTACAGTGAACTGCATTCGCATAAGATCACTGCAGCGGAAGTAAAAGACATCGCACCAGCCGGTATCATCTTCTCCGGTGGACCACGGAGTGTCTACGCAGAAGACGCGTACCGCTGTGATCCAGAAATCTTTGACCTCGGCATTCCGATTTTCGGAATTTGTTACGGTATGCAATTGATGTCGCAACACTTTGGTGGAACGGTTGAACGCGCCGGACACCGCGAGTACGGAAAAGCGACGTTGACACTCAACGATCCATCGCCGATGTATGCGAACCTCCCGCTCGAACAGACGGTTTGGATGAGCCACAGTGACCTCGTCACATCGGTACCAAACGGTTTCGTCGTCGATGGAACAAATGTCTCGTGCCCAATTGCTTCAATCAAAAACGAAGAGCTGAAGATGTACGGCGTCCAGTATCATCCGGAAGTCAACCATACGATGTTCGGTAAAGAACTCTTGAAAAACTTCCTCTTCGAAGTCTGTCAGTGTACGGGCGACTGGTCGATGGAAAACTTCATCGAAATCGAAATCGCAAAAATTAAAGAAGAAGTCGGCGATAAAAAGGTCCTTTGCGCCCTTTCAGGCGGCGTTGATTCATCCGTCGTCGCGGCACTCATTCACGCAGCAATCGGTGACCAGTTGACATGTATGTTCGTCGACCACGGTCTCTTGCGAAAAGGGGAAGCCGAAAGTGTCATGAAGACATTTGCGGATCACTTCCACATGAACGTCATCAAGATTGACGCGCAGGACCGCTTCCTCAACAAGTTAAAAGGGATCTCGGATCCGGAGCAAAAACGAAAAATCATCGGGAACGAATTCGTTTATGTATTCGACGAAGAAGCGTCGAAGCTGACGGATATGGACTTCCTGGCTCAAGGAACGCTTTATACGGATATCATCGAAAGCGGAACAGATACGGCCCAAACGATTAAATCACACCACAACGTCGGTGGATTGCCAGAAGACATGCAGTTCAAGTTGATCGAACCGATTAACACGCTGTTCAAGGACGAAGTCCGCGAACTCGGAAAAGAACTCGGTTTGTCGGACGAAATCGTCTGGCGTCAGCCGTTCCCGGGACCAGGTCTCGGGATCCGTGTCCTCGGTGAAATCACAGACGAGAAACTTGAAATCGTCCGCGAATCCGATTTCATCCTCCGTGATGAAATCAAAAAAGCCGGTCTTGAACGCGAAATCTGGCAGTACTTCACAGTCTTGCCGCCACTTCGTTCAGTCGGTGTCATGGGTGACGAGCGGACATACGACTATGCCGTCGGAATCCGTGCCGTTACATCAATCGACGGGATGACATCGGACTGGGCACGCATCCCGTGGGACGTGCTCGAGAAGATTTCTGTCCGGATCGTCAACGAAGTTCAGAACGTCAACCGCGTCCTGTACGATGTGACGTCGAAACCACCTTCAACGATTGAGTGGGAATAAGAACTAGACTTGCTGAGGGGATTTGTCTCATGAAGCCTTTCTTACCAACGCTTTAAAGGGAACAGGTGGAAAGAAGTCCGTTTCACCTTCAACAACTCTATTTTAAAACGAAGCTCTCTTTTGTTCACACGATTTGTGAATGAAAGGGGCTTTTTTCGCGACTAAAATCATGGAACTGTTAAGTGACGTCAAACTGAACCAACAAATTCTAAGGAGTAAAATAAGACACACCGAGCTGTGTATCGTACAGTTGATATAATATGAAGTCAGTAATGAAATGGAATAGGTGGCGAACCACTATGATTGATTGGACATGGCCTGAAGTTGATCGATTAGAGCATCAAGAGAATTGGAATGAAGCAAAAGAATATCTTATAAAAGCATGGCAACAAAATCCGACGGACTTAAAAACGACTGTACGACTTGGCTTTTTTTGTTGGTATGTCGTAGTCGAACAAGGGCCACTTGGGATTACAGATGCAGATATAGATACGGATGAATTAGAGTCTTTTTTGACTGAAGTGACAAATTTCGGTTTGGCTCATTTTATAACGCATGAAGATTTTCTCTGGTGTTTTGGTTATATGATTTCCATGTTTCCTTATTACTTTGGAGACTATGAACAGCAGGAAGAAAAAGGAATTTCCATGTTAAAGCATGCTTATGAATTGTATCCTGAGGAACCTATATATAAATATTCTTACTTAGGATCTTTCACGAATACTTATCGAACACGTCGAACACGTAAGAATGAATTAAAGCGGGTAAAACCTGTTTTAGAAGATCGATTTAGAGGAGAAGGCCTACTGTCTGAGTACTTTAAAAGTATATTTAGCTAACATTCCAGATGATTTTTAATCCTCAATTTTTTTGCATGAGATCTGATGTATAAAAAATGTGAAGAAGTATAGAGGGGTTAAGGCGAAATATTAGTTTTTTTGTTGATTAATGCAAAACATGGAATGCCAGAAGAAAGTCTGTTGCTAAACCAGCGCGGACTTTCTTTTAATTAAACATGTGAAAAAAATGTTTAATTAAAAAAGAAATAGGGCAAATTCAAAATGTTGGCACTTAAAATTACTTGTAAGCGTTTGATATTTGATTTTAACATTGAATTTTAAACGCTGTTTATCCCAAAGGAGGAGAAGGTCATGAGTAGAAAAGAAAATACATTTATCGACGTGTTTAATACCCAAGCGGAAGTATTAAGTAAAGTGAATGAATTAAAGGCACAGGGTTACAATGAAAGCGATATGTATGTCGTCGCACAAGATAAAGATTCGTTTTCTATGTTAAAAGACCAGACAGACGTCCATGTGGATACTACAGGTGAAGAGCAGCATCAAGGGTTCATGGGGAAATTTATGGCCGCCTTCTCTGAAGATTCTTCTGCGGGAGCATTCAGTGGTATGGGATTGGATCGTACTGAATCGGAAGAGTACCGCCGTCAAGTACAAAACGGCAAATTAGTATTGTATGTAGACAGTGAGTATGGGGATTCTTACGAAAAACACAATCAAAGTTATGGTGTTGCTTCAGATATGAATGGGGATCAAGGATACGGTACGACTTCCGGAGTGGACCGGAATCAGGATTATGATAACTCTTCAAAAACGGATCGGACATCTTCTATTGCACCAGATGCTGGAACAGAGGAAGAACGTCTTCGCTTGCATGAAGAACGTTTGAACGTTGATAAAGAAAGAGTTCAAACTGGAGAAGTAAATGTCAGCAAACGTGTTGTCGAAGATCAACAATCCATCGAAGTGCCTGTTGAACGCGAAGAAGTATATGTGGAACGTCGCCCGGTCAACGAGAGCGAAACAAGAACAGATGCTTTTGTAGATGAAAATGATTCGATTCATGTTCCACTTTCTGAAGAACGCGTTGTCGTTTCAAAACAAGATGTTGTTACTGAAGAAATTGTCGTCGGGAAACGGAAAGTTCAGGATACGGAAACCGTCTCAGAAACAGTTCGCCGTGAAGAAGCAGATATTGATGATAGTGTGAGTACTACTAATAACCTGGACCGAGACAACGATCTTGATCGGGATAACAGACTTGACCGAGATAATGATCTTGATCGAAACAACGGACTTAATCGAGATGACAGAAGATAATTTTTTAGTTAATGGTTAAGAGGGCGTAGCTTATGAGCTACGCTCTTTTTATTTATATGGAATACGATATCTTGGTACAAAGACGCTGACCATCTATATATACATACTTTATAAGTTTGTGGTTAAAAGGCTCATCGCCTCTGCTTATTTTAATGAGCTTACGATAAGAAAAGGATATTGGCGATTGTTCTTGTAGTTGGCTTGGGAAGAATCACGATTCGTTTTCAGTTATCCCCGCTCTTGTTTAAGAACGACAGACGTAATTAGGAAAACTTGGAAGAAGTGAGTTAATTGGGAAAAACGCTTCCAAAACCGAACGTTCGGATTATTTAAACGACTAAATTTCGTTTTTATGGTTGACCCGCGATTTTGAGCATGCTACGATGTGTCTGTTCTTATTTTAATTATCCACTAAAAAACAAAAAATAATGCCGTATAATTCTGGGGATATGGCCCGGAAGTCTCTACAGGAACACCTTAAAGGTTCCTACTACGGCGTGCACTGATTCTGGTGTGCGCTTAAAGAAACGGCTTTTACCGCTTAGGTAACTGCCGTTTTTTTCGTTTCTTGAGACGGCTTATTTGGAAAGAGGGCAATCATGAGCACACAGATGAAACCGCAACAACCAAAACAAAAGGAGAATGCGATTGCGCGTTACTTCGATTTTAATGGACTCGGTACGAATATGCGGACAGAGTTCATCGCCGGTATGACGACGTTCTTCGCGATGGCCTACATCTTGTTCGTCAATCCGAACACACTCGCAGAAGCGGGAATGGATGCGGGAGCGGTCTTCGGTGCAACAGCACTTGTTGCCATCATCGGTTCGGTTACGATGGGCTTACTCGCCAATTACCCAATCGCTCTGGCACCAGGTATGGGATTGAATGCGTTCTTCGCTTACAGTGTCGTCATCGGAATGGGGATCCCATGGCAAACGGCTTTATCCGGTGTTTTAGTATCCGGTCTGGTCTTCATGGTGTTAACAGCGTCTGGTATTCGGGAAACAATCATCAATGCGATTCCAGAACCGCTTAAAATGGCAGTAGCTGCCGGAATCGGTTTATTCATTGCTTTCATCGGCTTAAAAACGGGCGGTATCGTCGTCGCCAATGAAGCAACACTCGTGTCACTCGGTAACCTGGGGCAGGGGACGACATTACTTGCTGTCTTCGGTTTAGTCATCTCAGCTATCTTGATGACACGCGGAATTAAAGGGGCGATCTTCTTCGGAATGATCATCACAGCCATTGCCGGTATGATCTTTGGTTTAATTCCGGTCCCGTCAGGTCTCGGTGAAATCGTCTCAGCACCACCAAGTATCGCACCGACATTCGGTCAAGCATTCTTACACTTTGACGAAATCTTCACAGTCCAGATGGCAGTCGTCATCCTGACATTCTTCTTCGTTGATTTCTTCGATACAGCCGGAACACTTGTTGCGGTCGCAAACCAGGCAGGATTGATTAAAGAAAATAAAGTCCCGCGTGCCGGCCGCGCCTTGATTGCAGATTCGACGGCAACGGTCGCGGGTTCAATTCTCGGAACGTCGACTACGGTCTCTTACATTGAATCAAGTGCGGGTGTCGCAGCAGGCGGTCGTTCAGGAATGACGGCGATCGTTACCGGTTTATTCTTCGGACTTGCATTGTTCTTCTCGCCACTCCTCGCAGTTATCACAGCACCGGTAACAGCACCGGCATTAATCATCGTTGGTGTATTGATGGCTTCATCTCTTCTCCAGATTGACTGGAAGAAGTTCGAGTACGCGGTTCCGGCCTTCTTGACGGTCATCATGATGCCGCTTACGTATTCCATTGCAACCGGAATCGCTTTCGGATTCTTGTTCTATCCGATTACGATGATTGCAAAAGGTCGCGCGAAGGAAGTCCATCCGATCATGTACGCGATGTCACTCGGATTCCTTGCTTACTTCATCTGGTTACACTGAGTTTCCTTTTATAGTTAACGTCTTTCTTCTATATAGAAGAAAGGCGTTTTTTTTATGCAGGAGGGAAAGGGAAATAAGAGGAGGTGTTTCCATGATTGAAAAAATTACAGGTCCTGTCTTTGAATACTTGGCGGAGCATAAAGGGTTGATTGAAACGGCGCGGAAGGTGGGGCTGCCGTTAGGGGGAACATTTTTTGTCGGTGGACAACGGACGGAAGAAACCATCGAGACGGTTCGAACCTTAAATCAGGACGGACGAGCAGTCACAGTGGACTGTCTCGGTGAATTCATCGAAACGGAACAAGATGCAATCGGGATTGCTGATGAATGCATCAAAGTCATTCATCGGATTTCGGAAGAAAAGTTGAATGCGCAAGTCTCATTGAAACTGACTTCAGTCGGATTAAGGTTAAATCCGAAAATTGCAGTTGCGCAGATGAGACGGATTTTGGAAACAGCAGAAACGTTTGATTTGCGTGTCACGATTAATATGGAAGAAGAAGCCGTATGTGAAAGCATCATTCAAGTTTTTGAACAATTGCATCGTCGTTTTTCAAATGTCGGAATCGCTTTGCAAGCCAATCTATACCGAACGCGTTTTGATCTTGAACGATTGCATTCGACGGTTCGTGTCGTCAAGGGTGCCTATACGGGTCCGGAAGACATTTATATCGAGCGGAAAGAAACGGTGGATGCGACGTATTTACAACTCGTGAAACAAAATCTTTTGCAAGGCTGTTATACGCAAGTCGCGACACATGACGAAGATATGATTCAAGAAGTCATTCGATTCGTCCACCGACAGGGAATTGGATTCGATCAATTTGAATTCCAGATGCTGCAAGGGATGCGGCCGAAGCGGCAACAGGAATTAGCAGCTGAAGGATATCGTGTCGTCATTTATGTCCCTCATGGTGTCGACTGGTATACGTATCTGATGAAACGTTTGGCGGAACGACCGGCCAACATCGGCTTCACGGCAATGAGCATGTTAAGACTCTAAAGGCTTTACAAAGGGTTTTTAAATCCTTTGTAAAGTTTTTTTGAAATAATGCTTGTGTTTGTCGAATTTTGTTGGTATATTAATAAATGTTCCAGCGAGACGCCTTTTATAAACGGTTTGTTGGGGCTGAAAAATCTTTTCTAAAACGTGGTTGACATAATCGAAAGAACCTGTTAATCTATTGAAGTCGCTAACACGACGCGGAAGAAATGACGAACTTTGAAAACTGAACGATGAGGCAAAAAACGTATCTTCGGATACAAACAATAAATGAAGCGCAAGCTTCGTCAACGTGACTTCGGTCACACAATGAGCAAGTCAAACACTTTATGGAGAGTTTGATCCTGGCTCAGGACGAACGCTGGCGGCGTGCCTAATACATGCAAGTCGAGCGCAGGAAGCTCACGGAACTCTTCGGAGGGAAGTGAAGGGAATGAGCGGCGGACGGGTGAGTAACACGTAAGGAACCTGCCCCAAGGATTGGGATAACTCCGAGAAATCGGAGCTAATACCGAATAGTTCTTCAGACCGCATGGTCTGATGATGAAAGGCGCTCCGGCGTCACCTTGGGATGGCCTTGCGGTGCATTAGCTAGTTGGTGGGGTAATGGCCCACCAAGGCGACGATGCATAGCCGACCTGAGAGGGTGATCGGCCACACTGGGACTGAGACACGGCCCAGACTCCTACGGGAGGCAGCAGTAGGGAATCTTCCACAATGGACGAAAGTCTGATGGAGCAACGCCGCGTGAGTGATGAAGGTTTTCGGATCGTAAAACTCTGTTGTAAGGGAAGAACAAGTACGAGAGGTAATGCTCGTACCTTGACGGTACCTTGCGAGAAAGCCACGGCTAACTACGTGCCAGCAGCCGCGGTAATACGTAGGTGGCAAGCGTTGTCCGGAATTATTGGGCGTAAAGCGCGCGCAGGCGGCCTTTTAAGTCTGATGTGAAAGCCCCCGGCTCAACCGGGGAGGGTCATTGGAAACTGGAAGGCTTGAGTACAGAAGAGAAGAGTGGAATTCCATGTGTAGCGGTGAAATGCGTAGAGATGTGGAGGAACACCAGTGGCGAAGGCGACTCTTTGGTCTGTAACTGACGCTGAGGCGCGAAAGCGTGGGGAGCAAACAGGATTAGATACCCTGGTAGTCCACGCCGTAAACGATGAGTGCTAGGTGTTGGGGGGTTTCCGCCCCTCAGTGCTGAAGCTAACGCATTAAGCACTCCGCCTGGGGAGTACGGCCGCAAGGCTGAAACTCAAAGGAATTGACGGGGACCCGCACAAGCGGTGGAGCATGTGGTTTAATTCGAAGCAACGCGAAGAACCTTACCAACTCTTGACATCCCCTTGACCGCTTGAGAGATCAAGTTTTCCCTTCGGGGACAAGGGTGACAGGTGGTGCATGGTTGTCGTCAGCTCGTGTCGTGAGATGTTGGGTTAAGTCCCGCAACGAGCGCAACCCCTATCCTTAGTTGCCAGCATTTAGTTGGGCACTCTAGGGAGACTGCCGGTGACAAACCGGAGGAAGGTGGGGATGACGTCAAATCATCATGCCCCTTATGAGTTGGGCTACACACGTGCTACAATGGACGGTACAAAGGGCAGCGAGACCGCGAGGTGGAGCCAATCCCAGAAAGCCGTTCCCAGTTCGGATTGCAGGCTGCAACTCGCCTGCATGAAGTCGGAATCGCTAGTAATCGCAGGTCAGCATACTGCGGTGAATACGTTCCCGGGTCTTGTACACACCGCCCGTCACACCACGAGAGTTTGCAACACCCGAAGCCGGTGAGGTAACCGCAAGGAGCCAGCCGTCGAAGGTGGGGTAGATGATTGGGGTGAAGTCGTAACAAGGTAGCCGTATCGGAAGGTGCGGCTGGATCACCTCCTTTCTAAGGAAAACGTCCCTTACGGGACATGCCCATCGTTCAGTTTTGAGAGCTCGTCTCTCCGTCTCGCAAGAGACACTCGCACCTTGAAAACTGAAGACATCAACAAGACATCAAATTTTTTATAACCATGTCATTAGACGTGTGTTCTTAGAATACCAAAATGCTAGATCAAGGTATGAAGGGCGTACGGTGGATGCCTTGGCACTAGGAGCCGATGAAGGACGCGACGAACAGCGATATGCTTCGGGGAGCAGTAAGTATGCTTTGATCCGAGGATTTCCGAATGGGGGAACCCACCATCCGTAATGGGATGGGACATGTTACATGAATACATAGTGTAGCGTGAGGCAGACCCGGGGAACTGAAACATCTAAGTACCCGGAGGAAGAGAAAGCAAATGCGATTCCCTGAGTAGCGGCGAGCGAAACGGGAACAGCCCAAACCGGAGAGCATGCTCTCCGGGGTTGTAGGACACTCTATACGGAGTCAAAAAGGAAGACAGTAGGCGAACGACCTGGAAAGGTCGGCCGAAGAAGGTGACAGCCCTGTAGCTGAAACTGTTTTCCCTCCAGAGTGGATCCTGAGTACGGCGGGACACGTGAAACCCCGTCGGAATCCGGGAGGACCATCTCCCAAGGCTAAATACTCCCTAGTGACCGATAGTGAACCAGTACCGTGAGGGAAAGGTGAAAAGCACCCCGGAAGGGGAGTGAAATAGATCCTGAAACCGTATGCCTACAAGTAGTCAGAGCCCGTTAATGGGTGATGGCGTGCCTTTTGTAGAATGAACCGGCGAGTTACGATAGCGCGCGAGGTTAAGCTGATGAGGCGGAGCCGTAGCGAAAGCGAGTCTGAATAGGGCGCCATAGTGCGTTGTCGTAGACCCGAAACCAGGTGATCTACCCATGTCCAGGATGAAGGTCAGGTAACACTGACTGGAGGTCCGAACCCACGCACGTTGAAAAGTGCGGGGATGAGGTGTGGGTAGCGGTGAAATGCCAATCGAACCTGGAGATAGCTGGTTCTCCCCGAAATAGCTTTAGGGCTAGCCTCGAGGTTGAGAGTTCCGGAGGTAGAGCACTGATTGGACTAGGGGCCCCCACAGGGTTACCGAATTCAGTTAAACTCCGAATGCCGGCAACTTATACTCGGGAGTCAGACTGCGAGTGATAAGATCCGTAGTCAAGAGGGAAACAGCCCAGACCGCCAGCTAAGGTCCCAAAGTGTATGTTAAGTGGAAAAGGATGTGGCGCTGCCTAGACAGCTAGGATGTTGGCTTAGAAGCAGCCACCATTCAAAGAGTGCGTAATAGCTCACTAGTCGAGTGGCGCCGCGCCGAAAATGTAACGGGGCTAAACATACCACCGAAGCTGCGGATTCCGTAAGGAATGGTAGGGGAGCGTTCCAAACCGCTGTGAAGCTGTACCGTAAGGAGCAGTGGAGCGTTTGGAAGTGAGAATGCCGGTGTGAGTAGCGAAAAGAGGGGTGAGAATCCCCTCCGTCGAAAGCCCAAGGTTTCCTGAGGAAGGCTCGTCCGCTCAGGGTTAGTCTGGACCTAAGCCGAGGCCGAAAGGCGTAGGCGATGGATAACAGGTTGATATTCCTGTACCACCGATCCACCGTTTGAACAATGGGGGGACGCAGGAGGATAGTGACGCATGCGGATGGAAGTGCATGTGTAAGTTTCGAGACCGTCTGATTGGCAAATCCGTCAGGCACTAAAGTCGAGGAACGATGCGGAGTCCCGTAGGGACGAAGGTCACGATTTCACACTGCCAAGAAAAGCCTCTAGTGAGGTGGAAGGTGCCAGTACCGTAAACCGACACAGGTAGGCGGGATGAGAATTCTAAGACGCGCGGGATAACTCTCGTTAAGGAACTCGGCAAAATGGTCCCGTAACTTCGGGAGAAGGGACGCTCTACATTGAGTAGAGCCGCAGTGAATAGGCCCAAACGACTGTTTAGCAAAAACACAGGTCTCTGCTAAATCGCAAGATGACGTATAGGGGCTGACGCCTGCCCGGTGCTGGAAGGTTAAGGGGATGGGTTAGCGCAAGCGAAGCTTTGAACCGAAGCCCCAGTAAACGGCGGCCGTAACTATAACGGTCCTAAGGTAGCGAAATTCCTTGTCGGGTAAGTTCCGACCCGCACGAAAGGCGTAACGATTTGGGCACTGTCTCAACGAGAGACCCGGTGAAATCATAGTACCTGTGAAGATGCAGGTTACCCGCGACAGGACGGAAAGACCCCATGGAGCTTTACTACAGCCTGATATTGAGGCTTTGTGCATGATGTACAGGATAGGCGGGAGACGTCGAGACCGGAGCGCCAGCTTCGGAGGAGTCACCCTTGGGATACCGCCCTTCATGCATAGAGTCTCTAACTCGCAGCCGTCATCCGGCTGGAGGACCGTGTCAGGCGGGTAGTTTGACTGGGGCGGTCGCCTCCTAAACAGTAACGGAGGCGCCCAAAGGTTCCCTCAGAATGGTTGGAAATCATTCGTAGAGCGCAAAGGCAGAAGGGAGCTTGACTGCGAGACCTACAAGTCGAGCAGGGACGAAAGTCGGGCTTAGTGATCCGGTGGTTCCGCATGGAAGGGCCATCGCTCAACGGATAAAAGCTACCCTGGGGATAACAGGCTGATCTCCCCCAAGAGTCCACATCGACGGGGAGGTTTGGCACCTCGATGTCGGCTCATCGCATCCTGGGGCTGGAGTAGGTCCCAAGGGTTGGGCTGTTCGCCCATTAAAGCGGTACGCGAGCTGGGTTCAGAACGTCGTGAGACAGTTCGGTCCCTATCCGTCGTGGGCGCAGGAAATTTGAGGAGAGCTGTCCTTAGTACGAGAGGACCGGGATGGACGCACCGCTGGTGTACCAGTTGTTCCGCCAGGAGCATCGCTGGGTAGCTACGTGCGGACGGGATAAATGCTGAAAGCATCTAAGCATGAAGCCCCCTCCAAGATGAGATTTCCCTTTGAGTAATCAAGAAAGACCCCTCAGAGACGATGAGGTAGATAGGTCACGGGTGGAAGCATGGCGACATGCGGAGCTGAGTGATACTAATCGGTCGAGGCCTTGTTCTAGCAGATGCATTGTTGATGACTTCAGTTTTGAGGGCGCGAGCCCGTCGTCTGGTGACGATAGCCAAGTGGTCACACCCGTTCCCATGCCGAACACGGAAGTTAAGCACTTGAACGCCGAAAGTAGTTGGGGGCTTCCCCCTGTGAGGATAGGACGTTGCCAGGCAAACGGTGGTTCTGGAGCATACGCTCAAGGGCCGCCGCTTTTTTATGGACTTTTTTTGGTTTTTTCACACATATAATAAGGAAGGAATGTGATACTCATGGCAAAAAAACAAAAAATGCGCGTTGCCGTAGAAGAAAATGAAACGATCAGTGATTGTCTGGATCGGATCGATGCCATGGGTTATCGTCCGACCGTCCGACGGGAAGAACCGATTTTTGGACTGGATGCGAATGATGAACCGTATCCCATCCGTCAGCAAATCATTTTTGACTGCAAACCGAAGCTCGAAGCTGAGAATGTCTGAATCGAGGTCTCTTCTCAAACACACGACTCTTTCGTAAAAGAAAGGGTCGTATTTTTTTGTGGTTTTCTTGTCGTTCGTGTTGAATACTTTTCAAATTTCCGAATGCTGAACGAAATGAATTCAACAATTTATCCATAAAACCGAACGATGAATTTTCAGATAATTAAATTGTTCGCCTTTGGTTGACGAACGGACCGAAGTCTTGTTAAGATGAAGGCGTGATAGGAAGATTGAATATAAAACCTCGTATAATAGCAGGGATATGGCTTGCAAGTTTCTACCCGACGACCCTAAATCGTTGGACTATGGGGTATATGGATGTTCGTCGATAATTCTTTGGCGTACCTTTTTATACCCTAAGCCACCCTTTTAGACGTGGTTTGGGCTTTTTTTATGCAAAAAGAGGAGGAGACGCAGATGAGTAAGGTAGAAATCGGAGTCATCATGGGCAGCCAATCGGATTGGGTGACCATGCAGAAAACGTGTGATGTACTGGATCAATTGGACATTGGTTATGAAAAGAAAGTTGTATCGGCACACCGGACACCTGACTTAATGTTTCGATATGCCGAGTCAGCCCGGGAACGAGGGCTCAAGGTCATCATTGCCGGGGCAGGCGGAGCCGCTCATCTTCCGGGAATGGTTGCTGCGAAGACGACATTACCGGTAATCGGTGTCCCAATTCAAAGCAAAGCACTTCAAGGCATCGATTCCTTACTCTCCATTGTCCAAATGCCCGGTGGTGTTCCAGTCGCGACAGTTGCAATTGGTGACGCCGGAGCCAAAAATGCGGGTTTACTTGCTGCTCAGATTCTTGGAACGGTTGACGAACGGATTGCCCGAGCTCTTGATCATATGCGTGTCGAACTGGAAGGAGACGTCATCGCTTCCGAGGTGCATCTGACATGAAACGGGTTGGTATCTTAGGTGGAGGTCAATTAGGTCGGATGATGGCTTTATCTGCACGCCAAATGGGCTATTCGCTCATCACACTTGATCCAACTGAAAACGCACCGTGTGCGCAAGTAGCGGATCAACAGATTCAAGCACCGTTCACGGATGTCGAGGCCGCAAAGCGACTTGCTGCTGAATCAGACGTCGTGACCTATGAGTTTGAGAATATCTCACACGAAGTAGCGGAAGCAATCGGTTATAAACTGATTCACGGGACAGAGCTTTTGTTTCGGACCCAACACCGGATTCGGGAGAAAGAACTGATTGAACAGCTTGGTTACAAGGTGGCACCGTATCAGGGAGTTCAGACAAGTGAAGATCTCCTTGGAGCCAAACGGCAGTTAGGTCTCCCATTCGTCTTGAAAACAGCCCGCTTTGGTTACGACGGGAAAGGCCAGACGGTCATTCGGACAGAGCTGGATTTACAAACAGCGATGAAGACCTTTGAAGCAACCGAATATGTTGCTGAAAAATGGTTACCGTTTGATCAGGAGATTTCCGTCATCGTCACGCGAAGCGAGCGGGAAACGAAGGTCTTCCCGGTCAGTGAAAATATCCATCAAGACAACATTCTGCATCTGTCAATCGTTCCCGCCCGCATCCCAATCGACTTGGAACAAAAAGCGATTGAACTGGCGACACGTCTCGCAAACGATGTCGATTTGATTGGCACACTGGCAATCGAACTGTTCGTCGTCGGCTCCGAACTGATCGTCAACGAACTGGCGCCGCGCCCGCACAACTCGGGTCATTATTCGATTGATGCGTGCGAGACGTCACAGTTCGAGCAGCACATCCGCGCTATCTGCGGACTGCCGCTTGGCGACACCCGCTTGACGACACCGGTCGTCATGGCGAACATCCTAGGTCAGCATATCACGGCATTAGACGAGGCATTACCGATGTTATCCTCGCGGACGAAAGTCCATTTATACGGAAAACAGGACGCAAAACAGGGGCGGAAGATGGGGCATCTGAACATCTTGGCTGATTCGGTCGAAGAAGCGTTAGCCGAAGTTGAGCGCCTGCAGATATGGAAGGAGACGGTTAGATGATCGAACGCTATACACGTCCTGAAATGAAAGCGATCTGGACAGAACAGAACAAATTCGAAGCCTGGTTGAAAGTTGAGATTTTAGCATGTGAAGCCTGGAGTGAGCTTGGCGTGATTCCAAAAGAAGATGTCCAGTTGCTCTGGGAAAAAGCTTCCTTTGATGTCAACCGCATCAATGAGATTGAACAGGAGACACGACACGACGTCATCGCCTTCACACGTGCCGTATCGGAGACACTTGGCGAAGAACGCAAATGGGTTCATTACGGACTGACGTCAACGGACGTCGTTGATACGGCATTATCGTATCTGTTGAAACAAGCCAATGATATCTTGGCGGCCGATCTCGATCGTTTCATCGAGATTTTAAAAGTCAAAGCCAACGAACATAAATATACGGTCATGATGGGACGTACACACGGCGTACACGCCGAGCCGACGACGTTTGGTCTGAAGCTGGCCCTTTGGTACGAAGAAATGAAACGCAATAAAGTCCGGTTCGAGGCAGCACGGGAAACAGTCGAATACGGCAAGATGTCGGGAGCGGTCGGAACGTTTGCGAACATCGACCCGTTCATCGAAAAATATGTCTGTGAGAAGCTTGGTACGAAACCGGCACCGGTCTCGACGCAAACCCTGCAACGTGATCGTCATGCCCATTACATGTCGACGATTGCCTTAATCGCGACATCGATTGAAAAGATGGCGACGGAAATTCGTGGTCTGCAAAAAACGGAGACCCGTGAAGTCGAAGAATTCTTCGCTAAAGGTCAAAAAGGATCATCGGCGATGCCGCATAAACGGAATCCGATCGGTTCGGAGAACATGACCGGTCTTGCCCGGGTCATCCGCGGCCATATGGTGACAGCGTACGAAAACGTATCGCTGTGGCATGAACGCGATATCTCCCACTCGTCTGCGGAACGGATCATTTTGCCGGATGCGACGGGATTACTCAACTACATGCTGAACCGGTTCGGTAACATCATTAAAAATCTGACGGTCTTCCCGGAAAATATGAAACGCAACATGGACCGGACGTTTGGTGTCATCTTCTCCGGTCACGTCTTACTCGCCTTGATTGAAAAAGGTTGGTCACGTGAAGCGGCGTACGACTTCGTCCAACCGCGGGCGATGCAGGCATGGGAAGAACAAATCATGTTCCGCGATGTCTTATGGCAGGAAGCGGATATTCAAGAACTCTTTACAGAAGAAGAACTCGATGCTTGTTTTGATCCGACGTATCATACGAGCCGGGTCGATGAAATCTTTGAACGGTGTGGCTTGAACTAATCAACCTGAGACGGGAGTCTGACTCCCGTCTACATCTTAGGATCATGGGGGACGAAATCGATGCAACCACTTTATGAAGGAAAAGCAAAACGATTATACACGACGCAGGATCAGGATGTGCTCCGCATCGTCTACAAAGACGAAGCTACGGCATTTAATGGAGAGAAGAAGGCAGAGTTTGCCGGTAAGGGAGAACTGAACAACCGCTTAACGAGCCACTTTTTTGAGGTCCTCGCAGCGGCAGGAATTCCGACACACTTCATTGAACGGACATCGGAGCGCGAACAGCTCGTACGTCGTGTCACGATCATTCCACTGGAAGTCGTCGTTCGAAACGTCGTCGCCGGCAGCCTGAGTAAACGGCTGGGCATCGAAGAAGGAACGGTTCTCGAAACACCGATCGTCGAGTTTTATTATAAAGATGACAGCTTAGGCGATCCGCTTGTCACACCGGCACACATCAATTTACTGAAGATTGCGACTACGGAGGAGCTTTCCTTGCTTGAACAGGAAGCCAACCGTGTCAACGATGTCTTACGTCCTTACTTTGATGAAAAAGGAATCACATTGATTGATTTTAAACTCGAATACGGTAAAACACCGGCTGGCGAGATTTTACTCGCAGACGAGATCTCACCGGATACATGCCGGTTATGGGATAAGGAAACAGGCGAACATCTCGATAAAGATGTCTTTCGCCGTAATATCGGATCACTCATCGACACGTACCAAACACTATTCAATCGCCTAGGGGGAAACGGACAATGAAAAAGGTTACAGTAGCGGTCGCATTACGGGAAAGTATTTTAGATCCACAAGGTGTTGCGGTTAAAGGCGGTCTTGTTCAGCTTGGTTTTGCGGGTGTCGAAGAAGTGCGGATCGGTAAACGGATCGAGTTGCTCGTTGCGGATGAAACGACAGACGCGATGATTCATGAGATGTGTCAGAAGCTGCTCGTTAATACTGTGATGGAGGATTATCGTTTTGATGTAGAAGAGGTGACGACCGCATGAAGTTTGCCGTTATCGTTTTTCCCGGATCTAACTGTGATCTAGATATGTATCATGCTGTGAAAGATGCGCTTGGTGAAGAAGCGGAATACGTCTTCCATACGGAAACGTCTCTCGAAGGATATGACGGCGTCTTGTTGCCGGGCGGCTTTTCTTACGGGGACTATCTCCGGTGTGGAGCGATTGCTCAATTCTCACCGATCATGGAAGAGGTAAAACGCTTTGCGGCAGAAGGCAAAACGGTTCTCGGCGTCTGCAACGGGTTCCAGATTCTTGTTGAAGCCGGACTTCTCCCGGGTGTCTTACACCGCAACACGGGACTGAAGTTCATGTGCCGCACGGTTGAACTGAAGGTCGAAAACAACGAGACACGCTTTACATCAGACTATGCTGCGCAGGAAACGATAACGATTCCCATCGCACACGGAGAAGGCAACTACTACTGCGATGACGCCACATACGCGATGCTACAGACGAACCGTCAAATTGCCTTTACGTATACGGATAACCCGAACGGATCACGCGGCGACATCGCCGGCATCACGAACAAAGCCGGAAACGTCCTCGGCATGATGCCGCACCCAGAACGGGCAGTCGAGCTGCTGACCGGCGGAACGGATGGACTTAAGTTATTCACTTCACTCGTCAAACAGGGGGCACACCATGTTAAAACAACAGTCTGAACCAACGATGGAGCAAATTCAGGAACAACGGATCTACGCAACAATGGGACTTAGTGACGCAGAATACGAGATGGTCGTCAACTTACTCGGACGCCAACCGAACTATACGGAAATCGGCTTGTTTTCCGTCATGTGGTCGGAACACTGTTCATATAAAACGTCGAAGCCAGTCTTACGCCAGTTTCCGACGACAGGTCCACGCGTCCTGCAAGGTCCCGGTGAAGGAGCAGGTGTCGTCGACATTGGTGACAATCAAGCCGTTGTCTTTAAAATCGAGAGCCACAATCATCCGTCAGCCGTTGAACCGTATCAAGGTGCAGCAACCGGTGTCGGTGGCATCATTCGTGATATCTTCTCGATGGGAGCCCGTCCAGTCGCGTTGATGAATTCACTTCGGTTCGGTCATCTCGGGACGCCGCGTGTCAATCAACTGTTTGAACAGGTAGTCGCCGGAATCGCCGGGTACGGGAACTGTGTCGGGATTCCGACCATCGGAGGAGAAGTCGGATTTGATCATTCGTATGAAGGCAACCCGCTCGTTAATGCGATGTGTATCGGCTTGATCAACCACGAAGACATTCAAAAGGGTCTCGCAAAAGGCGCCGGTAACTCGGTCATGTACGTCGGTGCCGCAACCGGTCGTGACGGCATTCACGGAGCGACTTTTGCTTCAGAAGATCTTGGGGAAGATACAGAAGCGAAACGTCCGGCCGTTCAGGTCGGAGATCCGTTCATGGAGAAGTTGTTGATTGAAGCCTGTCTTGAAATCGTCGGTCATCCGGCACTTGTCGGGATGCAGGATATGGGCGCCGCCGGACTGACGTCCTCGTCAGCCGAGATGGCTTCGAAAGCCGGTATGGGCATCGAGATGCATCTTGATGACGTCCCGCAACGGGAAACCGGGATGACAGCTTATGAAATGATGTTATCGGAATCACAGGAACGGATGTTGCTCGTCGTCGAACGCGGACGCGAAGCAGAGATCGAAGCCATCGTCAGCAAATGGGGACTCCATGCGGTGCATGTCGGAGAAGTTATCGACGAGAAAGTGCTTCGTCTCGTTCACCACGGTAAGATTGTCGCTGAAGTACCGGTCGATGCACTCGCGGAAGAAGCACCGGTTTATAACAAACCATCCCGTGTCCCGGCTTATTATGAAGAGTTCCAAGCAATGGATGAAACGTTACCGGTCGTCGAAGATGCTGTTGAAACATGGCGGGCCTTGCTCAAACAGCCGACGATTGCTTCAAAACGTTGGGTCTACGATCAATACGATCATATGGTTCAGACGTCAACGGTCGTCGCACCGGGGTCTGATGCAGCCGTCATCCGGGTTCGCGGAACGAACAAAGCACTCGCGATGACAACCGACTGCAACAGCCGGTTCGTTTACCTCGATCCGTTCGTCGGCGGACAGATTGCCGTCGCCGAAGCAGCCCGCAACATCGTTGCGAGTGGTGCGACACCACTGGCGATTACCGACTGCCTGAACTTCGGGAATCCGGATAAACCGGAAGGCTTCTGGCAACTACAGCAAGCGACGGCCGGAATGGCCGAAGCATGTCGTGTGCTCGAGACGCCGGTCATCGGCGGGAATGTTTCCTTATACAACGAATCTGCCGGAAAAGCAGTTCATCCGACGCCGGTCGTCGGGATGGTCGGTCTCCACGAACAAACGGAGTGGATTACGACACAACACGTCAAGCAAGCAGGCGACGCTGTCTACCTACTCGGAGAGACGACAGCGGAATTCGGCGGCAGTGAACTGCAATACCTGCAATTCGAAAAATCATTCGGCAAAGCACCGCACATTGACTTAGCCGTCGAACAAGAACGGTTACTCGCCTTGCAAGCGGCGGTTCAAGCGGGACTTGTCACGGCGATCCATGACGTGGCAGAAGGTGGTCTCGCCGTTGCCTTAGCCGAGATGACATTCGGGACGACGCTTGGTCTTGACGTGATATTTGACGGACCAGCCCTGCACCTGTTCAGTGAATCGCAATCACGTTTCGTCGTGACGGTGAAGCCGGAACAGGAAGCAGCCTTCGTCAAGCAGACAGGAGCGTATAAATTAGGATACGTTACCGATCAAGATGCTTTGCAAATTAAGACTAACGATACACTCATCGAAGCAACACGTTCAACACTGCAAGCCGACTGGGAAGGGGCGATCGCGTGTTATATGACATCAAAGGATTAAATGAAGAGTGTGGGGTGTTCGGGATTTTCGGACAACCGGAAGCCGCGCAACTTGCGTATTATGGTCTTCACAGCTTACAACACCGGGGACAGGAAGGGGCAGGAATCGTCGCAAGCGACGGGAAACTGCTTCTGCCGCACCGCGGACAAGGACTCGTCACGGAAGTTTTTTCACAGGAAACACTGGATTCTTTATCCGGGCACCACGCCATCGGACATGTCCGCTATTCGACAGCCGGGGGAAATACGCTCGAAAATACACAACCGCTCCATTTTAAATCACGGACGGGCGACTTGGCGCTTGCGCACAACGGAAACCTCGTCAATGCTGATTCGTTAAAACATTTACTTGAAGCGGAAGGCGCCATTTTCCAAACGACGAGTGATACGGAAGTCGTCGCGCATCTCGTCAAACGGAGTAAGTTACCGACGCTTGAAGACCGGATTGCCGATAGTCTGGCGCGACTCGTCGGAGCGTTCGCTTTCCTGTTCTTAACGGAAGATACGTTGTACGTTGCCGTTGACCCACACGGTCTGCGTCCATTGTCGCTCGGTAAAACACCGGACGGCGGCATCGTCTTTTCATCTGAAACGTGTGCCTTTGATATTGTCGGTGCCGAGTTCATTCGCGATATCGAGCCTGGGGAGCTCGTAACGATCACAACGTCCGGCATGTCATCACGTCAGTATATGGAACCACATGAGCGGGCGATGTGTTCGATGGAATACATTTACTTTTCCCGTCCCGATTCGATGATTGATGGGGTCAACGTCCACACGGCACGAAAAGCACTTGGCAAAAAGATGTTCGAAGAAGCACCGGTCGAAGCAGACGTCGTCACCGGTGTGCCGGATTCGAGTATTTCGGCAGCCATCGGTTACGCGGAAGCGAGCGGCATTCCGTATGAAATGGGTTTGATCAAAAACCGTTATGTCGGTCGGACATTTATTCAACCGTCGCAAGAATTGCGCGAACGCGGTGTCAAAATGAAACTATCGGCGCTGCGGGGAGTCGTTAACGGTAAACGGGTCATCATGGTTGATGATTCCATCGTTCGCGGAACGACGAGCCGTCGCATCGTCGGACTGTTACGGGAAGCCGGGGCAACGGAAGTTCATGTCCGGATCACGGCACCGCCGATCACCAATCCGTGTTATTACGGCATCGATACATCTTCCAAAGATGAATTGATTTCCGCCCGGTTGACACCCGACGAGATTTGCCGGGAAATCGGAGCCGATTCGCTCGAGTTCCTGACAGTCAACGGAATGGTCAATGCGATTGACCGACCATTTGAAGGACCGTTAAAAGGCCAATGTACGGCTTGTTTCACAGGCGAATATCCAACGCCGATCGGTACGTTGGAATTAGAAGCTAAACTTTGAACAGATGGGGGAACAAAGCATGAGTAAACAATACGAAGCAGCAGGTGTCAGCCTGACGGCAGGATACGAATCCGTTTCTCGAATGAAAAAACACGTGGCCCGCTCGATGCGCAAAGAAGTCATGACGGGACTCGGCAGTTTCGGTGCAATGTTCGACCTCAGCCAATTGAATCTGAAAGAACCGGTTCTCGTCAGCGGGACGGATGGCGTCGGCACCAAGCTGAAGCTTGCTTTCGCCCTCGACCAGCACGATACGATCGGGATTGATTGTGTCGCGATGTGTGTCAATGACATCATTGTCCAAGGCGCAGAACCTCTTTATTTCCTCGATTACATCGCCCTCGGGAAAGCTATTCCGGCAAAAATCGAGCGGATTGTCGCCGGTGTTGCGGAAGGCTGTGTCCAATCCGGTTGTACCCTGATCGGCGGGGAAACGGCCGAGATGCCGGGGATGTATGCAGACGGTGAGTATGATATTGCCGGCTTTGCCGTCGGTGCCGTCGAAAAACAAAAATTGATCACAGGAGAACACGTTCAACCGGGAGATGTCATTCTCGGTCTCGCTTCATCCGGTGTCCATTCGAACGGCTTCTCACTCGTTCGAAAAATCGTCGCTGAAAGCGGTCTGCGGTATGAAGATGAGCTGATGATGTTCGGCAGTACGATCGGCAATACATTACTGATGCCGACCCGGATTTACGTCGAAGCGGTCAAAGCGGCCCTTGAGACAGAAAAAATTCAGGCGATGGTCCATATTACGGGCGGCGGTTTTTACGAAAACGTGCCGCGTGTTCTTCCTGAAGGATGCGGTGCGACGTTTGACCCGAAAAAATGGCCGACGTTACCGGTCTTCGATTGGCTCGAACAAGCCGGAAACGTGCCGCGTCACGATATGTACAACGTCTTCAACATGGGAATCGGCTACATGATGATTGTCAAACCGGAAGATGTCGATGCCGTTACGGCACGTCTTGCCCGTGAAAATGAGACGGTCTACACAATCGGGACAGTCACGGGTGAGCCGGGCGTCCGCATCCATGGAGTCGATCAATGAAAATCGCCTGTTTTGCCTCGGGAAGTGGCAGTAATGTCGAAGCATTGTTCGAAGCGATTGAAGAAGGACGTCTGCACGCTACGATTGAACTCGTCGTCTGTGATCAAAAACAAGCGAAAGTGATTGAACGGGCACGCGCACGTAATTGTGATGTGTTTGTGTTTACAACCAAGGAGTATCCGGATAAACCAACGTTCGAGCGGGAAATCGTTTCTGAGTTACAACGGAGAAATGTGGAGCGGATCATCTTAGCCGGATACATGCGGTTGATTGGAGATGTCCTGCTGTCGCATTATGCCGGACGAATCGTCAACATCCATCCGTCACTGCTCCCGGCGTTTCCGGGAAAAGATGCGATCGGTCAAGCATTTCGTGGCGGAGTCAAAATCACAGGTGTTACAATTCATATAGTCGATGAAGGTATGGATACAGGACCGATCATCGCACAAGAAGCGGTTCGGATCACAGAGGATATGACACGGGAAACGCTCCAACAGGCGATTCAGCAGGTGGAGCACGGATTGTACCCGCAAGTCATCGAAGAGTGGATGAAAGAGGAGGCAAACGTATGAGAGCGTTAATCAGCGTATCAGACAAAACAGGTATCGTCGAACTGGGACAAGCGATGCATGAAGCAGGGATTGAATTAATTTCGACAGGCGGGACACATCAAGCCCTTGAAGCAGCAGGACTTCCGGTCATTGGCATCAGTGAAGTCACACAATTCCCGGAAATGCTCGACGGTCGGGTCAAGACCCTCCATCCGATGGTTCACGGTGGACTGCTCGGACGCCGAGACCTTGAAAGTCATCGCGAACAGATGGCGGAACAACAGATCAAACCGATTGATTTTGTGGTCGTCAACCTCTATCCGTTTAAAGAAACGGTCATGAATGAAGATGTCTCGTATGCCGATGCGATCGAGAACATCGATATCGGTGGACCGAGCATGATCCGTTCGGCTGCCAAAAATCATGCCGCCGTGACGGTTGTCGTCGATCCGGCAGATTATCAGGCAGTCATTCAGGAAATTCATCTTGGTGGAACGACATTCGAAACCCGTCAAAAGCTGGCAGCCAAAGCATTCCGTCACACAGCGGCGTATGATGCGTTGATTGCCGATTACTTCCTGACGCAGACGGGTGAAAAGTTCCCCGATCAATTGACGATTACGCTCGAAAAAGTGCAGGACTTACGGTACGGAGAGAACCCGCACCAGGAAGCGGCCTTTTACAAAACACCGATCTACCGCGGGGCTTCACTCGCGTCCGCGAAGCAGCTCCACGGCAAAGAATTGTCTTACAACAACATCCAGGATGCCAATGCGGCACTTGAGATTCTCGATGAGTTCCGTGAAGCGGCAGCGGTCGTCGTCAAACACATGAATCCGTGCGGCGTCGCGGTCGGACCGACGATTGATGAAGCGTTCCGTCGTGCCCATGCCGCGGATCCGGTCTCGATTTTCGGCGGAATCGTCGCCTTGAACCGGGAAGTCGATCTTGCGACAGCAGAACAACTCAGTGGGATCTTCCTCGAAATCATCATCGCTCCATCCTTTACGGAAGAAGCGTTTACGTTGCTTGCAGCGAAGAAAAATCTCCGGTTACTGGAACTGGACGTCAAACGGGTTCAAGCGATCCGGTATACGGCAGTTGCCGGCGGGATGCTCGTTCAAGACAGTGACGACGAGACGCTCGATGACGCGTCAGCACGTGTCGTGACAGACCGGAAACCGACGGCAGGTGAATGGGAAGACTTAAAACTCGCTTGGCGTGCCGTTAAACACGTTAAATCGAATGCAATCGTCATCGCGAAAGATGAAGTGACGGTCGGCGTCGGTGCCGGGCAGATGAACCGTGTCGGGTCAGCCAATATCGCGATTACCCAAGCCGGTGCTAAAGCAGTCGGTGCCGCAATGGGCTCGGATGCGTTCTTCCCGATGGGCGATACGGTTGAGGCAGCTGCTGCGGCAGGCATTACAGCAATCATTCAACCGGGCGGTTCGATCCGTGACCAGGAATCGATTGATGCCTGCAACAAACATGGCATTACGATGATCTTTACGAACGTGCGTCATTTTAAACACTAAGCGGAGGCGAGCCGAATGAAAGTATTAGTAGTCGGTAAAGGTGGACGCGAGCATGCGCTCGTATGGAAATTGGCACAGGATGTCCGGATCGAGACAGTGTATGCAGCACCCGGCAACGTCGGGATGACGGAAGCGGTCTGTGTGTCGATCCGGGAAGACGCGATTGAAGAATTGGTTCAGTTCGCACGGGAAGAGCAGATCGACTGGACAATTGTCGGACCAGAAGGACCGCTTGTGCTCGGAATCGTCAATGCGTTTCAAGCAGCCGGCCTAAAGATTTTCGGACCGTCCCGCGAAGCAGCAGCGATTGAAGGCAGTAAACAATTTGCGAAAGCTTTGATGGACCGGGCCGGTATCCCGACGGCGGACCATGCCGTCTTTACATCAGCGGCTGAAGCGACTGCTTACATCCGTCGGCAGGGTGCACCGATCGTCGTCAAAGCGGACGGACTGGCAGCAGGGAAAGGTGTCACGGTTGCGACGACGATTGAACAGGCTGTTCAAGCGATTGACGAAATTTTTGGCGGCGATTTCGGTCAGCAGAGCAGTGTCGTGATTGAAGAATGTCTCGTCGGTGAAGAATGTTCGCTGATGGCTTTCGTACATGAAGAAACCGTCATTCCGATGGTCCTGTCGCAAGATCATAAACGGGCTTTTGACGGGGACTCCGGCCCGAATACAGGCGGAATGGGGGCGTACAGTCCCTTGCCGCAATTTGACGAACAGGCCGTGACGGAAGAAGCGATGCAACGTGTCCTCCGTCCGCTTGTCGAGCAGATGGCAAGCGAAGGGATTCCGTTTACCGGCTTCTTATACGCGGGTCTGATGTTAACAAGTCGCGGACCATCCGTCATTGAGTTCAACGCCCGTTTCGGTGATCCGGAAACGGAAGTAATTTTGCCGCGGCTTGAAACGGAGCTGCTTGACGTCATCATGCCATTGATGCAGGGTGACATTCCGGAAGTCGCCTGGTCGGATGAAGCGGTCGTTGGTGTCGTCATCGCGGCGAACGGTTATCCGGAACAACCGGTTACGGGTCAGCCTGTCCCAGCAGATACAATCGGGTCAAATCTCCTTGTCTTCCACGCGGGCACGGCCGCAGGGGATGATGATGTGATTCTTTCGGCCGGAGGACGTGTCCTCGTCTGTGTGGCGAAGGCAAAAGACATGAAGCAGGCCGTAGCGAGCGTTTACAGCGGACTTGATTCATTTGACCGGACCGGCTTCTTTTACCGGACGGATATCGCCAAAAAAGCATTTCGCACGACATAATTTCTTACTTTCCATAAGCCGGTTCTGCTCACATCAGTGTGAGAGGGCCGGCTTTTTTGACGGGTACGGCAGAACATGACTTGTCTTCCATGGCAGTTTTGTGTTATTTTGGCGAAATGACTCGAATTGACGACGAATAAGCTTGAAACTTTTCCGGTAACATTTTAGTATAAGAACTATAAGAAAGCGTTTTCAAATATAAAGGAGGTCGAGCTTTCATGAAAAAAAATTGTGGACGGTCCCCATGGACGAAAACAGAAGTCCGCACGCATCAAGCGGTCATCAACGGAAAGCTTGCACCTACACTCGTGATTGAAAATGCGACGTACTTAAATCAAGGACTCAAAACATGGCGGACAGCCAACATTTGGATCAGCGGCGACCGGATTATCTACGTCGGACCGGACATGCCGGAAACGGCGGATGAAGTCTACGATGCGACGGGAAAATTCATCGTCCCGGGTTACATCGAACCGCATGCCCATCCGTTCCAATTGTATAATCCGGCGACACTTGCAAAATTTGCGGCAGAGCGCGGAACGACGACACTCGTCAACGATAATATGCTGCTTTTATTAGAGCCGACGGAGCAAGCGTTTGCGCAGGTCGACGCACTGGCAGACCTTCCAACATCGATGTACTGGTGGGCGCGACTGGATGCTCAAACAGAACTGGATGCCGACAGCATCACGATTGATAACCGACGAATTCAAGCGTGGCTGAAACATCCACAAGTCATCCAAGCCGGTGAATTAACGGGCTGGCCGCGACTGTCGCAAGGCGACGACGAGCTGTTGCAATGGATGCAGGATGCGATGAAACTCGGCAAGCCGATTGAAGGACATTTTCCCGGTGCTTCCGCCAAGACCCTGACGAAAATGGCATTGTTCGGCGTGACGAGTGATCATGAAGCGATGACGGTCGAAGAAGCCTTGATCCGCCTCGAACTCGGTTATACGACGACCATCCGCTACTCCTCGATTCGCCCGGATCTACCGGATATATTTGCCGGTCTCGTCGAAGCCGGACTGCAAAATTATGAAAAAGTGCTGGTGACGACGGACGGATCGACACCTTCCTTTTATAAAGCCGGATTGATGGATGAGACGATCCGATTGATGCTTGCTGCAGGGATTGCTCCGGAAGAAGCTTACCGGATTGCGTCGTATAATGCAGCGCGTCACTTTAATCTCGATCATCTGCTCGGCAGTATCGCACCCGGACGAATTGCGCATTTAAACATCCTTGAAGCGAAAGATAAGCCGACACCGGTCGATGTCGTAGCCCGCGGCACCTGGGTCCGGAGAAATGATATTCCGTGTTATCCGGTCGAAGCGCTGGACCGGGCGATGGATTTGATGCCGGCTTCGCAAGTCGGGATTGAGTTAACCGAACAGGACTTTTCCTTCAGCATGCCGGTTGGTCTTGAGATGGTCAATTCGGTCATCATGAAGCTGTATCAGGTCGAACACGATACAAGCATGCAAGTCTTGCCTGCCGGATGCGATGAGTCCTTCTTGATGCTGATTGACCGGGAGGGCAAATGGCGTCTGAATACGGTCTTGAAAAACTTTGCGACACACGTCGGCGGGCTCGTCAGTTCGTATTCGATCAGCGGCGATATCCTGTTGATCGGAAAATCGAAACGGGACATGCAGATTGCCTTTGACCGGATGAAATCATTCGGCGGTGGTGTCGTCCTTGTCGATGACGGGGAAGTAATCGCAGAAGTTCCGTTGACCTTAATGGGGCAGACATCCGATTTACCGCTGGAAGATTTGATTGTGCAGGAGACGGCACTGCGGGAAGCGTTATTCGCACGCGGCTATCAGTATGAAGACCCGATTTATACGCTCTTGTTCCTCGCGTCGACCCATTTGCCGTATGTCCGGATTACGCCGCAAGGCATCTATGAAGTGTTACGGAAAAAAGTACTTTTCCCGGCAATTTTACGCTGACGCTTGAAATTTAAAACGTCGCACTTTAAACTGTTAAAGAGCAACACATGGGAAAGGGAGTTAGACGATGCAACTCGATAAATTGCGTGGAAAAGAACTCGATCAATTATTTACAGCCATCATGAAGATGGATTCATTAGAAGATTGTTATACGCTGTTTGAAGACTTAGCGACGGTCAATGAGATCCAGGCATTGGCACAACGTCTTGAAGTCGCCCGTCAGTTACGCGAAGGTAACACGTATCATAAAATCGAAAAGGCGACAGGTGCTTCGACAGCAACGATTTCGCGTGTGAAACGTTGTCTGAATTACGGTTCCGGTGGCTATGACTTAGCACTCGCACGATTAGGTCTCGTAGAAGAGGAAGTAGCGGATAACTAACCGGTTATCCGCTATTTCTGTGAAGGAGGACGAAGCCTGATGGACTTAGCGTATCAACAAAAACTGCAACATTTCATTCGAAAACTGACGCCGATCCAGTCACTCGTCATTATTTATTTTGTAGCCGTCATCATCGGCGTCATTTTACTGGGGTTACCCTGGTCGACACAGGGCAATTACGACTGGGATTTCACGGATCTTGTCTTCATGGCCGTCAGTTGTGTCAGCGTGACCGGATTGACGACCGTCTCCGTCTCGGACACGTTCACGACGTTCGGTTACTTCATGATCATGATTCTCGTACAGGTCAGCGGGATCGGATTGATGTCCCTGCATATCGCGATGTGGGTCATCCTCGGCAAACGGATTGGCTTTCGGGAGCGGCAACTGGTTGTCCGTGACCAGAACCAGACGACGATGCAAGGGGTCGTCAAATACATTCGGGAAGTCATCATCATCATCCTGTCAATTGAAATCATCGGTGCTCTTATTTTAGGTTTGTATTATACGAAATATTTTCCGACGCTCGGCGAAGCGATGCTGCAAGGATTGTTTGGTTCGGTCAGCGCGACGACCAATGCCGGGTTCGACATTACCGGAGAATCCCTCCTTCCGTTTCGGGGAGATTTATTTGTCGTCTTTATGCAGATTTTACTGCTGACGCTTGGTGCGATCGGTTTCCCGGTCCTCGTTGAAGTCCGTCGGTACATCTCGTACCGGGCGACCCGTCAAGCGACCCGTCAACCGTATCACTTTTCATTATTCACGAAATTAACCGCATCGACGTTCTTCATCCTGGTTTTATTCGGAACGGTCAGTCTGCTGCTGTTTGAGTGGAATCAATCGTTTAAAGGATTGCCGGTCAATGAAAAAATGGTCGATGCCTTGTTCCAATCGGTGACGACCCGAAACGGCGGACTGACGACGGTCGATATTACGTCGTTCTCGCAAGCCTCGATTTTTGTCTTGTCAATTCTGATGTTCATCGGAGCGTCGCCGTCCTCCGTTGGGGGAGGGATTCGGACGACGACATTTGCCGTCGCCGTCCTCAGTGTCATCGCCTTTATTCGCGGCGAATACGGCATCAAGATTTTTGGACGCGAGATCGGACAGTCGGACATTTGGAAAGCCTTTGTCGTCATCGTCGTTTCGACCGGTGTAACGATGATTGGACTGATTGTCCTGCTGATCTTTGAAGATGCCCCGTTCCTCGTGCTGTTTTTTGAAGCCTGTTCCGCGTTCGGAACTACCGGATTGTCGCTTGGAATTACAAATGAGTTATCCGATGTCGGCAAATGGACCTTATCCGTCCTGATGTTCATCGGACGGATTGGTGTTATTTCGTTTGTCCTGTTGCTGAAGGCGAATCAACCAAAACGGAATTACAATTATCCGAAAGAATCAGTCATCATCGGTTAAGGAGGTTGTGACGTGAATCGGACATTTTGGATCAACTTTGGTTATATCTTTATGGTGCCGGCTTTACCGTTTTTAGCACTCGTCAACGGACGGGCGCTCTGTTCGCCGGATTCCCCGTTACTGGATATCCCGGTCCTGGGTTTTTTCCTGGCAGAACCGTGGGCGTTTGCCGTCCTTTATGCCTTTTTTGCACTGGGGCTTGCCGCGTTGTTAACGAAACGCCAGGTCCGGACTTGAATGGCTTCTCCCATCCCGCTCTGCGCGAGATGGGATTTTGTTTTATACTGGGTACAGAGAATGAGAAGAGAGGATGGAACGAACATGTTGTTACCCTATAACGAATGGCGTCATGTCTTTAAACTCGATCCGGCAAAAGAGATTGAAGAGGCTGCTCTTCAAGCGATTGCGACTTCGGGAACGGATGCCATCATCGTCGGAGGGACCGATGATATCACCCTCGATGCGACACTGGATTTACTGATGCGCTTGCGGCGGTATCCGGTCGCTGTGGCACTGGAAGTATCGGAGCTTGAGGCCGCGACGATGGGATTTGATGCATATTTGACGCCGAGTGTCCTCAACAGCGGAACGCTTGAGCACGTGATTGACAAGCAAGTCGAAGCGCTGGAAGAAGTCGGACATATGCTCGCGCATCAAGATCTGGTCGGGGAAGGGTATATCGTCCTGAACGCTGACGCCAAGGTCGCCCGTGTCACACAAGCAAAATCTCTTAATGATGATCAAGTGGTCGCTTACGCGCAACTGGCGGACAGTGTCTTTCGGATGCCGATCATTTATCTCGAGTACAGCGGTATGTATGGTGATCCGTCACTCGTCGCCTCCGTCAAACGGGTCTTGAAGCAAGGCCGTCTGTTCTACGGCGGTGGTATTGATTCCATCGAACGGGCACAGGAGATGTTGACACATGCCGATACGATCGTCGTCGGCAACATCATCTATGACAATTTAGAAGCGGCACTTGCGACTGTCGCAGCAACACGATAAAATATAAGAACAAAAGTTCGGAATATAGAAATGAGGCTATTTAGATGTTTAATTTAAGTGAACAGCTTGTCAGCGGATTGAACCCGGAACAAGCAAAGGCAGTCAAACACACCGATGGACCGCTCTTGATCATGGCGGGAGCAGGCTCCGGGAAAACCCGTGTCCTGACACACCGCGTTGCCTATTTGATGGCAGCAAAACAGGTCGCTCCGTGGAATATCCTGGCGATTACGTTTACGAATAAAGCGGCACGTGAGATGCGTGACCGGATTTCACGGTTGGTCGGCGGTGTCGCGAATGACATCTGGGTCTCGACCTTCCACTCGATGTGTGTCCGGATGTTACGGCGTGACATCGAAAAAATCGGCTATAACCGAAACTTCACGATTCTTGATTCGAGCGATCAACAGTCAGCACTGAAGCTCGTCTTAAAAGAACAAAACCTCGATCCGAAGAAGTGGGATCCCCGGTCGATGCTGTCGATCATCTCGAGTCAAAAAAATGAACTGCGCAGTGCCGAGTTCTACGCGTCCATCGTCACGAATCCGTATGAAAAAACGGTTGCTGAGATTTATAAAGGATACGAAGCGGTCCTGCGTCGCAACAACGCCCTTGATTTTGATGACTTGATCGGGAAGACGACAGAACTGTTTAAACAAAATCCGGACGTCCTGTCGTTTTATCAACGAAAGTTCCAATACATCCATGTCGATGAGTATCAAGATACGAACAAAGCCCAGTATGATCTCGTCAATCTCCTGGCAGCAGCCCACCAGAACTTATGTGTCGTCGGGGACTCGGATCAGTCGATTTACCGCTGGCGCGGAGCCGATATCGCAAACATCCTGTCGTTTGAGGAAGATTATCCGACAGCGAAAGTCATCCTGCTCGAACAAAACTACCGTTCGTCGAAACGAATTTTGGATGCAGCGAACCATGTCATTCAAAACAACAGTACCCGGAAAGATAAGAAACTGTGGACGGAAAACGCAGAAGGCGAAAAACTGATTGTCCATACAGCGGAAAATGAGCGGGAAGAAGCGTTTTATATCGTCCAGGAAATCCGGAATGCATTGCGTTACGGCATGAAACTAAACGATGTCGCAATTCTGTACCGGACGAATGCCCAATCGCGGGCGATTGAGGAAACGTTGCTGAAATCCAATGTCCCGTACAAGATGATCGGCGGCACGAAGTTCTATGACCGTAAAGAAATCAAGGATGTCCTGGCGTACCTGCGCCTGATTTCAAATCCGAACGAAGACTTATCATTTGCCCGGATTGTCAATGAACCGAAACGCGGTATCGGAGCGACGACGATTGATAAACTGCGTGATTTTGCCGACCTGCAAGGCGTGTCCTTGATGGAAGCGATCCGCGACATCGAATTGTCGAGCATTGCCCCGAAAACGGCAGCGAAACTGACGGATTTCCGGACAATGATTCTTGGCTTACAGCAAATGCAGGAATTCATCAGCCTGTCCGAACTGGTGGAAGAAGTCCTTGAGAAAACCGGATACCGCCAAGTCTTAAAAGAAGACAAAACACTCGAAGCACAAAGTCGTCTCGAGAACATCAACGAGTTCATCACAGTCGCACAAAACTTTGAAAAAGAGACCGAAAAAGCCGATCCGGAAGACCAAACGATCATCGCGTTCTTAACGGATTTGACGCTGGTCGCCGATGTCGATTCACTGGATGAGAGTGATCCGGGGGAACAGGTCACCTTGATGACGTTACACTCCGCAAAAGGACTCGAGTTCCCGATCGTCTTCCTGATCGGGATGGAAGAAGGATTGTTCCCGCACAGCCGCTCCCTGCAGGATGAAGACGAAATGGAAGAAGAACGTCGTCTCGCCTATGTCGGAATTACGCGGGCTGAAAAACGATTGTACTTGTCCCACGCGCGGATGCGTTCACTGTATGGCCGGACGAATGCCAATCTCGAATCCCGTTTCCTTGCCGAATTACCGGAGGAAGTATTGGAACGGACCGGTAAAAAACCGAAGCCATTGCCATGGGAAGATCGACCGGTACCGCAAGGAAAAGCCGTCATCGGCCGATCGGTCACGAAACCGACAGCGATGAAGACATCAGGCGCAGAATCACTCGGCTGGAACGTCGGTGACAAAGCGGAACACGGAAAATGGGGACGCGGAACCGTCGTTCAGACACGCGGAGCAGGGGACAGCTTAGAAATCGATATCGCCTTCCCGGAAGTCGGTGTCAAACGGTTGCTTGCGAAATTCGCACCAATCAAAAAGGTATGAGTGGAGGCGTCAAGATGATAGAACAGGCACGAATCGAGGAATTACGCCAAAAGTTGAACCAATACAGTTACGAATATTACGTCCAGGATCAACCGACTGTTCCGGACAGCACCTATGATCAATTGTTACGGGAACTGACGGAACTTGAAACGGCACATCCGGAACTGATCACGCCAGATTCACCGACGCAACGCGTCGGTGCTGCGCCGCTCGATGCCTTCGAGAAGGTGACTCATGATTTACCGATGCTATCGCTCGGCAATGTCTTTGACGAAACAGAAATCCGGGAGTGGGTCGCCCGCATCGAACGTTCACTCGGCCGGTCGACGACGTATGTGGCAGAGTTGAAGTTTGACGGACTTGCGATTTCCTTGAAGTACGAAGACGGACAACTTGTCCGCGGTGCGACGCGGGGCGACGGAACGGTCGGCGAGAATATTACACAAAACCTGCGGACAATCAAAGCCTTACCCCTTCGGTTACGTCGAAATGAGACGGTCGAAGTCCGAGGGGAAGCCTATATGCCGAAACAATCATTTGAACGCTTGAATGCGGACCGGGCAGCACGTGAGGAAGCCTTGTTCGCTAATCCGCGTAATGCAGCAGCAGGGAGCTTACGCCAGCTCGACTCGTCGATTACGGCATCCCGCAATCTGTCCTTATTCGTCTACGGTGTCGGTGTCAATACACTGAGTGCCCGTTCGCACAGCGAAGCGATGCTTCAGCTGGCTGAGCTCGGGTTACCGACGAACAAGGAGATGCAGACGTGTGAGACGGTCGAAGAGATTTTAGCCTACATTGCCCACTGGACGATGGAACGTTCTAATTTACCGTATGAAATCGACGGTATCGTCCTGAAAGTTGACCGGTATGACGATCAGGAAGAACTTGGCTTCACGGCGAAAAGTCCCCGCTTTGCGACGGCGTATAAATTTGCCGCAGAAGAAGTCATGACGACAGTCGAAGAAGTTGATTTCAGTGTCGGACGGACAGGGAAAGTCACGCCGCGCGCCCGGTTTGCGCCGGTCGTCGTCGCCGGATCAACCGTCAGTTATGCAACATTGCACAACGCGGACTTCATCACGGAAAAAGATATTCGACTGCACGATCAAGTCATCATCAAAAAAGCCGGAGACGTCATACCGGCAGTCGTCAGCGTTGTCGTTTCAGAACGGACAGGGAACGAACAACCGATCGAATTTCCGGCTCATTGTCCGGCCTGCGAGTCGGAACTTGTTCGATTGGAAGGCGAAGCGGATATTCGGTGTGTCAGTCCGGAGTGTCCGGCCCAGCTTGTCGAAGGGATCATTCACTTCGTCTCGCGTCAAGCGATGAATATCGACGGTCTCGGCGAAAAAGTCGTGCGTCAATTGTATGAACATGAAGCCATCCGGACGCTCGCCGATTTGTACCGCCTCGACCGGGATGAATTGTTGACGTATGAACGGATGGGTGAAACGTCGGTCGATAATCTTCTGACTGCGATTGAAGCGTCGAAGCAAAATTCTTTGGAACGGTTGATGTTTGGTCTCGGGATTCGATTGGTCGGTCAAAAAGCGGCGTACCTGCTGGCAGAGCGGTTTGATTCACTCGACGGCATCGCACAGGCGGAATATGAAGATATTTTAGCGATTGATGGAATCGGCAGTAAGATTGCCGATTCTGTGACGAAGTATTTTGAACATCCGGAAGCGCAAGCCTTGATCAAGGACTTAGCAGAACTCGGACTGAACCAACAGTTTCTAGGACAACGGGTCGATCAATCGAATGCACCGCTCGCCGGTAAAACGATTGTGTTGACCGGAACGCTCGAATCACTGAAGCGTTCAGAAGCCGGGAAACGGCTCGAGTTGCTTGGTGCGGACGTGACCGGCAGCGTCAGTAAGAAAACGGACATTTTGGTAGCCGGAGAAAAAGCCGGTTCGAAATTAACGAAAGCCGAGTCGCTCGGAATCGAGATTTGGAATGAAACACAATTGCTTGAAGAGTTGGCGAAATACGAAGGGTAACAGAAAATCCGTCAAACAGATGATTTAAATAAAAACAGGGAAGGTGGCATGCATCATGCGCCTTCCCTGTTTCGTATTGAAGTGTACGGAGAATTACAACGATTCGGTTTTGATTAAAATCCCTTGTTTAATCAAACGATTGGTTGCCGTTTCCGGCGGATCACACGTAATCAGTGTAAGGGTTGCTTGTTTGACGTCTTGATTTAAGACGGACAAATCCGTTGGTTTGACAAGTTGTGAGGTCTTCATTTGATAGGTATACCGATGACTTTTTGTCGTCACGATGACATGTGCACCCGTTTTCAACTCGGGCAGACGGTTGAAATGCAGTCCTTTCGTGAAACTGCGGTGTCCCGCTAAGGCGTAATTCCCTTTACCGGGCGCGCCGGTTCCTTTCAGATGACCGATGCTTTGATCAAGAATGGTCGTCGAAGCACCTTCTAAGATGACCTGTTCAAAATCAAGTGATGGAATCGTCAGTAAGCCGCTACCGTTTGTTGCGACCGGTTTCTTCGTTTCCTTGGCATCGACCGCCTTTAAATTTTGTGTCCATTGCTGTTTTAGTTCGTCAGCGGCCTGTTGTTTTTGATGATTGGTATACATCGGCCAAAGAATGAGCAGGATGCCGGCAATCAAAAGAAGAAGACCAAGAAGTCGTCGTTTCATAAAAAAATCCTTTCATCTGCTGAAAAGCAGGATATACTTTTTTGAAAATCAGGGAAAAACTACACCTTCCCCGATGGAAAACTATTCTGTTATGATAGAGAGAACGATTTTGAAAACATGGGGTGCGAAAACAGATGAAATCTAAAAAAATAGTCGCGTTGACGTTGACGAGTACATTATTCCTCGGCGCGTGTTCGTTTGATTTATCACAAAAAAGCGATACAAAAGAAGTCATTACAGAGAGTGAACAAGGAAAAGAAGTCCAGGCTGTCGTCAGTCCGGCGATTGATACGACCGATTCCTATTACCGGACCGTCTTACCGTTCCGGCCGAGTGTCGCTCGCGGGATGACACAAAAACGAGTCAGTTCACGCCTGGAGCTGGATGAAATCGAGACCGGATTGATGCGTCACTCCACTCAATTTTTTGCTCCGGATAAATACTATTATCAAGAAGGACAACTGCTCGAGGCCGATCAAATTGCCCAGTGGTTGTTACGAAAAGGAAAAGCCGGGGATGGTGTCAGTGATCCGAACGGCTTGAACCCTGCCTATACGACCGGAAAGTCTTACAAAGAAAAAAACCAAAAGTCTCCTTTGATTCTATCGCACATTTTGGAACAGGACTACATGTTGGAAGAAGATAAAAAACTCGAACTCGGCGGGACATCCGTCGCTTTAGTCTTAAACAGCGAATATGTTTTCCAGGATGAAAACTACGGTCCGACCTATACCGTGAAACTCGACGAGAAAAAAGTCATCGCAGAAGGAAAACGGATGGCAAATGAATTGGTCAAGAAAATGCGGAAAACGGACGGTATCAAAACGACACCGATCCACGTCGCCTTGTATTTGCAGGAAAGTGAAGGGTCACCGGTTTCCGGACATTATGTATCTTCCGCCTTTATCGGGCGCGGCAATCAGATCAGTTCGAACGACTGGAAGAACTATGATGAAAAATACTATTACTACCCATCGGGTGCCGCGACGAACGATGTCCGTGATGATTCCGCGAAGTTTGATTTGTTCAAGGACCGCCTCGAAGACTATTTCCCGAACTACACCGGTATGATGGGAGAAGGCTTTTATCAGGAAGGTGAACTGAAGAAGTTGGAAATCAAGATTCCGGTTCAGTTTTACGGAAAAGCAGAACTCGTAGCGTTCATTCAATATGTGACCTACTTGCTCGAAAATCGTTGGGAATACAATCGGAATGTCCCGACAACGATTACCGTCACGAACTTGAACGGCGATACGGAAGCGATGTTATTCATCGAGCCGGATATGAAAAAACCGATTGTCAAAATCCGTTGATTTCATTTGAACAGACAGGCTCCTTGCGCAAGCAGGAGTCTTTTTTGTTGAGTCTAAGCTGACTTTTAAGCACAACAAAACAACGATTTACTATTGTCAGATTTCTTTAGATTTACGAAAGCCGTCTTGAAAGCGCATAATAGAAAAGAAGCATCATGCGAATCAGCAGAGACACGCTGGATTCGCCTGTTTTAATCCATGGTAAGGGAGCGGGTCGCATGAAAGGTGGTATTTTTTCACAGATTAGCGCCGTCCACGAAGAGTTGCCTTCTTCTTCGCGGAAAGTCGCTGATTTTGTTTTAGCGCATATGAATGAAATCGCGGGGATGACGATTCATCATTTAGCCGAGGAATCGGGAACAAGTGCCGCAGCGGTCGTCCGTTTTTGCCGGGCACTCGGTTTAAAAGGATATCCAGAACTGCGGATGCGGATTTCAGCGGATACGGCACGAACCGATTTAAAGGGGTATCATGATATTGAAAAAAATGAACGGCCTGCTGACTTAGTGGAAAAAACGGTCAGCAACAGCATTCAAGCCTTACAAGATACGGCGAAACAATTGAGTGAAGACCGGATTGCCGAAGCGGCGGATGTCTTGGACCAGGCACGCGCAATTTACTTTTACGGAATCGGGGCATCGAACGTCGTCGCGTTGGATGCTGCACAAAAATGGACACGCGTCGGGAAACTGACGATTCAGGAATCGGATCAACATCTCGTCGCGACGATTCTTGCGAACGCCAGTCCGGATGATGTCTTTTTTGCGATTTCTTACAGTGGTGAAACCGAGGAAGTCGTCGAGTTAATCCGGCTTGCCAAGATTCGCGGGCTGAAAGTCATCAGTTTGACGCGGTTCGGGGATAACCGGGTCAGCCAGTTGGCGGATATCGCCTTATGGACGTCACGGGCGCCGGAAGCGCCGTTACGCAGTGCGGCCTTAAGTTCGCGTCTCGCCCAGTTGTTTGCGATTGATGTGTTGTTTTTATCCTATGCTGCTGTCCATTATGACGATACGATCGAACGGCTGCAGTATACACGGGAAAGCGTCAAGATGTTGCACAGTAAAAAATAGGGGGCGTACATAATGAAACAGACAGTGGAAGAGATGGTGGAGCAGTTATTTCCAGTGATGGTCGAACGGCGTCGGTATTTACATCAACATCCGGAGTTGTCGTTTCATGAGGTCGATACCCCGCAATTCATTGCGGATCGATTGACGGAGCTTGGGATTGAAGTCCGGACCGGTGTCGGTGGCCGGGGGGTAGTCGGAACGATTCGCGGAGGAAAACCGGGAAAAACTGTCGCACTGCGGGCAGACTTTGATGCGTTGCCGATTCAGGATGAAAAAACCGTCGATTACCGGTCGATCGTGCCCGGTGTCATGCATGCATGCGGACATGACGGCCATACAGCGACGTTACTTGCCGTCGCCGAAATTCTGGTCCGTCAGAAAGAACAGTTGGCAGGGAACGTCGTCTTGATTCACCAACACGCGGAAGAAGTCGTTCCGGGCGGGGCACGGGACATGGTTGCCGACGGATGCCTCGACGGTGTCGATGTCATCTTCGGAACCCATCTGTGGTCGACGACGAAACTTGGAACGATTGGTTACCGGATCGGTCCTGTCATGGCAGCGGCCGATAAGTTCGAGTTGACGTTGTTCGGGCGCGGGGGACATGGCGCGAAGCCACACGAAACGATTGATGCCGTCGTACTCGGGGCGACGGTCGTCAAAGAGTTGCAAAGTATCGTCAGCCGCCGACTCGATCCGCTTCAGCAAGCGGTCTTGACCATCGGAACACTGCATGCCGGGAATACGTTTAATGTCATTGCCGACAGTGCGGAACTGACCGGGACAATCCGGACATTTGATCCGGAAGTCGCTGAGCAAATCGTCCACGAAATGGAACGGACGATTAAAGGCGTGTGTGACGCGGCAGGGGCGACCTATTCGTTTACGTACGAAAGAGGATATCCGGCGGTCGTCAATCATCCGCAAGAAACGAACCTTTTACGGACCGTTGCGTCTGACATCATGGGTGCGGATCACGTCTTTGAAATTGCTCCGACGATGGGCGGCGAAGACTTCGCGTATTATCTGCAACAAGTACCCGGCACCTTTTTCTTCACGGGAGCAGGGGACGAAACCTTTTATCCCCATCACCACCCGAAGTTTGACTTTGAAGAGCAGGCGATGCAGCATGCAGCCCGTATTTTAATCGAAGTGACCTTACGTTATCTCGAAGAGTCCAGTAATTGACGAAAAGACACCCATTTTCCGGCCGATGATGACCGGAAGACGGGTGTCTTTTTCATGTGCTCTCTTATAAGATTTCTTGAACCCGACCGACTTGTCCGTCTTCGAGACGGACTTTGATTCCGTGCGGGTGATTCGGCGACTTGGTCAACAGATCCTTGACGATTCCTTCCGTCCGTTTACCTGTCCGCTGGTCTTGTTTTAATACGATACTGACGTGTTGTCCGATTTTAACATCGGCGCGTTTTTTACCATCCATGTCTTGATCGCTCCTTTTTCATAATGCTAGTTGTCAGTATATCATGGTTTCCTGGAGCGAAACTTGTTTGAGGAAAATGCGTAAAGTGAAAAGAACAAAAGAATCGTCAAAAAAAGTTTGACTATATTTGACCAATTGACTGACCAATTCTATAATTAAGATACAGAACAAAAAGTTAAGGGAGTGATCAGCGTGGCGAAAGACTATTATCGAACGCTTGGTGTCGAGAAGACGGCATCGAACCAGGAAATCAAACGGGCATACCGGAAGCTTGCGAAACAATACCATCCGGACGTCAATCAGGAAGCGAGTGCGGATCAGCGCTTCAAAGATATCCAGGAAGCGTTTGATGTCCTCGGGGATGAAGAAAAACGGGCACAGTATGATCAATATGGAAGTAACTATGAACGGATGGCTGGAGCGGGGTATGGACAGTCAGCCGACTATGACGATCTTTTCCGCCAATTCAACGGACGTCAATCCCGGACGGCGGGATCGGCAGGGCAATCGTTTGGATTTGAAGATATGTTCGGTTCGTTTTTTAGTCAAGAACCGGAAGAAACGGACGAAGAACTCGAATTGACGGTTCCGTTAAGTCATCTCAGTCAGAATGACAAGGTGACGATCCGACTGGCGACAGGAGCCATTCAAATGAGTCTGCCGAAAGATTTGTATGACGGGAAAAAAGTCCGGTTACGCGGGAAAAGTTCGAAACGCAACCGTAAAGGAATTGCGGGAGATGTGTACGTGACGATTCACCTGAAGGATGATGATCAATTCCGCCGGCAGGAAACCGATGTCATCTCGACTGTCCGTGTCTATCCGACGGTATTTGTTCTCGGTGGAGAAGTCGTGGCAGATACGTTGGAAGGAAAACGTGTCAAATTAAAAATCAAGCCCGGCACAAAACCGGGAGCCCGTCTTCGGATCCCGAATCGGGGACTCAGTAACCGGGAGGGACACCGCGGTGCCTTGCTGGTTCAACTGGAAGTCAAATTACCGGAAATGGAACCATCGTTTTATGAAGAGTGGGAAAATCGTTTATCTGTGAAGGAGTGACGGGAAAATGGATTTCGAAAAATTAACGGACCGGGCACATGAAGCCATCGTATCGGCACAAGCCATTGCCAAACAGCGTCGACACAGTGAGATTACAGAGTGGCACTTGTTGCTGGCTTTGCTTTCACAAGAAGAAGGCATTGCACGGATTGTTTTTGAGAAACTCGATCAACGGATCGACCAGTTGGAGACGGGCGTCAATGAAGCACTCGGACGGTTACCGGCGCTCGGTCAATCCTCGACGCCGCGAATCAGCAACTCCTTATTGCAGGTGTTGACGGAAGCAGAAACCGAAGCCCGTTTGATGCAAGACGATTACGTTTCTGTCGAGCACTTATTGTTAGGTCTTGTGAAACAATCCAGTCCGGCGACACAATATTTGCGGAGTCAGGGTGTGACCGAGCAGGTCTTGCGGGAAGCCATCATCGAGATGCGGGGCAACCGGAAGGTGACGACGAAAAATCCGGAAGCGACCTTTGATGTCCTGAAGAAATACGGGCGGGATCTCGTCGCGGATTTCCGGTCCGGTAAAACGGATCCGGTCATCGGACGGGATGACGAGATTCGCCGGGTCATCCGGATTCTCAGCCGGAAAACAAAAAATAATCCCGTCCTGATCGGCGAACCTGGGGTCGGTAAAACGGCAATCGTCGAAGGACTGGCTCAACGGATTGTCCGGGGCGATGTACCGGAGAGTCTCAAAAACAAACAGTTGTTCAGTCTCGATATGAGTACGCTTGTCGCGGGTGCCAAATACCGTGGTGAATTCGAAGAACGTCTTCAGGCGGTCTTAAATGAAGTTAAGGAAGCAGAAGGACAGATTCTGTTGTTCATCGACGAATTGCACACGATTGTCGGTGCCGGGAAGACCGAAGGCGCGATGGATGCCGGAAACATGCTGAAACCGATGCTTGCCCGCGGAGAGCTGCACTGTATCGGTGCGACGACTTTAGATGAATACCGGAAGTACATCGAAAAAGATCCTGCACTTGAACGCCGCTTCCAACAAGTGCTGGTCGCGGAACCAGATGTCGAAGATACGATTTCGATTTTACGTGGTCTGAAAGAACGGTTTGAAATCCATCATGGTGTCCGGATTCATGATAATGCCCTGGTTGCGGCAGCCATCCTGTCAGACCGGTACATCACGGACCGTTTCATGCCCGATAAAGCCATTGATTTAGTCGATGAAGCGTGTGCGATGATTCGGACCGATATGGAATCGATGCCGGCGGAACTGGATTCACTCGTCCGCCGTGTCATGCAACTTGAAATCGAAGAAGCCGCACTGAAAAAAGAAACCGATGAAGCATCCCGGAAACGACTCGAGACCCTGCAACAGGAACTCAGTTCTGTCCGGGAAGACGAAAGTGCGCTCCGGACACGATGGGAACGCGAGAAAGACAGTTCCCAAAATGTCCAGCAGTTGCGGGCAGATCTTGAAAAAGCAAAACTGGCTCTTCAGGAAGCTGAAGGACGGTATGATTTGAATACAGCCTCGGAAATCAAATACGGACAGATTCCGGCACTTGAAAATCAGTTGAAAGTGGCGGAAGAATCAGCGGAACACGTCGCGCATGAACTCGTCCGGGAAGCCGTGACGGACGAAGAGATTTCCGATATCGTGTCGAAGTGGACGGGAATTCCCGTCAGCCGTCTCGCACAAGGGGAACGCGAAAAGTTACTGTATTTAGAAGATACGTTGCATGAACGTGTTTTTGGTCAGGATGAAGCAGTCCGGCTGGTCTCGGATGCTGTCATCCGGGCGCGTGCAGGAATCAAAGATCCGAATCGTCCAATCGGTTCGTTCCTGTTCCTTGGACCGACAGGAGTCGGGAAAACGGAGCTTGCGAAAGCTCTTGCAGCCGCCATGTTTGACAGTGAAGAACACATCGTCCGGATTGATATGTCCGAGTATATGGAGAAACACAACGTTTCCCGCCTGGTCGGAGCACCTCCCGGTTATGTCGGTTATGAAGAAGGCGGTCAATTAACAGAAGCCGTCCGTCGGAGTCCGTATTCGGTGCTGTTGTTTGACGAAATCGAAAAAGCACACGGGGACGTCTTCAATATCTTACTTCAAGTACTGGACGACGGCCGTTTGACCGATGCGCAAGGACGGGTGGTCGATTTCAAGAACACGATTGTCATCATGACATCGAACATTGGATCGCATATTTTACTCGAAGCAGCAAAAGACGGTGATATTGATGCGGCCGAAGAAGAAGCGGTCCGCCAAGAACTGAAAAAGTATTTCCGGCCGGAATTCCTGAACCGGATTGATGACACGATTCTGTTCCATCCTCTCCACCGGGCGGAAATCGAACGGATCATCGACAAGGCCGTCAGCAAGATGGCAGAACGTCTGTCAGGTCGTGAAATTACGATTGATGTCACAGAAGCGGCGAAAACGTTAATTTTCAATGAAGCGTTTGAACCACAGTACGGTGCCCGTCCGATTAACCGGTATATCCAGCGGACGATTGAAACGAAACTGGCACGGGCTCTGATTAGTGGATCCATCCAGGATGGTTCGCATGTGGCGATCGATACAGACGGTACAGAACTCGTTATCCGCTAAACTATAGTTTAAAAGGTCGTCTCATCCTCTGACAGTCAGGGGAGAGACGACCTTTTGAATGAGAAGGAAAACTAAAAAAGAATAACGGCATACCTCGTGACGAAAAAGCATGATAAGCTAATGAAAACGACAGGAAGAGGGACTCCGATGAACGTAACGCAACAACAACTAGAAGAATTAATCGCTGAATGCCGCCCCTATACGGTGCTCGGGCAGGTGGCGAGTTATATACCAGAACTGGCAAAATCGGAACCGACCCAACTCGGAATCGCTGTTTGTAATGCAGACGGCAGTTTTGTATCCGCGGGAGACGCCGAAACGATGTTCACCTTACAAAGTGTTTCAAAAATCATCACGTTAGCCTTTGTCCTCGAGACATTTGGTGAAGATTACGTGTTCTCGAAGGTCGGTATGGAACCGACGGGAGACGCGTTCAACTCGATTGCGAAGCTTGAAGAGACGATTCCGACGAAACCCCTGAATCCGATGATCAACGCCGGAGCACTCGCTGTGACGAGCATGTTACCGGGGGAAGATGCAGCCGATAAGCTGAACCGGTTACGCCAATTCATTGCCGATCTGCTGGATATCGAACTCGATATGGTCAAATACGATGCAGAGGTCGCGAAGTCCGAATTCGAGACGACCGACTTAAACCGGGCTCTGCTGTACTTCATGCGGTATCATGGAGTCATCGAAGGAAATGTGGAAGAAATTATCGATGTTTATACGAAACAGTGTGCGATTTTGACCAATTGTAAAGGACTCGCGATGATGGGGAAAATTTTAAGTCAATCCGGAAAAACACCATCCGGGAATCAAGTCATCTCCCGCCGGAATGCACGGATCATCCGGGCGATCATGACGACATGCGGCATGTACGATGCGTCCGGTGAATTTTCAGTCCAGGTCGGGTTACCCGGAAAAAGCGGGGTATCGGGTGCCATCGTGGCCTGTGGTCGCAGTGACTTCGACATGGCGGACCTTGGAATCGGTATCTTCGGACCGGCACTTGACCTGAAAGGAAATTCGATTGCCGGAACGAAGATGCTGGAGTTGCTCGTCCAGCGTCATCCTTAATCAAACGACAGTTGATCGAGCAGTTTCGAAAGCTTTTTCTCAAGACGGGTGATTTCTTTTTGTTGTTGCGCAAGCTGGTCGTCAGGAACGCTGAAAAGACGCCAGCGTTCGAGGCGGTTATACGTATCATTGATGTCACCTAATTGGGTTTGAATCCGTTTTAACCGGTCGACGGACGATTTCGGGAAATCGGTATACGGACGTAAATACTCGACCGTATAGCGGTAGAACTTCGTTGCAAGCCGTAACTCATGCATCATCTGAATACGCTTCTTCCCTTCCTTATGCTGAACTTTTTCATAATGAAGTTTCTTTTTGTCGAATCGTTTTTCAGCTGTCTGAAGAAGATCTTTTTCATCAATCCGTTTTAATTGTTTCGTCAAGCGACCGGCTAAAAATCGACGGACGGAGCGGTCGAGTTCGTCGGAAATCAACAGATGCATCGTTTCGAGTAACGTGGCCCGTTTGCCTTGCAGTTGTAAGGCGAGGTGTTCCGCGAATAACTGCTCAATCGGAGAAGTGACACCTTGTTGACTGAGTTGAACATCAAGATCCCGGACTTGACCGAACGCAGCCATCAATCGTTTCCAGATGAGATAGATTGGTTCCTCCGTTTGATCGACTAACTTCGCGAAGGTGATTAATTTACGTAAACGGATCCGCGCCTGGTGAACGTCTTCCGGGTTTTTAAATGTTTGGGCTTCCTCGGCATAATGATTAAATGTCGACCAGGTCTCGAGTAATTCAAAAGTTAAATTTTCCGCATCACGATGATTCAAATGAATCCCTCCTTAAATAATTTACGTAGAACAAATAGCAAACTTGAATGCTTCAATAAAAATAGGGTGCAGGTTGCCCTGGAATGTGGTGGAACAATGTTAGAGACAACTACGCTATCGGGAAAGATTCAACAGTTTATGAAGATTTTCTTTCCGATTCTGGTCACACAGGTAGCGTTTTACTTAATTAGTTTTTTTGATACGGTCATGGCCGGACGATATGGGTCGGCTGATTTAGCGGGCGTCGGCGTCGGAGCCAGTCTGTGGGCACCGGTTTACACAGGATTGACGGGTATTTTATTAGCCGTGGCACCGCTTGTCTCCCAAGCAATGGGGGCACGAAAAGAGCGGGAAGTGAAGCGGATCGTGATTCAGGCATTGTATGTCTCCGTCGTCATCATCGTTTTGACGGTTCTGCTTGGACTCGTGCTCGTGAATCCGATTTTGAACCAAATGGAATTATCGGATCAGGCACGTCATGTTGCCCGCATCTATCTCGTCATGTTAGGTTTTGGAATCATTCCGATGTTCGTCTTCTTTGTCCTGCGCACCTTAATTGATTCGTTAGGCAAATCGAACATCACAATGACGTTATTATTATTCTCTTTACCCATTAATGTGGCTTTCAATTATCTGTTTATCTTCGGAAAGTTTGGTTTTCCGGAACTGGGCGGGATTGGAGCAGGAGTGGCAACAGCCATCACATACTGGATTTTATGTATCGCGGTTGTTGGGGTCGTCTTGAAAGGTGAACTGTTTCAACGGCTCGGGATTCTCCGTCGTTTTTATAAACCGGATGTAACACGAATCAAAGAATTGGTATTGCTCGGTGCACCGATTGGATTAGCAATCTTTTCGGAAGTCAGTATCTTTTCAGCCGTGACTTTGCTGCTTGGCGCCTACGGCGATGTCGTCATTGGAGCCTATCAGGCAGCGATTAACTTTGCTTCGTTCGTTTATATGATTCCACTCTCGGCCGCATCAGCCCTGACGATTACGGTCGGGTTCGAGATGGGAGCCAAGCGGGTCAAGGACGCCGTCCAGTACGTGTGGATCGGCTTGTTGCTGTGTCTGGTCGTTTCCTTGTTTTCAGGTGGACTGCTGTACGTTCAAAATGAACGGATTGCGGCACTTTACAGCAACGATCCGGCAGTCATCAAAATGGCGGCTCATTTCATGATTTTAGCGATTTTCTTTCAATTATCCGATGCAGTCGCGGCACCCACTCAAGGGGCACTTCGCGGATTCAAAGATGTCAACGTCACGTTTATTTTGACGATTACCGCGTACTGGGTCATCGGACTACCACTCGGATTTTATTTTGAGCGGTTTACGGAACTTGGACCGGATGGGTATTGGTGGGGATTGATCATCGGACTTGCCGTCGGAGCCAGTCTTCTCTTGCTCCGCCTGATGCATCTTGTCAGAAAATCAAAGGAGGTCGTGAAATGAGATTCAATAAACAACGTGTGTTGACAGTGGCGAAAATCATTTTGCCGATTATCTTGATTGCATTCATTTTTTATCAGGGTCAAAACGAATTAAGAAGTCTGTCGTTAAAGGAATCGATTCGGGCGATTCAGCAAATTCCGTCCTGGAAGTTTATTTTATTGATTGTATCGGGGCTTGCAGCGGTCGCGACGATGTTCTTTTATGATTTCTTTTTATTGCGTTCGCTTCAAGTGAAGGTTCCGATCGGATTGATTTTCCGGGCATCCTGGATTGCCAACTCGTTTAACGGCATCATCGGTTTCGGCGGACTTGCCGGAATGGGGGTCAGAACCGCCCTCTATCGACCGTTCGTCGAAGGAACCCGGTTATTGAAAGCCATCGGTTGGATGGCACCGACACTGATCAGCGGATTATCGATTTTATCGGCATTATCCTTATTAAACGTCTTTCCGGCATTTGAAGTGTTGGATTTAAAGAAATGGTTATGGCCGGTCATCATCGGTGTTGCCTTCTTCTTCCCGGTCTATCTGTTGTTTACTTTCCGACGGGGGAGCAGCAGTATCCGTCCGTCGTCGATCGCCCTCTATTCGCTTGTATCGCTTGCGGAATGGTTCAGTGCGGGAGTCGTCGTCTATTTTATTTTGGCGGCCCTCGGAACGGATGTCAGTTTTTCTAAAGTCATCGGCGTCTTCATCATCGCCGCGACAGCCGGTCTGATTTCGATGGTACCGGGAGGATTCGGTTCGTTTGACTTGGTCTTTTTGATCGGTATGCAGCGTGCCGGCGTCGAAGAAGGTATCGTCCTTACCGGATTGTTGATTTATCGTCTTGTATATTATTTGATTCCTTTTGTGATCGGGGTCATTTTCTCGGCACGTGAGTTCAGCGGTCCGGTCGTCAAAATGATTGAGGATAAACCGATTGTCGGCCCGTCGGTTGAGGTCGGCGGCGTCATCTGGCGGCTTCAGTTACGTTTTTTAAGTAAAGTCCGACATTTTACATTGGCCTTGATTACGTTACTCGCCGGCATCGCGATTTGGGGTCTGGCGATTTTGCCGCCAAACTCGACACAGTATGAATATTTGGAAGCCCGTCTGCCGCATGAATTGTTGTTGCTTGCGAACAGTTTCTTTTTGATGGCCGGCTTGTTGTATGTACTGCTTGCACCGTCTCTGTACCGACGGACTAAACGTTCGCTGTATATGATTTATGGTGTTTCGGCTTTTGCTTTAATCGGGATGGCACTGCGCGGATTTAACTTGATCTCCTTGTCTGTCGTGTTGATCGTGCTGGTTTTAGTGACGATGTCACGGAGTGCCTTTCATCGTGAACGGACGTTGATCACGACGACTCGACTGATTCGGGCCGCTTTTGCCGGTTTTTTATACATCGGTGGATTCATCTTCTTCGGATATGCCTTTTACACACTCGGTTCGGCTGACGGAACAAAGGTTTATCCTGCCCATGAGATCTTCATGTTTGCCGCGAGTGCATCGATTTTTGCACTTGTCTACACACTCGTCTTCATTCGTTTATTCAATACCTTTAATCAGCCGGTCTTGGGTGAAAAGTTAGATCTGCAAAAAGTTAAGGATGTCTTGACGGAAGAAGGGGGAAATTATTTAAGTCACCTGGCTTTTCTCGGAGATAAACGCTTTTTCTTCTCCGAGTCCGGACGTTCATTTATTCAGTTCAGTCAGACCGGAAACCGGATTATGATGCTTGGTGATCCGAGCGGAAATCCGGAAGAGCATTCCCAGTTGATTGCCTGTTTCTTACGGCGTGTTGAGGATTTAGGTTATATCCCGAACATCTATCAGATTCAGGCACAGAACATGTCGTTGTATCATGATTTCGGCTTTAATTTCTTTAAGCTTGGTGAAGAGGCGATTGTCGACATGACGACCTTTACCGTTTCCGGGAAAAAACGGGCCGGCTTACGTTCCATTAAAAATCGTTTTGAACGGGAAGGGATGACGTTTGAAGTCGTATCGCCTCCATTTAGTGAAGCGTTGCTGAATCAATTACGTGACATCTCGGATGAATGGTTAGGAGGGAAATCCGAAAAAGGATTTTCATTAGGCTATTTCAACGAGTCTTATTTGAATCAAGCGCCGATCGGCATCATGCGTGATGCCAATCAGCAGATGCTTGGATTCATGACATTCATGCCGGCGTATCAGGAAGGTGTTCTCTCGATTGATTTGATGCGTTTTCGTCCGGATGGTCCGAACGGGATCATGGATGCCATGTTTATCCGCTTGTTTGACTATGCGACTGAGCAAGGCTACCACACCTTTAATATGGGAATGGCTCCTCTCTCATCCGTTGGTGAGGACGAAACATCATTTTGGCAGGAACGTGTAGCTGCCGACGTATTCAACAACATCCGGTACATGTACAGCTTTACCGGGTTGAGACGCTATAAAGAAAAATATGATCCGAAGTGGGAAGGGCGTTACCTCGCATATCGCAAACGTCAATCATTAACAATTGCGATTTTAAAAGTGACACGTCTGATTTCGAAGAAAAAGGACCGGATTTTATTACCGTAAGCAAAGAAGATTCTGGACTAGACTCCGGAATCTTCTTTTTCATAATCAGTTAAATGTATAAAGGTCTATACAACTAGAAACAACAGCGGTATACTAATGGTGAAGAACCAACACTTGTCGGAATCAAAAAGAGAAAGGAAGAAACAAGATGCCAAGCATAATTCATGCAGAAATTTATACGGGACATACTGTCATTCAAGACGGATTCATCCGCTTTGAAGAGACCATCCAGGAAATCGGGAAGATGTCAGATTATACACCGCGCGACGAAGTCGTCATCGATCTTAAAGGAAAACGACTGATTCCAGGAATGATTGATGTTCATATCCACGGTGGATATGATGTCGACACGATGGATGCGAATGCGGAAGCGATGCACCGGTTGAGTAAAGCGATGCTTGCGGAAGGTGTCACGTCTTTTTTTGCGACGACGATTACCCAAGACTGGGACCAAATCACGCGGGCACTAGAAGTCACACGGGACGTCATCAATTCCCGGCAGACCACGATTGAAGGGATTCATCTGGAAGGACCGTTCATTAATCCGGACTATGCCGGAGCCCAACCGTTGGAATACATCGTCGAACCGGATGCGAATCAATTTTTAATATGGCAACAGGCATCCGGAAATCAGATCAAACTGGTCACGTACGCTCCGGAACAGCCCGGTGCCCGAAACTTTGAAGCGGTGGTCCGAGAGACGGGTGCGATTCCGTCTGCCGGACATACCGATGCGACATTCGATCAAAATCATTTAGGTAATGTCACCCACGGGACGCATCTCTATAATCAAATGCGCGCCTTGCATCACAGGGAACCAGGGACGGTCGGGTATTGTCTTCTCGAACGATCGGTATACGCGGAAATCATTCCGGACGGGATTCATAGTTCAAAAGAGATGGTCGAATTCGCTTATCGGATGAAAGGGTCAGACCGTTTGACGGTCATCACCGATGCGATGCGAGCGAAGGGATTGTCGGACGGAGAATATGAACTTGGTGGACAGACGGTGCACGTCAAGGACGGAGCCGCGCGTCTTGAAAGCGGGAACTTGGCAGGCAGTGTCCTGACGATGGATCAGGCGTTACGCAATATCATCACTTTTACCGGCTGTTCACTCGAACAAGCGGTACAAATGACTTCGATCAATCAGGCAGAAGAATTTGGCTTAACACATAAAGGGCGACTCGAGCGGGGCAAGGATGCGGACTTTGTTGTATTGACGACAGACTTGGAAGTCGAACAAACCGTTCACCGCGGGAAAGTGCACCGATTTACAAACGGAAAGGGGTAACAACTAATGAAATGGATGATTGTAGAAAAAGCAGAAGAATTGGCAAATGTCTCGTACCAACTGCTCAAACAGGAGATTTTAAGACACCCGGAAGGATTGACGATTGGACTGGCGACCGGCAGTTCTCCGCTCGGTGTGTATGAAGAATGGCGCAAGGATCAAGTGGATTGCCGGCATGTGACGACCGTCAACTTGGACGAATACGTCGGACTGAGCCCGGATCATCCGCACAGTTATCATACGTTCATGCAAGAACATTTGTTTGATGCGGTCGACTTTAAAGAATCCTATGTACCGATTGGAAACACGATCAATCCGAGTCAAGAGAGTGCGCGGTACGAAGAACTGGTTCGGAAATTGGGAATCGACATTCAATTGCTCGGCATCGGTTCGAACGGTCATATCGCATTCAATGAACCCGGTACACCGTTTGATGCGACAACCCATGTGACTGAGCTGACCGAGTCGACCCGGATTGCCAACCAACGTTTTTTCGATCGGTTGGAGGATGTTCCGACTGAAGCGATCACGATGGGAATCGGAACGATCATGGAAGCGAAGAAGATTTTATTAGTCGCTTCAAGCGAGCGAAAAGCAGAGGCGATTCGCGACATGATGGAAGGTCCGGCAACGACTGCTTGCCCGGCGACGATTTTACAACGTCATGCCGATGTGATGGTTGTTCTTGACGAAGAAGCCGCAAGCTTGTTATCGGACGAAGCAAAACGTACAGGCAGAGCTGCCTATACCAACTTCATGAAATGAAACAACAACTCGTCTTTGATGAGACCGGACTGCTTTAGACCGTTCTTCTCAAGAGGCGAGTTTTGTATTGAATTTCGGTTTAGCTGTTCCATCGCAAAAGCAGTGAAGACACATGATCTTAATCGAATCGTAAATTGACATTTTAATAAAAGTCGGGATAATGGAGAATAGTGAACTTTACAGAAAATTTACATGAAAATGAGGGCTTACAGATGCAGACGAGATCAGCAAGAAAGAGGCAACCGAGTGCTGGCAAGATGTTCATCAAAGTGATTGCTGCCTTGTTATTACTTTTGACCGTCATCGGTTCCGGTTATGCGGGAGCGGTTTTCATAAAAACACAGGAAACACTGGCGAGAACACAAATCAACATTCCGGGTTCGAAAGTCAGTTCGAAATATGATGATGTCCCGTCCGAATCTTTTTTGATTTTAGGAACGGATGAGACGAAAGCCAGTAAAGAACGCAAGGAACCGGCACGATCAGATGTCATGATTGTCGGTGTCTTGAATAAAAAGACGGAGCAATTGGTACTGACCAGTATTCCGCGGGATTCACTCGTCAATATCGATTACTCCAAATATGATGTGCCGTACGGGAAAACGGGTGTCGAGCAGGATAAAATCACCCATGCGCATTATTTTGGTTCGATGGACAAATCGAGTTCATACAACGGAATCAAACTCGCCCGTGAGACAACGGAAAATCTGCTTGGTATTGAAATCAACCATGTCGTTAAAGTCAATTTTCAAGGATTCGTTCAGTTGATCGATGCGCTGGACGGAGTTGATATCGATGTGCGTTATGCGTTCAAAGAACAGGATTCAGCCCGTAAAGCCGGAACGATTACCGTTCCGAAAGGCATGCAACATTTGACTGGGGAACAAGCACTCGCTTATGTCCGGAATCGCCATGATGATCCACTCGGTGATATTGGTCGAGGGCAAAAGCAGATGCAGGTCATTCAGGCTGTTGCGAAAGAAGCCGCAAGCTTCCGTTCGCTTGGTGCGTACCGTGATATCTTAGACGCTGTCGGAGACAATGTCGAAACGAACTTAGGACCAAATGATTATCTTCGTTTAGCTGATTTTACGACGGCTTTACGTAATACGACAGAATACCAGCTCGCAGGTGAAGGATACATCGGCATCAGCGGGAAATGGGAATATCATCTGGACCCAAATCAACTTGATCGTGTCAAAGCCAATTTGACCAAGGCGATGCAAGGACAAGAAGTTTCACCCATAAAAGAAGAGACAAGCACACCGGAGGAAACGGATTCGCCGACAGTCGAGCAACCCGTTCAATAACTGTTTCAGACGGATGAGCCTAAAAAAGCACACGTTTCAGATACTTTCTTGAAAAGTATCCTGAAATGTGTGCTTTTTTGCTCGAAAAAAAGAAAGTGGACTTCTCCTGACTTCAAATCAGACTCAGCGTTGCCTTTCCATTTCGACCGTGAACGTATACCGGTCGCCGCGATAAGCAGAGATGACATATTCAAACGGTTGATCGGTGGCAAGGAAAGTCAGCTGCTCGACGGACAACACCGGTGAACTGACCGACAGACCGAGATGTTGCGCTTCTTCTTTTGTCGCGAGGCGTGATTCGAAAGTCTGACTGGCACGGCCAAGGTTGAGTCCACTGGCTTCAGCAAAGGCATAAAGAGACGTGATAGCGACGTCCTGATTCAATCCCGGCAACAACTGTTCCGGGATGTAGACCGTTTCGAGCGCAAGCGGTTGTTCGTTTGCGATCCGTAACCGTTTTAATTCATAGATTTTGGCTCCTTCACGAATACCAAGTTTATTCGCGATTGTCATTTCAGCAGCAATCGTCTGGTAGGACAACAATTCACTTGCCGGTTCCAATCCAAGATGTTCCATCTCTTCAGAAAAACTGGTCAAACCAGACAGTTGCATGACGATTTTTTTATTGGCAACGAATGTACCGCGTCCTTTTTGACGAATCAGATAACCGGCGTTGACGAGGTTCGAGATGGCTTGACGGACAGTCATCCGGCTGATTTGATGGGCCTCGGCGAATTCGCGTTCTGAGGGAATCAAATCGCCCGGTTGTAATAGACCTTCTTCGATTTGTTGCTTTAAGGCAGCCTCAATTTGGTAGTAGATTGGAAGTGGTGAATTTTTATTGATGTGCTGAATCACGGCATTTCGTCCCTTCGCGGTCGATAGTCTTTCATCTAGTGTACTAGGAAATGAAGATGTCGACAAACGATTGTAAGTGATTTGTGTCATAATAGAAGCAAATTCAGTACAAAAAAGGTGGAATGAAGATGCGTTCAGAGCAAATTTATCCGGACGTCCGGACATTCGAATCAATCGTGACGGGTACGAAAGAAGAGCAGGGACACTGGGTGACGCTGCAACAAAGTTACTTTTATCCGGAGAGTGGGGGACAGCCTGCCGATCGGGGCACGCTGAACGGTATTCCCGTATTGGATGTTCAGCTTGAAGACGGACAGGTCTGGCATCGCCTCGAAAGTCCACTTCTTAAATCCGAAGTGCAAGGTGAAGTCGATGATGTCATTCGAACGGACCATGCAGCGCAACATACGGCGCAACACGTCATTTCTGCGATTCTTCAGGACGAGTTCCAAATCAAGACGATCAGCTTTCGGACCGGTACGGAAGAATCGACGCTTGATCTCGATTTTGACGCATGGGACGACGCCCTTCAAAGTCGACTGGAGGAACGGTTGCGGACGGTGATTCAAGCCAACCTCCTAATCACGGCGACAGAGTATACAGAAGAAGCGGCACTCCGGTTACCTTTACGAAAGACCCCTCAAGTAACCGGGAAAATCCGCGTCGTTCAAATCGGTGAACTCGATTACAGTGCCTGCGGAGGGACACATCTGGCCTTGACGTCGGAACTGGAACTGATTTTATTCACAGGACTGGAAAAGGTTCGAGGAAATATCCGCTTGGCATATGTAGCGAAAGACCGGGCATTTGGATTACTGACGACGGAACGACGTGTTTTAGCAGAAACGGCCCGTGCATTATCAGCTAAAAAAGATCAGGTTCATCTCGTCGTCGAGGAACTGAAACAGGAGCAGGTGCGTCTGAACCGTCAAATCGGACAGGCTGAAGATGCTCATGTCAAAGCGGTCTTAAAAGAACTTCTGGCGACGGACGAACCGGTCCTGACTGTGCGACATGATAAGGAAGACATCCGTTTCTCGGAAAAACTGCTGAAAGCCGTAGCCGAAGCAGGACGGACAGGATTCGTCTGGAACGAGACAGCTAAAAAATTATTCATGTGCAGTGCCGGTTCCATTCATCTCGGGCAATTTGCCAAAACTCATCTTAAGCAGTTTAATGGACGTGGCGGCGGAAGTGAAAACAATGCCCAGGCATTATTCCAAACGTATGAAGAGGCACAAGCTTATGTAGAAGCATTAAAGGAGGAATTACATACATGACAGTGATTCAAGTGAAAACAGCCGAACAGCAACAAGCAGTCCGAATGATCCGGGAACGGGTTTTCGTCGAGGAACAAGGGGTTCCCCGCCATTTGGAATATGATACACACGATGAAACAGCGATTCATCTGCTCGTCCTCGATGAGCAGAATCGTCCTGTCGCAACGGGGCGGACGCGTCCGTATGATGAGCAACGGATGAAGGTCGAACGCGTCGCGACACTTGCGGCGACAAGAGGAAAAGGATACGGTGGCGAACTGATGCAGGCGATGGAACGGATTGCCCGCCGTGAAGGGCGGACGATTTTGACACTCGGTGCCCAGGTCCAGGCAATCCCGTTTTATCAAGGGCTTGGTTATGCAATTGTTTCCGATGAATTTGACGATGCCGGCATCCCGCACCGGACGATGGAGAAAAAAATTTAACGCTGATTTTTTAAGAAATCCTGAAAAAAGGGTTTCTTTTTTTGAAAGTCTATGTATATATATAATTCATAGTGAATTTTTATACAGAAAGATACAGTCGAATTCAAGGAGGAAATAAGAATGACAAAACAAAAATTGATTTTAGCGTATTCGGGTGGACTCGATACTTCAGTCGCCATCAAATGGTTGAGCAAGGATTATGACGTCGTCGCATTATGCATGGACGTCGGCGAAGGAAAAGATTTGTCAGTCATCAAAGAAAAAGCGTTACTTGTCGGAGCAATCGAATCCATCGTTCTTGATGTCAAAGACGAATTCGCAAATGACTTTGTTTTGCCGGCCCTTCAGTACGGTGCGCATTATGAAGGAGCCTATCCTCTGATTTCCGCCTTATCTCGTCCATTGATTGCTGAAAAACTGGTCGAAGTGGCTCATGCCCACGGTGCCACAGCAGTCGCCCACGGCTGTACCGGAAAAGGAAACGACCAAGTCCGGTTCGAAGTTTCGGTTGCAGCACTCGATCCGTCACTCGAAGTCATCGCGCCGGTTCGTGAATGGAAATGGTCACGTGAAGAAGAGATCGCTTATGCGAAAGAAAATGATGTGCCGATTCCAATCAATCTCGACAGTCCATATTCAATCGACATGAACTTATGGGGACGCAGTAATGAATGTGGCGTTCTTGAAAATCCATGGACAGAGCCACCGCAAGATGCCTATGCCCTGACAGTTGCACCGGAAGACGCGCCGGATCAAGCGGAAGAAGTCATCATCGGTTTTGAAGCAGGTGTCCCGGTTTCAATCAATGGTACAGAGTATCCGCTGGCAAAACTGATTACCGAACTGAATATTATCGCCGGTGCACATGGCGTCGGACGGATTGATCATGTCGAAAACCGTTTGGTCGGAATCAAGTCACGTGAAGTCTATGAGTGCCCGGGTGCAACGGTCTTACTGAAAGCACATGCAGCCCTTGAGACCATCACATTGACGAAAGATGTCGCACACTTTAAACCGATTCTCAGCAAACAATATGCAGAAACGATTTACAACGGATTGTTCCATGCTCCGCTGACGAAAGGGCTCAAGGCCTTCTTGACGGCAACGCAACAGGACGTGACCGGCGAAGTCCGTGTCAAACTCTATAAAGGGAATGCAACCGTTACAGGACGTCAGTCAGCCGTTTCATTGTACGACGAGAAACTCGCGACCTACACAAAAGAAGATGCCTTTGATCACGAAGCAGCGAAAGGATTCATTAAATTGCATGGTCTTGCGATTGCGACACATGCCAGTGTCCATCGTCAGGAAGGCGTGAAAAAATGACGAAACTATGGGGCGGACGTTTTACGGAAAGTGCTTCCGCTCAAGCGGAAGCCTTCGGCGCATCGATTTCATTTGATCAGAAATTAGCCGCCGTTGATTTGCAAGGGAGTCTTGCGCATGCACAGATGTTGTATGAACAAGGGATTCTTGAGAAAACCGAGTGGCAACAAATTGAAGCCGGGCTGAAACAGTTACAAACGACACTCGATCAGCACGTCTACACGACGGTTGACGAAGATATCCACATGAATCTTGAACGGTTGCTGACGGAACAGATTGGTCCCGTTGCCGGGAAGCTGCACACGGCGCGCAGTCGAAACGATCAGGTCGCGACTGATTTGCATCTCTGGATGGAACAACATGTTCTCGAACTCCTGACCAGCATCCGTAATCTGCAATCCGTCATTACGGAACAAGCGGAGCAACATGTCGAGACGGTCATGCCGGGTTACACCCATCTGCAGCGGGCACAGCCGATTTCACTGGCACATCACTTGCTCGCTTACTTTTGGATGTTTGAACGGGATGCCGATCGGTTGACGGATAACTTAAAGCGGATCCGGATGTCGCCGCTCGGTGCAGGGGCACTGGCGGGAACGACTTTCCCGATTGACCGGTTCAAGTCAGCCGAGCTGCTTGGTTTTGAACAGGTCTATCCGAATAGCCTGGATGCGGTCTCGGACCGGGACTTCGTCATCGAGTATCTCGGTATCGCCTCAACAGTGATGATGCACTTGTCACGCTTTTGCGAAGAAATCATCATCTGGGCTTCACAGGAGTTTTCATTCATCGAATTATCCGACGCGTTTTCAACGGGATCGAGTATGATGCCACAGAAAAAAAATCCGGATTTCGCAGAACTGATTCGCGGTAAAACAGGACGTGTCTATGGTAACCTGATGGGCTTCCTGACGACGATGAAGGCTCTTCCGCTCGCTTACAATAAAGATATGCAAGAAGATAAAGAGGGTGTCTTTGATACCGCTGATACGGTGTTACAATCCGTTCAAATTTTTACAGGCATGATCGAATCCGCTACGTTTAAGACAGAAGCGCTCAAGAAGGCGACGATGCAAGACTTCTCGAATGCAACGGAACTGGCAGATTATCTGGTCACAAAAGGGATTCCGTTCCGGGAAGCGCATGAAATCGTCGGGAAAGCCGTCCTACATTGTGTGCAGAGCGGATGTTTCTTAAAAGATTTGACGCTGTCGACGTATCAGACGTTCCATCCGGTCATTGCGGAAGATGTATATCCGTTGCTCGATCCGGTTCAAGCCGTCGCACGACGGGGAAGTTACGGCGGGACCGGTTTTACAGCCGTCCGGGAACAACTCACATTAGCGAAGAAGTACCTTGAAAAATGATAAAATTCAAAAAAAGTTTGGCAAATCACTGGATTTAACAAAAAATGTTTGCTATAACTGTAACTAACAACCGACAGATAGAGGCGCGGATGACATCAGTAGCAACACTTACAAAGGCAAGCATGCCAAGTGATGTGAAAGGGGAAATCCGCCGAAGTGAACAGGAAAATGCTTTTTCCTGATTGCTGGTACAACGGTTAAGATCCGTTGTACTGCCGAAACCCACGTTTCGGAGCGCTATCTTACGTAAAAGAACGAATGACACTGTCATCGTTTGTCCGATCGTGATAACGACGGGCCGTAGGAACGCTCCTACCGGCCCGTCGTTTTTTTCTGTTTCGGGACAAAAGGAGATAGGATTGTGACAACTGTACTTAAATTTGGTGGTAGTTCGGTTGCGACTGTCGAACAGATTCAGTCAATTGCGAATTATTTGAAGAATCGGACGGATCAAGGGGAGAAATTAGTCGTCGTCGTATCAGCGATGGGGAAAATGACGGATTCATTGATTGCCCAAGCACAAGCGATTACCGACCGGCCGGAACGGCGCGAACTGGATCGTCTGCTTGCAATCGGAGAAGAACAGACGATTTCGTTACTCAGCATCGCGCTGAATTCACTCGGGACAAAAGCCTTGTCGCAAACGGGAGCCCAAGCCGGCATCAGTACGATGGGGCTGCATACGAAAAGTAAAATCAAACAAATCGACGGTGAACTGCTCCGGAAAAAACTTGAAACCTACGATGTGATCATCGTCGCCGGTTTCCAAGGGGTCAATGAACTGGGGGATGTCACGACACTCGGACGCGGCGGATCAGATACGACAGCCGTTGCCTTAGCAGCCGTCCTTGATAAACGTTGTGAGATCTATACGGATGTTGACGGTGTCTATACGGCAGATCCACGGATTCATGCTGCAGCGCAGCCGATTCCGCACATTTCATACGATGAGATGATGGAAATGAGTGCTCTTGGCTCAAAAGTCATGGAGATGCGCAGTGTCGAACTCGGTAAAAAATACGGCGTCCACATCTTCGTCGGAAAAACACTAGAATCGAAAAGAGGGACTTGGATTATGGAGGCAACGGAAACGATGGAACAGAAAGCAGTAACGAGTGTCAGTGTGACGAAAAACGTCCTGACGGTATCAATCAAACACGTTCCACAGACGAATTCAGCGGTCGCGGATATCTTTGAACTGTTGTCAGGTCGCCACGTCAACATTGATATGATCAGTCAGACGACGTTTGACAGTGACATCTTCCTTTCCTTCTCTTGTCCGTTAGACGAAGAAGAGTTTTTGGAAGAGGCCTTGCAGGATATCATCAATCGTTTCCCGACCGTCAAAGTCGATCGTCATAACCAACATGCCAAATTATCGGTCGTCGGAATCGGCATGCGGGACGCAACCGGCGTCGCTTCGAAATTATTTGCGATTTTCCGGGCCGAAAACATCACGTTTTATCAGGTTACAACATCAGAGATCAGCATCTCATATACGATTGCCCAAGCTGACATCGAACGGACCGTCGCAGCAATTGCTCAAGCATTCGACCTGTAAGGAGGAAATCATATGTATCATGTCGCAGTCATTGGCGCAACCGGCGCCGTTGGTCAAAAAATGTTACAAGTCCTGGCGGAACTCGACTTTCCGGTTCGTCAGATTTCAGCGTACGCTTCAGCCCGTTCTGCCGGGAAAACCGTCCAGTTCAAAGGACAGGACGTCACGATTCAAGCATTATCGGAGCAGATTACGGAAGACGGCATCGATGTGGCGCTGTTTGCAGCAGGCGGCACCATCAGTGAGCAGTATGCACCGTTACTGGCTGCAGCAGGCACACTGGTCGTCGACAATTCAAGCGCCTTCCGGATGCAGGCCGATATCCCGCTTGTCGTACCGGAAGTGAATCCGCAAGCAATCGGACCAAATGACCGTTTGATTGCCAACCCGAACTGTTCGACGATTCAATCGGTCGTCGCCCTGGCGCCGCTTCAACAATTTGGTTTGAAACGTGTTAACTATACGACGTATCAAGCCGTGTCCGGTTCCGGTCAAAAAGGAATCGAGGATTTAGCCCGCGGCAGCCGCGGCGAAGAACCGGTCAATTATCCGCATCCGATTCACGATAACATTCTGCCGCATATCGATGTGTTCTTACCAGACGGTTACACGAAAGAAGAACAGAAAATGATTGACGAAACACGAAAAATCTTCCAGCTACCGGAGTTACCGGTCAGTGCGACATGTGTCCGGGTTCCGGTCACGAATTCGCATTCTGTCGCCATCAACGTGACATTCGAGCAGGAGACAAGCGTTGCCGCCATCCGTGCCTCATTAGCGGAAGCACCAGGCGTCATTCTCGTCGATGATGTCAGTCAAAACCAATATCCGATGCCGCTTGATGCAAGCGGAACAGATGACGTCTATGTCGGACGGATTCGTCAGGATAAAAGTCTTGCCAATACATTCCACATCTGGTGTGTCGCCGATAACATCCGTAAAGGGGCCGCTTCGAACGCTGTCCAGGTAGCGCGTCAAGCACTTGAAAGTTCAATCCATTCTTAAAAAACGGGGAGGAATCGATATGTTTAAAGGAGCAGGAACAGCACTGGCTACACCATTTACATCAACCGGTGAGCTGGATTTAGCGGTATTTGAACAACTGATCGAACAACAACTCGCAGCGAATATTCAAGCGTTAGTCGTCGGAGGGACGACCGGAGAAGGGTCAACGTTGACGAATGAAGAGTTTGAAACATTACTGGAAACGGCAGTCCGTGTGACAGCCGGACGTGTACCGGTCATTGCCGGGACCGGAACGAACAATACGGCACAGACGATTGAAAAAACACAGACGGCAGCCCGACTTGGTGCTGATGCGGCAATGCTTGTCACACCTTACTACAATAAGACATCACAAGCAGGACTCGTCGCCCACTTCACGGCGGTTGCGGATGCAGTTGATTTGCCAATCATGCTCTACAATGTTCCGTCACGGACAGGGGTCGCGATTTCCGTCGAAACAGCCGTCACACTTGCCAAACATCCGAACATCCAAGCGTTTAAAGAAGCAAGCGGTGACGTCAGTTTCATGGGCGAATTGATGACGGCCTTACCCGCTGACTTTGCGGTCTTCTGTGGCAACGATGATCAAATTCTTCCTTATATGGCATGGGGGGCACAAGGCGTGATTTCCGTCTTGTCGAATCCATACCCGGCAGAAACGCAGGCGCTTGCAGAAGCGTTACTGGCAAACGACTATGTTACGGCACGACGGATTCAAAGTGATTTGATGCCTGTCATCTCCGCGTTGTTCAGCGATGTCAATCCGATTCCCGTCAAAGCAGCGCTCGAAGAAATCGGACTGGCGGTCGGAGCACCGCGTCTGCCGCTCGTCCGTCAGTCGGAAGCGGGACATGCGCATCTGCTTGAGATGATGCGGAGTTACAAAGGAGTGGTTGGATGAAACTCGCCATTCACGGATACGGGGCAACCGGACATTTCGTCCACGAACTGGCACCGGATGCTGTCGTCGCCGTCATCGATAAAACGAAAACGGCGGATCAGGTCCCGTCTTACGGTACGCTTGCCGAAATGACGGAGTCGGTCGATGCGATCATTGATTTTTCGCATCCGAGTCTTTTGCCGGACTTGCTTGCTTATGGGATTAAAACGAAGACACCACTCGTCATTGCGACGACGGGTTTCTCGGAAGCGGAACTGCAGACGATTCGCGATGCTTCGACACAAATTCCGATTTTCCAATCGTATAACATGTCGTTTGGAATCGCGATGATGCAACAGCTGTTAAAAACACTCGTTCCGCTCGCCGGAGCATTCGACATCGAACTGCTTGAGAAACACCACAATCAAAAAGTCGATGCACCGAGCGGGACGGCGGAGCTGTTGCTCCGGACCATCCAGGATTTACGAGATGTCCAACCGGTCTACGAACGGGAGTCGACGCGTGAGAAGCGGGAGCCAAACGAAATCGGCATGCACTCGATGCGTGGGGGAACGATTTTCGGCGAACATGAAGTATTGTTTGCGGGCGTCGATGAATTGATTGAAATCAAACACACGGCGTTATCAAAAAAAGTATTCGCTTCAGGTGCCATCAAAGCGGCGGAAGCGCTCATTCAAAAATCAGCGGGACTCTATACACTGGAGACGCTTTACACACAGGAGGATTCACATGTTATTAACTGATGCTTATGAAATTGCAAAATTCATTAAAGATGCTAAAAAACAAACACCGGTTAAACTGTACGTCAATGGTGACTTGGCAGGACTGACGATTGAAGGAGCGACGGCATTCGGAACGGATCAATCAAAAATTTTCTTCGCTGATGCAGGACTTGCTTCAACTTTCTTAGAAGAATATGCAGACCGGATTACTGAAGTGCATGTCGAATATGACCGCCGCAACAGTGCCGTGCCGATGCTTGATACACGTCATTTGAATGCCCGGATCGAACCGGGTTCATGGATTCGCGATCATGTCGTCATCGGCGATAACGCGGTCATCATGATGGGCGCAATCATTAATATCGGTGCATCAATCGGAGATGGTACAATGATTGATATGAACGCTGTTGTCGGAGCACGTGGCACAATCGGCAAAAACGTTCATGTCGGCGCCGGTGCCGTGGTCGCAGGGGTTCTTGAACCACCTTCAAAAACACCGGTCATCATTGAAGATGGTGTCTTAATCGGAGCGAATGCCGTCATCCTAGAAGGTGTTCGTGTCGGAAAAGATGCGGTCGTCGCAGCAGGCAGTGTCGTCACAGAAGACGTTCCTGCAGGCAGCGTAGTGGCTGGTACGCCAGCACGTGTCATCAAACAGAAAGATGCAAAAACAGCAGAGAAGACGCAACTGGTGGATGATTTACGTTCACTCTGATTGACGTCGAAGAGGAGGAAAACACATGGCAGTGGATACACAGTATGGAGAAGCAATTTGGTTAGACGGGGTTTTTCATGATCCAAAAGAGGCAAATACGAGCGTCATGTCCCATGCGATTCATTACGGAAGCGGATTTTTTGAAGGCATCCGTGCGTATGCGACACCGGATGGTCCGGCGATTTTCCAATTGACGGAACACATTGAACGTCTGTTCCGCAGTTGCGCGTTCTATCACGTGACGATTCCTTATACAGTGGAAGAACTTGTTCAAGCGACGATTGATCTGGTCGCCAAAAACGGCTTTGAGTCTTGTTACATCCGCCCGTTTGTTTTCCTCGGTACACCGTGGCAGGCATTGATGGCAAAAGATACGACGGTACACGTCGGGATTTCTTGTTGGGAACTTGGTGAATACTTCGACAAAGGTGCCGGTATCCGGGCAAAAGTTGCTTCGTATCGCCGCGTTTCGTCGACAATGATGCCGATGCAGGCAAAAGCTGCCGCCAACTACATGAACTCGCAACTCTTAAAAGGAGAAGCACTTCGCGACGGATTTGACGAGGCGATTGCTCTTGATATGAACGGAAACGTCAGCGAAGCGAGTGTTGCCAACTTGTTCATGTTGAAAAACGGGACAATCTACACGCCTTCACTCGATTGTTCAGTATTAGACGGAATCACACGCCAAGTCATCATGCGTTTGGCACAGGATCAAGGCTATCCGGTCGTCGAGCGTCATATCGGCCGTGATGAGTTATACGTTGCAGACGAAATCTTCTTAACAGGTACGGCTGCAGAAATCACAAGTGTCGGTGAAATTGATCATATCGTCATCAACGGCGGAACACGGGCTGTCGCAGATGAGTTACTTGATCTTTACCGTCAAGCAGTCTCGGGTCAACTGCCACAATATGCATCGTGGTTGACTTACGTGACACCAGCCATCGCAGAATAATGAGTTCACGAACTATTGTTACCATCGATCGGGAAGCGGTGCGGCATAATGTCGCATCGGTTTTCGCCCGGTCCAATAAGCAGATTTTTGCCGTCGTCAAAAACAATGCTTACAACTTAGGAATGATTGAAATGGTTGCCACATTGATGGAAGCCGGTGTCCGGCATTTCGCAGTGGCAGAAGTCTACGAAGCAATTGAAATCAAAACGAATTTTCCAGACAGTTATGTCCTGGCGATGAATCCGGCATCGTACTTCAAAGAAGTCCGATTGCACGGAGTAGCGCTCGGAATTCCTTCGCTCGACTGGCTGCAACGCCATCAGGCGGATTTATCGGGAATTGAACTTCATCTAAAAATAAATGTCGGGATGAACCGTTTTGGTGTCAGTTCGCTTGAGGAAGCGCTAGCAGTTCTTGAAACCGTACAGGAACAGGAACTGATATTGACGGGTCTCTATACGCATTTCCCGCTAGCCGATGAGCCGGGAGCCGATCATGACGGTCAAGTCGAACGATTCCTCAAAATCGGGAATCCGTTACAGGAGAAACACACATTCACGTACATTCATGCCGAAAACAGCGCGACGATCGTCAAACATGATCCGCGGCTGGCCTGCTGTAATTATGTCCGGCCCGGCATCTTCCTGTTCGGTTACTCACCGATTGAAAAAATGGACTGGCTCGTGCCCTCGCTTCGGATGACGACGGAAGTCGTTGAGATTCGTCAAGTGGAAGCAGGCGAACACGTCGGCTACGGTACGTCGTATACGGCACCGACAGCGATTCGTGTCGCCGTTCTGCCGGTCGGCTACGGGGACGGGGTCGTTCGCGGACGATCTTCACTGCCCGTCATCATCAACGGGAAACGTTATCCGATCATCAGTAAGTTATTCATGAGTCATACGTTCATTGCCGTGGATTCGACGGTTGAAATCGGAGATAAAGTGGTGTTATATGGCGATGGTATTGAAATCGATGATATCACCCGGACCGGGACAGCTAATAATTCGGAGCAGATGTGTGCCCGTTCGTGGCGTTTGACACATCGTTATTTATAAGGGGGAATTCAGATGTACGGAAGCCGATATTTGACGGAACAAAACAATGCACTACAGATTGACGGGATGGAAGCAACAAAGCTCGCCGAACAATACGGGACGCCACTCTATATCATGGCAGAACGTGAATTGACGGACCGTCTGGCGACTGTACGCGATGCCTTTTTAGAAAAATATCCGAATACGTATGCCTCGTTTGCTTCTAAAGCCTTGACGATTGGTGCCGTATATCAGCAAGTCGTCAAACACGGTCTTGGAATCGATGTCGTAACGGGCGGTGAACTGTTTATTGCCCGCAAAGCGGGTGTGCCGGCGGAACGGATTTATTTCCACGGCTCGAACAAGTCGACACAGGATTTACGGTACGCTGTCGAAGAAGGTGTCGGTAAGATTGTCATCGACCATTACGGAGAAATTGCTCAACTCAATCAGATTGCCGCAGAAGCGTGTCAAACGGTCCACGTCCTGATTCGGATCGTGCCGCAAGTCATCGGTGGTGCACATACGAAAATTCAGACGGGCGGTGTCGATACGAAGTTCGGGTTCTCGACGCATGATGATTCGTATTTGGAAGCCGTCGAAGCTGTTTTAGCGGCGGAACATCTAGCGTTACTCGGTATTCATTGCCATGTTGGTTCACAAATCCAAGAAATTGAACTGTTTGAACGGACAGCCCGGACGATGATGGGATTCGTCGAAACGATTCGTGAACGGACATCCTTCATCGCAAGTGAAGTCAATCTTGGCGGCGGATTCGGGATTGCCTATACGCAAGACGATCAACCGCTTGATTTTGAACAAACGATGGAGCGGGTTATGTCGATCATCGATGAAGAGACGACACGTCTTGCGATCGATTGTCCGCGAATCGGGATTGAACCGGGGCGGTGGGTCGTCGCAAATGCCGGGACGACGCTTTATACGGTCGGTGCCATCAAGGAAGTGCAAGGTGTGAGAACGTATCTATCCGTTGACGGCGGAATGGCGGACAATATCCGTCCTGCTTTATACGGGGCGGTGTATGAAACCGTCATCGCGAATCGGATCGAAGGAGAAACACGTCATGTGACCGTTGTCGGTGCAGCGTGCGAATCAGGGGATTTAGTTGCCGAATCGGCTGATCTGGCCGAACCCGTCAGTGGAGATACATTAGCGGTCTTCGGGACAGGAGCTTACAACTATTCGATGGCAAGCAACTATAACCAATTTTTACGACCGGCTGTCGTTTTTGTTAATCAAGGTGAATCGCGCGAAGTCGTCCGTCGCCAGACGTACGACGATTTGATTCAATGTGATCTTGGTCTGAAAAATATTCCGTCGTCTTAAGAACTGAAATCATTCAAAAAGCATCCGCGAAATTGAACTGCCCCATAAAAGTTGGACATGAAAATCCAACTTTTATGGGGTGTTTTTTATGGTCAAATATACGAAGGCGTTTAAAATCCAGGTCGCTGAACGTTATCTGACGAGACGATCTTCGATCCTTCCTATACAACCCACTCGCCGACATTTAAACTGGAGGTATTAAATGACATAGCGACCAACGGGCTGTCCCGCATAGAGGCGGCTATAAAATACCGAATCTCCTCCCCAGGGATGATCTCGAACTGGCGATCAACGTATGAACGGGAAGGGGTCGAGGGTCTGGTCGCCAGACCGAAAGGACGTGCCCCGATGGCGAGACGCAAAAAGAATCCTGAAGAGATGACAGAGGTTGAGAAGCTCAAGGAGCGAATCGAGTACCTCGAGATGGAGAACGCTGCGTTAAAAAAATTGAGAGCCTTGGTTCAAGAAGAGAACGCGCGACGAACCGGATCAAGGCGCAAGTGATCGACGAGTTGCGGGCGATCTATCCCGTCCCGGGACTCCTCCGCGTGCTCGGTATGGCCCGAAGCGTCTACTACTACTGGCGGACGCGCCTGACGGGCGAAGACAAGTATGCGGAGGTGAAGGCAGCCATCCATACCCTCTTCCACGAACACGAGGGGCGATGTGGCTATCGTCGCATCCACGCACTCCTCGAACGCCAGGGCTTCCGGCACGACCCGAAGACCATACGCCGTCTCGAACGAGCTCGGGCTTAAGTGCCTCGTCCGCATGAAGCGATACCGCTCCTATAAGGGGCGAGTCGGGAAGGTCGCGCCTAACCTTCTCCAACGGGACTTTAAGGCCTCCGGCCTGAACCAGAAATGGGTGACCGACGTCACTGAGTTTCACCTCTTCGGGGAGAAGCTCTACCTCTCGCCGATGATGGACTTGGGAAACCGTGAGATCATTGCCTATACCATGTCGGACCGTCCCACATACCAATTCGTCGGCGAAATGTTGGACCAGGCAATCAGAAGGCTCGATGGAGAAGCCCAACCAATCCTCCATTCCGACCAAGGTTGGCATTATCAATACCGAGCGTTCATCGATACGCTCCACGAGCACGGCATCACGCAAAGTATGTCCCGTAAGGGAAACTGTCTCGACAACGCAGCCATCGAAAGCTTCTTCGCCGTGCTCAAGTCAGAGCTCCTATATCTCAAGGAGTTCGATGACATGGACCACTTCAAATGTGAGCTCAAGCATTATATCGAGTACTATAACCATCGTCGTATTAAGAGACGACTAAAAAACCTGAGCCCGGTGGAATACCGGACTCAGGTCCTCAAGGTCGCCTGACGAATTATTTATTGTCTAACTTTTTTGGTTCAGTTCAAAGACCGGGACGCTTTTGTGTTACTTCGGAATGACAAGGACTTGCCCGACGGAAATCAAATTGACGTTAGTGATTTTATTGGCACTGGCAAGAGCGGTGACCGTCACGCCATACTTCGTTGCAATGGAATATAACGTGTCACCGGCTTTGACAGTATAGGTGACGGTTGTCGTCGGAGGAGATGTAGTTCCGGGAATAATCAGGACTTGGCCGATTTTAATCAGGTTGTTGGAAATGTTATTTGCTCTAACGAGAGCAGTAACGGTGACGCCATATCTTTTAGCGATGGAGTACAAGGTGTCTCCAGCTTTGACGGTATAAGTTTTGCTGATGGTCGAAGGAAGCTTCAACAATTCAGAAATCGTGACGAATTTGTATCCTTTGGTTTTGAGCTGGGAAATCATTGAAGGAAGTGCAACCGGTGTGCCAGGTGCTCCCGCCCCTGTATGCATCAGTACGATGGACCCGGGGACAATGTTTGGAACGACACGCGCTAAAATAGCTTTTGAACTGATGCCTTTCCAGTCAGTGGTATCGATGTTCCATTGAATTGTTTTCGTATATCCGGCATTACCGACAGCTGCAAGGACAGCGCTGTTGCTCGCGCCAAACGGTGCGCGGAAAATCGGTTTAGTCGTCCGCCCGGTCAATGACTTGATTAGCGTTTCGGTTTTTGATAGTTCGCTCGTCATTTGCGTGGCAGTCAATTTCGTAAAGTCAGGGTGCGTGTAAGAGTGATTTCCAAGCTGATGCGTTGGAGTTGCAGTAGCGATGTTCTTGATCAATTGCGGGTGGTTTTTAGCACCGGTACCTGTCAGGAAAAAAGTCGCTTTGACATTGTTACTTTTTAAGATGCTCAAAATCTTAGTGATGTTTCCACCATCTGCTCCGTCATCAAACGTCAACGCGACGACTTTACTCGTCGTCGATCCTTTTGTGACAAACGTCGAACTGGCTGCATCTGCGGTCAAACCATAACTAAAGAAAGGAAAAAGCGATATTAACACTATCATGATGATCCGAATCCATTTCCCGTGCATGTTGTACGTCGCCTCCTTTTTCCAGGATGACTGCGTCTCACTTGTCTCTACTTATCTATTACCCTTTTTGAGTAAAAAAACTAAAAAAGAAAGAAAATATTCCCGAATTTTTATGATCTTAAACGAAATAAGCTCAAAAACTTGTTTGATGACCAAATAAATGGGGAACATATAATATATGAAAATAGTAAAAGGAGTGGAAACGGATGATTGAATTTAAAAACGTCGGTAAGCAATTTAAAGACAACGTTGTCTTAAAGGGCTTGACGCTCGAAATCAAAGAGGGCGAGCTGGTTGTATTCATCGGACCGAGTGGATGTGGAAAAACGACATCCTTAAAAATGATCAATCGTTTGATTGAACCCTCGTCGGGGACGATTTTAGTGAATGGAAAAGACATCATGAAGACCGATACGATTGAATTACGCCGGCATATGGGATATGTCATCCAACAGACCGGTCTTTTTCCGCACATGACTGTCCGGGAGAACATCCAATTGATTGCCGGACTTGAAGGGAAAGACCACGATCAGATGGATATTCGAACGGAAGAGTTGCTGCAAATGGTCGGTCTTGATCCAAAACAATTCATTGACCGTTACCCGAGTGAACTCAGTGGTGGACAACAGCAACGCGTCGGGTTTGCCCGTGCCTTAATGAATGACCCGGACGTCATCCTGATGGATGAACCGTTCAGTGCGCTTGATCCCGTCACACGAAATGACCTCCAAGAAGAATTATTCAACCTCCAGGAAGAAGTCAAGAAGACGATTGTTTTCGTCACACATGATATGGATGAGGCGATCAAGCTGGCTGATCGGATTTGTATCATGCGCGATGGGGAAATCGTTCAGTTTGATACACCGGAAGAAATCTTACGTCATCCGAAAGACGAATACGTCGAATCCTTTATTGGGAAAAATAAGATTTGGAGCAGTCCGGCGTTCATTAAAGCAGAGGACATCATGATTGAAGATCCTGTCTCGATCAGTGGGAAACGGACTCTGTTGCAGGGGATTGAAATCATGCGGGGACGTAAAGTCGACAGCCTGTTGATCACAGACCGCGATCGTATCCTCCAGGGAATCGTCAAACTGAAGAACATTCAAACGGCTCCTGATAAAGGTGTCCGGATTGAAGACGTCATGGAAGGGGAGCTGGTTGCTGTTGATGAGCAGGACTCCTTGCTTGATGTACTTGAAGTCATGAACCATGAAGAGACAGGGTATCTGCCGGTAACAAATAAATCAGGACAATTACGTGGATTAATTACAAGAAGTAGCTTGCTTTCCGTCTTGAGTGAGCAGTTCATTCAGGAGGAGGAAGTTCAATGAATGGATTTTTAGATTATGTTCAAAATAATACCGGTCAAATTTTTGACTTATTGCTCGAACACTTACAGTTGACTGTGTTGGCAGTCGTCATTGCCGTTGTACTAGGAATTCCAATCGGTATTCTCATCACGCGGTATCAACGTTTTGCGAAGCCGATCCTTGCATTGACAAGTGTCGTTCAAGCTGTGCCAAGTCTTGCTTTGCTCGGGTTCCTGATTCCGTTCATCGGAATCGGTTCAACACCTGCTATTATCATGGTCGTTCTCTACTCACTGCTTCCGATTGTCAAAAACACGTACACCGGGTTATCAAGTATTCCGGGAGACATGCTGGAAGCAGCGAAAGGAATCGGGTTAACGGATCGTCAGATTTTGGGTAAAGTTCAAATTCCACTGGCGTTACCGATCATGATGGCCGGAATTCGGATCTCTGCCGTGACGGCTGTCGGTCTGATGACGATCTCTGCCTTCATCGGTGCAGGTGGACTGGGGTATCTGGTCTTCTCCGGTATTCAAACTGTTGATAACAATCAGATTCTTGCCGGTGCCATTCCTGCAGGCATCTTAGCATTAGCGATTGATTTCATCGTTAGCCGGATTGAGTATTCCGTCGCGCCGAACGGAATTCCGCTTGCGGACGGTCGGGTGAAAAGCAGAGCCCGTAAACGCCGGAAAGCAATGTCGGCCGGAAAGAAAATTGCAATTGCAGCGATTGTTTTCCTATTGATTGGCGGAACCGTTGCCTATTCGTTCTTAAAAACGGATAAAATCGTCATCGGTTCAAAAAACTTTACGGAACAATTGATTTTAGGAAATATGTTAGCCGATTTAATTGAAGATAAAACCGATTTGGAAGTCGAACGCCAGCTCAATCTCGGAGGCACAAAAGTTGCCTATGGAGCGCTTGAAACGGGTGAAATCGATGCCTATGTCGAATATACCGGTACATTATTGATTGATGTCCTGAAACAAAAACTGGAAACCGATCCGGAAGCCGTCTATAAGAAGGTCGGAAAAATGATTCCGGAAAAGAGCCAGGTTGATGTTCTGGAGCCAATCGGCTTTAACAACACGTACGCTCTTGCGATGACAAAAGAAGATATCAAAAAATATGATTTAAAAACGGTCTCTGATATGGCGGGCGTCAGTAATCGCCTCATTTTAGGATCGACGATTGAGTTTGCGAACCGCGAAGATGGATACCTCGGATTGAAAGAGAAATATCCTGATATGAAATTCAAAGATGTTCAGCCTGTCGATGGTGGTCTTCGTTATACTGCATTGACAAATGGAAAAACAAATGTCATCGACAGCTTCTCGACAGACGGCTTATTGAAAAAGTTTGATCTGACAGTTCTTGAAGATGATAAAGAATTTTTCCCACCGTACTATGCAGTCCCGATTGTACGTCAAGAAACGCTCGAAGAACATCCGGAACTAAAAGAAGTCCTGAACCTGTTGAAAGATAAGATTACGGATAAAAAGATGCAGGAATTGAACTTTAAAGCCGATGTTGAAAAAGAACGCCCGGAAGATGTGGCACGTGAATTCTTGATTGAAGAAGGATTAATTAAAAAGTAAAACAAAAGAGAGCCGAGGCGGGAATCCGCTTCGGCTCTTTATCATGCGCGCTGACGCGCTATATCGTTTTGGAAAATAGGTAATCCTGGTGGTAGATCATTATTTTTTGATTCGACTAGCGAGCCAAGCGCGAACTGTATTTTGCTGAATCATACATGTTCTTCCTCTCTTGATTGAATTATTCCTAAACTCAAGGACTTTTGCTCGGCATCGTTAACAATACGTGCTTGTAACTCTTTCGTCAACCCATCTGTTTCATATACGGGTAAAGTCGGCAAACCGTAACTTGGATTATTTGTGGATGAAAACAAGTCAGCCATTAACCGTTCTTCGAACAATGGTGTCATTTTAAATCCTCCTCCGTCGTGATTCCTGCCTTACATCTACAGTGTAAGGGAAAGATGTAAACAGGATAGAAGAGAATTGTTAAAAACAGGTGAACTTTGTAAGCGTTTTCACATTGTCGTCAAATCTTCTTTTACCGGCTCACAGTCAGTAGCATACTGTTGACCACGTTTGACGTATTTCCGAATGGTCCGTTCCATGATGAACCGGTCATGGTCGTTGATCTCACGAACGATTTTTGCCGGAACACCCATGACCATCGAGTTCGGAGGAACGACCATTTTAGGTGGAACGAGACTTCCTGCTGCAACGAATGCACCTTGTCCAATTTCGGCTTCATCCAAAACCGTCGCCGACATTCCGATCAAGGCACCTTGACGAATGATTCCCCCGTGGATCATCGCCATATGTCCAATCGTGACATCATCTTCAATGATCGTCGGATAGCCTTCATACTGATGAATCATCGATCCGTCCTGGATATTGACACGTTCGCCGATTTTAATCGGTCCCTCATCTCCGCGGATGACAGTGTTGAACCAAACGGTCGAATCCTTACCGATTTCAACTTCCCCGATGACCTTAGCGCCGTCCGCGATATAGACACTTGGGTCGACGTTTGGAACCAATTGACCTACACGATATTTCATATCTGTTCCTCCATTTCATTTTGAACTGTACGTTTTCATCTTGACGGCTTGAAAAATAAATTGCAACTGCTTCCAAACTAATTGTAAGATGGTAAAAATACCGTTCACAACAGGAGGAAACAGGATGAATCAGACAGTTCGGGCACGACTTATTACAATCGCCGCCAAAAAAGAAAAAGCGGCGGTCGTCTACAAGGGGATTCAAGTCATCGATGTGATGACCCGCGAGACGTATCAAGCGGATGTCGCAGTGGATTCCGGTTACATTGCCGCAGTCGGCGACGGATATGAAGGAATCGAAACGATTGACGGAACAGGTAAATTCATTGCGCCGAGCTTCATCGACGGACACGTCCATATCGAGTCATCGATGGTGACACCAAGTGAATACGAGCAAGCGATTTTACCGCTCGGTGTAACGACCGTCATCGCCGACCCACATGAGATTGCAAACGTAAAGGGAGCGGAAGGGCTCCAGTTCATGTTGGACGATGCAGAAGGACTATCGCTTGACGTGCGAATGATGTTACCGAGCTGTGTTCCGGCGACGTCATTTGAACATGCCGGAGCGTCGCTCGATGCAGCGGCACTCGAACCTTTTGTTAATCATCCGGGAGTGCATGGCTTAGGGGAAGTCATGGACTATCCTGCTGTCGAACGGGCTGATCGTGATATGCTGAAAAAAATTGAACAAATCGAGAGTGCTGGTAAACTGGTCGATGGTCATGCCGCAGGACTTGGCGCACGTGAATTGAATATCTATGGTGTAGCAGGTATTCGGACGGATCACGAAGCAGTCAGTAAACAAGAGGCAATTGAGCGGGCACGTCGCGGATTATACGTCGAAGTCCGGGAAGGATCGGCTGCCCGGAATCTCAAGGAAGTGCTCGACGCAGTCACGGAAAGCAATGCCGGTCGATTCCTTTTCTGTACGGACGATAAGCACCTGGACGACACGTTACGTGAAGGAACGATCGACTATAATATCCGCTATGCCATACAGCACGGTATTAAGCGTGAAACGGCCTATGCAATGGCTTCTCTTCATGCAGCTAATGCGTATCAACTAAATGACCGTGGAGCAATCGTACCGGGACGTCGTGCGGACTTTGTCATCTTGCAGGATGCCGATCAAGTGATCATTGATGAAGTGTTTGTCAGTGGAGAGCCGGTCGCCCGAGCCGGTAAAACAATCATCTCATCCCAAAAGATAGCGGTACCGTCGACATTGCGCGGCGAACTGAAAACGAAGCCGATCACGGATCAAGTTTTTGAATTAGTATTAGAAAAACCGAAAGCGCATGTCATCGGAATCATCCCGAAAAGCATTGTCACGGAACATTTGATTTTGGATGTGCCTTTACAGGACGGGAAATTTGTCCCCGTCCCGGAACAGGACTTATTGAAAATCGCCGTCATCGAGCGTCATAATGCGACCAACTTCTCAGCAGTCGGCATCGTTAAAGGGTTTGGCATGAAACGAGGTGCCATTGCGGCGACGGTCGCCCATGATTCGCATAACCTTGTCATCGTTGGAACATCGGATGCCGAGATGAAACTTGCGGCAGAGCGTCTGATTAAGGCGGGTGGAGGTGTCATTGCGGTCAATGGGACAGAAGTTCTGGCGGAGTTGCCGCTTGAAATCGCTGGATTGATGACGAGTCGTCCTTTCCAGGAAGTCGGAGATACACTCGAAGCGCTCAATGATGCACTTGATGTATTAGAAGCCGACCGTTCCTTTAATCCGTACTTGACGATGTCGTTCCTCTGTTTGCCTGTCATCCCGAATCTGAAGTTAACGGACAGCGGATTGTTTGACGTTAAAACGTTCCAACATATTGCAGTACAAGCTTAAATGAAAAGGTAAAGTCCACGAAAGGTGATGACGTGGACTTTACCTTTTCTTAATAGTTTTCCGGTTGAATCATTATTTGATCCTTGTTATAGTAGGTCTTATATCTTTGTGAAAAGTGTAGCTTAATGAAACTTTTCAGGAGGATACTCCGTAGAAAAGAAGAGAACAATCAGAAAGGACAGATTCAATGGATAAGTCATATTTTGAAGGTCATGAAAAGTTGATTGCTGATGTATACCGTTCGTTTATCGACCAGTTTCATGAGTTACCAAACAACCGGCGTACAAAACGTCAGTTACGAAATCTTGCATTTTCAGTGATTCGACAGGCTGGTCCGACCTATCAGGAACGAACCATCTTATACGCATTTTTTGCTGAATTTTTCCGTGCTGTCGAAGAAGGACAGCGGGAAGAAATCGAATTTTATAAACAAATCGCACAGTAAAGACCCCGATCGGCTCCGGCAGAAGGGGTCTTTGTTGTATACAAAAACCGGTCACCAAGGGAAGCCTGGTAACCGGTAGGAGGATACTTATTTTACTTCCATCCATTTGAAGCTCATGTCTGCTCCGAATGGGTGACGATATAGTTTGTCGATGTTCGCACGTTGCAAGTATGCTTCACCTTTTTGGTAGATTGGAGCAATCGCATAGTCTTCTGCCAAGAGCATTTTTTCAGCCTCTTGAAGCGTCGACCAACGTTTTGCTTCATCCGGCTCTGCTTTTGCTTCTTTAATCATCTTATCGAACTCTTTGTTCGAGTATTCCATACGGTTAAAGCTTCCGCCTGTTAACCACATATCGAGGAACGTCATTGGATCCTGGTAGTCAGGGCCCCAACCGGCAGCAGAGATGTCGTAATCGCCTTTAGACTCGAGGTCCAGGAAGTTTTTGAACGGTTGTTGCTTGATGTTGACCGTAAGACCCGGTAAGTTTTTCTCGAGATCACCTTTTAAGAATTCAGAAACTTTCTTGAAGGCATCTTCATCACGTGACAACATATCGAGTTCTACTGTTTTGACACCGAGTTCTTTTAGGCCGGCATCCCATGCTTTTTTCGCTTCTGTTGCATCAAAGCTTTGGAGATCTGGATATTTGGCACGGAAATCTTCCCCATCCGGTGTGAATGTAAAGTCTTTTGCGACGATGAAGTTAGCCGGTTTTGAACCGTCATTTAAGATGACGTCTGTAATTCCTTGTTTTTCAAAACCAAGTGCAAGCGCTTTACGGATGTTTTCGTTTTTAAGTGCTTTATTTTTTTGGTTGAATCGGAGGAAGTTGATCCGTGCATCTGGACGTGTCTTGTAGTTGTCGGATTTTTCGTATTGTGAGACGAACTCCGATGTGATAGGTGCGAAGTCGACGTCTTTCGACTCGAACAAGTTGACACCAGTCGAAATTTCTTTAACGACTTTTACATCGATTTTTTCCATTTTGACGTTTGCTTTATCCCAGTAATCCGGGTTTTTCTTATATGTCCAACCGGAATTAGATTGCCACTTATCCAAAATGAATGGTCCGTTGAAGAGCATCGAGTCGACGTTTGTCGCAAACTTGTCGCCTTTTTCTTCGACAAACGATTGCTTGAGTGGTAAGTAAGTAGGGAAACTTGTCAATCCGAGGAAGTATGGAGCCGGAGCTTCCAATTGCACTTCAAGAGTTTGATCGTCTACTTTCTTGACACCGAGCGAATCGAGTTCTGCTTCACCGGCTAAGATTTTGTTAGCATTTTTTAAATCCTGAAGGATGTATGCGTACTCTGCTCCTGTTTTTGGATCGAGTGCACGTTTCCAAGAGTAGATGAAGTCGTCTGCCGTAACAGCTGAACCATCTGACCACTTGGCATCTTTACGGAGTTTAAATGTATATGTTTTCTTATCATCTGATACTTCGACACTTTCTGCGATTCCGGCAGTCGGTTTGTTGTCGCCGTCAAGACGGTAGAGACCTTCAAAGACGTTGTTCGTAACGATGATGGATGTTGAGTCCGTTGTTTTTGTTGGATCAAGTTGTGGCACATCCGTAGTCGAGATGAGTGTCACCTCTTGTTTCTTTTCTTTTGAGGAAGAAGAGTTTCCATCTGATTCATTGCTTTGGCCACAAGCTGCTACTGCGAGCAGCGCCATGCTGGATAGTCCAGCAAAGGCAATTTTAGTTTGTTTCTTCATGTGAAAGATGACCCCCCGATTAGATTGAAATGATTTCAGAAAAGTGTGAACATAATGTAAATTTAAGTGAAAGCGAGTAAAAATGCAACATAAATTTTCTGACAATTCTTATTGATCAAGGTCTATATGCTCAATTCCGAGTGTTTTCAAGTAGTCATAAAGTATGAATATTGTCAGTTTATGAGGGGAATACATCCGTAAAGTTAATTGTCGACCGTTACTATGCAGGCGCATATTAGTGATACGAACTCCTTGTTGTTCCAAAGCTTCTTTTACATATTGAGCGTTTGTTTCACTGGATAGTATCAAATGAGCAACCATGACGTTGGCTTCGAAACGACTATTGTTAAAACGTTTCATTATTCTCGTGATTATTTCTAAAGAAAGAAACAGAAAAATTACTAGAAAAGCGGCTTCATAAATAAATCCCGCCCCGATTGCTATGCCTATCCCGCTTGAACTCCAAATGATGGCAGCTGTTGTCAAGCCGCTGACGATATCATGAGGTCGTCTTAAAATGACACCGGCTCCAATAAAACCGATACCTGCAATGACTTGAGCGACAAGTCGCATTGGGTCCATCTGAATATTTGGCGCAATCTCGCTGTAAAGAAGGACAGACTTAATGGAAACAATGGTTAACAGACAGCTAATCAGGGTAATTACGAGGCTAGTACGTATACCAACAGGTTTGTTTTTGATTTCACGCTCAAATCCTAAAATAATTCCAAAAATAGCAGAAATCATTAATTTTAAAAAATCTTCCAGTTGGAACGAATGGATCCAATTCATGTTTATCAAATCCTTTCTTTACAACGGCTTTGATTTTGTTATAATGAATTTTGTGTCTTTCGAATGAATATACGTTTGATATGAATAGATATACAAGAAATAAAGGACGTGTTAGAGAATGAATCAACAAAAGATCGGCTTTTTTGCTTTAGCCGCAATGGTCATTGGATCGATGGTCGGTGGAGGTGCCTTTAATCTGCCGGGAGCGATGGCTCAAAAAGCAAGTGCAGGTCCGATTTTGATCGGATGGGGAATTACTGGTCTTGGTATGATTATGCTGGCACTGGTATTTCAGCACTTAGCAAACAGTAAACCGGAACTTGAGGGCGGCATTTACGCGTATGCCCGTGAAGGATTCGGACGATTTGTCGGTTTTAACAGCGCCTGGGGATATTGGGTCTCGGCCTGGATCGGGACAGTTGCCAACATAACGTTGGTCTTTAATGCACTCAGTTACTTTTTCCCGATTTTCTCATCAGAAAATCGTGTATTTTTGTTGATAATGAGTATTTTCGTCGTCTGGGGACTTTTTTTCATCGTCTCGAGCGGGATTAAAGAAGCGACACTTGTCAACCTGATTACGACGATCGCCAAGCTCGTTCCGATTTTGATCTTTATTTTACTGGTAGCAATTGCGTTTAATGTGAAGACGTTTAACCTCAATTTTTGGGGAGAAGGAACAGAATTAGGCAGTATCTTTACGCAAGTCAAAGGAACGATGCTTGTAACGCTTTGGGCCTTCGTCGGGATTGAAGGGGCTGTCGTCTTGTCGACACGCGCCAACAAACGGAGTGATGTCGGGAAGGCGACAGTCGTAGGACTTGTCGGAGTACTTGTCATCTACATCCTGATTTCCGTCTTATCGCTCGGTGTTTTGAACCAGGAGCAATTAGCAGGATTACAAGAACCGACAATGGCTTATGTGCTCGAAGCTGCCATTGGTCCGTTTGGAGCCACATTGATTATGATCGGATTGATCATTTCGTTATCAGGAGCATTGCTCGGATGGACGATTCTTGCATCTGAAATTTCCTACCTTGTCGCGAAAGACGGTGCGTTTCCAAAGTTCTTTGCAAAAACGAACCGTAAAGGGGCGCCGGTCGGTGCGTTGCTGATCACTCAAATTGCGACCCAGTTCGTTGCGGGTATCGCCTTATTTTCTGCACAGACGTATTTAGTCTTATCCAGTATTGCCGGAATTTGTGCTTTGTTGCCGTATCTGTTGTCTGCCGTATACAGTGTCCGTTTTTCACGAGCAGAACGTAATACGAAGATGTTAATCTTCTCGACGATTGCTGCTGCCTATTCACTGTGGCTCGTCTACGCTTCAGGGATTTGGTATATCGTCATCGCAGCCCTCGTCTATGCACCGGGTATCATTGCCTACCTGATGGCAGAACGGGAACAGAAACGGGGCGGCATGTCGCGTTACGAAATGATTGCAAGCGGAATTTTAATTATCTTAGCTGCCGTTGCGATTTACGGAATGGTCGGAGGTCAAATTCAATTGTAAGACAAAAAAGCAAGAGGGACGTTAATATCCGTCTTGATAGACAAAACAGGAACCGGATCAGCATCCGGCTCCTGTTTTTTTGTTGTCTGGTATCTATCTCAGTCTTCAGAATTTGCTGAGCCGAAGCGGTGTTCCACTGCATCAACAGACAGTGGTTCAGAGAAAATGAATCCTTGCATTTGTTGGCAAGGCGTCTCTTGTAAATAATGTAAGGCGGTTGCCGTTTCGACACCTTCTGCGACGAGGTTCAGCTTTAAGTTTTGACCAAGTTGAATGATTGAGTCGAGCAACCCGTTTTCTCCTAAATCGATGCCGTCAATGAAGACTTTATCGATCTTGAGTTCATCAATCGGAAAAGCACGCAAATATTGTAAGGAAGAATAACCTGTTCCAAAATCATCAATCGATAATCGGAAGCCAAGCGCTTTGATCAGTTGCATCCGTTCAATTGTCCGCTGTGTTTGTAAAATTGCGATGTTCTCCGTCAATTCAAGGGTGACGAATTGCGGATTAATTATTTTCTGGGTCACGACGTGTTGCAGCGTCCGGACGAACGAGTCACTTTGGAACTGGTGCGGTGAAATATTGATGGCCATCGTCAAATCAGCCGCAATCCGTTTCTGCCAAATGGCGAGCCGCTCACAGGCCTCGATGACGACCCAGTTGTTAATGGGTGTGATCAAAGCGGCTTCTTCCGCAAGTGGAATGAATTCATCAGGAGGAATGCTCCCGAGTGCCGTATGATTCCAACGCAACAGCGCTTCAAAACCATCGACATGCTTGGTTTTCAAGTTGATGATTGGTTGATAGACCAAATGAAGGGCTTGATCCTCTAAAGCCGTAAATAATGAGCGTTCGAGCTGTAATTTCCGGGTGAATTGCTCATCCATTTCATGGGTTAAATATTGAATCGTTCCTGTACCGATTGATTTTCCGGCATACAAGGCCATTTCCGAACGGCGGTACAAATCTTCAAGTGATTTGGCTTCCGAAGGATAGACGGTAATTCCGAACGTACAGGAGATGATTAAGGAATGCCCATTAATATAATAGGGACGTTGCAATACTTGTTGCAGTTTCCGGGCATACTGGAACAGGGCATTCCGGTCGGTGACTTTTAGCAATAAACCAAACAAGTCACTCGTCGGATGGAACGTTAACAGCTGTTTTGCATGTTGAGACAAACGTTTGGCTAACGCTTGTAACAGTTGGTCGCCTACATGTGTACCGAAAGAATCGTTGATGACTTTAAAACGATCAATATCAAATAAGATGAGTGAGATCGGGAAATCATCAGATGCTTGGGAGAATAAGACCTGACCTTCACGAAGGAAGCCTCGTTTATTCAGCAGATGGGTCAATTCATTATGATGGACTAAAAAATCAAGTTCCTGTTCGAGATGTTCGGTTTCCGTAATATCGGTACCAATGAAAATATGTTGGAAACGGACACCATTTACGTCATACACTGGAATCAGGGTGGCACGAAGGACTTTTTTAGAATCATCCTGGGTCGAAATCGATAGTTTTCCGGACCAGGCCTTTTTTCTTTTGATTTGGGAGCGGATCGTCGGAAGAACCTCTTCCGACGAATCGAGGAGGATCGTCCAAGCTTGACCAAGCAACGCATTTGGACAAAATCCTGTAACGTCTGTCAAGTTGGCATTGGCATATTGAATCGTTCCCCGTGCGTCGAAGATGGCGACACAAGCGATTTGATCAAACGCATATCGTAAATCCATCAATCCCTGGAATAACGGTTTGCTTGCATTTTGTTGAGTAGAAGAAGGCAACTGACAGAAAAAAGCACCAAACGGCTCATTTTTGTCATCAAAGAGCGGTGAGACGAGTAACGTCGCTGCTGAATGTTCACCTGACTTATGCAGAAATGTTGTATTGGGTAATTGGATCGATTGTCGTTTTTTTAAAAATGAATGCCAGATTTGCCGACTGAACGCAGCATCTTCCGGATCAAGGAGCGGAATCAATTGTCCGATAACTTCTTGTGCCGACCAGCCCCAGCAGGATTCGGCAGCCTCATTCCAGGAATGAACAGTTAAATCGACGTGCAGAATAAATGCAGGTAAGGGAAATCCTTGCATGACAGTTTCATAGGAATTAATGGTCGAACGATCCATTACGGACGCACACTCCTTTTAAATGATCAGAGATGACGGTTCACTTGTCTTGTCTATTCCCAGTATATTCAATTTTCATGCGGATAAATCCTGTATTTCGATTGAAGATTATCTGTTTGAATCTGTTATAATCAGAATGAAAGCGTTTTCTAAGCGAAAAAAGGGGGATTTATCATGAATCAAACAGAGAAAATTATTTCACAGACAGAGAAATTCGGGGCACACAATTATCATCCACTCCCAATCGTCATCTCGGAGGCAGAAGGGGTTTTCGTTAAAGATCCGGAAGGCCGCGAGTATATGGATATGCTTAGTGCCTATTCAGCTGTAAACCAAGGACACCGTCATCCGAAAATCATCGAAGCCTTAAAACGGCAAGCGGATAAAATTACGCTGACATCCCGCGCCTTTCACAATGACCAGCTCGGATTCTTTTATGAAAAGGTCGCACAATTGACAGGAAAAGATATGGTCCTGCCGATGAATACGGGAGCGGAAGCGGTCGAGACGGCAGTCAAGGCAGCACGTCGCTGGGCGTACGAAGTCAAACAAATTCCGGGAGATGCCGAAATCATCGTCTGCGAAGGAAACTTCCATGGTCGGACGATGACGGCTGTTTCGATGTCAACAGAAGCCGAATATCAACGCGGATTCGGACCACTCTTACCGGGCATCAAAACGATTCCGTACGGGGATTTGGAAGCACTGAAAGGTGCCATCACGGAAAATACAGCTGCCTTCATCGTTGAGCCGATCCAAGGTGAAGCGGGTATCCTGATTCCGTACGAAGGATTCTTGAAAGATGCTCAAGACGTCTGTAAGGAACAAAACGTACTACTCGTCTCGGATGAAATCCAATCAGGACTGGGCCGTTCGGGTAAATGGTTTGCTTCGGACTGGGACAATGTAACACCAGATATGTACATCTTAGGAAAAGCACTGGGTGGCGGCGTGTTCCCGATTTCTTGTGTGGCTGCCAACCACGATATCCTGAGTGTCTTTAATCCGGGATCGCATGGTTCGACATTCGGTGGGAATCCATTGGCCTGTGCGGTATCTGTCGCTTCACTCGAAGTTTTGGAAGAAGAGAAGTTGCCAGAACGTTCACTTGAGCTCGGAACATACTTTATGAACCGTCTAAAAGAAATCGACAATCCGATGATTAAAGAAGTTCGTGGACGTGGACTGTTCATCGGTGTCGAATTGACAGAAGCTGCTCGTCCGTATTGCGAAGCATTAAAAGAAAAAGGATTGCTCTGCAAGGAAACACATGAGACAGTCATTCGTTTTGCACCACCACTCGTCATCACAAAAGAAGAATTAGACTGGGCATTCGAACGGATTGAACAAGTCCTCGGCGTCTCGGTTGCACAGTAATAAACTACTCCCTATCGGAAAGCGATAGGGAGTTTTTTAATCGACTGATTTTTGGATTTAGGACAAATGAGAGCAGAACGATGTTTGAATCTGTTTCAGGTGGGAACATATTATTATGCGTTAAAAAAATAGGGGGTAATGAACATGTCAAACGATAGCGGATTAAGCAAAAAAACGGATGGTTTAGTTGATAAAGTTGCCGGAAAAGCGAAAGAAGCGCTTGGAAAAGCAACAGGAGATAAATCAACAGAACGTGAAGGCAAAAAAGATCAGCTTAAAGGCGATGCTAAAAAAACGGTTGGAAATGTTCAACAGAATCTCGAAGATACAAATCGTCGTTAATCTGTACCCATTAAGGTCCCTTGTGTAGAGGGATCTTTTTTTATGAAAAAATATGTATAAAGGTCTAGTCATTTATATGTGTATGTGGAATAATAATAAATGTTAAAGCGTTTTCATCGTCATGTCATTATTTGTTTTTATTTAAGAAAGGGTGAAGTATATGTTGCAGTTTCTTCAACGAATCGGTAAGGCCTTAATGCTACCGATCGCCGTTTTACCAGCCGCAGGAATTGTCCTTCGACTCGGTTCAGCCGACATGTTGGATGTTCCATTGATGGTGGCAGCAGGTGGTGCGATTTTTGATAATCTTCCACTGATTTTTGCGATTGGTGTCGCGATCGGATTATCGATTGATGCAAGTGGCGCTGCCGGCTTGGCAGGGGCAGTCGGGTATTTGGTCTTAAAAACGGGTGTCGACTCCATGAACAAGGATTATTCGAACGCTCAAATTCAGGCTAAGTACGATGCAATCGCCGCCATTGTCAATGACTCCTCGACGAAAGTGGATGGGGCGACCTTAAGTTCCATTGCCAATCAGGCAACTTTAGGTTCGATGGTCAATATGGCTGTGTTCGGCGGGATCATTGCCGGTATTGTCGCTGGTTTGTTATACAATCGATTTTACAATATTAAATTACCGGATTGGTTAGCGTTCTTCGGTGGACGCCGTTTTGTTCCAATCATCACTTCGGCTGCCATGCTGATCCTGGCATTCATCTTTGGTTACTTATGGCCGTTCATTGAAGATGGCATCAATAATGCGGGAGAATGGATGGTCAGCCTTGGGGCGGGAGGAGCCGCACTGTTTGGATTCTTCAACCGTCTGTTGATTCCTGTCGGTCTTCACCATGTCTTGAACAATATTTTCTGGTTCGTCTTCGGTTCATACGAAAAAGCGGATGGAACGATTGCGAATGGCGATATCGCACGGTTCTTCGCAGGAGATCCAACAGCCGGTATTTATCAAGCAGGATTTTTCCCAATCATGATGTTCGCTTTACCGGCAGCGGCCGCAGCGATGGTCATGGCAGCACGCAAAGAAAATCGGAAAGCAGTCGCGGGAGCGATGATCGGTTTGGGATTAACGTCGTTCCTGACGGGAATTACGGAACCGATTGAGTTTTCGTTCATGTTCTTATCTCCGGTATTATATGTTATTCATGCCGTATTGACGGGTGTTTCCATGGCAGTCGTCAACCTGCTCGGTATACTGCACGGATTCTCCTTCTCGGCCGGATTCATCGATTATGTCCTGAACTTCGGAATCGCGACAAAACCGTTACTTTTACTGGTCGTCGGTCTGGTGTTCGCGGTCATCTATTACTTCCTGTTCTACTTCATGATCACGAAATTTGATTTGAAGACGCCAGGGCGTGAAGATGAAACACTTGTGACGGATGCAGGACCGGTCACAGGGGTATCGGACGATAAGTATGAGCAACAAGCAGCCCGGATTTTTGCGGGATTACAAGGAACGGAAAACGTCACATCGATTGATAACTGTGCGACACGTCTCCGTCTCCAAGTGAAAGATTCGACTATCATTGATGAAGCAGCGATTAAAGCGGCAGGCGCAAAAGGTGTCATGAAGATGGGGGCAAAAAATGTCCAAATCATCATTGGGACGGATGTTGAATTTGTCGCTGATGCGATGAAACGTCAAAAATAATGTCAAAAAAACGACCTTTCCTGATTAATCAGGAGAGGTCGTTTTGACGTGGGGCAGAGCTGGTCGACTGTTTCAAACTGCTGACATAAATCGGATAGAAAATCCCAATCAGTATGATGATGATCCCAATCCACTGTGAACCGGAAAGATGCTCACCGAGTATGAGGACCGAACAGATGACCGCAGTCGGCAGTTCTGCTGCACCAAGCAGTGAGACGCTGGCAGGACTTAGGTGTGGAGCTCCTGCTGCGAACAACAGCGGTGGTAAAATTAAGGCAAACAGACCAAGCGGAAGGGCATACCAGATCAGTCCTTGTTCGAAATTCGCTGCAGTCAAGAATGTCGTAGGTGGATACATGATCATGACGAACAGAAGTCCACCCGTCATCATATAAAAACTTTTTTTAATGACAGGTACATGATTTGCGACCCGACCACTGGCAAGCAGGAAGATCGAGAAACTGACGGCTGCTCCAAGTCCAAACAACGTACCGCGCACGTCAAGAGCGCTGGTGTAAGCCGCGCTGGCTAAAATAGCACCACCAATTAACAGGATGGCAGATAAAAAATGGGGGCGTGAAGGCAATCTTCTTGCAAGAATCGAATCAATCACGACACCAATCCATGTGAATTGGAAGAGGAGAATGATGGCGACAGAAGCAGAAACAGTTTGCAGGCTTTGGTAATACAGGTAGCCGGTCGTTCCGCTTGAAATCCCGATTGCCATCAAAGTAAAAGCAGTTTTAGGATGAAGACGAAGATTTTTCGACAGCAGAGCTAAGATGAAAATCATCAGCCACCCGAAGAAGAATTGGCTTCCGGAAACAGCGGCCGAATTAAATCCTGCCTCGTAAGCCAGTTTGACGATTGTCGACAGGACGCCGTAACTAATGGCGCCGATTAAGACGAAAAGTGTTGCTTTTGAACGATTCATACAGATTCCTCCATGTTTTAGAACGCACAAAAAAGGTTGCAACGGGGCCTTGTCCAGGTTTTTTGGACAGGGTTTGGTTGCAACCTGTGTGAGTTATTTAATGTTGAGTCCAGCCTTTTTGTAAAAGGTTGGCTTTAATTCATTGTAGCGGACGGTCAATTGATTAAAGGTTTTGAGTGCCTCTGTTGCTTGACGGGAAGTCCGGTTTAAATCAGCTGTTGCTTCATCAATCTTAACGAAGTTCGGTTTTTCGGTCAAGTAGGAAAGCACTTTCTTTTCTGAAGCAATCGTCGCCGCATAACGTTTCAAAAACGTATCAAAAGCCTTCTCACGCTCTTTAAAGACATCGATAAGGGCTGTGCCGTCTTTTTTAGCGGCAGACAACGAAGATAAGGTACTCGTTAATTCCGCAAGGTCTAACTCATCAAAAGCACGGGTACGGATTGTTTGTTCTTGTTTTAACAATTTGACACGATTTTGATTCAGAGCGGTCAATTCATCCCGTTCATTTTGCGCCCGTTTAATATCATCGGCCCCAGCTTCGAGGACGGCTTGATAGGTATTGACGGAAATTTCATCTTGACGCGTCCGTTGCTCGGCGACGACTGCTGCTTTTTGTTCGGACTTCGCTTGTTCTTCCAACTGCTCGTATATCGAAGCGGCCGGGTCACTCGAGCAGGCACTGAGAACCAAGAGGCCGAGACAGGTCAAACAACTGGTGAGGATCATCCGTTTATTAATCATGAAAGGAACTCCTTATAAATTAGAGAATTTTGCGAAATTATACGGGACATGAAAATCTTCATCATAGATGGAAAACTGATAGCCTTTTTTCTTTAATCCAGCAACAATTGCCGGTAATGCCCGCAATGTTTGTGGTTGTTCATGCAACAGGATGATTTCGACCGGGTCTTCTGCACGGCTGATGACAGTTTTGGCAACTTCCTTGGCACTATCTTTGTAGTACCAGTCCATCGAATCGATCGACCAATCCCACACCCGAAGTTTCGCCTGTTCGATTTCTTTTGCAATCGACTTGTTAATACCAGGTGTTGATCCATAAGGAGGACGTGTCAGCAACGGACTGTGATTCGTCAGTTGTTTGATTTGTTTTTGGACTTGAAGCATCTCGGGAACATACTGTTTTTTCTTATACAGGGTGTCATAATCATGAGTTTCACTGTGTGGTCCGATATAATGTCCAGCCTTTGCTATCGAGCGGACGACATCCGGTTGTTCATCGATGTTACTTCCGATCAAAAAGAAAGTCGCTTTAACTTCTTGGTCTTGTAACGATTTCAAGATGTCCGGAGTCAATGCAGTCGGTCCGTCTTCAAATGTCAGATACGCCACTTTTTTAGTAATCCCGTTCCATTTCTCGACGCGTGCCTTATCCAGGTTCGGAGTCGGAACTTCCCGCAAAGATTGGACGGGTTTTACGCTCGCTTGTTGTTGTGTCGAAGCAAGGTACTGATAAACGATATAACCGCCAATCGGAAGAAGAATCATCGCCAGTACGATCAAAAGCTTAGCGAAATACTTTCGTTTTGGTTTTCGGTGTCTTGGTCCAAGGCCGATTGGATTGCCTGAGTTGTATGAATCCATTGATGTCTGAGCTCCTTTACGGAAAATCTTATGAGTTAAATGTAACATTTTGTCTGTTTCATTTGTAACAAAAATATTACAAAAAGATGACTACAGAACCTATAATTCAAAAAAAGTTGATTAAGATAGAAATAGTGTTATATTTTCAAACAAAAAAGAAGTCCATCCGCTACCGGAGACTTCTTTCTTCAAGCAACTTTACGATTAGTGTTCTGTAACAGCACACTCATCACATTCTGTTTTATACGATTCGCATTGTTCATCCATTTCTTTTCCGCAATGAGAGCAGGTTTTGACCGGAAGTTGACGGTAAAACTCGGGAGAGGTCTCTTGGTAAAGGGGTTGTTCCATGATTGTATTCCTCCTCTTAGTATATGGATGTACCAGCAAATAACACTGAATTTATTTTATTGTACTAGTACAGATTTGATATGTCAATCTTTGTTTTATAACAGAAGAGTCTTTAGCGAGTCTTGTCATATGACAGGTAGCGTAGAGGATGATACGATAACAAAGTAAACAGATGTACTTAGAGGGGGATCATTATGAATCAAACACTATCTGACACACTATCAATTTTGACAGAACGCCGGTCAGTTCGTCATTACGATGAGACATTCACGCTTTCACAAGAAGAAGTCCAAGAATTGGTTGAATTGACGACAGCTGCACCAAGTGCCTGGAACTTGCAACATTGGCATTTCGTTGCCTTCCATTCGGAAGAAGCGAAACAACGATTAGCTCCAATCGCTTACAATCAGCCGGCCATCAGTTCTTCTTCCGTCGTCATTGCCGTACTAGGGGATTTACAGGCAAACCGAAACTATAATCCGGTTTATGGACCAGCCGTAGAAGCAGGAGGCATGACGGAAGACTTGTTTGACTCGATCAAAGGACAAGTAGAAGGGGCATATCAAAGCGAGGCTTACGCGAGAGATGCAGCCATGTCAAACGCAAGTTTAGCTGCGATGCAACTGATGCTAGTTGCTGAAGCAAAAGGACTCTCGACACTCGCGATGGGCGGATTCAATCATCAACTCTTTACAGAAACGTTCATTACAGACGAACGTTATGTCCCGGTCATGTTGATTGCTGTCGGGAAAGCAGTCGAAGACGCGAAAAAACGTCCGGCGCTCCGTTTACCGGTCGATCAAGTGACGACCATTCTATAAGTAAAAGGGAGGGGCTGACTTAAAATAAAGTTCAGCCCCTTCATTTTTATTTTTCATATTTTTTTAGAAAAGTACTTGTCAGATGGTTAGTTTCTTGCTATATTAATACATGTCCTAGCAAGTACATAACGTACTGCATCATGATTCTGTAGCTCAGCTGGGAGAGCGCTACCTTGACAGGGTAGAGGTCGCTGGTTCGAGCCCAGTCAGAATCATACCAAAAACCCGTTCATCTTTGGATGAGCGGGTTTTTTTGTTTTAATCATTGGCTTGAAGTTCATCTTCTGTCACCCATTTATGATTTTTAATCGTTTTTCCACCGGTTGTCGGTTTAAAATCGACCATATACACGGTTGTCTGATCTGCTTGATCAATGGTCGCTTTTGCACCATCCATACCTTTCATGTGATCAGCAGCTAAAGTCACCTCATCACCTGCTTGTAACGGTGAAGCCGGAACCGGGTTAAGTTCTTCCTGAATCACCCATTTATGATTGCTGACTTTTTTACCACCGTTCGTTGGTGTATAGCTGACTTCATATACTGTTGTATCAAATGAATCGACGATTGTTGCTTTTGCGCCATCCATCCCTTTCATATGATCAGAGGACAGAAGGACGTCTGATCCGTCTTTAAACTTCGGATTTTCAGCTTGTTTCAGTCCAGCGGGAATTTTCCCGTCACTTGAATGCATCATCCCTGCATGGGAATCGTTCTTATTATCATGCATATCGTGTGAAGTAGAGGAATTGGAATCAGATCCGCAGGCACCTAAACTTAGGACAGCAGAAAGAGCGAGTGATGTAACAAGTAGTTGTTTTTTCATAAAAAAATACCTCCTGTAGTAATTTGGTTATGTGACTACTATACCCGTGTTTCGTGCAGAAACCGTGCAGAAAGAGTGACAATTCAATTACCTGACTGAACGAGTCATTGGAAAAGTGTATCGTAATAGTGAAGAAAAAGGAGGAGCAGGGCATGCGGCATATTTCGTACTACATTGGTCTACTTTTTTTGACTGCCATTCTTTTCATCGGCGGCATTCTGTTCAGTACCCTCTATTTAAACCTTGTGAATCAAAGGACGAATGAAGTGGTCCTCGGTTTGCTGAACCGAGGGAACACGCACCGCGATGTCCTCGAGGAATCATTTCATGCGGAAACATTGGAACATGTCAGTTTGATGGAATCAGCATCCGAATTTACAGTCGTTATCACGGATCAAAAAGGAAAAATTTTAAAGGCTTCGCATCCACTTACTCCTAAAATGAAAGTAGAGCTTATCCATACGGAATTTCAAACACAACGAAAAGATCGGATTTTAAGAGCTCAAGCGGAAACGAAGGATTTTTTAATGACAGATAGTCCAATCACGATTTCAGGTGTTCATCGTGGGCATGTCTTCATGTTTGCTCCGGAAACGTTAATTCAACAAGTCGTTAACCCGTTAAGACAACAATTCATTCAAGTTGGTATCATTGCCGTTCTTCTGTCGCTTGCGACTGTCGTGCTGTGTACACGATTGATTTCAAGACCGCTCATTGAGATGGAGCGTGCGACGGCCAAGTTGAAAGAAGGAAACCTTGACGTGGATTTACCGGTAAACCGCTCGGATGAGCTTGGGGCACTGGCACGCTCCATCACACAGTTGGCAAAAGATCTCGATTTTTTGAATCGTGAACGGACAGAATTTTTAGCAAATATCTCGCACGAACTTCGAACTCCGCTGACCTACATGAAGGGTTATGCGGATATATTACATCGTCCAAACTTGCCGGAATCTGAAAAAACAGCTTATCTGTCGATTATCAAAGAAGAAAGCGATCATTTGAGCACATTGATTGAACAGCTGATGTTACTGGCACGTTCCGATACGAATGCATTCTCAGTTGAACGAGTGCCGCTTGCGCTCGATCAATTGATTGTCTCGACGACAGAGAAAATGCGACCTGCAATTGAAGAAAAAGGGCTGCATTTGCATGTATCAGGGGAACCGGTAGAGATAGCAGGAGATGAAATTCGGCTCAAGCAAGTGCTGATAAATGTATTGGATAACGCAAAAAAATATACAGCAACCGGTGAAATCGTCGTCCGATACGGCAGGAATGAAACAGGACCGTATTTTCAAGTACGTGATACAGGAAGCGGCATCAGCCAAGAAAGTTTACCCCATGTGACAAAACGTCTGTACCGCAGTGAACCGTCACGATCACGAAGCCGGGGCGGATCAGGGCTTGGTTTGACGATTGCCTTGGCAATCGTTCAAGCACACGATGCGACATTAGATATCAAGAGTGAAAAGAATGCCGGGACGAGTGTGATGATTCAATGGAAGGTGTGAAGAAATGGCTCGAATTTTAATCGTTGATGATGAACAACGGATGCTTCAATTAATGAAGTTATATCTGGTACCCTATGGTCATACATGTCATTTAGCCGACACGGCCGAAAAAGCGCTCGACATCGTCAAGACCGTTCCCATCGATTTGGCTTTACTCGATGTCATGATGCCCGATATGGATGGATGGACGTTGTGTGAAAATATAAGACGAATGGCTGATTTTCCAATCATTATGGTGACAGCGCGGAATCAAATGGAAGATGTGCTACGGGGGCGCAAAGTCGGTGCAGATGATTATGTGGCAAAGCCGATTCATGAAGGAGAATTATTAGGACGAATCGAACTGTTGATTGGTCGAGAAAAGCGGGAGCAGTATGCATTTCATGGACTACAGTATGACGTCGCAGGATATCATTGTACATTCGACGGACAAAAAATCTTACTGACGAAAACAGAGTTTCAACTTTTAGGAAAACTCTTGACGTCCGTGAATGGCGTCTTATCAAGAGAACAATTGGTTTTGTCGCTGTGGGGCGATGATCAATCGATTGAACCACGAACGATTGATTCTCATATGCGTCATCTTCGTGAGAAATTGCGCCGTTCCGGTTTTCCAATCGATGAGTATTTGGAGACTGTCCGAGGTGTGGGTTATCGTTTGCTGGAGCAGACAAAAGACAGCTAAAAGGAGAATTGAAATGACAACGACAATTTATTTGGTCCGTCATGCGCATTCGACCTATTCTACAGACGAAAAAGCGCGTCCTTTATCAGAACAAGGGAGATACGATGCGGAACAACTGACGACTCTTTTTGAAGGGATTAAACCGGACCAGATTTACGCGAGTCCGTATCGGCGAGCGATTGAGACGGTCCAGCCTTTAGCAGAACAATACGGATTAGTCATTCAAGAAGCAGCGGCTTTTCAAGAACGGTTATTGGCGCCCGAAGAACTGCCGGATTTTCAACAGGCTGTCGGTTATGTATGGGAACATCCGGATGAAAATCCGTATGGAGGTGAATCAAATGTTACGGCACAACGGCGTATCGTGCCTGAGATCAAACGATTACTAGAAAAACATAAAGATCAAACCGTCGTCATCGGAACACACGGGAATATCATGGTGTTATTAATGCAACATTTTGATCCGGCATATGGATATGCGTTCTGGAAAACGCTAAAGATGCCGGCTGTGTATCAAATGACATTTAAAGACGAAACCTTCCTTCAGATTGAAGAAGTTTGTCAGCATAACTAAAAAAACAGGAGATTGTCCCTTCGATAAGGGACCTTCTCCTGTTTTGATTATGCTTTTACCTTTTCATGTTTTTGGATTAAATCAGCTGTCAGCTGACCTGATAAGGTGACCATCGGGACACCACCACCTGGATGTGTGGAACCACCGACGAAATAGAGACCTTCGTAGAGATCACTCTTCGATGGAATCTTAAATCCACCGTTCTTTTTCCGATCGGCTGCCACACCATAAATCGAGCCACCGTTCGGACCATATAGGGATTTCAAGTCTTCTGGTGTAAAGCGGTATTCAAATTCAATCGATTCGCGTAAATCAGTCAGTCCCATCCGTTCCAATTTATCGAGGACGACTTCACGGTACGCATCCCAATCGGTTTTTCCATCTTGTTTCGTCAGTGGTGGCACGTGTGTCAAGACGAACAAATTATCTTTTCCTTCAGGAGCCTGTGACGCATCGGATTTAGAAGAAACACCGACATAAATCGTTGGATCTTCTGGCGGAACACCATCCTTGAACATTTGGGCAAATTCCCGTTCCGGATCATCAGAGAAGAAGAAGTTATGGTGTTTCAAGTCTTTGTATTCACGGTTAACCCCAAGTAACAGAACAAGACCGGAAACGGAAGGCACGAATGACTGATTTAATTTTTTAGCATGTTTTGGTCCTTTTTTCTCTGAAATGAGATGTTGATAGGTCGGAATGACCTCAAGGTTCGAGACGACGACATCAGCCGGATAAAATGTACCGTCTGTCGTTTCCACGCCGATTGCACGCTTGCCTTCTGTGACGACACGTTCGACAGGTGTGTTGACGTGAATGGTCACCCGGAGTTCGTCAAGCACCGTCTTCATGGCACGGGCGATATTGTACATACCACCTTTGACATAATAGATGCCGAGACCCATCTGAACATAAATCATTTGATTGAAGACAGCAGGAGCTTCATATGGGTTGGATCCGACATACATGACCATATAGTTAAACAGTTGCTCCAGGTATTTGTTGTTCAAATGTTTTTTTGTACCGCTTGCTACTGTATTGAGTGGATCCATTTTAAGTAATTCAGACATCGTATGGTATTTTTTTAAGTCCTTCAAATCTTCGAGACTGTATTTATAGAAACTGTCCAAACACAGGTCATACATTTTTTTGGAATAGCTGAACAATTCGACGAAGTCAGCTTGGTCGGAGACTTTTTTAAATTCTTCCAACATACCTGGAAGATCGCCTTTGACGTCAAGTTGTGTACCGTCTTCAAAGAAAGTCCGCCATTGCGGTTCGATCCGCTCGATTTCTAGATAGTCGTCGAGTCGACGGTGAACGCTCGTAAATAATTGCTCGAGTACCCAAGGCATCGTCAAGATCGAAGGGCCGGTATCAAACGTAAATCCTTGACCACTGCGTTGATTTAATTTACCGCCAACGTTTCCGTTTTGTTCAAGCATCGTGACTTCATAACCGTCCCCAGCGAGACGAATTGCGGCTGACATACCTGCTAAACCTGCTCCAATGACGACTGCTTGTTTCTTCAAAAAAATCACATCTCCTTATGTCTTAGTAGATAAACGGAATCAAACGTTTTCTTCTGCGGGCCCAGGCAGTATAAGCAGGACCAAATCCTTCTGTCAACATCCGCTCCTCGATTCGAATGCGGTGAAGCAAGGTGAGAAACATCAGGACGCCGGCGCATAACGTGACAAGTAAGTTCCCGAAGTATAACGGGAAACCTAACGTGATGAAAAACAGACCGGTATAGAGAGGGTGGCGTAAGGACCGATAAGGACCCGTGCTGACAAGCTGATCACCTGGATTGACAGCGACATGGCGGGTGAACTGATGCTTAAGATGATAGATTCCCCAGTACCGTAGCGCGACACCTGCACTTAACAGAAGCAATCCGATTTCGCGATAGAAGGAAAAAGATTTTGAACCACTGAAGAGAATGGAAAAAAGAATGGTGGCGACTAACGTAGCTAAAATCCAATAAAAACTTCGCCGTTCTTCCAGCGGAGAAGGTTCCTTCTTACGGTTTCGGAACAGAAACAATTCGAGCAACCAAAGAAGAGAGACGGCGATGAACACTTTGTCTAAAATGGTCATAAGATTCGCCCCTGACTAATGCCAATCATTATTTAAAGAAAACGCATACAAGAAATGTTTACCCGAAAGAACAAATGTTCAATCCTCATATCTGACCATATGACCTCTTTCGGAAACCGGGCAATTAATTCATTTTGATTACACCTGTACAAAAAATGGTGGCGTTTTGAAATGAATGTTATTCTAAAATTAAAGACTAATTACCCTGTTTTGGAAAAAAGGAGTTTTAAGAGATATGAAAAAAATAAAGCAAACGGTGATCGGGTTACTGGCGATTCTCCTCTCACTCGTCAGTTTTTCACTGGCCGCAGAAGCATCTAGTTACCGCCAGGCGAAAACACCGCTCAATCTGCGAAGCGGAGCTTCGACAACGAAAGCGGTCGTCGCAGTGATCCCAACTACTGTCTATGTCAATGAAATCAGCCGACTTGGGACATGGTCGAAAGTTCGTTATGGAACACAGACAGGGTATGCCAGTACAAAATATTTACTGACGGATCAACAAATCGGCGGATTACGCATCGGCAAGACATTAATCGTTAATCCAAATCTTCCGTTACGTTCGACGTATGCGCCGGGAGAAAGTACGGTTGCGCGAGCCGCATTTGAAAAAATGAAACGGGCTGCCAAAGCGGAAAAGATTACGCTGGTCGCATTCAGTACATACCGTTCGTACGCGTATCAAAAAGCCTTATTTGAAAAATATGTGGCACGGGATGGGTTTGAGAAAGCCAGCACGTACAGTGCCCAACCGGGAAAAAGTGAACATCAAACAGGACTGGGTTTTGATATCGGAGGCGCCGATTCATCAAAATATGCAAAGTTCAGCTTTTCAAGTACAAAAGAAGCAAAATGGCTGGCTGCCAATGCACACCGTTACGGATTCCATCTCCGTTACCCGCTCGGAAAAGAATCATGGACAGGCTACACATATGAAAGCTGGCATTACCGTTATGTCGGAGCAACGCTTGCGGCGCAGCTGAAAATGACCGGATTGACAATGGAAGAATATTATCAATTAGCACCGGGTAAACCAAGTACGCCATAACAGGTTTCGCTTCAAGCTTTAAATGGTAAATAAATGGTGTATTCCTCATCGTCAGCAGCAGTCTGTCTTTTTCGAAAGAGGGGGAAAGTTGTGGCGAAAAAAGAAGATAAGCACCATATCATGACCTTTACATTTGAAGAAGAAGCGACCTCGTATCAGGTATTCAGTGAATTAAAGAAATACCATGCGAATGGTCAAGTCGATTTTGAACAGATCGCTGTCATTAAACGAAATGCAAGCGGAGCCTTTTCCTTTGAAGATGCCGTCGACTTGAGCGGTTCCAACAAAGCCTTTAAAGGTTCTTTAATCGGTATGGCAGTCGGGATTCTCGGGGGACCGTTCGGTATTTTATTAGGTTCGATGACCGGGATGCTGATTGGCGGATCGAAAGACTTAAAAGAGAATCAAGCTGTTCAAGAAACATTCAAACGGACACTTGGTGTGATTCCACCCGGCAAGACGGGAATCATTGCAATCGGGGAAGAATTCGAACCATCCGTACTGGATGGACTGGTCGCGAAACATAATGGAACGATTGATCGGACAGATGAATTGCTCGAAAAATAATCAAAAAATCCTTCCCTCATCAAGAGGGGAGGATTTTTTAGGTTAAGATTGACGTTCTTTTTTTACTTTTTTGAAGAAGAAGAGTTCGTAGACGACCGGGACGATGATGAGCGTCAAGAGTGTTGACGTCGTCAATCCACCGATGACAGTCAAGGCGAGACCCTTTGAAATCAGGGTACCGGATGACGTTGTCAGCGCGAGCGGGACAAGCGCCATGATAGTAGCGAATGCCGTCATCAGGATTGGACGAAGTCGTGTCTTACCGGCTTCAATCAAAGATTCCCGAATCGGAAGTCCACGTGTGATATTCTGACCAATCCGGTCAACAAGCACAATCGCGTTGGTCGTGACGATTCCGATCAACATGAGGAATCCGATCATGACACTGACAGACAATGGTTCGTTAGCTAGGAACAGCGTAACGAGCGAACCGATCGGAACGAAGATGAGCGATGATAAGATGATGAACGGAATCCGTGCTTTTCCGAACGTGATTAACATCGTCAAGTAGACGAGACCGATGGCAACGACGATGGCGATTCCAAGAGATTGGAAGATTTCAACCGTGTCATCATTTCCGCCGCCACTTGTTAAGGAAACGCCGTCCGGCAAATCGATTTTTTCGACAGCAGCTTTGACGTCACTTGAGACCGTTTGGACGTTATCGCCTTTGACTTGACCCGAAACGCGAGCGTAGACTTTACCGTCCAGCTTTTGAATCGATGTGAACGTATCGACTTCATTGACGGTTGCGACATCTTTTAAGGCGACAGGACCGGCAGCCGAGAAGAGTTGGACATTTTCAAGATCTGCTTTCGACGTTAAGTCTTCCTTGTAAGACAATTGAACGTCCTGATCTTTGTCATCGAGATTCAGTGTACCGACCGTGACCGGTTTAGTTTGGTCGTTGACCGTACCAAGAATCTGGAAGCCGGATAAACCACGATCACTGGCTTTTTCAGAATCAATTTCAACGAGGAATTGTTTTTGTTTCTCGCTAAAGTTATTCGTAACATATTTCAAATCGTTGTTTTTGTTCATATTGTCTTCCACCAGTTTAGCTGCTTTTTGGAGCGCTTCTAAATCAGTCGAGAACAAATCAACATCCACATTATTATTGGATGGTGGACCCCCTGTCGACAACTCGGCAACGCTGATTTTGACGTCGACACCATCTTCTTTTGCGATATCATCCATTTTGGTTTCAAGGGATTTGATCGTTTTTTCGACATCTGCTCCATCTTTTAAGTTCAAGAAGTAGCTGGCTTTGTTATCGAGTCGTAACCCGGTCGTGAAGTCACGTGCTCCGACGGATGTCGTGACATCAGCAATGGCGTTTTCCTGATCGAACATTTTTTCCATGTTGAGCGAAACATCACTCGTTTTCTCAAGCGATGTTGCAGCAGGAAGTTCGAGTGAAGCGGTTAATGTTTTTGAAGCTTCATTCGGAATGAACGTAAAGCCGAGTTGCGGTACGATCGCAAGCGAACCACCGAGTAACAAGAAGGAAACGACTAAGATGATCGCTTTATGTGACAATGATTTTTCAATCAGTTTGCCGTACCAACGTTGTAAGACACCTTCTTTTTCTTCCGCTGGTACCTTTTTAAAGGCGAATTTCGCTAAGATCGGTACAATCGTAATCGCGACAAGCAGGGAAGCGAGTAATGAGAAGATGATGGTCAACGCGAACGGTAAGAAGAATTTACCTGTGATACCGCCGACAAAGCCGATCGGCAAGAAGACGACGACGGTCGTAAGCGTCGAAGACGTGATAGCTTTTAAAATCTCTTTCGTTGATTGTTCGATGATTTCATTTGTCATACCGCCATCTGATTTACGGACCCGCCGGAAAATGTTTTCAATGACGACGATACTGTCATCGACAACCCGACCGACAGCCACTGCCATACCACCGAGTGTCATGATATTTAATGAAATATCCTGCCAGTTCAAGAAGATGGCCGCAATCAAGAGTGACAGCGGAATCGAGACGATTGCGATGATCGTCGCCCGGATATTCCTTAGGAACAGAAGGACAGCCAGTGAAGCGAACAGGGCACCGAGTAATCCTTCTTTGACAAGCGTAGCGACGGATTCTTCGATATCTTTCGCAGAATCAATGCCAATCGTATAATCAATTTGGTCATCATATTTGTTTAAGATTTTTGTGACGCCGTCAGCGATTTCAACCGTATTGGCGTCTTGTTTTTTTGTGATGGCCATCGAGAGAGAATCTTTTAAATCATAACGTGTTTTTTCACTTTGCTTCGAGACGGCTTCAATGGTAGCAATGTCTGAAAGACGAACCGGTTCAGCTGGTTGCGTTTCTTCTGCCGGAACACCGGTAGCACCTGTTGCACCAGCGGGAGGTCCTGATTGAGCAGGTTGACCCTGGTTGCCGGAAGCAGCGCCTGAAACAACATTTGACGTGAGTTGGAGATTTTTTAGTTTATCCAAGTTTTCCAGTTTTTCTTCGACACGGATTGGAATCTTCGAATCACCTTCTGCGAGTTGACCAGACGGGAAGGAAACATACTTGGCATTGATTTGTTCTTTAATGCTTGATAAAGATAAACCGGCAGCTGTCGCTTTTTTATTGTCGACAGTAATTTGGACCAAGTCATCTTTGTAGCCACCAACCGATACACTGTTGATGCCCGGAATTTTATTCAGTTCCGGTTCGATTTCATTTTTTAGAAGGGACTCAATCTCTTTTCCGTCTTTACTAAAGAAGGAAATGTTGTAGATCGGGAACGATCCAAATGAGAAGCGGTTCAACTTCGTTGTTGCTTCTTCCGGAAGGTTAGCATCCTGGATCGCAGCATCGATTTGTTGTTCGACCTTGTCCATATCGGTATCAAATGGGAATTCGATATTGATGATCCCGATACTTTCATAAGCAGAGCTCGTGATTTTTGTCGAGCCCTCGATTCCTTTCAATGCTGTCTCGAGTTTTGAGACGACCTGTTTATCGACATCATCCGGAGATGCGCCCGGATACACAGCTTCTACTGAAATTTGAGGAAATTCAATTTCAGGAAACTGATCCACTTTAAGCTGAGAAAACGAATATACGCCGCCCAAAACTAATAAAATGGCAATAATAAATACAGCGACAGAGTTCTTTAAACTAAACCTTGTTAAAAAATTCAACAGTTACCCCTCCTTTATTTTATATGTGCTTATTTACATAGTAGAGGACGAAACGAAACCCTGCAACTTTGAACTGTAGAGCAGAAAGAAAAAAATATAATGAAAAAATCAGAGAAAAGTCTTTACAGTTTTCAATATGTTGCTATAATAAACATATACCCAGGACACACGATCATGATTCTGTAGCTCAGCTGGGAGAGCGCTACCTTGACAGGGTAGAGGTCGCTGGTTCGAGCCCAGTCAGAATCATACCGAACTCCCGTTCATCACACGATGAACGGGAGTTTTTTCGTATAAAAAAGCTGTTCCTTCATTATATGAGGGAACAGCAACGTGAGCACTTATTGAATTTCTAATCGAAGGTCGCCCATCTTTGTCCAACCGGCCATCGTCGTCATGCGGTAAAAGACGAGCGTCAAGACACCGGGAAGGACGACGCCGGTTGCAAAAAAGATCAGGAACGCATTAAAACCCTGATTAACGAAGATGTTGAGTGGGGCAATCATTGAATTTAATCCGAGACCCGCAAGTTCATAAGGAACTTCAAGTGAAAGAACAAGTGTGGCGATGGGTGCGGAAATCATCGCGGCCAGGAAGGGTGCGACGACAAGGCGCGGATTTTTAACGATATTCGGAAACTGAACCTTTGGTGTGACGAAGAACGAAGCGATCAAACCGCCGGGATCCGTTTGACGATATGCCATCAATGTAAAGCCGACAAACTGAGCCGAACAACCGATTAAAGCAGCGGCACTGGCGACCGGGTCGAGTTGAAGGGCGATTGCGAGTGCAGCCGATGAAGCGGGTGACATCAATAAGACACTAAAGATAAGAGCAATAACAAGTGATGTCGCAATCGGTGAAGACTCGACGGACGCAGTAACCATTGCGCTGAATCGTGTGAGGAGAGGTGTTGTGACGGCAGCGGCACCAAGACCTGTAAAACCGCCGGCGAGAACAGCACTGACCGGGATGACCATCATGTCGAATTTTGTTTTCCCTGTCATTCGTTTTCCGACGAAGACGGCCACAGCAGCTGCGAGTAACGCACTGATTGGTTGCCCCGGTACGAGGACAAGACCGGCATCCGTCGGCTGAAGTGCGGCACCGCCAATCGTAGCAGCAATCATTGCACTGAATAAGACTAATGTGTTTCCGCCAAGCTGATAAGCAATGCCGGCTCCGAGTGCGGGGGCGAGTAAGACTTTGGCGACTCCGCCGATTGTCAGTAACATTTCAATATGTAAGAGGTTTCCGAACGTCTCAATCAATAATCCTACTCCTAACGTCACTAACACTGCATTTGCCATCCCGGCAGATACTTTCACCATTCGATCCATCGCATATTCTTTCAACTCACTCATCCTCTCTCTATTTCGTTTTGCCATTAAAAAAACCTATCCGGTATCGGATAGGCGCCATTATTCCTGCGGGCGCCTCATTCGATGCATCGAAAGGAGGGCCCAAAATCAATTCCGAAAATCAGCGGAAAAGGTTTCAGTCCCTCGAGCATAGAATAATCAGTCGGCCAGCAAGTTGGTGTACATACATAAAGTGATTCCCCTCTCAACGAATTTTTCTAAGTCTAACATGAGTAAGATGAATAATCAATATTTTCTGACAATTTATTTTTCATGATTTTTGAACTTAAAATCAGGGGAAAGGTAAGAATGGCATAAGATGAACATTGGAGGCGGTTTCATGAAATTTGCAGTCATTACGGATATTCACGGCAATGCAACGGCACTTAAAGCAGTTTTAAAAAGAATAACGGAAGAAACAGATGTCTCAGAAATTTTCTGTCTCGGAGATTTGATTGGTATCGGACCACAAACGAATGAAGTCATCGAAATTGTACGATCGATACCACAAATGACGACCATCAGCGGAAATCATGACGAAAATGTCCTGGCGTTGATACACGGTCAAAAATATCCTGATAGTTACCGTCATGCGAAAAACCATCATCAATGGATTGCCGACCAGTTAACACCGGATAATCAACGTTTTTTGGAGCAGCTCCCAAGAACCGTCCGAAAAACATTTTCGGAACAGGAAGCATTGTTTACACATTATGCATATCTAGATGAACAGAAACCAATCGGAGAGGAACCATTGGCGGAAGCGGTTGACGGAACAGAACAATCCTTGCCGAATCTGTTTAAAGGACACCAGGCGAGCCTGATTTGTTTTGGACACCATCATCCGAAACAAGTAATCCGGGCAGAGGGCGTGACGTACTTAAACCCGGGGGCGCTCGGCTGTCAGCCGGAAGCTGTGGCACCATTCGCCTTAGTCGAACAGAACAGCGGAGAATGGAAGGTGAATGTCATTGAAGTGAAGTATGATGACCGCCCGTACTTAGAAGCATTTAATGCGGCACCGATGCCGGAAAAAGAACTGTTGCGTAAACTTTTTTTGGGAGGAAGAACATGAAAAAAACGATCCGGCTATAAAAGTACAGATCATTTAGTGAAAAACGATGTTTTTATAAAAAGCGGCTTAAAAGAGAAAGACCTAAAGGGACGGCAATGAGTAAAATCCCGATGATCCGCTTCGCCCGGCTTCGTTTCCACTGAAAAGCGAGCGACAGGAACGGGGATAAAAGAAATCCGACGAACATCGTGATTAACGTCAGGATAAAAAACAGAAAGTCTGTTTTGGAACTGGTGCGGGTGTACGATTTCCACATATCAACGAGCGATACAATGACGTAGACCAGCAAAGCTAACGTGAAAAGAAAATTGGACAGTAAAAGCTGGGACAAATAAAACACTCCATTCAGGTACGAGTAAGAATCGATAACGCAAAAACAGCCTCTCAATTTATGGAGAGGCTGTTTTCATTATAACAATTTTAACATCGCTTGACTGATTGTTTTTAAATCAAGCGGTTTCCCAATCAGCGGCCATTCAGAAATCAAGGCAATATACGTCTTGAACAGTAAGAACGCAGTTACTTCGACCGGAACTGCCGGAGAACGTTTTTCAAGTTCCAACCGTGTCTCAAGCAGATTCTTTATATATTCGACGATATGCTGCTCGATTCGAATCCGTAGCTCCGACATCTCCTGAAGTTTCAATGTCTGGGTTTCCTGTGTGATTTGTAAGATAAACAAATGCTGCTGTTGATGATTGACAATGGCATCAATCATCGCCTGTTTATTTTCTTCGACCGAAGCCGTTGTCGTATAGGCGTTTTCCGCTTCTGCCTTCATCTCCTGCAACACCCGTGTGACGAGGGATTCAAACAAATCAAGTTTACTTTCAAACAATTGATAGACGGTTGGTTTTCCGACATGAGCCCGTTTGGCAACCCGTTCGATAGTCGTTCCTTTATATCCGAGTTCCGAAAAGCAGGCCATCGCTGCATCTAAAATGAGATGTTCTTTATCAGACAGTGTCATGGCGTTTTCTCGCTTTCGTTGAGAGTAAGATGCGTTTTCCACCTAATGCACCAGCGAAGCTGATAGCGAGAGCAGAAAACAGAATCAAACCAAGAATCTGACCGTTTGTGATGAGTGTATCGGTAACTCCGATTCCAAGTGCCTCACGGAAACCTGTGACCGAATACGTCATCGGCAGGAAGCGGTGAATCGTTTGGAAGAAGCTTGGAGTCATTTCGACCGGGAACGTACCGCCGCTGCCGCCGATTTGAAGCAGCAGAAGTAAGAAGGCACTGAACTGTCCGACACGACCGAAGAGCATTGTTAACGTAAAGAGTAGTGTGATGAACGTCATCCCGGTTAAGGCGGCGAAACCATACAGCGCAGGGGTGCTTGCAACATCGGCATCGAGAACATAGACGATGGCGACGGAAGCCGCAATCCCTTGTAAGGCACCAATCGGTAAGATGATGGACAGTTTTCCGACGAGGAACCGCCATGTTAATGTCTCACCATGTTCAGGACGGATCTGGTAAACGGAAGAGAACATCAAGGCACCGGCAAATAAGGCGATGCTGAGGATGTAAGCCGCAAGACCGGATCCGTAGTTGTTGACCGTCGAATAATCATGTTCTTTTAGGATGACCGGCTCAGCGAGCATGTTGTCCCGGGCATTCGATGGTTTGATAGTAGCATCTTTTGCTCCTTTACCCAGTTCCGTTTTCAGCGTGTTGGCACCATCGGCAAGTTTTGAGTTACCGTCTGCTAGACGTGACGCGCCGTCCGTCAGTTGACCGGCACCATCTGAAATGGCAACGGCACCGTCTGACAGTTGGCCGAGTCCTGAAGTCAATTGACCGGATGCTGTGCTGGCATCATTAGCGCCGGTTGCGAGCTGTTGTGCACCAGCCGTTAATTGGGTGCTTCCGACAGCTGCTTTATGCACGCCGTCTGTATAGGCTGTCAAACCTTGCGTGAGCGTGCCTTGTCCTTGTTCCATGCTCTTGGCGCCGGTCAGTAATTGTGCTTGTCCCTGCTCCAGTTGTTTAGAGCCGGCAAGTAGTTGGGTTTGTCCTTGTTCCAATCGTTTTGAACCGTCAAGCAGTTGTGCTAGCCCACCATCGAGTTGCGAGACAGCAGAAGCAATACTTTGACCACCAACCGCAAGCTGATTGATTTTTTCTGTTGCATCATTCGCTTTAGCGAGGCTTGCATCAAGTGTCGATTCTTGCTGTGCTAAATTTTGAACGTTTTGTTCCATCGTTGCGATGGATTGAAGCAAAGCACCTTTTTCTTCTTCCGTCAAAGTTTCAGATGAAGCAATGACTGCCTTGATACTCGCGACGTTTGCTTCAAGTGCTTCACGACGAGTACTTAACTCTTGTTTTAACGTATCCGCCGCATCGTTGACTGCTACCAGCGAGGCATTGGCTTCTTGAGCCCGGACGTTCAGTTGATCGAGACCGGCTGTGAACTCCGGCAGGTTTTTGTCGAGCTTCGACGCACCGGCCGAAGCAGTTTCAAGACCTTGACGGAGTTCCGTCGATCCGGCAGCTGAACTCTCGAGACCTTGACGAAGTTTCGTCGATCCGGCAGACGAACTTTCGAGACCTTGGCGAAGTTTCGTTGATCCGGCCTGTAAATCGGCTGAACCTTTCATTAACTTTCCGCTATTGTCATCGAGTTGGTTCAGACCGCTCGATAACTCACCGGATTTCTCAGCCAGTGTTTGTGTTCCACCACTTAAGGTGTTCAGACCGCTTGTAAGCTGAACGGAACCGTCTGCGGCTTTCGTTAAGTTCGTTGACAGATCGTTTGTACCACTTGTTAGTTTACTGAGATTCGTCGTCAGTGTTTTAGCGCCGTCGGTTGTTTTCTTCGCGCCATCTTCGAGTTTAGCGGAACCTTCGGATGCATCTTCTAGTCCTTTGGCAATTTTTTTAAGGGATCCGAAAATCGCACTGCTGTATTGTTTCGTGACGGATTTCCGGATTTTTTCGTTCAATTGCTTAGCGGCAGCGCTGGAAATCTGCGTACCGGAATAGTTTTTGGCTGGATTCAGATAATACTCCAACTCAATTTTTTTCGGGTGATCGTCGAGTAAAGTAGTCGCATTATGAGAAAACTTCTTCGGGATGACGACTGTCATGTAAATATCACCGGCGCGAAGCTTTTTAGCCGCATCTTTGCGTGAGAGATACTGCCAGTCAAAGTCATCATTTTTTTTCAGTTTTTTGACGAACTGATCTCCGATATCAATTTTTTCTCCTTCGAACTTCGTCGCCTTGTCTTCATTGACGACTGCGACCTTGATGTTTTCTGTCTTACCATACGGATCCCAAAAAGCAGATAAAAAAATCGAGTTGTAAAGAAACGGGACGAGGATAAGTGCAAGAATCACGATGATCATCATCGGGCTTTTTAGTTTTTTCCATTCTGAGCGAAACATAAATCAAATCTCCTTCTTGAAACTAAAAACTAATTTAAGTTTCTGGTTTTGATGAAATTTACTTTACGCCTTTTTATGAAGGAAAGCAACTACTTAAGTCGATGAATTGCTGATAAAAAGAATTGTTTCTCTTTTGTAATCATTCCAGACGAAAAAACACCCAACCAATGAAGGAAGGGTGCATTTCAGATTAAGGGATTAATAAAATTTTTCCGGTGCTCTGACGGTTTTCCAAATAATCATGAGCCCGTTGTCCGTCCGAGAGGGAGAAGGTAGTCGGAGAGGCGATTTGCAGTTGACCGGATTCCAACCAGCTGAACAGTTCACCGGCACGACGAAGACGTTCCTCTCGCGTCGTCAGAACGTTCCATAAGTCACCACCGGTCAGTGTTTTCGAAGTATCCATCAGGAACCGTGGATCGACAGAAACCGGATCACCACCGGCCATGCCGTAAAAGACGACTGTCCCGTGTGTTTTCGTCACTTGAAAACTGTTCATCAACGTCGAGCCGACCGATTCATAGACAACGTCGACACCGCGCTGATCGGTCAATGTTAAAATCTGTTCGACCCAGTCGTCCGAATATAAGAAAACATGTTCAGATCCCACTTGTTTGGCGATGTCTGCTTTTTTCGCCGATGACGTCAAGCCGATGGGAATGGCTCCGTGTAATCGGACGATCTGTGTCAACAATTGACCAACGCCACCGGCTGCTGCATGGATCAACACTAAATCTTTCGGTCGGATCGCATAGCTGTCCCGTGTCAAATAGTGGGCAGTCAAACCTTGTAGCAGGACAGCGGCTGCCGTTTCATACGAAACAAAATCCGGTAAGGGAATCACCTGATCGACAGGTGCAGCGACGAACTCGGCGTTAGCATTTGGGGCGTCAGCAAAGGCGACCCGTTGACCGACCTGTAAATCCGATACAGCGTCTCCGAGCCTGGTAATGATACCTGCCCCTTCATACCCTAACAGATAGGGTGGCGTTCCCTCTAAATGATAATTTCCTTTGCGACGGTAGATGTCGGCAAAATTCAAACCGATGGCTTTCATCTCAATCAATACTTCATTCGGTCGAAGTTCAGGCGTTGGATGTTCTTGATAAGTCAGGACACTGGAATCTCCGAAGGAGCAAAACGTAAGAGCCTGCATAGATACACTTCCTTTTTAGTAGTTGTTAGATAGAAGTAGTATAATTCACTCAAACAGAAAATCCTTTTGATATGCGTTACAGTTAGGAAAAGAAGGTGGGGAAAAATGAAAAAAATCATGCTTGGCGGTATTCACTTTTATCAGAAAGTGATTTCACCGATGAAACCGGCGACGTGCCGATTTTATCCGACGTGTTCTCATTACGGCAAAGAAGCAATCGAAAAACATGGCGCCATTAAAGGCGGCTATTTAACGACCCGACGATTGATGAGATGTCAGCCGTTTCATCCGGGTGGTCTTGATTTTGTACCGGAGACCTTTGACTGGAAGGCACCGGTACAACGTGAAAATCCGGCAGAACAGCAAAAATAATTGGAAAAGGAGTCTGAACTCGGCATACACTTGAGTTCAGACTCCTTTTTATAAAAGCGAAAATCGTTTTAAAGATCACCTGTTAAAAATTGCGCTTTTCCTAGTCCGAAACTCCAGTCTGCTGCATCATTCTCGACGATCGAGATCATCAAATCGTCTGGCGAGAGTCCGCATGCCGCTTCCAAGCGTTCAGCCAGCAAACGGTAGAGAGCTTGTTTTTTCTCTTCTGTCCGTGTTTTGCTGGTCACGCTGATGACCACGACCTGATTGGAGCGTGTCAATCCGAGTCCGGTATCCTCGATGATCATTTCATTTGCTTTATGCGTATGAACGATTTGGTAACGATCTCGTTCCGGCACGTCAAAGGCTTCAAGCATCGCCTCATGTGCGGTATCGAGTAATAGTTTCAGTTCTTCATCCGAACGTCCTTCGATTACATCAAAGCGTAGTAATGGCATAGTTATCTTCCTTTCTAATTGTCATCCATATGTAGAAGTACAGGAGAGCCCTGTACTTCATTTGATCGACTTATCTTATTCGAAAAACGGTTTGTATTGACGGCGTTCGTGCATGACAGACAACCATTGGACTGTCGAGAATTCTTCAAGCACCCATTCTCCGTTGAAGCGACCGAGACCTGAGTCTTTTTCGCCTCCAAACGGCATATGCGGCTCATCGTTGACGGATTGGTCATTGATGTGGATCATGCCTGTTTCAACCTGAAGTGCAAATTCTGTTGCCCGTTCAATTGAAGAACCGTGAACAGCACCACTTAATCCGTAAGGAAGTGAGTTCGCGAGTTCAAGCGCTTCTGCGTCATCTTTAAACGGAATGATGACAGCGACTGGTCCGAAGATTTCATTTTTAGCAAGCGGCATATCGTTCGTGACGCCTGTGACGACTGTAGGAGCAATAACGTTTCCATCTGCTTCACCACCGACGCGGACTGTTGCACCTGCTGCTTTTGTTTTTTCAATCTCTTCCATGATGCGATCGACTTGTGATTGGTTAATCAATGGACCGACTTGCGTACGTCCATTCGATGGATCACCAAATTGAAGTTCCTTTACACGTGCGACGTATTTTTCAACGAATTCATCGTGAATCGATTGAGCAACTAGGATACGGTTGGTTGACATACAAATTTGACCTTGGTGGTAGAATTTGCTGTAAACCGCTGATTCAACGGCACGATCAAGATCAGCGTCGTCAAGTACGACGAAGACGTTGTTTCCGCCGAGTTCGAGTGCTGTCTTTTTCAAATGTTTCCCTGCGAGTTCGCCGATATGGCGACCTACTTCAGTGGAACCCGTAAACGAAATCAAGCGTGGGACCGGGTGCTCGACGATTGAGTCGCCAATTTCTGATCCGCGACCGACGATGACGTTTAGGACACCTTTCGGTAAGCCGGCTTTTTCAAATAAACTGGCGAAAATCAAGCCACCTGAGACCGGTGTATCGGTTGCCGGTTTAACGACGACAGCGTTTCCGATTGCGATTGCTGTTGCGATGGAACGAACGGCAAGGTGGAACGGGAAGTTCCATGGGCTGATGACACCGATGACACCGAGTGCCTTCCGGTAAATTCGGTTTTCTTTGCCCGGTACGACAGACGGACGAATTTCGCCATGCATCCGTAGTGGGAAAGTAGCAGCTTCTTTAACGATTAGGACAGATGCAAGAAACTCACCTTCTGCTTTGATGCGCGTACTGCCTGATTCTTTGATTAACCACTCGACAATCGTTTCTTTCTCTTCGTACATGACTTTCAAGAATTCTTCGATTAAAGCCTGGCGTTTAAGTGCCGGCACTTTCGCCCATTCTTTTTGAGCGATTTTAGCAGATTGATAGGCATCATCTAAATCGTCGTTATCAGCTGCCGAAATTTCAAACAGTGTTTCGCCTGTAAAAGGATTCGTGTTTGTCATGTTGCTGTCACTTGCGCCTTTGCGCCACTGACCGTTAATAAAAATCTTAGTGAAGTCTGTATTGAGTGTTGATTCAGTATGCTGTTGCATAACTTTTCATCTCCAATTCGTTTTGATAACACTTAAGTTATTCACGTTATGTGAAGAAGTAAAACACAAACCGACACTTTCACAAAGTGAATTGACTCGGCGGATTTTAAAAAGATATGGAGAAGACGTTTTACTAGATGAAGAAACAGGAATTAAAAAAATATATCGATATATTAGAGTGGAGTGGATGAAATGTGCAGAAGTTGAGGTTGGTTTACCGGGAAACAAACTGGTGGTGGCCGCTCCTTTATGGAGTAGGTGGCGCACTATTGACGGCGATCGTCCTGCTGATTGATCTGTATGCAAAAGAACTGTTTCCAAGCAGTTGGAAAACAACGCTTGGTTTAGCTCAAACGATCCATAGCGCAGTCTTTACCGGATTACTGACGATGATGACATTTACGTTCTCGACCATTTTAGTCGTTCTGACAACCTATTCCTCACAATTCTCACCCCGCACCTTACCGAACTTTATTGAAAATCGGCAAGTCCAGCACATTTTCGGGATTTTTATCGGAACCGTCACTTATTCGATTACTATGCTGTTCTTCATGCGACCATCGCTGAAAGACAGTGTCGTCGCCTCTGCCGTCGCAGTCATTGTTGTCTTGATTGCGATCGTTGCGTTTGTCGCATTCGTCCATATCGTCAGTCAATCGATTCGGGTCACGACCTTACTCGATCGTTTACATGAAGAAGGACGTACGCTGATTGACAAGCACGTTGAAGCGATAGAAGAAGGGCACTACCAATTGTTTCCGGACAAGCAGGCAAGTTATCCGTTTAATCTCACCGCTGTGCAAACCGGTTATTTACAAGCAATTGATTACGAATTATTGATGAAGTCAGGCGGACATGTCACGATTGATGTGACAATTGGAAGCTACATCACACAAGGGCAACGGATCGGCAGTGCCGAAAAAGAGGACGCAGAGCAGGGAATCCTCATCGGACCGACACGTTCCGCAGAACAGGATTTTCCGTTTGTGATTCAAAAGCTGTCAGAAGTAGCACTTCGGGCGATTTCACCCGGTATCAATGATCCGAATACGGCACGTCACGCGATGCAGCAAATCGGTGACTTGTTCAGACGGTATACGATGCTTCCGGACGGCAATCTCCTGGTGAAGGGGGAAGGGGCTGTTACCGTCAAACGGCTCGCGTTTTCTGAACTGTTGTATTTGACGTTTTATCAACTTCGGCATTACGGCGAAGAAGATATTTCAGTCCTTTCGACGATGCTTGAGTCACTTCAAATCATGAAACGGAATGCTTTACCGGAACACAGAGCGAGCATTGACCGGTTCATTCCGTTTGTCTGCTCGGAGGTCGACTGGTCGGCATTAAACGACTGGGACCGTCAACATTTGGAACAGGCTCAAAAAAGGGCACTTTCATGAAACCAGTCGAAGCTTTTTAACGTAATCAAAAGAAGAAAGAACAGCAGAAAGTAGGAGATTGGCATGACCATCATATTATGGAGTTTGATTGCAGTTTGTTTTTTAGCTGCTTTCGCAGGACTGGTTTATCCCGTCATTCCAAGCGCACCTTTACTCGTCATTGGATTTTTAATTTATGGATTTGGATTTGGCTTCACTGAGTTAACCGTCAGTTTCTGGATCATTCAGGCCATTTTCATCATTTTGTTGTTTACACTGGATTACCTGGTCAGTTCGTATACCGTCGACCGGCGTGGAGGCTCGCAGGCTGCGAAAATTGCAACGACCGTCGGCTTGATTGCCGGTCCCTTCATCCTGCCGGGTATCGGATTGTTGATTTTTCCGTTCGTCTTTGCGATTTTAACAGAAAAAATCATCAGTAAAAAAACGTGGTCAGACTCTGTTTCGATCGGAATCGGGACCGTACTGGGAATCCTGTCGAGTGCCTTGTTAAAAGGAATCGCGATGTTATTAATGATTGTCGTATTCATCATGTACGTCGTGTGAAGAAAAAGAAAGATTATCTGCAAGTACACATTTTCCGAGAGTTCCGTTATAGTATGAATATGAAAAAGTAGAGAAGCTTGTTCATTAAAAACAAGCTTCTTTTTGATGGAGAAGACCGATAAGAGGATTGTCGGCTTAATTTAAATGGAGGTGAATCCCCTTAGTTTGGGGAAACGATTGGACAGTACACACGCAGTGGAGACATTCGATACAACAACGATTATCATTCGGCTTTTGATTATTGCACTATTAATTGTGTTGACCGCTTTTTTTGTCGCAGCAGAATTTTCAGTTGTCAAAATGAGAATGTCCCGAATCGATCAATTGATCACAGAAGGCAGTAAAACCGCGAAGACGGCTAAGAAATTATTAGACAACCTGGATTATTATTTATCCGCCTGTCAGCTTGGAATTACCGTGACGGCCCTTGGATTGGGATGGTTAGGGGAGTCGACGGTCGGTGCGATTCTTGCAATGGTATTCAAGGAGATTGCGCTTCCGGAATCGGTCTCGACGGTTGTTTCCTTTACGTTAGCTTTTTCCGTCGTGACATTTTTACACGTCGTCCTTGGAGAACTTGCCCCTAAATCGCTGGCTATTCAAAAAACAGAAGCCATTACGATGTTGCTTGCCCCGCCGCTTTACTGGTTCGGGAAAGTCATGAAACCTGTCATTTGGTTGCTGAACGGATCTGCCCGTGTCTTCTTGCGTTTGTTTGGAGTCGAACCGGTTGGTCATGAAGATGCCCACTCGGAAGAAGAAATCAAAATCATCATGACGCAAAGCTACAAGAGCGGTGAAATCAATCAAACAGAACTTTCGTATATGCAGAATATTTTTTCGTTTGATGAGCGGATTGCGAAAGATATCATGCTTCCGCGAACAGACTTGATTACGATTTCGAACGATGCGTCGATGGAAGATATCATCGCCCTTGTCGAAGAGTATCAATTCACGCGATATCCGGTTGCAGAAGAAGGCGACAAAGATAAAATCTTAGGTTTTATCAACGCGAAGCAGTTGTTTACGGATCATATGGCGAACAAAGGGAAAGCCTTGAGCTATTATGTACACAACCTTCCAATTGTCTCGGAATACTCGCCCTTGCAGGATGCGATGTTGAAGATGCAGGTCGAACGCACACCGATGGCGCTTGTCATCGATGAATACGGCGGAACGGCCGGTGTCATCACGATGGAAGACATCCTCGAAGAAATCGTCGGTGAAATCCGGGACGAGTTTGACAAAGACGAAAAAGCAGATATTGAACAGATTCATGAGCGCTTGTACCGGATTTCAGGTCGAGTTCTGATTGATGATTTAAACGAACGCTTTAACCTTGGAATTGAAGAAGAAGATATTGACACGATTGGTGGCTGGGTCATGGCGCAGGATACGGAAGTATCGAGTGGTCAGGAATTCCGTTACAAAAACCATACGGTCAAAGTCATGGAAGTCGACAACCATCAAGTTAAATCAATTTACTTGCAGTTACCGGAAAAAGAACCCGTTACAGAAGAAATCGTTTGAATGTAAGGAACAGGACTACACTTCGGTGTGGTCTTTTTTTGTCAGAAAGAATACCTTTGATTGTTTATTCTTCTCCAGACAGTGGTAATACAGTTTATGTGGCCAAAACAAGCTACCAAAATTAGCGGATAAAGGGGTTCTTATTCATGACGAAAACAATTCTTACTTCACGTGCAACTGCAGTAGGGGGACGCGATGGAAAGGTCGCCTCTGACGATAACGTAATCAATTTAGATCTTGTGATGCCGGGTACGAAAGGCAAAGAAAATATTCCTACTTCAAATCCAGAACAATTATTCGCAGCAGGATACGCTGCATGCTTTGACGGGGCATTCAACTTGATGGCCCGCCAAGATAAAAAACGTGTCGAGACACGTACGAATTCCGAAGTCAGCTTACTCGAAGACGAAGAAGCAGGCGGCGTCAAAATTGCTGCTAAGCTTGTTGTTGAAGTAGTGGGCGTAACAGAAGAAGAAGCAAAAGACTTACTCGAAAAAACACACCAATTCTGCCCGTATTCAAAAGCAACACGCGGCAACATTGATGTTGATTTATCGGTCAAAGTAGTAGAATCCTTAGAGAACTGATTTGTTCTGAAGAGGGAGGGAAGTAAGATGTCTCCAAAAGAAACGGATCGACCAAACGAAAAGTTTGAAGATGAACGAAAACGTTTGACAGACAAGGAACTTGAGCTTTCACCCGAACAGCAAAAAGAAGTTTTAAAAGGTAAAGATCAGATGCCGGATGATCCGGTGTCACCAAGAGATCGAGGACTTGATAAGTAATATAAATTTTTATTTGGGGGATGAATGAAATGGGGAAAAAAGTAGCAGTTGTGCTTGCAGATCATTTCGAAGATGTAGAATTTACCGGACCTGTCGATGCGTTAAAAGAAGCGGGTCATGAAGTGACAGTCATCGGAACAGAAAAAGGTGCGGAATTAGTCGGGAAACAAGAAGAAGCAAAAGTGAAAGTCGATGTAACAATTGATGAAACTTCTTCTTCAGACTTTGATGCATTGTTGATTCCGGGCGGTTTTTCACCGGACTTACTTCGTGAAGACGATCGTTTCGTTACATTTACGGAAGAGTTTGATTCATCTAAAAAACCAATCTTCTCCATCTGTCACGGTCCACAATTGATGATCAATGCAAAGATTGTCAAGGGACGTAAAATGACAGGATATAAATCCATTCGAATTGATTTAGAGAATGCGGGTGTGACATATGAAGACAATGAAGTGGTCGTCGATGACAACTTCGTGTCAAGCCGTCAACCGGATGATATCCCGGCATTTAATCGCGAAATGTTAGCAAAATTAGGATAACTGTTTAAAGTAAAAATGAGCGTTCGTTGACTTAGGTCAGCGAACGCTCATTTTTAGTTCTCTGGATAATCACAGAGTTCGGTAATGACACCATGCGAATGCCGGGGATCCATATAGATCAATCGTCGGCCGAGCGGAGTTTGGCGGTACGTATCTTCTAAAAATGTAATTCCCCGTTCTTTTGCCTCTTTAATGGCTTGATCCAAATCATCCACACGATAAGCAATATGGTGGACACCTTTTCCCCGTTGTTTTAAAAAACGGGCAATCGGACTTTCCGGACTTGTCGGAGTCAACAACTCAATGTGCGCATCTTCAAATTCAATGACAGCAATATTAGAAGCAACCCCGGGCGTCGGATTACTGTACTCACGGATCAATGTCCCTCCCAAGATAGTCGTATAGAACGTAATCGCTTCCTGCATATCCCGGACAGCGATGCCAGTATGGTCCAAATGCATAAACAGTTCCTCCTTTACTTCGATAGTCATAGTGTGTCAAACTCTTTCCCAACACGCAATGTAGAAGGTTCGATTGAAGGATCTATATAAAGGCGAAAAGAGAACTTATCAAAAATGACATCTCACTGAAATATAATAGAGGGAAAATGAATGCTATAATCAAAAACGTTCTTATAATTTTTAAAAAGTATTATTAAATTTAAATAACATCATTCGATTACTTATATAAACCACACAGAAAAAGAGGGAATACTACATGAAAAAAACGTTCGCGTCGCTCATCGTTTCCGCACTTATTCTTTCATCGACTCCTCACTTCGTAGCAGCAGATGACTTAAGTGAACAAAAAGCTAAAAATGAACAAAAACAACAAGAAAATGCTAATACTCAAAAAAACTTAGAATCGTCTGTGAATCAAGAAGGACAAAAAATTTCGAAGACTCAGCAAGAAGTGAATCGTCTAGACGAAGCATTAAACGAAAAAATATTTGCAGTTGAAACAAAAGATCGTCAAATTAAAGCAACTGAAGCTGAAATCGTTGAACTTGGGAAACAGATTAAAAAGTATAAAGCGAAATTAAAGCGTCAGGAAAAGCTGCTTGGTGACCGCCTTCGTGTCATGCAAGAAAATGATGGGAACTCCATTAAATGGGAAGAAGTCATCTTTGGTTCAAAGGATGTCGGAGATCTTGTCAGCCGTGTGTTAGCAGGGAAATCAATCTCGCAACAAGACGATAAAATGATTACCGACTATCAAAACACACAAAAGAAATTAGCAGCTGCTCAACAAGAACTAAAAGATAAAAAAGCTAAACTTGTGACGGAGAAACAAGAACTAAAACGTCAACAAGCTGAACTTGAGCAACAGCTTAAAGAACGAAACAAACGCTTAAAAGAACTCCGGAAACAAAAAAAGAAATTTGAAACGCAATTGATGGATGCAAAAGAAGTACAACAAATTTTGATTGCACAAGAACAAGCGATTGCAGCTGAAAAAGCAGCACGCGAACGTGAAGCAAGAATCGAAAAAGAGCGTCAAGCACAAGCGGCACGTGAAGCAAAAGCACGTGCAGAAGCACAAGCGGCACAAGCAGCAGCGGCTCAAAAAGCAGCAGCTGAACAACAGGCGGCAGAAGCGGCCGCTGCTAAAGCAGCAGCACAAGCGGAACAAAAATCGTCAGCACCTGCAACTTCAACAAAACAATCTACACCATCTGTGACTGTGCCAAAAGCAGCACCAACACCAGAACCAGAACCAGCGGCACCAACGCCTGCACCATCATCTTCTTCTATGTTTATTCATCCAACAAGTGGATCAATCACACAAGGATATGGTTCAGCAAGCGGTTCGAATGGTTACTCTTTCCACAATGGTATTGATTTCGGCGCTCCAGTCGGTACCCCGATTGTTGCAGCGGCAACAGGGACAGTCATCACTGCATCAAGTGGTGGTCCGTACGGTAATCATGTCATGATTGCACACCAATTAAATGGAAAAACGTATACAACAGTTTACGCGCATATGAGTTCGTTAAATGCACATGCCGGACAACGTGTCAGTCAAGGACAACAAATCGGAGCCCTTGGTAGCACTGGGAACTCAACAGGCCCACACTTACACTTTGAAATTCATGTAGGTGGTTACAGCTACAGTGCTTCAGGACCAGCAAATTCTGTAAATCCAATGTCGATGTTATAATAACGAGAAAAGACGATTGCTGCGGCAGTCGTTTTTTTATGTTTTTATAAAAACATAAAATGTTATATTAAAATAAAACGCTTTCAGTTGAAACACAAATGAAATTTTCCTGAAACTATTACGGTGCTATAATCAATCTCAGACAGAAATACTTTGAATTAAATACTTTTTAAATAAGAAATCATACATAAGCGAGGAAACCAAACATGTTTAAAAAATTGTTTGCAACGGTATTGTTAGGGGCGTTACTTGTATCCACTGTGCCGACTTCTGGTCAAGCTGCAACGATTAAAGAAAAGAAATCTCAAAATGCAATAGAGCAACGTCGCTTGGAAAAAGCCATCAAAAAACAGGAAGCTAAAATATCGGTAGAGCAACGCGAAATCAATAAAATTGATGCGGCCATCAACGAAAATATTTTCAGGATTTCGGAAAAAAACAAGCAGATTAAACAATTGAATCTCCAAATTGAAGATCTTGAGGCGGAAATCGCCCGCTACGAAATCATGCTCACCCGGCAAGAAGAATTGCTTGGGGACCGCTTACGTGTCCTTCAAGAAAATGATGGTAATTCTATAAAATGGGAAGAAGTCATTTTTGGTTCGAAAAACTTGGGTGATTTGTTTAGTCGTGTTATGGCAGGTAAAAAAATTGCCGAACAAGACGATAAAATGATTTCTGCTTATTTGGAAACACAAGAAAAGCTAGCAGAAATGAAAAAAAATCTTATTGCTAAAAAGGCGGAGCGTGTTCAAGAGAAAGAGTCGTTACTCGTCCAAAAGAAACAGTTAAAACAACAGATGAAAGAACGGAGTGCGACCCTGAATAAATTACGTAAAGGGAAAACAAAGTTCACGACTAAACTGTTAAATGCAAAAGAATTACAAGCGACTTTAGAGGCTCAAGAAAGAGCGATTGCGGCAGCAAAAGCAGCAGCGAAAGCAGCAGCAGAAAAAGCGGCCGCTGAAAAAGAAGCAGCTGAACGTGCTGCAAAAGAGGCGGCAAAATCAACGCGTGAGTCAAGCGAAGCAACGGTTCTTCCGACTCCTGTCAGCAGTGTGCCGACAGGATCGGCGAAGTTTATTCGTCCGGCTTCAGGCGGTGTTTCACAAGGTTTTGGACCGGCTAGTGGAGCGAACGGCTATACGTTCCATAATGGTGTCGACTTCAGTGGACCCGTCGGATCACCGATTCGAGCAGCAGCTTCCGGAACAGTCATTACGGCTGGTAGCGGCGGACCTTATGGGAATCATGTCATGATTTCGCATTTCCTTGACGGTCAGGTGTATACAACAGTGTACGGTCATATGAATTCGTTATCGGTTTCGGCAGGTCAGACGGTAACTCAAGGTCAAACGCTTGGTACTCTTGGCAGTACCGGGAATTCGACAGGACCGCATCTACACTTTGAATTGCATATCGGTGGATACCAATACAGTGCGACAGGACCAGCTAACACGGTCAATCCACTTGGATACCTTTAAAAACGAGCTTCGGCTCGTTTTTTTAATGGTGCTGTGATACAGTGAAAAAGAATTTAAATTACGAGCAACTAGGGGAGCTGGAGGAGTCCGGCTGAGAGGAAAACCATTCTGTTTTCGACCCTGTCACCTGAACTGGATAATACCAGCGTAGGAAAGTTGAGATCGAAGACATGAAGACTTCAATCAGTAGAACTGGTTGTTCATGGCGTCGTCTGCTTTTTTACAGCGGACGGCGCTTTTTGTTGTCCGTTTTCTCCTTATTTGCTCCCAGGAAAGTGAGGAATTGGAATGAAACACGTATTGACGATTGCTGGATCCGACTCCGGAGGTGGAGCTGGAATTCAAGCAGATTTAAAAACGTTTTCGGCACTCGGTGTATACGGAATGAGCGTCATCACGGCGATTACGGCACAAAATACGTTAGGTGTTCAAGCGGTCGAGGACGTATCCCCGGAGCTCGTGGAAGCACAGCTGACATCCATCTTTTCCGATATCCGTGTCGATGCGGTCAAGATTGGAATGGTTTCCAATCAAGACACCATCCGAGTGATTGCACAACAACTGGAAAAACATCAACTTCCGGTTGTTCTCGACCCGGTCATGGTCGCGAAAGGGGGTTATAGCTTGTTGCAACCGGATGCAGAACATGCCTTGCTCGAACAGCTGTTACCATTGGCTACACTTGTGACTCCGAATATTCCTGAAATCGAGCGGATGATTGGCGGAACGATTCACTCGCTTGCCGATATGAAACAGGCGACGGAAAAACTGGCTGAAAAACGGACGGGTGCTATTTTGCTCAAGGGCGGACATTTGGAGGGACGGGACGCTACTGACCTTTTATATACAGACGGGCGATATGTCGTCTTTGAACAAGAACGGATCGAGTCCCGTCATACCCATGGTACAGGCTGTACATTATCTGCTGCCATCGCTTCCTATCTTGCACTTGGTCTTTCAGTGGAAGACAGCATCCGTTATGCAAAACGTTATGTGACGGAAGCCATTCGCCACGGCTTTGCGCTCGGACGCGGTGTTGGTCCGACGCATCATTTTCATGAACTCTGGAGGGATACACATGTTACGACGCATCCATGATAAAAAACCGTTGATTCATCATTTAACGAATACTGTAACCATTAATGACTGCGCCAATATGACACTGGCACTTGGTGGCTCTCCTGTGATGGCAGATGACCTGCTGGAAGTGGAAGAAATGGTCAGGCACGCAGATGCCGTCGTAATCAATACAGGGACGATCAATCCGGACATGCGCCAAGCCCAACTTTTAGCAGGAAAAACGGCTAACCGATTGGGGAAACCGGTCATTTTGGATCCGGTAGGCGCAGGAGCGACGACATTAAGAACAGATTTTATGAAGCAGTTAATGGATGAAATCACCTTTACGGTCATCAAAGGAAATGCATCGGAAATCAAGACATTGCTCGGACAGGCCGCTCGAACGAAAGGAGTGGATGTTGCCGAAGGAGAATCCCTGGATTTTCAAAGTGTCCATACCTTTGCAGGTGAAACGAAACAACTCATCGTCGTAACGGGTCCGATTGATTTTGTGACAGATGGAAATCGCCAGTATCATCTGGATGTCGGGACGAAACGTCTTGGCCAAGTCACGGGAACGGGATGTATGACCGCTTCTTTGATTGCGACGTTTTTAGGAGCAGGATACGATCGTTTTGAGGCAGCCGTATTTGGGACGTATGCTATGGGAAAAGCAGGGGAGTCGGCTGAGGATTCTCCCGGTATCGGAGGTTTTCGAACCGGGCTGTTCGATGCAGTGAGTTTGATGACAGAAAAAAGTTTGCCGGAGGTATAAATGAATGGACAGTGAATATTTGATTTATGCCGTGACCGATCGACGCTTGCATCCACATCTTTCCCTGGCAGACGCCGTCGAAGCATCGATTAAAGGAGGCGCAACGGTTGTTCAATTACGGGAAAAAGACAGTTCCGGTAAAACTTTTCTGGAATCAGCCATTGCATTAAAAGATCTCACCGCACGTTACGATATTCCGTTCATTATCAATGATCGGATTGATATCGCTTTGCTGGTCGATGCCGGTTTGCATATCGGTCAAGATGATATTCCCTTAATTGAAGCGCGCCGTTTGTTACCGGAAGCGACGATTGGTGTTTCTGTTTCAACAGTGGAACAAGCTGTTGCAGCAGAACGGGAAGGCGCAGATTATTTAGGGGTCGGTTCACTCTTTCCGACAGCAACGAAACAAGATGCGACATTCATGGCGCGAGCGACGTTGGAACAGATTCGTAAAGCCGTTCATATCCCGTTGGTGGGAATCGGTGGAATTACTGAAACAAACGTTCCGGAACTTGGTTCTCTAGTGGACGGATATGCCGTTGTTTCAGCTTTATTTGCAAGTGAAGACATTGAACGAACGACGAAAAATTTTAAGACGACCGTGAAACAAGTGCGTCAGAGCGCCTCAGGCAGGGTATAGTTCACGTAGAGGTGATGGTCGTGAAATGGCAGTCTGTTCGATTTCGAGGACGCTGGATTCGGTATAAAATCGAACCACAAGTCATTCGAATCGATAATCGCGGGAAATATCATTTAGGTGCAGCTCTATTTCCTTTCCCGAATCGTTATTCGTATCAATTAGCTGTGTTATTAAAGAATAAATACCGACAACAGTATAAACGTTCCTTGCTCATCCAAACGAGTTCAATCGCAACTGAAATCTGGGGGCACACACATCTGGATATTTTTTACCGGATGATGTTACCTCTTCCGTTACCGTGCTTTTTACGGAACCGCTATAAAGAACGTTTGAAAAGTACAGGCGTGATCGATATCGGTGTGCGTGCTGTCGATTCAAACCGGATTGTCTGGGATATCGGAAATTTTTTAGGTGGCTGGTTCTTTTACGCGATCTCAAGACGAAACCGTGAGAAATGAAAAAATGATTCAAACAGGAATGTCCAATGAAAAAGTCTGCTTTCCGCTCTAAACGACGGGAAACAGACTTTTTTGAGTTTCCGATTTTTGGAATAGCAGGCACTAGTTGAGTCCTGAAGTGATTTTCTTGCAATTCACTTGAAACGATGGTGGAATGAAAGGGAAAGAGGTGATGACGGTGGATGCACCACGTTGTGAAACGATTGCCATTGATCAAGTACGTGCAGAAGAGATTGGACAAGTCGTCGATACGATTCCAACGACAGACATTGGAAAGTTGTTCAAAGTCTTGTCAGATGCCACACGGTTACGGATTGCTTACGCCTTGACGGTGGAAGAGGAACTTTGTGTCTGTGATGTTTCGGCTTCGGTGGATTGTTCGATTGCAACAGCTTCTCACCATCTCCGTACCTTGTTGAAACAAGGACTGGTGAAATATAGAAAAGAAGGTAAGGTCGTCTACTATTCGCTGGACGATCATCATGTATCGTCGCTCGTTCACTTAGCAATGGAGCATGTAAATGAAGGCAAGGCGTCCTCTTGAGTGTACTGAACAACACAACAAAGACGTATCGTTCTCATGGACGATACGTGTTTGTTGTGTTTTTAGATCGGTGAAATAAGATGATAGTCGTTGCAATCAACAAGAAAGCTAAAATCGACAGGCTGAAGGACATACGTTTATACTCTGCCGTCATTTCAGTAGTCAATTCCAATTTTTGTTCAAGATCACGATATAATTTTTCTTTGATTTGTGACAAGTCTTCAAGAATCGTTTGTGTGGTTTGAGTTGTTTGCTTGGCTAATTTTTTAGCACGTTGCGGATGATCTGTTTCGTAAACGGTAAAAACTTCTTGAATCTCTTCCTCCCACACATTGTTACGTAATAGTAAATCTTTAACCGCACCGGGTGTCTGATTGGATGAATTCAGTACACGTCGCAAATCATGAACTTTAGAAGTGGAAAAGTAATATTGTTCAATGTAACGGTCATCTTCATATAATAACAGGCCGCGAACGGCATTTGCCCGATCGCGATTATGTTCGATCAATTGGTCGACTTGTTTAATCATTAGAATATCTTGTGTATGCATCTCTTCCGTCAAATTAGAAATTGTACGATATCCGCTTAAGGCATACAAAAGGGGAATCGAGGCAAACAGACTGACAATCAGGATGAGGATGATACAGTGCCGCCATAGTTGATTCATACAATCCATCCTTTTTCTACAAAACTTAATGTCATTAGCTTAACCACTATTTCCCAAAAAGTGAAGGATTATTCAAAAAAATATGGAACATTTTCTTTGATTTTGCGTATTATACACAAAAAACCGCTACAACGAGTGTAGCGGCTACAGAATGTTAGACGATTAAAAAGAATAGGAGTGTTCTTTATAGTTCCCGAAGACCGTATGAATTTCAGAAAACGTAACAAAAGCGTTTGATTCGACAGAGGACACAATTTCCTGGAGTTTGAGAATTTCATTATTCTGGACGACGACATAGACCATCTTTTTCGTCCGTTTCGAATAACCGCCACGTGCATCAAGAATTGTTACGCCACGTCCGAGTTCTTTTGTGATTACTTCATTGATTTCATCGGCTTTTTCACAAATGATGATACATTGTTTAGAAGCGGAGTAAAAACTATACACCGTCTGAAGTGCTTTCGCCCGAACGAAACTCATGATTAACGCATACATGACATGCTTCAAATCAAATACGAACCAGACGAGTACATAGATGACTAAATCCTGCATTAAAAAAATACGGGGAAGCGGCCAATTGTGAAAGCGGGCATAAAAGAATTTTCCGAGGATGTCGAGTCCGCCTGTCGAGGCGCCGCCAAAGAAAATTAAAGCCATCGCTAAACCAGAGACGAGGCCGGCAAAGATGGAAGCAACCAGTGGATCATTTAAGGATTCCGGAACGATTTGCGTCGGAATCCAATCAATTAAAAATGATGAAGCCAGGACGATGAGACCGGATAAAAACATAAAACGTTTTCTCAAAAAACGAAATCCAAGTAAAAAAAGTGGAATGTTTAAGACAAGTTGTGTCAAACCAATTGGCGTGTGGAATAATTCCTGAACAATAAGTGTGATTCCCATGATTCCGCCGGATCCGATATCGTTTGGCGACAAGAGAAGACTGATGTACAACGAGTACAGCAATGTCCCAATCAAGAGAAAACCGATTTTCTCTGTACGTTTTTTCTTTGCAGGCTGTTTAGTTTTCATTGTAAGTGATGAGAAATCTCATGCTCCTCCTCCATAAAGTATCTGCCTGCAAGAGTACGCTGATATGAAGATTAATTCAACCCCTGATTTGAAAAAAGAACAATAAGATCAGCTGGTTTTAAGAAAGGAGAGCATTTTTTTGAAAAAAATCATACTGTTCATTCTGTGTATCGGGATCGGGCTGTCGGCAGGTTCGTGGGTCGTCTGGAATCAGCAGCAGCCACCGGAAGAAGAAAGTTTTAAAGATGGTCATGTCATTGCACGTCATGTCGGGACATCAGTGTCCAATACCGCTGCGATTGAAGAATTGGTCAAGCAGTTGCCGTTTTCCGAAGTGCTGACCGGTGTAACAGTGGATGGTACGGCAGTCAAGCTGACATACAAACCTACCGAAAAAGAACAGGCGGACTGGACAGGAAGCAGCGGGAAGATGATCGAATCCGGCAAGGCCTCATTTTTGGAAAGTCGTTTATCCAAGTTGATCATGCATCATACGTTAGCACTTTTTTTGAGTGTATCTGATTTATCCGAACTTCAAATTCATTATCGGGACTCATTTTCTGATGTCACGTTTGATATGGACAGACTACGTATTGAAGACTATACACCCCGGGATATTGAACGTGCCAGTTCTTCCGCAAACCGGTTTAATCGTGTCGTTGTCGAGGACTATGTACTCGTAGATTCCAGGCGGGCGGTATTCTTTGAAAAGTTCCAAGAATCGTTGCGGATCCTTCCTGGAAAGTAGTTGTATTCACCAAGAAAAAGCACTTTTCACAAACTTGACACAATGGTATCGGTTACATCCTTTTCTTTTAATAAAACGCTAAATAGTGTCTATTCATGACTTGAACATCTTATAAGATGGAAGTATGATAATAAATGAACAGACATTGTGAAGTGTTGAACAAAAGAAAGCGGGGTTTCTACAATGAATGAAGTAGAAGCATTAGAAGGATTACGGAAAAAAGCTGTCAAATCGACGCAAATGCTACGGATGCGTCCGCTCGAATATTTGGTTCGAGCGATGTTAGCAGGAGTATTCATTGGTTTTGCCATCATATTTACACTTAAAGCAATCAACGGTTTATATTTAAATGAATCACCGGTTACGACACTGGTCGGTGGGTTAACGTTTGGTGTCGCGCTTGTCTTGATCGTGTACGGGGGAGCAGAATTATTTACCGGAAATACGATGTATTTCACGACGTCGACAATGCGTGGTTTCACTTCGAAAATGGATACGTTTAAAGTATGGACATTATGTTTCATCGGAAACGGTCTCGGTGGACTCGCTTTCGCTTTACTTTTCTCACAAACAGGGATTATTCAGGAACTTGGAATGGAGAACTGGTTGTTTGCTGTTTCCGAGACGAAAATTCATCATACGACATGGGAGATCTTTACACGAGCCATTTTCTGTAACTGGATGGTCTGTCTAGCGATTTTCATTCCGAAAAACATGAAAAATGAACTCGCACAAATCATGATGATGATGATTTTGGTCGCTGTATTCTTTGCATCCGGCTTTGACCATGTCATTGCCAACATGGCATTGTTCTCACTTGCTTTAGTCGTCCCGCATCCGGAAGCGATTTCCTTTGCCGGCGCGGTTCATAACCTGGTTCCGGCGTTGTTGGGAAACATTATCGGTGGAGCACTGTTCATGGGAATGGTTTACACATGGCTCAATAAATCGAAGCTTGAAGTAGATCAATCGAACGAACAGGCCGCAACAATCAATATCGCTTCAAAACAAAAAGCGTAAAATGGTAAGTTCTATGCGTTGAAGAGCAAAAAAGAAGGATCCGATGAAAAAATCGGATCCTTCTTTTTTTGATGTTTGCCATTAGTGCCTGTTGTCATTCAAGGTGTTGAAAACGATCAACATCTGCGGCCAGTTCTTCATAAATAGCCTCGACGATTTGGGCATCATCAAACAGTCCTAAAATATTTTCGTCAGGTAAAGCATCGACCGGGGACGTGAAGTAAAGAACAGCGGTCAATAAAAGTTGCTCCTGTTCCGGTTGCATCTCGAAACGTTTGTTGTACAAAGCGCGTAACATGTCGAGCAACTGTTTGAGTTGGAAGTAAAGAACAAGTTCTGCTTCGCGTTCGACATCCGAGCCGTCCTCAGAGGCAAGGTCTGTCGTCAACCGGGCTAATCCGAGTTCTCCTTGGATTAATAAGTCTTCTTGTGCTTTCGCATTTCCGACAGCTGTTAATGCTTGTCGGTGGAAATAGGTATAAGCGGATTTAAAATCTCCTGGTGTAAATTCCATCATCAACACTCCTTCTGTATCTCTAGTTTCGCCTTATTTCTTGCAAAATTGCAACTATTTCGTGAAAATAAGAGTAATAGTTGAAAGGGGATTACATAATGCCGACTCAAGAACAATTAAAAAAGTATGCTGCACTTGCCGTACGTACAGGAATCAACCTGCAAGCCGGTCAACAGCTCGAAATTCGGGCGGGGATTGAAAATGCACCGTTAGTCCGTGAAATCACGCGTGTTGCTTATGAAGTGGGAGCTTCAAATGTCTACGTTCAATGGTCAGATGACGAAATGACGAAAATCCGTTATTTTGATGCACCGGAAGATTCATTTGATGCATTCCCGGAATGGTTAAAAGCCCGTTTTGATCAATTGGCAGAGGAAAAAACAGCCTTCTTGTCCGTTGTCAGTGAAGATCCGGATTTATTGAACGGTGTGGAATCAAGTCGAATTGCACGAGCGAACAAAGCCGCTGGTGTTGCGTTGGCAAATTGGCGCAAGTTCGTCATGAGCGATAACGTCAGTTGGTGCGTCATTGCAGCGCCGTCAGATGCCTGGGCGGCAAAGGTATTCCCAGACTCAGAAAACGCTGTAGAAGACCTATGGGATGCAATCTTGAAAGCGACACGTGTCGACCAGGACAATCCGGTCGTATCTTGGGAGCAACATGATGCCAACTTGCGGACGAAAGCTACCTTCCTGACAGAAAAGAAATACAATAAGTTGCATTATTCAGCACCAGGTACAGAACTGACGATTGAATTGCCGGAGCGTCACGTCTGGCTCGGTGGAGGTGGACCGAATGCGGATGGCGTCGACTTCATCGCCAACCTGCCGACGGAAGAAGTCTTCACGTTACCGAAGAAAACGGGCGTCAACGGTCATGTGTCAAGCACAAAACCACTCAGCTACAGCGGGAACCTGATTGATGAATTCACGTTATGGTTCGAAGACGGAAAAATCGTTAAAGCTGAAGCGAAACAGGGACAAGCAGCGCTTGACGAACTCATCTCATTGGATGAAGGTGCCCGTTATCTCGGAGAAGTGGCCCTCGTGCCTCATCACTCACCGATTTCAGATTCCGGTATTTTGTTCTACAATACGTTGTTTGACGAGAATGCTTCATGTCACTTGGCGATTGGTCGCGCCTATTCCACTTGCCTTGAAAATGGACCAGGTTTGTCGAACGAAGAATTAGCCGCACAAGGTGCGAACGATTCAATGACACACGTCGATTTCATGATTGGTTCAGGTCAGATGTCAATTGACGGCGAATTGTCTGATGGTACACGCGAACCACTGATGCGTGACGGAAACTGGGCAATCTGATAAAGGTTTTTGCGTATTGGAAAGAAAAAAGGGAGCCACCGGACATGATGAACATGTCGGTTGGCTCCCTTTTTTGATCTGATGTGCTTGAAAAGAATTAAGCTTCTTCTCCGATGATTTTCACTTCAGGTTCAAGTAAGATGCCGAACTTTTCTTGAACGGTTTCCTGCACGTGGCGAATAAGCGAAATGTAGTCAGTCGCTGTCGCGTCTTGGATGTTGACGATGAAACCGGCATGTTTTTGAGAAACTTCTGCACCACCGATGCGTGCACCCTGTAATCCGCTATCCTGAATTAATTTACCAGCGAAATATCCTTCCGGTCGTTTAAAGACACTCCCGCAAGAAGGGTATTCAAGTGGTTGTTTTGTCTCACGTTTATGTGTCAAATCATCCATCATTTCTTTGATCAGGGCAGGATCGCCTTCTGTTAGTGAAAAACGTCCTTCTAAAATGATGTACTCTTTTTTCGAAAAACAGCTCGTCCGGTATCCGAGCTCAAGCTCTTCCTGTGAGATATTCAATAACTCGCCTTTACGTGTCAAGACGGTTGCGCTGTGGAGACAGTCTTTTACTTCTCCGCCATATGCTCCGGCATTCATGATCAGGGCTCCGCCAATCGTTCCGGGAATACCGCAGGCGAATTCAAGCCCGCTTAAAGCATGGTCGTAGGCGATACGTGAAGCCTGAATAATCGCAGCACCGCTTTGAGCAATCAGTTCGTGACCTTCAACCGAAATATCCGTTAACTTTTCAAAAGATAAAACGATCCCACGGATACCCCCGTCACGGACGACGAGATTCGAGCCGTTTCCGAGCATCGTCAACGGGAGATCATTTTCGTACGCATACCGGACGGCGAAGGCAGTTTCTTCGTATGTCGACGGGATGAGGAAAAGATCTGCCAATCCACCCATCTTCGTATACGTATGGTTTTTTAAGGGTTCATTAATTAAAACAGCTTCTTTTGCAATACCTTCATATAATCCAGCTAACAATTGCTCAGTCATCATGTCTCAGTCCTTTTTCATAAATTCCATTCAGCCAAAAAAACGCTCAAAATATATTTTACACTAATTCCGTGATTGATGTTTAGCATACTGTTCCCAAAATACAGAGTTGACAGATAAAAAGCAAGCTGTTCGGGAAGAATGTAATCGAATCAACATGTATATGTTGTTTTCTTTTTATAAAAATGAATGGATTAGGAATGAATGAAAGTAAAAAAGGGAAAAATAAAGAAAAGACTGTTATTCGGAAAGCGGGAGATTGAAATGGAGAGTGAACGACTGGAAATGCGACCGTTTGTGGAAGAAGATTTTACTTTTTATAAAAGTCTTGTGCAAAATGAACAAGTCATGCGGTATATCAACGGCGGTGTCATGCTGGAAGAAGATGAGGCGCGAAATTGGTTCGAACGTCAATTCGATCGTTATGAGGATGAACGGCAAACAGGTTTTTTACTGTTGATCAAAAAAGAGACGCATGAACCCGTGGGTTTTGCCGGATTAGTTTTACAACAAGTTGATGGAATCGATGAATTAGAAGTTGGCTACTGGTTGACGCCCATTCATTGGAAAGTAGGGTATGGCAGGGAAGCGGCCAAACGATTAATGCGTGAAGCGTTCGAACGGGGACATGATCGTCTGATTTCAATCATGCACCCAGAAAATCATTCTTCGCAAAATGTCGCTCGTGCGAATGGGTTACAATGGGAGAAAGATACGATTTTTAACGGAATTCCAGTTGTCATTTATTCTTGCCGGTTATCCCGGCTGTTCAGAGGTTGATTTTTCAAAAGTACAGAGGAGCGGATCAGGTATGTATCACACGAAGTGGATGGCATTTGATGAGTTGGATGGTGCACGCTTATATCAATTATTAAAATTAAGAACGGATATATTTGTGGTAGAACAGAACTGTCCGTATCCAGAACTCGATAACCGTGACCAAGAGGCGCTGCATGGTCTAGCGTACGACGGGGAACGCTTGATTGGCTGTCTGCGTATCTTACCGAGGAAGCCGTCGGGCGCAGTCGCAATCGGTCGGGTGGCGGTACAAACCGATTACCGGTCAAACGGTGTAGCGAGAAGACTGCTGAATGAAGCGATTGCCCACATTCAAGGACAGGATGAAGCATTGATTGATCTTCAGGCTCAGGCACATTTAAAACAATTTTACAGTTCATTTGGTTTTAAGGAAATATCGGACGTATATTTGGAGGACGGAATTCCCCATCTGGACATGCAGATGAGCGTAAAGGAAGTTTCAAAAAGACTTCAGGAATAGGACGGACGAACCGATGAAGAGAGCAGGAAGAACTTTGTCTGGAGGTGAGTCAGTCATTGAAAAAAGTACTGGTCATTCTCGCGTTAAGTTTGATTGGCGTGTTGTCGTTTGCTGTCGGAATTTCCTACGCTGAACTTCAAAGCAGCCAGCGCAGTGCGGAAGAGCAGTTAGCGAAGATGTTGCAGGCACAACATGACATCGATAAAACGTCACTACTCGAAGTAAAGGCCTCTTTTTCAATTCAACATCGTCAAGTGATTAAAGTACGTCTGCGCGGTGAACCGGCCATCACTTATAAATTCATTCAGCCTAAACAACAGATTGAATACAGCGGTTCGATTGGAACCAGTGTCGAAAAAACCGGAAAACAGGATGAAGCATTCCGGAATTCACATCTTCAGGTCAGTAAAAAATGAAAATCTTGGTCGCTTCCTTTTCCGTAGAAGCCACCAAGATTTTTTTTGAGCCTTTCAAGACGATTCAATATTGCGTACACTACGAAGAGAGACAACATGCAGGAGGACTAAAATTATGAAAAGATTTGTTAAAAACGAAGCAATCGCTCCAGCGATGACTGCTTTTCTTACACTTGAGAGTGAAACCTTTCAGACATACAATCAACTATTGACAGAACAAGAACGAAAAGCTTTGAATTTTATCGGACGAGCCGTTGCGTTGCAATCAGATAAACACCTTACTTTAGCCCTTGAGACGAAACAACCGCTGATCGAGGTGGATCGCCTGTTGATAAAGTTGGCAGAAAGCGGTCAGGGAGCGTCACTCTTTCAACAATTACTTACGAATGGACTGGATTTGAATCAAATCATGACAGTGGAAGGCCACCGGTCGCTTGTCAGACAGCCGTTATCTTTCCCGGTAGGTCTATATACCGTCTATGATCACGTCTTATTTCAACTTGCCGTCGATTCAGGTTTGTACCTCGATTACACAACGGTTTTGCAACGGAGTGACCGTTTTCTTGAAACGGATGAAATCAACACACTGGATATCGTCTTATTGTTGACGCACGAACAAGCACTGGATGAACAGAGCCTTTCTCTGTTTAAACATCCGGCGACCGTCGGCTTGGTTGAACGTCTTCAACGAGCAAAGTTCGAAAGTGTCCGACCAATCATTGATCATACCCGTTACGAAGTAGCATTTCAGTATGCCAAACATTTTCCGCTCTTTTATGCCATCGTCGGTCGCCAGACTGAGCAATTTCCGAAAATGTTAGAGGATGTTTTGACGGAACCAAATCAGCAAGAAATCGTAAAAGATGCATTGTTGGCGTTCCATAATCATCAGCCGGGTCTTGCGGCAAGCATGGGAACGGACTATTACGAAAGTTTATTTGTCATCGGCAGCCAATTAAAACAACAGGCAGGCATTGATTTTAAGGAACTCGACAATCAATATGTACTCGATGAATACGTGGACATCGTTCAGCGGTTACGTGACTAACGAAACCGGTTCAGAGGAGTAACGGTGCCAATTCGAAAAAATTTGAATATCACAAAAAGCAGTCGGCTGATACAGACGAAGCGCTTCTTGATGTGTAGAACAACAATACACTTCAAACGATAAGATATTTTTCTTGTGTAACTTCGTTTGGAAGGTGTCTAAAATCCGGCGCCCGTAGCCTTGATTTTTTAATTGCGGCAAACAGGCAATTTCCAAAAGGCGGACGACTTGTTTATGCTGTTCCATTAAAATGGTTCCAACAATCGTTTTCTTGTCATAGACGAGATAAGGCAAAACACCTTGGTCGATTAAATAATCAAGATGGGCAGCATCGTAAGGAAAAAGAAATTCAGAATAACGGATGGCGTCGTTACGAATCGTCAAGAACAAATGCCGATTACGTGAGGAGAGAGGTTTGAACTGGACGGAGGCAGGTCGATCGTGTGTCAGACCAATCAGCCGAAACTGTTCACTGGATAAACAGTAACCTAAAGCGTTCCAAGTCGTGACAAATCCAAAGTCGTAAGGCGGTATGATTTGGACATCGATGTGACGGGGAGAAAACAAAAGTGCCTGTGAATGGACATAATGTGCGAGACGTTGGAATGCCTGTAAATCGGTGTAGGAAGCATTTAAGAGCTGAACAGAATGTTCGAAAACATGAAATCCGAGCGTAGCCTGCACACACTCTTCATTCCAAATCGTCCATTGCTGATGTTCGGTCGGTGGATAGGAAAATGATGAAGGGGGAGACGGATTGGTGCGGAGTAAATGATGGACCAAACGGCGTTGTGGATGAGATAACTGATCATACGATAAAATGTTCAACACGTGCACGTCCTTTCAGAAAAAATGAAAGCCAGTACATGAAGTATAACAAATAAATGGAATTAAAATGGTTATAACTGAAATTTAAGGTAAATGATTAGGTGGTGATGAGATGGCGAAACTGCTGATGGCGTTAGGCCTTTTTTGGATCTTGATTGGCATGAATCCTGTCCAAGCACAGGAAATCGAAAAAAAAGAAACAATCGTCCGGGAATCCACGACGTACGGTAGCTACGGGACGATGGATGAGATTATCACGGATCAAAAAGAGCCGACTTATGATGGCTTCGACTCACCAAATGACATGGCTTTTTTATTCGCCTGCATTGCGTTACTTGCGACAGTCGGATTAGGAATCGTGAATGCAACAGACTAAAGGAAAACGACGATAGGTTCTCGGGGATTACCGGAGAACCTATCGTCGTTTTTTTACCGGACATTGTCTTTTAAAAATGAATATGTTTTCGACGACCGACCCGTTCGATTCGGTCGTGTTCGTCATTTAATCCGGCCTTTTCAAGCAAATCCAAATAATACCGGAAGGGTGTCGAACGATGTGAAAAATAAGGGATATATTCTGTAAACAGCATTGCTTCAGCACGTTCGAGTTCGCGTAAGGCGATTAGGGCATGCAGTTCAGCAAAACGTATCTCTTGATATAACACGAGAATATCTGCGTCGATTCGAACTTTCATCTGAAGTTTCTTCGCATGTGTGTTCAACAATGCGACATAGGATTCCCGTTCACTCACATTCGTGCAATGGGTGAGGACGGCAAGGAAGAGATCACTTCGCTCCGTGTCGACATCGATTGGCACTTTGACAGCTGTATATATGGCTCGTTGCATCCAAGACTGGTCTGATGCATCAAGTTTATAATAACCGACAAGTTCCTCGAACAATTCCACTTGCGTCACTTTAATCAACCGGAAGGGATCATTACTTAAAAAAAGCGGTTCTTCTCCGGCAGCTGAGGAGAGTAAAAAAAAGAATTCCTCAAAAGCAACCCGTGTTCCATTTTTCCGACCGATATAATGCCGTAAGTGTTTGAGCAGGCGTTTCGCAGTCACATACCAGTTTTTTTGTTCGCGCATGGAGACGAGCTCATTTGGCTCCAAATAGTGAAAATCATAAGCAAGCTGGATGAATTGTTCCGTTTGTTCGATGGTTTGTTCAACGGTCGGTTGGTCGTGTTCTTTTTGTAGTCCTTTATACTTAGCAAACTGGGATAACATCAAATCAAGGTCTTTTTCTTCGATGACTTGTTTGGGGAGCTGGCGATAGATTTCTACGATGATGTCGCGAAGGGTCGTATCGCCATATTGTTCAAGTAAAAGACGGAGCTTACGAATTCTCATGATCGCCCTCCTTCGACAAAAAGACACAACACTAGTTCTATCCTTTTCCCGATTTTTTTAAGAAGTAACCGACAGCGAGCGGAATTAACAGACGATTGTTTTTGAACATGGATATCTAACATTTGCACTTACTTAAATGTTTGCCTATCGTTAAGAGAATCATTAATCAAAGGGAGCGATTATTCATGAATGAAACAATCGAACAATTACTTAGCCACCGGTCTATCCGTAAATTTAAGCCCCATCAATTAGATCAAGAGACAATTGAGACGCTCGTTCGTTCTGCACAGTCGGCTTCTACGTCTTCTTATCAGCAGGCCTATGCCATCATCGGCATCGAGGACGAAGGACTTAAACAACAGTTGGTAGGTGTGGCGAGCGGTCAATCCTATGTCGCGGAAAACAGTTACTTTTTCGTTTTTTGTATCGATTATCATAAGCATATCTTAGCAGCAGAAATCGCATCAGGTTCCGTCGATCGGACGGTCGAAACGACGGAAGCGCTGATTGTCGGTGCGGTCGATGCCGGCTTAGCCGCCCAAAACTTAGTCATTGCAGCGGAATCATTAGGATACGGGACAGTCTATATCGGTTCGCTACGCAATGATGCTGCCAAAGTGAGTGAACTGTTGGCGTTGCCGAGCCATGTCGTTCCATTATTCGGAGTCGCGGTAGGGATTCCTGATCAACAGCCAGGGAAAAAACCCCGCCTTCCGATGGATGCGGTCTTCCACCGGAATACGTATACTAATGACGACACGATGCGCCGATTGTTGTCACAGTATGAAAATGAAACGTCTGTATACTACGGCGAACGGACGGATGGACGCCGGACAGAAGGCTGGGTCTATCAGATGGCTGCTTCGATGAAGGATCCGAAACGGACGTATATGCGTGACTTTTTACAGGAAAAACATTTAGCCCGAGATTGATACGGAGGTAACCTATGGAAGAATTTCATTCAGGACGTTCTCGTCTAGAACGTAAACGTCAGGAAGAGTTGCGTGAATCAGAAAAAATGGAGCAGGAAAAGGCATCGCGGGAATTCGCGGATGCACCTCGTGAGAGCGGACGATCTGCCAGTCAACGTTATTTAGACGAGCCGTCAAGACGATCGCGCGCGCATGAGGCTGCTCCTGAAAAGGCATCTAATGCAAAACGTCTGCAATCGGGTGCCGTAACCATCGTACGTTCAGGAACCCGATTAATTAGTTTATCGCTGAATCGTTTTAGCCAACGCCGTGCATCAAGAAGCGGCAGAACGAAAGAACCAGTACGTGAAGCAGGTTCTGAGCAACGATTGAAAAAACAGCCGGTCCCAAAAAAGAAACGCCGATTCAAATCAAAGCTGATTGGTTTCTTATTACTTGTCGTGATTGCGGCCATTATCTTTGGATCACAACCGTTTACGTTTCTTCTAATCGGAAGTGACGCGCGACCGGGAGAGTCGCTGCGCGGTTCGAGATCAGACTCACTGTCCGTCATGCAATTCGTACCGCTCTCGCGGACAATTCAATTGACGTCGATTCCGCGGGATACGTATACGCCGATTGACTGTGAAAACGGGAAAAAAGATAAGATCACCCATGCGTTCGCTTACGGTGGCGAAGACTGTACGACCAGTGCAGTCAGTGGACTTCTGGATCAAGAGATCGACAGTAAGATTGTCATTTCATTTGACAGCTTCATCGGATTAATTGATGAAATCGGAGGGGTTGATTTAGTCTCGACAGGAACCTTCTCGGAACAAGATGCGAGCGGAAAAGCCAATCAGTATTCCTTCCAAAAAGGGAAAGAATATCATATGGACGGAGCGATGGCGTTAGCGTATTCCCGTCACCGTAAAACGGATACAGACGTCGCACGGGCGAATCGTCAATCGGAAGTCATTCAAGCAGTGGCGACGCATTTGATGAAACCGACGGGCTGGTCCAGTATTCCCGGAGCGAACCGCTATATGAAGGAAGAAATGAATTTAGATGTCAGCTTCCGTCAGATGATGTCAGCCGGTTTATCACTCGCTTTGTTCTCAGAACGGGAACACTTTGAAGTTGAAGGTGTCAGTGAGCGGATGAATGGTATTTTCTATGATTTCCCGAAAGAAAAAGAGCTGAAGGAATTACGTGCGAAGCTCGATACGACATTTTATGGGACACTAAAAAATGATTAATTTTTCAAAACGGGTTTGTTCTTTCTCGAACAGTGGAAATTACTAAAGGTGACTAATCTATCGAGGAGGGACCTATCATATGAAAGTATTAGTTGTAGGTGCATCAGGTACAATCGGAGCTCGTGTCGTCAAGTCGCTCGCAAAAGGTCATCAAGTTACGGTCATCGTCCGCCATCAACACCTGGTGGAACGATTTGAAAAACTTGGTGTCAAGGCGCACTATGTCGATATCGAAACAGAACTCGAAAAAGTCATCGAACAGGGTGTTTCCGGTCAGGATGCTGTCATCTGTGCAGCGACAGCCGGTGTTGACGGGGAACCTACGGAAATCGAGTTACTCGACCGGACGGTTGCTTTAAAAACGATTGATGCTGCGAAAAAGGCGCGTGTTCGTCATTTCGTCCTCCTCAGTGCCTATGGTGCTGATCGTCCCAATCAGTTTAAAAAAGAAATGTATCCGTTTTACGCTGCAAAAAACGCAGCGGAAGAACAGATTGAACATAGCGGACTCACTTACACCATCATTTGTCCGGTTGACATCGTTGACGGAGAAGGACGCGGATTAATTGAGGCTGATGAAGACTTGAAGGATGTTAAGGAAGCTACAATTTCGGAAACGGATGTTGCTTCAATCCTGGTCGCTGCTGTCGACAACCGAGCGGTCTTTAATCGCCGCCTGGAAGTTAAAGAAGGTAAAACGGCATTAAACGAAGCGCTTGGTGGAGATGAAGCAGTTGGAAGCGTTAAAGACAACCGCCAAGTGAAAAAGCAATTACCGCGTTATAATTAACGAAATGATGTAAAAATCGCTGAACGTATAAAGGTCGAAAGAAAAGTCGGTCTGAATCAGGAAACAGGAGTTGGAGAATATCCAGCTCCTGTTTTTTTGTACGCAAAACAAACTTCATACAAGACGGACAAAAAAGGTGAGCCCACACAGTCTACCTTTTTTGTCACAAAATAAGTGGACGATTCTGCTACACTGAACACATAGAGGAGTGACGAAATCAGTGAAAAAATATGTAATGTACCTGATGGCAGCAGTAATCATTTCAGGGATTGCCTATACGAGTTATAGCGCGTACCAGACCAAACAAAACCAACAACAAATCCAGGCGAAACAACAAGCAGAAGGTGGACTCGAAACAGGAATGAAAGCGCCTGACCTCGAAATAGAACAAGACGGTCAACCGATTCAATTGTCTGATTTGACGAATCAACTCATCGTCATCAATTTTTGGGCGACCTGGTGTCCTCCATGTCAGCAGGAAATACCAGAGTTAAATGCTTTCGCCAAGTCAACATCGATTCCGGTGTATGGGATCAATGTGACGACCGCAGAAAGACGATTGAGCGACGTGGAGCAGTTTTTGAAAAAAAATCCTATTACGTACTCGGTCCTTTACGATACAAAAGGACAATCAGAGAAAACGTATCAACTAGTGGCGATGCCAGCTACTTATATTATTGACGAAAAAGGGGCAATTGTCGGGAAACATGTAGGACCGGTCACGGAAGAAATGTTGAAAGAAATGGTGCGGAAGATCGGAGGATAACCGGATGGAATTATATTGTGAGGTGTGTACGTATCGTCAAGTCATTGAAGTCGGTCAGCAAGAAGAGTGGAAAGGATTTCCGTCCGTGTTGACTTATGGTATGGATAATTACGCATCAGCGTTACCTTTTTTATTCGTTCCGCCGTATCAAGAGCCGTTAGTCAGTCGTCAAAAAATTGATGACCGGATTCGGGCAGATTTGATTCGAACGTACCACGCCCACATCGATGAAATTGAGGACGGGTGGGTACCGCATCAATATGATGTATTTCAGTGTCCGACATGTCAACAAATCTCAACACGATTTTGGTGTGCCTTGTTTTTGAGGTCGTCAATCATTGAACCGATCCATCGGTGTGAACAAGATAAATCGGTGTTGGTTCGACTTTCTTTGGATGAAATCACACAAACGTCCTGTCCCAACTGTGAACAACAGACACTCCATATCCGTTAAACGTACAAAAGCCATCTGTCGCAAGAAACGACTATTCGAGACAATGTGTCTGCTAGTCATTTTAAGCGGTCAGATGGCTTTTTAAATGTCAACCCATTTGCCGAAACGAAAACGTTTGAAAGGAAGACTGAGTAGAACTGGTTGCGTCAATTGAGTAATTTGATCCGTCGAATAATATTGTGTCACCAAGCCTTGCTTCAGTAGGCAAATAGCGACGGGGGATGAAACTTGAACCGTTCTCCCAGAGAAGAACAGCATATTTGCCATCAAGCCGTTCCAGTGTGCCACGTTTGATCATAATCGAACTCCTCCTACAAAATTACATCGAACGCATCCTCAGGGTCAGGTGCAAGTTTCTCTTTTTATAATTCGCTGTAATTTTTTAATCTTATGTTTGGTATATTCCCATTTCCTTTTGAATTTACACATGTTTATTTGCAATTGCTGAATTCTGTACAATATTTGTCAAACAAAATGAAAATGAATATATTTTTAAATAATTTTCCAAGAAAAAAGCAGAACTGAAAAATCAGTTCTACTCTCAATACTATTCGGTGAAAGATATTGTTTAAGCCACCAAGTTTTCGGCAACCTTTTTAGTCGGACGAGTAAAGGCAAACACAAATGTGAAGAACGGGGAAAGCAATAAGAAAAAGGCAAATGGTACGTACGCGGTAACGGGAACACCGAGTGTGGATGCGAAGAAGGCACCGGATACGCCCCAAGGAATCAACGGATTCACGAGAGTTCCCCCGTCTTCGAGAGCGCGTGAGAGGAAGCGCGGATCAATCGAACGATCTTTAAAAATCTTTTTAAATGCTTGACCGGGTAACAAAATCGACAGGTATTGCTCACCGGCCATAAAATTGACCCCGATTGAAGCAAGAGCAGCCGATGAGATAATACTGCCATCCCGTTTTAGTTTTGAAACCGTTCTTTCGATGATGACATCAATGACGCCAATCCCGCGAAGAACGCCACCAAAAGCCAGAGCGAGCATGACAAGCGAGACGGACCACATCATCGACTGGAGACCACCTTTACTGACGATACTCGCGACAGTGTTGTTGTCTGTTTCGATCTTTAATCCATTTTGAATGACGCTCATCCATTGTCCGACATTCCAGTTGCCTTGTGTCAATCCCGTCAATAGCAGACCGCTTAGGACGCCGGCGATCAAAGTCGGAACGACAGGAGTTTTTCGTAATGCAAGAATCATCACGAGTAAAGGGGACAGTAGTGTCCAAGGTGAAAGATTGAACAGAAGCGCCAACTCTTGTTGCGTAGACCCGATGGTTTGCGAATCAATTGCGCCATTTCCCTGTCCGAAGATGAAGAAGAGGATGAAAGTGATTGTAATGGCGGGCACTGTCGTTCCCATCATAAAACGAATGTGGTCAAAGACAGAGACATTAACGATTCCGGGTGCAAAATTCGTTGTATCTGATAATGGAGACATCTTATCTCCGAAACAGGCACCGCTGATGATGGCACCGGCGGCAAGGGCAGGATCGACACCAAGTGCTACTGCGATTCCCATCAAAGCAACACCGACCGTTCCGATTGTTGTAAAGGAGCTACCGGTAAACGTGGAAACAATCATCGTAATGATTAAAGCACTTGGTGCAAACCATGTTGCAGAAAGTGTTTCAAGTCCGTAGTGGAGGAGTGTCGGAACAGCTCCGCTCATCATCCAGACAGCAATCGTCATACCGACAAGTAACATGATCAAGATCGGTTTGATTGCTTCACGAATACCATTGATCATATGTTGTTCCAGCTGTTCGTATTTAAAGCCACGAAAAGCGGCATAAGCTACGACAAAAATCAGACTGGATAATATGGCGAGGTGCGGTTCGGCTTTGGCACCGAATATGACAGATAATAATATAATGATACTAACTCCTAGGACAGCTGCGGATTCACGAAAGGATATACGCATGCTTCCACCTCCTTAATTCTATGTTGCGTTTATGCTTGTTTGCTTTTACGTACGAAAGTAAAGAACAGTTGTTATGTTAAAGGATATGAATTCATTCGTCAACTATCTGAATTTCACTCGATATAACTAAAAATCATCGGAATATACGAAAATGTGACGATTTTTTGTCGTAAACGCTTTCTTTTTCACTGAAAATCTTGCACAATAGGAAATAAGAGATGTCGATTTTGTGAACAGGAGGGAATACATATGTTTACTGCAATTTTTTTCGTAGTCATTGCAATAATGGGAGCCAGTGTTTATGGAATTGATCACATGGTCGCTCAGAAAGCAGAAAAAAGATAATTTGATTTTTAGATAAAAAAGGCTTTGATCAGTCACATCTACCACGATGTCATTGATCAAAGCCTTTTTTTTATGTTCAAAATAAATAAAAATACATTTGACAGCATAAATATACATATGTTTAAATCGAGTTATCATTTAACGGCAAAGGAGTTTCCATCATGAAATGTACGATTGTAGGTGCGACCGGATATGCTGCGATTGAGCTGATACGACTGATTGAATTACATCCTCATTTAGAAATCGTCTCCTTGATCAGCGATTCGCAGACCGATCAGGAAATGAATCAGTTATACAGTTTTATGAATAAAAAACAGTTTCCGGTACTGACAGCTTTCTCATTGGAACAGATTGAAGCAGTTGAAACCGATCTTTTATTTTTAGCAACGCCAAGTGGAATTTCTACTAAATATCTAAAACAGTTACATGACTGGAAAGGAACAGTCATCGACTTGAGTGGAGACTTACGTCTTGAAAAAGCATTGTATGAAGAATGGTATCCCCATGAAGGAGTCGATTCGGACCTTCAAAAAAAAGCAACCTACGGACTGACGGAATGGAAGCGGGATCAGATTAAGGACAGTCGTTTGATTGCCAATCCCGGTTGTTATGCAACGGCCATCTTACTTGGATTACTCCCATTATTAGAAGAACACGTAATTGATCCGTCGCAAATCATCATTCATGCAAGCTCTGGATTATCAGGTGCAGGAAAAACGTTGACGGAACAAACACACCATGTCCGGTCGAGTGAAAATGTCAGATTGTACAAAATGAATCATCATCAACACATTCCGGAAATTGAATCCATTGCTGAAGAGATTACCGGACACAAAATCACTGTGTCTCTCGCGACTTATCTAGTACCGCTCAATCGCGGGATCATGGCGACGATGACGTTACAGCCTCTTGTCGAAAAAACGGAAGCGCAGTGGCGAACATGGTTCAGTGAAAAATATAAAGAAGAACCATTTATCCGCGTCGGACAAGCCGATCCGGAAATCAAATCGGCAGCCGGAAGCAACTACTGTGATCTTTCGGTTTACCTGGATACGCGTACAGGAAGACTGACGGTCGTATCCGTCCTGGATAACATGCAAAAAGGCGCAGCCGGACAAGCAATCCAAAATGCGAACTTGATTAGTGGATATCCAGAAACGCTCGGTCTGACACAACAGCCATTCTTTATATAGAGGGGACCATGACTATGTTGAATATACAACTGACATCACCATTAACCGTGACGACACCAAAAGGATTTAAAGCGACAGGAATCCATGTCGGACTTAGACGTAAACGGAAAGATTTAGCACTTTTAATATGTGAAGCGGGTGCCGATGCTGCAGCGGTCTACACGACCAATCAGGTCCAGGCAGCACCGATTACGGTGACGAAACAGGCGATGGCAACATCAGGCGGAAAGGTACATGCCGTTTTAGTCAACAGCGGGAATGCCAATGCCTGTACAGGTCAACTCGGACTCGAACATGCATATGCTTCGCAACAAGCTGTTGCCGAGCAGTTTCAATTGGCTCAGGAACACGTTGTCATCGCTTCGACCGGTATCATCGGACAACCGCTCGCCATCGATACGTTACTTCAAGGAATCGAACAGTTGCAGCCGGAGAAAGGCGAAGAGAAAGCCGATGATTTTGCACTGGCTATTTTGACGACCGATACAGGTACGAAAACAGCCGGGCGCCAAGTCTGGTTAAATGGAGAACTGGTTTCGGTCTGCGGGGTTGCGAAGGGTTCGGGGATGATTCATCCGAATATGGCAACGATGCTTGGATTTTTAACGACCGATGCCTCAATTCCTTCTCCGTTATTACAGGATACCTTGAAATCTGCAGTCAACCGGACTTTTAACTGTATCACCGTCGATGGTGACAGCTCGACGAATGACATGGTGATGATTCTTGCGAGCGGGGCCGCACAATCACAGTCACTCCAACCGGGAACAGACGAACTGGCACAATTCCAACAAGCAGTTGAGGAAGTATGCCAGGACTTAGCGAAACAAATTGCACGTGATGGTGAAGGTGCGACGAAGCTGATTGAAGTCAACGTCCATGGTACGGCGAATGAATGGACTGCCCGGAAAATTGCCAAACAGATCGTAGGATCTTCACTCGTGAAAACAGCGATTTTTGGTGAAGATGCGAACTGGGGACGTATCATTGCAGCTGTCGGCAGCATTGATGAACCGATTGATGTCGGACAAATTGATATCCGTATCGGTTCTCAGTGGGTCCTGCGTCACAGTATGCCGATTTTATTTGATGAATCGTTAGCGTCGCGAGAACTCGCACAAGAGGTTGTTGAAATCGAAGTACATTTAAATCAAGGACCTGCCAGTGGCTATGCATTTGGTTGTGACTTGACGTATGACTACATCAAAATCAATGCGAGCTACCGGACATGACGAAACGTAAATTAATCAAACTGGGTGGAAGTATCTTTGAACAATTGGATCCGCGTTATTACGAAGAATGGAATCAGTGGCTTGCTAAGAAAAATGAATTGATTATCCTCCATGGCGGTGGTCCGGCTTTATCGGCCTATTGTCAGGACATGAATATCAAAGCCGAATTCAAAAATGGTATTCGGATGACGACAGAAGCAGTTCTTCTGGGAGCGGAACGGGTGCTTGGAGGAGAAGTGCAATCCAAAATCGTCTACACCTTGAATGAAAATGGACTGCCGGCAATCGGTTTGACGGGAATTGACGGAGCCAGTATTCGCGGAAAACAGCAACCGGCGTTCGGAGCAGTCGGAGAAGTGACGCAGATTGATCCGAAGTTGTTTATGACACTGATGGAATCGGGATTCATCCCTGTCGTCACCTCTTTGATTACAGGGATGGAAGGAACGTTGAATTGTAATGGAGACACGTGTGCGGTTGCTTTAGCGGCAGGGCTGGCTGTCGATGAATTCGAATTACTGACAGATGTATCCGGTGTCAGGCTGAATGGAACGTTTCAGACAGAGGTGACAGTTTCAGAACTGGAGGCGGGCATCGGATCGGCGGAAATCGATGGTGGAATGATTCCGAAAGTCGAAGCCGTCATCGAAGCGGTCCGACAAGGGATACATCAGGTCAAGATTCGTTCTGGACACGACGTGACGAGCCGAGGGACACGGATTAAGGAGGAAACCAATGAGCGCTTTACTACCAACGTATTTACGTCATGATATTGAATTAGTCGAAGGGAAGGGATCGTTCGTCAAGGATACGACAGGTAAAACCTACCTGGATTTCATGATGGGAATTGCCGTCTGTAACACCGGTCATCGTCATCCTCATGTGGAACAGGCATTACAGGAACAACTGCAAAAATTATGGCATACGTCTAATTTATTCGTCAGCAGTAAACAGGAACGAGTCGCAGCGATGTTGACCGAAAACAGTCATTTGAGCCATGTCTTCTTTTGCAACAGTGGGACAGAAGCGAATGAAGGGGCATTTAAGCTGATTCGAAAATGGACGCAGAAAAAAGAAATCCTGACGTTTAGTCAGTCCTTCCACGGAAGAACCTTCGCCATGATGGGAGCAACGGGTCAAGACAAAATTAAAGCCGGGTTCGGAGAGATGGTTCCGGATTTTAAGCATCTGACTTTTAACGATTTCGACAGCCTTGAAATGATCACGGACCAAACTGCTGCCGTCTGGCTTGAAGTGATTCAAGGAGAAGGCGGGGTAATCGTAGCGGGAAATGCCTGGTTAGAAGCGTTGATGGAGAGAGTTCGGAAGTTTGATGTGAAAGTAGTCATCGATGAAGTACAGACAGGTATCGGACGCACCGGATCGCGTTTCGCCTTTGAGCAGACGCCGTTAAAGCCGGATATCATTACCGTGGCAAAAGGTCTCGGAAGTGGATTCCCGGTCGGAGCAATCATCACGACACCGGAAGCGACGGCCATTTTCACACCGGGTACCCACGGGTCGACATTCGGAGGGAATCCATTGGCGATGGCGGCGGCAGAAGCGACACTGGATTTATTGTTAAACGATCAGCAAATGAAACAAGTTCAACTAAAAGGACTTTATTTGATGCAACAACTCGCTCAATTGCCGAAAACGATGGTTCGGGACATCCGCGGACGTGGATTGATGATTGGGGTTGAATTTCATGAACCGGTCTCACCGCTGATCTCGGCGTTGCAACAATCCGGAATGCTCGTCGTCAGTGCGGGATCAAATGTCATTCGATTGTTACCATCTTTGTTCGTTACGGAATCGGAACTCGATACGGCTGTCGAAAAGATCAAGTCAGTATGTCAACAGGAGGTCATGATGTGAAAGCGTTAGGGGCATTAAAATTAGCGGATGGGCAAGTATATCCCGGTGAGTTCATGGGCACTTCGTCCGTTCAAGGAGAGGTCGTATTTTTCACGGGAATGACCGGTTATCAAGAAGTGTTAACCGATCCTTCCTACCGGGGACAAATCATTGTTTTTACGTATCCCCTCATCGGACAATATGGCATTTCAGAGCAGGATTCAGAAAGTTGCCAGATTCAAGTATCGGGCGTAATTGTTCAGACATTGGCGAACAACGGATTACGGTCGGACTTGGCTGATTGGTTGGCAGCATCGGATGTACCGGTTTTGACTCAAGTCGATACGCGGGCACTGGTCCATCATTTGCGCAATCATGGTGATCAAATCGGTACGATCACAAGCGACGCCTCACCTGTTCAGAAACAGTCGAACTTGATTGCGGCCGTCTCGACGAAACAGCCGGAAACTTATCAAACTAATCACGAAGCCGGACATATCGTCTGTCTCGACTACGGGGTTAAAAAATCGATGATTGAGGCGTTGCAGGTACGTCGGATGAAAGTGACGGTCGTTCCGTTTGATACACCGAAGTCGGTCATCGACGCATTGCAACCCGATGGTCTGCTTTTCTCAAATGGACCGGGAAATCCGAGTCAGCTCGATCATTTGATTCCTGAAATCAAGGAACTGGCGCTTGCCTATCCGACGCTCGGCATCTGTATGGGGCATCAACTGATTGCGAAATCTTTTGGTTGTCAAATCGAAAAACAGCATCACGGTCATCGTGGAGCCAATCATCCTGTCCGTCAGGTAAAGACCGGACGTGTCTTCATGACATCACAAAATCACGGGTATGTTGTCCAGGCGGGCAGTGTCCGGAAATCTGAATTGAATGTCGCATATGAGCATATCAACGATGGTTCAATCGAAGGGCTGTTTCATCCGACACACCCTATCTTGACAGTTCAGTTTCACCCGGAAGCCCATCCCGGTCCACTGGAGGCAATGGTGATATTTGATCAATTCGTGACGAGCATCTTAAAGCAGGAGGTAGCATATGCAGGAACATAAAAAAGTCCTGGTCATCGGATCAGGCCCGATCGTGATTGGTCAAGCAGCAGAATTTGATTACTCGGGTACACAGGCATGTCAAACACTTCGGGAAGCGGGATGCGAGGTCATGTTGATGAATTCGAATCCGGCTACGATCATGACGGATCCATCAACAGCGGATCATATCTATATCGAAGCAATGACGCTTGAAAAAGCGACTGCCATTATCAAACGTGAGCGACCGACCCATTTATTAGCGACAGTTGGGGGACAAACCGCTTTAAATCTTGCTTTATCACTCGAAGAGGCGGGAGTGCTTGAGCAGTATCAAGTCGAACTGCTGGGAACATCACTTGAGACGATCCGGGACGGCGAAGACCGCGAACGGTTTAAACAACGGATGCTGGAACTGAATCAACCGCTCCCGATCAGTCAAACGATTGAGACACTGGAAGAACTGGAAGGATTCATGGAAAAGGCAGGAGTCCCGCTTGTTGTCCGTCCTGCATTTACGCTAGGAGGAACCGGGGGCGGTATTGCTCAAACGAAAGCAGATGCCCGCAAACTTGCAGCGAATGGACTTCAGGCCAGCCCGATTTCACAATGTCTCGTCGAAGCCAGCATTGCCGGTTATAAAGAAGTCGAGTACGAAGTGATGCGGGATGCTTTTGATACGACGATCATCGTCTGCAACATGGAGAATATCGATCCGGTCGGTGTGCACACGGGAGATTCTGTCGTCTTCGCACCCATCCAATCGATATCCGATCAAATGAATCAAACCTTACGGACGGCATCACGGGAAATCGTTTCAGCGCTCGGTGTCGTTGGGGGATGTAATATCCAATTTGCAATCCATCCGACAGAACAGACGTACTATGTCATTGAGGTGAATCCCCGGGTCAGCCGTTCTTCGGCTTTAGCTTCAAAAGCAACGGGTTACCCGATTGCGAAATTAGCGACCCGTCTTGCACTCGGTGAGCGTCTCGATGATTGCATCAATCCGGTGACGAAAGAAACGATGGCCAGTTTCGAACCAGTCCTGGATTATGTCACAGCTAAAGTTCCTTGTTTCCCGTTTGATCTTTTCCCTGTAAGTGACCGCACACTCGGTACGCAGATGAAGGCGACCGGAGAAAGTATGGCGATGGGGAAGACACTCGAGGAAGCCTTACAAAAAGCATGGCGCGGTGCCGGAATCGAACAAGCCCCGTTGTATCCGGGCTGGATGAAAGAGGCCGAAACGGATGTATTATGGCAGGAAGTCAGCCAAATCACGGACCGCCGATTGTTAGCGATGTTGGCATTGCTGGACCGACAGGCGACGACACACAACGAGTTAGCTGAAAAAACACAAATCCAGTCATTGTTCATCACGACGCTCGAGACTTTGATTCTGATGCAGGAAACGTTGGATTTGAATTTAAAAGAATCGCTGCAACAAGCAAAACGCTTCGGATTTACCGACCGGCAGATTGCGCAGATTGCCGATGTACCGGTGGAAGTCGTCCAGCAACAACGCCGTTCCTTTCTAATTCAGCCCAGTTTTCAAATGATTGATACCTGTGGAGCAGAATTTTCAAGTCTGACGCCGTACTTTTACGGCAGTTGGTCCGGCCGGACGGAAGTCACGCCATCCAGCCGGAAGAAAGTTGCTGTCCTCGGGGCCGGACCGATTCGGATCGGACAGGGAATCGAGTTTGACTACTGCTCGGTCCATGCCGTCCGTGCCTTGCAGCAAGCCGGTTATGAAACGATTATGATCAACAATAATCCGGAAACCGTTTCGACCGACTTTGAGGTCGCGGATCGTCTTTACGTCGAACCGTTGACGATTGAAGATGTTGTGCATGTCCTGGAAGCAGAGCAATGTCAGCAGGTGCTTGTCCAGTTCGGCGGACAGACCGCCATCACACTGGCAGCCGGGCTCGAACAGCTGGGTTACCAGCTGTTAGGGACGACGGCAGACACAATTGACGAGATGGAAGACCGTGATCGTTTTTATCAGTTTTTGGACCGGTTACAGATTGACCGCATACCGGGTCAAGAAGTTTCAAACCCTGAAGAGCTGACAGCAGTCGTACAAAAACTTGGTTATCCGTTGATGATTCGTCCATCGTACGTCATTGGCGGAAAAGGAATGCATCGTTTAACGACAGCAAGCGATTTAGAGAAATTATTGCCGGAAATCGCATTTCCGATCCTGGTGGATGCGTACATCGAAGGACAAGAGTTCGAAGTCGACTGCATTTCAGACAAGACAACGACGTACGTACCGGTCATCATGGAACAAATTGAAGCCGCCGGTGTTCATTCGGGTGATTCAACGATGATTTTACCCCCGGTTTCAGCTTCGGCAGACTTACAGGACGAGATTGAACGGATTGCGCAAACAATCGGTCAACACTTGGATTACCAAGGGGCCTTCAATATTCAGTTTGTCGTCAAAGATCAAACGATCTATGTGCTCGAGATTAATCCCCGCGCATCACGGACGTTACCGATCGTCTCGAAGGTGACGGGACAACCGTTGCTTGAATGGGCTGTTCAAGCAGCCATCGGGATGCAGGTCGATGCCTTGCCGACTGCTCGATTGACATTGCCGTTTCATGCCGTCAAGACGCCGGTTTTTTCAACATTGAAGTTACGTGGGGTTGATCCGATGACAGGTCCTGTCATGCGTTCAACCGGAGAAACGTTACAGTGGACGGAAGCGGGATTTGCCAAAGAACGGTTCGTCTTCGATCAGACGACGAAAGCCGCGATGTCGAAACGCACACGTCGTATCTGTGGAGCGGGAACCCACACATGGTCGGACGGAGAGGAACTAGAGCAGGATACCGAGTTTGATACGTGTCTCGTGTTCTTCTCAAAGGCGGAAGAGGAACGGATACAACGGGAAAAAGCACTTGCTCAGGGAGCGATTGTCATTACTGAAGAACATCTTGCCCACTATTTTGAATCCGTCCAAGCTATACCGATGTGTACCGTGAAACGGTTAGCCGAATGGACGAAACAAAAGGAGCCGATCCAATGACGACAACACAACGATTAAAACATTTGCTGACACTGGAAGAGTTGACCGCAGAAGGACTGACTGAGTTGCTGGAACTGGCGAAGGCCGTCAAAGCCTCTCCTGCGACTTATGCTCAAACACTTGCAGGAAAAAAAGTTGCTTTGCTGTTTGAAAAAGCATCGACGCGCACACGGATTTCTTTTGAAGTCGGTGTCGTCGAATTAGGGGGATATCCGGTCGTCTTAAACGGATCGGATATGCAAATCGGTCGCGGAGAATCTCTCAGCGATACGATTCAAGTCATGAGCCGTTATGTTGACGCCTTGATGATTCGGACCTTTGCCCATGAAACGGTCGAGACGTTAGCGGCACACGGGACAATTCCAATTATCAACGGATTGACTGACCTTCATCATCCGTGTCAGGTGTTAGCTGATTTACTGACGATCGAAGAACATTTTGGTCAACGTCAAGGCAAGATACTCGCTTATGTTGGAGATGGAAACAACATGGCACATTCGCTGCTTTTAGGAGGAGCGTTAAGTGGAATGACAGTTCGAATTTGCAGTCCGGCCGCCTATGCACCGGATCAAACGATTATCGATCAAGCAAAAGTACTGGCACAAAAGTCAGGCGGCCGAATCGAACAATATACGGATCCTGTTCAAGCGGTTGCGGGTGCAGATGTCATCTACAGTGATGTATTTGCCAGCATGGGACAAGAAGAAGAGTCGGCAGATCGTCTGAAAGCATTCCAAGGATATCAAGTCAATCAAGCGTTGTTGATGACAGCTGCTGACGATGTGATTTTCCTGCACTGTCTTCCGGCACATCGCGGGGAAGAAGTGACGGCAGAAGTCATTGACGGCAGTCACTCACTTGTATTTGACCAGGCGGAAAACCGGCTCCATGCTCAAAAAGCATTAATGATCGAATTGATTGGAGTAATGGACTAAGCGAAAAGACAGACTGTTGGTTCCGATAAGGAACACAGTCTGTCTTTTGTTTTAATCGTATTGACGCCGGGCGAGCTGCTCAGTCTGTTCTTTTGTAATCTGCCGTTTATTTTTTTCGTGCAACCGCCCCATGAAGGACGTTCGCTGCCATGAGGGCGACCAGTCCGACTCCTTATGTGCACGTAAGGCTAAGATGTAGTCGTAACTCAAATGAAGGCGTTCAATCATTTCCGTGCGAACGTCACAAATATGACCGTGTCCTGGAATAAGTAGCTTTACCTCATACTCATAAATGAACGATTCAAGCAATTCAAGCGTTGTTAAATATTCACCCGAATCGTGTTCAATCAAAGGAATTTCGACGTCGGATGCATAGTCACCACAGACGAGGATATGGAGCGGCATCACCACGAACGATAAGTGAGTAGATTCATGACCGGGAGTCAGGAAAAACATCAGTTTGGTTTTACCGATCGTCAACGTCGTTTCGGACTCCTCGATGACGTGTGTAATATTCGGAAAAAGGACAGGGGACTCGATATAGTATTCGTCATTAAAATTTTGGACTTCTTCCAGTGCTGCCGTCCGGTTCACATCCACAAAGCGGCGAGACGCGATCGCGATCGCATCTTTGAAAGCATAGGCACCTAATATATGATCGAAATGGGCATGTGTATACACAATATAAAGAGGACGGTCGTGTCGGATGATTTCCACATCGCGGCGGATTGTTGCGATTTCATCCGGTAACCAGCCCGGATCAACGACGATCAGACAGTCGGGTGTCTCAATCAAGGTCGAGGTCGTTTTCATTAATGTACTTTGGTAGACCGTGACACCGGGCATTTTCATTTGAATCATGACAGTCCTCCTCTTTTCTTGTAGTAACGTTTTATACCGAACTATACCCGAAAGCAGACGGAATGTATCCTGGAGACAACAAAAGACGGCTTGCAAATTGCAAGCCGTCCGCCCTCGAGGGCATAAAAGTCGTTGACCTATGTGTCGTTGACCTATGTTATGTCATAAATTGGAGCGGGTGAAGAGAATCGAACTCTCATCATCAGCTTGGAAGGCTGAGGTTTTACCACTAAACTACACCCGCAAAAGTGACTACATGAAATATAGTAGCATAGCAAAGCGTTTATTTCCATAACTTTTATGAAAAAAGGTAATTCTTTCGATTTTATGTGTACAATAATAAGAGCTAAATCGTTTACATGAGCTTCCTGTAACGAGAGTGAGTGGCTGAGGATGGAAAGAGGAGCGAATGACTGGTGAACAAAGTTCGAGTTTGGAGCGAACAGCTGATGGGAAAAGGATGGATGGCGACATGTCACCATCAAATCGATCGTTATCGCTTCACGACAGGAGAGTGGTTTCTTAACGCAAGCTTACTTGCCTTTTCAATCGAACAGGATGCAGATATGCTACCGGACGTGCTTCCGAACGAATTGAGGATCCCCTTAGTATCTGAACGGATGAAACAGATATTGGAGCGGCTGACACCGTTTTCCGTCCAATGTCTTCGTGTCCAGCTGAAGACACGAACGGGACTCATCAATTACTATCTCATCAATATTCTAGCGGTAAGACGGGTGGAACATCTACATAAGACGGAAATTTTCCGCACTCTTCGGAAAAAACAAGTCTACTTCATGACGGAGCGAATCATCAGTACATCGCTTGGTCCCCACCACATCTTGCGGGATGAACGTACGGAACGTATTTTCCTCTCGGATACGCTAGCACGGTGTTTCCAGCAACTAGCCGTGACAGGCATACATTTTGACGAGATAAATCGAATGGAGGAAATTATATGAAACAGTACACGGTCGATAATTGGATTACACTGCAATATCCAAAAACGTTTGAATACCAAGAAGAGGAAACATTCGTTAGTTTTTATTCGACGGAAGAAAATGCGATGGGGACGTTACAGTTATCCATCTACGAGTCGGATGCAGAAGAACTGACACCTTTTGAAGCGGCAGAACAGGAAATCAACTTATTGGTGGAAGAGTTTGGTATTGAACTGACTGGACCACTTGAAGCACGTCGGAATTCTTCCAAAGAAGCACTTCTTGCTGTAGACGGGAAAGAAGAGGAGGTCTTCATCCGGATTTATGCATATTCAGACGGAGAACGACTTGTTCTATTAACGTATTCTGCAGATCGTGAGTCACTGGAATTGGAAGAAATTGAAGCGATGATCTTATCATTGAACTGGATTCACTAATACAAAAGCGAAGTGCCCTCAATTGAGGGCACCTCGCTTTTGTTCATTATGGATGTCCTTGTTTCCGCAGTGAAGAAAGCGGATGTGAGCCGATCTGCTTGTTCAGCCAACCTGCGATATCCGCAAAAACACGGATCCGCTCAAACTCGTGGAATAACTCATGCCGCAATCCACGGTAGACCGTGAGTTGCACCCCTTCGACACGAACCCGGTTGTAGGCATCAAACAGGGCATGAATTCCTTTGCCGTCGAATGCGACCGGGTCATCTTCCCCGGCTATCAGCAGCAACGGTAAATGACGCGGATGTTGATACAGATAAGCCAGTGAGTTGACGGATTTGGTCGCCGACAGTAATTCGTTAAAAAAGCCGAGTGTGACGGTTTGCCCCGATAGAGGATCTTCATCGTAACGTACGACGGATTGAGGATCGGAGGATAACCAGGCATTCGAAGAGAGTGCCGGGAAGAAACGTAAGTTATACCGACCGAAAATTAGCTTACTGAGTCCTTCTGCCGGATGTTGAGAAGAAGTTTGTTCGATCAGTCGTCCGACAATTTTTTGACTGACGGTGCCGAGTAAACCATTGTCTGTCGGAGGACCACTTGCGATGACCCCTGCCAACTCGTGTCCGAGTGTTTGGCCAAGGCGTCTTGAAATGAGTGAACCAAAACTGTGGCCAAACACGAAAATCGGTAAATCCGGATAACGATCTTTGATATCGTAAACCAGTTCTTCAGCATCCTGCATCAATTGCGCAAAACCATGATTTGGCTCCAAATGCCCAAGGGAGTCCAGCTGTTGTGCGCGTGTGCCAAAACAACGCACATCCGGAATGATCGTATGGTAGTGGTGGGCATAGAGGAACTCTGCAAACTCTTGGTAGCGCGCACCGTGCTCCATCATTCCGTGAAAAACAATGACGACCCCTTTCGGAGCGGTAGCTTCTAACAGATGCATCGTCGTCGTGTAGCCGTCTGATGCAATCCAGTGTGTATGGTCGATTGTCACATCTATCATCCTTCCCTGATTAAGAAAGTCCGTATATTGTTCCGTCTTCAGAAATTCCCATCTTATTGGCAGCTGGTGTTTTCGGTAAACCCGGCATGGTTAATACATTCCCGGTCAAGGCGACGATGAACCCCGCACCGATGGATGGTTTGATTTCGCGGACAGTAATCGTAAATCCTTCGACACGTCCGTACTTGCTTGGATCATCCGTCAATGAGAAAGGTGTTTTTGCCATACAGATCGGCAGATGTCCCAGTCCCTGCTCGGTGCAACGCTCAAGCTCACGTAATGCCTTTTCTTCGAAATGCACATCTGCTGCACCATATACTCGTTTAGCAATCCGTTCGATTTTTTGTGTCAGCGGCAGTTCGGCCGGATAAAGCGGAGTAAACTGACTCTCTTCCTCCAAAGCCTCAAAGACCTGCTCCGCCAGTGCTTCTCCACCGGCTCCCCCTTGGCTGAAGACTTCGCTTTCAGCGACGCGGATCTTGCGTTCACGGCACCATTCGAGCACCGTCTCGCGCTCCGTATCGGTATCGCTTGCGAAACGATTCAAGGCGACAACGGCCGGCACGCCGAACAAATCCATTGTTTCAACGTGCTTCTCGAGTAAAGCCAGTCCTTCGACTAAAGCGGATAAATTTTCTTCCGCCAATTGATCCTTTGCAACCCCGCCATGCATTTTCAACGCACGGACAGTCGCAACGACGACAACCGCATCCGGATGCAGATTGCCAATTCTGGATTTAATGTTAAAGAATTTTTCTGCTCCGAGATCTGCTCCGAATCCGGCTTCCGTGACGACATAATCACTCAGCTTCAAGGCAGTACGTGTCGCAATCAGCGAGTTACAACCGTGGGCAATATTTGCGAACGGACCGCCATGGATTAAAGCCGGTGTGCCTTCGACCGTCTGGACAAGATTTGGGCGGAAGGCTTCTTTTAAAAGTAACGTCGCAGCACCGGCAGCTTCGATATCCTGAACTGTAACCGGTTGTTGATCATACGAATAGGCGACGACAATCCGGCTGATCCGTTCTTCTAAATCCGTGATGGAATCGGCGAGGCAGAGAACAGCCATGATTTCCGAAGCGACCGTGATATCAAACCCATCTTGACGCGGAACGCCATGAGCCGGTCCACCCAGTCCGATCGTGATTTGTCGCAAGGCCCGGTCATTGAGATCGAGGACACGTTTCCAAGTGACCCGACGAGGATCAATTCCTAAGTCATTCCCTTGATGAAGATGATTATCGAGCAGGGCACTGATTGTATTGTGGGCTGACGTGATGGCATGCATATCGCCTGTAAAATGAAGGTTAATTTCTTCCATCGGCAAGACTTGGCTGTAACCGCCACCGCACGCTCCGCCTTTCAACCCCATCGTTGGTCCAAGTGATGGTTCGCGTAAACAGATCATCGTCTTATGATTGAGGCGATGCAATGCTTGACCAAGTCCGACCGTCACTGTCGATTTTCCTTCGCCGGCAGCCGTCGGATTGATCGCCGTGACAAGAATCAGTTTTCCATCCGTCTTCGTCGCCAATCGTTTAACTAATCCGTCCGTCAACTTCGCTTTGTATTTTCCGTACGTATCATAATCCGCATCGGTTAATCCAATATGTTTAGCAATTTCGGAGATGGGGCGCAGAATGGTTTGTTGGGCAATTTCTAGATCAGAACGAATCGTTTTTTCCATGGCGTAATCTTCCTCTCAAGATGAATTTCTCTATATTTCCTTAATAGTAGCGTATCTGAAACTGACACGCCAAATAATCGTTCAATATATTCCACCCAACTTGTCAAATGGTTGCGTTTTCATTTTATGGAAAGTTGCGTAGTCTAGGGATAGAGGAGGGATGAGCAATGGCAGTAAGCAATAAGAAAAAAGTAAAGCGCGGACTTGAATTTTGGATGTTTGTCGGACCCGTCTTTTTAGTGTTCGCAGTGATTGTTCTCGTACCTTTTTTTAATGGTGTCATGTATTCATTCACGGATTGGAACGGAATTACGGGTGAATTAAATTGGATTGGATTTGATAACTATGTCCGCCTCTTTACAGTGGACGAACAGTTTCAGCAGTCCTTTTGGCTGACGACAAAATATACCGTCGTTGCCGTAATTTTAACAAACCTGGTCGGATTCATTTTAGCGTTTTTACTCACGCAAAATATTCGGACACGAAACTTCTTACGGACGATTTTCTTCATGCCAAACTTAATTGGTGGATTGATTCTTGGGTTCGTCTGGCAGTTTATTTACGTTAAAGGATTTGCGTCGATTGGAGAATTGACAGGTTGGAGTTTATTCGAACTTCCATGGCTCGGTGACGCCCGAACTGGTTTCTGGGGCATTGTCATCGTCTCGATTTGGCAAGGTGGGGGATATATCATGGTCATCTATATCGCTGCCCTGCAAAATGTACCGCAGGAACTGATTGAAGCAGCCAAAATCGATGGAGCCAACCGATTATCCACGTTGCGGAATATTACGATTCCACTGATCATGCCGTCTGTTACGATTTGTCTGTTCTTGACGATTTCTTGGTCCTTTAAATTATTTGATACGAACTTATCGCTGACAAATGGTGGTCCGTTCAAATCGACAGAAATGCTTGCGCTGAACATCTATAAAGAATCGTTTACAAACAATAACCTGGGTCTTGGTTCTGCCAAAGCGATCATCTTCTTTGTTGTCGTTGCCGCGATTACCGTTACTCAAGTCTACTTGACGAAAAAACGGGAGGTGGAAGCATGAGTACTGCACAACCTTTGCCGAAACCGGAACTGACGCCGGAGAAACCGGCACCGAAAAAGCGTGGTCGTTATTCCGTGCGTCTCGGTACCGTTGAGATTGCCGCACTGTTGATGGGCTTACTGTATATGATTCCGTTTTATTATGTCATTTCGAACTCGTTTAAAACGCAAGGAGATATCTTTACAAATACATCGGGGCTTCCGAAAGAATGGATCACCTCAAACTATACAGATGCCTGGGCAGCGATGAATTTTGGAAAAGTGTTTCTGAATTCTGTCATCATTACAGTTGGTGCAAATGCAGTTATTGTTATTTTTTGTTCGATGGCCGCCTGGAAACTTGTTCGGACGAAAACCCGCTTGTCGACCATCATCTTTTTCCTGTTTGTCGCCGCGATGATCATTCCGTTTCAGTCGATCATGATTCCGTTATCGAAGCTGTCGGGTGATCTCGGTCTGCAAAACAGTTATTGGGGTCTGATTTTGATGTATCTCGGCTTTGGTTCCGGCTTGTCGATTTTCTTGTATCATGGATTCATGAAATCGATTCCGGAAGAGATTGAAGAAGCAGCCATCATTGACGGTTGCTCGCAGTGGGGCGTCTTTTGGCGGATTGTGTTCCCGTTGCTTAAACCGATCACGGTAACGATTGTCATTTTGAACACACTTTGGATTTGGAATGATTTCTTGTTGCCGTCCCTGATGTTGCGTGATGTCGAACTGCGGACGATTCCGCTCGCGACGTTCTATTTCTTCGGTCAGTACACGAAGCAGTGGGACTTGGCGCTAGCCGGATTAATTCTCGGGATTATTCCGTTGTTACTCTTCTTCTTTGCGATGCAAAAACAAATTATTCAAGGGATTACGAGTGGTTCAATCAAATAAAGATGTAAGCGCGTTCTCGCTTCTGCGGGAACGTTTTTATATGACATATCTAGTCTGATTAGTCAGATTATTTTATTTTTTTTTGAAAAAAGGGCTTTTCAAATGCTTGCCGGATGGTGTACGATGTTCTCAATTCAATTGTAACAACGACGTTGAAGGGAAGAGTAACATCTTGTAAAACCGGATTAGCGAGCTGGGGGCGGTGAGAGCCCAGTCGGAAACAAGTTGCGAAGAACATCCCGGAGTCGCTACCCGAACACTGAAGTCAGTAGGCGTAGCCGGAGTTGCCTGTCCGTTATCATATGGCCGAAGATTGAGATGATAATTGATCATCAGTCTTTTGAGTGAGCAGCTGAGCTGTTAACATGGGTGGTACCGCGGAACCGAGTCTTTCGTCCCATATTCTTGGGAGAGAAGGGCTCTTTTTTATGGCTTCTTTTTCAAACACACAATTGAGGAGGAAGAATACCATGACAACACTCGTATCTATGAAACAGACACAGGAAGCCATCACACTTGTAAAAAAACGCTTTGAGGAGCAGTTCTCGGCACAACTCGGATTAACACGCGTCGAAGCGCCGTTATTCGTCGAAAGCACACTTGGAGTCAACGATCATCTGAACGGAATCGAACGTGTCATCCGCTTTGATGCAATTGACCATCAGGCAGAACTCGAGATCGTTCAATCTCTTGCGAAGTGGAAACGCCAGGCACTCCACACATACGGATTCTCAAAAGGGGAAGGCTTGTACACATTGATGCATGCCATCCGTCGTGATGAAGTACTGGACGAAACTCATTCGATTCACGTCGACCAGTGGGACTGGGAACGTGTCATTACAAAAGAAGAGCGGACGATTGACTACTTGCAAACGACGGTTCGTGCGATTTACGAGTCGATTCGCCAAGTGGAACGTGAAGTCGAAGAGAAACTTGCGATTGAAGCGATTTTACCGGAGACGATTCATTTCATGACGACACAAGAACTTGAAGATGCATACCCGACACTTTCGACAAAAGAGCGCGAGACCGAAGTGACGAAAGAGTATGGTGCTGTCTTTTTGATGCAGATTGGTGGTGCATTGGCATCCGGAGAAAAACATGACGGTCGAGCAGCAGACTACGATGACTGGACGCTCAACGGTGATATTTTAGTTCACCATCCGGAAATCGGAGCATTTGAACTGTCGTCGATGGGTATCCGGGTCGACCGCGAAACATTGCTGGCGCAGATCGAAACGACGGGCGAACACACGAAACTTGATTTCCCGTTCCACCAAGGTGTATTGGCAGAGAAACTGCCGCTGACAATCGGTGGAGGAATCGGACAATCCCGGATGGCGATGTTCCTCTTGAAGAAACGTCATATCGGTGAAGTTCAAGCATCGGTCTGGTCGGAAGAAACACGCGCGTCGTACCGTGAACAAGGTGTGCACCTGCTGTAAGAACGAGTGATGTACTGATAAATCTGATTCAAAATGTCCTACTGGCCATGATTTCATGGCCAGAAGGACATTTTTTTATAGGGTAAAATAAGTTCATCCGACCTCAGACGGAGGAAAGACGTGTGAAAACACGTTATAATGGGCATATGAACTAATAAGAGAGAGGTGAAGACATGTCAGCGATACTCATTACAGGATTAGTGTTTGCCCTACTTTTCGTCGTGTTTCTTTGGTTTAACATCAAAGGATTACGGACGATGTGGCGTGATTACAAACGCACAGGATCAATGATGGCACTTGGCTTCTTTATCGTCGGAATCATCGGGATCTTTACAGGAGTCTGGACGACGCTCGTCGTCATCATTTATTATCTTCTTCGTCCTGCACGAGGCTGATTTAGAGGAGTGGTTGGATGTTAGAATGGTTGTTCTCAGCCGGAGAGTCGAATCTCTGGCTGTTTTTAGGAATTATGATTCTTGGACTCGGGACGGAATTAATCCCGGCTGAAGTCGGGTTGCCGGTACTCGGTCTTTATGTATCAAACGGGACAATTAGTTGGACCGCAGCCGTCTTGATCGGTTTTCTCGGCAGTCTGATGGGGGCGACATTATTTTATTTTCTCGGTCGTTACGCCGGACGTCCAATTTTGGTTCGTTACGGAAAATGGCTAATGATTAAGGAACGGGAAATCGTTCAAGGGGAACGAATCGTATCGAAATACGGTTCCTGGTCAGCATTGTTTGGCCGCTTCTTCCCGGTCGTTCGTTCTGTTGTTTCCATTCCGTGTGGTTTGTTCAATTTGTCTTTCAAACGATATGTATTGGCCTCAAGCATTGGCTTGTTCCCGGTATCGTTCTTCTATGTGTGGTTAGGAGAAAGGTTTGGGGTGGAACGGGCAGAGTCGATGTTGAAAGGACTCGAACAGGAGTTATGGTGGATTCTTGGTATTATCGTCGTCGGAATCATCGGATACATTGTGTATCGCCGCGTTAAATCAAAGCGTTAAGAGAAATGACAAAAAAGAGCTGACAGCGACGTCAGCTCTTTTTTGTCATCTCTTTTTGCGGGAATAAAAAACGTTTGAGTGTTTTAATCCGATGTTTTGGTGTTAATAGAAGTAATTGATCCCGTCCTTCAAAAATTGTATCGCCGCGTGGTGTCACGATTTGATCGTTACGGATGATGGCCGTAATTAAAAATTCCTGCGGCAGATCAATATCCGAGATGGCTTCCCCGACAAACGGATGAGAGTTCGGAATCGTCAATTCGATGATTTCCGCATTCGGTTTACCGATCGACATGAACTCAATGACCGTTTGAATCGTGGATGAACCGGTCTCGTTTAAATGAAGCCGGTCCGCCAAGAAGGTCAACATACTCCCTTGGATTAACGTCGATAACAAAACAGTGAAAAAGACGATGTTGAAGATCATGCCGGCATTATCGATTCCGGCAACAAGCGGATAAGTTGCGAGAATGATTGGAACAGCTCCTTTTAAACCGGCAAAAGAGACAAATACTTTTTCCTGCCAGGAATAGTTAAAGGGAAGGAGACTGAGCCAAACGGAAACCGGACGAGCGATAAAGATTAAAATCAAAGCGAGGGCAATCGATGATAAAATCACCTGTGGATCAAGCAACTGTTTCGGAAACACAAGTAATCCGAGCACGATGAACATTCCGATTTGCGCCAAGTGCGCCATGCTCATTGTGAAACGGACGAGCGTCTGCCGGTAGACCAACTCATGATTGCTAATATAAATCGCTGTCACGTAAACAGCGAGGAAACCGCTGGCGTGAATCGTGTCCGCAATACCGAACGAAAGAAAAGCGAATGACATTAGCAGAATCGGATAAAAGCTCGAGGAACTGAGATCAATCCGGTTAAGTAATGTTGAAGCAATCCAGCCGATGAATAGACCGAGCAGTAAACCGATCACCATTTCCCAGACTAGCGAAGTTAAGCCGGAAACAAGTGAGGCCTCTTTAGGATTCGTCACGAATTCCAGGAAGAAGACGGTCAGAAAAACAGCCATCGGATCATTCGTACCGGATTCGAGTTCCAGCGTCGATCCTACTTTCCGCCGGACGGATTGTCCGCTGAGTACTGAAAAAATCGCGGCAGCATCCGTCGATCCGACAATGGCACCGAGGAGAAAGGCGTTAGCCCAGCTGAATCCGAGAATATAATGGGACGCAACGGCGACAATCGTCGTTGCGATGAAGACACCAAACGTTGCAAGTGAAAGAGAGGGTGACAATTCCGTCTTCACTTCTTTCCAGGCAGTTTGAAGACCTCCCTCAAATAAGATGATAATCAGTGCCACGGTACCGAGCAATTGCGCCAGTTCCGCATCATCGAACCGGATAAAACCGGTAATATCACTGCCGGCAATCATACCAAGAGCGATGAAAATCAAGAGCGCAGGAATGTTCAAGCGACTGGATAATTTCGTTGTCCAGACTGCGGTAAATAACAATAAACCAATCAATAAAATCGTGAACTGTAGGGACATTGCATCAAACTCCTTCGTTAAATAGTATCTATTTTTATCATACACTAATCCCGACTTTTTTTATCGGATAACGATTGTTCAATATTTTCCACCGCACCGGACAAAATTATCCGTTTTTATTGCAAGCGTTTTCATTTATTGTAAAAGCGTAGCACGATTATCAACTCGAAAATCAGGGAGGTATCCGAATGCGTAAACGTAAATGGGCAGCACTACCAGTTATGACGACCGCAATGGTCGTAGCACTTGCAGCATGTGGTGGCGGTGGGACACTCAATAGTGATGACTCAAAGGACAGTGGCTCTTCTAAGGACGGGAAGACCCTCAACGTATTCCAATTTAAAGCTGAAATCGCAAAAGACATGGAAAAGATGGCAAAGGCCTATGAAAAAGAAACAGGCGTAAAAGTCGTCGTTCAAACGGTTGGTGGCGGATCGGATTACGGCGCAGCCTTGAAATCGCAGTTTGCTTCAGGGAATGAACCGGATGTCTTTAATAACGGTGGATTTACAGAAGCGAAAACATGGCAAGACAAATTGGAAGATCTTTCGGATGAAAAATGGGTCAGTGATTTAACAGACCTTTCAAAAGAACCGATGACAATTGACGGGAAACTTTATGGTATGCCGATGAACCTGGAAGGTTATGGTTTCATCTACAATAAAGAAATCTTCAAGAAAGCCGGTATTACAGAGTTACCAAAAACTTTAACAGAATTAACAGAAGCGTCTAAGAAACTGAAAGCGGATGGTGTTACGCCATTCTCAATCGGATACGGCGAATGGTGGATTCTTGGAAACCACTTAATGAATATCCCGATGGCGCAACAGGATGATCCGGATCAGTTCATTGCCGATTTGAACTCTGGAAAAGGAAAGTTCGAAGACAATAAACAATTTAAAGAGTTTATGAACTTGTTTGATTTGACGATCGAATACGGAAACAAAAATCCGTTGACGACGGATTACAATACACAAGTTTCTCAGTTTGCTGAAGGGAAAACAGCAATGATCCAACAAGGAAACTGGGCGCAACAATTGATCACGGATGTTAATCCGGACATCGAGATGGGCTTCATCCCGATGCCGATCAATGATGATAAAGAAAAAATGGACCGCCTTCCGGTCGGCGTTCCGAATAACTGGGTCGTCAACAAAAACTCGAAAAATAAAGAGGAAGGTAAAAAGTTCCTCGAGTGGATGGCGACATCTGACACAGGAAAAGATTACATGGTCAACAAGTTCAAGTTCATTCCGGCTTTCAAATCAATCGAAGCAGCCGATCTTGGACCACTGGCTGACGATATCATCAAGTACTCTAAAGAAGATAAAACCATCTCATGGAACTGGTTTAAATATCCGGACGGCGCTGTCAATGAATTTGGTGCCATCATGCAGGCATATGTAGGGAAACAAAAAACATCGGAAGAGATGTTACAAGACTTTACGAAGACATGGGAAAAAATGAAGAAATAATAAAAAAAGTGCTGTTTCCAAGAAAAATTGGAAGCAGCACTTTTTTTTACACGTTTTTTTATTCATTAATGCAGAAAAAACAATTGAATGAAAAACAGAACGGCGAACAGATAAATCAAGAAGTGGACCCGCTGTTTTTGTACAGCCTTCATGATGGGATAGATGATGAATCCGAACGCGATACCTGTTGCGATACTGCCGGATAGCGGCATGATGATGATCACCATGAACGCGGTAAAGGCTTCACTGAAATCTTCCCACTGGATCTGTTTGATGTTTTGTAGCATCAATGCACCAACAAGGAGTAATGCCGGAGCCGTAATGGCCGGAACGCTTGAAATCGATTGAACGATTGGGCCGAAAACTGCTGACAGCGCAAACAAGATTCCAACTGTGACGGATGTCAAACCGGTTCGTCCGCCGGCTGCGACACCGGAAGCCGATTCGACATAGGCCGTGGTTGGACTTGTTCCGAACATAGCTCCGGCAATCATCGCCGTTGAATCGGATAACAAGGCACGTTCACTGTTTTTCAGGGAACCATCCTCTTCGATCAGTCCAGCCTGTTCACCGACTGCGACCATCGTACCGGTCGTATCAAACATCGTGACGAGCACAAACGAAAGCACACCACTGAAGAGTCCGTATTGAATGACGTCTTGAACGGCAGTGAGCGGATTCGCGACAAGAATGCCTTCCGGTAAAGTCGGCAAAGCAATCAAGGTTTTCGAGAACGTCAACTCACCGGTCAAGAAAGCCAGCAGTCCGGATAAAATCATCGCGTACAAAAGCCCGCCCGGAACACGTTTAACTGTCAGAATAGCTGCTATCAGTAAACCGACTAACGTAATAAGGGCTTCCGGGGATGTTAAGGAGCCGATTGTAATCAAGGTTGCAGGGTCTGCGACAAGGATTCCGGACATTTTCAAACCGAGGGAAGCAATGAACAAACCGATTCCTCCAGTGATAGCCAATTTGAGTGTGGTCGGAATGACTTCAATCAATTTAGTCCGTAAAGGGGACAGGGATAACAAAAGAAAAATAATGCCGGCAACGAAGACGACCGATAAGGCTGTTTGATAAGGTATTTTTTCACCAATTACCAAGGTATACGTAAAATAAGCATTTAATCCCATTCCCGGTGCTACGGCAATCGGTAAGTTAGCATAAAAGCCCATCAATAACGTACCGATCAGCGTGGCAATAATTGTCGCCGAGAAAGCTTGATCTTGTGGAATTCCTGCTTCGGACAAAATGGTTGGGTTGACGAATAGAATATAGGCCATCGTGATAAACGTGATAAAACCAGCTTGAATTTCACGTTTGACCGTTGTATCGTGTGCGGATAGTTTAAACATGAACCAAAGACCACCTTAATCTTAAAAGTTTGTTAAAAACGAACATTAACGATGTTATATCAATATTCATTCGGAATCAAGTGTTGTTTTTTTAGAAATCCAATTTGAAGAAAATCGTGAGGGGCACAAACAAATAAAACACGTACATGTAAGCGGATACAGCTATGCTATACTACTTATTAGAAGAAAAAGGATGGAGGAGACGGCGATGAAGAGCATCCGAACACGTTTGATCCGACTTGTCGTCTTAGCGATTCTGATTCCGACGACGCTTGCTACATCAGCTTCTTATCTCTATGTACGGAATCAAAATGTGGAGCAGGCGGAACGTTCAAGCTTGAGCGCTTTGAAAAGAGGAAGCAACCAAATCAGTCATTATATGGAAGATATAAGACGATTACCGACAAGTTTGTATGCGAATCGCTCCTTACTCAATATTATGAATGTCGGGGCGGATGCTGAGCTCAGTGAATCGGAGGGTGTGATTTCACGGGCGCTTCTCGGACTCTTTTTATCCAGACAAGATATTGAGCAGCTTCACTTCGTCATCTTAAAAGGAAACTCGGAGTACTCGGTTTATAACATGAAGACATCCAGCCGGGGGAAGTTTGATTGGTTACAGGAGACCGACTACTTTCGTTTGATGAAACAAAAAAACGGCTGGTTGATTGATCCGGCACATCAGATTACTGCCTATAATACACATACGATGATTTTGGATGACAAACAGATCGTCAGCTTCCGTTACCGGATCAATCGTGTGGAAACAGATGAACCGCTTGGATTTCTTTCTGTCGACATTCCAACGAGTGTCTTTGAACAGCAATTAAAGCTGTTTGAAAACTTCCCCGGTGAATCGCTTTGGCTGTTGAATGGAAATCAATTGATTGCCAAGACGGGAAAAGAGCTTCCGGTCACGAATGACCGATTTACAGGTAAAAGTGGCAGCATGCGGGTCGGGGACTCCTTCATCGTTTATGCCAAAACGAAAACACAGGGTGTTCCTATCACACTTGTTAAGACGACGCCATACGCCTCTGTCGTCAAAAGTGCTAATGAAACAGCTCTGATTTTAATTTTGATCGGAATTGGCTCGTTAGTCTTGATGATTATTGCAGCAAGTCTCGTGGCACTTGAAATCACAAAGCCGATTAAACAGCTGACAGCAAACGTGTGGCGTGTCGAACAAGGCGATTTATCGGCTCAATTCATTGCGACAACCAATGATGAGATCGGGTTGCTGAATCGGCAGTTCCAGCGGATGATTCAACGAATCGACCGGCTGATCAAACGTGAATACCGTTTGGCACTGGAAAACCGGACGAATGAATTGCGGGCCTTACAATCCCAGTTGAATCCGCATTTTTTGTTTAATGCCTTGCAATCAATCGGGACGACGACGTTACAGGGCGACCGAAAAGTTGCATATCGTTCGATTACAGGACTTTCGCAAATGATGCGTTATTCGATGAATAATGAACAGACAATTGTGACGTTGAAGCAGGAAGTCGATCATCTTCAGTCCTATATGCGTCTTCAGCAGCAACGCTTTCCCGATCGATTCCGCTACATCGTTGATGTGCCGTGGCACATGAATTCGATTGAAGTCCCGAAAATGATTTTACAACCCTTTGCTGAAAATTATTTTAAGCATGCGTTTAATCAACAGGTAGATGCAACCGAAAACTATCTCGCCTATAAAGTCAGAAGTGACGGGGATCAACTGATCATTCAAGTCGAAAACAGCGGGGCAGTCATGGAATCGACGGAACTGAAAAGTATTGATCAAACGATGCGGATGCACCGCCGGCCGGAAGACCGTCAAACATCCGGGATCGGTCTACACAATATCTACGAACGTCTATTAATCTTTTATGGAGAGGAAGCCAGTATGATCCTGCAGTCTCCAACTGAAGGTGGTTTTAGAATCGTCATTCGAATTCCCGTTGAACAGGAGGAACTATGATGAATGTATTGATCGTAGACGACGAAAAACATGTTCGTGATGCCGTTAAATTGCTTGGCGAGTGGGATACATGGCAGGTAGACAACATCTTTGAAGCGGATGACGGAGTCACTGCCAAACGTTTTTTGGAACAGGAAAAAATCGATTTGATGTTAACAGATGTCGAAATGCCCGGACTGGACGGACTAAGTTTACTCGAATGGACAAAAAATCATCATCCAAAGGTCGTCACGATTGTATTGACAGGGTATGATGATTATACGTATATGCGTCGTGCGATTTTGCATCAATCGTTTGATTACTTACTCAAGCCAATCGATCCTGATATTTTAAACGATGCTGTCGGGCGTGCGATGGAATTGATAGGTCCTGTTCCGGAACAAGGAGAAGCGATTGATCAGATTGCGAAGTACATTGCGACACACTATGCGGAAGAACTAACGCTTCAACTCATGAGCGAACGCTTTTACTTAAGCCGGGAATACATTTCAAGACGATTCAAACAACGTTTTTCGGTCAATCTATCGGATTATATTCAAACGATCCGTTTAAATCGGGCGAAGGAATTGTTGGGTGAGACGGATGCTCGAATCTACGAGATCGCGCTTGAAGTCGGATACCATGATGATAAATATTTTCGGAAAGTCTTTAAAAAGCAGTTTGGAATGACTCCAAATGAGTTCCGGGAGTTGTTGTCGGTTTAGTCACTATTTAGAGGAGGAATCGTACATGAGCGTACACATTAACGCAACAGAAGGTCAGATTGCAGAAACCGTATTACTTCCAGGAGATCCACTTCGTGCAAAATACATTGCCGATACATTTTTAGAGGACGTCGTTTTGTATAACGAAGTTCGCGGAATGTATGGTTTTACAGGAACGTATAAAGGTAAAAAAGTTTCTGTTCAAGGAACAGGGATGGGTGTCCCGTCGATGTCGATTTATGCAAACGAATTAATCCAATCATACGGAGCTAAAAACCTGATTCGTGTCGGTACTGCCGGCGGGATCACGCCGGACGTCAAAGTCCGCGACGTCGTCATCGCGATGAGTGCGTCACACGATATGGCACAAAACCGGGTTCGGTTCAACGGACTGGATTATGCGCCGACAGCATCGTTTGACTTATTGCACAAAGCTTATATGACAGCGAAAGAACACGGCATCGATGCAAAAGTCGGTCAAATCTTCACGACCGATCAATTTTACCAAGATGATTTCCACCACTTCAAAAAATGGGCGGACTTCGGTTGCCTCGCAATCGAGATGGAAGCGGCAGGTCTCTACACACTCGCTGCAAAACATAAAGTCAACGCCTTGACGATCTTAACGATTTCCGATCACTTGTTGACGGGTGAAGAGACGACGTCGGAAGAACGTCAAACGACGTTTAACGACATGATGAAAGTCGCACTTGAAACAGCAATCCAACTGTAAACGGAAGGCGGAGAAAAGACTCTCCGCTTTTTTTATTTGCCCTGGCAGCTATGGTAGAATGAGAAGGAAGAAATGAATGAGCTCACAAGGGGGATTTACGGATGGGATTGACGACAACGGGATTAGATGTAGCACGTCAGGTCGAGGTACAACGGACTTTTTTCAAGACAGGCGCAACAAGAAGCATTGCTTTTCGTTTAAGTATGTTGACGTTCTTGAAACAAGCGATTGAAACGCATGAAGCAGCCATTTACGATGCCTTGAAAGTCGACTTGAATAAAGGGCGTCAAGACGCTTTTACGACAGAAATCGGTTTTGTCTACGGCGAAATCAATCGGATGGAAAAACAATTGCGCCGTCTTGCAAAGCCGCGCCGTGTGGGGACGCCATTGTTGCATTTTGGCTCGAAAAGTGAAATCCGTTTCGAACCGTACGGAAACGTTCTTGTCATCGCACCTTGGAATTATCCTTTCCAACTTGCCCTTGCACCTGTCGTAGGCGCGATTGCAGCGGGGAATACCGTCGTTTTGAAACCTTCGGAATTAACGCCAAACGTCTCACGTGTGCTACGCGAAGTCTTTGAGACGGCCTTCCATGAACGTTTTGGTGTCGTAATCGAAGGTGATGCGGAAGTGAGTACAGCAGTGTTAGAAGAAAAGTTTGATTACATCTTTTTTACGGGTTCGACACGCGTCGGAAAAATTGTTCATCAGGCGGCAGCGAAACACCTGACACCGGTCACACTTGAACTCGGCGGTAAGTCTCCGACGATTGTCCACAAGGATGCAGACTTAAGACTCGCGGCGAAACGGATTGCCTGGGGCAAATGGTTAAATGCCGGACAAACATGTATCGCACCGGATTATGTTTTTGTTCATCGGGATGTACAAGAAACATTCCTGCGTTATATCGAGGAAGAAGCATTTTCACAGTATGGAAATGGGGTGGGAGTTGGATCATACGTCAAAATTGTATCCGACAGTCACTTGGAACGCTTGACGGGCTATCTCGATCAGGGAGACATTGAATTCGGCGGACAAGTCAATCCGGAAACAAGAAAAATGGCTCCGACCGTCATGACGAACGTTCCTCTTGATTCGAAATTGATGCAAGAAGAAATTTTCGGTCCGATTTTGCCGGTTCTTGTATATGATGAAATTGAAGATGTCATCACATTTGTCACAGACCGTGATAAACCACTTGCACTCTATTTGTTCACAGAAAATGACTTCGTCAAGGAACGTGTCCTGAACCGGATTTCCTTTGGTGGCGGTTGTGTGAATGATACGCTCATGCATGTCGCACAGCATAACTTACCGTTTGGTGGTGTCGGTGCCAGCGGGATTGGTGGATATCATGGCAAGTACAGCTTTGAAACGTTCAGCCATCAAAAAGGCCTTGTGCACAATACGACGAAGTTTGATTTACCATTCCGTTATATGCGTTCAAATACTGATTCCAAATGGATGCGCTTTTTGTTATGATGGTTGAGGTTTGATTAATATGAAGTGTTATAAAAAGTAAATTTTTGTTGAATTAAGGAGTACATGTTTTGAAACGTCAATTACGTCAGTGGATCAAGAAAACTAAACTGGTCGAAACGGGATTGCACCTCGTGATGCGGTTGTTTGCTTGTTTGCCGGTTCACCCAAATCGCTTCCTTTTCGAAAGCTTTTTAGGAAAACAATACAGCGACAATCCACGTGCCATTTATGAAGCGTTAAAACAAGAACATCCGGAACTTGAGTTGATTTTCAGTAAAGATCGACAGAGTGTATTAACGGATCCGACGGTGCAGACAGTCAATCGAATGACGATTCGCTGGATTTATCTGCTCGCTACATCGCGCGTCTGGATTTCTAACAGCAGGCTTCCCTCTTGGTTGTTCAAACGAAAAGGGACCATCTATTTACAGACGTGGCATGGAACGCCGTTAAAGAAGCTGGCACTCGACATGGATGATGTGCAGATGGCCAATACGACGACAAAACGCTATAAGCGTGACTTTGCGCGTGAAGCATCAAAGTGGGATTTTTTGATTTCACCGAATGCCTATTCAAGTCGGATTTTTCGACGGGCCTTTCATTTTTCAGGTGAAATGCTTGAAGTCGGTTATCCACGCAATGATGTGTTTTACCAGACGGAACGGCATCCGGAAATCGTCGAACGGGTTTATTCGCGGTATCAAATTGATCGGACTAAGAAAATCATTCTGTATGCGCCGACCTGGCGAGACAACGAGTACGTGGCACAAGGATCGTATTCCTTTACGTTGCCATTTTCGTTGGAACAGTTCGAAAAACGGTTTGGTGCTGAATATACGTTGCTGATCCGGATGCATTATTTAGTAGCGGATCAAGTGGATACGTCAGCTTATCTATCTGTCCACAACGCTTCGGATTACCCGGATATTTCAGATTTATATATCGCAGCAGATGCTATGATTACAGATTATTCATCCGTCATGTTTGACTATGCTCATCTGAAACGACCGATGATTTTTTACACGTATGATTTAGAACATTATCGGGATCAACTGCGCGGATTCTATTTTGACTTTGAGCAGGAAGCACCGGGTCCGCTCGTTTTACAACAAGCACGATTATTTGAAGAGATTGATCGGTTGCATGAATGGAGTAATCGATATGGCGCAAAATTTGCTGCATTTGAAAAGAAATTTTGTCAGTGGGATGACGGAACAGCTTCTTTACAAGCCTATCAACGTCTTTTGCAACCTGTCAGCAATCAGCATAAAGGAGAATTATCATGAAAAAAGTCATCACGTACGGCACATTTGATTTACTGCATTGGGGTCACATCAACATCCTCAAACGCGCAAAGGAAATGGGCGATTATTTAGTCGTCGCGATTTCGACGGACGAGTTCAATCGATTGAAACATAAAGAATCGTATCACAGCTTCGAAAACCGTAAATTGATTTTGGAATCGATTCGTTACGTTGACGAAGTCATTGCGGAAAACAATTGGGATCAGAAAATCACCGATGTACAAGAACATCAAATCGATACATTTGTCATGGGAGATGACTGGGCCGGTGAATTCGATTTCTTGAAAGAATATTGTGAAGTCGTTTATCTCAGTCGGACGGAAGGTATTTCGACAAGCCAGATCAAAACGGAGTTAGGAAAAGGTTCGTGAACAAAAAAGACCACACCCTGCGTGCGGTCTTTCTTCATGGAAGGGAGGGAATAACGTGAGAGAGAGTATCGTGCAAATCTACTTGCTGCTTTTCCGGATTTTCTATCGAATCTTCTGCTTGTTACCTGTGAGACCCGTGACGCTCTTTTGGGTCACTTACGGTGATAATGTGAAACCGATCAATGATGCGCTCCTGACGGAATTTCCGAACGAAAAACGGTATTTGATTTATGATAAAAAATTTGTGAAATATCCGGAAGCATGGTCGGCGGAATATGCATTGCCTTATCGCAGACTGCGTTTTATTCGGCTGGCGTACCTTCTTGCAACATCGAAGCATCATTTCATCGATAACTATATCGGCGAATATAGTGTCGCCCCGATTCGTCAGGGAACAAAACGGATCCAGTTATGGCATGCTGCAGGGACACTAAAGAAATTCGGTTTGACGTCATCAAAGAGTTTGATGGTACCGAATCATGTCCTGCGACGTTTCAAACGGGTGTACCAGCGTTATGGGGACTTCATCGTACCGGGAGGAGCTTGCGCGAAACAATTCATGGGACCACATGATCTTCCGCGGACAGTCTTCAAAACATTTGGCGTGCCCCGGACAGATTACTGGTTTGACGAACAACATCAACACACCAAAAAAAAACTTCACGATGCTTACGTCAAACAGGAACGTCGTATTCTATTGTATGCGCCAACCTACCGGGAATATAATGGAATGGAAGGACAGACTGTCCGCCAACTCGAACAATTGACCGATCAAGGATGGACAATTCTTGTCAAATTACATCCGACGGTCCGTTCGATGTTCACACATCAAAAAAAACATGTGCACTTCGTTACGGACGAATATTCAATCAATGATTACTTACTCATCACCGATGTATTGATCACCGATTATTCCTCGATTCCTTTTGAAAGTTGTCTGCTGGATGTTCCGACCATTCTTTACACACCAGATATCGACACGTACCGGCAGATTCCGGGTATCATCGATTCCTATCCGGACCCGTTACCGGTTACTTGCACAAATCAATTTGATGTTATATTGAACTGGATTAATTCGGATGCAGCGCTAGAAGAAAGCCGGACAGCGATGGAAAAATTCAAAACAGTCTGGTATACGGAACAACCGGGACAAGCGACACGTCGGATTGTCGATCATTACTACCGGAAAGTACGTTGAAGTAAAAAAATGATCTACGTTTTTAAACGAAACTAGAATCATTTTTTTAAAACATTTTGTGAAAACATGAACAATGTTTGACAATCTTTTGAAAAAACGTTTTTTTGACGTGTGATGTTCTATACTAGGAGCAGAAGGAATCAAGGAAAGGAGAATGCGAAATGCTTGCTTGCGGAACAACAGAAGCCAATACGTTTGTCTTATCAGCAGAGACACGAATGATACTGGAAGACTTCATGACAGAGGTGACGTTTAAAAAGGATTCAATCGTTTGTTGGGAAGGTGAGTTAAACGATAAGTTGTTTTATGTGAAGCAAGGCGGTGTCAAACTGTCTAAACTGACGAAAAAAGGCAGCCCTTTAATGATGTTTTTATACTTTAAGGGTGATTTGTTCGGTGAGTTTGATGTCGGCGAAGCATTTCCAAGTTCTTATAGCGTTGAAACAATGGAAGACAGTGTCCTGGGTGTCATTTCGAAAACGAAGCTTGAGGAATTGATGAAGCAGGACGGTGTATTTGCCTTAGAAATCATGCGTTGGCAAGCCTTGATGCGAAAGCAGTCCGAAACGAAACTGCGTGACCTGTTATTGTTTGGGAAACAAGGTGCACTGGCCTCGACCTTACTCCGGTTGATTGCCATGCATGGAAAACAGGTTGGGGAAGACTATGTCATTTCCAAACGACCATCCGATAGCGAACTCGGTCAGTTGATCGGGGCGCCGCGCGAAACGGTCAATCGCATGTTTTCCCAGTGGAAAAAAGACAAGGTCATTTCATCAACGACGACTAAAATCATCGTCCATGATGCTAACTATTTGAGAGATTTATGCCATTGTGAAGGATGTCCGGTAGGCGTATGCCGGATTTAAAAATAAAACGAATCCTCTTGTCCTTGAGACAAGGGGATTTTTTTGAGAGCTTCTTCCTAAAATGTGAACTTTATGTGTGTTTTTAGAAGGGAAAGCGCGAAATCGTCACAAATGGTGTGACATTTATCACGGTCTCAAGCGGTTCGTCTTTTCTAGAATGAAGACAGGACATCAAGTTGAAATGAGAAGGGAGACAGGCATCATGAGCAGTAAACCAGAACCGAATTTATCAGGCACAATCGTCGCCGTTTTTATTGTTGCTTCCGTCATCATCGGGATGTGGGGATCGATTTTTCTATTATTTAGTTCCAGATAAGGAGGAAAGGAAATGCACATTTATCGTTTGGAGAAAATTTGGTTAGTATTTGGTTGTGTGATGTTAGCCGTTTTTTTAGTCATCATTGGTATTTCTGCTTTTGCATCCGGCAATCAACCGCCGTCTGACGCTACATTAATTGATCCGACACAAGTGGATCAGACCAAACCATTTGATAAACCGGGGTTGAAAAAAATTGACGACAACCGCTATGAAGCAGTCATGGTGTCGCAAGCGTTTCAGTTCACGCCACAAGATATGGTAATTAAAAAAGGGGCAACGGTAGACTTTCTCGTGACGTCAAAAGATGTCGTTCACGGTTTTGAAATCGTAAAGACAAATGTCAACATGATGGTCGTACCCGGTCATATCAATTCAATCAAATATACCTTTAAAAAAGCCGGAGAGTATTTGATTGTCTGTAATGAGTATTGCGGAAGCGGTCACCATATGATGTCGACAAAAATTAAGGTGGTGGAGTAAATGAATGCCATTTCGAGAAAATTAAAAGAATTTGAGATGGAGCGGGGAATGCCGGCGACGGCAATTGGCTTAAAAGAAGCGAAACTGGCTTTTGCCCATGTCAGCTTTTCGCTCGTCGCCTTGTTGATTGGCGGGTTATGCGGGTTACTGCAGACACTCGTGCGGACCGGTGTGATTCCGGAAATTGCAGGCGTCGGCTATTATGAATTATTGACGGCCCACGGGTTGATGCTGGCGATTGTATTTACGACATTATTTATTTTTGGCTTACTATTTTCTTTTTTAGGACAATCGTTTGGGCGTTTCGAAGAATTTCCAAGACGGCTCGGTTGGGTCGGATTTTGGTTTATGATGCTTGGTGTCGTCCTCGTCACATGGATGGTCCTCGCAGGAGAAGCTTCTGTTTTATATACCTTTTATGCACCATTGAAGGCTCACCCGGTGTTTTATATCGGACTTGTCATCTTTGTTGTCGGAACGTGGATTTCTTCCGGTGCGATGTTCCGGATGTACGCGGACTATAAACGGGAGCACAAAGGTGTTCATCCACCGCTTCAGGCATACATGAGTATCATGACGGTATTGTTATGGGTCGTCGCGACACTCGGAGTCGCTGCTACGATTTTGTTTCAACTCTTACCGTTGTCACTCGGTTGGACGGATAAAGTCGGAATTGAGTTGTCACGGACGCTCTTTTGGTACTTTGGTCATCCGCTTGTATATTTTTGGCTGTTGCCGGCATATATCGTCTGGTACACCGTGATTCCGAAAATCGTCGGCGGAAAGATTTTTTCAGATGCATTGGCCCGGATGTCCTTTTTATTATTTTTACTGTTTTCCTTCCCGGTCGGATTCCATCATCAATTGTTGGAACCGGGTATCTCAGCCTTTTGGAAATACATTCAGGTCGTTCTCACGTTTTTGGTCATCATCCCGTCACTCATGACAGCCTTCTCGATGTTTGCGACTTTTGAACTGGCAGGGCGGCGTCAAGGCGCAACCGGACTGTTCGGCTGGATCAAGAAGATGCCGTACCGGGATGTCCGCTTTTTAGCACCGTTTGTCGGAATGTTATTTTTCATTCCGGCGGGAGCAGGTGGAGTCATCAATGCGTCGCATCAATTAAACATTGTTGTCCACAACACACTGTGGGTGACCGGTCATTTTCATATCACGGTCGGAGCTGCCGTTGCCTTAACGTTTTTTGGAACTGCCTATTGGTTGGTCCCCTTGCTCAGAGGACGGACGCTGACGAAACAACTCAACCGGATCGGACTGATCCAAACGATGTTGTGGACGGTCGGTATGCTGTTCATGTCGACAGCGATGCATATTTCAGGGTTACTCGGTAATCCGAGACGAACAGGTCCGGCAGCTTACTTCAAAGATTCGCTTGTTGCCGACTGGATTCCGTATCATGTTGCGATGGCAATTGGCGGAACGATTTTATTCCTTTCCATTCTGTTGTTCTTATTTGCGATGTTCCAACTCGCTTTCCGGGCACCGAAAGGCATGGAAGAGTTCCCGGTTGCTGAAACAGAAAAAGCAGCGATGCAAACACCGCTGTTCTTCGAAAATTGGAAGCTTTGGATTTTCGTGACGTTTGCGTTAATTGCATTTGCCTATACGGTTCCAATTTGGCATATGATTGAGAATGCGCCGCCTGGAGCACCAGGCTGGAAATTGTGGTGACAGAACGAAAACAAATAAATGACCGGGTTCCTCTGAGATACAGGAGGAACCCGGTCATTTTCATTGAGTATGAGAGCAATTGTAAGTATAGAAAAATGCTGAAGATTACTTAACGATGTTGTGTTTAAACGCATAAACGACAGCTTGCGTCCGGTCAACGACATCAAGCTTCGACAAGATGTTCGAAACATGTGTTTTGACAGTCTTCAAAGAGATGAACAGTTCGTCGGCAATTTCCTGGTTCGCCATTCCGCGTGCCATCAGTTGCAATACTTCCTGTTCGCGTTCTGTCAAATCATCATGGAGATGGCTCGTTGGTTTTCGTAAACGTTCCATCATTTTCCCCGTGACTTGGGCCGCCATGACGGATTGACCACTTGCTGTTTTTCGAATCGCTTCCGCAATTTCAAAGGCACTTGCTGTTTTTAAGACATAACTCATTGCACCGGCCTCGATGACAGGGTAGACCTTTTCATCATCTAAAAAGCTGGTGACGACTAGAATTTTGGCATCTGGCCATTCTTTTCGAATCAACCGTGTTCCTTCAACGCCATCGACCGGCTCCATGACTAAATCCATTAAAACGACATCCGGACGATGTTTCAATGCAAGCTCAGCACCTGCTTGTCCGTCCGATGCTTCTGCTACGACCTCGATATCTGGTTGAGTGGACAAAAAAGCAGAAACACCTGCACGGACCATTTCGTGATCATCGACTAATAACACACGTATCATACTTGCACCATCCGATCTTTTCTTAATTTTACTTCAATTTGCGTTCCTTGTCCCGGAACACTGACGAGACGAATCGCTCCACCCATCTCAGCTGTCCGTTCCCGCATCGAATTGATGCCGTAAGAAGCGAGTTTTTTTTCATCGACGATAAAACCAACGCCGTCATCATTCATGCTTAAGATGACTGTATCATTGAATTGACGAAGTTCGATGTCCATATGTGACGCTTTGGCATGGCGCAATGCATTGGTCAGTCCTTCTTGGACAATCCGGAACAATTCGTTCTCAATCGGGCGGGGTAATTCGATGGATTCAAGCTTCCAACTCAGCTCGGTGGACTGCTTTCTTGATAACTCTTCCAACAATTGAGTCAGGCCTTGCTGAAGGGTCATGCCTTCGAGTTCGACCGGGCGTAATTGTAATAACAGGGAACGCATTTCTGACTGTGCCGTCTGGGCCATTGTTTCGACCAAATCGATTTGTTTGGCAGCTGTTTCAGGTTGCGTCAGAATCGTCTGTTTCGCTGCTGTCGTCATCATCGAGATGGCATACAGCTGCTGGGAAACAGAGTCGTGTAAATCACGGGCCAGCCGTTTTCGCTCTTCTGTAATGGCCTGGACACGGACTTGTTCGATGTGTTGGGGACGGGTACTGATTTTTTGAACGGTTTCGACCTGTTCATCAATCCGTTTCCCGATCCGCGACAGACGTGTCAGCGTGTGGAAATAAGGACCGTTGACAATTGTCACTTCTTTTCCTTGCTCCAGTTCAATGATGGCCGTTGTGACTCTCTTGAAATCGCGCCGTAAAAAGAAATAGTGGATACTGCCAACTGCTAACGGTAATAAAAGCGATAAACCGATGACGAGCAGAAAAACAGGAAAGTCCTGTTGACGGACGAAAAGTACATGCCAATTGACTTGGCGTGTACTTAGAAATAATAACGTCGTCATCACAGCCGTCAAAAAACCGGTCATGACCTGGAGTGCGATGACACCAAGCGGAAATTGATCACGTTTCATATCGAGGTCACCTCCACGTTCCCGATTCCAAGCATGACATGAATCCGGACTTTTCGGACAGCCTCGTCATATTCGGGGGCACGGTACTGGATTCGGCGATTAAAGAAAGTCGGAATACGACGGACATCTGTCTTGACGCTCCCGAAACCAATCGATGTATCGAGCGTGTAATCGTAACCGGACGGTAACAGGATTCGGACATCACCGACGACACCACTGACGACGATCAGTGTTTCGCCTTCCGGAACATAAGCATGCGTCAAGTCGATTTCGAGATCACGGACGATGAATTGTTCGCTCAAATCTTTTAAAACGTAGGGAAGTTCCTGTTGTGTCGCAAAAGAATAGGCCGGTTGAATCTTAATGCCTTCCTCCTCATATAAGCTCGGTGAAATTTTTGAGAAGAAAAATTCCCGGACAGAGTGACGGGTTACGAGAATGATTCCGAGATACAGCAGAATACCGGCGATGACGAATCCGATCGCTGCCGAACTGAGGACGACACCGGCTAAGATGATTGTACCAACGATGTAAAACAGGATAGCCAGTTTTTCATGATTTCTTTTTCGGAAATGAATCCCGACATAATACAGGAGGAAGGGGAAAAGCACTCCGAATAATACATTTCCCGCGCCTGTCATCAAATCATAGAATAGTCCGAGAGCAAACAGGATCGACACGTAGCCGACTAGTTGTTTTGTACTTAATCGTCGCACGGGCAATCTCCTTCCTGACATGACAAAGGGAGGCAAGAATGCCTCCTTCGTCCGAATACTTATTTTTGGAAACGACGTTCGAGATCGGCAATCCGCGCATCAATATCATCTTCTGCAATCGGCGCTTCCTCTTCTTTCGTTTCAGGTTCGTTTGTTGTGAATGGATGTTGTTCTTGTTTAATAGTAGCATTTGGTTCGCGTTCTAGCACCTGGTTCATCTTCGATTTTAAATTCGAGACGTTTTCACGCATCATCCATTCATACCGTTTGTTTTGTAAGTCTTCCAGCTTCAGTTTCAATTCCAGTGCTTCCCGTTCGAGCTGATTGAGCTCACGTTTCGTTTCGACAATCAGTTCTTCAAAGAAGCGGAACTGTTCCCCGTAATGTTTCGACTCGATGGCCGCCCGTTCTGCAAGTTCTTGTTCGCCTGCTTCTTTGGCGATTTCAACTTGTGTAAAACGTTTATCTGCGAGTTCCTTCGCTTCATCCTGTTTTTGTGTCAGTTCAACAAGCAACGTCCGTTGACGTTCCAGTAAACGGTCGATTTCTTTTAAGTCCGATTCGGTTGTCCGGATGTGGCGGACCAGCTTTTTAGCAGGTGCTTCTCCCTGATCGGCGGCTTTTTTTACTTCTGTCATCATTTGATTGGCAAACTCATTTAATTGATCGAATACGTTTTTCATCAAAAATTCCTCCTTGGATGTTAAATCTACAAAGTATCGGTTCGTGATGTACTGTCCATTTGTTAGCGTTTTTGATCGAGATTTTGCCAATCGGCTTCAAAGTGGGACGATGCGGCCGGACGACGGCGGGCGAACAGTTGATTCAAATCAACACGTTGCAGTTTCATACGCATGTATCCGATGTAGAGTGCAAGTGCGGCAGCGATCCCGACAACAGCCCAGATGTTTGATAGGGCAACACCGATTCCGATTGCTGCGAACAGTCCAAATCCGATTTTCGCGAAAACGCTTGATGTTTGGATAAACTTACTGATGGCGTAAAAAGCGAGTAGCGCGCCGAGCCCGAGTCCGATCATATGCGGTAATGTACCGATGACGACAGCGAGAAGGGCGAGACCGGCAAGTGCCATCAAGACCTGTTTTCCTTTTGATTGCTTCATGATGAAGCCTCCTTTTTCTTGATACTCTTATCTTACCGAAGTGAATCCGCAATCACGACGCCCTTCGGACCGGAATCATCTCCGACTTGAGGCGGAGGAGGGAAGTCTGACTTTAATGAGTCTACTAGGTCAGCTGAATAGAATATGGTAAAATTCGACTATAAGAAACGAGAGGAGTGGTGTTTTTATGTATGCAATCAGCCACATAACAGAAAACCATATCGGAACACAGGGAGGGGTTTCCCTCCCTTAAATCAGAGGAGGAGACCATTTGAACGAATGGGGTAAAGTACCGGCACATGAAGTCGGTATAAATGAACAGTTAGGTCGTGTCACGGCAGTCTTTCAAAAACAGTTCCGTGTGATGACGGCTGACGGGGAAGCATTAAGTGAGTTATCCGGAAAGCTGCGATTTGAAGCCATGACGAAATCCGAATTGCCGGCAGTCGGGGACTGGGTGATTCAGAGCGGACGGGAAGCCGGTAAGGGACGGATTGAACGTGTCTTGCCGCGAAGTACGCAATTTTCCAGAAAAGCAGCCGGAACGGAAACCGAGGAACAAGTTATTTGTGCGAATGTCGACATTGCATTGCTCGTCATGGCATTTGGACATGATTTTAACGTGCGTCGCCTGGAACGATATCTGACGGTCGCCTGGGAAGCCGGGGTCACACCACTTATCGTCTTGACGAAAAAAAGTTTAGTGGATTCGGTCGACGAGTTCCTGTCGGAGATGGAAACCGTCGCCTTTGGGACACCGTATTTCGCTGTGGATTCGTTGACGGGTGACGGGGTGACCGAATTAAGAGACGCGTTGCACCCACGGGAGACGATTGTCCTGGTCGGCTCATCCGGCGTCGGGAAATCGACACTCGTCAATGCGTTGGCAGAAGAACAGCTGATGGAAACGGGCGGTGTCCGGGAAGATGATGAACGGGGCCGGCATACGACGACACACCGGGAGTTAAAACGATTGTCGAACGGTCTGTTACTCGTCGATACACCGGGAATGCGGGAACTCGGATTATGGGACGGAACAGAAGGACTGGCAGCGACCTTCTCGGATATTGAGGAGCTGGCGGAATCCTGCCGTTTCCGGGACTGTCAGCACGTAGAAGAACCAGGCTGTGCTGTCCAAGCCGCTTTGGCAGATGGAAAGCTGTCGCGCGAACGGTGGGACAGTTTCCTGAAGCTGAAACGTGAAGTCGCTTATGCAGAACGAAAGCAAAATGCAGCTCTTCAGGCAGCAGAAAAAGAGAAGTGGAAAAAGATTCACAAACAGGCCCAGGCACGGACGAAACTGAAGTATCAAAAACGATGATTTTATTTAAAATCACAAAGGAACGACACCTTTCTGACGAATCAGAGAAGGTGTCGTTCCTTTTGTTGAAAAGATCTTTAATCACGGTCAAAATCGATCGTACCCGTCAAATCTTCAAGACGTTTCAAATCATTTTGAATGACCTCAATGTCACTCGGCTGCTGTTCGCGCAATTGTTTTGTCCCGACCGGATGAACGGTCGCATGTTCATGTGGATCGAGCGAGATGGTCCGGTTCGAAAGACGGTCGTTAAAGTAACGGTCATGTGATACGAACAACAATTCACCCGGAAAGACATCGAGGGCGGCTTCGATTTGTTCGCGGGTCGTCAAATCAAGGTAGTTGGTCGGCTCATCGAGAATCAACAGACGGGCACCGGAAAAGTAAAGGCGTAAGAACGCAATCCGGCACCGTTCACCCATGCTTGCTTCAGTAATTGGTTTATATACCTGATCCCGGCGAAATAGAAAACAAGCGAGCAGCGTCCGGGCATCGGTCTCAGAAATCGTCGTTTCCTGCATCAACGTGTCGAGCAGAGAGCCGGAAGTCGGTAAATCCGCAAGTGCCTGCGAAAAGTAACCGACTGTCAGAGCAGGATGGCGTGTCACCGTTCCTTCCGTCGGGTTGAGCTCCCCTCGAATTAGCCGGAGCAAAGTCGTCTTGCCGGAACCATTCCGACCGATGACGGCAATCCGGTCGCCTTGTTGTATGGAAAAACTCAGTTTTTGAAACAATGTCCGGTCATCGTACGAAAAGGAAACGGCGTCCAGTGCAAGCAACTGCTTGGCGGCAAACGATGCCGCTTCAAAGGCTACATGAACGGAGGACGGGGATTCCGGTTTAGCGACACGGCGGTCGAGCACCTGCTCGAGTTGTTTTTCTTTCGCCTTAAATTTTTTAGCTTGTTTTGCTGCTTTTTTCTTGGCGTAAGGATTCCGTTCACTGGCGTGAGCGACAGCTTGCTGATGCCAATTTTGATACTGGGTAATCATCCGTTTGAGTTCCTTTCGCGTTTTTTCCTGCTTTTCATACTCGCGTTCCTGCGTCAGGCGTTCCTGTTCTTTTTGCTCACAATACGCTTGGTAGTTTCCTTTATACCGCGTTGCCTGACTCGGAGTCAGTTCAAGGACAGCCTCGGCTGTCGCATCGATAAAAGCCCGCTCATGTGACACATACAGGATGGTAAGCGGCGTTTGATGCATCCAGTGAATCAACCAATCCAGCGTATCCGAGTCCAGGTGATTGGTCGGTTCGTCGAGCAGAATGAAATCCGGCTGTTGGACCAACAGGCAGGCGAGTTGAATGCGTGTCTGCTCGCCGCCGCTCAGTGTATCGAATGGGTGTGTCCAGACGTGTTCCGGCAATTGCACTTCTTTTAACGCCCGAGCGGCGTCTGTCTCAAGTGAAAAAGCATCGAGATCGAGCGCAGCTTGGTAGTTTTCGAGTGACGATGAGTGGAGAGCCGCTTCCCTTGCTTCGTAACGTACTCGGTCAGCCTGTTCAACAAGCCGAATGGCCGGTGTACTGGAAGTGAGATGTTGGGCGACATGTCCAACGTTCGTATAGCCGCGGAAGATGTTTCCTTCCGTCGGCTGAAGCTGTTTTAAAATCAGCTGGAAGAGTGTCGTTTTACCGACACCATTGGAACCGACCAAAGCAATATGCTCACCGGGACGGATGGAAAATGACACGTGTTGAAACAACGTCTGTTGTGGAAGATCAAAGCGTACATCATGAAAAGATAAGATTTCTGCAGGCATATGTTCAGCTCCTTTTGGGTTCATTTCAGCATTGATGAAATGAAAACACACCATCCGAAAGCGAGCGGATGGTGTGCAGGAGGGCAGATCAAAGAAGGTATATTCCGAATGACGGAAATACCGAAAATGAGCAGACTCGTAGCGTCAGTCATCCGCAACTCATTGCGAAAGTGATGAATTCTTTCATCATTAGACAGTAGCGAGTGAATGCTTCATTTCGGTATTGTACCTCCTATTCATAGACTATGTGTTCAGTGTAGCAACTTGTCGTCAGCAAGACAAGTAAGAATCAAGCAATACTTGAGCCGCAGCAGCTTCCTCTGGATTTGGCGGCAGAACATCCGCTAATGGATAATCGAGACCGAGCGCTTCCCATTTGTAGACGCCAAGCTGATGATAAGGAAGTACTTCGATCCGTTCGACATTACCGAGTGTCCGGATGAATTCACCGGTCTGGCGCAGGAACGTCTCCGTCATCGTCAAACCGGGCACGAGAACGTGGCGGATCCAGACGGGAATGTTCCGTTCTGCCAACCGTTTGGCAAAGGCAAGCGTATTGGCATTACTGCGCCCCGTCAGAATCCGGCAGGTCGCATCATCAATATGCTTAATGTCGAGTAACACGAGATCCGTGTAATCGAGAATCCGGTCGATATTTTTAGGGACGACCGAACCGGCTGTATCGATGACGGTATGCAAGCCTTTTTGTTTTGCTTCCCGAAGTGCTGCTTCCAAAAATTCCGGTTGGGCAAGGGGTTCTCCGCCGGAAAATGTGATACCACCGCCTGTTGCTTCAAAAAATGATCGGTAACTTTCCGCTTCTTCAATGATTTCCGTTGCCGAGACGGAACGACCACATCCGAATTCCCACGTATCCGCATTGTGGCAGTATTGGCAACGTAAAGGACAGCCTTGCGTGAAGACGATGAAGCGAATACCCGGTCCGTCGACCGTGCCGCAGGATTCAACAGAATGAATCGTTCCGATTGTCATAGCCATTTCAGTCCTTTCTTTCAGTTAAAGTGCACCGTGGAACGTCCGGTTGATGACGTCGATTTGCTGTTCGCGGGTCAACTTGATGAAGTTGACGGCGTAACCGGAAACGCGGATCGTCAATTGGGGATAAAGTTCCGGATGTTCCATCGCATCGAGTAATGTCTCCCGGTCGAAGACATTGACGTTTAAGTGATGTCCTTTTGAAGTAGTTCCGCCCATGTAGCCGTCAAGCAGTCCGACTGTATTTCGAATTCGTGTCGGTTCATCTTTCCCCAGTGCTTTCGGGACGATGGAGAACGTGTAGGAAATGCCGTCAAGGGCATGTTCATACGGTAATTTCCCGACGGAAGTCAATGCGGCGACGGCACCCTTCGTATCCCGACCATGCATTGGATTGGCTCCCGGTGCGAATGGTTCACCAGCACGTCGTCCGTCCGGCGTATTGCCGGTTTTTTTGCCGTAGACGACATTTGAAGTAATCGTCAAGACGGATTGAGTCGGTAAAGCATCACGGTACGTCGGATGTTTCCGGATTTTTTCCATAAACAGTTTGACGAGATCAACCGCCATCTGATCGACCCGTTCATCATTATTTCCGAATTTCGGGAAGTCACCTTCGATTTTAAAATCAACCGCAATTCCGTCAGCATCACGAATCGGGGAGACTTTAGCGTAACGAATGGCGGACAGGCTGTCGGCCACGACAGAGAGTCCGGCGATACCGCAAGCCATCGTCCGTAAGATTTCCGGATCGTGCAACGCCATTTCGATGCGTTCGTAACTGTATTTATCATGCATGAAGTGAATGACGTTCAATGTATTGACATAGAGTTCCGCCAACCAGTCAAGCTGACGGTCGTAAGCAGCCATGACCGTTTCATAATCTAAGACATCATCTAAAATCAAGTTCGTCTTTGGAGCAACTTGAATTTTAAGTTTTTCATCCATGCCGCCGTTTAACGTATAGAGCAATGCTTTTGCTAAGTTCGCCCGTGCTCCGAAAAATTGCATTTGCTTCCCGATTTTCATGGCGGAAACACAGCACGCGATGCCGTAGTCGTCGCCATAAATCGGCAACATCAGATCATCATTTTCATACTGGATCGAACTGGAGAGAATCGACATCTTGGCACAAAATTCTTTAAAGCCGCGCGGTAGTTGTGTGGACCAGAGGACCGTCAGATTCGGTTCTGGAGCCGGACCGAGATTGACAAGTGTCTGCAGGAAGCGGAACGAACTTTTTGTCACGTTGGAGCGACCGTCCTCACTCATCCCGCCGATTGATTCCGTGACCCAGGTCGGATCACCGGAGAATAAATCATTGTAGTCCGGTGTCCGGAGGAATTTGACGATTCGCAGCTTCATGACAAAATGATCGACAAGTTCCTGGGCAGTCTGTTCCGTCAAACGTCCTGACTGTAAATCGCGTTCGATATAGATATCAAGGAACGTCGAGACGCGGCCGAGTGACATCGCAGCCCCATTTTGTTCTTTGATTGCAGCGAGGTAAGCAAGGTACACCCATTGGAACGCTTCTTGGGCGGTTTCCGCCGGACGGGATAAGTCGCAGTCATAACGTTGACCGAGCTCGGTCAGTTCTTGTAACGCCCGAATTTGTTCGTTCATCTCTTCACGGTCCCGGATCATCGATTCGGATAAGAAGCCGCCGCGGTCTTTTAAATCTTGTTTCCGTCCTGCAATCAAGAAGGCTGTACCGTACAGCGCAACACGGCGATAGTCTCCGATAATCCGACCGCGTCCATAGGCATCCGGAAGACCTGTGATGATACCCGCTTTACGGGCAGCACGCATTTCAGGCGTATAAGCATCGAACACGCCTTGATTATGTGTTTTACGATATTCACTAAATGTTTTTGTTACGAGGGGATCGGCTTGGAAACCATAGGCTTCTAAAGCATCATTGACCATTCGAATCCCGCCGTTCGGATGAATGGAACGTTTAAATGGTTCGTCGGTTTGCAGACCGACGATTTGTTCGAGTTCGCGGTTGAGGTATCCTGGACCGTGTGACAGAATCGTTGAAGGTATCGAAGCATCGACGGCATAGACGCCACCACGTGAACGTTCTTCACTTGTTAAATTCATGATTTGTTGCCACAGTGTTTCCGTAGCCACGGTTGGTCCTGCAAGAAACTGATCGTCTCCCCGGTATTCTGTCCGGTTTCGACGGATGAAATCAGCTACGTCAATTTGATTGTTCCATGCGCCTGTTTCGAATTGTTGCCATGCTGGTGTTTTTTCAAGTAACATCACGAACACTCCTTTTTTTTTAAGGTGAACAGTCCAAGATACATCCCCTATGTGAATAGTGTAACAAACATTAGGGGGGAAGAGTTTTACATCCCGGTGAAAGCGTAAAGGACTTGAAAAACGTTGGTACATAAGGAATCCGTTAAATGTGTACCAGTGATTGGAATATGCTTAAAAAACAGAAAAAGGGCGAAATAAAGCCATATTTTAAATTCTGTATCACTATTTTTATATGTATCTAAACAAGACAGTTCGAATCGTGATAAAAGTCACACCGGGTTATCTTGTATTTTTATGACGTATCGTTGACAATGAAAAAGGGAATATAGACCGTGGAGGTGCATAAAATGGATTTTTCGATGTTGGAAGACCGTGCCGATTATAGAGCAGGTGATTGGGTGACGTTAAAAGTATCGACTGAAGGAACACCGCGAACGGGAATGATTACGGAGTTTGAGGAAGACGGCTTTTGGATTCGTTTTGAAGATGACTTTGATTTTGAAGACTTCATCGGATATAAAGAAAAATACTTGGTGAAGCTGATTCGTCGCCCGAATGATGTCCGATCCGATTACCCGGTGCTCAGTCAGTTTCCGAAACTGGCGGATGAACTTCAAGACCGGGTCATTCAAGGGTTTGATATTTTGACGGAAGAAATAAAGAATGACCAGGAAGTGGTATATCACATCCGGCTCATCGACGCAGGGAACGAATACACACAAACGTTACGTGGTCTGCGTGACGAAACGACCGATCAATTTGAATATGTCACAGAATGATGCAGAAGAGAGTAGGAGAATACACGTTATGGACTTTATGAAACCTTTTATTACAGAAGCATGGGAACGCGCCCGCTTCGAAAAAATGATGCCGGTTCAAGAACAGGCGATTCCATTATTACGCGAAAGAAAAGATGTTTTGGTCGAAGCACCGACCGGGACCGGGAAAACATTAGCATATGTCATTCCTGCATTAGAATTGATTGATGAAAATGAACCGCATATCCAAGTCGTGATTACAGCACCGACACGTGAACTGGTCATGCAGATCCATCAAGTCATTCAACTGTTTTCGCAAGGAAGCGGCATAAAATCAGGTGCCTTCATTGGTGGCGTCGAACTCAAACGCCAGCATGAACGATTGAAGAAAAAACCGCAAATCATCGTCGGAACCCCGGGACGACTCGTCGAACTGATTGATTCTAAAAAAATGAAGATGCATAAAGTAAAACTGATAGTTTTAGATGAAGCCGATCAAATTTATGAGAGCGGCATGAGCGCGTCGGCAACACGAATTGCCAACAGTGCACTGCGGGATCGTCAGCTGGCCTTTATCTCGGCGACATTGCCGGAACGAACAGCTGAATGGGGAAAAACATTATTTGCGAACGAGCCTGCACGGATTAAAGTAGAACGTGTCATGAGTACGCAAGTGAAATTCGGTTATATCGAAATGTCACGCCGTCTTAAACCGGAATACTTGCGTCGCCTGGCGAACATGCAGGGAGCGAAAGTATTGACGTTCATCAATAACCGCTCATTCCTTGGACCGTTAAACGGCGAACTCAGTAAATTCTCATTAAAATACCGCATTCTTGACGCCGAAAAAGGAAAACGGGAACGGATGGAGACACTCCGTTCGTATAAACGGGGCGAGTTCCCATTGCTCGTGACGACGGGCCTCGCAGCTCGTGGCCTCGACATCGAGGCGGTTACCCATGTCGTCCATTATGATTTACCTGAGTCATTCGATGATTTCGTTCACCGTTCTGGACGGACAGGACGCGGGAATGCATCTGGTATGGTTCTTGCCCTTGTCACGGATCACGATTTGAAACACCTGAAGACCCTGACTAAGCAAATGGGTGTGGAAATGGAAGAGATGGAAATTTATCGTGGCGAAGTGATTCCGAAACGGGAACACACGGAACCCGAAACAATCAAACGACCGGCGAACCCACACCGGAAAGGACCGACACGATGAAAAGCGAGCGAAAAATAATCCCTTTTCCAACGACCGTATCGGAAGCGGAGATGAATACGGCGCTTAAGAAGATGTATCAAGAAGCCGCAACGGCCAGAAGTACAGACTGGGTGGCCTTCATCGAAGAAATCGCAACGGAAGGACGTTGGTATTTGAAAGACGCTGAACTGTTCCGTGATTTATTCGTAGATTGGGCAATTTTCTATGAAACCGATGAACAAGGGAAAACGCCGCACGGCCGTTTTTTAGAACAGGTCAAGGAAGACATGTCACCGAGTCTGTACCGTGCGCTGAGAGGTTTGGCGGATCCGGTTCCCTCGTTGTTTCTTGTTGAGGAAGAGCGGGTCGTCGACATCATGTCAAAACAGACGTATCAGACGGAGTTAGCAGAAATTGAAGTCGAGCCCGGTGATTTGTTGGTCGGTAAACTTCTTTATATCTCGGGGAAATGGCGTTTTGCGATTGCTTACATGAAAGTCGCCAAAGCATTAGTTCCGGAAGTCCGGATTCTTTTAGCTGATTTCGTAGACGAAGTAGGAGAAGATGCCTTGTTACGTCAGTATCCCGAATTTTGTGCCGAGTTGATTGATTTATTACTCGATATTGAAGAAGGAAACATCGCACCACGTCCAGAATAATCAAAACCGGCCTTTCCGAATGTTTACGGAAGGGCCGGTTTTTTTGGACAGGTACACTCATTCAATCTCGGAACGATAAATCCTAACCCCATTTTTATCTTGATGTTTCACACGATACATTGCTAAATCGGCCTGTTTGAGCCATTGTTCTAAATCAGTTTCCGGATCGTGGCGTGCGACGCCGACACTGGCAGAAACGCGTAGCAGTTCTCCGCGATAATGATAGGGTTTCGACAGCTGATTCAAAAAGACTTTACAGCGTCGTCTTAAGGAAACTTCATCCTTCGCCGAGGTCAGTAAAGCAAATTCATCCCCGCCAAGCCGGTAGACGGATTCGTCGGCGGATAATTCGGACGCAAGACGTCGTGCCACTTCTATCAAGATATAGTCTCCGGTTTCATGGCCGTACGTGTCATTAATTTGTTTGAAGCCGTCCAAGTCAATCAAAGCCAGATAATTCAAGTTAGATGTTTTTTCATTAAACATTTTTTCTAAAGAACGGCGATTGCCGATGTGCGTCAATCCATCATGATAGGCATGGTATTCGATTTGCTGTTGTCGTGCCATTCGCTCTGTCACATCATGGAGAATCAGGAAGTGACCAACGGCAGTATCGGCTATCTTGATAGGAATCAGAATCAATTCGAATTGTTGATTCGCTTCATTTTGATAATGATTTTTTTTCGTTTTCAAGGCAGTCTGAACATGTTTTAATTTATCTGTCAAATGATCAATTGTCATGGCGGGGAGACCCAAAATTCGTTGAGCAGCCCGATTCGCAAAAATGGGTTCTTGAAGCTTATTAAAACGAACGATGGGGTCAGGGTGTCCGAGGAACAATGGGATGACTTGTTGTTCACTTACTTTAATTTGTTCTGTTCGCCGCTCAACCCGTATCGCCAACTGCTCATTCCGGGTATCTAACTGATGGACGATGGATGTATGTTGCCGTGTGATGAAAATTTGGCGGACAATCAATAACAATAAGATGACAAAGACATCCCGTTTTTGTCCGTCTTCATCGAGGAAATAATGAAAGAATAACGGCAAAGATAACAACGGTAGCCAAGCGCGTTGGACGATAGATGATTTGTTAGTCCCTTCAAAGATGTGATCAATGTGCCAAAGGATGGCCGCACTTTGGGCCAAACGGATAAGAATTGGTGAGAAAATCAGATACTGCATCGTGAACGCCGGAAAGTAGACGGATGATATTTCGTAAATTCCACGAATGAAAATTGATAAAAAGAGCAGAAGCAAAGTTGTTCGTGATACCCAATGCGTGTCCTGGATAAAGAAAAAATAAAAGAAGACGAACAAACCGAGTGACGTGTTGATGATGACGACAAGTGAGTATGGAAACGGATTGACTGCAGGATTAACCAGTTCATTCAGAATATGAAACGCAACAAGTGCGAAAAAAATGACCAAAATGATGGCATCCATAAAAGCCAAGAGGTGTTGACCAAAACTTTTTTTAGATGCAATCCGGTAAAAAATAGCATATAAAAACAAGTAATGGGACAACGAAAACAAGACCATGCTGTAGAGTCCGGAAAAGCTTTCAGCAGGACTGAATAAATGAATTGTTTCTAAGATCGATCCGATGACAGATAAACATAAAGAGCCAAGAGTGAACAACCAAAAATTTCGTCTTGGAACGATCAGAAGCTGTTCTTTTTTATAGGCGACCAGGATAAAAAAAGTAATCAATACCAACGATAGGTATTGTAGGATTTGCTCAACGATAAGATTTGGAATCGATTCGTTTGCAGAAGCAATTACCATCAAGACCGTGGAAATGATCAGTAAGGGTGGAAACCATTTTATGAAATAGGGAGATTGCTGCACGAAACTGCCTCCTCACATGAATTGGTCTGTCTTTTTCTCATCATACACTGCTTTTGTCCGGTTCATGTGATTCAAAAAAATAAATCGTATCCGTCCGTCATGTTGACGAAAGGATACGATTTATAAAAAGGCAGGATTACTTTTTGTGGCTTTCGTACGCTTCCACTTTTTCGGACAGGTATGTCCAGTATTCCATCAACTGATCGACTTTTGCTTTCGCCTGTTCGATTTGTTGATAGAGATCGTTGACCTGACCTAAATCACTCCCGGAAGAAGCCAGCTTCTGTTCAAGGGATTCGGCATGAAGTTCGGCTTCTTCAATTTGAGACTCAATCGTTTTCCAGTCGAGTTGTTCTTGATAACTCAATTTCTTAGGAGTCTCGGCAGGCGGTGTCTCGACAGGTGTAGCGTCTTTGACGACAGGCACAGTTTCGATAGTCGTAGACGGGAGTTCCCGTTGCTCCAAATAATCAGTGTATTGACCATAATAAGACACGATCTCGCCGTTTTCGAATGCCAATAACCGATTCACGACACGGTCGAGGAAATAGCGATCATGACTGACCGTGATGACCGTTCCGGGGAACGAATCGAGGTAATCTTCCAATACGGATAATGTTTCCGTATCCAAATCGTTGGTCGGCTCGTCAAGAAACAGAACATTTGGTTCATCCATCAGGATGGTCAGCAGTTTTAACCGTCGTTTTTCACCACCGGATAATTTACCGATTGGTTTATATTGTGCTTCTGGCTTAAATAAAAATTGTTCCAACATCTGACCGGCTGTGATTTCTTGACCGTCCAACGTCGTGATGACTTGGGCAATCCGTTCGACTTCTTCAATGACGCGCCGGTTAGGGTGACTGAATTCTGCGAACTGGCCGTAGAATCCGACTTTGACGGTTTCGCCATGAATAATGTCACCGCTCGTCGATTCTAGACGTTTGGCAAGGATGGATAATAAAGTGGACTTGCCGCTCCCGTTGCGGCCGACGATTCCGTATCTTTCCTTACGACCGAATAGCCAATTAAAGTCGCTGAACAACGTCCGGTCGCCAAACTGATGCTTGACATCAACAGCCTCGATGACTTTTTTGCCGAGTCGTGTTGAACCGACCTGAACTTCGAGTGATGCTTCGTCTTCTTCGTATGAAAGTTCCTGCAAGGCATCGACACGCTGGATCCGTGCTTTTTGTTTCGTTGTCCGTGCTTTCGCTCCGCGACGTAACCAGGCGAGTTCCCGGCGGAGAATATTTTGACGTTTTTCCTCCATAGAGGCAGTCCGTTCCCGGCGTTCCGCACGCTTTTCTAAGAACGATTCATAATTACCGACATAGAAGTAGGCTGTTCCATTCGCGATTTCCATCATGTGGTTCGTGACACGGTTCAAGAAGTAGCGATCATGGGTGATGAGTAAGATCGCCCCGCGGTATTCCTTGATTTGTGACTCGAGCCAAGTAATCGTCTCGGCATCGAGTTCATTGGTCGGCTCATCGAGTAGCAAGAGATCAGCTTCGTCGAGCAATGCTTCAGCCAGTCCGACACGCTTGCGTTGTCCGCCTGACAACGAACCGATAGTCGCTTCAAGATTCGTGATACCGAGTTTGTTTAAAATCATTTTGAGACGGGATTCTGTATCCCAGGCATTGGCAGCATCAATTTCTGTTTGTGCACTGATGAACCGTGTCAATAACGTTTCATTGCTCGGGTCTTGTTCAAGCGCCAGGCGCGCAACCTCATAATGGCGAAGTGCATTGATAGTGGGGGTATTACCGGATAACAAGACTTGCATGACCGTTTGATCTTCCGGATAATCCGTTGACTGGGACAGCAGACGGATCCGGTAATCATTCGGATGTTGAAGCTCACCTGCGTCCGGTGTTTCTTGTCCGGCTAATATATGGAGTAACGTTGATTTTCCTGTACCGTTGACACCGATGATTCCAATCCGGTCACCGGGACTGACGGAAAACGTCACGTCTTCGAATACGATTTTATCGGCAAATTCTTTTTTTAGTTGATCGACTTTAAGTAACATGTCAGACTCCTTCTACAATTTCCTTGATTTGCTGTTCGACGAGAACGACTAATTCTTTTTGCGACAATGATTTAGGATCAATCGGTTTTAGAATCGTAACATCGACGGTCGCCGGACGAATGCGTCCGGTTTCCTCCATGACACGATAACTGCCCGAAATCGCAATCGGAACGACAAGTGCACCACTGGATGTGGCCAGTGTAAAACTCCCTGCCTTGAACTCGGCGACAGGACCGCCTTTAGAACGTGTGCCTTCCGGAAAAATAATCATCGACTGACCATCTTTAATCGTCTCGATTCCGGCCCGGATGGCCTTTAACGATTGTCGTCGATCTTTGCGGTCAATCATGACACATCCCATCAGATTCATCCAGACATTGACGATGGGAATCTTATTAACTTCGATTTTTGAGATGAACGCTTTTGGTTTATCAATTTTCCCGAGTAGAATCGGAACATCAAAATTTCCTTGGTGATTGGCGATAAAAACAACCGGTTGATCGGCCGGAATGTTTTCCTGACCGGTCATCCGGACTTTGACTCCGGCAAGACGGAGCAGTGAGTTTGCCCAGGCATGGGCAACTTTTTGTGTGTATACATATCGTGCAGCGTGTGTTCGACGTTTTGCCCCCGGGAGAAACGGTAATGTAAGGGGTAGAACCAGTCCGAAAAATATGAACCAGATGATTGTGCGTAACATAGTGGCATCAGACTCCTTTTCTACTTTAATTATTATTGTACAAAAAAAGACCGGGTATCGCACCCAGTCTTCGTCATCATTCCCAATAACGAGGTTCCGACTCTTCTTCGGTCTCTCCAAGTTCAAACGTCAAGCGACGGGTCGTCGGATTAATCGAGAAAGAGGCGTTAGTATTATCAATCTGTTTGATTTCCATCGTTTCCTCGTCAAGGATTAATGTCAGTCGGACCTTATCTTCGTGATCGACAAGCAAGACACCGTCTTCTTTTAACCACAGGTCGATGACAGGCGAGTAACGAAGGGTCCAACCGTTGGATAAGGGAATTTCATTCATAGTGACTCAGTTCCTCCTAGTAATACGAAGTTAAAGCGGTTCTTTATTTATCATGCTGTTCTGTCGCTGATAATGCAAGTGGTGGAATGGATTCCCGTTGCTCGTAAGATAATTGATACGATTGTTCCCGCTTTTTCATCCGTTCATACTGCTTTTTGACTCGACGGTGTTGCACATATTCATGATAAGACTGGTGAGATGTCCGAATGAGTTGTCTGAAAGAAGAGAGCGATAAGCAGATGGCAAGTGTGAAAACGAATACACCGATTGAATCTGTATAATAGCCGGTCGTATAGCTCAAATATGTACTGATGAGACCCGTAAACGTCGTGAAAAGGTAAAACCACATGACATGCCCTCCTTGTTTAGATGATATACATCTTTAAAGGAATTCGTGGTAAAACCAGGATTTCCTGTATCACCCTGTGAAACTTCGGGAAAAATAAAAAAATCCACACGCTTAGTGTAGATTTTATGGAGTATCGATATGTTGGAGTGCAGGTGTCTTTGGAGACAGATCTGTACTTTTCGAACCTTCTGCAAAGACGATTCCGATCGTTGCGAGGAACGCAAAAAAAGCAAATACCAATGTTTTTGTGAAGCGTCTTGCGAAAGAACGCGATTGAATGTTATGAAACATGTTTTTCCCCCATATTTAACTAAACTAAACCTTCTTTTTCCTATTGTTTTATCATATCTCTTTTTTTCAAAAAAATCACTCAAATCAGAACCGTTCACAAAAATGTCATATTTGTTCACTTTTGCTTCATGTCAGAGAGGGGAGGAAAAAGAGTATAGTATGATAGGTGATACGCAGAAACCGGGAAAAAATGATGGAAACGACAGAAGGGAGATGACCACTCATGGCATTACGCGCAGGACAGGTTGTCACATTAAAAGTAGAACGAGAAGCAGAGTTTGGTGTTTTCTTAAGCAACGGGGAAGAGGACATCTTACTTCATAATAATGAACAAACGAAAAAACTGGAACTTGATGAAGAAGTAGAGGTCTTTCTTTATCAGGACAATGAAGGACGACTCGCCTCTTCGATGACGATTCCAGAAGCGTCATTTGAAGATTACGTCAAAACGACGATCAACGGCACGCGTTACAATACAGGTGTATTCGCCAATATCGGAATTCAAAAAGACGTGTTAGTATCACTCGATGATTTGCCACAGCGCCGGACATTCTGGCCGGAAGAAGGAGATCAGCTTTATATCCGCCTGAAGCATGACCAGAAACTTCGTTTACTCGGAGATCCCGCTCCGTATGCTTATTTCAACTTACAGGCAAAACCGGCACCGGAAGAGTGGAATAACATGGACGTTGAAGGGCTTGTTTTTGCTCAACGGGACCCTGGTGTAAACGTCTGGGTCAATGAACAGACGATTGGTTTTCTCCATGAACAAGAGATGGAACGCTGGCCGCGACTTGGAGAAGTTATGAAATTACGGGTGACAAATGTGAAGCCAGATGGTACAGTATTACTTTCAGCAAGACCACGTGCTCACGAGGCAATCGACATCGATGCGGATTTAATCATGAATCATCTGCTTGAACATGACGGTCAGATGGCGTATGGTGATAAGACACCTCCTGAGACGATTGATGAGGTATTTGGCCTAAGTAAGGCTGCCTTCAAACGTGCTTTAGGTCGATTGTTGAAAGACAAAAAAATAGAAAAACATGAAACGGGTATTCGGTTAACGAAATAAGTTGACCAACTTAAGCCTACGTTTCGAATAAATAGTTAGGAATTCATCATTTTGGTGGTTGCGGCTGGTACTTACCGGCGACCATTTCCAAATAAAACCCCATCACTAGTGGGGGCAAGCGGCGCGAATTCGAGCGTTGTACGGTCCGGGCATCATGCCTTTCCCTCGCCCTTATGGCAACGATTATGATGGTGACTTCCCTAAACATTATTATACGCAGAAATAGCCCCTATCTTTAAGGAAGAGGTTCTGCTATAATAGGTAGTCGATTGTATTCGTTACGGTAGCGTCTGTTTAGTGGCAGACGCTTTTCATATGACAAAGGAGAGTATTTAGCATTGACAACATTTCGTGAATTAAATCTTAGTGAGGCACTTATCAAAGGTGTCCTAAAAATGGGCTTTGAAGAAGCAACTCCAATCCAAGCAGAAACAATTCCAGTCGGTCTTAGCGGTGTTGACTTAATCGGTCAAGCGCAAACAGGAACAGGGAAAACAGCTGCATTCGGTATTCCAACGATCGAGCGTCTTGACGCAAAATCACGCCATATCCAAGCATTAATCCTTGCACCAACTCGTGAACTTGCGATTCAAGTTGCAGAAGAACTAAACCGCATTGGTGAAGTAAAACGCGTTCATGCCTTGCCAGTATACGGTGGTCAGCAAATCGACCGTCAGATTCGTGCGCTTCGTAAGAACCCACAAATCGTCGTCGCGACACCTGGTCGTCTAATGGACCACATGAACCGTAAAACATTAAACCTCGACCACGTCCAAACAGTTATCTTGGATGAGGCAGATGAAATGTTGAACATGGGATTCGTGGAAGATATCGAAAAAATCTTGGGTACACTTCCGCCGACTCGTCAAACACTTTTATTCTCTGCGACAATGCCGCCGCAGATTCGTAAAATCGCAGATCGTTTCATGACGACTCCGACTCACATCAAAGTAAAAGCAAAAGAAATGACTGTCGAAAACATCGACCAATCATTCATCGAATTAAAAGAAAACCAAAAATTCGATGTGCTTTGCCGCTTGATTGATACGGATTCTCCGGAACTCTCAATCATCTTCGGTCGTACGAAAAAACGTGTTGATGAGATGACAGAAGGACTTGTCCAACGTGGATACACGGCTGACGGTTTACACGGTGACTTAACACAAGCAAAACGTGACCAAGTTATCCGCCGTTTCAAAAAAGGAACAATCGATATCCTTGTAGCTACAGACGTAGCGGCACGTGGTCTTGATATTACAGGCGTTACACATGTTTATAACTTTGATGTCCCGCAAGATCCGGAAAGCTATGTTCACCGTATCGGCCGTACTGGTCGTGCTGGTAAAACAGGATCAGCGATTACTTTTGTTACACCACGTGAATTCGGTCAGATCAAAACGATCGAACGTGTTACAAACAAAAAAATGTCGCGTCGTCATGCACCGACACTTGATGAAATCCTAGAAGGTAACTTGAAACTTGCTGCACAAGAATTAATCAAACGTGTAGAAGCGAAAAATGCTCAAGAGTATACAACACTCGCTCAGGAACTTCTTGAAGAGTACGAAGCAGTTGAATTGATTTCAGCAGCACTTAAAGGATTAACGAAAGAGCCGGATGCAACGCCAGTTCAAATTTCGTCAATCGAACCAATCCGTGTGAAACGTTTTGGTAGCAACGGTGGCGGCGGTAACCGTCGTCCTTACGGTAACAAAGGTGGATCAGGTTCTGGTTCTTCTTCTAACCGTAGCAGTGGCGGATACCGTGGCAGTAACCCACGTGGTGGGGAGCGCCGTGAAGGCGGTCGTCCTTCTGAAGGAAACCGTAGCAGCAGCACATCTTCTTCTTCAGATCGTCGTGAAGGTGGATACGCTGGTCGTAACCGCAGTGAAAGTGATCGTAACCGTGGCGGACGTAAACCACGTTTTGAAAAGTAAGAAGTTTGAACCGATTTGTCACAGACAAGTCGGTTCTTTTTTATGAAATCTCGTGCTAAAATGAGCAATGAACGATATAGAGAGGGCGGAATCTTGTGTATATTACCTACGCTTTGGCATTCATTTGTCTGATAGTGCTAGTCGTCGCAACGAAACGAATTAGTGAACAGACGACAAAAGGGCACTTCCGTTATATTCCTTTGGCGACTTTGTTATTTGGCGGAATTATCTTTCTTGTCTTGGCGATTGGCAAGGGCGGGGCGACCGGCATTCAATACGGAGTCCTCAGCATCATTTATCTTACAGCGACATTTGGTGTTTATCTGTACATCGCAATCAGAAAAGATACGACCTTATTTTAAAGACAGGACCTCTCTGATTACAGAGGGGTTCTTTTTTTGATAAGATGGAACAAGAGAAAAGGGGGGCAGAAGAATGGATGCCTTAGATGTCATTGTTCATCCCGAACAAATTGAAGCTTGGTTTCAGCCGATTGTCGGAGCGGCGCCTTTTAAAGTGGAAGGGTATGAAATTCAATCCCATTTCCGGGGAGAACCATTAAAACCGTTTTTTCAAGAAGACGATGTACCGATTGAGTATCAGCTCGAAGTGATGAGTCATGTCATTCGACATGCGTTTCAAAAAGTACCGACGGATGCGCATTCGTTTGTTTTAATCCGCTGCCGACCGGCCTGGCTGTTTGAGAACGGAGGAGAAGATTTTTTAAGCATCTTGCGTGATGCACAAATCGATTTTCCGGAAGACCGGTTATATGTCACATTAACGGATGTGCAAGTCGATGATTTTGATCGACTCGGCCGGATTGTCGCCTATTATCAAAACTCCGGTTTGAAGGTCGCATTAGACCGGGCAGAAGCGACCAGTCTGGAACGAGTCTTTTCGATGTCGCCGGATATGTTGATTGTCGATTTGGCATCGATGATTGAGAAAAAGACTGTGTCGGCCAGTTATCCGCATTTACTGCAGACGATGGAACATCTCTGTGATCAACTCGGCGCGCCGTTGTTGTACAAAAATATCAGCCATCTTGGTCAGTTGCGTTATGCCTGGCAGCACGGCGGACGATACTATATGGGAAATTTACTCGGTGAAACAACACCGGACTGGGTAACGACATGTCCGGGAATGGAGATTCTTCTTCACGAGGTCCCGATGTTTTATAAATATGACCGGGAACAGATGAACCGGCTGTTTCAGCTGGAGCAGGATTGGACGATTCGTTTTAACGAATATTGCCAGTCGATCAAAGCAGAGGAAGACCTCGACAGTTGGCTGTTGATGCTTGCGAAAAAGATGGAACCGGAGTTTATCCGCTTTTATATCACGGACGCGAACGGCTTCCAGCAGTCATCGAATATCAGTAAAAAAAGTGGGGACTGGAAACGGTATTCGTTTTACCAAGGGTACAATTGGAGTTTCCGGCCGTACTTCATCCGAACGACGGTCGCAATGGAACGACGGCATACCGGTTACTTATCCGACCGTTACGTCGACTTCAGTTCAGGTGAACAGACACGGACCTTCAGTATGCCGCTGAATAATGGGATGTTCTTATTTGCTGATATTTCAGCAGACTATTTATATCAAGAACGATTGAGTGAATGAGGAGGAAATGAATGATGTTGGATTATGATTACGATGCACTACGTGAAATTGGACGGATTGTCGCGATCGCCCGCGATGAGATGGCAAATGCCGTCAAACCAGGGATTACGACAAAGGAACTGGACGAGATCGGGGCACTTATCCTGAAAGAACAAGGAGCGGAATCCGCACCGATCGTCATGTATGATTTTCCGGGAGCAACTTGCATCAGTGTGAACGAAGTGGCAGCACACGGTATTCCGGGTGCGTATGTCATTCAAGAGGGAGATATCGTGAATGTCGACGTTTCCGCTGTGAAAAACGGTTACTACTCCGACACGGGCAAAACCGTCATCGCAGGACAAGCCCGTCGTCCGGAAGATGTCCGCTTAGTTGAAGTCTCGTTGTCTGCCCTTGAAAAAGGATTAGAGAAAGTGAAAGCCGGGACAAAGGTGAATCAAATCGGCAAAGCGATTTATGCCGAGACACGCAAGAGCGGATTTACCGTCATCCGGAACTTGGCGGGTCACGGGTTAGGGAAGACGTTGCACGGCGAACCGGAGTCGATTTCGAACTACTTCAGCCGTGAGGAAAACGACTTGTTAAAAGAAGGGCAAGTCATTGCCGTTGAAACGTTCATCTCAACAGGCGACGAATTTTGTATGGAAGACGAGAAGGACGGTTGGACATTATACACACCAAATAAAAGTTTGGTTTCTCAATTTGAACATAGCGTCATCGTCTTAAAAGACGGGTATGAAATCTTAACAAAAGTCGATTGAGTCAGGAATCGTCAATCGATTACACCAAACAGGAGTATCAAGTCCCTCGATTCGAGCGGGATGTGATACTCCTGTTTGTTTAGAGCATTTTTGTTGAGACGGCTAATCGTTCAAGGCGTTCGCGGGAAACCGGATGTTCCGCATACCGGATCGAGCCGTTTTCGACGATGTAGTCCTGTTCTAGCAAATCTTCAATGAAGTATTGATCGGTTCCGGACATATCAATCGGATAAGCAAGTCCCGGTAAAGTGGCGAATGCCAACGTTTGGCGTCGGCCAATCCCGCTCTCAAACATGCCGCCTAGCCAGTACGATGGCGCCATGCTTCGGACATCGAGCGCTGCTGTCAAACCGCCGAGACGAGCCGGTTTGATGTTGATGATTTGACCTGCCTGCAGTGTCCGCATCAGCAAGGCATCCTGCGTCGTCTGAATAGATTCATCGAGACAAAGCGGTGTCTTGAGTAACGAGACAGCCTGCTGATGACTTAACCAGTCATCAGCAGGAAACAGCTGTTCCATCATCAGCAAAGAGAACGTATCCCACTCTTGAAGGAGTGGTAAATCCGACAAATCAAAACTTCCGTTGGCATCAAACATCAACGGAGCATCCGGAAAAGTCTTTCGAACCTGTTTAAGAATAGCTGTATCCGTTGGAGCCAGTTTCAATTTAATCCGCTCGAATCCATCAGTCAATGCCTGACCTACAGCTTCAATTGTCTGATCGGCAGAGGAACGTCCGAGTGCTTTTCCACACGGAATTGCCAGCGTCGCATCACCACCCAAATAGGTCGCAAGGGAGATATGTTCCGCTTGTGCAAACAGTTCATGAACGGCCCCGTCAAACATCGCTTTTGCCATCTGATTTCCTTTGATCGGCTGAAAGCGTGCAGGGACGTCAGCGGGTGAAGATAAAGGTTGTGCCGCAAGCAAACGGTAAAGGAGCGGTGACAGTGCACGAAGTGAGTCTTGTGTTTCTGCCGTATACCAAGGTGTCTCAAAAGCGACACCTTCTCCGTAGCCGATTCGACCTTCTTGATCGGTCAACCGGAGAATCGTTGTCCGTCGTTTTGACAACGTGGAGATGGCGGTCTGCATCGGCTGACGAAACGTCAAATCCACATCAAATAGTTCGGCGCTGCGAAGGGTGATTGCCGTCATAGTGACTCCTTCAGCTGACGCCGAATCAGTTTGCCGTTGGCGTTACGCGGTAATGTATCACGGTAAAAATAAGTGACGGGACATTTGTATTTTGCCAGTAAACGTCCCATTTCTTCGCGGATACCGGTCTCTGGCATCGTACTGACGATGAATGCGACCGGCACTTGCCCCCAGATCGGGTCAAAACGTCCGACGACACCGGCTTCCGTAATACCTGAGATCGATAATAGGGCAGCTTCGACTTCGGCCGGATAAACATTTTCACCACCGGAAATGATTAAATCACTTCTACGATCCAATACATACAAGTAACCATCGGCATCGATTCGTCCGAGATCTCCGGTCTTCAAATAGCCATCCGCTGTAAAGGCGGCTGCAGTCGCCTCTGGATTAGCAAAATAACCGTTCATGACAGTCGGGCCTTTGACTTCAATTTCCTGGTAACGGTTGATGCGGATTTCCGTCGGAGCAATGGCTTTACCGGCAGAACCAATCTTTCGAATCGCTTCTTCCGGCAGGAGCGTCGCGACTTGGGAAGCAGTTTCGGTCATGCCGTACGTTTGCATGACGGGAATATCACGGTCTAACGCGCGGGTCAGAATCGGTAAAGGTACGGGACCGCCGCCGGTCAGGACGACACGCAAATCAAACCGGCGCAGTCCGGCTTCAAGCAAACGATCCAACATGACTGAGACGAGAGAAATGTGTGTAATGTGTTCTGTCTTGATCCATGTAATGGTCTTGTTCGGTGAAAAATGAGGTTCAAGGATAAGTGGGACGCCATAGATGACGGAACGGTAGACGACAGCTAAACCGCTCATATGAAACAACGGTGTGACAACAAGGAAACGGTCATCCGGATAAGAGCCGGTATGACGGGCCGCATTCATGGCGCTCGAAAAGTGATTGAGCATCGTTTGTTCGACCGCTTTAGGCCGTCCGGTCGTTCCGCTCGTAAATAACATCGACTGGATATAATGTTTCGGCATATGACGCACGAGAACCTCGGGCGCCGGATTGACCACTTGAAACGGGAGCCGTTTGACCGGTGCATCAATCGGTCGGTCTGAGATGACGAACCGGACATCAGCTTGTTTAAGTTGCATCTGCACTTCCGTTTGACTCAAGCGGATGTTGATTGGAACGATCGTCAATTCAAGCAACTGGGCGGCGTGAACGGCGATGATATAACTGCTGCTGGAAGGACCGTATAACGCGATACGATCACCACGGGAAAGCAGGGGAGCCCAGGAACTTGCCAGTTCATGTGCTTTTGTGTAGAGCGCGGACCAGGTCAAACGTTCGCTGACCGTGATGAGAGCAAGATCATCCGGTTGTTCTTTAGCACGTGTGTAAATCCAAGGGTACACGGATTACCACTTCCTTTCTGGATGATGATAAGAAAAAGGTTCAAACGTCTTTCGACATTGAACCTTTTTTGTATTATGGGAATCGTGGAAACTGTCCAAAGTCAGGATCACGTTTTTCTTTAAACGCATCGCGTCCTTCTTTTGCTTCGTCTGTCGTGTAATACAGTAATGTTGCATCACCCGCAAGTTGTTGGATACCTGCAAGACCGTCTGAATCGGCATTAAATGCAGCTTTTAAGAAACGAAGTGCTGTTGGTGAGTGCTGAAGGATTTCAGAACACCATTGGATTGTTTCTTGCTCCAGATCAGCCAGTGGAACGACCGTATTGACGAGGCCCATGTCAAGTGCTTGTTGGGCATCGTATTGACGGCAGAGGTACCAGATTTCACGTGCTTTTTTATGACCAACGACGCGAGCGAGGTAACCAGAACCATATCCAGCATCGAATGATCCGACTTTAGGACCCGTTTGACCGAATTTCGCATTGTCAGCTGCAATCGTTAAGTCACAGACAAGGTGAAGAACATGTCCGCCACCAATTGCATATCCTGCAACCATTGCGATGACCGGTTTCGGAATAACACGGATCAGGCGTTGTAAATCAAGAACGTTCAAGCGTGGAATTTCATCCTCACCGACATATCCACCATGCCCGCGGACTTTTTGGTCGCCGCCTGAGCAGAAAGCAAGATCGCCTTCACCAGTCAAGACGATGACACCGACGTTTTGATCGTCACGTGCACGTGAAAAAGCGTCAATCAGTTCGTGGACGGTCTTCGGACGAAAAGCGTTGCGGACTTCGGGACGGTTGATCGTAATTTTAGCGATCCCATTCCATTTTTCATACTTGATGTCTTCGTAGCTACGGGCAGATGCCCATTCTGGAACGTATCTCATTTCAATTCCCCCATTTAATTAATTAAGAGTAGTTTCTCTACTATTGTAACAAACTTTTCCGGTTGGTCGATATGTGGGGCGTGTGATGCACCGTCAATTAAATGAATTTTTTCGGGTAAAGCAGCTTCGATAGCAATTTTTTTAAATTTACTGTCCTCGGTCCCGACAATCCAGTCAATCGAAGAAGGGTCGAGTAAGTGCCAGACCGGAGCCATATTGCCTGTTCCTTGAGCGATCAAAGAAGCGGCCAGTCCTTCCGGTGATTGTGCCAGTCGTCCACGGCGGATCGACTCCCGTATTTCAACCGGTAAATGACGTTGACTTGCAAAAAGCGGGAGCGACTCCCAGTAATCGATGAAAGCTGTCAGACCATCCGTCAATAAACGATCGGCGAGACGGCGATCGGCTTGACGACGTAACCGTCGTTCATGTGCCGAGCGGATGCCTGGTGTCGTACTGATGGCAATCGTCTGTTTCACCTGTTTCGATGTCGCAGCAAGCAGAAGGGCGATTCGACCGCCCATGGAATAGCCTAACACCGACCAGTCTTCGTCACGGGTCGCAAGTAAGGTCTGCAAATCCTTTACCTGTTCCGTCAGGCGCATCCGTTGGTAAGGAGCAGCAGCTGTCCGACCATGTCCGAGCAAATCAATCCGATAGACGGTATAGTCTGATTGCAACCGGCTTTCGAGCAGATCCCATGTGGCACTGCTCCCGGTAAAACCGTGTAACAGCAACAAAGGCGGACCGCTTCCTGTCATCTCGACATGGTATTCCTGATGCCGCAGTTTCATCGGAATGCGTCCTGCAATGCCTGATTCGTCTGTTCCCAAATCAAGCGGTGGAGACGAACGTTTTCCGGACGATCGGTGACGATTTCCAAGACACGTGTCGCAGTCGCTTGTTGCTGCAACGTCGACTTGAGCTGCGTAATCGATGAAATCCGTTCATATTCTACCCCGTAACCGGCAGCCAAGTGGCTGAAATCAACGTCTTGTGCCGTTCCAAAAAGGGGTTCAAACAAAGCAGGATCAAGATTTTGTTGCGGTAGAAAACTAAAGATACCGCCGCCGGTGTTATTCACTAAAAGTATCGTGATCGGGACAGATCGTGCCATCATCAATCCGTTGATGTCATGTAAGAACGCAAGATCACCGACCAGGAGGTAACGATTGTCGGCTTCATATGTTGCGCCGAGGGCACTTGAAAGAATCCCGTCAATGCCATTGGCTCCTCGATTGGCGAGGATACGCAGCGGCGTACGCGTCGGTAAAAACGTATCGAGGTCGCGGATCGGCATACTGTTCGAAACAAATAGACTGCCTTCCGTTAAATCATTTAATGCCCGGACGACGTTGTATTCCGTCAGCTGGTCTGCATCCAAAGAAGAAAAGACAGTCTGGACGATGTGCTCTGCCCGTTGAAGGGTCTTGAGATAAGATACATCATGCGTTATGACGGGGACAGTCTTCATTTGGCTCGGATGACCACTTAAAAAGTGGGCCTGCAACTGGGGATCACGCCAATTTCCGGGATGCCCGACAACTGTCGTTGGAATACCTTTTGACCAAAGAAGATATGGTTTTGATGTCGGCATCGCACCGAATCGTAAAATATGATCCGGTCGGATATCATCGTGAATCGCTGTTTCTTTTAACCAGGTATCGTAATAGCTGAAAACCGTATCGTTAGAAGAACGGCGGCCTTGACTCAATGGATCGGCTAAAACCGGAATCCGCGCACGGTCGGCATAGTCAAGGATGATTTGTGTATCCGCAAGAGAAAGTTGAGGTCCGATGACAATCAAAAGACGCGGAATTGATAAAATTTCAATCCATTTTTGTGTATGTTTTTCTACTGCCGGTTGATGCGGTTGTCCGACCGGCTGACCCGTTTGCAGTAAATCCAGTTCTGGAATCAATGGTTCCCGAAGTGGAATATTGATATGGACCGGACCAGCAGGCTCTGCCAGGGCGAGAAGAACGGCGCGTTCCGCTACGTGCTGTACGTACGGAAGAGCAGTATCTTCCGGCAGCGGCAGGTCAAAGGCATGCCGTACCTGCTTCCCGTATAGACCGACTTGATCAATCGCTTGGGGGGCACCGACTCCACGTAATTCATGGGGGCGATCCGCCGTCAATACGATTAACGGCAACTCGAAGATGTTTGCTTCCGTCACGGCAGAATAATAATTCGTGGCTGCCGTTCCGCTCGTACAAATCAAAGCGACCGGACGCAATGTATCTTCCGCACGTGTTAAACCAAGGGCAAAAAAACTAGCCGACCGTTCGTCAACGAGGACGTGGGTACGGCTAAAAGGGTGAAGAAAAGCAGCGATGGCAAGGGGGGTCGAACGAGATCCGGGACTGATGACAAAATCCCGGACTCCGCCTTTCACTAAATTATCGATTAATGCATGCATCCATTTAGTCAACATAAATATCATCCTTTTCTATCGTACAAAGATGCGACAGGGCCTGTAACATCGGTGATAGTTTTGTATCGGTTTCTTCCAGTTCACTTTGGAGAACAGATCCTTCGACAATCCCGCAACCCGCATAAAGAACAGCCGAGCGGTCGGTAAACAGACCGGAGCGGATGGCGACGATGAATTCACCATTTTCCTGTCCGTCCATCCAACCGACGGGAGAACCGTACCAGCCACGTTCGAACGTTTCGATTTCGCGGATTGCAGCGACGGCCGCCTCCTTGGGTTCTCCACCCAGTGCAGGTGTAGGGTGAAGCTTCTCGATCAGCTGAAACAGACTGACTTCAGGTGAAAGTGTTGCATTGATCGGCGTATAGAGATGCTGGATATGGCGATTCTTCAGCAACATCGGTTCATCCGGTTTGGTGATCGCTGTCGAGAGTCCTTGAAGTGTATTTTCAATCGAGTCGACGACAATCGCGTGTTCGACACGGTTTTTATCATCCTGTAACAATGACTGTCCCAGTGCGGCATCTGTCGTCTCAATCGCGTGTCGAGGAGCGGATCCGGCAACGGCGGCTGTTTTGAGCTCAAGACCGGATTTTAAAATCAATCGTTCCGGCGTCGCACCAAGGAAAGCTTCATCTGTCGTCGGTTGAAAGAAGAAGATATAACTGCCCGGCTGCGAAGACTCGAGTTCCTCGACGAGTCCTGCCAAATCAATTGGCTGATCGAGCTCATAGACGACCTCACGGGCTAAGACGATTTTTTTAAGTGACGTTTTTAAGAGTTGTGCCGCTTGATGAAACGAGGCTTCAAAAGCATCATTTCCGTCACGCGTCAGACGAATCCGTGTCACGAATGGAGTGGACTTCGGTGTATGCAATTCTGCATATTCTACTGCCAACTGGTTGAGAATCTTTTCTGCGTTAGATTGCGGTTCAACGAACGCAAAAACCGTTACCGTCGTTCGTCCATCCTGTTCCAAGTAAAGATACTTGGGAATGGTCATCGACGCTTCTCCAAAAGAAGACCAACGATATTCAGTATGCTTGAGTTCAGAAAAAGAAAAGCCGCAAAAGGCAAATAAATCGGTGCCGACATGATCCCGATTCAAATTTGACCACATGGACTGCATCCGTAAGAAACGATCGTGTCCTGCCGTCTTTAGTTGTTGCGTAATGCCAAAACCAATGGCACGCATGGACCGATCAGGTGTCGTAAAATAAAAGCGTTCTTCTGTTCCGAATGACAGTGCGCTGACATCCTGCGTCTCGACATTCCACGAATACGCGGCGATAATAGACCGTTGATATGCATTTGCATGACCAACAGCACGTTCAATACATTGTTTAAGCTCATGTTGAGCGTAAGCCATACCGCTCATTGCCCCCTAGTCTAAAGATACTGTGATACGTTTCACTTATTCTCAGTGTAAACTTTTTATCTGAAAAAAAGAAGGAATAAGCTATCTGGGATTGAGCATTGACAGTAAAAAACGAAACCCGATACACTTAGACAGGAAAGGGGTTTATTATATGAATAAATCAATCGCTGTATATTGGCGAATGACACGACCGCATACGTTGACGGCAAGTTTTGTGCCGGTCGTCGTAGGAACGGCTATCGTGGCACCACGGATCGAATCGTTACGGATGGATCTGTTTTTTGCCATGTTGATCGCATCGATGCTGATTCAGATTGCGACGAACTTATTTAATGAATATTATGATTACAAGCGGGGACTCGATACGGAAGAATCGGTGGGGATCGGAGGATCGATTGTCCGCGACGGTTTTAAGCCGGGAACGATTTTAGCGTTTGCCTTCTCGTTATACGGCATCTCGGCCCTGCTTGGTATCTATTTGTGCCTTGAAACAACATGGTGGTTGCTTTTGATTGGAATCGTTTCGATGTTCGTTGGTTACATCTACACAGGAGGACCATTACCGATCGCTTATACACCGTTCGGAGAAATCGTCGCCGGTTTTTTCATGGGGTATGTCATCATCGCGATCTCAGCTTATCTGCAAATCGGTTATGTTCCGACAGAAGCAGTCGCAATTTCGATTCCGGTATCCATTTTAATTGGATCGATTCTACTCGCGAACAATATCCGTGATCTCGACAATGACAAAGTCAATGGACGAAAGACGATTGCCTGCTTAGTCGGTCACCAAAAAGCAGTCTATGTGCTGATCGCCTTTTTTGCTGCTGCCGTCCTGTCGCTGTTGATTGCCGTACTGGCCTTTAACGTCACATGGTGGGCACTGCTTGCTCTTTTAAGCATTCCACTGATGATTAAAGCCGTGAAACTGTTCTGGCGTGACCTGCCGCCGCAGGAATTAATGCCGGGTATGGCGCAGACGGGGAAGGTCAATACAATCTTTGGATTATTGCTTGCGATCAGTTTGACCATCGCCAATCTCTGATGGAAACAATAACGCTTTTTTGAATGGAATCCCGAACGATCGACAGACAAAACTGTCATCGTCGGGATTTTTTTGTTGGGATCATGAAGGGTCTGATTGGTTGTAACAGTTTTGAAATTTTACTATAATGGAGGCAATGTGCCTAGAACGCGTATAAATCCTTCGGGTTCATGAAATTTTTTTAGAGGTGGAACAGGAATGAATAAAATTGCGGTAATCGGAAAAGTATTCGTCGACATAAAAGGAACTTCGTTTGCACCCTTGCATAAGGATGCGAAAAACGTCGGGGATATCACCTTCTCGAATGGTGGTACAGGACGGAACGTAGCACAAAATCTCGCTGTTCTCGGAAATGATGTTCGTTTTATCTCGACGGTTACGAACGATCAAATCGGTGTCGGGGTACTCGAAGAGTTAAAATCTTACGGGGCCAACGTCGATCATGTAGAGATGCTCGAAGATCATGGAATGGGGATGTGGCTTGCAGTCATGGACAATGAAGGAGATTTACAGACGTCGATTTCTAAACAACCGGACGCTAAACTCCTGGAAGAAGCCATTCTTCGTCAATCCGTCTATGCGCTTGACGGAGTGGATGCAGTTGCGATCGATTTGGATTTATCGGTGACAGTTCTCGAACGGTTGATTCATATCTGTCGCAAAATGGAGTTACCGCTTTACGGCGTCTGTGGACATTTGAGTGTGATTGAGCGTAATCGCCACCTCTTACAAGGATTTACGGGCTTCATCTGTAGCCGTGAAGAAGCTGAGATTTTATCGGACCTATCGATTGTAACGGTAGAAGACGCCATTCATGTAGCGAACGAACTGGCGAAAAAAGGAGCACCCTTCACGGTTGTCACAATGAGTGAGTTAGGTGCTGTCTATGTGGACCGCCGGACAGCGACTTCTGGTCATGTTGGGACGAAAAAAGTGAAAGTAGTTGACTCAACAGGTGCTGGAGATTCATTCTTTTCTGCCGTGCTTTCCGAATTGACGGAATCCAAACGGGCAGAAGATGCACTTAAACTTGGAATGAAGGTTGCCGCACAAGTCATTGCATCCACGGAAAATGGATTGATTCCAGAAATGCTTGAGACCATTCGTTGAGTCCTCAGATGATGAGGAGGAGTGAAAATCAATGCCGATTCAAAGAAGTGCCATTATTCTAATCAATGAAGCAGATGAAGTTGCCTTGATTCGTCGGGATAAGCCGGGTGAGACCTACTATGTGTTTCCGGGCGGCGGACGAGAAGCAGGCGCAACATTAGAAGAAACCGCCATCCGGGAAGCGCATGAAGAGCTTGGAGTGGACGTGGAACTTGAGGGAGTTGCCGCGAATGTTCGATTTAACGGATTGGACAATCCGTATTACTGGGCAAAAATGACGGGTGGTATATTTGGAACAGGGACGGGAGAAGAATTCGAGGATCTGTCGTCCGGATATACACCGCTCTGGATCAAACGTGAAGAGCTGATTCATTTACCGGTTCGTCCGACATCGCTTGTACAAAAATTGACGAAGATGACGGAACGTTTTTATGATATCGAGCTTATAGATAATTGAGGTTTTAGTTGAAATAAACAGGGAAAAAGTATAGTAAGACAATGAGGTAGTCCTGGACTGCCTCTTTTTTATGAAGGGGAGATGATGATGGCGCATACACGTGATCCTAAAGGGTTAGCCCTTAATCTAAAGCAACGCATGTCCGATCACAACATTACGGATTACGCAGGAACGTTAGCTTATTATTGGTTCTTATCGATTTTTCCAGGCATTATTTTTGTTATTTCAGTATTATCATTCTTTGATATTGATCAACAGACGCTTGAATCACAAATTCGTGATTTAGCGCCGGGTGGATCGGTCAATACGTTTACGGATGTCATTTTCCAAGCAATCAAGGAACCGCAAGGCGGTCTCTTGTCAATCGGGGCGATTTTAGCGATCTGGTCGGCTTCCAAAGGCGTCGATCGTCTGATTACGACAGCCAATCATGCCTATGGTGATTTTTCACCCCGTGGATTCGTCGCAGCACGTGGAATCGCATTGATTCTGACCGTTGTGCTCGGAATCGGAATGCTCTTGTTGATTGTCTTGAACGTATTAGGTGGGCCGATCATCAGTTACTTAGCCAACTTTGTCCTACCGATTGATATGGGGCAAAAAATCCTGTTGACGGTCTTGCGATATGCCATTTCGACTATTTTGCTGATTTTGATTTTGTCGATCTTCTACCGTGTCGCTCCGAAACGTCCGATTTCCTTTAAAGAAGCGATTCCCGGGGCTGTTTTCGGTGTCATCGTATGGCAGTTGTTATCGGTTGGGTTCGGATTTTATGTATCGAATTTCTCAAATTACAATCAAACGTACGGTTCGCTCGGAAGTGTCGTCATCGTGTTGTTATGGTTGTATTTTACAGGGTTGATCATTTTACTCGGCTCTGAACTGAATGCGTCGTGGGAACGTTTCATGAAAAAAGCAGATCCGAAAAAGATGGAAGAAAAACGATTAAAAGAGCAAGCGGATCTGGACTCGATTCCAACCAATACATTTGGTTGATTTCAAGCTCCATCTATTCTTTGAACGTCACACCAAAAAAGCATCTACTGTCGGTAATCGACGGTAGATGCTTTTTGATTGGATTACGCTGCTGCTTGTTTTGAAAAAGTTGCAGGAGTTGCCGGGAGAGGCATATCTTTTTGAAGGAGGCGTAATCCGTTCAAAATGACAAGAATGGTCGAACCTTCATGACCGACAACTGCGAACGGCATGATGAGGAACTGTGACAAATTCGAAATGATTAGCAGAAGAATGACACCGATTGCGAGTGTGATGTTTTGTTTGACGACACGATTCATCTTACGCGCTTTGTTGACGGCATAAGCCAGGCGTCCTAAATCATTTTTCATCAAGACGACATCGGCTGTTTCAAGAGCAGCATCTGTTCCTTCACCCATTGCGATACCGACATGTGCAAGTGCAAGAGCGGGAGCATCATTAATTCCGTCCCCGACCATAGCGACTGTTTTTCCTTCAGTCTGGTACTGCTTGATATAACGTACTTTGTCTTCAGGAAGACATTCGGCAACGTAATCTGTCAGGCCCGCTTCCTTCGAAATCGCAGCAGCAGTCACAGGGTTGTCTCCTGTCAACATGATTGTCGTGATCCCAAGTGCATTTAACGACGCGATAGCTGTCTTGGCTTCAGGACGAATCGTATCCCGTAATGCATAGAGCGCAATAATTGACTGTCCGTTACTGACATAGACGATTGTATTTCCTTGTTCTTTTAACGTTTGCTCCATCGATAGGAAAGGATCGGTCAATCCTTCGTGGAACGCATATTTTCCAATCCGGTACGTTTGACCGGAAACTGTAGCTTCGATTCCGTAGCCTGTCACATCCTTGAAAGCGGATGGTTCGATGATATCCGTTTTTAAGTGTGTAACAATCGCTTGTGCCAGCGGATGATTCGATTGTGCTTCAATGGATGCGACCGCTTGTTTGACGGCGAATGCATCAATTTCGTCAGCATAATGGCTTTCCGTGACGATAGGTTTCCCGGTCGTTAATGTCCCGGTTTTATCAAAGACGATCGTATCGACTTGTCCAAGTGTCTCGATATGTGCCCCACCTTTAAATAAGACACCGTTTCTAGCAGAAGCGGCGATTGCTGCTAAAGCAGCCGGTGTGATCGAAGCGACCAAAGCACAAGGAGAAGCGACGACGAGTAAAATCATGGCCCGATAGATACTCGTTTCAAATGTCCAACCAATTAAGTAATGGGGGACAACCATCATCAAGGCGACGACGAGTAAGACGATTTTGACGTAACGGCTTTCGAACCGTTCGATGAATTGTGCGGATGGTGATTGTTCGCTTTGAGCGTTTTGAACCATGTGAATGATTTTTTGGAACAGGGACTCGTCTGCGGCTTTTGTCATCTCGATCGTCAACACACCGTTCATGTTGACCGTTGAATTGTAAACGGTATCGCCTACTTGTTTTTCAACCGGAATTGATTCGCCGGTAATCGATGCTTCTTCAATCGCAGCTTGACCACGGATGATGGTTCCGTCGACAGGGATACGTTCCCCCGGGCGGACGTAGACGAGTTCTCCGACGACCAATTGCTCAAGACCAACGACTTCAAGCTTACCATCGGCATTTAATCGCGTGGCTTCTTCCGGCTGTAAGGACATTAAACTTTGCAGTGCCCGCTCGTTTTTATTCATAGTGTAGGTTTCAAGAGCACCGGATAAAGCGAAGATGAAAATCAAGATAGCACCTTCCATCCAGTATCCGATAGCTGCTGCACCGATAGCAGCCAAAATCATCAATAATTCTACATTCAAGGTTTTGTCATGATAGGTTTCCGTTAATCCTTCTTTTGCTTTCGCATAACCTCCGATTAAGTAAGCGGAGAGATAAAGCGTGACATAGCCTGTGGCTGGAATGTTGATCTTTTCGAGCGTATAGGCAATTAAAATCAATATTCCGCTAAAGAGTGCTAAAATCAATTCGTGATGTTCCTCCCAAGCATGACGGAGAGCGGAACGCTGATGGACATCAGTAGTAGTAGAGGTAGTCATATGGAAAAGCTCCTTTCAATTCTAAATGAGAAAAGAAATCATTATGTTAAAACAATGAGAATGTTGATTACCAACGTTTTCTCGTGAATGATAATGAGTTTCATTGTCGCTAGATTATAATAATTATTATCTGTAAAACTACTATACCATGTCTATGTCAAAAGGAACAGGAAAGGAATTAGCAAAAATGAAAAAAATATTGACCGATCGATTTGGTATGGTTGTGCTCGCTTTAGTGACGACCTTCCTTTGGGGAAGTGCGTTTCCCTTCATCAAAAAAAGTTATACGCTGCTTGCCATTACTTCAACGGAATACGGAGAACAACTGTTGTTTGCCAGTTACCGCTTTTTTATCGCCGGCGTCTTATTGCTTATTGTCAGCGTCCTGATTTTTAAGCAACCGATTACATTAAAAAAGCGGACACTCGCGTACAGCCGGCTTGGCTTCTTTTTGACGTTTCTTCAATATGTGTTCTTTTATATCGGGCTTTCCTTATCGACCGGGGTTCAAGGATCGATCATTGCCGGATCGACTTCTTTCTTTCAAATGTTGCTCGCCCATTTCCGGTATGAAGATGACCGGTTGAATCGATTCAAAGGACTGGCCTTGTTTTTAGGATTTACGGGCGTGATTTTAGCCAACTGGCCGCAAGGGTCAGCCGGTGTATCGTTTGGGAGTGGTGAAGTCTTACTGATTCTCGCCATGATTTCCGGCGCATTCGGAAATTTAATCGCTAAGGAATATTCGGCAAGTTACCCGGTCGCACCGATGACGGGTTGGGCCATGGTCATCGGATCAATTGGTTTATTCATCGTCGGAGCCGTCTTAAATGGGGACTGGTTCCCGTTTAGCTTCACGAGTACGACGGTCTGGATGCTTGTTTATTTAGCATTTTTGTCAGCGACTGGATTCACGTTATGGAATCTTTTGATGAAATATAATCCGGTCAGCCGCGTGTCACTGTTCATGTTTTTTGTCCCGATTTACGGCGTGACGTTATCTGCGCTCATTCTCGGGGAATCCATTCCACCGCAAGCTTTTATCGGTCTGTTGTTTGTCGTTGCAGGCATTCTTGTATCGACGTACCTTCCGATTTGGTTTCAAAAGCGGAGTTGACGAAGATTCTGAATCATGCAAAAATAGTCTCAATCAATCTGTTATTTTTAATCGTTTGTTGCTGAGCCGACTCGTTCGGCTTTTTCTGTACGGTCATAAAACCACCGATTCGGCCTTGCCATAAAGGCTAGTGCAACCAAAAAACGAAAGGAGATGAGAGAAGTGGAACGGAATGAGATCGTTCGAAAGATCATTGCCAACCGTCGTCCGCGGGATGAGTTTGCTCGCTTTGTCGTCACCAGTGTCAGTCAACAACTAAAAGAGACGCATGGGGATGTCGCGGTGGAAATCGTTGAGGCGGAAAGAGGATACGACTCCGTTTGGTCAATCAACGGTCGAGAGGTCATCGTCTTATTGGAAACGGAAGAATTGAAACGTGCAAAAGAACAGCCGTACGCAATCGACGATAAGCTCTGGCACAGTTTTCGGCAAGAAGGAATCGTAAAATAAAAAGACGGTCGTTCCATATGGGACGACCGTCTTTGCTTATTTACAGCAACCGGGATACAGGCTTTGAACGAAAAAGAAGATAAGCGAGTGTTGCGAGAACCAGTACGAATAAAATGAAATAGAATCCTGGGGGCAACATGACGAATAAACTACCGGAAATCGGACCTAGAATCGAACCGAGGCTAAACGAAATCCCGGCAAGCAGGTTCCCGGTCGGCAGCAGATGATTTGGCAGCTGTTCGGTCATATAAGCGACGCCTAAAGAATACGTCGAACCTAGAGCCATGCCGCTGATTGCAAAAATCAGGAACAATGCACCGTAGCTTTGGAATAAAAAACAGGCTGTCAAAAATGCGAAAGATCCGATGCTGAGGACAGTGATCAGCGTCCGCCGTTTTCCGAAATGATCGGCGAGACGTCCAAGCGGTAATTGCATCAATAAGGAACTGACGACAAAAGTTGTGATCAACGTACTCGTCTGGGATAGCTCATAGCCGTTTCGTGTTGCAAATACAGGAAAGCTGGCGTTCAATGTCGCTTCTAAAAAGCCGTATGTGAAGCCGGGCAACAATGTAAACCAAGCACTCGTCAAGACAAGACGATAACGGGAAGCCGCAGACTGAAGCTCTTCCGGCATGACATCAGACGGCTTCTCGTTCGGTACTCGTCTTAAGGCAATCAGGACGAGGACAGTCAGTGTTCCGGTCAAGACGAACGGCAGCCAACTGATCCAGTCGACGAGTGGTGCGGCAAGTGGTCCAAGGGCAAAACCGAGTCCAAATGCCATGCCGTACAGAGACATCGTCCGACCAAGCTTATGGTTCGGTGTAATGGAGGTAATCCAAACTTGAGAACCGTAATGGAGAGTCTGATCCCCGAAGCCGACGACGAATCGCAGTACCATCCAAGCGAGAACGCTTGGGATGAGCGGGAAAGCAAAGACGGCAACAGCCACTAAAGCAAGACCGAACGAGATGACAGGAACATACCCATGGCGCCGCAACGGTTTTTCCATCAAGGGTGCTGCGACGATGACACCAATATATAGTACAGCAGCACTCAGTCCATTTATGTAAGCGGGTGTTCCTTGACGTTCGAGCAAAATGGAAAGCAGCGGGATGAGTAATCCTTGGGTGAAACCTGAAATAAATACAATCGAAAGAATCAAAGCAAAGCGACGCGACAAATCAAACAACTGCCTTTCCTTTTTTATATAAGCATAACATGTCCCGGATGTACGTCTGTACATCCGGGACATGTTATGCTTATTGTTCTTTTTGTTCAGTTGGTTCGAACCGTGTTGGACGTGGCATATGCAAAAGATGTTCGTCCCAATCCGTTTGGTCGAACACTTCATCGTGTTCGATACTGTGAGACGCTCGAATGCCAATCATCATGATTCCAAGTACCATACTGAACATTCCGATAATCGCGACAATCCCGACGAGCCATTCCATTTTTGAAACCCCCTTCGAACAAGGAAAGTGTGTCAACTTTGTGACAGACTTTTCCCGTTTTGAAAGAGACTCAAACCTGGTCAGAGGCGGCTGGATTGCTGTAGGAAATCGACTTCCGGATAATAGGCATTTTTGACGAGTGCATTTGGACCGAGACATTGAACGGCGGGACAGTGACAGGACAAACTTTGATTGAGCTCAGTTTTTTGCCACATCGCATACGCATCGTTGAAGGAAGTGTCCTGAATCGTCCCGAGTGAGGCAAGTTCATCCCCGAAATCCGTCACGATGATTTCACCGTCAAAGATATTGACGTTCAGGCGTGATCGGCCGTCAGGGTCATTACGGACGGAAACATTTGGTTCCTGACGTAAACGACGGTGGAGCTCTAAATCTTCTTCTTTCATCGAGCAGGCATAAAATGGCAGGGTACCGAATAACATCCAGACATTTGGATCCCGGACATCAAGAAGACGATGGATGCCGTCACGGATTTCATCCAGACTGGCGGCTTCAATCATCGAGGCGAAATCTGCCGGGTACATGCGCTGTTTTGAATCCTGCATCTTATTAAAGGCTGTAATCCCTGCGAATCCTGAATCATACATAGGATGTATCTCATGCCTTGCACAGCCCATTTCCTCCACTACTTGCTTATGGATCTTTTCAATGTGAGGCAGGGTTCTGCCATTCAACATTGTCTCTGCTGAGATCATAACTCCCATTTCAGATAGAGCTTTAGAGTTGCTAATCATCTTTTGAAAGAGTGCTTCTCTCTGCTCTCTGCTTGCCTTTCTCTCAGCCATAGCAAAGCCTACATCTGTAAACTCATCTACAGTAGCCCAATTGTGAGAGATATGTAGTACATCAAGGTAAGGAGCAATCATCTTGTAACGCTCTAAGTCTAATGTGAGGTTTGAGTTAATCTGAGTATAGATACCTCTCTCATGGGCATATTTCAGCAGAGGGAGGACATAGCCCTTAACTGACTTCATACTCATCATAGGCTCTCCACCTGTAATGCTGATGGTTCTCAGGGTAGTAACCTCATCTAATCTCTTGATGAGCAGTTCAATAGGTAAAGCATCAGGGTCTTTAAGTGCTAGGTTATGTCCTACAGCACAGTGAGCGCATCTCATATTACAGAGGTTTGTTGTGGTAAATTCAATGCTACTCAGTACGCTTTTGCCATACTTGACTACATCTTGATAAGCCTCCCAAGCATCTGTTTGGGGGGTCTGTTTCTGTTTAACTACTGACATTATAAAAACTCCTTCTGTTTTGAATACTCAACAATTATGGATAACTAATTATTCTAATGTCAATGATGGAAGTTGAAGCGTGTAATTTAAATATAAAAGGGTAAATTAAAATATATAAAAAAATACATAAATCAGTCAGCAGATTGGAGGAACAAGATGAATTACAGGGAAGTAACTAAGATACTTTCCGCTAATGGATGTACCTTTGTAAGAAGTGGCAAAGGTTCTCACATGGTTTGGAAATCACCTATCACTAATCAAAAGTTTCCAGTTGCTAACCATGGTGGGAAAGACATTCTAAGGCGTACAGTAGAAAAAATTGAAAAGCAGTCAGGGATAAAGCTCTTATGAGCTTCCCTGCTCTTTATGATAATGTTACAATGTTAAAAATACCTGTCAGGGAGGTTCATCTGATGACTATGTATAAATACCATGCTGTTATTGAGCGAGAGAATCCAAAGGAAAATACAGGAGCCTTTATTGTTTCCTTTCCTGATTTAGATAATGTCTTTACTGATGGAGAGACAATGATTGAGGCTGTTGAAAATGCCAATGATGTACTAGAGTTAATGTTAGAGTCAATGCTTGAGGATGGGGATGAGATCAACCCTCCAAGCCATGTCAAGGACATCTTGCCTCATCTATCTGACTATGCAAGCCTGTTACTTGTTGATGTAGAAGTTAATATTCCAGAAGGGGCTTTGTAAGCCTCTTTTTTTGTGTCTGGAGATAGGTTAAGAAGTCCTGCTCAAGTCTAAGAGGGACTCATATATGCTGTTAGGAGCCTAAATATCACCTTCTGTCTCGGTTTCTATGACACTAAAAATGATACTATTTCAAAAAGTTGTACCAGTGGGGATAACAACTAGGAGCATTATAGAGGTCAGTTAGACATCAGTTGAAAAATAGTTAGGAGGCTGAGCCTTACAGCCCCAATGGTTTAGAGCTTCTTTAAAAGTATTTACAATCTCATACTTTAATCTCTTTTGTACTAGCTGTACATATATATGTAGGAGAGTTAATTGATTTTAATTAACAGCTTTGAAAATGCTTATTGTTAATAACAGTTATAACAGTAAGGATAAACAGTTAAGAATAACTGTAAGGATAGCTGTAAGAAGAACTATAAAGAATAGTAGTGAATTACTTAATATTGTTGAGAGTAGTTAAGCTATTGTATGTAAGAAAGTAATGCAAGTAATGTCCTAGTTACAGATAGAAATTCTCACTCTCTTTCCCTGTAATTCATCTGACTAGGGCTTTATATTGACCTGATGAAAGTCAGGCTTTACCTGATAGGAGGCTGTAAGATGCTTCTTGTCAGGCTTTTTTATTTACCTAATAGCCCAAGTCAATCAGAGTGAATGTCTTTGATTATTAGCAGTATTAAGCCTGCTGATAGAGGTCATTTACTTTGAGTGGGCATTGGAAAATTACAGGGGGGAGGGTCATTAAGTATCTGGACTGCTAATTGCTGTGTAATGCCTGATAGATGGCTGTTAAGTCACAGAGGGATGTTATGCAGGATGATGCTGTTGATGTGCTGATATGCCCAAGAAATGAGGAGTGAGCGTGACATAAAAATTATTTACAGAGGGGAGTTTTACAGCATGGCTAATACCAAGAGGACAGCACTCAAGCCTGAGCAGTACAAGGCTATTGCATTGATGGTGTATAAGGATGTTAATGGGCTGACTAATGACATGATTGCAAAAGAGGTAGGGGTCAATCCTTCTACCCTGTATGAGTGGAAGAAGCAGGGATACTTTAATGAGGAGCTTATCAAGCAATCAGAGGAGGTACAGAGGTCTTTCCTAGCAGATACCTACACTCAGCTCAGGATGATTATTAACAATGATAAGGTACAAACAGGGAACAAACTAAAGGCTATTGAGATGGTACTCAAGAACCAAGGTAGACTCAAGGATGTACAAGAAGTGACTCAAGTAGTAGAAGATAAGTCACTGAATGAATTGTTATCTGAACTGAATAAGATGTAAGACACTGAGACAATGGCTGACTGCTGTTGTCTCTCTTTTTATTTGTGCATTTATATCTGATTGCTTGCCTAACTTTATGCACAAAGATATTGCACAACTTAAAGCCTTGATGTTATGTCATCATTCATCTGTCTCTCAACTGTGCAATTAAGAAAAGTTAAATGCACTCTTAGACCAGACTACTCAGCTAGTGAACAGATCACCAGATAAATTTTGTCTGAGTTAGGGGAGTGGCATGGGGCTACCCTGTCCTAAGTCTTTGGGAGAAGTGCCTTGAAAATACACGCACTAAAAAATATTTTGGACTTTAGTTAAGTAAAATGTTCATTTTGTCACAGTTTACTGATCCTATCTAAATACTTCCTGAAATAATACTAGGAAGTTTTGTTAAGATGAGTAAAGAGCAGGAGCTAATGGACAAGGTACTAAAGATGATAGGCAAGCAGGCTACTACTGTTAGGATTACTGAGAAGGGAGTAACTGTGGCTACTAGAGGAGAATTAGATACTGAGAAGCTAGTGAGGAAAGCCTTGGAGCTGTAAGAGGGAAGCCTTTATTTTTTTAGATTCCTTTAGATGCAGTATTTCATACAGCGTACATTGAATGTAAAGAATCTTATATACTGTCTGTGAATGTATTTTTAGCAAACCCTGAATCATGAATTGGGTGAATTTCATGTCTAAAACAGTCTATATCCTCTACATTTTGCTTATGGATTGGAATGGTTCTGCTATTTATAATTGTTTCAGCAGACACTATTAATTCCATTTTAGGCAGTGATTTAGAATTTCTAATCATTTTGTGAAACAATGCCTTTCTCTGCTCTCTAGATGACTTTATATCCATTAGCTTACATCTATAAACTTACCAGCTGTTATCCAGTTGTGTGAGATATATAATACATCAAAGTAATGGCAATCAGTTTGTATCTCTCAACTTTTAAAGTGAGATTACTGTGGATCTGAATATAGATGCCTCTTTCATGGGCATTATCAACAGAGACAAGTCTTAAGAAGAATATTGAGCCTGTGTCATTTACAGACTTGTGTGAAAGTACAGGGCAAGATAAATAGAAAAGATGGATCACCTGATAAGTCTCTTCAGGGTGATTTCTTAATTCAACCTGATTAAAAAGAAAGTAAAAGGAGCTGCTTTAGCTCCCTTACTTTTTAGACTTATTAGTCTTATCTCTCCAATCTTTTTTTGTTAGCAATTTATCTTTAGAAAGCTTAATCACTTGATTGTGTAACAAAGTTTCTTGAGTTTTTTTGTTATACATGTGAATATTATCAATCGCTATAAATACCTGATTTGACATTGAACTACAGAAACTCACAATTTCTTCTACTGCGTCATTTTCAATATTTTTAAAGAGGAATGAGTCATGAATTATGAAAGGTATTTTAGTTATGGTGAAGAGGGCTAAATCAAAAATAATTAGGTTTGTATAAGCCTTCCCTGTTCCTGTATTTTCAAAGAAAGTATAATCATATCTAGTGGAAGTCAAGTTAAAATCAGGTGCAGTCCTTTTGTTTTGATGTATTATGTCATTTATTATTTTTAATTTATCATTAATAGTATTATTAATTTCATCAATAATACTTTCTTTTAGTTCTTCAAGTTTTTCTTTTTTATTTGTAATATCGCTTTTTATATCTAATGATTTTTTGTAGTAATCATTCTCTTGTTGAAGTTTTTTTAACTTTGAAGAATATTCTATTAATTTCTCTACAAATAAAGTAAGCTCTTCGTCAGGTTTTAGTATTTGATCTTGTTCTGCAATTACAGCATCAATATCCTTTTCAATGTCATTTATTTTTTGAGATAATTCTTTTTTTGCTAGCTCTAATTCTTCACTTAAAATTGAAATAATTCCTTTGTGAAATGATTCAATTTCATTTATTTTGCTTAAGTTTACACCAGGGAAAAACTCTAAAAGGTTTTCAAATCCTGCGCTTTTAGAAGATTTAATAGCTCTTGATGTTCTATTTAATCTTGATTTATAGTATTCTCTTTCTTCTAATAATTCATTCTTTTTCTCTCTTAAATGAATCATTTCATCAGAAACAAGTTCATTAATATCACCTGAAGTACTGTATGCGTTTTTACCTATTCTTTCTATCTCGCTTATAAGTTTCTCTATTTCTTTTAAATTCTTTGTGTATTCTCTTTTAGTGATTTTAGGAACCAAGCTGTACTTTACTGCTTTTGTTAAAGTAGCGCTCTTTTCCTTTAAACTCTTTAATTCTCTATCTTTGGATTCAATAGAATCATACTTATTAAAGAGCTGAATTAATTTTGTGACAGTGTAAAGATACTTTTCTTGAGGATGGTTATGTAAAGGCTTTTTAACATCATAATTCTCTTTGCCCCATACTCTAGAAAATGTACTAACAGCTGATCTGAAAGATAGCTGAGTTGCTTCTATTTCATAAAAATACTTAAGTTTGCTTGTAAAATCTTTGTCTTCTATTTTCTCAACTTTTTCTAACTTGTTATTGCTGATATAAACAGCTTTTGGATTTTCAGTTCCTCTAATAAAATGATATTCGACACCATTGAAATCTAAGGTAAAGAAAAAATCATGATGTCCTAAATTAGTTATCATATCACTGTTGTGATTGATATAAGTATTACCTCCAAAAATAAAATCAATAATCATGAGTAATGTCGACTTACCAATAGAGTTGGAACCTTCATTGTCTCCTAATACAACATTTAATCCTTTATGAAAATAAATGCTCTCTTCAGTAAAAATGGTGCTTCTAATCATTTTCAACATATGTAACTACTCCTTTATCAAAATCCACTTTTATTGCATCAAGTAAAAATAGAACATCAAGTGAGTATATAAACTCATCTATTACTTCAAAAGAATCTTGTGTAGATAAAAACAAATCTTTAATTGTCATTACTTTTTCTTCTGAAATGTAGTCTAAAATAATTGTCATTTTTCCAATAATGGATTCGCTGTATCTAATTACTTTGTTAGGTACTATCATGAAAAAACCTCACAATTTTGAACAAAAAATGAAATTACAATTTTACATGCATCTAATGAACTATTATTAGTTTTTTTGGAAAGCCACTCTGCAAGTTGGTGATAAATAACTTCTTGAGAAGGCTCACTTTTACTTAAAATAATGTAAAAGGTGCTGACTTGTGAGGCTATTGCATTAAATGATTGTGGATATTGAGTATCAATCTGAGCAAATTGATCTTGAATATAATAGTAATATTCAGTTATATCATTTCTGATTTTTCTTCTAGTTATACCTACTAAAGTGTCATTAGCTTTTTCATCTAATCTCAGAGCTGTTAAATTTAGTGGTTTTAAATTACTTTCATCAAAGTCTTCTACTAAAATTCCTATAACTTTCTTTATTTCTGATTCGATTTGATAGTCAGAATACTTCTCTCTAGTTTTACTCTTAGATATAATCTCTTTTTTTATATTGTACAGTTTTCTATATTCTTCCACAGTTCTTGGGTTATCAAATTTTGTATGACACTCGATACAAAGAGCAATATAGTTGTTAAGATTGTTCACATCTTCATGTAACTTTTTCTCATCTTTTAACAATTGTATTTCTTTTTCAGTAGGGTTAAGAGGATAAATATGAGCACCCTCAAACAGTTTGTGTTTTTTACCATGTTTATCATATATAAGTGTCTTAGAACATAGAGGGCACATATTTTCAACTTCTGAAAGTAATATGGCATTTTGGTTTGAAGTTAGTTTTTTTCTGATGGACATATATCATTACACCGCCTTTATGAATACATTATAAATTTTACAATATTATTCAAAATATGTTATGAAAAATAAAAAAATAATAGCTACAGTATCACAATTAAAATACTTTTTTTAATTATAGCGTTGAATATGATAACAACACAGGGGGATATATAATGAAGTTAACATTAAATAACAAATCTTTTGCAAAAATATCTGAAATGTTTGGGATGGAATAACCTAAAAATAATAGAAATTAATGGAGAATTTTTTTGTGGAGGGTAAATTTAGTATTAAGAGGGTGATAGAAAGAGCAGTTTCTTTGTAATTCATTACAGAGAGACTGTTTTTTTATATTTACATTAGGAAGGAAGTTGTTTTTAAAATATGCAAAATTCCATACATTCCATACATTGGATGAACTTCATGGCGGACACATCCCATCTCAACGATTTCCTGGTGGATGGCTTCTAGATGTGGCAGTGTTCGCTTGTTAATCATCGTTTCTGCTGAAACGAGGACGCCACGTGCGTTCAGAATCCGGGCGTTTTCCTTCATCTGTTCAAACAGCTTCGTCCGTGCTTCACGAGAGGGTTTCCGTTCCATCATGGCGAAGCCGCCATCAATAAAGTCGTCCGCAGTTCCCCAGTTATGTGAAATATGTAAGACGTCAAGATACGGGATGATCAGCTCGTACCGCGAAAGGGGAAGTGTTAAATTTGAATTGATTTGGGTTTTAGCTCCCCGTTCGTGGGCATACTTAAGTAAGGGCACGACGTATTCCCGGACCGATTTCATCGACAGCATCGGTTCTCCGCCTGTAATCGAGAAGGCACGCAGATGTTCAATCTCGTCCAGTCGTTTGATGAGCAGTTCGACCGGGATGGTAGGTGTTTCACTGTTCGACAACATATAGCCGACGGCACAATGTTCACAGCGCATGTTACAAAGGGTCGTCGTCGTGACTTCGATGTTCGTCAGTCGGGCTTGTCCGTACTGTTCGATATCACGGTACGCTTCCCACGGATCATTTTTGATGGTGATGGGTGATTTTAATGACATGATACATTTTCCTCCTTTTTAAAGCTTCACTACGTATCGTATGCTAAATGTATACAGGAATAAAGAACAAGAAAGGAAGTCAGAATAATGGGAAAAGCAAGAACTGATAAACTTGGGCAGATGAATGTGCTAAAATCAAGAATGCAGCTTTTATGCCATACGATCGATTCATTGGATGAAACATCAGATATTGAGGATTTGGAACGTTTAGCCGTCTCCTTGGATCAGTTGAAAGCCAAGGTGCTTCGTTATGCAAAAGATATGAAGGAACATGAGGAATCAGAGAGCGGTTCGAAATGACCGCTTTTTGATTTGGATCATGGAAAGGATGAATCAGATGACAACTAAAATTAAACTACAGGTAGGCGAAATTCGTTCCGTAACCTGCTTACGCATGGGAATCAACGGAGAAGGAATCGCGACACTCGAACGACAAATCGTCTTCATTCCAGGTCTGCTTGTCGGGGAAACGGCTCAAATCGAGATTACAGAAATCCATAATAACTTTGCGAATGCAAAAATCTTGAAACGTGATGTCCGTTCACCGGACCGTGTGACACCGTTATGCCCGATCTACAGCCAGTGCGGCGGATGTCAGCTCCAACATATGAGCTACGAAGGGCAACTCCGTTATAAAGAAGACATGGTCCGAAATGCCTTTACGAAATCGACGAAGCTGAATGTCGAGAAATCGGATATTCGTCCGACAATCGGGACGACGGAATGGGAATACCGGAATAAATCACAGTTTGCGGTCGGAAAAGAAGGAACACAAATCGTCAGTGGATTGTACTCAGCGAACTCGAACCGTCTCGTTGCAATCGACGAGTGTATCGTTCAAAACAAAGAGACGTTACGCGTCAACAAAGCCGTGACGAAAATTTTGAATGACTACAACGTTCCGGTCTACAATTCGGCCAAACAAGACGGTGTCATCCGGAACATCGTCGTTCGGACAGGCATCAAGACAGGTGAAATTCAAGTCGTGTTAGTCGCGTTCAAAGACGGCTTTAAGGATCTTGAAGGTTTGTCACGCGATATCTATGATATTCCGGGTGTGATTTCAGTCGCCTTGAACATTAATGATAAATTGACGTCACGTGTCTTCGGTGAACAAACGGAAATTTTGCGCGGTGTGGAACGAATAGAGGAACAGATGGGTGAGTTCACGTATCAATTGTCACCGCGTGCCTTCTTCCAGTTGAATCCGGAACAAGCCGAACGGATGTACGGTGAAATCGTTAAAGCAGCAGCCTTGACGGGCGAAGAACGTGTTGTTGATGCTTATGCAGGTGTCGGCTCGATTGGTCTTTGGATTGCAAAAGGTGCAAAAGAAGTCCGTGGAATGGAAATCGTCGAGGAAGCGGTCGAAGATGCGACGGCACACATGAAACAATACGGATTTAACCACGCACAGTACGTGGTCGGGAAAGCAGAAACTTGGATTCCGCGCTGGGTGAAAGAAGGATGGATTCCAGACGTCTTCATCGTCGATCCGCCTCGTTCAGGATGTGATACGCAACTGTTGAACGCAATGATTTCGTCAAAAGCGAAAAAAATCATTTATGTTTCCTGTAATCCACAAACGTTGGCACGTGACTGCGATCATTTGATGAAAGCCGGCTACAAAGTCAGCTACATCCAGCCGTACGACATGTTCCCGCAAACGGCGCATGTCGAAGCCATCGTTGTACTAGAGAAAAAGAAAAAGAAAAAGTTTTAAACAGATCGAACGGATATATGAAGTGATTTCTATATGAAAAAAAGGAAAACGGCGACTGAAGCCGTTTTCCTTTTTGTTCCGTCTCACGACTTTTTAAGTTTGTTGTAACCAATTTTCATCCTGTTCTTGAAAACACCGTTTGAGATCAGCGACCCGTTCTGCCGGTAAAGGTCCTTTTTCCAACAAGCGGATATTTTGGACCAGATGCTCCGGATTGGCTGTTCCGATGATGGCACTTGTGACACCGGGTTCAAAAACGGTAAACCGGAGTGCGGTTTCAAGCCAAGAAGCTTCTTCAAGCGGGAAATCGAGTTGCTGTGCCCGTTCCCAGTAAGGTTCGACATATTGCCCGGCCGGCCGGGACTCAAACCGCCATGGTGCATTGGCAATCGGACGTTTGGCGATGATACCTTTTTGTTGATGATGAATCAGCGGGATTGAATCATTCAATGCCCGTTGATCATACAGATTAACGGACGTTTGAAAACTGTCGAATCGTCCCGTCGTGATGGCATAGTCGAGATCTTCCCGGTCGCCTGAATAAGCAATCAATCGGACTTTTCCGGCCTGTTTCGCCCGCTCGAGCGCCTCGATGACGTCATCTTGAGCCAGTATCTCTTTACTGCAGGAATGCAAATGGACGATATCGATAAAGTCTGTTTTCATCGTCAAAAGGGCTTGATCAATCCCGCCGGCAACAGCTTGGAATGTCCAGTCTTGCGTACGCGGGACATCATACCCGACCTTCGTCGACAGGACGACATCATGGCGGTGCTGCTTCAAAAAGTCACCGAGCCGTTGTTCAGATAAACCGTAACCGCGGGCGGTATCAAATAGACGGATGCCTGCATCCAACGCTTGATGGAGGATATAGCTTGCTTGCTGATCGGATAAATCATCGGAACCGATATGACCGGCACCAAATCCGAGAGGGGAGACTTGGATGTCAGTGTTGCCAAATGAACGTAATTCCATGCTTGTTCCTCCTTTGTTTACTTCTCTACACTATACGAAGAAAACGGTTGCATCAATCGATATCCCTCGATGGATGCAACCGTTTTTTATAAAGATAAATCAGATAAAACACCAAAAACAGTCCAACAATCAGCCACGGGATCATCGAATCCCGTTCGATCAATTCATTGACGGCGAAAGCTTCGAGGACCAATGCGGGAACTTTTCCAATCGTACTGGCAGTTAAAAAGACAAGTGCCGAGACACCGCTTGTCGCACTTAAAAATGTGACGAGTCCGGATGGCGCAAACGGCAACAGCCGTAAAAAAAGAATTGTCCAAAAGGCATCCCAACCGGTTTGCTTCGTTAACCTGGCGAGCCACTTCAAGACGAACGGGGACTGAATCAGCGGTTCAACACGCCGGAAACCATGACGATAGACATAAAAGGCCACACCGGCACCTAAAGCTTCGCCAAGAAAAGATAAAAGCAGTCCATCCCAAAAACCGAAATAAAGTAAATTCGCTGCCGTGACGAAGGCACTTGGCACAACGCCGAACAGACTGATGACGATACTGACTAAAAGACTGATTGGTACAGCAAACATATCCGCTTGCTGCAACCAACCAAGGAGTGTTGCTTCGATAATAAAACGTCCTTTCAGGCGTAGAGCAATCAATGCTATTCCATTAACCAATCAAAAACCGTGACATTAAGAGAACCCGTCGTCCTCGTCCGGTAACAACGGTAACGTGATCAGGACGGTTGTTCCCTGACCGAGAGCGGATTCGAATGAAATGGTTCCGTCGTGCCGGTCAATGATGTGTTTCGTGATGGCAAGTCCAAGACCTGTTCCGCCATCTTTTCGTGTTCTTGATTTATCGACCCGGTAAAATCGCTTCGTCAAGCGCTCCAAGTGTTCCGGCGGAATGCCTTCTCCTTCGTCCCGGATTGTACAGACGGTATGATCACCTTCTGTTTTCGTCGACAGATAGATATGTCCTGAAGCAGGGGTGTAGCGTAAAGCATTGTCCAACAGGTTTCCGATGACTTGTTCCAAACGGTCATTGTCACCGAGAACGATTTGACTTGGATCAAAATCGGTGACGATGGACACGCCTTTTGCTCTCGCAATCGGTTCCATCCGGTAAACGACATCTTCCAGGACTTGGCTGAAAACAAGCGGTTGCTTCGTCATCGGATACGAGTCTCGTTCCAGTTGGGCGAGATCAAGCAAGTCATTGACGAGGCGTTGCAACCGTTCCGTTTCCCGCTCGATGATCTGATAATATTGATCCCGCGTTTTTTCATCCAATGCTTTGTCTTGCATCATTTCCGTATAACCGCGGATATAGGAGAGTGGTGTCCGTAATTCATGACTGACGTTCGCTAAAAATTCCTTCCGCTGTTCATCCACTTCACCGAGAGATTCGGCCATCTTATTTAAGGTTTCTGCCAGTTCCCCGATTTCGTCATCCGATTGGATCGGAATCCGGTAAGCAAAGTCCCCTTGAGCATAGACGGTGGAAGCCCGTTTCATATCAATCAGTGGACGAATGATCGTATCGATGATTTGACGGCCGAAAATCACAAGATTCAGCACAATCAATCCAATCATAAAGAAGATCATCAGACGAAGCGGGCGGAACGGTTCACTGATTTGACCGAGTTCCAGATACAGAATCAGTGTCCCGACAAGTCGGTTGTTCTCAATGATCGGGAAACCGGTCATTAAGATATCTGTTCCTTCGATCGGATGGGTCCGGCTTGAAACGATGGTTTCACCATTGCGCAACTGTTCGATATCCGCATTCGTCAGGAACCGGAGACCGGCCGGATTTTTCTTCAGAAAATCGATGAAAAACACCTTGGATTCGGTCAGTTCATTCGTATAGGTCATCCCATCGTAAAAGGCACCGGACAATCCCTCTGATTCATAAATGTTAATCAGTTTTTCACCCCGGTTGAGCAACAGGTCTTCCTGCGTTTGAAGGTAAAACCGGTCATACAGATAAAAGGTTAATAAGACGAATAAGACGGCAGAAAAAACGCTTGTGAACCAAATCGTAATCCAAATCCGGCGACGAATGGTATACCGCTTAATCATACCTCCTCGAATTTATATCCGATGCCCCAGACCGTCTGAATCGAGCCGCCGGCTTCACCGAGTTTCAGGCGAAGTGTTTTGATGTGAGTATCGACCGTCCGCAAGTTTCCGATGTAGTCTGCTCCCCAAATCTGATCAAGCAATTGTTCACGGGAAAAGACTTTGTCGTTGTTTTGGACGAACAAATGAAGTAAATCGAATTCCTTGCGTGTTAAACTGATTGGTTTTCCGCTGACATGGACACTGCGGCTTTCTGTATCGAGTTCCAGTTTACCAATCGTCAATGTCGCCGACTGATCGACCGTAAAGCGATGCGACCGACGGAGTGTCGCTTCGATACGGGCCAACAGTTCACGGGGACTGAACGGTTTCGTGATATAGTCATCAGCACCGATTTTCAGACCATGAATCCGGTCGAGTTCGTCAGAACGAGCCGTCAACATGATGATCGGGACATTCGAGAATTCACGAATGCGCATGCAGGCCGTTAAACCATCCATTTCCGGCATCATGACATCCAGCAAGACAAGATGAAACGTATCGCGTTGCATTTGATCAAGCGCTTCTTGACCGTTTGAAGCGGTTGTCGTCTGATAGTTTTCTTTTTGAAGATTCGAGACAAGCAGATCACGCATTTGTGCTTCGTCATCTACGACAAGTATTTTAAAGGATTGTTCTGGCATCAGTAATCACTCCATTTCATATAGGAAGAGGTGACGGCTTCTCCCGACAGGTGAATTTTCCTTATTATCATACCATTTGAAGCTTTCGATCCGCATCAAATGTACGAACAAAAAAGCACAAGAGGCAGGTGCCTCTCATGCTTCGAGTTGTTGTTCGTAGACCGTTTCGAATTCGCGGCCATGGATATACATTTGAAAACTTGATTTCGAGACTTCGTACAACGTGAATTGAGTTTCCCCGGTGTTCAGCTGTTCAAGTAATGCTGGTCGTAATTCATCGGCACAAAAAGCATAAGGCAGTTTTTCCGCTGCTTTTTGTGAACGGATGTTAGTCTTCCGGATTTTCATGAAGACACTTTCGAATTCGAGATCAAAAAATAGTTCTGCAAAGAATGCTTCTTTTGCAAGATTGTTATAACCTTTCCCATGATACGGTTTACCTAACCATGTACCGAGAAACCCATACTGTCCTTCGATATCGAGTAAACTGATTGTACCGATTGGTTGGTCAAATTCGTCTAGGATTGTGCGTGAGACAAGCTCACCGCGTTCTTCCTCTTCGATTGCCTGCTTTGTAGTAAACAGAAATTCATCAAAGTACCGTGTTTTTTGGCGGACGTACGGATATACGTCTTGATGCTGCATCAGTTCGAACAAATCAGCGCAGTCGCTCAGCTCCCGTTGCTTGAGCATACTTCCATTCCTCCTTCTTAAGACCGCTAGAATGATTGTCGAAAGCTACCTGTCTGACTCGTTTGAACCGCGCATGGTATGCCTTCTTCAGTTGTCGGATAAGATAATATTACCTTCTTTTTTTAAAAAAGCAAGCAAATAATTTTTGTGAAAAAACATACGAAAATAAGACATTTCTTGCAAACGAAAAAGCCTCACTTTCATAACAAAAAAAGCCTATGATTTTCAACGGATTTCCGTTAAAATCGTAGGCTTTTTTCTTAAGACATCGATGTCAGATGGGTATGTTCAAAAATAACTTTTCCGTCAATCATGGTCATCAAAGGCTTCGCCAGATAATCGAGCGGGAAGTGACTCCAAAGAACAAGATCGGCATCTTTTCCAACTTCAATGGAACCGACACGATCCGCAACGCCAATCGAACGGGCCGGATTAATCGTGATGGCACGAAGCGCGATATCAACCGGCAGTCCTTCACGGGCGGCAAGACCGGCACATAAATTTAAATATTGAACCGGTGTGTACGGATGATCCGTCGTGATTGATACTTCAAGACCATGTTCATGCAGGACACGATACGTTTCCCATGTTTTATTTTTGAGTTCGATTTTTGACTTTCGTGTAAAGGTCGGACCAACCGTGACATGTTCAATCGGTAATTGTTGCAGTTCTTTGGCAACGAGATGACCTTCTGTACAATGTTCGATTCGGACATCGAGCTCAAACTCTTCTGCAAAACGAATCGCTGATAAAATATCATCGGCTCGATGGGCGTGGACACGGAGCGGCATTTCTTTTTTGAGGACCCGTTCAATCATCCGGTGCGCAAATGTATCTGCGGTCCGTTGCATCTTCACTTCAAGAAACGCTTCCCGCAACATACCCATGATTCCCATGCGCGTCAATTCACCGGCACGACCGGCACTATGGACACGTTTTGGATTTTCACCGAGCGCAATTTTTAATCCGGCATACTTCCGTAAAATCATATCATCGATGAAGCGGCCATATGTCTTGATGACACTTGTGACACCACCGATGATATTCATGCTGCCCGGCATGACTTGTACCGTCGTGACACCATGTTCGATCGCTTCTTTGAATCCTTCGTCGAGTGGATACACGCCGTCGATTGCCCGCAAGTGGGGCGTCATCGCGAAAATGGTTTCATTGGCATCGTTTCCGACTGTACCGGTTCCTTCATCGTACAAACCGAGATGGGTGTGGGCATCGATGAAACCGGGAAGCAGGAAGCGGCCTTCTGCTTCGATGACACGTTCGTTCTCTTTGGCATCCAACAATTCATTGATTTCATGAATCTTTCCATCTTTGATTCGGATATCGCCATAAAAATTATCTGACGTAATCGGAAAAATATGTGCATTACGTATTAAAACATCCAACATTGTTCAACCCCTGTATTAGTTTGTGTGCTCGAGATTCTGAAGTGCATCCTTTAATTCAGCATACCGAAACTTGTAGCCGTTTTCGAGAGCTTTTTTTGGAATGACACGGGCACCCTCGAGTACGATAACACTTTTTTCTCCTAGAGCGAGCTCGAGGGCAAAGCGTGGAGCCGGTAACCAGTGCGGACGGTGCAACACTTTTCCAATCGTTTGACCAAACCGGCGCATCGTTTCCGGATGAGGGGCTGTAATGTTGAGCGGACCGTTGACAGACGGTGTCGTCAGTGCGAACAGGAACAGTTCGACAAGATCGTCGATATGGACCCAGGAAACCCATTGTTTCCCGTCGCCCATCGTGCCGCCGCCGAATAATGTATACGGCAGGCGCATCAATGGATAAGCACCGCCTTCTGTACTGAGGACGACACCAATTCGCGGATGAACGAGACGCACACCGCTGTCGGCAATCGGTTGAGCGAGATTTTCCCATGCGACGCAGACATGGCTGAGGAAGTCGGCAGTCGGGGGGATAGTCGTTTCTTCCGTAAACGTCTGATGGCGGTCCTGACCGTAAATTCCGACGGCAGAAGCCGATAGGACGACATCCGGTTTTGAATCGAGGGCCTGAATAATCCGGACGAGTTCTTTCGTCGAGTCAATCCGGCTCTCCAGGATGACGCGTTTACGTTCTTCTGTCCAGCGCCCTTCATTGATGGAAGCACCTGCTAAATGGATGAAGGCATTTACATCGTTTAAGTGATGTTCGGGTGTTGCTGTATCCGTCAGCCATTCAACGTAAGAGACAGCACCTTCTGTTGCCTTCGGTGAACGGGTTAAAATGACAATCTGGTGGCCTTCGTTAAGTAATCGTTTTGTTAATGCCTGTCCAATCATTCCGGTTCCGCCTGTAATCGCTATTTTCATAACTAGAGTCATCCTTTCGTTCAATCTATATGAATACTTGTACATATGTTCCCGTTTGTCCATTTCACTCAAACCTCATTCAACATGTTATCGTTGCAGGAGAAGATGAAAAAGGAGGAACCGACTTGAAAATCACACGGATTTCAACCCAAAAGAAAAATACGGAACGCTTTAATATCTACATCGAGCGTGAAGGGAAGGAAGAATATGCGTTTGCCGTTGATGCCGATATCCTAATCAAATACAATCTGCAACGGGATAAAGAGCTGGACGATGATTTCGTCAAGGAAGTGCTGACGGCGGAAGAACAACAAAAAGCGTACCGCTTATCACTCAATCATCTGTCATATCGGATGCGGGCGACGAGCGAAGTGGAATCGTATTTGATCGAAAAAGAGACGCCGGAACATGCCGTCAAGCATGCCATCAAACGATTGACCGACCAAAAATATTTGAACGATCAACAATTTGCGGAAGCGTATACCGCGACAAAAAAAGCGACGACACCGCAAGGACCGGGTAAAATCCGCCGGGATTTAGAAATGCTGAAGATTCAAAAGACGTATATTGATCAGGCATTGACAGCATTCACGGAAGAAGAAGAGCTGGAAAAGGTGTTGAAGTTTCTTCGGCAAAAACAAAAAGAACTGGCCCGCCGATCGGTTCGGGAACTAAAGCAGAAACTGCAACAAACCCTGATGCAACGCGGATTTTCATCGGAGGTCTCGAAGCTCGGGATTCAACAAGTGTTCGAAGAGGTGGAAGCTGACACAGAAGAATCTGCCGCTTTGTACCAGGCACGAAAATATTATCCGAAGTATCGGAACCTGGAACCGTTCGCCCGGGTTCAAAAAACACAACAAGCATTGGTTCGAAAAGGATTTCCGTATGCACTCGTTTCGGAAGTGATCGAACAGGTTAAGCAGGAAGAAGCGGACGGAATATAAGTTTTCACTTCATTTTAAAAGATTAGACACAAAATTGACAATTGTTCGATAATTATGCTATTCTACGCTCAGATTAAGAAAAGGAGGAACCGTCAAATGAAACAGCCAATTGTAAACGCACTTATTAAACAGCTGAATATGGCGGAGACTCTCGAACTCGTATAAACACTACTTTCAGTGTGCGATTGACAGGGAATCCGTTCCCCGAGCACGCAGACCATATCGTCGATTCACATCGTCTTTAGAAAGGCAGATGGATTCTCGGACTGCTCCGGAAATCCGTCTGCCTTTTTTGCGTGCTTGGAAACGTGTAACACCATTATGAACGACAAAGGGGGGAGCCATCGTGCGATTATTTCGCCAACTCAGTTGGTTTCTGAAAGAACATAAAAAATCGTATTTGATTGCCGTGTTACTACTGATCGTGACCGGCTTCATTGACTTGACACCACCGTGGTTGATCGGAAAAGTGATTGACGGACTACGTTCCGGATCCATGGACCGGACGACATTGATTCAATATGTGGTAGGTCTGACCGTTATTTCCATTACGTCTTTTATTCTGACGTACTTGTGGCTTGCGAAATTATTCGGGACAGCCTTTTTACTCGAACGGACGTTGCGCAGCCAATTCTTTACGCATTTATTAAAGCTGACGCCAACTTTTTACCAACGCAACCGGACCGGGGATTTAATGGCACTTGCGACCAATGACTTGAAGGCAGTAGAACGGACAGCCGGCTTTGGTGTCCTGACGCTCGTCGACTCGTTAAACATGACGGCCATTACACTTGTCGTCATGGGAGTGGCAATCGATTGGAAACTGACACTTGCGGCATTGTTACCGATGCCGATTCTCGCTTACGCGATGAATAAACTCGGCAGCCAGATTCATGGACGGTTCATGACGGCGCAGGATGCGTTTGGCACGATGAATGACCAAGTCGTGGAATCGATTTCCGGTCTGCGGGTCATTCGTTCATTCGTTCAGGAAGACATCGATGTCAAAAAATTTGATGCTGTGACGAGTGATGTATTTGATAAAAACATGCACGTCGCAAAAATTGATGTCTTATTCGAGCCGATTATCAAATTACTCGTCGGAATCAGTTATCTGATCGGCTTATCGTTCGGGACTTATCTTGTCTTTACGAACGACATCACGCTTGGGCAACTCGTTGCCTTTAATATTTATCTCGGGATGTTGATTTGGCCGATGTATGCATTCGGGGAATTGATTAACGTCATCCAACGCGGAACAGCAAGCCTCGATCGTCTGCAAGCGACGATGCGGGTGAAACCGTTGATTACGTCAACACCGGTCGCAGATGTGGATTTTCCGGAAACAATCGTTTTATCTGATCTAACGTTTACGTATCCGGGAACGAAACAGCCCGCCTTACGCGATATTAACGTGACAATCGAACAAGGCAAGACAATCGGGATCGTCGGTCCGACCGGCGCCGGAAAAACAACATTGTTGCGGCAGTTTTTACGCGAATATCCGCTGGGGCGCGAGATGTTGCAAGTCAACGGGATTCCGTATGAAGACGTCGCCTTGGAAACGGTCCGCGGCTGGACCGGTTATGTCTCGCAGGAACATCTTTTATTCTCGAAAACGGTACGGGACAATATTTTGTTCGGTGCCGGAACGGCAACGGAAGCTGAATTGCAGGAAGCGATTCGTCTCGCTTCGTTCACGACAGATATCACGATGCTCGATCAAGGTCTTGAGACGTTGGTCGGCGAACGTGGTGTCACGTTATCCGGTGGACAAAAACAACGGCTGTCGATCGCCCGGGCAATGTTGAAAAAACCAAAATTATTATTGCTTGACGATTCGTTATCCGCGGTCGATGCGAAAACCGAATCGCACATCATTGAAGCGATTCGAACCAACCGCGAGCAGGCAACGACATTGATTGTCGCACACCGTTTGTCTGCTGTTGCCCATGCGGACGAAATCCTTGTCCTGCAGGATGGTCAAGTGACCGAACGGGGCACGCACGAACAACTGATGAACCATAGAGGATGGTATGCCGAACAGTTCGAACGGCAAAGTGAAGAAACGTAAGGTAGGAGGTGTCGAACGTGAAGGAAGAAGAATTGTATTTATTAGATCCCGTTCGTCGGAAAACGACGATTCGATCGCTTGTCCGTTATGCGATGTATGAAAAACAAGCGATTTTCCTAGGATTATTTCTATTGATTTTAGCAGTCGGAGCAGAACTGACCGGACCTTATATTGCGAAAGTCATCATCGATGAGCATATCGTTGCGATTGAAAAGGACTGGGTGGAAGTGAAAGATGGAGGACGGGTCGAGTATGACGGGCGTCAATTTGCGAAGAAGCAGGACGTCCCGTCCTCTGCCGTCATTCAATCCATTTCGATTGTCCAGTCAAAAGACGGTTATTATTTTGTACCGAAACAAGTCGTGAGCGGTGGAGAACGCAGTGTGGAGGATGGGACGTTGACCGTCACGCGGGGCGATGAGGTATTTCGTTACGCAAACGTCGCGAAGCTCACACAAGGACAAGTGTATGATTTTTATGCTTCCGACTTAAAAGCAGTCGGCTGGCTATCCTTGATGTATATCATCCTGCTGTTAATCGCAGCCGGTCTGAACTGGGTGCAACAAATCCTGCTTCAGCGGTCGGCGCATAAAATCGTTAAACGGATGCGGCTTGATGTCTTTACACATTTACAACGGTTGCCGGTCCGCTATTTTGACCAAACACCGATTGGGAAGATTGTCAGTCGTGTAACGAACGATACGGAAACAATCCGTGATTTGTATTTGGGTGTGTTGGCACGGGTCTTTTCAGGACTGATTACGATGGCTGGAATTTTAGTAGCAATGTTTTTCCTTGATGTCCGTTTGGGATTAGTTTCGTTGCTGATTATTCCGATTGTCTACTTCTGGATTCAGTTGTTCCAGAAGCTCGCGACGGAAAATAACTTCAAAGTCCGGTCGCTTGTTGCTGATATGAATGGTCAATTGAATGAGAATATTCAAACGATGCCAATCATTCAAGCGTATGCGCGGGAAAAAGAAGTGTTGGCGGAATTTGAGCAGAAAAATGAAGAAAACTATCAAACCCGCTCCAAGTTATTGCGGCTCGATGCCTTGATGTCGCATAACTTATCTTATTTCTTAAAAAACCTGACGCTTGCCTTGTTGATCTGGGTCGTCGCCGGAAAAAGTCTGACCGATGGGACGTTTTTATCGCTCGGTATTTTATACGCCTATATCGATTATGTCTCCCGGTTATTTGAACCGGTGACTCAAATCATGAATCAACTATCACCACTGCAACAAGCACTCGTTTCGGCAGACCGCATGTTCCAACTGCTCGATGAAAAAGGCGAAGAAGTCGGAAAAGGACGTTTACCCCGTTTCGCCGGTCGCGTGGAATTCAAACAGGTCGGCTTCAGTTATGATCCGGGCCATCCTGTCTTACAAGAAATCGAGATTGATGCCCGTCCCGGTGCGACCGTCGCTCTCGTCGGACATACCGGAAGCGGGAAAAGTTCGATCATGAATCTTCTGATGCGTTTTTATGATCCGTCATCCGGTCAATTGTTGATTGACGGACAAGATGTTACGTCGCTGCCAAAACAGGCGGTTCGTGACCACATGGGCATCGTCCTGCAGGATCCATTTTTATTCACCGGAACGATTCGGTCGAACATCACGCTCGGAAATCCGGCAATTTCGGAAGAGCGGATCCGGGAAGCGATCGTGGCTGTTGGAGCAGACCGGTTCATTGACCGGCTTCCTCAGGGACTTGATGAACCGGTCATCGAAAAAGGGGCGACCTTATCGGCCGGTGAACGGCAGTTAATCAGCTTTGCCCGGGCACTGGCATTTGATCCGGCCATTTTAGTGCTCGATGAGGCGACAGCGAGTGTCGATTCCGAGACGGAAGCGATGATTCAAGAAGCGTTGTTGACCTTGACGAAAGGGCGGACGACGTTCATCATCGCCCACCGCTTGTCAACGATCAAAGACGCCGACGAAATCATCGTCCTCGACCAAGGACGGATTGCCGAACGCGGTACGCATGACGAGTTACTCAAAAAACAAAAAATCTATGGCAAAATGTATGCGTTACAAAGTAAACGGAATCTCGAACTGAAATCAAGCTAACTCCATCATTTTTCTTCCTCTTTTCGTATATACTAATGACGAAGAGGGGGAGTTTTTTTATGGAGACACGTATGAGTCAGTTATCAAAATATGAATTAGAGATGCTCGTGACGAAATTAAATGAGCAGAAACGTAAAGCCGAGCAACATGGCAACATGAGTGAAGTCGAGGTGATTATCCGTAAGATTGCGATTGCCCAAAGTTATTTAGTCGACGCCAGCCGGTTTGAGACGGGGCGTTTTTACCGGATTGCCGGAGAAGATGCACGATTCGAACTGCATTTCGTCAACGGTGTCATGGGCTGGGGGCATTTTGAAGGGACAGTCAACGAAGTGGCGATTCCACTCGCGTTGATTCAAGAAGAGGAGGAATGACGATGGATCAAAATCGTTCAGAAGCATTAAAAGGATTGTCGGAAGAATTACAAGAAGTCAATGAGACGCTGACACCGCTTGAAGCCTTGACGTGGGTGGAAGTCTTATGGGAAGATTTTGAAGCGACACTTGCACGAGCGGGAGAAAAATACCAAGGTGAGGCAGTTGCCGTCCGTTTCGTTCAGCAACAAATCAAGCAACACGGTTCGATGCTTCACCGTTTCAATACGACAAATGAGAAATTCAAGCATTTGATGATCGGGCGCGACGACCAGTCATTAAATTAAAAAAGGACTCGCGGTTCGGAAGAATGTCTTCCGAGCATGGCGAGTCCTTTATTCATAAAGCGGGAACGAATAATTTTTTTTGCAACGTCCGTTCACTGAAGACCCATCCTGTGTAAGAACTGACGATTTGACGTGACGTCGCATCGACCCTTACGACAGCAACGAACGGATAGACTTCTTTCGTGAAGTAACGTAAATTCGTGAAACGATATTCAACGATTCCGTCTTTTCGGGAAACGGTATACGTATGAATTTTAGAGAACTCAAGGAAAGCCTGTAAATCGGCGTTCTCTTTGACGATGTCGTATAATTCGTCACCGTGCGGTTCATTCTTGATCCGGAAATTGCCGCATTCGACGACGGTCCCGGAATTGATTTTGACGACCGCATATTCATTTCGAAGACGTGCGGCGACATGCCATTCGTCCCATTTCATTCCGGGAGAAATAAACAGTTTGTGGGCACCGCCATAATAACGGGCTGCCGTTGCCAAGGCATCATTTCGCAACTTAAATTGAACCGCGTAATAGATGATGACGATCGCAATCAGAATCGGGAAAATGACGATTGTTGCACGGGTCAATAACCAAATACCGAACGCACCGTAATACATCGTGAACAGATAGGGATCAAACGTATTGATGACGCCCCACCCAATCCAGGTCTTCTTGAACGGATGAAGTGCCTGCGTACCGTAAGCATTAAACAGATCGACGAAGACATGAAGGGCGACAGCAATCTGTGCCATCAGCCATAATGAAGTTGGTGGAACGCCGAACAGGGCGCCGATGACAATCGACAGTAACAACGGCCAGGCAATCAAGGCAATCAAACCATGGGATTTACCACGGTGTTGTCTCAGGTAGGCACTGTTACCTTTAAATTTAAATACAGTATCAAAGTCTGGAGCATGGGAACCGACCAACGCCGTCGTCGTGACAGCCGCAAACAGCGTAGCGCTTGCAGCGACATCCGGTTCAAGTGTAGAAATGGCGGCGAGGCAAAGTCCCATTCCGATATGCGTACCAGTATCCAATGCGAATTCGCTCCTCTATCATAGTATTCAGGATCATAAAAAACGTAAATTGATTTTAAGGTTAATTGAACTTACTATAACGTATCAAATAGAAAAGAGGTAATATTTTGACTCTTGTTACAGAATATTTCACAAACTTTAATAAACGGCATTTTACAACGGAATTGGTTCAGTGGTTTTTACGGGAACAACGACAATTACCGTGGCGTGAAACGAAAAACCCCTATCACATCTGGATCAGTGAGATCATGCTGCAACAAACACGGGTCGATACGGTCATTCCTTATTACCACCGGTTCACGGAACGGTTTCCAACCCCCCATGATTTGGCGGCAGCCGACCAAAGTGAAGTCTTAAAATATTGGGAAGGCTTAGGGTACTATTCCCGGGTTAAGAACCTTCAAATCGCCGTTCAGGAAGTTGTTGAAAAATATGATGGAATCGTACCGGATGAAAAAGAACGGTTTGAAAGTTTACGGGGAGTCGGTCCCTATACGACAGGTGCCGTTCTTTCGATTGCCTACGGCCATCCGGAACCGGCTGTTGACGGGAATGTCATGCGTGTATTATCCCGGGTTCTCGGGATTTATGACGACATTGCGGCGCCGAAAACACGGAAAGTCTTTGAAGCGGCTGTTCATGAATTGATTGATCACGCGGATCCGTCAAGCTTCAATCAAGGTTTGATGGAACTCGGCGCGATGGTCTGTACACCCAAATCACCGATGTGCGGACTTTGTCCCGTCAATGATGTCTGCTTTGCTTACGAACGGTCCGTTCAAGCAGAACTTCCCGTTAAAACCAAAAAAGGCAAAACCCAGACGATCCAGTATGATGCCCTTGTCTATGAGGAAAATGGACAAGTCGCAGTCATGCAACGTCCGGATACAGGACTCTTGGCCGGTATGTGGCAGTACCCTTTGATTGAATCGACGGAAGAACAGCCCGGAATATGCGTTGGCAGTGTCAAACATATCTTTTCGCACCGGATTTGGGATATCACGGTGTACCGTGTTACGACACAACCGGAAGGAACTATTTTAATGGATGAACAGACATATGAAAAACAACCGATTTCCGTTGCTCAGATGAAGATTGATCGTTTATTAAAGGAGGAACTCTAATGGATCATTTTTATACAGAAACGAAAGTGCCGACGACGAAGGAGCAAGCCTGGTCCTTTTTAAGTGATGCCAAAGCCCTGACGGGGATGACGACGTTTCCGAAAGTACAGACGAACGGGGATACACGGACATATGCGGGGAACACGATTCAGCTGAAGGTCGGTGTTCCACCGGTTTTTGTAAAGTGGGATTCGATCATTCCAATGGTCGGGAGCGACTTGTTCGTGGATGTCGGAGTCAAGGTGCCATTTCCTTTTACAGCCTGGTGTCATCTTCACCGTGTCGAGGAACGGGCGGACGGGGTCTACATGATTGATGACTTGGTCTATAAATCGTATTTACCAAAAGGGTTGGTGGACTTATTTATTCTGAAGCCGATGTTTCAGCAGCGGAAACAGGCGATGTTGCATCATTTTTCAAGTTAAATACCAGTCATTTTCCTGAAAAAGTAGCCTTTCGTTTTTCATGTGTTCTGAAAATGGGTATAATAAGCACGAGAGTATAGAAAAAACTGAATAAAAAGCTTCAGAAAGGAGTAGCACATGAGTCGATTCCCAAAAGAAAGTAGCAAGATTGAGATTCAAAGTTTCAAACATAACGGCAGCTTACACAGAGTTTGGGAAGAAACGCTCGTGCTTAAATCGACGGAAGAAGAATTGATTGGATTCAATGACCGGATCATGGTCAGTGAATCGGATGGTCGTCAGTGGCGGACACGAGAACCCGCGATTTGTTATTTTTCGACAGAACTCTGGTTTAATGTAATCTGTATGATTCGTGAAGACGGAATCTACTATTACTGCAACTTAGGGTCACCTTCGACGTTTGATGAAAAGGATCGAGCAGTCAAGTACATTGATTATGATTTAGATATTAAAGTCTATCCGGACATGTCTTACATGATTTTGGATGAGGACGAGTACGAAAAACATCGCCGGGAGATGAACTATCCGAAAGCGATTGATCGTATTCTGAAGGACAACGTTCAGATTTTGATTCAATGGATCCGCAGTCGCAAAGGTCCATTCAATCCAGCTTTCGTGGAAACGTGGTATCGTGAATACGAAACAAGATATCGGAGATGATGGTTCGCCATCGTCTTTTTTTAGTGGAAAGAAGGGAAATACATGGGTAAAGCAAAACAAAAACAGTTAAAAGAGAAGGGTTCCATCCGGCGGTACATGGAATTCGTCAAACCGTATAAAAAACAAATTCTCTTAACGGTGTTCGTCGGGATCATCAAGTTTTCGATTCCGTTAGGATTGCCGCTGCTCTACAAGTACATCATTGACAATTTACTTGATAATCAGACCGTTCCGCTGGCGGAGCGCAGTAAAGAGCTGGCCTACTTGATCGGAGCCGGATTCTTCGTATTCCTTGTCATCAAACCGCCGCTTGAATACATTCGGCAGTATCTGGCCCAGTGGTCGGCGTCAAAAATTTTATTTGATGTCCGGAACCGTCTGTTCGATCATGTTCAGAAATTGTCACTCCGCTTTTATTCAAATACGAAAACCGGTGAAGTCATCTCCCGGATCATCAATGATGTCGAACAGACAAAAGATTTTGTCGTCACCGGACTCATGAATTTATGGCTCGATATGATTACGATTTTGATTGCCATCGCTATCATGTGGACGATTGATCCGAAACTGACACTCGTCGCCATCATTCCGTTGCCGTTTTACGCACTCGCGGTCAAGTTCTTTTACGGACGACTCCGCAGTCTGACACGGGACCGTTCCGCAGCTCTTGCTGAGCTTCAAGGACACTTGACGGAACGGGTCAACGGAATGGCAGTCATTCGCAGTTTTGCGCTTGAACCCCATGAAAACCAGGCGTTCAAAAAACAAAATGACGGATTCTTGACAGCGGCCTTACGCCAAACGAATTGGAATGCCCGGACGTACGTCGTCGTCTCGACGATTACCGATTTTGCACCGATTTTGATTTTCGGAGCAGCAGCCTTCCTCGTTCTGAACGAACAGGAATCACTTGGGACGATGGTCGCCTTTATTGCCTACATTGATCGTCTGTACGCACCGCTCGGTCGTCTCGTGAACTCTTCGACGACACTGACCCAGTCGATTGCCTCGATGGACCGGATGTTTGAATTCCTGGATGAGCCGTATGACATTACGGAAAAAGCCAATGCGAAAAATCCGGTTGCTGTCAAAGGGAACGTCCAGTTTGAAAATATCAGCTTCTCATACGAAGAAGGCGGCGAACGGGCGATTGACCGGTTGACGCTCGATGTTCAGGCGGGAGAACGGATAGCATTTGTCGGGATGTCGGGCGGTGGGAAATCAACACTGGTCAGTCTGATACCCCGTTTTTACGACGTGTCATCAGGGCGAATCACGCTTGACGGCGTCGACATTCGTGATTTGAAGTTACGTGGTCTTCGCGATCAAATCGGTATGGTCATGCAGGAATCGATTCTGTTCAGTGAATCGGTCGAAATGAACATTAAGATGGGAAATCCCGAGGCAACGGATGAAGAGGTGGTCGCGGCAGCGAAAGCGGCCAATGCCCATGAGTTCATTGAACGTTTGGCGGACGGCTATAAAACACCGGTCGGCGAACGGGGTGTCAAATTGTCTGGCGGACAAAAACAACGTCTGGCAATTGCCCGGGTATTCCTCAAAAATCCACCGATTTTGATTTTGGATGAAGCGACGAGTGCACTTGATTTGGAAAGTGAATCGATGATTCAGGATTCGCTTGCCCGTCTTGCAAAAGGACGGACGACGTTTACCGTCGCCCACCGTCTCTCGACCATCACCGATGCCGATAAAATTGTCGTCATTGAAAACGGTCAGATTACAGAAATGGGACGTCATGAAGAATTAATGCGAAAACGTGGCGCCTACTTTGAACTGTATGCGATTCAAAATCTAGAACTCGTTGAATGAAAAAAGGCTGTTCCGAAAAAATCGGAACAGCCTTTTTGTATGAATGGTTGATTTACAGTTGGGCGAAAGCACGGTTGACAGCAACAATTGTTTCGTCAATGTCTGCTTCCGTGTGAGCCGTCGTCAAGAACCAGGCTTCGTATTTAGAAGGAGCGAGGTTGACGCCTTGTTCAAGCATTAACTTGAAGAAACGACCGAACGTTTCACTATCGGCACGTTCAGCACCTAAATAGTCGATGACTGTTTCGTCCGTGAAGTAAACCGTCAATGCACCTTTAAGACGGTTAATCGTAATCGTGACGTCATGTGTGTCAGCAGCCTCTAATATTCCTTGTTCGAGTTTTGCACCGAGACGGTCGAACTCTTCGTATACACCGGGCTGTTCGAGCAACTCGAGACAGGCGATTCCAGCTGCCATCGAAGCCGGATTTCCCGCCATCGTACCTGCTTGATAGGCAGGACCAAGTGGCGCAACATGTTCCATGATATCTTGGCGTCCGCCATAAGCCCCGATCGGCAGACCGCCGCCGATGATTTTTCCGAGCGCTGTCATGTCTGGGCGGATGTTCAAGAGTTCTTGTGCACTACCGTACATGAAACGGAAAGCAGTGATGACCTCATCATAGATGACAAGAGCACCGTGTTCATGGGTGATGTCGTTGATCGCTTCGAGGAAACCGGGTTGAGGCTCCACGATTCCAAAGTTTCCGACAATCGGTTCGACAAGCACACAGGCGACTTGATCGCCCCATTCTGCCATGATTTGACGGTAAGATTCGATATCGTTGAACGGTGTGGTAATGACTTCTTTGGCTGTCGCTTTAGTGACGCCGGCCGAATCAGGTGAACCGAGTGTGGCAGGACCGCTACCGGCTGCAATCAGCATTAAGTCCGAGTGACCATGGTAGCAACCGCTGAATTTGACGACAAGTTCACGTCCTGTATAGGCGCGGGCGACGCGGATCGTCGTCATGACGGCCTCTGTTCCGGAGTTTGTGAAACGCACCTTTTCTAAAGAAGGGATCGCTTGTTGGAGTTTGTGCGCAAAGTCGATTTCGAGACGGTGGGGTGTTCCGTATAACAAACCGTTGCGCGAAGCGTTCGTGATCGCTTCCGTAATATGTGGATGACCGTGACCGGTGATAATCGGACCGTAAGCTGCTAAGTAATCGATGTAACGATTGCCGTCGACATCATAAAAGTAAGCTCCTTCTCCACGCTCCATATAAACGGGTGCACCACCTCCGACTGCTTTATAAGAGCGGGATGGGCTGTTCACACCTCCGACGATACATTGTTGTGCTACTTCATATAATGCTTCGGAAGTCGGGCGATTTGCATGAGTTGACATGATGATTCCTCCAATCCTTGATACGTGAAAAATATCACGATATGATTGTATCATGTCCGTCAAACGTGGAGCAGAGCCGTTGACGGAAAGAGAGAATGTAGGTAGACTAATTATAAAGATTACAATCTAATAATCAATGAAAGATAGAAATGAGGGGATGACGTGGCGAACGAAATGCTAGATGATGCAGTACGCTCTTTACGTGAATCAGGCGTTCGGATGACACCACAACGTCATGCGATTTTGGAATATTTAACGACGGGACATACACATCCGACGGCAGATGAGATTTATCGTGCGCTCGAACATCGTTTTCCAAATATGAGTGTGGCGACAGTTTATAATAATTTACGGGTTTTTAGAGAAAAAGGGATCGTAGAAGAGATGAATTATGGAGATGCTTCAAGCCGTTTTGATTTCGTTACGACGCGTCATTACCATATGATTTGCGAAGGATGCGGGAAAATCGTTGACTTCAACTATCCTGTTTTAGATGACGTTGAGACGGTTGCGGCGCATTTAACAGGTTTTAAAGTAGATCGTCATCGTCTTGAGGTTTACGGGACTTGTCCGGAGTGTCAATCAAACGTGCATTAAAAAAACGAGCTTCCTTAACGGGGAGCTCGTTTACTGTGTTTATTGTACTTTTCATCGAATTCTTTTCCTTCAAGGTTACGATCCATCGTCAGAGGTTCGTCGCAGTGCATGCATAAATCGACTCGCCCGAGGACTTTCGTCTCCTTGCCGCAGTTTGGGCAGGTGACGACTGCTGCTTTCGTCGAAGTGAGTCCGATCAAAAAATAGAGAGCCGTACTGGCGAGGACCATTATAAATCCGACAAGCATGAGGATGACCATGATGATTTCGAATTGTTTTAACAAAAGACCGCCATACATGACAAGCATTCCACCAAAGACAAGGAACATTGCCAAGTTACGGGCGCGGTTTATTTTATTCTTGCGTTGTTTTTTCACATGAATTCCCCCTGTAGTCAGTCTAGCATATTGTTGGATCGAGTCAGAAGCAGGAACGATTGATTTTTTGTCGAAAATGGTAACGGACGAATGATCAGAGTAACGAGTATGGAGTAGAGAAGGGTGAGAAGGAAATGGAACAAGCAACACGAACGATTTATTCAGAATATGCGGCTTATCCGGAGACGCAAGGCATTATCTCTGTTGAAAAAAGGCAACCGAGAGACTCTTTGACCGATCAATTTGATGTTTTACTTTTAGTAATTACCCGAGATCCTTCTATCGAGTGGACAGTGAAACATTATCGTTTGGATACACTTCGGGTTTCATTACATCTTGTGCATGAACAAGTCCTTTCCCGTTGGTTGATTTTAAATGCGAATCGCCGCGCTGTCCATTGGGTGTCGGAAGGGACCATCATTTTTGAACGGAATGACTATTTGACAGATTTAAAAAAACAACTGCTCAATTTCCCGGAAACGGAACGCTGTTTACAGATGTCGCTGTCATTCGCAAAACTACTGCGCCGTTTTCAGGACGGAAGAAATCTGTTCAGTCGCGGGAATTATTATGATGCCTATACGCATGTCCATCATGCACTGCATCATTTGGCCCGGTTGTCCGTATTGGAAAAAGGAGCGCATCCGGAAGTCGTCGTTTGGGAGCAGGCGCGACTGGACGATCCGGATGTCTACAAATTATATGAACAACTACTGTTAAGTGAAGAAACATTGGAACAACGGATTCATTTAGCGCTGATCGGACTAGAGCATTTACTGCAATCGAAAGTATTGTCCGGTGGCAGATACTTATTCGAAGTCATGCGAGAGCACGACCATCCTTGGACGATGCAAGAATTGATGGAAGAAAGCCGTTTGACAGAATTGAAAGTTGATTTAGGTAGCTTGATTGATTTCTTCATCCGGAAAGGGTTAGTCCGGATTTCGTACCAACGTACGAAAGGACTTGGAGTTGAACTCGTGACATATGAACCGGTCGTTTGACAGACCGGTTTTTTGTTTTTTAAAATTAAATAAAGTAAGCATATATAGAAGAAAAAAATAATAACAAGAAAAATGATTAAAAAGCATTGACGTTATTATCTCGAGATAGTATATTAATACATGTCGACAGGCACACGCCATTGACGCGATGAAAAAAACGAGAAAAAAACGGTTGACGCATAAGCTATTCCGTGATATCTTATTAAAGTCGCTGAAAACGACACGACGAACTTTGAAAACTGAACGATGAGGCAAAAAACGTATCTTCGGATACAAAAAATGAATGAAGCGCAAGCTTCGTCAATGTGACATCTAGTCACAACAACGAGCAAGTCAAACACTTTATGGAGAGTTTGATCCTGGCTCAGGACGAACGCTGGCGGCGTGCCTAATACATGCAAGTCGAGCGCAGGAAGCTCACGGAACTCTTCGGAGGGAAGTGAAGGGAATGAGCGGCGGACGGGTGAGTAACACGTAAGGAACCTGCCCCAAGGATTGGGATAACTCCGAGAAATCGGAGCTAATACCGAATAGTTCTTCAGACCGCATGGTCTGATGATGAAAGGCGCTCCGGCGTCACCTTGGGATGGCCTTGCGGTGCATTAGCTAGTTGGTGGGGTAATGGCCCACCAAGGCGACGATGCATAGCCGACCTGAGAGGGTGATCGGCCACACTGGGACTGAGACACGGCCCAGACTCCTACGGGAGGCAGCAGTAGGGAATCTTCCACAATGGACGAAAGTCTGATGGAGCAACGCCGCGTGAGTGATGAAGGTTTTCGGATCGTAAAACTCTGTTGTAAGGGAAGAACAAGTACGAGAGGTAATGCTCGTACCTTGACGGTACCTTGCGAGAAAGCCACGGCTAACTACGTGCCAGCAGCCGCGGTAATACGTAGGTGGCAAGCGTTGTCCGGAATTATTGGGCGTAAAGCGCGCGCAGGCGGCCTTTTAAGTCTGATGTGAAAGCCCCCGGCTCAACCGGGGAGGGTCATTGGAAACTGGAAGGCTTGAGTACAGAAGAGAAGAGTGGAATTCCATGTGTAGCGGTGAAATGCGTAGAGATGTGGAGGAACACCAGTGGCGAAGGCGACTCTTTGGTCTGTAACTGACGCTGAGGCGCGAAAGCGTGGGGAGCAAACAGGATTAGATACCCTGGTAGTCCACGCCGTAAACGATGAGTGCTAGGTGTTGGGGGGTTTCCGCCCCTCAGTGCTGAAGCTAACGCATTAAGCACTCCGCCTGGGGAGTACGGCCGCAAGGCTGAAACTCAAAGGAATTGACGGGGACCCGCACAAGCGGTGGAGCATGTGGTTTAATTCGAAGCAACGCGAAGAACCTTACCAACTCTTGACATCCCCTTGACCGCTTGAGAGATCAAGTTTTCCCTTCGGGGACAAGGGTGACAGGTGGTGCATGGTTGTCGTCAGCTCGTGTCGTGAGATGTTGGGTTAAGTCCCGCAACGAGCGCAACCCCTATCCTTAGTTGCCAGCATTTAGTTGGGCACTCTAGGGAGACTGCCGGTGACAAACCGGAGGAAGGTGGGGATGACGTCAAATCATCATGCCCCTTATGAGTTGGGCTACACACGTGCTACAATGGACGGTACAAAGGGCAGCGAGACCGCGAGGTGGAGCCAATCCCAGAAAGCCGTTCCCAGTTCGGATTGCAGGCTGCAACTCGCCTGCATGAAGTCGGAATCGCTAGTAATCGCAGGTCAGCATACTGCGGTGAATACGTTCCCGGGTCTTGTACACACCGCCCGTCACACCACGAGAGTTTGCAACACCCGAAGCCGGTGAGGTAACCGCAAGGAGCCAGCCGTCGAAGGTGGGGTAGATGATTGGGGTGAAGTCGTAACAAGGTAGCCGTATCGGAAGGTGCGGCTGGATCACCTCCTTTCTAAGGAAAACGTCCCTTACGGGACATGCCCATCGTTCAGTTTTGAGAGCTCGTCTCTCAGTCTCGAAAGAGACACTCGCACCTTGAAAACTGAAGACATCAACAAGACATCAAATTTTTTATAACCATGTCATTAGACGTGTGTTCTTAGAATACCAAAATGCTAGATCAAGGTATGAAGGGCGTACGGTGGATGCCTTGGCACTAGGAGCCGATGAAGGACGCGACGAACAGCGATATGCTTCGGGGAGCAGTAAGTATGCTTTGATCCGAGGATTTCCGAATGGGGGAACCCACCATCCGTAATGGGATGGGACATGTTACATGAATACATAGTGTAGCGTGAGGCAGACCCGGGGAACTGAAACATCTAAGTACCCGGAGGAAGAGAAAGCAAATGCGATTCCCTGAGTAGCGGCGAGCGAAACGGGAACAGCCCAAACCGGAGAGCATGCTCTCCGGGGTTGTAGGACACTCTATACGGAGTCAAAAAGGAAGACAGTAGGTGAACGACCTGGAAAGGTCGGCCGAAGAAGGTGACAGCCCTGTAGCTGAAACTGTTTTCCCTCCAGAGTGGATCCTGAGTACGGCGGGACACGTGAAACCCCGTCGGAATCCGGGAGGACCATCTCCCAAGGCTAAATACTCCCTAGTGACCGATAGTGAACCAGTACCGTGAGGGAAAGGTGAAAAGCACCCCGGAAGGGGAGTGAAATAGATCCTGAAACCGTATGCCTACAAGTAGTCAGAGCCCGTTAATGGGTGATGGCGTGCCTTTTGTAGAATGAACCGGCGAGTTACGATAGCGCGCGAGGTTAAGCTGATGAGGCGGAGCCGTAGCGAAAGCGAGTCTGAATAGGGGCGCCATAGTGCGTTGTCGTAGACCCGAAACCAGGTGATCTACCCATGTCCAGGATGAAGGTCAGGTAACACTGACTGGAGGTCCGAACCCACGCACGTTGAAAAGTGCGGGGATGAGGTGTGGGTAGCGGTGAAATGCCAATCGAACCTGGAGATAGCTGGTTCTCCCCGAAATAGCTTTAGGGCTAGCCTCGAGGTTGAGAGTTCCGGAGGTAGAGCACTGATTGGACTAGGGGCCCCCACAGGGTTACCGAATTCAGTTAAACTCCGAATGCCGGCAACTTATACTCGGGAGTCAGACTGCGAGTGATAAGATCCGTAGTCAAGAGGGAAACAGCCCAGACCGCCAGCTAAGGTCCCAAAGTGTATGTTAAGTGGAAAAGGATGTGGCGCTGCCTAGACAGCTAGGATGTTGGCTTAGAAGCAGCCACCATTCAAAGAGTGCGTAATAGCTCACTAGTCGAGTGGCGCCGCGCCGAAAATGTAACGGGGCTAAACATACCACCGAAGCTGCGGATTCCGTAAGGAATGGTAGGGGAGCGTTCCAAACCGCTGTGAAGCTGTACCGGAAGGAGCAGTGGAGCGTTTGGAAGTGAGAATGCCGGTGTGAGTAGCGAAAAGAGGGGTGAGAATCCCCTCCGTCGAAAGCCCAAGGTTTCCTGAGGAAGGCTCGTCCGCTCAGGGTTAGTCTGGACCTAAGCCGAGGCCGAAAGGCGTAGGCGATGGATAACAGGTTGATATTCCTGTACCACCGATCCACCGTTTGAACAATGGGGGGACGCAGGAGGATAGTGACGCATGCGGATGGAAGTGCATGTGTAAGTTTCGAGACCGTCTGATTGGCAAATCCGTCAGGCATCAAAGTCGAGGAACGATGCGGAGTCCCGTAGGGACGAAGGTCACGATTTCACACTGCCAAGAAAAGCCTCTAGTGAGGTGGAAGGTGCCAGTACCGTAAACCGACACAGGTAGGCGGGATGAGAATTCTAAGACGCGCGGGATAACTCTCGTTAAGGAACTCGGCAAAATGGTCCCGTAACTTCGGGAGAAGGGACGCTCTACATGAGTAGAGCCGCAGTGAATAGGCCCAAACGACTGTTTAGCAAAAACACAGGTCTCTGCTAAATCGCAAGATGACGTATAGGGGCTGACGCCTGCCCGGTGCTGGAAGGTTAAGGGGATGGGTTAGCGCAAGCGAAGCTTTGAACCGAAGCCCCAGTAAACGGCGGCCGTAACTATAACGGTCCTAAGGTAGCGAAATTCCTTGTCGGGTAAGTTCCGACCCGCACGAAAGGCGTAACGATTTGGGCACTGTCTCAACGAGAGACCCGGTGAAATCATAGTACCTGTGAAGATGCAGGTTACCCGCGACAGGACGGAAAGACCCCATGGAGCTTTACTACAGCCTGATATTGAGGCTTTGTGCATGATGTACAGGATAGGCGGGAGACGTCGAGACCGGAGCGCCAGCTTCGGAGGAGTCACCCTTGGGATACCGCCCTTCATGCATAGAGTCTCTAACTCGCAGCCGTCATCCGGCTGGAGGACCGTGTCAGGCGGGTAGTTTGACTGGGGCGGTCGCCTCCTAAACAGTAACGGAGGCGCCCAAAGGTTCCCTCAGAATGGTTGGAAATCATTCGTAGAGCGCAAAGGCAGAAGGGAGCTTGACTGCGAGACCTACAAGTCGAGCAGGGACGAAAGTCGGGCTTAGTGATCCGGTGGTTCCGCATGGAAGGGCCATCGCTCAACGGATAAAAGCTACCCTGGGGATAACAGGCTGATCTCCCCCAAGAGTCCACATCGACGGGGAGGTTTGGCACCTCGATGTCGGCTCATCGCATCCTGGGGCTGGAGTAGGTCCCAAGGGTTGGGCTGTTCGCCCATTAAAGCGGTACGCGAGCTGGGTTCAGAACGTCGTGAGACAGTTCGGTCCCTATCCGTCGTGGGCGCAGGAAATTTGAGGAGAGCTGTCCTTAGTACGAGAGGACCGGGATGGACGCACCGCTGGTGTACCAGTTGTTCCGCCAGGAGCATCGCTGGGTAGCTACGTGCGGACGGGATAAATGCTGAAAGCATCTAAGCATGAAGCCCCCTCCAAGATGAGATTTCCCTTTGAGTAATCAAGAAAGACCCCTCAGAGACGATGAGGTAGATAGGTCACGGGTGGAAGCATGGCGACATGCGGAGCTGAGTGATACTAATCGGTCGAGGCCTTGTTCTAGCAGATGCATTGTTGATGACTTCAGTTTTGAGGGCGCGAGCCTTTCAAAAAAGCGCTTGACGTTATGGAAACATAATGTTAAGATGATAGATGTCTGGTGGCGATAGCCAAGTGGTCACACCCGTTCCCATGCCGAACACGGAAGTTAAGCACTTGAACGCCGAAAGTAGTTGGGGGCTTCCCCCTGTGAGGATAGGACGCTGCCAGGCGATCGTTCCGCAATAGCTCAGTGGTAGAGCAACCGGCTGTTAACCGGTAGGTCGTAGGTTCAAATCCTACTTGCGGAGCCATTTATTACTTCTTCACCACATGCAATGGAGAGCTGTCCGAGTGGCCGAAGGAGCACGATTGGAAATCGTGTAGGCGTCATAAGCGTCTCAAGGGTTCGAATCCCTTGCTCTCCGCCATAACATTTTCAATTATAAAATGGCCCGTTGGTCAAGCGGTTAAGACACCGCCCTTTCACGGCGGTATCACGGGTTCGATTCCCGTACGGGTCACCATTTTTTATCATCGCGGGGTGGAGCAGTCTGGTAGCTCGTTGGGCTCATAACCCAAAGGTCGTCGGTTCAAATCCGGCCCCCGCAATTATTACATACGGTCCTGTGGTGTAGCGGTTAACATGCCTGCCTGTCACGCAGGAGATCGCGGGTTCGAATCCCGTCAGGACCGCCATTATTAAGGCTTTGTAGCTCAGTCGGTAGAGCAGAGGACTGAAAATCCTCGTGTCGGCGGTTCGATTCCGTCCAAAGCCACCATATGATTTTTAATGTTTTCCCATTTGTGGGGGGGTAGCGAAGTGGCTAAACGCGGCGGACTGTAAATCCGCTCCCTCGGGTTCGGCGGTTCGAATCCGCCCCCCCCCACCACTTTAGGGGCATAGTTTAGCGGTAGAACTACGGTCTCCAAAACCGTCAGCGCGGGTTCGATTCCTGCTGCCCCTGTTTTATTATTATGGCGATTGTGGCGAAGTGGTTAACGCACCGGATTGTGATTCCGGCATTCGTGGGTTCAATTCCCATCAGTCGCCCTTTTATTATTGGGCTGTGGCCAAGTGGTAAGGCACTGGATTTTGATTCCAGCATGCGAAGGTTCGATCCCTTCCAGCCCAGCTTTTTGTGCGGAAGTAGTTCAGTGGTAGAATACGACCTTGCCAAGGTCGGGGTCGCGGGTTCGAATCCCGTCTTCCGCTCCAATAAATGGCGCCATAGCCAAGTGGTAAGGCAGAGGACTGCAACTCCTCTATCGTCAGTTCGATTCTGACTGGCGCCTCCAATAATTCTTAATTGAATAGTTTTGCAAGAGATTGTGCCGGTGTGGCGGAACTGGTAGACGCGCACGACTCAAAATCGTGTTCCTTTGGAGTGTCGGTTCGATTCCGACCACCGGTATCTTGCGGGTGTAGTTTAGTGGTAAAACCTCAGCCTTCCAAGCTGATGATGAGGGTTCGATTCCCTTCACCCGCTTTTACCTTTGTACGATCTCATTTAAGATTCACCTGATTATGCGGGTGTAGTTTAGTGGTAAAACCTCAGCCTTCCAAGCTGATGATGAGGGTTCGATTCCCTTCACCCGCTTACCTGAAAAGAGCAACGTGTCGTTTTTAATTGACACTTTGCTCTTTTTGTTTAGCATGGAGATAAACAAGCGAAAGGAGAGATACGATGCAGGGGGAATTGTTGAAAAAAGAATTGCAGAGGTATGCCAAAGAAATTGGTATCGATGAATTCCGTATTACGACAGCGGATCCTTTTTTGGTGATGAAACAGCGTCTCATTCAACAACAAGAAAAAGGATATGCTTCCGGATTTGAAGAACCCGATCTTGAACGGCGGACGACACCAACGCTGTTACTGGATGATGCCGTCTCCATCATCGCAATCGCCGTCGCTTATCCAAGTAAGCTCAAGGATGCTCCGCGTGGAAAAGAAGGGGAACGGCGCGGAATCTTTGGACGTTCTTCTTGGGGACTGGACTACCATCAGGCTCTGAAGCAGCGATTGAAATTGCTGGAAGAAAAAATTCAAGAACTGATCCCCGGAGCTCGATCACGTTCGATGGTCGACACGGGAGAACTGGTCGATCGTGCGGTCGCCGAACGGGCAGGGATCGGATTCAGCGGGAAAAACTGTTCCATCATTAGCGAGGAACATGGTTCTTATCTTTATTTAGGAGAATTGATTACAGATCAATATCTGCCTCCGGATGAGCCGGTCGAAGAGTTGTGCGGTTCCTGCAATAAATGTCTCGATGCTTGTCCAACGGATGCACTGATTGAACCGGGTGTCATCGATGCGAAACGTTGCATCTCGTTCATTACGCAAACGAAGACTCTGATTCCTGAACATTTCCGATATGCCCTCGGAAATCGTTTATACGGTTGTGATACCTGTCAGCAAGTTTGTCCATACAACCGGAAAAAACATGCCACACAACACAGCGAACTGCAACCTGATCCGGAACAGGTCAAACCGTTACTCATTCCGTTGCTTTCTCTTAGTAATCGTGAATTTAAAACACGGTTTGGTTCATTATCGGGTGCATGGCGTGGGAAAAAACCAATTCAACGTAACGCCGTCTGTGCGCTCGTACATTATCAAGACCAGACGGCACTCGAGGCTTTGCGAGTGATGGCTGAAACCGATCAGCGGGAAGATATGCGAGCCCTTGCCGTCTGGGCAATTGGTCGGATTGCCGGTCAAGAAGCAAAAGACTATATCCAAGGGCGTCTGTTGACTGATTCTGCGGAAGATGTTCAAGTGGAAGGGAATCGTTTGCTTGAGGAATGGGGGAGCGGGCATGCCGTATAAAAAATTGACCTATACGTTTGGTGAGTTGGTTATCGGGTGGGAAGAAGAGGAAGTCGTCTATCTCGATTTTGGACATGACATGAATCGTCTGAAGCAATATCTTGACGAAGCTGCCTATTATGAGGCACCGTTGCCTGATTTTCTAGCCGATGCACTTGAAGCATATGAACGAGGACAGCCGGGCGCATTGGATGACGTTCCTTGCCGGCTAGAAGTGACCGTCTTCCAGCAGCGTGTCTTGGAAGCATTGAGATTGATTCCGTTCGGCCAGACAGCAAGTTATGGACAACTGGCACGAATGATTGGTTCCGAAAAGGCGGCCCGTGCAGTCGGAGGTGCTTTGAATCGGAATCCAATCGCTTTGATTTATCCCTGTCACCGGATTATTGGGGCATCCGGTAAAATGACGGGTTTTGCCAGTGGCATTGCCCATAAAGAAGCGCTGCTTGCGCATGAGTTAGGAGAGAAGAATTAATGGCCATTCACGTCGTCATGTATCAACCAGAAATTCCACAAAATACAGGTAATATTTCACGGACATGCGCAGCGACGCATTCAGTCTTACATTTAATTCGACCGCTTGGGTTTTCAACGGATGATAAACAGTTGAAACGGGCAGGTCTTGATTATTGGGAGTTCGTTGATGTAAGGTATCATGATTCGTTGGAAGAGTTGTGGGATAAACATCCGGATGGGACGTTCTACTATATCACGAAGTATGGCGAAAAATATCCAAGCCAAGTGGATTTATCGAACGTTGAAGAAGACTACTTTTTTGTTTTCGGACGCGAAACAAAAGGATTACCGTTAAACGTCATTGATGAGAATCTGGATCGTTGCATCCGTCTTCCGCAATCGAATCTTGTTCGTTCGCTCAATGTCTCGAACACGGCTGCCATCATCGTGTATGAAGCACTCCGGCAACAAGGATATGCGAATCTACTGTAAAACAACAGATCCCCCTGACCCGAATGAACGGGCAGGGGGATTTGTTTTATTCGTTACCTTCAGGTTTTTTGTTGTAACCTGCAGTAAAAATCGCTGTCAAGAAAGCGAGGCTAACGCCTACCATTAAAATAAATGCCATTTTTGCTTCCCCCTTTAGTCTCAATAACCGATATAATCTATTATAGTATACTTGTAAGTGTAATTGTGTGCTACATATGAAATTTCTATGAATGGAGATTCGAAATGCGGACGAACGTCTACTTATTGAGTTATGCCCCTCTGATCAGCATCCTGCTGTTCAGTACGTCTCTTGCGATTGCTACGTCTGAGCTTGCACTGACGTGGTTGAATGACGTCGGGGTGTACGACGAGCTACTACAAATACTTAGTGCACGTAACACGAAGTTGCTCGTATGGCTTGGCTTTTTAATCATTTATTTCATGATCTTCAGTTCTTTGAAACTGATTTCCGATACGATTAATCAGCTTGGGTTTGCGTTTTTCATCAAAGAACAGGTGGGAACGACATTGAGTATGTTACGCCCCGGCAGTATTCTCCTGTTGATCGGAGGATGCATCAGTTTTGCATTCATGACATCGTTCCCGTTAGTTTGTCTCGTACTGGCAAGTTCTTTTTTAATCTATTTTTTCTTTTACGTGTTTCAAATCAGTAAAATGACCTCCACTGCAGGAGCCATCGGACTAGTGGTATTTCTTTTTCTGGCATGGGGCATGTTACTGGCCGGATTGACCTGGGTCGGACTGAGCTTGTTCAATTCGCTAGGACAAGCCGTTTTGTTTACGAAATAAGTCATTGGACAATCGAAGCCCACGTTCTGACCTGTAATGTACTGTTCGCTTCGCTTGGGAAGGCACGGGGAATATCTGCCCCAAGCCAGATTCCTCCGACATGTTGATTCTTTATGCCGACAAACCACATGTCTTTATTGTCGTTTGTCGTACCGGTCTTGCCTCCTGTATAGGCAGGATTAGAATCATAACCCAAGCGTCCTGTTCCATAGGTCATGACGTTGTGGAGCCCTTTGCGCAGTAATTGGTTTGTCCGGCTCGACCAGATCCGGTCCGTTGACATCGTATGCCGGTAAAGTGCTCCCTGATCCGTCGTGATGGTGCGGATCATCGAAGAGGGACTGTAAAGTCCATCATTGACAAAGGTTGTATAGGCACTAGTCAGTTCAAGTGGACTGACGCCATACTTCAACCCGCCTAATGCACTGTTGTAGGAATTATCTTCTTCCGTCCATTGACTGAACCGGAACGGTCGGATCGTCTTCAATCCTTCATTAAACGAAACAGAAAAAGCACGTAAGGCTGGTGTATTGTAGGAGTAAGCAATCGCATCAGCAATCGTCACGCTTCCGAGAATCCGGTTGCTACTGTTTTGCGGACAGTACCCGTCAAAACAAACAGGACTTCCGTCCAATCGACTCGTTAATGTTTTTTTCGTCTTTTCAAGGTAGGGACCATAAACAAGTAATGGTTTCAACGTTGACCCAGGCTGACGGTAAGACTGAACCGCCCGGTTGAGCTGTCCCGGTACATTGGACTTGTTGCCGACAAGTGCTGTTACACCACGTGTATCTCCATCGATTCCGACGTAAGCGCCTTCAATCGGTTGGGGGAGTTGTTGAATCGCTTGTTTGGCCCGCGTCTGTTCTGCCGGATCAAGATAAGTCTGAATGACGGCGCCATGTTGATGTAAATACTGTTCAGCCTGTGACATGCTCAAATTTTTTAAAGCGGCTGTTTGGCGGATTGCTTCTGATACGCTGGCATCAATGTAATCAGGATACCGGATGGTCGGCTTATGAAACGAAAGGTTGACCGACTGCTTCCGGGCTTTGTTTGAAATGTTTTGCGTCTGCTGCAAAGCTTTTAAAATGCGTTGTTGGCGCTTGCTTGTATTTTTCGGAAACCGCAATGGATTGTAAAGAGACGGATTGTTTGGAATCGAAGCCAAATAGCTGACTTCCGCCCAGTTTAAATCTTTTGCATGTTTTCCAAGATAGGATGTTGCTGCGAGTTCGATGCCGTAGATATTATTCGCAAAATAAGCTTGATTGACATACGCCGTTAAAAGCTCTTTTTTTGAATATTTTTGTTCCAATTCGATCGCAATCAAAATTTCTTTTATTTTTCTAGTATAGGTTTTTTCTGTGGAAAGATAAGTCATCCGTGCCAGTTGCTGGGTGATGGTACTCCCGCCTTGACCTTTGTTATCGCCGGATTGATTTTCTGTAAACGCTCGCAAAATACCGGTGATATCATAACCGTCATGTTGATAAAATCGCCGGTCTTCAATTGCAATGAAAGCCTGCTCGACCTTTGGCGGTAAAGCATTTGCTTTCAAATCATTCCGGCGTAACCCGTCATAAAGCTCGAGGCGTTCTTTTTGGTACGTGACAGTAATCGGTTGATACGATGCGAGGGGGCGATCAGTCGTTTTTTGATCTGCCCAACGGAATAAATCCTGGGCAAGATCCAACTGATTACGAACTGAAAAAAGTGTTAGTACTAAACTAAAAGCTAAAGCCAACACTAAGGTGTATCCGGTCGTGATTCTCATGAAAACTCCTTTCAAACGGCATTTCATTCCTATTATCGGTCTTTTATGGAGAAAACAGTAGAAAAATTTAAGAAATTTGTATTTTAATAAACCTATTTTGCAGGAATGTTATATTAAAAAGAGAAAAGGTGGGTATATAAGAGTATCTGTATAAATTAAAACACATGATTGATGGACAAAAAGAGCACAAACTGGAGGGGACGAAATGGCTAAAAAGAATGTCGTCGCGATGTTGCTTGCTGGCGGAGAAGGAAAACGTCTAGGAGCACTTACGAAACACACTGCAAAACCGGCGGTCGCGTTTGGAGGGAAATATCGAATCATTGATTTCCCGTTATCTAACTGTACGAACTCAGGAATCGACACAGTAGGAGTCTTGACGCAATATGAACCACTTGAACTGAACCGCTATCTTGGAATCGGAAGTGCCTGGGATCTTGACCGCCGTAACGGTGGATTAACGATCCTGCCACCATACCAAGCCCAAAACGGGAAAAACTGGTATGAAGGAACGGCGAATGCCATCTACCGGAATATGAGTTACATCAACCAATACGATCCAGATTATGTGCTTGTATTGTCAGGGGATCACATCTACAAAATGGATTACGAAAAAATGATTGAGGAACATCGTCAAGGGGGAGCAGACGTCACGATTTCTGTTCGCGAAGTCCCTTGGGAAGAAGCACCGCGCTTCGGGATCCTGAATACGGACGAAGATCTTCGAATCAATGAATTTGAAGAAAAACCGGAAAATCCGAAATCAAACCTGGCTTCGATGGGAATTTACGTCTTTAACTGGGATGTCTTGAAACGTCACTTGATTCAAGATGCCGGGGATGCAGAATCAAGCTTTGACTTCGGGAAAAACATCATTCCGAACATGCTATTTGAAAACCTAAATATTCGTGCCTATAAATTCAAGGGATACTGGAAAGACGTCGGAACAATCCAATCACTTTGGGAAGCCAACATGGATTTACTTGCAGCGGATCCGGAGTTTGATTTGTATGAACCGTCTTGGAAAGTACACTCCGTCAATCCAAATCAACAACCACAGTACATCGGGAACAATGCTTCAATCGATACTTCGATCATCAACGAAGGATGCCATATCGAAGGCGAAATCAATCATTCGGTTCTCTTTTACGGCGTTGACGTCGCAGAAGGTTCACTTGTGAAGGATTCGGTCATCTTCCCGAACGTTAAGATCGGTAAAGACGTCACGATTCACCGGGCGATTCTCGCAGACGGCGTCGTCGTAGAAGACGGGGCAACAATCGGAACACCGAACGGCGAAGTCTTTGTCATCGAAGCGAACAGTGTCATTCCGAAAAATGAAGTCATCAAAGAAGCGATCCAATAAGGGGGAAGTACCGATGAAAACAGATTTACTAGGAGTCATCAATCTGAGCGGTGAAGAAGGATTCTTTAAAGAATTGACGGAACACCGCAACTTGGCTGCCGTACCATTCGCAGGTCGTTATCGACTCATCGATTTCACATTAACAAACATGGTTCAAAATGAGATTGCGAATATCGGTGTCTTTACACTTGAAAAATACCGGGCCATGATGGATCATCTTGGATCCGGCAAAGAGTGGGACTTGGACCGGTCAAACGGCGGATTATACATCTTCCCGCCGGCTTTATCACAAGATGCCCATGAATTCCGTGGTGATTTATCAAACTTCCATTTACACCGCGACTTCTTTTTACGCAGTAAAGAGAACTACGTCGTGATTACAGGATCAAATATTTTATCCGCTGTTGATTATCGCGATGTGCTGCGTGAACATAAATCATCCAATGCCGATATTACGGTCGTTTATACGAAGCGTGATTTGCCGTGTAACTATTGTCGTCCGATTCGTTTTAGTGAACAGAACCGTGTGACGGCAATCGGTTCACGCGGGTATGAACCATCGGATGAGACGTTCTACATGGAAACAGTTGTCCTGTCAAAAAACTTGTTCGTCCGTCTCGTTGACGAAGCAATCGGTCGCGGGGAATATGATTTGCTTCAAAGCATCATTCGTTCTCAATTAAACCGACTTCATGTCCATGGTTATGAATACACAGGTACATCACAAGTGATTCATTCCCTTCGTTCGTACTACCGTGAAAGTATGCTGTTACTCGAACAGTGGGGAGCAATCAACGACTTCCAACACGTTTACACGAAAATCAAACACGAACCACCGACACGTTACTTACCGGGATCTACAATCAAGAATTCACTTGTTGCAAACGGATGTAAGCTAGAGGGAACGGCAACGGACAGCATCCTCTTCCGTGGTGTCAAAGTCGGAAAACATGCGCGTATTAAAAACTCGATCATCATGCAAAAATCAGTCATCGAAGAAGGCGCAGTCGTTGAATACGCGATCCTTGACAAAGAGGTAACAGTGAAACGCGGACAAGTCATCCGTGGAACGGCTGAAGAACCAATTGTCATCAAGAAACAAACAATCGTTTAAAAGGGGATGTCATTATGAAGGTATGGTTTGCTGCCACAGAAGCGACACCATTCATCAAGACAGGGGGGCTAGCTGACGTCGTCGGCTCGCTCCCTTTAGCGCTTGCTGAAGAGGGTGCGGAAGTTTCGGTTATTTTACCGAACTACAGTCAAATTAAAGAACAATACAAACAAGAGATGGAATTTTTATTTGATTTCATCGTCCCGGTCGGATGGCGTCAACAATTTGGAGCAGTCTTGCGTCTAAAACAAGACGGTGTGACGTTTTATTTCATCGACAATGAATACTACTTCAAGCGCGATGGTGTAATTTATGGTCATTATGACGATGCGGAGCGTTTTGCGTACTTCTCAAGAGCGGTCCTTGAAATGATTCAACGTGTCGATGCAGAGGAAGTACCGGATGTCATCCATTGTCATGATTGGCAAACCGGCGTCTTACCGGCTTTCTTACGGATTCATTATCAGCATCTCAACCGTTATCAGGAAATCAAAACGGTCTTTACCATCCATAACCTGCAATATCAAGGTGTCTTCCCGGAAGAAGTACTGGGTGATCTGCTTGGTCTCAGTCACGAACACTTCACTGCAGACGGAATTGCCCATAACGGTCTCGTCAACTATATGAAGGCTGGTCTTGTCCATGCCAATCAAATTACTACTGTCAGCCCGTCTTACCGTGATGAAATCATGGATCCCTACTACGGGGAAACATTGGAACCGGTCTTACAACACCGTGCCGTCGACGTCCGAGGAATTTTGAACGGAATTGATTACAGACAGTTCAGTCCGGATACGGATGAACATCTGGTAGAAAACTATGATGTGAAGACGGTTGAAGAAGGTAAAGCAGTGAACAAGGCAGCCTTACAACAGGAACTTGGCTTACCGGTCAATCCGGATGTTCCGTTATTTGGCTTTGTCTCACGTCTTGTCGATCAAAAGGGAATCGATTTACTCGCCCATATCCTGCCTGATCTGTTCGAACTCGATGCACAGTTCATCATTCTTGGTTCGGGAGAAGCGGAGTATGAAGGGTTGTTCCAGCATGCGTCAACGATTCGTCCGGACAAGGTAGCTTCCTACATCGGTTTTGATGTCGGACTCGCCCAACGGATTTATGCCGGCAGTGACGCCTTCTTGATGCCGTCACGTTTCGAACCGTGTGGCCTTAGTCAATTGATCTCGATGAAGTACGGTTCGTTGCCGATTGTTCGGGAAACCGGTGGCTTGCGTGACACTGTCCAACCATTTAATCAGTTCACTTTAGAGGGAAATGGCTTCTCGTTCTCGAATTATAATGCGCAAGAGTTCCTGGATGCAATTAAACGGACGATTGAGACGTATCATGATAAACCTGTATTCAAACATCTGATCGAAACAGCGATGCAAGAAGACTTTAGCTGGATTCGCTCCGCTGATGAATATTTGGCGCTCTATCGTTTAATCGCACCGTCTGTTGACTGAAGGGGATTACGGGAAATGGGGTTTTTAGATGTTCCAAGACAAAGAGAAGTTCAAGAAGAGGTTTAATGAGCGGTTTATTTCCATGCATGGTAAAGCGTTGGATGATGCAACAGAAAATGACGTTTATCAAACGTTAGCCTATATGGTACGGGAATACGTCACAACGGATTGGATGCGGACGAAAGAAGCTTACATTCATAAAAAAAGTAAACAAGTCTATTATTTTTCACTTGAATTTTTACTTGGTCGATTCCTCTACAATAACTTGTTGAGTCTCGATGTGTTAGAAGAGGTACGAAGCGGTCTTTCAGAACTCGGCTATGATTTGGCTGATTTGACGGAAGAAGAACCGGAACCGGGTCTTGGGAATGGAGGACTCGGTCGTTTAGCAGCCTGTTTCCTTGATTCACTCGCAGCACTCGGCTTACCGGGCCATGGAAACGGCATCCGCTATCAATATGGATTATTTAAGCAAAAAATCATCGACGGCTACCAAGTCGAACTTCCGGATAACTGGTTGAAGAACGGCAACATGTGGGAAATCCGTCGTTCCGACAAAGCGGTCGATATTCCGTTCGGAGGAAACGTGTGGTTGGAGGAAGTGGAAGGCGGCAAGTATCGTGTTCATCATGAACCGGCAGAAATCGTTCGTGCTGTTCCGTATGACATGCCGATCGTCGGTTATCAGAACGGCATCGTCAATAACTTACGTCTATGGAGTGCTGAATCACCGTATGACGACGATGAACTGTTAAGCCAACACCGCGGCAACTACAAAGACTTACTCAGTCACAAACAAGCCATTCAGACGATTTCTGAATTCTTATATCCGGATGATACGACATATGAAGGCAAAGTCTTACGTCTGAAGCAGCAGTATTTCTTCGTCTCGGCAGGACTCCGGAGTATCTTATTGTCACATAAAAAACGAAACACATCGCTGAAGCATTTAGGAAATCAAATTGCGATTCATATCAACGATACGCATCCGGTCGTTGCGATTCCTGAATTGATGCGGATTTTGATTGATGAAGAGGAATATTCTTGGGAGGAATCATGGCGGATTACGAAAAGTGTCATGTCCTTTACAAACCATACATTGCTTTCGGAAGCTTTGGAACGCTGGCCGGTTGATCTGTTCCGCAATCTATTGCCGCGCATTTATCTAATCGTCGAAGAAATCAACCGTCGATTCTGTAAGGATGTCCTTGATAATTATCCACATCTGGAAGCGAATATGCGTGAAATTGCCATTATTGCGGACGGGATGATCAACATGGCGAACTTAGCCGTCGTCGGTACCCACTCGACGAACGGTGTAGCCCAAATCCATACGGAAATCCTCAAGCAACGCGAAATGCGTTTGTTTTATGAGATGTTCCCGCTTCGCTTCAATAATAAAACGAACGGAATCACACATCGACGCTGGTTCCTGTTATCGAATCCGGCACTTGCAAATCGTGTAACGGAAGCAATCGGGGACAGTTGGATCAATCATCCGTCTGATTTACAAAAACTGACGAAATTCGCAGAGGATACCACGCTTCAACAGGATATCCAGGCAATCAAGTTGGCGAGTAAAAAAGAATTGGCAGAGTTGATTGAGAATGAGACGGGAATCGTTGTAGATCCACATTCGATTTTTGATGTGCAAGTCAAACGGCTTCATGCGTATAAACGACAATTACTTAACGCGCTTCATATTCATTCGTTGTACTACCGTCTAAAAGAAGATCAATCGTTCCAAATGACGCCACGGACCTTTATTTTTGGGGCAAAGGCGGCCCCGGGCTATCATTATGCCAAAGAAGTCATCCGTTATATCAATTCTTTAGCGAAACTGATTAACTCGGATCCGGATGTCAGCCCTTATATGAAAGTCGTATTCCTTGAGAATTATCGTGTCTCGCTTGCAGAAAAGATTTTCCCGGCAAGTGATGTCAGTGAACAAATTTCGACAGCGAGCTATGAGGCGTCAGGAACGGGAAACATGAAATTCATGATGAACGGCGCCTTGACGATCGGGACACTGGACGGTGCGAACATTGAGATTCGCGATGAGGTGGAAGATCCAAACATCTTCATTTTTGGACTGACCCCACAAGAAGTCATGAACTATAAAAAATATGGCGGCTACAGTGCGTACGATCAATACAGTGCACAACCTGAACTTCGTCGCGTAATCGACGGACTTGTGGACGGATCGCTTTTCCCGACAGGTGAGTTCCAGGCAATTTATGATTCACTGTTGACGTACAATGATGAATACTTGATTTTAAAAGATTTCTTATCGTACCAACAAGCACAGGAAAGAATCGGGCGTGCCTATCAGGACACTGAAAAATGGTACAAGATGGTCATCATGAATATCGGGAAATCGGGCGTCTTCTCGAGCGACCGGACCATTAAAGAATATGCCAATGCCATTTGGAACATCAAACAGGTACAAATCTAAAAAAAGTCCGATGGAAATCGGACTTTCGTGTACGTTATCGTGCGACTTCATCCGTTTGGCTGATCCAGTCGCTGTACGATCCTGCATAGAGCCGGACATCGGTTTTCCCTAAAGCGTGCAAGGCAAGGACATTGACGCAAGCGGTCACGCCGCTGCCGCAATAAAGAATTGGAGATTCCGCTTCGAGCAGATCAGCGTACAATTCCTTCAAATCTTCCGCATCTTTCAAGCGGCGGTCTGGTGAGATTGCCTTTTCGAAGAAGCAATTCACGGCCCCCGGAATGTGACCGGCGACGGGATCAATCGTTTCGTTTTGACCATGGAATCGATCCGGTGACCGGGAATCCACGAGATAGGTTTCTGCCGGACGATTTTTAACCTCTTCATATTGAATCAGCATGTCGTCTTTAAAGTCGGCTTGATAAGTTGATTTTTTTAAAACAGTTGATTCCGTACTCATGGGGAAGTCAAATGCGAGATAAGATGACAGTCCGCCTTCAAGGACGACGACACGTTCATGCCCGGCCCATTTAAAGAGCCACCAGGCACGTGCTGCGTAAGGGAAGCCATCATCATAAAGGACGATGAAATCATCGCGCTGGACCCCGAGTGACTCCAACGTGTGGATCCATTGCTCCTTTGAAGGCAGTGGATGGCGTCCGCCCGTTTCGGAACGTGGTCCTGATAAATCAGTAGATAAATCTAAATACTGTGCGCCCGCGACATGGCTTTCCCTAAACGCATCACGACCATAATCGGGTTGCTGCAAATCATAGCGACAATCAAACCAGCGAATCTGATCCGTATGGACAAGTTGTTGCAAGTCAGTCATTTGAATGGTTGGAAACATGAACATCACCTTGACCCTTTCTAAAGTAATCATATGAAAGGTACCGTTTTATCGCAAGTCGTAACAAATATCTCGTACAAACAAACTTAAAGGAGTGGACACTACATGTCATGGAAAGAGACGTATCAAAAATGGAATCAGTTTGCAGGATTAGAAACTGAACTAAAAGAAGAAATGACGGCGCTTGCGGCAGACGACAAAGCAGCCGAAGAAGCCTTTTACAAAGAGTTGGAATTCGGGACAGGCGGTATGCGTGGTGAGATCGGTGTCGGGACGAACCGGATGAATGTCTACACGGTGCGTAAAGCCTCACAAGGGTTTGCTGACTTTATCAAGGCAGAAGGAGCGGAAGCAGTCGCGCAGGGAATCGTCATCGCACATGACTCCCGTCATTACTCTCCGGAGTTTGCATTAGAAGCAGCGAAGACGCTTGCCAGTAACGGGATTAAAGCGTACTTGTTCGACGGACTCCGTCCAACACCTGAATTGTCATTTGCCGTGCGCGAACTCCGGGCAGCAGGCGGAATCGTCATTACGGCGAGTCACAATCCACCGGAATATAACGGCTACAAAGTCTACGGGAATGATGGTGGACAGTTGCCGCCAAAAGAAGCGGATGATCTTGTCTCTTACGTCGATCAAGTCGAGGACGAACTTTTAATCGAGCTTGAAGCGGAAGAAATCTTGCGCGCGAACGGATTGATTGTTCGTGTCGGAGAACAGCTGGATGACGCGTACCAGGAACAATTAAAAACAATTCGTGTGTTACCGACGATTCAGGACGAGTTGACAGCACCTTTAAAGATTGTCTTTACTCCGCTTCACGGGACAGGCCTTGTACCGGTCACGGTAGGATTAAAGAATTATGGTTTTGAGCATGTAACGGTCGTCGAAGAACAAGCGAAACCGGATGGCGCCTTCCCGACAGTATCTTCTCCGAATCCGGAAGAGCATGCGGCATTTAAGTTGGCTATCGAGTACGGAGATCGTGTCGATGCGGATGTGTTGCTTGCGACAGACCCGGATGCCGACCGTGTCGGTGTTGCGACACGTGATGCGGATGGAGAATGGGTCGTCCTCACGGGAAACCAGACAGGTGCGTTACTGCTTGATTACATCTTGTCTCAAAAAGCGGCACAAGGCACATTACCGAAAAATGGTTTTGTCGCGAAAACGATTGTCACATCGGAACTTGGTGCTTTGATTGCAAGACATTACGACTTGCATGTTGAGAATACGTTAACAGGATTTAAATTCATCGGTGAAAAAATCAAACAATACAATGAATCCGGAGAATATGAATATCTGTTTGGTTATGAAGAAAGTTATGGCTACCTGATTGGAGATTTCTGCCGTGACAAGGATGCCGTCCAGGCCTGCCTGCTTGCTGCTGAGATGACAGCGTATCACAAGAAAGAAGGACGGACGCTCTATGAGGCGTTACAAGCCATCTATGAACAGTTCGGTTACTTTGAAGAGTCACTTCGTTCATTGACACTAAAAGGGAAAGACGGTGTAGCACAAATCGGCCGGATCATGGATACATTCCGTGAGCATCCGCCAAAACAAGTGGCCGGTGAAAAAGTCGTCTTATTTGAAGACTATGATGCAAGCATTTCGCATGATTTGGTACAGCATACACCATCACCGATTAACCTTCCAAAATCAAATGTCTTGAAATTTACGTTAGAAGACGGTTCGTGGTTCTGCCTTCGCCCATCCGGGACTGAACCGAAAATTAAATTCTATTTCAGTGTGACATCACCCGATGCTGCAGAGACAACACGTAAACGTCAGATGATTGAAGATGAAGTCATGCAAGAAGTGGAACAGATTCAGTAAGGCCTGCGTTCCAATTAAAAACCGGTAAAGAGGAAACTCTTGCCGGTTTTTTTTATGAGAGGGCGTAACTCGTGCAACCGTTACCAATTTCATGTAAAGTGAACGATGAAGCATCATATAGAGATAGGGAGATGAGTAATGATGGAACGGATACAGTTAACAGAAGATCTTTCATTTTCAAGGGTCATACATGGTTTATGGCGATTAAACGAATGGGAAATGACTGCAGAGCAGCGTCTTGAACTGATTGAACAATGTTTGGCTCTCGGCATCACAACATTCGACCACGCCGACATCTACGGCGATTATACGAACGAAGGGTTGTTCGGTGAAGCACTGGCTCTCAAACCTGAACTCCGCGAACGGATGGAAATCGTCACAAAAACAGGAATCAAGATGAAGGGAAACTACTTCTCGGATCAAAAACTATCATTTTATGATACAACAAAAGAACATATCATTGAACACGCGACACGTTCATTAAAGGAACTGGGTGTCGACTACATTGATACGTTATTAATCCATCGTCCGGATCCATTGATGGATCCTAACGAAATTGCAGAAGCCTTCGTTGAGCTGAAAGAGTCAGGAAAAGTCCGGACGTTTGGTTTGTCAAACCATACACCGGCACAGCAAAGTCTGATTCAATCACGACTGCCGTTCATGCTCGTCACAAATCAGCTTGAACTGTCTGTTGCAGAACTGAAGCACTTCGAAGACGGTTCTGTTGATCTATGCCACGAAAATGAAATGCCGCTCATGGCGTGGAGTCCACTAGCTGGAGGGCGATTATTCAAAGATGAGCAGTTTGCGCCGCTTCGCGACAAGCTCGAGGAAATCGGACATGACATCGGTGCAGAAGCAATCGATGAAGTAGCCTATGCTTGGTTGCTCAAACATCCGGCACGGATCATGCCAATCGTCGGTTCTGGAAAAATTGACCGCATTGAATCAGCTGTTCGGGCGACCCGACTCGAACTGTCACGTGAACAGTGGTTTGAAATCTTAAAAGCTTCCCGTGGACGGGATGTCGATTGAAAAATAGCCTTCGGGCTATTTTTTTTACAAAAAAAGTCCCATCTCAAGGGGGAGTTGAGATGGGAGTATCTATAGGGTTATGCTTCGAGGCGAAGCATTTCCTGACGATATTTATCTAAACGTTCTTTGCTGGCTGTAACAGCTGCTTGATCATGGACCTGGATAGCATCGAAGAGCGTACTGAGCTCATAATCGATTTCGAGGCGTAGCACTGGAATCCGCTGCTCTGCATCTTGTCTACGGAAAGCTTCAATTACTTGTTTCATCTCGGCCACGCTCCTTTTAAAGTTATCAGATAATTCTGATTTTTATTAGTATACTTGATTATTCCCGTGTTGGCTAGTATTAAACCTGAAAAAGATTAAAAAAAACACTTGGAATGTGTAACGATTCCAAGTGTACTTATTCTATTCCGGAATACTGAATCGGGCTTCAAGACGATGTTGCACCGCTTGAATTAATGTCGACATGATCCAATAAATCGCAGCTGAGAACAGTAACAACGGCATGACGAGATAGGTTGTTGCTGAAATCTGATCCGATACATACGTCAGTTCTTCAACGGCTACAATTGTCCCGAGTGAAGTCGATTTGATAATATCAATAACCGAGTTCGACAGGGGAGGAATGGCACGTGAAAGAGCTTGTGGGAGGATAACATCCTTAAACGTCTTCCGGCGTGGAATTCCGAGTGAATCCGCAGCTTCCCATTGTCCGCGATCAACAGACGAAATCGCTGCCCGGAACGATTCCGAGATGTAGGCCGAGAAGTGAAGTGACAGGCCAAATGCTAGCGCTTGGAAGCCGGTCAGTTGAAGGACGACGAGACCATTGTATAAAATCAGAATTTGCAGTAACAGTGGCGTTCCTCGGAAAAATGAAACATACAATCTTGCGAAGCCGCTTAAGACGGCAAAACGACTATCCCGCATGACGGCAAGAATCAGACCAAGAAAAAGCGCAAAGACGATGGCAAATCCACTTGCAAGAAGTGTAGTGCCAATCGCCTTTCCGTAAACGTCCGCATTATCGCGGACGATTGTAAACAATTCCATCACTTACTGATGTCCTCGTTAAAGTATTTTTTCCCAAGATCTGCGAGTGTGCCGTCTTTTTGCATCTCTGCGAGTGCTTTGTTGAAGTCCTCTGCATACTTGCTGTTTTTCGCCATCATCAGACCTGATTCGTTTTTGTCAAACGTCTCACCGACGGCTTTTACTTTGTATCCTGCTTTTTTAAGCTCTGTCAGGACAAACAGACGGTCGTTCATCGCAGCGTCGACACGACCTGCTTCAAGGTCTTTTAAGACTTGGTTTGCACCTTTGTAGTACTTGACTTTCGCACCGGCTTTTTCCGCTGTTTTCGCGTAGAGTGAACCTTGTGTCGAACCGACTGTTTTTCCTTTTAAGTCGTCAAGCGTCTTGATGTCATTTGTTTTGTTGTTAACGATGATTGTTGAACCGGAAACTGTATAGGCATCAGAGAACGCATATTTTTCTTTCCGCTCATCTGTGATTCCCATTTGGTTTGCGATGACGTCGATCCGTTTTGAATCAAGTGCCGGGATCAATCCTTTAAAGTCCATCGCTTTGTACTCGACTTTATAGCCGGCACGTTTTGCGACTTCATTCATGACATCGATATCATAACCTGTCAGTTTGCCTTTTTCTTTATACGTAAATGGTGGGTATGTTGCTTCTGTTCCGACCGTTACGATTTTTTCGTCTTTGTTTGCTTCTTCGTTAGAAGCGCCGCACGCCGCTAACACCCCCGCTGTTGATAGTGCTGCTACTGCTAGCTTTAGTCCGTGTTTCATAGCGCTCTCTCCTTTTAATGAATAAATGATTTCAATTCCTAGTTTTCGAATAGGATTAATTTAAGACTACAAGCAGTATCATACAAAGTTACAGGAACGTCTGTCAATAAAAAAGACTGCCCACGAATGGACAGCCTGACTGCGGTTACTGAACTCTTAAAGATTAACGGATTGTTGCTTCTGTTGCTGCATCGAAGAAATGCGCTTTTGTCATGTCGAAGAAGAGGTCTAAATCTGAACCCATCTCGACGTGTGAACGCGAGTCGACACGTGCTGTGAACGCTTGGTTACCGACTTTTGAATAGAGGTAAGACTCGGCTCCCATGAGCTCAGATACTTCAATGTGTGCCGGGAAACGGTGAGCTGTCTGTGTATCTTGATAGATCAACTCAGCATGAATATCTTCCGGACGGATTCCGAGAACAAGATCTTTACTTGTGTAGCCACGTTCGCGGAGGACTTTCATCTTACCTTCAGGAACTTCAAATTTCTCTTCTGTACCTGTGACATGGAAGAGACCGTCTTCCGCGAGTTTACCTGTCAGGAAGTTCATTGACGGCGAACCGATGAAACCAGCAACGAACATGTTATCCGGGTGGTCGTATACTTCTTTTGGTGTTCCGACTTGTTGAATGAGTCCGGCTTTCATGATGACGATCCGAGTCGCAAGGGTCATCGCTTCCGTCTGATCGTGCGTCACATAAATCGTCGTCGTTTCAAGACGTTTGTGCAACTGGATGATTTCCTTACGCATCTGAACACGTAGTTTAGCATCCAAGTTCGAGAGCGGCTCATCCATCAGGAAGACTTTCGCATCACGGACGATGGCACGGCCGATTGCGACACGCTGACGTTGTCCACCAGAGAGGGCTTTCGGTTTACGCTCCAAATATTCTTCGAGTCCGAGAATACGTGCTGCATTGTCGACACGCTGTTTGATTTCGTCTTTCGGGAACTTCCGAAGTTTCAGACCAAATGCCATGTTGTCATATACGTTCATATGTGGATAAAGGGCATAGTTTTGGAAGACCATTGCGATATCGCGATCTTTAGGTGCTACATCATTCATTCGTTTTCCATCGATGACGAAATCTCCGCCTGAAATTTCTTCGAGACCGGCAATCATCCGTAATGTCGTCGATTTACCGCAACCTGATGGTCCGACGAAAACGATGAATTCTTTATCTTTAATATGAAGGTTAAAATCATCCACTGCTTTTGCTGTTCCTGAATAAACTTTATCAATATGCTCAAGACGAATATCTGCCATGTGTACATCCTCCTGTAAATTAAGTAATCGGTTACTATAACGCTTACAAGACTTAGTATAGGAGAACTGGTACGAAAATCATATGGACAACATGCCTGAATGTAAACGTTATCATTTGGTCACTATGCTACAAGAAGAAGCGTATAAAGAAACATCGCACCCTCGAACGACCGGATATCGATTTCCGTCTGTTCCGTGAGCCGGTCGAGCCGGTACTGAAGACTGTTTCGATGTAAAAAGAGATGTTTAGCCGTCAGTGAAACATTCAAGTTGGCGCGGCAAAAGGCATCAATCGTCTCGCGTGATTCGCGTTCGAGCGGTGTGATGAACCGTTCGATCAAGTCATCGCGGATATCTGTCGACAGTAACGTCAACCGCATCAGGGCAGGCAGGAACCGTTCAATGTGTAATAAGGGAAGTTCACGTAAAGCAGCCTGCTCTAACCGGAATTGAGCTGCCAGGTCTCCGGATTGGCGTTGTTGGCCGATCAAGACCTTGCCGTCCATCAGAAAATCAGACTGGAGAGCTGTAAAAAAATCATGTAAATCATTTTCTGTGACAGACTCTTCCCGTTCAATGACGACAAGACGATTGGATGTTAACGGGATGATCCAACTCGACGGATGAAAAAAAGAAGTCAGCAGTTGTTGCAAATCTTCGCCGGTCCGGACGTCAAGTTGTTCAAATAAGAAATGAATCATCCGAAACGGGTCTGCTTCTTCACTGTGCTGTTGTTCCAACCGATGACGCCACGTGACAATCTGATCGGAATCAGACGTAACGACCCGTTCTGCAATCAGGTCGAGTAAGTCGAGTTCACGAGGGGTAAGAATCATATTTTCAATCCCGAAACGAAGTCCATCGGCTAACTGATATACGGTATACTTATCGGTACAGTACACGGTAGGATCGGTGGAGAGATGATCCTTAAATAAGACGGTTAATTGATGTAACATACGAGGCGCCTCCCTAAAAAGTTCTACTAAGACTTTACCACAATACCAAAATCGGAAGGAACGAGGATCTATGCAAGTAGAAGTTGATTTGGTCATAAAGATGATTGGAATGATCATCATTGGAGCATTGATTGGAGCAATCACTAATCATCTTGCAATCCGGATGTTATTTCGTCCGCTTGAAGCAAAGTATATCGGCAAGTACCGCATTCCATTTACACCGGGTTTAATTCCAAAACGTCGTGACGAACTAGCGGCGAATCTCGGACGAACAGTCGTCAAACATTTATTGACTCCGGAAGGAATCAGCAAGCGGCTTCAGCAACCGGTCGTATATGAAGCCATTACCCGGATGATTCAGCAGGAGTTACAGAAGTGGACGCGCTCGACGAAAACGATTCGCGAAATTGCTGAACGATTTGTCACGAATCCGGAAGGTAAGTTACAACATCAAATGGAACAGCGGATTGATCAGGAACTAGCAACGATGGCTGTTTCGATTAAAACAGCACGTTTAACAGAAGTCATCGGGGATGGCGGAACGACAAAAATCAAGGCAGCGGTTCCCGGGATTGTTGAAGCATTACTTCACCAGACCGAACAGTACTTTGACAGTCCTGCCGGAAGAATGAAACTGGAAGAAACAGTCGCTCAGTTCATTCAAAGTAAATTAGGCGGAGGCATGTTCGGGATGTTGCTGGCTAATGTCAATCTCGTGGAAATGATTCAACCGGAACTCAAACGGGTAATACAAGGAAAGTCGACACACCAGTTCATCAGTGAAATGGTCGAACAAGAAATCAGTGTGTTACTAGAGCGGCCGGTTGAAGAACTGCTTGGAGCGGAGACGGAACGACAAATCATCGAGCGGATGAAATCAGAGATCTTAACGCGTATTCCATTGACGAAATTATGGGATACGCAATTATATCAACTACTGCAACCGCTTGAAGCCCGGATCAGTCAAGAAATGGTTCCGATGCTTTCTAAACAAGTGGTAGTCCGTCTAGTCGAACAAGTCGAACGAATCATGGCGACACTTGATCTCGAAACGATTGTTCGGGAGGAAGTCGATTTACTCGATACCGCGTATCTGGAAGAAATCGTCTTGTCGATTTCAAGAAGAGAATTCCGGGCTATCACTTGGCTTGGAGGACTATTAGGTGGTTTAATTGGAATGATACAAGCGATACTTCTTATCGTTTAACAAAATTGGAGGGTTCAAAGATGTCTGAAACAAACTTATACGATCATGCTTACACGCTAGAACGTGCACTACGCGAAACATCAGAATACACGACACTGAAGGATTTGTACGCGCAAGTCAATGCGGATCCAATGTCAAATGAGCTATTCGCTTCATTCCGCAACGTGCAACTTGAGTTACAACAAAAACAAATGCAAGGTGAAGAAATCACACCTGAGGATATGGCATCGGCACAAGCGAAGATGCTGGAAGTCCAAAACAATCCATTGATTGGTCAACTGATGCAGGAAGAACAACGTATGCACACGATGTTGACGGAAGTGACACAGATTATCATGAAGCCACTCGAAGAACTATACGCACCGATGATGGAACAAAATCAAGACGACGTTCAGTAACATCATGAGAAAGCCTCGCTTCCGTTTCATCGGAACGAGGCTTTTTTTATAATGTTTTTTCCGTTGGAACCAGGCGTGGGAGGTAAGCCCGTTCAAAATGAATCAGTTGTCCGGCGCGGGTCACACGTGCCCCGCGGTGCTCCAAGTCTGCTTCTTTCAGGCGGCGGATACCTTCTTGACGTGCCTCAGAATCGGAGGGAGCGTCAAAGGTATCATCCAGTAACGTTTGTCCTCGATCTGAAAATGCGGTAATCGTATAAAGCATGGCTGATTCCTCCTTATCCGAAATGACTAACTTAAGTGTAATGAATAGATATTCATTTTACAAGTAGGAATCAATGTCTTGCCACGTTAACTGTTTGGAGAGGGGTGGGGTTTCAAGATGACTGACGCTCATACCAATCAGGCGGATCGGACCTTTAAATTCAATTTCATTAAACAGTTTGGTCGTCACCCGGAGTAACGTTTCTTCATCAGCCGTTTCTTCTAAAAACGTATAACGTTTAGAACGCGACTGGAAATCTTCAGTCTTCCATTTAATCGTGACGGTCCGGCAGACCAGTTCTTTTTGGTTCAGTGTTTTGACGACGGACAGTGCTTCGCGTTTTAGCGTTTCGAAAATGGTATCGATATCTTCTGTATCTTCTTCGAAGGTACTTTCAGAGCCGATGGATTTCCGTTCCCGGTGCGGACGGACCATTCGCTCGTCTTGACCGTGCGCCATCGTATACAGTTCGGTTCCCCGGTCCCGACCGAGCAATCCCCGCAGTTCAGCTATCGGCGATTGTTGAATATCTGCGACCGTTTGGAAACCATGTTTCTGAAGTGTTTGCTCCGTGACTTTTCCGACTCCGTGTAAATCCCCGATCTTTAATCCGGATAAAAAAGGTAAAACATCATCCGGAGGCAACACGGTTAATCCGTTTGGCTTTTGATGGCCGGAAGCAATTTTAGCGACAAGCTTTGAGTTTGATACGCCGGCGGAAGCAGTCAAACCTGTCCGTCGTTTGATTTCAGCCAGGATGTACTGGGCAATATGCGTCGCACTTGTCATCTGCAGGTTGTTTTCTGTGACGTCCAGATAGGCCTCATCTAACGACAGCGGTTCGACAAGAGGTGTGATCTCAAGAAACAACTCCATGATTTGGGCACTGACCGCACGGTACACTTCAAAACGGGGACGCAGAAAAACGGCCCGCGGACAGAGCTGAAACGCTCGCCGTGACGGCATCGCACTGTGAATGCCGTATTTGCGTGCTTCATACGAACAGGTCGCAACGACACCCCGCGCATGAGGAGGACCACCGACGATGACAGGAACACCTTTTAAATGTGGTCGATCGCGCTGTTCGACAGAAGCATAAAACGCGTCCATGTCGACATGAATGATTTTTCGTCCCATCATCGTCTCCTCCTTTCTTTCAATCCGTTAATTCGTTACACTTAGTATAACGAACTTATGTTCTGTTATCTATTTTTTTAGTCGCGATTTTTTATTCGGCATCCGGACGAGCGCTCCTAACCAGCCGCGGCGTTTCATCCAATAAAAGATTCCGCCGGTCGTAAGGAAAATCAAAAAGAGGGCACTGGCATATCCGTATTTCCAGTCAAGTTCGGGCATGTTTTTAAAATTCATTCCCCAAATCGCACCGAGCGCCATCATCGGTGTGGCGACGGCTGTGAAAATCGTCAAAGCTTTCATGATTTCATTTCCTCTGAAGTTCGAAACGGTTGTCGACAGATCGAGCAATACTTCAATATCTTTTTGATAGTGTTCAATCAGCATCAACAGACGTTGCACCCGTTTTTCAGCCAGTTGGTAAGGTAAAGCCTCCGTATACGTATTTTGCCGAACGAAAGCTTCGGGACCTGCTAAAACAAGCTCACGGAACGGGACGACCAAGTCGGACCAGTTTTCGATGGTATCGCGTAAGCCAAAAATGCTATCAAGCGAATTTTCGTCGATGCTTCCCCGAAGCTCATCTTGTCTCAAAAACAGTTCGGTTTCAAAAGCATCGATTCCCGGGAAATAGGTATTCATTTGAAGTGATAACAGGGCATAAAAAGCTTCGAAGGGGGTCGTAGTCTCGAACGGTTCAATTAAGGAAACCGTATGTTCCGATAAGCCGATTGTAATCAGTTCCGTAGGTGAAAGATAATAACAGATGGAGCGGCGGTCACTTTTATCAGCCGGATTTTGCCAGGTTACGATGGAGCCGTACAATAAATCGAGTTCGACACGTGTAAAGTTCATATCTTTTGTCGAGAGTTGATTCAGCCAGTCCAACTTAAAGGCATCGGTTGGTGTTTCAGAATGAAAGTATTCTTCAAATTCAGCAAGTGTTAAAAAACGATGCCATGTAAAGAGTGAGTCGGATTCCATGTTTTGAGCTCCTATATAGTAGAATGGTAGAGTGACGTCTGACAGTCAGAGAACTATGTAACAGTTCCAAATCAAAATGAGTCTAGATAAATAAAAAGGATGTGTTGTGAAATGAAAGGTATCGGTCAGTTAGCAGTTGGAGAAATGCTCGATCAACGGGTCATGATCAAGCAGGCATTAAAAGGAATTGCTGCAAACGGAAAACCTTATCTGACATTGATTTTAGCAGATAAAACGGGAGAAATTGAAACAAAGATGTGGGATACGAGTGATCTTGAAAAATATGCACCGAAGTTTATCGTCCACGCGGCAGGTGAAGTGATGGATTACCGAGGACGAACACAATTGAAACTGAAGCAAATTACTGTCCTGGACGATACGAATGTGGAAGACTACATTCAATCGGCTCCTCTTCCGCGGGAACAGATTGAAACGGAAGTACTTGGCTTCATCGAATCGATGCAACATGCCGAGATGAAGAAGCTGGTCAAGCATCTGGTCATCAAGGACTTCGATGCGTATTTCACACATCCAGCCGCAGTCAAAAACCACCATGCATTTTATTCCGGTTTATCGTATCATGTCCTGTCGATGCTAAAACTGGCTGACCAAATTGCCCGTCTTTATCCTACGTTAAATCGTGATTTGTTGATTGCAGGTGTCGTCCTGCATGACTACGCAAAAATCAAGGAGCTGTCTGATCCTGTGACACCGGAATACACGCTTCCCGGAAAGCTTGTCGGACATATCTCATTAATGGTCGCAGAACTGGAAAAAGTCGGGGCGGAGTTACACATCGATGCAGAAGTATTGACGGTCTTACAACATTTAGTCCTGAGTCACCATGGCCGTCCGGAGTGGGGATCGGCTGTCGCACCACAGATGCGTGAAGCCGAAGTATTATTTTTGATTGATAATCTGGATGCGCGAATGACGATGATGGACCGTTTGCTTGAGTATGTCGAGCCCGGACAATTTTCTGAACGGTCATTTGCGTTAGATAATCGATCGTTTTATCGTCCCAAGCTATGAAGAGATGACTTGAAGTGATTCAAAAGAATTTGAAATTGATCAGAGGAGTGAACTTCATGAAAACCAAACTGTTCGAAGCAATCCAAATCGGGGGACTGTCCTTCCGGAATCGTGTCATCATGGCACCAATGTGTATGTATAGTGCGAAAGACGATGGCCTTGTAACCGATTGGCATGTCACACACTATGCCTCACGTGCTGTTGGGGGCGTTGGAGGTGTCATCTTAGAGGCAACGGCTGTCACACCGGACGGACGAATCTCAGCAGGTGATCTAGGTGTTTGGTCGGATGAACATATCGACGGACTTCGTCGCATTGCAGATCAAGTGAAAGCGGCGGGGGCAAAAGCAGGCATTCAGCTGGCGCACGCCGGGCGGAAAAGTACGACGGCTAAACCGCCTGTCGCACCATCAGCAATCGGATTTGATGATTCATACGACCATCCGCATGAACTGACTGTGGAGGAAATCGATGTCATCAAACAACAATTCGTCGAGGCGGCACTTCGTGTCGAACAAGCGGGTTATGATTTCATCGAATTACATGGAGCGCACGGCTATTTGATTAATACATTCTTATCCCCGTTGTCGAATAAACGCCAAGATCAATACGGTGGATCAATGGAAAATCGGATGCGCTTTTTGCTTGAAATCATTGATGAAGTTCAAGCAAAAACCAACTTGTCATTATGGGTCCGGATTTCAGCAGCAGACCATGCAACAGGCGGGATGACGGCGACGGATTATATTCCGTTAGCCGAGGAACTGTTAAAACGAAAGATCGATTTGCTCGATTGCAGTTCTGGAGCGGTTGTTGCCAATGCAGTTCCGGATGTGTATCCCGGCTATCAAGTGCCGTATGCAGCTGAAATCAAACAAGCCACTGGAATCAAGACAGGAGCCGTCGGTCTGATTACGACGGCGACGCTTGCAGAAGAAATCATTCGCAGTGAACGGGCGGATGTCATCCTGCTTGCCCGTGAACTTTTGCGTCAACCGTACTGGGTCTACCATGCGGCAGCAGAACTCAAAGACGAGGTCAGTTTACCGAAACAATATGAACGGGCTCCGATTCGTTAATAGGAATAAAAGCATAACCAAAAAAATCCCTGCCTTCCATGATGGAAGCAGGGATTTTTACGCTTATTGTTGTTGCTGTTGCATCTGTTGTTGCATTTGTTGTTGTTCTTGCTTATCGAGGTCAAACGCATCCTTGAAGTCTTTGTTCTCGATTTTAACGTCGTACTTCTTCATCAATGAACGGTAGATGTCGTTTGGATTGACTTGAGCTGCTTTTTCTTCAGCTAATGCCTTTTTGATTCGATCGGATTCTTTTTCGAGCGTAAAGTCTTTTTTCTCTTTACGGTCTGTTACTTTAATGATGTGATATCCGAATTGTGTTTTGATCGGGTCAGAAATTTTACCTTCAACGCCATCCTTGAACGCATAATTTTCGAATTCCTCGACCATTTTACCTTTTGTGAAGTATCCAAGATCTCCACCTTTTGTTGCGCTACCAGTATCCGTTGATTTAGCTTTAGCGATTTTAGCAAAATCGCCGCCTTCATCAAGTTGTTTCTTGATTGCTTTTGCATCTGCTTCTTTTTCAACAAGAATGTGGCTCGCTTTTACTTCCACTTTTTCCTGATTGAAACGCTCTTCGATTTCTTTATCCGTAACTTTTGATTTTGCTGATTTTGCTTCTGTTAAGAGCATTTGTGTCCGAAGCACTTTTTCGAATTCTTTTTCGCTTTTAATACCGGCTGTTTGAAGTGTCGTATTGAACTGTTCTTTATCTGGGAACTGATCTTTTGTTTTCTTGACTTCAGCTTCTACTTCTTTATCTGTTACTTTTTTACCGTATTCTTTTTCAAGCAGTTTGTTCATCGTTTGTTGGAAAGCAATTTGTGCGCCTGCTTTTTGGTACGCCTCGTCTTGGACGTCCGCTTTATTGACTTCTCCACCTTTGTAGTTGATGACAGCTTCGTCATTTGAACCACATGCTGCTAATGTGAATACACTTGCCACTGCTGCTACACTTAAAAGTTTCTTTTTCATACATACACCCCTAATTTACCATTTATTTCAACCGTTCTATCATATCATATCTTCGTTATCTTGACAGCTTTCCGCAAAATCGAAAGTGATTTGCTCTTACACCATGCTATCACATCAAGTACAGGAGGGGAGGACTATTTTTGTGGGAAATTGTGAGGCATCGCAACGTTTTGAGACAGAACGGTAAAGGGAACGTTACTTTCAAAAGACAGAAAAAACGTCCTAGGCCTCAAGGCTTAGAACGTTAACTCGAAGAATTCATGCAAAGGTCATGCTTTTTTGATCGAGTCGATCACCGGGTCTTGTGGACGCCGGTCTGCTTCTTCTGTAATCATTTTTGATGTCTCGGCAAAAATGTCCATGAAGCTGTCGCCGTAAAGACGGCGAACGATTGCTGATATGTCTGTCAGCTCTGGGAATTTACCGTAAAGTTCCTGGAGTGGTAACGAAGCACGGAAAACACCGTTCTCTTCTGGGCGGAATGCTTGAATCGTCTCAAGTAACAGACTTTCGCCTTCCGGGGTCAGTTGGACGTAGGTATTTCGTTTATCCGTCTCTTTTTTTGAAAACGTCAAAAGTCCACGGTCTTCTAATTTTTTAGAGAAGTTGAATGCAGTCGAGACGTGCATCACACCGTATTTGGCGATTTCAGAAATCGAGGCACCACCCAGTGCATGGGAAATCCATAAAATATGGTGTTCATTAATATTTAAATCAAAGGGTTTGATCCAATTTTGCCAATCTTTTTCTACCGTTTTCCATAGTGCTTTGCTCAATTGGACAATTTTATGACTGTATAACAGTGCTTCTTGTCCAGGATATAATTTTTCGTGTTCCATATCTGACTCATCCTTTCGAAAGGTGACAATGGCTCAAACGCGCAAAATGCAAACTATACAAAAACAAATCGAAGCAGCGGACCGTTATTGTTGGGGAGTAAGATGATCGACGTCTTGTTTTGCCTCATCAGCAAATTTCTGAAGACGTGCGAGTGATTCTTGAACCTCTGACTGATACTGGGAGACATCTTTTGTAACTTCCTCTTTAAAAGTCGTACCAGAAAGTTTGGCTGTCTCTATTAGATTCTTTCCCTCTTGCGTCAAATCCTGCACGTTCGTTACGATTGTAGAATAAGAATTTCGACGTTGTTTACCATTCGAAGAGTCACTTTTAGTACCTTGGCGAAGCGCCTTCAAACCGTAAAAAGTCACAAGCGACAGCGTAGCACCAAAAGCGACCCAGTTACGATGGGGACGCTTCGACATAGTTTTACCTCCTTTTGATATTAAAATATTTGTTTCGTATTATTTTACCGAAAATTCGATATTAGAAACCTATTTCGGCAATATTTCTAAAATGAGTCAGTAATTGAACGGTTTTGGGTACCGTCAGAGACGATTTTTAATGGATTCGGCGATTGTTGCCAATTCTTCAGCCGTATACTCTTCATTGTGCACTTCCCATTTCGCACCAAAGCCATCGTGTTTGTCGTGGCGCGGAATGAGATGGAGATGGAAGTGAGAAACAGATTGTCCGGCAACTTTCCCGGTGTTCGATAAAAGGTTCATTCCGGCAGCGCCTGTTTCCTGTTGTAAAGCACGACTGATTTCCGGAATGGTTGCAAAAACAGCCTGTGCACTTTCTGCGGATAAATCGTAGACGTTATCAGCGTGCTGTTTTGGAATGACAAGCGTATGACCTTTCGTTACTTGTGATAAATCGAGAAAAGCCAAAACTTCTTCATTTTCAAAAACTTTATGGCTTGGGATCTCATGGTTGGCAATCTTACAGAAAATACAGTTTTCTTTTTGCAATGGACTCACTCCTTCAGATGGATATAGCTTCAGTATACTCGACTGAATCGGTCTTGCGGGCAATTGACAAGGATATGAAGGGTTTCTAAACTAAAGGAAATCCTAAAAAAGAAGGTAGGGGAAACGAAGATGCCGTCTCGCATCACTGTATATGAAAAAAAGAAAAGACGAAATCAGCGAATCGGACTCATCGTGGGAATTATTGTACTCGCTGGTCTGATTGCTTGGATTGGATGGAGTCAAATCAAACCGGCTGCCGAACGGCAACAGACAGATCAAGTGTTTCAAAAAACGGTACAGGAACAAGACGGGGAAACGTTTCAACAATTAGTGTATCTCAACAACAAACCGTTAAAGCTTGCGGAAACAAATCAGCTCATGAAATGGTTTAAGGCAGACCCGGAACGGCTTGAACGAACTGTAGCCGAAATTAAATCTGATCAAAACAATTATCCGAAAGAAACAAAACGAACTAAGCAACAAGATTTATTTTCATTAAAAAAACAGCCGGGACGATTTTGGTTCGACACGTACACTTTGCATTTGAATAAACAGACATTGGAAGTGAAGGTTGATACGGAAACGGCGTCCATTTCAATCGATGATGCGCCAGCAGGTAATGCGGATCAAGAGGCTCCCTTAACCATTAAACGTTTTCCGGGCGAGTATGAGGTGTCAGCCCGCGTGGAAGCGAACGGAAAGACGGGACAGGCGACTGAGACCGTTCAAATAGGAGATCAGAGAACGACAACGGTTGTCTTTAAACTGGCACAACAGATTGCACCGGATAAGAAGGAACAATACGGTGTCGATATCGAGAAGCTGCTCGAAGCGGAAGTGAAGGCAAGAACCGGTAAGACGGTCGAACAGATGACGGATTATATCGGCCGAAGCCAATCCGAAGTAGAAAAATCATTTGGCCCTCCGACAAACCAGATGGCCAACAAAACGATATATGACGGATTTGAAATGGTGTATGAGAATCATGAAGTCAAAAGTATCTTAATTGATTTGAATAAAACAACGTCTGAGCTCGAAGCAGTCGCCGGCAAGCCGGAATCTAAATCGACGGAATCAGTCGGGACGGTCTGGAAATACCCATCAAGCTTTTTTGACGATTTGTTAGGGTGGTTGAATATCAAGTCAGAAAAACGTGTCATTGAACGATCAGGTAAAATGTGGCTGGAGTTACGTAACTAAAAAAAATCCGCAGATCAAACAAAAAAACCACTAGAGACATGACGTCTTTAGTGGTTTTTTTGCAGTAAATCAGATTATCGTTTGTTGACCGCACGAAGGATGAACGAAACGATTAAGATTAAGATAATTGCACCAAGGATAGCTGGTACGATTGCGAAACCGGCAACTGACGGTCCCCAACTTCCGAAAAGAGCTTGTCCGATCATTGAACCGACAAAACCTGCGATGATGTTACCGATAACTCCACCTGGTACATCTTTACCGAGAATAAGACTTGCTAACCAACCAATAATACCACCAACGATTAAAGCCCATAAGAATCCCATTTAAAACACTCCTTTTAGTTTTAGTAGTTTAAATTATTTACGACGTACTGAACGGAGAATCAACGATACGATGAAGATTAAGATGATTGCACCAAGAATAGCTGGAATGATTGCAAATCCGCCGATAGTAGGTCCCATTGAACCGAAAATAGCTTGTCCGATCATTGAACCAACAAAACCTGCGATAATGTTACCAATGATGCCGCCCGGTACATCTTTACCAATAATTAGACTAGCGATCCAACCGATTAATCCACCGACGATTAAAGCCCATAAGAATCCCATTTAAAAACACTCCTTCAATAAAATTTACATACTAATCATTATTTCAATAAATCATTTACGACGTACTGAACGAAGAATCAATGACACGATGAAGATTAAGATGATAGCACCTAAGATAGCTGGAATAATAGCGAAACCAGCGATATCTGGTCCCATTGTACCGAAGATTGCTTGACCGATCATTGCTCCGACAAAACCAGCAACGATGTTACCGATGATACCACCTGGTACGTCTTTTCCGATGATTAGACTAGCTACCCAACCGATTAATCCACCGACGATTAAAGCCCATAAGAATCCCATTTGGAACCCTCCTTTTCTTACTTTAGATTTACCTGTTTTCAGGCAGTTGTAAACACATTGAAAGATAAAAGCATTTAAAATAATCATTTCAACCAGCGAGGTAAAAACGTTAAAATTAAAATGGCTAGACGATTATACCAGTTACTTCTTAGAGAAACTCGTATTTAAAATGCTACTTTCAATTTTTGTAAGTCGTTTTCATATATTGATGTAACGATTACACTTAGAGTAATTACCGTAAAAAGATGTATTCAAACCTTTTCTTAATAAAAAAATGACTCAAACTAGAAAAGTGAGATTGAATTGTCTAGGATGGTTAATGAAGGGAGTCGATGAGAGTGTTGTTAAAAATAAATGAGTTATCAGGAGGATATGGAGCAAAAAAAGTCCTCCATGATATCAATATATCGGTAAACCAAGGAGAACTGGTCGGCTTAATCGGTCTGAACGGTGCCGGAAAATCAACGACGATTAAACATATCCTCGGTTTGTTGCCGGTCAAGTCAGGAGAAATCTTGATCAACGGTGTCAGTTTAGAACAGGATGAACAAACATACCGGAAACAAGTCGCCTACATTCCAGAGCAACCGATGTTGTATGAACAATTGACTTTACGTGAACATTTGCGCTTGATGGCGCAAGGATATGCAGTTGAGGAAAAAAAAGCTCAGGAACGAATCGATCATTATGCAACCCGGCTTCGAATGACTAAACAGTTAGAGTGGTTTCCGAGTGTTTTTTCCAAAGGGATGAAACAAAAAGCAATGATTCTCTGCGCTTTGGTGACGGGCAGTGAGTTGTTGATCGTCGATGAACCGTTCGTCGGACTGGATCCGCTCGCCATTCGTGAATTGTTAACGATTTTCAGTGAATTAAAAGCAGATGGGAAAGGAATCCTGATGTCGACGCATATCCTGGAGACGGCAGAACGTCATTGCAATCGGTTCATCTTACTGCATGAAGGGCGAATCGCTGCAGAAGGAACAACCGGAGAACTTCGAGACCGGTACGATTTGAAGGACGGCTCCCTTGATGATATCTATGTCGCGGCCATCGAGGAGGCCGAACGATGACAAGTTCCGTTTTATGGAGTACACGATACCAGGCTGCTATGGCGGAAATGACAAAATATACCCGGTATATGGCGAACGGCGGGTTGCTGTTTACCGTCTATTTCGTCGTCTTGTACGGCCTTGTCGTGTACGGACGATTTTTAGATCAACTGGATCCGTCATTCCCCGGAAATCTGGTCATGGGAAGTCTGTTCATCTTCTTAGCCTTTTATCGCTCGACACGAACCTTTTTAACCGAAGCGGACCAAGTCTTTTTGCTTCCGAGTCTGCCACATCTTACCGGTTACATGAAGCGGGTTCGAACCTATAATGCTCTATTTGGCATGATCCGGGCAGTCATCCCGTTTCTCGCTGTCGCAGTCTTATACGTTCGGACAGAAGAAACTTCACCGATCGGATTGTTCAGTTTGTTTGCAGCCCTAAGCATGATTGGTGCCGCAGCTAACTTATCGAAACTCGAAGGGGTCGGTCATCGAATAGTCCTCTTATATGCAACCGGTGCCGGCGTTCTCGTCATGCTGGGAATGGGTTCATTCAGCATCGTGGTGACGAGTTTGTTATTGCTGACACTTCATTTGAAAAAACAGGATCAGTTACCGTTGATGGACTGGATTGCACTGGAACAGGAATCACGTGACCGTTTTTACCGCATCGCAAACTGGTTTGTCGATGTCCCACGATTGTCGACGACATATAAGCGCCGACGTCTCCTAAGTCTTTTGGTAGAAAAAATCGGGTTTGACCGTAACCGGACATTTGACTATCTGTACATGAAACAATTCATTCGAAGCACGGACGGGATCGGTTTGATTGTTCGTTTGACCTTAATCGGAGCCGTCTTTATGTGGCTTGGAAAAGACAATGAATGGTTAGTCGTTCTTGCTGTACCAGCCTTCAACGGACTGACGAGCTTTCAATTGGCTCCGTTTACACGGGCGATCGACTCGCATCTGTTGACCCGCTTACTGCCGTTTGGAGATGCGACGGCTTCAAAACGGAAAGTTCTTCGGATTATGTCGTTTTTACAAGTGTTGATTTTGACATTGATCGGGTATCTGATCAGCGGTTTTCCGACCGTCGTCGCAGGTGCTGTTTTGGCACTCGTTGTTGCTGAATATTACGCCAGAAAAAAATAACTGTAGTATCAAAGAAAAAATCCCCCTCTGCCATTACGGCAAAGGGGGATTTGAGGATACCGCTCAATTGACTTTTTCGGTCGATTCTTCCTGTTCATACTCAGGATGCAACTCTTTGTTGACCGGTGCAGGAAGGTCGTAAGAAGCCTGTCCGTGCTCGGCAACATCGAGTCCACGCAGTTCGTCTTCCCGTGTGATCCGGAGACCGATGGTTACGTCGAGCAACTTGAGGAAGGCATAACTTAAGACACTGACTACGACGACTGCGAAGACGACACCAAGGGCTTGAACCCCAAGTTGTGTAAATCCACCGCCGTAAAACAGTCCGGCTTGTCCAATTCCTGTGATTTCAACCAGTCTCGGCGAAGCGAAGAATCCGGTAGCGAGTGTGCCCCAAATTCCGGCCACACCGTGAACAGAGAAAGCACACAATGGATCATCGACACGACGGGCAAGCAGGATGCTTGTTCCGTACGTGATGACTCCGGCCAGGAAGCCAATGACGACGGCTCCCCAGGGCTCGACGAAGGCACAAGCCGCAGTGATGGCAACAAGGGCGGCTAAGACACCGTTGATGATCGACGGGATATCTGCGACCCGGCGGTGCCAAAAGGAAATGGCGAGCGCACCAAGAGCACCAGCAGCTGTCGCAAGTAATGTCGTCAAGGCGACATAGCTGAAGAATCCGTCAGCGATCGTTAACGTCGAACCGGCATTGAATCCAAACCAACATAACCAAAGAATGAAAGCCCCGACGACGGAGTAGATGACGTTATGACCGAGTAAAGGTGTTTGTTCCGCACCAATCCGTTTTTTCAGGATCAGAGCAGCGACGAGAGCGGCAATCCCACCTTGTAAGTGGACGACGGTCGAACCGGCAAAATCCTGCATTCCGAGAGAACCAAGGAAGCCGCCGGCCCAAACCGAACGGGCGATGATCGGATAGATGATGGCGACGAAGAACGTCCCGAACAACAAGTAGACGGATAGTTTTGCCCGTTCCGCAAAACCACCCCAAGCGATCGCGAGGGATACGGCGACAAATGACAGTTGGAAGAGGAACTTGACATCGATTGTTACATTTGACCAGTCAAGGCTTGAAAACCCTCCTTGAAGGAAGAATCCTTCTGTTCCGATTAAACCTGGACCATCTCCGAACGTCAGTCCGAAGCCGATCGCCCAAAAGGCAAGGGCGGCAACGGAGAAGCTGATTAATTGTTTAACCGCGACATGCCCGGCATTTTTAGCCCGCAACATTCCTGTTTCGAGTAATAAAAATCCAATCTGCATTGTAAAGACGAGTAAGGTAGCGAATAAGACATAAAACGTATCAACCGAAACTAACATTTCTTCTAAATTCATCATCGTTCCTCCTTTATCAATTTAAAGTATGTGTTTACTTTAGACGGAAATCCTTTCCAAGAAACGTCTTGTGTCAGAAAATCTGACATGGTATTTTGAAGGAAAGGAGTGACGAAGATGAATTACCGGGAGAAGAAGGTGATGACGATTGGGATTGTCTGCGAATTAACCGGTTTGTCGGAACGTCAAATTCGTTACTATGAAGAACGGAAATTGATTTTTCCAGAGCGGACGAACGGAAAAACACGAAAGTACTCGTTTACAGACATTGAACGATTGGTAGAAGTTGCGGAAAAGATCGAAGACGGATGGCGGACACACGAAATCCGTGAAAAAGAACGGAAAGTAACGGAACAACAACGTTCGGATTTGATCCGTGGACAGTTGAATGCTGCTTTCGGACTCTATAAGAAACGGTGAACATTTGATGAACGGGTAACAGAACTGTAATTTTGTAAACGATTTATTGGCACACCGTTCTGAATTTCAGATATAATGTTTCTGTGTTCACAAACTTATCGTGCGTTATTTTGGGGCGTTAGAACGAGTATAAAGGGGTAGTTATGATGAAAAAATTTAATGATACATTTTTGCGGGCCATTCGTGGCGAAGAGGTAAGCCATGTACCGGTCTGGTATATGCGACAAGCAGGTCGGTATCAAGCGGAGTATCGTGAAATCAAGAAGACACGGACACTGTTTGAGATTACACATGATCCTGAGTTATGCGCATATGTCACAGAACTACCAGTGAAGCAGTTGGGAGTCGACGCAGCGATTCTCTATAAAGATATTATGACGCCATTGCCTTCGATGGGTGTCGACGTAGAGATTAAAAGCGGCATTGGTCCTGTCATTGCAAATCCGATTCGGACAATGGACGATGTTCAAGCGCTCCAACCATTCAAAAAAGAAGATATTCCCTACATTTTCGAGACGATTAAACTGTTGCGTGAACGTCTCGAAGTGCCGTTAATCGGTTTTTCGGGGGCGCCGTTTACATTGGCCAGCTATATGATCGAGGGTGGTCCGTCAAAAGGCTACCATAAAACGAAAGCATTGATGTATGGTCATCCTGATGTATGGCATGCTTTAATGGAGAAACTCGGAGATATGGTCATCGATTATATCAAAGCACAAGTCGATGCCGGCATCCAGGCATTCCAAATCTTCGATTCGTGGGTTGGTACGACGAGCCGGAATGATTATGTTCTGTATATCAAACCGACGATGGAGCGTATTTTCACGGAATTGAAAGAAACGGGCGTTCCGATGATCATGTTTGGCGTTGGAGCAAGTCATTTGGCGGAAGAGTGGCACGATCTGCCGCTGGATGTCGTCGGACTCGACTGGCGGTTGTCGGTAGATGCAGCACGTGAACGCGGACTGACGAAAACCTTACAGGGAAATCTTGATCCATCTTACCTGCTTGCCCCATGGGAGATTCTCGAAGCAAAAACAAAAGAAATCCTTGATATGGGAATGAAACGTCCCGGTTTCATCTTTAACTTAGGACATGGAATTTTCCCGGAGGTGGATCCGGAAGTCTTAAAACGTCTCACTGCATATATCCATGATTACTCGAAAGAAAAAATGGAGGTAGCGAAATGAAAACATTAGGATTACTCGTCATGGCGTATGGTACGCCGTATAAACCGGAAGACATCGAACGTTATTACACACACATCCGTCGTGGACGCAAACCGTCTCCAGAAGCATTGGCTGAACTGACAGAACGGTATGAAGCAATCGGTGGTGTTTCACCACTGGCGCAAGTCACGATTGATCAAGCGGAAGAATTACACCGCCAATTGTCGGAAAAATATGCGGGTGAAATCGAATTCAAGCTGTATTTGGGTCTGAAGCATATCGAACCATTCGTCGAAGATGCTGTAGAACAAATGGCGAAAGACGGCATCACAGAAGCAGTCACTGTCGTACTTGCACCGCACTACTCGACGTTCAGCATCCGTTCATACAACGGTCGGGCGAAAGAAGTGGCAGATAAACACGGCATTCATTTGGCTTCTGTTGAGTCATGGTACAAAGAAGAAGCGTTCATTGACTGGTGGGGTAAAGAAATCCGGAAAACGTTTGATGCATTACCGGTACCGGAAGAAAAAGCGGTCTTGGTCGTGTCCGCACACAGTTTACCGGAAAAAATCATCGCGAACGGTGATCCGTACCCGGAACAATTAAAAGAGACAGCAGACCTGATTGCGGCACGTGCCGGTGTCAAACATATGATCACAGGCTGGCAATCAGCCGGACAAACGCCAGAACCTTGGCTGGGACCAGATGTACAAGATTTGACGCGTGACGTTTATGAAGCAAAAGGGTATGAAGCATTCGTCTACGTTCCTGTCGGATTCGTTGCCGATCACTTGGAAGTCCTGTTCGATAATGATTATGAGTGTAAAGTCGTCTGTGACGAACTGGGTATTCATTACGCACGTCCGATTATGCCGAATGCAGATCCTGCCTTCATGAGAGCAGTCACCGAGGCTGTTTCGAAACAGGTCGGCAGTTATGTCAAGTAAACGTCTCGTCATCGTCGGCGGTGGTATTACTGGTCTTGCCGCTGCCTATTACGCAGAACGTACTTTTCCCGATTTGAACATCACATTGCTTGAAGCTGGAGAACGTCTGGGCGGAAAAGTCGCGACGTATCGAGAAGATGGTTTTACGATTGAACGCGGACCGGATTCTTACGTCGCCCGAAAACATATTTTGACGGATTTGATTGAAGCAATCGGACTGGGTGAAAAACTGGTCCGAAATAACACGTCCCAAGCATTTATTTTGGATACGGGTGGCCTTCACCCGATTCCTAAGGGTGCGGTCATGGGAATTCCGACGGATCTTGATCTGTTTCGGGAAACGACGTTACTGACAGAACAGGAAAAACAGGAAGTCGCTGACTTGTTGTTGCATCCGTCGGAGGAGTTAAGGATTCCGGAACAGGACATTCCGCTCGGAGAATATTTACGTCCGCGGCTCGGGGATGCACTAGTCGAAAAACTGATTGAACCGTTGCTGTCCGGTATCTATGCCGGTAACATCGATCAGATGAGTACGTTTGCGACGTATCCCCAATTCGTCGCGAACGAACAAAAAGCCGGTTCATTGTTTGAAGGGATGCGTTTAATGCGTCCGCTCGATCAATTGCCGCAGACTCCGCAAACAACAATCAAAGCGACGGGACAGTTTTTATCGCTCGAAACAGGACTTGAATCATTGATTGAACGATTGGAAGAGATGCTCGAACGTTCGGAAGTGCGGCTGGAAACGCCATTGCTTGAGATTTCACGTGAAGACGGACGCTACCGGTTGAAAACGGATCATGGTCCGGAGTATGCAGATTACGTACTCTTGACGATTCCGCATCCTCAAGTCGTCAAATTGTTGCCGGATGCCCACTTGCCGGAGCTTGAACAGTTGACGACGCACTCGACGGCGACGATTACGATGATTTTTGATCAACAAGAGTCGTTACCGATTGAAGGAACAGGTTTTGTCGTCAATCGACGGGCACCGTACTCCATCACGGCCTGTACGGCGATCGATCAAAAATGGAATCATTCCGCTCCAAATCATACGGTCCTGCGTGCATTCGTCGGTCGACCGGGCAATGATCATTTGGTTTATGAATCAGATGAAGTTCTGCAACAAGCTGTGTTGCAGGATTTAGAGAAGATTTGTGGACGGGCATTAGAACCGAAACAAGTCATCATCAGCCGGTTGGTAGATGGTCTTCCTGCATATACAGTCGGTCATGCCGATCGAATTCAGCGCGTCCGGGAGGAAGTATTGGCACAATATCCCGGCATTTATCTCGCAGGACTTGCCTATGACGGGGTAGGATTGCCGGATTGTGTAGCCAGTGCAAAAACAATGGTTGAATCAATTGAATTGGAACAATCCCACGCGGATGAATCCGTCAATGAATCATAAAATCTTATCCAGTGCAGGAAACTCCATCTTTTTTAGGAGTTTCCTGCACTTTTTTGTTTTATTTACTTTGAAAATAAGGAATACCTTATACATTGCAGCGGGAAAAGGTGACAGGTAGAACAAAGGAGGAGATCCAGTGCTTGACGTGTTGAGTACGATGCTCGTCATATTGGCTTACGGCTTGATTATCATGAATTTATTGGCGGTCGTCACCGTTATTTTTTTGGAACGACGAGACATTGGCGCAACATGGGCATGGGTTCTGATTTTGTATTTTGTTCCGTTGATCGGGTTTCTGATTTATTTATTTTTTGGACGTCTCTTGAAAAAAACAAATTTTTATCACGTCGAACAAACGGAAAAACAAGAACAATCACGACGCGTGACGCTTCAATTAACCGAATTGGATAAATTCGAGACACAACAGCGTCATCCTGCTATCGTCCGGTATGACCAACTGATCCGGATGAATTTAGTGTCGAACGATGCGTTGCTCAGTTTTAAAAATGAGGTCGTCATTTTATCGGACGGTGAGCAAAAATTTAATCGGATGATGACCGACATCGTAAATGCGGAACACGAAATTAACATCCAGTATTACATCATTCAAAAGGATTCGCTTGGACAAGCGTTAATTGCCGCTTTGACACATAAAGCGAAACAAGGAATCAAAGTCCGGTTGCTCTATGATGCGGTCGGCTCCCGTGATTTGAAACGGTCCGACTTTAAGGAATTGATGAAATACAACGGGGAAGTGTTCGCTTTTTTTCCGCCGACAATCGGTTTGATCAACTTCCGTCTCAACAACCGAAACCATCGGAAGTCATGTATCGTCGACGGGAAGATTGGTTATATCGGCGGCTTTAACGTCGGAACGGAGTATTTAGGGATCGACGAAAAATTCGGCTACTGGCGCGACACGCATTTCCGGTTAGAAGGAGAAGTCGTCCATGATCAACTGGACCGGTTCATTTTGGACTGGAATCAGGCCAGTGACAGCTATACGGCAAAAAATGCTTTTTATTATGGCGCCCATTCGATTGAACAGGAGCTGCCGATGCAGATTGTGACGTCGGGTCCGGATTCAAAAACGGAACATCTCAAAAATCTGCTGATTAAAATGATTTCATCCGCGAAAGAATCGATCTATATCCAGTCGCCCTATTTCATTCCGGATACCAGTTATATGGACGCCTGCAAAATGGCGTTACTGGCAGGTGTCGAAATCCGAATTATGATTCCGAACAAGCCGGACCATCCGTTCGTCTACTGGGCGACGACAGCGGCAGCAGGGGAACTAATTGATTATGGAGCAAAAATCTATACGTATGAACCTGGATTTCTCCATGCGAAAACGATTGTCGTCGATCAGGAAATCGCCTCCGTCGGAACGACGAATATCGATGCCCGGAGCTTCAGATTGAATTTTGAGATGAACTCGATCGTCTACGATCAGCATGTTGCAGAAGAACTGGCCCGTCTGTTTGAAGCAGACTGTCTCGTCTGTGAGCAACTGACGGCTGAAAAATATGCGAAACGTTCCCGACTCATTAAGTTTAAAGAGAGTATTTCCCGATTGTTGTCTCCGATCCTTTGAGCGGAATCAAAAGGGTCGGAACAGGAATATCATGCTGAAAATGGTATAGTAAAATGGAAAAAGATAAAGGAGAGTGAACGTTTTGGCAAAAGCAATCAAATTATTGATCTCAGACATGGATGGTACGGTGTTATCCAGTAAACAGAAAATAGAACCGGAAACGATTGCAGCCATTGAAGCTGCAAAAGAACAAGGCATTGATTTTGCGATTGCGACAGGACGAAACTACTTAAATGCAAAAGAATTGACGGATCAGGCAGGGATCACATGTCCGATCATCGCGTCGAACGGAGCGCGCGTTTTGACCGTTGACGGGGAAGAACTGAGTGCGACGACGCTGACAACTGAGCAAGCGCAACAAATTTACGGCATCATCAGCCAATACGAAGTATTTTTTGAGATGTTTTGTGACCAAGGTCTCGTCACGGCACAAGGATCAACGATTGACGCCGCCTATGATTCGCTCAAGGAAATGAGTCAGGAAAGCGACCGGGCAAAGGATGTGCTCGACTTTTTCCACAATCGTTATTACGTCAATGAAGATGTCAAGATGATTGATGGATTCCGCTCATTCATTCGTAACCAAGCAGGGCAGGTCTTTAAGTTCATTTCCTTCTCTTTTGATCAGGAGTTGATGAAAAAGATTTGGAAAGAAATCGAACAAAAAGTGGACGGAATTTATGTGACGTCGTCCGGTCATGACAACATTGAAGTCATGGCACTTGGTGCCGATAAAGGAACAGCGGTCAAAACACTGGCAAAGCACCTTGGAGTGTCAATCGAAGAGGTCGCCGTCATCGGGGACAACTTAAATGATGTTCCGATGTTCAAAGTCGCCGGAATGGCGATAGCGATGGGGAATGGTCATGACGACGCAAAAGCGATTGCGCATCAAGTGACGAAAACAAATAATGAAAATGGGGTCGGCTATGCGATTCGTCAGTTGGCTGATCGGGCATGGACGTAACAAGAGAGGGGTAACAGGCATTGTTCAAAGCGTTTAAGGAGTTTGCGTTTCGCGGAAATGTCATTGATTTGGCAGTAGGGGTCATCCTCGGGGCTGCCTTCAGTGGCATCATCAAATCTTTGGTCGACAGTATCTTCATGCCGTTGATCGGCATAATCATCGGTGGAATTGATGTCAAAGGATTGTCCGTCGAGGTCGGAAATGCTAATTTGTTATACGGTCAATTCCTGCAAGCGAGCATTGAGTTCATCTTGATTGCATTTGCCTTGTTTTTGTTTGTGAAAGGCATCAATGCTTTTCGTCGGAAAGAGGAGACGACGGAAGAAGTCGCAGCTCCGACGACGGAAGAAAAACTGCTTACGGAAATCCGTGATGCACTGGTCCGTCAAAATGATGAACGCATGACATGATCAACAAAAGACTCATTTTCCACTGGAGCTCGTCCGGTGAAAAATGAGTCTTTTTTAAAGAATCGTTATCAGATGATTTTCGGAACAGACTTGGAGGGACAGTTGCTTATCGATGCCCTTATCAAACTGAATCTCGAGAACGTCGTCCATCAAATGAACAATCGTTCCCTCGCCGAAGGATTTATGACGAATTCGCATGTTCTTCTCGACGGCAAGAAGCGGTCCTGCCGGTGTATCGTTCAAACGCGGAGCATAGCGGGCTTCTTTTTGTGCCTTTTGATCCGGATTGAGAATCTGTCGGATATTTGCGATGAATAAGGATTCTTCGACCGGCTTTGACTTATACCGGTAAGACAAAAGATGAAGATCGTGCCGTGCCCGTGTCATACCGACATAAAACAGGCGGACTGCTTCTTCCATTTCTTCGAGTTGTCCGTCTTTGTAAGATTTGATGTTATCAGACGACGGAAGAACACCGTTGATCAGATCAATCATGAAGACACGATCGAACTCAAGTCCCTTGGCACTGTGGAAAGTCGATAAGGTAACGGCATTTTGATGTTTATTGGACTTCGCTTGACGCATTAATTGTTCGAGATGCAAAATCCGTTCTTTAAAGGCAAGGGACGTCGGAAGATCACTTGCAACATTTTCAATCGTATTGAGCATTTCAAGTAAAAAATCAATGCTGAATCCAAGACTGTCACTCATTTTTTTCAGGTTTTTTTCATAGCCCAGTTCATTACGAATCAGTGCCAATGCGGCAGCAGGACGGGCAGTTTGCATGGCAGCAAAGACCGATTTAATGGTTTTGAGTTGTTTTTTTTGATAAAACTTCATCTCGACATGATGAAGCAACAAATCAAACACGTTTTCTCCGTTCCGTAATTCGTACAGACGCTGTAATTGAACTTTTGAGATATACCCTGCAAATTTCGTATGAATTTTCGCCAAAACATCCACATCGGAAGGGTCGTTTGCCAATTCGATGAAATGTAAGATATCCTTTAAAACCCAATGGCTAAAGAATTTATGGTCGACGTCCTTGATATAAAAAGGAATGCCGGCTAGATCAAGAGCATTCATGATGTTTATCGAGGACGAATTATTACGGTATAAAATCGCTACTTCTTTAAAATTCGTTTCCTCACGTAATTGACGAATGACATACCGCGTTTGGTCTTCGTACGCCGGTAACGTTTCAACGGTGATGGCACGGGACGACGGATTTTCCGTATACATTTTCTTCGGGTAACGGACCTTATTACGCTGAATGAACCGATTGGCGGTCTCGACGATTTCTTTAGAGGAACGATAGTTTTGTTCCATGTACAATACGGTCGCATCGGGATACGTATCTTTAAAGTGGATGATTTTTGATACATCCGCACCGCGCCAGCTGTACAGCGTTTGATCATCGTCGGCGACGACACAAAGGTTATTGTGAGGCAGTGCCAGTTTTTCGACAAGTTGATGCTGAACTAAAGACGTATCCTGACTTTCGTCCGTTAAAATATACTCAAAACGCCGTTGGTACGATCTAAGCAGTGCGGCATCTTCTGACAGAATCGTATTGGCATACGTCAACATGTCATCAAAGTCCATCAGCGGATGGAGGGGATCCCGCAGTTTAAATTGTTCATAAGCTGAGTAAATCTCCGGAAAATGTTTAATGGTCGTTTTTAATGTTTCAACATCCTTCGTTACCAATAACCGATTTTTAACGAAAGAAATCATTCGCAGTAATTCATCCATCTGATCTTCCGTAATGACGCTCCGGTTAATTTCTTGGAAAATCCGGCGAAGAATCATTCGTTTATGCAACGGCTGTTCCGGACGATGTGTTGCCGATTTTTCAACGGCTCCTTCGATAATCGTATACTGAAGGCGACGTGTTGCCGCATAATCACGGACGACTTGAAAGGCAAAACTATGGATCGTCGAAAAGGAAGCCGTCGTCCCGATTAAATGATGAAACCAATCATGAAAACGTTCTGCCATCTCATGAGCAGCGGCTTTGCTGAAAGTTAATCCTAAAATAGACCGGGGATTCACCTTTTTTTCGAGAATCAAATAGGCAATTTTAAAGTTCAATGTTGTGGTTTTTCCTGAACCCGGGGAAGCGAGTAATAGGAGCGGACCTCGATCGTGCTCAATCGCTTGGCGCTGGACAGCATTTAGTTTGGTCCCGGTTTCCATCTCCATGCGTTCAAAAAAGTCTGGGGACATCGGTTTATTCACCTCTTACCTTTGTAAACTCAATTTTCTTTTCTTAGTTTAGCATTTTCAGCCGGACAATTGATTAAGTCTACACAAGAAGTGGAATATAAGTAAAGATAAAATCTTTTACAGGAACGTTCCTGAATCATTGGCTAAAACATCTAGAACATGTAAAATGGAAATAGATGTAAGGGGAGTGTTGGGTCTCCTTGACTAATGGAAGGCGGAAAAAAGTATGTCTCAAGTAAAGCTGTTTATGTATACCAATGAACATTATGAACAATGTGATGCGTTTATTCTTCCGGAAGAACAAATCCAATTTACGACATTTCCGACCGAAGTCGTGTCGGAAGCGGTAAGTAATCCGGACAAGTTTCCGGTCGTCATAAAAAAAGAGATGGAAGTCGTCGGATTTTTCATCCTGCATTTAAATCCACCGAAAACATACCGGACAGATGAACGCAGTGTCCTGTTGCGGGCTTTTTCGATTGATGCAAGACATCAGCAACAAGGCTATGCCAAAGAAGCAATGATGCAATTACCTGCATTCGTGAATGAACATTTTCCAGAAGTAACGGCGATTACGTTAGCGGTCAATAAAAAGAATATCGCGGCAAAATCCTTGTACTTTAAAACAGGTTATGTGGACACGTTACAATCTGTCATGGGTCCGATTGGCGAACAACACATATTAGCCTTTGATCTTCAAAAAGAAACAGCTCCTCAATAAAAAGCACATTCCACAGCTGATCTGTGAGGAATGTGCTTTTTTTGCAGGAATAAAAAAGAATCAACGGCTTACAGGCTGTAAATGGCCAGCTGAGCCGTCGCGTCACCTGTCAGAACGATGCCTTGGCTCGTCGTTTTCGGGAAAATCCGGGCGGAAGCAATGGCTTCCCCGTCATTTAGAAATACTTCGATTGACGAACGATCAACGAACACCCGTAAGGTATGCAATGGTTCGGTCAATACGGTAGAACGAGTCGTACCATATTCGAGTGCTGGCACCTCTGCCCCTGATAATGCGCGATCAATGGTAAATCGATTCGTTTGTTGATCGTATCGCAGAACGGTTTCTTCCTGCTCGCTGACCCGAAGCTTCACTTCCAATTGGTCGGAAGAAAGTTGCAACTGGGACAACTCGAGCTCGAAAATTTCTGCTTGTGCAGGCAGGACTTCACGGACCAACTTCAGTTCCTTTTCGTACAACGTTTCTTTACGGAGTGACGTTAGTTCCTGAACGGGTTTTTGACGCAACTGCTGATTTTCGAGTGTCAGTTCTCGCGGCAACGTCAAACCGTGTGCCCAGTTATAACGGTCGCTTGGATACGAGATGTCAGGTAACCCCATCCAGCCGACAAGAATCCGGCGTCCGTCTGCTGCAAGTGTCGTCTGGGGAGCATAAAAATCAAATCCGAAATCAAGTTCCACAAAATCCTCATGTTGGAAAGCAAGCTCGGGAAGGGCGAGTGGTTGTCCCATCAAATATCCCGACTGGAAGATGTTTTGGTAACGATCTCCTGCGGGAGCAATCCCTTGCGGACTGAACAGTAATAGTCCTTTTCCGTCCAGTTCAAAATAATCAGGACATTCCCACATGTAACCGAATTGATCGTAACGGGTGACGAGTTCGCCCATCAAGGTCCAGCTCTCCGCATCTTCGGATTGATACATTACTGTGCAGCCGGTCAGATCGTCACGTTGAGCCCCGATGATGCAATACCATGTACCGTGATGCTGAAACACTTTAGGGTCCCGGAAATGCTCGGTATAGCCGTTTGGAACGGTTGGAATGGCAGGCGGCAGATGCTTGTCAATCCGGCCGTCCGAACGAAGGTGACCAACGATTTGACTCGTGTGTCGCTTCCAATCTGCATCCCGTTTGTTTCCTGTATACATGATATGGACCTGATCATTTTTAATGAAACCACTTCCGGAGTAAGCACCGTGTGAATCAGGATCATCGTTTGGAATAAGGGCTGCTCCCTCATCAAACCAGTGCACTAAATCCTTTGAAGTCATGTGGTACCAGTATTTCAATCCGTGAACGGGGCCGAGCGGGAACCATTGGTAAAAAAGATGATACGTGCCGTTGTGATAAACAAATCCGTTCGGATCGTTCAACAAACCGGTTGGGGGTTGAATGTGGAAAGAAAACCGCCAAGGTGAGTTGCGTACTTCTTCTTTCATGAGTTGATACACTTCCGGTGCAAGATCGGAAAGCGGGCGATAGCGTGCTTCGCGTGTCCACTGATTCATGTTGTCAGCTCCTTGTTGTAAGTAGTTGGGGATTGCTTCTTCTATGCGTTCACATTACGGAGAAGCGGTGATCTTGTCAATGAAGCCTCTTAATGATGGAAGGTCAAGCATCCTTTGCCCCGGTGTTTGGAATCATACAAAGCAAGATCCGCACGGTGAATGACTTGTTCGATCGATTCTTCGGTCGAACGAACGGCGACTCCGATGCTGGCTCCAATAAACAAAGTTTGTTGATTCAGAAGATACGGATACGAAAGCGTGTGGATGATGTCCTTGCCGTACCGGTCGATATCTTCCGTCGAAATCTGTTCGTTGAGGATAATCAGAAACTCATCCCCGCCAAGCCGTGCCGTAATCCCTTCATAGCGTAAGGATTTTTGAAGACGGTCGGCAACTTCGATTAACAATAAATCACCCATCGCATGACCATACTGATCATTGATTGCTTTAAATCCGTCTAAATCAAGATACAGGTAAATCTGATCATGCGTTTTACGAGACAGTTCATCCAGATAATCAGATAAACCATTCCGGTTCGGCAGTCCGGTCAAAGCGTCATGAAGGGCGAGTGACTCGTAGGTCGTTCGTTCTTGCTCGGTATGGGTCAATTTCGTCGTCAGTTCGCGTAACGCGACGGACAGTACTTCTATCTCACGAATCCCGGTATGTGACGGAATCGATTTTGATCGATCGTGTTGCATGGCTTCTGCTGCCTGCGTGATTTTCTTTAAGGGGCGAGTCAACAATCGGGCTACGAACCAACCGATGATGGCTGTCAGCAAAGAAGCAATCAATCCGGCAATCAAGATGTAATTTCTCAGAGTGCTTGCATCTGAAAAGGCAACTTGACTCGGTTGGCGGACGAGAACGGTCCAGCCGAGACCGTCGTAGTTTTTATAGCCTTTACTTTTGGCGACACCGGTTAAGTATTCCTGCCCTTTTTCCCAGTCGGAAATCCGGTATCCTTTTTGATTTCCGGCTAACCAGGCAGACGGTAAGTTTTTCCCGCGCCACTGTTTCGGACCGAGAAGGACCGTCCGGTTTTGTTTACTGACGATGAAGAATTCGACATCTTTAATCTGTGCGGTAGAACTTTGGAAGCTTTGTTCGATTTCCTTGGCCCATTCAAAGCTGAGATGTGCGGCGAGGACGCCACTCATTTTTCCGTTTATAAATAGCGGTGTGCTGATATCGACGAACTGTAACGGTTCGCCGCTCGGGTTGGGAAGTAATTTGGCCAGTAAAACAGCATCATGCACATCTCCGATAAACGGTTTTTTTTGTGCTTCCTGAAAGACAGGACGCGCTTTGATTGATTGACCTTCTAGAATTTTCCCGGTCGATGCAACGACTTGTCCATCAGGATCCATGACGCCAATCCATGAAAAGTCAGGGATTTGTTGTTGCAACTGTTCAAGCGTATTGCGTGTTTCAGCCGGATTTTGTTCGTCACGAATCGTCGGTAACGTCCGTAAGACGTTGACTTCAGCGGTACGGGACCACATATAGTGATCCAGTTTATCGGATAACTGATAGGCAGTGGCAGACAAAGTCGTTCCTACTTCATCCTGTAGACGGTCTGTTGCACGATTGCTGATTAAAAACGTCAAGGAAAGTGTCATGACGAAAAAAAGACCGGCAATCAATAAGGCGAGTAAAACATCAAAACGGATAGAAAATTTCTTCATAATAAACTCCAATTCCATTAATGAGATAAACAGGATTCTTCTCATTATTTTAGCATACGATCATCGCATGATTTCATTTTGATGAAAACTTCGACGGGTTGATTGTGATTGGATATTCCATATCGTTCGAAGCGGAAACCGAGATCTTCCCAAAAGCGACGTCCTGATACATTTTCAGGTAGGACGGCTAGACGAATGACAGGACAATCATGTAAATACTGTTCGTGGAAAAGACGGAAAATCATCGAACCGATGCCCTGGCGATGAAGCCGTTCGGGCATTAAAAACAACCCGATCCAGGTGGAATGATCGGTTAGGTGTTCCGGTAAATAATCGATGAGGGCAAGTATATCTTCCCCGTCAAGACAAAGGAGGCTAATCGTATCGTGATTTAAAAATTCTGCTTCTAATTCGTGTTCTGATAAAGGAAGTAATCGACCTTCCAGTTGAACATAGTGCGGGTGTTCAGCATAGATGGATTGAATGGTTGGAAAATCTATTTTTGTCACAGGAACAAATTGAAGTGGCATCAGGGTTCCTACAGTTAAATAGAGTAGTGAACATCTTTTAGTATACGATTTTGAATTGGAAATGGATTACATAATTGTAAGGATAGGAACTTTTTTACGTTGAATCACGTACACTGAAGTAAGAAGAACAGCAAGAGGAGGAAAAAAGATGCTGAAAATTGAACACGTATCAAAACGTTTAGGCAAAGAACAGATTTTAAAGGATGTCAGCTTTGAAGTGTCGCCAGGAGAAGTGTTTGGATTTCTTGGACCAAACGGGGCAGGGAAAACAACGACCATCCGAATCATTACAGGACTAATGGAACAGGATGAGGGGACAGTCACCGTCAATGGTTTTGACGTCGTCCATGAACGCTCAAAAGCATTGACACAAATCGGTGCTATCGTCGAAAATCCGGCATTCTACACCTACATGACGGGCAAGCAAAATCTTGTTCATGCCAAGAATCTGATTCCGGGTCTGACTCAGGTTGACTATGAGGCATTAGCGAAACTCGTTGGTCTTGAAGGAAAACTGTCGAAAAAAGTCGGTGAATATTCACTCGGGATGAAACAACGTCTTGGAATTGCCCGGGCCTTGTTACATAATCCGCGAGTTTTGATTTTGGATGAACCGACGAATGGACTGGATCCGGCCGGGATTGCCGAACTGCGCGAATATCTCCGGGCAATGGCACGCGAGCAGGATATTGCGATTTTGATTTCCAGCCATATGTTAGGTGAGATGGAACAAATCAGTGACCGGTATGCGATCATCGACCAAGGGGTCATCAAATCGGTCGAGTCTGTCCGAAATGAGACGGGAGCCAAAATCATGATTCGTGTTCCGGAAAATAACGTACGCGACGTCATTGAAGCATTGCGGGTTGCCAACTATCCGGCCGAACGCTTGAACGATAAAATCGTCATCACGGCACCTGAAACCGAGACACCGGCTATCGCCCGATTAATCGTCCCGATTGCTGATTTACATGAACTGACTGTAAAACGAATGACACTGGAAGAACAATTCTTGCAAGTGACGAAAAAAGAGGGGGATTCACATGCTTTCGCTCATACAAAATGAATGGATGAAATGGTGGACGATGAAAAAATCAAAAATCGTCTTAGCTCTATACGTCGTTATCGTCGTTGGACTTGTCATTATTACGAAAATGAATGATTTTGACATGACGCGCAGTGATTATTATACGTTGGTTTCGACAATTTTATTCGGCTTGCTTGGCATCATTACGATTGTCTTCACGGCGGAAACCGTTGGGAATGAAGTCCGCTACGATACGATGAAACACCTATTGATGAGTCCGTATTCGCGGATGATGATTTATTTTTCAAAGCTGTTGTTCTCAATTTTAGTCATGCTTGGACAATTCATCTTCATCGCGGTCATTACGTACGCTGCTTCGTTTGCCTTTTCTGAAGCCGGTGACAGCATCCAGTGGCGTGATACCGTGTTGTCGCTCGTTAGTCCGGTTTTCACAATTTTCATGACGTTATTCTTCTCACTTATCTTCCGCTCTGTCGGGATGATTATCGGCTTCACCGTGCTCGCCCAGTTCTTTACGTCGATTGTCGGGAATGTGTTACTCGCCTTCAAACCGGAAATCGCGAAATGGATTGTTTTGATGCATTTGGACTGGTCGATGTACTTCAAAGGCGCCTTGACATATGGAACGGCAGAACCGATGGGAACGACATTGACGTTTTCTGTCATCTTCGTTCTGGCACACATCTTGGTGTTATTCGGCGGATCAATTTTGATTTTCCAAAAAAAATCATATCTTTAAATCTAAAAAAAATCCTGTCTCCACTGTGACATTCACAGCGCGGACAGGATTTTCTGCGTCAGGTGACACGACGGGTGATCGGAAATGTCTTTTGGAAAAATTCAATCAGTGGACCATTTAACAACAGAAAGACGAACGTTCCGACACCGATCCCAATCAATTCGTGTTCGACAAACGACAAGATGCTGGCAATCAAAAATGGAATCGCCAGGCTGACCGTTGCACCAATCGAAGTACTGTTGAATCGGCTGATCAATGATTTCATCAAGTAATCGGGCGGCATCAGGACGAAACCGATTTGCAGATACAGGGCAAGTCCGAGCGAAATCAACGGCATCCCGATGATCATATACAAAATACGCGCCCACAAGGCGACCGGTGTATAAAGGAGCTGGTGAATCGATAAGAAGAAATCAATCGCTGTCCCGAACAGGACGACAAGGGAAAAACTAAGTAAAATCGTCCACCAACTGAAACGGCTGCCAAGGAGTAAAGCACTGATCAGCGCAAAAACATGCAGGACGACGATGGCGAGTCCGACGGTCAACGGCGAAATTCGGGCTAACGCTTCACTGGCAGATGTCCACGGGGCGCTCCCGATGGCGGCCGTGACCATGAAGCTGTTGCCGAGGGCGTTAATAAGGATGGAAAATAAATAAATGATGATTCTTTTTTGTTGACTCATGCGAGGCACAGGGGAAAAGCTTCTCCCTATGCTTCTCACCTCCATTTCAAATCAGTATCGTTAAGCTATACCCTAATTTAATCGTTCTTTTCATTTGTTTTCATAAAAAGAGGATTGCGGAAAACATTGCGGAGACGACATACTAAGAACAAATCAAAGAAATGAGGACGCTATATGACGTACTTTGGTCAAAAGATTCTACCGTCTGTAAGAAAGTTGGAAGACTTTGAAAAAATGTTGAAAAGTCCTTATGAATACGGTGTACTACTCGAGATGCACGTCTCGCGCTTAAAGGCCGTTTATGAATTGGCACACCGGTATGATAAAAAAATGTTTTTGCATATGGATTTAGTCCAAGGGTTAAAAAACGATGAATTTGCGACCGAATATGTCTGCCAGGAATTAAAGCCATATGGGGTCATATCGACAAAAGCGAGTGTCATCTTAAAAGCCCGTCAAAAAAAGGTCAAGACGATGCAACGGATGTTTTTACTTGATTCCAGTTCGCTTGAAAAAAGTTATCATCTGATGGAGCGGACGCAACCTGATTATATCGAAGTATTACCGGGATTGATGCCGAAGTATATCGAAGAGGTCAAACGAAAAACCGGCAAACTGGTATTCGCGGGTGGATTGATTGATACCGTTGAGGAAGTAGAACAGGCAATCGCGGCTGGAGCATCGAGTATTACGACATCCAATAAAGAGTTATGGAAATACTTTGAACCAAACAAATGAAAACGCTATGATAAAGATCACGTAAATCGTTTGACAGCGTTTTCATCGATTGTTATAGTGAAAACAAGTTGATACGAAGTGACGGAGAAATCGGAGATTCACGCTTTCATGCTTTTTGAGAACATTCAAAAAGCCGAGGCGCGAATCTCTTTTTTTTGTTGCTTTTTTCACATACAAAGGGGGAAATACGTATGTCACCGGTACTAGCAGAATTTTTAGGAACAGCGCTTCTCGTAGCATTCGGGAATGGTGTCGGAGCAGGTGTTACATTAACCAAATCCTACGCAAAAGATGCCGGCTGGATCGTCATTACGTTAGCCTGGGGGTTTGCGGTAGCGCTCTCTGCCTATGCGGTGGGTCAATTCAGTGGCGCCCACTTGAATCCGGCCGTAACACTTGGTCTTGCTTTTGACGGATCATTTGCATGGGCGGACGTTCCGGGATACATCGTGGCACAAATATTAGGTGGAATTGCCGGAGCGAGTATCGTATTCGTTCATTACTTACCGCACTGGGCAGAAACGAAAGATCCGGCGGCAAAACTGGGTGTTTTCGCGACATCACCTGCGATTCCACATACATTTGCGAATGTCATGAGTGAATTGATTGCGACATTTTTGCTCGTCATTGGAATTTTATCGATTGGAGCCAATACGTTTTCAGACGGTCTGAATCCATTGGTTGTCGGTGTCTTGATTGTCGGTCTCGGAATGTCATTTGGGGGGACGACAGGATACGCAATGAATCCGGCACGTGATTTAGGTCCGCGAATTGCGCATTTTATTTTGCCGATTGCAGGAAAAGGTTCTTCTAACTGGGGTTATGCCTGGATTCCGGTACTTGGTCCGGTTCTTGGTGGAAGTCTCGGTGGATTGTTTTACCGATCTGTCTTCTCCGGGAAAGATACACCGGCATTTGTGATTGTCGGACTTGTGACAATCATCATATTAGGTTTATGCTATAAATTCGGTGTTCGTCCGAATAAATCAACGTCAGTGAAGTCGAAGTCAGCTTAAGCTTAACTTACTAGATACAAAGGATGGGGAAGAGATGGAGAACTACATTTTGTCATTAGACCAAGGAACAACGAGTACACGGGCGATTTTATTCAACCGTTCTGGAGAAATCGTTCATTCCGCACAACGTGAGTTTACGCAGTACTTTCCAAAACCGGGTTGGGTTGAACACAATGCTAATGAAATTTGGGGAAGTGTCCTTGCAGTTGTTGCAACCTGTCTAACGGAAGCTAACGTTAAGGCGACACAAATCGCCGGAATCGGTATCACAAACCAACGGGAAACAGCAGTCGTCTGGGAGAAAGAGACTGGAAAACCGATTTATAATGCAGTTGTCTGGCAATCGAGACAAACAGCTGAGATTTGTGACGAGTTGCGGAGTGCCGGTCATGCCGAACTATTCCGTGCAAAAACAGGTTTATTGATTGATGCCTATTTCTCCGGAACAAAGGTGAAGTGGATTCTTGATCACGTTGAAGGTTCACGGGAACGGGCTGAACGTGGTGAACTATTGTTTGGAACAATTGATACATGGCTGATTTGGAAGTTGTCAGGCGGTAAAGCCCATGTCACGGATTACTCCAATGCCAGCCGGACGTTGATGTATAACATCCATGAACTGAAATGGGATGACGAATTACTTCAGCTTCTCGATGTTCCAAAAGCGATGCTTCCTGAAGTCCGTCCGTCTTCTGAAGTTTATGCCCATACAGCTGGCTATCATTTCTTCGGTGAATCAGTTCCGATTGCCGGTGCTGCCGGAGATCAGCAGGCTGCTTTATTCGGTCAAGCTTGTTTTGAAAAAGGAATGGCGAAAAACACGTACGGAACGGGCTGTTTTATGCTACTGAACACAGGCGACAAAGCTGTGACATCGGAACACGGTCTCTTGACGACCATTGCGTGGGGAATCGACGGAAAAGTCCAGTATGCGCTCGAAGGCAGTATTTTTGTGGCCGGTTCAGCGATTCAATGGTTACGGGATGGTCTTCGCCTGATTAACGATGCGAAGGAAACAGAAGCTTACGCGACACGTGTGACTTCTTCAGACGGTGTTTACGTTGTTCCTGCCTTCGTCGGTCTCGGGACACCTTACTGGGACAGCGATGTCCGTGGTGCAGTCTTCGGTCTGACGCGCGGAACGGAAAAAGAGCACTTCATCCGGGCGACACTTGAGTCACTCGCCTATCAGACGCGTGATGTCTTGACGGCGATGGAACAGGATTCCGGAATCGAAATGTCTGCCTTACGTGTCGACGGCGGGGCCGTCAAAAATGATTTCCTCATGCAATTCCAGAGTGATATCATTCAGGCACCGGTCGAGCGTCCTGAAATCAATGAGACAACGGCTCTTGGCGCGGCGTATCTCGCTGGTCTGGCTGTCGGATTCTTTGAAAACCAAGAACAGATTTCGGCGCATTGGAAGATGGATCGTCGCTTTGAGATGAACATGGCGGAAGCGGAAAGCGAAGATCTTTACGGTGGATGGAAAAAAGCTGTTCAAGCGACGATGTTGTTTAAATGATGTGACATATGTTATAGTAACAACAAGTTAATAAACCGGTCGGAGAATATGGAGAGACCACAGCAACAGTTGACACCGTCAGTCTGTTTGTTGTGGTCTCTTTTTTTTCGAACCTAAACAGGAGGAACTATTCATGGCAAACCAACAATTTTCAAGCAAAAACCGTGCAGAGGTCTACAATCGATTAACGCGTGAAGAACTCGATCTACTTGTCGTAGGTGGAGGAATCACGGGGGCAGGAATCGCTCTTGATGCTGCGTCACGTGGCATGAAGATTGGACTCGTTGAGATGCAGGACTTTGCAGCGGGAACGTCAAGCCGTTCAACGAAATTGGTACATGGTGGTTTACGTTATTTGAAACAATTCGAAATCCAAATGGTTGCCGAAGTCGGGAAAGAACGGGCAATCGTGTATGAAAACGGACCACACGTTACGACACCGGAATGGATGTTGTTACCGATGCATAAAGGCGGTACATTCGGACCGTTCAGTACGTCAATCGGATTACGTGTTTATGATTTCCTGGCAGGCGTTAAACGTTCAGAATGGCGTTCAATGTTGTCAGCCAAAGAAACATTGGCAAAAGAACCGCTTGTAAAACAAGACGGTCTAAAAGGCGGCGGTTACTACGTCGAGTACCGGACAGATGACGCCCGTTTAACGATCGAAGTCATGAAAGAAGCGGTTGCTCACGGAGCACGTGTCGTCAACTACACGAAAGCGGAAGAAATTCTGTATGAAAACGGAAAAGTCGTCGGAATGCGTGTGACGGATCTTGCGACAGGAGACGTACATGAAATTCGTGCGAAAAAAGTCGTCAACGCAACGGGTCCTTGGGTCGATGAATTGCGTGAAAAAGACGGTTCGAAAGTCGGCAAACAACTGCGTTTGACAAAAGGGGTTCACGTCGTCATCGACCAGTCAAAATTCCCGCTGAAACAAGCTGTCTATTTCGATACACCGGATGGCCGGATGATTTTTGCCATTCCACGTGACGGAAAAGCGTATGTCGGAACAACGGATACGTTCTTTGACAAAGACACATCACATCCGAAATTTACAGTCGAAGACCAGGAATATGTTCTCGATGCAATTCATTACATGTTCCCTGAAGTGAAAGTGACAGCGGAAGATGTGGAATCAAGCTGGGCCGGTGTTCGTCCATTGATTTATGAACAAGGAAAAGACCCGTCTGAAATTTCGCGGAAAGACGAAGTATGGCAGTCTGAATCCGGTTTGATTACGATTGCCGGCGGAAAACTGACAGGCTACCGTAAAATGGGTGAGCACGTCGTTGATCTCGTCGCCAAATTATTAAAACAAGAAACAAACCGTGCCTATACACGTTGTGCGACAAAAAACATGCCGATTTCAGGTGGCCATGTCGGAGGGGCAGCCGGGTACGCGAAGTTCTTGAAATCACAAGCACCGGCAAACGGATTAACATCAGAAGAAGTGTTATTCCTTGCGAAACGATACGGTTCGAACATACCGGTCGTTCTTGAATATGCGGCATCGTATGATGCGGCGGAAACAGAATTACCGCGTGATGTCTATGCACAGCTTCATTACGGAATCAACCACGAAATGGTGGCACGTCCAATCGACTTCTTCATCCGTCGGACCGGCGCCGTCTTCTTCGATATTGCTTGGGCACGTCAGCATAAAGAAGCAGTCATCAAAGAGATGGCCCGTCACTTGAACTGGACAGCTGCACAAACAGCAGAATATACAAAAGAACTTGAGATCGAAATTGAGGACGCAGCTCACGCACTCGTCACAGAATAAATACTTGTTCGACAAAAACTCCTTTGCTTTCGGCGAAGGAGTTTTTACTGTCCTATGAAATCAGATTCATTGCAAGCGAACGCCCGGGCGATTATGCTAAACATACATGATAACTACATGAAGGAGATGGAACACGATGAAAGTTGAAGTCTGGTCAGATTATGCCTGCCCATTTTGTTATATCGGTAAGAAACGTTTGGAAAAAGCGATTCAGGAGAATGGAGCGACAAACGTCGAAGTTGAATTTAAAAGTTTTGAACTCGATCCGTCAGCACCGGAAACACCAACGATGGGATTGTACGAAATTTTAGCATCAAAGTACGGGACATCTGTTGATCAAGCTCGATCGATGTCGCAAGGTGTCGTCGATGCGGCGAAAACCGATGGTCTGTTCTATGAGATGGACCGCGTTGTTCCGGCAAACACATTTAAGGCTCACCGCCTGACTCAACTTGCGAAAAAGCATGATAAAATGGATGAAGTATCAGAAGAGTTATTCCAAGCTTATTTCATGAATGGTGAGAACTTAAACGACGATTCGATTTTGATGCGCATTGCGACTACTGTTGGACTCGATCCAACAACGGTAGAAACCTTCCTCGCATCTGACGAGTCTTCCGATGAAGTGCGTCAGGAAGAAGATATGGCTCGTGAACTCGGTGTGACCGGTGTGCCGTTTTTTGTATTTGACCGGAAATATGCCATTTCAGGAGCGCAGCCTGTTGAAGCATTCAGCCAAGTATTGGACCGGGTGCAACAAGAACAAAAAGTAGAAATCGTAGCTGAAGGTGATGCCTGCGGAGTCGACGGCTGTAACTAAATTTGATTGTTAAAGGAGTACATGAAACTTATGAAATTCATTTTCCATCCAGATATCCACGATGCACGGATCAATCTTGCTGTCGAGGACTTTATTTTGAACAATTTAAATGTCAGCGAAGAAGATTATTTCCTGTTCTACATCAACGGTCCGTCGATTATTGTCGGTAAAAACCAAAACACGAACGAGGAAGTCAACTTAAAATATGTTGAGGAAAACGGCATTCATGTTGTCCGTCGTTTATCAGGCGGTGGTGCCGTTTACCACGACCTCGGAAACCTGAACTTCAGTTTCCTGACAAAAGATGATGGAGATTCGTTCAATAACTATAAAAAATTCACGGAGCCGGTCGTAAAAGCACTGCACAAATTGGGTGTCGAAGCAGAGCTGTCCGGTCGTAATGACATTCATGTCGGAACCCGGAAAATCAGCGGAAACGCCCAGTTTACGACAAAAGGCCGGATGTTCAGCCACGGTACATTGATGCTTGATTCAAACATTGAGGAAGTTGTCAATGCGTTGGTCGTCAGTGAAGAAAAAATGCGTTCAAAAGGAATTAAATCGGTCCGCAGCCGGGTCGCAAACATCTCTGAATTTTTAACAGAGCCGTTGACGATGGATGAGTTCGTCGAACATCTCCTTGAATCGATTTATGAAGGAAAAGAGATGGAACGTTATGTCTTGACGGACGAAGACTGGGCAAAAGTCCATGCGATTTCAGCAGAACGGTACGGGAACTGGGATTGGAATTTCGGTAAATCACCGAAGTTTGATGTGATCCATAAAAAACGTTTCCCGATTGGAACGATTGATTTCCGCTTGAATGTGAAAAAGGGAGTCATCGAAGAAGCGAAAATTTACGGCGATTTCTTCGGAGTCGAGGATGCCGAGGAAATCGCACGGGCATTGGAAGGCAAACGGTATGACCGGTCTTCGTTACGCGAAGTCTTGAGTCAGTACGAATTAAAGAAATATTTTGGTGCCGTGGAGCTGGACGAAGTGCTTGACGTTTTAGCATAAGCTTTTTTGGGAAAACTCTCTCTATCAACTTGCATAGGGGGAGCTTTTTTCATGGGCTACAATAAAGATAACTTTTTAGAGGGTACATTAAACGACTTCATCAATTTTGAAAAAGTTTCGGAAGGCTTACCGAAAACGGAAGATCAACAACCGTTGCCGTATTATGAACGGGACGATTACCGTGCTGCCGGGAAATTAAAAGGCAAAGTGGCTATCGTAACGGGTGGTAATTCAGGAATCGGGCGTGCGATCTCGATTGCCTATACATTAGAAGGTGCTAAAATCGTCATCGCGTTTTATGGTGATCAAGAAGGTGCAGAAGAAACAAAAGCCCGTCTCGAAGAACTTGGTGGCGAAGTGTTACTTTCGCAAGGAGACATCGGAGACGGCGCGTATTGTGAAGAACTCGTCCAAAAAACCATCGACCGTTTTGGTCGTCTTGATATCGTCGTTAACAATGCGAGTATGCAAAAACCGGAAGATTCGTTGCTCGACATTACAGACGAGTCAATGGAAAAAACATTCAAAACAAATATTTTCGGGATGATGCGCTTAGCACGTGCGGCTTTACCTCACTTGACACTCGGCTCGGCCATCATTAATACGACGTCTTCGACAGCATACGAAGGAAACTCCCTCTTAATCGATTATTCGTCGACAAAAGGAGCCATCGTCAGCTTCACACGTAGTCTGTCAATGAATCTTGCGAAACAAGGGATTCGTGTCAATGCCGTTGCTCCAGGTCCAATTTGGACACCATTGATCACAGATACATTCCCGGATGAATCGGTCAAAACGTTTGGTAAAAACACACCGATGGATCGTCCGGGACAACCGGCAGAAATGGCTTCGGCCTACGTCTTCTTAGCTTGTAACGATTCAAGTTATATGACGGGTCAAGTCCTGCATCTAAACGGTGGCGTCATCGTCAACGGTTAAAAAGAAAGAACGTGAAAACGTTTCCATAAAATGCTACACTATCCATACAGGCGGACACGTCATGTATGGATTTTTTTTGCATTAAAAATGAACGGTTATTCATTCGAAGGGGGAAGCTAGTTATGATGGGATTGATTCATTCGGTGGAAGAAACAGCTCGGCAACGTCCGGATAGCATCGCCTACGTATTTGAAGATGTCGCAGTCAGTTATCATGAATTTGTTGAGAAGTTTCACCGGGCCGCCGGAGCACTCGAGTCACATGGAATTCGAAAAGGGGATCACGTTGCTCTAATACTTGGAAATAGTCCGGCTTTTTTGATTGGGTATTATGCTGTCATGAAGCAGGGGGCAGTTGCCATCCCAATCAACCCGACCTATACGCCGGATGAACTCGGTTACATCTTAATGAACGGCGATGTTAAAGGGATTTTAGGAATCGCACCGCTTGTCGAAGCAGCAAAAGAGCGATTGGTTCATTTACCGCATCTTTCTGTCGTCGTCTCCGTTCCGTTTAACGGTCAAGTCGGTCCGGAAGAACGACTTGGAAATGTTCAGTTCACGACGCTTGAGCGGTGGTTAGAGATTGAACATCCGATTCAGGAAGTGACGTATGAAATGGATGAGACCGCTGTTATCCTGTATACGAGCGGAACGACAGGGAAACCAAAAGGAGCGATGTTATCACATCGAAACCTGACTTCCAATGCCCGTTCCATCGGGGAATACTTAAATGTCTCGGAACAGGACCGGACACTCGCTGTGTTACCGATGTTCCATGTCTTTTGTTTGACGGTCGTGGTCAATGCGTCACTGGCACACGGGGCAACGGTTGTCATTGCTGCCCGCTTTTCACCACAGGAGACGTTTGAACTGGCGAAAAAAGAACAGGTCACGATTTTTGCGGGTGTGCCGACGATGTATAACTTCCTGCTACAGACAGTAAAGGCGCATCCGGAATATACGAATGCGTTTGAATCCATCCGTTTATTCGTTTCAGGTGGAGCGAGTTTACCGGTACCGTTGCTTCAATCCTTTGATCAAACCTTTAACTGTCATATCCTTGAAGGATACGGTCTGTCCGAAGCGTCTCCCGTCACATGCTTCAATCCTTTGGACGGAGTACAAAAGCCGGGCTCGATCGGACCTTCGATCATCGATGTCGAAAACAGGGTCGTCGACGAACTCGGGCAGGAAGTACCAATCGGTCAAGTCGGAGAATTAATCGTACGTGGTCCGAACATCATGACCGGTTACTATAAAATGCCGGAAGAAACGCAAGCGACGTTAAAAGAAGGATGGCTCTACACCGGCGACTTAGCAAGACAAGATGAGGATGGATACTTCTATATCGTCGACCGGAAAAAAGATATGATTATCGTTGGCGGATATAATGTCTATCCACGTGAAGTCGAGGAAATCTTATATCAACATCCATCGATTGTCGAAGCCGCCGTCATCGGTGTACCCGACGAAGAAATGGGCGAAGCGGTAAAAACATTTGTTGTCGTACGTGAACCGTTGACGGAAACGGAAGTCCTCGACTTCTGTGCCATCTCACTCGCTAAGTATAAGTGCCCGACACGAATTGAATTTATTGAACAACTGCCACGAAATACAACGGGTAAGATCTTACGGACTGTCTTGAAAAAACAACCAACCAGTTCATGATTTCAATATAGAAAAAAAGAACTTCAGGTTTCTGAAGTTCTTTTTGTGTGCATATAGGTAAGGAGGGGGAGATAAAATGAATATTGCTTTAATTGCGCATGATGAAAAAAAAGACGAGATGATGATGTTTACACGAGCATACGAAGCTTATTTTGCCAAAAATACGTTATATGCCACGGGTACGACAGGGCAACGGATCATGGAGGCGACAGGATTAACGGTCCACCGCTGTAAGTCGGGACCGCTTGGAGGAGATCAGGAAATCGGTGCGATGGTCGCCCGGGGAGAAATTGATATCGTCATTTTTCTGCGTGATCCTCTTACAGCCCAACCCCATGAGCCCGACGTATCGGCCTTGATTCGATTATGTGACGTCTATGATTTACCGCTTGCAACAAATGTCGGAACCGCCGAAATCTTGATTAACGGATTGGAACAGGGCGAGTTTCAATGGCGTGAAATCATTCGGAAACGTCATGAAGAAGAACAACGGAAATTTTTAACCGATTAATTCTCTGAGAATGCTTCTCATTTTCTATCAAGCATGATATAGTCATCTTGAGGATGATACTGATTATCAATTGCGATAGAAAAGGGTGGCGAAAACAATGGAAATTATTTTAATGGCTGGTGTAACCGTCTTACTTGGTGGCGGCGCCACGTTCCTGACACACGTAGTGAAAACGGAACGTCGTCATGTATCGGCAAACACAAAAACACATGTAGAACGTGCGACATATCCGTCGTTGCGCCTTGTAAAATAATTAGTTGGACTGAACGCCGCTCTTTTCTTCAGAAAAGAGCGTTTTTTTGTATAATTTTAGATTCTCCCATAATTCTGCGGAAATCCTTTGTTACACTGAAAAAAAGAACTTAAGCAGGAGTGATGAAGATGCATACGATTTATTTAGTTGACGATGAGGTGAACTTGAACCGCGTTTTGGTCAAGTATTTGGAACAGGAAGGTTGGCAAGTAAAATCGTTTACATCCGGGGAAGCGGCGGCATCTGCCATCATTGAAAAACCTGATTTGTGGATACTTGATATCATGTTGCCGGACTTGGACGGCTTTCAGTTGATCAAACGGATTAAAGCGCACGACGAAACGACGCCGGTCATCTTCATTTCGGCCCGGGATGAAGACATTGATAAAATCATTGGACTGGAGATGGGATCGGACGATTACATCGCTAAACCGTTTTTACCGCGCGAACTGGTTATTCGTGTAAAGAAAATTTTAGCACGTGCGTATGCGACACCGAAAACCGGTCTCATCCGGTACGGGGATTATACGATTTATCCGGAAAAGCGAGTTATCGAAGAGAATGGTCAAGAGATTGATTTGACCTCGAAAGAATATGATTTACTGATTCTGTTTGCTACGCAAATCGGAACACCGATGTCCCGGGAACAAATCTTAGTGAGCGTATGGGGCGACGATTATTTCGGATCAGACCGTGTCGTCGATGATCTCGTACGCCGTGTACGAAAAAAACTTTCCAAACTAGAACTTGAAACGATTTACGGAATCGGATACCGTTTGGTGGCTGCATGAAGAATCGGAGTCTGGGTTTTCAAATCTGGGCGATGTTCCTGTTGGTCATTGCAACACTCTCCATTGTCATATTAGTCGTCATGCGGTCGTCGATTGGTAACTTCATCGATGAGCAAGTCTATGCGACATTAGAAAACAGTGAAGTCTTTTTTTCGGAAGATGCCTCTGTCATCGAGATGTTACAAGACAATCCGATTGAATTCGATCGACGGAAACAGGAGTCACGCTCGGTCAATGTCTTATTGTTATCGAAAAATGGAAAGTTATACTATGGCGGGGCACCGCAACAGCTGGTCAATCAAATGTATCGTGATGCTATCGATCAAGAAAAAGAAATGCAAAAATACACGACCCGTCTTGATAAGGAAGATGTCTACTACAGTATCCTAAAGATGGAGATTAAAGGGGAAACCTATTACCGTGTTTCATACGTTTGGGATGCCTATCGGCAGGAACTCATCACTCAGTTATTTTCGAAAATTGGCTGGGTCGTTGCGATTGTCAGTATCTTGACCTTATTCATTGCCTTTTGGCTAGCCAGACGACTGACCCATCCTTTAATCGAGATTGAGCGGGCGGTCGGTAAGATTGCAGCTCAGAAGTGGGATACACCTCTTCCTTTGGACCGTGGCGATGAAATCGGACGATTGGCCAGGTCAGTTGATGCGATGCGAATGGACTTGGAAAAACAGGATAAAGCTCAAAAATCCTTGCTTCAAAATATCTCACATGATTTAAAAACACCGATCATGGTCATTCGCAGTTATGCCCAGTCGATTTCGGACGGAATTTATCCGGACGGTGATTTGACCGGTTCTGTTTCCGTCATCGAAGAAGAAGCGGAACGATTGGAGAAAAAAGTCGCAGCTTTGTTATATGTAACAAAACTTGATTATTTTGAACTGGATCGTTCAACATGGGATCATGTGGATTTGGACCGCATGGTTCATTTGCTTCAAAAACGGTTTGTCGGCACAAAAGTATTGACATGGAAAATTTCCGGGGAAGCGGGCATTGTGTTAGGCGAAGGGGAACAATTACGTGTGGCATTGGAAAATGTATTGGATAATGCGATTCGTTATGCCGAGTCCACGATTGAGATTCGCCTGTCCGGCACAAGGCAGTCGGCGACAGTCGAAATCCTGAATGACGGTCCGCCGTTAGAAACGTCCTCTCCGCTGTTCCATCAATTTTCTCGTGGAAAAGAAGGCAAGTTTGGTCTTGGGTTATACATCGTTAAACGGATTGTCGAACGGCACGAAGGAGAAGTGACAATTGATAATCTGATTGCGGGAAATGAAGAAAATAAAGTTTGCGTAAAATTTAATTTTCCAAGACATTTTGAGGAAGAAACAGCCGGAAAAAAATAAGATCTTAAAAAACGAGATAGCCGTATCTCGTTTTTTATTTCGGGAAATAATGAGGTCGTTCAGACAAAGTCATTTTGAATTTGATATAACCATACTAATACAAGAAAGGGGAAATCAGGATGCGACATAAAATTACGGAAGAAACATTAGCCCTTGTACCAAAGTATGGTCCATACGGTGAACCGCAAACTTTACTTATTCAAGAACAGTCAGAAGTCGTGTTAGAAGGTCATCCGATCAAGTTGATTGAAGAATCTTGTTTGTATTTTGGTTCGTCGATGCGCGGAAGAATTGAAGCGGCTCGACATATCCTGGGGCCGAATCGGAAAACACCGGTCTTAATCGATTGGAAGGCGCAAACGATTTTCTTCCCGACGACTGCGAAGGAGAAGGCGAAATGTATTTGGATTAATTTCAAGCAGATGAAAACCGTTCAAAAAAAGGGGGATACCGTTCAAGTGGAATTTCAAACAGGACAACGGATTGAAACTGATGCTTCGGCTTACAGCATCGAACGGCAACGGATTAAAACACTGGAATTGGCTTACGAAATGCAACGGAGATTTCAAGAAGAACGACCGACGACGTTTAATAAAGCGCGATAAGTGGAACAATCTAACAGGAATCACTACTTAATACAGCGAATAGACAGTAAAGTGCGAGAGAGAGAATTAAAGGGAGGTGAAGCGGTCGAAAGACCGCTACACGATGAATGAATCATATGAATGGTTAAACCGTAGAAAATTACAACCTGGATTTGGTGTGAACGGTGGACGGCGTTTTATCAGTTCACGGATTGTTCGTCCTGAAAATACGCCGGGTAAAAGAGTCAAAGGTGTCAAACGCGCCCGGCAGCTTGTCGTCGACGAGTCAGGAAATCGACGGTGGGTGACGAAACGAATCGTTGTAACGGATGCCGCAAAACACATGACCATCAACCGTCGTGCATCGGTTGCTCAGAAAGAGGTCACGGAATCTCGATTGGAGCAAGTGAAACAAAAACTGACGTCGAAAAAAGTACTATTACCTGTACTGGCAGCAACAGGATTGGCAGTTGCCGGTGGAGTATTGGCGTACGTTATGCGCCGGAAAAAACGAAATACAAAAGAACAGCTATAACCTAAAACAGATGACGAATCGTCTGGATATAGTAAAAGCCGTGCTCTCCCCATGAATGAATGAGGGTAGCACGGCTTTTATGTGAGGAAGACTGCAGTTTCTTATAAAAAACGTTTACGAATCGATGTCGCAAGAGCCTTCTCAGAAATTTCTTCTAGTTCTTTTTGATTGGTTGGATCAAAACTGTCATTGTAGAATCGGCCGACGAATTCGACTCGATCGTAATCGAGTTCTTTGAAAATCAAATGTTTATGATCATCGTAGAAGACAACCCGGTAATAATCAGAGCCACGTTCAAGCGTCACAAGTGCCCGAATATGTTCTAAACGTTTTTGTTCATCTGACTTTTCTTCTTCAACAGGTTCTTCTGTCGTTTTAGCTGCTTCAGCCTGTTCGAGTGCGCTTTTTACCAATTCACTCTTTTTATCTTGTTCTTCAGTCATAGTTATCGCCTCCAGTTCTTATTTTACATTGAAACGTACCGATGAGAAAGGAAAATCCCTCATCCGTTCTGATGGGCATCACAAATGCGTAGCACATTGAAGGCACCGATTCGTAGGCGCTCAATTAAACGCGTGGCTGCCTCTGTGTCCTCGATGGTCTCTTCAATGGTCAGCATCATCAATTCAATCCATCGCACAGCGTGTACTTCTCTGATGGGCAAAAGGCGATGAATCATCGCCAGATTCATCCGTTCATCCTGTCCATCGTATTGTTTTGGACCACCTGTGAGTTGAATCAAAAATCGGATTTGTGCTTGTTCGACACGTTGGCGGTCCGGCGGGAATAACGGACGGAGAACATCATCTGTATACACACGATTATAGAATCGTGTGACAAGTTGTTCGAGTGCGTCTTTTTGACCAAGGTCTTCGTATAGCATACTTGTCCCTCTTTCTGTTCCAGCTGATGAAGACAATCATTATCTCAATCTTTACCCGCTTTTTGCAACTCCACACAAACCGATCGACAAATGATTTAAAATGGACAAGGAAGAGGACGAAAAAGAAAACAAGTTATCTGGATTGAAAAACGGACGTTTGTTCGTATTTATGAGATAATAGTACATATAATCATCCTTATAGATGAGCGCGCTTGTTGTTTTCAATACTCATCTCATATGAGCGGAAAAAAGACAGCATAAAGCTCATCGATATTAATTAAAGGAGGTGAAGATCAGCCCACCTGATGGTACGAAAACAGGTGTCAGCTGATCTGACACAATGAATTACATGCATTTAGGTCGTGCCGGTACAGGCAAGACGACAACATTAATTGAGCAGGTAATTGACCGGTTAGCTGAGCAACCGCTTGGTCCATCCATCTATTTCATCGTACCGGATCAGATGTCTTTTGAGATGGAACGTCGTATCGCGACGGATCCCCGGCTGTCGGGTCTTGTCCGGATGGAAGTCATGAGTTTACGCCGGTTTGCTTTCCATATCATCCGGGATCATGGAAACCAGGCGATTCCCTTTTTAGACGAGACCGGGACACAGTTGTTACTGCGTCAAGTTGTCGAAGAAGCGGAAGAAGAATTGAAGATTTTTAAACGGACGAAAAATATGCCCGGCTTCTACAAAGGATTGGACGAATTGATTGCCTCGTTTAAACGTTCTTTGGTAAATCCGGATATGTTGCGTCAAATCAGCAGTGCATCTCCCGAACGTTCACCGAAATTAAATGATTTAGCGCTGATTTACGAGCGCTTTACTGAACGAATCTCAAATAAGGCGCTTCATGCGGACGATTATTTCACGACATTGATTGAGCTGTTACCGAAAGCTGATTTAAGTGACGTTTCAGTCTTCGTTGATGGATTTTATGAATTTTCGTTACAGGAACAACAGGTCTTACTGCGATTGATGGAATTGACGAAAGAGATGCATCTTAGTTTTACACTGGATGTCGAAGACGTCTATGCGAAACAGTCTGAGTTTGGTGTGTCACAACGCTGCTATATGCAGTTGATCGAACAGATGAAAAAACGACAGATTGCGCATGAAGACATCTATTACACACAGACCGTTAAATTTCAGACAACAGGGTTACAGATGCTTGAACAAGCGTTACTGTCGCCCGGATACCCGGCGACGGATGACGAAGTGAACGGGTTGACGCTTTCTGCCGCAGTTAATCGTCAAGTTGAAGCAGAAGCGGCTGTCAGAAAGGTGATTCAACTGGTACGCCATGAAGGGTATCGGTTCAAGGACATCGCGTTTCTTGTCCGCCACCTTGAACCGTACGCCGATCATTTAGAACGTGCTTTTCAACTGTATGACATTCCGTACTTCCTGGATCAACGGGAATCGATGGTCCATCATCCGATTGTCGAATTAGTCCATGCCGTCCTTGAAATCGTCATGACGGGATATCGGGAAGAATCTATTTTTCGTCTGCTGAAAACAGAGCTGATTCCACTTCCGGCAGAGGATTCACGATTAGCACTTGATCGTCTGGAAACATTTGTCCTGGAGCGGGGAATCAAAGGTTCGATGTGGAAAAAACCTTGGCAATTGAAGCGACGTCTAGCTGATGAAATCAGTTTAACGGATGCTGAGTTACAAGAAGAACAGGAACTGAACGAATGGCGTCAATTCCTGGTCGAAGCCATTGAACCACTGGAGAAGCGATTCAAAGCATCTAAGACGATGAGTGAATACACACGGGCGTTATACCGTTTCTTGGAAGAACATCATTTGACGGACCGGTTAACGGTTTGGAAGCAACAAGCACTCGAAGTCAATGAACTCAGCAAAGCACGAGAACATGATCAGGTGTACGAAGCGGTACTGCATCTCTTTGAACAGTTGGAAGCTGCGGCACCGGAAGCCACATTGACGACAGAACTATTCGTCCAAATGGTCGAGACTGGACTTGAAAGTCTCCGCTTCTCCCTTGTTCCGCCTTCGCTCGATCAAGTGATTGCGACGGATTACGTCCGGGGACGTTTACAACAGGTGAAAGTGGTCTTTTTACTCGGGGCCAATGACGGATTGATTCCACTCGTGGAAGACCAGTCTAAATTGCTGTCAGAAGGAGATCATGACTTCCTCCACGATCAAGGCATTCCGGTCGGTAAAGCCTCTTTGGACGTATTTGACGACGAATTGTATTACCTCTATCAAGGGGTGACAGCGCCAAGTGAAGCGTTGCATATCAGTTATGCGCTGGTTGACGAGGACGGCAAAGCCCTTCAGCCGGCATCCATCATCAAGCAGATCAAACATCAACTGTTGCAGGATCGCCCTGTGAAAACATCCTTTGCAGAAGCCGGTGATCATGCACCGGATGATCAACTTCAGTTCGTGACGAGTCCGGAACGGGCGGCAGCGGCAGCGGCAATCGAGTTGAGACGGCTGCAACGTCGTTATCCGATCCAACCGTCCTGGTTTGATGTGTACAATCGTTTGCTCGAAAACGGTCGGGGCCGCGAACGAATGGCGCTGTTTTCCAGTGCCTTGTTTTATCAAAATCATGCAGAGCCGTTACCGGATGATTTGGCGCGTAACCTGTATGGTGACACCATCAAAGCCAGCGTCTCCCGGTTTGAGACGTACAATGCTTGTTCTTATAAACACTTTGCCCGGTATGGATTGCGGTTAAAAGAACGGAAATTATATAAATTCGAAGCGCCGGACATCGGGAACCTATTCCACGGAGCACTCAATGATTTATCGATGAATATCAAAGCCTCGGGAAAACGCTGGCGTGAACTGGATGACCAATCGTGCAGTAATCTCGCGAAAGAAGCCGTCGAGAAGGTGACACCGGAAATTCAAAATGCGATTTTGATGAGTTCGAATCGTTTTGGATACATCAAGAAAAAATTAACGGACGTCGTCGAGCAAACTGCAAAAATGCTCGTCAAACAAGCGGAACGTTCTGAATTCGAACCTGATTTATTTGAAATCAGTTTTGGGAACGCCATGTTTCCACCACTTCGCTTCACATTACCGGATGGTACCGAAATCGAATTCACCGGTCGAATTGACCGGGTGGATCAAGCGACAATTGGCGATCAATTGTACGTCCGGGTCGTCGACTATAAATCGAGTGCTAAAGAGTTGGATTTTGCCGAAATCTATTATGGTTTGGCGATTCAAATGCTGTTGTATCTAAAAACAGTCGTTGAACAGTCGGAAGTTCTGTTTAATCAGCAGGCAAAACCGGCCGGTGCCTTGTATTTCCACGTCAAAAACCCAATGATGCGTGGAGATTTATCGGCGGATGAAATCGAAAGGAACCGGTTGTTGCTCGAATCGTATCAAATGCAAGGCATCATCGTTGAAAATGATGAAGTATTACGGGCAATGGATCAGATTGCGTACGATGAACGTCAAAAGTCACCGCTCGTCAAAGTGACATTCACGAAAACCGGTCTTCATAAGTCGCACACGAAAGGTGTCGTCAAAGAAGAAGAATTGACGGCACTGATGGATCACGCCTGGGATGAATTGAAGACGAGCAGCCAATCGATGTATGCAGGAGATATTGCGATTGATCCGTTTGATTACCAGGAACGGATACCTTGTACATTTTGTGAGTACCGTTCCGTCTGCCAGTTTGATCAATCTCTCGGAAACGACTACCGGCAATTGAAACCGTTATCGGAAAAAGAAGTCTTGGAACGGTTGAAGGAGGAGACGGAATGAGTGTGCAGTGGACAGATGAACAGCAACGGGCAATTGATGCGAGAGGTGGACATATTTTAGTATCCGCTGCCGCCGGTTCAGGAAAAACAGCCGTACTCGTCGAACGGTTGACGCAACGTGTCATCAATCAGGAAGATCCGTTGACAGCCGACCGGATTCTTGTCGCGACGTTTACGAACGCAGCAGCTAAAGAGATGAAGACACGTGTCATCGAAGCAATCGAAGCAAAAATTAAAGATGCTCCAGATGACCTTTATTTAAAAAAACAACGGCAAATGATGAACCGTGCTCAAATCACGACGATCCATTCCTTTTGTTTATCGATTTTACGCGAAAACTATTACCGGATTGGTCTTGATCCAGCTTTTCGCATTGCGGAAGAAGCAGAGCTGTTGTTGCTGCAGGATGATGTTTTGGAAGAAGTGTTTGAGAACTACTATGCTTTAGCAGATCCGGCGTTTTATGAATTGATTGATAGTTACACATCAGACCGGGACGATCAAGCAATGTTGACCTTAATCTCGAACTTATATCGATTTTCTCGTTCACTCCCGGATCCGGAAGCATTTTATGACCACTTGATTGCGCAGTACGATCAACCGATTGATCCGGATGAGTCCAGTTTGTTGACACGATTATTTGAACTCGAATGGGAACGTGTCGCGCCGGTCATCAACCGGTATATGGAATTATCGTATCGTCTGCGACAAGCCGGATATGACGAGATGGCAGACATGTTGGTGCAGGACGTCGCACCGATCCGGCGGATTAATCCGGAACAGGACCGCTGGACGACCGTCGCCCTTGCTTTTCAGGCCGTCGAATTCGGCCGCTGGAAAGGAATCCGCGGAGACGAGGAAATGAAGAAATTCCAGACCGAACGGACGCGTCTCGTCGGTGATCTCAAAAAGATGCGTGATTTGTTCGTTGAGAAGGACGGGGTTGATTATCTGGAAGATTTACGTTCGCAACTGGGGCATGTCCAGATGATCGTCACACTCGTTCGAAGTTTCTCGGCAGCCTATCTTGAAGCGAAGCAGCAGCGGGGCATCGTTGATTTTTCCGACCTTGAGCATTTTGCATTAGCCATCTTGGAACAGGACGGAGAGGCAACGGATGTCGCTCGTTTGCTCCAAGAACGCTTCATTGAAGTTTTAGTGGATGAATATCAGGATACAAACGAAGTGCAGGAACGGATTCTGCGGCTTGTTTCAAAATCAGATGAAGCAACCGGAAATCTGTTTATGGTTGGTGACGTAAAACAATCGATTTATAAATTCCGTCATGCCGAGCCCGGATTGTTTTTGAATAAGTTTAAACGATTCCAACAAACAGAAGTCGGGACACGAATTGATTTGACGAAAAATTTCCGAAGCCGTTTAGAAGTCTTGGATGGTACCAATCATATTTTCCGTCAAGTCATGGACGAAGCCGTCGGAGAAATTGATTATGATGAAGCAGCTTATTTGCGGCTAGGGAATCTCGGATATGTCGAATCAACCCAAGTCAATCCTGAATTGCTGTTAGTGGACCAGACAGACACGAATAAAGAAGAATTGGAAGCTCAAGTCATAGCGACACGCATCATCGAGATGGTGAATGATGAAAATCCCTACCTCGTATTTGATGCAAAACAAAAGCGTTTCCGTAAATGTGAATACCGTGATATCGTCGTCCTCGTACGTTCGAGAGGAAAACGGGTCCAGGCATTGGTCGACGTCTTTGAACAATACGAACTTCCTGTCTATGCGGATACGACGGGCGGTTATTTTCAAGCAACCGAGATTCAAATCATGATGGCGCTCTTGAAGACAATCGATAATCCGTTGCAGGATATCCCGTTTGCCAGTGTCTTGCGATCACCGATTTTTGGATTGACGGATCGGGATTTAGGACGGATTCGTGCTAAATCGAAAGACGGGTCATTCTACGAAGCAGCTACTCTTGTGGCGAAAGAACAAACACCGCTTGGTTTGCGTGTCGGTGAAGCGCTCAATCAGTTGCAAAACTGGCGCACGGAAGCACGCGGGAAGTCGCTTGCGAGCTTAATTCGTTCCTTGTTTGATCAAACCGGTTACTTTGAATACGTCGGTTGTCTGAACGGGGGACGGAGCCGGCAAGCGAATTTAAATGCTCTGTACGAACGAGCCCATCAGTATGAGGCCTCCGGTTATCGGGGATTGTATCGCTTCTTACGTTTGATTCATCGTTTAGTCGAACGCGGGGAAGATTTTTCAGAAGCCCGTTCGTTAGGGGAAGACGAAGATGTCGTCCGAATCATGACAATCCACCAATCAAAAGGACTGGAATTCCCGGTAACGATCGTCAGCCAGTTAGGTAAGCAGTTTAATAAACAGGATCAAATCCAAGCGATTCAACTGCATAAGACGTATGGCATTGCGCTGGATGCGATTGATCCCGTTAAACGCCTGCGTTCCGGAACACTTCTGAAAGAAGTCATCCGCCGGGAAATGGACCGTGAAATGAAAGCGGAAGAGATGCGTGTTCTTTATGTTGCAATGACACGGGCGAAAGAAAAGCTGATTCTTGTAGGGGCAATCAAAGGTCTGGAAGATCAGCTTGCCAAATGGCAGGATCAACCGTTCGATGAGCTTTTGTTGCCGGAACTGGATCGCCGAAATGCTAAGACCTATGCGGACTGGGTGGCACCAGCTGTCCTGCGTAATTTCCTACTGAACGAACAGGAACAACGCTGGGCATTCCGGGTCATTGCACATGACGAGATTGCTCCTTATCAAGAACTGACCAAGATGGTCGAGCAACTCGAACACGTCCGTGTCCTTGAGAAAATTGATTATGCGGGTGACGAGACGCTGAATGCGCAGATTGAATCTGCTTTTGCGTATCACTATCCGTATCAAGTCGCGACGGATACCGCTGCGAAACAAACCGTTACGGAGTTGAAGCGGACAGAACAACTCGAACGGGCTGCTTTTGAATCGACCTACCGGCAATCGACCTATTACCGGACACCCCAATTTTTAGGTCCGACATTAACGGGAGCCGAACGCGGAACAGTCTTGCATTTAGCGATGCAGTTGTACGAGTCCGGTCGTCCCCTTGAAGAGCAGATTCTCGACTGGCAACAGGCGGAACGCATTTCAGACTTGGAAGCCCGGACGATGCGGGAAGCTATGCCTGAATTGACGATGTTCTTTGCTTCAGAAATCGGACAATTATTTGAGCAGCGTCTTGTGACGGGAGATGTCTACCGTGAATTGCCGTTCACCTATAAGATTGATTCAGCCCGATTCCGGACAGACTGGCATGGTCCAAGTGATCAGGCCGTCATGCAGGGGATTGTCGACTGTCTGATTCACGACGGCGAAACATATATTCTGCTCGATTATAAATCGGACCAAGTTTTTGAAACGATTGACGGTCAGGATCAAGCAGAGATGTTGCGAACACGTTATGCAACACAGTTGAATTTATATCAAGAAGCGTTGGAAGCCATCTTAGACATTCAAATCAGCCGGAAATTAATTTATGCGTTTGCGCTCCAAGAAGTGATTGAAATTTACTGATTACCTCACGTCTGACGAATTGATTCTGTCACCTGTTCAGGGAACGGAATCAATTCGTTAGACGATTTTCATTTCTAAATATGAAAGAACTGTGTAAAATGAAAAGGTATGTAAAAAGAATAACCAGATACCGTAGGAGGTTTTATAGATGGCACGTATTTTATTAGCGGAAGACGAAGATGTGTTACGCATGTTGGTGCTCGATACATTAGAAGATGAAGGGTATACGATTGATGAAGCGACAGATGGTGATGAAGCCTATCAGAAAATCATGAGTCAGCATTATGATCTCGTTTTGCTCGATTATATGATGCCGGGAATGACGGGGATTGAAGTCATCGAAAAGGTACGACGTCATCCGGACAAACAAAATTTAAAAATCATGATGTTAACAGCAAAAAGCCAACAATCTGATCGGGAACGGGCAGAAGAAATTGGAGCGAATTATTTCTTTTCTAAACCGTTTAGTCCACTCGAATTGATTGATGTCGTAGGAGGAATATTGAGTGATCATCCAGTGGATTAATCGAAAAATCGGACGCCAGTTAATGGCCTCCTTTTATATCGTTTTAACGACACTTATGATTTCTTCACTGATTGTCTACAATTATACCGATACGAAATTACAAGAAACCCGATTGAAGCTAGAAGACATAAGAGAACGAAGTGCCCGTGCCGGCGCACTGTGGGAAGAATGGCAGGACCTGCAGTTTAACATGCGGGGCTATGCGCTGATTGGTGATCAGGAAATTTATCAGAAGATGGTCAATCAACGGAAAACCATTGATGAACAAACACGCTGGTTTGAAGAAAATGCAATTTATCAACAAGGAAAAGATTATGCACGTTCTTCACGTGAACTCTATGCGTACTACTTCGAGTCGATTTTGCCGTTGATCCAATCGTATGTGGAAGCGAAGGAATCCGGAACGGTCACGGAATCTTTTTTGGAAGGGAAGACACTAACTTCCTTACCGCTCGGAAAAGAGTTGCAGGCGAATGGACGAATCAAGCTAGACACTTCTGGAAACATTGATGTCTTGTCGGAAATCAATAAAAGTGAGTTAGCACTTGGCGGATATCGAGACTTTTTAGAAGACTGGTCAGAAAAAACAAGCGGACAGTTGGAGCGGGAAATTCAGACGACTCAACTGATTTGGCTGTCGAACATCATCGTATTAGTCGGTGTATTGATCTTCTTCGTTTATCCGTTCATTCGTAAAATTACAGCAGAGTTGTTATCACTCGTCAAAAATAGCCAACGTCTAGCCGGTGGTGAAGACATCAAACATGTCAAAGTTTCTGGACGGAAAGATGAGATTGGAATTTTAGCTTTGTCCTTCAATCAAATGGCGAGCTCGATTTCCGAAAATAAACAACATCTTTTAGCCAAAAACGAAGAATTGCAGGCACAGCAGGAAGAACTGCAGGCGCAACAGGAAGAATTGCAGGCGCAGCAGCAGGAACTGGAGGAAGCACTCGAGTTGACGATGCGCAACGAACAACACCTGCAATACCGTAATGATTTGACTGAAACGCTGGCAGCAAGGGAAGCGTTGACGGCTTATCCGGAAATCATTGAAAAGTTAATTGCCATCACGGATTCGGAAATCGGAGCGCTTGTCTTCGTCGATGAAGGATCTGCCTACTCGATTGTGACACACGGGATGACAGATGAACTTTCGGAGCGGTTGTTAGGAAGCGATCTTTCTTTATTGAAACGGGCTGAGTCATTGAAAAAAGCTGTCCATTCCTCTAAACAGGTCGCAAGTGATCATCCGTTACCGTATCCATACTATATGTATGAGACGGCAGTCCCGATTCTCGATCCGGCGTCGGAAGAAGCAATCGCGTTCATTTATCTGGTTCGTTACCGGGACCAGTTTACGAATGAACAGATGCGTGACATCATGTCATTTTCACGTCAGCTGTCTCTGTCGTTGCTCCGCATGCGGTTATTTGATGAAATGAACCGTGAGAAGACGAAAACAGAACGGATTCTGGACTCAATTCGTGAAGCCGTCATCTATATCGAACCGGGAAAAGACGAAGTATTCGTCAATCGTCCTTTGTATGATCTGTTTCCAGAACTTCAATATGGAGCGACAAAAAACGAAACCCTTCAAGGGTGTCTCGATACCATTCATGCTGTCGTGGATGAACCGGAAGTGTTTGCACGCTATATGGAAGGTATCTTACGAGGCGAAGTTCCAAAAGACAGTCTCCAGTTTTCAATCCATCAACAAGTCGTCTTTATTCAGTTTTATGTAGAAACGATTGAAGTCGAAGGAATTCGAAAAGGAACGATGCTCGTCTTGCGTGATGTGACGAAGGAAACAGAGATGGACCGTCTGAAATCGGAGTTGGTCTCGACTGTCTCCCACGAATTACGGACTCCGTTATCTTCCATCTATGGTTTTACGGAACTGATGTTGAACCGGAAGATGGATCTTTCAAAACAAGACAAGTATTTAAAAACCATCCATTCAGAAACGGAACGTTTATCGAATCTCGTCAATGATTTTCTTGATGTTCAACGGATGGAAGCGAGAATTCAATCCTATCAAAAAGGATTACTTAATCTACAACCGCTTTTAGAAGAAACGACTCAATTCTATGCGGCGTCGACAACAAACCATACGATCACGTTCCATTCCTTAACAGACATTTGTCCGCTGATTGAAGCGGATGAGGAAAAAATGAAGCAGTTGATGAATAATCTATTGAACAATGCCGTCAAGTACTCTCCGTTAGGCGGTAATATCGAAGTCGTATTGGAAGCAAATCGACACCATGTCCAGTTTGCCGTACGAGACGAAGGAATCGGAATTCCGAAATCGGCTTTGGCGAAGTTATTCGACAAATTTTATCGGGTGGATAATTCAGACAGCCGGAAAATTGGCGGGACAGGTCTGGGTCTTGCAATTTGTAAGGAAATCGTCGAAGGACATGACGGAGAGATTACGGTCGAGTCGATTGAAAAGCAGGGCAGCACGTTTACTGTGAAGCTACCGACACACGTCTCGGAGTACGCCGTTATTTCTGACGGAATTGATATGTCAGGAAAATAACACTATATCTGAAGCTTAAAATCAGATACGATGAATGGAGAATGAATAAAGGGGGAATTCAAATGCCGATTACTGCATTTGTACACACACACGTTTTATTATGGGTTTTACTGCTCGTTACATTTTTTGTTGCATTCTCGATGTACAAAAATGGAAAAAGTGCTGCCAAAGGTGTTCACATGGCGTTTCGTCTCTTTTTGCTCTTGACGTTTGCGACCGGACTTTATCTTTACATCAAAATCATGGGTATGTCCGCTAATCCGGATGGTTTGTATCACGCCAAGATTACAGCAGGTCTCCTCGTCTTGATTTTGGGTGAGTTGACACTCGTTCGTTTGAAAAAAGGAAAATCTTATTCTGGTTTCTTACTTGGATTTGGAGTGCTGGTTCTCGTAACAATTTTCCTTGGTTACTCGTTACCATACGGCATGCAATTCTTCTAAATCGATTTTAATCAAAACGACAAAAAAATAATCTGTTTGTTTGGTTTACACACGTTTCTCATGATAGAGAGGAACGTGTGTTTTTTTGTGTTTACAATCTGTTGTTATTTGGGAAAAGGGATATATTACGCAGTCGAGAGGGGAACGCTTGTGGCACAGTTGAAAGAATGGACAAAAGTTTTCCGGGCAAGAAAGTGGATGAAGCGAGCAGAACCGATTTTACCGTTATGGCACGGTTATATTGGATATAAGTATGGTCTGTTTGATGTTTTAGGATCAGGGGCGACACGGGCCGAAGCACAAGTCCGTCTTAAGCAGCCGTTGACGACAGAAGCCTTATCCCGTTGGTTTGAAGTCGGGTTGGCGGTAGGACATTTAAAAAAGAAAGACTTGCGCTATACAGCGACACGTCATGTTTTACCTGAATTATCAAAAACAGATGAGAGAAGCATCGGTTTTATGTTATCCGAGTTGATGGAACTTCATCTGCCTGCCTTGTTCTCTTATCCGCAATTTTTAGAACATGGTCAACAAAAAAAGTTTGATGGCGAAGAACACGGCGACATCGTAGCAGAAACATCTGCGCTGGTGGAAACTGTTGCATTTCCTGCTGTCCGTCACATCATCCGCAGTCAAAATGTGACATCACTACTTGATATCGGCTGTGCCTACGGTGGTTACTTACGTAAAATTCACGAAGCATTGCCTGAACTACGACTGGCAGGAATTGATATCGAGGAATCGGTCATCGCGGAAGCGAAACGACGGGATACGACCGGAGAAATTGATTTTACTGTCGGGGATATTAAAACATACGACGTCAAAGAAACATATGACGGCGTCATGATGAACAACATTTTGTATTATTTCCCGAAAGAAGAACGGCTTCGTCTTTTAGAAGGTGTCCGGCGTTTCCTTAAAGATGACGGGACGGTCATTTTGGTCACACCATTACGCGACAGTGAACATGGTGCACCATTCTCCGCGGCATTCAATGCGTTCATGACGTTACATGAAAATCTTTACCCGTTGCCGGGGAAAGAAGAATTGACAGAACAACTTCATGCTGCCGGTTTTAAAAATGTGTCGATTTCACCATTTTTAAAAGAAGGAGCTTGGTATATCGTAACTGCAAACGCCACTTCCTAAAGGAAGCTTGGCGTTTTTACAGTTTCAGGACAGTTCAGATTTGTGGGGAGTAGTATGTGATTAGTATAATAGTTAAAACGAGTAGAGAAAAGGGAGAGATTCATGTGAAGCAGCGTGTAGCCGTTATTGGAGCAGGACCTGGAGGGCTCGCTTGTGCGATGTTGCTGGCAGGTAGAGGAATAGATGTCACCGTATATGAAAAACAACCGATCGTTGGGGGACGAACGTCTCGCGTACAGGTCGGAGATTATCAATTTGACCGTGGTCCTACCTTTTTAAATATGCCGCACATTTTAGAAAATTTGTTTACAAGTATCGGTCTGGATATGAAGGACTATTTGGATTTGAAAGCGCTGGATCCGATGTACACCCTCTATTTTAACGGGGGAAAAGATCACTTTACGATGACGACGGATCGTGATCGGATGAAACAAACGATTGAGCAGCATTTCCCTGGAAATGGGGAAGGGTATGACCGTTTCATGGCAGAACAAGCCTTGAAGCTGGCGAAACTGATGCCGATACTGCAGACGAAGCACGATAAACTAACGGATTATCTGTCTCCACGCGTCATTACGGCACTTCCGCGTCTTTCTCTTGGGCGTTCTTTATATGATGTCCTGTCCGATTATTTTACGAGTGAAGAATTGAAATATGCCTTTACGTTCCAAGCTAAATATTTAGGCATGTCAGCTTGGGAGTGCCCGGGTGGCTTTTCTATCTTGTCTTATATGGAACATGCTTACGGTGTCCATCATCCAATCGGTGGAATGAATCAAATCCCAGAAGCGATGAAACGGGCAGTGGAAGAACTCGGGGGAACCGTCCATCTTAATACAGGGATCAGTCAATTGATTTTGGAAGGGACGACCACGACAGGAGTCATCCTCGAGTCGGGTGAACATGTTCTATACGATGATGTCGTTGTCGGAGCAGACTTTGCGCATGCGATGAATCATCTTGTTCCTGAAGGTGTTTTAAAAAAATGGTCGCGTCCGAAAATTGATCGTAAAAAGTTCTCTTGTTCGACGTTCATGCTGTACTTAGGTGTCAATAAATCATTTGATGCCCCGCACCATACGATTTATTTTGCTGATGATTATGAAAGAAATGTCCGGGAGATGACTCAGACATTGGAATTATCAGATGACTTTTCATTTTATGTCCAAAATCCATCAATCATCGACGGAACACTTGCACCGAAAGGGAAATCATCTTTGTACGTCTTAGTACCCGTTCCGAATAATTATTCCGAACTTGACTGGGCGATTGAAGGACCTAAACTGCGTCGTCGTGTCCTCGATGCACTGGAACACCGTTCTCCATATAAAGGTGTCGAAGCAGCAATTGAAGTGGAAGAGATGTTTACACCAGATGACTGGGAAGCGATGGGCGTGCACCAAGGGGCAACATTTAATTTGGGACATCAATTAACACAAATGATGTACTTTAGACCACACAATCGTTTTGAAGAACTGCATCACGTTTATTTAGTGGGAGGCGGAACACATCCTGGAAGTGGACTTCCGACCATCTTTGAATCAGCTCGGATCACGGCGGACTTATTGACAAGTGAAGTAGGTGTCGGAAAATGAAGATTGGATTCGTCGGAGCAGGTGTCGGAACTTTACACGCCGCGTTATTGTTAACAAAACGATACCCGGAAGTGGAAATCACGATTTTTGAAAAAGAGTCACGTGCAGGTGGTCGACTCGCTTCTGTTGATTTCGAGACAGGCGGAAGAATTGACCAGGGTCCCACAATCGTCTTGATGCCTGGAAAACTCCAGGAACAACTGAAAGAAGCTGGTCTGGAAGGTGTTGAGCTGGAGCGGATTGACCCGTTGTATGATCTGCATTTTGATGACGGAACGATTGTGACAAAACAAGCGGATGTGGTCGATCAAACGATTGCGATTGAGCGTCAATTTGGAGAAGGTCGCGGATTCCAAGAATTTATGCAACAAAAAGCAAAGGATTATGACGTCAGCGTATCGAAATTTTTAGAGCGGACCTATTTCCGTAAACGTGATTTGTTACATCCGGATATGTTAGCACCTTTAGTAAAGATGCATGCGATGGAAACAGCACATGATCATTTAAAACGTTTCTTTAAAAGTAAACACTTGCGAATGGCTTACAGTTTTCCGACTTTTTATATTGGAGGAAATCCTTATACGACACCTTCGATTTATGGACTGATTCCTTATCGGGAACAAGAAGAGGGCGTCTGGTACGTTAAAGGCGGATACTTCTCTTTAGCGGAGCGGATGTACGAAGTATTAGTCGAGCGAGGGGTTACGTTCAAGTTCAATCAACCGGTCGACCGTGTTTTGATACAACAAGGTCAGGCGAAGGGACTTGTCGCTGCAGGGCAAGAATACACGTATGATACCGTTGTCTTGAACGGTGAATTTCCATTGATGGAATACCTGGTAGAAGGTAAGCAACCGAAAAAGTATGTGCCATCCGGCGGAACATTACTGTTGTACTTTAAAATTGACGGGAAAGTCGATTTACCGGTTCATCGTTTTTTAATGCCAAGTGATTTAAAACCGTTGATGACGTCCATCTTCAAAAAAAATGAGTTGCCAGAACATCCTGCTGTCTATTTATTTAATCCAAGCAAGATTGATGACTCGCTGACGGAATCAGGTACAAGTGTCGTCTATGCATTAGTGCCATCACCACGCGGATTTAATCAAGAGAACTATGAAGCGCACGGGTTTATTGATCAGATTTCAGAAAAAATCGAGCAGCATTTACCTGGTTTCCAAAGTAAAGTTACAGAAATGAAAATACGCACACCTCAAGACGCACAAGATTTTGGGTTGTATGAAGGTGGAAGTTTTGGTATTGCACCGACGATTCGTCAATCAGCCGCCTTGAAAACACAAGCCAAACCTTATGCTGATATTGATCGGTTGTATGCAGTAGGCGCATCTGTCCATCCGTGTGGAGGCGTTCCGATCGTCATGATGGGAGCGACATTACTTGTCAATCGAATGGAACAAGAGATGAGGTGGAAAAATGGATACAGTGACGAACGCATATCTAATATGTGAACAAACGATTCAAGATGGATCAAAAACCTTTTATAAAGCCTTCTCTTTATTGCCGAGACAGGATCGAATGGCAGTATACGCCATCTATACGTTTTGTCGTCATCTTGATGATACGGTAGATGAATCAGCGACTCCGAAAGAAAGTTTAGCGGAATTTTTGGAAGAGTTTCGTTTATTTCGATCCGGTCAATCGATTAATAAACCATTATGGATTGCACTCGCAGATGTCTTTAAAAGATATGAGATGGATGAAACGCCATTTTTAGAACTGGCAGAAGGCATGCGGTGGGATATCGAGAAAAACCGATATCAATCACTGGAAGAGACGGAAAAGTACAGTTATTACGTCGCGAGTACAGTTGGTTTGATGTTGTTGCCGATTCTTGCACCCAAACAAAATGATTTACGGGAGTCAGCCATTCAATTAGGAATCGCGATGCAATTAACAAACATTCTTCGCGATGTAGGCGAGGATGCAAAACGAGGACGCGTCTATTTACCGAAAGACTGGATGGATCAGTATGGTGTGACGACGGAATCGTTGCTGACGGGAACCCCTTCCGGTGATTTTGCTGGATTGTGGGAAGCATTGGCGTTAAGAGCCGAACATTTATATGATGCAGCAACGCCTTGGTTTGATCGCTACCCGAAAGAAAGTCGCCGTGCGCTGAAAGTGGCGTCCTTACTTTACCGGGGGATTCTGGACGCGGCACGGGATAATCAATATGATGTGTTCACAAAACGTGCCTATGTCAGCCGGTGGCAAAAGATGAAGTTACTCGCTACGATTTAACGAAAACCCCATAAAAAAAAGACCTTGGCGGGGACCAAGGTCTTTTTTTTATGGAGTTTAGACCGGGGAGTCTAAACTGAAATCTGTTTGTACAAAATCAGATACATAGTTCCAACAAGACAGGTCGCGATCCACGGGGATGGATCTGTTAATGATTGAGCCATCTGTAAACTGATTGGGATGAGACGATCTAAGGGGGAACGTCGTAAGTCATGCCAAACAGTTTACGGTGGTGTATCTATTGAACAAGTGGGTCTTGAACAAATGATTGAGACAAAACAGATATGTTAAGTTCCTAAACGCTTTTGACTCGGGGAAGTCACCATGCGCTTGATTGAGGATGTGGGGTCAATCACTACCTCTTGAACTCGAAGTAATCGTATCAAATCTAAGTTGTCCGTACAAGTAATTGATATGCAATTCACATAACGTTCACAGGGTGGAGGCGACAGCGGACACGATTCGTTCGCTTGCCAGTTTTCCTGAAAGCGTTACCATTGGACTACCGCCACCGGGATGCGTCGATCCGCCGGCAAAAAACAAATTGTGAACATTCTTTGAACGGTTGCTTGGACGCATGAAAGCGCCACGTGTGCCGTTTGAAGAAAGACCATACAGCGAACCATGATATGCTGAAAATTTTTGTTCAATGTCTTGCGGAGTGATCCGCTGTTCGAATAAAACATCAGACGTGATATCGATTCCGAACTGTTGCAGACGTTGATTGATAATTTTATCATACGTATCAAAATCAATGGCAGACCCTTTATGAGTAGCTGGAGCATTTACAAGAACAAACAGATTATCGCCGGCTTCTCCCATTTCCGGTGCAGTGACCGAAGAGTTCGAGATGTAAATGGTCGGTTCTTCTGCATAACGATTTTGATTGAACAAAGCCTCGAACTCAGCTTCATAATCAGAAGAGAAAAAGACATTGTGATGTGCGAGTCCATCAATACGGCGTCCAAGTCCGATACACCGGACATAAGCAGAAATCGACGGCTCCATTTGTGAAGGTGTTGGATTTTTGAAGTCAGGCCGGACGGTTTCTGAAATCAATCGTGGATACTGTGTCAGCAAGTCCCCGTTTAAAACGATGAAATCAACAGACAGATAATCTACGTGATTGAGTTCAATTTCTGTTGCCAACTGATTTGTCACTTCAATCTGTGTCACTTCGTCTCCTAACCGGAAAGTAACACCAAGTTCACGGGCACGACGGGCAAATCCTTCGGCGATGGTCGTATTTCCGCCACGGGTGAAATACACACCGTCATTTAACTCGAGATGGGCAATCAAACCGAATGTAGCGGGTGCTTGAAACGGACTGCTTCCAATGTAGGTCGCATAGCGGTCAAGTGCTTGAATCAGCTGGGGATCCTTAAAATATTTTTTGTGCAGTCCATGAAGTGTCTTTAAAGGGTGAACCTTGATCATGTCGCGTAATAAGGAAAAATTGAAATAAGAGTCGATATTGATGAAAAATTGTTGTTTAGCGATGTTGTACAGTTCTCTAACCTCGTCCTGGTAGCCCGTAATGTCATTTTTAGCAAGCTGACCATTCGTGAAGCGGTCGACTTCAGTCCGCATCGCCTCACGACCACTGGCGAACGTTAACGAACGTCCATCCGGAAAGTGATTGACGGTATGACGTGGCAATTTTTCAAACGTAAAGTAGTCATCCGGATCTGCTCCTGACTCTAAAATGACGGATTGAAAGATTTCAGGCATCGTGATGGTATTGGGACCGAAGTCAAACCGGTGTCCCTCAGACGTAATCGGCATCATCTTTCCACCGATGTGTTCGTTGCGTTCAATGACAGTAACGTTAAACCCTTTTGAAGCCAGTGAGATGGCGGCACTCAAACCGCCAAGCCCCGCTCCGATGACTGCGATATGCTTCATAACAATAAAGCCTCCTTAAGAATATGTCCGACCCTTCCAACTGATTTCCCTTTTATTGAATCTTCGAATCATCGCCGTCGCAAGCAGGACGACATAAAGAATGACCGCAAGTGGATGCCAAAGCCAGGCATGAAAAATCATTGCCTTCCCGTCAATGCGGTAACGGGCAATCATGATCAAAAGAAAAGCTCCGAGTGTCCAAATCGACGGGAATATGAACACGAGTGGTAAAGCGGCGGCTTGGACAAGGTAAAACAACAGGAAATAGCTGCCTACTGCATAAGAATCGTTCATACCGCGGAAAACGTTTTTCAGGAAACCTTGCCAGACATCGCGGTTAGTCGCATACATGTCACAGCTAACATAGGGAGCCACATGAACGAGTGTCGTAGTAAAACCATTTTGTTTAAAAGCACGACACAGCTCCAAATCGTCGACGAGTGCCATTTGAATGGCTTGATGTCCACCGACGTGTTCGTAAGCTTGCCTTTCGACGAGCACGACCATACCGTTTGCCGCTGCAAAGGCAGGATGTTTGACCTTCCGAAAGGCAATCGGCAGATGTTGGGCAATCAAGACGTGCTGCATCGGAATCAGACACTTTCCGAGAAAGGTCGGAACGGGGAATGACGGGAAGCCCGACAGGAACACAGCCTGTTCTTTTTGCAATGTCGCATAGAGCCGGGGAATCGTATCTGCTGCCAAAGTAATATCAGCGTCTAAGAACAACAGGTACTCTTCATACGTCGCACTCGCGAGTTGATGACAAGCATGGACTTTCCCAGCCCAGCCAGATGGTAAATCAAGACCATCGATGATTGTGAACTGGTCCTCTCTGCCGACAAGGCGGACTAGCAAATCACGTGTCTGATCAGTCGAGCGGTCTTCATATAAATAGACATGCATATTCGGATGAAGCGCTTGTCGTAACGAACGAATCAGTTTCTCGACATTCCGTTCTTCATTTCGAAGTGGAATACAGATTGCAAGACTTGGCGGAAGAACAGGTTCACTTAATTTCGGTAAAAAGGACAGATTGATGAACGTGTAGAGACAAACAAAAGTTGCAATGACGAACAGTACTACCATCATGAACGGATCGCCTGTAACCACTGTTCCGTTTTAGCGGGGAGCGGCTCCTTTCTCGTAGTCAATACACGATATGATTCAATCCGTTCTTCGATTGCGTCAGTCCGGACGTCATCATACAGTCGGGTCATCGCATTCGTTAGATAACGTAACTGCTCCGAACTTCGTGAATCGGGCAGCTGGATCGTCCGGGTCCGGATATAGACGTCCGGCTGTTGTTCATGACTGAAGGAATAGTAAAACGAAAACAGGGAGATGGAGCGGGCTGATTTTGCCAGATGTGTTGCTCCGCTGCTGAGCTGAAGCGGCCGTTCTTCCTGATGCCGCTCTTCTCCTTGAGGGAACATCCAGACACTGCTACCGTTTGCGAGTTGATTTTTTGCATACTGCAGGCTTTGTTTGATTTCCGCAAACGAACTCCGGTCAATGGAAAAGCCGCCGAGTCGAGTAAAGAAAGGAAAACGTTCCAGTCCCTGCTCATCAATCATGACGTAAGGGTCGTGACGCAAAACCGTTTGATCGAGATGAAACAAAATCATGCCGTCCCACCACGATCCGTGCGTCGCGAGCATCAAGCCGGGGGTCGGTAAATCATCCGCCCGGTAGAGAATCCGGTGGAATTGTTTTCTGATTAAACGTTCTTTGACGTATAGATGAAAAGCGTATTCAGCCAACTTGTTTTTGTTTGCTTTTTGCAAAAGGAACACCTCCTTGTGTAAGCCAATACGTGACACCTGCGAGAAGGCTGATCAACGTGACACCGTAAAGACCGGCGACACCTGCCGTCAGACCGAACAGCGTATGGAGCATTAAAAACAGATACTGGTTGTTTCGCTCAAGTGCCGTAATGGTAACCTGCTGTTCGAACCGGGAAATCAGAAGCGCAAAGAAAAGTGCCGTTCCATACCAGCCCAAAAAGTTTTGGGTTGGTATGTCATAATACAATCCACCATTTTGCCAGATCCAATACGATTTGACGTTAGCTGCTACCGGATCGATCGCTAAATCCAACCAAACGGCAAACAGCGGCACCAGAATCACAGTATTGAAGCGAAATGGAAACCGGCGTGAGAAGGCAAGACTTGCTCCCATGACGGATAACCAGGCGGCACCGATCGTAATGGGTACACCGAGCAGTTGCACACCAAAATCTGCTTCATAGGCGTATGTACCGAACGGCCACCCCGTATGGACGCCGATGGATTCGATAAGAATTGAACCGAAGAAAATCACCGGAATGATGAAGCGTCCTTTTGGCAGGGCATCCCAAAGATAAAGAGCAGCATACAAGCCGGATGCAAATAAAAACACGGCGTTCGCCCACTCAAGCCAAGGGGGCAGTAACGAGAAACCGACTAAAATCAGTCCGATGAAAAACCAAATCGTGAAAAATAACCAAAGTTTTTTTTGAAATCGATCCATCATAAGTGTGTCCTCCATCTTAATTTATTCTGATATTAGTATACCTGTAGGAAAGGGCGCCGAGCCAGAATGGAGGTGGAATTCATAGTATTAAAAAAACAGACCGTATGCAGCGGTCTGCTTAATCGATTTGATGATTTTTTTGTTTTTTCTTTTTGATGAAGGAAAATAATAAAAAAGCGATATACAACGGAACTGCGACGAACCAGAAGGTCGACCACTCGTTGCTGCGGGCAATCATCACATAAGTTACATACAGCAGTGTAAATGTGATGACGAATGTGTGTCTCGGTACCGGAATATCCTTGAAGCTCGGAATCTTGACTCGACTTACCATCAAAAAAGCAAGAGCCGTAAAGACGAGCGGCACCATTAAATCATTCATACGTCCACTGAACAGGGTGACGACAGCTAAAATACCTCCAGCCGCTGTAATCGGGACACCGGAAAAATAAGCTGAAGCTACATTGGTAGCTGAAAGATTGAAACGGGCTAAGCGAAAGGCACCAAATAGAGGGAACAAAGCCGCAATCAGCAAACCGATTTCTCCAAAGTCATAAAAATAAGTGTAATATGCCATCATGGCTGGAGCGACACCAAAGGTCACGACATCAGCAAGCGAGTCCAGTTCTTTTCCGAAGTCACCCGCGACACCAAGCATCCGGGCAATCCGACCATCCAAACTGTCGAGCATCATTGCGATGACGATCAGTAGGGTCGCATTTTGAAAATCTCCCCGCGCCGCCATGACGATGGCAAGAAAACCACAGTATAAATTTCCGAACGTAAAGAGGTTCGGAATAGAGTTACGTACACGTTCTTTCCACAAAATGATTCCTCCTGCCACTTCTTCGATACTATCCATCATATCATAAACAACTGGTAGATATCAGCGGTTCATGAAGACAATTCCATTCGTGAAGCGCAGAAAATCATCAGGAGCGAGTTTGATTTGCAGACCACGCTTCCCAGCCGAAATAATGATGAATTCTTGATTCAGAGCCGAATCCGACAAAAGAACCGGAAAAGGTTTTTTCGCACCAATCGGGGCGACACCCCCTCGGATGTACCCCGTTAGTTGCTTCAAGTCTTTCATTGGTACCAAATGTGTTTTCTTAGCAGACACTGTGCGGGCGACGGCTTTTAAACTGACTTCTTCTTCGCCGGAAATGACAGCAAACACATGTTGATGGGAGTCTGTTTCTAAAACTAATGTTTTAAAAATAGACGAAAGCGGGTAATTAATCTTTCTAGCGACATTTTGAGCGGATAAATCCTGTTCATCGACAGGATAGGAAAGCATATCAAACGGGATGTCAGACTGCTTCAGAAGTCTCGCGACGTTCGTTGTGGTCATGTTGGTCTCCTTTGACGACAGCGTATTGAGCCCATTTCCGACTGTTCCAACGTTTCAAGGCAAAGATGCCACGGAACCATTCGTCTGCAGAAAAGGCGATCCAGATACCGAGTAAACCAAGTCCGTAGTGCAAGCCGAGTGTGTAACTAAGAACGACGGCAATTCCCCACATTGAGAGAATACCAATCGCGACAGGGAAACGAACGTCTCCGGCTGATTTCAATGTTCCCATCAGAACGATATTCATCGCACGTCCCGGTTCAAGAATGACACTTGCCCATAATAACGGAATACCGATGGCGATGATTTCCGGGCTAGATGTGAACATCGACAGAATAGATGTGCCGACTGATGCAAGGGCAACGGCAGAGACGAAGCTTGCAAAAACAGCGATTTTCAGCGTTTTTACAGCACGTGTATGCGCTGCTTCAAATTGTTGCGCCCCAACTTGGCGGGCGACTAACAATTGTGTTCCTTGTGCGATGGCTAATGTGAATAAGAAACAAAGCATTGTGATGTTTGAGACATAAACGCGTGCAGAGAGAGCAGACTCTCCGATGGTTGCGATGAAGCCGGTAATGATCAGTTGAGAAAATTGATACGATACACCTTCTCCGGCAGAAGGAATTCCGATGTTCATGATACTTTTAATATCGCGTCGGTTGATTTGCACCAAATCTTTTAACTTAAATCGTAAAGACAGTTTTCGGTAAACAACGAAAAAGAGTAAAGCGACGGCGACAGACCGGGCAATGACGATGGACCAAGCGACTCCGGCGACTCCTAGGACAGGAATACCAAATAATCCGAGGACGGCAATGACATTACCGAAAGCACTCACGAAGTTCATCAGTAACGTGACGTACATAGCATTTTTTGTAAAACCGTGACTGCGTAAGATGGCACCGAGTGTAAGAGAGATGGCTTCCAAGAATAAGAAGAGACCAACAATCTTTAAGAACGTTTCGCCATATACGAGTGTTTCTCCTTCTAAAGAGAAGAATCCGAGCAATTGTTTTCCGAACAAGGCAACAAGGACGGAAATGATTAAACCGATATATAAGTTGATGGAAAAAGCAGATCGTGCGGTCTGGCGAGCATCCTGAATCCGTTTCGCCCCTAGATATTGACCGATGATGATCGTTGCTCCAACGGATGTGATGTTAAACAGGATGATGAAAATGTTCAGCACCTGATTGGAAACACCGACAGCTGCTGCTGCACTGTCTGAATAGTAACTAAGAATCAATGTAGCGATGATTCCGAGGCTCATATGAAGCGCGATTTCAATGAATAGCGGCCATGTAATTTGGAATAATGATTGTTGTTTAACTGTTTTCATAAATTTAATTCCCCTTTAAGTCCTTAAAACGTATTGTCTTTCTGTATCTTTTGGAAACTATACGCCTTCAATTTTCATAATGAAAGAGCAAAAGTGGAGCTTTCATAAAAAAAGAAGGTATTTAAAAGGATTTTCATAAAACATCACGAATACATCATAATGAATGGATGTTCATTTTTGAAATGGAGGGGAATGGAATGAAAACTGAAGTCAGTTATACCGTCGAAGAGCAGATTGCGACTATCACGTTATCACGTCCGGAACGATTAAATGCACTTACAGCAACACTTTTAACAGAGCTAGCGGAGTCCATCGAAGAGGCAAATCAGGATGATAGCGTTCGGGTCATTATTTTGACAGGAGCCGGGCGCGGATTTTGTGCGGGACAAGATTTAAAAACCGTTCAACCTGGCATGGATCATGGCGAATACTTAAAACAATATTATCACCCGGTCATTCGAGCACTTGCGACGACAAAGAAACCAACCATCGCAGCTATTAATGGCGTAGCTGCGGGAGCAGGTTTATCGCTGACATTAGCCTGTGACTTCCGAATCGTGCGGGATGACGCAAAATTATCCCTTGGCTTCATCAATATCGGATTGGTTCCGGATGCGGGTGCCCCTTACTTCTTACCCCGGCTGATTGGATCGGCTAAAGCGTTGGAACTGGCTCTGTTAGGTGAAACGATTACGGCGCAGCAAGCGTACGACTATCACTTGGTAACAAAAAGTGTTGAGACAGGACAGTTTGAACAGGAAGTGGCCTCTTTTGCCGAGCTACTTGCCAATCGCCCGACGAAAGTCATCGGGTATATCAAACAGTTACAAGCAGCAAGTTCCGAATCGACACTCGAGGATATGCTGGCTCAGGAGATTATTTATCAATCCCGTGCCGGAAAGACAGAAGATCATCAGCATGCGGTTCAAGCGTTTTTAGAAAAAAAAGCGCCCGTTTTCAGCGGTCGCTGATGATAGTGTGAACGATCAATAGGACTTTTCGGCAATCCGCCGGAAGGTCCTATTGTGATTCACTTGATTTTTTGTTTGATCTTTTGAGCGGTCGCATGAGTACGATCCGTTAGGCCGGTTGAGATTCGAAATAGCATGATTCCAAGAAAGGCGGAAACAAAAATATACAATCCGGTCAACGTAACAAATGCTCCGCTGGCAAGCGTGATGAATAAAATAGAGAATTCTCCACGTGGTCCTAAACAGAATCCGGACTCAATCGCATGGTAGTTGGAAAGTCCAAAAGCTCGTCCACCGAGAAAGCCGACAAGGAACTTCGACAAAAGTCCCCAGACAACCAGGGCAACGAAAAACCAGTCTAATGGAAGTCCTTCCGTCATTTCAAATGACATCCCGAACGAAATGAAGAATAACGGTAAAAGCAAATCTTGAAATGGTGTGACCAATCTTTTTAAATAACGTGTCTCTTTAATTTCCGTCAATAAAATCCCGACGATGAATGCACCCAGCACTTCGGACAAACCAAATAAGATACCGATTCCTGAGAACGTCAAAATTAATCCGATGATGCCGATTCCGGCGTCAGGATGCCGGTAAAGAGAATCGACGACTCTCGATTTTTGACGGATGAAAACTGTTAAAAAAATCAGGGCACTGAATAAGAAAATAAAGCCAAGGAAAATCGTTCCGACTTTTACGAAGGTGAACTCCTGTGTTCCGAGAACAAAGGGGGCACTTGTCAATAAGAGAGGGGCCGCCAAATCTTCAAAGATAAGTAACGAGAGGACAAACCGATTGACGTCTTTGTGTTTGTCTGGTTCACGGTCGAGCAGACGAGCAGAAATCGATGAACTTGTTGCATAGAGGACACAACCAATTAAAAATGCCTCGGGTACTGAAAAACCAAAGGCCAAGGTCAAGAGGAAGGTACCGCCAAACGATAACAGAAGATCAATCAGTCCCGCTTTCCAGATATTGCGAAACTGGATTAACAAATCAGCGACAGAAAACTTTAAACCCAGCAGGAAAAACAAAACGATGATGCCGGCTTCTCCACCAAGCTTTAATTCTTCCGGTAAATCATAATAAAGACCAAGTATGATTCCAATTAGGATAAAGGCAAGAATGCTCGGGAGATGAAACTTTTCACTGAGATAACTGATGACAAACAAGCCGATCAGAATTAATCCCGCATACAGAAATATTTCCATGAGAGAGTCTTCCCTCCTTTCTTTTCTCTTTACCCTAATTTAAAAGCCTTAATGGTTTGTCACAGAAATGAAAAAAGACAGTCTTTTTGCTTGTGAGCAAAAAGGCTGTCTGAAAATCAAATTACTTGAATGATTGTTCCGGTATAAGGAGCGAGTGTCATCTCTAATGAAGGAAGTGGTGTGTTTGAAAAGAGATCCATTCCTTGACCAGACTGAGGAGCGGGGATGGTAGCTTGATGATTGGAGTTATTGAAGTAGACGTAATACGTCCCGTCTTGACTCATCCGGCGCATGACAATGGTATTGGTTTCGTCGTCGGCATGGACGAATGAGATATGACCGTGATTGGCAAGTGTCTTATGCTGCTTTCGCAATTGAAGTAAATGTTTCGTATACATCAGTAGATTTAAATCCTGCTCTTCCGGATTCCACGGCATACATTTTCGGCAACCCGGATCCTGATCACCGTCTAGTCCGATTTCATCGCCATAATAGATGACCGGGCTTCCGGAAAAGGTCAGCATCGATAACAACAGCAGACGCATCTTATTTTTATCGTTTCCGGCACGCGTCAAGGCACGTGGCGTATCATGTGAGCCAATCAAGTTAAACGTCACTTCGTTAACGTTAATCGTATTCGAGAATAAGACATGCGACATATCATTCGCATAGGCAGAAGCGGATGTTTTGTCGAGTGCAAAGAAATTGAGCGCTGCATTCGTGAACGGATAGTTCATGACGGCATCGAACTGATCTCCGAGCAACCATTCCTGTGAATCATGCCAAATTTCTCCAAGAATATACGTCTCGGAATTCACTTCTTTGACGACAGAACGGAAATCACGCCAGAAAGCATGGTCGACTTCGTTCGCAACATCGAGACGCCAACCGTCGATTCCGAATTCTTCGACCCAGTAACGGGCGACATGGAGTAAGTATGCTTTTACTTCCGGATTTTCCGTATTGAACTTCGGCATTTCCGGAACAAAGGCAAACGTATCGTAGTTTGGCATCGGCTCGGTTACGAGCGGGAAGTTGCGGAGGTGGAACCAATCGCGGTAAGAAGAATTACTACCGTGTTCCCGAATGTCAGCAAATGCTTTATGGTGGAAACCGGCATGGTTAAAGACGGCATCGAGCATGATACGAATTCCGTTTTCATGCAGCAAATCAACCATTTCCTTGAACTTTTCTTTTGTTCCGAATTGGGGATCGATTTCTAAATAATCAATCGTGTCATACTTATGATTGGATTTGGCTTCAAAAATCGGACAGAAGTAGATACCGGTGATTCCAAGATCAACTAAGTAATCGATTTTATCGATGACACCCTGGAAATCGCCCCCAAACAGATTTGTAGTTGTAGGTGCAGTACTGTTCCAAGGAAGAGTACCGGCAGGATCATTGGCTGAATCCCCATTGGCAAAACGGTCGGGGAAGATTTGATACCAAACCGTATCCTTGACCCAGTCCGGAGCATGGAAGACATCGACTTTGTTCAAATAAGGTACACAGAAGTAGTACCCGGTGTCATCTAACGGTTTTTCATCGAACCAACCACGCTCGGTAAACACCTGGCTCGAATGTCCGTCATGGAGTCGGAATCCGTAGCGCAGACGACGAAAAGGAGGAACGACATCGATGAACCAATAATCGAATAACTCGTCTGAACCACTCCGTTTCATAGGTGTTTCGAATGTGTTCCAATAATTCGATTTGGACGGATCAAAATTCCAATCGGCATCATCCGGGTTTTCGGTATGCCAATCATATGGATCTCCCCAGATAAGATCGACGTGATCCACATCATTTTTTTTTGTCTGCAATCGAACATGAATCGTTTTGTCATCATACTTATAGACGAACGGTGACATCGCGCGGTGGAAAACAGCTTCTTTCAGCATTTTGGTCACTCCCTATGTGCAATCGCTTGCATTCTAATATAATTGTCTTCGACCTAAGAATAGTGAAGCGCTTTCTTAAAGTCAATTGGAATTCCAGAAAAAACAAGAGGAGATAAAGAATTCTTCCACATCAGCGCAATCGATTGCACTTAGTTGTGCAAATTGATTAAATGTAAACGTTTTCTTTTTAAAATGATTTAACTAATGCATCCAATCGGTTTTTAAGAATACTTTTCGAAAATCTTTTTTGAATGTAAGGAAATATTTAAAGAAAAGGACTTGTCAAAAGGATTTTAGATTGTATAATAAAAATGTAAAGGTGATGCAAACGTTTTCATAAAACGCTTACAACCGCTCGGTTGTTATCATGAGAAAATGGTTGTGCCTTTATGCAAACGTTGTGCATCAGAACTTATCATTCGTACGTTAACTTGGGGAGGAATTTTCGAACATGGAAATCAAAAAATTAGTAGCAGGTCTTTCAGTATCTGTCATGGCAATCGGTGCTCTTGCAGCATGTGGCGGTGGAACGGATTCAGGTTCTTCTGATACAAGTTCAGAAGGCGGTAAAAAACCAACGAAAATCGTGATTTGGGAAGATACAGAAAAATCGGAAACAACGAAAGCCGCTGCTAAAGCATTTGAAGAAAAAGAAGGCGTCAAAGTTGAAGTCAAAGAAGTTAAAATGACGGATCAACAAAAGAAAGTCGCTCTTGATGGTCCTGCAGGAAAAGGTCCGGACATCATTCTTCTTCCACATGATCAAATCGGAACAGTCGTTGACCAAGGGTTGATTGCTGAACTCAAAGACGGTGAGAAAGCACTCGAACCTTTCATCGATACAGCTAAATCTGCCGTTACATTTGACGGTAAAGTTTACGGCTATCCTAAAGCAGTCGAAACACCAATCCTTCTTTTCAACAAAGATGAGTTAAAAGAAGCACCTGCTTCAATGGACGACTTATACAAAGTCTCAACAGAACAGAAAAAAGACGGAAAGTACGGTTTCCTCGCACTTTGGGATAACTTCTACTTCGCACACGGTCCAATCGGTGGATACGGTGGGTACGTCTTTAAAGAAAACGGTGGAAAACTTGATCCTGCTGACATCGGTCTTAACAACAAGGGTGCAGTTGAAGGAATGGACTACATCGGTAAATGGTACAAAGAAGGTCTCTTCCCGAAAGGTTTAATCGGCGGTGGCGGTGGTCAAGCAATGGACCAATTGTTCGGCGACAAGAAAGCAGTCGCAGTCATGAACGGACCATGGGCAGTCGCAAGTTATAAAGAAAAAGGCATCAACTTAGGTGCTTCAGCACTTCCGAAACTTCCAAACGGGGAAGCAATCAAAACATTCGTAGGTGTTAAGACGTATGCTGTTTCAGCTTACTCTGAAAATCAAGAATGGGCAGAAAAGTTCCTTGCGTCACTGACTGGCGAAGAAAACGCGAAAGCGATGTTTGAGAAATACAATGAAATCCCACCGGTCACTTCACTTCAAGAAGATGCAACAATCAAAGATAACGAAGTGGCAGCAGCTGTCTTCGCACAGTCTAAAGACGGTGTACCAATGCCGAACATCGCTGAGATGGGTCAAGTTTGGGAGCCGATGGCAGCAGCACTTCAACTCGTTGCTACAAACAAACAAGACGCACAAAAATCAGCTGATGACGCTGTAAAACAAATCAAGCAACAAATCGAAGCAAACAATCAATAATCAACTGAATCACTGACACAGAATTAAAGAAAGGGGGATCTTGGATTCCCCCTTATCTTTATGGTTGGAAGAGAAGCCTGAGGTCAGACATGACCTTTGGAAAGGAGAACAGACGATGGCGGCCATTGCGACACCACAACCGACGAAAACACCAAAGCCAAAAACGAATCACCGGACGATTGCAGCAGCGATATCGATCGTTCCAGGGATGGGGCAACTGTACAATAAACAATTTTTAAAAGGTGCGACATTCTTTATCGTCGTTCTGTCATATTTTTTAGTAAATTTCGAGCTGTTTTTTAAAGGTGCCGGGAACGGTCCCGGAGATCGTGGAGCGATCTGGGGATTGATTACACTCGGTGAGGTACCAGGCGTAAGGGGGGATCACTCGATCTTCTTGATGGTCGAGGGAATCATTGCATTGATTCTGCTTGTGTTTGGTATCGCCATTTACGTCTGGAACTTTATCGATGCGTATCGAATCGGTAAACTTCGTGATTTGGAATTAGAAGTACCTTCTTTGAAAATGCAGCTGCGGAACTTCCGGGACAATGGATTCCCGTACGCGATGCTGATTCCATCGTTGGTTCTCCTCGTCTTCACGGTCGTCTTACCGTTGATTTTCACGTTTTTGATTGCCTTTACGAACTATAAGTTCAACAACTCACCGCCTGCAAAGCTTGTCGACTGGATCGGGATTCAAAACTTCCTGAACATCTTTACGGTCGATATCTTCCGTGACACGTTCGTCAGTGTCTTGGGATGGACGCTCGTCTGGACAGTTGCTTCGACAACCGGTGTCATTGCGATTGGAATTGGTCTTGCGGTCTTGTTAAATCAAAAAGGATTAAAAGGAAAACGTTTCTTCCGTTCGATTTTAATCTTGTCATGGGCTGTACCGGCATTCATCACGATTTTGATTTTCCGTTCGATGTTCAATGAGACGTTTGGTGTCTTTAATACGACATTGCTTCCTGCCATCGGCCTTGACAGCGGTGTCGAGTGGATGACGGATCCGACATATACCAAGCTTGCTTTGATCGGAATTCAGTGGTGGCTCGGTTTCCCGTACATCATGACATTGACGACAGGGATTCTGCAGTCGATTCCAGAAGATTTGTATGAAGCAGCAACGATTGACGGTGCGACTTCAGGTGAAAAATTCCGCCTGATCACACTACCGATGATCCTGTTTGCAACAGCACCAATCTTGATCACGCAATATACGTTTAACTTCAACAACTTCAATATCATCTATCTCTTTAACAACGGGGGACCGGCTGTTCCGGGTCAATCGGCCGGCGGAACGGATATCCTGATCTCCTGGATTTACAAACTCTCGCTTGGTTCGAATCCGCAATACGGATTTGCCGCAGCGATTACACTTGTGCTGTCGTTCTTCATCATGACGATTGCCGTCATTCAGTTTAAACGTTCAAAATCATTCAAAGATGAGGATATGATCTAATGAGAAAACAAAACCGAATCAACATGGCGTTGTCATACCTCATTTTGACGATCGCCTCAATAATTATCGTGTATCCACTCTTATGGGTTGTCGGCACATCGCTCAACCCGGGGAAAAGCATCACCTCGGACATCTTCCCAAGCAATCCGACATTAATCCATTACTTTGATTTATTTGATGCGACACAAACGGATTACGGGATGTGGTATTTGAACACCATCAAAATCGCTGTCATTACGATGGTTGTCTCAGTGGCCTTGATTACGTTGACGGGTTACATTTTTTCACGGTACCGGTTCGTCGGCCGTAAAAATTCACTGATTTTGTTCCTCGTGCTGCAGATGGTGCCGCAATTCGTTGCCATTATCGCGATTTACGTCCTGTTGAACATGTTGCAATTGTTTGATACGCACTTGGCATTGATTCTTCTGTATGCAGGGGGAGCGATTCCAATGAACACGTATCTTGCAAAAGGATATTTTGATACAATACCAAAAGAACTGGATGAAGCAGCGCGGATGGATGGAGCAGGACATCTACGGATTTTCTGGCAAATCATTCTTCCACTTGCAAAACCAATGGTTGCTGTTATTGCGTTGTTCAACTTCATGGCACCGTTCAACGATTTCATCCTGGCGTCACTTGTTCTCCGTTCGCCGGAAAAACAAACGTTAGCTGTTGGACTGTACAACATGGTTTCAGAGCAATTCGACAACAACTTCACATTGTTTGCGGCAGGTGCTGTATTATCAGCAGTACCAATCGTTCTTCTGTTCTTCGCTTTCCAGCGTTTCTTCGTGTCTGGATTGACGGCAGGTGGAACGAAAGGTTAATCAATCAAGGGGGAATCAGCGGCATGAGACGAGGCGTGATGCTTCTCCTCTTGCCGCTTCTCTTGTCTATCGGAATATTTCCACAGACAAGCGAAGCTGCAGGATGGGAAAAAGAACGAATGTATTTCATTATGGTCGACCGGTTTGAGAACGGTGACAAAAGCAATGATTTAGAGGCCGATCCAAACGATCCGAAAGCTTTTCAGGGCGGTGACCTGGCAGGTGTCACGAAACGTTTGGATTACATCAAGGATGAAGGATTCACATCGATTTGGCTGACACCAATCTTTAAGAACCGACCAAATGGTTATCATGGGTATTGGACGGACGATTATTACGAAATCGATCCGCACTTCGGAACAAAAGAAGAATTTAAAGCACTGGTCAAAGAAGCACATAAACGTGATCTTAAAGTCGTGCTCGATTTAGTCGTCAACCATTTAGGTCCGAACCATCCGCTCGTAAAAGAAAAACCGGACTGGTTCCATGAAGAACAGACGATCATGAACTGGAACAATCAAGCGGAAGTCGAGAACAATTGGCTGTTTGATTTACCGGACTTTAATACAGAAAATAAAGAAGTCGTGAAGTACTTGATTAATGTCGCGAACTACTGGGTGGATGAGACCGGAATCGACGGTTACCGACTCGATACAGTTCGTCATGTGCCATCGGATTTTTGGAAAACCTTCATCCCGGCCGTCAAAAAAGAACATCCGGATCTCTTTTTACTCGGAGAAGTATTTGACGGCGATCCGCGTAAGATTGCGACCTATTCTAAATTAGGATTTGATTCCGTGACGAACTTCCCGTTTTACTACGGGATCAAGGATCAGTTCGCCCGCAAAAATGGTTCAGCGGAAGAGCTCGATTCAGTTTATAATCGAGATACTACGTTTAATCCGAAAGCGATATCATTAGCGAACTTTATTGATAATCATGATTTAAAACGCTTCATTACGGAAGCCAAGATTGGCGGAGCCGCTGATGAGGAACGGCAACTGCGTTTAGCGTTGTTCGCCTTGTATGCAGCACCTGGTATGCCGATCGTCTATCAAGGGACAGAGATCGCGATGCCTGGTGGAGAAGATCCGGGAAATCGAATGATGATGGAATTCGATAAAAACGATAAGATGCAGGAATATGTACAGACGTTAAATAAGATGCGTAATAACTATCCGGCTTTCGAAACAGGGAAACAACGGCTGGTGGCTAAAACCGATCATATGGCCGTCTTCGAACGAAAAACTAAAGATCAGTCTGTCTTGTATGCCATCAATTTAGGGGAAAAGAAAACGACGTTGCGTGTGAAAGCAGCAGAAATCGGTGACGATCAACGCCTTCGGGGATTGTTGTTCTCTGACGTGGTACGTCAAGACGGAGATGCCTATGAAGTGACGCTCGATGCAGGCAGCGCGAACGGCTATGTCGTGGAACGTTCACAGGTCAACTGGGTCTCGCTCGTTGCGATTGGATCAATCGCTCCAATCCTTGCCTTAATCATTTTGTTCGTCCATCGACGACGGATCAATCGGACAAAGGAAACACACTAAAATACATTTGTAGGGAAATGATGAGGTGAAAGGGATGCAAGTAACAATCAAGGATGTCGCAAGAGAAGCGAACGTTGCACCATCAACGGTCTCGCGTGTAATTGCCAACAGTCCGCGCATCAGTCAAAAAACAAAAGAACGTGTCCGCCAGGCAATGGAAGAGTTAGGCTACTATCCGAACGTCCATGCCCGGAGTCTTGCCAATCGAACGACTCAAGCGATCGGTCTTGTCATGCCGAGTGCAGCAACGAAAACACTGCAAAATCCATTTTTCTCGGAAGTTATTCGCGGCATTAGTACGAAAGCACATCAAAACGGTTATTCCTTATATATGACGACGGGGGTTTCGGAAGAAGAAGTTTACGAAGGCGTTGTCTCGATGGTTCAGGGTCGTCGAGTGGATGGCGTCATTGTCTTGTATTCCCGAACAGATGACAAGGTCGTTCAATTTTTACAAGATTCGAAGTTTCCGTTCGTCGTTGTCGGGAAACCATTTAGTGATTCCTCACATGTCACGTACGTTGATACGGACAACTATCTTGCAGGACGAGAAGTCACGAAGTATTTACATCAACTCGGACACGAATGCATCGCGTTTGTCGGAGGAGCGCAGGATTTAGCGGTCACGCAAGAACGGGTCGGTGGGTATAAGACAGCTTTAATGGAAGAGGGACTACCTATCCATGAATCTTATATCGTCAGTGCACCATTCATGACGACCGGAGGAGCGGACGCCGTCAAACGGTTGATGTCGCTGGAACACCCGCCGACGGCTGTCGTCGTCAGTGATGACATGATGGCACTTGGTGTCATGAGTACGCTGAATGAGATGGAAATCAGTGTGCCTGATCAAATGGCCGTCGTCAGTTTCAACAATTTATTCATCGCGGAGTTTTCCAGTCCGCCGTTGACATCGGTTGAAATCAACATCTTCGGTTTAGGATTTGAAGCAACGAACTGTCTGATTGAACAAATGAACGAAGAGGCGACACCCTATGGCAAACGTGTCATTGTTCCTCATTATTTAGTTGTGCGTCAATCTTGTGGCGGCACGGTAAAATAATTGAATACCATCCCGAAACACCACTTGTCCGTTCAGGAAAAGTGGTGTTTTCTTTTGAAGAAAAAAGAACCGTAAACCAATCAGGAACACGAAATGACCGTGCGAATCGAAAAAGATTTTTATTTTCGTGCAAACGATTGCATTAACGATGATTATGTGTAGAATAAAGAATGTAGAGAAAATAAAAACGCTTACAAAAAAGGTGCTTGAGCATCTATGTGATTAATAATAAAGGAGCGACTTATAATGAAACGATTGTTTGATATTAATGAGTGGAAAATTACGGAGCAGGGTTTTCATCCGGAGGATAACCGCCTTGCTGAATCGATGACGGCGATTGGGAACGGCCATATGGGAATGCGCGGAAACTTTGAAGAAGATTACTCGGGAGACACGCATCAAGGGATGTACGTCGCCGGTGTCTACTACCCAGATAAAACACGGGTCGGCTGGTGGAAAAACGGGTATCCGGAATATTTCGCAAAAGTTTTGAATGCGGTGAACATCATGGGACTTCGTGTTTCGATCAATGGAAAAAATGTCGATCTGAACGAGTGGGAAGTTGTCGACTTCAAACGGGAACTCGATATGCAGCATGGAGTTCTGACACGGACGATGCTGATCAGAAATGGTGTGGAGGAAACAAAAATTGAATCAAAACGTTTCTTCTCGATCGTCGATAAAGAACTGGCTGCACTTCGATATACAGTCACACCCGTCAACTTTGATGCGGAAGTGGTCATCGAATCATACCTTGACGCTGACGTCGAAAACGAAGACTCCAACTATGATGAGAAATTCTGGCTTCCTGTAGAGCACGGAGCGGAAGAACGATTTGCCTATGTTACTTCTAAAACGAAGAAACTGGATTGGCACGTCACAGCGGCCATGATTACCAATGTCGAGGGTGCGAGATGTGAAGTGCTTGAAAGTACATTACAGTATGTCGCGAATCGTTTCACGAAACAGGTACCGGCAGGCGAAGCGGTGACAACTGAAAAATTAGTAGCACTCGTGACGAATCGTGATTATGAAATTGAAGACTTATTGGCGCAGGCGATGAAACGTGTTAACGACGCGTTTGATACCGGATTTGATGGAGTGCTTGCAGCGCATGAAGCGGCCTGGTTGAAGCACTGGGAAGAAGCGGATGTGAAGATCGAAGGCGATGTTGAAGCGCAACAGGGGATTCGTTTTAACATCTTCCATATGTTCCAAACATATACAGGCGAAGATTCCCGCCTGAACATTGGACCAAAAGGATTTACCGGGGAAAAATACGGTGGCGCGACCTATTGGGACACAGAAGCATACTGCCTGAACTTCTATCTTGCGACATCGAAGCCTGACGTGGCTTGGAACTTATTGAAGTATCGTCATAACCAATTGCCGCAAGCGAAAGAAAATGCGGATAAGAATGTTGGCATGAAGGGTGCGTTATACCCGATGGTGACAATGAACGGGGAAGAGTGCCACAATGAGTGGGAAATCACGCATGAAGAAATCCACCGGAATGGTGCGATTGCCCATGCAATCTATAACTATACGAACTACACAGGAGATACATCCTACCTCGGGCAATACGGATTTGAAGTACTTGTTGAAATCGCACGTTATTGGGCGAGTCGCGTCAATTATGTCCCGCATAAAGATGTCTATATGATTCTTGGTGTCACAGGACCGAATGAGTACGAAAATAACGTCAATAACAACTGGTATACGAACTTGATGGCTGCCTGGTGTCTTGAGTACGCTCAGACGGTCTACCGTCATCTTGAGCAAGAGGAACCGGCACGTCTGGAAGAATTGATTCATCAATTGGCTATTACGGATGAAGAATTAGCTCACTGGGCCGATATTGATCAGAAAATGTATTATCCGAAAGACGATTCCGTTCCGGATGTGTTCATGCAGCAAGACGGTTTTATGGATAAAGAACAGATTATGGTCGCGGATCTTGATCCAAAACATCTTCCTTTAAATCAAAATTGGTCATGGGACCGTGTCTTGCGTTCTGTCTTCATCAAACAGGCCGATGTCCTGCAAGGACTCTATTTCCTGACAGATCGTTTCTCAATCGAAGAGAAGAAGAAAAACTTTGATTTTTATGAACCACGGACGGTTCATGAGTCATCCCTTTCACCGTGTATCTATTCCATCATCGCGGCAGAAGTCGGTTATGAAGAAAAAGCCATGGAACTTTATCAGCGTTCCGCACGGCTTGACCTTGATAATTATAACAATGATACAGAAGATGGTCTCCATATCACATCGATGGTCGGATCGTGGATGTCGATCGTTCACGGGTTTGCCGGACTTCGTGTCGAGCAGGGAACGCTGTCCTTCAAACCGATGTTGCCGAAGGGCTGGACCAGTTATTCGTTCCGGATGCAATGGCGCGGACATCATATCTTGGTTCAGGTCAAACAGACAGAAGTGTGTATCGAACAAAATGCGGGTGGAGCATTCACGTTACAGCTTCATGGCGAAACAGTTGAAGTCCCGGCAGAAGGTGCGGTTACAATCCCGGCTTCCATGACCGTCTGATAAAATCGAGAAAAGACAAAACCGTAAGTTTTATATGAATCAGGGTGGCAGATTTCATATCTGCCGCCTTTTTTCATTTGAAGAAGAAAGTGTTCAACTTCTGAAAATGAGAGCGTTATCAAAAAAAGAAATATAATTCTTTCTTCATCTTGACTATCCGGACACAATTGTTATGTGCTAAAGTGTTCCAAGATAGTTTACGAATGAGAGGAGAACAAGGTGTGACAGCGGTTGTAAAGGAAAGTATGTTAAAAGTGATTGTCGCCTCGATTGGCGGGTTCGTCATCGCAGTAGCGATGAACTGGTTCTTGATTCCAAGTGGTGTTTACTCGACAGGATTTACAGGACTGGCCCAAATTTTAACGCAGGTCTTGCAAGGAACGGCGTTTGCTTTTGGGGAAAACGTCTGGTTTTTAGTCTTGAACTTGCCCTTGATTGTTTTGGCATGGATTATGCTCGGACGCAGTTTTACCATCATTACATTGATTTCCGTTTTGGCGACAACGATTTTTATCGGACTTATTCCTCAGTATGCTGTCATTCCGGGTGATCAGACACTCAATGCCGTGTTCGGTGGTGTCTTGCTGGCGATCGGAACGGGGATTACGATTAAATTCGGGGCATCGACGGGTGGTTTTGATATCGTTGCGTTGATTTTCGCGCGTTTCTCTGACCGTAGCGTCGGATTATACCTGTTTGTGTTGAACTTCCTGATTGCAATCCTCGCTGGAGCGTTGTTTGGTTGGTCAACGGCACTGTACACGATTGTATTCATTTATGTCACTTCAAAAGTCGTCGATGAAATCCATACAAGCAATCAACGGTTGACGATTTTCATCATTACGAATCATGCCGACGATATTACGACGGCACTTCACCAACACATCATTCGAGGCATCACCCAGATGCCGGCAATCGGTACGTATTCACGGGCTGAGAAGTCGACGCTGATGATGGTCATCGAACGGCACGAGTTGCGCGATATCGAGCGCATTTGCCGCGATGCAGACGAAACGGTGTTCATCAACGTCGTTGCGACAGATTCTGTAGTCGGATACTTCCGCAAAGGATGATTGAAAATTAGGGGGGCACAACAACAAAGCCGGCTTTTCTGTCTGATGGACAGAGAAGCCGGCTTTGTTTAATGACATCAAATCAGACCGAGGACATGTTTCAGGTAGTAGGCAATCCCGTCTTCCTGGTTCGACTTCGTTTTGCCGTTAGCAACCAGTTTTAACGCGCCGATGGCATTGCCCATCGCGACGCCATGCCCGACATACTCGAGCATTTCCAAGTCATTTTCTTCATCACCAAAAGCAATGATCTGTTTTTGTTCAATCCCGAGATGACGCGAGACTTGTTGTAAACCTATGGCTTTACTCGTACCTTTTCGCATGACCTCGACCATATATTCAGGTTTGACCCACTGGCGGTTTAAGACCGTTTCGGCATGAATGCTCGAAAGTTCGGACCGGATTTCCTGGACATGTTCGCCTTTCGCATGAATCAGCAGGGATGTCGGTTCATGTTGCAAGACCTTCCGTAAATCACCTGTCGTCACGGATAAGGCATGATCCGTGTAGAATTCATAAATACCGGTCGGATCGTTTTGGAAGTAGACATGATCCGTCACTTCGCAGACGATATTTTGTGTTTTCGAGTCCGCTACCGATTCCAAGATGTGCTGAACAGTTTTCAGCGGAATCGGATGATGGCTGACTTCAAAATGACGGTCTTGCGGATGGTGAACAAGTCCGCCGTTAAAATTGACGATTGGTGTCGTCAATCCGAGTTCGTCGTAATAGCGTTTGGCGTGCCGGAAAGGACGCCCTGTCGCGATGACGACTTCATGACCGTTGTCGCGTGCAGTTCTTAACGCATGTAAGTTGGCCTGACTGATGGTTTTGTCGTCGCGTAATAATGTCCCGTCCAAATCGACGGCAATCAGATGACGTTGCATAGGATACTCACTCCACTCTGGATTCATTACGCTTACTGTAGCATAATCGGCTGAAAAATATCTGAAATTGCCTGCTTTTTGAATTCAGGAAAGCGTTTAAAAAAATCGGAGAAAAGCTGTCTATGGTCCTAAAAAATGATATACTACGAAACGTAGGACATTAAAAAGTAAGTTAAGAAATGGAGGGGGAAGAATGCGTTTTCTCGTTACATTCTTCTGGTCGTTCTTACTCGTGAACACAGCTGTGTTCATCGTATCAGCGGTCGATGCAGTCACGTATAACTTCGGATTCGCGACAGCTATGTCAGTCGTGACTTCACTTGTCGTCTTCGCACTTGATGCAGTCAACGAAGATCTTGGTCTTGGTCAAGGGACAAAGGCAGAATAAGGTAAAAGCGAGATATCGTCATTCGGACGATAGGCTCGCTTTTTATGATTTAGCTGAGAACACTCGTGACTTTAGTGACGAGTAGTTCAAAGTTTAGGAGGCAAGTGATGATTGTACTTAAAAATGTGACCCTAGCCGGGGGAGTAACGGATGTATGGGTTGGTGGGGGAAAGATTCTCGCAATCGGTTCCTATACAATGGACGAACGGCTGATTACGCAGACGATTGACGGATCAGGCAAACAATTGGTCCCAGGATTACTCGATGGACATGTTCATCCGATCGGCGGAGGCGGGGAAGGTGGTTTTTCGACACGGACGCTGCCACTTTTGGCAACTGATTTTCTGGAAGCCGGCGTCACGACTGTCGTTGGATTACTGGGAACAGATGGATGGACGCGGACTGGAATCGATCTGCTTGCGCACATGCGCGGCTATATGAGTCAAGGTATCCGTTCCTTCCTCTTGTCAGGCAGTTACGCGGTCCCTCCGGTTTCGATTACGCAGTCAATTGCGGAAGATATCCTGTTGATTAACGAAGTTATCGGGATTGGTGAGATTGCCATCAACGACCATCGTTCGACACATCCGACTGTTCCTGAGGTGGCACGACTTGCTTCGCAAGCACGGATTGCCGGTCTTTTAAAGGGGGTCCGGGGGACGATGAATGTTCATATCGGGGACGGAAAACATGCGCTTGACCTGCTCAACGAAGTGGTCGAAACGACCGATATTCCGATTACACAATTTTTACCGACCCATATCAACCGCAGCGAACGGATATTTGACGCCGGTTTACGTTGGGCGAAACAAGGCGGACGGATTGATTTTACGACCTGTACGACGGAAACGTTCATTGAAGAAGGGGAGATACCAGCAGGTCAGGCACTACAGCGTGCTCTTGCTGCCGGTATCCCGTTACGTCAGATTACGATGTCGAGTGACGCCGGGGCCAGCTTACCCGCCTTTGATGAAAGCGGGAAACTGCTTCGTCTTGAGACCGGAAAGCCGACATCGATTTTGGATGCGGTCCGTGATGCGGTGAAACATGGCGTGCAGTTAAAGGACGCGATCCAAACTGTTACATCAAACGTCGCAGAAGCATATGGCATTTCCGGAGGACTCATCCAGGAAGGCGAGCGTGCTGATCTGTTACTGATTGATGACGCTTTGCAAATCGATACGATTCTTGCAGAAGGGCGTGCTATAATGATTCAGAAAAAATGGCTGTTGCCAAAATGACGGAGGGATACTGTGTCAAAGAAATCTAACCGTGTAAAACCAACAAAAAAACCGCAATCGAAAGCCAACTGGATTACAGCTGGTGTGATTGCGCTGATCGTCTTAATCGGGGCGACGATGTTACTGTTTACGGATCGAGAGGATTCTGCATCGAAAAACGGTAATTTAACGGCCGGTCAAGTGGCGGATAAGCTGAAGTCCGGCGATGAATTTTACACGTATTTTTATCAGACGGGATGCGTACACTGTGAGAAAGTAAAACCGTATTTAGTGCCACTCGGTGAGAAACAGGACATTCCATTTGAACAAATTGATCTGGCAGTTGAACAGTCGGCTTGGGATACGTTTGCCATCGAAGGGACGCCAACTGTCGTTCATTTCAAAGATGGGAAAGAAGTCAGCCGGGTATCCGGTGAGCAGACAGAAGACGCCTATAAAGAATTTTTCGCAGGTAAAGCCGTTAAAAATTCTGAAGAAGAGTCGTCAGGTGATTTAAATGATTAAAAAATGGTTCTTTACGCAACTGTTTGAACTGAACGGTCATCCAACCGTCGCGAAACAACTGCGTCGCTTTGCGATGAGTCCGGTCAGTCGACCGCTGATTCAACCGTTCGTTAAGATGTATGATTTACAAATGCATGAGGCCAATCAGCCGCTTGAATCGTATAAGTCGTTACATGAATTGTTCGTTCGAAACTTAAAAGAAACGGTTCGTCCGATTGACGGGTCAGAACAGGCTGTCGTCAGCCCGTGTGATGGCGTTTTATCCGTTGTCGAGGATTTGACGGAAGAAAGTCGTTTTACCGTCAAAGGACAGACGTATTCAGTTTCCGAGTTGCTCGGTTCGCATCACGAAGCCGATCACTACATCGGAGGACGGGTATTGATTTTTTACCTCAGTCCGCAAAATTATCATCGTGTTCATGTACCGGTTGATGGGACAATCCGGACCAGTTACACGCTCGGCCGTGATTCGGCACCGGTCAACGATCTCGGTCTTTCCTATGGGAAACGACCTTTGACGCGGAATTACCGTCGGGTCACACGTATCACACATGGGGAACACGCACTTGAACATGTCATGGTCGGTGCCTTGAACGTGAACACCATCGTCCAAACGAATCAAAACCGAGAAGTCAGACGGGGCGATGAGTTCGGCTATTTTTCATTCGGCTCAACAGTCGTCTTGATTTGCCCGAAAGATGCCATCACATTAGAAACGGACATCAAAGGTCCGGTTTTGATGGGGCAACGCATCGGTTATTGGAATTCATGAATGGAGACGCTCCCGTTACGAAGGGAGCGTTTCGTCATGCTTAGGAGGAAGCTATCATGCAGGTTTTAATGTTTACGGGAGCATCGGGTTCGTCGCTTCAAATTTACGGGGCCTTATTCATTTTTTTAGTGACCTATGCATTTATCATCAGTGAAAAAATCAGTCGGGCAATTGTCGCCCTGTTAGGTGCATTAGCAATGGTGATATTCGGCATCGTCCGGTTGGAATCTGCCTTGTTTGAATACGTTGAATGGGGAACAATCGTCTTATTGATCGGGATGATGATTTTAGTGACGATTGCCAATCAGTCCGGATTGTTTGAATACATTGCCATTCGGGCGGCTAAAAAAACAAAGGGAGATCCGGTAAAAATCTTGATTTTACTATCCGGATTGACGGCACTCGGATCTGCCTTTTTAGACAATGTCACGACGGTCCTGTTGATTGTTCCAATTACGTTTTCGATTACGAAGGTCTTAAAAATCAAGCCGTTTCCATTTTTACTGGCGGAAGTCCTGTTTGCCAACATCGGTGGAACGGCCACATTGATCGGTGACCCTCCGAACATCATGATTGGAGCCGCTAATCCGCATTTGACGTTCAATGCCTTCTTATTGAACCTCGCACCTGTGATTGTGCTGATTACAATCGTGACAATCGGTATTTTGTATATGATTTTCCGCAAACACTTACACGTGGAACCGGAAGACCAACAAAAATTGATGGAGATTGAAGAAAACAGCTACATCGTCAGCCGTAAATTAGTCACGCGCAGCAGTATCGTCCTGGTAAGTACGATTGCATTGTTCGTCATTCATCCGTTACTGAGTCGAATCGGTCTTCATTTGGAAGCACCTGCCATCGCAATCCTAGGAGCGACTATCTTAATGCTGCTGACGATTGAAAACAACCACCAATTGGAGGAAGTATTCGCCCGGGTAGAGTGGACGACAATCTTTTTCTTCGCGGGACTGTTTATCTTAGTCGGCGGAATTCAGGAAGTGGGCGTCATCCGTTTCTTGGCAGAAAAAACAATCACGTTGACAGGGGGAGACATCCAGACGACAGCAACCGCTGTTCTTTGGTTATCCGGCATTGCCAGTGCGACGATTGATAATATTCCGTTCGTCGCGACGATGATTCCATTGATCAATGATGTGGCGACAGGAATTGGATTGTCACCCGACAGTCAACAAGTCGACGTCTTATGGTGGTCCTTGTCGCTCGGAGCATGTCTTGGAGGGAACGGAACATTGATTGGCGCGTCAGCCAATGTGATTGTCGCGGGATTAGCTACGCGGCAAGGGGAGAAGTTCACCTACGGAAGATTCTTACTTTACGGGGCTCCGATCACCATCGTAACGCTGATTATTTCGCAACTTTATTTATGGATCCGCTATTATTGAAGAAAATTTTTGAAACGGAAGAGACATGTACTCTTTCGTTTTCTTTTGGTCGTCGCTCTATCAAATGGATTGTGCTATAATCGAACGATAAGAACATAACTGTTTCTTAAACTTAACTATAGAGCTAGACCATTATCTGGAGGTTTTATTCTTGTTTAAACGACTTTATCCAAAACATTTTGTGGCGTCGATTTATGATATCGACTTAGAGATGTTAAAACGAAACGGTGTCAAAGCAATTTTGACGGATCTTGATAATACACTTGTTGCTTGGAATATTGCCGATGCTCCAGACGAATTGGTGTCATGGCTCGATATGGTGAATAACCAATACGGATTTGACGTCATCATCGTCTCGAATAATAACGGCGATCGAGTCAAGAAATTTGCGGATCCACTTGGCTTACATTATATTGCACCGGCCCGTAAACCTTTACCGATTGGTTTCAAACGTGCGTTGACGGAATTTGGTTATCACGCGAAGGAAGTTGTCTTCCTTGGAGATCAATTGTTTACAGATGTGTTAGGCGCAAATTCAGTAGGTATCGAAGTAATTCACGTTCAACCCGTCGTCAAGACAGACGGTGTCGTCACAAAATTTAATCGCTTGATGGAACGGTTGATTTTCCGTCGGATGAAACGCAAAGGGATCTACAAATTGACGCAACGTGTCAAAGAAGATCCGGCAGTGTTAAAACACCCGATTGAGACCCTTCGTCAAGATAAGCAGCAATGACCCTGTCATACCGGTAGATGAAAGGATAGGCAGCAGTCGCAACATGTACGGCAAAAGGTCGGAAGTTACGCTCTTGGAGTGGCGTGCAGGGCGCTACGTTGAATAGAGAAGGGAAAGTCCCGATGCGGCTCAACACACACATGGAAGAAATCAATTGCGCAGGCTGTGGTGTCGCGATCCAAACAGAGGATCCGAAAGCACCTGGTTATGCGCCTAAATCTGCACTTGACCGGGAAATGGTCATTTGCCAACGTTGTTTTAAACTGAAGCATTACAACCAAATTCAAGACGTCGCATTAACGGACGATGATTTTGTCAAAATCTTAGATGGAATCGGTCAAAAAGATGCATTAGTCGTTAAAATTGTTGATATCTTTGATTTTAATGGAAGTTGGTTACCCGGATTACACCGTTTCGTCGGAAAAAATGATGTTTTGCTCGTCGGAAACAAAGCCGACTTGCTACCAAAATCACTTAATCCGAATCGCTTAATGAACTGGATGCGCCAAACATCAAAAGAGCTGGGCTTACGTCCGGTCGACGTGCATCTGATCAGTGCGAAAAAAGGACACGGTGTGGATGAACTGGCAGAGAAAATCGATTATTACCGCAAAGGACGCGACGTTTACGTCGTCGGCTGTACGAACGTCGGTAAGTCGACATTGATTAACCAAGTCATTAAACGATTCGGGGAAGAAGAAGAGGCGGTCATCACAGTCAGTCACTTCCCGGGAACGACACTTGATTTAATTGATATTCCGTTGGACGATAACTGTAATCTGTACGATACACCAGGAATCATCAATCATCACCAAATGGCACATTACGTGGATGCAAGAGACTTGAAGTTGATTACGCCGAAAAAAGAAATCAAGCCGCAAGTGTTCCAAATTCATCCACAACAAACATTGTTCTTCGGTGGTCTGGCTCGTCTTGACTACATGGAAGGCAACAAACGGTCATTCGTCATCTATATGTCAAATGACTTGAAAGTACACCGGACGAAGCTCGATAAAGCAGACGATCTGTATGCGAATCATAACGGAGAATTGTTATCACCGCCGAATGAGAAGACGCTTGAGATGCTTCCGCCGCTCGTTCGACACGAGTTCAGTCTACGCGACAACATGAAAACGGATATCGTTTTCAGTGGACTCGGTTGGGTGGCAGTTCACGGAAAAGGCGGACGAGTTGCTGCCTACGCACCAAAAGGTGTTGCTGTCTCATTACGTGAGGCGCTTGTCTGATGCAATTTGCTGTCATCGGTCATCCGATTGCCCATTCGCTTTCACCCATGTTGCATGAAACATGGCTGAAGGCGGCTGGGCTTTTCGGTTGTTATACCACGGTAGATGTCGAAGTGAACGGATTGGAAGCGTTCGTTCAGAAGGTAAGAAAACGGCAGTTTGATGGAATCAATGTGACGATTCCGCATAAGTCGGCGATCATTCCTTTTCTTGATCGTCTGGAGCCGGCAGCAGTACGCGCCGGTGCCGTCAATACCGTCTATTGGGACGGGGAGGAACTGGTCGGTGCCAATACGGACGGAACCGGATTTGCCCGCGCCCTTGCGACACGAACGAATGCGAAAAACAGTTTAGTGATTGGAGCAGGCGGAGCGGCCCGCGGCATCATTCCAATGCTTCCCGGTCATGTTACTGTCATGAACCGGACGAATCAGACGGCTGAACAGGTGGCTGCTGAATTTGGGCAATCTGCTGTTCCTTGGTCGAGCACACTGGATTTGATGCCGTATGATGTCATCATCAATACGACTTCTGTCGGAATGGCGCCCGCGATTGATCAGACGCCGATCGAATTGACAGCGACGACGGCTTTGATTTGTGATATTATTTATCGACCGACCCCGACCCGTCTTTTGCGGGAAGCGACCGCAAACGGGCTTGATACACTAGATGGTGTTTTAATGTTTGTACTACAAGCGGCTGAAGCGTTTGAACGCTTCACCGGTCATAAACCTGATCTCGCACTCGGCGAGCAGGTGATTAGAAAGCAATTGGAGGAATCATAATATGTTAACAGGTAAACAAAAACGGTATTTACGCGCGACGGCTCACGACTTAAGCCCGATTTTCCAAGTCGGAAAAAACGGTGTTGGTGAAGCGATGTGTGCAGATTTGATGGATGCACTTGAAAAACGTGAACTCTTGAAAGTTCAAGTTCTTCAAAACTGTGCTGACGCTCCGAAAGATGTCGCGGCTGAGCTCGTTGACGGAACAAATGCCGAACTCGTTCAAGTCATCGGAAAAGTCATCGTTCTCTACAAGGAATCGAAAGAGAATAAGACGCTTCAATTACCACGATGAAGATCGGTTTGATGGGCGGAACATTTGATCCACCCCATATCGGTCATCTGCTGATTGCCGAACAAGCGAAAGAGCAACTTCAACTGGATGCGGTCTGGTTTTTGCCGGCAAAACTGCCGCCGCACAAACAATCGACCGTGACGAGTGCGGCGAAACGGCTGCAACTTGTCCGAGAAGCCGTCCGGGACAATCAGGATTTTTCAGTCTCCGAGATTGAGTTCGAACGGGAAACGAAATCGTACACGTTTGATACAATCCGGGAACTGAAGAGACGTTATCCCGAGCATGCATTCTTTTTCCTGATCGGCGCGGATTCATTAGTCAGTTTAGGGACATGGCACCGGTCGGAAGAATTGTATAAGGAAATCGAATTCGGGGCAGTTGCACGTCCGGGAAGTCGTTATTTGATTCCGGAAGGCGCGCGTGTCACGGCAGTCGACATGCCGTTGCTTGAAGTCTCTTCGACTGACATCCGTCAACGGATGGCGAGAGGACGCAGCATCCGTTATCTTGTTCCGGAACCGGTCCGACAATTAATCGAGGAGTGGAACCTCTATGCGACTTGAAGAAGCGAAACGAATCATTAAGGAAACGTTGCCCGAAAAACGCTACATCCATACACTCGGCGTAGTCGAGACCGCCATTCAAATGGCACGACAATACGGGGTTCAGGAAGATAAAGCTGCTTTGGCAGCCATGTTGCACGATTATGCGAAATATCGGAATGTGTCCGAGATGCAGCGTGTAGCAGTGGAACTTGGACTGGATGAATTACTCAATTATGATGAAGAATTGTTGCATGCACCGGTCGGGGCAGAACTCGTCAAGCGAGAACTCGGCATCGAGGACATGGAGATTTATCAAGCAATTGCTCATCATACGACGGGCGCTCCGGATATGCCGTTGCTCGATCAAATCATTTTTGTCGCAGATGCGATTGAGCCGAATCGTCAGTATCCGGGTGTCGAACAGCTTCGGCAGATTGCGCAGGAAGATTTGACGCAAGCTGTCATTGCGACACTTGTCCAGACGATTTCATTTTTATGCAAAAAACAAACAGTGATTTTTCCGTTGACGATTGAGACGTATAATGCGTTCGTTCCGGAAAAACGAAAGGGGACCGTCCTATGACAGTCGAACAAGAATTAAAATTAATCGTAAATGCAATTGATGATAAACGTGCCGAGGACATCGTCGTACTCGACATGTCGAGTATTTCGCCGATCGCGGATTACTTCGTGATTTGTGAAGGGAACTCGGAAAAACAAGTTCAAGCCATCGCGCGTGAAGTGAAAGAAGTCGCCCACAAAAACGAATTACCAATCAAACGACTAGAAGGAATGGATGCAGCGCGCTGGGTCCTCGCGGATCTTGAGAGCGTCGTCGTACATGTCTTCCACCGTGATGACCGTGATTATTACAACCTTGAGAAACTATGGGCAGATGCTCCTAAAGTCGAAGTCGAGATCGACTAATGGCGTACGAACAGTTTGCGTATGTCTATGACGAACTAATGCAAGATGTCCCGTATCCTGAATGGGTCGCGTGGGTACTTGAACAGGTCGAGCCCGGCAAAAGAATCGCAGATATCGGTTGCGGGACCGGAACGGCAACCTTGTTACTGGCTGACCATTATGAAGTCACCGGCGTCGATTTATCGGAAGAGATGCTTGAAATTGCTCAAGAAAAAGCAATGGAGACCAATCGGCACATTGATTTTTGGGTACAGGACATGCGGGAACTGGAATTGCCGGAACCGGTGGATGCGATAACGATTTTATGTGATTCCTTGAATTACTTGCAGACGGAAGCAGATGTCAAACAGACATTCGACAGTGCAGTACGTTTGTTGACGAACGGTGGAAAGTTGTTGTTTGATGTTCATTCCCCTTATAAAATGGAGACATTATTTAACGGGAAAACGTACGCGACCCATGCTGAGCAAAGTTCGTATATCTGGTTCGCGGATCCCGGTGAAGAACCGTTATCGGTTGTCCATGAACTGACCTTCTTTATTGAAGGCGAGGACGGCCGGTACGATCGTGTCGACGAGACACATCATCAACGGACGTATCCGCCTGAACAATACATTACCTGGTTGCGCGAAGCAGGTTTTCGTGTATGTGCCGTAACCGGTGATTTTACATCCGATGCACCGACTGAAACAGCCGAACGTATTTTTTTCGTTGCTGAAAAAATATAAACGTCTCTAACCATCAACGGATCTCATGTTGATGGTTTTTTTATGTTGTTTTAGGTTAGCAAGGCAATTGGTTGAAGCAAGGAAAACTAAATGAAACGAAAAGAGGGGCATGTCACCGGATAATAAAGAATAGTCCTGTTCAGAAGCGACGGAAAGATTGATACAGTCGATGAGACAGGAGGGATATGGATGACGATTCCACGTTTACAGCAAGTAGCAACGATTGCGGTTGTTCTCTTACTGCTCGTTGTCTTATTTGTTCCGCTGCCTTCATGTTCGAACGAGGCATTGGTTGAAAAACCGGCAGTCGTTGAACGAGAACAGGAAGCACAGGCAGAAGACCGTTCGGCGGATCAGACGCTCGTCCAGAAAAAAATCATGGTTGATATCAAAGGGGCGGTCAAACGGCCCGGTCCATACAGTTTTCGACTCGGTGATCGCGTTCAAGATGCCATTAAACGTGCAGAAGTGACGGCAGAAGCGGATATCAAACAACTTAATCTCGCAGCACGTTTAATTGATGGTCAGGAAGTGATTGTTCCGACTAAGAAACAGGTTAAGACATCCAAGAAGGTAGTACCCGAAACGTCTGAACAAGCGGAAGTGCCAAAAGGATTAGTTGATTTAAATGCAGCGACGGAAGAACAACTGTTGGAAGTACCGGGAATCGGTCCTGCGAAGGCCAGTGCGATTTTACAATACCGGGAAGAAAAAGGCGGCTTTGCAACATATGAGAATCTGGGCGATGTGAAAGGATTTGGACCGAAGACGTTGGAAAATCTGAAAGCTTATCTCATCGTCTACTGATGCCGCTGTTGCCTTTATTTTTTATGATCGGACTCATCGCCTTAAAAGAATCCCTGTGGCTGGTTGCGGTCTGTTCGATGATTCTTGTACTGAAATCCTGGTCGATGTCGAAGTACTCTGTTTTGTCGCTCGTTGGACTGACGATTGTATTTTTAATGAGTATGACGATAGAACAGCTGGCTGCGCCGATTCAGGTCATCGATATTCTGGACGCGAAGCAGAATGGCGACAGAATCCGTTATCTCGCCGAATCCGAAAATCAGCAAATCGTTGTCGCAGCCACGTTGGATGAAAAAACAGACCGTGACTATGAGCGAATCGGGCAACGGTGTGAAGTCGAGTTGGAGGAACGGCCGGTATTGCCTCGAGTGAATCTGGGCGGATTTGATGAAGCCCGTTGGATGCGAATCGAACAGTTACGAGGGAAGTATGAGGTAGTAACGTGGGGGAAATGTACTGAGACACCGGGACTTGGGGCGAATGGACGCCGTATTCGTCAGCAGTGGATGACGCGGATTGAGCAACTTCCGATCAAACAAGCCTTGTACGTGGAAGCCTTAGTATTAGGGGAAGATCGTTTGATGGATCAGACGACGATGGAACGTTTCAAAAAGTTCGGTTTGCTCCATGCGATTGTTATTTCCGGTTCACATATCGCCTTTTTGATTGTGACGATGTTATGGCTTTTAAAAAAACTGCGGTTGACGCGGGAGCGGAGATTTGAATTTCTATTAATGACCCTGCCGTTGTACGGATGGTTGACGGAGTGGAGTGCTCCAGTCACACGTGCAGTGTGTGTCGCCATGGTACTGCTGTTCTGTCACCGGATCAATCGGCGACCGGATCCCTTGGTGGTCATCGGTACAATCGGGGCATTTCAATTGGCAGTCTCGTATACGTATCTGTACGATGTCGGATTTCAACTGACCGTCGGATTGACGATCTTTTTATTACTGTCCCGCAAGATGTGGGAAACGATCAAACGTCCCTGGAACTGGTTGCTGATTAGCTTTTGGGCGCAAATCATGACAAGTCTAGTCCTGCAATTGGCGCAACAGACAGAAGTTTCCTTTTGGTCCCCGCTGTTGAATTTGATTATCGGGGGATGGATTGAATGGGTGATTCTACCGCTGTCTTTCCTTGTCAGTGCAACTGTGCTGATTCCGTCGTCTGATAATCTGATTGGTCTGCATGGTAAGGCTACTTCTTTTTTGGATCAAGCATTGACTTGGGCGGAGAAACTCCCCGTTCCAACCGTTGCGGTTCATCTGTTTTCGCTTCCTGTGTTTCTGATTATGGCAGGAGTGGTCCTCACAGGCTGGTGGTTGGCTGAGCGCAAATGGTTCGGTCATCTTGTCCCGCTGGTCGGGCTGCTCGCAGCGAGCCTTTATATGGATCAGCAAACGCCGGAACGAATCACCTTTCTTGACGTCGGACAGGGAGACAGCACCATCATCGAAAAAGCAGGAGAAACGTTTGTCATTGATACAGGGGGAACGTTTTCCTTATCACTTCGTCCCCCGTTGCGTCCGTTTGATCCGGGAGGGCAAATCGTAGCCCCGTTTTTACATACGCGGGGAGAAACGCGGATTGAAGGGCTGGTCATCACGCATGCAGACCATGATCATATCGGCGGATTGCTAGGGGTTTTGCGAAAAATTCAAGTCGATACGATTTATATGGGTCAGTTCGACAATCAAGATGCGAAACGCCACGCGTTGATCGAACAGATTGAAGCGACAGGAACACGCATTGAATACATTCGTTCAGGACAACGGATTCGTCCCTGGCTCAAGGTATTGGCTCCTGCAACGAGCGAGGAAGAAGAAAATGACCGGTCGGTCGTGTTACTTGCTGACGTTGCCGGGAAACGTGTCTTATTGACGGGAGATGCGAGTATCAATCAAGAGGAAACATGGTCCGTCCCCAAAGTCGACATTTTAAAAGCGGGGCATCACGGTTCAAAAACGTCAACTGGAGAACAGCTTTTGCAGAAAACGGATCCGGAACTGATCATCATTTCGGCAGGACGAAATAACCGGTATGGTCACCCTCATGCAGAAGTATTGGAGCGGACAAGGAATCGGAATGTCATGCGGACCGATCAATCGGGAATGATAACTTGTTCTGCAACAGGCTGTGAACCTATGCTAAAATAAAAAACAGCAACCCCCCAAGGTTGCTGTTTTACTGATTATAGGCTTAAGAATTTAATGACGACGCCAATGATGAACAAGACTGCGAAAAAGCCGAACGATGCGCCAAAACCGACCGCTGAGTCAAGCGCGTCATTACGTTTTGACTGAATATCGTTTTCAAACGCATTCTCACTTGGTGGACGTACTGAATGTGCCATGCTGCATTCCCCCTAAAAATAGATTCCGCTTCTAGTATAGCGGAATAAAAGAGGATTATCTATGATGAAGTTAAGAACAAACTGTGAAATGTGGTGGGGAAGATGAAAACACCTTGGCTTGTCAACGGAAAACTGGCGAACCTTTATTTATTATATGGAACGGAACGACATCTTTTGGAAGAATGGGAACGTGAAATCGTCAAAGCCGCATTGCCGGACGGCGAACGCTTTGATTACATGAAGATTGATTTAAACGATCAACCGCTCGATGCGGTACTCGATGAAGCGGAAACGGTCCCTTTTTTAAGTGATTACCGTGTCGTCATCGCTAAACCGGCTACTTTTTTGACAGGTGCAAAAGACAAGAAAACACATAACGTGGAGCGGTTGACTGAATACATCGTCCAACCTGCGGATTATGCAGTTGTCGTTTTGATTGTTGAGGCGGAAAAACTGGATGAGCGAAAAACGATTGTCAAACGGTTAAAAGACCGGGCTGTCGTACTCGAAGCAAAAAAACCGACGACGGAAGAACTGTTTCGTTTCGTGATGGATGCGGTCAATGACAAAGGGTACCGGATGGAACGGCCTGCCATCGAACGATTGATTTTCCTGACGGGTGAGATGTGGGCGACACTGACACGTGAACTGGATAAACTCATGCTTTATGCCGGAGATCATCCGACGATTGAACTGGAAGATGTTAATTTACTGGTGCCGCGGACGTTAGAGGATAATGTGTTCCAACTGACGGATTATCTGATGAAACGTCAACTTGAACCGGCGATTCGATTGATTCGCGATCTCGAAAAGCAGGGACAGGAAGTGTTGGCGTTACTTGGACTGATGGCACGACAGTACCGGATGATGTTGTTGTCCAAACGTCTGGCGGAACAAGGGTACGGGGAACGGCAAATCGCGTCCAAAGTCGGGGCGCATCCATATGCGATCAAACTCGCCCTACAGGCTGGTAAACGGTTTACGTTCGCGCAGCTCGAACAGGCATTGGTCGCAATCACGACGACAGACGAGGGTATGAAGACGGGCCGAGGTGACAAACGGATATTGTTTGACGCCCTGATTGTCCGGCTCGCTACATTATAGGAGGCAGAGCAGATGGAGATTCGAATCATTTCAGCAACAGAGGTCATTCCACTTCGAAAAGAAGTATTACGTCCCAACCAGCCGATTGAAATGTGTGTCTATCCGGACGATGATCTCGAATCCACTTTTCATTTAGGAGCCGTCAAAGACGGAAGGATTGTAGCTATCGGTACTTTCTCCAATCGTCCTCATGAGGCGTATCCGGAATTGACCTATCAATTACGCGGAATGGCATCGAGTCCTGCTGTCCGTGGAGAAGGATATGGAAAAGCATTGTTAGAAGAGGCACGAAATCAACTGAAAGCAAAAGGTGCAGACGGTTGGTGGTGTAACGCCCGACTCAATGCCGTTCCTTTTTACGAACGATTGGGTTTGGCAGTTGCAAGTGAGTCATTCGAAATTGAAGGAATCGGTCCGCATCATGTCATGGTAGATCGTTTCTGAGAAAAAAGAAAAAAGGCTGACTCAAAAGTCAGCCTCTTTTAGATACAAAAAAATCACCACCGGAGCGGGCTCCGAGAGGTGATCGATCACTGTATCCTTCAAAGAAGAATTAAAGTGCGTTTACGAGACGAGCGAGACGTGATTTGTCACGACCAGCTTTGTTGCTGTGGATAAGACCTTTAGCAGCAGCTTTGTCGATTTTCTTAGATGCTGTGTTGAAAGCTACGAGCGCTTGCTCTTTGTTGCCTTCAGTAGCGAAAGTTTCGACTGCTTTGATAGCTGAACGCATAGACGATTTACGTTGTACGTTAGCGACGCGGCGTTTTTCAGCTGTTTTAACACGCTTGATTGCTGATTTAATGTTAGCCATGGATGATTCACCTCCAAGAAAACTCATTCGAGATTTATATTCGCATATCTGCATTTATCGTTCAACAGAACAAACACAATTGTAGCAAACGTTTTTCTTAAAAGCAATAACAGCTCTAGGGTTTCTTTCGATTTTTGTTTTTTTGGAAAACAAAACGAGATGGTGCACCCCGTGTGATTTTTGGTATAATGAAGCGTATGTACGTTTGACTATAAGGTAAGGTGACTATAAACATGAATAATGCAGATCGTTTAAAGCGGCAAAAAAGTATTCGTAATTTCTCTATCATCGCTCATATCGACCACGGGAAATCGACACTTGCTGACCGTATTTTAGAAAAAACAGGTGCTTTGACATCACGTGAGATGAAAGATCAGACACTGGATGCGATGGATTTGGAACGTGAACGTGGGATTACCATTAAGTTGAATGCTGTTCAATTGAAGTATACGGCAAAAGATGGTGAGGAATATATCCTCCATCTGATTGATACACCGGGACACGTCGACTTCACATACGAAGTTTCCCGTTCCCTCGCAGCTTGTGAAGGAGCTGTCCTCGTCGTTGATGCGGCGCAAGGCATCGAAGCACAAACACTGGCTAACGTGTATTTGGCACTGGATAACGACTTGGAAATCTTGCCGATCATCAATAAGATTGATTTGCCTTCAGCAGACGTCGAACGTGTTCGTCAAGAGATTGAAGACGTAATTGGACTGGATGCTTCTGAAGCGGTTCCGACATCCGCGAAAGCCGGTATCGGGATTGAAGAGATCCTCGAACAAATCGTTGCGAAAGTTCCGGCACCGACGGGTGACCCGGAAGCACCGCTCGAAGCGTTGATTTTCGATTCGTATTACGATGCCTACCGTGGTGTCGTCGCGTCGATTCGTGTCGTCAACGGGACGGTGAAAGTCGGTGACAAGATTCGGATGATGTCGACCGGAAAAGACTTTGAGGTCTTGGAACTCGCGGTCTCGACACCGAAACCGCTCCGTCAAAAAGAATTGACGGTAGGAGATGTCGGTACGTTATCGGCTTCGATTAAAACAGTTGGTGATGTTCGCGTCGGGGATACGATTACCTTGGCGAAACAACCGGCGACAGAAGCTTTACCGGGATACCGGAAGATGAACCCGATGGTATACTGTGGTCTGTATCCGATTGACGCGGCACGCTATAATGATTTGCGTGAAGCGCTCGAACGTCTTCAATTGAGTGACGCAGCACTTGAATTCGAGCCGGAAACATCACAGGCGCTCGGATTCGGTTTCCGTTGCGGATTCCTTGGTATGCTTCACATGGAAATCATTCAGGAACGGATCGAACGCGAATTCAACATCGATATGATCACGACGGCTCCATCGGTTATCTATCATGTGACGACGACGGCCGGAGAAGTACTCCATGTCGATAACCCGTCGAAGATGCCGGAACAACAAAAAGTCGAGTTCATTGAAGAGCCATACGTTAAAGCAGCCGTTATGACACCAAACGACTATGTCGGTGCTATCATGGAGCTCTGTCAAAAGAAACGCGGAACGTTTATTGATATGGAATACATCGATACGGCACGTGTTAAAATCACGTATGAACTCCCGTTATCGGAAATCGTCTATGATTTCTTTGATCAGTTGAAATCAAGCACAAAAGGATATGCGTCGCTGGATTATGAATTGATCGGCTATCAGCAATCGCGTCTTGTTAAGATGGATATCTTACTCAACAATGAAAACGTCGATGCCTTGAGTTTCATCGTTCACCGTGATTTTGCGTACGAACGTGGGAAAGTCATCGTTGATAAATTAAAAGCACTCATTCCGCGGATGCAGTTCGAAGTACCAATTCAAGCGGCCGTCGGAACGAAGATTGTCGCCCGTTCGACAATCAAAGCGTTACGGAAAAACGTTCTCGCCAAGTGTTACGGCGGAGACATCTCGCGTAAACGTAAATTGCTCGAGAAGCAAAAAGAAGGTAAGAAACGCATGAAGATGGTAGGCTCGGTAGAGGTACCGCAAGAAGCCTTCATGTCGGTTCTGTCGATGGATGAAGATTAAGGAAGACACAAAGGGGGCGTTTCTGGCGCACCCTTTTTCTGTTTAAGTGAAGAAAGGATGAGGCGAAATGACTCCACGCGCCGCATATGTCCACATTCCGTTTTGTGAGCATATTTGTTATTACTGTGACTTTAATAAAGTCTTTTTAAAAAATCAGCCGGTCGACGAGTATCTCGATGCGTTGGAACGGGAAATCGAGCTGACGTTACAACAGTACCCGACTGATCGGCTCGAAACGATCTTTATCGGCGGAGGAACACCGACCGCCTTAAACGAAGATCAGATGCAACGTCTGATGGATATCATCGCGAAGCATCTCCTGCCGCTGGCGGATGACGCTCTTGAATATACGGTCGAATCGAATCCGGACGGTGTCTCACCGGAAAAACTCGACATCATGAAAGCGGGCGGCGTCAACCGGGTCAGCTTTGGGGTCCAGTCGTTTGATGACGGATTACTCGAGCGCATCGGCCGGACGCACCGGGAAGCCAAAGTTGCCGAGACGCTCGAACATGCCGCAAAACGGTTTGACAACATTTCGGTTGACTTGATGTTTGGTCTGCCGAATCAAACGCTCGACCAAGTCAAATACGATGTCGAACGGGCGTTACGTTTACCGATTACCCATATCTCGTCGTATTCGTTGATTCTTGAGCCGCATACGGTTTTTGCGATTCAGGAACGAAAAGGGAAGTTGCCGTTACCGACACAGGATTTAGAAGCGGATATGTACCGCTTAATGATTGAAACGATTGAAGCCGGTGGATTGCATCAATATGAGATTTCAAACTTTTCCTTACCGGGTCGGGAAAGCCGGCATAACCGGGTCTACTGGGAAAACGACGAATATTACGGATTTGGTGCCGGGTCACACAGTTACATCAACAAGACACGGCGTGCGAACATTGCACCGATTCCGCACTATATCAAAGCAGAGGGTTTACCGGTCCGAAATGAGACGCCGTTGACGGAAGTCGAACGGATGGAAGAAGAGATGTTCCTCGGATTACGGATGAAAGAAGGGGTGTCGGAACGACACTTCGAAGAAAAATACGGGCATTCGCTTGATCAAGTGTTTGGACAGACGATCGCGAGACTGTTACCACGCGGACTCGTCGAGCGGACAACGACCCATCTTCGTTTAACGGACACGGGTGTACCGCTCGCTAACGAAGTGTTTGCCGAGTTCATCGGGGAAGCGGAAGTCGAAGGGTAAGAGAATAGTAAGACCGTACGAATGAAAACGGCGTCCATACGAAAGTATGTCGACGCCGTTTTATTTTTTCGGTTTTCGTAAAAAATAGGCGGTCGTTCCGATGATCGCGATGAACACCCAAACGAATACACCGGCCATGGCAAACAGTTCGAGCATAGACCTCATCCTTTGCGTCGTTTGTTTCACTGTATCGCAGAATGGGAAAGTCTTCAAAGGGTTCAGCAAATTGGTTGACATCATTTCCAGGATTCCTTATAGTAAAGATGTAATTAGCACTCGTTAAAAGTGAGTGCTAACAAAATAAGGTGGTGAAGAAGGTGCTGACGGATCGCCAATTGTTGATTTTACGTACAATCGTCGATGATTATATCAAAACCGCTCAACCCGTCGGCTCACGGACGCTCTCAAAACGGAGTGACGTGACGTTCAGTTCCGCGACCATTCGAAATGAGATGGCGGACCTCGAAGAAATGGGATTGATTGAAAAGCCGCATACTTCTGCCGGCCGAATTCCATCTGAGCTCGGATATCGATTTTACGTCGATCATCTGATTCGTCCGGAAAGCATCTCACCGCAAGAGGCAAAAGCGTTAAAATCGTTATTTGCCCATTCCGTGAATGAAAATGATCGGTTAATCCGTCATACAGCGGACTTGTTGAGCGAATTGACACATTATACGACGCTTGTATTAGGTCCAAAAGAAGAAGGACAACGTCTCCATCATTTAGAGCTGATTCCCTTGGCGGAAGGACGTGTCGTCATCGTTCTTGTGACAGAAACCGGTCACGTCGAACATAAGACACTTCAGCTCGCGGAAGCTCTCTCACGTGAGGCGGCCGGTCGCTTGATGGAACGGTTGAACCAGACGTTACGCGGAACGCCGCTCAGTCAGTTGCGTCTCCGTCTGCTTGAAGAAATCAGGCGGTTCCGTTCCGAACATTCGGAGCAGACGACGCTGCTGTCAAAAGCACTCGATATCGTCTTGACGGATCAGCATGAGGAACGCCCTTTGATTTATCTCGGGGGGAAAGCGAACATGTTTGATCAACCTGAGTTTCAGGATGTCGCGAAACTGCGTCCGGTCCTCGAATTGATTGAACAACAGGAAGCTTTGTTCGATTTCTTGAGTCCGAGTCTCGATAATCAGATTTTGATTACGATCGGCAGCGAAAATAACGTCGATGCCTTAAAAGACTGCAGTGTGATTCGTGCCCATTATTCCGTTGACGGCGTTTCGCTCGGAACATTGGCTCTGATTGGTCCAAAACGGATGGATTATAATCGAGGCATCAATTCGATCATTCATCTTTTACAAGCATTCCAAACCGAGTTGCGTAAAAACAACTTGGATTGAATATAGAAAGGGGCTCGATTCAGAGTGGAAGAAAATAAACAGAATCAAAACCTCAATACTGAAGAAACAAACGAGCAACAAACAGAAGCAGACACAGTTGAAGTAACAGAAGAAGAAGTCGTCCAGGCGGATCTCGTCGAAGAGCCGGCGGCACCTGACTTTGAGGCACAACTCGCAGAAGCGAAAGCATCAGAATTACGCCTCCGTGCGGATTTTGACAACTTCAAACGCCGGAACCGGATTGAAGCCGAAAACCGTGCGAAATATTCTTCGCAGACAATCGTCGAGAAGTTGCTCCCATTAGTCGATAATCTTGACCGTGCGCTTCAAATCGAATCGGACAACGAAGAGACAAAATCTGTCCTTGCCGGTGTCGAGATGGTCAAACGCCAATTGGTGGAAACACTTCAAAATGAAGGTGTCATCGAGATTCCAGCAGTCGGGGAAGCCTTTGATCCGAACCTGCATCAGGCAGTCGTTCAGGAGCCGAGTGAAGAACACGAATCAGGTGTCGTCACAGCGGAATTCCAAAAAGGATACAAATTACACGATCGTGTCATTCGTCCAAGTATGGTCAAAGTCGCAGAATAATCTACGTTTCGATCTGATTTAACACTACTAACTATTTGAAGGTGAGGAATTTATCATGGCAAAAATCATTGGTATTGACTTAGGAACAACAAACTCATGTGTCGCAGTAATGGAAGGCGGAGAGCCTGTCGTTATCGCAAACGCTGAAGGAAACCGTACGACGCCATCTGTCGTTGCTTTCAAAAACGGTGAGCGTCAAGTCGGGGAAGTCGCAAAACGTCAAGCCATCACAAACCCGAACACAATCATGTCGATCAAACGTCATATGGGTACAGACTATAAAGTTGAAGTAGAAGGCAAAGACTACACACCACAAGAAGTATCTGCCATCATTCTTCAAAAACTCAAAGCACAAGCGGAAGACTACCTCGGTGAAAAAGTAACGGAAGCGGTCATCACGGTTCCGGCTTACTTCAACGATGCAGAACGCCAAGCAACAAAAGATGCAGGAACAATCGCTGGTCTTGACGTCAAACGGATCATCAACGAGCCGACGGCAGCAGCACTTGCTTACGGTCTTGAAAAAGGCGAAGACCACACAATCCTTATCTATGACTTAGGTGGCGGTACATTCGACGTTTCGATCCTTGAACTTGGAGACGGTGTCTTCGAAGTTGTTTCAACTGCCGGTGACAGCCGTCTTGGTGGCGATGACTTTGACCAAAAAATCATCGATCATCTAGTCGCAGAATTCAAAAAAGACAACGGCATTGATCTTGCACAAGATAAAATGGCGCTTCAACGTTTGAAAGACGCTGCTGAAAAAGCGAAGAAAGACCTCTCAGGCGTCTCTTCCACACAAATCAGTCTTCCGTTCATCACGGCCGGCGCAGCAGGTCCGCTTCACCTTGAAATGACATTGTCACGTGCGAAGTTCGACGATTTGACAGCTGATCTCGTAGAACGGACGATGGCACCAACTCGTCGTGCTCTCAGCGATGCTGGCATGACACCGGACAAAATCGATAAAATCATCCTCGTTGGTGGATCGACTCGTATTCCTGCAGTTCAAAAAGCAGTTCAAGATTTCACAGGCAAAGAATCGTTCAAAGGGGTTAACCCGGATGAAGTCGTTGCCCTCGGAGCAGCAGTCCAAGGTGGCGTATTAACAGGGGATGTCAAAGACGTTGTCCTTCTCGACGTTACACCACTCTCGCTCGGGATCGAAACAATGGGTAGCGTGATGACGAAGCTGATCGACCGTAACACGACGATCCCGACTTCAAAATCACAAGTCTTCTCAACAGCTGCTGATAACCAGCCAGCCGTTGACATCCATGTTCTTCAAGGGGAACGTCCGATGGCGTCAGATAACAAAACGCTTGGTCGTTTCCAATTGACAGACATTCCGCCAGCACAACGCGGTGTGCCGCAAATCGAAGTTAAATTCGATATCGATGCAAACGGAATCGTCAACGTATCAGCGAAAGATCTTGGTACGAACAAAGAACAGTCAATCACAATCCAATCATCAAGCGGCTTGACTGAAGCGGACATCGACCAAATGGTCAAAGATGCGGAAGCGAACGCAGATGCGGATAACAAACGTAAAGAAGAAGTGGAACTTCGCAACGAAGCGGATCAACTCGTCTTCGCAACAGATAAAGCAGTCAAAGATCTCGGTGAGCAAATTGACGCAGCAGATAAAGAAAAAGCGGAAGCAGCAAAAGAAAAAGTTACAGCTGCCCTCGCAGGAACAGACATCGAAGCAATTCGTGCTGCGAAAGACGAATTATCAACAGTCGTTCAAGAATTGACGCAAAAAGTTTACGAAAACATGGCTCAACAACAAGCGGGCGCTGAAGGTGCGCAAGCAGGCGGACAAGACGACAATGTCATGGACGCTGAATTTGAAGAAGTCGACGACAAAGACAACAAATAAGTAACCGACCGATTTTTCGGGCGCTAGAGAGAGCCAAAGCGTAATCCGCGCTTTGGCTCTTTCCATGTCGCCTGAAGTTCGGTAAAATCAAACAGTATGAAATGAATCGGACCTAAAGAGAGGAAGAATGCACGTGGAAAAACGCGATTATTATGAAGTGTTGGGCGTCGCGCGCGATGCCTCAGCAGCAGAAATCAAACGAGCTTACCGGAAACTTGCCCGGACCTACCATCCGGATGTCAATAAAGAGGCAGATGCCGATCAAAAGTTCAAAGAATTATCGGAAGCCTATGAAGTCTTGTCAGACGACAATCAACGTGCCCGTTACGACCAGTTTGGTCACCAGGATCCATCGCAAGGCGGCGGTGGCTTCGGCGGAGCGGAAGGTTTCGGCGACATCTTTGATATGTTCTTCGGCGGCGGACGTCGTCAGGATCCGAATGCCCCACGTAAAGGACAGGATTTACAGTATGTCGAAGAAATCGACTTCATGGAAGCTTTTTCCGGAGTCGAGAAAGTCATTACGATTCCAGTTGAAGAAGACTGCGGAACGTGTCACGGTTCGGGTGCTAAGCCGGGAACGCATCCGGAAACGTGTAAACGTTGTGGTGGATCGGGACACATCAACGTCGAGCAAAATACGATGTTCGGACGTGTCGTCAATCAAACGACGTGTTCGACATGCCACGGTCGTGGACAAATCGTCAAAGAACCGTGTGAAACATGCCGCGGAGCCGGTCGTGTCCGTAAAAATAAAGATGTCCGCGTCAAGATTCCAGCCGGGATCGACAACGGTCAACAGATTCGTCTGGCAGGTAAAGGGGAAGCCGGTGTGAACGGCGGACCATTCGGTGATTTGTATGTCGTCGTCCGTGTCCGGGAACATGAATTATTTGAGCGTGTGGATGATCATATCGTCATGGATATGCCGCTCACGTTCGCCCAAGCGACGCTAGGAGATGAAATCGAAGTACCGACTGTTCACGGAAAAGTCAGCTTGAAAATTCCAGCCGGCACACAAACCGGGTCACGGTTCCGTCTGCGCGGCAAAGGGATGCCAAACGTCCGCTCAGGCCATCACGGGGATCAGTATGTCAATGTCGTCATCATTACACCAAAAAACCTGACAGACCGTCAAAAAGAACTGCTTCGTGAGTTCAACGAAATCAGTGATGAAAAAGGTGTCGAAGAACAACACGAAGGCGTATTCAGCCGCATCAAAACATTCTTTACAGGGTGATCACTAAAGGAGCGTGACAGGAAATGAAATGGTCGGAAGTCTGTGTCCATACGACACAAGAAGCAATCGAAGCAGTCTCGAACATCTTACATGAAGCAGGAGCAAGCGGTGTCGTCATCGAGGACGTCGAAGATTTCGAGATGATGTCACACCGTGAAGATAACTTCGGTGAGATTTGGGATGAGAAGAAGCGCGATGAATATCCGGACAGCGGTGTACTCGTCAAAGCGTATCTTGCGGAAAGCAGTGATTTGACGGATACGATCAAAGGAATCGAACGCGACATTCAGATGCTGACGAAATTCGGTCTGACGATTGGTGCAGGAACTGTCACGCTGACACAAGTCGATGAGGAAGACTGGGCCCATTCGTGGAAGCAGTTTTATAAACCGGTTAAAATCAGCCGTCATTTAACGGTTGTACCGATGTGGGAAGACTACACACCGCAACCCGATGAAAAAATCATCGAACTCGATCCCGGAATGGCATTCGGAACCGGAACACATCCGACGACAGTTCTCTGTATCCAGGCAATCGAAAACTATCTTCAAGAAAATGATCGTGTCGTCGATGTCGGAACCGGTTCCGGTGTGCTTGCGATTGCAGCAGCTAAACTCGGAGCAAAAGACGTCTTTGCCCTTGATTTGGATGAAGTCGCTGTTCGTTCCGCGACGGACAATGTGGCATTGAACCAGGTCAGTCAGCAAGTGACGGTCCGCCAAGGCGATTTAATGAAAGAACTTAAAGAACCGGTTGAGTTGATCGTCGCGAACATCTTAGCCGAAGTCATCTTGCTGTTCGTCAACGATGCTTATGAACTGACTTTGCCGGGCGGTCACTTCATCGCTTCCGGAATCATCGGTCAGAAAAAAGACATGGTACGTGACGCGATGGTAGCCGCCGGATTTACCATCGTCGAGACGACGAAGCTTGAGGACTGGGTCGTCATTATCGCGAAACGTGAGGCTTAAGCCGATGCAACGATATTTCGTCGAACAGACCGCACGTGCGGGAAATACCTTTACACTGCCCAAAGACGACGCGCATCATATGAAAAATGTCATGCGGATGGATGTCGGGGATGAGATTTTAGTGTTAGACGGCACAGGACTGTTCCGTTGCCGACTCGAGCAACTTGATAAGCAAACTGCCGTCGCAGAAATGCTTGAAGAATTGCCGATTGAGACGGAACTTCCAATTCACGTGACGATTGCTTATGCCTTACCAAAAGGGGATAAAGTCGAACTCGTTGCCCAAAAAGCGACGGAGCTTGGGATCAGCCGTCTGCTTGTGTTCGAATCGGCCCGTTCGGTCTCGAAATGGGATGCGAAAAAAATCCCGAAAAAGCTGGAACGCCTACAAAAAATCAGTAAAGAAGCAGCGGAACAATCCTACCGGGCACACTTGCCGACGATTGAGTATGTGACGTATGATGAAGTCCTACAACGTGCTGCTGATTATACGGCGTGTTTGATCGCTTATGAAGAATCGGCGAAAGAAGGGGAGACGGCAGCTTTCGCTTCTACGCTGTCCCGGCTTCAGTCCGGGGACTCCTTATTGGTTGTGATTGGTCCGGAAGGTGGACTGACGGAAACAGAAGTATCGCGTTTAACCGCTGGCGGTTTCGTGCCGGCATCCCTCGGACGACGGATTTTACGGACGGAAACTGCACCACTCTATGTCCTGTCCGCCGTATCGTATCATTTTGAATTGAAAGGGTGAGTGAAATGGCAACGGTAGCCTTTCAAACGCTTGGTTGTAAAGTCAATCATTACGAGACAGAAGCCGTCTGGCAACTGTTCAAGGATGCGGGATATGGACGTGTCGACTTTGCAGATCATGCCGACGTCTACGTCGTCAATACATGTACAGTAACGAATACGGGTGATAAAAAGAGCCGGCAAGTCATTCGACGGGCCATCCGTCAAAATCCGGACAGCGTCATCTGTGTCACCGGGTGTTATGCGCAGACGTCACCGGCTGAAATCATGGCGATTCCAGGAGTCGATGTCGTCGTCGGAACACAGGACCGTCATAAGATGATTGGTTATATCGAACAGTTCCGGGAAGAACGGATGCCGATCAATGCCGTCGGTAACATCATGAAAGCGAAAATCTACGAAGAACTCGACGTGCCGGCTTTTACCGACCGGACACGGGCTTCCTTGAAGATTCAAGAAGGATGCAACAACTTCTGCACGTTCTGTATCATTCCCTGGGCACGCGGTCTGATGCGTTCGCGTCAACCGGAAGATGTCCTGAAGCAGGCGCAACAGCTTGTCGACGCAGGATACAAAGAAATTGTCCTGACCGGCATTCATACAGGCGGTTACGGGGAAGATCTCAAAGACTACAACTTGGCGAAATTGTTAAAAGCTTTGGAATCCGTGACAGGTCTCGAACGGCTTCGGATTTCGTCGATTGAAGCGAGCCAAATCACGGATGAAGTATTAGACGTCCTCAAAGAGTCACCGATCGTCGTCCGCCATCTCCATGTTCCGATTCAATCGGCATCGGATACCGTGTTACGCCGGATGCGCCGGAAATACACGATGTCGGAGTTCGGTGAACGGATTACCCGCTTAAAAGAAGTCTTGCCGGATTGTGCAATTACATCAGATGTTATCGTCGGTTTCCCGGGAGAGACGGAAGATGAGTTCATGGAGACGTTTAACTTCATCAACGACCATAAGTTCAGTGAATTGCATGTTTTCCCGTATTCAAAACGTACGGGGACACCGGCTGCGATGATGGATGATCAGGTCGAGGAGCACATCAAAGAACAACGTGTCGCCCGCTTGATTGCCTTGTCGGATCAGCTGGCAAAAGAATATGCATCGAAGTATGAAGGAGAACTGCTTGAAATCATTCCGGAAGAATTTTCGGAAGAAGCAGGTGGCCGTCTCGTCGGTTATACGGATAATTACTTACGTGTCGCCATCGAAGGAGACGAATCATTGATTGGTCAACTCGTTCGCGTCAAAATCATAAAAGCAGGTTACCCGATGAACGATGGGCAATTCGTTCGCGTCATGGAGACGTTAAAAGAGCAAGCCATCTAAAAGGAATTCGCCTTCTGATTACAGGAAGGCGAATTTTGTTTTCCTGCCAATAAATTATTTTGTTTTCAGGTAACGGATACGCTACACTGAGTAAAGATTACAAAAGAGAAAGAGGACATCCACTTATGCGAATCAATAAATTTATTAGTGAAACAGGATTTTGTTCCCGCCGGGCAGCAGATAAGCTCATCGATGCCGGACGTGTGACAATTAACGGAAATGTAGCTGAGCTCGGCTCGCAGGTCGAAAAAACGGACGCCGTCGAAATTGACGGACATCCGCTTCAAGCAAAGCCGGAACTCGAGTATTTGATTTTAAACAAACCGGTCGGCATCACATGTACGACGGAACGTGACATTGAAGGTAATATCATTGATTTCGTCAATCATCCGAAACGGATTTTCCCGATCGGACGACTCGATAAAGACTCGGACGGATTGATTATCCTGACGAATGACGGAGATATCGTCAACCGGATTTTACGGGCAGAAAACAATCACGATAAAGAGTATATCGTGACGGTCGATGCACCGATTACGGAAACATTTATCGAAGGAATGGCAAGCGGCGTCGAGATTCTGGGAACGACGACGAAGGAATGTGTCGTCGAACAGCTCGAGTCGCGGACGTTCCGAATCGTTTTGACACAAGGATTGAACCGACAAATTCGCCGTATGTGTAAAGAGTTCGGTTATCGTGTCAAACGCCTGCAGCGCGTCCGAATCATGAACATCGAACTCGGTGATTTACCAATCGGGGAATGGCGTGATTTGACGGAGTCGGAAATGAAGACATTGTTCCAGATTCTCGATCAACAATAAGCTGAAAAGTCGCCATGATGATGGCGGCTTTACTTGTATACATTGAAGGGGGTTCATCGTGGATAAACGGGGAATGAGTGCGACGTTCGTCGCCTATGTGATTGGAGGATTGTTACCGATCTACAAACTGTTTGCGGATCAAATACCGGCCTGGACGGTCGTCTCGATTCGCATCATCAGTGCTTTTATCTTTGTCACGTTGTTACTGCGACTGACAGGGAAGTTTAAGCACGTCAAGCAACTTTGGCGAAGCAAACGTCAACGGAATACCGTTTTAGCGGCAGGACTCGTCCTTGGGGGAAACTGGACCTTGTATTTATACGCAATCGGCGAAGGGTATCTCGTCGAGTCGTCACTCGGCTATTATATTAATCCACTGGTCAGTGTCTTGTTCGGCTTATTATTTTTCGGTGAACGTCTGAACCGGGCCCAGTTGCTCGCAATCGTGAGTGCCGTCACGGGTGTCCTGATTTTAACGTTCGGGTACGGAAAGTTTCCGATCATCGCGTTTTCGCTCGCCATCTCATTTGCTTTTTACGGCGTTCTTAAAAAGAAGGCGGCGGCAGAACCGTTATCCGGTCTGTTTCTTGAAACACTGGTCACGCTGCCTTTTGCTTTGTTGACGCTTGGTCTGACCGGAGCGAATCCGCTCGCCTTGCCGACGGAAGCTTTGTTCGCGATCGTCATGTTAGGAGTGGCAACGGCGATTCAATTGATGTTGTTTGGATACGGAATGCCGAAAATCCCGTTCGTCTATGTCGGGATTTTACAATATATCGCTCCGACCTTGACCTTGATTCTCGGAGTCTTTTTATTCAATGACGTCTTTACACCGATTCACTTCATCGCGTTCCTGTTCATTTGGCTGGCCGTCGCTGTCTTTACAATCAGTGGGATATCAAGCGGACGAATGAAAATGAAAAAAGTATCGTGATTGAGAAAAGAGGAAATTATTCATGAATAAATCAGGTTTTATCGCAACATTATCCGCCTATATCATTTGGGGTTTGTTGCCGATCTACTGGAAATTACTTGCGACCGTCTCGAGTGAAGAGATATTAGCCCACCGAATCGTCTGGTCGTTTATTTTCTTACTGTTATTATTATCCCTTCAAAAAGCATTGCCGAAGTTTACAGGGGCATTGAAAAACCCGTTCACCCGTCGTCTTTTTTTCCTGAACGGACTGATCATCAGCATGAACTGGTTCATCTACATCTGGGCGGTCAATCATAATTTTATTGTCGAAGCATCGCTTGGGTATTACATCAATCCGATCGTCAGCATCGTTTTCGGGGTGTTCTTTTTCCGGGAGAAACTGTCACGGATTGAATGGCTCGCGATTCTCCTTGCGACGATCGGCGTCTTGATTCTGACGATCGGTTATGGGAAGTTTCCTTGGATTTCGCTGGCGCTGGCCTTCAGCTTTGGTTTTTACGGTGTCGTCAAAAAACAACGGCCGCTTGAGTCAACGGTCAGTTTGACGATTGAAACACTGGCTCCGTTACCGATTGCCATCCTGTTCTTAGGATACATGGGTATCAGTGGACAAGAGACATTTACGTCGTCTCCCTTTGTGATGATCGGACTCTTTTTGACAGGTATCATTACCGCTGTTCCGTTATTATTGTTCGGATTTGGAGCGCAGCGGATTCCGTTTACGGTCGTCGGTTTTCTGCAATTTGTTGCTCCGACATTGTCGCTTGCCATCGGTGTTCTCCTGTACGATGAACCCTTTACGAGAACGCACTTGATTGCGTTTACATTCATTTGGTCGGCTGCCCTGGTCTTTACCTTGAATGGTTTATTGATTCGGAAAAAACAGTTACGAAAAGTCGCGTAAAAAGATAGAAGTCTGACCTCTTGCGTGATAGAATGAAAACAGAGTCTAAGGGATATCCTTAAGGAGGAAATGAATCATGAATTTAGCAGGAATGATAGACCATACCGCTTTAAAAGCAGAAACGTCACGTGCTCAAATCGAAACACTTTGTAAGGAAGCACTCGAATACAAATTTGCAAGTGTCTGTGTCAATCCGACAAACGTAGCACTCGCGGCAGAACTTTTGAAATCAGATGACGCAGTTAAAGTCTGTACAGTCATCGGCTTCCCACTTGGTGCAAACACACCAGAAGTAAAAGCATTCGAAACGCAAGATGCTATCAAAAACGGTGCAACAGAAATCGATATGGTCTTAAATATCGGCGCATTGAAAGACGGCGATCTTTCACTTGTTGAACGCGACATCCGTGCGGTTGTTGAAGCAGCGAACGGTACACTCGTCAAAGTCATCTTCGAAAACTGTCTTTTAACAAAAGAAGAAATTAAAACAGCTGCTGAGTTATCCGTTAAAGCAGGTGCAGATTTCGTCAAGACATCAACTGGCTTCTCGACAGGCGGCGCAACGGTGGAAGATATCCGTCTTATGCGCGAAACGGTTGGACCTGACATTGGTGTCAAAGCTTCAGGCGGCGTTCGTGATTTCGAAGGAGCAAAAGCAATGATCGATGCTGGCGCCACACGCATCGGTGCTTCTGCCGGAATCGCCATCGTCACAGGCGGTTCTTCAGACAGTGATTATTAATTTAAAGTGATTATCGAGCATGTCCTGTTCTACAACTTTGGTTGTGAACAGGACATGCTTTTTTATTTTGGGATAATTCTGAATTTGATTTTTAGGTTAAGAAGTCAGACAACCTTTCCGATAATCAATTGTAGAACAGTGAAGGGAAGTGGAAATATGTCAAAACGATTCAGTTTGTCCGTACTAGTATTGACAATCGGTCTGGCAGGTTGTGGAAGTATCATCGATGATCCGCAACAAGCAGTGAAGGAGCGTCGAAAAATGGCAGTCGTTTTATCCGATGTCGGATTAGGAGATCAATCGTTCAGTGATGCAGCGATGAGCGGCATGTCCTTACTGCGTGAAAAAGAAGACTGGTTCATTGATTATAGAGAATTAAGTGAAACAAAGTCATATGAAGCGGCATTTGCCACATTAGCCAAACAACAGCCGACCGTTGTCGTCGGTCTCGGTTTCATGGGACAGGCAGACCTGGAGAAAGTCGCCAAACAGTACCCAAAACAGCAGTTTGCACTGATTGATGCCGTGTCGGAACTACCGAATGTATTATCCGTCACATTTAAAGAGGATGAAGGCAGTTATCTGGCGGGAGCAGCGGCAGCGATTCAGTCCGACAGTGAAACGATTGGTTTCATCGGCGGTATGAAATCACCGCTCATTGAAAAGTTTGAAAAAGGCTACCGGGCCGGTGCAACCGCGATTAATCCGGACATCCGTGTCCTCGTTGATTATGCGGAAGACTTTGCTGCGCCGGACAAAGGACGGGAACTGGCAAACGCTCAAATGAAAAAAGAGGCGGATGTTTTATATGCGGCGGCAGGGCTTACCGGAAGTGGTGTTCTGGAAGCGGCAGAAGAAAAAGGAAATAAGGCCATTGGTGTCGACAGTGATCAAACGGCAATTGCACCGGACGCAGTCATGACGTCGATGTTAAAACAGGTCGATCTTGCGATTACGAAAATTGGCGACAGCGTTAAGGCATCGGGTCTTCAATCCGGTCAAATCGTGTTAGGGGTCAAAGATGGAGCCATTCAATTAGCACCGATTCGTAATGCCAACTTTACAGCAAAAGAACTGCAACGACTCGAACAATTGAAACAAGAAATACTGGAAGGCAAGGTGAAGGTCCAATGACGTTACGAAAACGATTTTTAATTTCGACGCTCGTGACGATTGTCAGTGTCGTCGCCCTGATGGGTTGGACATTATTCGAGCTGCGGCAAATCCAGTCCTACAATGAGGATTATGGAAAACAATTAGTCGAGATTTCAGAACTGGAGACCAAGTTACTGTATGAGCAGGCGGCCTGGAACCGGTTAGCAAGCCAGCCGTCAGAAAACCAAAAAGAACAGGCACTTGCCTTAAGTAAAAAAAATGAAAAAGCTGTTGATTCATTACAAAAAACTTATTTGATTGATCGGTTTAAACTCGATTTGAATCGTGCCAAAATGAAGTATACGGTCTTAGCAGAGAAACGGACGACATTATTAAATGAGCTCAATCCAATCGCGATCCGTTCCCATGCAGCTCAGGTGGAAGGGGTATTAAGCGATTTATACACGTTACATACGAAGAACGGTGAATTTTACGATGTACTGCAACAAGAAGCGAAAGACAAAACGTTGAATCTGACGCGTTCAGTTTTAATCGCGACATTCATCCTTTTGATTGCATTAGCACTCTACAATTGGTACTTTGCTCGGAGCATCACCCGTCCAATCAGCCGGGTCGTTAAAACAGCGGAACAGATTTCACAAGGGGATGTCTCACAACAACTCCAGGTATCAGGACGGACGGATGAAATTGGCCGTCTTGAGTCAGCAATCGCCCAAATGCAAGGGACATTGCATGGCGTCATTGGAACGATTAGCCAAACGTCGACGACCATTAATCAGATGAGCGAACAGGCGACAGCTGAAAATGCCAATATCGTTGAAGTATCCGGAAACATGACACATGCCATCAATGAAATGGCCAGTGGTACGCAAACCGTCTCAGATGACTTACAAACGACCGTCAGTACGATCACGGATATGAGTACATTGTTCGAACAAAGTGAACAACGGGCGCAACAGGCATTGAGTCAAGGACAGCTCGCCGATACGACGATGGGGAAAAGTGCCACCATCATGCAGGAACAAGCGGAATCACTGACGACGGCTACTCTCCAAAATCAGGAACTCGGTCGCAAGTTGGCTGGATTCTTACAACAAACACAGCAAATCGAACAGATGGCACAACTCGTCTCAAGTGTCTCGGCACAAACGAATTTACTATCGTTAAATGCTGCAATCGAAGCAGCACGGGCAGGAGAGGCGGGACGCGGGTTTGCTGTCGTTGCGAGTGAAGTGAAAAAGCTGGCGGATGAAACACATCAAGCAACCCGCTCTATTTTCTCTTTGGTTCGTTCAATTCGGGCAGACGGAGCAATTTTGCAGGAAGCGTTACTTCAATCTGAAAAAGAACAAGCACACCAAGTTCAAAACTTTGCAGAGGTGACAGCAGCATTCGAAGAAACCCGGGGACATGTGACGGATGTAACGGAAGCTGTTCAGTTCATGACAACGCAGCTGCTTCAATCGAAAGACCAGGCCAATCAAGTGGTCAATCAGGTCAGTTCAGTCAGTGGCGTGATGGAAGAATTGGCTGCGGGGAACGAAGAGGTCGCAGCGTCGATGCGTGACCAACAAGCATCATTTGAACAAATCCATCAGTTGATGCTGGAACTGGAACAAACGACGACTTCACTCGATCAACAAACCAGCCAGTTCAAACTGTAATTCAAAAAGAAACATCAAAAAATCCCTCATCGGAGTTATTCCGGTGAGGGATTTTGCATCAACAGTTAAAAGAAGTCACTTGGATTCAGTTCGTTTGTCCGGCCATTGGCATTGTATTGATAACCGCCGTCATGAATCTCAAAATGAAGGTGGGGACCGGTTGAATTTCCGGTACTTCCAAGGTTACCGATTTGTTGTCCTTGTTTCACCTGTTGACCTTGTTTGACGGTCAGGGAATTCATGTGCGCATAAACGGTCGTGTACGTTTTTCCGCCGATGCCGTGCGACAGATACACGTGGTTACCGTAAGGACCGCCTGAGCTTGCCAAAATGACAGTTCCACTCGCAGAAGCAACGACTGGCGAATTCAGTGGACCTGCAAAATCAATCCCGTTATGATACGCATAGCCGTTACTTCCGCTGGCAGCACCCATTCCTTGTGAAATGGAACCGGCAGCCGGTTTAATGAACTTTCCAGTTGCTTTGGAGAGGACTTTTGTACTTGCTTTTGTAACAGAAGCAGGTTGCGCCGATTGCGCGGCTGCTTGTTTTTCTGCTAGTCGTGCAGCTCGGGCAGCTGAACGGGCCGCAGCTTCTTGTGCCTTCAATTGAGCGGCTGCATCTTTTAGGCTCAAGATGTTCGTTTCGATGGAACGTTTTTCTGTCTTCAAGCGTTTCAGCAACGTTGTTCGTTTGATTTTTTCTGCCGTTAATTCACGTTGTTTCTTTTTTAGAAGCGTGCGATCATCAATCAAATCGACACGGGTTTGCTTCAATTCTTTTTGAGCAAGTGCCAATTGATGTTTGTTGTGTTCGTAATCTTTTAATAAAGAAGCATCGCTTTCAGCAATCGTATTAAAGGCATTAAACCGGCTGATCATATCGCCGACATCCTTGGCACCGAAAACGGCTTCGAGAAGCGGATCCTCATCTGCTTTCGACTGGCGGACTGCTAACCGGTCTCCTAACATTTTTTCCTGCTTGTTGATCTTTTCGCGCAAGGCATCAATTTTTTGTTCCAATCGTTTGATCTGTTTACGATTGCGATCAATTTTTTGTTGATTTTCAACGACCTGCAATGTCAATCCATTGATTTGTTGATCAAGGGCATAGACTTTTTGCTGGGCTTTTGACAATTGAGCTGTCTTTTTTGAGAGTGCCTGCTTTTGCTTTGACTGTTGTTGCTGGTTTTGCTGCTGTTTTTCTTTATAAGAACTTGCTGCTCCGACCGGATGGGCAAGTGGACTGAAGAGTAATGTCATCGTCATGAGGGACAGACCGAGTGTTTGTTTTAAAGATGATTTCATAGTTGAATCAATCATTCCTTCCTTAATCAGATACATTTTTTAAAATGTTACCTGTTCTACTCTAACAAGAAATAGGTCAAGTCTCCGTTACAGTTTCATTAAAAATATTATATGGAAATTATCAGGGAGTAACATTCCTTTTTGTAAATCATTTTTTGAATTTTTTCAAAAGAAAGAGAAAACTGTTGGCAAAACAGGAAAGAAGAAAAAATAAAAAAAGTGAATACCAGGATTCACTTTTAAAAAAGGCGTGATATGTTTTTGTAATATTAAGAAGAAGTGAAAAAAGAAGCGTTTGATGCATCAACAAAAAGGTTATAAAAATTAGTTTTGCTTTATTCTTCGTAAATCATTTTTCGTGTCATTCCGCCGTCGAGAACCAATGTTTCTCCCGTCAGGAAGTCGTTATCAGGATTCGTCAAAAACAGAGCAGCCCGGGCGACATCTTCAGGTTTTCCGACTCGTCCGGCCGGGTGCTGACTATGATCTTCTGGTGAAAGTTCATGATAATTTCCGGTTTCAATCCATCCGGGAGCAATGGCGTTGACCAAAATCCGGTCGGGTCCTAAAGAAACGGCCAAAGCATGCGTCAGTGCTACAATCCCGCCTTTAGTAGCCGCGTAAGATTCCGTATCCGGCTCGGACATAAAGGCACGGGTGGAGGCCAAATTGACAATCCGTCCACCGGCCGGGTTTTTCTTCAGATAAGGGGCGGCGGCTTTTGTCGTTAAAAAGATGCTCCGCAGATTGGTATGTTGAACACGGTCCCATTCATCGATCGATAATTCAAGTAACGGTTTACGAACCATGATGCCGGCATTGTTAATCAGGATATCAACTCGACCGGTATGTTCGATGGCTTTATCAATCAATAGGTTGACGTCTTGTTCATCTTGAACATCCAAATGATAAAAATAAGCGGTTCCGCCGTCGGCTTCGATTTCTGCTGCCAGGTCATCACCCGTCATTTGATCAATGTCGGCAAGAATGACTGATGCGCCTTCCTTGGCATAAGTCTTGGCAAGTGTTGCTCCAATGCCATTGGCGGCACCTGTGATGATGACAGTATGATTGATATGATTCATTGTAAATTCCTCCTGGGGAATGTGTAGTTGGGTAGACTGCTATAATCAGATAGCCGAAAATGAATCGATTAAAACATACTGGATCCTTGAAGAAAGGATTATCCAGATAGGCATTAGGGAACATAAAAGGTAGCTAACGCTACTATTATGTTGAATGGGGGATTTTTGATGGATTTATCAAATCAAAAGCTCGAAACAGAACAAGAAAAATATGCAGATGAAGCTAAAGCGTACATCAATCAACCTAAAAAAACGAATTCGATGCTGAAACGAGCAATTGATAAAATAAATAAAAACTCAAGTTTATCAGTTGTGTTCTCGCCGGTCCGCTTATTTGTCGACATGGTTCGCTCTTACCAATCAGGAGAATATCGAAATATTCGCCGGACGACGATTTTGAAAGTCATCGGTGCTTTGATCTATCTCGTTTCTCCGATTGACCTGGTCCCTGATTTTGTACTTGGATTTGGTTTTGCGGATGATATCGCCATCGTTCTGTTCGTGACAAAAACAGTGTTTGAAGAATTGACACGTTTTAGTGACTGGCAAGATGAGCAACAAAAAGCAAGCACACAACCGCTTCAAAGTGAAGATGCGTATTAATCGGATGGATTGATCCTACCCTGCCGCTGACATGGAGTCAGCGACGGGGTTTTTAGCCGTGAAACCGAACACGATTTCTGTACGCTACCTCAAAAGTTCGTTACACTGGAGTTAGAAGAAAAATCCAGTGAAAGGGGGGGAATCATGGCTTGGCATTCGTGGATTGAATCGTATGGCTATTTCGGAATGATGTTGACGTTAATGTTTCCATTTTTACCGAGTGAAGTACCGTTAGCTTATGCGGGCTACCTGGTACATACGACGCAATTTAATCTCATTATCATGTTGATCGTCGCAGTACTCAGTTTCGTGATTAGTCAAAACATCTTTTTTACGATTGGTCGGCTCGGAAGTGACCGTCTGCTTGCCCGTGTATTTAAATGGTTTCGGATTTCTGAAACGAAGATGAATCAGTTTCAACGTCAAATGGACACACGCGGCCGTTTTATCCTGTTGTTGTCGCCGATGTGGCGGATGGGATTTGCCATCGGGGCCGGATTAACAGGTGTTTCACGGTGGACGTTCACAGTTGCCACGACAATCTCCTTTTTTGCCTGGTCAGTCTTTTTCATTTGGGGCGGGAAAAAACTGGGGCATGGTATGATGGGACGGCATCATGAACTCCATCACTATACACCTTGGTTCATCGGGTTATTCGTATTCGGAGCCGGATATGTCTATTTCCGGAAGAAAACGCTTATGAAAAAACAAAACGCTTTAAAAAAATAGAGGAGTGTTCATATGGCAGTGATTTTATTTGATATCGACGGAACATTGATTGATTCAACCAATCAAATGACGGAGGCAATTCATTTGGCGATGGAAGATATGCCGCATCTTGTCAAACCATCAAAAGAGAGTGTGCAGTCCAGTTATGGTTTGGCAGGGAATGCTTTTTGGAGAAAAGCGATTCCGGATGCTTCAGAAGAAGATATTCGCGCGATTCGAAAAAAACGTCACCATCATCTAGAACAGACGATGGCGGGACAGGATGTTTTGTTTGACGGGATTCGTGAGACGTTAGAAACGTTAACCAAACATGGACACATCGTTTCGACAGCAAGCAATTGTGGCGTTCACTATTTGAATCTAGTGCTCGACAGTCAAAACATTCGCTCGTATTTCACAAGTCCGAAATGTCTGGAGTCGGTTCAAGGGAAACAAAAAGCCGATATTCTAGCAGCCCATCGAGATGAATTCGGAGCGGTCGAATATTTGATGGTGGGAGACCGTTCATCGGATGTCGAAGCAGCACGGATCCAACAGATGCCCGTTGCGATTTGCCGGTTCGGTTTCGGAACGGAACAGGAGTGGAATTCGGCTGATTATCAGTTAGAGACACCGATGGACGTATTGAAATACGTGTAATAAAGATACAAAAAAGAAGCGATGCTGACAGCGTCGCTTCTTTTTTGTATCAATCAAAATCGAGCCGGTATTGTTCATGATTTGTCCATGGACGGAAACGACGGAATAAGTGGTGGAATAAGAGACAAAGAAGAATCGGTAAAATGATGAAGAGTCCGAAGACAACCGAGATATTGCCCCATGTCCAACCGCCGGTCATTAAATGTAACGCATTGATCGGTCCGATCAGGCCTGACATGCCGAAACCGGCACTGAACGGGGTTCCTTGAATCCCAAGAACACCAGCCAGTCCGCCGAGAACTGCTGCACTGCACATGACAGGTAAAATCATGATAGGGTTTCGGATGAAATTTGCCATCTGGATTTTAGGAGATCCTAAAAAATGAGCAATAGAAGTACCCCGTGAATTGGCTTGCCAACCGGCAATCGCAAGTCCGAAACCGGCGGCACAGACACCTAAGTTGGCAGCACCGGCGGCAACACCGGATAAGCTGATTGCAGTTGCGATTCCGACGGTCGACAACGGAGAGACAATCAGGACAGAGAAGATGACGGCTAACGTGATGCCCATCAACACAGGTTGAAGGACCGTAAAATGAGTAATCAACTGACCGATACTGGCAGTGATTTTTGTGACATAAGGATAGGTCAGGACACCGATTCCGCCTGCTCCGACAATAATTAAAGTCGGAATGACGAGGACAGTATACGTTTTAAACCGATTGCCGATCCACATAACGAGAGCCGTTGCAATGGCAGCCGTTAGTCCGGCATTGATGACATCCCCCGTGCCGACGAATAAGTAACCTGCTGTATCGGTCCGGCTGGCGACACCTGATCCAACGACAGTCGCGAGACCAATCGATGTAGTCTCGATGGGCGACGTCTTAAACTGCATCGCTACGGCGACACCAATCACCATCGGTAACAAACGCATCGCAAGCGCGGTAGAGTCGATGATATGTTGGGCGGGAGAAAAGTACGGAAGCAAGGCTTTGGCGAGTTCGCCAAGTAAGGCTCCAGGGATAAGTGCAACTAAAATCCCGATACTAAGACCGTTTAACACATGGATTCCGAATTGGCGGTCAAACCGTTTCGAAGTTGTCTTCATAAAAATCACTCCTTATGTATCACTTTTGTGCATAACAGTATAAAAGCGATGAATTGTGTTTAATCATACGAAAGTCCCTGTAGCACGTCAAGGTAAAAATGGAATTTTCTGAAAAAATTAAGGCAAAGTATTCGCACTCACAGGATAGGACTGCTAGAGTGAAAGAGTAAAAATCGGGGAGGGAACAGTTATGTCAGAACAACAAATCGTATTAGCCAACAGACCGGACGGACGTCCGACACGGGAGACGTTCCGGTACGAAAAGATTGAACTGAATGAGTTGCAAACGGATCAAGTCCTGTTAGAGACGCTTTATATCTCAGTTGATCCATACATGCGGGGACGAATGAACGATTCCCGCTCTTACTCTCAGCCATTTGAACTGGATGCACCGATTCAAGGAGGCGTAGTCGCACGTGTCATCGAATCAAAAGCGGATACACTCGAAGTCGGCGACATCGTCGTCGGAATGCTTGATTGGGCAACAAAATTAGTCGTGGACGCCAAACAAGTCCGTAAAATTGATGCATCATTGGCACCTGTCTCAACGGCACTTGGTGTACTTGGGATGACTGGTATGACGGCTTATTTCGGATTACTGGATATCGGGAATCCACAGCCCGGTGAAACGGTTGTCGTCTCGGCAGCAGCCGGAGCAGTCGGCTCGATTGTCGGACAAATTGCTAAAATCAAAGGTGCACGGGTCGTCGGTATTGCGGGAAGTGATGAAAAAATTCAGTATCTCAAAGAAGAACTCGGATTTGATGAAGTCATCAATTACAAAACGGAGCAAATCGGAGAAGCACTCGATCGGACCTGTCCGGACGGCGTCGATGTCTATTTTGAAAATGTCGGCGGGGAAATCGGTGATGCAGTACTCAACCGCTTAAATCCATTTGCCCGTATCCCGGTCTGTGGAGCAATTTCCGGTTACAATGAAAAAGAAGATGTTGGGCCACGTGTGCAATCCAAACTGATCATCGCCCGTGCCCGGATGCAAGGTTTCTTAGTCGGAGATTACGGAAAACGTTTTAAAGAGGCAGCGGAACAGCTGGGGCAATGGGTCAATAACGGTGAATTAAAGTATGAAGAAACGATTTTTGAAGGGTTTGATCAAGTGCCGGATGCGTTTCTCGGACTGTTTGATGGTTCGAATACAGGAAAATTGTTGGTCAAGTTATAAGAAGACGTCAAAAAAGGTTTTGCTTTCCTTTATGGGAGAGCAAAACCTTTTTTTATGGAAAATCCTATTTATTGATCAGCGGGATCTTTTTTTAATTCTTCCAAGTCTGGATCCGGATGCTGTGTTTCAGCCGGTTTGATACCGGGATCAGATGTTTCCGCGGGTTCCGGATCCGGGTGTAAACCGACATCTGCTGTTTTGTTTGGCAAGTCTTGTTTTTTATCCGTCATGATTCTGTCATCTCCCTTATCATCAATACTTTTCTTTTACATTTACCCCAATTGATTGTTCTAAAACGAAAAGCGACAGGTTTGAGTTCATTGTTTTGTGCGAAACACGTTGTGAACCAAATCGACTCCACGCATTTTTGTCCTGATTTCATGACGAATGTCCGGAAAACCGTTAAAGGCTTCACCAAGTCTTTACAAAAACCTTGCAGATCCTTTAAGTCTCCTTTGAACTGGACTCGTAGACTGATAGGGAGATGAAAGAAGGAAGGGTGTATACGCGTGAGTGGACAACAATTTAAAAAAGCAGTCATGAAACAACTTCAATGGGTACGCGAGGAGAAGCAACGGCTTCGATTGGAATCAAAGGCAAGTGTTGCTTCCATTGAACGTTTACAGAAACTCCCGGTACTGACGATGAAGACCGGAATCCGGCCTAATACTTCCGGACGTCCTTCAACAACAACGACTTATCACGAACAAAGTAACAGCGGATTGTTACAGGAGATTGCATATGCAGATATTCCCCTGCACAGCGGAACGCGTTATTTTGAGCAGCGGCCACTGGAAGTCGCCATCGTCTGTTCCGAATTCATGTATGCCTACTATCAAGATGCGCTCCACTTACACTACGTCAATCCGGCAACGTTTGAAGAGGTATTTGAAAAACCGATTGACCTGTTCCTGGTCGTATCCTCATGGAAAGGACTTCAGGGAGATGACTGGAAAGGTGTCGCCACACCGACCTCCAAAAAACGGGCCCGTCTGATGGAAATGATTCGGCAGGTGAAGGGGAAAGAAATACCGGTTGTTTTTCAATCGACAGAGGATCCAAGCAACTTTGACCGTTTTAGTGATGTGGCAAAGGAAGCGGATTATATTTTGACGTCAGACGAAGCGATGATTCCGGAATATCAGGTGTTATGCGGGCATGACCGGATTGAAGCGACGACGTTCGGGGTGAATCCAATCATCCATAATCCGATTGGTGCGACACGCAGTCGAAATAAACACGTGTTGTTTGCCGGCAGCTGGATGGCAAAGTATCCGGAGCGTGTCAAAGACACCGAGATGTTATTTGATGGTGTCTTACGTTCCGATCATACACTCGATATCGTTGACCGCAACTATCAGTTGAACTTACCGGATTATCATTTTCCGCAACGTTACGTCTCGCGCGTCGCACCATCGATTCCTTATGAGACATTGCAACAAGTCAGTAAGTGTTATGACTGGGTGTTGAATTTAAACAGCATTAAATATAGTAAAACGATGTGTGCACGACGAATCTATGAATCCCAAGCACTCGGAAATCTGATTTTGTCGAATTACAGCATCGCCGTCAACAATGATTTTCCGAACGTGTTTACCGTCCATGATCATCAAGAGGCGCAAGCGATTTTAGAACGTACGACCGGGGATGACGTGAAGCGACTCCGGGCAGAAGGCATTCGTTCCGTCATGTCATCCCATACCGTCTATGACCGGATTGATCAGATGGCCCGCTTGCTGAAATTACCTGTCCAGCCGTTGCGACGAAAACTCCTGGTTGTCTTACGAAAAGTGACACCGGAGCTAAACCGGATGCTAGAACACCAAACCGTATCACCGGATTGGATTTACCGCGAAGAAGACCTGACGAAAGAATTATACGAGCAGACCGATTTAGTCGCTGTACTTGATGGGACGGAGTCATACGGAGAGTACTACCTTGAAGATTTAGTGAACGGATTTAAATACAGTGATGCCAGCATTGTCCGTAAAACAGCTCAAGATGAGATACCATTCGTCATTCAGGACGAGCTGGGCCGGACGGGTGGCAGTATGATTTGGCGTGCTGACTTTTCTTATGAACAGTTCAGTGAAGGGAAGATGGCAGGCAAAACATTGCTTCTTGATGCACTCGAGTGGAACGAACAAGGGAAGTCATCTGCTGTTGAAACACCGATACTGTCCGTCGTCGTGCCGATTTTTAATAATGGATATCATCTCACGTATAAATGCTTTGCCAGTTTAAAACGAATGGATCGATTTGCCGAGACGGAAATTATCTTAGTGGATGATGGATCAACAGACCGGATGACGTTACTAGCGATTAATCGTCTCGCGCGACGACACGGCAACGTCGTAACCTACCTGTTCCCGACAGGCGGAAGCGGCAGTGCGTCACGTCCGCGCAATAAGGGTGTTGAACTGGCGCGTGCCGAACGGATTGCGTTCCTGGATCCTGATAACGAAGTGTTGAGTGACCGGTATGCCGAATTGTTGAAGGAACTCGATCAAGACCCGACACTCGATTTTGCAGTCGGACATATGAAAAAGCTGGCCGAAAAAACAAGTATCATCGCTTTACCGAAAGTTCGGAAAGAAGGACGGATGGTTTGCGATCAACCTAAAACGTATTTGCTAGAGAACCGCTTTTCCGTCCAAAGTATTCAAGCGTTAGTCGTCAAGAAAAGCTTTTTGCAGAATCATCAGCTGGAGCAAGTCGTCGGAGCCGTCGGACAAGACTCCTTGTTTTTCCAAGAAATGATGTTGCATGCGGACCGTGTCTTACTCGTCAACCGTGTCATTCATTATTACTACGCCGCAGTAGCAGGTTCGACTGTCAACTCCCTGACCGTTCGCTTCTTTGAACGCAGCGTCGTCCGGGAAAAGGCCCGGGCTGAAAAGTTTGCACGTTATGGTGTCCTCGATGCCTACAAAGAAACCCGCTTCGAACACTTTTTTGAACATTGGTATTTGGTGAAACTTCGTTACTGCAGTGATAAAGATTTTGGTCCGAGCGTCGCGCTCCTCCGAATGATTGTCGCTTTTTATGAACCGGTGACATTGACGAATCCGTTGATCCGCCGATTCGTTGAACTTGCGGATAAAAAACAGACTGATGCTATTCAAGCATTGTTATTAGAGGAGGTACGGTGATGCCGACAAAACAGATGACACGACCAAAAGATGAAATCCGTGCCGCTTATTATGACCAACTCGGAGTCCAGTTCGGAAAAAAAGTCCGCTCACGGATTCACTGGATTATTCGCGAGACAAAGGGCAGTCAGATTCTCGACATCGGTTGTTCAGGAGGACTCGTCCCGATTTTACTCGGTCGTGAAGGGAAACAGGTTGTGGGAATCGATGTCTCACCGGAAGCCATCACAGAGTCAAGACAAGCATTGGAAAAAGAAGCACGTTCGGTCAAAGAGTTGATTCAGTTTGAAGAAGCCAATCTGATGACGTTTTCAAACAGTCAACGTTTTGATACGGTCTTGATGACGGAAGTTCTCGAGCATATCGGCGAACCTGAACGTTTTGTCCAAAAAGCCTGTTCCTTCCTGAAACCGGGTGGACGGCTTGTCGTAACGGTTCCGTTTGGTGTCAATGACTATGCTGACCATAAGCGGACGTATTATTTACGTCATTTGTTGGAGCAATTGACACCCTATGGAACGATTGATCGATTGGAGCGGATGGACAAGTGGTTAGGCGTGATTGTGACGCTTCATGAGGAAAAACAACCGGTCCGCAGTATGACGAATCAAGAAATCGACTGGTTGGAAACGGCTTTTGAAGCAATCGAGCGGATGCATTTGACTGAAATCGTTCGATTAAAAAACCAGCAAAAGAAATGGGAGCAGAAACAGCTGAAACAGCAGACCAATGAGCAGGAATATGCGGAGTTATCATCAGAACATGAGCGGCTGTTACAACAAGTGACCGAACAAGAAGAAACGATTGCACTGTTGGCACAACAGTATCAGTTGGTCCTCGAACGGTATGAAGGAGCACTTGTATCGAATCTGGATGTCTTGGAGGCGAATACGCAATGGAAATTAAAATACCGATCACTGGCAAATTCAAAACTTGGAAAAATCGCCGTCCGTTACTGGAAGTTCCGACGAAAGCTCAAACAAAGACGGGCCCGGAGACGATGAATGTGTTGATGATCTGTCAAAATTTCTATCCGGAAATCGGCAGTGCTGCCAATCGGATGAAAAATATCTTTAAACGGATGGAACAACAAGGAAGTAACGTCCACGTCCTGACATCAGAACCACTGTACCCGACGGCGGAATTGTATACGGACGCGATGTTTTGGGACGAACCAAGTTTGGATGCAGCTAACATTACCCGGATTCAACCACGTGACCTGCGGGCGACGACAAACTTATGGCGACGGCTCCGGTTGTTTTTAGAACAGTTTGTCCTGGCGGTCCGGGAAGTACGGCAGGATCAAAAACAGTATAGCTACATCTATGCGACGACGCCTTCCATCTTTATGGGACTGGTCGGAGTCGTTGCCAAGTTCATCAAAAAAGCACCACTCGTGTTAGATGTCCGCGATTTGTGGCCGGAATCACTGGTCGGTGTCGGTATCACGAAGTCACGTGTGTTGCTTGCCCCGCTCTACTGGCTTGAGAAATGGATGTATCATCGGGCCGATCAAATTGTCATCAACAGTGAAGGGTTTCGTTCGTATATCGAGAGCAAAGGGATCGCACCGGAGAAAATTCATTACATTCCGAATTCAATCGAAGAAAACGAATGGTTGATTAAACGGAGGAAAGTGTCGGAGCAGGTCCGCGTCGTCTATACGGGCAATATCGGATTGGCACAGGATGTGTTCTTATTGCTTGATGTAGCGGAGCAATTACAAGAGGATGGAAACATTGAATTTCACGTCGTCGGATACGGCTACCATAAAGAAAAGTTTGAAGAACATGTCTTAAAACGCGGACTGACGAATATTCATTTCATGAACGCGATGCCGAGATGGGACGCGCTGAAACAACTTGCGAAAAGTGACATCGCCTTTGCGACGTTAGTCGAAAGTACGGCATTCGATACGGTAACGCCCGGGAAAATCATCGACTATATGGCAATGGGATGTGCGATTGTCGGAGCCGTTTCAGGACATGCGGCAAAAGTGATTGAAGAGGCCGGTGCAGGATTCGTCTCACGGGAGCGGTGTCGTGAGACAATCGTCGGACAAATCCGGTATCTCGCAGAACATCCGGAAGCGCGTGAAGCAATGGGCCAATCGGGTATAGCGTATGTTCAGACCCATTTTGACTGGGAACAAAATCAAGAACGATTGTTTGAAGCGATTCGTAAAACTAATTTTCAAGTAGTAGGGGTGAGTGAATGAAACGGGTCGGGATGTTTGTTTGGAATACGTTTACGAATGATGCACGTGTTTTACGGGAGTGTACGGCACTCGCGGAAGCAGGGTATCACGTCGATTTATATTGTCTAAATGATGGCACATTACCAGCGATGGAGTATCACCCGAGCGGCTTTCAAATCATCCGAATTGAACGGACACCTCCTTTTGAAACAATCCTTCGTCGTCTGAAGAAGCGTAACCCGGTTACGCTTCTGGCTGGCGCAGGATTGTTCTTGTTCGTTCCTTGGCTGATTCCGGTTGCCGTCATTCTGTATATGTTGCAGAAAAGCCGGTTTATCCGCTATGCACTTTATAACAGCTTCGGGATTGTCCGGATGACACGGGCAGCACGTAAGCGGAACTACGATATCATGCATGCCAACGATTTAAATACATTACCGCAAGCGATTTCGGCCGCGAGAGGGGCAAAAATCGTCTACGATTCGCATGAAGTCCAGACGGATCGGACGGGCTACGGAAAAGGACAAGGCGGTTTAGAACGTCATTTATTACGATTTGTGGATCAGACGATGGTCGAAAATGAGACACGTGCCGATTACCACTTAGCCCTTTACGGAGAGCGACCGGCCGTGTTGCACAATTATCCATTTTATCAAGAAACGGTACCGGAAGCACGCCCGCTCCGTCAAGAACTCGGAATGGACGAAAACGAACCGATTTTATTGTACCAAGGCGGTATTCAGGAAGGACGGGGGCTCGGGCGGTTGATTGAAGCGATGCCGTTGATTCGAAACGGCACACTGTTGTTCATTGGCGACGGAAAAATCAAACCGGAGCTTCAACGGCTGGCGGCTGCGTCCTCAGAACGAGAACGTATTCATTTTATGGATAAGGTACCGCTTGATCAGTTACCGAGTTATACAGCAGCAGCGACGGTTGGGTTTCAAGTGTTAGAAAACGTTTGTTTTAACCATTATTCGGCCTCTTCGAATAAATTATTTGAATACATGTCAGCCCTTGTCCCGGTCGTGGCAGCAGATTTACCGGAAATCCGTGGTGTCGTCGAGACAGAGGCCGTCGGACTGATTGTTGACGTTGAATCACCGCAATCGATTGCCGCTGCCGTCAATCAAATCGTCGAAGAGGACGGGTTACGTCAGGCGATGAAAGAACGGACAAAGCAGGCACGGCAGAAATACAACTGGGATAAAGAAAAAGACCGATTATTGACTGTCTACCATGAATTAGTGAAGTAAATGAACGAGAACAGAATCGAGAAACAACAAAGATGCAGGTAATTCCACGCTGAAGAATGATGGAATTGATCGGATTGTGTTGTTTCTCTCGCGAATGCAACAAAAGTTCGTTGTTTATTTACAAGCTTTACAAAAAGCATAGGAAAAGGGCGGAATGTAAGGTCTGTGAAGAATGGTTTAAGAGATGGTTAGAAGCATTGGAAACACAAGCAATTATCGTTATGGTCTAGGTACAGCCACGACACAGTCAGTTTTTCTGACGTGAAGGACTAACTCGTACCTAGATGGAGGAATGACAAAATGAAACTTTGTACAATCGGACTCGGATATATTGGATTACCTTCTTCAGCCATGTTTGCAGATCACGGAACGGACGTCGTCGGGGTCGACATCGACCCGCGCATCGTTAAGATGTTGAATGCGGGAGACATTCATATTGAAGAACCGGGACTTGAAGATGTCATCAAGCGTGTCGTCGCAAACGGAAAGTTTCGGGCAACACTGACACCGGAACCGGCAGATGTCTTTTTAATTGCTGTTCCGACACCGAATTTAAATGACACGTATAAATCGTGTGACTTGAAGTATGTCCTGTCAGCCGTTCAGAATATGTTGCCGCACGTTCAAAAAGGCAACGTCATCATCGTCGAATCAACAATCGCTCCGCGGACGATGGATGATCATGTCCGACCATTGATTGAAGCAGCGGGGTTCGTTATCGGTCAAGACGTATTCGTCGTTCATTGTCCGGAGCGGGTGCTTCCGGGACAAATCTTACATGAACTCATTCACAATAACCGGATTGTCGGCGGATTGACACCGGCTTGCGCGGATGCAGGAGCGGCTGTCTATGAAACATTTGTTCAAGGTGAAATCGTCAAGACGGATGCGAAGACGGCAGAGATGTCGAAATTGATGGAGAACACGTTCCGCGATGTTAACATCGCCCTAGCCAATGAACTGACGCAAGTGTGTCATAAACTCGAGATCAACGTGCTGGACGTGATTGAGATGGCGAATATGCATCCACGTGTCAACTTGCATCATCCGGGACCAGGTGTCGGGGGACACTGCCTTGCAGTCGATCCTTACTTCATTGTCGCGAAAGCCCCGTCCCTTGCACGAATCATCCATACAGCGCGGGAAACGAATGTCAACATGCCACACTTCGTCGCAGAACAGGCCGAGCGTCTCGTCTCTTCGCGTGTTCGACCGAAAATTGCTGTCTTTGGCGTCACGTATAAAGGAAACGTTGATGATATGCGGGAGAGCCCGGCTGTCGATGTGATTGAACAATTGATTGACCGTGGACTGGATGTCGCAGTTTGCGATCCGCATGTCGAACGTTCGATTTCCTCACGTTTTGAACTAGTAGATGAAATTGAAGCGATTCAGGGAGCGGATCTTGCCCTGGTACTCGTCGATCATGATGAGTTTAAACGTTTTGATTCACGTCGTCTTGCCAACCAGATGCGGACACCACTCTTATTTGATACGAAAGGAATCGTCCAGCCGCTCGAAGACGTTACAGTCTTAAACTTCGGTAACTTGCATACGCATCAAACGACGGAAGTGGACGCAAAAGCGATATGAACGGAATTCATACAATTGGGAAAGAGCTGAAAGATCATTTTTATCTGATCTTTCGTCTTTCACTTTATGAGACAAAAAGTCTATACAGCATGCAATACCTCGGTTGGTTTTGGGAAATCATGACGCCGCTCCTGCAAATTGGTGTCTACTGGGTCGTCTTTGGTTTCGGGATTCGCGGCGGACATCCTGTTGACGGAATTCCATTTGTCTTCTGGTTGGTCAGTGGATTGATTGCCTGGTTTTTCATCGGCAGTACGATTCCGAGCGGTTCACGTTCGATTTACGGTCGGGTCGCTTTAGTCTCGAAAATGCACTTTCCGCTTAGTACAATCCCGGCGTATGTCATCTTGGCGCAGTTCTATCGCCACCTTGCCATGATTGCGTTGACGATTGTTCTGGGGATGGCATTCGGCTATTTCCCGGGCTGGCATACGTTTGAATTGTTGTATATCGTGCCGGCAGGTGTCATTTTCCTGTATGCCGTTTCACTGTTGTTATCGGCCCTTTCGACCATGATCCGTGATGTCCAAAATATGGTGACGTCAGCCATCCGGATGTTGATGTACTTGACCCCAATCATGTGGATCCCGCCGGACCACAGTTTGTTTAAGACGTTGCTGATGATTAATCCTCTCGTCTATTTGATTGAAGGATACCGTTCGGCGTTGATTGGAACCGGTTATTTACTTGATCATGTCTGGTACGGTTTCTACTTCTGGACGGTGACATCCGTGCTGTTGGTAGTCGGAGCAGCGGTCCATTTGAGATTCCGCCGGTACTTCATTGATTACGTCTAGGAGGAGAAAACATGAGTCACGTCGTATTTGAAAATGTTTCAAAACGTTACGTCCTATATTCACGCCCAATCGATAAATTAAAAGAAGTGTTGTTTGGTAAAGTCAGCGGGAAACCCTTTTATGCGTTGAAAAACGTCTCGTTTTCCGTCAAGCAAGGTGAGATTGTTGGAGTGGTCGGAATCAATGGAAGTGGTAAATCGACATTGTCGCACCTGCTTGCGAACGTGACACCGCCGACTTACGGTCGTGTGACGCTCGGTGGTAAATCCGCATTGATTGCGATTTCGAGTGGTCTGAACAACCAATTGACCGGGCGGGACAATATTGAACTGAAAGGCTTGATGATGGGATTGAATAAAAAACAGATTCAAGCCATCACGCCGGAAATTCTCGAGTTCGCAGATATCGGGGATTTCATTGATCAGGCGGTTAAGACATACTCGAGCGGTATGCGGGCAAGGCTTGGTTTTGCAATCTCGATCAACATCAATCCGGACATCCTGATTATCGATGAAGCCTTGTCAGTCGGTGACCAGACGTTTACGGAAAAATGTCTCGATAAGATGCGGGAGTTTCGTGACCAAGGAAAAACAATCTTTTTTGTCAGTCATTCCTTGAATCAAGTCAAAAGTTTTTGTACGAAAGTCCTTTGGCTCGAGTACGGAGAAGTCCGGATGTTTGGTCCGACAACGGAAACGATGGCGGAGTACAATAAGTACCTTTATTGGTACAAACAACTTACAAAAAAACAAGCGGCACATTATGTTACGAAAAAACGAACAGGGCGAAGTGATGAAATCGAGCGTTCAACACGCGGTGAAACGATTGAATTGTCGTCATGAATAACGGATAGGGGATGGAACGAATGAAACGAGTCATGTTAGTGTTCGGAACGAGACCGGAAGCAATCAAGATGGCACCTGTCGTCAAAGCATTGGAAAAACGAGAAGGAGTCGAACCGATTGTCGTCGTGACGGCACAACACCGGGAGATGCTGGATCAAGTCCTAGAACTGTTCCAAATCGTTCCGGATCATGATTTGGATTTGATGCGTCCACGCCAGACACTCGAAGAGATGACGGCACGGATTTTGAATGCGATGCGTCGTGTCCTGGAAAAAGAGCAACCGGATTTGGTGTTGGTCCATGGGGATACGACAACGACATTCGCTGCTTCACTCGCCGCCTTTTACCAACAGATTCCGGTTGGACATGTCGAAGCCGGTTTACGGACGTATCAGAAGTATGCACCGTTTCCAGAAGAAATGAATCGTCAATTGACGGGTGTACTCGCGGATTACCATTTTGCGCCGACAGATCAAGCAGCAGAAAATCTGCGCCTCGAGAATAAAAAAAGTCCGATCATCGTGACCGGTAATACCGTCATTGACGCATTAAAAACAACTGTGTCTGATGATTACACGCATCCCGTTTTAAAAAGTCTTGCAGCAAGCGGTCGCAAGTTGATTCTGTTGACTGTTCACCGTCGGGAAAATCATCTGCAATTATCGCAGATTTTTGATGCCATTGAACGATTAGCAGACAGTCATCCGGATATTGAAATTATCTATCCGGTCCATCCGAATCCGGTTGTACTCGAAGCAGCCGAACAATTGAAGCACCATCCGCGTATCCGATTAATCGAGCCACTCGATGTCTTCGATTTTCATAACTTGGCAGCCCGGGCGACGTTGATTTTGACGGATTCCGGCGGGATTCAGGAAGAAGCTCCTTCGTTAGGTGTCCCGGTTCTCGTATTACGTGAGACGACGGAACGGCCGGAAGGTGTCGAGGCCGGTACGTTGAAACTCGTCGGAACGGATCCGGAACGTATTTATACAGCCGGTCATCACTTGCTGACAGATCCGATGGCATACGACGCGATGGCGCAAGCAGCGAATCCCTACGGAGACGGGCATGCGGCTGAGCGGATCGTCGATGCTATTTTAAGTGAGGTACCGGTATGAGTTCACGACCACTGGAACTGGCGAGTTATCAATTTTTTCCGCAAGGCAACCGGGAAAAGATTTTACTTGAAGAAGATCAGAAAGGGGTCTGGTTTGATTTTCAAGAAGCCGATTCGACTAATAAATTGTACATCCAGTTGTTTGATCAAGGGTTTCAGTATCCTCCGTCAAAATTGTATCGGGCAGATGCTTCCTTTGAACAGGCGGAGACAATCACCCTCACTTGTGAATTAGAAGCAACCGAACCGTGTGATATTCAAATCTTTAAGATGCAGTACGGACAAAAAAAACGGATGCATTCCGAAACGGAATGGTTGACAGTGGACGGTCCGACTACATGTTTCTTTCAACTGAATCGAGTTAAAGGAGCCGACTATTTCAAAATCGCATTCAAATTTTTACTTGAAGGGGACATGCGGGTCCGGTTGACGATGTTACACATCAATCGGCTTGTTCCGCTCAAACAGGAGGAATCCTATCATGTTATTTAGTTCAACGATTTTTCTGTTTTTATTTCTGCCGACGGTACTGATTGTCTATTATCTGTTGCCGAGAAGCTTTCGAAATGGCTGGCTCCTCGTAGCAAGCCTTTTCTTTTATGCGTTTGGTGAACCGCGATTTGCATTATTGATGCTGTTAAGTGTCGGCATTAATTATTTCTTTGCATTATTCGTAGACGTCTACCGCCACCGCATCGGTGTGAAATGGATCATGTTCAGCATGATTGCTGTCAATTTAGGATTACTTGGCTGGTTCAAGTACAGCGGTTTTTTTGTTCAGTCTGTCAATAAGACGTTTCATGCCGATTTTTTTGTTCCGGAAATCGTTTTACCACTCGGAATTTCCTTCTATACATTTCACGCGATGAGTTATGTCATCGATATTTACAAGGAAAAGGAAGCCGTGCAAAAAAATCCGCTTGATTTAGCATTGTATATCGCCTTTTTCCCGCAACTGGTCGCAGGACCGATCGTCCGCTACAACACGATTGCGAGTCAGATTGAATCCCGTCAAGAAACCGTATCGGACTTCTCGAAAGGGGTCCGCCGATTCATCATCGGATTATCAAAAAAGTTGATTTTAGCAAATGGCTGCGGTCAAGTAGCAGATGCCATTTTTGATATGAAGGATTTATCAATGGGGCTCGCATGGATTGGGATCATTGCTTACGCCCTGCAGATCTATTTTGATTTTTCTGGATACAGTGACATGGCAATCGGACTTGCATTAATGTTCGGCTTTCATTTTCTTGAAAACTTCAACTATCCGTATATTTCGAAATCAGTGTCTGAATTTTGGCGTCGCTGGCACATTTCACTTGGATCATGGTTTCGGGATTATGTGTACATTCCGCTTGGAGGGAACCGGGTTTCACCCTGGAGACAATACCGGAACCTCGGAATCGTCTGGATGTTGACCGGACTTTGGCATGGAGCGAGCTGGACGTTCGTCGCCTGGGGCGTCTATTACGGAATCTGGATCATGCTTGAAAAAGCATTTCTCGGGAAGTTATTGGCGCGAGTCCCGGTACTGGCAACGGTCTGGACACTCGTATTGGTTCTGGTCGGTTGGGTCTTTTTCAGATCGGAAACGTTCCCGGAAGCCATCACGTATATTCAAGCAATGTTTATGCCGGACGTACTTTGGGATGACCGTGCGAGTTACCAACTTGTCCAAAACGGTGTCATCTTAGCACTTGCATGTCTTGCCGCAACACCGATTCCAAAACGGATTGGAGAACGATTTGTCCAGTCATCGGGCAAAATCGGACAGACGTTGCAATATGGATATGCGATGGTTTTGTTATTCCTCGCGACATCTGCACTGGTTGCAAGTACATTCAATCCCTTCATTTATTTCCGTTTCTAGAGAGGAGGAACACCAGTGGCGCAACCTATTGAAAAGAATCAGAAACAGACACAACCGGGAACTACGTTTGAGAAAAAGATGATGTGGCTGACGATCATCAGTTTTTTTATCATTTTGCTGACAATCGGAATTGGAACGATTCTTCGCGACGACCGTGTCAGTTCCCAACTTGAAAATCGAACACTTGCACATTCCGTTCAACCGACTATGCAAGGAGTGGCTTCCGGTAAGGATATGCTGAAGATGGAAAGCTATTTTGCGGATCAGTTATTGTTACGTGGTACTTTCGTTGAAATGCAGGCACGTCTATCGAAAAATCTGTTTCAACAGCCGTTTCGAAATGGGATCTACACTGCTGAAAACGGCTATATGATTGAACCGAGTCAAGCGGCACAACCGGTCATTCCGAGTGCTTTTCAACAGTTCACGAAAGATGTTGATCGGCCTGTCTACTTCGCACTTGCACCATCCAAGACCGTTATTGCGGAACGGGATGGAATCATTCCGGACTATGTCGCCTCAAACGCTGAGCAACGGTACAAGACGATGCAAGCCGGCTTTATGAAAGCAGGAATTACATCGATTCCCCTTGATGCGTTAAAGCTGACGGATTACTTTAAGACAGATCATCACTGGAACGTAGATGGTGCCTATCAAGCCTATGGCGAAATTATCCGTACAGTCGCCAAAACAGAACCGACGTTAAAAAAAGTAGAAGTCGATCCTGAATCAAAACGCGCATCGGAACATCCGTATTTTGGTTCACTCGCCCGCAAGACGACACTTGCGTATGCGAGCACAGGAGACAAAATTGAATATTACGATGCCGGCCAATTTAAGGGTATCGACGTCTGCTACGACAAAAAATGCGGTCAGCCGCTGATTGATGAGCAATTTATTAAGGAAGAGGGCGACTATGCCGACCGTTACGAAGTCTTTATGCGCGGTAACCACGGTATTTTATCAATGACGTCAAAAACGAAAGGACCGAAGTTACTTGTCCTCAAAGACTCCTTCGCCAATCCTGTGCTGCCGTTTCTTGCCCGAAGTGCGAATCTCGAAGTCGTTGATATCCGCTATGTCCATAAAGACTTTGATGCCTCTGAATTTGCGAAGCAAAAAAATGTGGATGCCGTCGTCTTTTTACACAATGCGAATATCGCCGGATTAATGAAGACGTATCAGCAGAAATTATAGGAGGTACCGCTGTGGAATCACGTTTGCGAAAGAGGCGACCTTGGATTGGATGGCGTGTAATCAGTGCATTGTTATTGGCATGCATCTTGATTGTCAGCGCTACGACCGGGTATGCTTTTTTAAAGTTGCAACATACGGCGGACGGTTTCATTACTCCGCTAAAAGGGCAAAAAAAGCTTCCGCTTGAAGTGATGCAGCCGGTCAACGTCCTGTTGATTGGTGTGGATGAACGAAAAAACGATCCGGGACGGGCCGATGCCATCATGTTATTGTCGTTTAACCCGAAAACACCAAAAGCGACATCACTGTCGATTCCACGTGATATGCAGGTGACACTGTCAGATGGTACGAAAACGAAAATTAATCATACCTATGCTTACGGTGGAGTGGAAGAGACGATTGAGACGGTTGAGAAGACCTTTGACGTCAAGATTCCGTATTACGCCAAAATCAATATGGAAGGTCTGATCGAGCTGGTCGATGCGGTCGGCGGAGTCACTGTCGATAATCCGTCTGCGTTTAGTTGGAACGACCGGCGTTTACAAAAAGACTACGCTGAAGGAAAAATAAAACTGACCGGACTTGAAGCGAGCGGTTATGCACGCATGCGAAAACAGGATCCGCTCGGGGACATGGGACGGCAAATTCGTCAGCGGCAGGTACTTGAAGCTGTCGGCATGAAGCTTGCCGGACCCGATATCCTGACGAACTTGGAAGATGTCAGTCGGGTCCTGAAAAATAACTTTAGTACAAATGTCACGTTTTCCGAAGCAGCCCAACTCGCACAAGAAAATCAGGCGGGATTCGAGCGGTTAAAACCGTTAAAACTTGAAGGGGAAGGCTATATCGCAAGTGACGGTGTCTGGTATTTCTTTGCATCGGATCACTCGATGAAAGTCACGAAGCAGGCAATTACTGAAGTGACGGATCGTCAATCAAAATGAAAATATAAGAGGGTGACTGGGAAGTCAGCCTCTTTTTTATGGTCATACGTCCGCGTTGGTCCAAAAGTCTTATTTTCTTTAGTGAACTAAAATAAGCTTTGACAGAGCAGCCGAACGAATGGAGAATGAAAATGAAAACGATTACATAAATCCAAGGAGGATACGGCATGAATCGATGGAGATCAGTCTGTGCAGTTGTGCTAACGTTTGCACTGATGTTTAGTTTAGTTCCGGTAAATGGTCTGGCACTGGAAAAAGGAGAATCGACACTGGTCATCATTCACTACAAAGAAGATAAAACGTCAGAAAAAGATTGGAATCTCTGGTTGTGGGCAAATGGGCCGGATTATTTCCCGAACAAGGCACATGCCTTTAACGGTCAAGATGCTTACGGAAAAATTGCCGCTTACGAATTTCCGGTTGATCAACCGGAGAAAATCGGTTTCATCGTCCGCGATGATTCCTGGAACAAAGATGCCGGTTCGGAAAACGACCGCTTCATCACAAAAGACATGATCAAAGACGGTGTTGCCGAAGTTTGGATTGAATCGGGCAGCAAAGAAGTTTCACCGGTTAATCCGACGGGCGGCAATGACGTCGAGTCCGTCAACACGAACATTCATTATTACCGGTATGACAATGACTACGAGAAGTACGGGGTGTGGGCATGGCCAAACGCTCAGGATGGAAAACGGTTTGAATTTGACGGTCAAGACGCATTTGGCGCTGTAGCAAACGTCATACTGGCGAATAAGACGAAGGAACGTCTTGTCGGAATCATTCCTCATATCGAAGGATGGTCTGAAAAAGACGGAGCGGATCGTTTCTATTATGCGGGAGCGAAGGATATTTGGCTGATTGAAGGCGATCAAACGGTTTATTACAGCCAACCGGATATCGATCGGACGCCAAAATTCACAAGTTTCCTGGCCGATGATTTTAAGACGATGACGTTGAAAACGAACTCGCCGATTACGTCAGAAGATTTAAAAACGCTGACCTTTAAAGGACTCGTCAATCCGCTTGTCACACAAGTGGATGCGAAGACGTTAAAAGTAACCGTCACGACGGACATTGATTTAGCAGATGTCATTACGGTCTCGCACCCGGTGTTCGGGGAAGGGATTTTAGAAGCAGGAAACGTGTTGCGTTCCGATGCTTTTGACAAAAAATATGCGTATGATGGAAAACTCGGCACGTCCTATCAAAAAGGAAAAACGACGTTCCGCGTTTGGGCACCGACTGCGCAAGCCGTCGAACTGGAACTCTACAAATTACCGAAAACACAAGCGGCCACTACAAAGAATATCGTCCGTGAAGTGAAGATGGTCCGTGGCGACCGCGGGGTCTTCAGTGTAACGATCAAAGGCGATCTTGACGGAGCAGGATACACCTATGAAGTCAAACACGCTAAAGAAACGACACGCGCCGTTGATCCTTATGCGACAGCCGTCGCTGTCAACGGAGATCAAGGAGTGGTCGTCGACCTGAAAGAGACGAACCCAAAACGTTGGACAAAATCAAAAATGCCGCTGAAACAAACAACTGATGCCATCATTTACGAAACACATGTCCGGGATTTGTCGATGTTTGATGTCACAGGAAACACGTACGATTCAGGCATCAAGCAAAAAGGAAAGTATCTCGGTGTTGTCGAGCCGGGAACACGTTTGTTGAAGGATGGTAAAAAAACGAAAACGAAAACAGGACTCGATCATTTGAAAGAGCTTGGCATCACGCATGTCCAGTTCATTCCGGTCTATGATTTCAATACGGCTTCTGTCGACGAAACGAATCCGCTTAAAACATACAACTGGGGCTATGATCCGAAAAACTACAATGCACCGGAAGGCTCTTACGCGACGAATCCGTACGATCCAAAAGTCCGGATTAAAGAAATGAAACAAATGATTCAAGGTTTGCACGATAACGGACTTCGTGCCGTCATGGATGTTGTCTACAATCATATGTTTGACGCGAAAGCATCGAATCTCGATAAAATCGTTCCGGGTTACTACTACCGTTACACGGAAGGCGGCGATCTCGCCAACGGAACAGGTGTCGGAAACGATACGGCTTCCGAACGGAAAATGATGCATAAATTGATTGTTGATTCTGTCGCCTACTGGGCAAAAGAATACCGGTGGGACGGTTTCCGCTTCGATTTGATGGGGATTCATGACGTCAAGACGATGAATGCCGTCAAAAAAACAACAACTAAAATCGATCCGTCGATTCTTGTCTTCGGGGAAGGCTGGAGTCTCGAAACACCGCTTCCGGAAGCAGACAAAGCCAACCAGACGAATGCCAAGCAAATGCCGGGAATCGCTCATTTCAACGATAACTTGCGCGATGCACTTAAAGGAAGTGTCTTTGAAGACACGGATGCCGGTTTCATCAACGGTAAAACAGGTCTTGAAACACGCATTAAACGCGGAATCGTCGGTGAGATTGCGTACAGCAAAGACATCACGGGATTCGCAGCAGAACCGAATCAAGCCATCACGTACGTCGAAGCCCATGATAACCACACATTATGGGATAAGTTGAACTTAACGAATCCGACAGATACGGATGCGACGAAAACAAAGATGCACCGCTTGGCGTCAAGTATTCTGCTGACGTCACAAGGAACAACATTCATCCATGCCGGTCAAGATTTCATGCGGACAAAAGGCGGCGACCACAACTCGTACAAGTCACCGGATTCCGTTAACCAGCTCGACTGGAAACGTAAAATGGACCGTCAAACTGATGTCGACTATATGAAAGGTCTGATTCAAGTCCGGAAAGCAAATCCTGCTCTTCATTTAGGAACAGCAAAAGACATCCGCCGCTACCTGACGTTCACATCGTCACCAAAGCAGGTTGTAGCGTATCAATTATCAGATGATGCGCCTCAGCAAAAAACAGATCTTTATGTCGTTCACAATGCGAAACGTCAAGCCGTCAAGATGACGTTACCAAAAGGAACATGGAATGTGATCGTCGATGGTAAAACCGCCGGAACAAAAACACTGAAGAAAGTATCAGGCAACGTGACGGTTGATCCGCTCAGCTCGTACGTCCTAAAAAAATAATCAACTCAAAAACGCGCCGCCCCTGTGAATGACTCACGAGGGTAGCGCGTTTTTCATCTAAGGAAAAGTTAAGCGTAACGCTCGTCTTCTTCCTCTTCTTCGTTCAGGTTACCTTCTTCTGATTTTGCGACGATAACGGCACAAGCGGCGTCACCTGTGATATTGACGGCTGTCCGCATCATATCAAGCAGACGGTCGACACCGATAATCAAGGCAATCCCTTCGACAGGCAGATTGACGGACTGGAGAACCATCGTCAGCATGACGAGACCTACACCCGGTACGCCGGCTGTTCCGACAGACGCGAGAACGGCAGTCAGGACGACGGTTGCTAGTTGCGCCGGTGACAAGTTGATATCATACACCTGAGCGATAAAGACCGTCGCGACCCCTTGCATGATCGCCGTTCCATCCATGTTGATCGTTGCTCCGAGCGGTTGGACAAAACTGGATACCGAGCGCGGGACTTTCAGCTCACGCTGCGCTGTCTGCATCGCGACCGGTAATGTCGCGTTCGACGATGAAGTCGAGAAGGCGAACAGCATGACCGGAGCAAACTTTTTAAAGAAGAAAAACGGATTCATTTTTCCGAGCAGTGAAACGGTTGATCCGTACGTCAACAACGAATGAATGATTAGAGAAAGTACCACGACCATCATGTAGAAGAACATCGCTTTGAGCGAAGCAAATCCTTGTGCACCTACGGCGGAAGCAATCAATGCAAATGCGCCGAGCGGGGCCATCTTCATGACGAGCCCAATCAAATACGTCATCAAGTCATTTCCTTGTTCGATGAATGAACGTAATGTCGAGACCTTGCTGCCAAGGAACGTGATGCCGAAACCGATGAAGACGCTGAAGACGATAATTTGTAACATGTTGCCTTCTGCCATCGACGTAATCGGATTGGTCGGGAACATACCGACAATCGTATTGATCAAACTCGTATCCGGTAAGTTGCCTTGGTCATATTTCAAGTTGTCCGTCGCAAAGTTGCCAAACGTACCCGGTTTGATCAGTAACGACAAACCAAGTGCGATGACGATGGCAACAGCTGTCGTCGTCATGAAATACGTGATGGCTTTTCCGCCGACACGGCCAAGCTCTTTTGGATTTCCGAGTCCCATGACTCCAAGGGAAATCGAGAAGAAGACGATCGGGACGACGAGCATCTTAATCAGGTTCAAGAAGATCGTACCGATTGGTTGAAGCGCATACTTATTCAATCCTTCGTAAATAGATTTGTCTGGTAACATGGCGAGAATGATTCCGAGGATAACTCCTAAAATCAATCCCCAAATGATTCGCTTGGCTTCTTTCAAATGAAAACAACTCCTTTTTCAGATAACTGTGTCTATTTTGACACATCATTCACCATTTTGACAAAACATTTCATAAAATTTCAGAAAACGCTTACAAAATATTTCGGTTTTTTTAGTTGAATAATCATGAATTTGTTGTAAATACGGGAGCAACATGAGACTATAGAAAAGAACAAAAAGGAACATCTCAGGAATGAAGCAAAACTGGTTAATCAACTATTGACCATTTTGTATATTCCTACTATAATGTTGTATGACGTGTCTGACACGTTTCCTTTAGTCGGTAATATCGGAGGGAGGGAAAACTAGTGGAAACTCGTGTACGTAAAAATGAATCACTTGAAGACGCACTTCGTCGCTTCAAACGTGGTGTTTCAAAAGATGGTACGCTTGCTGAAGTTCGTAAACGTAAACACTACGAAAAGCCAAGTGTAAAACGTAAGCTTAAATCGGAGGCTGCGCGTAAGCGTAAGAAGTTCTAACGTAAGAGAGGGTGTATCCTCATGAGTCTTCAAGAGCGTTTGACAGTGGATATGAAGGAAGCCATGCGTTCGCGTGAGAAAGATCGTCTTACGACGATTCGGATGGTGAAGTCGTCCCTGCAAAATGAAGCGATTAAACTCGGTAAGCAAGAATTAACTGATGAGGAAGAGCTAACTATACTCTCACGTGAGATGAAACAGCGCAACGACTCCCTCCGAGAATTCGAACGCGCTGATCGTCACGACCTCGTCGAGAAGATTCAAGCAGAGATAATCGTGCTCGAAGCTTATATGCCAAAACAACTTTCGGAAGAAGAAGTTCAGGAAATCGTCAACGCAGCAATTGCGCAGACGGGTGCCTCGGCTCCTTCGGATATGGGGAAAGTAATGGGTGTCGTCATGCCGCAACTTAAGGGTAAAGCGGACGGTGCTTTAATTAATCGCCTTGTTAAACAACAACTACATTAACCCGTTTTGAAAGGTGTCCTCCGGGATGCCTTTTTTTATGCAATAAAATCGGAAAAATTCGAAAATTGATAAAAGTTATGAAACCTTTTCTAAGATGAAAGCGTATATAATAAAAGTAACAATGAGCCATGTTCAGAAAGATGAAACATGTTGTCGTCTGATTCTGATGAAAAAGGGGTGAACGAAGTAATGTCTTTTAGCTTAGGGATGATTTTAGCGGTCTTCATGATCGGTGTCCTCATGTTGCTGGTCGAAATATTCGTGACAGGGTTCGGGATATTCGGCGTACTTGGCATCGGCGCAGTTCTTGCCAGCTTGATTATGGCGGGTGCGACGGTCGGTCAGGTGGGTCTTGCTGTCGGTTTGGCAGTCTTTTTATCGCTTGCTGCCGGATTTTGGGCGTATCGTCGGATCAAATCGAACCAATCGTTATTATGGCGAGGTTTGATTTTAACAGACTCCACATCGTCGGAAAAAGGATATCTCTCTCATCAAGATAAAGAACAACTGCGTGGCAAAATCGGGATTAGTTTGACACAACTTCGCCCGGCAGGAACGATTGAGATTGATGGAAATCGAGTCGATGCTGTCACGGAAGGGAATTTTATTAACGCCGGTGAACAAGTCGTCGTGCAAGACGTCACACACGGACGAGTCATCGTTCGAGTCCAAAAAACGAAGGAGGAGTCACTCATATGACACCCGAACTATTGACCGTTCTACTCGTATCAGGAGGAATACTTATTTTCCTCGCGATTTTCTTTACGCTTGTCCCGATCCCGCTTTGGATCAGTTCACTTGCCGCCGGGGTCCGTGTCTCCATCTTTACATTAGTCGGAATGCGACTCCGTCGTGTTACACCGTCAAAAATCGTGAATCCATTGATCAAGGCAGTGAAAGCAGGAATCAACCTCAATACAAACCAACTGGAAAGTCACTTTCTTGCCGGTGGTAATGTCGACCGTGTCGTCAACGCCTTGATTGCGGCACACCGTGCGAATATTGAACTCAGTTTTGAACGGGCGGCAGCGATTGATTTAGCAGGTCGGAACGTGCTTGAAGCCGTACAGATGTCCGTTAACCCGAAAGTCATCGAAACGCCATTCATTGCCGGTGTTGCAATGAACGGGATTGAAGTTAAAGCAAAAGCTCGGATTACGGTCCGTGCCAATATCGACCGCCTCGTCGGTGGTGCGGGTGAAGAAACCGTCATCGCCCGTGTTGGTGAAGGGGTCATCTCGACGATTGGTTCATGTCAAGATCAAAAAGAAGTTCTTGAAAATCCGGAAATGATTTCCCGGACGGTCCTTGCGAAAGGTCTTGATTCAGGAACAGCATTCGAAATTCTCTCGATTGATATTGCCGATATCGATATCGGTAAAAACATTGGTGCCGTTCTTCAGACGGATCAGGCGGAAGCCGATAAAAACATCGCTCAAGCGAAAGCGGAAGAACGTCGCGCGATGGCGATTGCGAGCGAACAAGAGATGAAATCACGTGTCGAAGAAATGCGTGCGAAAGTCGTGGCGGCAGAAGCGGAAGTCCCGCTTGCGATTGCGGAAGCACTGCGTGACGGAAACTTCAGTGTAATGGATTATGCCAACTACTTGAACGTGACGGCTGATACGAAGATGCGTCAAGCCATCGGTGGTCAATCATCGCCGAACGACACACAATAAAAGGATGATCTAGATGGAAAGCTTAATTTGGGTCGGACTGATGATTGCCTTTGGTGTAATCTCGGTTATCTCAAAAGCAGCCGATCAAAAGAAGACCAGTTCTTCAACACGTGTTCCCTCTAAAGAATTTGGCGACTATGTCAAGAAAATGGTCGATCAAGTGGAAACGAAGCTTCCGGAAAATCGGGAGGTTCCACCTCCGATCAAACGGAAACAACCAAAGCAGACACAACCGGTCAAGCATCAGCGGACCGAATTGCAACAACGCTTGGATGAACGGGATCGTGTGAAAGCTCAGAAACAATCACGATCGAATCTGGGCAAGATCACTGGAAGTATTTCAAGTGATGAGATTGGAAAAAGACGGGATAAGAAAAAAGGGATGCAGACAACGCAAGAGGAAATCCGCCAGGCAATCATCTGGAGCGAAGTCCTTGGACCGCCGGTATCAAAACGGGCGTCAAAATCCCCGCATCGTTAAAAACAGGTCAGCTCTCGTGTAAGTGGAGAGCTGATTTTTTTTTGTGAAGACACGATGGGAAAATCACGGGCTCAGCAAGGATAGAAAACGAAAAGAGTTAAAACAAGGAAACCACATCTTGAGGATGGGTTTTTCTTTCCATCTAATCTTCTTAAATGATAAAGTGGACTAGAACAGATTTATAGAGATGACGTACTGTTATCCATCATTAGGAGGCCAATCATAACGTGATATTCAATGAAAGAATCCCATTCGTATTTTCGAATTCAGAACAGATTCAAGCATTCGTAGGACCGAACGATGCCGTACTAAAAACGATGGAAGCGGAGCTGGAAGTCCAACTTACCCATCGTGGTGATGAATTGCTGGCGCAGGCGGAAGAAGAACGGTCTGTCGTGTTAGCAAAACAGGTCGTCGGTGTCTTAAAGCAACTGGTTGATCGGGGAGCCGTCTTAACGGAACGTGACGCAACAAGCGCAATTCAACTGGCGCGACAAGACCGGGTCGATGAATTACTCGAATTATACGATACGGTCATTCATACGAATCACAAGGGAAAACCGCTCCGGGCAAAAACACTTGGTCAAGCCCGTTACGTCCGGGGAATTGAAAAATGTGATTTAACATTCGGTATCGGACCGGCCGGAACCGGGAAAACGTATTTAGCGGTCGTCATGGCAGCAAAGGCCTTAAAAGAAGGTTATGTCAAACGATTAGTATTAACACGACCTGCAGTTGAAGCAGGGGAAAATCTCGGATTCTTACCGGGGGATCTAAAAGAAAAAGTCGATCCGTATTTACGTCCGCTTTATGATGCGTTACATGACGTGCTTGGTGTGGAACACACAGCCCGTTTGTTGGAACGGGGTGTGATTGAAATTGCACCGCTCGCCTATATGCGGGGGCGGACACTGGAGCATGCTTTCGTCATTTTGGATGAAGCGCAAAATACGACAAGAGAACAAATGAAAATGTTTTTGACACGTCTTGGTTTTCACTCGAAGATGATTGTCACAGGCGATTTAACGCAAGTTGATTTACCTCGGGGAAAAGCATCCGGTTTACAAGAAGCGTTGAATTTACTTGGCAATGTTCGCGGCATTCATTTTGAACACTTTAGTTCGGCTGATGTCGTCCGGCATCCACTTGTTCGGAAAATCATTGATGCGTATAGTCAAGAACTCGATTGAAGCGCAACAGGTGAGTCTTGAAGTGGAAAGGAGACGAACGGATGCGCAAAGTAGGTATGTGGATCAGTCTGCTGACACTCGGCTTTTACATCATCGTTTCGACGATGATGTATGTCAGTGTCCGGCCCGAAGCACTGTCAGCAGATCCATTTTCGATTGCAGAAGAAGATATTCGGTCACCGCTGACGATGGAAGACCGGGAAGCCACCCGGTTACTGAAAGAAAATACGGTAGCCGCAATTGATAGCCAATACACGATTAAACAGGAATATGCTGCACAGCAAATCGATAAAGTCGAGCAACTGTTTGCAAGTCTTAAAGGCATTAAAAAAGCAGAAGACATCGGTCGAATCAAACAGCGGCTCCGGGGAACGGAAGCAGCGGATTTACTGCAAGACGATGAATTGCGGCTTCTTGCCACATCGTCTACAGCAATGCGGACGACGACACGCGACGTTGTGATTACGGCCATTGAGGAAGCGATGCGGCAACGAATTTCTTCTGATGGCGGTGAAGTGGCGGAAGCGCGTGAAAATGCACGACTTGATATTGAACGGTCCGCCTTATCGTTTTCGATGAAGGCTGTCGGAAAAACGCTGACTGATCAATTGATTGTTACGAACTATGTGTACGATCCCGAGAAAACAGAGCAGTTGCGTAAGCAGACCAGCGATAAAGTGGAACCGGTCTTGATTTCTGAGGGAGAAGTCATCGTCAAACGGGGAGAAGTCATCTCCCAGGATGCCTACCGTCAACTGCAGCTCGTCGGTCTGATTTCTGACCGGCAATCCCTTAAACCTTTGTTTGGAACGTTGATTGTCAGTGCTCTGATGACACTGTTGTTGTTCGGATTCATCAGTCGATCCAACTTACGTTATGCAAAGATGGGCAGAGTAAAGCTGTTCAGTTTGGTGTATTTAGTTGTGATATTGCAACTTGTCGTGACGTACGGGATGGCTTTCTTGGCAGACGATATTAATCCGGCTCTGTATTTACTAACGCCGACTGCATTTTCAGCGTTAGTTTTGCGTAATTTATTGAATGAGCGAATCGCTTTATCCAGTACCTTGTTCATGGCTCTAGCAGGTACTTTTTTCTACAGTACGAACCAAAATTTCAGCTTTAATATCGCGATTTACTTATTGGTCGGCGGGTTAGTGGCCACCTATTTCCTACGTTCCAGCTTGTCACGCCGGCGGATTTTCGTCAGCAGTTTGACGATTGCTTTAGCGAACGTAGCGGTTTTCCTCGCTTTCGTACTCATGCGTAGTGGACAGTTGGAAGTGAAAGAGACGTCGATTCTGTTAGGGTTTGCCGTTGTCAGTGGTATCTTCAGTGCGATCTTGGCGATTGGATTATTACCGTTTCTTGAGATGACATTCGGTATTTTAGCCCCGACACGTCTCTTGGAATTGTTAAACCCGACCCATCCCTTGTTAAAAAAACTATTGGTCGAGGCTCCGGGAACGTATCATCACAGTATGATGGTCGCAAATCTTGCCGAGACGGCTTGTGAAGCGATTGGCGCGGACGGGTTGCTTGCCCGCGTTGGTGCGTACTATCATGATTTAGGGAAAACACGGCGTCCGCTCTATTTCATTGAAAATCAGCATGGACTTAATCCGCATGACCGTCTGACACCGGAAGAATCCGCTCGAGTGATTCTTGCCCATACGGATGACGGAGTGGAACTGTTGGAAGAAGAAAAGTTACCGAGTGTCATCGTCGATATCTGCCGGGAGCATCATGGTACGTCATTACTCCGTTATTTTTACGTCAAGGCAACGGAACAAGGTGAAGTCAATGAAGCGGATTTCCGTTACTCGGGTCCGAAACCACAAACGCGCGAAGCGGCAGTCATCATGATTGTCGATTCCATCGAGGCAGCGGTCCGATCCATGAAGTCTCCGACTGAAGAGGGCATTCAGGAACTGGTCAAAAAAATCATTCGCGAAAAATTGTTGGATGATCAATTTTCGGACTGTGAACTGACGACACGTGACATTTACCGGGTCGGTGAAAGCGCCTGCCACACGTTATCCGGGTTATTCCATGAACGGATTGAATATCCTGAATTAAAGAAAGAGGAACTTACATGAATATTTACATGACAGATGAAGGTACATTGTTGACGGAAGAACAACTGAAATTAGTGGAAGCGATTTTGGTCTATACCGCAACAGAAGAAAAGATTGAAGCGAACAGTGAATTATCCGTCACGTTCGTGACAAATGATGAGATTCAGCAAATCAACCGGGAATGGCGTGGGAAGGATCAAGCAACGGACGTCATTTCGTTTGCGATGGATGAACTGGGAGAAGATGAGATTGATTTTGAATTGCTTGAGGATGAACCAGTTGTGCTTGGAGATTTGATCATTTCCGTGGAACGTTGCCGGGAACAGGCGGCGGAATACGGGAATCATTTCGAACGGGAACTTGGGTTCCTGGCCGTTCATGGTTTCCTGCATCTTCTCGGATACGATCATATCGAAAAGGCAGATGAAGAGATCATGACGAAGCGTCAGGAGGAAATCCTGCATCACTTTGAACTGTACCGAGGAAAATTGTGAAGACGTGGTGGTTACCATTCACCCATGCGATGAACGGGATCCGTCAGGCGGTAAAGGAAGAACGGCATATGAAGGTCCATTTTACGATTGGGTTGATTGTCCTGGCGCTTGCCTTGTATTTACCGTTGACATGGATGGAACGGGCGATTTTATGTTTAACAATCGGCGTAGTCATCAGTGCGGAAATGTTCAATACCGCCTTTGAACGGACCGTTGACCTCGTCACGGAAGAATGGCATCCGCTTGCAAAAGCAACAAAGGATATCGCGAGCGGAGCTGTGCTTGTGTTGGCGCTTACATCAATTGCGATTGCACTATGCATCTTCGTTCCATATTTGGTACAATAAGAATCCGGCCTTTTTTTGGCCAATACCGTTCCTAAAAGGGGAAAAATGACATGAAAACAGAACAATTACTCGAACAGGCTAAACTTGCACGCCAAAAAGCGTATGTTCCTTATTCAAAATTCCAAGTCGGAGCTGCCTTGCTCACGAAAGACGGACAGGTTTTCCATGGCTGTAATATCGAAAATGCGGCGTATGGTCTTTGCAACTGTGCTGAGCGGACAGCGATCTTCTCGGCATGGGCACAAGATGCACGTGAATACGCAGCGATGGCTGTCGTAGCAGATACGGAAGGACCTGTCGCACCATGCGGACAATGCCGTCAAGTTCTGTTTGAAATGTGTGACGCGGATATGCCGGTCTACTTGACGAACCTGACGGGTGACGTCACGGAAACGACAGTTGGTGCTCTCTTACCGGGTGCATTCACGAAGGGAGATCTTCATGTTTAAAGAAGGATTTAAATCAGGATTCGTTTCGATTATCGGTCGTCCGAACGTTGGGAAATCAACGTTCTTGAACCGTGTCATCGGACAGAAAATCGCCATTATGTCGGATAAACCACAAACGACACGGAATAAGATTCAAGGTGTCTATACGACAGATGATGTGCAAACGATTTTCATCGATACACCGGGAATCCATAAACCGAAACACAAACTCGGTGACTTCATGATGAAAGTTGCGACAAACGCCTTACGTGAAGTTGATGCAATTCTCTTCATGATTAACGTGACCGAACCAAAAGGTAAAGGTGACGAATTCATCATCGAGAAGTTGAAGGATTTGGATACACCGATCATTCTTGTCATGAATAAGGTCGATTTGATTCATCCGAACGATATCCCGCCAATCATCGAATCGTATCAAAACGAATTGAACTTCGCAGCAGTCGTTCCGATTTCTGCTCTTCAAGGAAATAATGTCGAACCGCTTCTGCAAGAAATCTCGAAAATCTTACCGGAAGGTCCGATGTACTATCCGGCGGATCAAATCACCGATCATCCGGAACGATTCATTATCTCGGAAATGATTCGTGAGAAAGTCCTGCAGAAGACACGTGACGAAGTGCCGCACTCGATTGCTGTCGCCATTGATCAGATCAAGACACGTGAAGACGGAAACATGGTCGATATTCACGCAACGATTTTGATTGAACGTGATTCACAAAAAGGAATCATCATCGGCAAACGTGGTGCCCTGTTAAAAGAAATCGGTTCAGAAGCACGGACGGACATCGAGATGCTGCTTGGAACAAAAGTCTACTTGAACCTTTGGGTGAAGGTTCAAAAAGACTGGCGGAACAAAGCAGGTCAACTGCGTGAACTCGGATTCCGAGACGACGAGTATTAATCGATGATTGATAAGGCGGAAGGGCTTGTCTTACGGACGGTCGTGTATGGTGAATCGAATAAAATCATTACACTGTTGACACGTGAATATGGCAAGCTCGCCGTCATGGCGCGTGGTGCTAAAAAACCCGGCAGCCGTTTCAATGCAGCGAGCCAGCCGTTTATCCGGGCCATTTACGTGTATCCACGTTCGCGTGGTCTCGGTCAATTAAAATCAGCAGACGTCATCACAGGGTATTCGAAAATTCGTCAAGATGTGTTTTTGATGGCTTATGCGATGTATCTTCTTGAACTGGCAGATAAAGCACTTGATGAACGGGTCCCGCAGCCGGCACTCTATGATTTGTTTGTCGATGGTCTTGAAGCGATGGACGAAGGACTCGACCCGGATGTCGTCTCCTTCATCATCGAACTCCGGTTATTACGTCATCTGGGAATCGCCCCGCACTTAAATGGTTGTACGATTTGTGGCAGTGCCGAAGCGCCGTTTGCCTTTTCGTTGAATCACGGTGGTTTACTTTGCAGACGACATCGTCATGAAGATGAACATGCTGTTTCTTTGACGGAATCCGTGGCGAAGATGTTGTATGTCTTTTCCGTTTATGACTTTTCCCGGATTGGTACAGTCGAGGTGAAGCCGGAAACGAAACGTTTATTGCGTCAAATCATGGATGCTTATATGGAACGGTACAGCGGTCTCCGCCTTCGTTCGAAACGGGTTCTCGATCAATTACTGAACCTCGGAGACGATTGACAGATGCGCTCTACGTTCGGTAGAATAGGTGCGGAAGAACTAACTAAACGAACACGATGAGAAAAAGGAGTAACACCTGATGTTCAGTCAAGCGATTTCGGGATAGTGCGAGCCGGAAATGAAGCAGGTGCGAACGGCATTTTTGAGTGTTCCCGGTCAAAGAGTGGCATGCCGACGCATGCAAGTAGGGTGGAACCGCGGGCTCGTCTCGTCCCTATGTACAACCTTGTTGTACATAGGGACGTTTTTGCGTTCCCGCATAAATTTGGAGGTGGAAGTCTTGAAGATGACAGTACAGGAAATGATCTTAACACTGCAAAAATTTTGGGCTGAACAAGGGTGCTTGACGATGCAAGCCTATGACGTGGAAAAAGGCGCCGGAACAATGAATCCGATGACGTTTTTACGAAGTCTTGGACCAGAACCCTGGAACGTTTGTTATACAGAACCATCACGCCGACCAGCGGACGGACGCTACGGCGAAAACCCGAACCGCTTGTATCAACATCATCAGTTCCAAGTCATCATGAAACCGTCACCGGACAACATTCAGGAACTGTACTTACAAAGTCTTGAATTGCTCGGCATCAATCCGCTTGAACATGACATTCGTTTCGTCGAAGATAACTGGGAAAACCCGACATTCGGTGCCGCCGGACTCGGATGGGAAGTCTGGTTGAACGGGATGGAAATCACGCAGTTCACGTACTTCCAACAAGTCGGCGGGATTGAATGTAATCCGATCGCAGTTGAAATCACGTACGGAATCGAACGACTCGCATCATACATCCAAGATGTCGAAAGTGTCTTTGATTTGGTCTGGACAGACGGCTTCAAATACGGCGATATCTTCTACCAGCCGGAGTTCGAACACTCGAAGTATACGTTTGAGACATCTGATGTCAATCTCTTGTTCACATTGTTCGATCAATACGAAAAAGAAGCCAACCGGGCACTCGATGAGAACCTCGTCTTCCCGGCCTATGACTATATCTTGAAATGTTCACATACGTTTAACCTGTTGGATGCCAAAGGGGCGATTTCCGTCACGGAACGAACGGGCTTTATTCACCGTGTCCGAAACATGTCGCGCCGCTGTGCCCAAAGTTTCATCGAAGAACGGGAACGTTTAGGTTTCCCATTGATTAAATCGAAAGCTGGTGAATCGCATGCATGAGTTATTACTTGAAATCGGTCTTGAAGAAATGCCTGCCCGTTTTGTCTTACAATCGGAGACACAATTAAAAGAACGTGTGACGACATTCTTAAATGAAGCACGTATCACGTTCGACGCGATTGAATCATTTTCGACGCCACGTCGCTTGGCCGTTCTCGTAACCGGTATGTCGGAACGTCAGACTGACTTGGAAGAGACGCTTAAAGGACCGGCGAAACGGATTGCAGTGGACGCGGACGGCAACTGGACAAAAGCCGCCCAAGGATTTGCACGCGGTAAAGGTTTGACGACGGATGATCTGTTCCTTCAAGAAGAGAAGGGGATCGAATACATCTTTGCGACGCGCAAAGAATCAGGGCAAGAAACAGCAACACTTTTACCGGGACTCAAACAAATCGTTGAAGCGATGTCGTTCCCGAAAAATATGCGTTGGAGCACGCAGTCATTACGCTACATGCGTCCGATTCGTTGGATGATTGCTTTACTGGATGATCAAGTGATTCCGTTTGAGGTGGCAAATGTTGCGACTGGGCGGACGACACGCGGACACCGTTTCCTTGGACAGGACATTACGATTTTACGACCGAATGCCTATGTTGAGGCACTTGCCGGAGAACATGTCATTGTCAGTTACGAACAGCGTCGCCGGTTGATTGAGGAACAAATTCAAAAACTCAGCACACAAGAAGGTTTTGAAGTGCCGATTGATCCGACGCTACTTGAGGAAGTCACGAATCTGGTCGAATATCCGACTGCGTTATTCGGAGCATTTGACGAAGCGTACCTCGAATTGCCGGAAGAAGTACTGATCACGACGATGAAGGAACACCAACGCTATTTCCCGGTTAAAAAAGACGGAACGTTGCTGCACTACTTCGTCACTGTCCGTAACGGGAATGCGATGCATCTCGAGAACGTAGCCCGCGGAAACGAAAAAGTCATTCGGGCACGTCTTGCCGATGCACAGTTTTTCTATGAAGAAGATAAAAAAGCGGACATCGATGCCCAAGCAGCGCGACTTGATAAAATCGTCTTCCATGAAAAACTTGGAACGACAGGTGAAAAAGTCCGTCGTGTGCGCGGGATGGCGCTGCAGTTGGCGGAACGATTCAATGCGGATAAAGCGAAAGTCGAACGTGCCGGAACGATTTATAAGTTCGATCTTGTGAGCCAGATGGTGTATGAATTCACAGAACTGCAAGGTATGATGGGTGAACGTTACGCCAACATGAAAGGGGAAGACGCTGAAGTCGCAGCGGCGATCCGGGAACATTACTTGCCACGTTTTGCCGGGGATGAAAGTCCAGGCACACCAACCGGTACGGTATTAGCTGTTCTTGACAAGATGGACAGCGTGGCTGGATTCTTCGGTGTTGGTATGATTCCGAGCGGTTCGGCTGATCCATATGCGTTACGACGCCAAGCTCAAGGAATCGTTCAGATTCTTTCAGACCGTCAGATTGAGATGACGTTGTCAGAGCTAATCGATTTCGTCGTGTCTTCTCAATTAAAAGCAGGTCTTTATCAAGCGGATGCAGAAACAGTTAAAGCAGCAATGGAAGACTTCTTCAATCAGCGTCTAAAGTTCCGCTTATCGGAAAAAGGATATCGTCATGATGTCATCGAAGCGGCACTTGAGCCGAAGCTAACAGTCGAAGCAAATGAAAAACGGGCAGCGATGCTTGAACAGGCCACACAACAACCAACCTTTAAGAAGACAGTGGAGCAACTCAGCCGTGTCTTGAACATCTCGAAAAAAGCAGAGACGGTTGTGGCGGTAAATCCAGCGCTCTTTGAAAATGAAGCAGAACGTGCCTTGCATGAACAAATCGAGCAACTGATTCCAAAAGTCGAAGCAGCAGTTCAAGCCTCTGACTATAACGAAGCGATTCAAGTGCTCGAATCGAGTGTTCCGGCCATTACTGCTTATTTTGATGGAACGATGATCATGGCGGATGACAACGCAGTTCGGACGAATCGTCTTAGCGAGATGAAGCGGTTTGCGACGGCGATCGAACAAGTCGCACGATTCAATGCACTCACTTTAGTGTGAATAAAGGACGGATGAGCCGATGAAGTTAAATGAACGGCAGAAAAAAATACTCCAAATCGTTAAAGAAAACGGTCCGATCACAGGAGAGCAGATTGCATCTGAACTCTCCTTGACGCGGGCGACCTTACGTCCGGACTTATCGATTTTGACGATGACCGGCATGCTGGAAGCACGTCCCCGCGTTGGTTATATGTATGTCGGTAAAAAGAATACCTCCATGTTGCATGAAAAACTGGATACGTTGACCGTTGGCGAATTCATGTCTTCTGCGAAAGTGATTCATGAAGGAATGACGGTTTACGATGCGATCGTTCATCTGTTCCTCGAAGACGTCGGTTCGCTGTTCGTTGTCGGCAAAGACCATGCGTTAGTCGGTGTCTTGTCGCGGAAAGACTTTTTACGGGCAGCAATCGGAAATCAGGAACTGGACTCGTTACCGGTCAACATCATCATGACACGGATGCCGAATCTGACGGTTTGTGAGAAATCAGAGACATTGATCGGAGCAGGAATGAAACTCATCGAAAAACAGATCGATTCCATGCCGGTCGTCGAGCAGGTGGACGGAATCTTAAAAGTCGTCGGACGCATGACGAAGACGAACATGACAAAAGTGTTGGTCGCGCTGGCACGAGATGAAGAACTTTAATAGGGGGGTTCGCAGATGAGACAACGTATTTATGTAGTAAGTGACTCGGTTGGTGAAACATGTGAATTGGTCGTGCGGGCAGCAGCGATTCAGTTTCCGGAACAAGCGATTGAAACAGTCCGGATTCCATTCGTCGATGACGATCAAGTCATTTATGATTTAGTGTTACACGCAAAAGAAGAGCAGGCGACAATCGTCTATACCATCGTTCATGCCACCCATCGCCGGCTTCTTGCTGAAACGGCACATGCACACGAAGTCAAGGCGATTGATCTGTTGGGTCCGTTACTGGATACAATGGAGGGACGTCTTGGGATGCAGCCGAAAGAAGAACCGGGACTGATTTACCGGCTGGACGAAGAATATTTCCGGAAAATCGAAGCCGTTGAATTTGCCGTGAAATATGATGACGGTCGCGATCCGCGCGGTATCAAACGGGCGGATATCGTATTGATTGGTGTATCACGTACCTCGAAGACGCCGTTGTCTCAATACTTGGCGTTAAAACGTTACAAAGTTGCGAATGTACCGCTCGTCCCGGAATCGATTCCACCGGAAGAACTGTTTGATATCCCGAAAGAAAAATGTTTTGGATTATTGATTTCTCCCGAGAAGCTGATTGACATCCGGATGGAACGTCTCCGTTCGCTTGGACTGAAACCGGAAGCCGCTTATGCACAGATGGATCGAATCAATCGTGAACTCGATTATGCAAAAAATCTGTATGACCGGATTGGTTGCCAAGTCATCGATGTGACAAATAAAGCGGTCGAGGAAACGGCGAATCTCATCTTGACAGGGATTTCCGGCAAATCACATGACTAGTAAAGTATGCTTTCACGTAGTATACTAATCTAGCTGCTTAATGAGATGATGCAAATTTTCTAATGAAACGGAACGAGTATTCGTTCCGTTTCATTGCGGGTATATGTATATAAACGTTCGAAAGGAGAGGTGACCAATTGAAACGGCTTCCTGACGAATTGGTTGACCAAGTCCGACAAGCAACGGATATCGTTGAATTGATATCAGAACGTGTAGAATTAAAAAAACAAGGGAATCGTTATTCAGGGTTATGTCCTTTTCACTCTGAAAAATCCCCTTCTTTTTCTGTTTCTCCTGATAAAGGCATGTATTACTGCTTTGGATGCGGGGCAGGGGGAAACGCGATTACTTTTGTCATGGAGACGGAAGGGATGAGTTTTCCGGAAGCCGTCGTCAAGCTGGCGGATCGAACAGACATCAAATTACCAGAATTTGAACGGTCTGATCAAACGGAGTCCACACCCGATCAAGAAAAGAAATATCGGATGCGGGAAGCGCACCGGATTGTAGCGGATTTATACCATGAAGTCATGTTGCAGACAGCTGCCGGTGACGCTGGAAGAGAATACCTCGAGCAACGGGGCATCCAGGAACCGGCGATGCGGGAATTTAAGTTGGGATACGCACCGGACCAGGACCGGTTTACGGTAGATTCATTGGCACGGCGTAACTTTGATTTGGATGAGATGGTAGAAGCAGGCCTGATTTCAATAGGCAGAGATGGCGATTATCGCGATCGATTTAATGGACGGGTCGTATTTCCAATTTCAGATCGTGATGGCACGATTGTTGGATTCAGTGGTCGCTCCATTGACGGAAGAGACCCGAAATATGTGAATACAGCGGAAACCCCTCTTTTTAACAAAAGCGAATTGTTGTTTGGTTTTGCCCAGGCACGTGGTGCCATGCGGAAAAATAAGCAGGTTTTACTTGTCGAAGGGAATTTGGATGTTGTACGTGTCGCTCAAGCGGGTATACCCTATACGGTAGCTTCTCTTGGAACGGCACTGACTCCCGTTCATGCTCAAAATTTAGGTAGAATCGTCGATGAAGTCATAGTTTGTTATGACGGAGACAAAGCGGGACGTGCCGCGACCCTTAAAGCATTACGTTTATTGGAGGATGTTGCGGTCGATTGTTCTGTGATTCGTCTTCCGGATGGAGAAGATCCCGATTCTTTTATCGGTACACAGTCGGAAGAGACCTTTCTTCGTTTAATCGAGCAGGAACGGATTTCAAGCCTTGAATTCAAATCTTTTTATTTTCGGCAAGGAAAAAACCTTCGATTAGAAGGAGAACGGGTCCGTTATATTGAAACTATGCTTGAGGAGATTGGTCGAACGGCCAATCCATTGTTACGCGATATCTATTTAGGTAAACTGGCTGAAGAGTTCCACTTGTCGAAAGAATCACTGTTGTCGCAAGTTAAGCCGTTGCAACCGCAACAGGCTAAACCGAAACAAGAGCGACGGCAGGAGACACAAGTCGTAACCTCTTCTCCTCAGGACCGTACTTTCTCGAATTGGAAACGAGCCGAACGTTTTCTGCTCGCTTATATGATCCGTTCAGAGGAAGTAGGTCTTGAGGTACGTGATCAGCTTGGTGTGGCGTTTAACGATCCAGCCCATCAACTGATTGCAGGGAAACTATATGAATTTTACGGAACAAACACCCCAGCGGATCCTGATCGTTTTCTGACGATGCTCCACGATGCATCGCTTCAGCGAATCGTAGCGGATCTGGAGTTTATGTTAATGCCGGAATATGATCCGGATTTATTGAGTCATTATATTCGTGCCGTTCAAAACGAACGGCAACGACGGACGCTGGACGAGGAAAAGTCGCAGTTGAGTCAACAAACAGATATCCGTGCTCAAGCGGAGCTAATGCAGGCGATCATCGAACGGAAACGACGTTTGAAAGATCGATGACCTGCTGCATGATGTGGAAGGAGTGTATGGTTCGATGGCAGAAAAAGCAAGATCAGAAGCGGAAATACTCCGTCTCGCGAAGGATGAACTAATCGCGCTCGGACACAAGAATGGTGAACTATCGCATCAAAAAATCGAGGATAAACTCAGTTCGTTTGAATCGATGGATGCGCAACAATTCGAAGAATTCCTTCAACTGCTCGAAACAGAAGGCATCAAGGTCAATAACGATGGGACGGGTGACGACAAGGAAGAAGCGGATTTAAACGATCTTTCGGTCCCGCCGGGCGTTAAAATCAATGACCCTGTCCGGATGTACTTGAAAGAAATCGGGCGTGTCGATCTATTGAACGCCGAAGATGAAGTCGAACTCGCGAAACGAATTGAGCAGAACGACGAAGAAGCTAAGAAACGTTTAGCGGAAGCTAACTTACGTTTGGTCGTTTCGATTGCGAAGCGTTACGTCGGTCGCGGCATGCTGTTCCTTGATTTGATTCAAGAAGGAAACATGGGACTCATCAAAGCGGTTGAAAAGTTTGACTATACAAAAGGATATAAATTCTCGACTTACGCTACCTGGTGGATTCGTCAGGCCATCACACGTGCAATTGCCGATCAGGCACGGACGATCCGGATTCCGGTTCATATGGTCGAAACGATCAATAAATTGATCCGTGTCCAACGTCAATTACTTCAGGATTTAGGACGTGAACCGACTCCGGAAGAAATTTCGAAAGAAATGGAAATCACACCGGAAAAAGTACGTGAGATTCTGAAGATTGCACAAGAACCGGTATCGCTGGAAACACCGATCGGGGAAGAGGACGATTCACATCTCGGAGACTTCATTGAAGACCAGGATGCGACAGCCCCTCAAGATGCAGCGGCCTACGAGTTATTGAAAGAACAGCTCGAAGATGTCCTCGATACGTTGACGGACCGCGAAGAAAATGTGTTACGTCTTCGTTTTGGTCTAGACGACGGTCGGACACGCACACTTGAAGAAGTCGGGAAAGTATTTGGTGTCACACGTGAACGGATTCGTCAGATTGAGGCGAAAGCGTTACGGAAACTACGTCATCCAAGTCGTTCAAAACGTCTAAAAGATTTCCTCGATTAATTCAAAGTGTGAAGAAAATATGAAATTTTAGTGAGAAGGGAGAAAAAGTTTTGTTTTTTTCTTCCTTCTCTGTTTTTTTTACAGTAGAATAGTAACGGGGAATACCATTCAGTCACCAACTTGGTTGGGTAGAGAATATGGGGGGGAATCCAAATGCGTAATCCGTTAGTACCGTTCGCATCGATTGCGATCATCGCCATCATCGCCATGATTTCATTGTCATACTTTGGGGTCGATCAGGTCAAACAAGCAGAAAAAGGTCCATCAACAGCTGAAATGAAGCCGGAAGATCTGTTTGCATCTAAAGGATGTACAGGATGCCACGGTGGAAATCTTGAAGGTGGAGTCGGTCCGAACTTAACAAAGATCGGCGCGAAGCTGAAAGAAGAAGAAATTAAAGAAATCGCTATGAACGGTAAAGGGCAAATGCCTGGCGGTCTTGCGAATGACGAAGAAGCCGCTGCTTTAGCAAAATGGCTCGCTGCAAAGAAATAAGTCAATCAACATCCGTCTCTTCTCCGAGATGGATGTTTTTTTGTGATGAATTTTAGGGAAACGACTGTTTCTTTTTTACGCCAAGTCCGCTATTTTTAAATGAGAACATGAATCAGGAAGGATGAAATACATGCAAACGAACGTCATACTTGATCAACGCCTACAAAAAGTCGTGTCTTATATTCCACAAGGAGCCGTACTCGCAGATATCGGATCCGATCACGCTTTTGTGCCTTGTTACTGTATCCAGCAAAACTTGATTGAACGCGCGATTGCCGGTGAAGTCAACGTGGGACCAATGGAAGCGGCACAAGGACAGGTTGCGCTTGTTCAATTAGAAGATAAAGTCGATGTCCGGCTCGGGAGTGGCCTGACTGTCTTAACACCGGGTGAAGTGACGGCAGTAACGATTGCCGGAATGGGCGGAACGTTGATTGCTTCGATTTTAGAAGAAGGCAAAAATCACTTATCCGGAGAAGAAAGATTGATTTTACAACCAAACGTCGATGCCGTTGATGTGCGGAAGTGGCTGCTCGCTAACGGCTATGCCTTATTATCAGAAGCGATTGTCAAAGAAAATGAGAAGATTTATGAAATTCTTGTTGCGGAAAAAGGAGAAGAATCATTATATTCCGATGATGTCGAACAACGAGAGTGGGAATTGTATTTTGGTCCGCAATTGACACGGGAAAAGGCACCGGCATTCATTGAAAAATGGCAGACTGAAAAACAAAAACGACAATATATCCTGGAACAAATGCAGCGCGGGAACGATTCGGATGTCTTGCAGGGAAAAATCGCGAACATCGAACGGTTGATTCAAAAAATGGAAGAGGTGACGAACTGATGGCAAACGGTCAACAAGTCATCGAGCAGTTTGAGACATTTGCGCCGAAAAAATTTGCCTTTGAAGGAGATCCGATCGGCTTGCAAATCGGGACACTCAATAAAGAAGTCAAACGGGTCCTTGTCACATTAGATGTATTGGAGTCTGTCGTGGATGAGGCAATTGAAAAACGAATCGATTTAATCATCGCCCACCATCCGCCGATTTTCAGCAAACTTCCAAAAGTGACGGATCAATCGGCTGCGGGACGTATTGTCATGAAATGTATCAAACATGATATTGCCGTCTATGTCGCCCACACGAACTTAGATGTCGCGGAAGGCGGTGTCAATGACTTGATGGCAACGGCATTAGGCATCACGGATACAAAGGTTCTGGTGCCGTCTTTCGAAAACACACTGTATAAACTCGTTGTCTTCGTTCCGGAATCTGCCGTGCAACAGGTCTCGGAAGCGTTAGGGAAAGCAGGAGCGGGGCATATTGGAGCATACAGTGACTGTCAGTTCCACATGACGGGAATCGGGCAATTTAAAGCAACGGCGGAAGCGAATCCGTATGTAGGACAACCTGGACAACTGGAGCATGTTAAAGAAGTGCGAATCGAAACGATGGTCACGGAATTAAACAAAAAACAAATCATTCGGGCGATGATAAAAGCCCATCCGTATGAAGAAGTCGCGTACGACGTGATTCGTCAAGAGATTGAATCGCCGTCACTTGGTCTCGGGCGGATTGGCCGATTAAAAGAAGCCGTTCCCTTAAAAATGTTTGCCGAACAGGTCCGGTCAGCCTTTAGGGTTGAGAACTTACGGTTTGTCGGTGATGAAAACCGATTGATTCAAAAAGTAGCTGTATTAGGCGGAGACGGGAACAAGTATGTTTCGACAGCAGCCTTTGCCGGAGCAGATGTATTAGTGACAGGTGATTTATATTTCCATATCGCACATGATGCGATGGCACTTGGACTTGCCGTAGTTGATCCCGGACATCACGTTGAGTCGGTCATGAAACAGGGTGTCGTCAAACTATTAGCAGAACGATTTGAAAAACAGAACATCAAAGGTGTCGACTTGTTTGTCTCAGAGACGAATACAAATCCGTTTCAATTTCTTTAAAAAAATGATTCCTGACCGTCGAGTACGGTCAGGAATCATTTTTTTAAAGTATTTTAACTTTTGGTAAGATACGGCGCAATTCGAGGAACGGCGTCTTGTCATGCGTACTGATATCAGCAGGATCATACTGTTGTAAGAAGTCGATGACTTTTTTAGTAATGGGTGTTGGCGTTGAAGCACCTGATGTTACACCAACCTGGTTGACACCGTCGAGCCATGATAGATCGAGTTCCGTTAAATCACCAATCCGGTGAGCCGGCGTTGCGGCAATATCAAATGAAACTTGTGCCAGACGGTTCGAGTTGTTTGAACGTGGATCGCCGACGACGATGACTAAGTCGCAATCACCAGCCTGTTCTGCAACAGCTTCCTGGCGGACTTGCGTCGCATTACAAATTTCATTATGCACTTCGACATGCGGATATTTTTCGCGGACATGCCCCATCAACGCTTGGACATCCCATTGGCTCATCGTCGTTTGATTCGTGACGATAATTTTTTTATTAGCGAGATGAGCAGGCAACGCTTCGATGTCTTCGACTTTTTCGATCAAATGAACGTGTTCTGGTGCCACACCTACGGCTCCTTCAGGTTCCGGATGACCGTGTTTACCGACATAGATGACTTCATAGTCATCAGCGACAACAGTCCGGATCAAGTCATGTGTCCGGGTGACGTCTGGGCATGTTGCATCGACGACAGTCAATTTTTTCTCGGCTGCGCGGGCATAGACTGCTGGCGAAATTCCGTGTGCTGTAAAGATGACGGTTCCTTCTTTGATCGTTTCGAGTGCTTCTAAACGGTCAGGACCATCTACGGTCAAGACACCCATCCGTTCGAATTCGCGTGTGACGTGTGCATTATGGACAATCATGCCTAAGATATGGATTGGTCGTGGTAAGTTATCGTTTAGTGCAGCTTGTTGAGCAAGTTTCATCGCATCAACAACACCGTAACAATAACCACGGGGACTGATTTTTTTAACAAGCATAGTCTAAATTCTCCTTTTGTATGGAAAGAATGATTATTTAGAGTGTACCATTGATTCAAGTTGAATGAAAATAGAGGAGTCTGCCGAAAGAGAATATCATGATATACTAATTGAGTTGTCTAGAAATGAGGAAGGGGTGAAAAGATGGAGACGAAAAAGATGATGCGGTCCTATTTTTTCCAAATCACGGCTGTTTTGTTCATTCTTATTTGTCTTGTCATCTCGGCACTTGCCTTTACAGCAGACCGCGTCACGATTTCACGAGTCGAACAGCAGACAGAAAAACAGAGTGAAAAAAGTGTCGAAGTCTCAAGTAATGCGCTGCGTGACAGCGTCGGGAACTTACACGAAAAAATCATGAGTCTTCAATTGAATGTCACAAATATGAGTAATCTCGATCGGGCGATCCGGGATTCGAATTTGCTCGATATCGATACCGGATTTAAAAGCTTCTTTTATTATGATCGTAAAACCGATAAGATCACCTGGTTTTCGAGTGAAGATCGTCGTATTTCGGATTCGAAGATTCGTCGCGATGACTCTTTTATACAAGCCTTGACGAGTACGGATTTTCATATGAGTCCACGTTATGATATAACAAATGATTCTTTGACCTATATGTATGTCTCGGTTCGAAATGGCAATGAGCGGGTCGGTGTATTTGGTGGAGGGCTCAGTCTGATGAATTCCGTCGTTTTTCGAAATTCACTGGAATCGTTTGATGATGATACGATGGCCTATTTGTTTAACAGCCAAGGTGAGCCGCTCGCAACCTCGAAAAACCTCGTAACCGATCAAGAACGCCTCTTGAGTCAAAGTGTTGTCGATCGGGCTTTCAAAAGCAGCAAACCGTATGAAATCTTTAGTACAAATAAAGATATGTACTATTTTGCACGTGATTTGAAGGTGACCGATTGGAAAATACTGGTGCGGACACCGCGGAGTGTATTTTACGAACCTGTCTATACGACACGACAACAATATCTGGTCATTGCAGCACTTACACTGGTGCTCAGTCTGATCGTCGGTTATTTGATGTCACGGCAATTGACGGCACCGCTACTGGAGCTTGTTCAAAAAATCGAAAAAAGTACGACGCCGCAACCGATTACCCTGGAACGTTCCGGCTCAAATGAAGTCAAGACCTTGGTCACCGCCTACAATGAATATGCGCAACGGATGGAACATGCACGGGTCGAACAGTTGAGTCAGCAACAGGTAATCTTACATCAGGAAAAACTGGCATCGCTCGGACAACTCGCAGCAGGGATTGCCCATGAAATCCGAAATCCATTGACGCCGGTTAAGATGGCGTTGCAATTGCTGTCAGAAGAAAAACAAAATAATCCGGATATGATGCAGATTGCATTGTCTGAACTGGACCGGGCCAACCAGCTGATTCAGACAATGCTTGATTTATCCAAAAATGATAAAACAACGCTGGCGATGGCACAGATTGACATGAAAAAAATGATGGAGAAGTTAACGTTCATCCTCGAATCGAAATCACATCCTTATGAAGCAGACTGCAAGATTTACACACCGGCACACATGCCGTCGTTGTATGCTTCGGAAAATGGCCTGTTGCAGGTGCTGTCGAATTGTATCGGAAATGCGCTTGACGCTGTCGATTCGAAAGGGTCGGACGGAATTTGTCACGTCCACCTTCATGTCTATCCGGATCAGTTTGTGTTTATCGTTCAAGATAACGGTGTCGGAATGGACGAAAATCAGATTTTAATGCTGGGTCAGGCGTTTAACACATCCAAAATCAACGGCAACGGGTTGGGATTGTTCATGTCCAATCAAATTGTCCGTCAGCATAATGGAAGAATCGAAGTCGACAGTAAAGTCGGTGTCGGCACGACGGTACAACTCTTTTTCCCAAGACGGGAGGAGTAGGCATGAGGTTCAACAAGTCCTGGTTGTTTGTTTTGATCATTTGGATTGCATCCGTCCTCGTCATTTCCAACATGTTTGTCCAAAAGGAAACAAGTCCTAAACGGAATGTCGTGGGGTTTACGATTGTCAATGACAAACATGAATTTGCACAACGGTTGATCAATGCCTTTAAAGCGGAAGCGAAAGCGAATAAATATGAAGCGTTAGTAGCGACGTCACAAAATTCCCGCATCAGTGAACGCGAACAGATTTTAGAATTCGTTCAACTGAAAGTCGATGCCATCTTTATCACGACACTGGATGATGTCTATATCGGCAGTGCCATCGAAGAAGCCAAAAAAGCAGGGATTCCTGTATTTGCGATTGACCGTATGATTCACTCAGATGCTGTCGTGAGTTCGATTACATCTAATAATCAAGTGATTGGGGAACAATTGGCTTCCTATATTAAGAATGAGTTAATCAAGCGTACAGGTCAGTCAACGGGTCGCATCGTCGAGATCACGGGTACGGCAAACGTCTATACGACAAACGAACGGCACCGGGGATTCTTAAAAGGAATCGAAAATGAGCCAACGCTTTCGATTGTCGATTCGGCCAGCGGAAACTATGATCCGGTGACATCCGAACGTGTCATGCGGCAGGTGATTGACTCCGGAATTCCGTTCGATGCAGTCTACTGTCACAATGATGATATTGCGATGGGCGTACTCGAAGCATTGAAAAAAGCGAAGATTTCCGGAAAAATAGTTGTCGGAATCGATGGGAATCGTGCTATATTAGAAGCTGTTGACATGAAATCGATGGACGCGACAGTCGTCCAGTCCGCTGAAGAGATGATGAAAGTTGCCTTCAGCGCGTTGAAGCTTCATACGAAAAACAAAAAAATTCCCGATCGTTTCTATACGTATTCATATTTGTATGACGGTAGTAGACCAATACCCATGTTGAACTGAAGAAATAGATGGTGAAGGCGGACGATTCGCCTTTAATTGTTAAAGAAAGAGAAAGGATGGTGACAAATATGAATGGATTTACCCATTTCGATTTGCACCCGTTCGTCGTCGAAGCACTCGAAGACGCACGTATTAAAAAACCAACCGATATTCAATCCCGGATTATTCCGGCAGCGCTCAAAGGGCGGGATATCATTGGACAATCACAGACAGGGACAGGAAAAACGTTATCGTTCCTCTTGCCGATCGTTCAAAATGTCAATCCGGAACTTCAAGAAATGCAAGCCATCATCGTTGCGCCGACGCGCGAACTGGCTTGGCAGATTCATGAGGAATTGAAATCAATCCTCGTCAAACAACCGGATTACATCAAGACAAGTCTTATCACAGGTGGAATGGATCGCGAACGTCAAATCGGACGTGTCAAAGTCTCACCGCAAATCGTGATCGGAACACCTGGACGTATTTTGGATCTCTTTAAAGAACAAGCATTGAAACCGCATTTCGTGAAACATTACATCATCGATGAAGCGGATCAAATGCTCGACATGGGATTCCTACCGGAAGTCGACCGGATTGCTCAAGCGCTTCCTGAGAAGTTGCAGATGATGGTATTCTCCGCAACGATTCCTGAAAAACTGCAACCATTCTTGAAAAAATACATGAACAATCCACGTTATGCGCATGTGGATCCAAAACAACAGACAGCGAAAAAAATCGTGCACCATACGGTTCCGGTCAAGCACCGCGATCGTTCTGATTTGACGTTGAAACTGGCGAAAGCCCTCAACCCGTATATTTGTCTTGTCTTTACGAATACGAAAACAGAAGCCATCGAACTCGAAGCTCTCTTCCTTGAAGCGGGACTCAATGTCGGTTCGCTTCATGGTGACTTGCCGGCCCGTCGCCGGAAACAAGCCATCAAGGAAATTAACGAAGCCAAATATCAGTATGTCATCGTAACGGATCTTGCTGCACGCGGCATCGATATTTCAGGTGTTTCCCACGTCATCAACCACGGGATTCCGAAAGATCTCGACTTCTATGTTCACCGTGTCGGTCGGACAGGTCGTGTTGATCAGGACGGATTGGCTTACACATTGTTTGAAGATCATGAGAACGGTTCGATCAACCGTCTTGAGGACCGTGGTATCGAATTCATCAACGTGGATGTGAAGAGTGGTCAAGTCAGCGAAGTGAAAGAACGACGCCGTGCAAAACCACACATGAAGACAGCGGTTTCGAAAACAGCTCACAGCCGTTTATCCGGTGAAGCTGCAAAAGCGAAAAAACGTGTCAAACCAGGTTATAAAAAGAAACACCAGTATAAGCTGAAAGAAACAGCAAAACGCGAACGAATCAAAGAACAGCGCGGAATCGGGCGTGCTGAGCGTAAAGCGAACGCCAGTAAAACAAAATAATCAGTCCTCGGCATTTCAGCCGAACGGCTTGAGCAAAGTCTACGAAAGAATTCGTGGACTTTGTTTTTTTAGTATCGCTAAAGGTTCTTGTTTTTTTTGACATTTGGTACACTAGAAGCAGAAGAAGGGTGGAATTTTTAATGAAAATCGGTTCACATGTGTCTCTGTCAGGCAAAAAAATGTTACTCGGTGCGAGTGAAGAAGCAGCCTCTTATGGTGCAACGACCATGATGGTCTATACAGGAGCACCCCAAAATACAAGACGGAAACCGATTTCGGATTTGCGGATTCCAGAAGCCTTGTTGCATATGGAAGCAAACGGGATTGAAGAAATCGTCGTCCATGCACCTTATATCATCAATTTAGGCAATACGACGAAACCGGAAACGTTTGAATTAGCCGTCTCATTTTTAGGAGAAGAAATCCGGCGGGCGGAAGCTCTCGAAAAAGCAAAACATATCGTCCTGCATCCAGGAGCACATGTCGGTGCCGGGGAAGAAATCGGAATCAAACGAATTATTGAAGGGCTCAATGAAGTATTAACGGGAGATGAAAAAGTAAAAATCGCTCTCGAAACGATGGCCGGAAAGGGGTCGGAAATCGGTAAGACATTTGAAGAGCTGGCAGAAATCATTGCCGGTGTGACGCATAATGACCGCCTGTCCGTCTGTCTCGATACATGTCACGTCCACGATGCCGGCTATGACCTGATTCATGACCTGGACGGAGTATTGGAATCGTTCGATCGTATCGTCGGAATTGACCGTCTTGGCGTGATCCATGTCAATGATTCGAAAAATATTCGCGGTGCCAAAAAAGACCGTCACGAAAATATCGGATTTGGTGAAATCGGTTTTGATCCGTTACATCGAATCGTTCATCATCAGGATCTGGCCCATTTACCAAAAGTCCTCGAAACACCGTATATCGGACTGGATCCCAAAAAGAAGGTCGCACCTTATCGTGAAGAAATTGCCATGTTACGCTCAGGAAACTTTGACGCCGAGTGGCGTTTGCCATTGATCGGTACATCCATTTAAATGAGAGAGGTGTCTGTCGCGTGTGCCATCTACTAGTCGTTGAAGAATCAGAATTTGCCTTAAGGCGAGCAGTCGTCTTATATTATGAAACGAAAGAACCGTTTTATTTACCGGCGGAGCTAGCCGAAGGGGAAGAAGTATTTTTGGCGACGAAAGATGGAATCGTTGCGTATGCCGAAGTTTTGTTCAGCGAATACACAACACGACCGGCAGATCCGCATTGGCTGACAGAGGCGGATGAACAGGAACGCACGTATGCCTGCCTGGATTTGATTAGCGTGGATTTACGACACCCGCTGTTAGGGTCACCGTTGTCAGGGTTACAGGTAAATCCCGGACAAACGGATTTGAAAGTCAGACAGTGGTTGGTCGAAGCCTGGCAAGCCGGTCATTTTGAGTCGGATGTGACAACAATCGATCAAGCAAAAAACCGTCGGATGGAACGTTTTCGTGAGCGGAATCATCCCGCGCCGCTAAAAGCGTGTTGCGAAATGTGTGGAAACACGCAGCAATCAATTCTCGAATGGCACGAACATCACGGGCACTTTCAGACACTTTGTCCGACGTGTCATCGAGTCGCACATCAAAGTATCGAAAAAATGGAAGACGTTGCTGCCACGTCGGATCAAACTTCTCCCAAACAGTAAGTGTCTCAGTGGGTTATTCCTGAGTCGCTTACTGTTTTTCAGATGGCGTCTCCATGATATAATCAAGGCTGATAATTATTATCAGTGAAAATGGAGTAACTGGAGTGAAACAGGATGCATATGATTGATATTTTAATTGAACTGCTTATCTTTGGATATGCCGGTTTTTCATTGTTCCGTTTCACCAAAAAGCGAAAAAAGGAAAATGTGCGACATGCTAAGTAGAACCGACTTGTCAAACAGCTTGTGATGACGTCAATTGGGACAAAGTCATTGCGGACGCACTATAGAAATAACAAAAAGCGTTTTTCTTCTCGATAACAGAAGAAAACGCTTTTTATGTGGAATAGGAATACTTCTGTCAATCAAAACGGCCAGCGATCAGCGAGGAATAAAAATACCTTCATCCCAAGGAACACACCGAAAATTCCAACAATGGCCGGAAAGACAGGTGGAGCAGGGATTGGTAATTTAAGAGCAGTAAAGACGACACCACAGATGATACCTGCTAGCAATGATAATAAAATTTGTTGAAGCATGAGGCCCAGTCCTTTCTTCATATGAAAAAACGCTTACAAGCTTATTATATGAAGATGTCTGACGTTAAACAACGATTATTTTTTAGCAGCAGTTGGATCAAAGGTGATCTTTTCTTCAGCCCGTTCAACCGGTGTCCATTTTTGTTCGAGTGGGTGTTCAAAAGACGGTTTTACTTTTAATTTCCCGTTCGTATAGAGCTGAATCAGGATTTGTGATTCACAGGCTTGCTTGCCTTTTGTTACATAATGATAATTTCCTGATTCATCCTGTTCGCGTGCTTTGACGTTATCCGCCATCGTTAAAGCCAAACAATCCTTGATGTAGTTTTTCTGTTCCTCATCAATGATCGGGAAAAGAATTTCAATCCGTTTCCGCATATTACGTGTCATCCAGTCGGCACTGGAACAATAAATCAAATCGTCTCCATTGTGGTGGAAGTAAAAAATCCGGGAATGCTCCAAATAACGATCGACGACGGACGTGACACGGATATTTTCCGAGATACCTTTGATTTGAGGGCGAAGGCAACAGACGCCGCGAACAATCAATTCAATTCTGACTCCTGCGCGTGACGCTTGATACAGTTTCACGATAATGTCTTTTTCCGTCAAACTGTTCATTTTAGCGACGATTCGACCATTACCATGTTTTTTATGATATTTGATTTCTTCATCAATCAATGATAAAAATTTCTCGAGCATCGAGTTCGGGGAGGTGTGAAGGGCATTCCATTTAGGTTGCTCCCCATAACCGGACAACCAGTTGAAGAAGTTCGTTGCATCTTCTGCAATTTGTTCCCGTGCCGTCAAAAGACCGATATCGGTATATAATTTAGCTGTGGAATCATTATAATTACCTGTTCCGAGATGGACAAACCGTTGAATCCGGCCTTCCTGTAACCGGACAATCAATGTAATTTTTGAGTGTGTCTTTAAATCGCTGTAACCGTAAATGACGTGAGCACCTACTTTTTCCAACTGTTTGGCCCATTCGATATTTTTCGCTTCGTCAAAACGTGCTTTTAATTCAACGAGCACCGTAACCTGTTTCCCGTTCTCTGCAGCAGTCTTCAATGCTTTGATGATCGGAGAGTCGCCGGACACGCGGTATAACGTTTGTTTAATCGCCAGGACGTTCGGGTCGTTAGCAGCCTGCACAATCAGACGGACGATCGGATCAAACGTATGATACGGGTGATGCAGCAAATAATCCTGTTGCAGAATTTGATCAAACAAATTCTTCGATTTTTCAAGTGCCGGCGGTTCGACAGGCATGATCGTCTGATAAATCAAATGGTCGTATTCGACCCCGATCTGGCTGTAAAACGCAAAAGCGAATGTCAAATCAATTGGACCATCGACGGCATAAATATCCCGGTCTTGTAAGTCGAGCACATCGCGTAACATATTGAGTAAGTTCGTGTTGATGGCATTCTTCTGAATTTCAAGTCGAATGCCGACTCCCCACCGCCGTTTTTTCAGTTCTTTTTCAATCAATTTTAATAAGTCGTGTGTTCCTTCTTCATGGAACGGTAAATCTGCGTTTCGTGTAATCCGAAACGGCATCGCTGATAAGACACGATAGCCTTTAAACAAAGAGTCAATGAAGGAAATGATGACATCTTCCAGTAAAATTACAGCAGTCGTTTCCTCATCCTCTACCGGTAAATCAACGAAACGCGGCAGGACGGCCGGCACTTGAACAAGTGCCAGGTTCCGTTTTGAACCGTCTTCCGCTTCAAGGGCCGTCGCAATGTTCAACGATTTAGACGAAAGCATCGGGAACGGACGGTACGCATCGACCGCAACAGGTGTCAGAACCGGAAAAACTTGTTCTCTGAAGAATGCTTTCACATATTCTGCTTGCATTTCATTTAACTCGTCATTCTTCAGGAAAGAAATTCCTTCTGCTTTTAGCGCCTGGGTGACGTCTTTAAACGCTTCGTATTGTTGATCGACAAGCTCTTTTGTTTTCGTAGCGATGGCACGTAACTGTTGTTTCGGTGTGAGTTGCTGTTTGTTTTCGGGTTTATTGAATCCAGCCAGTACTTCATCCTTTAATCCACCGACACGAACCATATAAAACTCATCTAGGTTGGAACTGAAGATACCTAAAAACTTAAATCGTTCCATCAATGGATTTCGTGTATCCGTCACTTCTCCTAAGACACGTTCGTTGAATTGTAACCAGCTGATTTCCCGGTTATTAAAAAACTCTGGGGAGTCAATCTTCACGTAAGGCCGCCTCCTTTATTGTCAAACTGAATGGACCGATCAATGATACGTTCCAGGTGTTTTTTTTGTTTCTCTGCTTTTTCGACTTCAAAACCGTAATCATGATCACCGGTATCGAGAATGATCCGGATATCTTTTTTATCTTTTTCAAGAGTAACTTCAAGACTGTCGACGGCACGACGTTCTGTCACATCAAGTGCTTCCGTCAATTTCAGAATGGATCCGAGTAAATCAAACCGCTCGATCGATTTATCCGTGAACCAATCCTTAAACGGTTTTAAGAGCTGTTGCATCCGTTTCGAAGACGAATATGAACTGACGAGTGCCAAAGCTAAACGGTCTTTATGCGTCATTCCTTTTAAATCGGTATTCGTCAAAAGATAAAACGTTTGATTCGACCGGGTATCCGGATTGATGTACTGCCCACAATAAAGTAAGCGACTGGCGGAATCCAGTAATCGTAAGTCAGCGGCCCGTTCCGGAATAATTTCGAGCGTCACCAATTGGCGGTAAATTGATTTGGCAATCGTGCCGAGATAGTTCATCCGGTCACGGTTGACTTTGTAATCACTTTCCAGTTGATAAAGACTTTCTTCGCGTACATTCTCGATACGCCGCTGTTCCTGTTCGTGTAAATCATATTCGTAGACAAGACCTTCCCGTAACCCGTAATTACTCATCACGAACTGGTCTGCCTCGATATGTAGTGCCAGTTCATGAATTGCGATTAACGCTGGTAAGAAGATATCGACCCGGTCCTTGGATAACCCTTCGACTTTCATCAACTGTTTAGGAGCTTTGTCCTCCAGTTCGTCAATCAGTTTCCCTAACTCTTTCGACCGGACTTGGTATTGATGGATCCCATGCAATGGATAGTCGAGTGTAGACTGATGAATGCGGACGAAGTTTCGTGCGGATCCGCCGACACCGATTAATGGAAGTTTTTTATTTTTCATCCAAGGAATCTCGTCGAATTGTTCACGCAGGAATTTAATCAGTTTCTTTTGTTCACCTGACGTCATGGTTTCTCCAGAGAGAAATTGACGAGTCAACGTGACAGCACCGAAAGGAAAACTATGATAAGCAATCATTTCCCGGTTCTCAATCAACGTGACTTCCATGGATCCGCCGCCGATATCAACGGAATATCCATCGGTCAGGAAAGTGGAATTGATAATCGCGAAATAGCCGTAGTAAGCTTCTTGTTCATCAGAAAGGACCTGCATCGTAAAGGGCGTTTCCTGTTCGACAGCTTGGACGATGTCCTGCCGATTACTCGCATTTCGAATGGCCGCTGTCGCCACGCAAATGGTTTCTTCGACGTGGTGGGTAATGCCGATTTCGTGAAACCGTTGTAGCGTTTCGCACAGTAACCGGATACCGACTGAGTCGAGGGCACCATTCTCATCAATATGAGCGGAGAGGCGAGCGACGACCTTAACATTAATTTTTTCGATATATCGACCGGAATCGATTGGATGGAAAACGACATACCGGATCGAGTTGGACCCGATATCGATGACTGCTAATTCATTCTTCAAAACAAATCCGCCCCCTTTGAGTACTCAATCCATCTTTTCCCGAATCAGGGATTCTGAAAACGACAGCTTGTATCCTTTTATTGTACCTTGTGCCTCTCCCTAAAAGCGTCTATTCACAAAAAAGTTACATCGGTTGCAACGAATGAAGGCTGGCGCTATAATAAGACAGTTGATAAGACGTAACTATTCCGTTTTAACATGAGACGGAAGGAGAGAATAAACATGACAGAACCCATTATTGAAATTAAACAACTGACATATGATTATCCGGATCGACGTGTCTTGAATGAAGTGACGTTTAATGTACAACAGGGACAATTCCTGGCCATCGTCGGAGAAAATGGATCCGGCAAATCGACGTTAATCAAATGTATGCTCGGTTTATTAAAACCTAAAGGTTCGATTCGTTTGTTCGGACAGAATCAAGCAGCCTTCAGTGACTGGTGGCGGATCAGTTACGTATCTCAAAAAGCGGCATCGTTCAATTCAGGATTTCCGGTCACGGTCGCTGAAGTCGTCGAGATGGGGTTGTATGCGAAAAAAGGATTATTTCGGCGTGTGACGAAGCAGGACCGTGAAAAAGTAAAGACGGCGCTTGAAACAGTCGGCATGTGGGATCGACGCGATTCGAAAGTCGGTGACTTGTCAGGCGGTCAGCAACAGCGGGTCTTTATCGCCCGGGCGCTCGTCAACGATCCGGATTTGATGATTTTAGATGAACCAACGGTCGGAGTCGATCAACGGTACGTCAAAGAGTTTTATGAAATCTTGGAAGAATTGCGACGTGATAAAAAACGGACTTTCGTCCTTGTGACACATGATATCCACTTCGTCAGCAAGCTCGTGACGGATGTGATTCATCTCGTTGACGGGCGACTCGGTTGTAATTGCGGTATTAAAGAATACTGGGAACTGGACGAGCAGACGATTCGTTCCTTGTATCCTGTTCCGGGACGTGTTCTTGTCCACCAAGGGGAGGTCGTCCAGTGATTGAAGCGTTCATGACATTAAAGTTTTTACAATATGCGCTTGTTGCGGCGGTATTGATCGGTTTTACGGCTCCGTTGATCGGTTCATTCGTCGTCGTCCGGCGAATGAGTTTGATTGCGGATGCGTTATCACACGTCACACTAGCCGGAATTGCCCTCAGCCTGTTGATATCCGGTATGGTTGCGAGTCTGGTCGATTTAAATCCGCTTTATCTCGGAATCGTGACATCGGTCATGGCAGCGTTGACGATTGATTGGCTGCGCGCGAAGTACAAACATTTTCAAGAGCTTGCCATACCGATCATCATGGCGACGGGAATGGGGCTAGGTGCTATTTTCATCAGTCTGGCGAACGGCTTTTCAATGGATCTTGTATCCTTTTTATTTGGAACGGTCTCGGCTGTGACTTTGACAGATGTTTATACGATTTTGATTGTTACAGGTGTCGTCATTTTATTTGTGATTTCGTTTTATAAAGAGTTGTTATTTTTATCGTTTGACGAGGAACAGGCGCGCGTGTCCGGAATTCGTCTTCGGCTGGTGCACATTTTGTTCATGATCGTTGTTGCCCTGGTGATTGCGATTAGTATGCGTGTCGTCGGGATTTTACTGGTATCGAGTCTAATCACCTTGCCTGTCGCAGCGGCGCTTCGACTTGCCAAAAGTTTTAAGGCGACGATTTTTTATGCCATCGTGTTTGGCGAAGTGGCGACGATTAGCGGTTTGATTTTGGCGTATCAATTTGATTTAGCGCCCGGCGGCATGATTGTCATGCTGGCGGTCGCAGAGCTTATTCTCGTGATGCTGATTGAACGTTTTTGGATCGGAGGGAAAATGCATGAAAAAAAACATCGAACAAGCGCGTGAACGGATGAAAGCATCCGGATTCAAAATGACACCGAAGCGTCTTGATTTATTGGCGTATCTGTTTGAAGCCAATCGGTATGTCAGTGCGCGGGAAGTCGCGGAAGAGTTGCGCCCATCACATCCTTCGCTCAGTTACGATACGATTTACCGGAATTTAAATGATTTTGCGGAAATCGATATTTTAGAGACAACTGAACTGGACGGGGAAATGAAATTCCGGGCCGCCTGTCAGTCTGGTCATCACCATCATCATTTGATTTGCCGGACGTGTGGAAAGACGGAAACACTGGATGTTTGTCCGATGGAATGGGTGTCACCGATTAAAGATTCAGGATTTGAGGTCGAAGATCATAAATTTGAGATTTATGGCCGTTGTGCCGCCTGTCAGAAATAAGGAGTTATCCGGTGTATTCCAAGTGAAAGCATCATTCAACGCAAGAGAGGGAGGACGGAGATTTATATCCGTTCCCCTTTTTTGGGGTTGACCCCTCTCGATTTGTTCTGGCTTGAAATGAAACAAAACGGGAATAGGACGAACAGAGGTGATAAAAATGATTTATGATGCACAGGAAGCACGCCAAATTGATGAATGGGCCAAGACATCCGGTCTGCCGCTGGAAGTTTTGATGGAACGAGCAGGTAGTGAAATCGCGAAGCGAATCAAGAGCATGCATACGAAAAAAGAACGGATTCTGATCATTTGTGGGACGGGGAACAATGGGGGAGACGGTTATGTGATTGGCCGTGAACTCGTTCGTGATGGATACGATATTACGATACATGCGCCATTCGGTAAGACGAAGACTACGACGGCTCAACTTCATCAGCATTATGCGGAAAACTTCGGACTCGTGACGGAGGCGGTCTGCGGGCAATACGATTTGATTGTAGATGGTGTCTTTGGAACCGGATTTGACGGAACCCGACTGACGGAAACAATACATGATTTATTTGAATGGGTCAGTGAACAACAACAGCAAGGGGCGAAATTGTATGCGATTGACATACCAAGCGGCGTGCCGTCCGACCAAACGACCGATTTTTCCGGACAAGCACTAAAAGCAGATGTTACGTTTTTACTTCATGCCTTTAAACGGTCTGCCTTCTTGTTGAAGACAGCCTCATTTTTTGGAAAACCGGAACAGATTGATTTGGGTTTGCCGGCCTTTGGCGGATGGCAATTAGTGACCGAATCGATTGCTCCGTTGTTGACCCGCGATCCTTACGGGCACAAAGGAACCTACGGAACGGCATTACTGATTGGTGGAAGCGAGACGATGCCGGGATCGATTCAACTGGCTGCGCGTGCAGCACTTCGGTCAGGAGTGGGGAAATTACAAGTTGCGACGGTACCGGCAGCTCAGATCGGACTCATCGTTAACGCGCCGGAAGCGATGGTTCTCGAACAGACGATGACAGCAATCCAAGAAATGATGAAGCAGGTGGATGTCGTTGGAATCGGACCAGGACTTACCTCGGATTCGACCGCTGACTGGGTGGAGTTCCTGCTCGCACAAGACGTTCCGGTAATCCTCGATGCAGGTGCCTTGATTCGCGACAGCTATCCGGAACGGAAGGAAGCGATTGTTGTTACACCACACATCGGTGAATTCGCACGGATGACAAATCAAACTGTCGAAGAGGTTCAGGATGATTTATTTGGACAAGCAAGCGAATATGCTGTCTTACATCAAGTGATTGTTGTCTTGAAAGCCCACGTGATTCTTGTCGCGACGCCGGAGGGTGGCGGTTATGTCATCAACGGGGCATCGAGTGGATTAGCGAAAGGAGGCAGTGGTGATACATTGTTTGGTATCCTCACGAGTCTGATTGGTCAAAAAGATTATTTTAAACATATTTCGGTCGAACAATTGATTGCACTTGGTGCTTCTTGGTATGCTCAAGCATCCAAACAGGTGGAACAACAGCTTCATCCCAGTAGTATTGTCGCGACTGATGTGATTGATCAGCTCGGACAGGTAAAGCATCAGTAAAAGCGTCAAGAATAGGTATGTTTCTTCAGCACAGAAGAAAGATGCCTATTTTCAAGGAAATAATTGCTAGTAGTGGAAGAGCAGGAGTATGATGAAGTGGCGCCGAATGGCTATGACAGCCTGAATTTTTAAGAAAGGAGGAAACAGATGCCTGTTAAACCAGTAGATGAGATTGTCCGCAATCAGCAGCGGTGGATTGGGAATTTTGCGTTGTTCTTAATGAGTGTCGGAGCACTGATTTTTTTAGGGACGACAGATCAAACGATTCAAAACGCGTACTTAAATCAATCGACGACTGTGGCCGTTTTATTTTGTGTTGGGATAGCGACATTTTTGATTAGCCGGAGTCAGTTGTCCACTCACTATAAATCACATTTTTTGTCCATCATGTTACTGAGCATCCCGTTCGTATCTATCAGTATGTTGCCCTATGCGGCAGTCACCGTCTGGGCCAACTGTTTTTTATTTTTAATGATTGCCTTGATTGCCTATGACCGGATTATGATTTGGTACGCCATTGTCATCATCGTCGCGACTAACATATTTATCATGGTTCGATCGAATACGATACTTGTTGAAATTGATCCGACAGATCATTATGCCCGACTAGGGATGATTGGGATTGCAATCTGTATCGCCTTAATCATCAATCATCTGCACCTTCGTAATCTCAGTCGTCTTCAGCAATTGGCTGATCAATTACATGAGTCCGCTCGTCATGATCTACAGACACAATTACTGAATGTCCGGGGACTCGAAGAACGATTTATGAACACAAATCAAACAGATCTTATCTTAGTCGGTGTTCATTTGGAAAACTATCATGAACTCGTGCGGTATTTTGGAGAGGAAATTCAGCAACAGGTCTTATTTGATTGTATCGAACGATTAAAGACATTGTTACCGCCTTATTTGACGATGGTTCGAGTCGAGGGAGGAACACTGGTGGTGGTCATGAAAAAGCCGCCTGGAGTATCGTGCCGGGAAGAAATGACACGTCTCAGTCAGCGGATGTCCACTCCGTATCAAATCGAACACCATCAGATTTATGTGAACCTGTATATGGTCATCGATGATGGAGAAGTGGATCAAACTAGTATGACGAAACGGATTCATCAAATCACGTCCGCCTTCCCGGAGAGTATCCGGGATTCAGAAAAAGTGATGTGCTTGAATCAAGAATGGCGGCACGAACAGTCACTTCGCATAGCAGCAGCAAAAGCCTTATCAAGAGCCGATGTGAATCGCGATTTTTACCTCGTTTACCAATTACAGTATGATTCGAATCAGGACCGCTTCATTGGATTAGAGGCTTTGATTCGCTGGAATACGATGATTCCGGGAGCCGGACGTCCGACGGTATTCATTCCAATCGCAGAAAAAAGTGACCTGATCATCCGTCTAGGCGAGTGGATTTTTGAAGAGGGATGTAAAACAAGAAAACGACTGATTAGTCTGGTTCCAGACGATTTTAGTCTGTCCGTCAACGTATCTCGCCGGCAATTGACACATGATTCTTTTATGCCGTTTATTGAACGGATGTTGTTAAAGTACAGCTTAAAACCAAAACAAATTAAGATTGAAATTACAGAAAGTCAGTCTTTGGATTTTGAAAGCCAACCGATTCTCCGGGCTTTGCGCCGGATTAAGACATTGGATTTCCCGGTATCACTGGATGATTTTGGAACGGGACATGCCTCTTATCATGTTCTCGAACGTTTATTACCGCTTCGTCAGCTTAAGGTACCGAAGCAATTCATTGAACAAGTCGAAGAGTCTGAAAAGCGACAGTCCATCTTGGAATCGATTTTTCAACTGAGTCAGTCGATGCATGTGGAATGTATCGTCGAAGGAGTTGAGACAGGAGAAGAGGTTCAAATTGCAAAGGACATCGGTATTCATTTATTCCAAGGTTATTTTTTTGCAAAACCTGTTCTGCTGGAAGAAATCATTTGTTTGCTGGAGACGAAACAAACGGAAACGACAGAGTGACGTCGTTTCCGTTTTTGTTGTTTAACGAATGGGAGCAAACTTATGGATTTGTTGCACGGCCTCGTTCCAAGATGAGACACGGACGATATTGTCAGGGACAGGACGACGATTGTAAGGTGCATCAAATAAAATAACGGGAATCGACGTGTCTTCCGCAATTTGAATCGCATTTTCGAGACGATCCTCCATGAAGAGGTCAAGGGACAAATCACGGACGACTTGTACTTTATCGTGTGAGCCGGTCATGATCAGAGAATCAAGCGGTAATTCATGTTGTTTAATCCATTCTTCGGTTACGGGACGGACGATTTCTGACCGTGCCGTCACGTAATGGAGATCGTATTGTTTTCTTAAGTCCCAAAGGTGTTGTTTGACAAGTTCTTGGGGGATGGATTCACGATAGATGCCGAGTTCATGACCTGATTTGACCATGAATTCCCAAAACTCGATTTGCTCCATGTCCGTATAGGTGTGAAGCTCGTATTCAGAGGCCATCTCAAAATCAATCGATGTCCCGAGATATTTGTTCATATAATTAAAGCACGAAGAAGGATGAGTGATTGTTCCATCAATATCAATTCCGATTTTCACTTACATCACCAACATTCTATAAATTTTCTGCCACTAGTATAACACAGTCGAAAAGCGGAAACGAAAAAAAGAGTCGCTCCCGAGGAGGACTCTTTTTTATTAGGCTTGACTGGCTTTAGCGGCTTCTTTTTCCGCTTCTTTTTCAAGAACGATCGCATCGATTTCTTTTTTCAATTCTTCGACCATCGTTGCTTCCGGTACTTTACGGATGATTTCTCCGTGACGGAATAACAATCCTTCGTTACGTGCACCGGCAATTCCGATATCGGCTTCGCGGGCTTCACCAGGACCGTTAACGGCACAACCAAGAACAGCAACTTTGATGTTGACTTGAATTTTATCAATGTAATCTTCGATTTCTGCAGCAATGGCCATTAAATCGATTTCAATCCGTCCGCATGTCGGGCAAGAAATCAACGTTGCAGCGTTTGCCGCAAGACCAAATGATTTCAAGACTTCTTTTGCGACTTTTACTTCTTCTACCGGATCGGCAGAAAGGGAAACCCGGACCGTGTTACCGATACCACGTGATAGAATCGCACCGAGACCGGCGGCTGATTTTAGTGAACCTGTACGTAAAGGACCAGATTCCGTGATACCGACGTGCAATGGATAATCAAACGACTCAGAAGCGAGCTGATATGCTTCAAGTGCCAATTGAACATCAGAAGCTTTTAAAGAAACGATGATATCGTGGAAATCGAGATCCTCGAGAATCTTGATGTGATGTAATGCGCTTTCAACCATCCCACGAGCAGTTGGATAACCGTATTTTTCGAGAATATGTTTCTCGAGTGAACCGGCATTAACACCAATGCGAATCGGGATATTTTTGGCTTTTGCAGCCGTCACGACCGCTTCAACTTTTTCGCGACGTCCGATATTACCCGGATTGATCCGGATTTTATCAACACCCGCCTCGATGGCCATGAGAGCGAGTTTATAATTAAAGTGAATGTCTACGACAAGTGGAATGTTAATCCGGCTCTTGATTTCTGCAAGAGCAAGCGCATCACGTTCTTCCGGACAAGCGACACGGACGATTTGGCATCCCGCTTCTTCAAGACGTAAAATTTCAGCGACAGTCGCTTCGACGTCGTGTGTTTTTGTTGTCGTCATACTTTGAATGATGACTTCATTACTTCCACCAATGACAAGGTCCCCAACACGAACGGGACGAGTCTTAGAGCGATGGACCATTTTCGGCATATCGAAAATCTCCTTTTGCGGCATAACGCCAGATTGTTTATGACTACTTGTACTATCATATCGAACTATTCCCTAAAAATCGAGAAACAAGAACGAAAATTGAACATTTACAATTGTTTAACACGAATAAGGGAAAGTCAATCCGTCGTCGGACGGACGTTTTTTCCTTAAATGCAAGGATACATCTAATTTCAAGAAGACGGGCGGGACGTTTTTTTCTTCAGGCGAACAAGCAGGAGTGGTGTCAGCGAATAAATGACATGACCGATTATAATGAATGTCACTCCTGAAGTCTGATATCCGAATTGGTACAGGAAAACACCAATCGGGAAGGTCCAGACGTTTGCGGCGACGGTATAAGGAAACACTTGGCGAAACGCCCAGGGTCTTGGCAAAATCCACTGAATGAACCATCGATTCAGATAAGAGACGAATAAGAGATATAACAAGATGGCAATCGAAATGAAGATGAAATGCAGGGTGAACCAAATGATAAACGGAATCGACTGTTTCAGAAAAATGCTATCAATAATTGTCGACCACAAGGAAATCCATGCTAATCCACAAAAATAAAGGGAGACATCGGCAAGTCGAGTCTTTAAAAATCCACGGTTTGGAATTAAGGTAGTTTGTAAGTAATTAAGCAGTTGACTTAAAAAATGCAATGAAATCACTCTTTCTTCTGTTTTATAACAAGATTTAAATTTTTGAAAAACCTTTTGTTTAAAGGGGTATTCTGTATTGGTACAGATTAATAAAACCTTAACAATTGAATATGTGAAAATCTATTTACAAGTTCACCAGACCTTTACATAATAGGGGAGGTTGAAACAATGAATTCTTAACAACAAATCAATTCCACTTTTTATATGAGGAGATGACAAGATGAACTATGATTTACAGGAAATGATCTTCACCTTTATCGGTGGACTGGGTATTTTCCTATTCGGTATTAAGTATATGGGAGATGGTCTGCAAAAAACAGCGGGAGACCGTCTACGGTACATTTTAGATAAATATACCTCCAATCCGTTTCTCGGAATTTTGGCCGGTATCGTCGTTACGGTCTTGATTCAGTCGTCATCGGGAACGACCGTCATCGTCGTTGGTCTGGTCAGTGCCGGTTTGATGAACTTACGTCAAGCAATCGGTGTTGTCATGGGGGCAAACATCGGAACGACGATTACGGCCTTCATCATCGGCTTTAACGTTAAGGAAGCTGCACTTCCGGCGATTGCGCTGGGAGCGTTCCTGATTTTCTTCTTCAATAAAGAACGGATTCAATACATCGGTCAAATTTTCTTCGGGTTTGGAGCGCTCTTCTATGGGTTGACGCTCATGGGAGACGGAATGGCACCGCTTGAATCAAGCGAATGGTTCCGAGAACTGACAGTATCGATGTCAGATAGTCCTTTGCTGGGTGTATTTGTTGGAACCATTTTCACAATGTTAGTTCAATCCTCATCTGCGACAATCGGGATTTTGCAAGAATTATATGATGGCGGAATGATCGATATTAAGGCTGCGCTACCCGTCTTGTTCGGTGATAATATCGGAACAACGATTACGGCTGTTCTCGCGGCTCTCGGCGCTTCGATTGCGGCAAAACGGACAGCTGCGGCGCACGTCATCTTTAATATCGTCGGAACGATTTTGTTCTTGATTGCCTTACCTGTATTCTCGAGTTTCATCACCTGGATTACAGGAGCGCTTGATCTTGAACCGAAAATGCAAATTGCTTTTGCTCATGGTACATTTAATGTCGTCAACACGTTGATTCAATGCTGGTTCATCGCGCAAATCGCATGGCTTGTTCAAAAAGTCGTGCCGGGAACGGATACGACCGTCGATTCGAAACCACGCCACTTGGATCAAAACATCTTAAACCAGTCGTCGTCACTCGCATTGAATCAAGCAAAACTTGAAGTGTTACGAATGGGTGAATTCTCAAAAGAAGGGCTTGGGAAAGCGCACCGTTATACGCAATCACATGATAAAAAAGACGTCTCGGACGCCGGACAGATCGAATATGCAATTAACCATTTGAACACTGAAGTCACAAGTTATCTTGTTAAGGTCGCGGCACATGATTTATCCGAACGGGAATCAAACGATCACTCACTTCTCATGCACGCCGTCAACGATTTTGAACGGATTGGTGATCACGTCGAAAATGTCATCGAACTGGTTGACTTCCAAATCGTCAATCGGATTACGTTTACCGATAAGGCTAAAAAAGAATTGGATGAAATGTACATCTTGACGCAAAAAATCGTCGAAACAGCCATTAAAGCCGTTGAACTCGATGATGTTTCACTGGCACGTCAAGTGCTTGAGTTAGAAGGGAAACTGGATTCCCTTGAACGTTCATTCCGCAAACACCATGTCTTGCGTGTTAATGCAGGGGAGTGTACCGGTCAGGCCGGAATGATCTTCGTGGATCTGCTGTCGAACCTGGAACGGATCTGTGACCACGCCGTCAATATTACGGACCTGGTACTCGAGCAACGTTCAGGAACAGCCTGAATAGGTGAATGAAGCAAGAGGAATTTCTGAAAAGAAATTCCTCTTTGTTTTTGTGAGATAGTTTATTGACATTCGAGTTTGATTTTAGTAACCTTATATTAGTTGTTTCAAACCATCATGGCGGTGTAGCTCAGCTGGCTAGAGCGTACGGTTCATACCCGTGAGGTCGTGGGTTCGACTCCCTCCGCCGCTACTATTACTTAAGGACCCTTAGCTCAGCTGGTTAGAGCTGACGGCTCATAACCGTCCGGTCGCAGGTTCGAGTCCTGCAGGGTCCATTTTAGAACGCACACTCTTTTTTAAGAGTGTGCGTTTATTTTTGGTTGCTTGGGGAATATTAAAGATATTGTAATAATGTTCATACAATACTATTCATACTATGGCAATTTAAGGGAGAGCGAAGAGAGATGGAACGTAACCATACAATGATGCAGTTTTTTGAGTGGCATGTAGAAAATGATGGGAAGCATTGGCAGCGCTTAAAAGAGAGAGCGCCGGAACTGCGTGCTGCAGGCATCACATCTGTTTGGATTCCGCCAGCGTCAAAGGGACAATCAGATGAAGACACAGGGTATGGCATTTACGATGTCTATGATTTAGGAGAGTTTGATCAAAAGGGGACGGTCCGCACGAAGTACGGGACAAAAGACGAGCTAATCGAAGCCATTCAAGTCGCACACGAAAATGATATCGCGATTTATGCCGATGTCGTCATGAACCATAAAGCAGCAGCAGATGAACTCGAGACGATTAAAGTCGTTGAGGTCCATCCGGAAGACCGTTCGCAAGAAATTTCAGAAGAATTTGAAATTGATGCCTGGACGAAGTTTACGTTCCCCGGTCGAAACGGTAAATATTCGGATTTCATCTGGACACATGAATTTTTCAACGGTACGGATTTTGATGCCCGGGAAGAGAAAACGGGTGTCTTTAAGATTTCCGGTAAAAATAAAGACTGGAACGATCAAGTAGACAATGAATTCGGAAACTATGACTATTTGATGTTCGCTAACATTGATTACAACCATCCTGAAGTGCGTGAAGAGATGATTAACTGGGGAAACTGGTTTAAAGAGACAATCAATTGCCAAGGTTTCCGTTTGGACGCCATCAAACATATCAACTACGAATTCGTCAACGAGTTCGCAAAATCGATGATCGGAGATAATCCGGACGGTTTCTATATGGTCGGTGAGTTCTGGAAATCGGATTTAGATGATTGCCGTCAATTTTTAGACAGTGTTGATTATACAATCGATTTATTTGATGTGCCGCTCCATTATAAATTCCATGAAGCGTCGCAACAGGGACAAGAATTTGATTTAACGACATTATTTGCGGATACACTGGTTGAATCCCACCCGACGAACGCGGTGACATTCGTTGATAACCATGACTCGCAACCAGGTGAATCGCTCGAGTCGTGGATTGATGACTGGTTCAAACAACATGCCTATGCATCGGTACTCCTTCGTAAAGATGGTTATCCATGTGTCTTCTACGGTGATTATTATGGTATCCAAGGACCTCACCCGGTCGAAGGCAAAAAAGAAATGATCAATGCTTTACTGTATGCCCGTTACCATAAAGCATATGGCGAACAAGAAGATTACCTTGACGATCCACATTGTATCGGTTGGGTCCGTCGTGGTGTCGAAGAATTCCCGAACTCGGGATGCGCTGTTTTACTTTCGAATGCGGACATGTGCGAAAAACGAATGTTTGTCGGTGAGACGCGTGCCGGAGAAGAGTGGTTTGATTATACGAACCACCAAGAAGAACCGGTTGTGATCGATGAAGAGGGCTTCGGCGTTTTCCCGGTTCCAGGCGGCGGTGTCTCTGTATTTGCTCCGCGTGACGAACAGTAATTTTCGAGGGTCATTGCTTGCGCCTGACCAACTATTTTTGCTAGTCTTAAAGAGTACTGAAATTCCGAAAATAGGATAAAGGGGGACATGAAAATGTCAAAATTTGAATTACCAGAACTCGGCTACGCTTATGATGCGCTAGAGCCACATATCGATGCTCGTACGATGGAGATTCACCACTCTAAACACCACAACACGTATGTCACGAACGTCAATGCAGCACTTGAAGGGTCAGAGCACGAAGGAAAATCACTTGAAGAATTACTTCAAAACCTGGATTCACTTCCTGCAAACATTCAAACAGCTGTCCGTAACAACGGTGGCGGTCATTGGAACCATTCGTTCTTCTGGAAACTCTTGAAAAAGAACGATGGTGCAGCACCAACTGGTGAACTTGCTTCAGCAATCGACGAGTCATTCGGTTCGTTTGATGCGTTCAAAGATGAGTTCGCAAAAGCAGCTACAACACGTTTTGGTTCAGGTTGGGCTTGGCTCATCGTTGACGGCGGGAAATTATCAGTCGTTTCAACACCAAACCAAGACACACCAGTCATGGAAGGGAAAACGCCGATTCTCGGACTTGATGTTTGGGAACATGCTTATTACCTCAACTATCAAAACCGTCGTCCTGATTACATCAACGCCTTCTTTAATGTCGTTGACTGGGATCATGTGGCAAAACTTTACGCTGACGCAAAATAATTAGTATATCAAAACATCGATTTCCATTTCGGGAATCGATGTTTTTTAATGCGGAAAATGATGGGATAGGTTGTTATGGAAAGTTTCCTTCTATATAATGAAACAAGATGACTTTTTGAACGATAGGGGAGTACGCCATGGCGAAACGAATCACGGTGAAGGGAAAACGGCGGAATCATCTGCCACTTCGCCTTAACTTAATGTTTTTTGTAGTATTTTTATTGTTTGCGATTTTAATTTTCCGCTTAGGTGTCGTCCAGATTGTGAATGGTGAAAAGATTTCACGTGAAGTTCAAAAAACGGAAATGATTGCTTCGAAATACGAAGTTCCGCGTGGGAAGATTTATGACCGCGATGGCCGGTTGTTAGTCGATACGATCTCGAAATACTCGATTGTCTATCGTCGTTCCCAGAATACGAAAGTCGACGAACGGATTGAAATCGCTTCGCGTCTTGCGGCAATCATCAATCTTCCGAAAGACGATTGGAAAGTCACGGAACGTGACATGAAAGATTACTGGGTAGCTGTCAACAGTGAAGAATCAGATCGACGGTATAAGAAGGCAGTGGAAAAGCGTTATCCAAACGCTGAAGAACAGAACAAATTGTCAATTTCGGAGCAGGATCAAATTCGCCTCGATACGATTACGAAAAAAGATATCGATTTTGATGATAAGACGATGGAAATCATCGCCATCAAACACAACATGGAAGTCGGTTATGCCCTGGACCCGCAACTCGTTAAATTAGGAGCGAATGCTAAAGAAATGGCGATTATCGATGAAAACCTTGAAGATCTAAAAGGAGTATCGGTTGAGCCGTTTTATGAACGCTCATATCCATATGAAGGAACGTTACGAAATATCTTCGGGAAGTACTCGAAAATTCCTGCAGAACAACAAGCGGAATTCAAGGCAAAAGGATACAGCCTGAACGACCGGGTCGGAACATCATTCCTCGAGCAACAGTATGAAGATCTGTTGCGCGGAAAACCGGCTTACGATGTCTATGAAACGTTTAACGGTGAACCGGTCGGTGAACCGAATCGTGAAGAAGGCGAATCCGGGAAAGATCTCGTCTTGACGGTTGATGCAGAATACAACAAACAAGTTGACCAGATCTTGCAGCAAGCCATCAAGATGGGGCGCGGCATGGGAAGCGGTTATCTTAAAGAAGGATACGCTGTTGTCATGAATCCGAAAACCGGAGAAATTTTGGCAATGTCCGGTCAGAAGCTTGACACTGCGACGAATAAATTCAGTGATGTTGCCATCAATAACGTGTTGACTTCTCTGCAAATCGGTTCAACGATTAAAGGGGCAACAGTTGCGATGGGGCTCGAAGAAGGAGTCATTCGTCAAAACGAGGTCATCAATGATGCGCCGATCACAATTGGTGGGACGAAAAAAGGATCGTACGTCAACATGGGACCGATTACGGACCTGACGGCACTCGAACGTTCGTCAAACGTCTACATGTTTAACATCGCGATGCGGATGGCGAAATACCCGAGTAACGGTGTCGCTGGCGCGAGCGTCGATGCGGCTGCAGCGATCATGCAGAATTATTACAGTCAATTTGGTCTCGGTGTAACAACAGGAATTGATCTTCCGTATGAAGCAAAAGGGGTACAAGGTACACCGGACCGCGTCACGCTCTTGATGGACCGCGTGATTGGTCAATATGATGCCTTTACACCACTTCAAGTTGCGCAGTATGTTTCGACACTCGCGAATGGCGGGTACCGTGTACAACCGCACTTCTTAAAAGAAGTGTTGGCTTCAAACTCGATTGAAGACGAAACGAAGAAAGTTGATTACAGTTTTAAAACAAACTATTTAAACCGGATTGAAGTCAGTCAAGCGAATATTGATCATGTCCGTGAAGGATTCCATCGTGTTGTCAAAGGAGAACGCGGGACTGCGAAAATCATTGCCCAAACCGGCATCGATGCGGCAGCGAAAACAGGAACGGCGCAGGTCAGTGTTTACGGCGAAGACGGAATTGCACTTCGGGATGGAAGTGGACAACCGGTTCGCTCGTTGAACTCGAACTTAGTCGGCTGGGCGCCATACGACAATCCAGAGATGGCATGGGCCGTGTTCCTTCCGTATATGGAGCAGGAAACCGTCAACTCGAAAATTGGTCATGATTTAGTGAAGGCATACTTTAATGTGAAAGATGTTCCATGGCAAACTAAGCCAAATTAACTAGTAAAGCGAACATGAGGAAACTCATCTTCGCTTTTTTTTGTATGGATTGACCTGTTTTTCTAATGAAGTTGAGTTTGTAAACGCAGAAACACACGCCTTTACAATTCTTTTACGTTGGATTCATTTTGGTTTAATAGTTCATCGGTAGTATAAGTCTTGTAAGGAAAACGGATATAAAGTCGTAGCGTTACCAGCGACATACTTCGAGGAGGAAAATTAATCATGTCTTGGATGAAAAAAACAGCTCTTATCACAACGGTAGCGTCAATCGCAGTAGTCGGTGCGGCATGCGGAAATGACAAAGGCGGCTCTTCAAGTTCTTCAGATCTTTCAGGAAAGATCGCAATTGATGGATCTTCAACAGTCTTCCCAATCATGGAAGCAGTCGGTGAAGAGTATTCAATCGAACAACCAGACGTTGATGTCACGGTCGGAGTATCAGGTACAGGCGGCGGATTCAAACGTTTTGTTGTTGGTGAAACAGACCTTTCAAATGCATCACGTGAAATTAAAGAAGAAGAAGCAGCGGAAGCTGAAAAAAATAGTGTGGAATATACGAAATTAGCGCTTGCTTACGACGGATTAACAGTCGCAATCAGCAAAGAGAACACATGGGTCAAAGAAATGACACTCGACCAGTTAGAAAAAATTTGGTTAGACCCGAATGTGAAGACATGGAAAGACGTGGATGCTTCTTATCCAGCAGAACCAATCAAATTCTTCAGCCCGGGTAAAGATTCAGGAACATTTGATTTCTTCTCAGAAAAAGTTCTTGAGAAAAAAGATATGCGTAAAGATGTTCAACTTTCAGAAGATGATAACGTCCTCGTTAAAGGGGTCGAAGGAACAAAAGGTGCGATTGGTTACTTCGGTTATGCCTACTACGCGGAAAACAAAGATAAGTTAAAAGAAGTGCCGCTTGTAGCTGAAGGAAAAGACGCAGTTGATCCGACACCGGAAACAATCAAAGATCTTTCTTATCCGCTTTCACGTGAGATCTACACGTACGTCAACAACAAATCATTAAAAGACAAAAAACAAGTGGCGGACTTCGTTAAATTCACAAATGAAAATGCAGGTGACTTATCAGAAGAAGTCGGTTATATCAAAATGCCGCAAGATCGTTACGATGAAAATACAAAAGCCATTGAAGATGCAATGAAATAACCATCATTACACAAGGACGGCCCGAAAAAAGGGAGATTTCCCTTTTTTGGGGTCCCGTTCTTATGTAGGTATGATGAAGTAGGGAGCGAAGAAGGGTGAATCCATCATCAAACAAATCGGTTCGCGAGCTGATCCAAAAGAACCGACAACAAAAATTCAGTATGAAAAACATCATGGAACGTTTTATGCCGATCGTACTATTTCTCTGTGCGTTCGTTTCAGTCGTTACGACCATCGGCATCATTCTCACGTTAGTTATTGAAACAGAACACTTCTTTGAAGTCGTCTCGTTCAAAGAATTCTTCGGCAGTACAAACTGGTACCCGCTGAACTCTCAACCGGAGTATGGAATTTGGCCGCTGGTCGTCGGAACCCTTGAAATTACCGTGATTGCGATGCTGGTTGCCGTGCCGATCGGACTCACTTCTGCGATTTATTTAAGTGAGTATGCATCAGAACGCGCCCGTCGTGTTCTCAAACCGATTCTTGAAGTATTAGCCGGCGTTCCGACAATCGTTTTCGGATTTTTCGCCTTAACGTTTGTTACACCGTTACTTGTTAAATTAATTCCGGGTCTTGCGATTTATAATGCGTTAAGTCCGGGGATTGTTGTCGGAATCATGATCATTCCGATGATTGCCTCGATTTCAGAGGATGCAATGAGCTCAGTTCCGAAAAAAATTCGGGACGGCGCATTGGCACTGGGTTCAACACGTCTTGAAGTCGCTTTAAAAGTGGTTGTTCCGGCTGCACTTTCCGGAATCATCGCTTCCATCGTTCTTGGTATGTCACGCGCAATCGGTGAAACAATGATCGTGACGATTGCCGGGGGATCAAACCCTACGGCTGCAGTTAATCCGTTGGAGCCGGTTCAGACGATGACGGCTTATATCGTTCAGGTTGCCCTTGGTGACGCAGGATATGGAACGATTGAATATTACAGTATCTACGCTGTCGGTACGTTGTTGTTCGTCTTTACTCTTTTGATGAACTTACTCGCGAACTGGATCACGCGTCGTTTCAGAGAGGAGTATTAAGATGGCCTTACCAGAAAAACAACCTGTACAAAAAAAATTTATTGATCCTGCTGCTGTGAAAAAATCAATCAGCCAACGTCTTGTCGTCAATAATGTCACGAAAATCATTTTCCTGATCGGACTGTTATTCGGTTTAGTCGTGCTTGGTATTCTTCTGTTTGGCGTCGTTCGCGACGGGGCAGCCTGGTTATCACTCGACTTTCTTCAAAATTCACCTTCACGCCGACCGGATCGTGCCGGGATTTATCCTGCGTTGATGGGCTCAATCTTCTTAATGCTCTTGATTATTCCGATGATTTTCATCCTGGGTGTCGGAGCTGCGATCTATTTAGAAGAGTATGCGAAAAAAGGACGGATGACTTCTTTCATCGAAGTCAACATCTCAAACTTAGCCGGTGTTCCGTCAATCGTTTTCGGATTACTCGGACTTACGTTTTTTGTTCGTAACATGGGCTTCGGATCGACCTTGATTGCCGGAGCACTCACGCTTGCGCTGATGAGTTTACCGGTCGTCATCGTGTCATCGCAAGAAGCGATTCGCGCCGTACCACAGGCAATGCGTCATGCCTCTCTAGCACTGGGTGCTTCGAAATGGCAGACGACATTCAAAGTTGTCTTACCCGCATCCCTTCCAGGGGTCATCACAGGAATCATCCTTGCCGTTTCACGGGCAATTGGAGAAACAGCACCGCTCATCATGGTCGGAGCAGCTATCTTCATCGCACGGGCGCCGGAAGGTATTTTCTCAGAGTTTACGGCCTTACCGATTCAAATCTACAACTGGACAAGCCGTCCGCAAGCTGACTTCCAAGGTCTTGCTGCTGCCGGAATCATCGTCCTGATGGTCATCCTCTTAACGATGAACTCACTTGCGATTTGGATTCGAAACCGTTTTTCAAAACGATACTAATCAACTGGATATAACGAATTACGTTCTGAATCACTAAGGAGGAACACAGATGATGGATACGAAGCTGACGACGAAACCAGCCAAAGAAGGGGTAAAAACAATGAATCAACCAGTAGCTGCGCGACAAAGTGTATACCGTGTAAATGATTTGAACCTATGGTACGGTGATGATCATGCTTTAAAAGATGTCAATCTTGATATTAAACAAAATGAAGTAACGGCAATCATCGGACCGTCAGGATGCGGAAAGTCGACATTCATCAAGACCTTGAACCGAATGGTCGAACTCGTTCCGATCGTACGGACGAATGGTGTCATTGAATACCATGGTCGTAATATCTTCGATAAGGATTATGAAGTCGAAGAATTACGGACATCGGTTGGAATGGTCTTTCAGCAACCAAACCCATTCCCGAAATCGATTTATGATAATATCGCTTATGGACCACGTGTTCATGGGGTGAAGAACAAAAAAATCTTGGATGAAATCGTTGAACGAAGCCTACGCGGAGCAGCGATTTGGGACGAAGTCAAGGACCGTTTGAACGAGAACGCTTACGGACTGTCAGGCGGACAACAACAACGTCTCTGCATCGCCCGTTGCCTGGCAATCGAGCCGGACGTCATCCTGATGGATGAACCGACATCCGCTCTCGACCCAATCTCGACGCTAAAAGTTGAAGAATTGGTACAGGAATTAAAAAAAGATTACTCGATCATCATCGTGACGCATAACATGCAACAAGCAGCACGTGTCTCTGATAAAACAGCTTTCTTCTTGAACGGTGAAGTCGTTGAATTCGATCAGACGGATCGAATTTTCTCAAATCCGAGTGACAAACGGACAGAAGACTATATCTCAGGACGATTCGGATAACGAGGAGGAACTTTTCAATGGCAGCAAATCGGACGATTTTTGGAGAAAACCTGGCAGTACTCGATCAAAAAGTATTTTTGTTAGCCCGGAAGACAATGCAACAGATTGCAACAACAGCGGAAGCACTCGAAAAGTATGACCGTGAGATTGCTCTTAAAGTCATCGAAAATGATAATGAGCTCGATGCACTCGAACTTGAAATCAACGACGATGCGATTTTACTGATCGCGAAACAACAACCGGTCGCGACTGATTTACGACGGTTGGTGACGGCAATGAAGATTGCGACGGATTTAGAGCGGATTGCTGACTACGCGGGAAATATCTCGAAAGCCGTTTTACGTGTCGAGACGTTCCCTTACGTGATTGACATCTCGTTATTAAAAGAAGCATTCGAAACATTACTGGATATGACGGAGACGGCAATCGTCGCGTATCGTGATGGCGATATTGAAAAAGCGAAGGCGCTGTCCGATCTCGATAACATCATTGATGACACGACCTATAAAGCGTTGCGCCAGTATATGCGGCATATGTCCCTGCAACCGGTTGTAGTGGATGAAATCATGCAATTCACAAATATTTGCCGGTATATCGAACGAATGGGCGACCATTTAACGAACGTAGGTGAGCATTTGATTTACATGGCAAAAGGAAAACACTATGATTTAAATAGCTAAGTACAGTAGGCTAGAGGGAAATCCTCAGCCTACTTTTTTTGTAAAGGATTTTGAAACAAGTTTGTAGAATAAGAAAGAAGTGAATAAAGAGAAAGAGGTGATAGGTAATGCTTGAAAAAATCATAAAATTAAAAGAACAAGGACTAACCATTAAACAAATTGCAGAAAAAGTGGAATCGACAGAAGGTAAGGTTAAATATGCCTGGAGTAAATACCGAAAGTCGCTAACGGAAAATAAAACAGTTTTAACGGAATCAGCTGCGGTCACCAAACCTAATAAGAAGAAGGCAGGCGTAACCGTGAGTGCTCCGAAACAAAACGAAATCGTACCGGCATTGACAGCAATCCCTTCATTGGAGCGAGATGCATTTGGAATGGCGACTCATTACGAAGACGACATCATCCATGCGATCGTCCAATCTCCGACATCTGTCTATGTTTACTGGGAATTGTCTGAATTGTCTCGAAAGATGCTTGAGACACATTACCACGCATCATTCGATTCATTCCGAAAAGAAATGCGGATCATTGATGTGACGTTACGCGATTACGAAAAAGGTGAAGCGAATCGTACGTATCAATTTGAATTGCCGGAAATGACGAATACATGGTTTGTCCGTCCGTTGATGCCGAACACTACATACATCATCGAATGGGGTATTCAAACCATCGACGGAGATTTTCTTCCTGTCCTCCGCTCAAAACCAATCGAGACACCACGAGACGAGCCTGTCGTAGATGGACGTTTTGCAGAGGTTGTTGCTCATTGGCAATATGGAGAACTGGAACAACCGGAATGGATCGAAGTCTTGCGTCCGTATTCCTATTTTGATCGCGTTCGCTGAAGATAACAGATAGAAAGCAGAAGGAGAGGAAGAACAGACATGCGCAAAGGTTATTTTTCATTAGTGTTACATGCCCATTTACCATATATCCGACATCGGGAAGCCAATCGTCTAGAAGAAAGATGGATGTACGAAGCCATCTCCGAAACGTATATTCCATTATTGTGGGAAATCGATCGCTTGGAGCGTCCGCTTGGTTGGACGATCAGTATCTCGCCACCCGTCATTGAGATGTTAGCAGATTCACTCATCCAAGATCGTTACGTGGAGCACCTGGACGATACGTTACGATTGATTGAACAGGAGTTACAACGCGATTTAGGGAACGAGGAACGTGATGCCTTGCTTTTCTATAAAGAACGGTACCACGACTTAAAAGTAACGTTTGAGCATTGGGGCCGGAACTTAAACAGCGCCTTCCGTCATTATAAAGAACAAGGGTATCTTGAGTTGATGACGTGTACCGCGACACACGGATTCAGTCCGCACATGTTGTCGGAACAAGCAGCACGGTCTGAAATCCAAACCGGATTAAACTGTTTCGAACGCCATTACGGCTATCGTCCGACGGGTCTGTGGATGCCGGAATGTGCGTATACGCCAGGTCTTGATAAGATCATGTACGAAGAAGGAATCCGGTATACGTTCGTTGACGAACATTCTATCCTGAATGCGGATCCTGCCCCGAAACACGGGATTGGTGCACCTGTCTATTCGCCGCATGGTGTTGCATTGTTCCCGCGTGATCAAATCATCTCGGGCCGGATTTGGAGTTCGGTCATCGGTTATCCTGGGCATCCGGATTACCGTGAGTTTTACCGCGACCTTGCATATGACCGCGAATGGGATCAAATCGCCGAATTCATGCATCCAGAAGGACTTCGTTACGATACAGGATTAAAACTTCACCGGGTGACGGGCGAGTCGGATCAAAAAGAATATTATGTCCGGGATTGGGCTTGGAAACGGACAGATGTCCATGCGACTGATTTTGCGGAAGCACTTGCCAACCATTTAGATGAGCAGAGCGCACAAGATTTTCCACCATTCCTCGTGACGGCACCGTTCGATGCTGAGTTATTTGGACATTGGTGGTTCGAAGGGCCGGACTTCCTCGGAAAAACGATGGAACGATTCGAAGATTACGGGATTGAGTCGATTTCTCCGGCGATGTTTTTGGAACGTCACTTCCAGGATATCGAAACGGTTCACATTGCGATGGGAACGTGGGGACGCAAAGGTTATGCGGATGTCTGGATCAATGAACGCAACGATTGGATGATCCGTCACTTGCACCAACTTGAAAAACGTTTGGCAGGCGTCGTTGCCCGGAATCGTCATCAGGATGAATTGACGGTGAAAGCCAAACGTCAGTTGATTCGCGAATATCTGCTTGCCGTCTCGAGTGACTGGCCGTTTATTCTCGATGGACAGACAACGGCACAATATGCAGCGAACCGGTTCCGTGAACATATTAAACGATTTGAAGAAACGGAACGTCGTCTCGATGCGCAGGAGCTGACGCTTGATTGGCTAGAAGAGCGGTATGCAGAATATCCGTTCCTCGCTGATACCGACATTGAACCGGATGTCTTCCTGACTCCGCATGATTATTATGTGGCCGTTCAACGTGAGGTATCGTGGAACAGCGAAGCTATTTTACTTGTGACGACGCAATACGATGATTCAAACCGTCCCGTTGCGGAATATGCGAAACGATTAGCCGCATCAGGTGAAAATGTTTATGTCATTACATCAGGGACAGCCGGTTATCAGCATCAAGACGGTGTGCATGTCTATCAGGTCGAGGTCAATGGTCTACCGCTCGTTCAGACGTATAATCAATTGGCCGGCTTAAATCTGGCAGTCTTGCGTCAAGCACAGGCATTGAATAAAATCGTCGAGTTCCGACTTGTTCATAACTTTAATATGGAGACGGCTTCAGCGGCTCAATCCTTTGCTGAAATGAACGGCTTACCACTTGTCAGCAACGTGTATGACTTGGAAAGCGAACGTTCTCCGTCAGGAACAGGTGGGCTTGTCGTAGCAATCAAGCGACTCGAAGGAGAAGCATTACGTCATTCAGACGTCATTTATCTCGAGCGAGAAGAAGCAAGAAACGGGATCGAACATGATTATCATGTCGCAAAAGAACTGCGTACATTCCAGGTGGACCTTGAAAATCCATACCAGCATGTAATGAATCCAAAAAAGAACGGATGAACAGTTGCAATTCACTTCCTTTCTTGGTACGATACTTGAGTATGCTTAACCTTATGTAAAGCAAAAATACTTGATACATCGAGAGCTAGATAGGAGGGAATCCCATGCGCGTTAAAATTACTTTGGCTTGCACTGAAACTGGTGACCGTACTTATATCACTAAGAAGAACAAGCGTAACAACCCAGAGCGTCTTGAGTTGAAGAAATACAACCCACGTCTCCGTAAGCACACACTTCACCGTGAAGTAAAATAATTGAGATGGAAGCCGTCACCTTGTGTGATGGCTTTTTTGTTGAATAAGGGGGATTCGCAAGATGGAAAAACGGGAAATTCGGCGATTTATTACAGATCAGTTAAATCAGTTAGAGCATCGTGAACAAAAAGAACAGCAGATTTATGATTATTTGTTTGCTTTACCGGAGTGGAAAAATGCTCAATCCATTGCCATCACACTTTCCTTTCGCAACGAATGTGCGACAGAGCCGATTATTTTGAAGGCCTGGGAACTGGGGAAACAGGTTGTCATTCCGAAAGTCATGCACCAGGAGATGCGATTTTTTGAATACTTACCGAACAGCCCATTGATAGAAACAAAGATGGGCATTCGGGAACCGGATGACCAGGCGGTAGAGAGGTCTTTGAGTGCAGTGGACCTTTGCATCGTTCCGGGACGGGCGTTCACACGTCAAGGCTACCGTGTAGGGTGGGGAGGCGGTTTTTATGATCGGGTATTAGCTGATTATCATGGCCATACGTTAGCGGTTGCGTTTGAGCGTCAACTGGTTTCTGCGTTCGAAGTGGAACCCTTCGATCAACCGGTTCAGCAGATTGTAACCGAGTCTGAGGTCGTTGTATGCCAGTAATCTACGGTATTTTATTTTGTTTTTTCCTCGGCTATATCGGATACCGGCTGCGTTTGCTGACCATCAGCGGCAGTATTTGGACGCTTGTCGTCGGGGCGCTTGTCCTGTCCGGATTCGGTTACCCCGGGCTTCTGATGTTATTGCTTTTTTTCGGCAGTTCCAGTCTGTTGTCGAAACTTGGGAAACGAAGAAAACAGTCGGTGAATCAAATCGTCGAAAAAGACGGACCGCGTGACGGCTGGCAGGTTCTTGCGAACGGAGGGATCGCAGCGTTGGCTTCGATGGGATTTCTCTGGACAGAACACACATCGTTTCTTGTCTTATTTTTGATCGTGCTGGCTGCGTCAAATGCCGACACATGGGCTTCTGAAATTGGTCCTTTGTCAAAAAAAAATCCTTTTCTCTTAACGGGACGGCGTGTACCGGCTGGAACGAGCGGCGCAATTTCAATCCTTGGGACGACCGCAACGATTGTCGGCGCCTTGTTCATAGCGACAGCAGGCGATCTACTGTTCGACTTATCGACGGACATCTGGTTGTTGGTGACGTTAGGCGGCATCATAGGAAGTTTGTTTGATACATTGTTCGGCGGGACGGTCCAGCGGAAATTTCGATGTGTGGTTTGCCTCAAAGAAACAGAAAAACGTCTTCACCACAATCAACCGACTCTTTATGTAAAGGGATGGAAATGGCTTGGGAATGACGGAGTCAACTTTTTGTCGAGTACGTTAGCCGGAATGTTTGGTTTTATTGTGTATCGAATGTGGTAAGTGGAAATGGAAGATGTCGCTTTTCCTTATGTTAGGATATTATTGACACAAATTAGACAAGATGTGAACGGTTTCATAAATACCTAAACTTTGTGAAAGATGTTACAATCTATTTGTGAGATAGTTAACAAACTTTTAAATTACCTTCAGAAGGGTGGATATAAAGGATGGAATTACATGCGAAAGTGACACGTGTAGCGTTAATTGGTGCGGGGGCTGTTGGTTCAAGCTTTGCCTATCAGATGTCGACGGCGGGATTGTGTGAAGAATTGGTGATCATCGATGTGAATAAAGCCAAAGCAGAGGGCGAAGCGATGGATTTAAATCACGGGACACCTTTCAGTTCTTCCCCGATGCGCATCTGGGCAGGGGATTACTCAGACTGTAAGGATGCGGAAGTGATTGTTATCACGGCAGGGGCGCCACAAAAACCGGGCGAAACCCGACTCGATCTTGTTGCTAAAAATGCGTTGATCATGAAAGAAATGATACGCCAAATCATGGAATCTGGTTTTGATGGCATCATCGTCGTTGCATCTAACCCGGTTGACATCATGGCTCATCTGGCATGGAAATATTCCGGTCTTCCAAAATCCCGTGTCTTTGGATCAGGTACGGTTCTTGATACGGCCCGTTTGCGTCAAATGCTCGGTGAATACTTCCATATCGATTCCCGTAATGCGCATGCCTACATTCTTGGAGAGCACGGGGACACGGAATTTGCAGCCTGGAGCAACTCACGGATCTATGGTAAAACGATTGATGAATTGTTAGCGGAAAATGATCGTTACTCTCAAGCGGATCTTGATCAAATTTATATCAATGTCCGGGATGCAGCGTATCACATCATCGAACGAAAAGGGGCGACCTATTATGCGATTGGTCTTGGACTTGTTCGAATCGTCCGGGCGATTCTCGGAAATGAGAACTGTCTCTTAACGGTCGGAGCACATGTCGACGGACAGTATGGGATTTCCGGTATCCATATCGGTGTACCCGCAATCATCAACCGGCAAGGTGTTCGGGAAATCATCGAAGTTTCTTTAACGGAAGAAGAACTTAAAAAATTCCATCACTCAGCAGAAGTGTTGCGTCAAACGATGGAACCTGTTCTCCGTTAATATTGAGCCGACCGCCTAAAGCGAAAAAATCATTCTTTTTCGACAAATCGAAAAGGAGTGATTTTTTTTGTGCTGAAAATTCCGGATTAAACTAGGTTTTATTTTACTAGAAAAAGGTTATGTAAAGGATAGAAGAGTTTCTCATGTCATATTGTCTAATAGTAAAAACGCATAAAGGGGAGAAAGACAGTCATGTATACATTTCGGAAGTTAACGAAAGAAGATGCAGAACAGTATTGGAGTCTTCGACTGGAAGGATTAAAAAATCATCCAGATGCGTTTGGTCATTCGTTTGATGATGAACAACAAACACCAATTAAAGATGTTCAAGAAGGGCTGGAAGGCGATCCGGATTCGGATGAAGTATGGCTCGGAATATTTGACGGTGAAAAGTTATTTGGATTTGGTCAGGTCAAGCCGTACGAATTATCACGCGAGTCGCATAAAGCGATGATTTCTGGTGTGTATGTGTCACCGGATTATCGTGGCGGAACAGGACGTGCTCTAATGGAAGCGTTGATTGAAGAGGCAAAGCAACTTCCTGATGTCGAACAAGTCATCCTGGCAGTGCTTTCCGGCAATGAGGCCGCTCAGAACCTGTATGAATCACTGGGCTTTGAAGTATACGCGGAAGATCCGGACTCCGTTAAACTGGAAGATGGAACATACCGCGATGATATCTGGATGAAAAAATACGTCTAATGGAGGATGAATCAATTCCTTTTTAAAATTGGTTCGAAGGGAAGATTAGACGTATGAAAAGTCTTAGAGTCAATGTAAATTGAATCTACGACTTTTTTTATTCAGCAGGAAGGCAATCGAAGCAGTGAATGAGTACCCGCCTGTTCCATCTTTTGGTATCATATAAAGGGAAAAACATTCGAAAAAAGGAGTGAAACACATGCAGGCAGTTGTTCAGACGATTCGTGACTTAGTGGAGATTCCTAGTCCGACGGGATTCACCGTTCATGCACTTACATATGTAGAAAACCGGTTCAAAGAAGAAGAGATTACATATAAAAAATTAGAAAAAGGGGCTTTGCTTGCCATGTTGCCGGGGCAGTCGTCGCGGATTCGGTTACTGACAGCACATGTCGATACGTTAGGGGCGATGGTGAAGGAAATCTTACCAACCGGTCGTCTCAGTCTATCGCAGCTTGGCGGCTATGCGTGGACAGCTATTGAGGGAGAAAACTGTTTAGTTCATAAAATGGATGGACAAACCGTTTCCGGAACGATTGTCTTCCATCATTCAAGTGTCCACACGTCACGTGTGACGAATACGGAAGAACGGAGTGCGACGAATATCGAGGTCCGACTCGACATCCGTTCGACAACGGCAGAAGAAACAAGGGTTGCCGGAATCGAAGTAGGTGACGTCGTAACGTTTGATCCACGGTTCGTTCATACGGAAACGGGATTCGTAAAATCACGACACCTTGATGACAAGGCGTCTGTTGCTTTATTGTTGGAGCTCGTCAAGAAATGGAAAACGCTGACGTTACCGCATCCTGTCCACATTCTCATCTCCAATTATGAAGAAGTGGGCTTTGGAGGAAATGCCGGTTTTTCAGAAGATGTCGCGGAATACATCGCAGTCGACATGGGAGCGCTTGGAGAAGGACAACATTCGGATGAGTATACGGTTTCGATTTGTGCAAAAGACGGTTCCGGTCCGTATGATCTTGCGTTACGTCATCAGTTCACACGTTTAGCGCAACAGCATACGATTCCATACAAAGTGGATATCTATCCCTATTACAGTTCGGATGCTTCAGCGGCCGTCCATGCCGGACATGATGTCCGGCACGGATTACTCGGTCCCGGGATTGAATCGAGTCATTCTTACGAACGGACACACGAGACATCCCTTCAAGCCACATACGATTTACTCGATGTATTTGTAAAGGAGCCGATGAACGATGAAAACACTTTATGATGTTCAGCAATTGCTCAAATCATATGGAACGATTGTGTACCTCGGTGACCGGGAATCGGATATTGCGATGATGATGCTTGAACTGGACGAACTTGAGCAGGCCGGTGTGCTGGAAAAAAAACAATATGATTCCGCAAAAGTGATTTTAGCATACGAACTACAACAATCGAGAAAAGCATGAAAAGCTTGTGCAACCCTTTGCACAAGCAGATGAATCGGCTAAAATAAAAGGGAAGAATTTTTTATCATGAGGGAGTTATGACGATGAAGTGGTTACTGGGTGTGGATATCGGTGGAACGACGGTCAAGATGGCGATTCTGGATTTACAAGGAATCATCGTAGAAAAATGGGAAATTGAAACGGTCATCTTAAATGATGGCGGACAAATTCCGGGAGACATCGCCCGTTCTTTCTTTGAAAAATGTCAGCAAAGCAACAAGCGGGTCGAAGACTTTGTCGGCGCTGGAATCGGTGCGCCGGGATTCATCGACTTTAATACGGGTGTCGTCGAAAAAGCGGTCAATATCGGTTGGAACAATTTTGAACTCGTCGGAGAGTTTGAACGTTTAACAGGATTGCCCGCTGTGATTGAGAACGATGCGAATGCAGCGGCGATCGGTGAGATGTGGAAAGGGGCAGGGAGCGGAGCGACAGAGCTGCTTGCCGTCACACTGGGGACAGGTGTTGGTGGTGGTTTAATCACCAACGGACAAATCGTTCACGGAACAGTCGGTATGGCCGGTGAAATCGGTCATATCACGATGTTGCCGGAAGGTGGCGTCATGTGTGGTTGCGGCCGTAAAGGTTGTTTGGAAACAATTGCTTCTGCAACGGGTGTCGCCCGACTGGGTCTTGAAAAACGAAAAGGACAAATTACTTCTTTGAATAATATCAAAGCGGTTACGGCAAAAGATGTATTTGAAGCCTATTCGCAAGGGGATGCGGTAGCGACGGAAGTTGTCGAAGAAGTGACATTCCATCTTGGACTTGCTATTTCGAATTTGGCAAACAGTTTTAATCCTGAGATCATTGTCATCGGCGGTGGTGTTTCAAAAGCCGGCGATGCGTTGATGACTCCTTTAAAGGAATCGTTCGAACGATTTGCTTTACCTCGTGTCTTTGGATCAACGACCTTCAAAATCGCGGAACTCGGTAACGATGCCGGGGTCATTGGCTGCGCTTGGCTAGCCAAACAAATGTTTTTAAAAAAGTAATCATATGATTTATTTTTAAGAAGATTCGAGAAATCGAATCTTTTTTTTGTTTACATACGTAATAAAAGTATGTGATTGTAAAGTATCGACCGGATTCCGGTTGCATTTTTGTAAAAGTAAGCGTAAAATTTTCACGTGATACGGGTATAAATAGAATATGACATGTAAGACGTGTAAAAGTTCGATTAAAAAGGACACACGTATATTAGGAGGCAGGTTTTTATGCAGCAAGACTCAAGCATCTGGTCGCGTATGCGGCTAAAGGTGGGTCAAGGTGTGCGCAGCACGTATAAGGAGCACAAGCTCTTTTGGATTGCGACACTTCTGATTTGGTTAAAAACATATTTAGCGTATACGCTCTTTTTCAATGTGCCGGTCACCAATTCGGCACAGGCATTCATCTTACTGATTAACCCAATCAGTTCGGCACTGTTTATGTTTGGATTCAGTTTCTTCTTCCGTGGGAACGTTCAAAAATGGTTCATCTACGGGACCCTTGTCGTGGCGACATTCGTCCTGTATGCGGATATCATTTTCTTCCGTTTCTTTAATGATTACCTGACATTACCGGTTCTGTTCCAAACATCGAATGCAGAGACGGTTTCAGCGTCGCTCGGTTCATTGTTATCATGGGCGGATCTTCTGATTGTCGGGGACTTATTGATTCTTCCGTTTTTCTTACGGAAAATGGATATGTCGAAAAATATCGCGTCGCGTGGACGTGCGATTCTCGCTTTCGTTGCAGCGACAGCCGTTTTCCTAGGCAACCTGGCACTTGCGGAAACAGAACGCCCAGAATTACTAACACGTGCGTTTGACCGCGAACTGCTCGTCAAAAATATCGGAACGTTTAACTTCCATATGTACGATGCGTTGATTCAATCGAAAACATCAGCGCAAAAGGCAATGGCCGACAGTTCTGAGCTTTCTGAAGTTCAAAACTTTGCAGATTCAAAGTATGCTACACCAAATCCGGCAATGTTTGGGAAGTACAAAGGGAAAAACGTCATCGTCGTTTCATTTGAGTCGGCTCAATCGTTTGCTGTCGGTTTAAAAGCACCGAATGGGCAGGAAGTCACACCGAACCTTAATAAACTGATCAAAGACTCGCACTATTGGGATAATTTCTATCACAATACAGGACAAGGGAAAACATCGGATGCCGAGTTTATCTTGGAAAACTCGATTTATCCACTTGGTCGCGGATCAGCATTCTTTACAAACGGCGAAAATGAATTCCGTGCCACACCTGAAATGTTAAAAGAAGACGGCTATTATTCAGCTGTATTCCATGCAAACAACAAATCATTCTGGAACCGCGATATCGTGTACAACAGTTTCGGAGTCGATCGTTTCTTCTCGGAAACCGATTACGATTTAGGTAATCCAGAAGATTTAACAGAATGGGGACTACTGGACGACAAGTTTTTTGAGCAATCGTTACCGATGCTAAAAGATCTTCCGCGCCCGTTCTACTCGAAATTCATTACGTTGACGAACCATTATCCGTTCGAAATGCCGAAACCGGAAGATGAGCTCGTGCCACCACTTGAAACGAGTTCGACGACATTAAATCATTATGTTCAAGCACTCGCATACCAAGATATGGCGCTCGGTAAGTTCATCGAAGGATTAAAGAAAGACGGCACATGGGATGATACGATTTTCATGCTGTACGGCGATCATTACGGAATCTCGACGAATCACAATGCTGCGATGGCAGAATTGTTGAAAAAAGATGAGTTAACACCGTATGATGTTGCTCAATTGCAACGTGTACCATTTGTCATCCACTTGCCTGGGCAAGACAAAGGCGTCAAACATGATGATGTTGCAAGTCAAATTGACATCAAGCCGACGTTGTTAAATCTGCTTGGTTACAATTTCAAGGATGAAGTATTGTTCGGAACGGATCTGTTCTCAAAAGAACATAAAGATTATGCATTGTTCCGAGACGGTTCTGTCGTAACTGATAAGACAGTCTACACACAAGAGACATGTTATGACCGTAAAACCGGTGAAGAAGTCACGGATGAGAAAGACAGCGCAATCTGTAAAGAGTCTGTCAAACAATCTGAGAAAGAACTAGGTTTATCGGATAAAGTCATTTATGGCGATTTGTTGCGTTTCTTACAAACGTCTAAATAATCAAAAAGACGGGAGCGATGTTAAATCGTTCCCGTCTTTTTTGAGAGAGTAGACAAAAAAAGGTCAGCTTTCCGTTGTGGAAAGCTGACCTTTTTTTTGTAAAACATGATTATGACGGAATTCCGCCGAAAATCAATGTCGCAATACCAAACCAACCGAATAAGATTACAGTCAGTCCAGCAAATACGAGTGGAAACATTTGACGTTTCTTAAGTGAACGCAAGACGGCCCAAACACCGACGAGTGCAACGATAAAGAAAAGCCAACCGATTGGTTGATCCAAATGCATGACGTACTCCCCCTTAAAAAATCACGTTATGAAGTTCACGAAGATTTCACTTAAATCTCACTTTTTAGTTTAGCCGACTGAGCGAATAAAGTCGAGAGGGCGGGCGACGAACTTTCGACAATTTCGTGTATAGTAGAGAAGAATATCAACAAAGGAGTTTGATGAGATGGAAATCGTAAGTATTACTTCAGGTATGGCTTCGGAAAACGGCTATCTTCTTTTTAAAGACGGGAAATGTCTCGTCATTGATCCGGGAACCGAAGATATACGTTTTTTTGACGAAATTGAAAAGCGCGGAGCAAAGGTCGAAGCAATCCTTTTGACGCATGCTCATTTTGATCATATTGGTGGTGTGGATATGTTGCGACGTTTTACGTCTGCACCTGCCTATATTCATCCAAAGGAAATGAAATGGTTATCGAATCCGAACCTCAACGGGTCCATCAAGTTCAATATGCCGCCTTTAAAAGTGAAACCGGCCGAACAGTTACTGGCAAGCGGTCTGTTGGAAATTGGACCATTCCAGTTTCATGTCATGGAAACACCGGGGCATTCACCGGGCAGTGTCACGTTTTATTTTAAAAAAGAGCAGGTCGCCTTTGCAGGTGATTTGATTTTCAAGCGCAGTGTCGGTCGAACCGATCTCGAAGGCGGCGATCAAGAAGTACTGACGCGGTCCGTCGATCGTGTCATTGCAGAGATTCCACACGATACGATGTTTTATCCGGGGCACGGACCGGAAACGACGTTACGGCAGGAAATCAAACACAATCCATTTTTTTAAGGAAATATAAAAAAAGCCCCTCGTCTTCATTCGAAGGCGAGGGGCTTTTTTGTTCACATTTGGAAATTGGACCAATACGTGAAGACGATAAAGAATACTGTTAAGTACGCTGCAAAAATGTAGACATACGTTTTTTCAGTTAGGCGAAGATAGCCTAATGCTGCAAAGAATACTGTTTGTGCCAAGAAGACGAAGCCCATAACTAAAAATGAATCCGTATGTTCACTTGAGCTAGCATCTCCACCTAGAGCGCCGATAAATGCCATGACTGCAATAATTCCAGTCCAAAATCCGAGTACGCGGTACATTCTCCCCATTCATATAACCCCCTAAATCCGACAGATAGTCAATATACGTACTTATTTTACCAAGCAAACAATCATCCGTCCATCATGTTCTAGTGTTTGTTAAGGAATAACTGTGAACAAAAGATGAAGTTTGAAAAAAACTTGTACAATAGTTGTACAAAAGGTGTACAAAACGAAAAAGGCATGGTATAGTTTCTGTAATGAGAAGCGTAGATTTTGAGAGGAGGAGCAATAATGGCGAATGAGTTGATATTTTTCACATATCCAAGCTGTACATCTTGTCGTAAAACGAAATCATGGTTAAAAGAGGAACATGTTGATGTAGAGGAACGTCATCTGTTCAGAAATGCTCCAACCGTAGATGAATTGATGGAATTACTAAAACTTTCAACGGATGGAATCGAAAGTTTACTGGCAACACGCAGTCAGGCTTTTAAAGATTTAGGGATCAATGTTGATGACATGAAACTAAGCGAACTACTTCGTTTGATGAGTGACAATCCTAAATTATTGCGTCGCCCAATCATTACTGACGGGAAACAACTTGTAATCGGGTATGATAAACCAGGACTCGAAACACTTGCGAAACGTAAGAACCGAATTATTGCTCAAGTATCTTAAAGAAGCCGATTTGTTTCGGCTTCTTTTTTTTTGTATTTTTTGAATAAGGAGGTGTTGGATTGAGAAAAGAGATCAGTCGATTGATTCATCAATTTGAAGCAGTCGGTGCGACCGATGTCCACTTTATTCCGGGTGACCGGTCGGCCCAAGTCATTTGTCGGGCGAATGGAGGGTTGGAAGAACAATCCTCGGTATCAATTGAACAGTATCGGACGATTGTCAGTCACATTCGTTATGAAGCCAACTTAAAGGAGCAAAATGAACGAATCCCTCAAAGTGGCCTCTATCCTCTTGAAGAGAGCGGAATGCGTGTCTCCATCTTACCGAGTCGATATGGTGATGCCATGTCCTGGCGTTTTTACCGTGCGGTTGTTTCGGATGAGGTTGCGGCAAGTTTGCTTGATCCCGAACAGGATTTGATCTGGTTAAAACAGCAAACACATGGATGCATCATCATTTCTGGAACGACAGGCGCAGGAAAGACAACGATGTTGTACTCGTTAATGGCCTCAATGGACGGGAAAAGGATCATCTCGGTCGAGGATCCAATCGAATGTAGCGTACCGGGGATTTTACAACTGGAGTTAAATGCAAAGGCTGGTTTTGACGCAACCCGGTGTTTTGAAGAAATTCTCCGGGCCGATCCAGACTGGATTGCTTTCGGCGAAGTGAGAACAGCTGAGGCAGCACGGTTGACGATCAATGCGGCACTGAGCGGTCATGTCGTTTTGTTTACCTTGCATGCAGGATCGATTGAAGAGGCCTTGTTGCGATTAAGAACGTTAGGAGTAACAAATGAAGAATTGTCCGTCTGTAAAAAAATCATCCACTTGTACCGGGAGGAGGGAGACGTTCGCTGTACCGTCGAAAACTTACAAGCGCTAGTAAATGTCGGTTCTTAAATCGATTTCATCGTCTCTTATCTAAAGGAATCTCGACAAAAGAGGCACTGGATATATTGGTCCGTTTTGAAGATCCGTTGCTCATTCCGGTGATTCATGAGATTCAAGTCCGACTGCAACAAGGCAATCGACTCTCCTTTTCCCTTGAACCGTTAAAACTGCCGACAGCTTTACAACAATTACTTACAGTAGGAGATCAGACGGAACGTCCGCTGATGATTTTACGACAAGTCATTCGGTTACTGGAGCTTGAAAGTCAGATGAAAAAGAAATTTTGGAAGATGGCCCGTTATCCGATTGTCTTGGCAGCCAGTCTGTTGCTACTGTTCATGTTTTATGCTCTTTATGTGTTTCCTTCCTTATTGGAGATGTCGAATCCGGCTACCTTACCTCCATTCGTTCGTCCCCTCCTTCATTCTTCAGCAAAATATGTCATGGCGTTTGCTCCTGTCACGACGGTGATCGGACTTGTTCTCCTGATTCGGCATATTCCGATGAAGCGTTTGCTTCGTATGAAGATGATTCAAAAAATGCTGCGTTTGTATTACAGCTACTTGTTTACAATCGAGGTCGGTTCTTTTATCGATGCCGGATTTTCATTAGAAGAAGCTTTTCATGCTTTGGAACAAGGGCAAACCGGAAAAAAGAAACAGATGTATCAGGTGCTGCACCACCGCCAAAAAAGTGGTCAACCGTTATCGGAGGCAATGCAGGATGAAAATATCATTGATGTCGAAACTGTCGGATTGGTTCATATTGCGCGGGAAAGTGGTGATTTAGGTCCTTTATTACTGGAGCAAGCGGCATTATTGCATGAATCAATTGAGGAAGAAGTCGAAAAGAAACTGTTATTGATTGAACCGGCATTGTACGGAGGATTAACCGTTATGACAGGAACACTGTTTTTAATCCTCTACTATCCGATTCAACTCGCTATTCAGCAACTTCCATTTTAAAGAGATGAGGAGTCAATCAAATGAAACGTTTTATTCAAAATCAACGAGGATTCACTTTACTTGAAATGGCAGCCGTCCTGCTGATCATTTCCTTACTTTTACTCGTTTTGATTCCGACCATGACGAGCGGGAAAGACCAGGCGAAAGGAGTCAGTTGCGAAGCAAACATCCGTGTCATCCGCTCCGAGGTAAATCTTTATTATGCGAAAGAAAAAACGTATCCGGAATCACTGCAAACCATCAATCGGGGGACAGCGGAAAAACCAAACGAACTTGCTTGCGATCAGGAGACCTATACGTATGATGCGAAGACTGGAGAACTTACGAAAGTTAAATGACGGATTTACGTTAATTGAAATGACCGTTGTACTGGTGATGATCGGATGTCTTTTGATATTTTTATTACCAACCGTCATCGATCGAAGACCGGCCCTGTATACGCTGGAACAAGACATTGGAATCCTCAAACAGGATGTTCAGACCCTACGATTGATTCAATATTCTAAAACGGGTGACCAAAATCAGATGCAGCTCCGCTGGAAAAATGACGGCAAAGGATATTTCATCATGGCGAACGATCGCCTGTTATGGCAACGGACATTTCAACCGGGTCACGCCTGTATCGTTCCTTCGAACGGACGGATCATTTACTTTAAAAGTTATCATTCGACGTATGCGTCGACCTGGGTGTGTCAATCGACGACACAAGCGTTTGAAATCAAATTTTTACTCGGCAATTATCAAATGGTGATTCAAAAAACGAGGTAAATACCGTGGGGAATAAAAACATTCAGCAACAGGGATTCACGCTTCTGGAAGTCGTTTTATCGATGGTTGCCATCGCTTGTTTCCTGATGCTCGCAATCGATCCTCTGTTGTCTTTTCAAAAGCAAAAAAATCAATTGATGGTCGAAACACGCCGTCTCGATCAAATGGCGTCTGATCAAATCGCAGAAAGAAGAACAGGCTACGACATTACAGAAGGGATGTGGTGTAGTGAAGAGGTCTGTTTGGCGAGCTCAATCCGGAACGACACTCCTCGAAATTTCATTGGTCCTTTGGCTGAGCCCGCTGCTGTTGATTAGTCTGATTGCGATGACACAAATCGTCAGTACCGTGCATCACGAGCAACCGATGGAAGAAGAATTATTTTTTCATACGATTGAGCGACTGATGTGGCGGAGTATTTCGTGTGAAAAAAATGGTGATGAAGTTCGCGGCGTAGACGTTGATCCGGAAGAGGATCCGGTCAAATGGCGGCTCGTCCGTGTACAAAATCAAATCCGATTAAAAAAAGAATTTGGAGGCGAACTGACGTATGCCCACGATGTAACGCATTACCAAGTCCGCCAGGAAGGACAGACGCTCATTTTCGAACTCAATCAGCGTCAACGAACCGTTCAGTGCAAGAAGGCGGCTTCATCCTGATCCAAACCCTGTTGTTGCTGCTTGGAATAGGCGTGGCCATCCTGCTAGGGTGTCATCAGATGGATGAAGCGGTGAAACAGGTTCAGTTGGAGAAAGAAGCGCTACAACTCGAGTCGCTCGTGCGAGCCGCAACAAAGGACTGTCGTCAAGATGAAACCGTCCAGTATCCGATTGGTCAAGTTACCTGTACACGGACAGATAAAGGCTTTAAAATGGAAGCGATACTAGATAATGGACAGAGAATCGAGGCGGTTGTTTCGAATGGATAAGGTTTATTTGATTGGTTTTATGGGAACTGGTAAAACAGCGATTGGACGTAATCTTCAAGTGCATTATCATGTCGAAGAACTGGATGAGCGCTTTGTCCAGGAGTATGGTTCGATTACGGAGTTCTTCGCAAAACACGGTGAAACAGGATTCCGGGATCGGGAAGTCGAATTGTTACGAAGTAGTGAAGCGGAAATTGTCGTCACGGGAGGCGGAATCATCGAACGTTTGGAAAACCGGACGTTCATGAAAGAAACCGGAATCGTCATCTGGATTGATACGCCGTTCCATTTGGTCTGGAATCGAATCAGGACAGACCCATCCCGTCCGCTTGTCAAATCTCGGATGACAGTCGAAAAGTTATTTCGGAGACGTCGACCCATCTATGCGCGGTTGGCAGATATCCGCTTAGATGGTAAGAAGTCTGTCCGGGAACTGGCAAAAGAAATCGAAACGATATTGGAGGAGAACGTATGATTTGGATCAATCTCGGAATTATCGTCTTAGCAATCATCGGTTTGGTGATTTATGGGCTAAGCCTATACAAAAAGAAGATTTCAAAAGATGTGACAGTGATCAAGCAACTACTGGAACGTTTTTCCATTCGTCAACAAACGTTGCAGACGAATATTGATCATACGACGAGCCGGATCAATCAAATCAAAGGAAACGTCGATCATTTGGTCGCGGAGGGGAAACGAGTGGAGCAAGGAGGACGTCAACTCATTGCTGAAGGACAACGTCTTAAAACAGAGGTTGAACATACTGCAGGGCTTAAACCATTTTGAAATGGCTTTCATCGGCTGAATATGAAACAATAGGAGAGAAGGGACTTTGTCCTTTCTCTCTTTCCTTTTGTTCAATTTCCGAATAAACCTAGAATAAAAGATTTTAAATTGGTAGAATGTAATTGAAAGTTGAACAATAAAGAGAAAAGGAACTAAAAATGTTCGTAATTAGGGGGAAAAGTATGAGTCAGACGACATTGAAGAGAACGCCATTGTTCGACATCATTGCACCAACGGGGAAAATGGTCGATTTTGCAGGGTTTGAAATGCCAGTTCTGTTTTCATCCATCAAGGAAGAGCATACAGCGGTGCGGGAACGTGTCGGAATGTTTGATGTATCCCATATGGGCGAGTTGTTTGTTTCCGGATCAGATGCGTTAGCATTTCTTCAACAGACGTTGTCCAATGACATCTCGAAGATTGCGATCGGGCAGGCGCAATACAATGTTTTGTGCCAGGAAAATGGTGGGACAGTAGACGATCTATTGGTTTATCGTTTAACAGAACAGGACTATCTGCTTGTCGTCAATGCATCCAACATTGAAAAAGATGAAGCGCACTTACGTCAGTATTTAAAAGGGGACGTGTTGCTTGAAAATCAATCGGATGCCTATGGGCAAATTGCCGTTCAAGGTCCAAAAGCGGTTGAAGTGTTGCAGGGACTGACGACGCTCAATCTCGAAGACATCAAATTTTTCCGTTTTGCGCAAGGAGAGTTGGCCGGAGTCGATATGCTGGTATCACGCAGCGGGTATACAGGAGAAGACGGGTTCGAACTGTACATGCCGTCTGCAGACGCCTCGACAGTCTGGAAAGTGTTATTAGAAGCGGGTGTCGTACCGTGTGGGCTGGGTGCCCGGGATACGTTACGATTTGAAGCATGTTTGCCTTTATACGGCCACGAGTTATCGGCGACGATTTCACCGATTGAAGCAGGAATGGGGTTTGCCGTCAAACCACAAGTGAAGTCGTTTGTCGGATCGGAAGCTTTGTTGAAACAGAAAGAAGACAGTCCGCGCCGCCGATTAATCGGTCTTGAACTTCTTGATAAGGGGATTGCTCGTCAAGACGCTTCGGTTCTAGTGAACGGAGAACCCGTCGGATTCGTTACGACCGGTACATTACCACCGACAATCGGTAAAGCCATTGCGTTAGCACTTGTACCTACGGAATATGCGACTGAGGAAACGTTCGAAGTCGAAGTACGCGGAAAAAAACTGGCGGCAAAACGAATCGACACACCATTCTATCGCCGGAGCAAATAAGGGGGACATAAAAGATGGATTTTCGTTATTTACCGATGACACAAGAAGATGAAAAAGAAATGTTACAGACGATTGGTGCGGACTCGATTGAAGACTTGCTTGCCGATATCCCGGCGAGTGTACGCGATCAAGGAACTTTGGAAGAAGTGGGCATTCCCTTACCGGAAACCGATTTGATTCGAACGCTCTCAAAACTTGCCGATCAAAACATGAACACGAAGCAGTATCCGTCTTTCCTTGGTGCTGGTATCTATGACCACTATGCACCTGCTGTCGTGAACCATATGTTACTCCGCTCTGAGTTCTACACGGCCTATACGCCGTATCAACCTGAAATTTCACAAGGGGAGCTGCAGGCGATTTTTGAATACCAAACGATGATTTGTGAATTGACGGGAATGGATGTCGCCAACTCTTCGATGTACGACGGGATTACAGCACTGGCTGAAGCGGCAATGCTTGCCTGTGCCCATAAGAAAAAGAAGACAATCGTTCTTTCGGATGGTGTGCATCCGGAAGCACACGATGTCGTGCGGACCTACGCAAACGGTCCCGGACTTGAAGTACAGACATTACCGCTCGTGAATGGTGAAACGGCGATCGCGAACCTGGATGCACTCGATGATGTCGCGTGTGTCATCGTGCAATATCCGAACTTCTATGGACGTGTCGAAGATTTACAAGCATTAGCAGACGCGACGCATGCAAAAGGCGGGTTATTCATCGTCTCGGCCAACCCACTTGCACTCGGCTTATTAGAAGCACCGGGTAAGCTTGGGGCGGATATTACAATTGGGGATTGCCAACCGTTCGGAATTCCACAGAGCTTTGGTGGACCGACATGCGGGTATTTCACGACGACAAAAGCGTTAATGCGAAAAATCCCTGGACGTCTTGTCGGTCAGACGGTCGACGAAGACGGAAAACGTGGTTTCGTCCTGACATTACAAGCGCGTGAACAACACATTCGCCGCGATAAAGCGACTTCGAATATCTGTTCGAACCAGGCACTGAATGCTTTAGCGGCCTCCATCGCGATGAGCGCACTAGGAAAGCGCGGGATTCGTGAACTGGCAACCCGCAACCTTCAGACGGCCTACGCCTTGAAAAAATCATTGATTCAAGCAGGTTTCCACATCGTGGACGACGGTCCGAGCTTCAATGAATTTGTGGTTGAATTGCCAATCGATGCGACAGAAGCCGGCAAACAGTTGTTGCAAGCCGGAATCATCGGTGGTCTGCCACTTGGTACGTTTGACGACAGTCGGAACAAACAAATGCTTGTTTGTGCGACGGAATTACGGACGAAAGAAGAATTGGATCAATTCGTGACTGCGTTAGGAGGACTGACTCATGCATAAAACTAGTGAACAGACATTGATTTTTGAAATCTCAAAAGCTGGTCGTGTCGCCTACAGTTTACCGCTTCCGACGGTCGACGAAGTAGCGGCGGAAGATTTATTGCCTGCGCATTTGCTACGCCAAGAGGACGTGGAGTTGCCGGAAGTATCTGAACTGGATCTTGTCCGTCATTATACCGCCCTTTCGAACCGAAATCACGGGGTCGATTCCGGTTTCTATCCGCTTGGTTCATGTACGATGAAATACAATCCGAAAATCAATGAAGATATGGCACGTCTCCCGGGATTCGCTCATATCCATCCATTGCAACCGGTTGAGAGCGTACAAGGTGCTCTTGAACTGATGTACGACTTACAAGAGAAACTGGCAGTCATTACCGGTATGGATGAAGTGACGTTGCAACCGGCAGCAGGAGCCCACGGTGAGTGGACAGGACTGATGTTGATCAAAGCATACCATCATGCGCGGGGAGATTTTAAACGGACGAAAGTTCTCGTTCCGGACTCAGCTCACGGAACGAATCCGGCATCGGCTTCTGTTGCTGGTTTTGATACGGTGACGGTCTTATCTGACGAGCGCGGATTAGTCGATTTAGCTGATTTAAAGAGTAAAGTCGGAGAAGATACGGCAGCGTTGATGCTGACGAATCCGAATACACTCGGCCTGTTCGAATCGGATATCGTCGAGATTGCGAAAGCTGTCCACGAAGCCGGCGGAAAACTGTATTACGATGGTGCGAACTCTAACGCGATCATGGGAATTGCGCGTCCCGGGGACATGGGCTTTGATGTTGTCCACTTGAATCTCCACAAGACGTTTACAGGTCCTCACGGCGGCGGTGGTCCTGGTTCAGGTCCGGTCGGTGTCAAACATGACTTGATTCCATATCTGCCAAAACCGATCGTGGCGAAAACGGCAGATGGTTTTGTACTCGATTACGACCGTCCGGAATCAATCGGCCGCGTCAAACCGTTTTATGGAAACTTCGGAATCAACGTCCGGGCCTACAGTTATATCCGGACGATGGGAGGCGCAGGGCTTGCCCGCGTTTCGAAAGAAGCCGTCTTGAATGCCAATTACATGTTGGCACGTCTGAAGGGTGCATATGATGCTCCTTATGATGTCTATTGCAAACACGAATTTGTTCTGTCGGGACGTCGTCAAAAAGCACTGGGTGTCCGGACGCTCGATATCGCCAAACGCCTGCTTGACTTCGGATATCACCCGCCAACGATTTACTTCCCGTTGAATGTCGAAGAATGTATCATGATCGAACCGACGGAAACAGAATCGAAGGAGACGCTTGATGCATTTTGCGATGCGATGCTCCAAATTGCGAAAGAAGTCGAAGAGACGCCGGACGTCGTCTTGAACGCACCGCATACGACGGTCGTCAAACGTATGGACGAGACATTAGCAGCACGTAAGCCGATTTTACGTTACCAGCCGAAACAGGAAGTTCACGTCTAAATAAAAAACCATCCCGCGTCTTAATTGACAGGGATGGTTTTGTTATGAAGTAAAAGGAATCAGCTGCGTTTGACTTTTCCGGTCCATTGCTTGAATCCGCCTTTAAGTTGATACAAGTTCGTATAACCGGCTTTTTTCAAGACTTTGGCCGCTTGCGATGAACGCATGTTGCCTTGGCAATACAAATAAATCGGCATATCCTTACGTAATTCTTTCGAACGCATTTTCATCTGACTGACCGGTATGTTACGCGCTCCGATGATGTGACCGCCTTTAAATTCCTGTGTCTCGCGGACGTCTACGATTTGTGCTTTCCGGTAGTTTGCCCGGAATTCCTCTTGTGAGAGCTTCGTGATTCCTTTGACCGGCATGAAGCGCCAGACGATATAAGCAATCAAGGCTACCCATAAGACGATCGTGATGATTGTACTGATTTCCATATCTAAGTTCCAACCCCTTCGTTCATATAACATCTTTACCATTATAGTAAACGAAATCGATTTCGGCAATCGACTCGTCGTTGCGCAGGATAGAAAGGGTCTGATACACTAATACGGAAACGTTTCTGGGGGTGTTCACTTGATCAGAGAGTGGCAAGTATTGACGACGGAAAGAATGGAACCGGCATTGAACATGGCGATTGACGAAGCCTTAATCGGTTTTGTCGGCCGAGGCGAAGTCGCACCGACGCTTCGTTTTTATTCGTGGGAACCAAGGGGATTAAGTGTCGGTCATTTTCAACGGGCGACAAAAGATATTGATCGCAAACGGATCGAAGCACTGGGTATTCCAATCGTTCGCCGGATGACCGGGGGACGAGCTGTCTTACACGCCGACGAATTGACATACAGTGTGATTCTTCCTGAACAGATGGAAGGCGTCCCGAAAACCGTCATTGAAAGTTACCGGATGCTGACAGAAGGAATCCGTAAAGGGTATCATCATTTAGGGATTCCTGTTGAATTTTCGGTTCCGATGACAGAAGAAGAAAAAGACGAATTGCGAAAACCGAAGTCTGCTGTCTGTTTTGATGCCGCATCGTATTATGAACTGGCAGTCGGAAAACGGAAAGTGGCCGGAAGTGCGCAAGTCCGTCATCAAGGCGTCGTGTTGCAACACGGTTCTGTGCCGCTGTCTGTCGATGAAGGGGAATTGTTTGACTGTTTTATGTACGAAGATGAAACGATGCGTGAACGGATGAAAGCACGTTTTGCCGGAAAAGCGGTTGCCTTGAATGAGCTTGCTGGACGTTCTGTCTCATTCGAAGAAGTTCGTCTTGCTTTTGTAAAGGGATTTGAAGATGCACTTCAATTGACCTTCACCCCGCTAGAGTTCACAACGCATCAATGGCAGGAAATTGAGCGGTTGGCAGAGAAGTACCGTAGTGAAGAATGGAACTGGAAGCGCTAAAGAGATGGATTGGAAGGTGATGTCGTGCCGACTCCGAGCATGGAAGATTATTTAGAACAAATCTATATTTTGATTGAAGAAAAAGGATATGCCCGTGTATCCGATATTGCAGAACTGTTAGGTGTTCATCCGTCCTCTGTGACAAAGATGGTCCAGAAGTTGGACCGGGAAGAATATCTCGTGTATGAGAAATACCGTGGATTGATGTTAACGGCAAAAGGACGGAAAATCGGGAAGCGCCTTGTCGAACGTCATGCGTTGTTAGAAGATTTTCTGCGCCTCGTCGGAGTGGATGAATCTTTGATTTACAAAGATGTGGAAGGAATCGAGCATCATATCAGTATTGAAGCACTCGATAAAATCAACGGAATGATTCAGTTTTTTGCCGAACGTCCGGAATTACAAGCGGAATTTCAAAAACATCAGCAAGTACACCCAGAAGAATGAGTGTACTTGTTTTTTTGTCTCATTCTTCTTAAAAGACGAACGATTTTTAATTAAATGTCATTATAGTACGGTTAATGGGGAGGCGGATATGCTATACTGACCGTGAAATCATCGAAGGGGGTGACGGATGGATCTCCATCCGGTTATGGAAATCGTGATTAAAGAGAAGTTAGTATCGGAATCAGAACTTGCGTCAAAAGTAAAAGATCTTGCTGCTGCAATTGAACGTGACGCGGCAGGTCGACAAATTGTTTTAGTCGTCGTATTAAAAGGTTCAATGGTCTTTGCTGCCGATTTGATGCGCGAAATCAAAGGTAGTGTCCAAATCGATACAGTCGCCTGTTCTTCTTATGGCGCCAAAACGGTTTCGTCCGGACGCGTCCAGTTGAAAAAGGACTTGGATCTTGATGTCGAAGGGAAATACGTCGTCGTCGTCGAGGATATCATCGATACCGGGCATACCTTAAGTTTCTTGTGTGAACACATGAAGCTGCATAAACCGGGTGTCTTGAAAATTTGTACGTTACTCGACAAGCCGGCACGACGGGAAGTACCGCTCGATGCCGATTATGTCGGATTTGAGATTCCCGATTATTTTGTAGTCGGTTATGGTATTGATTGTGCCGAGGAATACCGGAACCTGCCGTACGTCGGTTGGGTCGAGACGGATTAAAAAAAACAGTAGCTGTGTAGCCTTATCGGCACACAGCTACTGTTGATTTTGTTTAAAAAGCACGTTTTTTCTTTTTACCCTTTTTTCCTTCAATGACAGTCAAGTGTGGTGCTTTTGACCGGTCACGAAGGGGACGCACTTTATTAGAGGTGGCCGTTTTCGTCGTTTTGACCGGTTTCTTCTTAAAATCTGTCCGGCGGGGAGAGGGGTTGTTCTTGGCATGCATTTTTTTAGACTGCGCAACAGATTTTCGATATTGAGAGTTCGTTCCGCTGCTGACGCTATTTCGTGTTAAAAATTTAAACAGCAAGAAGATGATTCCAGCTGTAATCGCAAAAAACAGTAATTGTGAAAACAGACTACCGGGATCATTAGCAAGCTTATATCCAAAGCCGACGAACGCAAACAGTAACACGACAAGTGCGAATGTAGAGCCAATCCGTTGTCTAATCATATTATCACCCCTGTTATCAATTAACCAAGTGCATTCTCATGTAGGTTATGTTCCTGTTTTTCGAGTGCTTCAAACGCGTAAATCGCAACCTCGATTTGAGAATCATCCGGTTCTTTCGTCGTCAAGTACTGTAACCACAGGCCGGGTAAGGCGATGACGCGTAACCCTCTAATGTTTTGCGCTTTATTTGTTAATTGTAAAACTTCAAACGAAAGACCGATGACGACAGGCAACAAGGCAATCCGACAAACAAGACGTAACCATAATGGATCGGTCGGTACGATTAAATACACGAAAAATCCGACGATGACAGTGAAAATCAAGAAACTCGAACCACACCGGTAATGCAAACGGCTGCTTGTCCGGACATTTTCGACCGTCAATGTCTGGCCGCTCTCGACACAGTTGATGACTTTATGTTCCGCACCATGATATTGAAACAGTCGTTTGACGAGCGGGGTCAAGGAAATCAGATAGAGGTAACTGAACAGCAAGGTCAACTTGATCAAGGCTTCCAGTACGTTTTGAATCAAATGTCCGGATAACGCCGGGAAGTAGCTGAAAAGTGAGGCTAGAAACGCAGGTAATAACGTAAACATCAATTTTCCGAAAAAGAACGACAAAACACCGAGTACAGCGACGCCGAGCCATTTCGTCAACTGGCCTTGGGAAGCGTCTTCCGGCTCTTCTTCACCCGGATTGACACCGTAACGGTCACTGGCGAAGTTCATATGGCTTGCTCCGTTTGCTGAAGACTCGACTAAAGCGAACAATCCGCGGATCAAAGGGATTTTTTTACCGACGGCAATCAGTGGTCGACTTGGTTTTTTTTGTTCGAATGTTTCAATCGTATCGTCATTTCGGCGAATGGCTGAGACGGCATGTGTAGCATTTTGGAACATGACACCCTCGACGATGGCTTGTCCACCAACGGGCGCTTGAGCAGTTTTCATAGAGAAACGCATCCCATCTTCAAATAAAATATCGTGTACCGTCATTTTACTCGATTTATAGAAAAAACACTATGTTCAGCTGTCGATGCTAGTCGAAAATTTAGGAGACGGAAAACGACTTATGATACAATGACAGGGACAATCTGGAGGTGATGAAATGCGGATATTCGTCTTGAATGGACCGAACTTGAATTTGCTTGGGACACGGGAACCGGATACATATGGGACGCAAACTTTATCGGATTTGGAAGATCTGATAAAACACCATTTTAAGGATATTGATTTTCAGTTCGCCCAATCGAACCACGAGGGGGAATTGGTCGATTATTTACATGGAGCGCGCGGATATGACGGAATCGTTTTGAATGCGGCAGCTTACACGCATACGAGTATTGCGTTGCGGGATGCGATTGCGGCAATCGGCGTACCGACGATTGAAGTTCATTTATCAAACGTTCATGCGCGCGAAGCATTTCGGCATCAGTCGATGCTTGCACCGGTTTGCCGAGGTGTCATCAGCGGTTTAGGGATGACGGGGTATCTGCTCGCAGTAGAAGCGTTGATCCAACCGTCTACATAATAAAAGGGGGAAACAGACATGAAACATCGTATCGAAGCACTCCAAACGGCTCTTAAAGAACGTGATTTACCAGGTCTTCTTGTCACGAAGGCGGAAAATATCCGGTATATTTCCGGATTTACCGGCTCGAGCGGTGCGTGTCTCGTGACGTCAGAACAAGCTTACTTCGTGACGGATTTCCGTTACACGGAACAAGCGGCTGATCAAGTAAAAGGAATGGAAATCGTTCAGATTGAACGGTCGATTCCGGAAACGATGGGTGAATTGATGGCGGGAGCCCGCGTGCGTGCAGTCGGTGTCGAAAAAGATGCGATGACACTTGGCTCATTCGAAGCATTCGATCAGGCATCAGCTGTGGAATTGGTTCCGACGACTGGAATCGTTGAAAACCTACGCTTGATTAAGGATTCATCAGAGATTAAGATGATTAAGGAAGCGGTGGATTTAGCAGATGCGACGTTCCACCACATCTTGACGTATATTCAAGCTGGTCGAACAGAACTTGAAGTCTCGAACGAACTTGAATTCTTTATGCGTAAACAAGGTGCGACGTCTTCGTCGTTCGATACGATTGTTGCGTCTGGTTATCGTTCTGCGTTACCGCATGGTGTTGCCAGTTCGAAAGTCATTCAGTCAGGTGAACTCGTGACGCTTGATTTTGGTGCGCTTCTGAACGGATACGTCTCGGACATCACGCGTACTGTTGCCATCGGACCAATCAGTCCGGAGTTACAGAAGATTTACGATACCGTCCTTCAAGCGCAACTCGCAGGCGTTGACGGATTACGTCCGGGAATCACTGGAATTGAAGCAGACGCTTTGACACGTGACATCATCAAGGATGCAGGATATGGGGAATATTTTGGTCATTCGACGGGTCATGGAATTGGGTTAGAAGTACATGAAGGACCAGGATTATCGTTCCGTTCTGAAACGAAACTGCAACCTGGTATGATTGTTACGGTTGAACCGGGAATTTACGTACCACAAGTCGGAGGATGTCGGATTGAAGATGACGTCTTGATCACCGAATCAGGGCGTGAAATTCTTTCGTCTTCACCAAAAGAACTTATTACACTGTAAAAATGGCAAGATCAACATTTAGGAGGAACTTTTCATGGTATCAGTAAACGATTTAAAAACAGGACTTACAATTAAAACATCAGACGGAATGATTTGGCAGGTCCTTGAATTCCAACACGTTAAGCCGGGTAAAGGTGCAGCATTCGTCCGGACGAAAATGCGTAACATCCGTAACGGAAACATTCAAGAGATGACGTTCCGTGGTGGTGAACGTGTCGAGCGTGCCCACATCGAACGGAACAAAATGCAATACTTGTATCCGATGGGTGAAACGTATGTCTTCATGGATACAGAATCATATGAGCAATTGGAACTCACAACGGCTCAAGTCGAAGCGGCACTCCCGTTCCTTCTTGAAAACATGGAAGTTCAGATTGCGATCTACAACGGCGAAGTCCTCGGAATCGAACTTCCGAATACAATCGTCATGACGATCGTTGAGGCAGAGCCTGGTGTCAAAGGCGATACAGCATCAAACGTCAAGAAAAATGCGACGGTCGAGACGGGACATATCATCCATGTACCACTCTTCATCGAAGCAGGAGAAAAAGTAACAGTTGATACACGTACTGGTGATTTCACAGGGCGTTACAACGGATAATCCAGCTTTCGAAGCGCCTATTCATCCTCGTCTTGGATGGACAGGCGTTTTTTCCTCTTGTCTTGACTTGCGTCCTTTGGTATGACCAGTTAATATTAGTATTTGAGTAGGCATTAGCACCTGGTATAATATTAAAGTATAATAATAAAGGTGAATGTTGAGATAGGGGATGAAGAAAAATGAAAATCGATCAGTTGAAGCAAGTACTCGAAATGTTGGACCAATCGAGTGTCAATGAACTTTCTCTTGAAACCGATACGTATAAGTTAAAATTAAAAAAACAAAATGATAACATCGTTGTTTCCCATCAAGCACCGGCACCGGCCGCAACACCGGCAGCGCAAGCTCCAGTAGCCGTCACGGAATCAGCAACGGAAGAATCAAATGTTGAAGCAGATACGGTAACGATCAATGCGTTGATGGTCGGAACGTTTTATTCGCGTCCGAATCCGGACAAACCGTCTTTCGTCAAAGTCGGCGATCAAATCGAAGTCGGTCAAGTCGTCTGCGTCTTAGAAGCCATGAAACTATTTAATAATCTGAACTCGGAAGTAGCCGGAACAGTCGTCGAAATTCTCGTCGCAGATGGAGACCTTGTTGAATTCGGACAACCTCTCTTCCGGATTCGTCCTTGAGCGGGGTGATGGCAATGGAAAAACTTTTAATAGCGAACCGGGGCGAGATTGCGGTCCGAATCATTCGTGCGGCAAAAGAACTCGGCATTCAGACGGTTGCCGTTTATTCGACAGCGGACCGGGATGCCCTGCACGTCCGTTTAGCAGATGAAGCATATTGTATTGGAGATGTCAGTTCGACGGCTTCTTACTTGAATGTCACGAATATCCTGGCTGTTGCGACCAATCGGAACGTCACGATGATTCATCCGGGATACGGGTTCCTCGCGGAGAACGTTGATTTTGCCGAGATGTGTGAAGCCTGTGGCATCAAGTTCGTCGGCCCGACATCCGCTGCCATCCGTCAGATGGGGATCAAAGATGTCGCGAAACAAACGATGATTGCCTGCGGTGTACCTGTCGTACCGGGTTCTGACGGGACGGTCACGGATGACGAGGCGTTACAACTAGCGGATGAAATCGGCTATCCTGTTATCATCAAGGCAACTGCCGGCGGAGGTGGACGAGGCATTCGTGTCGCCCGTTCACAGGAAGAACTTGTGACCGGTCTGGATGAAACGCGCCGTGAAGCGAAACAAGCATTCGGCAACAGCGAAGTGTATCTCGAACGTTTTATCGAAGAGTTTCGTCATGTCGAAGTCCAGGTACTCGCCGATCGTCACGGAAACGTGATTCATCTCGGGGAACGGGATTGTACCGTTCAACGACGGATGCAAAAACTGATTGAGGAAGCCCCGTCGCCGGCCGTTAGTCCTGAAACACGTTTGAAGATGGGGGAAGCGGCAGTCAAGGCAGCGAAAGCGATTGACTATACGGGAGCCGGGACGATCGAGTTCATCTTTGTTGAAGAGACGGAAGAATTCTTCTTCATGGAAATGAATACGCGAATCCAGGTCGAACATCCGGTGACGGAAATGATCACGGGATTTGATCTTGTGCAGGCGCAGCTCCAGGTGGCGCTCGATCATCCACTGGCTGTTCAGCAACAGGATATTGAATTCCGGGGGCATTCGATTGAATGCCGGATTAATGCGGAAGACCCGGATCACGATTTCCGTCCCCACGCTGGACGGGTCACACAATACGTCGCACCGGGCGGAATGGGCGTCCGGATCGACAGTGCAGTCTATCCGGGGTATATGATTCCTCCGTACTATGATTCAATGGTCGCCAAACTGATTGTTCATGCCGAAACACGTGAAGAAGCATGTGCAAAAATGGAACGGGCTTTATCTGAATTTTGGATCGAGGGTGTCAAAACGACGATTCCGTTCCATCAAAAAGTCTTGGCACATCCGGTATTCCGTCGTGGAACATTTACGACGAAATTTACAGAACGTGAACTAAAAGCAGAAATCGTGAAGTAATCGTGGGCGGGAGTCGATTGTATTTAACTCCCGTCTTTTTGCCGTTCTCTATGTTTTTTGAAAAAAGAATGTGCTAAACTAATTGATTGAGAACGATAAAAAAAGGAGCACGTAAAATCATGATGAAAAGACATATGGCGCGCGAACTGGCAGTACAGTCTTTGTTCCAAATGGAACTCTCGGATCTGTCTGCACAAGAAGCCATTGAATTCGCAGTAGAAGGTAAAGAATATGATACGTTTGTTACACGATTGGTCGAGGGTGTCGAAGCCAATAAACCGGAAATTGATCAAAAGTTGCGTGCCGCGCTCGTGAACTGGTCATTTGAACGTCTCGGAAACATTGAACGGACGATTCTTCGTCTTGCGGTGTATGAACTGTTGTTTGAAACTAAAATTCCAGTCCGGGTAACGATCAACGAAGCGATTGAATTGACAAAAGCTTTTGCCGACGAAGAAGCAACAAAAATCGTCAACGGTGTGTTAGGAAAAGTAGCACAAGAAGTGGAACAAAACGGTTTGAAAGAAAATCCGCAAAGCAACTAACTTAAACAGAGAAGTTTGATCAGGCAAAGAGTGAAGTGAATATTTTTTGGGGAGTGGACAAAATCATGGCAGTCGTAATCGATGGGAAACAAGTCGCACAATCGTATCGTTTGAAACTGAAAGAAGAAGTCGCACGTCTGAAAGAACAACGTATTCAACCGAAGCTGACCGTCATCTTAATTGGGGAAGATCCAGCCAGCCAATCGTATGTCCGTGGTAAAGAAAAAGCGGCACAAGAGATTGGTATGGAGTCTGATTTAATTCGACTACCGGAAGAGACGGGGGAATCGGAATTACTTCACTTGATTGAACGTTTGAATGCCGATGCAAGCGTACACGGTATTCTCGTTCAATTACCTTTGCCAAAACATATTGATGAAAGTAAGGTCATCTTCGCCATCGCCCCGGAAAAAGATGTCGACGGATTCCATCCGGTCTCAGTCGGAAAAATGATGATCGGAGAACCAACCTTCTTACCGTGTACACCAAACGGCATTCTTCACCTCATCAAGGAAATGAATGTACCGATTGCCGGTCGTCATGTCGTTGTCGTCGGCCGAAGTCAAATCGTCGGAAAGCCTGTCGGTATGCTGTTCTTGAATGAATCAGCGACAGTGACCTATTGTCACTCGAAAACTGCAGATCTCGGTGCGATGACCCGTCAGGCGGACATTTTGATCGTCGCTGTCGGTGTACCGAAACTGATTACAGCCGATATGGTCAAGCCGGATGCCGTTGTCATCGATGTCGGTGTCAACCGGGTAGACGGGAAGTTGGTCGGAGATGTCGAATTTGAAGCTGTGAAAGATGTCGCTTCGATGATTACACCTGTTCCTGGTGGGGTCGGACCGATGACGATTACGATGTTGCTTCATAACACGATTGAGGCGGCGAAATGACGAATCCTCTTCAGGTTTCCGAACTCGTCCATTACGTGAAGCGGGAACTCGAGAATGACTCGTTGCTCCAACAAGTTCAGGTGGTGGGAGAAGTGTCGAACTTTAAACGACACTCTTCCGGTCACCTTTATTTTACGTTGAAAGACGAACAGTCGCGGATGAAAGCCGTTATGTTTGCCCGCGATGCCGGTCGTGTCAAAACGGACATCCGGGACGGTGCCCGTGTTATCATAACGGCACGGATTTCGGTATATGTCGCGTCGGGTGAGATGCAGCTCTACGTCGAACGGATGATGGAGGACGGTGTAGGTGTCCTTTACGAAGCATATATCCGATTGAAAGAGGATGTCGAAGCCCGAGGGTGGTTTGAAGCGGAACAGAAACTGCCGTTGCCGGCATTCCCGCAAAGAATCGGAATCGTAACATCTCCGAAGGGTGCAGCCTTGCATGATATTGCGACGACGTTACGGCGGCGTTATCCACAAGCTGCCATCGTCTTTGCACCTGTTTTGGTCCAAGGAAAAGACGCAGCACCCCAAATCGTCCGTGCCATTGAAGCGATGAACGAACATCAGGCATGTGATGTGATGATCATCGGTCGGGGGGGCGGATCAATCGAGGAGCTGTGGGCGTTCAACGAAATGTCGGTTGTGACGGCGATTCATCAATCACGAATTCCGATTGTGTCAGCGGTCGGTCACGAAACAGATTTTACGATTTCTGATTTTGTGGCGGATGTCCGCGCGGCGACGCCGACAGCCGCGGCAGAACTTGTGACGCCTGAAGCAGTAGAACTCGAGAAGCGTCTCAATGAGCTGAATCGAAGGTTGACACGACACTACGCTCAGTACATCAACGAACGTAAAGAGCGAGTCAACCGACTGGCAACCAGTTACGGATTGAAATCTCCCCGGGTCTTGTTAGGTTTAAAACAGGAAAGATTGGACCGGGCAGAGATGGGACTTCACCGAATCGGGAAGCAAGTACTTCAGACGAAACAACAAGCGTTGACCAATCAGGTAAATCGATTTGCCCGGATTGCGATGCAGGAACGTCTTGCGGAGCAAGGGAGCCAATTGATTCGGACGCGAAAGCAGCTGGAACGGATTCACACCATCATGCGTTCGAAGCAGGATCGGCTATATCAAATGATTGCCCGACTCGACTCGGTCAGTCCGACGCAAGTCATGCTTCGTGGATATACATACGTCGAGCAGGATGGACGACTTGTCCGCTCCGTAACAGAATTGTCAGATCAGACCTTCCGGGTTCAGTTTCATGACGGGAGTATCCTAGCGAAACGAGAGGATGAAGAAGATGGAAACAGAACAATCCTTTGAAGCGGCTTTAGAGCGATTGGAAGAGATCGTCGAATTACTGGAAGCGGGTGAAGCACCGCTTGAGCAGGCGATGAATTTGTACGAGGAAGGCGTCAAATTGACGGCACTCTGTCAAGGGAAACTGTCGACGGCAGAACAACGGTTGGATCAAATCTTGGAGCAAGATGGCACGTTACGTGAAAAAGGGGGATCACAATGATTGTCTTAACAGAGTGGAAAACGCAAGTGGAACAAGCGCTGGAAACATTCATGAATCGTCTCGAAGCACCGGATCGTCTGCGGGAAGCAATGCGTTATTCGCTTGATGCAGGTGGCAAGCGTGTCCGACCGGCGCTGATTTATGCTGTCCTCGATTCGTATGGGATCGACCGCAAGATGGGTGACGCAGCAGCGGCAGCGCTTGAGATGATTCATACATATTCGTTGATCCATGATGACTTACCGGCGATGGACGATGATGATATGCGACGCGGACGTCCGACAAATCATATTCAATTTGACGAAGCGACGGCGATTCTCGCTGGTGATGCGTTACTGACGAATGCCTTTACCTGTTTACTCGAGACGACGGCCATGGCAGAAGTCAAAGTGAAATTGCTCGAGCGACTTGCAATGGCGGCAGGTGCAGCCGGAATGGTCGGCGGTCAATTAGACGATATGCTGGGGGAGCGCGGCGGAATCAATGACACGGAAGAACTCGAGTCGATTCACCGTCGAAAAACAGGAGCATTGTTGATTTTTGCAGTCGAAGCAGGTGGTATTTTAGCCGGCGTTACAGAAGCGGATCTCAAACATTTGAAGCGATACGGCCGTCATCTCGGGATCGCGTTTCAGATTCAAGACGACATTTTGGACGTAACCGGAGACGCTGACAAAATTGGAAAACCGGTTGGCAGTGATGAAGGAAATGACAAAGCAACGTATCCGAAACTACTAGGTCTTGACGGAGCGGAACGGGCACTTGCAGCCCAGGTGACGGCAGCAAATGAAGCAATCGAAGCACTTTCCGCCGAAGCGGCACCGCTTAAAGATTTGCTTGACTTCGTCGTCAAGCGTGACCATTAAGAGAGGCGGCGTAGTATGCCGTCTTTTTTTATGCGCCGGGAATGTGGCGTTCGCAAGATTGTTCTAGTACAATGTAGGGTACAAACCATATAAGAATGCAAGGGAAAGAGGCGGTAAGGTATGAAGTTGACAGAGATACAGGATCCGTCATTTTTAAAGCGTATGTCAGTCTCGGAATTAGAACTGTTCGCAGGCGACATCCGACGCTTTTTGATTGAAGAACTAGCAACAACAGGTGGACATCTAGCACCGAATTTAGGTGTCGTTGAACTGACGTTAGCGCTTCACCGTGAATTTGACAGTCCAAACGATAAATTCGTCTGGGATGTCGGACACCAAGCGTACGTGCATAAAATTCTGACAGGACGGGCAGGTCAGTTTGATACGTTACGTCAACACAAAGGGTTGTGCGGGTTCCCGAAACGCAATGAGAGTATCCATGATGTCTGGGAAACCGGACACAGCTCGACTTCACTTTCGGCAGCGATGGGGATTGCTGTGTCGAATGAGTTAAAAGGAAACGATGACCGGGCAATTGCTATCATCGGAGATGGTGCGTTGACAGGCGGAATGGCACTTGAAGCCTTAAACCATATCGGAGCCGAACAACAAAACGTCATCGTCATCTTAAACGACAACGAGATGTCCATTGCACCGAATGTCGGAGCAATGCACCAAATGTTAGGAAGAATCCGTTCTTCCCGCAAAGTCCGTTATGCGCAAGATGAACTGGAAACGTTGATTAAAAAAATTCCTTTGATCGGCGGGAAGCTAGAAAAAGGCGGAGAGAAAATCAAGGAAGCTGTCAAAGGGGCACTTGTTCCCGGCATGTTCTTTGAAGAACTCGGTTTCAATTATTACGGACCGGTCGATGGTCATGATCTGAACGATTTAATTGAACAGCTGAACTACGTGAAGAAAGAAGAAGGACCTGTCCTGCTTCATGTCATCACGAAAAAAGGAAAAGGATACCGTCCTGCTGAATACGACGGCATCGGCACATGGCACGGCCTTGGACCGTACAAGATTGAGTCGGGTGAAGTCATTAAAGGGAAATCAAAAGCACCAAGCTATTCGTTTACAGTAGCAGATACATTGACGAAGATGGCCCGTGAGGACGACAAATTGACACTGATCACGCCGGCCATGAGCGTCGGATCAAAACTCGATTGTTTTGAGAAAGAATTCCCGGAGCGGATGTTTGATGTCGGTATCGCGGAACAACATGCCGTCACGTTCGCTGCCGGTCAGGCAACACAAGGAATGAAACCGGTCGTCTCGATTTACTCGACATTCTTCCAGCGCGCATACGACCAGCTCGTTCATGACGTTGCACGTCAGAACCTCGATGTTACGTTTACGATTGACCGTTCTGGTCTCGTAGGTGCTGATGGCGAGACACACCAAGGTGTCTTTGATATCGCCTTTATGCGCCACGTGCCAAATATTCGGATTGTCATGGCGAAGGATGAGAATGAACTGCAACACCTTCTTTATTCGGCTGTTAAACACGAAGGACCGATTGCTGTCCGTTTCCCGCGTGGAGAAGGAATCGGTGTGCCGATGGATGAGACACTTCATGAGATTTCGCTTGATACATGGGACGTGGAGCGTGAAGGAACGGATGTCGCCATCATGGCGTTTGGTCCACAAGTGCAAGACGCCCTGAAAATCGCGGAACTTCTTGAAGGAGAGTTATCGGTACGGGTCATCAATGCCCGGACGATTAAACCACTGGACGAAAAAATGTTGACGGCTTTATATGCAGAAGGCATTCCACTCGTGACGCTTGAAGAAGCGGTGCTTAAAGGCGGATTCGGTTCAGCTGTTCTCGAACATGCCAATGAACAGGAAGCTTTCCCGCGCGTCAAACGATTTGGTATTCCGGACTGGTATATCGAACACGGCGGCGTCAACGAATTGTTAGAAGAAATCGGATTATTGCCTGGACAAATTGCGGAAGAAGTTCGTTCGTTTGTCAATCAAGGAAAGAAACAGAGTGTGTAACGATTCATGGAAACTGTAAAAAAAATCCGCCTCGACGTCTTACTCGTCGAGCGCGGTTTATGTGAAACACGTGAAAAAGCAAAACGGACCATCATGGCAGGTCTTGTATTCAGTGGAACGGAACGACTCGAAAAAGCCGGTGAAAAAGTGAAATCAGACATCGATTTGACGGTTAAAGGTCAAGTCATGCCATATGTCGGTCGTGGCGGATATAAGATGGAGAAAGCACTTGCTGTATTCGATATCGATGTATCCGGACGGATTGGTCTTGATATCGGCTCTTCAACAGGCGGTTTCACGGATTGTGCCTTACAAAACGGAGCTGCACATATGTATGCGCTGGATGTCGGGTCAAATCAACTGGATTGGAAGTTACGGTCGGACGATCGTGTGACGGCGATGGAGAAAACAAATTTCCGTCATGCGACGCCAGACATGTTTTCGATTCAGCCAAGCTTTGCGACGATTGATGTCTCCTTCATTTCGCTCCGATTAATTCTTCCGCCCTTAAAAGCCATTCTAGCTCAGGGTGGGGATGTCATCGCGCTCGTCAAACCGCAGTTTGAAGCAGGACGGGATGATGTCGGTAAAAAAGGAATCGTTCGGGATAAACGGATTCATGAACGGGTACTCAAAGAGATGGTGGATTTCTTCGTTCGCGAAGGATTTTATGTCAAACAATTAGATTTCTCACCGATTACCGGTGGTGAAGGCAACATTGAGTTTCTCTTGCACGCCGAGCTCAAGACACCGGGAATGGAAGAGTCGGTTGATCCACTTGAAACCGTCCACCTGGCACATGCCGCGTTATAAGTCCAATCGATTTTTGAACAGACTCCGTCAAAGATGATGGAGTCTGTTTTTGATTTGTCAGGAATGAATAGGGCAAGCATGGACTTTTATCGAATTATTGGATTACAATAGTATCAGTGAAGAAAAACTGTGAGGTGCAAGGATGACAAAGGGGCAACGGTTAATCAAGATTCGGGAAATCATTACGCAGTCAGAAATCGAAACACAAGATGAGTTGGTCGAGGAACTTCGAAATGCAGGGTATAAAGTAACGCAGGCTACCGTCTCTCGGGACATTAAAGAACTCCATCTCGTAAAAGTACCGTTAAATGATGGACGATATAAATACAGTTTACCTGCCGATCAGCGGTTCAATCCACTTGGAAAGTTACGCCGGTTACTCGGAGATAGCTTCATCTCGATTGATTCTGCTCAAAATTTGATTGTCATGCATGTCTTACCGGGGAATGCCAACGCATTAGGTGTCCTCTTTGATCATTTAAACTGGCCGGAGTTGCTCGGTACGGTCTGTGGAGACGATACGATACTGATGATTACGCGAAACGAAGAAGCAGCAACGGAAGTGACTGAACGTATTTTAGGAATGTTGTAAGGAGTTGACAAGATGTTAGCTGAACTATCGATAAAACAATTTGCAATCATTGACCAGCTACAGATTGATTTTAAAAAAGGTATGACGGTCTTGACCGGAGAGACAGGAGCCGGCAAATCGATCGTGCTGGATGCGATTGGATTACTGATCGGTGGTCGCGGGTCTGCTGAATTTGTTCGGTACGGTGAGGACAAGGCTGAATTAGAGGGTCTTTTCATGATTGAAGACGGTCATATGGCGTATTCGTTAGCCGAAGAGTACGGGATCGACATGGAAGACGGCATGATTATTTTACGACGTGATTTGTTTGCTTCCGGAAAAAGTGTCTGTCGCGTCAATCATAAATTAGTCACGTTGACGATTTTGCGGGAATTCGGACGGGCGCTTGTCGATCTGCATGGTCAGCACGAACATCAACATTTGATGGAAAGTACGTATCATCAAACGATTTTGGATGATTTCGGACATGCGACGATTGCTCCGATTCTCGAACGGTATCAAGAACGTTTTCAGCAGTATGAAGAAAAACGTGATGCCTTACAAGCGTTGGCGCAAAGCGAGCAGGAATTAGCGCAACGCATCGATTTGCTGTCCTTTCAAACGGAAGAAATCGATAGTGCGAAACTCCGAAAAGGAGAAGAAGAAGAGTTGTTGAGCGAACGAAACCGGTTAGCGAACTTCGAAAAGCTTCATGCTTCTCTCAGTGCGGCTTACGATGCGTTGCATGATGAACGACGCGGTATCGATTCCGTAGGAGACGCGATGCGTGAATTGCAGCAGGCTTCAAGTATCGATGACGAGTTTTCAGGTCAAAGTGATACCCTGGCGAATGCATTTTATGCGATGGAGGAAGTCGGGTATGCGGTCCGTGATCAACTGGAGACATTAGAGTTTGATTCGAATCGGCTTGATGAAATCGAACTCCGTCTATCCGTATTCCAACAGTTGAAACGGAAATACGGGGCGACGATTGAAGAAGTCATCGCCTACGGGAAAAAAATCGGTGTGGAACTGGATGCGATGACAAACCGGGATGAGCGGATTGAGAAACTGAAAACAGAAGTGGAACAGTTGGAAACGGAACTGTTCGAGATCGGTGGCGAGTTGTCCCAAGTCCGGAGAAAAGAAGCTCATCTTTTAGGTGAGGCGATTCATCTCGAGCTGCGTCAGTTGTATATGGAAAAAGCCCGGTTTGAAATTCGTTTCCTACAGGACGGAAAGGTACCGACTTTACGTAGAAACGGAATCGATTTCGTTGAGTTCTATATCATGACGAATGCTGGAGAACCGTTTAAATCACTTGGAAAAGTTGCTTCAGGCGGCGAATTGTCACGTATCATGCTTGGTCTGAAATCGATTTTCTCGCGTTCAGTCGGTGTAGCATCCATCATTTTTGATGAGGTGGATACAGGCGTATCAGGACGTGTCGCCCAAGCGATGGCGGAAAAGATTTATCGTCTGTCGATCGACAGTCAAGTGTTGTGTATCACTCACTTGCCTCAAGTCGCTTCCATTGCGGATCAACATCTGTATATCCGGAAAATCGAAGAGACGGACCGGACGACGACACAGGTCAACGTTCTGACGGATTCGGAGCGCGGAAATGAACTGGGACGGATGATTTCCGGTACACATATGACGGATTTGACGTTGCGTCATGCGGAAGAACTGATGGAACAGGCAATGCATATGAAGGAATCGCTTAAAAATGGGGTGTAACAATTGATTAGAGTGGGGATTGCAGATGATAACCGTGAGATGGTCGAATTGATTCGGCAACATCTATCTGCCCAAGAAGACATGGAAGTGGTATGTGTCGCCTATAATGGCGAGAGTTGCCTCGAGAAATTGGAACATGTCGAGACGGACGTCCTGTTATTAGATATCATCATGCCTCATCTCGACGGGTTAGGTGTCTTGGAAGCATTGATGAATCAAAAGAACAGTCCGGCTGTCATCATGTTAAGTGCGTTCGGAAAAGATGAAGTATCGCAACAAGCGGTTTCACTGGGCGCTGCCTACTTTTTATTAAAACCGTTTAGTCTGGATCAACTCGTCAATAAAATCCGCCTGGTCGTTCACGGTGTTCAGACGAACCAAGCAGAACCGGTTGAAACGAAAGTCGGAACCACGCTACGGGAAATTGGGATCGCTCCGCATATCAAAGGGTTCACGTACTTAAAAGATGCCGTCTTGATGGTACTCGAACGAGAAGATTTATTGGGGTTGATCACAAAAGAGTTATACCCGATGATTGCTAAAAAACATGAAACAACTTCTTCTCGTGTCGAACGGGCGATGCGTCATGCGATTAAGTCGGCCTGGAAAGAAGGTATGAGTGAACATACCTTATTCAACGGACGGATTGAACAACAGAAAAGTCCAAAAAATTCCGAGTTCATTTCTTATGTGTCAAACCATATGAATGGATCTTGAACAGAGAAAAATCAGGTTTGTGCGGATGAACGTATCCGTATAATCCTGATTTTTTTTACTAGATAAATAAAAACTGAATATTCATTAAATAAATGTTGCATAAACTGAAATGTTTGTTATAATAAAGGTACCAAATGATTTGGAAAGACGTCAGATGAACGTCGAGTTGAATTGGTTCCCGGAAAACCGTTCAACACATTTCATCTCAGGTCGCCACCTGTAAACGGCTCAAGAATGATGGACGACATTCTCTTGGTAGAGTTTTTACCAAGGCATTTCATATCTTTTTTGGAAGATTTATTTCAAACAGGTATGAAACTTCACGATTTCGAAGCAAGGAAAAAGTGGAGGGTAACGTAAAATAAACGTCCAAAGCAAGACCAAGCAAGACCAAGCAAGACCAAGCAAGAGACCAAGCAAGACCAAGCAAGACCAAGCAAGACCAAGCAAGACCAAGCAAGACCAAGCAAGACCAAGCAAGACCAAGCAAGACCAAGCAAGACCAAGCAAGACCAAGCAAGACCAAGCAAGACCAAGCAAGACCAAGCAAGACCAAGCAAGACCAAGCAAGACCAAGCAAGACCAAGCAAGACCCGTAACAAGTACAGTTCGTGAAAAGGAGTGTTGTCTAGCAGTGAATGTTAGCAACCGAATGATCGACTGCGTTAAGCGGATGACATTATGCTTCACCTAGGTCCAAGTAAAGTCAGATGATGGAGTAGCTATATCTTTCTATCGATCGCCCGATAGCCAAATCTGATTTCTTTCAACCTCTTCATTAAGAGGACAACCTATGGTTTTGAAGTACACGAATAGTTCTACTATGAGAGGAGTTCATCCGTAAGTGAAACCAACTTTATATGAATAAAAGGTCCCGCGCTTGAAATGAGTTCAAGAGATGGGGACCTTTTTGTGTGCTTATTTTTTTTGATAACGATCCGATACTTTGCCACGTTTACGATCGCGGTAAAAAACATAACCTGCGACGAAACCGATGCCACCAATAGCTAACGCTAAACCGGTGAACCCTTGTAAAACATATACATAGGCAGAATCCCCTAGATACCGGAAGGGGAACTGAGCTTTTAAGAAAACACTGTCCCGCATCAACTTGATGCCAATGGCACCGATGATGCCCGGGATGAATAAAGATAATAGACCGATGATTCGCATGATTGTGACCCCTTTCCAAGCGTATTGTATCAGAAAATCCAGATGACTGCGAATTCGATTTGCCCTCCTGTTTTAATACAGGTAGGATAAAGATGTAAGCAGTTTCAAAGGGGGAATCAGAATGCATCATCTCTTGATTGTTGGTGCGGGGCGCGGTGGAACAGAAGTATTACATGCTTTTCAACGTTCGCCTTTGTTGACGGTTATCGGGGTCGTCGATCCAGACGAACACGCGACAGGCGTTCAACTCGCAAAACGGGGACAAATCCGGGTAGAAAAAACTTGGGCGGCTTTTCAGGGAACAGCCATTGATTTTATTATTGACGCGACCGGAGAACACGGTGTGCTTAAACAATTGATTCATTATTTTCCGGACGCCGCCGTTTTACCGGGAGAATTCGTTCGTGTGTTACTGGAACGGCTGGCAGAAAAGGAGCGGATGCTCGAAGCGATCATTCATTGTACGAGCGAAGCGATTTCAGTCGCTGATCAGGCGGGTGAGACGATGCTGATCAATCCGGCATATACGCGAATGACCGGTTATACAGAGGATGACGTCATCGGTAAACCGGCAAGTGCTGATATCGGGATGCAGGAATCTGTCCATTTACGGGTACTCGAAACGGGGGAAAGTGTCCGCGATGCCCGGATGAAGATTGGTCAAGACAGACGGGATATTATCGTGAATGCAGCTCCTGTCGTCGTTGATGGTCAAGTACGGGGATCCGTTGGTGTCATTCGGGATATCTCGGAAATGAAGGCATTAACGAAAGAACTGAAAGCTGCCAAACAAAAAATCCGGACGCTTGAAGCGAAATACACGTTTGATGACATCATCGCCGAAAGTGAATCGATGCGTTTTGTCGTCGATCAGGCGAAGCTTGCAGCGACGATGCCGGTCAATGTCTTAATCCGGGGAGAATCCGGTACCGGAAAGGAATTGTTTGCACATGCGATTCATGCTGCAAGTGATCGTCGGTATGAACAATTCGTCCGGGTCAATTGTGCAGCGATTGCACCGAGCCTGCTTGAAAGCGAGTTGTTTGGTTATGAAGACGGAGCGTTCTCGGGAGCCCGTCGTGGCGGGAAACGAGGGTATTTCGAAGAAGCGCATGGCGGCTCTCTGTTTTTAGATGAGATTGGTGAACTGCCGCTTGATGTCCAGGCGAAGTTATTACGGGTGTTGCAAGAAAATGAAGTCGTTCGAGTCGGCGGAGCTAAAGCGGTCCCGGTCGATGTCCGAATCATTGCAGCGACGAATGCCAATCTCGAGCAAAAAATCATCACCGGGGAATTCCGGGAAGATTTATATTACCGCATCAACCGGTTACCGATTCATATTCCGGCTCTCCGTGAACGACCTGACGATCTTGCGCCATTGACGACACATCTGTTGCGTAAATTAAATCAAAGTTACGGACGATCCGTCGAACGGGTTTCCGAAGACGCTTTGGATGCCATTCGAAAACAGACGTGGAAAGGAAACGTCCGTGAACTCGAAAATGTCATCGGACGTGCACTGATTTTTACGGATAAAACGGAGCAGGTCTTACGAAAAGGTCATTTGCAACTGGTAGTTTCGACGCCACCTAAACGATCGGAACGTCCGAAAAAAGAAATCAAACACCTGTCGGATGAGATGTCGCACGTGGAAGAACAATTGATTCGGGAGGCGCTTGATGTTGTAAATGGAAACAAGACTGAAGCGGCTAAACAATTAGGCATCTCTTTACGAGCTCTTTATTACAAAGTGGAGCGGTTTAATATCCGATGTTGATTTGCAGTTTATTGCATGCAACATATTGCAAATAAATGCAATTCCATGCAAAAATAAAGGAGTGAATGTTGGTATATAGTCGTTTTAAAATTGGCATGAAAATTGCTATTAAATAAAGAGAATGACAGGTAAGGGGGGAAATGGCTTGAGGTTTGAACAGATGGTTCAGCAGGCAGCAGATCTTGAAGATGCAGTCGTTGCGATTGCATCAGCAGATGATGAAGAAGTAATGGATGCCGTGGCGTTGGCAATTGAGAACGATTTAGCCCGTTTTCATTTGTTTGGGGATGCGACACGTATTCAAAAAATGATCCATGATCGGCAGCTGAGTGAGGCGCAATTCGTCATCACGCATACGGCCACGGCACAAGAAGCAGCCGAGCGTGCCGCTTATGCCGTCCGCAAAGGGGATGCGGATGTCTTGATGAAAGGACTCGTTCCGACGGCAACGTTCATGAAAGCCGTCTTAAATAAGGAAACGGGTTTACGGTCAGGAAATGTGTTGTCCCATGTTGCGTTGTTTGAAGTACCGGGACGGGAGACAGCCATCGGATTGACCGATGCTGCGATTCATATCGCACCGACACTGGAAGATAAAGTCCACATCATTGAAAACGGAGTGACCGCACTTCGGGCAGTCGGATACTCCTTGCCGAAAGTGGCGGTGTTAGCGGCTGTCGAAGTCGTTAATCCGACGATGCCGGCAACGATTGATGCTGCCTTACTGACACAAATGAATCGACGCGGACAAATCAAGGATTGCCTTGTTGACGGTCCACTCGCTCTCGATAATGCTGTCAATTTAGAAGCGGCGAAACAAAAGGGATTGACAGGAGACGTTGCGGGGGCAGCCGATCTACTCGTCGTTCCGCAAATTGAGGTCGGAAACGTGATTTATAAATCACTGATGTATTTTGCGCACGCTTCGGTCGCCGCTATCTTGGTCGGAGCTAAAGCACCGGTCGTCTTGACGAGTCGGGCCGATACGGCGGAAGCGAAACTGTATTCATTGGCCTTTGCTTTACTTAATGCGCAGCCTACCAAAAAAATCAAGCAAACAATCTAAGGGGGAACTAACGATGGTTGAAACAAACGTAGAAGCACGATTCAGTATTTTTGAAACAATGGCAATGGAAGATTACGAACAGGTCGTTTTTTGTCACGATAAAGTCTCAGGGTTAAAAGCCATCATCGCGATTCATGATACGACACTCGGACCGGCACTCGGCGGACTCCGGATGTGGAACTATGCGTCGGATGAGGAAGCCTTGATTGATGCGTTACGATTGGCAAAAGGCATGACATATAAAAATGCCGCAGCCGGTCTTAACCTTGGTGGCGGGAAAGCCGTGATCATCGGTGATGCGAAGACTCAAAAATCAGAAGCGTTGTTCCGTGCATTCGGTCGTTACGTACAGTCGTTAAACGGACGTTACATCACAGCGGAAGACGTCAATACGACAGTAGCCGATATGGATTACATTCATATGGAAACGGACTTCGTAACAGGCGTCAGCCCGGCATTCGGATCAAGTGGTAATCCGTCACCTGTCACGGCGTACGGTGTTTACCGCGGGATGAAAGCTGCAGCTAAAGAAGTGTACGGTACAGATTCACTCGGCGGAAAAACAATCGCGATTCAAGGCGTTGGTAACGTTGCCTTTAACTTATGCCGTCATCTGCACGAAGAAGGCGCAAAATTGATTGTCACGGATATCAATCAAGATGCGTTACGCCGTGCGGAAGAAGCGTTTGGTGCTTTGGTCGTCGGACCGGATGAAATTTATAGTGTCGATGCTGATATCTTTGCACCGTGTGCCCTGGGTGCGACATTAAATGATGAGACGATTCCACAACTAAAAGTCAAGATCATTGCCGGTGCCGCGAACAACCAACTTAAAGAAGACCGTCATGGGGACATGCTTCAGGAACGCGGTATTCTCTATACACCAGACTTCGTCATCAACGCAGGCGGCGTCATCAATGTGGCGGACGAACTCGACGGGTATAACCGGGAACGTGCGATGAAAAAAGTGGAACTGGTCTATGATGCAGTAGCGAAAGTCATCGAGATTGCAAAACGTGATCATCTGCCGACTTACCGGGCAGCGGAAAAAATGGCGGAAGAACGGATTGCGACAATGGGCAGTGCCCGCAGCCAGTTTTTACGTCGCGATAAAAACATTCTGGGATCACGCGGTTAAATCAGAGGAGGATTTCAATGAGCGAACGTATTTTAACCATCAATCCGGGGTCAACCTCAACGAAAATCGGAATCTTTGATGGGACAGAGCAAGTGTTTACAAAAACGTTGCGCCATTCAGCTGAAGCGGTCGGAGGACCGCTTTCAGATCAGCTGAAGATCAGACGACAAGTCGTCCTTGATGTGTTGGCACAAGAACGAATTGAATTGAAAGCGCTTACGGCTATCGTCGGTCGTGGTGGTCTGCTTCGTCCACTCGTCAGCGGGACATACCGGGTCAATCAAGAAATGCGTGATGATTTGTTAAGCGGAACGTTTGGCGTTCATGCTTCGAATCTTGGCGGACTGCTTGCGGATGAGATTGGTCAAATGCTCTCGATTCCCGCCTTCATCGTCGACCCGGTCGTCGTAGATGAACTGGAACCGATTGCCCGCCTTACAGGCTTACCTGAACTCGAACGGAAAAGTATTTTCCATGCCTTGAATCAAAAAGCAGTCGCGAAACGGTATGCGAAAGAGATTGGCACACCATACGAGCAGTTACGGCTGATTGTAGCCCATATGGGTGGCGGAATCACAGTCGGTGCTCATCTGAACGGACGTGTGATTGACGTGAACAATGGACTTGACGGAGAAGGTGCTTTTTCACCGGAACGAAGCGGGTCCCTGCCTGTTGGTCAACTAGTAGAACTATGTTATAGTACCAAGTATAAACTCGAGGAAATGAAGCGTCTGGTCGTTGGGTCAGGCGGACTTGTCGCGCACTTAGGCACGTATGATGCGGTCGAAATCGAACGTCGGATTGACGACGGCGATGAAAAAGCCGCTCTGCTGTATGAGGCGATGGCCTACCGAGTTGCAAAAGAGATCGCGGCCCAAAGTGCTGTTTTATATGGTCAAGTCGATGCTGTCATTTTAACGGGCGGACTCGCATACAGTGACCGGTTAACAAAAGCGATTGAAGAACGGATCGCACACATCGGATCTGTCATCCGGATACCGGGTGAAGATGAGTTACGTGCGCTCGCAGAAGGCGTTTTACGTGTACTGCGTCAAGAGGAACAAGTGAAGGAATATGGAGGCGAACTAACATGGCTAGAGAATTCGACGTCGTTGTCCTAGGTGGTGGACCCGGTGGATATGTCGCAGCGATTCGTGCTGCACAAGCCGGGAAAACGGTAGCAATCGTAGAACAAGGAAAACTCGGGGGAACCTGTCTGCATCGTGGATGTATCCCGTCCAAAGCATTTTTAAAGTCGGCAGCCGTCTATCAGACAGTAAAACACGCCGCTACATACGGCGTCGACGTACCGGAATCGTTTTTACGGTTCGAACAGGTCAAACAACGGAAACAAGAGATCATCGATGGTCTCGAATCCGGCATCCAGCATCTGATGAAAAAAGGAAAAATCGAAGTCTTTCACGGCCGCGGTTCGATTCTTGGACCAAGCATCTTTTCACCAATGCCGGGAACAATCAGCGTCGAGCCGGAAGAGGGCGACGGCGAGTTGATCTTACCGCGTCAATTGATTGTCGCGACAGGCTCGCGTCCACGTCCATTGAACGGTCTGGCCTTTGATTCCGAGTATGTGCTTAGTTCGGATGAGGCGCTCGACATGAACGCCTTACCAAAATCGATCGTCATTATCGGTGGGGGTGTCATCGGGATTGAATGGGCGTCGATGTTGACGGACTTTGACGTAGAGGTCACGGTCGTCGAGTTCAGCGACCGGATTTTACCGACAGAAGATCAAGCTGTCAGCCGGGAAGTAGCCCGTCAGCTCAAAAAGCGCGGCGTCAAAATCATGACGAGTGCTGCAGCACAAAGTGACAGTTTCCAGTTAACCGAGTCCGGCGTGACGATTGATGTCGACCGTAACGGCGACAAAACGACGCTTGCGGCAGATAAGTTGTTGGTCGCGATCGGTCGGATGGCGAATGTCGAGGGCATCGGACTTGAAAATACGAACATCGTCGTTGAGAACGGCTTCATCCAGGTGGATGATGAGTTCCGGACGAAGGATAATCACATCTTTGCGATTGGTGATGTCATCGGACGTCTGCAACTCGCTCATGTCGCATCGGCAGAAGGTGCAAAAGCGGTCGAGACGATTGTCAACGGTTCGACGACACCACTGAACTATGCGTTTGTTCCACGTTGTATTTACAGTGTGCCGGAAGCAGCCTCGGTCGGCTTGACGGAAGCTGAGGCTGTCGCAGCGGGACTGGACGTCAAAACGGGGATGTTCTCTTTTAACGGTCTCGGAAAAGCCCGGATTGAAGGGGAAGCGGCAGGATTTATTAAACTCGTTTCCGATGCGAAAACAGATGATTTGGTCGGCGTCCATATCGTTGGACCAAAAGCAACTGAATTAATCAGTGAAGGCGGTCTTGCCCTTGTCCTGAATGCAACGGCATGGGAAGTCGGACAACTCGTCCACCCACACCCTGCACTTTCAGAAGCATTCGGTGAAGCAGCACTCGCAGTTGACGGATTAGCGGTTCACGCCTAAGGAGGAAAAACAGATGGAAAAAATAGAATTCAAAGAACTCGTCGAACTGGGTTTGACGGAGCAAGATGCGATTCAAATGTTTGAAACGATGGTCCGGGCGCGCAAGATTGACGAACGGATGTGGAAATTGAACCGGGCTGGAAAGATCCCGTTCCTCGTTTCCTGTCAAGGGCAGGAAGCGGCCCAAGTCGGCGCCGCTTACGCGCTTGAAAAAGGGACGGACTATATCCTACCGTACTACCGCGATCTCGGCGTCGTGTTGCATTTCGGTCAGACGTCACGTGACATCATGTTGTCCGCTTTCGCAAAAGCGGAAGATCCGAACTCCGGCGGACGGCAAATGCCGGGTCATTACGGTTCGCGTGCTTTAAACATCGTCACGGGATCTAGCCCGGTGACGACGCAAGTTCCACATGCCGTCGGGATTGCCCTCGCTGCAAAGATGCGTCAAGAGCCGCTTGTCGCGTACGTTTCATTCGGCGAAGGTTCATCGAACCAGGGCGACTTCCATGAAGGGGCGAACTTTGCCGGCATTCATAAATTACCGGTCATCCTGTTTTGTGAAAACAATAAATACGCGATTTCAACGCCGCTTTCGAAACAATTATCGGCGAAACACGTCGCCGACCGGGCGATCGGATACGGGATGCCGGGTGTGACGATTGACGGAATTGACCCGCTTGCGGTCTATAAAGCGGTCAAAGAAGCGCGTGAGCGTGGTCTCCGCGGTGATGGTCCGACGTTGATTGAAGTCGAAGTCGAACGGCTTGTTCCCCATTCATCGGATGATGACGATAAATCGTATCGTTCGGCAGAAGAACTGGCTGAACTGAAAACACGTGACGGAGTTAAACTGTTCCGTGAAAAATTAATTCAGATGGGTGTCTTAACGGAAGAAACGGCACAAGACATCGAAGCGAAACTTGAGCAGGAAGTAGACGAAGCGACGGCTTATGCGGAAGCAGCAGCCTATGATACAGCTGAAAACACACTCCGTTACGTGTACGATGAGGGGGAAACGAAATGACGACATTAAGTTTAATCGAAGCAATCAACAGCGCAATTAAAGAAGAGATGGAACGCGACGAATCGGTCTTCGTCCTCGGAGAAGACGTTGGCGTCCGCGGTGGCGTTTTCCGGGCGACACAAGGATTACTTGAACAGTTCGGGGAAGCACGTGTCATCGACGCACCGCTCGCTGAGAGTGCAATCGCCGGTGTCGGAATAGGGGCTGCGATGTACGGGATGCGACCGATTGCTGAAATGCAGTTTGCTGATTTCATCATGCCGGCCGTCAACCAGATCGTCAGTGAAGCGGCGAAAATCCGTTACCGTTCGAACAATGACTGGTCGTGCCCGATCGTCATCCGGGCACCGTTCGGCGGCGGAATTCACGGCGCACTTTACCACTCACAATCCGTCGAAGCGATGTTCAATTCGACACCGGGCTTAAAAATCGTCATTCCGTCGAATCCGTACGATGCTAAAGGGCTGCTGAAGGCAGCAATCCGTTCGAATGATCCGGTGTTGTTCTTTGAACATAAGCGCGGATACCGTCTCCTGAAAGGTGAAGTACCGGAAGAGGATTATATCGTTGAAATCGGCAAAGCTGATGTCAAACGGGAAGGCGAAGATTTGACGGTGATCACGTACGGTCTTTGTGTTCAATTCGCCCTTGACGCAGCGGCACGTCTTGAGAAAGACGGCATCGATGTTCATATTCTTGATTTACGGACCGTTTATCCGATTGACCGGGAAGCGGTCGTCGAGGCAGCCCGGAAAACCGGAAAAGTCTTGCTCGTGACAGAAGATAACAAAGAAGGCAGTGTCATGAGTGAAGTGTCGGCGATTATTGCGGAAGAAGCGTTATTTGATCTCGACGCACCAATCGAACGACTGTGCGGTCCGGATGTCCCGGCGATGCCATACGCGCCGACGATGGAGAAATTCTTTAACGTCTCGAGCGAAAAAATCGAAGATAAAATCCGGACGCTACACGCGTACTAAGGGGGAAACGTCAATGAAAACTGAAACATTAACGATGCCACAACTTGGTGAGAGTGTAACGGAAGGAACGATTTCCCTTTGGCTCGTCAAACCGGGTGATACAGTCAAGAAGTATGATCCGATCGCGGAAGTCATCACCGATAAAGTGACAGCAGAAGTCCCATCGTCCTTCGACGGTGTCATCGATCAACTGTTGGCAGAAGAAGGGGACACGTTGCAAGTTGGGGAAGCGATCATAACCTTGCAGGTCAGCGGCGGATCAACAGAAGTCGCAGCAACGGAAGAAGCCGTTCCAGCAATCGAAGAAACACCGGTCTCAAGTGATCAATCGATGAAGAAACGTTATTCACCGGCCGTTCTTAAATTGTCTGCCGAGCACGGGATTGATTTGGAGCAGGTTTCGGGAACGGGGGCAGGTGGTCGGATTACCCGGAAAGACCTGCTCAAAATCGTCGAAACCGGACAAATCGCGCAACCGGATACGGTCGAAGCGCCGACGATTGAGTCGGTGCCGGCACCAAAACCGGAAGCACAACCGGAACGACATGAACAACCGCAAGCAGTGCGACCGCAAGCGGCTAAACCGATGACGAGCACGACAGAAGCCGGAGACATCGAAATTCCGACGGCCGGTGTCCGCCAAGCAATCGCAACGAACATGGTCCGCTCAAAACAGGAAGCACCGCATGCCTGGTTGATGATTGAAGTTGACGTGACGAACCTGGTCGAAGCCCGGAATCGTCACAAAGAGGCATTCTTTAAACAAGAAGGGGTCAAATTGACATTCCTCCCGTTCTTCATGAAAGCAACCGTTGAAGGATTAAAGAAACATCCAATCATGAACTCGACGTGGGCGGGCGACAAGATCATCCAGAAAAAAGCAATCAACTTGTCCCTCGCGGTCGCGACGCAAGAAGCCTTGTTCGTACCGGTCGTCAAAAATGCGGATGAACTCAGCATTAAAGGACTGGCGCGGGCAATCGATGATTTCGGCAAACGGGCGCAATCCGGACGACTGTCGTCAAGCGAGATGCAGGGTGGAACGTTTACGGTCAACAATACCGGATCATTTGGTTCGATTCAGTCAGCACCGATTCTGAACTTCCCGCAAGCGGCGATTTTGTCGGTCGAATCAATCGTCAAACGTCCGGTTTGGGTGAACGGCATGTTCGCAGCACGCGATATGGTCAACCTTTGTATGTCGATTGACCACCGGGTACTCGACGGACTCGTTGCCGGTCAGTTCCTGCAGACGGTCAAACACGCACTCGAGTCAATCGACCCGAATCAACTGTCTTTATATTGATTAAGACAAATCTATTGACAGAAAACGGTTTCCCACGTAACATGAAGGACAATTAAAGAACATAGACGCAATGACGAAGAAAAGTAACCTATGAAACGATTTAAGAGAGCTGATGGGTGGTGCGAATCAGTATCGGGAAACAGGTGAATGGGCTTCTGAGCATCAGACCGAACTTACAGTAGGCTCTGACGGGTACCTTCCGTTATCAAGGACGACGAATCAGGGTGACCGGTTCGTTCGAGGGGACTAGTACTAGTCAACGAAGGTGGTACCGCGGGTTTTCCCGTCCTTCATGTTTAACATGAATGGATGGGGAAACCCTTTTCGTATTTAAGTGAATAAGTAAATCGATGAATGAGTTAAGTAGTCAGACAAATCGTTGTTCCAGAGAGCGGGAGAGAGGTGGAACTTCCGTACAGCGATGTCTGATGAATGGTCTCATGAGAGCATGACTGAACGGTAAGTAGGTCGTGACGGAAGCCCCCGTTATCTTAGGCTACGATGTCTCGTCAAGACGCATCGGAAGAGTGGGAACGTGTATCGTTCCAATTGTGAGGTGGCACCGCGAGTCTATCGTCCTCCATACGGCATTTGCTGTATGGAGGACTTTTTTTATATCAGGAGGCGAACAGGATGATCGAGACAGAACAATTGATAATCGAGCAAATCGAAATGAACGGCGATGAATTGACGCCAATCTCCATCTTTTTAAATCTGGAAGGAGACCGGAAATGTCTGCTTGAAAGCTCAGCGAGCGGCAGTAACGGTCGTTACTCGATCATCGGCGTCAATCCGGTCGAATTGCTTCGGGCGGAAGGCAATCAAGTGACGCGGCACCATCTTCAGACGGAAGAAACCGTGACGATGACAGGGAATCCGGTCCGGCTGTTGCAACAGTCTGTGACACGGGGGACGACCGATGCCGACTTTCCGTTCTTAAGCGGCGCAATCGGCTATGTCGGCTATGATGCGATTCGGGCGTATGAGAACATCGGAGCGGTACCGGACAGTGACCGCAATTTGCCGGACGCCTTGCTTGCCGTCTATGACGAAATTATTTTATATGACCACCTGGAACACCGGGTGCATTTAATTCATACGTCACTCGGTGGACTGACGGACCGGCAGGAGATGATTCGGAAACTGAAGCTCCGCAAAACCTTACTGGAACAAACCGGTCAGCAGACCCGGATCGAGCGCCCGCTTGAAAACATCGTCTATCAACCGCAGATTGAAAAAGAAACTTTTATATCACTCGTCGAACAGGCGAAACAACATATTCGTCAGGGAGATGTGTTCCAACTGGTCCTGTCGCAACGGCTCGATGCGACATTCGCCGGCGACCCGTTCCACTTTTACCGGAAGCTGCGCCAGGACAATCCGAGCCCGTATCTCTTTTACATTGATTTAGGAGAAGTCATCGTCCTTGGTGCATCACCGGAAAGTCTGGTCCAGGTCAAAGGTCGTCATGTCACGACAAATCCGATTGCCGGGACACGGCCCCGCGGAAAAACGAAACAGGAAGACACGCAACTGGCGCATGATTTATTGAACGACGAGAAAGAACAGGCTGAACACCGGATGCTCGTTGACTTAGGACGAAATGATCTTGGTCAAGTCTGCCAGGTCGGTACCATCCATGTCTCGCGGGAAATGGAAATCGAACGGTTCAAAAATGTCATGCATCTCGTTTCCGTCGTCGAAGGAAGACTTGCGGAAGGACGTACAGGAGCGGACGCATTGATTTCCTGTCTGCCGGCAGGTACCGTCTCGGGAGCCCCGAAGATTCGGGCGATGCAGTTGATCAATCAATATGAGACAAAAAAACGGGAAGTCTATGCCGGAGCGGTCGGGTATTTTGATGTCAGCGGAAATCTTGATTTTGCGCTCGCCATCCGGACGATGGTCATCCAACACGGAAAAGCGTACGTTCAGGCCGGAGCGGGTATAGTCTATGATTCTGATCCGACCTTGGAGTATGAAGAGACGTTGCATAAAGCGAAGTCGTTACTGGAGGTCTGGAAATGATTGTACTGATTGACAACTATGATTCTTTTACCTATAACCTGTATCAATATGCAGCCGTCTACGATGAGATCCGAGTCATCCGAAATGATGCGATTGAAGTGAGCGCGATTGCCGACTTGAATCCGGCTGGAATCATCTTATCGCCGGGACCGGGTCATCCGAGTGATGCCGGTATTTGCCTCGACGTGATTGAGACATACTCCGGAAAGATCCCGATACTCGGTGTCTGTCTCGGACACCAGGCAATCGGTCAAGCATTTGGCGGCCGTGTCATCGAAGCGGATGAGATCCGGCACGGAAAGACATCAACAATCCGGCAAACCGGACGATTGTTTACCGGTCTTCCGGAACAACTCGACGTCATGCGTTACCATTCCTTGATCGTCGAGCGGACGAGCTTACCGGAAGTACTGGAAGTGACCGCCGTGACCGATGACGGAACAATCATGGCACTCGAACACCACACACATCCGACATACGGGATTCAGTTTCACCCGGAATCGATCGGAACCCCGTTTGGACAACAAATGATTCAACGATTTATCGAACTGACGAAGGAGTGACAGGAATGAAGGACGTATTGACGAAATTGACGAATGCCAATCATCTCCGCTTTGATGAAATGCAACAGGCGGCCCGCGCCTTATTTGCGGCAGATGTCACAGACAGTGAAATTGCAGCTTTTCTCGTTGCACTGAAAGCCAAAGGTGAAACGGCGGAAGAACTGGCCGGTCTTGCTTCCATCATGCGGGAAGTCGCACTCGACATTCCGGTGACGGGAACGGATTTTATCGATAACTGCGGAACAGGCGGCGACGGTTCCCAATCCTTTAACATCAGTACGACAGCGGCATTTGTTTTGGCCGGTGCCGGAGCCAAAGTAGCAAAACACGGAAACCGGAGTGTCTCAAGCAAAACGGGCAGTGCCGATGTACTCGAAGCACTCGGTGTCCCGCTCGATGTGACGGCAGAAGACATTGCGAAGTTGCTTGAAGCAAACGGGATTGCGTTTCTGTTCGCCCAACGGATGCACCCGCGTGTCAAACAGATCATGAAAGTCCGCCGCGATTTACGGATTCCGACAATCTTTAATCTGATTGGACCGCTAACGAATCCGGTACCATTAAAAACACAGTTACTCGGAATTTACCGGGAAGATTTGCTTGAGACGATGGCCTTGACCTTACATCGGCTTGGACGAAAACGTGCCATCGTCTTACACGGAGCGTGTGGGATGGATGAAGCATCACTCGCAGGAACAAATCAATTGGTGCTGCTCGATCAAGGCGAGTTGATCCGGTTCAGTCTTCACCCGGAAGAAGTTGGACTGGCGGTCGCGCCACTCGAAGCCATCCGTGGCGGTACGGCTGCAGAAAATGCGGAAATCCTCTTGCGGGTCCTCCGCGGGGAAGCGGGTCCATACCGGGATACCGTCTTACTCAATGCCGGAATCGCTTTGTTTGCGGAAGGGCGGGTCGAGACGATTCGCGAAGGAATCGAACGGTCGGCGGAAAGCATCGATTCCGGTCGGGCACTTGAAAAATTACATTATTTACAACGGATGAAACAACAGGAGGCAATCGGATGAATATATTAGACCGCATCATCGAGACGAAACGACAGGAAGTCGACCGTCTGAAAATCGACGGGGTCAGAGCGGCGGAACCCCGGAAGCTCAACCAGTCGATTCATCAATCACTTGGAGGGACGGATTTGTCCGTCATCGGCGAAATCAAACGGGCTTCACCGTCAAAGGGTGATATTTCATTGCATGTCGATCCTGTTGAACAGGCGAAACGGTATGCGGCAAGTGGGGCAACGGTCATCTCGGTCTTGACCGATCAAACGTATTTTAAAGGAAGCATGGAAGATTTAGCGGCCGTCACGAAAGCAGTCAACGTTCCGGTGCTGTGTAAGGACTTTATGATCGACCGGATCCAGATTGATCTCGCGAAAGCTCATGGTGCCAGTTTGATTCTGTTGATCGTTGCGGCGCTTGACGACGAAACCTTACACGATCTATACGCCTATGCTTATGCGAGTGGCCTCGAAGTATTGGTCGAAGTGCACGATGCGGCGGAGCTGGAACGGGCGGAACGGTTGCAGGCGAAAATTATCGGCATCAACAACCGGAACCTGAAGAAATTCGAAGTCAGTCTCGACACGTCAATCGAGTTACTCAAAACGAAATCAACGGATGTCCGCTATATCAGTGAGAGCGGCATCAAGACCGTTGCTGAAGCGCAGATGCTTCACGCGGCAGGTGCAGATGGAATTTTAATCGGGGAAACGTTAATGCGGGCGGAAGATCCGGCAACTTTCATTCAAGCCGTCAACGGAGTGAAACATGACACGTATTAAGTTCTGTGGGCTGAAGCGGCAAGAAGACGTCCATTTCGCCGTTGAACGGGCGGACTATATCGGATTCGTCTTTGCTCCGAGCAAGCGGCAGGTCACATTGACGGAAGCAGCACGGCTTCGGGCAGAAATTCCGGAGACGGTCCAGGTCGTCGGTGTCTTCGTCTCTCCGACGAAACAGGAAGTCGAGGAAGCGATTGAGCAGGTCGGATTGGATTTGATTCAGCTTCACGGGCAGGTCCCGGATGAGCTGTACCGGGAGAAGCGGGTGCCGGTCATTCAGGCGCTCGCAGCCGGAACACAGATTACGGTTCATCCGGACGCCGATTATGTGTTATTTGATGCACCGGAAGCGGGAAGCGGTCAAACCTTTGATTGGACAACCGATCTACGGGTCGATCAACCGATGTTCGTCGCAGGTGGTCTGCAGGCAGATAACGTCGGACAAGTGATTGAACGGTATCAGCCGTTTGCTGTTGATGTCTCAAGCGGTATTGAAACGAATGGTCGAAAAGATACGAAAAAAATGCAGGCATTTCATGATGCCGTAAAGGAGACTTTTAAATGACACGTTATTCACAACCTGATGCACTGGGACAATACGGAATCTACGGAGGACGTTACATTCCGGAAACATTGATGCAGGCCGTTCTTGAGCTCGAACAAGCCTATGCCGAAGTGAAGGAAGATCCGGCGTTTCATGAACGGATGAATGATTTACTCGAAAATTATGTCGGACGAAAAACACCGCTTTATTACGCGGAACATTTGACGCGGGCGATCGGCGGCGCAAAAATCTACTTGAAACGCGAAGATTTGAACCATACCGGTGCCCATAAAATCAACAATACGATTGGGCAAGCACTACTCGCCGAACGGATGGGAAAACGGAAAATTGTTGCCGAGACCGGTGCCGGACAACACGGTGTCGCGACGGCGACCGTCTGTGCGCTACTTGATCTCGAATGCGTCATCTTTATGGGAGAAGAAGACATCCGGCGCCAGGAATTAAACGTCTTCCGGATGGAGTTGCTCGGCGCGAAAGTCGTTTCGGTAACGCAAGGAAGCCGGACGTTAAAAGATGCTGTCAATGAAGCGTTACGTTACTGGGTCAAACACGTCGACGATACGCATTACTTGATGGGATCGGTCCTCGGCCCCCACCCGTTCCCGGAAATCGTCCGTGATTTCCAAGCGATCATCGGTAAGGAAACACGGGCGCAGATTCTTGAAAAAGAAGGCAAGTTACCGGAAGCCATCGTTGCCTGTGTCGGAGGCGGAAGCAACGCAATTGGCATGTTCCATCCGTTTATCGACGATAAAGAAGTCGCATTGTACGGCATCGAAGCAGCCGGAAACGGACTCGAGACGGAGAAACATGCCGCCACGATGTCTAAAGGTGAGGTCGGTGTCCTGCACGGTTCAATGATGTATCTCTTACAGGATGAGCATGGTCAAGTCACGGAAGCACACTCGATTTCAGCCGGACTGGACTATCCGGGAGTCGGACCGGAACACAGCCTGCTAAAAGACATCGGCCGTGTTCAGTACGAAGCAGTAACGGATCAACAGGCACTCGATGCCTTGCAACTGCTCTGTCAAAAAGAAGGCATCATTCCGGCACTGGAGTCGGCTCATGCCGTCGCACAGGCGACGGAACTCGCAAAAGGGATGCAACCGGAAGAAGTTGTCGTCATCTGTCTTTCAGGACGCGGCGATAAAGATGTCATGACCGTCAGAAATGCCTTGAAGGGGGAAGCATGATGCGATTAGAAGAAGCAATCCGAACAGTTAATGCACGTGGTGAAAAAGCGTTTATCCCGTATGTCATGGGAGGAGACGGAGGCATCGATCGTCTGCCGGATATTTTAGCGTTTCTTGAACGATCCGGTGCGACGGTGATTGAAGTCGGGGTGCCGTTTTCCGATCCGGTTGCCGATGGTCCGGTCATTCAGGAAGCAGGACTACGGGCACTGGCAGAGAAAATCAGTTTGAAGGATGTCCTTGAGGCGATCCGGATTGCGCGTCAGTCAACTAGCGTGCCAATCGTCGTCATGACGTACTTGAATCCAATCTTCCGCTTCGGTATTGATTCCTTTTTATCGACGTGCCGTGAAGTCGGTGTCGACGGGTTGATCATTCCCGATCTGCCACTCGAACAAAGCGATCAGTTTTTTGCCGGACGCAATAAAACAGACATCGCACTCGTTCAACTGGTCTCGCTGACAAGTCCGATTGAACGAATTGAAAAACTTGCGACGCGCAGCGAAGGGTTCCTTTACGCCGTGACCGTTAACGGGACGACAGGGGGACAAACCAACTTCGGGGATTCACTTGAACAGCATTTGGCGAAAGTGGCGCAACTGAGTCCGGTTCCGGTCATGGCTGGCTTCGGGATCAGTACACCGGAACACGTCCGTCAGCTCAGTACAAGTGTCGCTGGTGTCATCGTTGGCAGTAAAATCGTCGAATTGTTGCAGCAAGGGGATGAAACGGCAATTGAACAATTGATGGCAGCCCGCCTGCCGGACGTGACGGTGTAAAAATAGGAGCATGACAAAACGAGGGTACCGGATTTCATTCCGGCACCCTCGTTTGCTGTAGTATCACTTTTCATTTGTTGGCATGACTTTTTAAAACGTCTGCAACAAGACCCGATACATACGGGCTGCCCCGGTCTTCCTTCTCGACCGATTCAATCATGATCGCAACGAGCAAATCTTTCTTGTCATTATCATAGCCGACGAAAAAGCCGTTTTCCTGACCGTTTTCTTCACCGGACTTCTTTAGTTCAGCTGTGCCGGTTTTGCCGGCAACTTTAATTTCAGGAATATCAGCCGGTAAGGAGTAGCCCGCATGAACGACATCATACAGATCGTCGCGGATCATTGCAGCATCTTTTGCGTCGAGCACGTCTTTTTTCCAAACCTGCTTCGTTTTTTCTTCGGCCAGCAACGTCGGTCGATAAATTGTCCCGTCTGTCAGGAAGATTTCGTACATCGAAGCAAGGTGCAGGATGTTTGTCAGCATCTGTCCTTGTCCGTAAGATGTATCCATCAGCTGACCGTCGGAAGCAATCGAACCGTCGTTTGAAATTTGTGATGCCCGCATCGGATAAGTGAAGGGAATTTTTTCTCCGTACCCGAGTGCTTCAAGACCGGAAGTAAACGTTTTGGTTCCGATTTGTTCGAGTGTTGATTTGGCGAAGTAGATATTATCCGAGTAGACCAAGGCATTATGGAGATTGACCGGATCCGGTGTCTCGTGAATCCGTGTGACGTTGAACCCGTCGACTTTTGTCTTTAACCCGTCAATCGTATACGCTTTTTCCGGATCGAGCGTTTGACTTTTTAAGCCGACCGCTGCCGTCAACGGTTTTTGGGTCGAGCCGGGAGCAAAGGCACTCGTAAACCGGTTTAACAGCGGTTGATCGGGATCGTTCGTCAACGTATCGAGACGGGCCTGTGAAATACCCGTTGTAAATTCCGACGGATCGAATCCGGGAGAACTTAGCAGGACACGGGTCTCACCGGTCCGGGGATCAATCGCGGTCGCAGTCCCCGGATCATCGTTCATCGTCGCATAGGTCGTTTGTTGTAACTTCCCGTCGATCGTCAGCTCGATATCCTGTCCATCCTTTGCTTCCGTCTCGGCGACGGTAACCGTTGTTTTATCCGGCTTAACGATGTTGATTTGGGCACCGGACTTCCCGCGTAATGTTTCGTCGAGTACCTGCTCGAGACCGCGTTTTCCGACTTGTTCGCCTGCTTGGATCGTTTGTTTTGATTGTTTGATGTCATCCGCTGTTGCGGAACCGGTATAGCCGATCAAATGGGAAGTCGCTTTCCCGAACGGATATGTCCGGACTTCCGTTTCCTTGACGCTGATACCGTCGAGTTGCTTGAGGCGGTCGATTTTTGATTTGTCGTTTGCTGTATACGTCTTCAGCGGAACGAATTGTCCGTCCTTGACCCAACTGGCGCCGAGTGCATCTTCGATTGCAGAGACAGGACGGTCGAGCAGTTTGGCAAGCGCAGTAAGATCTTTGACTTTACCTGCAACGGCACCGACTTGGTAACCGGTGCCTGTCGTGGCGAGAGGCTGATTTTTGACATCAAGTAAATCACCACGTTTGGCATCGAGCGTCGTCAACTGGACTTGATCCTCTTTCTTGAAATCCTTTAAAACAAACGAAGAATCCCAGTCAATGTACCAGTTTTCCGTATCTTGTTGTTTCTCGAACGTTAACGGGATGTCCTTTTTATAGGAAACCGGTCCGGCCAGTGTCTCAAAAGAAATTTTCACCGGTAAACTTGTCTGTTCCTTCTCTTCGTTTTCTGTGGTTTTCAGGCGTTCGACAGAGATCTTTTCAATGGCAAGAGAATCAGCTAATTTTTTTGTCCGATCGACAAACTCTTTTTTACCGTATGTTTTTTGAGTTTCCTTGCTGGCATAATCAGCATACATTTTATCGTAATCTTGTTTTTCCCATAATTTGATATAGGCATCTAATCGTTCTTCAGCTGTCGGTTGATCTTGGCAACCGGCAAGGATGGTCAGTACGAAGCTTGTCGAAAGCAGAAGCGGGAGCGTCTTCTTCAAGGGAAATCCTCCTTTACGGAAAGTTTGTCCTATAACCGTATCATTCTTTGCAAAGGATTTCATCTCGAACGAACGACAAAAAAACTCACGCGAAGACAAACATTCGCGTGAGAGGAGATCAGGTCTTAATTAAAATAGTTCAGCGGGTTGACGCTGTTTGCTGCAGAAGAAGCGCTGTAAACATAGTTTCCACGGTGCATTTCGAAATGAAGGTGTGAGCCGAATGAGTTGCCGGTGTTGCCGATATTACCGATGCGTGAACCCTTGGCAACAGTTTGTCCAACAGAAACAGCTCGACTACTTAAGTGTGCATATACCGTCGTATAGGAAATTCCATTGACGGTATGCTTCATCATGATGTGGTTACCGTAAGCGCCGTAATACCGGGAAGTGATGACTGTACCGGCAGCAGAAGCATAAACTGGTGTACCCGTTGGGGCAGCGATATCAATCCCGTTATGGAACGTGTAACCGTAAGTACCGCTAGCGGCACCATACCCTTGGGCAATCCGTCCGCTGGCTGGTCGTGAAAATCCGCTAGACGCTTTTGTAGATGTCGTAACACTGTATTTTTTAGCATATGTAGAAGAGATGTAACGGGATGTGCCGCCGTAAGAAATTTTTGTCCAAGATCCAGACACGCCTAAATAATTGAAAGTTTGACCAGAATTGACACTACCGACGACTTTGTAAGCAGTCGAAGGACCCGTTCGAACCCGCAACCCGTCTGCGGTTACTTTTACTTTGTACGTTGTTGCTGCTTCAACTTTTTCTATACCCGTTGTAGCGAAACCAGAAACCATCAGTGCTGTCATTGTCATAGTTGTAATCATGCGTTTCATGTAGAAGTTCCTCCTAAAGTGTGAAAGACGACGGACGATTATGTAAGGGAACAAGACCCTTTCAAAGTTGTAAGATGCAAAGCATATGTATTTAATATGTATAAATATTTTCTTGATAGAATGATTATAGCATCGCAAATAACACAAAAATATTTCAGTTTCATTGCAAGATTATAGTTGTATAACATATATTGTAATGGAATATTTTTCATTTATTATCTGAATTTGTTTTTACTAAAATAGAATATATAGCTCTTTTTATGAAAAAATTTAAAAACCCGTGACGATTCGAGAGACACATCATCACGGGGTATAGGTAAAAAGAATTAGTTGGAAACGGGTGCGAAAACAGTTAAATGCTTGCTTAAGACCTGAACCGTAACGGGAAGATGGCCCGCTGTGTCGCCGTCGGCATTAATTGGGAGACGTTCCTTTGAATCGATATGAACTTCTTTTGTCGTAAAATATTCTACTTGATCAGCGTCAGAAATTTTTCCGGTCAAAAGTTTCGGTAAGGCCTGTAAGGCATCAAAGAAACCGAGCTGTTTGACGATGAAGACATGTAACAGGCCATCGTCGACACGGGCTTCTTTCGCAAACGATTCGAAACCGCCGACGGAATTGGTCAAGGAAATGATCAGGAGAGGCGTTTCACCATCAAACGATTTTTCTTTCGCCGTCAGTTGGATCGGGTAGGGACTGTGGTCTTTAAAGGCTTTTAGTCCTTCAATAAAGTAGGCGACGGAACCAAGTGATGTTTTTTGTTCGACACTTACTTCTTCGACCGCTTCTGCAATCAAACCGACAGCGATGACGTTCATGAAATAATGATCATCATACTTACCGATGTCGAGGGGGCGGGAAGGGGCATCCTCTAAAACGCTGATAGCTTCCTGCGGATCTGTCGGAATGTTTAATGCACGCGCTAAGTCATTGACCGTTCCGAGCGGCACGATGCCAAGCGTCGGTCGATGTTCTTGTTCCGCGATGCCGGTGATGACTTCATTAACCGTTCCATCCCCACCCATAGCGACGACGGCATCATAATGCCCGACTGCAGCTTGTTTGGCAAATTCGGTTGCATCGCGTTCTTTTTCCGTAAAACGGACATCGACTTCCGTAAACCGTTGCGCCAATGTTCCTTCCGCAAATTCAGCGTGTTTCTTTCCAAGTTCTTTACCGGATGACGGATTGATGATGAGCATGACTTTTGACACAAATGATTCCTCCTTTGATTCTACCTGTTCCTATTTTCCCAAGATTCCATAAACATAATCCTGGGCAGAAAAAAACCTTGGACATCACGAAGATTCGTCATGTCCAAGGCAACGATGAAATTAGCGGCGGACGATTGGAGGAGGGGATGCTTCTCCTGCTGCCGGACGAACGGTTTCTTCTTCGTCCCAACACTCTGTATTTTCGATACCGAGTGCTTTCGCCGAGAAGACAGGATCGAGTCCTTTTTTCCGTTGTTCCTGGTAATCGTTGATGACTTTTAGGGCGATACCGCCTAAGAGTGAGATGGCCGTCAAGTTGATCAACGTCATACCTGCCATGAAGAGGTCAGCGAAGCTCCAAACCATTCCCAGACTGAGGACAGAACCGATGAAAACAAAGGCCATTGTCGCAATCCGGAATCCGAAGACAGCAGCCGGACTGTTTTTAATGAATTCGATATTCGTTTCACCGTAGTAGTAACTGCCGACGATTGAACTGAAAGCGAACAAGAAGACACAGATTGCGATGAAGGCAGGAGCGACGGCACCCAGTTGTTCACCTAATGCGTTCTGTAACATCGCGATTCCTTCCCCGTTACCTGTCGCATAACTGTCACTGAGAAGAACGATGGCAGCTGTTGCCGTACAGACTATCAACGTATCAAGGAAAACACCAAGTGTTTGCAGGAAACCTTGTTTCGCAGGATGGGAGACTTCCGCAGCTGCTGCTGCGCATACCGGCTTCGTTTGAGAACAGACCCCGTTTGACACCAAGCGAAATCGCAGCTCCGACCGATCCGCCGAAAGCTTGCTCGATGCCGAAAGCGCTCTTGAAGATCATGGCGAAGACGCCGGGAAGTTCCGTCAGGTTCGTAACGACGACGAACAGAGCAGCAATCAGGTAAAGACCGGCCATGACAGGGACGACGATGGCTGAGAACTTCGCCACCCGGTGAACACCACCGAAGATGACCAGTCCTGTCAAGACAACGAGTACACCGCCGACGACAGCTTTATTGATACCAAAGGCATTATCAAATGCGGCCGCAATCGTGTTCGATTGAACGGAATTGAAGATTAAGCCGAACGTGACGGCGATTAAGATGGCGAAGACAACACCGAGCGCACGGTTTTTTAAACCCTTTTCGATGTAGTAGGCGGGACCGCCGCGGTAGGCATTCGTTTTACTGTCGCGGACTTTATAGACTTGAGCAAGCGTACTTTCAATTAAAGCAGTTGCGCCTCCGAGTAATGCAACCATCCACATCCAGAAGACGGCACCGGGTCCGCCGAGCGTAATGGCAATCGTAACACCGGCGAGGTTACCAGTTCCGATTCGTGTAGCGGCACCGATGAAGAAGGACTGTAAAGAGGTAATGCTTTGTCCTTCATCGTCCGTTGTTTTCTCGTTTTTATCGAGTGTGACACGGAACATTTCTTTTAAGTACCGGAACTGAATGAATTTTGTCCGAATCGTAAAGTAGATGCCGACTCCGATCAGTGCCGCGATTAAAACATAAGACCATAATAAGTTGTTGGCAAAATCGACTCCTGATTGTACTGCTTGCTGAAAGGCATCCATCTGAAAAATTCCTCCTAATGTGTTGTAGTAAAATGGCTATTCGCTAAATTATACGAATTTTCAGATAATATGCAAGGTGAATTTTAAAACTTTTTTTCATAAATTAACACGGTTAACTATTTAGAAAGTAGAGAATTTGAACTGTTTTTGAAAAATAAAAGAGACCTGTCGACTAAATCGACAGGTCATAAAATCACATAATTTAGGAGGAATGACTCATTCCGAAGCTAAAAATTGTTCGTATTGCGCATCGAGCTGTTGGACAAGTTCTTCACGGATAGAAAAAAGTTTCACCGTCTCTTCATAATCCGTCGTTTCAGAAAGTTGCCGATCAAGCATCTTCAGTTCCTGTTCCAATCGTTCGATCGTCTCTTCTACTTGACGTGTTGTCTGTACTGGAATAGAAGGAGATGGTCGTTTTTTAGCAGAGACGACGTTCTTCGGTATTTTGGCGTCAGGCGGCTGTGTTTGCCGTTTGGTTGACGCATAGACATACGGACCGGGAAACAGCTCCATCGTCTGATCAAGCCAAAGGGTCTTCGTAAACAGCCGGTTCAAGAAATAGCGGTCGTGCGAAACGGCGATCAACGTTCCGTCAAACGATTCGAGTGCCTCTTCAAGCGCATCACGTGATTCGATGTCGAGATGATTGGTCGGCTCATCCAAAATCAGTACGTTCAAATCGGAGTGGACCAGAACCGCGAGCATCAGCCGCATGCGTTCGCCACCACTTAACGCCTCGACCGGTAAGAAGACCCGGGGGCCAAAAAACAAGAACTGGGCGAGACGCTGCCGCGCCGTTCCTTCATCGAGATCAACGGTCGTGCGAAAAACGTCAATCAAACGTTCACCGGGCGGGAAGTCAACTCGTTGCGACAGGTAGCCGATTTTCACTGACGGTCCACGCGTAATCAGACCGCTTGTCGGTTCGAGATGGCCTAACAGGAGATGCAATAGTGTGGATTTTCCGCTTCCGTTTGCGCCGACGATGGCGATTCGATCTTTTGCCGAAATCTCAAAGTTTAATGAATGAAACAACGGTTGTTTAGAGAAGGCAATACTGACATCCTCGACGCGGTAAACCATCCGGCTCGTTTTTCCATGTGCTGCAAACGCAAGATCGGGGGTCTCGGCGTCAAGCCTTGGGCGTTTGATCCGTTCGATCCGTGCGAGTGCCCGTTCCATCGATTTTGCTTTTCGGAATAGTTTTTCGCTTGGTGGTGACGCTTCGTTTGCCCATTGCCGCAGACGGCGGATCGCTTCCTTCATCTGCTTGATCTTCTTCTGTTGTTCCTGGTAAGCATGGAATTGCTCAAGTAGAAGGCGTTCCTTTTCCTTCACGTAAAACGTGTAATTTCCCTGGTACAGCTGAATCTGCCCCTCCTCCAGTTCAGCGATGCGCGTCACGACCGCATCAAGAAACACACGATCGTGGGAGACGATCAGGACAGCCCCGGCATAATCGGCTAAAAAGGATTCCAGCCACTCGACGGCGTCTAAATCCAGATGGTTCGTCGGTTCGTCGAGGATCAACAACTCCGGCTCGGTCAACAACATCCTTCCGAGGCAGATTTTGGTCTGTTCGCCGCCGCTGAGCTGCTCAAACGGACGGTCCAAAAGGGCATGCAACTGCAAGCCGTTAATCATCCGGTCGATTTTGGAATCCAGCAAATACCCGCCTTGGCGCTCAAAAGCTTCGGTCTCTTGCGTGTAGCGTTCGAGCAACTGATCGATTTGATCCGTTTTTGTCGCCATGTCCCGTTCGATTTGTTGCAGGGAGCGTTGTAAATCGACAAGCGTGGCGAAGGCAGTCCACAGGACATCACGCCCCGTCATTACGTTGTCGAACACGGGAAGTTGTGCCAAATAACCGATGGAGAGCCCGCTTTTTTGATAAATCGTTCCGCTGTCTTCGGAATCAAGACGGGCAATCAAACGTAAGAGCGTCGTTTTACCGCTTCCGTTTCGGCCGATCAAGCCGATGCGGTCTTGGTGCTCGATAAAGAGGGAGACGTCCGTTAAGATATCGTCGCCTCCGAATTGTTTTGTCAGGTGTTGGATGTCGCAGATCATCATATGAAATGTCCTCTCTGGCGCATCAAAAAAAGGAGAGCGCAAACAGCACTCTCCTTGACTCGTGGAAGATGCGCTTTGCTTTATTTTTCAGGTATGAGGTTCGTTAAAAAAGGGCAGACTAGTCCCTTAGAACGCCATTCCATGAAAAATCGCGCGCAACAGATACAGTTGTTCCATCAACCAATGCTTACACGCAGCAAAACCCATGTCTCCACACCACCTTTTCCGATTCAATACATCTATTTTACCATGCCTGACAGAAAAGAAAACGTTAATCTTTATTTAAATAAGCCGGCAATCGAGTTGAAGAATGCACTGAGACCATCAAACAACTTCGCAAAAAATCCTTTTGTCTCTTCTGAGGTCGCGAAGGCCTGGATATCTTGTCCGGCATCTTTTAGACCACTCTCGATTTGACCCCAGTTCAGGTCCGCTTGTTCCATTTGATTAAACAGTCCGGTCAACCGGTCCATCTGAGCATCGGATAAATTGATGTTATTGTTTTGGATGACTTGGACGATGACGTTTTCAATCTCGACCTTCGTTTCCGGCTGTTGTTTCGCGATTTCCGCTTTGATTTCATTCATCAAGTCGGCGACTTTATCCGTCCCGACCGTTTTCCCGACATCGGATGTCACAGAGAGTTCTTGCTGGGCAAGGTCTTTTCGTTCATCCGTCAGTTTGATGCCGGTCTCGGCAGATGTTTGATCATACGCTTTCATGATCCCGGTCAAAGCCGAAGTTCCGGTTACCTTGTACGGGGACGTGATCGTAATGTCCGCATCCGTTACACCCGCTGTGACGAGGGCGTTGAGGTACATGTCTTTTGTGACCCAGGTGATGTTTTCGGTCGCGACAGATAATCCATCACCTTTTTCAGCCAACTCAATTTTAGCGGAAGAGTACATGCCGCCACCCCGTTGTGATTGGGGAATGTTTTTCCCGAGATATTTTTCTTCATCCGCAGATGTTGCAATAATCGGAGTAATGCCTTCCGGTGCATTCAGACGGGACAAGACCCACGATTTATCCTTTGCCCCAAGTGATTCGCCAAGGGTGACGATTGTTTTGTCGACCACTTGTTCAGCAGATGCGGCCGTCGGTAGCAGTAAGGTAGTAGCAAGTAATGCCGAAGCGGTCCATGTCATGGTTTTATTCATAAAAGTTCCTCCATAAGTTAAGTATCAGGTACTAAATTTAGTCTAATCGACCGGCGGCAGAAGAGAATCGGTCTCAAGGACGAGCCGTCATCCACCTTCCGTCATGTTCCATTGTACAAAAAAATGGAGTGAAATGACGAGAATGGGTCAATTCCACATCAAATCATGATAAACTCAAAACAAATCAAATAGCGACCACTAGGGGAGTCAGTAGGCTGACTGAGACGACGGAGACGTTCGGACCCTTTGAACCTGATTAAGTTTGGACTTACGGAGGGAAGTGGCGTGGACGATCCTCTTTTTATGGTCTTTTCACGTCATGCCTGACATCAGGTGTGGCGTTTTTTGATTACAAAAGGGGGAACCAACATGACATTCAGTGAAGAAATCCGGCAAGCGGCAAAACGGTATTGGGACAGCAGCTTTACCCATCCATTCGTGACAGGGATTGCGGATGGAACACTACCAGAAGCAAAATTTCGCCATTACGTCCTACAGGATGCCTATTACTTAAAACATTTCGCGAAAATTCAGGCGCGGGCCGCATCGAAGGCACAGGACTTCGCGACGATTGCCGAACTCGCGGAACATGCGACGTCGACCTATGCTGCAGAACTCAGTCTGCATCAATCGTTTTTTGAACCGCTTGGGATTTCGGACAAGACACTGGCAGAGTTTGAACCAGCACCGACCGCATATGCGTATATTTCGCATATGCACCATGCAAGTGAAGGGACGCTTGGGGAGACCATCGCTGCGATTTTACCGTGTTACTGGCTTTACTATGAGATTGGACAACAGTTACAGGCAGCGACACCGGCTTCACCGATTTATCAGCAATGGATTGCGACATACAGTTCCGAATGGTTCGAGCGGGTGGTCTTTGAACAGATTGACCGGTTAAATGAGTTGGCAGAGAAGGCGAGTGAACAAGAACGCGTCCGGATGAAACAACATTTCGTCAGAAGCTGTTATTACGAATTGATGTTTTGGCAGATGGGCTGGGCGGAAGAAACGTTTGAACGGCAGTACGAACAGACGATGGAAATGACATCATCCAAGTAAGGAAGGAAATACAAACACCGGATCCGACGATAAGCGGATCCGGTGTTTGTTCTATAGAAAACATCAATCAACTGTGGTGTTCAATCAAATCGGCGAGACGTTGTTTCACGAGTGACGGATTCGTTAAGTCCTGGTTCGATAATGAAAGTTTCGTCATCGTCTCATCGGTTCCTGCCATTTCACTGAACAGCGAACCGAGACTGTGGGCACGGCGGTCGATTTGGACGACGATGTCGATGCCGAACCGGTCTTGCAACAGGATGACTTCGATTTCGTCCAGCTTGTGAGCATAATGAGTACCGCGGGCAGAATACTCAAGTTCCTGCGCGATCGGCAAATCTTTCCGGAAGCGGCCCGGCAATTTCTCTGTATCAGCTTTCTTGAGGCGGAATCCGAGGTTTTCCATCGCTTCAAGGATGACCGATTGGTAGTCATTCGCTTTGACGACGACAGCATCGTGGTCAGAAGGGTCAACCGCCTGCGCGATATCAAGACCCGTCTCGATCCACGACTTCGATTGGCTGACGGAAAGTGGTGTATTAAAAGGGACTTGAAGCGTAAACGGTATTTCCCGTTCGACGTCTGCTTCAATCGTAAACGGGGCTTCATTTAATGCAAACCGGTCCAGTGTGAACGTCGTGAATGCCGTGCTGTCCCCGACTTCTTGTTTGTACTGGGTATTGAAGGCGAGATAAATCCGGGCGATTTCCTGATCGACGTTACCGCCCTTAATATGAACGACTCCTTGAATCGTTCCACCGGGTTCACAGTGATCTTGTTCGAGTCGTGTATCGACCGTTGCGGCACCAATGCCGATTTGTGAAAGAATTTTTTTGAACATGTTGTGTTCCTCCTTTAAATTAAGTATGACGACTAAAAATAAAGCTTGCTTGCTTGTCGAACGCGGGTGAATTTGCTACAGTTTCGAAAGACCAAACAAAAAAAGGACGGGACGATACGTGGAACTAGACCAATTAAAAGACCTGCTCACTGAAAAACTGCAGGCAACTTCACTCATACACGCGACGATTAGTGGTCCGCGCCAAAAATCAAACGATCTGCGTCGAATCAAGTTAAAACCGATTCTACTTAGAGATACGTATGCAATCCAGTTAGAGTTTCAACATGAACGGATCATTAAGCATGAGAATTTAAGTATAGAAGAATTTATTTTGCGAATGGACGACTATTTTAACGAATTTCGTCAATTTTTATTCCGTTTCGAGACGGAAGAAGTCCAGTTCCAACTCTCGAAGAAAATGAAAGTTTCACTGAAGACGACAGGCAAGGAACCGGTAAAGGCCGAACTGTCTCACAATCGAAAGAAAAGCCATTTGTTAGAAGACGGCGTGCCGGTACCGTTTTTGATTCGTCTTGGTGTAATGACGGAAGAAGGACAGGTCAAGCGTCAAAAATATGATAAGTTTAAACAAATCAATCGTTTTCTTGAATTCGTCGAAGACAGTATCGCAATATTGCCGCAAGGGCGTACGTTACGGATTTTGGATTTTGGATGCGGTAAATCGTATCTGACGTTTGCTCTCTATCATTACTTGAAAATCGTCAAGGGATTTGATTTAAACGTCACCGGTCTTGATCTCAAAAAAGAAGTCATCGAGGATTGTACAGCCATCGCTGCTGATTTAGGGTATGATGATTTATCGTTCCGTGTCGGTGATGTCCATGATTACGACCAGGATACGGAAGTTGATTTAATGGTGACGCTACATGCTTGTGACGTTGCGACGGATGTCGCGCTTGCCCGGGCAGTCGACTGGAATGCATCGGTCATTCTCAGTGTCCCGTGTTGTCAGAAGGAGTTGAACCGTCAGCTGGACTGTTCACCGCTTGACGTCATGCTGCAACATGGATTGATTCAAGAAAAGTTTGCTTCGCTCGCAACGGATTCCATCCGGGCAGAGTTGTTGACATTGGTCGGCTACGATACGCAACTGCTTGAGTTCATTGATTTAGAAAACACGCCGAAAAATATCTTGATTCGGGCTTATAAAAATCCGAAGCAGCCAACGGAAGAAAAAATTGACCGGTATATCGCTTTCCGAGACCTGTTACACGCTAAACCGTATTTAGAACGTGAATTGAGCGGCAGACTTGGACAGATTTCACCGAAACTCGTACAATAAAGAAGACAACGATTTAAAGGGGGAAACAAATACAATGGATTTCCAAATGTATTTTGAAGATGTCGTTCAAACGGCACGTAAAGAAGCAGCAGCTGCTGGTTTTGAAGAATTAACGACGGTCGAGAGCGTCGATGAAGCGATGAAGCGTGACGGTTTGACGCTTGTCCTCGTCAATTCGGTGTGCGGATGTGCCGGTGGGATTGCTCGTCCGGCTGCCGCTTACATCAACCGGATGGAAGGTGTAAAACCGGATCATTTCGTGACGGTATTTGCAGGGCAAGACCGGGAAGCAACAGATCGGGCGCGTGAATACTTCGAAGGATATCCGCCATCATCGCCATCATTCGCATTGATGCAAGATGGAAACATCCTGTCGATGGTCGAACGGTTTGACATCGAATCGTTTACTGCAGAAGAAGTCGTCGAAAAGTTAGAGTCATTGATTGAAATCTACGCGTAACAGTGAAAAAGAGGCTAACGTGAAAACGTTGGTCTTTTTTTGTTTGAACAGAAATAAAACAAAAATAAATGTAAGCGATAACAAAAAAGTATTGATCAAAGAAAGCGAATAAATTCAGGTTTTATGCACTATTTTCATATTTTTATGCTTTACAATGAATAAATATTCGTATATTCTAAAAGCAATAAATCAGGTCGAACTTTTTAGTATTGAATTAGAAAAAAACATAAGTCATACTATTGTTAAAGTTCTGACAATTGAGCGTTGGAAGGGGAATTTATTGATGAAGAAACTAGTAGCAACGGCAATGGCAGGAATTCTCGCAGTCACGATGGCAGCATGTGGGGCCTCGGAGGAATCAAAAGGCGACACGACGAAGAAGAACGATAAAGTATTGACGATGGGAACATCAGCGGATTACTTCCCGTTCGAGTATATCGATACAGCGAAAGGTGATGACATCGTCGGGTTTGATGTAGCAATCGCCAAAGAAGTCACAAAAAATCTCGGTTACGAGTTGAAAATCGAAGACATGGAGTTCGGAAGCCTGCTCGGAGCACTCAGTGCAGGACGTGTTGATTTCGTCATGGCAGGTATGACGCCGACAGACGAGCGGAAGAAAAATGCCGATTTTACGGATATCTACTTCCAGTCAAAAAACCTTGTCATGACGAAGGATAAAGCGATCGCGGCAGATGATGAATTAAAAGGCAAGAAAGTAGGTGTCCAGCTCGGATCAATCCAGGAAGCATTAGCGAAAGACCGGTACAAAGACAGTGAAGCGGTCTCGTTAAACAAGATTCCAGAAATCATTCAAGAATTGAACACAGGCCGGATCGACGCGCTGATCATTGAAGACGCCGTCGCCGTCAAATATATGGATCAAGACGAGTCATTGAAGACATACGAAATCAAGGAAGACGGACCAACCGGTTCTGCTGTCGCCTTCAAAAAAGGAGACAAGATGCGTGACGACTTCAACAAAGAGTTGAAGAAGATGATCGACAACGGAGACATCGACAAACTCGCAGAAGAATGGTTCCAAAAAGAAGCAAAATAAGAGTAGTGCATAGGGGTGGGGGTAACCTCATCCCTTTTGTGCGACGTTAGGAGATTGGTTATGATAGACTTTACAAAGATTCAAGATTCAATCCCATATATTCTGCAAGGAATTCCGGTTCTGTTTCAAGTCGTCATCGTCGCAGCAATTGCCGGGATGCTGATCGGAATCGTAGTCGCAGCGCTGAAGATTACAAAAAGTATGTTTCTTCGATTCCTAGGTCATGCCTATACGGCAGTCTTCCGCGGAACACCATTGATCTTGCAACTGGCGATCATTCATTTTGGATTGCCGCAGTTGACAGGGTATGTAACAACAGGCTATCAATCCGCCATCATCGCCTTTTCCCTAAACTCCGGTGCCTATATCTCGGAGATTATCCGGGCCGGAATTCAAGCGGTCGACCGGGGACAATGGGAAGCTGCGGATGCCCTCGGGATTCCTTACATGAAACAGTTACGGTCGATCATCTTGCCGCAAGCATTTAAAAACATCTTACCGGCCATCATGAATGAATTGATCACCTTAACAAAAGAATCCGCTTTGATTTCGACGGTTGGTGTACTCGATGTCATGCGCCGGGCACAGGTCGTCGGTGGAGAAAAAGCCTTGTATTTTGAACCGTTATTGTTTGCGGGGTTCGTCTATTTCGTACTTGTCATGGGATTGTCCTTGATTGGTCAACAAGTCGAAAAAGCTATGAGAAAGAGTGGTTAATCAGATGGAACCTATGATTCAAGTGACTGATCTGTATAAGCAGTTCGGAAAATTAGAAGTCTTAAAAGGGATCACGACGACGGTCGGACGCGGAGAAGTGGTTGCCGTCATCGGTCCGTCGGGATCCGGTAAATCAACGTTTTTACGTTGTATCAATCTGTTGGAACAGCCTACAAGCGGGACGATTAATGTCGATGGATTTGAACTGACGAAACCAAAAGCGAATATCGCGAAAGCGCGTCAAAACATCGGTATGGTCTTCCAACAGTTTAATCTTTTCCCGCATAAGTCTGTGCTCGATAACCTGATTTACGCACCAATCAACGTGTTAGGTCTTTCAAAAGACGCGGCTGTCAAGCGGGCGGAAGTGTTGCTTGATCGGGTCGGTTTGGCCGAAAAACGGGACAACTTCCCGAACCAGCTGTCAGGCGGTCAAAAACAACGGGTCGCCATTGCCCGGGCGCTGGCGATGGAACCAAATGTCATGCTGTTTGACGAGCCGACATCGGCCCTTGATCCGGAAATGGTCAACGAAGTACTGGATGTCATGAAACAGCTCGCCGAAAGCGGAATGACGATGGTCATCGTTACGCACGAAATGGGCTTCGCAAAAGAAGTCGCAGATCGTGTCCTGTTCCTGGATGAGGGTATTTTGATGGAAGAGGGCAGTCCGGTGGAACTGTTTGACCATCCGAAAACGGATCGGGCAAAAAAATTCCTCGAAAAAGTATTATGATGAAAAGCGTCGACTCGATTAAACGAGTCGGCGTTTTTTGAAAGGGTGATGTTACGTTGTATGAAGAAACCAAAAAATTTGTCGAGAGATTCCATGCAAATGATTTTTCCGGTCATGACTTTGCCCACATCGAACGGGTCCGGATGATGGCGTTACGGATTGCCGAAATCGAAGGAGGCGATGTTCAGATTATTGAACTCGCCGCCCTACTGCACGATGTAGCCGACAGTAAGCTCGGCGGAACGAGTGACAGCGTCGATCAGCATCTACGGCCACTCGTATCGGAACAGGACCGCCTGTATATTCTCGACATCATCAACAGCTTGTCATTTAAAAGGGGTGACCGTCCGCCGATGAAGACGATTGAAGGGAAGATTGTCCAGGATGCAGACCGATTGGATGCGATTGGCGCCATCGGTATCGCCCGGACATTTCAATTTGCCGGTCAATTCAAGGAACCGATGTATGTGCCGGGACTCGTTCCGCGCGAGCCGGGTGACCGGACGGGAAAGACGAGTGCCTTACACCATTTCGATGAAAAATTATTCCGCTTAAAAGAGTTGATGAACACGAAGACGGCGAAAATCATCGCTGAAGATCGTCACCAGTATATGCTGGAATTCGTCGAACGGTTCAAACAGGAATGGGAAGGTCGGTAACTAGAACGAAACAGGGATCCGCTCCAAATGGAACGGATCCCTGTTCGTTAACTTAAGATGACAGCTGTAATCAGACCAAGTGAAGCGAACAGACCTACAATCGCACCGCCCTCTTCATGGGCTTCCGGCATCATCGTCGAAGCGAGCATGGCAATGATACCGCCGCTTGCAAAGGCACCGATCATCGCAAACTGCATATCCGGTAATTCCGCTAAAATGGAATAACCGGCAAGGGAGGCAAGTGCGGAAATCAACCAGACGATTCCCCACATGACAAGAATTTTCTTCTTCGAGAAGCCGTCTTTTTGTAAGCCGGTTGTACTCGACAGACCTTCCGGGATGTTACTGACAAAAATCGCTGCGACAAGAGCGGCGCTGACATTTCCGGATAACAAACTGGCACCGATCATGATCGATTCCGGAATCGCATCCAGAATCGTCCCGAAGAAGATTGCCGTTCCTGTACCTTCGTTACCGCCGGACGATCGTTTTCGTTTACTGGCACCACGGGAGGAAACGAACATGTCAAAACCGGTGAACACGAGTGAACCGACGATAAAGGACACACCGACAACCATCGTCGTGGATTTGTTTAAGGCTTCATCCAATAATTCAAACGTCGCCGCCCCGATTAAAATGCCCGTTCCAAACGACATCACATACCCGATCAACCGTTGTTTAAGAGGGATGAACAAACCGATTAATGCCCCGATGACGACAGCCCCTCCTGCGATTGCCCCCCACATAAAAGCGATTCCCATTTCTATATCCTCCTTACTCATAACTATCTGTATTACTATTTTCCTAAAAAAATGATTGATAAACATAGCTAAATGGAAAAATAAGAAGGGGCGGACAGAAAATAATTTAAAAAGTCTCCCTTCGTGGAGACGGAAGACTGAGAAAAGCATCAAAACGGTTGTTTATTTAACCAATGTCCACCGTCGAGGGCGATACATTCCCCATTTAAGTAGCTCGCCTGATCGGACAGCATCCAAGTCGCAAGACCGGCGATTTCTTCCGGTGTCCCGAATCGTCCGAGCGGGACGTTCCGCCGAATCCGTTCCGCATGTTCCGGAGACATGGCGAGTTTATCGGCTCCACCGGTCCGTTCAATCGGTCCGGGACTGATGGCATTGATCCGGGCCCCGTATTTGTAACCCCATTCGACAGCAAGTGTCCGCGTCAGGTTCAGGACGCCGGCTTTTGCAGCGGCACTCGGTGCGACACTTGGACCTGCCTGCCAAGCATATGAGGCGACGATATTCAAGATTTGTCCGCCTGATACATTGTCCTCCTGCCAGCCTTTGACGAGGGCATGCGAACAGTTGAATGTCCCGTTCAAGACGATATCAATGACTGTTTTCCATCCATTTGGCGAAAGTTCATCAGTCGGACAGATGAAATTGCCGGCAGCGTTATTGATCAGTGCTTCAAGTTGTCCGTATTGTTGCCGGGTTTGATTGACAGCAGCGAGGCAAGCGTCCGGATCCCGAACGTCCATTTGAATGACACTGTGTTTTCCGTCAATCGCCTGTAAGTCCTGATCGGTTTGTTGCAACCGTTCGGCATTCCGTCCGGTCACGACGACATTCCAGCCGGCTTCTTTTAAAGCGATGGCCATCGCTTTCCCCATACCGCTCGTGCCGCCGGTGACAAGTACTGTTTTTGTCATGTATAAAACCCCCTTATAAACTGAATGAATAACCATTCAATATAAGTATTCAAAAAAGAAGGAGTAAACTCCTTCTTTTAAACGGAAATTATTCGACTGCTGCTGCTGTATTCGTCAAGACCGGAACAACTTGTTTTTTCCGTGAAACGACACCTTCAAGATAGAGGAGATGATTTGTTGCATCAAGTCCGAAGGCCCGTTCGACCAGTGATGCTTCAGGTCCGAGAACAAGCGCGACCGAGTTGTTCGTCAAGATATCGGTGACGAGCAACATGTACAAGTCCAATTCTTTTTCAGCAATCAAGGATTCGATCCGTGTTTCGAGTTCTGCTTGACGAAGCAAAACTTCTGCCGTATCAACTGTGTTTGCTTGTGCGATTTCGACTTTGAATGGTCCCATCGAAAACTCTTTTGCATCAAGTGCGATCAACTCATCAACCGTTTTCATTGATAAATCAGCACCGGCTTTTAACATATCGAGACCATAGACGTTGGCATCGACGCCGGCAATCGTCGCGAGTTCACGTGCTGCGATGACGTCTTGCTCCGTACATGTCGGCGACTTGAACAGTAACGAGTCGGAAACGATGGCTGACAACATCAGACCGGCGATTTCCGGTTTAATCGCAACACCGTGTTCTTTGTACATTTTGTTTAGGATCGTCGTCGTACAACCAACCGGTTCTGCCCGGTAATAAAGCGGATCAGACGTCTCGAAGTTGGCAATCCGGTGATGATCGATGACTTCCATCACTTTGACGGCATCGATATCATCGGCACTTTGTTGACGTTCATTGTGGTCAACGAGAATGACGTGTTGTGCTTCTTTTGATACTTCTGTCACGAGGCGGGGACGAGCGACTTTGAAGTAATCGAGCGCAAATTGTGTTTCTCCGTTAATTTCACCAAGACGAACGGCTTCAGCATGAACACCGAGCTCTTTTTTTAATTCGGCATAGGCGATGGCCGATGCAATCGTATCCGTGTCCGGATTTTTATGACCAAATACTAAAACTTTTTCCATGTGTATTCACTCCTAAATGATTGATGTCTCGCCCATTAGTGTACCATAAGTCAGTTTTAGACGGCGTTCATTTTCAAGAGGATTCCGGCGATTTTTTCGCTCCAGTACGGATCGGAGGCATAAAAAACGTTCATTCCGCGTGCCTTGTTTCCAAGAAACGGACCGCGGTAATATTTCCCGTCTTTAGCAAGGTAGTCACGGGCGATGAAGCGACCTGTTTGACGGATCGAGTCTTCAAAGGAAGTATAAGCCGTCGCATTTTGACCGGGAGCGATATCCGTTGCATTGACTCCAAAGAGATTAAACTTATCTTTTGCGATGTCGGACCGTCCGTAATCCGATTCATGAATCGCATGGGCGAGCAAATAGGCCGCATTGATTTGATAGGTACGTTCGACTTGCTTAAACGTCTTGCCCGTACCGATCAAAGGACTGTCGGGAGCATTTTTTTTAATGTAGGCATCCAGTTGCTTTGCTGTCAGGGCGGTCGGTTTCCGTAAATCCTGCGTCAACGTTTTGGATTCGACATACTGCATCGTTCGGTCGTCTAACGATACCGGTGCTTCACCGGCCGTAATTAAACCACCGAGACCGGCATCGGCGACGATATAATGCAAGAGACGCGCGCCTTGTTTTTCATAATAGGACCGATTACTGGATTGTTCGAGCGGATAAAGAGTCAACCGGTCCGAAGCGACATAACCGGTCAGACCGGCAATCTCGACCCGACTGACCGAATCCGTATAGGCAAGTAAAGCGAGTCGGCTGCCGGGCGCGACATACGTATGTCGTTTTTTCAACGCCCGGTCCGAATAAATACTTAAGGTCTGATTTGAATTGACGATTCCAATCCCGCTTCCGGTCAAATAGAGATACCGTTCATCGGACGTCCGTTTGATGGCGCCACGGCGTCCGTTGATAAATGCTTTCGCTTCGGTGACGGAATCGAATTCTTCTTCCTGGATGACTTTTCCGTCCCGGTAGAGTTCCGCGACGTATGGGGAAGCCGGAGGAAGAATGGTTTGAGGTTTATCCCGTAACAACAGGAACAATCCGCAACCGAGTAAGAAAAAAAAGACAAGCCCCTTGAAGGAGCCCGTTCGACGGACCGGGCGAGTAGGGCGAATCGTACGTTTAGTCAAAAAATCACGTCCTTCAAAAAAATCAATCGACAACCTGGGTAAAGAATAGGTAACCTAACAAAGAATGGGGGGAAGTCTGTGTTTATCGGATATCGAACGTTAAAGACCGCTGTCGCAGCGGCACTGGCGATGTGGATTGCGGAAACGATGCAACTGGATTACTATGTTTTTGCAGCCATCATCGCTATTTTGAGCATTCAGGCGACAAGAAAAAAATCATTCCGTTCGTCTTATGAACGGATTATGGCTTCGGTTCTCGCGATCGGACTTGGTTTTGTGATCTTCGAAGTCATCGGATACCGTCCGATTTCCATTGCACTCTATTTCATTTTATTTCTTCCACTGACACAACGCCTCCGCCTACAGGACGGTTTTATCACAAGTGTCGTCATCCTTACCCATCTGTATGTCGCACGCCAATTAAACCTCAGCATCTTTTTAAACGAATTGTATTTGTTGCTGATTGGTGTCGGGGTCGGATTACTCGTTAATATGTACATGCCGAGTCTCGACCGGACGATTGCCGAGCGGCGACTGCAAATCGATCAACGGATTGCCGCCTTGTTCTTCGAAGTGGCCGCAGCGATCGAGACGGGGCGGATCAACCAACATTCGCTGACGCTACATGAGACGGAACGGCTGTTGAAAGAGGGGAAGGATGCTTCCTTGAAACGGATGGGGAATGCCATCGGTCGGCGAAATGATGATGAAGACTATCTGTATTTCCGAATGCGCGAACAACAGTTTGAATTGTTAAGTGGAATCGTCCGCAACGTCGATGATTTAGTCCTTGTCGTAGAAGAAGGAAAAAAAGTCGCCGACCTGTTCCGGACGATTGGAGACAATGTCCGCCCCGATGCCGACGCGACACTATTTTTGATGGAACTCAAACGTCTACTCGAAGAATTTCGCGAGTCACCGTTACCGAAGACACGCGATGAGTTCGAAGTCCGGTCCGCTCTGTTGCACATGTTGCAGGAAGCGGAACAGTATTTGAAACTGAAGCAACGATTCGTCGATCAGAAGAGGTAGAACATCGTCGACGCAAAAGTACCGAGTAAGAAAATTGCTAAAATCGTAATCGTGGTCCATTTGATGATCCGTTGTTGTTTTGATGGTTTTGCCATAATAAAACGACTCCTTTCATAGAACGATTGATTATAGCCATTGTACAAACAACGCTTGCGAAGTGCAAATCTGCCTATAGATGGTATACTAAAAAAGCGCTAGTCGAACTGAAAAAATGAGGAGGAATGCAACATGGTGAATGAGCAACGTGTACTTGATACCTTTTTAGAACTGGTCCAGATTGACTCGGAATCAAAAGAGGAAGCACAAATCTGTGCCCACTTAAAAGAAACGTTTACGACACTCGGCTGTGACGTATTCGAAGATGACGCTTCATCCAAAACCGAACATAAAGGAAACAACTTGATCATCACGCTTCCGGCAACAAAAGACGGAGTCGATAAGATTTATTTCACTTCCCATATGGATACGGTTTTTCCAGGACAGGGAATCAAACCAATCATCGAAGACGGATATGTTAAAACCGATGGAACAACGATTCTTGGGGCAGATGATAAAGCGGGACTCGCTTCATTAATCGAACTGGTCCATGTCTTGAACGAAACGAATCAACCGCATGGGAAAATTCAATTCGTCATCACGGTCGGCGAAGAGTCCGGTTTAGTGGGTGCGATGGTTTTGGATCCATCGAAGATTGATGCAGACTACGGTTTTGCTTTGGATTCAGACGGTAAAGTCGGCGATATCATTACGGCTGCACCAACTCAAGCGAAAGTAAATGCAAAAATTTACGGCAAAACAGCTCATGCTGGTGTTGCACCTGAAAAAGGAATCTCTGCCATCACGATTGCAGCAAAAGCAATCGCTAAAATGCCGCTCGGCCGGATCGATGAAGAGACAACGGCGAATATCGGACGCTTCAGCGGTGGTGGTCCATCGACCAATATCGTCTGTGACTACGTCGAAATCTTTGCGGAAGCACGCTCACTCGTTGCACCTAAAATGGAAGCCCAAACGGCGAAGATGAAAGCGGCGTTCGAAGACGTTGCTGCTGAATTCGGAGGGCGTGCGGAAGTCGAAGTCAAAGTCATGTATCCTGGTTTCAAATTCGAAGACGGCGATCAAGTCGTCGAAGTGGCAAAAGCCGCGATTACACAACTCGGTCGGACACCACGTCTCTTGCATTCTGGTGGGGGATCAGATGCAAACGTGATTGCCGGTTTCGGGATTCCAACCGTCAATTTGGCTGTTGGTTACGAAGATATTCATACGACAAATGAAAAAATGCCGATTGAAGAACTTGTTAAAACGGCAGAATTATGCGTAACGTTAGTCGATTACATCACAAATAAATGATGACAGACTAAAAAGAGTGTACCGCAACGTTGCGGTACACTCTTTGTCGTTGTACGATTAAGTTAATTGTGGACGTTCGAAATATTCCATCGACTCAAGAACAAGTTCTTCCGTACATAGTAAGGTTGTTGCAATATCTTGAATTTGGATTGATTTCCCATACTGTTGCCGATAGTTCTCGTTTAACATCTGGGCACTTTGTACGATTCGTGCATAAGTCCGTTCGATTTTGGTCATGGAAAAACCACCTTTCGAATCAGTATGGGTACAGTTTATCATGCTTCCACTCGAGAAAGGTGTATTTTGTGTATAAAAATTGCTAATTTTACGAAAAGGGGAAAAAGATGGAATTTTATTTTTTAGGAACAGGTGCCGGGATGCCGTCCAAACAACGGAATGTCTCATCCATCGCACTGTTACATCCGAAGATGACCTGGTTATTTGATTGCGGTGAAGCAACGCAACATCAGATGTTGCACAGTCCGATCAAACCGCGTAAGGTCAGTACGATTTTCATCACACATCTGCACGGTGATCATATCTTTGGACTACCGGGTTTTATCAGTACCCGGGCTGCACTCGAAGGTACGACGTTGTTGACGATCTATGGACCAAAAGGATTAAAGGAGTGGTTGGAGGCGACATTACGGGTCACCGGGACGTATCTGCGTTATCCGCTCGATATCATTGAAGTCGAAGCCGGTCAGACATATGAGCAGGAAGGATTTCAAATTCACGTCGAAGCGTTGGAACATCGCTTTTTGGCGTACGGTTACCGGATTGAAGGTCAGGAAGAAAAGGGGGCCTTACGCGTCGAAGCGTTACAACAACTAGGCATTCCTTCTGGACCACTCTATCGGCAAATCAAACAGCAGGAAACGTTTGTATTTGAGGGGATCGAACACCGGTCGACTGATTTTCTTGGAGACCCGAAGCCGGGCATCAAGTTGGCGGTGTTAGGAGATACGGTGCCGTGCGATGGGAGTATCCGTTTGGCACAAGAAGTAGATGTCCTTGTGCATGAGGCGACATTTGCTGACTCGGAACAAGACCATGCCGGACGCTTCGGTCATTCGACAGCAAGGCAAGCTGCTGAGATTGCCTTGAAAGCACAGGCTAAAAAACTGTTGTTGACGCATATTTCTGCACGGTATGTCGATCAAGAACAACGGTTGGAAGCGGAGGCGCGGGAAGTATTTGAAGAGTCATACCTCATGACGGATCATCAATCTGTCGTGATTAAGGGGTAAACAACATGGACTTTCTCATCCAATGGTCACTGTTTCTGTTAGCAAGTATCATTCTTGGTTTCTTTTTAGAAAAACGGACGGAAAAGGAACAATATCTTTATTTGAAATTCGTTTTTTATGCATGTTTAGGAGCGGTATCGTTCCCTGTCTATGATATTCAGTTGCCGCTGGGAATTATCTTATTTCTAATTGTTCTGCATCCGAAAAAAAATTCCCGGTACAAACGCTATATGGCCTTATTCGGTTTTCTTTTTTTCCTGCTTCAGCTCATCCTGGGACCGTTCGATACGTTTACGCTCCGGGAAGAGACGCAACAAATGGGTCAGGTCACGATTACGGACGAATCTTTTGATACGCTGATGACGCACATCGACCGTCGGATCGGAGACGACTCGCTGCGACTGGAACAAAGTCAATTGTTGTTTGACCAGGGTGGCAACCTGCGGAATGCAACATTTGAGTTGATCGCGAAAAGTCCGAAGCGTTTCATCCGGTACGAAGTGACCTATCAGGAAGTGACCGGTACATTGACGTACCGTCCCCGGGAAGAAGTATTGACCCGTTCGCTCGAGTCCTACTATCAAAAATTGATCGATGCCTCGACCTCGTTTCAAATGTTGAAGACTTTATCCATCAAGCAGATTCTCCATGAATCGAAGACACCGTATGCCGAGATGGATTTGGATGGTCTGTACGAAACGTTCAGCTTACAGGATGCTACGGTCCTGTTGATTAACGATCAAGGCGAATTGATCCCGTATGTCAATACCGGAGAAGATGTGTTAGCCAACGCGATTCGGTTGACATATCTTCGCTCCGATGGACAATCGTTACGGGAGAAAAAAATACTTTTATACAATTACAGTTTTGAGACCTCAAGACGCAAAGGAGTCGTACGATGAAAAAATGGATATTGATGAGTGGCATTTTCCTGCTTGCAGGATGTGCGGAACAACCGACAGACCAAGCTGCTGAAACTAAGGCATGTGAACGTTCGGTCGAAGTATCGGTCGTCAATCATGCGAATGATAAGACATTATATGAAAAAGACATGTGTCTCAAAGCATCTGAGACGGCGCTTGATGCGCTAGAAGAAACGGATCTTCCGGTCGTCAAAACCGGTAAGGGTGAAATGGCATACGTAACGGCCGTTGACGGTATCCGTGAAAAATCAGCCGGAGCAAGCAGTGGCTGGGTATTTGGCGTCAATGACAAACCGGCACAAGTCGGGGCAGGGGCGTACGAACTAAAAGACGGCGACCGTCTGGAATGGCGATTTGAAAAAGATGCAATGGCTTATTTTCAGTAAGGCGGAACGGGAGCGACTTCATCCACTGAATGTCGCTCTTTTTTTAGTGGCGATGTTATCGGTCCCGTTCTTTTTACAGACACATGTCAGCATGCTGATTGTTTTGACCGGACAATTATTGTTTTTTGCATGGATTCGGCAATGGAGCGTCCTGCGTTACCTGACGTTACCTCTGATTTATATCGGAATGATGTATGCCCCTCTGCTCGTCGGTGCGTCCGTTGATCCATACGGGATTTGGCTGACCGGTCTGACGGTTGCCCTATTCGTGACATCGAGTCAACTGACTTTTACCTTGGTCCGGCTCGAGCAAATGGGTCCGTTATTCCGAATTTTACCGCGACTGACGCGCTTAACGGGGATGGTCCTGGCTATCATCCCCTCGTTGCTCCGTACGTGGCCGGAAGTGAAGATGAGCCACGCCAAACAACCAGTGGCAGAAAAGATGGAACGGGTTGCGTTGTATCATCTGTTACCTGTTGAAGCAGTCCCAAGTCCGTTACGTCGCTTGACGCGTTCTGATCTGTTGATCGGACTTGTGATTACAGGCATGTACATCGCATTATGGTCTCCTGTTGCGGTCGTGTCAGCGTTAGTTTTACCCGGATTAGTGATGTTCTCAAAAGGAGGAATACGGGATGCCTACCATCATTACCGACGAAGAAAGTTCACTTGAACGGTTGGAACAACTGGCTCAGGCAGTTGGAGCCGAAGTGATTCATCCGGACCGTCTGTTGCATGGGCGTGTCCGCGATATGTTAGCGACAACCAGTTTATTTGTCGCAGGTGAACTGGCGACATTACTTGGCTTAGAAGCTTTTTTTGACCGGGAGACAAGTGAACTGTCATCGGGAGAACAGCAACTCGTTTCGCTCGGCTATACATTGTCTGGTTTACCGGAACGGATTTTCTTGGCGGAACCATTTTTATTTTTAGATCAAGTCCGTAAAAACCGCTTGATGCTGTTGTTTGAGGAAATCGAGCGCCGTTTTTCCTGTCACATCACTTATTCCATGGTACACCAGCCACGACTAAAACAGCAGAGCGGAACGGGACCGGTCAAAGGAAGGGTCATCGACGAGATGTCACGCATCCGGCACCGCTATCCGTTGCAGTCAAAATACGCTTTGCTGGTCGAACAGATGTCGTTTCGGTTAGGAGAACGGGTAGCCTTGATTGGGGCCAACGGAAGTGGGAAATCAACTTTGTTACGTCTGTTACTCGGTGTTGACCGGCCGCTTTACGGCAAGGTCAAGCGAACCGGGGAAAAATGTTATGTTCCGGCACATCCGGCCTTGGCACCTGTCCTCGACAAGCCGGCCGCTACTTTTTCCGAGCAAAAACAACAATTGATGGAACGGCTTGCCTGGACGGAAGAAGCCTGTTATTTTGATGAACCGACGGCGGGTTTAACCAATCAGCAACGCTCTGATTTTATTCAAACCATGCTAAATCATCCGGACAAGTTGATTATTCTTGCTACACACGATCCCGATCTGATTTTTTGTGCGACCCGTGTCGTGTATCTTGTCCAGGGCGAGATTGCCTTTGATGGTCCGGCGTCGCTGTTCATCGAGCAAAGCAGGTTGTACGAATGGAACTGATCGGCGCAGCAGTCCTCCTCATCAGTTTAATTGTACTTTGTTTCGAGAAACGTCCGATTTCAGAGTCGATGCTTCGGTTCATCGCACTGGTCACGGCAGCGGCGATTGTCGGAAGGCTGATTTTTGCAAGTATTCCGAATGTCCAGCCGGCGACTGCACTGATTCTCTTGGTTGCAGCCTGTATAGGACCGATTTCCGGTACAATCGTCGGGATGCTCGTTGTCGTCTTGACGAGTTTATTTTTAGGAAGCGGTCCCTTTGTGTTATTCCAAATCGTGGCGTACATGGTCGTCAGTCTTCTCTGTGTCTTACCGGGTATGCGAACGAGATGGGTCTTAACCATCTATGGACTGGCGGCAGGTTTTTTTTATGGCTGGATCAGCAATTTAGGTTTTCTGATTTTTACCGATTTTTCGCGAGAAGCGTTTTGGACACTGCTCTTGACGGGAGGTCTGTTTGATTTAGTACACGGCGTTTCAAATGCCGTATTCATCTGGTTGTTGTATCCGATTTTTTTGCGGATTTTGCACTCGTTTGTTGGAAATGAGGGTACATGATAAGTAATCCCATTCGATTGGAGTGAAGCGTGATGCTTAGTTCGCCGCTGTCCATAACGTATCTCGTCGGGTTGTTACTTATTGCGGGTTTGGGTCTGGCATTTGGAAGTATCTTATTGTTGAAGGGAACGGTTCGGGGGCGTTATGCAGGATTTTATTTACTGGCAGCAGCCATTTTCCCCGGAGCGATGCTGATTACTTCCGTCGAAGGCGGACTGGTCGGACATCTCTTTTTTGAGAAAGAATTGTTCCTGTCGATTGTCGCCTGGTTGTTAGTCCTGTCGAGTGGTTACCTCGTCATGGTGACGGGCGCTGTCACGCTTCGGTACGTGTACCGTTATACCTCTATTCCGAAAAACGTTCAAAAATGGATGACGGACCATTTTCATCGTCCGAAACCAAATTAAACGAAACAAGACGTCCATCGCTTTCCGGAAAGGAAAGGATGGACGTCTTTTCTGTGTTCGGATTAGTTGGAAACAGCGAATTCTTCGACCGGTGTCTCTTGTTGTTGCTGATCCGGATTTTGAATTCGTCCAGTCACTTCCGTTAGGAGACGGCGGGGCAACAGTTTAGCGAACGTCACCATGGCGCGGTTACTTGCTCCCGGTACGACGACACGTTTTCCTTTTAACGTTCCCCGGTATCCGGCAAAGGCGACGAGGTGAGACGGCATGCTTTTAAAAGGTAATGTGATTTGGGCACGATCAAAGAAGTTCGTATCCGTTGGTCCCGGGCAAAGGCAGGTGACCGTGACACCTGAACCGTCGAGCTCGGAAGCGAGTGCTTCGGACAACGATAAGACATACGCTTTAGTGGCATAGTAGACGCTCATATACGGTCCCGGCATGAAGGCGGCAACAGAGGCAACGTTCAGGATACGGCCGAATCCGCGATCAAGCATGCCCGGTACTAAACGTTTTGTCAGTTCCGTCAAGGCGACGACGTTGACGTGAATCGAATTTAAATCTTCTGACGGATCGATTTCCGCGAAACGGCCTGATGTCGCAAAGCCGGCATTGTTGAACAATAAATCAACCGTCAGTTCATGTTCCTCGAGGAAACTGAGCACACGGGAGACGCTGTCTGCTTGTGAGAGATCGACAGCGAATGTGTACGCCTTGATTTGGTAACGTTTTTCAAGAACATGTTTCAGCTCGGTCAGTTTCTTTTCGTTGCGGGCAATCAACACACAATCAAACCCGTCGCGTGCCGCCAATACGGCCAAATCAAGACCGATCCCACCGGAAGCACCTGTAATCAAAGCAGTTTTTCGTAACATGTCATACTCCTCCATTCAATTGATGACTCATTCTCTAATCTTTATCATTCCCTATTGTTCCCTTGATTCCTGCTTGATAAGCATCTCCTTTTAGAAGTCCGGTCATTCACTGTATGATAAGAGAATGGTACAAACACAGAAAGCGAGCTGAGTGTCTTGAGGAAAAATGTCACGATTGCCTTATTATTAGCTACATTTTTGGCAGCGATTGAAGGAACGATTGTTGCGACGGCAACGCCCGTCATGGCGAGTGAGTTAAACGGTGCTAAACTCGTCAGTTGGATTTTTGCCGGATTCTTACTGTTCATGGCGGTATCGACACCGATTTACGGAAAGATGGCAGATTTGTACGGAAGAAAACGAGTCCTGTTGTTTGGAATCGGAGTTTTCACGGTCGCATCGCTTGCGTGTGGACTGGCGCAAACGATGGAAACGCTGATTCTGTTCCGTGCCGCGCAAGGAATTGGGGCCGGAGCCGTCCTGCCGATTGCGATGACGATTATCGGGGATTTGTATACATACGAGGAACGCGGGAAAATCCAAGGCGTTTTAAGTGCAGTTTGGGGAATCTCCGGTGTTGCCGGTCCGCTGGTCGGCGGGTTTTTAGTCGAGACGTTATCATGGCGCTATATCTTTTTGTTGAATGTTCCGTTTGCTTTGATTTCCTTTATTATGATCGTCCTGTTTTATAAAGAAAATGTTACCGAAACGTCACGTAAGATTGATTACCGGGGAGCGATTTTATTTGCGACCGGGATGAGTGCCTTACTGTACGGGTTACTTTCGGGAAGTGAAGCTGAAACCTTTGCCGAACCGCTGATTTTAATCAGTTTTGCGGTCAGTCTGGTCCTGTTGTTTTGGTTTTACCGGGTCGAGAAAAAAGCAGCTGACCCATTATTGCCACCTGCGGTCATCCGTCACCCCGTCATTCTCGTCATCAATCTGGCCGTCTTCTTTTCTGCCTGGGTACTTGTCTCGATGTCGGCATATATCCCGATTTTTGCGCAAGGTGTTCTCGGGAAAAGTCCGACCGAAGCCGGCTTCATGCTGATGCCGTTATCGTTGTTTTGGACACTGACGGCAATCGTTGGCGGACGTACGATTGGCATCGCCTCACCACGCTACCGGACGATGACCGGAATGGGATTACTCGTCATCGGAATGGCAATTTTAATCGGAATCGGACGGGAATCAAGTGACGTTTTCATTTATTTGGCTGTTTCGTTGATTGGAATCGGTTTTGGACTGGCGCAACCGGTCTTCATGGTTGTCTTGCAGACATCGGTCGACTGGTCACTCCGTGGATCGGCGACTGCCGTCAACTCATTTTTGAGTACGACCGGTCAAACGCTTGGTGTGGCGATCTTCGGGACGTTATTTAACGTCTCGATCATCCAGGCCTTTTCCGACTCAAAACTATTGAACGGCTATTCGATTGATCCGTTTTTTCAATCCGGTACCGCATCGCGTTATGGAACGGATGTTCAGACAGCAGCGGAGCAGGCACTGGCAAATGGGTTGCATCTCGTCTTCATTGGCGGACTTATCTGCGCCATTCTCGCCTTTTTCATGACATTCCGTCTGCCGAAAGTCCGTCCGGAAGATCCGACGAATTAAAAAATACCAGTCAGACAATCTTCTAACAGAAGACTGCTGACTGGTATTTATTTTTTATTCCGCCGTCGTCGCGGCATTTTGTTTGGCGAATTGTTCCCGGATATCCCGTTCATTCCGCCGGAGGAACAGACCGATTCCGACGAGAAGTAAGGCGGCACCGGTAATTTGAATCCAAGTCAACGATTCCTGGAACAGGAAATAACCGAAAATCATGCCCCAGACAGCTTCACCGAGAATCGTAATGCTGACGATACTGGCACTGACACGCGACAGGGCCCAGTTAAACAGGTTGTGACCAAGCAGCGTCGGGAAGACAGCGAGTAAAATATAGATGCGCCAATCGATTTGGAAAGAAGCGACCAGATTGACGGACTGAATGAGCGAGAACAGTAACAAGACGACGGAAGACACGGCATAGACACCGAACGAATACGTATTCGTCGAGACACTCGTCCGGACGTGCTGACCGAGCAGCCAGTAACCGGCGACAAGGATCGTCGCGAGCAGGGCCAGTCCGTCTCCGATCAGCGCTCTTGGACCGACCGCGATATCACCATAAGCGACAAGTCCGCCGCCGAGCAACGCGACACCGACGAAAAAGAGGGCTTTTCGTGACGGGTGTTGTTTAAAGAAGACAGCGTTCCCGATCAAAACGAAAATCGGACTCGCGGTTACGAAGAGCGTCGAGCTGGCAACTGTCGTATAATCAAGGGACAGGAACCACAGCCAAAAATGACCGGCTAAGAGAATTCCGCTTAAAATCATATGTCGGATTGTCGTTGAACTGAGACTAAGTAATTCTTTCAGATGAATCAACGGTAACAGCAAGAGCGTCGAAAACAACATCCGGAAAAAAGCGACGGCTTCGATCGGGGTTTCGGCCCATTTAACAAAAATTGCAGATGTCGAGATAAAAAAGAGAGCCATGAATAAAGTGAAATAGGGCATGTTAACCTCCGCGTGTCTGAAGTAAGGAAAAGAGGGTGAATCAATGCAATTAATCATTGCGGAAAAACCGAAACAAGCTGAAAAACTGGCAGCACCGTATCCATCGGTCAAACGGGACGGATATATTGAAATCAAACCATGTGACCGGTTTCCGGCAGGAGCGAAACTGGCGTATGCCGTCGGACATTTATGTGAGCTGCAGGAACCGGCGCATTATGACGCCAAATGGAAACGATGGAACTATGATCATCTCCCGATTATTCCGGAACGGTTTGACTACCGGTTATCCCGCGGAAAAAGCAAAGCGTTCCAAGTCATCAAGAAATTACTGAACGAACGGACGACGACTTCCATCATTATAGCATCGGATGCCGAGCGAGAGGGAGAGGCAATCGTCCGATTGATTCTCCGGCTGGCGAACAATGCGAAACCGATTCAACGTCTTTGGATTTCCAGTCTGACACCGCAGGCCGTCGATCACGGTTTTGCTCATCTACTGGATGGTAAGGAAACCGAAAATCTGTTTCATGAAGCGATGAGCCGTGCCTGTGCCGATTGGTTGATCGGGATGAATGCTTCCCGTGCCTATACGACGCTGCTCAAGAAAAAAGGCATCGTTGACGTCTTTTCACTGGGGCGGGTCCAGACGCCGACATTATCCTTGATCGTCGAACGGGAAAAGCAGATTGAGAATTTCCGTCCGGAAACGTTTTTTGAAGTCGAGGCGGACTTTACCCGGTATAAAGGGAAGTACATCAATGCTAAAAAACAAACGAAGCTTACAGAACGGAGCCTCGCAGAAGCAATTGTCGCCCGAACAACAGGAAACGGTACCGTAGCAGCGGTCGAAAAGACGGAACAAGTCGAAAAACCGCCGTTTTGGTTCAGTTTGTCATTGTTGCAAACGGAAGCGAGCCGGCGTTTCGGACTCGGCGCAAAGGAAACGCTCGATATTGCGCAAAAACTGTATATCCGGGGCTGGATCAGTTATCCGCGGACGGATTCATCCTTTGTCTCAAAAGATGAAGCCGGTCAGTTCCCGACGATTTTAAAACGACTTCTGAAACAGCCGGAGTATACCGAACTGACGGATATCGTGACGAACAACATTACGAACAATAAACGGTACGTCAATTCAGCGAAGGTCAGCGATCATTATGCGATCATCCCGACGGAAGAAGCGGGAGCTGTTGCGAAACTGACAGGACGTGATGCACAAGTCTACGATTTGATCGTCCGTCGTTTCCTGGCGGCGTTTGCCCCGGATGCCCGGTCGGAAAAAACGGAAATCATCACGGAACGGGAACAGGACCGCTTCATCACAAAAGGCAGCCGGTCGCTTGAGTTAGGATTCAAGAAAGTCTTGAAGGTTGAAGCGAAAGAGCAGGAACTGCCGGCACTTGAAATCGGACAAAAGATGCCGATTAAAAGCGCGAAGTTACTCGAGAAACAAACGGAACCGCCAAAACGCTACACGGAAGGAACTTTGATTCTCGGGATGAAAACGGCCGGAAAAGTGCTTGAAAATGAACTTCAAGCCATCATGAAGGAAATTGAGGGACTGGGAACGGAGGCGACCCGAGCCGGTATCATTGACGGGTTGAAACGACGTGAATACATTCAAGTGAAGAAAAAAGAACTGCATCCGACAGCGAAAGGCCGGATTCTGATTGAAGCTGTCAGCGGAAGTATTCTCGCCTCGCCGGAGATGACGGCGAAATGGGAAAGCCGGCTCGACCAAATCGGGAAGGGTGAGGCTTCAGCGGCCCAGTTCGTTGATCAAGCGAAGAAGCTGTCGCAACATTTAGTCCAGGATGCGAAAACACGGGTTGAACAATTGGAAGTCGATCCGACCCAGGTACCGGCAAAACGGGCGCGGGGCGCAACGAACCGGCCGGTTGGCATCTGTCCGGTCTGTCAGGCAGAGTTGCTCGATCGGGGCAAGTTTTACGGGTGTAGTGCCTATCAGAAGAACAATTGCGGGTTTACCCTGCCGAAGACGATTCTCGGGGCACGTCTGACACAAACCGAACTGAAAAAAATGCTCGCGAACGGAAAAACAAAGCCGCTTGAGATGAAAAAAAACGGTCGGACCTTCCAGGCGATGCTGTATTTGGAACAACACCAATTGAAATTCGAGTTTGTGAAGGGAGAAGCTTGATGCATTACGATTTGATGGAAAATAAGACCTTTATACCGATGTTCGAACAATTTTTGAAAGAAGGGACCAAACTGACGGTCTGGTTTCCGAACGAAGTGACGATTGGACAAGCGGATGCCTTGATCGAGGAAGCGGAGGAATTATTCGGAGTGACGGCAGAAGTCATCGATGATCCCCAATCGTTTGGGAAATCATTATTGTTACCGTATCTAACGGAGCGGGAAACCCGGGAAGACGATTTCGTCCGCTATGAAACGGTCATGACGGAAGAAGTGAAGGCAATCTTGCGGGAAATCACCTTACCGATGATGGCGGACGGTGACTTTGCTGTCCTGTATTCTTACCGGATTGACCGCCCGGATGGCTTTTTATTCGTCGAAGATTGGTTTAATGCGGAAGTTTCCTTAGAAACTTAATAAAAAACGGAAACCCTCCTTGTTCGTGTTGCGTAAGAGTAACTATCACACGAAACGAGGAGGGTTTGTATGTCGTTATCAGGAATCGCTTCATTGCTTAACGGCAACCGACTGTTGCTGTATATCGAAGGCGATGGCTTTTTTTCCGGGATGCCGGTTTTCATGATGATTTTTTTTGGAATCATCGTATGTGTTTTCGTGATTGGATTGTTTACGATGATTACGCAAGGGGTCTCGACGAATAACTTGACACAATCGCTTCGTCACCACGCTTCGGAACTCGTAACACCGTCGGAAGACGGAGCACGACAGTATCTCGACTATCTCCGTTCGTTGCCAACGTTTCCGGTCGAAAAGACGAATCTCGAACCGTTTCGATTGGCGAAAGGAATTGCATCGTTGATTCATCAGACGGATCAAGTGCAGGCGACGACGAAACAGGCTGTTTCGGTCCAATATGCGCGGCTTGGCATTTTGGACGGGGATCCACTTGCAGATGAAGAACCTGTCCGGCGTCATTCGAGTACGCATCATCATCATGATCATCATCAGATGCATGTCAATCAACAAAATACAGAGATTACGAACCATTCTAATTTTTAAATGGCTGTCCGTTCCGTCTATCGGAGCGGGCTTTTTTTGTAAAAATCTCCAAATGAACGAAATTTTCTCCTGTTTTGTGACATCTGTTTGTAACATACAACCGTTTAGATTAAAGTTAGATGAAAAGTGGTCTTTTTTGAGCATATTTAGTGGTTTTGCTTAAAAAAGCTTTAGAATGAGGTTTAGAAACGATTAATTTAAGTTTTTACAGTAGAGGGGGATGAATAGATGAAGTCATGGCTTAATCGAACGATTGGACGCCAAATTATGTCTGCCTTCTATATGATTATATTGACACTCGTGCTGACCTCAGCCGGCGTTTATTTTTATACGAAAAGTCAGGTTCAGACATCACGTCAGGAACTGCTGACATTAAACGATCATCGGACACGCGCGACGAACTTATATGAATCATGGCAAAGTCTTCAGTATGAAATGCGCGGATTCGTCTTATTAGGCGATGAAGCAATGCTGGAAGAAATTGAACGTAAAAAAACGAACATCAATCAACAAACAACGTGGTTTGAGAAAAATGCCCGTTTTAAAGAAGAAAAACAGTATGCAAAAGATGCCCGATCGCTTTATACGGCGTATACGCAACGCGTCATGCCGAGTCTGACGAACTACGTCGCTGCTAAAAAAGACGGGGACGTAACCGAACCGTTCTTGCAGATGGCAACGCTCGGAAAAGTCACGAAAGCACCGACACTCGATCCAAAACGGAAGTTCAATATCAAAACGAAAAGTGCAGCGGATATGAGTTCAAGCATCGTCGATATGGAAACAGTATTCACGAAGTACCGCAACTCATTAAACAAACAAGAGCTCGCGGCGCAAGAAAAGCTGGGAAAACAGGTTAACGCTTCACAGGTGCTGGGGTTCATTAATTTGGCTGTTCTCCTGCTGATCATTGCGTTGCTTGTCCGTCCATTTGTCTCGCGTTTGACCGGACAATTGCGTCAGTTGAATCGGGAAAGCAGCCGTCTCGCACAAGGCGAGGATGCGACACCAATCAAAGTTGTGAATCCACAGGATGAAGTCGGTGAATTAACGACAACTTTCAATCAGATGGCAGCATCGATTTCTTCCCAAAAGATGCAACTCGTTTCAAGTAACGATGAGTTGCAAAGTCAGCAGGAAGAACTCGTCGCGCAGCAAGAAGAATTACAGATGCAGCAAGAAGAACTCGAGGAAGCACTTGATATTACATTGCGGAACGAAACCCATCTGCGATACCGCAATGAATTGACGGAAACACTCGCTTCCCGTGAAACATTGACGGCTTACCCCGCAATCATTGAAAAATTAATTACGATCACCGATGCCGAGCTTGGTGCCATCGTCTTCCTTGACGACGACCGTTATACGGATATCGTGTCGTATGGGATGACACCGGATCAGGAACATCAGTTGTTACACTCTTCGATTTCGTTACTTGAACGGGCACGGATGCACAAACATGCCGTTCGTTCGACGAAACAAGTGACGAGTGATCATCCGCTGCCTTACCCGTACAGCATGTATGAAACGGTGGTTCCTGTCATGGATCCGTCAACTAACACGATGATTGCCAGCATTTATCTAGTCCGTTATCGGGATCAGTTCAATGAAGATCAAACGGAAGAAATCTGGTCGTTCTCGCGTCAACTGGCCTTGTCATTGCTTCGGATGCGGGTCTTTGATGAGATTGAGCGGGAACGCGAGAAAACATCGAAACTGTTGCATTCGATCCGTGAAGCTGTCATTTATATCGAAGGCGACAAGATTTTTGCCAATAAACCATTGCTTGCTTTGTTCCATCATCCGTCTCACGATCAATTTGATGAGGGATTGATGACGCTCGATGTCAAGATTGAAGAATTGGCCGTCCAGGTCGATCAACATGAAGCGTTCCTCGAATATATGAGTCGGGTCTGTCGTCATGAGATTCCGACTGAAGGCTTGTCCTTATCCTTAAACAAAGAGGAACGGTTCGTTCAAGTGTACGCGGAAGGAATTCAGTACGGCGGCCGTTTCCGCGGAACGATGCTCGTACTGCGGGATGTGACGATTGAGACCGGTATCGACCGGATGAAGTCGGAGTTCGTCTCGACGGTGTCTCATGAGTTGCGGACGCCGCTTGCGTCAATCTTCGGGTATACCGAGCTGATGCTGGCGAAAGACTTACCGGTCGATCGTCAACAGCGGTATTTGACGACGATTCATTCGGAGACACAGCGTCTGACGAGTCTCGTCAACGACTTCCTGGATGTTCAGCGGATGGAATCGAGTCAGCAACACTATCAGTTCGAAAAACTCGATCTTGGAAACTTGATTCAGGAAGTCGCGGAATTTCATGCCGGTTCAACGAGCAACCATCAACTGACGCTTGAAACCGGGGATCAGCCGCTTCGTTGGATTGAAGCGGACGAACCGAAAATGCGGCAGTTGTTTGGGAATTTAATTAATAATGCCATCAAGTATTCACCGGATGGCGGGGAGATTGAGCTTAAGCTCGAAGCATTGGATGACCGGTTACGGATTCAGGTTATCGATGAAGGAATCGGGATTCCGCAACACGCATTGCCTGAACTGTTTAGTAAATTTTACCGGGTCGATAATTCAGACAGTCGGAAAATTGGCGGTACCGGTCTCGGCCTCGCGATTTGTCAGGAAATCGTCCGTGCCCACGAGGGTTTGATTCATGTGGAATCAACAGAAGGACGCGGCTCGATCTTTACGATCGAATTGCCGTTCGTGCAGGTGAGTTCACTTGAAACAATTACTGGAATGGAACATGCGAAAGACCATAAAAGATAAGCAGACTGAAACAGAAGCAGACAACGGACTATCCGTCGTCTGCTTTTTTGTGTAATCCGATTCGGAAGAAAGAGAAACGGGAAAAGTAAAAAACAGGGTGCATGATATCATTCAAAAAGGAGGAATTCACCATGAAAAATATACGGCCGCCTTGTTAAGTTCGACTTCGCCGGAATATCCGTCTGCTGTACCTGATTCGCTTTTTGACAGCCTGTCTGCCCGCGTATGTCATCGAGCGCTTGTTTTGGGAACAACGTGGAATGACGGTGGAGGACGTCGTGTATGCTGAAATCGTATTTGCGTTGACGATGGTTGTTCTCGAAGTACCGTTTGGTCTGGTCGCTGACCGGTTGGGACGAAAAATCAGCTTCGTAACGGGTGTGCTGTTTGAAACATTATCGTTTTGGATATTGCTTCAGGCATATGAACTGTCGTCCTTTTTACTTGCCATGGTGCTGGCCGGAATCGGAAGTGCTGCTGTCAGCGGAGCGGAAGAGGCCTTGATTTACGAAACGATGAAGCAACTTTTACAAAAGGAACGTTTTGAGAAAACGATTAGCCGTCTGAATGCGACAAGTCTTGCAGCAGCCGGTGTTGCAGCGCTGATTGGAGCTTGGCTTGCGACATCGTATGAGCTGACAGTGCATTATGAACTCTCTCTTGGCTGTTTGATGCTGGCTTTCTTCGCCAGTTGCCTGTTGATTGAACCGGACACGTCCGGACGAACAGTGGTTCCTGTTACGCGTCGCGACCGGTGTCGGTGGCAGGTATTTCCTTCTTTTGCCCGGATTACGTTGCTCAGCATTTCATTTGGTACGACGATCACTTTCTTGGATGAGTTTTGGCAATTGTATGTCCGGGATCGAGAAATTGCGGTCTCCTGGTTTGGCACGATTTTGATTGGACTGATGGTTGCCCAAGCACTCGGTAATCTTTTGCCGAAACCGAACCGTCCGTTTGTTCCTCTCAGCGTTCTCTTGCTCGTGTATGCTGGCGGATTCATATTACTTTCCCTGATCGATAGTCCATGGTCGGTGCTTGTCTTATTTGGTTTGTTTCTAATTTATGGCTGGTCCGAACCGGTCCTGACAACGTGGTTGCAGGGCAATTTGACAGATGACTCGCGGGCGACAGGGAGCTCGATGGTCTCGATGCTTGAGAGCCTTGTGACAATCGGCGTTGGACTGGGTTTCGGACAAATTAGTCAAGACGCCGGTCTCGACGGAGCCTATTTCTATCTCGGACTCGTCTGTGGAGCAATCGGGGCAGGACTCTTGATACGATATCGAAAAAGTCGAAATGTGTAAGGAAAAAGAAGTATTTCCGGTATGAAGTCCGGAAATACTTCTTTTTGGTTATGTCTTGTCTTATGAAACATGCTGTTTATCCTGCACTGAAACAGTATGGCGCAAACGTCGGGCGGAAGAGAACATCAGCAGGGCGACCGCGGCCGCAATCCAGTAGACCGTCTCGATGCTTAACCGGTCTGCAAGCAGTCCGAATAACAAACTGCCGAGACAAAAGCTGAGCGTATATACTGTTTGTTGCATGCTGTAGACATACGGCAAACGGGCGGAAGGCGTCGCTTCCTGTAAACGTGTATTGAGCTCGATTGCCCGTAGTTGGCTCGAGGCCCCTTGCAACACACAGGCGACAATCGCAAAGACCACATGCGGTGCGAACGCAAACAAGACGGTTGCTCCGACCGATAATGCGACACTAAGCGTTAACAGGGAGGCGGACTTGGTCCGGCGGAGCATGTAATAACTACCACCGATCATGCTGAGCAGATAAAACGCATTTAAGATGCCCCACCAGCTGTCAGACACATGAAGATGCGTGTCGATATAGACGAGGAACAACGCTGAAATCCAAGCCGTACTGGCAAAGGCATCGATGCCGAGCAACGTTGTATTCAAGCGGGCCGGCTCAGTCGTCCACGTATAGCGGAAGCTAGAGCGGAACGACGGTGTTTCCTGCGTTTCTTGGACAGGATCCGCGAGTTCACGGACTTGATGACGAAACAGAGCAGTCCAGATGCTCGCTAGGACAAACAGGAAAAACGAAATCGTCAGGACCAGATCGGCAGAACCGAGACTGACAAAAATCGCGCCAAGCGGCCACATGACGAGTTGGACGACTTGATTTGTTCCCTGGACCAGACTGTTAGCTTTTTGAAGGTTGTCTGTGATCCGCGGCAGGAAAGCACTCTCAAGCGGCCGGGCAAACCCGTCGAGAAAGGCAATCCAGACGACGCATCCTAACAGATAACCGAACGGTAAATCAAGAAACACAATCAGACCGAGGCTGATCGTTTTTAAAAGCTGACTGTATAACAAGAGCGAAGCATGACGAAACCGTCTTGCGACATCGGCAAAGAAAAATCCACTGAGCGTCATGCCTGCCGTCACGGCAACCGGGAATAGGGCGGCAGTACTTGCTTGTCCGGTCTGAGCGTACAGGGTAGCAATGAGAGCGACGATGTAGAGCGCGTCTCCCGCATTTGCTACCCACTGGCTGACCAGTAAAGTTGTAAATCGGTTCATCTATAAAACCTCCACATCGTTCGTATTTAGTTAGTGGGTAGGTAATCTAGATGGATTTACATTGGTCGGCCTCATTTCGCTTTTTTTTGATTGTATAAGGAAAAAAATGGATTGTCAATGGAGTCCGGGAAATGAAGTCGATGTTCTTAGACCGGGCGTTGTTTTTTGAGAGCCCGCATATTGAGTGCGACGAACAGGAGGACAAAACCTGCCAATACGACAAGATCGAGCCAAATGTCTTGAAGCCCGTAGCCCCGAGTCATGATATTTTGCAGAGCATGCGCGGCATAAGTCAATGGCATCAACCGGTTAATGATTTCGACCCATACGGGCGCATCACCCAAATCAAACAACCCGCTGAAGAAAATCTGGGGCACGATTGCTAACGGAATGAACTGGATCAGTTGAAATTCAGTCCGGGAAAAACTCGACAGCAGTAAACCAAGCGACAAGGCGACACTTGCCGTCAGGAGATTGACGAACAAAAGTAAGAAGTAGTTTCCCTGTTGCGTCACGTCAAGCACGTTGACGATGAATAACTGAATAAGAATCGTCTGGATCGTGACGAATAAAAAGAAACCGACAAAATAACCGAAGACGATACTCGAGCGTTTGAGCGGCGTCGCAAGCGTCCGTTCGAGTGTACCGCTCGACCGCTCCCGTAAAAAGCTGACACCGGCAATGATGAAGACAAATAGGAAGATGAAAAAGCCCATCAAGGCAGGAGCGATTTGATCAAATAATTCAGCATCCGGATTGCCGTATAAAAATTGGATGTCGGGTTTGGTAAGAGTGGGTGATGCATGCTGCGGCGTATCGAATGTTTGATTCGTTAATTGCGTCAATTGTTGTTGCAACTGTTGAACGGTTGCCGAGAGTTTCGTGTTGGCTGTGAGTGCTTGTTTTCCTTGAATCGTGATCAAGGTTTCTTGAATGAGTTGGAGCGCTGCTGCGTTTTTTGAAATGTCGCCGCCTTCAATTAAAATTTTCGGCTGATTCTTTTGAAAGGTGATCAAGGCATCAATCTGTCGATCCTTCATGGCAGTGATACCAGCCGCTTTGCTTGAAAAGGTGCGGATGTCTGTTTTGGTTTTCAGTGTATCTTGAAAGGTCACCGGTAAATCGACCGTACCGATTGTCACATCGTCCGAGCTCGAACCGAGAATCGTCGACAGTAAGAACAGAACAAATAAGGGAGCGAGAAACATCATGGCAATCGTCCGTTTATCCCGAAAAATTTGTGAAATGACACGTTCCGCTACCGTCAGAATTTGCATTATACTCGCTCCTTTTGAATGAAAGCTTCATCGATGGAACCAAAACGTTGAATCAAATCATTGGGGGTACCGGCTTCGATTAGACGACCATGTTGGATCAACAATAACCGGTCGCACCGCTCAGCTTCATCCATGACATGTGTCGTGACGAGTACCGTTACACCGGACTGGCGTAGTTGTTCAAACTCATGCCAAAATGTTTTCTTAAGCGCGGGATCAATCCCGACCGTCGGTTCATCGAGCAACAGAAGACTCGGTTCGTGGATCAAGGCGATGGCCAGACTGAGTCGTCGTTTCATTCCACCGGAAAATTGATGGATCGGACGATCGGCATCTTTCTTCAAATCGACGAATTCAAGGACGGTTTCGATACGCGCTCGAAGACGTGCTTTTTTTAAACCGTATAGTTTTCCGAAATATCGCAGATTTCCGCGCGCCGTTAAGTCTTCATAAAGCGCATCCGACTGTGCCATGTAGCCGATGTTCTCCGCTTGGGCGAGCGAGGGTTGTTTGGTGCCGAGAACCATGATCGTCCCGGTCGTTGGTTGTTGCAGACCAATCAACGACTTGATTAAAGTCGTTTTTCCGGAACCGCTCGGACCAATTAAACCGACAATTTCACCTTGACCAATTGAAAACTGGACATCGGTCAAGACCGTGCGTTTCCCGAACGTTTGGGAGTAATGGGTTACGTCAATCATACGATCACATCCCTTCTACTTCTTTATACCCGCTTCGACACCCGATGATGAATCTTCCGTATGTTTTTTTCCTGAACGTGGACGGTCCCACAGTAAACGCAACGTTACATAAAAATAGACGGCAGAGATGATGTAAAACAGACTGCCGATCGTTAAAAAATCAATCAGATAACCGGCAGCTATGATTCCAAGTGCCGACCATAAGGACGTATTGAAATGATAGCGGCCGATTGTCCGGCCAACCGTCGTTAAGGCAAGTTCCTGCCGGGCAAGGATTGTTTTTTCCGTGTTCTTTTGCAACGCACCAAGTATCCCCATGATGATTTGAATCAGGTAGACGTGGCTAATGGACGTCACAATCGGTACGTACAATAAAACCAGTGCCATGCCAAACGTGTGGGTGACAAGCAATGAGCGGTCGCCGAACCGGTCACTCAGACGACCGATTCCGAGGTAAGCGAACGCTGAAGTCAGCGTGAAAAGACCGTAGGCAAGACCGAACTGGGCATAGGAATCTCCAATTTGCCGGACAAGCAATAAATAAAACGGGAAAATGATACTGCTGCTCATTAAAATCATGCTTTGAATACGAACAAAAAGTGAATAGTTCATCATCGTCTCCTTACTTAAAATAGTCGAGATAAAATTGGTTCATGAAAAGGCCATCGGGATCCTGCTTTTGTTTGGCTTCTTTAAAAGTAGCAGCATTCGGATAGGCGTCATGGAACTGCTTGCGTGTTGCGAACGGATAGTACGGCAGGTAGTAACTGCCCTGATGTGCGAGTGTCGCATCAATCAACTTTTGGACAATCCGTTTCGTTTCGTTGATTGATATCGGATCCGTTTCCGTATTGATCAGCCAGACGAGGGCAAACATATCCTGTTTCGCATAGGACAAGGCAGCTGTTTCATCCTGCTCGACATACCGGATCGTGATATTCAAGACATTCAGTTCCTCGGCTGTCAAAATCGACCGCAATTGATCGATGTAGGAAACAAACGAATCAACCGGCACGAAGTATTCCTGGAGTAATTCGGTTCGACCGGGACTCGTATATTCCATAAACGCACTGTCGGAACGCATGACATTGTTACGGGATTCGAACGTTCCACTCTGCTTCAGGAAATACGATTTCTGAAATGACCAAAGCTGATTTTTTCCGAAGTCGCTGTACCGGGAGATGCCGAGTAATGCTTTCGGCAAAGCGATGATGGTTTCTTGCTTGAGCGGTTCCTCTTCAATCGGAGTTGTCCGCTCTGTTTTACGATAGTTCGTGACATACATGTCTTTGAAAAATCCGTCCGGCGCGACAGAAATACGTCCGATGTGCATACGGACGTCATCGTCACCGAGGACATGTTGCCGGAAATAAGCCGGATAATCCTGATAATTCAAGGCGACAGTCTGCTCGGCGTACCATTCATCGTTTGTCAGTTTCAAAGTAACGTCCAAAATGATACCGAAGAGACCATATCCGCCGGGGACCAGGCGGAATAAATCCGCATGTTCCGTCCGGCTGACGTTGACGACGGAACCGTCCGCTTGCAACAGCCGAAACGAATCGACCGTATCAAACAGGGAACCGTAACGGATATCCCGGCCGTGGACATTGACGCTGAGTGCGCCGCCTACTGTAAAGATATTCTGCGACTGCATGACTTGAATTGCTAGACCGTCCGGCTGAATCCGGTCTTGAATTTCACCCCAGGTGGCGCCGCTTTGGACGGTAATCCGTTTCGTTCTGGGAGTATAATCTAGAATCTGATCGTACTTGGTCATATCAAGGACTGTCGTGTCCGGCAGGTATGTCTGCCCGCCTTGACTGTGTTGCATACCGGCAATCGACACCGTCTCCTGGCGTTGTTTTGCTTGCTCAATCCAGGACTTCAGGTCATCCGTCGAAGTTGCCGACCGAATCTGTTTGACACGGGTCGGGAGTAAGTTTGACTGATCGGAACTGTTCAGGACCGGGTGTTGATAAGTCCAAATGGAAAAACTAAAAACCGTCACATAAATTACAATGACGGCACCAATGATTATTCGCTTCATACATCCTCCTAGGATTTGATTGAAATGTCGACCGGATCAAACGGGTGAGACAAATGGGCTGTCGCTGCTTCCGCTTCAGAAAGGGATTGAGTTGAACTACTTATTTGTTGGCGGCGCAAGAGGTAAGCACGCTCGAGGCGGCTGGTCAGTAAGTTGGCAAAGAACACGAGCAAAGCTAAAGCAATCGCCGGAACTAAAAACAGATGGTTGATCCACGAAACGGCTGAGAATTGCAGGAAATAGTAGCCGAACTGGGATGCCCATTCAAAAATGATCGGGGCCGCGCCACCTTCGAATAAGACGAGTGTTCCGCCAAAAAACAAGCCGAACAATGAGAGATGGATCAGGACCATTAATGTCTGAACGAACTGTTGCATGAAGACAATCGTTAGCGTCGGCAACAGATGCGGCCAAATATGTACCCGAAACTGATGTCCAGGACGTCCGCCGAGTGTGCGGGCGACAAGCATGAATTCTTGTGCAAGCAGTTGCCGGGTCTCACCGATTAAATACAGCACCAATGCCGGTAAACCGAGTACCGTTAAGACACTGACTTCGAGGAAGACACGCGAGAACGCGGACGGAACCGAGGCGGGATCTATAAATAGGAAAGCCGGCAATAAAATAAACAAGGCGAGCAACGAAATCGGAATGATCAAGAAACCGTCCAGCAGGAGACGTAATGCCGTATACAGCCGTTTTCCCCGGAAAGCGAGCGGGACACCGATCAGCAAGGCGAGAACGATTCGGGCGAAGGCGACGCTGACACAAACACCAATCGTCCACTTGGCCCCTTCAATCATCACCTGAAACAAATCGTTTCCGGAACGGTCCGTCCCAAACCAACGATCCGTGGAGGGTTCGAGTGGTGAGGTGGCGATAAATGTTCCGTCTTTCGAATAGAGATTTTGAATTTGATCGACCTGTCCGTCACGAAACACGGCATTACCGAAACTGAGTAACAACAATGTTCCAAAGAACAACAGGCACATCCAAAAGATGAAGTCATATCTCAAAACACGTCTCATGAAATCTCTCCTTTCCACGAGCGGGGGATACAAAGTTCTGCCACCGTATCTAATATGAAAAAGGGCAGATAGATTAAAAGCAATAAAACAAGCAGTATCGAAAAATCCTGATTGATTAAGATAAAACGAAACAGTCCCTGGACGTTAAAAGTATACTCGATGACGACCAGACTCGAAAGAATCGTAATGATGTTCGTCCGGAAAAACAGATAAAAACGATAAAACAGATTTGGCATCAAATGTTGCCAAAACAGCCGGGACGATTGGATACCTTTTGCGCGGGCCAACTCCAGGTAGCTTGCATGCTGTTCTTCCTGAATCCGACCGGTCAGCCATTTGATGAAGAAAAAAACGGTCGTTAAGGATAATGTCAAAATCGGCAGGAACCGGATTGAATCGCTAAATCCGCCGGCAACCTCGATTTGATCAAATCCGGTCGTCTTGAATAAAATGACGATGATGAATTGTGAAAAAATGATCCAAAATAAATCAGGAATCATTTCCAGGAGTCGGGCAGTTTGCGTCAAGACGGAACGGATTTTTGCTCCGGCCCGGTAAAATAAAAACGCATAAAGTAAAGCCGCAATCGATGAACAAAGCAGAGCGCTGCTGAAGATGACGAGCGTCTCCTGAATGAACGGCTGAAGATCCGGAAATAACAGTCTGTTTTCTCCAGCCGTTGCATTGTAATACGTTAATGGATGTGAAGACGTCAACAGACTGAGCTGTTGTTGCACTGCGTTGAAATACTTCGGGAAATCCGGTCGCATCTGAACAATCAGATGCGGTAAAGCACTGATGACGACCAGAACAAAGAAGGCGAACACGAGTTGAGTGGTTTTACGGATGAGAAATGACGGCATATTGTCCCTCCTGCAAGTACGGTTTAACCGATAGCTTGAATATGATCATTACCAATTTGAATCAATTGGCTATTTCGGTGTTTTCGACGTGTGACGTACCGTTCGAATTGACCGGTTGGAATATAGGTGTCCCGCGTCGACAGGGTCGATAACGTCAACAGGATTTGTTTCAGTTGAGGCTGCCCTTCCTGAAGCTTTAAATGGGTCATCCGGTTGTTTGCGTCGAGATGGTTTAAAAACAGTTCAACTTTACAGCCTTCTTTAATCAGCTCACTTGCGAGAAACGCTGTCTGATCAATGAACGTCTCAAAGTTCGTATGCAGTCCGTAACCGCTTGGTCCGGACAGATTCAAGGCGAGGCTGAACGTATCCTGATTGCTCGTCTCAAAGACCTTGGTCTGCAGACGGCCGGTCTTGGCTGTCGCATACCAGTCGATTTCTTTCGACGGCTCAGCCGTATACGGTTTTGCCCCCAGTTGAACGAGCTTATTTTTCAGTGGAGAGTACCGGTCGGCACGATCCCCGATCCGAAGCCGATGCAACAGGAGTGGTGTCGCCTGTGCCGTCAGCGAAGGTAAGACCGTGAAATGAGGAAATGCATCAAAGGTAAACAGATACACGCCCATCCGCCACGGCAGCCGGATTGTCAGGGTGAGTTCGTCAAAATGCGCCGGTCCCCGCCGCATCGCCTGAATCGGGATTTCAATTTGTTCGTCCGATCCGATGACGGCATGATACGTATGCGGGTGGAGCGGATCCATGTCAGGGAAAATGAGACCGTTATCCGTGTGCAGCCGAAGGGTGGTCTTCAGTCCTAATTTTTCAAGGGCTTCAAGACCGAACAGCTGCAAACGCAACGCAGTCGACTCCTGATTAAACATCAGCGGTTCGTAATGTTTCCATTCCAAGGCAATGTCGCGCTTCAATTGTTTTTCAGTCTGCCCGACAACGTAGTGAACGGTGGCGATTGCTGCGAATAAAAAACCGAGTAAGGACAATCCCGGGATGAATAAGAAAACGAACGTTAAAATGACATAAACGGAAAAGAGCCGGCGTTCCAGCCAAAATGGAACCGAACGTTCGATGTGCATGACATCACCCCATTTCAACCGGGACCGGAATGTCATCAAGCAGATGCAGTAATAAATCGGCTTTCGTCGTTTTGATGCCGCCTTCAAGCGTTAACATTAAACGATGGGACAAGACATGTTTCGCCAAGTATTTGATGTCTTCCGGAATGATAAAATCGCGTCCGTTGAGGAAGGCATAACTTTGTGATGCCCGAAGTAAAGCAATCGCACCACGGGGACTGACGCCGACTTCGACGAGAGCATGGTGACGGGTTGCCTGGACGATCGACAATAGATAATCGAGTACATCCTGAGACGCATGAACGCGCCGTGCTTCTTCCTGCCATGTAATCAAGTCGCCGCCTGTCGCGATACCGATGGCTTGTTTCCGGACGTTCGCCAATACTTCGTTCAACAGTTGGCGTTCATGTTCCAGATCAGGATATCCGACTTCAATCGCCACCATGAAGCGGTCGAGCTGGGCATCCGGAAGCGGGAAGGTTCCGGCGGATTCAATTGGATTTTGCGTGGCGATGACAAAAAACGGAGCCGGCATCTGGTACGTTGTCCCGCCGATTGAGACTTGACGCTCTTCCATCGCTTCGAGCAAAGCAGACTGGGTCCGCGGAACAGCCCGGTTGATTTCGTCAATCAAAACGATGTTCGCAAACAGAGGACCGCGCTTATTCTCAAACTCCTGGGTTTTCATGTTGAAGAAGTCGGAACCGATGACGTCAGACGGCAGCAGGTCGGCCGTGAACTGAATCCGGGAGAAGGCACTGTCGAAACTGTTGGCCAGGGCTTTAGCGAGCATCGTTTTTCCGGTACCCGGTACATCTTCAAGGAGGATATGACCTTCGGCGATCAATGCCGTTAAACACAAATCGATGACATCAGACTTTCCGAGATAGATCGTATTGAGCTGGTCTTTTAATTGTTGTAATTTCAATATGTACGCCTCCGTCTAGTGGAATGAACTTCAAACAGCCGTTTTGAAAAGGATTTAAGAAATAAAGCAACTTAAGGAAAAAATACCCAATAATATTAACTGAATTTTAGCACAAATCGAAAACAAGAAGAAACTATTTCTGATTCACTATAAAATGCCAGACGATTACTGACTGAAAGGGAAGGGTACATGAGTAAAAGAACAGATAAAGGGAGGCCATTTTTATGAAACTGATTATTTTCGGAGCAACCGGACAAACCGGGCAGGAGTTGGTCAAACAGGCGATTGCCCATGGACATACGGTGACGGCATTCGTCCGTAATGCAAACAAACTCGAGTTGACGGACGAGAAACTGCGTGTCATGGAAGGAGACGTACTTAACCAGGACGCAGTGAATCAAGCGATGCAGGGACAAGAGGCAGTATTGACGGCCTTAGGGACCGAGAGTCTCGCATACAGTGGATTTTTAGAACGGAGCCTCTTGCGAATCGTGAATGCGATGAAGGTGAACGGGGTCGAACGGATCGGATACGTCGCTTCTGCGGGAGTCGACCAGGAACTGCCCGGTGCTCAGGGGTTACTTGCTCAACAGATTCTAAAAAATCCTTTAAAGGATCACCGGCAGGCGATTGAACTGTTGAAACAGGCGGACGTCGCCTATACGGTCGCCCGGCCGCTTCGTCTGATGAACGGTCCGTTGACCGGCTTGTATCGCCAAACAGAGAGCGGGGTCCCGGAGCAGGCAAAACAAATCAACCGGGCAGATGTCGCTCACTTTTTACTGGAAGCAATCGAACAGGACGAACATGTCCGCAGCAGCATCGGACTCGCCGAATAAAAAGAAACCGGTTGTTCAGTGGACGGAAACGTCCTGTGAACAACCGGTTTTTTTTTGAACTTATTGCTGGCGGTAGACAGAAACCGAGCCGCCGTTCACGAAGAATTGACCGTAACCGTCCTGATTGATCGTGACGGAAGCCGTGTTGTTGCCGGTGATGTCCGTCCAGACTTCGCCTTTGTTTTGTGTCCCGACGTACATCCATTTACTGCCGCCCGGACCGTCCGACAAAATCGTCGCAAGACCTGATTTTGTACGATCCGTCACACCTTCACGGGTCCAGCCGATGACGTCGGCGTTATCGAGATAATCGTTTTGTTTTCCGAAGGCAAAGTCTTTTCGCGCTTTTAACAGCGGATCGATTTTTGAGGCAAGCGCCGGGATTTCACGGTTCGACGTGCCCTTTGTTCCGTAGTAATCGCCGTAGAAGACCGACGGATATCCTTGTTCACGCGTCAAAATCATGGCGTAAGCAAGCGGTTTGAACCACGATTGTACGGTCGACTCAAGTGATTGCCCCGGCTGGGAATCATGATTCTCAACAAGTGTGACGGCTTGAACCGGATTCGTCTTGACGAGTGTGCCGTCGAAAATTGTCCGCATGTCATAGTAGCCGCCGCCTTTACTCGCCTGCTCGAACTTATAGTGGAGCGGAGCATCAAAGACCGATTGCTGATAGTTCGTTCGGCTCAAATAGTTTTGCAAAGTGCCGAGATCATTTTGCCAGTATTCAGCAACCGTGAATAACGGCTTTCCGGTCGTCTGACGGACGTTCGCGAGCCAGTCTGCGAGATAACCGTGTTTGATGTGTTTGACGGCATCAAGGCGGAATCCGTCGAGACCCAGTTCATTGACGTACCATTTGCCCCAGTTCTTCATTTCCTGCTGAACTTCCGGATGATCGAAATCGATATCCGCATACATCAAGTAGTCATAGTTTCCATTTTCGGTCGAGACGTCAGTATCCCATGCTTTTCCGGTCCCGCGGAATTTGTAGATGGCACTTTTCGAACGGGATTGATCCCAGTCCGTTCCGTCAAAGTGATACCATTTCCACTTAAAGTTCGAATACGTATTGTTTCGCGCCGCGAAATCAAAACCGGTCCAGGCTTGAATCTGGTAATCCCCCGAGATTTCCTGATTGCGGTTGCTGCCACTCACTTCGACCGCTGTCACGGCTTCTGTGAAATCGGCGCCGCCTTTATGATTCATGACGACATCGCCATATACATCGATGCCGGCTGTATGTAGTTGGCTGATTGCTGTTTTCAGTTGAGCTTTCGTTCCATATTTCGTCCGGACGGTTCCTTTTTGATTAAATTCCCCGAGATCGTATAAATCATAAGCGCCGTATCCGACATCGTTTTGGGTCGTTCCTTTGTAAGCGGGGGGTATCCAGACGGAGGTGATCCCGAGTTGATCGAGTTTTGTTGAATCACTGCCGAGGCGGTTCCAGTGGTTGCCGTCATTCGGAACATACCATTCAAAATATTGCATCATCGTTCCGTTATCTGCCGTCGCCCCTACTGCAATCGGTTGCACAAGTGGCGCTAAAAAAGTAGCGGTCGCGAGTGTAGCGACAATCAAGCGTTTTTGTTTCATGAAAAGACCTCCTATAATTTTATGAAAGCGTTTGCATTTATAGTATATCAAGTCTTGAAAGTTGCTGTATCAACCGTGGCGTTTATTTCTGAACATCTTGTTTTCGTGACTTTTGAACCTGGAATATTTTTTGTGGAGAAGAATAATCAGCCGGTTGACCTGTTCTCAAGAAAAAAACAGGACCATCGGACTCTTGAATAACTGAATGAATTTTGATTCAGTTTAGTTCGAGGGATTTTAAGGTCTTTTGTCCAGCTTCTCAGATGCGAAAGGAGGTGTAAAAATGAGGAGGTAAGACGAGCACATACATATGTAACCAAGGGGGAAACACAGTATGAATTGGAAGTCGAAAATCAGCGGGGCGCTTGTCGCTGCACTTGCACTCGGGTCAATTTCGTTTACACCAGTCATCGCTAAAACAGAACCAACGAAAATCGTTGCCGGACCTCAGATGGTCACGTCACAATCGACAATCGACGCGTACTACCTACCAGCGTCGAGTAAGACAGGAGCAGCATTAAAAGCCTCACTGCACGATATCATCGATAACCATACGCAAGTATCATACGATACGGTTTGGACTGCTCTGAAGGAAACGGATCAAGATCCGAACAATGCAAATAATGTCATCGAACTTTACACGGGTAAATCGATTGCCAAGAGCAGTAATGGTGGGAACGTCGGTCAATGGAACCGGGAGCATGTCTGGGCAAAGTCGCACGGTGATTTTGGAACAAGCAACGGACCGGGAACAGATTTGCATCATCTTCGGGCAGAAGACGTCGTCGTCAACAGCGCACGGGGGAATCTTGATTTTGATAACGGCGGAACGAAGTATGCCGGGTGTGACTGCTACCGCGACAGCGATTCATGGGAACCACCGACACGTGTCAAAGGCGATATCGCACGCATGATCTTCTACATGGCAGTACGCTATGAAGGCGGCGGTGAAATTGATTTAGAAGCATCAGAAAACGTCAGCAACGGCACGAATCCACTTCATGGCAAATTGTCGACGCTAAAAGCATGGAACAAACTTGATCCGGTCGATGCGACGGAAATCAGACGAAACGATATCATCTTTGAGAAGTGGCAGAAAAACCGGAATCCGTTTATCGATCACCCGGAATACGTGACATCAATTTGGGGAAATTAATGTCAGGCAGATAAGGAAGAGCGACACACCGATTTTTTGCGGAAGTGTCGCTCTTTTTGCTGAGAAAACGAGTTGAAACCTTTTGAGTGGTGAGGCGTATAGAAAGAGGTGATAAAAAGACAGCAGGATCTTACCACTGAGGGGACATAATTATGAAGAATACAGTTAAACATATCATACGCCGTTTTTATAAAACCGGTCTTGGATTACTCTTATTGCTCACCGTATTCTGGTTCAGTATCGGTTGGTTCGTCGCAAAGGGGGAACGACCGCTTGCGAACGGAAAACATCCTTACGTCATCGTGCTTGGAGCCGGTGTCAAAGGGGAGAAACCCTCGTTGATTTTAAGCAACCGGATTGAGGCAGCTGTCCGGTACGGAAAACAATTTCCGGATACAACATTCATCTTAAGCGGAGGACAAGGGGACGGAGAAGCGATTTCGGAAGCGGAAGCGATGCGACGGGGAATGCTTCAAGGTGGAATCAGTGAAGAACGGTTGTTGCTGGAAGATCAATCGACATCGACGACTGAAAATCTGACGTTTTCAAAACGACTGTTACCGGAATCGGAAAACCGTGTCTCGATCGTGACGTCGGACTTCCATTTGTACCGTGCCCGAAAAGAGGCGGAACAGATGGACTTAAAGACCGACGCTGTTCCGGCTGAGACACCACTGTCTGGCGTCTTGCGTTACGGAATGCGGGAACGTGTTGCGATTGTCGTAAAATACTTCCAATGAAAAAAAAACCTTCCCGGATTGTCCCGGAAAGGTTTCATTAAATTATTTATTTTGCTGTGACTGATCTTGTTTCGAATCATCGTGTTGCGTGTTGTTCGGTTGGTGCTCAGGAGGCGCCTCCTCTTTTCCGAGTGCCACATCTTTCGCTTCAACGACTTTACTGCTAATCGAGTTGAGATCTCCTTTAGCTTCAGTGACCGTATCTTTGACGGACGACGCATCAGTCTTGACGGTATCAAGCTCCGTGTTGACTTTGTCATACACGTTTTGGACGTCGGATGCGACTTCCTGGATGATGCTTGAAGCGCTTTTCACTTGGTTGATGACTTGTGATGCTTTGCCTGACGGATCTTCTTTAATCGATGAAGCGAGCGTTGAGACAGAGTCTTTAGCACCGCGCAGGCTTTGTTTCGTATTTTGACGGCTAGATGAGCTGAGTAACGTCAGAAGACCGCCGACGACTGCACCTAGCAGCATTCCTGTAAGTAAACTGACTTGACGACCAGATGAAGTTTCCTGATCGAACTGGCGATTCGGATTTTCGGCATGTACAGCATGAGGATCGTTTGGTAAGTTTGGTTGCATGATTGACACTCCCTTAAAGTATGATTTGACACCATGATAGGAATATACCCTTATCTCACAACTAAAAACATGCATTTGTAATACAACAAAAAGACCATCCAATGATATGATGGTCTGAGACGATTTGATGGTGTTACGGCCGGTGCTTGTCATCGTGCTTTTCAGTTAATTTACGGTTGATTTCATCGTAATCGATTTCGATGTCATCCTTGTTGCCTTTATAGCCGTAACCCTTTGAAATCACGAGGATTGAAGCGACTAAGACGAAGACAATGATTAGAATGGAGACGACATAAAGCCACATGATCCATTCCCCCTTTCATTCTTCTATAGTATGACGGAAAAAGCAGCTTTCGTCTAAACGAAAATGTAAATTGTATGCTAAACTATTTTCAATGAATATGTGGATAGAGCGAGGTGACGACATGAGTATACTGGTCGTAGATGATGAGTTTACGAATTTGATGATTTTAGAACGATTGCTTGAAAATGAAGGATACGATGTGGTCAAGGCGATGAGCGGGGAAGAAGCGCTAGAGCTGATGGAAGATCCGTTGTTCATTGAAACACTGGACGTTGTATTACTTGACGTCGAAATGCCTGGAATCAGTGGCATTGATGCGACACGTCTGATTCGTAAACGGTTTGGCCTGGATGAGTTACCGATCGTCATCGTATCAGGTCGATCGAATGAGGAAGATATTGCAGACGGACTTGATGCCGGTGCTTCCGATTACACGACGAAACCAATTCGGAAAACGGAACTGCTCGCCCGTGTCCGAAATGCGATGTCGCTCAAACAGGCGATTGACGCCCGAAAGCGCTACGAAAAAGTCTTGCAGGAAGACTTTGATTTAGCACAAAAGCTTCAGCAAAGCGTGTTAAGTGCAAACATCGAGGACGAAGACATCCGGATCATGGCGACATACATTCCGTCGAAAAAGCTGGCAGGCGATATGTATGCCTGGTACCGGATTTCGCCGAAAAAATACGGAATCATTTTATTTGATGTCATGGGACACGGTGTATCGTCTGCGTTGATTACGATGGGAATGAGTTCGATTTTATTTGAACTCGTGCACCGCATCGGAGATCCGGCGAAAGTTCTCGAGGAATTAAACAAACAGATGAGCCGCCTGTTCCCGGGTGATGAAACAGAAATTTACTTTACGGCCGTGTACTTGTACATCGAACTGGATGAGATGAAACTCAGTTATGCAAATGCCGGGCATCCACCGGGCTTGCTGCGGATGGGGAATCAAATCATTCCGCTTGAAAATACGGGATTACCAGTCGGGATGTTCGAAGATTCTGAGTATACGAGCCAGACGATTGACCTCGTTTCGCCAGGTTGTGTCTACTTGTATACAGATGGCTTCATGGAATTGTACAGTAAGGGAATCGATGAAGGAATCAGTGCGATTCGTGAATTGATTCAGGAACAGGGACCGGCGATTCATCAATTGATTCAACCGGATCAAAGTGATGATGCGGACGATTTATGTCTCGTGACCATCGAAATCAACTAATCTGCAAAAAAACCACTTTCCTTTTGATGGACTTAGGTAGAGGGCCGAAGAGACAGTCGTCTCAACACGCGTTTCTAGGCTAAGGCATTCAAAAAGTAAGTGGTTTTTTGTCCATCCATTCATACGCACTAAAAGAAACGGCGGCGCCATAAAATAAAGGCGGCTAAGCCAGAGAAGAAAATCATCATGCCGAAGACAATCCAAAAGCCCATGACTTCGCCTTCCCACGGCACATGAACGTTCATCCCGAACATTCCGGAAATCATGGTCGGGATCGAGATGACAATCGTGATCGACGCGAGAAACTTCATGACGAAGTTGACATTGTTTGAGATGACGGAACCAAACGTATCCATCGTTGAGCTGATAATATCTTTATAGATTTGGGCCATTTCCATGGCCTGGCGGTGTTCAACGAACACATCTTCGAGCAGGTCTTCATCGTCTTCGTGTTTTTCAAGACTCGGTGTTTTGATGATCCGGTCGAGTACTCCGTCGTTTGACTTCAAAGAAGTCATGAAATACACAAGTGATTTTTGTAAATTCATTAATTGGAAAATTTCTTGATTTCGCATCGAACGTTGTAATTCTTCCTCGAGCTCATCCATCCGGCGGTCGATTTGCCGCAGGAACCGGAGATACGAAGAACTGACTTTATATAAGATTTGAAAGACGAATCGGGAACGGTAATTCGTCCGGAACGCGCGGAGTTTTCCGCTTGAGAATAACGTCAGGACATCCAACTGTTGCGAACAGACGGTGATGAAGTGTCTTGACGTCACGATGATACCGAGTGGAATCGTATTGTAACGGCGTCCGGATGATTCTTCTTCAATGTAAGGAACGTCGACAATCATCAACAAACCTTCATCATCTTTCTCGAAACGAGGTTTTTCCTCGACATCAAGTGGGTCATAAATAAAATCCTCAGGAATTTTCGTAGCAGCGATGACTTGATCGGCTTCGTCTTTTGTCGGATTGACAAGATGAATCCAGGAACCTTTCGTAAACTCCTGAATTTCGTTGACTGCCCCCGTCACATCACTTCGATAAATCGTCAACATTGTCTATCCCTCCTGCTCTTCACTTTTTTATTATAGGAATACTATATCGACCGTGTAAATGATTCTCAGATTTTTTTTTAAAACGAATAGTGATAATATAGAAAAGAGGAGGGGAAAAGATGCCTTTTTTTAATGAAAAGAAGTTAGAAGAACTACGTCTGATTGCAGGCGGTGATGATGTATTCTTGCAAAAAATCGGTGAGACGTATATTGCCCAGTTTGATCGGAAGTTTCCGGAATTGAAGGATGCGGTCGAAGCAAACGATGCCGAACAGACGGAAAAATTAGCTCATTTACTTAAGGGTGCCTCCTATTCCGTTGCGGCGGATGACTTAGCGGATGACTTTGAATTGCTGGAAAAAGAGGCGGAGACAGGCTCAGTCGAGAATGCGGCCGGTGTTTTGACCCGGATTGAAGACTGCATGGTAGATTTCAGAAAAATTTGGCTGAATGTATTTCTCGGAAAAAACAGTGATTTCGTTTAATAAAATACGTCTAAACAAATAACCGTTTCCTGATTAGTCAGGAGACGGTTATTTGTTTAGGAAACTATTAGTCAGAGCACGTATGTATCGACGGTTTCAATCAGTCGACCGATTTCTGGTTTTGTAATCTGTGCGTTCACACCGACAGATTCGCCTTTATGACGGAGGTCATCCGAAATCAAGGATGAGAAGACGACGATTGGTAACTCCGCATAACGATCATCTTCGCGCAATCGTTTCGTCAAATGCAGTCCATCCATCTTCGGCATCTCGATGTCGGTAATCAAGAGATCGCAGTCGCTGCCTGCCTCAAACGCGTCCAATGCATCTTTACCATTGATGAACCATTTCAAGCCATGATAACCGGCTTCCTCCAGCGTTTCAATAATGAGAGTCCGGAGCATTTCCGAATCTTCCGCAATCCAAATCGTTTTGTTCGACCGGTTGCGGGGTGAAACACGGCGGCCTTCTTCGCGGGCAAAGATGTCTTTGCGGGAAAGTTCCAGCGCAATTTTCTCATAATCAAGCAAGATAATCATCTTGTCTCCCGTCTTGACGACACCATTCGTCAATCCTTCGATGCCGCGGGCAAGTTCGTTTGGTGTATCAATCTGTTCCCATGAAATACGACGGATTTCCGTTACGGAATCGACACGGAGGACACTCTTCTCGCCGTTAAACTCACAGATGATCAAGCGATCATCCGTTGTTTCTTCGTGGGCCACACCAATGACAGTCGGTAAATCGATGACCGTCATGACTTCACCCCGAAGCTCGATCAACCCTTTGACGGCGTCCGGTGTTCCGGGTAATGGTGTCATCGGTAACGGAACGATGATTTCCCGGACTTTCATGACATTGATGCCGAACGTATACGGTCCGCAATGAAAAATAACGATTTCCAATTCATTTGTTCCAGCTTCTAATAAAATATCGTGTTGATTGTACACGTAATTGAGCCCCTTTCCATCCTGCACTGCACTTCTGACTAGTTATCGGCAGAAAGAAGCGATTCTTCCACATCAAAAAGAATAAAAAAGTTATTGAAATCGCTTTCATTTTATGTTAAGCAAAAAGTTTGGCATTTGTCTGACCAATTGATTACAATAGGCTATGCAGCCACACACTGAAGTGAGAGAGAAAAAATAAATGGAGGTCGAGTGGAATGACTACAGCAACAACATACACATACTTATTAGACGGGCAATGGCAGGAAAGTGAATCCAATGAAACCATTGAAATTTCTTCTCCTTATAAAGAAGATACAGTCGGTCGCGTTCAAGCGATGACAAAATCAGAAGTAGACCGGGCTATTTCGTCTGCTAAAACAGCACAAGCGCAGTGGGCGAAAGTCCCTGCCAACAAACGGGCCGAATTGCTTCATGCCTGGGCAACGGAGTTAGAAAAACGTGCGGACGAAATTGGTAAAGTCATCATGCGTGAAGTTGGTAAAGGGCTTGCTGACGGAATCAAAGAAGTCAAACGGACGGCGGAAATCATCCGTTATACAGCAGAAGAAGGCCTTCGTTTTGACGGTCAAATGATGCAAGGAGACTCATTCCCGGGTGGAAGTGCTAAAAAAATCGCAATCATTAAAAAAGCACCGCTCGGCGTCGTACTGGCGATTTCACCGTTTAACTATCCAGTCAATCTTGCGGCTGCGAAACTTGCACCGGCTTTGATGACAGGAAACGCCGTCGTCTTCAAACCGGCAACACAAGGTTCAATCAGTGGTACGTTGATGGTTGAAGCACTTGTCGCGGCAGGATTGCCGTCAGGTCTTGTTAACCTCGTGACAGGACGCGGTTCAGTCATCGGAGATTATTTGACAGCGCATCCGGGCATCAACATGATTACTTTTACAGGTGGTACAGCAACAGGACAACACTTGTCACGTCAATCAGCGATGATTCCACTCGTTCTCGAACTTGGTGGGAAAGACCCGGCCCTCGTTCTTGAGGATGCGGATCTCTCGCTAGCGGCAGATCACATCATCAGCGGTGCGTTTTCGTATTCCGGACAACGTTGCACAGCCATCAAACGAGTATTTGTTCTTGAAGAACAGGCAGATGCGCTTGTCGCAGAATTGTCTGCCCGGATCGCGAAATTGACAGTCGGTTCGCCGGAAGACGAAAGTGTTGTCGTCCCGTTGATCGATGCGAAATCAGCTGATTTCGTCGAAGGATTGATTACAGATGCAAAAGAAAAAGGGGCAACGCTCGTTACAGGCGGAAACCGGACGGCGAACCTGATTGAGCCGACACTGTTTGACCACGTGACACGCGATATGCGGATTGCATGGGAAGAACCATTCGGACCGGTCTTACCCGTCATCCGTGTCAACTCGGTCGAGGAAATGATTGCCTATGCGAACGAATCGGAATACGGTCTTCAAGCAAGTGTCTTCACGGAAAACATCGACGCAGCATTCAGTGTCGCAGATGCGCTTGAAACGGGTTCTGTCCAAATTAACGGTCGGACGGAACGTGGTCCCGATCATTTCCCATTCATCGGTGTAAAATCATCGGGTCTTGGTGTACAGGGTGTCGGACGAAGCCTCGCTTCGATGACACGCGATAAAGTAACAGTGCTCAACTTAAAATAAGAACAATTTTTATGGAAGCGACCTTTCAATCTGCGGAAAGGTCGCTTCTTTTTGCATCCAAATGCTATCGTCAGCCGTATTCTTTTTAGAACTTTAGTGATTTGAGGGCGACAAAGTTTGCCGCTGTCGCTTCTTTCTCTCTATAATGAAGGAAACCATCCAGAGAGAAGAGGGGTTTACCGATGCGACAAGAAGATGAAATCTTTACGTTACCGATTCCGACACCATTTCCTGTCGGAGATATCAATTGTTATCTGCTACGGACCGATACGGAAACCATTTTAATCGATTGTGGTCCGGATACGGATCAAGCCTGGCAAGCCATGCAAGATGGTCTCGGGAAAATCGGAGTGACGGTTTCGATGCTCGATAAAGTGATCGTGACGCACCACCATGCGGATCATGCCGGGCTTGCCTATCGTTTTTCCGAACAGGGGATTCCGATTTATGGACATGCCCGACTAAGACCCTACTTAGAACAAGATCAAGCGTTTTTGAGCAGGGGGGATGATTTCCTGCAACGATTGGCCTTGTCGTTTGGTGTGCCGGACGAAATACGGGCGCTTTTACCAAGTTATTTATCCGCTTTGAAATGGCTCGGGAAGGGACAACTGGATCATGTCCTGCAAGAAGGGGACGCGATTACGACGTCAGGCGCCTATCGAGTCATTGAACTGCCGGGACATGCGAGCGATCAAATCGGTATTCTCGGTCAGTCGGGAGTTCTGTTTGCAGCAGATCATCTGCTGGCGCGTGTCGAACCGAATCCGTTGCTCGAGCAACCGCAACCCGGAGATGAATCGGACATGAAACGGCCGGTTCTCGCTTATATGCGCTCTTTGCGCAAACTGCAGGGAGAACGGATCGAGATTGCCTACACCGGACACGGTGAGCCGATTCGCGATGTTCCGTCCTTGATTGAAGAACGTTTGTTGCAACGTAAAGCGCGCGGCGAACAGTTGCTGAAGCATATCGTAGGTACGAAAACGCTGTTTGAACTCGCACAAGTGACGTACGGAAACCGTTTAAAGAAATCGTTCCCGCTCGTCATGAGTGAGATGAAAGCCCGCCTCGACTACCTCGTGGCCAGTGGACAGATCCTTGTCGAAAAACAGGACGGAATTTTACGGTATACGCGAAAGGGCAGTGAACATGAATCTCATGAATAAAACGGTCGTCTTGACCGGTGCCTCCAGTGGACTCGGGGAAGCTCTTGCATACGAGCTGAACCGGCAGGGGGCGAACTTAATCTTAGTCGCCCGGCGGGAAAATCGGTTGCAACAGATTGCAAAGACACTTCAAGCGGAATACGTGGTTTATGATTTAGAACATTCACCGGAGCGTCTGGCTGATCAAATAGCTGAACGATATGGCATGATTGATGTATTAATCAACAATGCCGGGTTCGGGGAGTTCAGTTTTTTAGAGGAGACGACGATTGAGACCATCGAATCAATGAACCGGGTCAATGTCCTGACGCCGATTCGATTGACGAAAGCCTGTCTCCCGCTGTTTCGTCCACATGGCATGATTGTCAACGTGGCAAGTCAGGCAGGGAAGTTACCTACACCTAAGTCGACGATTTATTGTATGACAAAAGCCGCCTTATATCAGTTTTCCAATGCTTTGCGTCTTGAACTGAGGCCGAAGGGGCTTCATGTCATGACCGTTAATCCTGGCCCGATTGCGACGGAATTTTTTGTTCGGGCGGATCTCAGCCGGAAATACGAAAATAACGTTGCGAGCATCGTGTTGTCGAAAGAAAAATTAGCACGAACGGTTACCCGGGCCATCATCCGCGAAAAACGCGAGGTCAATGCACCTTTGTGGATGGAAGGTTCGGCAAAAGCCTACGGATTGTTTCCGCGGGTCATTGAATGGCTTGGTAAGTCAGGCTTTGATAAAAAATAAAGGGGATTTTCACACATGATAAAACAAATGACTGCAATCGCAGCAACAGGCCTGCTTCTTGCCGGATGTGCGTCTCCAACAGCACCGGTTCAGGAAAAAGTATTAGGTTCTTCCTATACATCGATTGAAAAGGACGCAAACGCAACGACTGTCCGGATGTATATGTGGGGCGGCGATGAGGGGATCAATACCTATATCGATGAATACGTGGCACCAAAAGTAAAAAAAGAGCACAACATTACGCTGAAGCGGGTTCCGATTGAAACAGCCGATTTGATTCAAAAGCTCCGGGCGGAAAAGAAAGCCGGGAAAGAAACGGGCGTCATTGATGTCGTCTGGATTAACGGCGACAACTTCCGGAATGCGAAAAAGGACGGCTTGTTATACGGTGAGATCACGAAAGTGTTGCCAAACATGAAATATGTCGATCCACAGGCACAAGGGTCAGACAGCGGGACGCCGACCGATCATTTGGAAGCGGCATGGGGAAAAGTTCAATATACGTTCCATTACGACAAGGCGAGTGTCGCGAACCCACCGAAGGACCTCCAGGAACTCAAAAGTTGGGTGAAAGAAAATCCGGGCAAATTCACGTATCCGGAAGTGACGGACTTTACGGGGAATGCGTTCGTCCGCCATGTCATGTACGGGGTGGAGTCAAAAGAAACGTTAAAAGATCCGAAAGCAGACTTTAAGAAGACCTGGGCGTATTTAAACGAACTGAAGCCTTATTTATGGAAAGAGGGCAAAACGTATCCGAAAACACTGGCACAGCTTGACCAGTTGTACGCTAAAGGAAGTGTTGCGTTCACGATGGGCTTCAACGAACGCCGGGCGGAACAGGAAGTGAAGTCAGGGACATTCCCGAAAGAGACACGTCCGCTCGTCTTGACCGACGGTTCGATCGCTTCGACCCATTTCCTGTCGATTCCGTTTAATGCGCCGAATCCGAATGGAGCACTCGTTACGATCAACACGTTGTTGTCGCCGGATGCTCAACTCAAGAAATTCGATGGCACGTATTGGGGAGACGGAACAAGTTTAGATTTGACGACAGTAAGCTCAACGGAACGACAGGCATTTGAAGACGTTCCGGCAGCTGCGTCAACACCGAAACCGGCAGCATTCGACGGCAAAGTCCGTGCGGAACTGGATCCGGCATTCTTTGATGTGATCCGGAAAGACTGGCCGGAACGTGTGGCGCGGTAATGCCTGGCCAGCCACCTTGCTGATTACCGGTATGGTCGGTTATGGTCTTTTCGTCAGTCTGTCGATGACGGCTTGGGAAGATTACAGCCGATTGTTCCGAGACCCGGTATTTTTGGAAAGTATCGGGATCAGTTTATACGTGGCAGTCAGCAGTACGGTACTGTCTGTATTGATCGGGGCCTGGCTGGCTGGATTTTTCGCCAAACAAACGGGGTGGACGGCGCAGGTTTTGGCCGTTCCGTTATTTTTACCCCATCTTGGCGCCGCCTATTTGGCCATTCTTTATTTGAGCGATTTACCGGTCATCGGTCCGCATGAAGTGAATCAATTCAGTATCATCCTGACGTATCTCTACAAAGAAATTCCGTTTGTCTTTTTTTATTTGTTACCGGTTTACCGGCGCCTTGATCACCGGTATGAAGAACTCGGATTAATGCTCGGACTGTCGCGACTGAAACGGTTTTGGCATGGAAAAGGCGTATTTTTACTGTTTCCCGTCCTCGAGGCAGCGTTCATTGTTTTTGCCTTTACCTTATTTGCTTACGAAGTCCCGGCGCTGCTCGGTGTGACGTATCCGAAGCTGATTGGCGTCTATACGTTTGATTTATATACGCAAGGGGATTTATCCCGTCAACCGGAAGCCTTTGCCATCAGTGTTCTTTTGACCGGAATCTTATTTTTGCTGTTAGTGATCTTTACACGTACGATTCGTCCGTTAACGGAGCGGATCAGTAAGGGGCGGGTAGAATGAAGAGAAGGGCAATAACAGCAGGAATCGGATTGCTAGTACTCGTTCCGTTACTCGGATTGATTCCGTCGACCTGGACCTGGAACCCGCGATTATTCGAAACGTTGACGACAACGGTTTCAATGATTGCGGTCTTGACATTTCTCAATCATTTGATTGGTTATGTCACAGGAAAGGCGATTGCGTTTCGGGCGGGACGACTCATCCGGTATATGGAACTGTTGATCAGTTTGCCGCTTTTCCTGCCGGTGTTATTATTGTCGTTTGGTCTCTATCTGACGTGGATCCGGTTAGGGCTCGCCGATCAATTTATCGGTGTACTGTTGGTTTTACTGCTTCCGACGTTACCGTACACGATCCGGATGTATACGAATGCGTTTCAAGCACTGGGTGAACAGATGATGGAGCAAATGGTGTTGATTGAACCAAGCCGGTTGAAACGGTTTCTTTTTTTGACAGGACCGATGATGCGTTCTGCGATCCAGTCCGTCACGTTACTTGTAACGGTCATCGCCTTGAGTCAGTATGCGCTCGTTACCTTAATCGGGGGCGGAGTCGTTCAAATGATTGCCCTTGAAGCGTTTCCGTTCTATTCCGGCAATTCCTTGGTTGCCGCTAAAGAAGCGACGATTTGGTTATTGGTTTTACCTTTTTTGATTTATTTTGTGCAACTCATTTTATTAGAAGGATGGGTGCAAGTAGTTCGGAGGCTGTTAGATGGACGTTACGATTCAGCACGTCAATAAACGATTTGGCCAAAAACAAGTCCTGCAGGCGATTGATTTACACATTCCGTCCGGTCAATGTGTTGCACTTGTTGGTCCGAGTGGAAGCGGGAAAACGACGCTGCTGCGATTGATTGCAGGTCTTGAGAAAGTATCAGGCGGTATCATTCGTTTCGGTGAAACCGACATGACGCACGCTGCTCCAAATCAACGGGGGGTGACGATGTTGTTCCAACGTCCGTTACTGTTCCCTCATTTGACGGTCGGACAAAATATCCGGATTGGTATGGCGACAGGTCGTCAACAGGACGTCCAAGAGTGGTTGACCAAAGTCGGATTAACAGGGCGGGCCGATGCCTATGTCCATGAATTATCCGGCGGAGAGCAACAACGGGCCAGTCTTGCACGGGCTTTGGCAAGCGGACCGAATTTCCTGTTGCTTGACGAACCGTTCTCAAGTCTTGATTTACCACGCCGCCGTGAACTGCGGACGCTGATTCGGCGCTTAACGGTCGCAGAAGGTGTGACGACGTTACTTGTCACGCATGACCGTGAGGAAGCGATGGCGATGGCGGATTATGTTTACGTCATGGAACAGGGACAAATCATTGATCAGGGACATCCGATTGAATTAGCGCAAAAAAGTCCATTTTTTGGTGACGGATTGTATCTGGACGGAGAGTGGTATCCGTTATCCGAAGTGAAGTTGGTCTTAAGACCGACGAACGGATTACAGGAACGTGTTACGATTACGAAAGAGCTGACACAGTACGGTGTTCGATTTTATGAAGTTGAACGCCAGACGGGAGAGCGGCTTGTCGTTCAAACGACAGAGACGTTCAGTGAGAAAGTGACAGCTTATCTTGTGAGGAAGGAGGGGTAGCATGTTAGATACGCGCGCCAGAAAAGTCGTCCAGCCCCTTTTTGAGCAAATGGCGACATTATTGAAGAAGATGGGGCTTTCAGCCAACCAAGTGACAATCATTTCCGGCATCATCGGTGCTTCGACCGGTTTCTTTGTCTATAACGATATGATGGGAATTGCAATTTTATTATTATGGCTGTCGGGAGCGCTTGATGTCGTCGATGGCACGATGGCACGACGGGAAAAAACAACGCCGATCGGAACGATTCTTGATTTAGTCCTCGACCGGATCGTGGAATTATCCGTCCTGATTGGTATTGCCCTGCGCTTTCCGGAGACGCAGGTCGTTATTTTATTACTCGTCGCTTCATTCGTCATCGGTATGACGATGTTTCTTGCAATCGGTGCAGTCAGCGATAATTACGGATTCAAATCATTTCAGTATCAGCCGGGTCTTGTCGAACGGACGGAAGGATTTCTTTTCCTGACTGCAATGTTACTGTTCCCAAGCGCCATCATTTGGATTGCCGTCATCTTTTTGATTGCTGAATTGTACACAGTCGGCGAACGGTTTTATCAAGCGTCGAAGGTGTTGCGATGAGTGAATCGGAACAGTTGATGGTCGTCGATTCATCCGGTCAGCGGCTGTATCCGGAGACCCGGGAAACGGTACACCGGGATGGATTATGGCATGAAACGTTTCATTGCTTTGTCATTGATCTCGACAAAGGACACGTTTTGTTACAGCAACGGGCGAAGCAGAAAAAGGATTTTCCGGATTTGATTGATATCACGGCTGCCGGACATCTGCTCGCAGGTGAGACGCCAAGGGATGGAATCCGCGAACTCAAAGAAGAGATTGGGCTTGTCCGGCAGTTTAATCAGTTGTTCCCCCTTGGCGTTTTCCTGGAAGAGTTGATAGTAGGGGACTTGAAAGATCGTGAACGAGTCCATCTGTTCCTGGCGGATTCACCAATGCCGCTCGAACATTATGTCCTGCAAACAGAAGAGGTCAGTCGATTGATCGCCTTACCATTTTCTGAATTTGTACGACTGGCAGACGGGACAGCAGAAACGTTTGAGACAGTTGATCAAGAAATCCTCCGGCGAAATCAATTCGTCCCGCATCCGCTTGCATACTTTAGACGTGTGAGCGAAGGGATTCAAGCATATCGTGTACAACAAATGTAACGAAAGGACGGTCACGCTATTTTCTGCGGAAGTCCTTTCGTCTTTTTTTTGTGGTAAAGCTAGGCAAAAAGTAGCATAATGGACATTTCTTTGAGATAATTAACAATATATACATTTGATGAAAGAAGGTGCAGCCAGTGGCGTTACGATTTGCATTGCTCGGACTGCTAACTCAAGGAGAAGCGACCGGATATGATTTAAGTACGACGTTCAAAAAACAGATGACACACTTTTGGACGGCGCATCATACACAAATTTACCGTGAATTATTGAAGATGGAAGACGATCAGCTTGTGACGAGCGTCTATATCGTCCAAGAAGACTTACCGGATAAAAAAGTCTATTCGATTACGGAAGCCGGTCAAACGGCACTTGTCGCCTGGTTGCGTGCACCAAGCGAATTCAAGCCGAAGATGAAAGATGAAAATTTGATGCGGGTGTCATTATTGCATCTCTTGCCGCCGGATGAAGCGATTCTGTATTTGGAGGAATCGAAGCGACATCATCAGTTTGCCGTCGATATGATGAAGGTCTGGCGGAAAGATCATTTAGAAAACGGGGCAACGCTCGGGGAAACCTTGACGAGTGAATACGGCTTACGCATGATGCTGAATTATCTCGACTGGTGTGACTGGGCGATGGAGGAAATAAAGAAAAGTCAGACGAATGTCTGAACCATACAGTGATGTCATCAATCCTTTGTCAAAACAGGGGATTGTTTTTTTGCGTCGTCAAAAGAGCATTCGAGACAGACGATATGGTACAGTAAATGAATTGTAAAGGGATTAGAGGAGGACTACGAACGTGAGTGTATTTACAGATTATGAAGAATGGTTGGATGAAGTCACGGATGAGATGATTGAACATCAAGTGCATTACGCCGTCGCAGAACTGAAATTAGGCGGAGAGATCGGTGACTATTATGAAGAATCCGGATTGATTGACCGGTTTGTCACGCAACAGTTGGTCTGGTTATCGTTTGAGGAAATGGAACAGATTTTAGATGAAGCGGGAGAGCTGAATCTTGAAATCGTAGCAGACGAAGCAGAATCAGATGTACAACGGTCACAAGTCAAACAGATTCTGAAGCAATCGATTAAACAACAGCTGGTGCTGAAGTCGCAACCGTTCGTCGCGACACGCCTCGAACAATTGCGTCAGGAGCATCCATCTGTCAAAGATCAGTTTGAAGAAGTCCGGTCGGCATACAATCAGGTCGGTCATCTCCTGAAGACGGGGCCGGAACCGACGATTATCCCAAAACGGTGGTACCGGCGGGAACGGGTTGTTCCCCGTGCGTTCACTCCGGCGGAACAAACGAGTTTAGAGCAGGAACATCTCGAGCTGACACCACAATACGAAACACAAAAACAGAAACTTGAAGAACTGAGTCGTGAAATCGCAGCGTATGAGCGGGTTTTACTATAAAGTAAAAACAACAAACCCCTTTTCGGTGCAGACACCGGAAAGGGGTTTTCACTTGCAGGATTGAGTTAGACGGTTGCGAGTTTAGCAATGACGAGTTTAGCGACAGCTTCACTTGATGCAGGATTTTGACCTGTGATGACGTTACCGTCGATGACAGCAAATTCTTTTCCGGCATCGGAAGTCAGGAAGGTTGCCCCTTCACCGCGTAATGTAGTTTCAAGTAAGAACGGAACTTTGTCTTCGAGTCCTGTTGATTTTTCTTCTTCATCCGTGAAGCCGTTGATTTGACGACCTGATACGAATGGTTTGCCATCAATCGTAACGTGGGCAAAGGCAGCAGGACCGTGGCAAACGGATGCGACGATACCGTCTTTTTTGACCATCGCTTCGATTGCACCTGCGACGAGCGGATTATTCGGGAAATCGACGACTGCCCCGTGACCGCCTGGGAAGTAAACAGCATCAAATGATGTAGCATCTACATCCGCAAGTGGCGTCGTGTCGTGTAAGGCACGGCGTGCTTCCTGGAATTTAGGCAGGATTTCTTTCACCATTGATGCCTTATCGATCGGAACGTCGCCGCCTTTGACCGAAACGACCGTGACATCATGACCGGCTTCTTTGAACAGGTTATATGGTGCAGCAAACTCCTCGAACCATAAACCGGTTTTATGGCCGTTCATTTCGTCAGCACTTGTAGATACGATTAAAATTTTTGACATGATAAAAACTCCTCCTCTGTAATAACGTTACAAAGAAGAAGTTTCCCTGCTGTTGAAAAAATCAAACCTCACCGGTGTTCTGTATACGTATGGACGGGAAGAAGTGATAAGACATGCGCAATCTGTTCAGCCGTCAACGGTTCCCGCATCGCGTGCAGATTCGACTGCAGTTGCGACACGCTTGACGCACCCGGCAGCACGATATCAGCTTGTTGATCAATGGCTTGCAGTGCCATGGCCGGGAGGGGATAGTCTTGTAACGTCGATAAAATGTGTTCCAGCTGTTCCTTATCGTACTGTTCGAACCGGTCGACCGATTGAAGACGAGACGTGCTCTCTGTAGTCAGAAGACCTTTGGCGAGCGGTCCGCGGGCAACGAGTTTAATGTTTCGCTCTTGAAGTCGCGGCAACAACTCTTCAATCCGTCGGTCGAGCAGAGAATAAGGTGTCATCAAATAACTGAAATCACTATGGTCAAGCCAATAGTTGATGACGTTTGGACGGAGTGACGAGAGGCCGTATTCTTTGATCCGTCCTTCTTCCTGCAAGTCTTTCATGGCACGAATTGAAGCGTCCAAATCATCGTCCATCGTTCCGCCATGGACATAATAGAGGTCGAGATACGGTGTTTCGAGACGGTTCAGACTCTCAATACACGCTTTTTTCAGGTAGTCGTAGCTCGGGTCCCATGTCCAGCCGGTCCCCGTATCATTCATCCGGTTGCCGCCTTTTGAGGCCAAAAACATCCGGCTGCGATCTTCCGGTGAAAAAGTCTGTCCAATCAGTGACTCGACTGCGCCGTTGGCATAGACATCTGCTGTATCGAAGTGGACGATGCCTTCGTCGAGCGCTGTCCGAAGTATCTCGGTTGCTTCCTCTTGACCCCGTTTTAAAATCGTCATCGTACCTAAACCTAGTGTCATATCAATCCCTCATTTCTTTCGACTAGTGCTACTGAGTATCAGTTTAGCATATTTGATACAGGATGTTCCCGGATGGATTTGTAAGGAATGGGCATTCCGTAGGAAAAGGAAACAGACTTGCAACGGGAATCAAAAAACAGGCATACTGTGAAAGAGAAGAAATTCGATTAGAAGAGGTGTCTATGATGGAAGAAAAAACATTAGAGCGGGAAGTTATTTATGAAGGAAAAGTCTTTAACGTCGAGAAACATGTCGTCAGTCTTCCGAACGGTAATACATCTGTCCGTGAATTGGTCTATCATAACGGCGCAGTCGCAATCATTGCGTTTGACGAAAAGGGAGATTTGTTAGTCGTCGAGCAATACCGGAAAGCGTTTGAACAATTATCGATTGAAATCCCGGCCGGAAAACTGGAAAAAGGGGAAAATCCGGAAGAGTGCGCAGGACGTGAATTGAAGGAAGAGACCGGATACGCGGCAGATGAGCTGACGCATGTGTTTGATTTTTACGGAGCACCCGGTTTTTGCAGCGAACGCGTACATATTTATGAAGCAACGGGTTTGACTGCGGGACAACGCCAACTCGATCCGGATGAATTCTTGGAGAACCAAACGTTGGCGCTTGAACGGGCACTTGAACTTGTCGCAGACGGGACGATTGTCGATGCCAAAACGATCATGGCGATTCAGCATTGGCACATTCGTACATTAAAATCATTCTAAAACGAATGATTTTCAGTTGATAATCATTTTAATTTGAAAAACAGTAGATTATCGGCTATGATAAAACCATCAGTTTCGACCAAAGGGGGCGCTATGATGGAAAGTCGTGTTGAACGCATTAAAAAACAGCTGAGCGGTAAAGGATATAAGCTGACTCCCCAACGTGAAGCGACCGTACGGATCTTACTGGAGCATGAGTCGGACCACTTAAGTGCAGAGAATGTCTTTTTATTGGTCAAAGAAAAAAACTCAGACATTGGACTTGCGACGGTCTACCGGACACTTGAATTATTAACGGAGCTTGAAGTCGTTGATAAAGTCAATTTCGGAGACGGCGTATCCCGATTTGATTTACGGCAGGAAGGTGCGAGCCATTCGCATCATCATCTCGTCTGTATCGAATGCGGATCTGTCGAGGAAATCCTAGATGATATGTTAGAAGAAGTCGAAAAAGAAATTGTCACGCGTTTCCAATTTAAAATCAAAGATCACCGCTTGACGTTCCATGGTGTATGTCGCGTTTGCCAGGAGCGGCATGCACGCGAAGCACTGGAACAATCACAAACACAAACCGTCTGACTGTCCTCATCAAAAAGGGGACGGTTTTTCTTTTTGAAAAATATAGGTCAGACCTCTTCACAACGGTTTACACCTTTGATATGATTGGAAAGTAAGCGATTTCTTAATGATAGAGGATGAGTTCAGTGAGGCAACAACTGGAGACATTTATCGACTATTTAGTGATTGAGCGGCAGATGTCAGCGAACACGGCAGCTGCTTATCGAAATGATTTAAACCAGTATTTGACGACGCTTGAACAGCAAGGGATTTCGTCCGCGGAAGAAGTCACACGCCACCATATTGTCCTTCATATTGAATCCTTGTTACAGGCGCAAAAATCACGGTCGACGGTCCGGCGGTCGACGAGCTCGATTCGATCGTTCCATCAGTTTTTAGTGGAACGTCAAATTGTCCGCCATGATCCGTCACGTCATCTTGATTTGCCGAAACCGGATAAAAAACTGCCGGTCGTTTGGAGTCAAACCGATATCGTCCGTTTGCTTGATTCGGTCGTCGGAAATGATCCGCTTGTCCGACGGGATGCAGCAATGCTTGAATTGCTCTACGGAACCGGTATGCGTGTCAGTGAATTGTTACAGTTGACACTGAGTGATCTGCAACTTGAACTTGGTTACTTGTCCTGTCTTGGAAAAGGTAACAAAACCCGGATTATCCCGATCAGTCAGACAGCGATTGACAGCGTCTCGACTTATCTTGAGCTGGCCCGCAACAGTCTCGGTGGACGGCAAACGGATTATGTGTTCCTCAACAGTCGCGGCGATCGTTTATCGCGGCAGGGTTTTTGGAAGATGATTAAACGCCGGGCAAAAGAAGCGGGAATTGAAAAAGACATCACTCCCCACGTCTTGCGTCATTCGTTTGCGACCCATCTTCTTGAGAACGGAGCAGACTTGCGTGTCGTTCAGGAAATGTTAGGGCATGCCGATTTATCGACGACGCAAATGTACACACATGTCAATAAAGCCAGGCTGCATGATGTCTATAAGAACCATCATCCCCGTGCATGATGGTTTTACGCTTAAAAGGTCTGACTTCAGACAAATAGGGTGTTTTGTCTAGTCCATTTACGGGAAAATTCTAACGGGATTTATATTTAGTAATAAGCATATAGGAGGAATTTTAATATGGCTCAACCATTCAAACGCGTATTTTTAGTCGTCATGGATTCGGTAGGAATCGGAGAAGCACCGGATGCAGAACAATTCGGTGACCTTGGTGCGCACACACTCGGGCATATCGCAGAACAACGTGATGGTCTGAATATGCCTCATCTCGCTCAGCTTGGTCTGTCGCATATCGAACCTGTTCAAGGTATATCAGCAGATGCTGCGCCACTTGCTTCTTACGGGAAGATGGAAGAAGTTTCAGCCGGAAAAGATACGATGACTGGTCACTGGGAAATCATGGGCTTGCGGATCGACACGCCGTTCCGCGTCTTTGAGAAATTCCCGGAAGATTTAATCGGTCGCCTGGAAACATTCTCGGGCCGAAAAATCATCGGGAACAAACCGGCATCCGGAACAGAAATTCTCGATGAACTTGGACAGGAACATGTCGAGACCGGTGCTTTGATTGTTTATACATCAGCAGACTCCGTGCTTCAAATCGCAGCGCATGAAGAAGTTGTTCCGCTTGAAGAACTCTACCGGATTTGCGAGTATGCCCGTGATATTACACGCGACGACCCGTATATGCTCGGTCGAATCATTGCCCGTCCGTTCCTCGGTGAGCAGGGAGCATGGGTCCGGACTTCAAACCGTCATGACTATGCGCTGAAGCCGTTTGACCGGACTGTCATGAATGAACTCGAAACAGCGGGTCTTGATGTCATCTCGCTCGGTAAAATTGCAGATATCTTTGATGGTGAAGGTGTCACGGACGCGATTCGGACAAAATCGAACATGGACGGTATGGATCAACTCGTCAACCAGCTCGATCGTGACTTTACAGGACTTTGCTTCTTGAACCTCGTCGATTTTGATGCGTTGTTCGGTCACCGTCGCGACCCGCAAGGATACGGTCAGGCATTAGAAGAGTTTGATGCCCGTCTGCCGGAAGTCTTTGACCGCCTGCAGGAAGATGATTTATTGATCATCACAGCAGACCACGGCAATGATCCGGTCCATCCGGGAACAGATCATACCCGTGAGTACGTTCCGCTGTTGGTCTATTCGAAAAACGGGGCTGCAAAAGATCTTGGTATCCGTTCGACGTTTGCCGACCTTGGAGCAACAGTTGCCGATAACTTCAACGTGAAGCTGCCGGCGCACGGTACGAGTTTCTTGTCAGAACTTTAATTTAAGGGAGCGATTCAGATGACAGTCAATTGGAATGAAACACGGTCGTATTTAGAAAGCAAAATGCAGGCGAAACCGGAAATCGGTTTGATTCTCGGTTCAGGACTCGGTGTCCTGGCGGATGACATCGAAAATCCGATTGCGATTCCTTACAGCGATATCCCGAACTTCCCGGTCTCGACAGTAGAAGGTCATGCCGGGCAGCTCGTCTTCGGAACGCTCGAAGGCAAACAAGTCGTTGCCATGCAAGGACGTTTTCATTTCTATGAAGGCTATTCGATGGAAATGGTTACCTTCCCGGTCCGTGTCATGAAAGCAATCGGTGTCGAAACACTGATTGTCACGAATGCAGCCGGTGCGTGTAACGAAGCATTTGAACCGGGAGATTTGATGCTGATCACGGATCACATCAACTTCTTCGGCACAAACCCGTTAATCGGCAAAAACGTTGATGAGATGGGACCACGGTTCCCGGATATGTCGAAGCCGTATGACGCTGAATTGTTGCGTCTTGCCCAAGAAACAGCAGACGAACTTGGTATTCAAGTGCGTCAAGGCGTTTACTTCGGCAATACAGGTCCAACCTACGAAACACCGGCAGAAGTAAAACTCGCCCGGTTGCTCGGTGGAGATGTCGTCGGTATGTCGACAGTTCCGGAAGTCATCGTCGCCCGTCACTCGGATATGCGCGTGCTTGGTATTTCGTGTGTCTCGAACATGGCAGCCGGCATTCTCGATCAACCGCTTCACCACGACGAAGTCATGGAAACGACGGAACGTGTCCGTGCGCACTTCCTGTCACTTGTCCGCGGTTCGATCAAAAAAATGTAAGATTAAGAATTGAAGCCCGATAAAATACGAACGACCCCCTGAGGAGGAACTTATTATGCGTATGGTAGATTTGATTGCAACAAAACGAGACGGCGGCGAGTTACCAACAGCCGATATTAAAGCGATGGTTGAAGGATTCACGAACGGTGACATCCCGGATTACCAAATGTCAGCGATGTCGATGGCGATTTTCTATCAAGGCATGTCAGACCGCGAAATCGCGGATTTAACGATGGCGATGGTCGAATCAGGTGACGTGATTGATTTATCACGCATCCACGGTAAAAAAGTCGACAAACACTCAACAGGCGGTGTCGGCGATAAAATCAGTCTGATCGTCGCGCCACTCGTCGCGTCAATCGGAATTCCTGTCGCGAAGATGAGCGGACGTGGTCTTGGTCACACAGGCGGAACAATCGATAAGCTCGAAGCGTTCCCTGGATTTGATGTCGAGTTATCGGAAGAAGCTTTCGTGACACAAGTCAATGACATCAAGATGGCGATCATCGGACAAACGGGCAACCTGACACCTGCTGACAAGAAATTATATGCGTTACGTGATGTAACAGCGACGGTCAACTCGATTCCATTGATCGCAAGCTCAATCATGTCGAAAAAAATCGCAGCCGGTGCGGACAGCATCGTCCTTGACGTTAAAACGGGTTCAGGTGCTTTCATGAAATCATTTGAAGACGCGAAAGCACTTGCAACAGAAATGGTATCAATCGGGAAAAGTGTTAACCGGAAGACGATTGCCGTCATCACGGACATGGATCAGCCGCTCGGAAACGAAATCGGAAATGCGAACGAAGTCAAGGAAGCGATTGAAGTGCTCCAAGGGAAAGATGTGCGCGATTTGAAAGTCATCGCCTTGACGATTGCATCACACATGGCAGTCCTTGGTGAGTTCTACCCGACGTTTGACGAAGCATACGCGGATCTCGAGACACGTCTCGCAAACGGAGCAGCTCTCGACGTCTTCAAGAAGTTCATCGCAGCGCAAGGCGGCGACGCCTCACTCGTCGATGATATGTCAAAAGCACTCGAAACGAAGTTCGAAAAAGATTTCGTCGCGTCGAAAGCCGGATACGTTTCAGAAATCATTGCCGATGAAGTTGGTGTCGCAGCAATGATTCTCGGTGCAGGCCGGGCAACGAAAACGGATGTCATCGATCACGCAGCAAGCGTTACATTGTTCAAAAAAGTCGGCGACAAAGTCGAAGTCGGCGATGTCATCGCGACACTCCGTTCGAACAAAGAAACACTCGATCAAGCGATCGAAAAAATGGATCATGCCTATCATATTAGTGATACGAAGCCGGAAGCACGTCCGCTCGTTCACGCGGTCATTCAATAAGGTGTTTTCTGACAACCGTCTGGGTTTCTTTCCCAGTCGGTTGTTTTTTGGTATAGTAAAAACAATAACGTGAGGGGGAAAACAGATGAAACCAGCTCAATTAAATGTCGGGGATACGATTGCGATTCTTTCACCGGCTTCTGCTGTCGCAGCGTACGTACCGCGTCGTCTGCAACGGGGAATCGAGACGCTTGAACGGATGGGCTTTCAAGTCCTCGTGATGCCGAACACGACAGCAATCTACAGTCATACGGCAGGAACAATCGGGGAAAGGCTTCAAGATTTACATATGGCATTCCGAAATCCGGATGTCAAAGCGATCATTGCGACGATCGGCGGCTTTAACTCACATCAATTGCTCGATGAACTCGATTACGACTTGATTCGGAATAATCCGAAAATCTTCATGGGGTACAGTGACATTACGGCTCTGCTTTCCGGCATCCAGACGAAAACCGGTTTGACGACGTTCGTCGGGCCCGCGATCTTACCGCAGTTTGGTCAACTGCACGGACTGGATGCATATACGCAGAAGTGGTTTGAAAAAACGTTGATGCAGACCGGACCGATTGGTCAAATCGAAGCATCGGATGAATGGACGGATGAAGGCTTGCGCTGGGACATCAACGATGACCGGAAACGGACGCATGTCGTCAACGACGGATACGTCGTCGCCCGCGCAGGAGAAGGGACAGGACCGATCATCGCCGGCAATCTCGGGACGCTGCTGTTGCTTGCCGGGACACCGTATATGCCGTCGTTCGACGGTGCTGTTTTAATGCTTGAGGATGATGAAAGTGAGACACCGGCGACGATCGACCGGTACTTTACGCAACTGCGTCATCTCGGGGCGTATGAAAAGATTTCGGCGATTGTCGTCGGACGTTTTCACGGAAAAGTCGAGTTTGATCCGGATTTCACGCTGAAGGACATCCTCCTGCGGGCGACCCGTGGATATGACTTCCCGATTGTGCTTGAGGCAGACTTCGGACATACGGATCCGGTCTTCCCGTTACCGAACGGCATTCAGGCATCGGTTACTGCCGGTGAAACGGTTGTGCTCGAAATTCTCGAATCCGCGGTCGAGTGAGTAAAAAACCTGCGTTTTTTGTAAAGATTTGATACACTAGGTAACGGAGCCGCGAATGTCGTGGCGAACACCACAGCTGAAAAGCGCGAAAGGTTGGTATACGATGCAAAAAACTGGATATATCTTATTGGAAGACGGAAATAAAATTGAGTTTGAACTGTTTAACGACGATGCACCGATCACAACAGAAAACTTCGAGAACCTTGCGAACTCGAACTTCTATGATGGATTGAACTTCCACCGTGTCATCCCTGGTTTCGTCTCACAAGGCGGTTGCCCGATCGGAAACGGTACAGGCGGATCAGGTAAGACGATTCCGTGTGAAACGTCAACATCATACCCGCACAAGCATAAAGCCGGTTCACTTTCAATGGCACATGCAGGTCGTAACACAGGATCAAGCCAATTCTTCGTTGTTCATGAGCCGCAACCACACCTCGACGGCGTGCACACAGTTTTCGGACAAGTGACATCAGGTCTTGAACATGCGACAAAAATGAAGCAAGGCGCTGGCATTAAAGAAATTCGTGTCGAAGCGTAAGTGATTTCTTCCCTTCTTTGATGAAAGAAGGGGAGTTTTTTTTTCGTTCAATACGGGAAGTGACAACAGAACCGAAAAACGAAGGAGCGATGCATCATGCGTTTAGCAGGAAAAAAGATCATCCAACTTGTCAGTAATGATTTTGAAGATTTAGAGCTGTGGTATCCGGTCCACCGGTTACGCGAAGAGGGCGCCACGGTCGACATCGTTGGTGAGAAGGCCGATGAAAAATACATCGGAAAATATGGTGTCCCGATTGTGTCGGACAAAACGTTTGACGAAATCAATCCGGCAGATTACGATGCGATTTTAGTACCGGGTGGCTGGTCACCCGATTTATTGCGCCGGTTTGATTCCGTCCTCGCCATGGTCCGTCATTTTGACCAAACGAAACAACCGATCGGTCAGATTTGTCACGCCGGATGGGTTCTGATTTCAGCAGGTGTCTTGAATGGTGTCAATGTCACGAGTACACCGGGAATCAAAGATGATATGACAAATGCCGGAGCAACGTGGCATGATGAACCGGTCGTCGTTGACGGACACATCATTTCAAGCCGTCGTCCACCGGATTTACCGGACTATATGCGCGAATTCATTAAAGTACTGGAAGATTCGAAGTAAAACAGTATCGTCTAAAAAGCGCGCCTCCCTGTCACCGGACAGGGAGGTCTTGTTTGAAATGGGGCAGAGGCATTTGTTTTAGAGGAGTCCGCTTTTTTGATGGATTTGACGAAAAGTGAAGCATTTCAGGTCGAGAAGGTGTAGAATAAATAAGTCTCAGTTGATCATGTTCCTGAGAGTTGTTGAAACTAGGAAGGTGTAGAATCAGATGCTAGTAAAATATAAAAAGTTGAATGAACGGACCGCGATGGGGTTAATCGCTTTTTCGTGCGAAGTGAAGGATCCGAAGTATTTGCTTGAAACGGTTCAAACCTATGAACAAGACGAGAATCAACAGTTGTATCTCTATAAACAGGATGAAGATTTTATCGGCATCATCGGATTTCAATTAGTGGATGGCCACGCTGAATTGAAACATATCGCCTTGTCGCCATCGTTCCGCGGGGAACGGATGTCGTATATGTTACTGGATGCAGCCGAAAAGATGTTGCGGACAGAAATCACGGGTGCAACGGACGAAACGAGTCGACTTGTTGAGAAATGGAAAAATCAATAAAAACCGGTCCATGTAGTTACGGACCGGTTTTTCATTTTTTCTGCCGCGCGGCAAGTGCCGCTTGTCGTGCCATGATGACATCCTGCCGGTCCCGCAGGACGTGTTTATGTCGCAAGAACGACAGGTCCTGCAACTGTTCAATCGGCAGACTGTTGATCCGTTGGTCCAAGTCATGTGCGAGGGGTAACGGAATATGCTCGTAGTCCGGCTGCATGAACACTGGTTGTAAGGCAAGCAGACGGGGGACGTCGATTCCTTGGGCGGACAGTGATCCGGCATGCCGTTCGAGTTTTTGGAAAGCTTTCGGGTAGGTCCGCATCGCTCCCTGTACATTGCCGCGGCGATGATGATAGCGGGCGACGGCGAGCTGAATCAAGGCGACGAGGGATTCATCTTGCCGTTGCCCGGCCTGCCACAGCTCTTCAAGTACTTCGTGGCATTCGAAATAGTCATGTTGGACGTTGAATTCAAAGGCAAATTGTTCGATTGGATGCATGGATGGATCTCCTTTCCTTTTAATATAGCATAGTCGAAATCAGGTGATGTATGGTATACTAAGGCGCAAAAAACGTTGATGGGCAGGGAGAATCATGGAATCATACAGTGTAAAGATGGATGCGTTTGAAGGCCCGTTGGATTTGTTGTTACATTTGATTGGTAAACTGGAGATTGACCTGTATGACATTTCCGTCTCAATCGTGACGGATCAGTATGTGTCCTATATTCGGGCCATGCAACATCTCGAACTGGATGTTGCGAGTGAATACCTTGTCATGGCAGCGACGCTCCTGCAATTAAAAAGTAAACAACTGTTACCTGTCGAACAGACGGATTTCGAAGAAGTTCCGGATTTTGAAGAGGATCCGACACGTGAAGGGTTGATTCAGCAACTGATCGAATATAAAGCATACAAAGAAGCTGCACTTGTCTTAAAGGAAAAGGAAGAAGCGCGGCTCGAACTGTTTTCAAAACAGCCGGAAGACTTGATGACGTATCTGGATGCGGACAATCAGGATTACAGTGGAAACCTGTCTTTTAGTGACTTGTTGCGCGCTTATGAGAAAATGCGTCAACGCGTCGCCTGGAAAGTACGCCGTTCAAAAACCGTCAAACGGGAAGAACGGACACTTGAACAACAGATGGTTCACGTTTCGGAATATGTTTTTGCCAATGAAGGAACGACGTTTTTTGGTTTTTTCACGGAACAACCGACCGTTGAAGAATTGGTCGTCAGCTTTTTGGCCGTACTCGAACTGGTCAAACAACGGGTCGTCGCCTGTGAGCAAATGAACGATGATATCCTGTTGCGTGCCTTAGTGAAGGAGGAGAATCAGATTGGCGTATGAGCGAATCATTGAAAGTTTGTTATTCGTCGTCGGAGACGACGGAATCGATCCGCGTGGTCTGAGTCAAGTCCTTGAAATCAGTGAGGCAGCGGCTCGGGAACAGCTACATGCTCTTCAGACGGCATTTGAAGCGGACGAACGGGTGTTGCAAATCGTCGAATCCGGCGGTGTCTTCAAGATGGTCACTCGGAAAGAGATGTCACCGTATGTGCAGGCATATGCCGGTTCTCTTGCAGAGGACAGCCTGTCACGCGCTGCGATGGAGACACTCGTCATCATCGCCTACAAACAGCCGGTTACCCGGGCGGACATTGAAGTCATTCGTGGTGTGAAGACGGAGCGTGTCATCCACACGTTAAGTGCAAAAGGATTAATTGATGAAGCCGGACGTGCCAAAGGCGTCGGGCGTGCCAAATTGTATAAGACGACGGATCATTTTTTGGATCACTTCGGACTGAACAGTATCGAAGAATTGCCGCCGCTTGAGTTTGAAGAAACACTTGAAGCGGACGGGGATTTGTTTTTCCGGAATGAACCGTCACTAGAGGAGAGAATAAATTAATGGAACGTCTACAAAAAATTATTGCCCAGGCCGGTGTCGCATCACGACGCAAGGCAGAAGAACTAATCACAGAAGGTCGCGTCAAAGTCAACGGGAAAGTCATCACGGAACTCGGGACGAAAGTCGGCGGACGTGCAGAAGTCGAAGTCGACGGAGTGAAGCTGGAACGGGAAGAACACGTTTACTACATGCTGTATAAACCAACAGGTGTCGTTTCGACGGTAGAAGATGATAAAGGCCGTAAAACGGTCGTCGATCTTGTTCCCCCGGGTCACCGCGTCTTCCCGGTCGGTCGTCTTGACTACAACACAAGCGGATTACTGCTGTTGACGAACGACGGCGAGTTTTCGAATCTCCTGCTCCACCCGAAATACAAAGTACCGAAACGTTACATCGTCAAAATCAAAGGCGTGCCGGACTACTATCATGTCAAAGGTCTTGAAAAAGGTGTCGTCTTGCCGGACGGATTCAAGACCGGTAAAGCACGCGTCGAGATGCGCGATGTCGATAAGAAAAAAAATACCGCGATTTTAGAAATGGTCATCTATGAAGGCCATAACCGTCAAGTCCGTCAAATGGTCGAAACACTCGGCGCAGAAGTCATCAAGTTGAAACGGGAACAGTTTGGTTTCCTGACGCTTGCTGGATTAACATCAGGCGACTGGCGTGAACTTTCGAAAAAAGAAGTCAATCAATTGCGTGAGCTGGCGGATCCGGTTGCTCCCCCTACGAAAAGACGTAAGAACACAAAAAAACGTTAATTTGTAAAGCGAGAAGCTCAGCCTGCGGGTTGAGTTTTCTTTGTTTGTGACAAAACGATTAACGTATTTCACATTCTGTCAACAATTAAGCGATTTCAAGTACAATATGGGTGGAGGCGGTGCAACATGAAAAAAACGAATCAGAACCCGGACGAGCGGCTAGCAGCCGCGAAGCAAAAGAAGAAAAAACGTTCATTTTGGCGGTTAATGATCATGACGATGGTATTATTCGCCGGTGCGGTCGTTATCATGCAGTTTGTCGATCAGGCGACACGGGATAAAGACGGTCGTGTCCTTGCCGGAGATGACGCGCCAGGATTTGCACTTGTCGATTTGTATGGAGAAAAACAACATACGATGGACGAGTACAAAGGCAAAGGACTTTTACTCAATTTTTGGGGGACATTCTGTGAGCCCTGTAAAAAAGAAATGCCGTTGATCAACGACAATTACGACATGATGCAAAAAGAAGGTGTTAATTTTGCGGCAGTAAACGTCGGTGAGACACCGGTCCGAGTATCCAGTTTCATCAAGGAAATCGGAGGAACCGACTATCCGGTCCTGATGGATACGAACAGTGCCGTCGAGAAGGCGTACGGGATCTACAACCTGCCTGTGACCTTCATCATCAACAAAGAAGGTAAGGTCGTTGAAAAGTATGAAGGTGAAATTGACCAAGCGAAGTTAGAGGAAATGATCAAAAAAGCAAACGAGTAACGCATCGAGGGGGAATTTATGATGCAGCAGGAATATAAGCAACTGGATATGCGTTATGAGGAAGCCGAGCTTCGTTCAAAACGAAAAAATCAATCATGGATCGACCGGACATGGACATTCTTTTCATCCGTTAAAGTCGGTTTGTGGTTGATCGGCTTAATCATCATTGCAAGCGGCGTCGGAACCATCTTCCCGCAGGAGATGTACATTCCGCAAGCGATTCCGCCGGAAGAATTTTACGGAAAAGAATACGGGACGGCCGGGGAGATTTATTATGCCCTCGGCTTCCATAATTTGTTTGAATCCTGGTGGTACATCGGCTTAATCACATTATTACTGTTATCCATCATCATCGTATCGATCGACCGTTTCTTCCCGCTGTATCGTGCGTTGAAGAAACAACCGGTCATCCAGTCCGACCGTTTTATGGGCGGTCAGCGATTTGGCGCTGAAGCGACTGGAACGGTCAAACAGATTGATGCCATTGAACCGTTACTGAAGAAAAAAGGCTACAAGGTCCGTCGTCAAGACAGTTCCTTGCTCGCGGAGAAACAACGATTCGGGCGCTGGGGTCCGTATATCAACCATATCGGGCTTGTCCTGTTCTTCGGTGGAGCGATGTTACGCATCGTTCCCGGCATGCACGAAGATGAGCTGATGTGGATCCGTGAAGGCGAAACGTTGCCGGTCGAAGCGACGGACAATAAGTATTATCTCGAGAATAACTCGTTTAACATTGAGTTTTATGATCCGGCAAAAGAACCCGAGAAATTCAGAGAAGCTCTAAAACGGGCCGGTGGAAGTGTTCCGAAAAACTATGACACCCAGATGACGTTGTATAAAAAAACCGGCATGAAGGACGACTTTAAACCGAAACTTGAGAAAGTCAAAACCGGTGAAACAGCCGTCAACCAACCGTTCGAGTTCGGTAATTATCAAGTTTTCCAAGAGCAGTATGCAGCGGATCCGGAATTCAAGACGATGTCATTCAACATCGAGAATCAAAAAACGGGTAAAGTCGTCGATACGATTAAAGTCGACTTGCGCAATCCGCAGGAAACTTACAAATTAAAGAACGGTTATGACGTCGAACTGAAAGACTTCTTGCCGGACTTCGTCGTCAAGGATGGAAAACCGACAACGAACTCGTCCCGTCCCGTCAATCCGGCGTTTGTCTTTACGATCAAATCACCGGAACATCCAAAAGGGGAACGGAGTCTGATCGGAATTAAGCTGAATGTCGGCGGCGATGAAAACCAGTATAAGATGGGCTTCGCCGGTACGGAACTGTCGAACATTTCCGGCGTCCGGATTAAAAAAGATCTGACGCTGCCGTTCCTGTTCGCTGGCGGTATGATATTCATGATCGGGTTGCTGCTCGGCATGTACTGGCCGCACCGCAGACTCTGGTTGAAAGAAACAAACGGGCAGATCAACATTGCCGGATTTACGAATAAAAATGCACTTGGACTTCAAAAAGAAGTCAATCTCGCCTTGACTGAAGTGGGACTTCCGCAACTGGAAGACCGGCAGAAGTTGCGGGAAGAGGGGGAATCGAAATGAATCTGCTTAGTTTAAGCGGTAATTTACTGCTTACGTCGTTCATCTTATATCTGATCAGTACCGGTTTCTTTGCCGTCGCAACAAGTGGTAAAAAGGGACCAAGCCGTTCCGGGAAAATTGCTTTCTCACTTGCTCTTTTGGGATTTGTGGCCCAGCTCGGCTACTTCTTCACACGCTGGGCAGGAGCTGGACACGTTCCGGTTTCGAATCTTTATGAGTACACGACATTCTTCGGAATGATGATGGTACTCGGCTTCCTGATCGTCTACGGGATTTATCGCAACAATGTCCTCGGACTTGTGGCGATGCCGGTCGCGTTGCTTGTCATCGCTTACGCGTCGATGTTCCCGGATGAAGTTCAACCGTTGATTCCGGCACTTCAAAGTGTCTGGTTGAAAATCCACGTGACGACGGCAGCACTCGGAGAAGGGATTCTTGCAGTCAGCTTCGCAACCGGATTGCTGTATCTGATCCATGCGACAGACTTCAACAAAGAATCGAAAACACGGACATGGCTTGAAGTTGTCATGTTTTCACTCGCATGTGTCGTCGGTTATATCATCGTCGGTTTATTGTTCAATGCACTCGGAACGAACTCGACGATCGAGTATGTCGCGAAAAACGGTGCGACGATGCAACATGACTACACGATGCCAGTTTTGACTGGTCCTGAAAACGGAAAGATCATTTCCGGTTCTGGTGCTGTCGTTGAATTACCGAATTTCCTCAATGCCAATAAAGTCAATACGGTCTTATGGTCATTGATCGGCGGTTTAGTCTTATATATTCTGCTTCGCTTCGTCATTTTACGGAAACGTTTGGCGGAGAGCCTGAAACCGATCGCCCGTAAGATTGATCTCGAGACAGCAGATGAAATCAGCTACCGTGCGATTGCGATTGGTTTGCCGGTCTTCATTCTCGGTGGATTGATCTTCGCGATGATTTGGGCACAGATGGCTTGGAGCCGTTATTGGGGTTGGGACCCGAAAGAAGTATGGGCCTTGATCACGATGCTGTTCTATGTCTTCTACCTGCACATGCGGATCCAGCGCGGCTGGATTGGTAAAAAATCAGCGTGGTTGTGTGTCGGCGGATTTGCCGTCATCATGTTCAACCTCGTTTTCGTCAACTTGGTCGTTGCAGGTCTTCACTCTTACGCGTAAGTAACGAAATCAATTACTGGAATCATCAGTCAAGGATGGACGGTGGAAGGAAACTTCCGCTGTCCATCCTTTTTTAGGCGAGACGATTGATTTCCACGGTCAGAGACGCTATTTCTTTTGTTTCATAGTATACTAGAAGAGTAGTAGGATAGAGTGAGACAGATTAGTTTATGGGAGGAATCAACTGATGTCAGAAGAAGCGCGTATTTTAGTCGTCGATGACGAAGAACGGATTCGACGTTTATTAAAAATGTATCTCGAACGTGAGAACTTTACGATTGAAGAAGCCGACAATGGAGAAACGGCTCTCGAGATGGCACTTGAAACGGAATATGATGTGATTCTACTTGATTTGATGATGCCGAAGCTCGATGGCATGCAGGTCTGTGAAGAACTGCGGAAAACGAAAGCGACACCAATCGTCATGCTGACGGCAAAAGGCGAAGAGACGAACCGGGTCCACGGTTTTGAAATGGGGGCGGACGATTATATCGTCAAACCATTCAGTCCCCGCGAAGTCGTCTTACGTGTCAAGGCAATCCTGCGCCGGGCAAGCGCAACGAAGTTCCTGCATACGGATGCGAAAACAAAAGATGTCATCGTCTTCCCGCACTTGACGATTGATAATGATGCCCACCGTGTCACAGTCGAATCGCAGGAAGTCAATTTGACACCAAAAGAATATGAATTGCTGTATTTCCTGGCGAAGCAGACGGACAAAGTCTTTTCGCGGGAACAGTTATTAAAAGAAGTCTGGAACTATGAGTTTTTCGGCGACTTACGGACCGTTGACACACATGTCAAACGACTGCGTGAAAAACTGAACCGTCTGTCACCAAATGCAGCCCAAATGATTACGACGGTTTGGGGTGTCGGCTACAAGTTCGAGAATAATCCCGCCTGACGATGAAATGGTTACAGAGCGTCGTCATTAAATTGTGGGGAACGATTTTATTACTCGTTTCCGTCGTCTTGATTGCCTTGACGATTTTATTACTCGAATTTTTCAACTCGTTCCATATCGAACAGGAACGGGGCCATTTGGCAAAACTCGGGCAACAGGTCGAAACGGTCTTCCAGGCCCACAGCGGTCTCGAAGAAGGATCTGCGACCGCGATCGAGATTACCGATATTTACGGGGCGACCTTGATTGCGACGACGAAGGATAATACGGTCGAAACGAATATCTCGGAAACAAAAGCAAAGCGGATCATCAAGGAACTCGAACGTCAGAACTGGAAAGCCGTTGACGGTGAAGAAGGGGAGACCGCGATCGGGAACTACGAGACGTTTAACGGAAAAGCAGCTCTTGCTTACCGTGCTCCGTTCATCACGGAAAGCGGAAGCGGGACGATGTATCTGATCGAACAGTTGACGAACATCGAACAGGCCAATGAAGGAGCGCGTCAAATCATTCAGCTTTGTGTCCTGCTGGCCATCATCGGAACGACCGTCTTTGCCTTCTTCCTGTCGACCCGGATTACGGCTCCGCTCCGAACGATTCGTCAAGCGGTCGTCGAGGCCGGTGAAGGAAAGTTTGATCAGAGTCTGACCCAGCGCTCGCGCGACGAAATTGGAGATTTGGCGCTTGCGTTTAATGAGATGAGCAGTCAGCTCAATCAGTACGTCACGGATCTTGATAAGGAACGTCATTTGTTATCGTCCATCTTAAGGTGTATGGCGGACGGTGTCTTGACCTTCTCGGAATCAGGTGAGTTACTGGCTACTAATCCGCCGGCCGAAGCGTTCCTGGCAGGTGGACCGGTTCCGGATGAGTTGATTGAGTTGTTCCAGACGGTCATGCGCAAAGAAAAAGAAATGACGGTTTCCTTTGAACGGGAAGGCCGCTTTTATATCATCATCGTCAGTCCGTTGCTTGAGCAGGAAGAACAAATCGGAGCAGTTGCTGTCCTGCGTGATATGACGGAAGCGCAGCAACTCGAGAAGATGCGTGCCGACTTCGTCGCAAACGTCAGCCACGAACTGCGGACACCGCTTGTCATGCTGCAAGGTTATTCGGAAGCGATTGTCGACGGTATGACCGAAAGTGATGAAGCGACAAAAGAGTTTGCGTCCATCATATACGATGAGTCGCAACGGTTGTCCCGCCTCGTCAATGATTTGCTCGATCTGGCACGGATGGAAGCCGGATATCAGGAAAAACGGGTTGAACCGATTGATGCCGTTCCGTTCGCGAACCGGATGATCAAGAAGTTTAAGCAGATGGGACTTGAAAAGCGGGTATCGTTTGAAGTGACCGGTCCCGACGTGCAGTTTGAAGCTGATCCGGATCAAATGGATCAGGTGATGACAAATCTGCTTGGAAATGCGTTACGGTATACAGAAGATGGACAAATCAAGATTGAAATCACAGAAGATAGGGAAACTATATCTTTATCTGTAATTGATTCAGGGGACGGTATTCCGGAAGAGGATGTCCCGTTTGTCTTTGACCGTTTTTACAAGGCGGACAAAGCCCGGACACGCGGCAAGACAGGGACCGGAATCGGTCTCGCGATTGTTGCAAACGTCGTCCGGTCGCACGATGGAGAAGTCCAGGTCGAAAGTGAACTGGGCAAAGGATCCGTTTTCCGAATTCAATTACCAAAAAAACAAAGGAAGCGAACTTTATGATTCGCTTCCTTTCGCTATAGGAGTGAGTCGTTTGAAAATCTATACTAAATCAGGTGATGAGGGAGATACGTCACTCGTCGGTGGACGTGTCAAAAAAAATGATGTGCGGATTACGCTGATGGGCGAACTGGACGAACTGAACAGTTTTGTCGGACTGGCCCGGACAAAAGCGACATCAATCGAAGTCAAAGAACAATTGACGGTCATCCAGCATGTCCTGTTCGATTGCGGGAGTGACTTGATGTACGTCGAACCGAAAGCATCCCGTCTGAGCACGACTGCGACGGAAGATCTCGAAAGCTGGATTGACAGTCTGACGGAATTGTCGCCGCCGCTCGATAAATTCATCTTACCGGGAGGCACGGAAGCAGCGGCTTGCCTGCACGTTGCCCGTACGGTCTGCCGGCGTGTCGAACGGGCGATGATAGATGTCGAACAGGCACATCATTTGTTACCGTTCATCAACCGTCTAAGCGATTTCTTCTTTACAGCGGCCCGTTATGAAAATGCGGTCAATGAAAAAGCGGACATCGAATATTTACGCAGTGCCCATGTGTTTAAACGAAAGGATGGAGAAGCATGAGTCAGTCATTTCAAACGTGGAACAAACAAGGAACGACCTTTCATCTCGTTCCAACCGATAAATTCAAGACGACGACGGTCCTCGTGACGTTTTCAGCACCACTCGAAGAGAAGACACTGACGAGCCGCGCCTTATTGCCCTACATCATGGAAAAGTCGACAGCTGCCTATCCTTCGATGAAGGCATTACGTGAGCCGCTCGAAACATTATATGACGCAGGTCTGTATGCCGATGCTTCGAAATTCGGGGAAGAACACGTCATCTCGTTCCAGCTCGATGTCGTCCGCGGTAACCTTGTACGTCATGAGACGCTGCTTGAAGAAGCGCTCGATTTACTGGAGCAGATGATTTTTTATCCGGACTTGACAGAGGGTGGATTCCGGGAACAGTTCGTCAAACAAGAAAAACGGTTGCATGCTCTCCGGATCAGCTCGTTATACGATGATAAGATGCGTTTTGCCCAGCAGCGTTTGCTCGAGCTGATGGCACCGGGAGAAGCGGTTTCATTATCTTCACTTGGTACACTTGAAGCACTCGAACAAATCACGCCGGTTTCCTTACGTGATACATACCGCTCGATGGTCGAACAGGACCGGATTGATGTATTTGTCGTCGGTCATGTCACGCAAGATGAGATGGAAGATGCCTTATCATTCTTACCTTCCCATGATCAAAAGGCGAGTCACTACATTCCGGCTCAAAAACAGGTGGCAGGTGTCAAACGTTCGTCAGAGACGCAACCGATCAAACAAGGTAAATTGCATTTAGGATATCGTGTCAGTGTCGATCCGACGTCCGTCGATTCGATTCGGATGCAAATCGTGAACGGCCTATTCGGAGGATTCCCGCATTCGAAGCTGTTCATGAATGTCCGTGAAAAAGAAAGTCTCGCCTATTACGCGGCATCCCGTTATGCCGCACTGAACAGTGCATTGTATGTCTATGCCGGCGTAGAGACGAAACAGGCGGAACGGGCCGAGACGATTATCGGCGAACAACTAAAGGATCTCAAGGCAGGGCAGTTCACGGATCAGGAACTGACGCAGACGAAGGCGATGTTAATCAATGCCCGTCGGCAAATTCTGGATCAGCCGGGACAATTAATCGGCTGGTTGAATGGATCAAAGATGCGCGGACTGACGCTTGAAGATGAGATTCATCTCATCGAGACGGCAACACGTGAGGATGTCGTCCGTTTAGCGGCAACGATCGAGCTTGAGGCAGTTTATCTATTGCGAGGTGAAGAATAATGGAACAGTTGACGTATCACGATACAGACGAAACAGTATTTTTTGAACAGCTCGATAACGGACTTGCTGTCTATTTACTTCAGAAAAAAGGCTACGAAAAGACGTATGCGACGTTTACGACGCGTTACGGATCAATCGATAACCGCTTTAAAAAGGATGGACAGTGGGTCAATGTTCCGGACGGTATCGCGCATTTTCTCGAGCACAAGATGTTTGAGTCGGAGCAAGGGGATGTTTTCCAAGAATTCGGACGCCTCGGTGCATCGGCAAACGCCTTTACATCGTTCTCGCGGACTGCGTATCTGTTCTCGGCGACATCGTTGATTGAACAAAATCTTGAAACGCTGATTGATTTCGTCCAGGATCCGTATTTCACGGAAGAGAGTGTCGAAAAAGAAAAAGGCATCATCACTCAGGAAATTCAGATGTATCAGGATAATCCGGGATGGCGCTTATTCTTCGGTCTGATTGAATCGATGTATGCGAAACATCCGGTCCGGATCGATATCGCCGGGACACCGGAATCAATCGATCAGATTACAGCGGATGATCTTTATACGTGTTACCGGACGTTCTATCATCCGTCCAATATGGTGCTGTTCGTCGTCGGTAATATCGATCCTGCCGAGACGCTTGCCTTGATCAAAGCGAACCAGGCGAAAAAAGATTATACGGATCGTCCGGCGATCGAACGCGATTACGGCGTCGAACCAGACAATGTCTTCCGTAAACGATTTGAACTTGAGCTGGACGTCAAGACACCAAAAGTCTTGATCGGTTATAAAGACAGTTCACTCGGCGGACAGGAACAATTGCGTCGTGAACTGACAAGCGAACTGTTGTTACACCTGTTATTTGACCAGACGTCATCCACATATCTCGAGTTGTACGAAGACGGTTTGATCGACGATACGTTCAGCTTTGATTATTCGAGTGAAGAAGAATTTGCCTTCGCGACATTCGGAATGGAGACGGAAGATCCGGACCGTTTCATCACAGCCTATGAAAAACTGTTGGCTGTCCGTCCCGACTTTGAAGAAACAGAAGTCGTCCGGAAGCGGAACATGATGCAAGGGAAGTTCCTCCGTTCGTTGAACTCACCGGAATTCATCGCAAATCAATTCTCACGTCATGCTCTTGCCGGAACGAATCTGTTTACGTTACCGACTTTGATTGCATCGATTACAAAAGAAGAAATCGAAGCCCGGTTCGATGAATTGTTCGCGCTTGAAAATCGTGCGATTTCCATCGTTAAACCGTATGCTTGACCGATGCGGATTTTAATTACGGGGGCAAGCGGAGCAATTGGTCGGGCGACAGTCTTCCGCTTAGCGGCGGAAGGGCATGAACTCGTCCTCCACACCCACCAAAAACAACATGAGCTTGAACAGATGGTGAAGCAGTTGCCTGTGACGGCGGAGATCGTCACAGGCGATCTGTCTGACCGGAGGAACTTGACGGCATTTTGTGAGAAATTACCGTCCGTTGAAGGATTCGTTCACATTGCCGGAACGAGTTTCAGTGGTCTGCTCGTTGATCAGTCCCGTTCCTCGATCGAGGCGATGATGACGTTGCATGTCGAATCCCTGATTCGGATTGCCCAGACTTTGACGAGCCGAAAAGCTTTTTCAGCATCACTTTCGATCGTCGTCGTCAGCAGTGTATTAGGTGAATTCGGTGCCGCCGGTGAAGTCGTCTATTCGACCTGTAAGGCGGCACAACTCGGTTTCGTCAAGTCATACAGTAAGGAGCTCGGTGCGATGAATGGACGGGTGAATGCCGTTACGCCGGGCTGGATCGAGACCCCGATGAATGCCGTCTTTTCCGCAGAAGACCGGGACCTGGCACTCGCTGAAATACCTGCCGGTCGCTTTGGACGGGTCGAGGAAGTGGCATCCGCCATAACGTATTTAATGGGACAAGATTCGGCGTATATGAATGGTGCCGTTCTCAAAATTGACGGAGGTTGGATGTAATCCGGTGAAATTTGCTTAGGGGAATGCTTTTCATTTTTCAAAAAATCATTTAACATGAGGGATGGATAATCGATTTGAAGAGGAGGCAGGGCGCGTGAGTGAATTCGAACAGTGGTATCTGGAGTACGAACTGAACGTCAATCGTCCTGGTATATTAGGGGACATCGCGTCACTCATGGGGATGCTACATATTTCGATTGTCACGATTAACGGTGTCGATCACCAGCGTCGGGGCATGTTGCTTCAAACCAAGCAACCGGATCAAATCCCGCGACTCGCAGCCATCCTGAAGACGATGACGACGATTGACGTGATCAAACTTCGTAAACCGAAACTCCGGGACCGGATTGCGATTCGCCATGGTCGTTACATCGACCACAGCAGCGGCGAAATCAAGACGTTCCGTTTTGTCCGGGAAGATTTAGGGATTCTCGTCGATTTCATGGCCGAACTCTGCAAACAGGATGGACATCTGTTGATTGGCGTTCGCGGTATGCCGCGTGTCGGGAAAACCGAATCAATCGTTGCGGCGAGTGTCAGTGCCAATAAAAAATGGTTATTTCTTTCATCGACGTTAATCAAACAGACGGTCCGGACTTCGTTGTTCGATGATGAACGGACAGGCGATTATGTTTATATCATCGATGCGCTTGTCTCACAGCGCCATTTCGACGAGCGGCATTGGCAGATTTTACGTGAAGTCATGCGACTTCCCGCTACAAAAATCGTTGAACATCCAGATGCTTTTGTTAAATCGAGCGAATACACGTGGGATGATTTTGATTACATCATTGAATTACGCAACTCGACAGAAGAAATCATTGTCACCGAACCACCTCGTGCCCATGGCGGGAACGATTGGTTCAATTTCGAATAAGTATTGAAAATGGAAGGTGTGTTACCGATGACTGAGCTCGGAACCTACTTAAAGGAACAACGGGAGACGCTAGGAATCTCTCTTGAACAAATTCAAAGTACAACAAAAATTCAAAAACGTTACATTGTTGCGATTGAAGAGGGCGACTATAAACAATTGCCGGGTGCGTTTTATGCACGTGCCTTTATCAAGACATACGCGGAAGCACTCGGTCTTGATGTCGATGAAGTGTTTACGACTTACAAACGTGATTTGCCGGAACCGGAAGCGCAACCTGTCGTTGAGCTGTCCCGGCGTGCGACGTATTCGAAATCAACGGCACCGAAGAAAAGTGTCGCCAAACGGTGGATTCCGAATATCATCATCATTGCCTTGATTTTTGCAATCGGGGTAGCCTTGTATTACGGATTCCAGGCGTTCCAGGATGGTGACGGAACGAAAACGGCGACACCGAAACAAAGTGAGGTCACGATTGATGAAGGTGACGCACCGAGTGAGGAAGCAGACGCGCCGGTAGCGGAAGAATCGAAAGACGAACCGGCGAAAAAAGAAGAACCTGTAAAAAAAGAAACGAAAAAACCATTGGCAGTCAAGACGACAGTCGGTCAAGACATCACCTATGAAGTCCCGACAGATGGTACAATGAGTGTATCCATCCGGATCAAAAAAGATGCATCACCGTCACCGTTCGTCGGTGTACGGGATACTTCTTTAGAAGGACAAGCACTCGCACCTGACCATATCAATGCGTCAGATCCAAACCCGATCGTCGTCAAAAATGCCAAAACGGACGTGATTCGGATTCGGGTCGGCTCCATCAAAGGAATCGACCGGATTCTCGTCAACAATCAGGAGCTTAAGCTTAACCGCTCCCTCCTCGTTCAAAATATTTACTTGAAGAAAGTAGCCACGCCATAAGGCGTGTCTTCTTCATGTCAGCCGTTTTGCTGACATACATAACCCGAAAAGGAGGGATACGAGAATGAACTTGCCCAATCAATTGACGGTCTTACGCGTGTTACTGATTCCCGTGTTCGTTGCCGTCTTAGCCATCAATCCAGACTGGGGACAGTGGGATGTCTTAGGAGCGGAACTCCCGGTTTCCCACTTCGTCGCCGCGATGATCTTTTCCGTCGCCGCCATCACTGATTGGCTCGACGGGTATATTGCCCGGAAAAACAAATTGGTCACGAACTTCGGTAAATTTATGGATCCACTCGCCGACAAGATGCTTGTCGCTGCGGCACTCGTCTATTTAGTCGAACTCGGATTCGTAGCTGCCTGGGTCGTCGTCATCATCTTATGCCGTGAATTTGCTGTGACAGGACTCCGTCTTGTCGCTTCAGATGAAGGGATCGTCCTTGCGGCCGGAAATTCCGGAAAAGCAAAGACCTGGGTCCAGTTGACATCCATCATCGCCTTTTTACTGCACGATATCGGATTTGCGTTATTCAACATTCCTTTTGCGGAAATCACGATGTGGTTGGCGTTGATTTTAACAATTTATTCAGGTCTCGAGTATTTCTCGAAAAATATCAAATTAATTACGAAATCCATGTAAGGTGGATCAAACAAGACTGTTCGTCAAACCGAACAGTCTTTTCGTATAGTTAAGAAAGCGGGGACGTAGGATGAAAGCAGAAATCATTGCTGTCGGAAGTGAATTGTTGTTAGGGGAAATTGCGAATACGAATGCCCAGTATTTATCGGAGTGGCTTGCGACATGCGGCATTGACGTGCATTACCATACGGTCGTCGGAGATAACCGGGATCGGATGGTCGAAGTCGTCACACGGGCCCAGGAACGGGCGGAATTGATTGTCATTACCGGAGGACTTGGACCGACGGAAGATGACTTGACGAAAGAGGTCGTGGCGGACCTGCTCGGACGGACGCTTCATGTGGATCAACCGGCCTACGACCGGATTGAGGCATTTTTAAAAACGCGGGGACGCACGATGACGGAGAACGAAAAAAAACAGGCCCTTGTCATCGATCAAGCCGATGTTTTGACGAACCAGGCGGGACTTGCACCGGGTATGTCCGTTCATACACCGGACCATCAATACATTCTGCTACCGGGTGTTCCGCGGGAAATGAAACGGATCATTGCGGACCATTTCGATCATCTTTTAGGCAAGGAAACGATTAAATCGAGAACATTACGTTTCTTCGGCATCGGAGAGTCGGCATTAAACGATCAGTTGGCGAATCTCATCCGGACCGCCCGTAATCCTTCCGTCGCACCGTATGCCGAATTAGCAGAAGTCCGTCTTCGTTTGACGGCAAAGGCGCTTGATGAACAAGTCGCCCTTGGTATGCTTGACACGCTGGAGCAGCAGATACTTGCCGAAGTCGGGAGTCACTTTTACGGTTACGGCGAAACGAGTTTACCCGAGGTCGTCCTCGACCGCTGCCGGAAAGCCGGTCTGACCCTGTCTGCAGCGGAGTCACTGACCGGAGGTGCTTTTGCGAACGGTTTGACCGATATTCAAGGCGCAAGTGATGTTTTCCGCGGCAGTGCCGTCGTCTATGCGGATACCGCTAAAGTGAACGTCTTAGGTGTACCGCATACCTTACTTGATGAACAGACTGCCGTCAGCAGAGAAGTTGCCGTTGCCATGGCGGAAGGGGCACGCAAACTGTATCAAACGGATCTCGCGATCGCTTTAACCGGTGAAGCAGGTCCGACGAGCAACAGCGGACGAGCGGTTGGGACGGTCTATTGTGCCCTGGCACATTCAGGCGGTACGGAAGTACTTGAACTGACATATCCCGCCTTCGACCGTGGTATGATTAGATTACGTTCTGTCAAAGATGCGTACTTCATGCTCATTCAAAATATCAGCCTGACGGACGAAATAGGCAAAAGATGATTTCTTTCAACTATGCGAATAAATGTTCGTAAAAAGCTTGTTATTCGGTCTCAAAAGAAGTACAATAATCTCAGTAAGATAAATAAAAGGAGGCCTGCTACGTGAGTGATCGTAAAGCAGCACTTGAGATGGCATTACGCCAGATTGAGAAACAATTTGGTAAAGGTTCAATCATGAAACTAGGTGAAAGTCCAGATCAGAGAGTATCCGTAATCTCTTCTGGATCCATCACATTAGATATAGCGCTCGGTGCAGGTGGATATCCACGTGGACGGGTAATCGAAGTCTATGGTCCGGAATCTTCTGGTAAAACGACAGTCTCGCTTCATGCGATTGCTGAAGTTCAAAAACAAGGCGGGCAGGCAGCATTCATCGATGCCGAGCATGCACTAGATCCTGCTTATGCCAGCAAACTCGGTGTCAACATCGATGAGTTACTGTTATCACAACCGGATACAGGAGAACAGGCACTTGAAATCGCGGAGGCTTTAGTCCGTTCGGGAGCTGTCGATATCCTCGTTGTCGACTCAGTAGCTGCACTTGTTCCGAAAGCCGAGATCGAAGGCGAAATGGGTGACTCGCATATGGGTCTGCAAGCCCGTTTGATGAGTCAGGCGTTACGTAAATTGTCGGGTGCGACAAACAAATCAAAAACAATCGTCATCTTCATCAACCAGATTCGTGAAAAAATTGGTGTTATGTTCGGTAACCCGGAAACGACTCCAGGTGGACGTGCCTTGAAGTTCTACTCATCTGTCCGTCTTGAAGTCCGTCGTGCAGAAGCCTTGAAAAACGGTACAGATATCGTCGGAAACCGGACGAAACTGAAAGTCGTTAAAAACAAAATCGCTCCGCCGTTCAAACAAGCGGAAGTCGATATCATGTATGGACAAGGTATCTCGAAATTTGGTGAATTGATTGATCTTGGAACAGAACTTGATATCGTCCAAAAAAGTGGTGCTTGGTATTCATACAATTCAGAGCGTCTTGGTCAAGGACGTGAAAATGCAAAACAATACATGATTGAACATCCAGATGTTGCGGATGAGGTCGAACGATTGATTCGTGAACATCACGGTCTCGTCGACCGCAAAGATCCGGTTGACTTTGAAGAAGGTCAAGATGAAGATCTGTTTGCAGAATAAGCCGAAAGAGAGTGGAATCGATTCAGATTCTGCTCTTTTTTTGTTCAAAAGAGGAAAACATAGGAATTCTTTCCCGCCCGTTCGTTGACAATGAACGAGTGCTATCCTTACAATATAGATGTACGTTTTTTAGACAGCTTCGATGAATAACCGAAATGAACTAAGAAACACCTTGTAAAGGGGAGGTGAACCCATGGGTACAACAACTTGGATTGTCATACTTCTCCTCGCAATACTGATCGCATTCATCGTAGGCTACTTCTTGCGGAAATCGATTGCAGAAGCAAAGATTCAAGGCGCGGAAACAGAAGCGACGAAAATCGTGGAACGTGCACAAGTATCAGCGGAAGCAACGAAAAAAGAAGCATTGCTCGAAGCGAAAGATGAAGCCTTTAAACTTCGGAATGAAGTCGAAAAAGAGCTTCGTGAACGTCGTCAAGAGTTAACGAAACAAGAAGGACGATTGCTCCAAAAAGAAGAGACACTCGATCGCCGTGTTGATTCCATCGACCGCAAGGAAGAACAAATCAATACGCGTGATGCAGAGATCGCGAAACGGAAGCATCAAGCTGAAGAGTTAGAACGCAAAGTAGAGGACCTGTATGAACAGGGACGCCAAGAGCTCGTACGTGTTGCGAATCTTTCGCAAGACGAGGCCAGAGCTATCATCATGGATGAGACGAAACAAGCTGCCATGCACGATGCAGCCATTCTTCAAAAAGAAATCGAACAAAAAGCAAAAGAAGAAGCAGACAAAAAAGCACGCAACATCCTTTCACTTGCGATTCAACGGTTCGCCGCGGAACATATCGCAGAGACGACGGTTTCTGTCGTCAACTTGCCGAATGACGAAATGAAAGGCCGGATCATCGGTCGTGAAGGTCGAAACATTCGGACGCTTGAAACGTTGACAGGTATCGATTTAATCATCGATGACACACCAGAAGCGGTTATCTTATCCGGGTTTGATCCAATTCGCCGGGAAGTGGCAAAAATGGCACTTGAAAAACTCGTTCAAGACGGTCGGATTCACCCGGCTCGGATTGAAGAGATGGTCGACAAGTCACGCCGGGAAGTCGACGAACGGATTCGTGAAATCGGTGAAGAAGCGACATATGATGTCGGGATTCACGGGATTCATCCGGATCTCGTCAAAATTCTCGGCCGCTTGAAGTATCGGACAAGTTACGGTCAAAACGTATTGTTCCACTCACTCGAAGTCGCTCATCTTGCCGGTATGATGGCAGCAGAGCTCGGTGAGGATGTAACACTTGCGAAACGCGCTGGTCTCCTCCACGATATCGGGAAAGCGATTGACCACGAAGTGGAAGGAAGTCACGTTGAAATCGGAGTGGAACTTGGTACGAAGTACAAAGAACATCCAACCGTCATCAATGCGATTGCTTCCCATCACGGGGATACGGAAGCGACATCTGTCATTTCCGTTCTGGTCGCAGCAGCAGATGCCTTATCTGCCGCCCGTCCAGGTGCACGTCAAGAAACACTCGAGAGTTACATCCGACGTCTCGAACGTCTGGAAGAAATCTCAGAATCATTTGACGGGGTAGAGAAGTCCTTTGCGATTCAAGCAGGTCGTGAAGTACGGATTATCGTTCGTCCTGATGTCGTCGACGATGTCCTTGCCCATAAGATGGCAAGCGATATCCGGAAAAAAATCGAAGAAGAACTCGATTATCCGGGTCATATCAAAGTCACGGTCATTCGGGAAACACGAGCGGTCGAATACGCAAAATAAGTAAAGTGGCGGGCGACCGCCACTTTTTTTAATTACTTGGAGGAATGTTTCATGAAAATCTTATTTATCGGAGATGTCGTCGGAGCACCCGGCCGTCATATCTTACAGCAGTTTACAGCACGCATTAAATCCAAATATAATCCGACTGTCATGCTCGTCAATGGAGAAAATGCAGCGCATGGCCGCGGGATCACGAAATCGATTTATCATCAGTTACTTGAACTTGGATTCCATGGTGTGACGATGGGTAACCATACGTTTGATAACCGGGACATCTTTGACTGGATCGATGACGCGGATCGGATCGTCCGTCCGGCGAACTATCCGGAAGGTACACCGGGTCGTGGCATGATGGTCTTAAAAGTCGGCAACAAGAAAATCGCCGTCATCAACGTTCAAGGGACGGTCTTCTTACCGCCGCTCGGCGATCCATTCCGGACAGTCGATGAACTGATTGCTGAAGTCGAGGGTGAAGTCGATGCAATCTTCGTTGACGTTCATGCGGAAGCAACGAGTGAAAAAATCGCGATGGGCTATCACTTGGCAGGTCGTGTCCAGGCGGTTGTCGGGACACATACGCACGTCCAGACGGCGGATGAACGGATTCTTGAAGGTGGAACGGCTTACATCACGGATGTCGGCATGACAGGTCCACTCGACGGTGTTCTCGGGATGCGCAAAGAAGATGTCTTGCGAAAATTTAAAACACAGCTCCCAACCCGGTTTGAAGTTGCTGAAGGACGGGAACAATTAAATGGAGTCTTGATTCATATTGATGATGTATCAAAAAAAGCAACGAAGATTGAACGCATCCATTTAACGGATCAATCGATTTTCTTTGATTGAGTTTTGATTTTTGATTGGGAGGTACATGCATGGACGTCCTGAAAGTATCAGCTAAATCGAATCCGAATGCGGTCGCCGGAGCGCTCGCAGGTGTACTTCGAGAGAAAGGTTCTGTCGAAATTCAGGCAATCGGAGCAGGTGCACTCAATCAATCCGTCAAAGCGGTTGCAATCGCAAGAGGATTTGTCGCACCGTCAGGCATGGATTTGATCTGTATTCCGGCATTTACCGACATCATGATTGATGGCGAGGAACGGACGGCAATCAAATTAATCATTGAACCACGATGATGCATCATTGGACATAGGTCCTACGTTAAACCAGACCATTTACTCGTTGGAGTAGATGGCCTTTTTTTATGACGGATTACAGGAAAAAATCAACGGATTCGTCAGCGGAGCATTGTACAAGCATCGGGAAATCGGTATCATGGGGGAGGATAGTGAAGCAGACAGCTTCAATCATTTCAGGGGATTAAAGGAGCGAACGTCGATGTACAATCAATTGTCATGGAAAGTAGGCGGTCAGCAGGGGGAAGGGATCGAATCGACGGGTGAGATCTTTGCCATTGCCTTGAACCGCCTTGGTTATTACTTATACGGATACCGTCATTTTTCTTCACGCATCAAAGGTGGACATACGAACAACAAAATCCGGGTCGCGACACACGAAGTCCGGACCGTCGCCGACGATCTCGATATTCTGGTTGCCTTTGACCAGGAAACGATCGATGTCAATTTCCATGAGTTGCGTCAAGGGGCAATCATCATTGCCGATGCGAAGTTCAATCCGACCAACCCGGATCAGACACGTGCCGTCCTGTATCCGATTCCTTTTACGGAAATTGCGTCCGGACTCGGAACGTCGTTGATGAAAAACATGGTTGCCATCGGGGCATCGAGTGCGATTCTCGGGATTGCACCGGAACGTTTCCAGGCGGTCGTGGAACAGATTTTTGGCCGCAAAGGACCGGAAATGGTCGAGAAAAACTTATCGGCGATTCGCGAAGGGGCAGCGGCATTTGAAGCGATGGCTGGAACAGCGGAACGTTTCGTCCTCGATCCGGCAGACGGACAGCAACGGATGTTTATGATCGGCAATGATGCGATTGCGCTTGGTGCAGTTGCAGGGGGTGCCCGTCTGATGGCAGCTTATCCGATTACTCCGTCGTCGGAAATCATGGAGTACTTAATTAAAAAATTACCGCAGTTCGGCGGAACCGTCGTTCAGACGGAAGATGAGCTGGCCGCAGTTACGATGGCAATTGGTGCCAACTACGCCGGCGTCCGGGCCTTGACGGCATCAGCCGGACCCGGTCTGTCGCTGATGGCAGAAGCAATCGGTTTGTCCGGAATGACGGAAACGCCGCTTGTCATCATTGATACACAACGGGGGGGGCCTTCGACCGGACTGCCGACGAAACAGGAACAGTCCGACTTGATGGCGATGATTTACAGCACACACGGTGAGATTCCGAAAGTCGTCTTGGCGCCGTCGACAGTCGAGGAAGCTTTTTATGATGCAGCGGAAGCATTCAACATCGCGGAAGAATACCAATGTCCGGTCATTCTCTTGACGGATTTGATGTTATCGCTCGGGAAACAGTCTGTCGAACCGCTTGATGTCAACCGCGTTGAAATCCGCCGCGGGAAATTGATGCTTGATGAACTGCCGGAACTTGAAGGAAAAGCGTACTTCAAACGCTATGAAGTGACGGAAGACGGAATCAGTCCGCGTGTCGTCCCGGGTACGAAACACGGTATTCATCATGTGACGGGAGTCGAACATAACGAAGAAGGCCGTCCGTCGGAAGCGACGAAGAATCGGGTCGATCAAATGACGAAACGTCTCCGCAAGTTAAACCGGTTCCGGATGAAGGATGCCGTCCTTGTCACAGAACAGCATGCCACACCGGATATTCTGTTTGTCGGTTTTAACTCGACGCGCGGAACGATTGAAGAAGTGATGCCGCGTCTTGAAGAACAGGGCATTCATGTCGATCATCTCCATATCCGGCAGATGCATCCGTTTCCGAGTGAACTCGTCCGTCCGCACCTCGAGCGGGCCAAACAGGTCGTCGTCGTCGAATACAATGCGACGGGACAACTGGCGAAACTGATTCAGATGAACTGCGGTTTTGCAGAAAAAATTGAACATATTTTAAAATTCAACGGCGATCCGTTCTATCCGGCGGAAGTGGTGGAACAAGTCGTTGCAGGAGGGGTTTTCCATGGCAACCTTTAAAGATTTCAGAAACGATGTCAAACCGAACTGGTGTCCCGGCTGCGGTGACTTTTCGATTCAGGCGGCCATTCAACGGGCGGTCGCAAACGTCGGACTGGAGCCGGAGGAACTGGCTTTGATTTCCGGTATCGGCTGTTCGGGACGGATTTCCGGTTATATCAATACGTACGGATTTCATGGTGTCCACGGCCGGTCGTTACCGATTGCCCAGGGCGTCAAGATGGCGAACCGTGAGTTGACGGTCATCGCGTCCGGCGGTGACGGGGACGGATTCGCCATCGGGATGGGACATACGATTCATGCATTCAAACGAAATGTCGATATGACGTACATCGTCATGGACAATCAAATCTATGGTTTGACAAAAGGACAGACATCCCCGACGTCGGCGCTCGGTTTTAAGACGAAGTCGACACCGAAAGGATCCATCGAAAAAAGTGTCTCACCGGTCGAACTGGCATTGACGGCAGGCGCAACATTCGTTGCCCAAAGCTTTTCGAATGACTTGAAAGGATTGACGAGTCTGATTGAACAGGCGACGCAACATAAAGGATTTGCCTTTATCAACGTGTTCAGTCCGTGTGTGACGTTCAATAAAGTCAACACGTACGACTGGTTCAAACAGAATCTGACGAAACTGGATGATCTCGATGACTATGATGCGACGAATCTTGATCTCGCGAAAAGGGTCGTCCACGAACATAACGGTCTCGTCATGGGCTTGATTTATCAGGACGATTCGCGTCCGGATTATCAGTCCCAAATCGACGGGTATGCCGATCAGGGGCTGACTTTTGCAAATCTCGACATGAATGAAGAAACATTTGGTAAACTTGCGGCTGAATTCATGTAAACTAGAAGTGAATGATTGTTTGGTTAGTTGGGGATGCTCAATACTTGGTCTTGACCGATTAGAGAAAGAGGCAAGGACCACGAAGGAGTCGGGGAATGATGACAAAACTAGTGACAGCTGTAGAAGACACGACGAAAGTAAAAACGATGCGGGCACTCGTCAAAGAAGAACGGGGATTTGGCGCCGTTTTAAAAGAAGTGGCGGTTCCGTCACCAAAACGCGGTGAAGTCTTGATCCGCGTCGAGGCGACTTCAATTTGCGGGACGGATGTCCATATTTACGAATGGGATGCCTGGGCAGCGTCCCGTGTCAATCCACCGTACGTCTTCGGACATGAGTTTTCAGGCGAAGTCGTGGAACTCGGGGAAGGGACAAAACGTCTGAAGCTCGGGGACCACGTCTCGGCGGAAACACATATCGTCTGTCATCAATGTAAACAATGTTTACGTGGTCAATATCATATTTGTAAAAACACAAAAATCATCGGGGTCGACACGCAAGGCTGTTTCGCGGAGTACGTCGTCATGCCTGAAGAAAATCTCTGGGTCAATCCGGACGACATGCCGGCCAGCATCGCATCGATTCAAGAGCCGATGGGCAATGCCGTCCATACGGTTCTTGCAAGTGATGTCAGTGCGAAAACGGTGGCAGTCGTCGGCTGTGGTCCAATCGGTCTGATGGCCGTATCCGTCGCGAAAGCGGCAGGTGCTGCGGAAGTCATCGCAATCGATGTCAATCCGTACCGCTTGGAACTTGCGAAGACGATGGGTGCAGATGTCGTCATCGATTCGCGTCATGAAGATGTCCTAGAACGGGTCCGTTTGATGACGGACGGAGACGGCATTGATGTCGTCTGCGAAATGAGCGGTCATCCGGTCGCGATCGGTCAAGCATTCGAGATGGTGACAGCAGGAGGAGACGTTAACATCTTGAGTCTGCCGGTCAAACCGGTTGAAATCGATTTGACGAACCATGTCGTCTTCAAAGGAGTCCGCGTTCAGGGGATTACCGGGCGGAAGATGTATGAGACATGGAGTCAGGTGTCCGCTTTCCTGTCGAGCGGAAAAGTCGATGTGAAACCGTTGATTACGCATACGTTACCACTCGAACGGTTTGAAGAAGGATTCGAATTGATGCGACAAGGGAAATGTGGAAAGGTCGTACTACAACCAAGGGGGACAAATTAATGGGTTTTGAGCATTTACGGACAGAATTAGAAGAGATGAAACAAGCGGGAACGTTCCGCGAACTCGTCGCACTTGAGAGTGCCCAGCACAACCGGGTGACGGTCGACGGGAAAGAATTGATTCAACTGTCGTCGAACAACTATCTCGGACTCGCAGCGCACCCGCGTCTCGCGAAGCGGGCAGCGGACGCAGCACTTGAATTCGGTGCCGGAACAGGATCGGTCCGGACGATTGCCGGAACACTCGAAATGCACCAGGCGTTCGAACGGGAACTGGCGACCTTTAAACATACGGAAGCGGCACTTGTCTTCCAATCCGGATTCGCAACAAACCTCGGTGTGTTGTCAGCCTTGCTCGGACCGGAAGACGTCGTCATTTCTGATGCCTTGAACCATGCGTCAATCATCGACGGAATTCGTCTGACAAAAGCGAAACGCCGTATTTATAATCATGTTGATCTTGCGGACCTGGAAGCGGCGCTGCAGGAAACACAAGATGCGCGGACACGTCTCGTCGTAACGGACGGCGTCTTCTCGATGGACGGTAACATTGCGCCACTCCCGGAAATCGTCGAACTGGCTGAAAAATACGATGCCCTCGTCATGGTCGATGATGCCCATGCATCCGGTGTTCTCGGAAAAAGTGGCCGTGGAACCGTTAATCACTTCGGTCTCGACGGACGAGTCGCCTTACAGGTCGGGACACTCTCAAAAGCGATTGGTGTTCTCGGGGGATATGTTGCGTGTGAACAACACGTCAAAGACTATCTGATCCATAAAGGCCGTCCGTTCCTGTTCTCGACGTCGCATCCACCGGCAGTCGTCGAAGCGAACCGGGAAGCGCTCCGCGTCATGGAAGAAGAAACGGAACTGTTTGACCGTCTCTGGGAAAACACGGAATTCTTCAAACATGGTTTGCGTGAACTCGGCTTTAATATCGGCACGTCAACGACGCCGATCACACCGGTCATCGTCGGTGATGAAGCATTATGTCATCAGCTGTCAGACCGTCTGCGTCAACACGGTGTCTTTGCACAAGGGATTGCTTTCCCGACGGTCGCGAAAGGCAAAGCGCGTGTCCGGACGATCGTCACAGCGGAACACACACGCGAAGATTTAGAGCAGGCACTCGAAGCATTTAAGCAAGTCGGACAAGAGTTAGAATTGATTAAATAAGAAAGTCTGAAACTAAAAAGAAGGACGGCCATCACTCGATGCGCCGTCCTTCTTTTTGATATGTTTCCTGCTGGATTATCTCAGTAAACGGCAATCGGTCCGTATGGTCCATCCATGATTTCGAGATCGGTCTCAAAAATATCGGATAGCGTGTCCGCGACCATGATTTCCTGTACCGTACCGAACGCAGCAATCTGTCCATGTTTCATGGCACAAATATGGTCGGCATATTTCGCTGCAAAATTGATGTCGTGTAAGACGGTAATGATTGTTCGTCCGAGCTCATCCGCGACATGACGAAGATACCCCATCATTTGGACGGACCGGGCGATATCGAGATTGTTGAGCGGTTCATCCAGCAACACGTAATCCGTCTCCTGACATAAGACCATTGCGACATAAGCCCGTTGACGTTGTCCGCCTGACAGTTCGTCGAGATAACGGTTCTCGAGTGGTGTCAGGTCAAGAAAGTCGATGTATTTTGATGTGATGGCTTCGTCGTCCGGCGTCATGCGCCCCTGGGAGTAGGGGAAACGGCCGAACCCGACCAGTTGGCGAACCGTCAACCGGGTTACAAAATGATTTTCCTGACGAAGAATCGTCAGGATTTTTGCCAGATCCTTGGACTTCGTACTTGAGACATCGAGTCCTGCGACCTGGATCTGTCCTTCGTCGAGATGCAACAGACGACCGATCATCATCAGTGTCGTCGATTTACCGGCGCCGTTCGGTCCGATCAGTGCGGTCAGCCCGGCTTGCGGGATTTCAAGTTCAAGCGGACCGATTTGAACATGATCCGAATACGTTTTTTTGACTTGCGTTAATTTAATCATAGGGACCTCTTTCGTAATAACACCGTTAAGAAAATCAGACCGCCAAAGAGTTCAATGATGACGGAGACGACGCTCGGTGCATTGAAAATATGATACATGAAGAAATAGGCACTCGTCAGAACGAGAAAGCCGATCGAAAATGCCATCGGTAAGACGTATTTATGGTCGTATGTAGAAGCGACCTGATAACTGAGTGTGGCAACGAGAAAACCGAAAAACGTCAGTGGTCCAATCAGTGCCGTCGACATCGACATGAGTAAGGAAATGAGGATGAGGACATAGATGACACTTCGGCGGTGATTGACGCCGAACGAGGTCGCGACGTCTTTTCCAAGGGCGATGACATTCAGACGGTTCGCCGACAGAAACAACAAGATACTGACGATCAGAACGACCGGAATCACGATTGGAAAATAGGCAGCATCGGCATTTGTGACTGAACCGAACAGTCGCGCCTGCAGAATATCGAATTCGGACGGATCGAGCATCCGTCTCATGAAGCTTGCGAGAGAATTCAGTCCGGTGCCGAGGATGATGCCGATTAGCAACATGAGCTGTAAATCGGCATATTTTCCGGATAATAGCCATCCATAGAGGAGCAGACTCATCACGAGCATGAGACCGACTTGGGTCAAAAATGCTCCCGTCCCTGAAAAACCGATCAGAGCCCCTGCACCAAAGAAAAAGATCATCGACGTTTGAATCGTCGAGTACAGTGCATCGAATCCAAGCAGGGACGGTGTGATAATCCGGTTATTCGTGACCGAATGAAAGGCGACGGTGGCAAGGCTTTGGCAGAGTGCGGCAATCGCCATTGTCACGATGGCTGTGATCCGGCGTTCGACGACCGGCCAAAAGGACGGTGATTGAACGGGAACCGGATTGTTGTAGAGCAGGAGACCAAGCGAACAGAGCAGTCCACCGGACAAAAACAGGGACAACAAAATCCAGTAGCGGCGCGCAAGTCGCTTAGAAGGGAAGGCCGAAGCATTCCGGCTGCTCTTATGAGCGGTCGTTCGTTCAGCTGGGGAAGGTTTCGGTTTTCTGTGCATGACTGTACTCATCGAATACCTCCTCTTTTTCGTTGCCGCAACAGGATGAGAATGAAGACGGCTGCACCAACCGTTCCGAGAATCAGTGAGACCGGCAATTCAAAGGGTTGAATCAACGTCCGCGAAATTAAATCACTGACGAGAACCGTCCCCATCCCGATGATACAGACCCACGGCAAGTTACTGCGCAAGTCATCCCCGCGCATCATCGAGACGAGATTCGGCACGATCAGACCGAGAAACGGTAAGTTTCCGATAACCGTCGCGACGATGCCGACGGACAAGGCGATCAGACCCGTTGCAATGATCATCAGACGGTTGTAATGAATGCCGAGACTCGTCGCGATATCCTCGCCGAGACCGACTACTGTCAAACGATTGGCGAGAAAGAAAATACACATCGTGACCCCGACAATAATCCATAAGTATTCATAGCGCCCGATCTGGACGGATGAAAACGATCCGACAAACCATCCCTCCAGCGCCTGGCTCGACCGGAAATATAAACCTAAGAAGGTGGAAATGGCTGAGATGACAGCACCGAGCATGAGTCCGATGATCGGTACGATCAATGAAGAACGGAGCTGGACTGAACGCAGGAACCAAAAGAACACCATCGTGCCGGCGAAAGCGAACACGATCGCACCGGTCATCCGCATCATCAATGTCGGTGCCGGAACAAGCAGATAGACGGTCAATAGTCCAAGTCCCGCCCATTCAATCGTGCCGGTCGTCGTCGGTTCGACGAGCCGGTTCTGTGTAATCAGTTGCATGACGAGTCCCGCCATCGCCATGGCTGCACCTGTCAGCATCAGGGCAATCGTCCTCGGGACGCGTGTAATCCAAAACATAGAAAAGTCATTTGCCGTGTTCCCGAGATCATAGACTCCGGTAAACAGGGAAGTAACGGCAAGGAGACCGATGATCAGCAGGGCGATGATAAACGGTGGCGTCCAAACGACAGAAAAGGAAGGTCGAGCAATCGGCTCAACACTTCCATTCACTTGTTGCGGCTTGATCTGGTCCATTTACTTCACAAATGCTTTCGACACACTTTGAAAAAATTCTGAATAGGTCTGAATTGATTCGTTTAAGTACATGTCCTTTGGTGTATACACAATCCGGTCTTCTTTGACGGCTGTCGTCTTTTGAAGCGCCGGAGCACGATTGATGACATCTTCCGCCGGAACAGCATCTTTGGCGTTTCCGAGCGGAGCGTCACGGTCTAAGACAAGCAAACGGTCCGGATTGCTTTGCGCGATGGCTTCGACCGACACTTCGTCTCCTTGATCGTTACCTGATTTCTGCTTGACTTCAAGTGCCGGTTTCCAGCCGAAGATGTCATACATCGGTCCAAAGACACGACCGCTCATCGGAGCGGAGAAACCGATGTCTCCACCCGAGACGATGACCGACATGACGCTGTCTTTTCCGTTATAGGATTTTTTCACATCCTGAATCGACTGTTCGAAGGTCGAGACGAGTTGGTCGGCTTCTTTTTTCTTGGCAAAGATTTGACCGAGAGTGTGTGTCGTATCTTCAAGACCTTTGACTAACAGTTCACCCGGTGTTCCGGATGTTTCAGGCAATTCGATGTCCAAATCGATGACGGCAGCTTCCGGGACTAACTTTTTGATCTCGTCGTAGTAATCCGCAAAACGTTGACCGACGATGACGACATCCGGATTGACACCGGCGATGGCTTCGAGGTTTGGTTCGAAGTGCATGCCGACGTCGACGATTTCCTTGTCTTTGGCGTACGGCGATTCAGCCGGCAACAGTCCGACCGGAGCGGCAGCGAGCTCGACGTCCCAGGCAGCGAGTGTCTCGAATGTCCGGTTATCGAGTGCAACGACTTTCTTCGGTTGTACGGGTACCTTGACCGTACCGTGTGCATCCGTGATTTCGACCGTTTTTGCAGCAGATTGTTTACTGTCTGTAGTCGTTTCGTTCGCTGTGCCGCAAGCGGCAAGTAAGACGGCGAGTGAGCTCATCACCATCGATGTTTTGAGTGTCCCCATTTTAATTCATCTCCTTTTGGTTTTAGACAATGCATCAAATCAATTCTTTTGTGAATATGTATGTGTTTTTCTTTCACGAATTAACTGATAATGATTATCATTGTCATCTTCAAGTTGAATGATAGCAAACAAAAATTGGAGATGCAATGACAATTTTTGTTTGCTGAACTTTCCGATTTTTTATTTCTATAAACTATACGGAAATAAAAATCTCGAAGTATTTTACAAAATTCATATGTTAATAAAGCAGCAATCACTTGCTGATAACGGTCAAATCAGCTGATATAATCATAAAAACAACAGAATTTAAATGATTAGAAGTTGAATGAATGTATTTGTTCACAACAGATACAAGCGTCGGATATTTTTCTGGAAAAGTAGAATGACAAAGACTGAAGTGACTTCTTCATGTCTAAACAACTAGAGCGTGACGGCTTAAAGTCTGTTACATTTTTTTGGACATTCTCATTTTGAAGCATGAGGACTTCCGAGTTAGGGAAAAGAAAAACGAGCTGATAGCAGAGAGAAAGGGCGTGTGACGATTTGATCAGCAAACGAAAAAAACTTATTGTCCTGTCGTTCGCGTTGATGGCAATGGTACTTGGCGGATGTATCCGGATCCAATACGATGCGACGGTCCATACCGACAAAAGTGTCACCTTGAAAACGACATACGCGGCAAAAGAGCATCCTGTAGCGCGATTACTTAATCTGAACCCGGACTGGAATACGTATGTCAAACAGGCTGAGAAGAACGGGTACGCGGCAAAGACGTTCAAGACGCAGGATGATTACGAAGGCATCCGGATGGAAAAGAAATTTGCCAAATTCGAAGATTTGGCAACGATTAAAGATGAATGGAAAACAGGGATCGGCGGTATCCTCATCCCGCCGGATACGACGTATGAAGTCAAGCAGGAAAAAGGATTTTGGTTTAATACGTATCGACTGGATACGAACATTGATTTAAGTATCGACCGGTTGAACATTAAAGGCTATCAGCCGACCGGACAGGTTAAAAAATTAGCCGATCGTTATCTCCGGCAGGCAGATATTGAAATCAATCTTCATGGACCGAAAGTGATTGGTCTGCAAAATGGGGAAAAAATCGACTGGGCGAATCATAATAATGTCTCGTGGAAACTGTACGGGACAAAGGCTAACGAGTTACAGCTGATCGCCTATGTTCCGAATCCGACCGGCTGGATCGTCACGGGAATCTTTTTGTTGATCGGGGTTTGTCTGCTTATCTTTTGGATTGTTCATCACGTCCGGAAATTACGCCGCAAACAACTGCAGACCATAGGTATCTCGGTACTCGTCTGTCTGCTTGTCGGTGGCAGTGCCTGGTGGTTCTTTGCCGATGAGACGTCGAGTGCACCACCGCCGACAAAACAGATTGTCGCGCAACAGGTCGGCGAAATCACGCCGACATTCATGGTTCACGGTCTGTTCGGGACAGAACGGACCTTCCTGCCGATGATGGAGAACTTCACGAAAAAGAAGCTGGCAGATGACGGCGGACGATGTGATGTGTCACGAAACGGGAAAGTAGTTTGTGACGTCAAACCGTCTACGACCGGTTATCCGCTTGTCCGGATTGTCTTTGAAGACGATGAAGCAAGTCTTGCTAATCAACAAAAATGGCTCAGTACAGCAATTGAACAATATGACCAAAAGCAACAGGCGACGTTTACGGACATCCAACTCGTCGGTCACAGTATGGGCGGAGTCGATGTCGTCGCTTATACACTGAAAGAAGATATCCCGTACCATATCCGAAAACTCGTGACGCTCGATGCACCGATCAGCGGCTCGGATTATGCGACGCTCGGGCTGACGCTTGCTCCGTTCGGTACGAATACAAACAGTCCGGCGATTCAGGATTTGGCTGAAAACTCGGCAGCGATGAAAAATCTGAAGGATCGTTTGGAGACATGGCCCCGGGATGTGCTGGTCTATTCTTTTGGAGCGAAAGGCGGAGACTTCAATTTGATTCCGCTCAAAAGCTCGTTTGCGCTTGATGCGTATACGGATAACATTCAAACGAAATCCTATAAGTATGATCATTTTACGATCCATCGCCGGGAACCGGTTTTCAAAGAAGTCCGCAATTTTTTGTTTAAAGAAAATCTGGTCACAGAGACAGAGGAGGAACCGTCATGAAACGGATTGTCATCATCGGAGGCGGAATAGCGGGCGTCACCGCTGCGGCGTTACTCGCTCGAAACGGGCATGATGTGACTTTGTGCGAAGGAAGCCGTGAATGGGGCGGGTCAGCGGGTAAGTTTACCCGCAAAGACTTTACCTATCCGGTCGGTGCGACACTCGGAATGGGTTTTGAGTCCGGCGGTATTCATGACCGGGTGCTGCAGCACCTGCAAATCGACCAGCCTGTCGAATTGCTCGAAACCGTCATGACAATCAAGTTGGACGGGCATGATATCTTCTATTATCGGGAACGGGACCGTTTCATTGCGCATTTAAAGGACCAGTTTCCTGAGCAGGCAGATGCGATTCAACACTTTTTTGATGAACTGGACCGGATCCAGCAACACGTCCAACCGTTAATGCAGGCATTACCGGCGTTACCGCTCAAAACGTTGCGTGATGCGCGGATGATTGTCCGGGAAACAAAAGCAAGTCTGCCGCTACTCCCCTATCTGGCGCGGACGGTTGGTGACATTCTCCGGAAACATCAGTTGGACGGGACGGTTTTTGCACAACTGATCGACGGGATTTTACTCGATAGCATGCAGACGGGAAAAGAAGCTTCGGCGTTGCTTGGAGCCGTTGCATTGTCGATTTATCATGACGGCGCGTATTACGTTCCGGGTGGACTGTATCAAGTCGCAGAACGTCTGAAAGCTACTGCTGAAGCGGACGGAGCAACAGTATTGCTCGGTCGTAAAATCACCTCTGTCCGTCAAACGGCGGATGGATTTTTACTGGAAGACCGGCGGGGACGACTTTTACTTGCCGATGCCGTCATCGGTGCCTTGCCGATCGAAGCGATGCAGAAACTGGTCGAACCGTCATTGCGACTTGCATTGGGCCGGACGTACAAGCGACAAGCTGACTTAACGCAGTGGGCAACATTTACGTATTACGCAGCGATTCCTGAGACAATCATTCAAGAGGATCACGCCTTTCGGCAAATTCACGATCCGCTTCTACCGTCGGGTCATGCGTTCATCTCCTTATCCCGGACGGGAGACATCGAGCGGGCACCAATCGGGTGTCGGACGTTGACGATGTCCTGCCATATTCCGATCGGTCAGTTCACACGCGACGACCGCGCGCAATATGACCGGCAAGTCGAAACCATGCAGGAAAAATTCGAAACGATTTTAGAACAAGAATTCCCCGGTTTTCAAGATCAAGTCATTGAACGCCATCCCGGTGGACCGGGTGCCTGGGTCCGCTATACATCACGTCCGGATGGCGGTGTCGGCGGATATCCGCAATTGCCGTCGACAAGTTTGTTTCGCGCTGCCTCGTTTCGGACGGGTGTCCCGGGACTTTATATCATCGGCGATACTGTATTTCCGGGTGCCGGAACAATCGGAGCGACGACTTCCGCCATTCATGTGGCCCGGGAGTTCGGTGTGAAGATTTAGAAAAGAGTTTGGGAAATAATGAAAGAAGCGGCCGGATGGTCGCTTTTTTTTGAGAACAGGATTATGATTGAGGCGAGACGGGAAGTAGTTATTCATGAGCGAAAAAAGAGAGAGAAGGAGTGAACGAGATTGAATCAGTTTGAAGACAAGTGTCAAGATTTCATTCAAGAACGTCGCCCGGAAGTCGGTCCGTTGATTTTTACAAACGCCCGCACCTTCATCAATGCCCGGGGATTAAGCGTATATGAACGAATTTATCAAGGAAAAGAAGAAGTCCGATTGGCGTTCGTCGAACAGACAGCCGGTCATCAAATCGTTTCATTGATGGAAAATACATTTGGAAACGGACTCGTCTACTTTGTGTCGACAGCGACAGCAACATGGGACGGCGAAAATTTCGGTGAATTTACGTTTTAACTACATAATGAGTCCCAGTCCGGTTGAGGCTGGGACTCTTTCATGTCGAAACTTGGATGCGTTTTTGAACGTATACGAAGTATGACAAAACATGCAGCGAGAAGGAGGAACCATCTTGCAACAACAATTAAAACCAAAATCATCGACCCGGCGTCTGGCGACCGTGTCCTTGATTTTCATGGCAGTCGGCTTTATCGCCTCATTGCCGTTTAAAGAAAACGATTGGGTATTTTGGTTGCAGAGCGGTTTTGAAGCAGGGCTTGTCGGCGGAATTGCAGACTGGTTTGCCATCACGGCATTATTCCGGCACCCGCTCGGATTGAAAATTCCCCATACGAACCTATTGCCGAAAAACCGGGAGCGGGTCATCGAGTCGATCGTCCAGATGCTCGAAAAAGACTTGCTCAATAAAGAGAGTATCGTTGAAAAGTTACGGCATATGACGCTCGCCGACCGTTTCATCAAATTGTTGCGCTCAATTGTCCTGTTACCGGCGTTTCGTTCGACGGTCACGGAACTGTTGGCCGGTATTCTACACAAACTGCCGAAAGAAGCGATCCTGAAGGTCGTCGATGAACGGATTTCCGACACGGTCAAAGCGTATCCATCCAAACGATTGGCAGAACGGCTGATGGGATTAAACGAGGAACGGCGTCTTGATGAACTCGCCATCGACCAATTGCTCGGGTACGGGCAACGGTTGCTCGAAGATCCCGTGATCCGTGATCAAATTGGCCGTTTGGCGTATCACGCCATGATTGATCAGGAAAAAAACACCTTTTTACGCGTTACGGCGAAGACGGTACAAAAAGTCTACTCGGAAGAACGGTTGAGCCTTGTCATTCAATCCGTCCTGCTGAGTGTGATTGAAGATATGAAGCAGGTGCATCACCCGAACCGTCTGGCGATTCTTGATCATGTACGCCGGAATTTGGCGCAATTGACGCAAGATGAAGAGCGGCTTGCAAAAATTGATCAATGGAAAGCGGCAGAAGTTGATCGTTTTGATTTGAAACCGGTCTTGAACCGGGCCTACACGGCAGGAATCGAGGAGCTGAAAACGTACTTGGCATCTGATTCTTTCTGGGAAAATCGTGCTTTACCGTTGATGAACCAAGCGCTGAACGAGTGGGATCAGCATCCGACGTTCAAAGAAGAAAGTGACCGCTGGATGAAAGATCAGCTCGTACGGTTCGTGGATCAAAACCACCAAAAAATCGGCGGCCTGGTCCGGGAAAACTTAAACCGTTTTGATACGGAAACGTTGATTCATATGATTGAAGACAAGGTGGGGAACGATTTGCAATGGATTCGCGTTAACGGCGCGATTTGCGGATTTTTCATTGGTCTGATTCTTGGTGGGATCAAACTATTCATTGGTTGAGGGAGCGATTGTATGTGGCAGGAACAGTTACTGTTAGAAGACGACTATGACTTTGCCGGTATCCGGAAACGCCTTCGGGGTGACCGGTTACAGGTCGAACAGGACGGTCGGTTGTTTGTTCCGCTCTTGTTGCCGGAGGGAAACTTCATCGGTCAGATGGAAGCATCCGGTCCGCGGACACTGCTCTTGTCCGGAAACGGTCCACAGAAACCGATGGTGCAGCAATTGCGCCGCCGGTTTCGTCTAGATACGACGAATCCAAGCCAGCACTTATCAAACACCTCGCTTTCAGAAGTCGTGGCCACGTTTGGAGCGGAGCGGCTTGTGCTGGATATTAGTCCGTTCACTGCACTCATCCGGTCAATCATCCATCAACAAATCAATCTGGCCTTTGCGCAAGTCCTGATGGAACGGTTTTGCCGGACATTCGGAACGGAACAGGACGGGGTGATTTTCCCGCCGACGGCAGACCGGTTACGGAAGCTTGAACCGGAACAGCTTCGGGTACTGCAACTGTCCGGACGAAAAGTCGAGTACCTCCTGGGAGCAGCGCGGGCCGGGATTGATTTTGACCGGTTAACGGAAGCATCCGACGCAACGATCGCGGAGACATTGATTGCCTTAAAAGGAGTCGGTCCCTGGACGGTACAAAACGTTTTGATGTTCGGATACGGACGGGAGGACCTGTTTCCGGCGTCGGACATCGGCATTTTACGGGCGTTTGAGCACTTGCACGGGACCCGGCCGAGTGTTGAAGAGGCAGTTTCACTGGCGGAAGAATTTGCCCCATACCGTAGTCACGCCGCCTATCTGCTGTGGCGCTCGATTGAATAAGGAACTATTCTTGTCACCCCTCTAAGAGAACGGTATAATAAATGCGTTAAGAACGAGTCATCGTTTGTAGATATGATAAGCGTAGCGGGATCACCGCTTCCGATAGAGGGGACGAATGTTTATGTACACAGATGAACAAATCATCGAAAAGGCCAATGAGATCGCGAAAATGATTTCTGAGACATCAGAAGTAGAACGATTCAAAGCTGCTGAAGCAAACATCAACGGGAACGAAAAAGTTCAAAAGATGATGAAACAAATCAAGTTCCTGCAAAAAGAAGCCGTTAACTGCCAGCATTACGGTAAAACGGAAGCCTTGGCACGTGTCGAAGCAAAACTGGATAAATTATTCGCTGAACTCGACGAAATGCCCGTCGTGCAACAATTCCAGGAATCACAGGAAGAAGTAAACGGACTTCTTCAATACGTGACGGTGACGATTTCAAACGGCATCACGGATCAAATCATCGAAGCGACTGACGGCGATGTCTTGGCGGGGAAAACAGGCAGCGGCATGGATGCAGAAAATAAAAGCGGCGGTTGCGGCTATTAATCAATGAATTGAATTGGAAAAGCCGACGGATTCCCGTCGGCTTTTTACGCGAATGAGGTGAACAGCATGGAAGCAGTCCATAACACGCCGATGATGAAACAATATTTTTCGATTAAGGCCGACTATCCGGATGCCTTCTTGTTTTATCGGTTAGGTGATTTTTACGAATTATTTTTCGAAGATGCGAAACAAGTCGCACATGAACTCGAATTGACGCTGACAGCGAAAAACGGCAAAAATGCCGAACATCCGATTCCGATGTGCGGTGTCCCGCATCACGCAGCGAACGGTTACATCGAACAATTGATTGAACGGGGATACAAGGTGGCGCTGTGTGACCAGGTCGAAGATCCGAAGTTGACGAAAGGGCTCGTCAAACGCGAAGTCGTCCAAGTCATCACACCGGGAACCTTGATGTCATCGTTGACGGAAAAAGAAAACCGCTACCTGGTCGCCGTCGTCGAGCAGGACGGACGGTTCGGTATTGCCCGCGGAGACGTCTCGACCGGCGAAAGTGCCTTGACGAGCGTTGCGACGCTTGATGCGGTCGCAAAGGAGCTGAGCATCATCCTGCCGCGAGAAATCATCGTGACGACAAGTGAACATGAGGCAGCACTCAGCCATTTACAGATTCCATTGACGCAGAGTGCACGCCGGGAAAACCATCCCCACGGTGACCGGGCGATTGATACGGCACAAGCAGACGCCTTTGCTGTGCTCTATGCCTACATGCATGATACGCAAAAACGGTCGCTTGCCCACTTGCAACCGGCCATCGTTTACGAAGCGGCCGACTTCATGCAGCTCGAACCGAATACGGTCAAAAATCTGGAGCTGGTCCGGTCTGCCCGGACCGGCGATAAAAAGGGATCGTTACTGGGACTGCTTGACGTCACGGGTACGGCAATGGGCGGCCGGATGCTGAAGCGTTGGCTCGAAAAACCGTTGCTGTCACAACACACGATTGCCGAGCGGCTGGACGCCGTCGAAGAACTGCTGGCACATTATTTCGAGCGACAACAGTTGAAGGATACATTGCGGGAAGTTTATGACTTGGAACGATTGGTCGCAAAAGTCGGGTACGGGACCGCTTCCGCCCGCGATCTTGTCCAGTTGAAGTCAACGCTGCGTCTGATTCCGCGGATTCAAGCGGCACTTGAAGAATTACTCAGTGACCGGCTCGGACAGCTTGCACTTGGACTTGATCCGCACGATGAATTAACCGATCTGCTCGACCGTGCTTTTGTCGAGGCTCCACCGATTTCGACGAAAGATGGCGGAATGATCCGGACAGGATTTGATCCGGCGCTAGACGAATTACTGGTGGCGTCAAAAGACGGGAAGACGTGGCTGGCGACGCTTGAAGCAAGCGAACGGCAAGCGACGGGGATTAAGACGTTGAAAATCGGATACAACCGCGTCTTCGGTTATTACATCGAAGTATCACGGGCCAATGCCAAACTGTTGCCGGAAGGGCGTTATGAACGGAAACAGACACTTGCGAATGCGGAACGGTATGTGACGCCGGAACTGAAAGAGAAGGAAGCACTGATTCTCGGAGCTGAGGAAAAAAGTATCACGTTGGAATACGAACTGTTCTGTCAGGTCCGTGATCAGGTGAAGACACACATCGAAAGTCTGCAACGGGTCAGCCGGCGGATTGCCGAACTCGATGTTCTCGTCGCTTTGGCGGAAACCGCCGAACGGTATGATTACGTCCGACCAATCACGTTGACCGGTCGGAACGTAACGATCGAAAACGGGCGACATCCCGTCATCGAGACGGTATTGCCACGCGGGGAGTATGTTGCGAACGGCATCAATCTGAATGAAGACCGGGAAATGCTGTTAATCACAGGACCGAACATGTCCGGTAAATCGACGTATATGCGCCAGTTTGCCTTGATTGCCTTACTGCATCAAATCGGATCATTCGTCCCGGCAAGCCGGGCCGAGTTACCGATTTTCGATCAAATCTTCACGCGAATCGGGGCAGCGGACGATTTAGTCAGCGGTCAATCGACCTTCATGGTCGAGATGGTCGAAACGCAAGAAGCGTTGACACGGGCAACCGATAAATCGTTGATTCTCCTGGACGAGATTGGCCGAGGAACGTCGACGTACGATGGAATGGCGCTCGCACAGGCCATCGTCGAACATATTGCAGAGCACGTCGGCGCAAAAACCTTGTTCTCGACCCATTATCATGAACTGACGGTCCTTGAGGACTCGATGCCGCGTCTCGCGAATGTCCATGTCCGGGCTGTCGAACAGGATGGACGGGTCGTATTCTTACACGAAGTCCGGGACGGGAAAGCCGATCAATCGTACGGTATCCATGTCGCGCGCTTAGCCGATTTACCGGATGCCTTGATTGCCCGGGCGGAAGTACTGTTATCTGAATTTGAACAAGCCGATGAAAGGATGGTCGTACCACCCAAACAAATGACAGTTCAGGCGGAACCCGTTGATCAACTGAGTCTCTTTGCTGAGACGGATCCGGTCCGGGAGACGGTACAGACACTGGATTTAATCAATATGACACCACTTGAAGCATTAAACACGCTGTACCGTCTGCAGGCGGAAGCGAGAAAATAAGGAGGACGTCAGGCATGGGAATCATTCGGGAACTATCCGATTCGCTTGCGAACCGGATTGCGGCAGGTGAGGTCGTCGAACGCCCTGCCTCCGTCGTCAAGGAACTGGTTGAAAATGCGCTCGATGCGGGTGCGACACAAATCGATGTCGAACTGGAAGAAGCGGGAATGAAGCGGATGACGATCCGCGACAACGGACACGGTTTTTATCCGGAAGACGCGGAACTGGCGTTTGTCCGGCACGCGACAAGCAAAATAAAGGATGAACACGATTTATTCCGCATCAAGACGCTTGGATTCCGCGGCGAAGCCTTGGCGTCGATTGCATCTGTCAGTAAAGTCACCTTAAAGACGAAACGGGAAGAGCAGGAAGGGATTCAGCTGACACTTGACTGCGGACGGCTGACGAATCGGTCGGCGATTGCCATGAACCGGGGGACGGAGCTGACGGTCGAGCAACTGTTCTTTAATACACCGGCCCGACTGAAGTATTTGAAGACGACACATACGGAACTGGCCGCCATCACGGACATTTTGAACCGGGTCGCTTTTGCCCATCCGGAAGTCAAACTGTACGCGGTTCACGAAGGAAAAGTCTTGATTCAGACCAATGGTTCGGGTGACGTCCGGCAGGCACTTGCCAGTGTCTACGGGCATCAGACGATTCAGGGAACGCTTGTCGCAACCGGTACGACGGCTGATTATCAGTTGACGTGTCATCTTGTGAAGCCGGAAGTGACCCGGGCATCGAAAAATTACATCACCTTGATCTTAAACGGACGTTCGGTCAAAAACTTTGCCCTGACGCAAGCCGTTTTAAACGGCTATCACACGTTGTTGCCGATTGGGCGTTTTCCGATTGCTGTCATCGAAGTGACGATGGATCCGTTGTTGATTGATGTCAATGTCCACCCGGCGAAACGGGAAGTCCGTCTGTCAAAGGAGGCGGAACTCTGTCAATTGATTCAGGAGACAATCCGCTTAACGCTCAGCCGGCAGACGTTGATTCCGAAAGTGACACCGCCGAAACCTAAAAAAGATCCGAGTGCGCAGGAAAAATTAGAATTTTCCTATGTGGCGGAGCCGGTCGAGGAATTGTCTTCCCGGTCTGTCTGGAATTATCCGATTCCGAAACGGACCGAAGCCGGGAACGAGCCTGTCCCGTCAGGCAGCCGGATTCAAAAACCGGACCAATCAATCGAAGTACTGCATGAACCAGTCCCGGAACAAGTGGAACAGCCGGCCGCGACGGGTCCGAAGTTTCCGCATCTCGATGTCATCGGACAGCTCCATTCGTCTTATATCGTCTGTTCGGGAGCGGACGGGATGTATCTGATTGATCAGCATGCCGCGCAGGAACGGATTAAATATGAGACCTATAAGGTCATGTTCGGTCGTCCGCTTGAGCAGAAGCAACAGTTGTTGTTGCCGTATACTTTTGAGATTGCGAGTGACGATATGCGGCGGATGGAGGAAGTTTTACCGCTACTGCGTGATGTCGGGATCGAACTCGAAGCTTTTGGTCCACAAAGCTTCATCGTCCGGGAAGTCCCGACCTGGTTCCCGTCGCACCGGCAGGAAGAGACAATCCAGGAATTGATGGATGAAGCCCTGATGAAACGAAAAGTCGACCTGGAAACGTACCGGGAAGATGCGGCGATCATGATGGCATGTAAAAAATCGATCAAAGCCAATCATCCGCTGAATCATGAGATGATGCGGCAGTTGATCGTCGACCTCGCTAAAACCGAGATGCCGTTCACTTGTCCGCACGGCCGACCGGTCATCATCGAATGGACGACGTATGAACTCGAAAAACTGTTTAAACGGATTATGTGACGAAAGAAGAGGCATCTGTCTTACGACAGGAGGCTCTTCTTTTTTTGTGCTAGGACAGAAAAAGAAGGGAACTGCTGTGAGAACGGTTACTTATATAAATCCGGGTAATTTCATTGATTGTTCACAAACTGAGGCGGATAATAGTACCCGAATACGTTAAACAAGGGGAAATCATTATGCGTTCAAAATTATTATTGAGTGTGACAATCCTACTGCAGATTGTCCTCATTTCCTGTTTCGCCATGATCGGGGATGTTGTGAGTACAGGACTGCAGTTGCCGTTACCCGGAAATATCATCGGCTTGATTTTATTGTATCTGGCATTAAAAAGCCGGCTGCTCAAAATCAGCTACGTCGAGCACGGGGGACGGGTCCTGTTGCTCGTCATGCCGCTATTTTTTGTACCGGCCTTATCCGGTATCATGGATTACACGGTTTTCATGCGTCAATCCGGCCTTCAGGTCCTGATCATCCTGATCATCAGCAGTCTGTTGACATTAACCGGATCCGCTTTTCTCGTCGATCGATTGGCCCGACGCAAAGAGGGGGTCGATGCCCATGAGTGAAGGACTATTTTGGCTGGTATTGACGACTTTGCTGTTTGGCGGCGCGTTTTGGTTGTACCGGGCGTTTCCGTTTGTCTGGACGCTGCCGATTTTGACCGTGACGGCGGCCGTGATTGTCATCTTATCGCTCAGCGGTACGACGCACGCTGTATACATGTCAGGCGGAAAGTATTTATCACGGATGCTCGGACCGGCCATTACAGCATTTGCGATTCCGTTGTATCAGGTCCGGCATCATGTCCGGAAGTTTTTACCGGAAATCGCACTTGGTGTCGGGATTGGAACCATCATTGCCCTGACATCCGACTTACTGCTTGGTCTGTTATTGCATCTTGGCCGGACGACCAATCTTGCTTTGTTACCAAAGTCGGTGACATTGCCTGTTGCTTTGGCGATTTCGGAACGATCCGGCGGCACGCTTGCTTTAACCGCGACCTTTGTTCTTGTGACAGGGCTTGTCGGTTCGATTGTCGGTCCGTGCCTGATGACAGGGCTCCGGATCCGTCATTTTGTCGGACGCGGTGTCGGACTGGCATCGATTGCCCATGTCATGGGAGCGACGAAATCAATGAGTCTCGATCAGCGGGAAGGGGCGGTTGGTTTACTGACGATGATTTTGACGGCAATTCTCGCCAGCGTCCTTGCACCGTGGATCATTCAAATTGTATATTAAAGGAAACTCCTACCGAGGAAAGATAAAGGTGGTATATCCGGACAATGATTATTTGGGTCAATGGTACATTCGGTGTCGGTAAAACGACGGCTGCCCGAGGATTACAGCAACGAATCACAGGCTCGTATTTATTTGACCCTGAGTTGACAGGTCAACTGTTACGCCAACAGCTTCCGCAAGAGAACCAGGCTGATGATTTTCAAGATGAGCCGCTTTGGCGCCGGTTGAATTTGTTAATGCTCGAACAACTGGATCAAGGTTCTGCCGTCATCATCGTACCGATGACGTTAACAAATAGTACGTATTTTGAAGAAATCATCGGGACGTTAAGAAAAAACGGACACCATGTTCACCATGTAGCATTGATGGCGAGTCCGAAAACCGTCAGACGACGGTTGCGAAGCCGGTTTGAACGCGGACAGTCCTGGGGCGGGAAACAAGCCGAGGACCGGTTGCGTGAGCTTTCCCATCCGCTCTTCTCGCATCATCTCCAGACGGACGGGATGTCGAAACAGCAAATCGTTGATGCCATCGGATTAGTCTGTAATCTCCGGTTATTGCCGCCACGGAGCGTAAGAGACAGGATTGAAACGGCAGGATTGAGGGAAATAAAGGTGTGATGCGAAACGAAAGTCTCGCATCACACCTTTATTTTTATAGTTTTAGTAGGAGGCTTTAGCAATATGAAACAATGGATGACTGAAAAACTAGGGAGACAGCTGATGGCGGTATTTTACAGCGTGTTTGCCTGGAGTGTACTCACATCTGTCGCCAGTTATCTTTATATCGACAATTCGGCTGGTCAGACGAAGGAACAAGTACTTGCTCAACTGCAACAAACCCAGTGGTTCTGGTTTTTGAACTTATTGATTTTTCTTTTATGCTTATTATTCATCGTCCGACCGTTGATTGGCCGGCTGACGATGCAGTTACATGAACTGAATATCAAAAGTCAGCGACTCGCGGAAGGAAAATCAATTTCGCTCGAACACGATGTACTGGTGGAGAACGAAGTCGGACAGCTGACGGAATCCTTTTATCGGATGGCCCGTTCAATCTCCTCGCAACACACGGAGCTGTCACGAAAAAATCAGTTGATGGAACAGAATCAAGAAGCCCTTAAAAGTAAACAAACGGAACTGGAACAGGCACTCGAAGTCACACGTTCGAACGAACTGCATCTGCAGGACCGCAATGAACTGATTGAAACACTTGCTTCGAAGGAAAGTTTGTTTGATTATTCATCGGTCATCAGTACGATTGTCCGTTTGACGAAAACCGAGTTTGGAGCCCTGTTATTGATTAAAAACAATGTGATCTCATCCGTCGTTCCAAAAGAAATGACGGAAGAACAGCAGGAGAGCCTGAAAACCGAATCGTTACTGCTCAAACGGGTCATGATTTCGAAAGAACGTGCCAATTCTTCGAAAAAAGTCGCCAATGACAGTTTGATTGGTTTCCCGTATTACATTTATGAAGCCGTCATCCCCGTCATGGATCAGGCGAAAGATGAACTGATTGCTTGTCTCTATCTGGCACGGTTCGATCAATCCTTTAACATAAAAGAATTGAATGAACTGGAATCGTTTTCGAAACAGATTGCAATTTCCTTGATGCGGATGTCACTGTATGAACAAATGGAATACGAACGAAAAGAGACAGCCCAACTGCTGAATTCAGTCCGGGAAGCCATCCTCTATATCAAACATGACGAAAAAACGATTCTTGGAAATCAGGCGTTATTTGATATCTTCGAATCGTTACAGATCGAAGAAGACAACGATTCGATGACATTCCTCGAAGTACGGCCGGAGACGATGTTTGAGCAGGTCGATCAAAAAGAGGCATTTGAAGCGTATTTTGAAGAAGTCTTATCGGGTCAGATTCCGGAAGGGATGTTTTCGTTATCGATTGATCAAGGGGAATACTTCATTCAGGTCTACGCGGAAGAAATCATGCTTAGTGAACAAGCGAAAGGAACGATTCTTGTGTTCCGGGACGTGACGGCGGAAACGGAAGTTGACCGGATGAAGTCGGAACTTGTCTCGACCGTCTCACATGAACTGCGGACACCGCTCTCTTCCATTTACGGGTTCACGGAACTGATGCTGAAACGGAAGTTGGATCCGGAACGGAACAAACGCTACCTGCAGACGATTCATGATGAATCGAAACGATTGACGGATCTTGTCAGCGATTTCTTAAATGTTCAACGGATGGAGTCCGGGAAACAGTCCTACGATAAAGAAGTGTTTGATCTGATTGATACGGTCCGGGAACAGACACGTTTTTATCAGGCGTCAACCGAACAACATCGTCTGCAGCTGGATGTCGATGAGAACCATGAGTTTTTGATTCATGCGGATAAAAACAGCATGAAACAACTGCTCGGTAATTTACTTCATAATGCAATCAAATATTCACCGGACGGCGGCGATGTCGTCATCTCGCTGACGCATCACCACAATCAGATTGAGTTAAGTGTCCGTGACTTTGGATTAGGGATTCCAAGCAGTGCGATGCCACATCTGTTCAGCAAGTTTTACCGGGTCGACAATTCCGACAGCCGTAAAATCGGCGGAACGGGCTTAGGTCTCTCGATCTGTAAAGAAATTGTCCGGGCACATGACGGCAATATTGATGTCGAATCCATTTTAGGGGAAGGTACCGTGTTTAAGGTGTTGTTACCAAGTGTCTCCGATACATTGATTGAAATGAATTAAATCAAATAGGACAGGGCAGGAAGTGCGGAAAAGAATCATCCGCGTATCCTGTCCTGTTTTTCGTGAACAGTGAGGTTTCTCATACCGGGAGAGGATAGAAGAAAAGTGGATGAGAGCAAATTCCATGCGATTTTCTGAAAACATTTGGTGACGAAACGGCTGTTTTCCTTGCAAATCGTTTCAGATATGCAGGGATTGTCGGTCTTGGAAAGCTCTCGCTATAGTGGGGATACAGATAGAAACCACACGATTTAGGGAGAGATGAAGATGGACATACAGACGTTATATGAACAAATCGTTCAGGATCCGTCAACGGATGAGATGCAGGAAAATGCGAATGTCGATGGGAAATCGCCGCTCGGAAAGCTGAACCGTCTTGCCGGTGTCGCGGCAAAACAGATGATGCAGGACATGTTGTTATCAGCAGAAGCGAAACAGGCACTTGTTGAAAATATCATCTATGTCCACGATGCCGACTATTATGTGACCGGGACGACGACCTGTGTTCAACTGCCGCTCGGGCGATTGTTAACGGACGGTTTTACGATGACCCACGGATCGATCCGTCCGGCACAGGATATCCGGTCGGCCCTGGCACTCGCTGCCATCATCATGCAGGCGAATCAAAATATGCAACACGGCGGACAGTCCTATCCGATGTTTGATTATGATCTGGCTCCGTTTGTCGAAAAAACCTTTCAGCGGCAACTGAAGAAAATCCGGGAACTGGTTCCGAAATGGTCAAATCGACGCAAGCGGGCCTATGCGATGTCTGAAACATATGAGATGACCTATCAAGCATGTGAAGCGTTTATTCATAATACGAATTCGATGCATTCACGCGGTGGCGGCCAAGTGCCGTTCATTTCCATCAATTACGGAACAGATACCTCAACGTTCGGCCGGCTGTTGATTCGGGCACTGCTTGAAGCCACTCGGGCAGGACTTGGAAAAGGGGAGACGCCGATTTTTCCGATCCAGATTTTTAAGGTTAAAACAGGAGTCAATTTTCAGTCGGAGGACCCGAACTATGATTTGTTTCAACTGGCGACGGAAGTGACCGGGAAACGTCTGTTTCCGAACTTTGCTTTTCTCGATGCGCCGTTTAACCAATCGACTGGTACACCGGACGAAGAAGTGGCCTACATGGGGTGCCGGACACGTGTGCTTGAGAACCGGCAAGGTCGAGCTTCTGTCGTCGGACGGGGAAATCTGTCATTTACGAGTCTGAATCTTGTACGCCTTGCCTTGATGACGCAGAGTCTCGATCGGATGTTTGAAGCGGTCTCCGCTTATACGGCAGTGATTTGCGAACAATTACTGGAACGCTATCATTACCAAGCCAACCGGACGGCAGACGAGTTTACCTTTTTATATCGGCATATCTGGCGGGACGGACAGACGCTGGCTGAATCAGACCGGGTCGAACCGGTCTTACGGCAAGGAACGTTATCCGTCGGGTTCATCGGTTTGGCGGAAGCGTTGATCGTCCTGACGGGGCAACATCACGGGGAGTCGAAACTTGCCCACGAAATCGGTCAAGCCTTGATTCGATTGATGCGGACGGTTGTCGATCAGTACGGGGAAAAAACCGGACTGAATTTTTCTCTGCTCGCAACACCGGCGGAAGGACTATCCGGAAAATTCACGGCCGCGGATGCCGAGCGATTTGGTGTAATGGAACGTGTGACCGATAAACCGTATTATACGAACTCATTTCATCTGCCGGTCGATACGACGGTGACCATCCGTGAAAAAATTCGTTTGGAAGCACCATTTCATGCCTTATGCAACGGTGGACATATCACGTATGTCGAGACGGACGGGGCTCTCGCGGAAAATCCAAAAGCAATCGAAGACATCGTCCGCCTGATGGCAGAAGCCGGTATCGGATACGGGTCGATCAATCATCCGATTGACCGCTGTCTGACGTGCCGGACGGAGCAGACGATTGAAACCTCCTGTCCGGTGTGCGGCGGAACAGAGATTGAACGGATTCGCCGGATTACCGGATACCTGGTCGGAACGATGGACCGGTGGAATCCTGCGAAGCGGGCGGAAGAACGGGATCGGGTGAAACATGCGACTACTCCACATTCTCGCTGATTCCGTCGTCGACGGACCCGGCCTCCGGACGGTCATCTTTTTTGCCGGTTGTCCCCACCAGTGTGCGGGGTGCCATAATCCGGAGTCTTGGGCGATGGATGGCGGCGCAGACTACACGGTTCGCCAAGTCCTAGAACAGATTGAAGGCATCGGTTCACGCCGGATTACGATTTCCGGCGGGGAACCGTTTTTGCAACGTACTGCCCTGGCAGAACTGGTTCACGCGTTAGCCGGCTGCGACATCTATCTGTTTACCGGTTACCGGATTGAACAGTTGCTGGAAGATGCGCAAGCCCGACAGATTCTGTCACAGATTGATGGTTTAGTTGACGGGCGGTATATCAAAACCCTTCATGATTCTTCCCTGTCGATTCGTGGCAGTACGAATCAACGTATCTTGACGAGGGAACAGCTTCAGACTTTTCTAGGATAAAAAACAGGTCGTTTCTTCTCATGATAGAGAGGAAACGACCTGTTTGAGGTTTAAGCATATTTCTTTTCACGTGCTTCATCAATGTGAACGACGTCTTGCTCGACTTTCCGTTTCTTAATGAAGAACGATAATCCTAAAGCCAGTAAGGCGAGCAACGTGGCGATGAAGAACGTATCATTGATGCCTTCGACCATCGATTGTGTGATGATCGTTTGCGGATTCGTCCCGGGCGTTGCATTTGCCGTCAGTTCTTTGGCATAGTCAGCGGTCCGTGATGTCATGACCGTAACGAGCAGTCCTGAACCGATCGCACCGGATACTTGCGACAACGTATTGTTAAGTGCCGTTCCGTGCGGTGTCAAATGTTGCGGGATATGGTTCAATCCGTTTGTCATAACCGGCATCATGACCATTGAGATCCCGAGGAAGCGTAATGTGTACATGATGACGAGGAACGAATACGCTGTATCCGCCGTCAGACGACTGAAGAAGAAAGTTGTCAGGACGGTCAAAGACAGACCGATCATGGCAAGGACCCGGGCACCAAAGCGGTCAAACAGACGACCGGTAATTGGTGACATGAATGCCATGACGAGTGCACCCGGCAACATCAAGAGACCGGAATGGAACGGTGAAATACCGCGAATCGTCTGGACGTAAATCGGCATCAGGATCATGGCGGAGAACATCGACATGTTCAAGACCATTGAAATGCCTTGCGATAGAGCGAACATCGGGTATTTAAAGATTCGGAACTCAAGCATCGGTTCATCGAGCCGGAATTGGCGTATAATGAACGAAGCGAGACTGATCACACCAATGGCGAGAGCACCGATGACGGTCCAAGATCCCCAACCGGCAGACCCGGCTGAACTGAAACCGTACAGTAATCCGCCGAAGCCGAAGCTTGATAAGACCAGTGAAAGTTTTTCAAGACGCAGTGTACTCGTGACGACTTCTTTCTTTAATAAGAAGAATCCGATGACGAGGACCAGCAGGGAAATCGGTGTAACGATATGGAACAGCATCCGCCATTCGTAATGTTCAAGCACCCAGCCGGACAACGTCGGGCCAATGGCGGGAGCAAACGTGATGACAAGACCGAAGATGCCCATCGCTTGTCCACGTTTCTCAATCGGGAAGCCGTTTAACAGAACGTTCATGAGAAGCGGCATCATGATGGCGGAACCGGATGCTTGCAACATCCGCGAACCAAGCAGGACCGGAAACAGATCGGCTTGACCGGCGACGATTGTGCCGATCGAGAACAATCCCATTGCCGTTAAGAACAATTGGCGTGTCGAAAACTTTTGAACAAGAAAGGCGGACGTCGGAATCATGATTCCGTTGACGAGCATGTAACCCGTTGTCAGCCATTGAGCGGTGCTTGCTTCAATGTTGAATGATTTCATGATGGATGGTAAAGCGATATTTAACAGCGTCGAGTTCAGGACAGCGACGAAGGCGCCGGCCATCAAGACCGCTAAAATTAAATAAAGACGAGATGATTGCTTCGTTGATTGCATTTCGTTATGCTCCTTTTGTACAGTAAGTCTAGTTTGTTATACACTGATTCTACAACTTAGCTATCTTACCGTCTCAAGCAAAACATTACAAATTATTTGCTTTATACACTAAAGTAAATGAGTGGTTTTTGAAAAACAGATCATTTAAAGAAAAGGATAATGTTATGAACCCGAAAAAGAAACAGCTCCTTGATGCTGCCTACCAACTGTTCGTCGAAAAAGGTTACCAGTCGACTTCGATCCAGGACATACTCGATCAAAGTGTCGTCTCCAAAGGAACGTTCTATAATTACTTTTCATCAAAAAATGAATTGTTCATTGATGTCTTCAATACGGTTTTCGAAAAGATGCGTAATGCCCGCAAAGAAATTTTAGTCGGCCGTGACGTCTCGGATTATGAAACGTTTATCCGGCAAGGGAACTGTTACCTCGAATTGATGCAGAAATATAAACTGTATACGTTGTTTGAAGAAGCGATTGCTTCTAATGAAAAAGAATTAAAAGCATTCATGGAAAATAACCGGTTGCTTGAAATCGAATGGACGTACCATCGTCTGCGTGATTTATTCGGGGAAGCGAAAACACCGTATCTGCTCGATTTAGCTGTCATCTATACCGGAATGTTACAGTATGCGATGTACTTCTTCCGGCAATCGGAACCAAACACGCAACCGGAACGGGTCGTCCGGTATGTCTTTAACCGGTTGACCCATCTCGTCGAAGATGTCAGCCGGACGGAAGAACAATTGATTCCGCCGCGGTTTTTATCGGTCTGGCTCGATCGTCCGCAAGATGAGGTCGTCATCCGGAAAGATTTATTCGAAAAGACGAATGCCCATATGAAGCGGCTGATCACGCTGTCCGCGATTTCAGACGAATCAAAAGAAGCGCATGATGAAGTGCTCGATTTCATTTATGAAGAATTACTGGAACGGAAAAAACCGAAGATCCATCTGTTGAAGCGGGCACTCGAAACGTTGCAGGAAGATCCGATCTTCACCGGTCAGGAAATCATGGTCCGTTATCAGGACATGGTCGACGAAATCGTCCGGATCCGGACACTGTTACAATAAGGGCTTATCGCTTCAGATGAAACGTCTTATAATGAAAAAATATGTTCAAACCAAGAAATGAGGAATTAGATGTTATCACAATGGAGAAAAGAATGGGTCCTGCAACCGAAGGCGGATTTGTTATCCGGAATCGTGGTTGCCTTGGCACTGGTTCCGGAAGCCATCGCGTTTTCCTTGATTGCCGGCGTCAATCCGATGGTCGGCTTATATGCGTCCGTCATCATTGCCATCATCATCTCGATTGCCGGCGGCCGCCCGGGGATGATCTCGGCAGCGACCGGTGCGATGGCACTTGTCGTCGTCCAACTCGTCAAAGATCATGGTGTGGATTATTTACTGGCAGCAGGAATTCTCGCCGGAATCTTCCAGATTCTTTTAGGCGTCGCAGGTGTCGCCAAGTTATTGCGTTTTATTCCCCGCGCCGTCATGGTCGGATTCGTCAATGCCTTGGCGATCTTAATTTTTTCGGCACAATTGCCGCAGTTTGAAGGACAGAACTGGATCATGTATGCGATGGTCGCGGCATCTCTCGCCATCATCCTGATTTTCCCGCGGTTTACGAAAGTGATTCCGGCACCGCTCGTCGCGATTACAATCATGACGATCCTGACGGTTGCCTTTTCGCTGGATACCCGCGTCATCGGCGACATGGGACAAATTTCAGCTTCACTCCCAAGTTTCTTCCTGCCGAATGTTCCGTTTTCGCTTGAGACACTGCAAATCATCTTCCCGTATGCCTTGTCACTCGCATTCGTCGGTCTGATTGAATCGTTGTTGACGGCGCGGATTGTCGATGAGATGACTGATACGACATCGAATAAAGCGACCGAGTCACGCGGACAAGGAATCGCCAACATCGTGGCCGGATTCTTTGGCGGTATGCCGGGCTGTGCAATGATCGGTCAATCGGTCATCAATGTCACGTCAGGCGGACGGGGCCGATTGTCGACGTTTACGGCAGGGGCTTTCCTGATGCTGTTGATGGTGACGATGAATGATTTACTGATGACGATTCCGATGGGGGCACTCGTTGGTGTCATGTTCTTCGTGTCCTATGCGACATTTGACTGGGGATCCTTTAAAATGCTGAAAAATTCTCCGAAAAGTGACTCTGCCGTCATGCTGGCGACGGTCCTCGTGACCGTCCTGACACATGATTTGTCGATGGGTGTGCTGGTCGGGATTCTGCTCGCCGCGATTCTGTTCGCGTCGAAAATTTCGCGGATTGATGTGAAACGACATGCCGAAGAGAAAAACGTCGTCTACCGGATCAACGGACCGATCTTCTTTGCGTCGACGACGGCGTTCGTCGGACAATTCGATTTGCCGGCAGATCGCGACTTCGAACAGATTACGCTTGATTTTACGCAAGCCCATCTGTTTGATGATTCGGCAACGGAGGCGATTGAAACGGTCGTCTTGAAATATCAGGCGGCAGGTGTGTCAGTCGACTTGGTTTCTTTAAATGAAGAATCACAGGCGCTTGTTGACCGGTTAGCCCGTCGCATCGCCTGAAGAGGAACCGTCCGAGACGTATTTCGGATGGTTCTTTTTTCGTGAAAGCAGACGATTGGAGAGACTTTTCGGTATACTGGAAAAAAAGGGGGAATAGTCATGAAATGGTTTCGGTTTGAGCAAGAAGGAGAGTCACGGATTGGGATCGAGGAAGCAGGTTACCGGTATGACGTGACAGCGCAGGTCTATACGGATTCGTTGCTTGAAGTCATCGCACGGGGCTTCGAGATGGATCTTGATTTGGATGTCGCACCGCGGCTGAACCATGAGATCCGGTTACTCGCACCGTACATACCGCCTCGTAATGTGATTTGTGTCGGGAAGAACTATGCCGATCATATCAAGGAGATGGATACGGCAGGTGCCGGGAAGTTCGTTTTATTTACGAAAGCACCGAGTTCCATCGTCGGTCCGTTTGAGGCAATCGAACGGCATGCTGATCTGACACAGCAACTCGACTATGAAGGAGAGCTCGCAATCATCATCGGGACAACCGGTCGTGACCTGACACCGGAAAATGCATTGGATCATGTCTTCGGCTACAGTATCGTCAATGATGTGACGGCACGTGATCTGCAAAAAGAGCATGTTCAATTTTTCCGCGGTAAATCACTCGACGGTTTTTGTCCGTTCGGGCCGGTCATCGTGACGGAAGACAGTTTTGATCCGGCCGATGTACTGGTTGAGACGCGCGTCAACGGTCAACTGCGGCAATCGGGTTCGACGAAGCTGATGCTCCGGGATGTCGTGACGATTTTAACGGAAGTTTCCCGCGGGATGACCCTTGAAGCAGGGGATATCATTGCAACAGGAACACCGGCCGGCGTTGGACACGGGATGAAGCCGCCGACGTATCTTCAGGATGGGGACGTCGTGGATGTTTCGATTGAAGGAATCGGTCATCTGCAAAATCACGTCAAAGCCTAAAAATGAATACTTGATGACCGTCTTGTTTAAAACCGCTCAGAGAATGAGCGGTTTTTTTGCGTAAACGGTCATATTATGACCGTTTTTGATGTATAATAGACGTATAACAAGATGTTATTGTCGAATAAAGTCATATTTTGAAGGTTTTTTAACGAAAAACATAAAAAAGTGAATGTTTTTGATTGATTTTTGAATGTAAACGCTTTATATTAAGGATGTGGAGGGAAACTCATGTTAACGAAAAAACGCCATCAACTGATTCTCGAGCTGCTCGCCCGGGAAGAAGTCGTCAAAATGCAAACCATTGTTGATCAGACGGGAGCCAGTGAATCAACGATTCGCCGCGACTTATCACAACTTGAATCGGCTGGTCACTTACGGCGGGTTCACGGCGGGGCAACCGCCAACCATATGCAGATTGATGAACCGAGTTATTTCGAGAAAAGTGACCGTTTCGTCGAAGAGAAGGACCGGATCGCAAAAGCAGCGGCCGACCTGATCGAAGACGGAATGTACGTGTATCTCGATGCAGGAACGACGACACTAGCCATCGTCCCTTATCTCGAACAAAAGGCGATTACAGTCGTGACGAACAGTCTTCCTCTAGCGAACACGTTACTCTATCACCGTATCCCGACGTTCGTCGTCGGAGGGCAACTCAAGCATTCGACCCAAGCACTTGTTGGTTACAATGCGCGTGAAGGAATGTTGATTTACCATTTTGATGTCGCTTTCCTTGGGATGAACGGTGTTCATCCGACTCAAGGTTTCACGACACCAGATCCGGAAGAGGCACTCGTTAAGAAGACCGCGATTGAGTTAGCGAAAAAGTCTTATGTATTAGTCGATGAGACGAAACTGGATGACATCAGTTTCAGCCGGGTCGCGTCACTGCGGGCGGCAACGATTATCACGATGACATCCAGTGAACAGGAAGCGAAATACAGTCAATATACAGAGGTGGTGAACGCGAAATGATTTATACACTGACACTCAACCCATCGATCGATTATTACGTCACGTTGCCCGTATTTGAGGCCGGACAAGTCAATCGTGTGGAAAAAGCGGAAAAAGTAGCAGGCGGTAAAGGAATCAATGTCTCGTTGGTCTTAAGAAATTACGACGTCGAGACGGAAGCTCTTGGATTTTTAGGTGGCAGTACGGGACAGTTCATTCGTGACGAACTGGAAAAACAAGGCGTCCTGACAGCCTTCACACCGATTGCCGATGAAACGCGGATCAACGTTAAGATCCGTGCCGATCAGGAATCGGAACTTAATGCGGCAGGTCCTCAAATCAAGGATGAAGAATTGCAGGAGTTACTGGCAGCGTTCGAAACGATGCAGCCGGGTGACATCGTCGTCTTCGCCGGTAGCATTCCAAGCAGTCTGCCGCAGGATTTATACCGGAAGATTGCGCAAGTCCTGACGGAACGAGGCGTGAAGTTCGCTGTCGATACGACGAAGGAAGCCATGCTTGAAGTCTTACCGCTCGGTCCGTTCATGATCAAGCCGAACCATCATGAACTCGGTGAAATTTTTGATGTCGACATCACGTCAAAAGAAATGGCTGTCCCGTATGCGCAACAACTCGTTGAACGCGGTGCGGAAAATGTCATCATCTCTTTTGCAGGTGACGGAGCGTTACTTGTCAACAAGCAAGGGGCCTACACGGCGAACACACCGGCCGGTAAGCTGATTAATTCAGTCGGTGCCGGAGATTCACTCGTCGCAGGATTCGTCGCCAGTTACGCCCTCGGGCGATCGCCGGAAGAAGCTTTTCGCTATGCGGTCACGACAGGCAGTGCGTCCGCTTACTCATTTGGTTTATGTACAAAAGAAGATATTGACCGTTTATTGACCGATGTCCAAGTCGTTGAACTCATTCAATCCTAAAAGGAGTGACAAACTCATGAAAATTACAGATCTGTTAACCCGTGATACGATCCAACTCGATTTACGTTCGTCGAATAAAGCAGCTGTCATCGATGAATTGGTGGATGTACTCGATCGTGCCGGGAAATTAAATGACCGCTCGGCTTACCGCGAAGCCATCCTGGCCCGGGAAGCACAAAGTACGACCGGACTCGGTGAAGGAATCGCGATTCCGCATGCGAAGACGGCAGCCGTCAAATCACCGGCCATCGCTTTTGGACGTTCGACAGGAATCGATTACGAAGCACTCGACGGACAACCAAGCCGCTTGTTCTTCATGATTGCTGCCGGCGAAAATGCCGACAACGCGCACCTTGAAACATTATCAAAACTGTCTGTCTACCTGATGGACATGAAGTTCCGTGATACGATTCTTTCCGCCCGTTCGGAAGATGAAGTCATCGCTGCGATCGAAGCAAAAGAACGGGAAGAAGAAGGTCCGGTCGACGTCTCATCGCCAAACGTCGCACAGGACGCACCATACATTCTTGCCGTCACAGCGTGTCCGACCGGTATCGCCCATACGTATATGGCAGCAGATGCTCTCCGTCAAAAAGCGGAAGAAATGGGTGTCCGCATCAAAGTCGAGACAAACGGTTCGACCGGCGTGAAAAACGGTCTGACAAGTCAAGATATTCAAGAAGCCACAGCAATCATCGTCGCTGCGGATAAAGCTGTCGAGATGGATCGTTTCAACGGGAAACACGTTGTTGAAGTTCCGGTCGCTCAGGGAATCCGGAAACCAAAAGAACTGATTGACCGTGCCGTTAAACAGGATGCACCGGTGTATAAAGGCAGTGGATCAAGCGATAGCTCGAAACCAGCCCGCGGCGGTTTCTACAAACACCTGATGAGCGGGGTTTCCGCCATGTTGCCACTCGTCGTTGCCGGCGGACTCTTAATCGCAATCAGCTTCTTCTGGGGCATCAACTCAGCGAACCCGGAAGATCCATCATACAACGAATTTGCCGCTCAATTGATGTCGATCGGTAAAGCAGCCTTTGGTCTTCTGATTCCGATTCTTGCCGGATTCATCGCGATGTCGATCGCCGATAAACCGGGTCTTGCACCAGGTTTGATTGCCGGTTTCCTCGCAAGCCAAGGGAATGCCGGATTCCTCGGTGGATTGATCGCCGGTTTCCTTGCCGGTTATGTTGTTCTCTTACTGATCAAAGTCTTGCAAGGTCTTCCGAAAGCTCTTGAAGGGATCAAACCGGTCTTGCTTTACCCGCTGTTCGGTTCGTTCATCACAGGTATGATCATGTTGCTTGTCATCAACGAGCCAATCGCTGCTTTCATGACATGGTTAACAGATTCACTCAACGGTCTAAGTGGCGGTAACGCCATCCTGCTCGGTATGCTCGTCGCAGCAATGATGGCAATCGATATGGGTGGTCCAATCAACAAAACGGCCTACGTCTTCGGAACAGCCGCTTTAACAGCAGGAAACACGGAAGTCATGGCAGCCGTCATGGCAGGTGGTATGGTTCCACCGCTTCTCGTCGCTTTCTCTTCCACATTGTTCGCACGTAAGAAATTTACACCGCAAGAACGCGAAGCGGGTATCGCTGCTTACGCAATGGGTGCGTCATTCGTCACAGAAGGTGCGATTCCATTCGCAGCAGCCGATCCACTTCGTGTCATCCCGGCAAGCGTCATCGGTTCAGCAATCGCCGGTGCATTGACAATCGTCTTCGGTGTGTTGCTTCCGGCACCACACGGCGGTGTGTTCGTCTTCCCATTACTTGACGGACCATCAGGCACATGGATGGCCGTTCTCAGCTACGCAGGTGCCATCTTAATCGGATCACTTGTCGGAGCTGCTATCCTCTCGATCTTGAAAAAACCGCTCGTCGATCAAGAAGTTGCGAAAAAAGAAATGACTTCTGGTACGGGAACAAAAGCTTCATAAGAAAAAAAGATTCGATAAAAATCACTCCAAGACTTCTTGGAGTGATTTTTTAATTGCCTTTTTCGGGTATTAGAGCAAGAATAGGGGGCGTATCCCCACTATGAAGGAGGTTTGTATATGGGCGGTCAGTCTTTACAAATCGGACCACGTACCATCAAGACCGGACTTGCGGTCATCTTGGCGCTGATTATCAGTAACCTGTTTAATCTAAGCCCGATCCTACCTGCGATTTCGGCAGCTACAACGTTATTACCGTCCGTGTATCAGACATGGAAACAATTCCTCGAGGAAGCGGAAGCCAACCTGATCGGAGCCTTCCTGACACTCGTCTCGTTATGGATTCTAGGTGACAACCCGGCCAATCCACTGGCAATCGGAATCGTCATCATGGCTGCCATCTCGATTTTACTGGCATTTGGTTTCGGCCGGACGATTCCCCACGTCGTCTTGATGATCATCGTCATCCTGGAAAGTGTTGAAGGGGCGACGGATCCGTTGTGGCAAATCGTCCTGATCCGTTACTTACTCGTCATGCTCGGGATCGGTTGTGCCCTCGGTGTCAATGCGCTGATTTTCCCGCCGCGTTACGGGAACGTCTATTATCAGAAAGCCTCGAAACTGTTCGAGAAGCTGCTTGTCGTGACCCGGGCAATTGCCTTTGAAGGGAAAGTCACACCGTACCGGTCAGCGATCGACAAAATGAGCCGTTCGATGCTCGAGACAAAGACGTTATTTAATCTGCACCGGGAAGAAATTCGCGGATCCCGGCAACGGCACGTCTCGTTATTGCGGAATTTGATCATTTTGCAACATATGCAGTCGTGTCTGGAACGGGGGGTTGCGACCGCTGAACGGTTCCGGGAGCGGGAGAAGGCGTTGAATTCGATTGCTGACGAGTTACGGAGCGAATTGTTCTATCACCTGATGCATATCGCCCAGCGTCAGGAAAAAGTCTTGCTGACGTACGATCTGTTACTGACGGAAGAACCACTCGCGATGGAAGACCTCGTCAAAGAAAATATCGCTTTCGTCAAACACTCGTTTCTCGACCGGGATGAACTGGAAGAAGAAATCATCATGGAAATCCTGCCGATCGTCGTTGCGATGAACGAATGGATTCAGGAACTGGAATTGTTTGAGAAACGGCTGAACGGGGCGCTTCGTCGCCATGTGACGTCGCTGTCGATCGAACAGAAATCAGTCCGTGATAAAACCTTTAACCGCTTTAAACGAAAAAAAGCGATTGACGAAAGTCAAAAGTAAGCGTATAGTCCTTCTTAACAACACTTTAGTTGCTAACAGCATAACAGCATAACAGAACAAAAGAAGTTGGACGAAGACGAAACCGAAGTAGAAACAATCTCCCTGTTTCAGAGAGCACGTGGCGCTGCGAACGTGTACACAGATTGAATCGAATTACAGTTTCCGAGTCTCTTGCCATGCAAGCGGAGAAAACCGTTATCCCGTAATGAAGCGATCTATGTCTACGTAGATTATCAGGGTGGTACCGCGGCCTTTTGTCGTCCCTGTCGAACATCTTTGTTCGGCAGGGACTTTTTGTTGTTCATCTACTTTCAAGGGGGAATTCATATGTCTACACCAATCATTCCAAGTCACTTACAACCACACGTTGCACCGCAACACTACGACGATTACACGCCGACGGATCACGCGGTCTGGCGTTACGTCATGCGACTGAATTTAAAGACGTTACAAGATACAGCCCATCCGGCATACCTCGAAGGACTCGCTGCATCCGGCATCAGTCCGGAACGGATTCCGGATGTCCGGGAGATGACGGCCAACTTGAGCCGGGGCGGCTGGGGAACGGTCGCCGTTGACGGTCTGATACCGGGCGTCGCATTCTTTGACTTCCAGGGACACGGCTTGTTACCGATCGCAACGGATATCCGCAAGGTCGATAACATTCTCTACACACCGGCACCGGACATCTTGCACGAAGCAGCGGGACATGCACCAATCCTGATGAATCCGACGTACGCAGAATTCGTTCGCCGGTTCGGTGAGATCGGTGCCCATGCCTTTAACCATAAAGCGGAGCACGACGTCTTCAAAGCGTTAAAAAAATTGACGATTGTCAAAGAAAGCCCGTTTTCGACACCGGCTGACATCGAGCAGGCGGAAATCGCCCTTGCTGAAACCCGGACCCATGTGACGGGAATCTCGGAAGCGAATGAAATTTCACGTCTGTTCTGGTGGACGGTCGAATTCGGTCTGATTGGCGATATCGACAATCCACAAATCTACGGAGCTGGTCTCCTGTCATCGGTCGGCGAGAGCCGTCACTGTCTGACAGACGCGGTCGTCAAACATCCGTTTTCACTTGAAAAAGCACTGGCGACGAAACATGACGTCACGAGCATGCAAAAAGAACTGTTTGTCTGCGAATCATTCGAACAGCTCCGGGAAGCCCTGGAAGAGTTCGCGCAGACGATGTCATACGTCCGCGGCGGCATCCACGGATTAACGAAAGCCGTCGATTCAGGCAACCTTTCGACGCTTGTCTTTGACAGCAGCGTCTCGCTTGTCGGTGTACCGGCAACACAGGAAATCCATGAAACCCTGCACATCGTCAAGCTGACCGGTCCGACGGCGCTGGCTGCGAAAGGTGAAGTCATGACAGGTCAAGGGCTGGCTGATCATCCAGAAGGATTTACACTCCTTCACGGACCGGAGCTGAACGAAGTCTTGCTCCAGGTCAAAGTCGGGGAAGAGCTGGACTGGACAGAAGGTGCAGTTCACGTCACAGGACAAATTTCAGCGATTCAAAACGTCAACGGTCACCGGGCACTCGTCGTCCTGGAAGACGCTCAATTAACGAACGACGGTCAAACGACGGCAATGGACCGGATGGAGTTAGTCGTCGGAGACATCACGTCGGCTTTCCCGGGAACAGAAGTCGAAGCGTTAAAACCGATTCCGGAGACAGTCGAATTCGAACGGATCGAACGTCCGTTGACAGCTGCTGATCCGATTTTTGAAGCCATTCGGGAAATGCGGGAAGGACGGGTCGATCGTCAACTGTTGCCGCAACTGATTGACCGGACGTTGACTCAATTACCGGATGCCTGGTTGTTGCGTCTTGAATTACTGGAACTGGCGGATGAAGTCGATCAGCCCCGGTTAATCGCGGATTTAGACCGTCTGAAGCAGACGTCGGCCGAACGGGACGAGCTGATCAGCCGCGGCATGCGTCTGCTGGATCTTGTCCGGTAATTCAGGCATCGAGAAATCTCCTGAAACCTGTTAGAATGGAAACCGTGTGAAAGTGATACGGAACAGGGGAGTGATCGATATGAAACAACCGAATTATTATCAGGACGTCAAACAATTTCATCAGACGTTCCGTCATCCGGGTGCTGAACAGCCGACAGCGATTCCGCTCGAACGGGGTGTCAAACGGGCGACCTGGACAGCGGAAGAAGCAGTCGTTGAGTTTCTCCACCAGTCGTCGCAAAACGAAACCGATTTTTTGGCAGCCATCGAGACGTTTAAGACAGGACTTGATCAGGCGGTTCAAAAATCATTGAAGGAAACCTACCCGACGACGGAAGTCGAACGGTTGGTCGGTCAAGGCGATGCGTTGACGGATGCCCTGTACTTCATCATGGGCAGTTTTGTTGAAGCAGGTCTTGAACCGGGTCCGTTGTTTGAAATCGTCCAACAGGCAAACATGGCGAAACTGGGTCCGGACGGTCAGCCGATTTTCCGGGAATCCGACCAAAAGGTCATGAAACCGGACGGCTGGTTGCCGCCGGAACCGCAGCTCGAGGCAGAAGTAGTACGCCAAATGAAGGAAAAAGCATAAAAAAAGGAAGTAAGCCGCATCGATGCGGTTTACTTCCTTTTTGTTAGACCTGATAACAGGATAATGATAGTTTCCCGGGATGCTCAAAGACGACGCCTTCCGCCTCGAGTGCCAGTTGCTGTTCGTCACCGTCGAGTGAAATCTCACCTTTCGCATTCAAGACGCGGTGCCAGGGCAACTGTTCCGTCCGGCTGAGGCTGTGAAGAATCCGGGCCACTTGTCGGGCAGCCCGCGGATTTCCGGCAAGGCGGGCGATTTGACCGTACGTCATGACGCGTCCTGCCGGAATTGAACGAATGACCTCAACGACTTCTTGTGTGAACGGAATCAAGGGGTTTCGTTGGTCGAGACGATGTATTGTTGAATCTTGTCATCTTCGTCAAATCCAATCGTGACATCAGTGATTCCTTGCTGAAGCCGGATTTGCAGTTCGAGCCGGTCTTTGATGTCATCGGCCTGGGCAATCGTCAACGCCGGATCGACTTCAATCTCGACTTCGACATGGAAATGATCGCCTTCCTTGATGACTTCGAGTTTGCTGATGTCCCGGACATCGGCATCTTGCATGATAAGCCCGCCGAGCCGTGCTGCCATCGTTTCGTCTGCTTCTCCGAGGGCGCCGGCTGCATTTTGTAAAAAGACGTTGCCGACGACATAAAACATCATCAGTCCGATGATGATCGAGGCAATGCCTTCCGCCTGATGAAACGGTGTCAGATGCGAGATGATGACGGCGATCATTGCGACAAGTCCGCCGGCCGTTGCGACTAAATCTTCGAGGAAGACAAGGCGTGTCGCCGGTTTTGCCTGCTTTAAGGCACGGAAACTGTCGAGAATCAATTTCGGACCTTTTGTCGTGATACGGGCATCATGTGCGATTTCCTGCATCGCTTTATAAAAGACACCACTTTCAAGGACGACACCGACGAATAAGACGGACAAGGTAATCCAGAAACCGGTTGATTCGGTTGGTTGGATGATGTGAGCAATTCCTTCATGAATCGTTTCGTAGGCCATGATGCCGACGAATAAAATCGCGCCGAGCAACACGAGGTTGACGAGACGGCCAAACCCGTTCGGGAACCGTTTCGTCGGTGCCTTTTTACTGAGGGCGGAACCGATGAAAACAAAAAATTGGTTGGCGGCGTCCCCAATCGTGTGCATCATTTCCGCAAACATCGCGACGTTGCCGGTTAAGACATAAGCGACGGCTTTGATGATGGCGATGACCGAGTTGACGATGCCGGCCGTCAGAGCAGAACGATTGCCCCGTTTTAATAATGTAATGAATTCTCCCATGATGTGTCTCCTTTAGCTAATAAACTTGATTACTAATAGTAGTATGTTACACCAGATGGTCCCGATAAAACCAATTCAAACAAAAAAAGACCAAATCGCCGAAAGACGATTTGGTCTAAAAGAGACTTATGTCAAATCTACTTTTTTGTTGATTTCGTTCGAGTCATCGTTGCCGACTGCTTTTTTCAACAGTTGCTTAACGGATTTTGTTGTGTTGCCGGTTTCCCAATATTCAGCGCCTTCCGTGTTGACCTTGATCAAGACGACTTTTGGATCTTCATATGTCGTTCCGAGATACGCTTCATAACGCGGGCTCCATAATTCTTTTTTACGGGCCACGTCTTCGACGAATTCTGCTTTCCCGCGAATCGAAACGTAAGATTTATCAACGTAGGCGACGTTGACGTTCGGATTTTTAAGAATTTCATTATATTTGCCTGTATCTTTTGATGTAAGGAACCAGAGATCGCCATCGAACTCGATATCCTGAGTTTGCATCGGACGTGAGACAAGACCTTCATCAGAGATCGTCGTCAGCATGGCTGTTTCGATTTTATCGATTAATTTTTTGACCGTTTCAACGGCTTCTTGATTTGATGTATGGTTCGTTGACATGAAAAACACCTCATCCTCTAAGTTTTAATTGCTGCTACTTTAAGAATGTTCCCTGAATTTCAAATTGAAAACGTCGCCATCGGGTAAACAGGCAGTTTAATTGCATTCGATTATCAGACAGGCGTACAGTTTAGACATGAAGTCAACATCAGAGGAGAGATTATATTGAAATTAAGTATTTTAGACCAATCACCGGTCTCAAAAGGACAGACCCCGTCAGAAGCTTTACATGAAACAGTTGAACTTGCGAAGATTGCCGATGAACTCGGATATACACGATTATGGGTATCGGAACACCACTTTGCCAAAACACTTGCCGGATCAAGCCCGGAAGTCTTAATCGCTTACATGGCAGCGGTCACGAAACAGATTCGTCTCGGTTCAGGGGGCGTCATGTTACCACATTACAGTCCGTACAAAGTCGCAGAGAACTTCCGTGTCCTCGAAGGACTGGCACCAAACCGGATTGATTTAGGACTAGGCCGGGCACCGGGCGGTATGCCGCTCGCAACCCGTGCACTCCAGGAAGGATCGTCCCCACGATTCGGCGGAGCAGACTACGGGGCACAACTCGATGATCTCGTCGATTATTTAAAAGACGGGGCACCGGCTGATCACCGGTTTGCAGGACTCGTCGCAACACCGGAAGTCGATACGACACCGGAAGCCTGGTTGCTTGGATCAAGCGGCGGCAGCGCCTTGAATGCGGCGCAACGCGGATTCGGATTCGCCTTTGCCCACTTCATCAACGGACAGGGCGGTCAGGAAGTAATGGATTACTACCGTCATAACTTCATGGCGACGTCGTTCAATGAGACACCGCAAACGCTCGTCTCGATTTTCGTGACATGTGCGGAGACAACGGAAGAAGCGGAACGATTGGCTTCGAGTCTTGATTTGTCATTGCTCCTGCTTGAGAAAGGTATCTCGTCAACAGGCACACCGACTCCGGAAGAAGCAGCCGCTTACCAGTACTCGTTCCAAGACCAGTTCCGGATTGCCGAAAACCGGAAACGGATGATCGTCGGAAATCCGGAAGACGTCGCGCGTCAGTTGCAGAATCTCGCCGATTCGTACGGAACAGATGAAGTGATGATTGCTTCGATGATTGCCGACAAGGACGCAAAACAACAATCACTCCGTCTGATCATGGACGCAGTCAAAGCAACGGTTTAAACGAATGATCAAGGACGTTCATCTCAGCTCGCTGAGGTGGACGTTTTTTTTGTTTCAAGCGACGTGAGTTCTTCTGAGCATTCTGCCCGAACATCATGCCGCAAATGAAAGAATCCGATACTGACGGTCACGAGTAAACCGAATGAACTGATCCCGAGTATCAGAGTGAGCGAGACGTGATCACTTAAGAAGCCGAATAACAACATACCGAGCGGAATGATCCCCATCGCGAGTGATTCCATGACACCCATGACACGACCTAAGTATGCAGGGTCTGTTTGACGTTGAACGAGCAGTTGAATCGGAATGTTTGAGCGGAGGATGATGAACCCTACCGTGAAGGAGAAAATGAGAAAATAACCAAATGTCCAGTTCGATGGAACGATGTCGAGTAACGGCAACAGAGGTGAAAGAAACAGCATACCGACTAAAGCGATTGACTGAAATAAAGTCATCAACGGACGTTTGATCGTAAAGCGAGGCAGAGCAAGCATCAGTGAACTAAGTAAGAGACCAGCACCTAAAGCGGCTTCAATTGTTCCGAACTGGAAGGGTGTAAATTTGAGATGATCGAGTAAAATGATCGGATAGATGACTTCCAAGGCGATGAAAAAGAAATTCAAAACAAGGGCCATTAAGATGAGCGTCGTCAGGACACGTTGTTTGAACAAATAACGGTAGCCTGATTGAAAGTCTGTCCAGAGTGAAGGCGAACTTTCTTCACGGGTAAAAGGGATGACCCGGAACGTCAGCCGCATGTTCCAAAGTGCGGCGAAGGAAAACAAGCTTAACGGTAAGAGGGTGAAGAGATGAATCGGTGCAAAGGCTAACAGGAAACCGGCAAGCATCGGAGCAACAATTGATGAAAGGGAACTGATACTTGAAATGAGGGAATTACCACGCTGTAATTCCGCATCATCAAGCAATCGTGTCAACGAACTCATTAAGGTGACGGAAAGGAAAGTTGAAAGAGCAGTCAAAAGGGCGCTGACGATCATGTAATGCATCGTGTGGACAGGGAAAAAGGTCGCGTAACCTGCAAATATGGCAAGTATGAAGGCACTTGATACCTCGGTCGTGACGATGATTTTTTTCCGGTTCCAGCGATCAGACAGAACGCCGGCAACGGGAGATAACAGAATCCGCGGCAGTGTCCCTGCGAGTAAGACAAGTGCGAATTGAAGCCCGGATGACGTTTCCCGTAAAACAGTCAGACCGGCGACGAACGTAAACAGACTGGCGGCGAACAATGAACAAAACTTGCCGAATAATAACCTTTGTAAATTTTTAGACATCATAATTCCTCCTTTTTGTTCAATTAAATTGAACTTTCCTTTATACTAGAGGAATAGGGAAATATTGTAAATGTAAAAGTTAAATTTAATTTAACTTATTTAATAAATTGAGGTGACAACGATGCTGGGAAAACGCATTAAAAGTTTACGGAAAGCAAAAAAAATGACGCAGTCTGATGTCGCAGACGGCATCATGACGAAGTCGATGCTCAGTATGATCGAAAACGGAAAGGCGACACCGTCCTTACCGGCCTTACAGTCGATTGCCAATCGTCTGCATGTCTCAATCGACGAGTTATTGATTGATCCGCGCGCCGTTGAAATGAAGCAAGTGATTGAAAAAATCAATTCGACCGCAAGCGGTTATTATGCAGAGGGACAGATTGCGATGATGCTCGCACCGTATTTGGAGCCCGCCATCAATTCTTACTGGCAAGGACAAATATATTACGAGTATGGAAGTGCTTTACGTTTTTCCGATACGGAAAAAGGCTTACATTACTTCGATCTGGCAGAAGACGTATTTAAACAGCTCGGATTGCGGGATGAACAGATTAAAGTACAGATTTCAAAAGTCTATTTTTTATTTTTCCTGCGCCGTTATGAAGAAGCGTACCGAAAGATTGACGGGATGATGATTTTTCAGGATGTCCCGCTCGCGCACGAAACGTTTTTGGACTATCAAATGTTACAGGCGATTCGTGTCAGTGTGATTAACGATAACTGGAGTCAGTCAATCGTTTTCTTACGGGAAGGGATCAGCTATATGCGGGAAAAGGGCGTCTACAGTGATGTCAGGAACTACCACCGGCTCCTCGCCTTATTTTTAAGCTTAGAAGAGGACTATGAAGCAGCAGAATTTGAACTCGAAAAATTGCGGCACTTCTTTTTATTTACGGAAGCGACAGCGTTTGATCAAATCCTTGTCGACCTGACAAAAGGATCCATCGCGGTCCACCGGAAGGATTACGCCGGAATTCGTGAGGCACGGGAACGGCTGATCGAAGTCGAGATTGAAGCCTGCCTTCATTACATCGGGTATTTCGAAGTCTACCTTTGTTTGTGGAATGATTCAAAAGAGGAACTCACATTTGACCTGCAAAGCGCCGTTTCTAAAATTTGGAGGAATGCACACTTATGGCGGGCTGGTGGTGAGTACGATCATGCGATGATGTTATATGCGCTCGCGTTTGCCATGCGGGCCGGAGTTGGACTGGACCGTCAAGCAGAAGTAGAAGAATTGACAACACAACTGTCACCCGGTCATTTCAAACAAAAAATTGAACAAACCTTGACAGCATTAACGTAAAAAAAAAGGACCAACCGGGTATCATCCCGATTGGTCCTGTTGGATTAAAGTGCTTTAAAACCAAGTAACTTTTGTGTCCAGTATTTTTCAGACAGGCGACTGATCCCGAGTGACGGTGTATTGGCATGAATGAACTGATCGTTGTTCAACATGATGCCAATGTGAGTCGGACCGGCTGCATACGTATTTTCGAAGAAAATGATATCGCCGCGGACCGGTTGGCGTAATTTCGATAACTTTTGACCAAGGTAGCCGTCGTTGTTCCAGTAACCGTTGACATTGGTCCGGGCCACTTTGTAGCCGGCCGTATTCAACGCATAGTTGATGAAACCGGAGCAATCAAAACCACCGTTAACGGGACTGCTTGAACCCCAAACGTACGGAGTACCGAGATATTGTTGTCCGATGGAGATGGCTTTTTCCATGATGCCGGACGCTGGAATTGTCGTCGTTGGCGGCGTGACCGGTGGTGTCACAGGAGCCGTGACGGATCCTGTCGTAATGTAAGTTTTGGCGACGTAGTAATACGCAGTGCCGATTTTAATCTGGTACCAGCCCGCAGATGCTCCCGTCGTTTCACCGGAGACTTGAACAGTTGATCCGTGTGCGAGTTGCGTAAAGACCGTCGAAGTTGTACTTGGAGCCGTCCGGACATTTAAGCCGGTCGGCGCATCCACTTTATACGTCTTCGATTGATCGACCGGTGTGACCGAGACACCCGGTGTAGGCGGTGGTGTCTCCTTGGCCGTCGCTGAAACATAACTCGAAGCGACATACAGATCTTTTCCATCGAGCTGGATTTGATACCATTTATCAAGCGATCCAGTTACTTTTAAAACGGTTTTATGTGCTAACGTCTTGTAAATTTTAGCGGTCGTTGACGCTGACAGACGGGCATTTAACCCTTCTTTTGCATTGACTTCATATTGTTTGGACGAATCGACTGCTTTGACGGCAGTGGAAACAGGCGGTGTCACCGGCTTCGTGACCGGAGGTTTTGATCCTGTCGTCACTGTCGATGTTTTAGCTGTGACGAGTGTCGTATGGACATAAGCGGACTTATTTTTGTAATTGATTTCGTACCATTCACCGGTTTTCTTTTTAACGGAAAGACTGACATTCTTCGCAAGTTTACCAAGCGATTTCGAAGTGGTCGTTGCTTTCTCGCGCACGTTGACGGATGAGGTGTTCGTTATGTAGGTCGTGGTTGTCGGTGCTTTTGCTGGAATGGTTTTGACGTAAGCGGCAGTGATAAAGGCTTTTTTGGATTGATGACGAATCTCGTACCAGGAACCGGTCTTCTTGACTGCGGTGACCGTCGTTCCTTTTTTGAGAGTCGTAATGACAGGAGCGGAAGTAGTGGCAGCAGTCCGGATATTGACGTTGTCTGTCAAGATGAGTGTCGTTGATGCGGCTTCGACGCCAGTGGCTGAACTGATCAGCGCAAGTGTCGTCAAAGTGAGAAAAGTCTTTTTCACGTAGTGTGGCTCCCTTCCAAATGATGAATCTAGTTCGATCATGGATCGAATCGTTGTTACCATTTTGTCATAAGAAGCCGGGAATTCACCTGATTTTAAAATATATTTTTTGAGAAAGAAATTCGATTCGTTTTCAAAAAAAGAACGACGGTTTGTAAACGAGAATTATTTTCAGTAATCCTGTACACTAAAGATAATTTGAAAGGAGGACTCACATGTTAAAACGATTTTATCAGTATTACATACCGCACAAACGATTGTTTTGGCTTGATTTTTCGTCCGCCTTATTCGTTGGCCTGCTCGAGCTGGCTTTTCCGCTTGCTGTCAAATGGTTCATCGACTCATTGCTACCAGATGGAGAGTTGAACTGGATTATTTTAGTTAGTGTCGGATTGCTCGGCTTGTATGTCATCAGTACGCTGATGCAGTTCGTCGTCAACTACTTCGGGCATAAGCTCGGCATCAACATCGAGACGGATATGCGGCGGCAATTGTTTGGTCACGTCCAAAAGCAATCATTCCGTTTTTTTGACAACACCAAAACGGGGCATATCATGAGCCGGATTACGAACGATTTGTTTGATATCGGTGAACTGGCTCACCATGGTCCGGAAGATGCTTTCATTGCCGTCATGACACTGCTCGGTGCCTTTTCGATCATGATGACGATCAATGTGCCTCTCGCACTCGTCACGATCATTGCCGTACCGTTCCTAATCTGGCTGATCAGTTATGCCAATGTCCGGATGAACCGGTCATGGGACCGGATGTACGGTAACATTGCCGAAGTCAATTCGCGGGTTGAGGACAGTGTGTCCGGAATCCGTGTCGTTCAATCGTTTACGAATGAAGCCCATGAGGTCGCACGGTTCGAAAAAGATAATGCGACGTTCCGGCAATCAAAGATCAATGCCTATAAAGTGATGAGTACAAGTTTATCCGGCATTTATCTGACGACACGTCTGATGACGCTTGCTGTCCTCGTCGTCGGTGCCTATCTCAGCTATACAGAGAAACTCACTTACGGGGAACTCGTTGGATTCATTCTTTATATGAATATCCTGCTGAAACCGATTGATAAAATTACGGCACTTTTGGAACTTTATCCGAAAGGGATGGCCGGCTTCAAACGTTTTCTCGAGATGATTGATCATGACGAAGAACTGAAGGATGCACCGGATGCCATTCATGTGTCGGCATTACGCGGGGCGATTCGGTTTGATGACGTCAGCTTCGGTTATGAAGCCGAACGGTTGATTTTAAAAGACATCAGCCTGTCCATCGAACCGGGACAGACGATTGCCTTCGTCGGGACGTCGGGTGCGGGGAAAACAACGATCTGTTCGTTAATTCCGCGGTTTTATGATGTCACGGACGGTGCGATTACGATTGACGGAATCGACATCCGCCAGATGACGAAGTCGTCGTTGCGGCAACAAATCGGAATCGTTCAACAGGATGTCTTCCTGTTTTCGGGGACGATTGCTGACAATATCGCCTACGGGGATTTGACGGCAAGCCGGACGGACATCATCCAGGCGGCAGAACGGGCGCATCTTGGACAGATGATTGCCGATTTACCGGATGGATACGATACCGAGATTGGTGAGCGGGGGTTGAAGCTGTCCGGCGGGCAAAAACAACGGCTGGCGATTGCACGGATGTTCTTGAAAAATCCGCCAATCCTGATTCTTGATGAGGCGACGTCAGCTCTTGATACCGAGACGGAAGCCATTATCCAGGAGTCACTTGCTGAATTATCTAAAAATCGGACGACGCTGATCATCGCGCACCGCCTGGCGACGATTCGTCAAGCAGACCGCATCCTGGTCGTGACGAAAGATGGAATCGTCGAAGACGGGACACATGAAGAATTGGTCGAAAACGGAGGATATTTCTCACGACTCCTTGACCGGCAACGCGTCTGAAAAACCGGAAGTCAACTCATCATCAGGATGATCATGGCTTCCGGTTTTGTCGTCTTTTTCATTATCGTGGAAGAAAGGCGGAATGATTTCACAAGAACCGGGAACATATAAGGGAAGGGAGGATGGGAAGATGTATGGTTTGTTTTGCGAAAACTATGATGAGACCTATTCGACGTTACACGGGGAATCTTCACATGATTTCCACCGTTTTTTTGCCTTATCTTATACGATTCATGATACAGTCTTTGACAAAACCGCGTTTGATCGGATGATGCAGATCGTCAAACAAAAGACGACCCGGTTTTCAGCCTTACGCAGCCGGTATACGCCGCTCTTGATCTCACATATCCAGTTAAACAGTCCTGAACCGGAGCGATTGCTCGAACGGGTCATCGAGGCGGAGCGACACATCAAACGACGCTTCATTAAAGAAAAGGCAGTCCGACCGTTCTTTGCACTTGGTGAAGTCTTAAACCGTGAGCAGGGAATCGACGCCTTTCCGATCGTGGAACAACTGCGACAGACACGTCCCGTCCTCAATCTGGCAAAACAATATGTGGTGACTTCGACGCTGATGGAGACAGGGCAATTACCTGACTCTTTCGTTGAAACCGTCGAACAGGCCGAAAAATGGCTGGAGCGATGGATGAACCCTTCAAGCGAACGTTTGATGACAGCTCAGATTTTAGCTGCATCCGACGCAATTGACAGTCAAAAAAAACGGATTCAGGTCTGGTGCGAAATGATGGAAGAACGGGAGCTCCGGATTTGGGATCGGATTTTTCCGTTACTGGCGTTACTTGAGACGACCGAACGGGTTGATATGATTTATGTGACGCGTGTCGTCGACCGGGAGCGGTCCCGCAATCGCTTTTCAGATGAGGTCAACTGGTTGATTGCGTTTCATCTGTTGCTCGCGAAAAGCGGCAAAAGTCGTCTGCAATCGGCCTTACTGATTTTAGCGACGCTGGAACTGACGAAAAAACCATGAAAATAACAGCCCAAAAGGATCCTCGGAAAATCAACCGAGGATCCTTTGGTGTGTCTGCTGATTAATCAAACGTCGTGAAGGTGGCATGTTGTTCCACCGGATACAATTCTTTGCCGGCGACATCATTTAAGATGAGCTGATTGCGCGAAACGGACATGCCGAGGTTATCGGCTGCCGGACCGTGTGACAGTTCGAGGTTCGTTGTCGCATACAAGTGATGATTCGCCGAAACGCTTCGGCTGATCCGGTAGTTGGCATCGACCTTCCACGCTTGTTCCCCTTCAAACTCGATCTCGAGTCGGTTGATGAAGCGGGGGAGAGACGGGACGAAGCCGGTCGCAGCGACGACGGCACCGGTTGTTGAAGTCCGTTGGTCATTCAGTTCAGTATGCCGCATCGTGATGGTAAAGTCGTTCTCGTACGAAATCTGATCGACTTCCAGATTGGCACGGATCTTTACGCGATTCTGTTCTTCATTTGATAGATCATACAAATGTTCATAGATAGCTTGCAACGTTTCCGGGCTAATCCCGTTTTGCGACCGAGCGAATTTTGTGACGGCCTCTTGTCTGACAGCTAACGGCAGACTGTTGAAATAACGGACGTAACTCGGAGAGAAGATTTCTTCACCCAGTTTACCGGTTTCGAGCGTTTCAAAAATCGTCGAGCGGGAAATCCATTCGAGTTCGAATGTCTTTTTCCGGTCACTCGTTAACAGATCAAGGAAGATTTCGGCGGCACTTTGACCGGAACCGACGATACTTACTTTATCCTGTTGCAGGATGGTCTCTTTTTCCATGACGTATTGGGTGTTATGAATGACACCTTTATCGAAGCTCTCCGGAATCGACGGTTTTGAACCGGTTCCAAGCACGACGTTGCGTGTTTCATAAGTCGTCCGTTTCCCGGTGGTGACTTCTTCCACCAATACTTCGTAACTGTCACCTGTATCCTGGATGTCGATGACACGGGTCGAAAAATGTAAATCATCGAGCTGCGTTGAAACCCATTTCAAGTACGCATTATATTCTTGTCGGGAAATAAGTAGTTTTTCATAAAAATAAAACGTATGCAACCGGTTGATGGATCGTAAGTAGTTGAGATACGTAAAAGGACTGGTCGGATCAGCCAGTGTGACGAGATCGGAAATGAAGCTCGTCTGCATCATTGAATCCTTAATCATCATCCCGGGATGCCAGGAAAATTGTTCGCTTTCATCAAAAAATAATGTCCGTAAAGGTGTCGGATGAGCCAGGGCACTTAAGCCTAAATTCATCGGTCCGATACCTACGCCAATCAAATCATACATAAAAAAAGCCTCCCAATCGATATTGTTATAAAACAATACCCGATATGGGAGGGTGTTGAAACGTATCTTGTCAGTTCTTTACAGTTGATCCGTCGTTGTCGTTTGCGTCGACACTGTCATTTGTTTGCCGTCACGGATGATGGTCAAGGTGACGTTACCGTCAGATTTGATGAGTGCCGTCTTGATATCAACAAAACTTTTAATCTCTTCCTTGTTGATTTTCGTGATGACGTCTCCGGTTTTTAATTTAGCGGAAGCAGCAGGGCTGTTCGGTTCAACCGACATGACGACGACACCTGTTTTTTGGGACTCCGGTAATTTAACTTGATCAAGCAGATAGCCGGCCGGGAAAGCCGAGACGTCCTGCAGGGACACACCCAGCGTCGGGTGTTTCACTTCACCGTTTGTTTCGAGCTGTTTCAAAATCGGCAGAGCGTCATCAATCGGGATGCTGAAACCGACTCCTTCGACACCGGTCTCGGCAATCTTCATCGAGTTGATTCCGACCAGTTGCCCTTGTTCATTGATCAGGGCACCACCGGAGTTCCCCGGATTGATAGCGGCGTCGGTCTGGATGACCGTCGTATTGAAATCATCCTGTCCATCCTTGTTCGTATCGACGGGAACGGTCCGGTCGTTTGAGCTCACGATTCCGCGGGTGACGGAGTTTTGGAACTCACCGAGCGGATTCCCGATCGCAAGGACGGTTTGACCGGCTTTTAAGTCAGCCGATTTTCCGAGGGTGATGACGGACGGGACGTCACTGGCGTTGACTTCCAACACGGCTAAATCATATGTTTCGTCACTACCCAATAATTTGGCACTGAGTGTTTTTCCGTTGTTTAACGTGACTTCGAGTTTGGACGCACCGTCGACGACATGGTGATTCGTAATGATGTAGGCTTTGCCGTCTGCTTTTTTATAGATGACACCTGAGCCGGAACCTGCGGCTGCTTCTTCCTGACTCATCGCATTACCCGCCTGATAGTTCGTGACCGTAACGACGGCTTTTTGCGCTGTCGCTACAGCGTTCGTCACCGGATCGCTTGTTGTCGTCGAAACTTGTTTTGGCATGCCGTTTGAGAGTGGTGTATCGGCGACTTGCTGTTCTTGGTCCATTAAAATCGGAAAGGCGACCGTCGCGGTAAGTACAGCACCGATGATGCCTCCGGTAAGTCCTGGTAAGAGTTGTCTTGTTTTTCCTGCCATCGAAATCCATCCCTTCATGTGGTGTCTTTTCTAAGATTAATGTATCAGATTTCACCGAACGGAATGAAATTACGGTGGTTTTTCCAAAATGCCTCATCATTCCCCATAATTCGACAACAATCTCAAACAGTTGAGTCGAGCCGGTCAGTTCGGTACACTGAGTGTGTTTCGTACTTAAGCAACCGACTTAGTCGCAAAGGGAGAGATTCAGATGAAGTATTTACTGCGTATTTTATATGGTGCCGGTTTATTGTTCGCCGGAATCGGTCATTTCCGGAATGAAAAGGGATTTGTTAAGATTATGCCCGCTTTCATCCCGTTCAAACGTTTTTTCGTCCAGGTGACGGGGGTCATCGAAATTCTGTACGGTTTGATGTTGCTGTCCGGACGTGGCGTTGATCTCGTCCGGAAGACGTTACCGGCGTTTTTATATGCCGTTTTACCGGCAAATATCAACATGGCGGTCAATCCGAAACCGATTAACGGGAAAACATTGCCGGCTTGGGGATTATGGGGCCGTTTGCCGTTACAGTGGGTCTTGATTGCTTTTGCTAAACGCTTAAAATGAAGAGACAAAAGGGTTACCGGGAGCAGTTGAATCGCACCGGGTAACCCTTTTTTGTTGTTCCATTAAAACCGTTTTTCGACGGCGAGGATGGCTGCATTCGCAATGTCTTCGTATGTCGAGTCGTTCGGGTGGAACTGGTCGCTTGAAAGATCACGTTTGACGTCACGGACGAGGTTAAACGTATCGATGATTTCGATATCATGTTTTAGACCAAGTGTCCGGGATTTAGCGTTCCACTCTTGAACGATTGCGTCAAATGCTTCTCCGTTTTCGCTGGCGCGGAACGGATTATAGAGTCCGACATAGAAAATGACGGCATCCGGATTTTCTTCACGTAAAATGCGGAACGTTTTTGCCAGATTGTCTTGAGCCTTTTCAATCGTGGCGGCCGTTTTTTTTGCATTAAAGTTTGCGACACCTTCGCCACGGTTAAACAAATCGTTTCCGCCAATCGTCACGGAAATGACTTTTGCTTGGGACAACGTACGACGGACTTCTTTTTGTTCCAATTGTTTTAAGAGATTTTCCGTCCGTGCACCGCTGACGGCAAGATTTTGGAAACGTTCAACGCGGTCGTTTTTGACAAGGTCGCGACCAACGATGGCTGCATAACTGTTTCCGTTTGAGGCACCGACACCACGCGTCAATGAATCACCGAGCGCGACATACGTCCCGCCTTTTTTGACGGGTTCTTCCTTTGTCGGCGTCAAGACGGCCCGTTTCGGTGGATTGACGACATCGTTATAGGCACTGGCGAAACCGTACCCGAAGACTGCCGTTAAAATTAGAGAAACTACTAAAAAAAGTGGCCAAAGATATCGTTTCATGAACCGTTCCTCCTTTTGCTGTTACTATGATTGTAGCAAACCTTTTTGGAATGTGCGGTTTTGAAGTGTTCCGATAAGGTAAATCATTCATTATTCCGCTAGAATGGATACTAAGAGGTGAGAGACGTGAAACCAACTGTAAAATTAGAATCAGTCACAAAAGTCATTGGAAAAAAGACAATCATCGACAATATTTCATTTGAAATCTTCCCCGGTGAAGTATTCGGATTCCTCGGCCCGAACGGTGCCGGGAAAACGACGACGATTCGGATGCTTGTCGGGTTAATTAAACCGACATCCGGTAAAATCACGGTCTGCGACTTTGATGTCCGGAAACAGTTTGTCCAAGCGATGCAACGAATCGGCTCGATCGTTGAAAATCCCGAGCTGTATAAATATTTGACGGGACGTGAAAATTTACAAGTGTTTTCACGGATGTTGCCAGGTGTTGACGATGCCCGGATTCAAGAAGTCATTGATCTGGTCGATTTGACAGCACGGGTCGATGATCAAGTCCGGACGTATTCGCTCGGGATGCGTCAGCGTCTCGGGATTGCCCAAGCCCTGCTCGGACGTCCCGATGTCCTGATTCTCGATGAACCGACGAATGGGCTGGATCCGATGGGAATTCGTGATTTACGACAATTCATCCGGAAGCTGGTTGATGAGACCGGTTTATCCGTGCTCGTCTCGAGTCATATCCTGGCGGAGATCGAAATGCTGGCGGATCGTGTCGCCATCATGAGTTACGGAAAAATCGTCCAGGTCGGAACGGTCAAGGAACTGGTCGAGTCGCTCGCACCTGGTGTCGACTGGCGTGTCGACGATGCGTTCAAAGCAAACGAAATCCTGTCGGCGTCGCCTGACGTCCAGGTCTCGGAAATCGTCGATGCCAATACGGTCCATACATTGATGGATGCCAGCAAGACACCATCCTTAAATAAACAGCTGTTCGAAGCGGGTGTCGAAGTGTGGACGATCGAACGTAAAGTCCAGACACTCGAAGATCTCTTCATCACACTGACAGGAGGAGATCATATTGCGTAATCCGAACATGCTCGGCTTGATTCAAAACGAAGTCATGAAGATTGCTTCGAAAAAACGTTTTGCCGTCGTTGCGATCATCCTGGTCGTCCTCGTTTCAATGTTTACGTATGCCCAGTACCGTGATATTCAGGAGCAAATCAAGAAACAGGGCACACTCGACTGGCGGGTCGAACTGCAACAGGATATCGTCGACACACAAAACCGTTTGGCATCAAGCAGTATTCAAGACGAATTCCGACAATTTTTGGAGTTTGATTTAAAACAAAACCAGTATTATCTCGATAATGATATCAATCCGAACTATCCGGGGGCACCGACCTTCATCCGGATTTTCTTCTCGCAAGGATTGACGTTGATTCTGCCGCTGTTCATCATCGTCATCATGGCCGATATCGTCAGCGGGGAGCAAAATGACGGAACGATTAAGACGTTGCTGTCCCGTCCCGTAAGGCGCTGGAAAATCTTAATGGCGAAATGGCTGACGACGTTGCTGTATACGTCGATGCTGATGGCGTTGACTGCCGCCGTCTGTTATGCGATTTCCGGTATCGTCCTCGGATATGACGGATGGACCGCACCGATTCTGACCGGGTTCCAAGCGTCACCGAGCGGAACGTTCTCGACCGAATTCGTGCATACGATTCCGATGTGGGAGTATCTGTTGATGGCGATTGGCCTTGCCTGGATTGTGACCGCAGTCGTTGCGACGATTGCCTTGATGGTGTCCGTATTGGTCAAAAACACGGCAACCGGGATCGGCATCATGATGGCTGTCCTGATTTCCGGTACCTTGTTGACGACACTCGGTTCTAGTTGGACGAGTTCGAAATATCTCGTTAACGTCAACTTCGGATTAATCAACTACCTGGATGGACAAGCACCACCAATCGAAGGGATGACGTTACCGTTCTCGCTCGCCGTTCTCCTCTGCTGGACGATTGGAGCATTGGTCGTCGCGTTTTGGAACTTTACGCAAAAAGATATGTACTGATTTTAACCTGAATGAAAAAAAGTCCCTTCTCCGTAATGGAAAAGGGACTTTTTGCAGATGTCGGGCATCTGCGTGGAATCAAGAGGGGAATCCCTCTTAAAAGAAGCCGATGCAGGTCAGCTTCTGCGCTACGTAACAATCGTACTTTTATCATAGCGATTCCAGTAATTGGTGTCAAACCTGCTTGAAAGGGTTTACGAAATCCCGGATTTGTCAAAAGGTATCTAAAGACAACGAGGAGGTGCCCGACATGACAGATTGGGGAATCATGCTGACCGGTTTAGTGATTTGCGGATGGTGTGTATTTAGTGCAGTATATGACGACTTTATTCGTCGGGTCTAACAGAAGCAACTGAGTCGTCTTCCTTAGTGGGAGACGTTTTTTTGTCCTGTCGTCCGCTTGTCCGGATATGATACACTGACTACAAAAATGTATGAACTAGGAATGGTGATGTCATTGAGTAAACAGCCCGTCATTGTCATCGTTGGACCGACTGCCGTCGGAAAAACCAAGACAGGAATTGAATTAGCAAAACGGTTAAACGGAGAAATCATTTCAGGAGATTCCGTTCAGGTCTATAAACAGATGAATATCGGATCCGCGAAGGTGACCCATGAAGAAATGGACGGGATACCGCACCATCTGCTCGATCTGGTTGATCCGGACGACGAGATGAGTGTCGCCCGTTTTCAGACGTTAGCCCGGACGGCGATCGATGAGATTGCGGCAAAAGGCAAGTTACCGATCATCGTCGGCGGAACCGGACTTTATATCCGTGCGATCCTGTATGATTATCAATTTACCGTTCAGGCAGAAAATAAGGTCTTGCGCGAGGAACTGGAACAGTTTGCACAAGCGGAAGGAGCTGCAGCTCTTCATGACCGCCTGCGGCAACTGGACGCGAAACGGGCGGACGAGATCCACCCGAACAATATTCAACGGGTCGTCCGGGCAATTGAGGTCGCAATGAGCGGACAAACGCAGACGTCCGGCAGTGAACCGAGTTTGTATGACAGTCTGTTGTTCGTCTTACATATGGAAGACCGGGAACAGCTGTACACGCGGATCGATCAACGGGTCGATCTGATGCTCGATCAAGGGCTCGTCCCTGAAGTCGGACAGTTAGTCGCAGCTGGTTATAAAGAAACCAAAGCGATGCAGGCAATCGGCTACAAGGAAATCGTCCCGGTTCTTGAAGGAGCGCCGCTCGAACCGGCTGTTGAGCAATTGAAACGGAATACCCGACGCTTCGCAAAACGGCAATTAACATGGTTCCGCCATCAATTTGACGGAAATTGGATTGAAATGGGAAGGCTTTCATTTGAAGAAAACTTCAAAATTATCTATGATAGAACAGTAGGGTTTCTGAAAGCGGTTAAATCGGAATAGCCTGAAGTAAAAAAAACAGATAAAAATAGAGGGGGCACGGGGGCTTATGAAGGCAACGTACAACATTCAAGACTATTTCCTAAATCAATTGCGTAAAGATTCAGTTCCGACGACAGTATTTTTAATCAGCGGGTATCAGTTACGGGGATTGATCAAGTCGTTTGATAACTTCACCGTCATTTTGGAATCAGAAGGCAAACAACAATTGATTTACAAGCATGCCATCTCGACATTCGCACCGGCACGGAATGTGACGCTGTATGAACAAGAGGCGGAAACGGAAGAAGTCACACGTTAAAAAAAGACGGCCGGGGGGCCGCCTACTCGATGGGACAACGCCATGGCGTTGTTCCTTTTTTTGTTACAGTAAATCTTTCAGTTCGTCAACTGCTTCCGCATACCGACGGAGGGAGACTTCCTTATACAGACAGGTCTTCGTCAACCGTTCCTCTTTCGTCAACTCCTCGAGATACGTTCCGAGAATGAAACTGTTCCGCAACATCGATGGGGTGATGATCCGCTTATTGTCGGACCGTTCGTTTAACTGACGCATCATCTTCGTGATCATGACGATCGACAATTGTTTCGGGGCATTTTTGCTGTAGACCCAGCGGAACGTCATCCGTGAGAAATCAAAAGCGACAAAAAATGGATCGGTCGAATGATACCGCGGACGAACCGGTTCCGGGATTGTCTTTAAATACGCGAGCATCAGATCCTGATCGTCCCGCTCGAGGTGAAGCAGGTAGGCATTACCGAGCCGGTCATGAACCGTCATCTCCCGTTGGGCAAAGTTCAAGTCCTGCATCTTCAGACCAATGATATGGTGGACGCGAAGACCATACCGGTAAAAGAGTCGTAAAATCAATTCATTGCGGTCGATCAGATACGGCCGCGCAACGAGCTGATGGTCCGTCAAACCCCGGTCGGACCGGTTCGTCCGGATCAGTTGCTCATATTCGGCAAGGGACGCAACATGCTGCGGCGTCAACTCATGCGTCGGCTGGGCATACTCGATCAGCTTCGATTTTGTCTGACGAATCTGGTAGTTCAGCTGATTGAGGACGGTGACAATCCGGGCGACCGTCGCCTGTTGGTACAATTTTTCCTCGATCAGATAGTCGTTGATGAACGTTTTCCACGTTTCGAGCGGAATCGCCTTGAAATCGTCGATCGTCTCGAGCGGCTGATCGACTTCCGTCATATAACGATGAATTTCAATTAAATCGTAGCGGTACCGTCGGATCGTCGAGTCCTGTCTGCCGCTCGCGCTGAGGAAAAACAGATACCGTTCGATGAATTCCGGCAAGGTATAGTCGAGTCGTTCTCGTGCCATCACGGACCTCCTGTGTAAAGTACTTTTCTTTATGATAAACCGAACGGATGTTTCCTGTCCAAAAATGTTCAGACGGCAGGTCCGTGTGGTATGATTAGGGACGCAGAAGGTTTGTTATTTTGAAAGGAATGATTCTATGTCAGAACGCGTTATCGTCGTCGGTTGTCAGCTCCCCGGTGTACCGGATCATATTTATGAAGAATCGGTCGCGGAGCTCGAAGCACTCGTTACGACTGCGCACGCCGTCGTGGTAGGACGACTCGATCAAAAACGTCAATCGATCGACCGCCGCACGTTTATTGGAAAAGGGAAGGTTGAGGAACTGGTTGCATTGGCACAGGAACTCGAACCGGATTTGATTATTTTTAATGCCGAAGTCACGCCGGGGCAGATGAAAAACATCCGGATTGCCCTCGAAGATCCGGAATCGATCAAATTGATCGACCGGACCCAGTTGATTCTCGACATCTTCGCCGGCCGTGCCCAGTCGCGGGAAGGGAAGCTCCAGGTCGAACTCGCCCAGATGAGTTACCTGTTGCCGCGCTTAAGCGGACAAGGAACACAATTGTCCCGCCTCGGCGGCGGGATCGGGACTCGTGGTCCCGGTGAATCAAAACTTGAGACAGACCGCCGGCACATCCGCCGCCGTGTCGACGAAATCAAGAAACAGCTCGAAACGTCGGTTGCCCACCGTGCCCGCTACCGCGAACGCCGGAAGGAAAACCAGACGTTCCAAATCGCCCTTGTCGGATATACGAATGCCGGGAAGTCCACCATCTTCAACCGGTTGACCAATGCCGACACGTACGAAAAAAATGAATTATTCGCGACACTCGATCCGTTGACGCGTCAGTTCGACTTACCGGAAGGCGGACAGATCCTCCTGACCGATACCGTCGGATTCATTCAGGATTTGCCGACGAAACTAATTGCCGCATTCCGGTCGACACTCGAAGAAGTGCTTGAGGCAGACCTGATCATTCATGTCATCGATGCGTCAAGCGAACATTATCTCAATCAGATGCAGACGACCAATGATGTTCTCGATGAGCTCGGTGCCGGGGATATCCCGCAACTTGAAGTCTTCAATAAAAAAGACCGGTTAACGAAATTGTTCACAGGTGGAAAACTGTTGATTTCGGCACTCGATCCGGCAGATATCGAACGCCTGACCGTCGAAATCGAAAAAGCGATCAGTGAGATTCTCGAATATCTCGAGATCCGGATTCCGGTCAACGCATTTGCCCATTACAATCCGGCAAAAGAAGTCATGATGAATTTAACAGAACAATATGAAGAGGACGGCTCCGTGACCTTGAAAGGCTACTTGCGCAAAGATACACGTCTGTACTCGACATTGAAACAATACGAGGTGTAAGCATGTTTACAGAGTTAACGCATTATGAAACAATCCGTCCGTTCGTCGAGCGGGCGGAAGAAAAAATCGCACCCGGTATTCGCAAGGCACAACAAGTCGCGGAACAGAATCAGTTCCGTGTCCTGAATGCCTTCCGTGAGCATAAAGTGAGTGACTTTCACTTCATGCCGTCGACAGGTTACGGCTACAACGATGAGGGCCGCGATAATCTCGAACGGATTTACGCAGCGGTCTTCGGAGCGGAAGCCGGACTCTGCCGGGCGCAGATCATCAGCGGGACCCACGCAATCGGCATCGCGTTGTTCGGTTTGCTGTTACCGGGAGACGAACTGCTGTACATCACCGGTAAACCGTACGATACACTCGAAGAAATCGTCGGTATCCGCGGTGACGGCCGCGGCTCGTTAAAAGAACTCGGTGTCACGTATGACGTCGTCGAGATGAAACAGGCAGAGACGATTGATCTGGATGCTGTCCTCGCCCGAATCACGGACAAGACAAAAGTCGTCGGGATCCAGCGTTCAAAAGGGTATGCGACACGCCGGAGCTTGCCTGTCGCAGAAATCGGTCAAGCGATTGAAGCCATCAAGGCGCAACATCCGCACGTTATCGTCTTCGTCGACAACTGTTACGGCGAATTCGTTGAAACGATCGAACCGACCCATGTCGGAGCGGATTTGATGGCCGGCTCACTGATCAAGAATCCGGGTGGCGGTCTCGCGAAGACAGGCGGTTATCTCGTCGGACGCCGCGATTTGATTGAACGGGCGTCGTTCCGAATGACGACACCGGGAATCGGTGCCGAGGCCGGTCCGTCGCTTTATTCGCTGCAGGACATGTATCAAGGGTTCTTCATGGCCCCGCATACGGTCAGTCAGGCACTGATGGGGGCGATGTTCACCTCGAGCATGATGGAACAGTTCGGATTCGATACAGCACCGCACTATGCAGCAGAACGGACGGATTTGATCCAGTCGGTCTCTTTCCATGCACCTGAGCCGATGATTGCCTTTTGTCAGGCGATTCAAGCGGCGTCTCCCGTCAATGCGCAAGCCTTGCCGATTCCGGATTATATGCCGGGATATGCAGATGATGTCATCATGGCTGCCGGAACGTTCATTCAAGGATCATCGATCGAGTTATCGGCAGATGGTCCGATCCGGGCACCGTACACGGCCTATGTCCAGGGCGGACTGACTTACAGTCACGTCAGAATCGCGATTGTCTCGGCCGTCAATCAATTAATGGAACAACAATTGATTCAACCGCAACAGGTTTAAAAAAATAGCTTGATGTGAAAAGACCTCTGTTACGCAGGACGTCTGACTTGTAAGAAAGTCATGTTAACTTTCCTTACATCTCTTGACAACTTGCCTCACAGAGGTTTATTCTCATGAGGTAAGGAAAAAGGAGGAACGAAATGGCAGACTTATCACGACAGTCCAAGCCACTATTCCCCATCGGAGTCGTTCAAGAGTTGACCGCGTTATCTGCCCGACAAATCCGATATTACGAAGAACAAGGATTGATCAAGCCGGAGCGGACAGAGACGAAACGTCGCCTCTATTCGTTCAACGATGTCGATCGCTTGTTATCGATCAAGGAATATCTGGACCAGGGACTGAATATCGCAGGGATTAAAATGATTTTTGACAATGATCTTGTCAAGCGCGAACGAGTTGCGGAGAAGGTCGTTACGGCCCGTCCGGAATTATCAGATGGCGAATTGTATAAACTCCTGAAAAATGAATTGCAGGAAGCAGGGCGACATGGGAAAACGTCACTCATCCAAGGTGAGCTCGGACGATTTTTCAAGTAAGCACCTGTTACCATATAAAAAAGAGCCGGAGAGGGGATTTGTCACATGACACGTCGCAACATTACACGAGAAGACATTATGAAAATCGCTAAAGCTGAGGATGTACGTTTTATTCGTTTACAGTTCACAGATATCCTCGGTACGATCAAGAACGTTGAAATTCCAGTGAGCCAATTGGAAAAAGCACTTGATAACAAAATGATGTTCGATGGTTCGTCAATCGAAGGATTCGTCCGCATTGAAGAATCAGATATGTATCTCTTCCCAGACCTCAACACATGGGTGGTCTTCCCATGGACAGAAGACGGAACGGGTAAAGTCGCACGTCTCATCTGTGACATCTACAATCCGGATGGCACACCGTTTGCTGGAGATCCGCGTGGTCAACTCAAACGTGTACTTAAAGAAATGGAAGAGCTTGGCTTCACTTCATTCAACGTTGGTCCAGAACCAGAATTCTTCTTGTTCAAGAAGGATGCTAACGGCCGTCCGACACTTGAACTCAATGACCAAGGCGGTTACTTTGACTTAGCACCAGTCGATCTCGGTGAAAACTGCCGTAAGGAAATCGTCATCGAGCTTGAAAACATGGGCTTTGAAATCGAAGCATCTCACCATGAAGTCGCACCGGGACAACACGAAATCGACTTCAAATACGCTGACGCGATCACAACGGCGGATAACATCCAAACGTTCAAACTCGTTGTTAAGACGATTGCAGCGAAACATAACTTACACGCGACATTCATGCCAAAACCGCTTTACGGTGTCAACGGTTCAGGAATGCACGCCAACATGTCTCTCTTTAAAGGCAACGAAAACGTCTTCTTCGACGAAGCGAACAGCAACATGCAATTGTCGGATGATGCCCGTGCGTTCACAGCCGGTATCCTGAAGCACGCCCGTGCCTTCACAGCTGTCTGTAACCCGACAGTTAACTCGTACAAACGTCTTGTGCCTGGTTATGAAGCACCTTGCTACGTCGCATGGTCAGCGCGTAACCGTTCACCGCTCGTACGTGTACCGGCAGCCCGCGGTCTCTCGACACGAATCGAAGTCCGTTCAGTCGACCCGGCAGCAAACCCGTACTTGGCACTTGCGACCTTGCTCGCTTCAGGTCTTGACGGAATCAAAAACAACTTGAAAGCACCGGCTCCAATCGACCGTAACATCTACGTGATGGACAAACCGGAACGTGTCGCAAACGGCATTGACGATCTTCCGTCAACACTCAGCCACGCACTCGAAGTCTTGAAAGCGGATGACGTCGTCATGCACGCACTTGGCGAGCACATCGCAGAGCACTTCGTTGAACTGAAAGAAATCGAATGGGATATGTTCCGGACGCAAGTCACGGAATGGGAACGCGATCAGTACATGGTCTTGTTCTAATCTCTTGAAACGTCCGGACTTGGTTCGGGCGTTTTTTTGTAGAGGAATTCGGAGCAGTAACAGCGAATTCTGTACCAAGGAGGCGTTTTAAATGAAAAAGGCGTATGAAGGAAAAGGGATCACCGTTTATTTTGATGCCGAAGTCTGTATCCATTCCGGTCATTGTGTGAAGAGTTTACCGGCCGTCTTTGATGTTAAAAAGCGTCCATGGATTGAAACGGACGGGGCCCCGGCCGAAGATGTCATGCGGGTCATCGATGGCTGTCCGAGCGGCGCCTTATCGTATGAACGGAGGGAAGCATGATGGAATTTAAACGAGCGGATCAAAAGATTGAAGCCTATCAAGAGGGGCAAGTTGTCGGGGAAATCACGTACAGTGACACAAAAGGCGGCAAGTGGATCATTGATCATACGTATGTCGACCCGAATCATCGGAATCAACAAATCGGCGAACAACTGGTCAAAGCCATGGTCGAGTGGGCACGCGAAGAAAACGTCAAGCTGTTGCCGCTCTGTCCGTTCGCGAAACGGGAGTTCGAGCAGACGCCGGACTATGCAGATGTATCGGCTTAATCGAAAGCGTGTAATTATCAAAAGACGAGGAGAGCGGATCATCGGATCCGTTCTCCTCGTCTTTTTGATTTATTGTGAACAAGTTTTACAGAAACAAACGAAGCAACGCCATCGACAGGACACCGGTGATGACAGTGTAGGAAAGGCTTTTGCTGCTGACGGCGACGAGGACGGTCGGAACGGATGCTGCGAGGTGGAGAAGGGAGAGTGTCGGATAGTCTCCGTTTCGTGCCACTAGTAAGTTTTGAAAGAATAAAGCACTTAACAAACAAACCGGGATAAACGACAACCAATCGGTCAGCAGACGGGGTAACGTCAGACCATGCATCAACAAAAACGGCAGTATCCGCGGAATCAACGTGACGAGACCGCAGGCAGCAAAAAGGACGAATAGTTCTAAGCGGATTTCCATCGTGAGATTACAACTCCTATACTGGCAGCTATCATCGTCGCGAATAAAACGGCGAGTTCCGGTGACAGATAGCGCATTGATATGTACAACAACAGGAAAACAAGGACGAGCAACAGACCATTTAGAGCGATGCGGGACCGCTCGCTTTCAAACTGCAGGTACAATAACCCGATGAACATCGCGGTTAAAGCAAAATCCAGTCCGAATCGTTCCGGATCCGGGAACCAACTGCCGACGAGTGCTCCGAGGACTGTCGAGGCAATCCAGCTCAGATAAGCGGTTATGTTCAATCCATGCATGAATGGTGCATCAAGCGGCCGTTTTAAGGAAGTATTCATGGCTACGGCAAACGACTCATCTGTCAAGAGAGCGCCGATTCCAAACCGATCGAAGAAATGCCGGCTTTTAACACGCGGTGCGAGCGTCATACTCATCAGAAGATGCCGGGAATTGACGATGAACGTCGTCAAGATGATGGCAGAAAACGGACTGTTTAGTAACAGTAGACTCGTAATGATGAATTGAGCAGCGCCGGCATAAATCAAGATGGACATCAATCCGATTTCAAGCGGACTGAGTCCGGCGGCGCGTCCGACGATGCCGGCAGAAAATCCGATGCCGAGATAACCGAGGACGGTCGGCAGACAGGCTTTGATACCTGCTTGAAACGAAGCGTTCATAGAAGGTGACTCCTCTCGCGATGATGTGTTATCAGCATAGCATCATCAAAACGGATTGGAAATGAACTGGTCAATATTTTCATATGTTTCCTTGACATAAGTCGTCTCGATTTGTGGTAAAGAGTAAGTGGTACGGCAAAATTCGTTAGACGAAGGAGCGTTCAAGATGGATAAATTAATGCAAGATGCGAACCGGTTTGTCTCAGATATGGTGGAAGGTCTCGTTTTAGCACATCCTGATCTTTATGCAAAAGTCGACGGAGTCAATGTCATTAAACGAAAAGAACCGTTGAACGGGAAAGTGGCCCTTGTATCCGGTGGGGGAAGCGGTCATGAGCCGGCGCATGCCGGATTTATCGGGGACGGTATGCTCGCAGCTGCTGTCTGTGGTGAAGTCTTTACTTCTCCGACACCTGACATGGTGCTTGAAGGAATCAAGGCGGCAGACGGTGGGAAAGGGGTGCTGCTCGTCGTCAAAAACTATTCTGGAGATGTCATGAACTTCGACATGGCGAAAGAATTGGCCGAACTCGAAGACATCGAAGTCGAGACGGTCATCGTCCAGGATGATATCGCCATCAAAAAAGAAGAAGACCGCCGCGGAGTCGCTGGCACGATTTTTGTCCACAAGATTGCCGGAGCTGCGGCAGCAGAGGGCAAATCACTTGCTGAAGTCAAAGCAGTCGCTGAGAAAGTCATTGCCGGCGTCCGGTCAATCGGAATGGCGTTGTCCCCATGTTATATGCCGGAGAGCGGTAAACCCGGTTTTGATTTGCACGAGGATGAAATGGAAATCGGAATTGGGATTCACGGTGAAAAGGGTCTGGAGCGGAAACCGATTGCCTCCGTCGAAGCCATCGTGACGGAATTACTCGATCGATTGACAGCGGAAGTAACCGATAAAAAAGTAGCGGTCATGGTCAACGGAATGGGCGGAACGCCTGAATCGGAATTGTACATCACCTATAAATATGTCGCGGAACAATTGCAGGCAAAAGGATACGAGATTGTTCGTCCGTTCGTCGGCAACTATATGACATCACTCGAAATGCACGGTTTCTCAATTACGCTGCTTCCGGTTGACGATGAACTGGTCGGCTACTTGGATGCAAAAACGAACGCAATCGGATTCTAATTAAAAGAGGGTGAGATAGATGAAGTTATCGACTGAAGAATTCCGCAAAGCATTGCTTAAAGCGGCTGCCGATCTCGAACACCATAAAGATGAATTGACGGATCTTGACCGGGAAATCGGTGACGGCGACCACGGCATCAATATGTCGCGCGGTTTCCAGGCTGTACAAAAAGAACTTGAGGCGCAAGAAGAGTATGAAGATCTAGGTGTCTTATCAAAACAAGTCGGAATGACCTTGATTAAAACCGTTGGAGGTGCATCCGGTCCGCTCTACGGTACGGCATTCGTTAAATTTGCCGGAGCGTTTAAAGGGAAAAGAGAAGTTGAAGGGGCGGAACTGGCAGCGGCGTTTAAAGAAGCGACGGATGGGATTAAAATGCGCGGGAAATCAGAGTTTGGACAAAAAACGATGGTCGATATTTGGACACCGTTTTACGAAGCACTGGAACAAGAGAGTGATTTGAACGCAGCACTCGATCAAGCATTGGCAGATACAAAAGAGCGTGTGGCGACAAAAGGACGGGCTTCTTATTTTGGGGATGCAACGGTCGGTGTCCAGGATCCCGGTGCGTTATCAAGCTCACTGTTATTACGTTCGATTGTGGAGGTCTTGTCATGATTAATTTGATTTTAGTCTCCCATAGTGAAAAGCTTGCGACCGGACTAAAGGAACTATTGGCTGAAATGGCTCCGGATACACCCGTGTTACTCGCAGCTGGGCTTGCGGACGGCAGTATCGGGACCGATGCGTCCCGAATTGAAGAGACGATGAATGAGTTGAACGATGACGGCTTAATTTTGACCGACATCGGATCGGCGACGATGAACGCGGAACTGGCCTTAGAATTATACAGTGGGGACCGGAACGTTCAGTTCGTCGAAGCACCGCTGGTAGAGGGCGCTTTTTTGGCAGCGGTCTTAAGTGGTCAATCAAAAACGCTGGATGATATCGTAACAGGCGTCAAAGCAGAATTTTCGTAAAACAGGTAATCCGACTAACAGGTTCGTTTCCGAAGAGGAAGCGAACCTGTTTTTTTAGGGAAAACAAAAAAACTGGTATTCCGCGAGGGAATACCAGTAAAGAAATCAGGCGTTGACTTCTTTTTTGTTCGGTTTAAACGCCATTGTCGCTTCGACCGCTTTTTGCCATCCGGCATAACGCTGTTCGCGATCGTCTTCTTTCATTTCTGGTTTGAACTGACGGTTGAGTTTCCATTGTTTTTTGATTTCAGCTTTGTCTTTCCAGTAACCGACTGCGAGACCAGCAAGATATGCAGCACCGAGAGCTGTTGTCTCATTGATTTCCGGACGGTCAACCGGTACACCTAAGATATCCGACTGGAACTGCATCAAGAAGTCATTCGAAACCGCACCACCATCAACACGCAACGTTTTTAGTTCGATGCCTGAATCTTTTTCCATTGCCGTCAAGACATCACGTGTCTGATAAGCAAGGGATTCGAGAGTCGCGCGGACGAAATGTTCTTTCTCCGTTCCGCGTGTTAAGCCGAAGATCGCGCCACGAACGTCACTATCCCAGTACGGGGCACCGAGTCCGACGAAGGCAGGAACGACGTAAACGCCTTCTGTCGAATCGACTTTTAACGCATAACCTTCTGAATCCTTCGCGTTTTTCAACATCCGTAAGCCGTCACGCAACCACTGAATCGCGGATCCGGCAACGAAGATTGATCCTTCGAGTGCATATTCGACTTTTCCGTCGACACCCCAGGCGATTGTCGTCAGTAGACCGTGGTCAGACGAAACGGCTTTTTCACCAGTGTTCATGAGCATGAAGCAACCTGTACCATACGTGTTCTTTCCTTCACCCGGTTCGAAACATGTTTGACCGAAGAGAGCAGCTTGCTGGTCACCGGCAATTCCGGCAATCGGAATTTCGAAGCCGAAGAAGTGATACGGAACGGTATTGTCATACACTTCACTTGATTGACGGACTTCCGGTAACATTGATTTTGGAACTGTCAGGATTTCAAGCAACTCATCATCCCATTTTTGTTCGTAAATGTTGTACATCAATGTCCGGGAAGCGTTTGTATAGTCTGTGATATGCGTTTTTCCACCAGACAGCTTCCAAACGAGCCATGTGTCGATTGTTCCGAATAGAAGTTCTCCGTTTTCTGCCTGTTCCCGTGCCCCTTCGACGTTATCCAAAATCCACTTCACTTTTGTCCCTGAGAAGTAGGCGTCAATCAGAAGACCTGTTTTATCACGGAATGTTTGGTTCAGACCCTGTGCATTCAGCTCATCACAGATACCGGATGTTTGACGGGATTGCCAGACAAGCGCGTGATAGACAGGTTTACCTGTTTCTTTGTTCCAGACGACCGTCGTCTCACGTTGGTTCGTAATTCCGATACTTGCGATTTGGCTCGGTTTGATATCAGCCGTTCCGAGAGCATCCGCCATGACAGCGAGGATTGATCCCCAAATTTCATTGGCATCATGCTCGACCCAGCCCGGTTGCGGGAAGTATTGTTTGAATTCACGTTGCGCAGAGTTCACGATTTGACCATCGTGGTCAAAAATAATGGCGCGTGAGCTTGTTGTTCCTTGGTCGAGTGCTAAGATGTACTTGTTTTCCATGCTGAAATCCCCCTTGAGATGTAGGTGTCAAACAAAATCAGTTTTGCAGCAGTTGATACAGCAAGACGGCTACTCCACCACCGATGATCGGACCAACGATTGGAATCCACGAGTAACCCCAGTCAGATGAACCTTTTCCTTTAATCGGTAAGATAGCGTGTGCAATCCGCGGACCAAGGTCACGGGCCGGGTTGATGGCATATCCTGTTGTACCACCGAGCGAGAGACCGATGACGACGACAAGAAGACCGACGATGAATGGTTTCAGTCCGTCACCAAATGTTGTCAGACCAAATGACAGGATTCCGAATACCAAGACAAACGTCCCGATGATTTCTGAAATCAGGTTTGACGGTGTATGGCGAATCGCCGGACCTGTTGCGAACACACCCAGTTTTGCTGCTTGATCATCAGTCGCTTCAAAGTGTTTCATATAATGAAGCCAAACGAGTACTGCACCGATGAATGCTCCGATTAATTGACCGGCGATATAGACAGGTACGTCTGCCCACGGTAAATCGGAATTCATGGCAAGCGCCAATGTCAATGCAGGATTGAGATGTGCACCACTCGAGGCAGCAATGTATGCTCCCGTCATGACGGCGAGACCCCAAGCGAATGTAATGACAATCCAGCCGCCGTTCTCAGATTTCGTCTTTCTCAAGACAACCCCTGCAACGACTCCGTCGCCGAGCAAAATCAGAATCATTGTTCCAATCAGCTCACTTGTAAAGTTACTCATGCAAAAACCCTCCCTTTGGATTAAAGCAAATAATGGCCTTTCCATTTAAACCTACATCTAATTGAGAACGTTTTCAATACAATTAATTCAAATCTTTGATTAAAATTTCCTTAATTTATGTTTAAAAAAATGAATAATGGATACTAAAAAAATCCTTCGTTCATTTTTACAATGAACGAAGGATTTTCAACGACGCTTTTTCCGCTTCTTTTTTGTTCGAAAGAAGCTGCTGGAGTGATCAAGGACAATATGTATCGTACTGGCAACCATGACGCCGATGATGAAAGCAGGCATGGACGCGAACCAGGAATCGACCGTACTCGATTCAATGATTTTCAGGTACAGCGCCAAAAATAAAAGCGGAATCAGAAAAGCGGCGCTGTACATCAGGCGAATGAGATCGCCGATGATCAAACCGTGCGACCAGATGGAGCGGTGGGGCATGATTTTGACATAAGGCATCCAAAAGACCCGTAAAGGACCGTGCCGGTAGTAAGGTTCGGACTTCAAGTCGAGGTCTGGTGAAAGCCAAAGGGTGCCGACGGCGATGCCGACAGCGGTTGGAAGCCAATCCGTCTGCTGGGTTGCGACCGAATACGCAACATAGCCGGTTAAAGCAACGGTATTGACTGTATCGTGTACATTTCCAGAAGGCATAAAAAAAGACCAGCTGTGCTGGTCCCTCGCTTAGTGGATCGTCCGATATACGCCGATGACCTTGCCAAGAATCGAGACGTTATCGAAATACATCGGGTCCATCGAATCATTTTCTGGTTGGAGACGTACTTGTTGATCTTCTAAGAAGAACCGTTTGACGGTCGCTTCGCTATCTTCGGTCATAGCAACGACGATTTCACCATTCTCTGCTGTGTTTTGCTGACGAACGATGACCCGGTCACCGTCTAGAATACCTGCGTTGATCATCGACTCACCATCAATCGTCAACATAAAGACATTTTCGTTCCCGACGTAATGGGCAGGAAGCGGGAAATGTTCTTCAATGTTTTCGATGGCCGTGATTGGAAAACCGGCCGTTACTTTCCCGATGACGGGAATATGAACGATGGCTTCGTGATTTTCATCAGTTTTATCAAGCAATATCTCAATCGCACGTGGCTTAGTTGGGTCACGGCGAATCAGTCCGCGTTTTTCTAGACGATCCAAATGACCGTGTACCGTTGAGCTTGAAGCAAGACCAACAGCCTCACCGATTTCACGAACTGAAGGGGGATACCCTTTCAGTTTTACTTGAGCAACGATGTAGTCAAGGATTTCTTGTTGTCGTTTCGACATTTTCCGCATATGAATTGCCACCTCTTTCCGGATTGGTTTTTTGAAGGTTATAGGAATACATGTTTCTAAAATCACTATAACATAGAACAAATGAGCGTACAAACAATTGTTCGACATTTTGTGTTGACCGAACACCGGTTCTTGGTTTAAGATGAGTTATGCGAACAATTGTTCCGAGAACATCTATTCTAAAAACATTTTTAACTGGAGGGATTTATCATGATGCATACGATTCGTACCCATGCCTTTTCCATTGTTTTTTATACGCTCAGCCTGGCTTTCATTCTTTTCCTTTTAACACCTCGACCGGACGAGAAGGTCGAGCAACTCTTGACGGCTTCTGTCACAGTCGATCAAAACGCGACCGTCGAACAGGTCGCCGAAGTCTATAATGACGGATCGATGACAGATCAGGAATATGTCGAGTGGTTGATCGAGAATAATGAACTGAAGACGACTCATGTCATTTCGAAAAACAAAATCGTTGTACCAATCGCGCAACAATGACAAACTGTAAAGGTTGTCAAAGAACGAACAGGGGTGTGAAGTACAGTGAAAGTAGTAATCTACTGTCGCGTCTCGACGGAAAAAGAAGCACAGGACAGCTCGCTTGAGCGGCAAAGATCGGAACTGTCGGGACTCGCTGCAACAAAAGGATTTGAAGTCGTGGAGATCATCACGGAAAAGGAAAGTGGTTATGACGTTGATCGGGAAGGGATGTTATCCGTTCTCGATTACGTCACACGTCAAGCCGTGGATGCCGTTCTCGTGACGGATGATACGCGGATCGGACGCGGGAATGCCAAAATCGCCATTTTACATACGTTCCAAAAACATCAGGTTCAACTGATGACGATGGAATCGGATGGCGAGTATAAACTGGCAGACGCCGAAGCGATGGTTCTTGAAATTGTATCGCTCGTCGAAGAGTATCAACGGAAACTGCATAATGCGAAAATTGCCCGCGGGATGCGACGGGCTGTCGAAAATGGATTTCGTCCCGAGCAGAACCTCAACCGTCAAGGTGAAAATGCCGGTCGGAGCCGAAAGGAAGTCCCGATTGAAGAAATCGTCCGGTTACGTGAGTTAGGACTGACATTCGCCGACATCGCGGTGACATTAAGAGGGATGGGACACGACATTTCGAAAGCGACCGTCAACCGGCGTTATCTGGAATATAAAGAAGTAGTCAGTACGTACGAATAAGGAAGTAAGTTTGATGCCTCAGCGGCGCATCAAACTTGCTTTTTTTTTCGTGTCTTTTACAGTAAGGTTACTATTGAAAGCTCAACTTTGAGTCAACAGAAAGAGGGATATCATGTTATCACAAGAACAACTGGACCGGATTAACGAATTAGCCAATAAATCAAAAGTCGAACCGCTGACTGATGCAGAAACAGCGGAACAAAAAGAATTACGGACTGCCTATCTGGAAGCATTCCGTGGTTCGTTCAAAAATCAGATGATGGGCATCAAAATCGTCGATGAAGAAGGAACCGACGTAACACCTGAAAAACTGAAGCAAGCACAGGAAGAAGAACGGAACAAACAATAATGACAAAAGCTATGTCACTCATTGGGATGAGTGGCGTAGCTTTTTTTGGTGAAACGTTCGTAATATGTATCACGAAAGTGCCAAGAAAACGGCAATAGAGAGCGCATTCATTTCAATGTGACATACTATTTAGAAAAGTTGTATCACATTTGTGGGTATGCTAAAATGAGGAGGAATTTGTGAAAAAGAGAGAGGATGATTGTTTTGACGAACATGACAACAGTAGAATTATTAGCAGTAAATACGATTCGTACCTTATCAATTGATGCAGTACAAAAAGCGAACTCGGGTCACCCGGGAATGCCGATGGGTGCAGCACCGATGGCATTTACATTATGGGCGGATCATATGAACCATAACCCTAAAAATCCAGAATGGTTCAACCGTGACCGTTTTGTACTTTCAGCAGGACACGGTTCAATGCTTCTCTACTCACTCCTCCATTTATCAGGTTATGATCTCGCGATGGATGACTTGAAGTCATTCCGTCAATGGAACTCAAAAACACCGGGTCACCCGGAATACCGTCACACAGCAGGTGTCGATGCGACGACTGGTCCACTCGGACAAGGCATTGCGATGGCTGTCGGTATGGCGATGGCAGAACGTCACTTGGAAGCAAAATACAACCGTGACGAGTTAAACGTCGTCGATCACTTCACATACGGGATTTGCGGAGACGGTGACTTAATGGAAGGTGTTTCGGCAGAAGCGGCATCACTTGCAGGACATTTAGGTCTTGGCAAATTGGTTGTTCTGTATGATTCAAACGATATCTCGCTCGATGGCGATCTCGATAAATCATTCTCAGAAAACGTTCAACAACGTTTTGAAGCATACAACTGGCAAGTCATCCGTGTCGAAGACGGAACGGATCTTGATTCGATTTCAAAAGCAATCGAAGCAGCAAAAGCTGAAACAACAAAACCGACATTGATTGAAGTGAAAACAGTCATCGGATTTGGTTCACCAAACAAATCAGGTAAATCGGCTTCACACGGTGCACCACTCGGAGATGCGGAAATCAAGTTGACGAAAGCAAGCTACGTTTGGGATCACGAAGAATTCTACGTCCCGGAAGAAGTCAAAGACTTGTTCGAAGAACGCATTGTCAAACGTGGTGCTGATACAGAAGCAGCATGGACTGAGAAAATGGAACAATACAAAGCGGCGCATCCAGAATTGCATGCTGAACTTGTTCAAGCCATCAACAACGAATTGCCAAGCAACTGGGAAGCAGACCTGCCAACATATGATCTGACATCGAAAAAAGCGACACGTCAGACAAGTGGTGAAGTCTTGAACGCTCTTGCGAAAAACATCCCGTCAATCTTCGGTGGTTCAGCTGACTTAGCAGGATCAAACAACACGATGCTCAAAGGCGAAGCTGACTTCGACATCGATCCAAGCGGCCGTAACATCTGGTTTGGTGTGCGTGAGTTTGCGATGGCAGCAGCTGTCAACGGTATGGCGTTACACGGTGGTGTCATTCCTTACGGTGCGACATTCTTCGTATTCTCGGATTACCTCCGTCCTGCAGTTCGTTTAGCAGCGTTGATGGGTATCCAGTCGATTTTCGTCCTGACACATGACTCGATTGCTGTTGGTGAAGATGGTCCAACACACGAGCCGGTTGAACACTTGATGAGTTTCCGTGCGATGCCGAACTTGACAGTTTACCGTCCGGCAGATGGGAAAGAAACGATTGCCGCATGGAAAACAGCCGTTCAATCAACAAACAAACCGACACTTCTCGTCATGACACGTCAAGGATTACCTGAACTTGAAGGTACGACGGTTGAAGGCGCTGAAAAAGGCGGATACGTCATTGCGGGTGACATCAACAAAGCGGATACAATCTTAATGGGAACAGGTTCTGAAGTGCATCTGTTAGTCGAAGCACAAAAAGAACTTGGCGAAACGGCAGCAGTCGTTTCACTTCCATCATGGGAATTGTTTGAAGCGCAATCAGCAGAATACAAAGAATCAGTTTTACCAAAACGCATCACGAAGCGTCTTGCGATTGAAGCCGGTGCTTCACTCGGTTGGTATAAATATGTAGGAACAGAAGGACAAGTCATCGGAATCGATCGCTTTGGTGCTTCGGCTCCTGGAGATCTTCTGTTAAAAGAGTACGGCATGTCTGTCGAAAATGTCTTGAACACAGTCAAGCAACTCGGTTAATGAAGAAAGGTGCGCAAACGCGCGCACCTTTTTTTTGCATTATCTATGCAAAGGCTTTAAATTATAGTATAGTAAAAAGCGACGTTTGAAGTTAGAGGAGGAAGCAACTTGGCTACATGGATTTGGATTTTAATTGCCCTTCTTTGCTTGGTAGCTGGTGTCGCCCTTGGTTTTTATATCGCTCGTCGATACATGATGAACTATTTGGAGCAAAACCCACCAATCAACGAAGATATGATTAAGACATTGATGATGCAAATGGGTCAAAAGCCATCACAAAAGAAAGTCAACCAAGTGATGCGTTCAATGAGTGGTTCAATGAAATCACCGAAAAAATAACGACTTGTAAAAGGAGACCAATTTGGTCTCCTTTTGTTTGCTATTTTTTAGGAAGATGGCTAATCTAAAATGTGAGACTATTAGAAATACTCAATCGATTTAAAAAGGGGGGACTTGTATGGGAGTCTTCAGGAAACTGAGTTGGTTTTTCCGACTCGAATGGAAAGCATACAGTTTAGGCATCATTGCTTTAATTTTTGTTGCCGGACTGGAACTGATTCCGCCGAAAGTAATCGGTTCGACGGTCAACGGACTGAGCGAAGGCAGTTTGACGAAAAATGATTTATGGAAACTGGTCGCGACACTGGTGTTGATCGGGGTATCGACCTATGTGATTCGTTATTTTTGGCGGTTTTACATCTTCGGAGCGTCGATCCGGCTCGGCCGGTTGTTGCGAAGTCAGCTATATGGTCATTTTTCGGACCTGGATCAATCATTTTACAAGAAGTACCGCAGCGGGGATTTGATGGCTCATGCGACGAATGATGTACAAGCCGTCTCGATGACGGCAGGAGCCGGTATTTTGACACTCGTCGATTCCGTGACGATGGGCAGTTTCGTCATCATCACGATGATTACGACGATCAGTTGGAAACTGACGCTTGTTTCGTTGTTACCGATGCCGCTGATGGTTTATTTGACGTCACGGTACGGGAAGATGCTGCACTCCCGATTCCACGATGCGCAGGAAGCTTTTTCGGATTTGAATGACAAGGTCGCAGAAAGCGTCAGCGGAGTCCGCGTCTTGAAAGCAACAGGGGAAGTTGAATCGGATGTCGGAACGTTTACTTCGTTATCTGATGATGTCGTTCAAAAAAACCGCCGGGTCGCGAAAATCGATGCCTTATTTGATCCGACGATTTTCGGTTTGGTCGGCTTATCTTATATCATTGCCGTCGGATACGGCGCGTATTTATTACAGCAAGGGGAAATTCGGATCGGGGACATCGTGTCCTTCACTACATATTTGGGATTACTGACGTGGCCGATGCTTGCGTTCGGCTGGTTGTTTAATATCGTCGAACGGGGACGGGCTTCGTACGACCGGATTGAACGGATGCTTGCAATCGAACCGGAAATCAAGGATGCGAAAGAAGCGGCGACGACGGTTTCGTCCGCTGATTTACAAGTCGCGATTGATCGGTTTGTATATGAGACACAACCTGTGCTTGAGAACATTCACGTGACATTGACACCCGGACGGACACTTGGAATCGTTGGTCGGACCGGTGCCGGAAAATCGACGTTCGTTCGTCTGTTATCACGCGAATACGATGTCAAATACGGTTCGATTGCGATTGGCGGACAGGACGTCAAACAATTGACGCGTGAAACGGTCCGCAAGCAGGTTGCAATCGTTCCGCAGGATCATTTCCTGTTCTCTGCTTCGATTGCTGATAATATCGCCTTTGCGAAACCGGATGCATCGATGGAAGAAATCATGGAAGCTGCACGGATTGCTGCCGTTCACGAGGATATTCTCGGCTTTACGGAAGGCTATGCGACGATGGTCGGGGAACGGGGTGTCACATTATCCGGCGGTCAGAAACAACGGATTTCGATTGCCAGGGCGTTACTCGCGGATTGTCCGATTCTGGTATTGGATGATGCCTTGTCGGCGGTTGATGCCAAGACGGAGGAAGCGATCATCGAACACTTCCGGACAGCGGATAACGAACAGTCACAAATCATTGTCGCCCACCGTCTGTCGGCGGTTTCGCATACCGATGAGATCATCGTCCTCGATGCGGGTCGAATCATTGAACGGGGAACACACGATGAACTGCTTGCCCGTGACGGTTGGTATAAAGAAACCTACGACCGTCAGCAACTCGAATCACTCGTCGAACAGGGAGGTGGAACGCTTGAATCATGATATTAATGAAAAAGCGGTCTTACGACGATTGCTGGGATTCGTCAAACCGTTTAAAAAACAGGTGTTAGTCGCCTTTTTACTGTTGCTTGTGACGACCGGAGCAAAGCTCGGAGGTCCCTATCTCGTTAAAATCTTCATCGATGATTATGTCGCGGTCGGCAACTATCCGGTGCAGGAAGTGGCGTTATTGTTCGGCGTGTACTTACTGTTGCATACGACAGGGATCGTCGTCGATTATCTGCAGGCGTTTGAGTTCCAAAAAATCGCCTTGAAAGTCATTCAACGGCTTCGGATCGATGTGTTTCGCCACGTCATGCACTTACGGCTCGGTTATTTTGACCGGACACCGGCTGGCGTACTTGTTTCACGGATCACAAACGATACGGAAGCCATCAAAGAACTGTATATCGGTGTCTTGTCGACGTTCGTCCAAAGCGGGGTGCAACTGATTGGAACCTATCTGTTCCTTTACTTACTGGAACCGCGCCTCGCGACGATTGCGTTAGTCCTGTTACCGCTGTTTTATTTCATCATCTGGATTTACCGCCGTTATTCAACGAAATATTACGCTGAAGTCCGGGATTTGTTGTCGAAGATTAACGGACAGCTGAATGAATCGATCAACGGGATGGCAATCATTCAACAATTTCGCCAGGAAAAACGGTTGATGGCGGAATTTGAAGAGACGAACATCGCCCATCAGAACGGCCGTTACAAGAACTTGAAGCTCGACAGCTGGCTGCTTCGGCCAATCATCGAGTTGATGTTAGCGCTGACGATTGCGTCCTTGATTACGTACTTCGGTGTCCTGTCATTTTCACAAACGGTCCAGGTCGGGGTCGTATATGCCTTTATCAGTTACATGGAGCGGATTTTCCAACCGGTTCAGCAAATCATGCAACGTCTGTCTGAATTCCAACAGGCTGTCGTCTCGGCGGACCGTGTCTTTAAAGTACTCGATACGGATGAGCCGGAACCTGCGAAGACGATTGCGGGTGACGCTGATATTACAGAAGGACATATCGTCTTTGATAACGTCCGCTTCAGTTATGACGGAGAGAAGGAAGTTTTAAAAGGAATTTCGTTTGAAGCGAAGAAGGGTCAGACGATTGCCCTGGTCGGTCAGACGGGCAGCGGGAAGAGTTCGATCATCAATATCCTGATGCGTTTTTATTCCTATCAGTCGGGTCGAATCTTGATTGACGGGCAACCGCTCGAACAATTGCCGGAAGACGAACTGCGGCGCCATGTCGGACTGGTGTTACAGGATTCATTCCTGTTTACTGGAAGTGTCGCCGATAACATCCGGTTATTCGATTCCTCGATTCCATTCCAAAAAGTCGAGGAAGCAGCCCGTTTTGTCCAAGCAGATGGCTTCATCAATCAGTTGGACGAGCAATATGACAGTCCGGTCGCAGAGCGGGGAGCGACGTTTTCTGCCGGGGAACGCCAGTTGGTCTCGTTTGCCCGGACGATGGCGCGGGATCCGAAAGTCCTGATTCTCGACGAAGCGACAAGTTCAATCGATACGGAAACGGAAGAAAAAGTTCAAGTCGCCTTAAAACGCATGCGACAAGGGCGAACGACGATTGCGATTGCCCACCGGTTGTCGACAATCCAGGATGCGGATTTGATTTTAGTCCTGCATCAAGGGGAAGTCGTGGAACAAGGGAATCATCAGACGTTGATTGAAAAGAACGGATTGTATAAAAAAATGTATGAATTACAATCCGGACACGTTTCATCCGTTTCTTAAGACATAAAAAAGCCTGCCAGGCGATCTCGCCCGGCAGGTTGTTTGTGTTTAAAATTAGTAGACAGTAACAGTGACGTTTTGACGTCCCCAGTTGAGTGCTTCTTGTTGTGAACCAACGAGAAGGTCAAGTTTGTTACCTTGGATAGCGCCGCCACGGTCAAGTACGATGGCTTCACCGATACCAGAGATGTGCATGCGTGTACCAATTGGGTATTGAGCTGATGCTGCAACGATACGCATACCATTGTACGTGATCGTGTTTGTAACATCATAACCGCTGGCAGTCAATGCGCGACCGTTGTAAAGGCGGCTACCGTTATTTGATGGATCAGTTGTGTACGCTGTAACGTTCATTGTTACTTTCGTACCTGATTTTGCTGCTGTTGTTTGTTTTGTTGCTACAGCTGGTTGAGCTGCTGCTTTTGGAGCTGCTTTAGCAACAGGTGCTGCTGGAGCTGCTGGAGCTTTAACAGCTGGAGCTTTTGCTGTTGAACCTGCTAAAGTTGTATAATCGCTGTGTACGTAACGAGTTTTTCCGTCGATTGTTGTTTTGATCCAAGCACCGACTTTGCTTTCTACGTTAACGGACTGGCCTTTATACAAGTTGCCAACGTCTTTAGAGTTTGTAGTAGGTTGCGTACGAACGTTTAATACTGCCGTAGTGACTGTAGCTTTTTTAAAGTCGAATGAAGAACCGGCTGAAGTGTAAGCACCGTGTACATAACGTTTTTGGCCATTGATGTTTGTTTGAATCCATGCACCAGAACGTCCTTCGACATTTAATTTTTGACCTTTATATACGTTACCTACATCCGCTGATGCCGTAGTAGGTGCTGTCCGTACATTTAATACCGCTGTATTTACTGTTACCGTCTCTGAGGCAGCCTCTGTCTCTTGGGCGAATCCTACTGATAGAGCCGTTGCTGCAAGACCTGCAGCGAAAACTGCTTTTTTCATTATTGATGTCCTCCTGACATATGCTGTGTTTACTGTTCCTACTTTACACGGCAATTCAGGGTTGTGCGTTTACAGGTCAGAGTCATTCAAGTTACAAACCGGGCTAGTATGACAAACAGATTGCAAAAATGCATGTTTTGTCACGTCTAGGTCATAATGCTTGGAAAATTAAAGGGGAAGTAGGACTTTAGGCATGGTAAAGAGGAAATATTCTAATTATTCACCTAACTAAAGACTCAAAAAAAGAATCGGATGAAGAAAGTAAAGAAAGAATTAAAGATTTTTTAAAACATAAAACAAAAAAACGCATTATATAGAAGAAACACGAAAAAGCCGCTGACGAATACCATACGTCAACGGCTTTTACATCAGGCTATATGGACGACTGTCGTGTTGTTGCGACAACAAAACAATGTTTTATCCTAAAACAGATTCGTTCGTACGGGAAGGATACGTGTACTTCTGAACGAAACGGGAGTATTCCAGTAATAATAAATCCAGTTCATGACTCAGTTTCAACACATGAGGGGAGGTGAAACTAGACCGATCCGCTTGATGATACAGTTCACTTCGTTTTGCCTCGATTGCTAAAGTCAATAGATGTTGGCTTGTCATAGGATCCTCCCTTACATTGATGTCATATCCATATTCTAGCAAGTGGTTTCTGGCAGTGCAACGACATTTCATCTGTTTTGAGGAAATGTAATTTTTTTGTAATTTCAGTTGTCATGAATCTTTTTAATCTTTCGGAAGATAATAGGTGCTAAATGTCGATTAGTTTGGCAAAATAGAGAAGGAACTTCTTCTTAATTAGAAAGGAGCTGCTGAAATGGAGCTCTCGCTTTGGTTAGCGTTTGGTGCAGGGTTATTGTCATTTGTCTCACCTTGTACGCTTCCGTTATATCCGGTGTTCCTCTCATACATTACCGGTGTTTCTGTAACGGACTTAAAAGAAAAAGGGGTCAGAGAAAAACGGTCACTGTTGCATACAGTAGCGTTTTTGGTTGGATTTGCAATGGTCTTTGCTGTTCTTGGCCTATCGACTTCCTTATTAGCGGATGTTTTCATTACCTACCGTGACACATTGCGGATGGTCGGCGCGCTCGTGATTTTCGTATTTGGTGTGGTATTGCTTGGATTGTGGCAACCGACATTCTTGATGCGTGAGAAAAAACTCAATTTAGGTGAACGAAAGGGCGGGTACATCGGTACGATCCTTGTCGGAATCGGTTTTGCTGCCGGATGGACACCATGTACGGGTCCGATTTTGGCAGGTGTCATCGGACTGGCAGCGACGAACCCGAGTCAAGGCATGTTGTATATGCTGTTTTATGTGCTCGGATTCTCGATTCCATTTTTATTGATGGCCTTTTTCGTCGGTCGTTCGAGATTATTCGTTCAATACAGTTTAAAGATGACAAAATTCGGTGGAGCATTGATGATGTTGTTCGGAATCGTCCTGTATTTTGACGGACTCAGCGCATTTGCTGCATGGATGAGTGATATCGTAGGATTCACTGGATTTTAACAAGGAAGTGATGGGATGATTTGGGTATCAACAGGGGTTGCGCTCGTCATGGGTTTACTGATCAGCTTCATTCGTGTCAAAGCTTCGGCTAAACCGACGAACGCTAAAAAAATCTTAATCCCGCCCTTCGCCATGTCGACCGGGATGCTGCAGTTTTTATATCCGGCATCACGTCTGACCTGGACGGAAGTGGCAGAAGCGTTATTGATCGGGATGATCTTCAGTATTTTTTTGATCAAGACGTCTAATTTTTACGAAGCCGAAGGACAAATTTATTTGCAACGGTCGAAAGCCTTTTTCATCGTCCTGTTCGGGATTCTGATTGTCCGGACCGTCGCGAAGTTTGTCATCGGCGGGCAAATTGATATTTTTGAGACGGGCGGAATTTTTTATCTCGTCGCCTTTGGGATGATTGTGCCTTGGCGGATTGCGATGTACCTGAAGTATAAGCAGGTTAAGTCGGGAATCGTTCCGGTCAAACATTTACCGCAAAACTAAAAGGAAGGATTCTCGCGAGAGAGTCCTTCCTTTTAGTTTTGGAAATAAAGTTCGTAATCCCGCCAATCGATGGCGTGTTCGCGTAAGGCTTTTTTCAAGAATTTATGATCCCGTTTCGGTGTCGCAGAAATATAGCCTTTGACGACCAGTTCGGACGTCATTACAGATGCGCGTTCTTCCAGTGCGAACTGACCGATCCGTCCCGCGATCTTTCGGCGTGCCACATCCCGAAAAGCAGCCGGAACAGGCATAACCAGTGCATTTAATAAATCAAGTGTTTCATCCGTCCATAAATGGCGGGTCTGATCGATGTATTCATCTTCCCAGTCCATCATCGATTTGCCGTCTTCTTTCGGAAGTTTCTTTAGGAACTTCCGGAACATGAAGAAACCGCCAATCGCCATCAATGTGATCATGATAAAGCCCCAGAGCAAAATTCCATTCATGAACCATGCCATCCGTGACTCATCCCCCTTTCAACATCACTTATACATTAGCATAATTTTTTTTGTCATGCTATGATAAATGACGGAGAAAGTGAGGCGGAACGATGTTACAACCTTATGTACAATTGGATGAGTCCGGACGACCTCAAAAAGGTCTGTTGCCGGAGACAGCGGACGGTCGTGTCGTCGAATTTTATTACGATACGAACGGAACGGACATCACGGTCGTATTCGTGACGATTCCGGTTCAGGATACGAGCCGGAAGCGGGCGTTCACGGTCGGAAAAACGTTTAAGACGATTTCGACGCTCGAGGACTTTACATTGGTACGATACGACTTGACGGACCATAAAATCCTCGCGACACTCGAGATGTTTGCCGATGGATCGAAGCGTCAAATTGATGCTTCGAGATTGCTCGACTATTAAAGAAGGAGGAGACGCGGATCGCCGCGACTCCTCCCTTTTTTAATGTTGAATCGAAATCATGCCGTCTTCCATCGAGACCTTCCCGCCGATCGGGAAGGTGAAGAGCGGCATCGTATGACCGAAGTCTGCTCCGGAGATGACCGGAATCGATGAGAGAGCAGGGTACAGGCTGACCAGATAACGCAGGTGTTCATCTGTCATCTGAGTTGCGAGCTGAAAACGACCAAAGACGATTCCTCGAATTTGATCTGCCCCGGGCTGTGCCATCAAAGAAGCAAAATCACGGGCAAATGTCGCCGGATGGACTTCGTAATCATCTTCAAGGAACAGGATACTGTCACGTAAGTCCGGGAAGTACGATGTACCTTGTAACAGATTTAACGTACAGAGGTTTCCGCCAAGCAGACGTCCTGTCGCAGAACCGGACGACAGGACGACAGGTCCCGGATTCGAAAGCGTTACATTTTTTCCTTCGTGTTGATCATGCCAATTGACACTCGGCTCAATCAGCGTCGTTCCGCTTTCGAATAAAACCTTCACGAACGACTGTAACGTATAGGCATCGCGGGAGGCGAGTGCGCGTAACATCGGTCCGGAATAGGTAACGAGTCCGCTTTGCGTCAGGAGTGCCTGACTAAGCGCCGTAATGTCGGAAAAACCGCAGAGAATCTTCGGATTGTTCCGGATTAAATCGTAGTCCAGCCCGTCCAGCAATTCATTGGAACTAAATCCACCGCGGACACATAAAATCGCATCAATCGATGGATCGGCGAACGCGGTGTGGAGATCGTCCAGGCGGCATGCAGGATCACTCGAACCAAACGGATTCAAGGCCCGGGCATGTTGACTGATCGAAACCCGTAAGCCAAACGATTCCAAAACCGTAATTGCCTGATCGAGGATATTTGACTCGACTGTCGCGAGACTTGAGGCCGGTGCGAGCAAACGAACGTGGGAACCGTTCGTCAGCCGTTTCGGGACGATAACGGGAATTTGCTGTTCAATGCATTCAATCCGGTTACCGAACGGGTCATTTGTAAACAAACGTCGGCGTGGTGCCAGGCGGTCATCAAACTGAACAGGGTATCCGTCAGTCTGTAACCGGTTTGCCAAGTCATCCAGATGCGAAAAGGTCAGACCCGGATGCGCTTTTGTGGCAGGATGAAACGGCTCTTCGATACCGAGGTGAAGCAAGGCAGCGTGCGATTCAAACCAGACACCACCGCTTGCTTTGACACCGGACGGTTTGTCAACTTCCTTCATATGTAAAAGCCCGGCATAAAAAGCCCGAGCCTGTTCTTCCGAGTTTCTTGGGGCAGCTAACTGTACATGATCTAACATTCTGACACGTCCTCTCAAGAAAATTAAACGATGAATTCTGTGACCCGTTTGAGTTCCCGTTCGACGAAATTCAAATAAAAATGTCCGTCAATCCGTCGATCCAGTTCCTGGGCGACTTCGTAAATATTGGAGCGCAGTACTCCGAGATAGGCAACTTCGGCATGACGCGCAGCACGGTAGGACGCTGCATAGTGGGCGAGCAGGAATTGCAGGTAACCACGGTCCGTCAATAATGGAATCAACTGTTTTTTCTCTTCCATCGACCAGACGTACTTGTCGTCGTAATACATTGCGGCATAGAGGTGGTACGGTTCATCGCCGCCCGTAAAGAGCGGTTTAACCCGTTTGACTTCTTGGATCAATCGTTCCGTCCAATCAAACCGGTCTTTCTTCCGACTGATGAATAACGGAAGGATAAACGGATGGGCTTGATCGGGCATACGCGAACAGCCATGCTCATGGCGGATTGCGGCATACAGTAACAAGGCCCGGTCTTCGTAACCGCGTTCAATCGCATACGTCATCCGGCTGAAACCTTCGCAAGACGGGCAGTCACTTAATTCATCGGACGGAGCGTCAATCCATTCGGAAAGATAGTGGTCCGCCTGTTCTTCGTCACCGAGTTTGCTGTAAATCATAAAGCCGATATAATCCCGTGTCCGGGCAAAGCCGTGAGTGTCACAAAAATCAACGAACCGGTCAAAGTCTTCTTCTAACAAGGCAACAGGCATATCCTCCTGTTCGGCTGCATAAATTAAATAGGATTTATAATTCCAGTACAGGTCAAGTTCCTGTTTAGGGGTTAATGTCAATTCGTCTTTTCGGACCCAATCCATCAAAAGGGAAAAGGAAACTAAAAAAGAGCGGAAGTGACCCAAATCGAATTGGTTTTGAGAAAACGTCCATAAGGCAAGGGGACGGAGTGTCGCATCAGTCGTGTCTTCAAAAATGGTCCAAAGTGATTCACCACGTTCGAGTGACGGATCTGCCTCTTTTAAACGGAGATATAAAGTGTTGAGTTCTTCGTGAGGGTTCATCTGTACCCCTCCTTTCTTATATGAGTATACCACGCACGGATTCAGATGACGTCACGGATGTCTGTCGACAAAAAAATGATTCCGCCCACGATTAGTCGCGGCTCGGAATCATTTCAAGGATTTGTCGATGTGTGGAACTCGTTGGATGAAGTAAATCATTTATCGTGTAACTGTTCAAGACTTGATGAAACGCAGCAATCGCGTCATCAAAAGCGTCGCGTGCAGGGTCTAAAGAAGGGAGCTCGGACATCCCCTCGAGTGGATCTAAAAAGTGAGTTGTTGGTTCAAACAATTGCACTACGTCACCGATATAAATTTCATCCGGCGGGCTTGCCAAACGGAATCCGCCACCTCGACCTCGAACAGAATGAATCAATCCATTTTGTCCTAACCGATAGACGACTTTCATCAGATGATTTTTTGAAATGTCGTAACAGTCCGCTACTTCCTGAATTCGGACCAATCGATCAGAGTTTGCCCCGGCAAATAACAGGGATCTGATTGCATAATCCGTATAACGTGTCATGCGCATTTTCATCACCTACTTACCTACACATGTTAGAGAAGTTTAATAGGAAGTACAAGTTTGAATGTGCATATCTAAAGATGCATTTTAGAGATTGAATTTAAAGAAAAGGTCGGGCATAATATACGAGGAAAGGTAGGTCATGTCATGCATTTTGATCAGGCATTACATTTATTACAATCGATTGGACCACAAGTGGATCAAAACGGCTTACGAATTGCCAGCCGTTTTTATAAACAGTTGGAAAATAAGTATAGCGCAGAACTGCAGGAAATAGGAAGTCTCGAGCTTCCATCGCAAAGTTTTGAGCTCCGGATCCTCCGATTGGCTCAACTTTTAAAACATGTCACGCATCAACATGAATCCAGTGAACTGTTTAAAATGGTCTTATTAAATGAAATCAGGCAAACCAAATCTTTTATCCTGACCTATCCGGATATCGTCAGTACCGAGATTGTCGATGCGGTCAGAGTGGAGCTTGGATTGTCATCGACGGACCCGGTGCTTGAAGCCTGGCAGATTGTCCATCATCAATTAGTCGAGACGTGTCGCCATTTTTGCAAATATAAGCAACAAGGTGACTGGTCTCGTCTTGGTGTCCTGCTCGTCGCGGAAGGGCATCATCTGGGTGCTATCATCGATGAGGCGCAATATGCGCTGATGAGTGGACGGACAACGACGATTTTACATGTCCGGACAACAAAACCGTCTTCAAAGAAGATGTTGTCAGATCTTAATTCACTCACAAAACAGGGCTTAATTTTTCATAGCATTCAGAATGAGGGATGGGACGAAGAAATTGAAAGTTTCCTGGAACTCATTTCAATAGACGATCCAATCGTTTTCGTGAGCGGCTCGAGTCGATTCATTGCCGAAGTACAACGAACGTTAGAACCTCTGCCCGTTATATTTGGTCCATTTGTTGCGGACGGTGTGTTGCCATCTTGATGGTGTTCGAAAATCAAGTCTGTCTTTTGGAACATTCGAAGCAGAAGCCATTTCCTACATGAGCTGTTTCGGGTTCCGGAATGCTTTGAATGTATAATCAATTTTTTCTCAGATAGGAACAGACCACATATTTTGTCAAACGATCAGAAGGCAATAACGTGTCAGGGAAGTGAACGGGGCTTTTGTCATATAAACATGCGTATAGGAGTCATCAAACGTGATCAAGGCAGAGACAAGATGAGCCCGGATATGGCGACAAGAATGGCTTCGTCGTTGTGGTGTAATCAATTCGTCCCGATTGGAATCGAAGTCTAATAACAGTTGGAGCGGCTGCTCCGTAAAAATCGTCACCTGACAGCGGATCCCGACTCGTTGATAGTAATCGAAGATGCACTGGCGAACGGATAGCGCTCTTTTATGGGTAATCATATGCATCGTCTCTCCCTTAAACCGGAACTGAAGCATCGAGATTCCTACGTTAATGTCCCGATCCTGACACTCCCACTCCCACCACGGAAGTAGTGGGCTTTCTGGCCTTAAATTCTGTAAAGGAGTTCATTTCCTGCTGTGGAGAGTAAATATCTCCACGGAAAACTTGTAAAATAAATACTACTATTTAATCATCAATACCCTTTCTCCTCCTCGAATATCATATAGGACGAAATTCCTTATTAAATCATATACATACGAAAACCCCAAACCGGATACTTTTGACGAGTGTCTGGTTTGGGGTTTCTATATTAAATGAGTAAAAAAAATCTACTTTAATTTATGCGGATTGAGACAACCGTTTCGCGCGTTGGATCGAGCGATCAAGCGCGAGATAAACAAGTCCGGACAGACAACAGGCGAGTCCGACACCGGCAAGTGCATATTGTCCGTTTCCGGAGTCAAGGAACAGGGATCCGAGGAGCGGCGCCGTCACACCACCGATTAGCCACTGGATACTGGCGGCACCGTTATACGTTCCGCGCAAATGTTCCGGTGCAATCAATGCGATGAATGTCATCTGGACCGGTGACATGATCATCTCACCGAGTGTATAGAGTGCGTAGATGAACAGTAAAATCGTGACGAGCACGATATAGCCGGTTCCGAGTGAAAACAGATAAGACGGAATGAACGCGAGTAAAATCATCCCGAGTCCGAAGATGCTCGCCCCGAGCAGCATGACTTTACCGAATGCTTTACCGGACAGGCGGGCAGCGACCGGGAACTGGAACAGGACGACCATGATGCCGTTCAGTCCCATCAGGTACGGGAACGGATTTTTATCGTTCGGCAGTCCCGGTAACGCTTCCTTCAGGAAAACCGGCAACATGCTTTCGACGAGAGCGAAGCCCATCGAGATGAAAACGCCGGCTGCGATGAAAATCACGAAAACATGATCTTTGCGCAGGACGGTGAAGGCTGACAGTTTCGGCTCATCCTGCGTATGTTCGATCTGATCCGGCTTTGTTTCCTGGATGAAGATCAACAAGACGAGTGCATACAGGAAAAAGACGGCGGCAGCGGCATAAAAGATCAGCGACCGGTCGACGAACAGGACAGCACTTCCGATCAACGGACCAAACGCTGCCCCGACATTATGTCCCATCCGGAGTAGTCCGAATGATTCGTTGAGCCGCTCCGGCGGCGTGACATCGGCGACCATCGCGCTCGCTGCCGGGTGGAACAAGGAGTTCGTCAGACCGAGCAAGGCGTTCATCAGTAGTAACGGCCAAAACGAATCGGCGAACGAGAAGCCGATCAACGCGATGACATCGCCGACGATCGAAATGACCATCAGCGGTTTACGTCCGTACAGGTCGGCGAGATAGCCGCCGAGGAACGAACCGAACAGGGACGTGATTGGGCCGGTCGCCATGATGAGACCGACTAAAAAATACGAATCGAGCTGTTCCGAGTAATAAAGAACAAGAAATGGTGCAATCATGAACATCATGACTCCGGTAATCGTTTCCCCGACGAACCGGATCCAAATGTTACGGTCAAGCTGTTTTAGTGCAGTAAACATAAACAAAACCCCTTATATTTCCGTTTTTAGACCATGAAAAAGACGGATACGCACAAATATGGGCATACCCGTCCTGATATAAGAGGGCAGCATGTACGTATACGCATACGTACACCCTGCTTAATTAGAAATTAAACGATTGGGTGACGTACAGTTGTAGCCAATACGTGAATCGATGGTTGCTGATTAAATGATTGTGACATTGTACGTCTCCTCCTTTTTGTAATAGTAACTTCCTCGTCATCGTATAGAACATGAGGCAGGATTGTCAATATGAAATCTGAAAATTAAGTCAACAAAGTGAAATGGACGAGACTGCGAAAATTCGGTATGATAGACTAGTTGCGAAAAAGTATCTGTATCGAGGTTGAATATATAGGTGAAAGGAATTAATGTACATGACAAAACTACTTCAAACCGAAGTCGAGAAACGCCGGATCTTCGGCATCATCTCCCACCCGGATGCCGGGAAAACGACATTAACTGAAAAATTCTTGCTCCACGGTGGAGCAATCCGGGAAGCAGGATCCGTCAAGGCACGGAAAAACTCGAAATTTGCGAAATCCGACTGGATGGAGATCGAAAAACAACGGGGAATCTCCGTTACGTCCTCGGTCATGCAGTTCGAATACGATAAAAAAATCGTCTCGATCATGGATACACCGGGTCACTCCGATTTCGGGGAAGATACGTACCGGATCCTGACAGCCGTCGACTCGGCGATCATGGTCATCGATGCCGCGAAAGGGATTGAGTCCCAAACGAAAAAACTGTTCCAAGTCTGCCGGATGCGCGGAATTCCGATCTTTACGTTTATCAACAAGATGGACCGTCAAGCACGTGATCCGCTTGAATTAATGGAAGAACTCGAAGAAGTCCTCGGCATTCCATCGGTTGCCGTCACATGGCCTGCGGGATCGGGACAACAGTTCGAGGGCGTCTACGACCGTGTCAACGAGAAGTTCCACTGCTTTAAAAACGATCGTCTGACGATTGATCTCGGCGAAGAAGGACTCGCAAACGATCAGTTGGCTTCAACGATCAACAATGAAATGTATGACACGTTAGTCGACGAAGTTGATTTACTCGACGGAGCCGGCAATGAATACAATGAAGAATTGATTGCGAAAGGTGAATTGACACCGGTCTTCTTCGGTTCTGCCTTGGTTGATTTCGGGATTACACCGTTGCTTGAGCATTACCTCAACCTGTCACCGTCACCGACTCCGCGTGAGTCGAACAAAGGACAAATCGAGCCGGCACAAGATTTCTTCAGCGGTTTTGTCTTCAAAATCCAAGCAAACATGAACCCGAATCACCGTGACCGGATCGCGTTCGTCCGGATTTGTACCGGAAAATTCGACCGCGGGATGGAAGTCGTCCTGACGCGGACCGGCAAAAAGATGAAGCTGTCGCAATCGACACAGTTTATGGCGGATGAGCGGGAAACGGTCAACGAAGCGTTTGCCGGCGATGTCATCGGATTGTACGATTCCGGTAACTATCAAATCGGTGATACGATCACGAACGGTGATCCGAGCCTGCAGTACGAGGCCTTGCCGACGTTCGCACCGGAACTGTTCCTGAAAGTCTTTACGAAAAACGCACTAAAGTCCAAACAGTTCCAAAAAGGTGTCGAACAGCTCGCACAAGAAGGAGCCATTCAAGTCTATAAGACGGAATACAACGAAATCATCCTCGGCGCGATCGGACAACTTCAATTCGAAGTCTTCGAACACCGTCTCAAAGGGGAATACGGCGTAGACATCTTAAAAGATGCGGCAAACTTCCAAGTTGCGAAATGGGTCAAGGTAACGGAAATCAGTGAAGTCAAGAAGTTGACGGATTCGCGGACGGTGCTTGTCTATGACCGTTGGGAAAACCCGGTTCTCTTGTTTGCCAACGATTTCGTCTACGAACGGTTCGTTCAGAAAAACGACGGTGTCATCACACTCGTCGACTCACCACAATTACTCAAAGACTAATCTGTTAAAACGTATCTTCCGGTTCACTGGAAGATACGTTTTTTTCGTTTGGAGATGCAAAAAGAAGGGTAAAAATGGAGGTCTGTGAATTCATATCTCTGTGAGAGGAATGGTGTTGACGATGGCGAAAAAATTTGTTGGTATTTTTCATGATGAATCGAGTTTACATCAAAAAATGCAAGCACTAAAACAGCAAGGACATAAGGATTCTGATTTTTCAGTAGTGGGACGGGACGATGCAACAGATGAGACATCTGGTGCGTCCTGGATCGATCAAGTCAAATCGAAGTTCAGCCATGAGCCGCCGCTTCGGGAAACACTAAAGCGGGTCGGTCATTCCGATGATGAAGCGGAACGCCATTACCAGGAAGTCGAGCGGGGAGGAATCGCATTGTTCGCAAAAGACCGGCACGATGAACATGACCATACACATGATCACAATCACGACCATGATCACGACCATTTACATGATCACGACCATTTACATGATAATTCTAACGATGAGAACGACCGTCACGGCGGGAAAGTCGCAAATCCGGGCATCAATGATTATGAATCAGATCGTACAGATGATCATGACAAGAGTGACCGTTCAAAATGGAAGGCTGACGATGTAGATTAATCGAACTGGACGTGAAGCTGAGTTTTTCAGCTTTGCGTCCTTTTTTGTGAAAGTGAAGTTTGTTCATTACCGTTTTGAAAATCACCGGTGCTATACTGAACGTATCAAAGAGGTGAAGAAAAATGAAAAAAACAGTAGCAGCACTAGCCGGTCTCGGCGTTCTCGGAGCGGTCTTCATGACCCGTTATCCGTTGTTCGGCCGCCGACCATCGAAAACAGATCAACAGCGTTATGCCCGTTCGACTCAGTTTTCGAACGGAAAATTTCAAAATGAACTGCCGTTCCAATTAAAAATGGAATGGGAGACGATGAAAAGTATTTTAAAAGATTACGGACGGGAATTGCCGTCGTTAAAACCGGTCAAACCGTTGCCGGTCGTTCCGTTTGAACGCCGGACGGACGGAACCGAACCGCGCGTGACGTGGTTTGGTCACTCGGCCTTTTTACTGGAGCTGGATCAGCAGACGATTTTCTTTGATCCGATGCTCGGTCGCGCCCCGTCACCGTTCCCGAAATTCGGAGGTGGACGGTTCCAGACGACGGCTCCGGTCGATCTCGATGCCTTACCGCCGATCGATCTCGTCATCTATTCGCATGACCATTATGACCACTTGGACTATCATTCGGTCCTGGCGTTAAAAGACCGGGTCGGGCAATTTATCGTCCCGCTTGGTGTCGCAAGCCGTTTAAAAGGATGGGGTGTGGATCCGGACCGGATTACCGAACTCGATTGGCATGAATCCATTGAGATGAACGGTCTTCGCTTAACGGCAACACCGGCCCGGCACTATTCGGGACGAAACGGTCTCGATCAATTTTCGACACTTTGGGCATCATGGGTGCTTGAAGGGTCGAAGAAAGTCTTTTTCAGCGGAGACAGCGGTTACGGGCCCCATTTCAAGGCAATCGGAGAACAATATGGTCCGTTTGATTTAACGATCATGGAATGCGGGCAATACGATACCCGTTGGTCGAACTCACATATGTTGCCGGAGCAGACACTTGCCGCGCATCTCGATGTCAAAGGGGACGTGATGATTCCCGTCCACTGGTCGGCGTTTACGCTGGCGTTTCATCCGTGGTTTGAACCGGTCGAACGGGTGTTGAAGGAAGCGAAAAAACACGACGTGCCGGTCGTAACACCGATGATCGGCGAAAGTGTCACCGCTGCAAGTGAGACCCGCAGATGGTGGCGTGAGGTACGGTGAAGTTAAGTTAAGTGAAACTCGTCTTATTTTCCCGTGCTTTCCTCAGTTTGGTTTGTCTCTGACAGCGCAAAAAGCAAGCGCTCTTTCCCATAGGAGTCACGTGAAAAAGCCGGTGCTAAAAGAGATAGATCGTGTCTGAAAAAATAAATTACCGTGTTCTGAAATGATCAGGAAGAAAAAATCCCCACTTTGTCGCATTTTGCGAGAAAGTGGGGATTTTACTTTGAGATATAGATTAACTGGCAAGCCGTTCTGATTTAGCATCACGTCGTGAACGCAAACGTTCGATGACTTCAAAACCGAGCACAAGCATCGTGCCGATCAATAAGCCGTTACTGAAGAACGGACGTAACGTCAACGGCAGGATTTCCGCCAGGACCGTTGATTGTAACAAAATACTGATTCCGATGACGGCACAAATCGCAAAAGCATGTTTCCGGCGGCTCGTCGTCATGCTGCTTTCAGCGGACTGCCAGGCAATCAGGAACATGTGCGGTAACGTCGCAAGCAGAGCGGCGCTGGCCACACTGCGCGGCAACGTCGCGATAATCCCGATGATACTCGGGAAAAAGCCGATCAGGGCAATGACAAGGGAGGCAATCAAAAACGGTCGGCGTTCCTTACTTCCCGTCTGAGCGATGAAACCACTCGTAATCGGCAATGGAACCGGGACGAGCGTCGAGAACGTCGCCGCAATCAAGTGAATGATCCCTTCGACCGTCAGCCCCTGATTCAAGGCCCCTTTTTTCTGAATCGTCGCTTCGACGGCGCTGAGCGCAGCAATTAAGTTGACGATTAAAAGAATCGCAAATGGAATCGCAACCAAAAAAGCACTGCCGTCAAATTGCGGCATCCCGAACGGTAAAGCCGTCGGAACGGCGAAGATACCGTACGCTGCCGGTAACGACGGACGGCTGACCAACCAGCCGACGACAATTCCGATCATCAAGGCGAATGGCCGGAGACGTGCCGGACCAAACTGGCTGAGTCCGAGCACAAGCAGGAACGTCAGCATTCCGGCGAAGCGTGTTGCTTCAACGGCGAGAACGGCACCGAGCATGACGCCGGTCAGTTGAATACATAATAAAAGCAAAAACGTTCCGCTGACGAGCGGCGTAAAGACCGGTAATAAAAAGCGGGTCCATCCCGTCAACCCGAGGAAAATCAAGACAACGCCGGCAATGACGACCGCGGCCATCGCAATCGTGAAGGCGGTCTTTGAATCGACCGGCAACGCGGCGATGACAACAAAGATACTGACCCATGAACCGGCCGGACCGGATACGATCGGTAACCGGTGACCAAACGTTCCGTGAAGGAAACAGGCGATTCCTCCAACAAAGAAGGATCGTTGAACAAGTGCGGCCGTCTCGACGCTTGAGAGGTCAAACAGACTCGCGACGACGATTGGCAAGGCAATCGTGTTGGCTAATAAAAAAATGATCCACTGGACCGTGGACGTCGTACGTTTCACAAAAATCGTCTCCTTTGAAAATCGCTGATTTCAGCATCATATCATATGATTGATGTTATGATTAATACATATTTATGACTGAAAACATATGAAAGAGATGATGAAGATGGATTTACGCCAATATCGGTATTTTTGTGCAGTTGTCGAAGAACAATCCGTCACACGGGCGGCGGAACGACTGCGGATGGCCCAGCCCGCTTTGACGCAACAAATTCGGAAGATGGAAGAGTTACTAGGAGTCCGATTGATTGAACGGGCAGGACGCGGCATTCGGATCACGGCAAGCGGCGAGCGGCTGTATGAACGGGCCGTCTCCTTGTTGCGTTACGAAGCGGAAACCCGGATTGAAGTCAGTGACATTAAGGAAGGACGAGCCGGGATTTTACGGATTGGGGTCAATACGTTGTCTGCCGGTCGACTGACTGGCTGGGTTCAAGAGATGAAACGACGGCATCCCCGGATTACGCTTCAAATTCATCAGGGAGAGTCGGGTGTATTAATTGACCGTCTGAAGGATCATGCGATTGACGTGGCACTTGTCCGACTGCCGATCGATGCACAAGGCGTCACGATCGAATGGATGGAGGAAGAACCGTTTTATCAAGTTCGTCATCCGGAATTTGCGGACGCCGACATCATCATTCCGAGTCAGGAAGGACTTGGTGTCTTTCAGACGCTCAGCCAGCAGTTCGGAGTCGTCTCGCAGGAAACCTGTTCCGACGTCTTGACCTTGATTGGACTTGTTCGTTGCGGGCAGGCGGTGACGCTGTTGCCGGAAAGTACACTTCGCGAGCTTGATATGACAGGACTGGTTCAAGAACGGTTACCGGACGCGACGAGTACGACGGCTATTGTCTGGTTGACGGAAGATGGTCAGTCGGCACTGATGCAACAGTTCCTGAAGATTGTTCACGAACGAGAATAAATTGTTAAAAAAGGGATTTTGTAGGATAATTAAAAAGGAACACATAGGGGGATGACGATATGAAGACGATTCGCGGAAAATACGGTGAAGCGAAGATTTTTACCCACAACGTCGATGACATGACGATTGAGCAGGTGACAGGCATGCTGAATGAAAATATTGCCGTCGACGGGAATGTCCGGATTATGCCCGATTGTCACGCCGGCAAGGGGTCGGTCATTGGAACAACGATGCGGATTCACGATAAAGTTGTCCCGAATCTCGTCGGTGTGGATATCGGTTGCGGGATGTTATGTACACAGATTACACGAAACGACACAGCCGGCATCGACTATGACAAACTGGATGCGACGATTCAGGAACTGGTGCCGAGTGGCATGTCGGTCCGTAATCAGCCGCACCGCTTGTCGGAACAGATTCCATTTGATCAAGTATTGGCACCGTTTAACGAAACACGCGCCCGGTTATCGATCGGCACGTTAGGCGGAGGAAATCACTTTATCGAGCTAAATACGGACGAGGAAAACAATCTGTATCTCGTCATTCATTCCGGCAGCCGGAACCTCGGGAAAACGATTGCCGAGCATTATCAAAAGCTGGCGGAAAGCTCACAATTCACTGTCGATACAGAAACAATCGTCACATCGCTGAAAGAACAGGGACGTGAACAAGATATCCAATCGACTTTGGTCGAGTTGAAGAGTCAGTTCAATGAAACAAATAAAGATTTGGCGTACGTGTCCGGTTCCGATATGGACAACTACCTGCATGACTTAAAAATCGCCCAACGCTACGCGGCATTGAACCGTCAAGCGATGACCGACGTCATTGTTGAAGCGATGGGCTGGTCGGTCACGGAACAGTTCGATACGATCCATAACTACATCGATCTCGAGCAGATGATTCTCCGGAAAGGTGCGATTTCAGCGCAAGCCGGTGAAGTCGCCATCATTCCGATGAACATGCGCGACGGTTCACTGATTGTCAAAGGAAAAGGCAATCCGGACTGGAACTATTCGGCGCCACACGGAGCAGGACGTATCATGTCCCGCTCAAAAGCCTTCAAATCAGTGGACTTGAAGGAATTTGAGGAGACGATGCAGGAGGTCTGGTCGAGTTCGGTCGTCGAATCGACGCGCGATGAGTCACCGTTTGTCTACAAACCGATGGAAGAAATCATCCGAAACACAGAGGACACGGTTGAGTTATTAAAAGTCATCAAGCCGCTTTATAATTTTAAAGCGAAATGATGGGACGAAGTACGAATAATATTACTGGCAGATGAACTGATGACTGTCTTGGTCGCAAATCCCTGTCGTGAACCCGGCTGTTAAGAGAACGGACTGTGAGGCAAGGTTATCAGGTGCGGTATAGGCACAGACCTGTCTGACCTTCATGTCCTGCAGTCCAAAGCGGGTAACTGTTTTGACGGCTTCCGTCATGTAGCCGTGGCCCCGAAAGTCCGCTTTGAGTACATAACCAATCTCGGCGATGTTGTTTTGGTAGCCTCTGCAAAAACAACAATTGCCGATGAATTCGCCGGTCGACTTTAAATACAGTCCCCACGTGATGCCATCCCCGTTGAGGTAATTAAGAGCAATTTGACTCAAAATCCGGACGACGTCGCGACTATTTTCTGCCTGTTGCCCGTCATAGGCCGTAATCTCAATCATTTGGTTTGCTTCGCTTAACCGGATTTCCCTTAACAGGAGCCGTTCGCTCGTCAGTTCAGGAAAGACGTCAAAATAGTATTTTTCTTTCACGGGGCATGCCTCCTTTAATTTGTTTCTTATCTCAAGTGTACGTTATTCGATTGGAACCGGAAACATTCATCAGAACGAAAAATCCGTTTATTCATCAGGAGGAACTCACATGTCCAAAAAAGCTTTAGTCGTCATCGATATTCAAAATGACATGACAAAAAACTACAAAGAAGTCATCGGGACCATTAATCAGTCGATTGACTGGGCAGTCGAACAAAATATGCATGTGGTCTATATCCGGCATGAGAATTTATCGGCTGGAACCAGAACGTTTAAGACCGGAACACGCGGTGCCGAGTTGGCACCTGATTTAAAGATTGTGTCGGATCACATTTTTACAAAATATAAGGGGAACGCCTTAACAAGCGAAGATTTCGCAGCATTCATTGCGCAACATGACATCACCGGCTTTTATCTGACCGGCGGAGATGCGACGGCTTGCGTCAAATCGACGTGCTTTAATTTACGTAAACTGGATTATGACGTGACGGTGATCACGGACGGCATCACAAGTTATGACAAAAAGAAACTGCCGGAAATGATTGAATACTACGCGAAAAAGGGCAGTGACATTGTTCAATTCAATGACTTAGCTCGTAATTGACTGGTACTTTTGAACAGAAAGCATCATGAATCAGCTTGAGAGGAATGGAGTAACGTGAAATTAATTTTGATGGGAATCAGCATTATTTTGTTTGGAATTGCGCTGATGGTCGGCTTTAGCTCGATAGGATTAAATGACGTGTTGGGTATTAAAATTGGAATGACAGTATCGTTTGTTGGGTTACTCGTTACGTTCATGGACTTTTTTATCAGCGTGAAGCAATAAGCTAGAGGTGTGCATAGCAAAGTAAAGGAGGTTTTTAACATGAGAAACGTAGTTAAAGTATTGACTGTGTTATCTGTATCGTTATGTCTGTTATTGACAAGTTATCCACCAAATGAAGTCGCGGCAAAAACTAAAAAAGAAACGCAGCACGATATCTTTAAAAAGCTGAAATTGAATGCCTCGATGACGAGTGTTGCGGAAGTCATGTATGGCAAGAACTATAAAAAACATCTGTGTGACCGCTCGGAGGATGAGGTGAAAGTTAATCTTTTATGCAGTGGTGAATTGAACGATTCCAATACATACGATAAAAGCGGGAAGCTAAAATATTTGAAGTATGAATTTTATCTTTACCCAGATTCAAAGGTACCGAATGAATCGGACAATCCGGATGAAATGACGTTCCAAACCGTTCGCATGTTGCTTGTATTTAAGTCGAAAGAGCAAAGTAAGCAGTTAAAGCTCGTTGAAAAAAATTGGTTTGACTCATCCGCTGTCAATTCCAAACGTGTCTATAACGATCAAAAGATTAAAAAAGGCATGACGAAAAAACAGTTGGATGCGGTGATGACGGGAACAGGAATCGGGAAACATGAAAGAGTCTCGTATATCGACTATTCGAAAGTCGGGAAGCAATCCGGTAAACAACAACCTGTTTTTCCAAAGGCGTACAAGACGTACTCGTATTCCATTTTGAATCAGAAAGAGAATGTCCTGTATTACTTCGAGACAAAGTACAGTCAAACGAAAAAAGAGTACGTCGTTTCGTATGTTGATACGTGGACGGAAGATAACGAATAAAACCAATGAGAGAACTCCCGAATGAAGGAGTTCTCTCATTTTTAATCTCTATTTCAAACGTTTTTTAAGGGAAATGGAATAATCAGCGGATCGTTTTTAAAGCACCGGCCCAAGGAATGACCTGGTCGAGCATTTGGTTGACGGAATCTGCCTGAACGGGTGCTGCTTTTAATACAGCTCCATTCTCAAAGTCAGTGAACAGCGAGAGGGCAGGGTGGACGCGGACGTCTGCAATCAACAATTCGCCCAAAATCCCGCGTAAATGTTCTGCTGCCCGGGCACCGCCGACCGAACCGTACGAGACGATACCGGCCGCTTTATTGTTCCATTCGACACGGAGATAATCGAGGGCGTTTTTTAACGAAGCAGAAATCGAGTGGTTGTATTCCTGTGTGATGAACACAAATCCATCCTGAGCGGCAATCGCTTCAGACCAGGCAGCTGCACCGGATGCATCGCCGTCTTTTTCGCCGAGCAGTGGCAATTTGTAGTCGGCGATGTCAATGATCGTATAGTTGGCATCTCCGCGTTTGTCCGCGAGCTCTTTCACCCAATTTCCGACTTGTGGGCTTAAGCGGCCTTCACGTGTTGATCCCAAAATGATTCCAATGTTTAACTTTGTCATGTTCGTTTCCTCCTCTTGTTGTGGTGTTTCCTTTGAACCAAATAATTTACTGAATAGACTCAAGTGAATTCCTCCGTTTTATAGGTATTCTTTTTCGATGGTCCGCGTGCTGCGGACGGTATCAATCGGACGGACCGTTTGTTCGATTTGCTGGCGTTGCGACTCGAGGAACGGTGGCAAGGACAATTTCTCTCCGACTGTTTCATACGGTTCATCGCCCAGGAAGCCGGGACCATCCGTTGCCCATTCGAACAGAATACCTTGGGCGACGCGTGCATACAACGACTCGAAGAAGAAGCGGTCCACGTAGCCGGATGTGTTGAATCGTAAGTTTTGCATGCGGCTGATCCATTCATTTAAAGCGGCTGTATCTTCGACTCGGAACGCAACATGGTGAACGGTACCAAATCCTTGCTGTCCACTTGGAAGGAGGAGGTTATGTTCGACGATGACTTGCGCGCCGTTTCCGCCTTCGCCCATTTCAAACAGATGCAGGGATCCGGCTTTATCGATTTCCCGCATCAGCATCGCTTTTTCCAACACTTCTTTTAACCGGTCAAATTCGGCAATCCGGATGTGAATCGGACCTAAGCCGGTGATCGCAAATTCTAATGGAACCGGACCGTTTTGCCACGGAATGCCGGATGCAATGCCTTCGTTGTGTTCATCCGAAATCAGCATGTACTGTTGATCATCAAAATCAACGAACGAGAGGGTCTTTTTACCGAATTGTTCTTTAATGCCGCGATGCTTAACGTCATATTTGTCAAAACGTTTGATCCAGTAGGCAAGTGCTTCGTCCGTCGGCACGCGGAAAGCGGTTTTGTAGATTTCGTTTGTGCCGTGGGTTCCTCTCGGGATGCCCGGGAAATCAAAGAATGTCATATCGGTACCGGCAGATCCTTTGTCGTCGGCGAAGAATAAATGGTACGTCTGAATGTCATCCTGATTAACTGTTTTCTTGACTAAACGCATGCCTAATACGTTTGTGAAGAATGCATAATTTTTCTCTGCACTGCTCGTGATGGCTGTTACGTGGTGGATTCCTTTTAATTCGTTCATATAAATCTCTCCCTTAGTCTTTTTTTATCTCGAATTCGAGATATATCGTTAAAATTTTTTAATGGTTTTGTGCCTGATAGCCTATTTTTTTAGCGGTCTTAATAAACGATTCGATTTCCGATGGATCAATACCTTGGAAAACCTGATTAATGGCTTTTTCATGTTCCGGAAAAATCGTATCCATTAAGCTTTGACCTTCTGTGGTGAGTTCCGCAAATGTCACACGCCGATCCTCCGGACATGCTTTGCGGGCGACGTAATTTTTTTTTTCAAGCTTATCGATGACATAGGTGATGCTGCCGCTCGTAATCAATACTTTTTTCCCGATTAGTTGAATTGGCTGCCTTCCTTTGTGATACAGCAACTCGAGTACGGAAAAATCTGTCGGATTTAGTCCGGACTTCGCAACATCCTGTTTAATGACTTCATGAAGCGCGTCGACTGCACGTACCATGACAGTCAATGCTTTTAGGTTCGGATTCGGCTGTTTCATTTCGTTCACCTCTTTTTATCTTCAATTCATATATCTTTAATTCGAGATAAATATACCATCTATATTTTGGTACGTCAATCGTTTTGATTGGTTTCTGATTGCAGGCAGTTCATTTGTCTAATGCCTGATATGGATTGGATTAATGCAGCAGTATGAAAAGAGGCAACCCGCAAAGTCCGGGCTGCCTTTAGAGTGGGTAAACATTTTACCAGTTCAGTTTATTTAAAAACGCAAGAATGTCTTGATTGACTGCGTTCATGTCTTTTCCTAACGTCATTAAATGTTTTGAATTCGCATATCCTTTTATCGTCTTTTGATCCGAAGCTACGCTTTCGAAAATCGTTTCGGCACTCGTCTTGTATGAGGAATCATCCATTTCCCCGTACATCACGCAAACAGGAGATACTACGGAGGCTAAATGGTCTCGCGTCCGGTTAATGAGTTGTTCGAAGTCGGTCAGCGATTCAAAAGGCAGGAGATCCAGTTCAGCCATTTCAGAGGCAATCTGTGGGTCCTCTTTTCCTTCGATCTGTTTATAGCGCTTGGCGTAATAAACGATTCGTTTCTTTAGGACGGCTGCTTCTTTATCCATCGGTACGGACAGAGTGACAACACCTTTTATCTGCAACTCCTGTGCCGTTTTTAAAGCAAGAACACCACCCAGTGAGAGACCGACGACCGCTATATGTTTAAATTCTTTGTCTTTCAACAGCTGATAACCGTCGAGAACATCTTGCCACCAGTCGGCTGGTCCGTAGTTCAGAAGTTCTTCTGCCGATAAACCGTGTCCACTCAGTATCGGAGCGTAGCAGGAATACTGATTTTGTTGCAAGTAGCGGCCAAGCTTTTTCATGTCGTTCGGATTACTGGTGAAGGAATGCAAGAGCAGAACAGCTCGTTCGCCGCTTTCGTAATAGAAAGATTTTGGGGGCAATAGTTTCATGGAAAGGAATTCCTCATTTCATAGTTTTTATTATTTATTATAAGATGAATTGTAATATTAAGTGCAACACCTAACTGAAACACAAAAAAACGCATAACGCCTCGTGTAGAATGTTAAACTGTGCCTATTCATACTATGCGTAAACGATATATAGAACGGTTTAAGGAGCTCTAGTCCGATTATTCTCCATTTGATTTTAGTAGGATATTGCGAAACTACTGAAAGGAAAGTGATTCCCTTATGGAGAAACTAAATTTCTTTAAGCGGATGGTGAAGATATTCTCTGTACTGCTAACCGGGTTAATGGCTCTGGTAACATTTCTTCATCATTTCTTAGGTGCAGCCTACTACGCTTTAAACCTCATTCATTGAAAACAAGGGGGATTCTGCCTCCGTACATGCATTTTTGACGGATTACATATTTGTACTTCTTTACATTTGTCCATTTACAGATTTGCAGAATCGTAATCATACACCTTTTAAAAGGTGTATCAGATTGTAGACAAACCCTCATTTCAACGTTGAAATGAGGGTTTGTCTACAATCTGAAAAGAGTGCCGTTTTCAAAACGGTACTCTTTTTTGGGGGGATAAAAAAAGGTGAAGATAGATAGTTATAAGGAATTTTAAGGAGAATAATTTCTCTTGATAATAAAAGAGCAAAAGCAAACTAATCCTTTATTATCTTGTATTGTAATTATATAAAACGGTGGTTTGATGTTTAAAAAGATAAAAGATCATACAACTTTCTATTCTTTGAAAGATATAAAACATTCTCTAAATGGGCGTATGAATAAAGAAATCGACCTTATAAGAATGCGGTTTTTAATTACAACTATGGTCTTGCATTGGAGTTAGGTCAAAGGTTTATTATGGTTTATGAAAAGCAAGGAGGAATAATCGATGAATATCCAAAAGGCAGCTAAAATGTTTGGTTTAAGTGTGGATACACTTCGTTATTATGAACGAGTAGGTGTTATCCCACCTGTTCACCGAAATGCTAGTGGATATCGTGACTATAAGACAAACGATTTAAATTGGATTTATTTAGCTAAGAATTTGCGTAGTGCCGGATTAACGGTTGAATCCTTAATTGAGTTTGCCCAGTTGGCCGAATTAAGAAAAACGCAAAATGTAGAAGAAGCTCAGAAACAGATTTTATTTGATCAGTTGGAGGAGCTGGATAAAAAGTTATCTGTAATGCAAGAAGTGAGGGAGTTACTCGTTTATAAAATTGAAACGTATGATGAGCATATTGCAAAATTCAAGACGGGTGAAATGTCAGCAGATCAAGCCGAAAAATTGTGGGAGTGGAAAAAATAAAACGTTTCCCTTGCTATGGACTTAACTACAAGGTTTAGGATAAATAATGTAATCGAAACTAGAGGAGGAAATCAACATGCAAACTATCAAATTAAATAACGGCGTGGAAATACCACAATTAGGGTTTGGCGTTTATCAAATTCCATTGAATGAAACAGCTGAAGCAGTTTATCAAGCAATCAAAGTAGGATATCGTTTAATCGATACGGCTTCTATTTATGGAAATGAAAAAGAGACGGGCGAGGGAATTAAACGAGCAATTGACGAAGGGCTTGTTACACGCGAAGAACTTTTCATTACCTCTAAGTTATTTATTTTACAAGCACCGGAATCTAAAGCAACTGAAACGATCGAACACTCTATTCATACTATGGGGTTAGACTATCTTGATCTTTATCTTATTCACCAACCGTACGGTGATGTTTATGGAGCATGGAGAGCAATGGTTGCAGCACAAAAAGTAGGTAAATTGCGTGCGATTGGTGTTTCAAATTTCAAAGCAGCTAAGATGATTGAATTCATTGGGCTGAATGAAGTGAAGCCTCAAATCAATCAAATTGAAGTGAATCCTTGGAATCAAAGAATGGAAGATCAAGAATGGCATGAAAAATTTGATGTACAAGTAGAGGCTTGGGCTCCTTTTGCAGAAGGACTTCACGATCTATTCACAAATCCTGTATTAGCAGAAATCGGAGAACAGTATGGCAAAACTATTGGACAAGTTGTGCTTCGCTGGTTAATGCAACGAGGAATTGTCGCACTGGCTAAATCTGTTCGTCCGGAACGAATGGCTGAAAACATTAACATCTTTGATTTTGAACTTTCAAAAGAAGATATTGAAAAAATAGCTGCCTTAGATATGAAAGAATCAGCTTTCTTTGATCATGATGCGCCACAACAAGTTGAATGGTTCATGAATCGTATGGTGGAAACAGAAAAATGATGAAAAATATCCTAATCATTGGCGCAGGTGGACAAATTCCAGAAGTATTGATACCACTATTGCTAGAACAAGCTGATCTAAACGTAACATTGTTTGGTCGGCGGGCAACTAGTCTATCCTATCCGGACGTAACAAAGATTTCTGGTGATGCAGGGAATGTATCAGAGTTGGTGAATGCCATGAAAAACCAAGAGGTTATCTATATGAATTTTGATAATAAAAAAATAACAAGAGCAGTCATTGAAGCCATGCATCAAACTGGTGTTAAGCGTATTATTCAAGCCGGTGTATTAAGCGTGTACGGCGAAGTTGCGGAACCTTTTGCCACATGGAATAGTCGAATGATGGGTGGATCGGTTGCTCATAACCGTGGAGTATAAGCACTTGAAGCAAGTGATTTAGATTATACGTATATGCGGATGACTTGGTTATATAACGGCAAACTAAAGGATTATGTCGCAAGTCCCAAAGGTGAACCATTTTTAGGCGCTCAAATTACAAGACAGGCGATTGCTCAATTTATTATCGATAATATTATAGGTGAACGAAACGATGTCCGAGCAAGTATCGGATTATGGGAACCTGGTTCAGAAAATAAACCGAAACCTGATTTTTATTGATGGATGTAAAATAATCAGTAAGATGAATAGAAAAAACTGTGACATAGTCCATTATTGTGACTATGTCACAGCCTTTTTATAGAGGTGGAAATACGGTACAAAGGTGGCGATTTAGATAATTAAGAAACAATACATTTTCTTGCTAATAACAGTTGTATGCGTCATTATCTTTGGGTTCATTCTTCTATCAAAAACAATAAATGAGAAGGAAAAGGAAGGAACAACTATAAAAAATTCCAAAACATTGATTGTCTATTATTCAAGGACGGGGAATACTAAGGCAGTTGCTGAACTTATCAAAGAAAAAGTGGGTGGAGATCTCGTACAGATTGAAACAAAGGACGCAAGACCAACGGATTACAGAATGGAAGTAGAACAGAATGCACAAGAACAAGAGGTTGACACCCTACCAGGATTAAAAACAACCATTCCTAACTTTGAGAACTATGATCGTATTTTTATCGGAACGCCCACATGGAACATGGCTTTACCTCAATCAGTAGTTTCATTTTTAGATAGTTATAATTTCAAAGGGAAAACAGTGATTCCATTTAACACGAATGGCGGTTACGGTCCTGGCTCAACTTTTAGACAGATAAATGCCGGTACTCAAGGAGCGAAAGTTCTAGACGGATATACTGTAAAAGGGGGAGAAGAAACCAACGGGATCATGCTTGCAATTAAAGGTGAAAATAAAGCAAAGGTATCAAAGGAAATCGATGTTTGGCTAGAGAGAATCAAACAATTAAAAAGATAGAAAGAAGTTAGAAAAGTTGAATACAGAAAAATTTGGAGCCATCTTACCAATTACATTACTATCTTACTTTTTAATATTAATGGATAACTCGATTATTTTTACTAGTTCAGTTGAGATGGGAGAAATCTTGGGCTTGTCTGCCGCATCACTTTCCTGGGTATCGAGTGCATATACGCTCACATTCGGAGGCTTCTTACTTCTAAATGGGCGGCTTTCTGATTTGTTTGGAAGAAAACGTGTTTTTTTGTTTGGGCTGTTCATCTTTGGATTCAGTTCACTAATCATAGGTCTATCAAGAACACCTGAGATGGTGATTGCGATGCGTGCGATTCAAGGGATTGGTAGCTCGATTATTGCACCTACAACCCTTGCCTTGATCATGGATGCGTATCAGAACAAGATGAGACAGCGTGCTATTTCTTATTATGGCGCAACAGCAGGAATTGGTTCGAGTGTCGGTTTATTAGTTGGCGGTGGATTGACTAGTTTGATTTCTTGGCGGGCCGGTTTCCTGATCAATGTACCGTTCACGCTTCTTCTGTTTTTCTTAACTGTAAGGTACGTAGAAAATTCAGAACGACGAAAAGAACGCATTGATTATTTAGGTAGTTTATTATCAATCACAGGGCTAATTGGTATCATATATGGATTGGCAGAAAGCAAAGGTTTATTCGTCATTGGCGGTATGCTTATCTTAGGCTTATTCATCTTATGGGAAAGAAACACTCCATATCCCATTTTGCCATTATCTCTCTTTAAAAATAAGATACGATCTGGTGCCTATGTCACACGACTTCTATTTATGATGGCAATGTTGCCATTCTGGTTCTTTTTGCCGCAAATGATGCAGAATCAATATGGCTTTTCGGCCTTACAGTCGGGTTTGGCATTTTTACCTCTGACAATCGTCAATTTTATCATAGCCATGCAATTACCACGATTAATCTCAAAATTCGGGAATGGGAAAGTTTTGCTTATCGGTGAGGTGATATTAGTAACTGGGTTGATTTTACTTGCTTTCTCTAATCCAGCCAATGGTTATTGGCGTACTATTCTCATTCCTATGCTGATACTGGGATTGGGGCAAGGACTGATTTTAGCACCGGTCACCTCAGCAGGCGTTCATGAAGCGCCAACTGAACTGGCTGGTATTGCGAGTGGTGTTACAAATACCATGCATCAAATCGGAGGGCCGATCGGCTTATCTTTAATTCTCTCGACTACTAATGAGTTTTCTAGCAAAATTTGGTTCATGACGTTATTTACACTTATTTCTATACTGGTGGTTTCTATTTTTGTGAATCAAAAGAAATATTGATTACTTCCTAAGAGAGCAAAAATGATTAAATTAATAATTAAGAAAAAAATATACAGTTATTGAAACTATTACCTATATGACAAAAAGATGAACTAACACTTCACCTCGAAGGGAGAGAACGCTAAAAAAGCAATCTCTCCCTTTCAATTTTTCAAAATCAATTTTAAAAAGTTAAACACTGATTTTCTCTAGAACTGAAAATTAAAAAATCATTATATAAAACGGTCGATAAATATTGTTTGACAGTAGATTTTTATGATGATATGTTTAGTAAGCTAAATATATCATCACTAGTGGAGGGTAAATATATGAAGGTCTCCGTAGATTGTGATATCCGTGAGTCATTAGATAAAGTATCATCCAAGATGCGTCGGGATTATAGTGAAAGCTTAAGAGAAATTAATCTCTACGTTGGGCAGGACAACCTGCTCGCCCGTTTATGGACAGGAGATGGAATTACTCAAATGCAATTGTGTGATCATTTAAAATGCGAACCACCTACGGTCACCAATATGGTTAAATCGCTTGAACAAAATGGCTTTATAATGCGTAAACGGGATGAAAAAGATGGCAGGGTTATGAGGATTTATTTAACGGACGAAGGAAAAAAGTTAGAAAAACCGGTGGATTTCAAATGGAAGCAACAACAAGAAAAATTACTTAATGGAATTTCCAAGGAAGAAAGGCTGATATTAAGAGATTTAATGAAACGGATGGAGAGAAATTTATTTTAAGTTCTCTCTAGTTATTTGTTTAGTAAGCTAAATAAAAACAGTTAGTATTAGTCATGTAGAACCATTATTTTGAATGACTAGAAAACATTTATTTAGCAGACTAAATAAATTCGGGGTAGTTTAAGAGTAAGTCCGAAAAAAAATTTAAGGTATATACACTCAAAAAGAGTACCCGATTACCTGCGGTAGAACTTACTTCAGAAGTTTGTATCTATCAGCAACTTCAGACCTCGAAACGAAATGGCAGAGGGCATAATTAACGGAATATTTTGTCCGATAAAGCTTATTCAACTAGCTTATACAGAAAGAAATGAACGTAAGATTTAAGTGCAGGATAATTAAAGATAATCAAAAAACAAAGGAGAATACCAGTATGACAAAACATAAAGAAATGCAATTAGCACTACAAATGGTTTCTGGTTATGGGGCTGAATTTAGTGCCTGGAGAACACCAGGAACGGATCCGGCAGCCTATACCAATCTGGACAATTATGTAGAGCGGGCGAAGATAGCTGAAAAAGGAAAATTTCAGATGATTTTCATAGCAGATACACCTGCCTTGACTGTTGATTTGGGTCCACAGACACCCAGTTTCCCGATGGACCCCATGCTGGCCCTCATGGCTGTAGCAAGGGAAACAACGCATATCGGACTTGTGGCAACCTATTCCACGACGTTCAATTATCCCTATAATATAGCTCGCCAGTTCAAGGCACTGGATGTCATTAGTCATGGACGCGTAGGTTGGAATGCTGTGACATCATCCACTCCCGCAGCGGCAGCGAACTTTGGTATGCAGGTTGCCAATCGAAAAGAACGATATGACAAAGCGCATGAATCGATTCAAATTGTCCAGGCACTCTGGGGAAGTTGGCAACCAGACGCTTGGACATTGGATCCAAAAGGTGGCGAATTTGCTAACATGGATAAGATTCAGCCAATTAATCTCAAAGGTCAGTATTATGCCTCTCGTGGTCCATTACCCATTCCGCCATCGGAACAGGGACAGCCAGTGATTTTCCAAGCCGGTGGTGGAACTGAAGGCTTGGAGTTAGCGGGGAAATATGCATCCGGTGTCTATGCGAACCCTTATGATATCGAGTCGGCACGGCAACACAGACAAGCCCTTCGACAAAGTGCGGTTCGTTTTGGTAGAAACCCGGATGACGTTAAAATGTATACCGGTTTTATGTTCTCTTTAGGCGCCACGGAAGAAGAAGGATTAGAACGCCGAAGACAATTGATGAGTTTTAATCCGGAGGAAATTCCAAGCCGGGTGAGCTATCTAGGCTCCATGGTGGGGTTGCGACTATCGGTAGATACAATAGATATCGACCAACCCTTGCCAATTGACTTGCTACATCGAGCCTATGCTAACCCACAGGATCCAAGATCTCCTAGAGCTGTGCAGTTGCTGAAACAAGGATTGTCCATTCGAGATGTTTTGGCACATGGTGTCATCAATTATCATCCGGTAGTAGCAGGTACAGCGTTACAAGTGGCTGATTTCTTAGAAGAATGGTTCTTGGCCGGTGCTTGTGACGGATTCTCGATTGTTCCAGATATCGCTCACGATGGCGTAGCGGATTTCGTGGAGCAGGTTGTACCAATCTTACAGGAACGAGGATTGTTCCATAAGGATTACGAAGGAAATACATTGCGCGAAAATATGGGTGTCCCTTATCAGTATGGAAGTATGGAAAATAAATAATTTAGTAAAGAAGAAAGTTCTAAGAAATCCTTCTTGATAGTTGTTTCAGGTATTGAAAATACATGAAAATTAATAACTAGCTGATTAAGATTTTCTATTTCTAATGAAGAATGAGTTGTAAAAAATATTAAATTAATAGGAGATAAAAATGAAGAAACAATACAATACGCGTGCCATCATGGCATCGCTTCTCATGGTCGGTTTTGTGGGTATGTTCAGTGAAACCGCCTTAAATATCGCAATGGTAAATTTAATGGACGTCTTTCAAATTTCAGCGGCAACGGCACAGTGGCTTACGACTGGATTCTTGCTAACACTCGGTATTTTGATGCCAATCAGCGGCTTGTTATTACAAATGTTTACGACAAGACAACTATTCGTATATTCATTGATCAGTTTAATAGCAGGCACATTGATTGGGGCCCTTGCTTTCAGTTTTGAAATGCTTATGATTGCCCGCGTCCTACAGGCTGTGGGTATGGGCATGCTTCTCCCACTTATGTTTAATACTATTTTGGTCATCTATCCACCTGAAAAACGGGGAGCGGCTATGGGGTTTGTCGGACTAGTCATCATGTTTGCACCGGCAACGGGACCTACTATTGGTGGACTTTTAATCGAATACTTAGCTTGGAATTACATCTTCTGGATATCCCTTCCCTTCCTAGTCGTTGGGCTTTTAATCGGCCTTAAGTTTTTAGAAAATGTGACTGAAGTAACGAAACCGCACATCGATTTGCTATCTGTTTTATTATCAACGGTAGGTTTTGGAGGAGTGGTTTTTGGTTTCAGTAAAGCTGGGGAAGGGGAAGAAGGATGGAGCAGTATGATCGTTGTCACATCTATCGTCATTGGGCTTATTTCCTTATTCTTCTTTGTGCTACGCCAGAACTCGATGAAAGAACCGATGCTGAATTTGAAAGTTTTCAAGTATCCAATGTATGTGTTAGGACTACTTCTGGTAATGATGAGTATGTTGATTATTATGTCTAGCATGATTATTCTGCCTATGTTCCTGCAAACAGGAGCTGGACTTTCTGTTTTTATTGCGGGGCTTATGCTACTACCTGGCAGTGCGTTAAACGGGCTACTTTCCCCATTTATCGGTCGGTTGTTTGATAAATTCGGACCGAAATGGCTCGTCATCCCAGGGCTTCTTCTTGTCACGACGATGTTATGGTTTTTTACTACGTTAACCATTGCTTCATCCGTAATATTTATTGTAGCTTTACATGTCGGTTTAATGGTTGGGATTGCAATGATCTGGATGCCTTCTCAAACGAACGGATTAAATCAATTGCCACCGGAATTATATGCTCACGGTACAGCAATTATGAATACGCTCCAACAAGTTATTGGGGCAGTAGGTACGGCAGTAGCCGTTAGTATTTTGACAGGTGGTATGGATAATTATCTACACAGTTCTTCAGAACCAACTCATCCAGTAGAAATCGCCAATGCGATGGTTTCAGGATTGCACAATGTCTTTATATTTGCGACAGTAGTTGCATTGGTGGGTCTGCTTTTAGGATTCTTTATCCGTCGTGTCGTAATTCGACGTCAATTAACAAATTCGTCACATTGATAGAGGAGAATGTAAGGGCTCGGAATATGGAATATTAAATTGTGCTTAAGAAAAGTGTTAAGTTACAGCAAATTGATTTTATTCAGTCAAGCATTTAAGTAATTGATTTTTAGTGAGAAATTCACTTTAAAAAAAGGAAAATACAAAAAATGAAGGTCTGTAGCTGTCGTTTAAGCTACAGACCTTCATTTTCCACTCATATTGAGGAATAAATGAAACGTGATCAACTAAGGGTGTTAAGGTCAGTTGAAAAAACCTTAGATTCATTCATTAGTTAGCACACGATGACTTTGATTTAATTGAAAGGACAATTAAGGGTACTTGAATTAGAGGGTATATGTTTCGCGATTCATCCTCACAATGTCCTCATGTGTCATCCCCATTGAGAATTTCTCCATTACTTTATCTCGTTGAATAGCTGCTAGTTCTTTATCAGCTTTTTTCAATGCTTCTGTTAATTCTTCTTTTGTTAATTCGGTGCAATAGGCAGGAGTTCCCGGTTGCTCTCTCCAAGACTCATTTAAGGAGCCGGCATCGACTGTGTCAAAACCAAGTTCATTCACTACGTCAAAAATCAATTGCTTTTGTTCTAGATTATCACCGGCAATTGCCATAGCAATGCGACCATTAGTTCCTTCAGGTGTTCCTTTATTTTCTAAAGTATATGCTAACTGATTGCTGAAAGCTTTGACTATGGGTCTTCCTAATTGCTTCGAAACCCAAACGCTCTCAACCATTCCATTCTCAATTTCTCCAATTGCATTATCTCTAAAGGGATAGTAATTGGACGTATCTACTATGATGACTTCCTCCCTAACTTGATCGATGATGGAACGAATGCTTGGAACAACATGGAGAGGGAGAGCAAGTAAAAGAACATCAATATTGGTGATGACCTCTTGTATATTTACAGGCACTCCTGCAAGATCCTTTCCTTCCAAATGTTTTATGTCTCGAGCATCGGCAATTTTAACATCGTGTCCTTGTTCAACTAACTTTCTAGAAATACTTGCCCCGATAGGGCCCGCACCTATAATTCCAAATTTCATAATTTCTCCTCCTAATGTGATTTCATATATAGTAGTCGTTCTATAGTTGAAATTTCTCCACTTCCGTTTTTTCTATATGTTCTTTACCGAAAGCTTTCATCATTTCTAATACAGAAAGTAACTTTATACCTTTTTCAGTAAGGCCGTACTCTACTTTAGGTGGAACGGTTGGATATACTTTCCGATGGAGTACTCCGTCTTGTTCCGACTTCTGAAGTTGGTTAGTGAGGGAACCTTAAGAAATTCCTTCCAGATAATGTTTAATATCCGGAAAACAGCGTCTCATATCTTTTAAATAACAAAGAATAAAATATTTTCAACGCTCTGATAGAATGTTTTGGGTTAAGGCAATCGCATACATATTTTTTTCTTTAGTTAATAAAATCTTTATTAAATCCAATCTATACAAACTTTCGTTAAATGTCCTTTTGTACTAAGTGCATTTACATGGCCTTCTTCACCACCTATAAAGAAACTTGTATGATTTAAATTAATAAAAAAACTAATCGAATAAATAATCATCCAAGAATCAGTATTTACGAGTTATTTATTTAGCAAGCTAAGTAAATTATAACACAGGAGCAGAATAATGAAAATGAGATGGATTTGGACTATTTAGGATGTGGCACCATTCGATATGTTTGCCGATGAATGTAGAAAATATGTATCTATTAAAATCTTTGAAATCAAAAACGTCCCCGAAAAAGCGGGGACGAAACGTACACCTTATATTGTTAGTTCACACCGTCTCATCCGTAAACGTTTCACCTGTCCGGCGCACGGTCGCTCCGAGTTCCGCGGCAATCGCATTGATCGCTTCCGAATCCTCGTTGACTTCGCTGATGATGATGACGCCGTAGTGGTCGGGATTGATCTGGTTGAGTGTCCGGTTAAACAAATCAAACGAATCGCGTTCGTTTTTTTCGTCACGGTTTGCCCCAATCAGGTATCCGGCGACGGAACCGACGAGCATGCCGAACGGTCCGCCGACAACGCCGACCGCCATTCCGATCAACGAGCCTTTAAACGATTGATCCTGTTGCGTGAAGTCGATCGCATCGATGAACGAGAAGCCGTCCGTTTCGTTGCGCTCGGCGAGTACCATCTGTTCCATTTCAATCTCTTTGATTGCTTCGAGATCCTTGATCATCTCAAAACCGGTTTTGGCTTTTTCCAGATCGTTGAAAATAATCGTCGTGACGACGTGCGTTGCCTCGTTGTTTTTATATTGTGCCATAATTTCCGCCTCCAGAAAGTTCTGATGTCGTTCTACAATTTACTTGTACCCGTAACAGAACCATTAAAAACTAGAAAGCGCGTGTCATCATAAGCATATGATTGATATAGTTTCTCAATTAGGTGATAAGTAAAACTTATTGAAGGTCTTTTGTTCTTTCAAATTGTAACGGGGCTCATATTATACTATGATAGAGCTGTACAAGTAAGCGGTATCAGGGGCTTGATGTCGTCAACACTTAAAGGGGGAATCAGCATGAAGCAAACGCAACCAACGCAAGACGTGTTTGGTGCACGCCGTTCGTTTGAAGCTAACGGTAAAAATTACAACTATTACAGCCTTGAAAAATTGGAAGAACTCGGTCTGACGGAAGTCAAACGCCTTCCGTATTCAATCCGTGTGCTGCTTGAATCCGTCCTTCGTCAACAAGACGGTCGTTCGATTACACAAGAGCATGTCGAAAACTTGGCGAAATGGGGAACTGCCCAAGTATCGAATGATATCGATGTGCCGTTCAAACCGTCACGCGTCATCTTACAGGATTTCACGGGTGTTCCGACCGTCGTCGATCTCGCGTCACTCCGTAAAGCGATGCAGGACCTCGGTGGAGATCCGTCGGTCATCAATCCGGAAGTTCCGGTTGATCTCGTCGTCGACCACTCGGTTCAAGTCGATTCTTACGGATTTGCCGGAGCACTTGCTGAAAACATGGACCTTGAGTTCGAACGGAACGAAGAGCGTTACAAATTGTTGCGCTGGGCAACAACCGCTTTCGATAACTACCGTGCTGTCCCGCCTGCAACAGGAATCGTCCACCAAGTAAACCTCGAGTACTTGGCATCTGTCGTTCTTGAAAAAGAAACAGCAGACGGTTCGGTTGATGTCTACCCGGATACACTCGTCGGAACAGATTCGCACACAACGATGATCAACGGACTCGGTGTCCTTGGTTGGGGTGTCGGTGGAATCGAAGCAGAAGCAGGAATGCTCGGACAACCTTCATTCTTCCCGGTTCCTGAAGTTATCGGTGTCCGCATCACAGGTGAAATGCACCCTGGAACAACAGCAACGGACGTTGCGCTCCGCGTGACGGAAATGTTACGTCAACAAAACGTTGTCGGTAAATTCGTTGAGTTCTTCGGACCATCACTTCACTTGATGTCATTGTCTGACCGCGCGACAATCGCCAACATGGCGCCTGAATACGGTGCGACATGCGGATTCTTCCCGGTTGATACGGAAACGTTGACGTACCTCCGTTTGACAGGCCGCGACGAAGCATTGATCGAAAAAGTCGAAAATTACTCAAAAGCAAACGGCTTGTTCTACACGCCGCAAAACGAAGATCCTACGTTCACGAAGACGGTTGAACTTGATCTGTCGACAATCGTTCCTGCACTTGCCGGACCGAAACGTCCACAAGACCGGATTGATTTGACGGACGTGCACACGTCGTTCCAAAAAGCGTTGACAGCACCACAAGGAAACGCCGGTTTTGGTCTTGCTGAAGAAGAAGCTAGCAAAGTCGCTGTCGTACAATACGAAGACGAAGCGGTTGAGATGCGTACGGGAGACCTTGCGATCGCAGCGATCACGAGCTGTACGAATACATCAAACCCGTACGTCATGATCGGTGCCGGACTCGTTGCGAAAAAAGCAATCGATCTCGGATTGACGGTTCCGAAATACGTCAAGACATCACTTGCGCCGGGATCGAAAGTCGTAACGGATTACCTTGAGAAATCAGGACTTCAACCGTACCTCGATCAACTCGGCTTCAACACAGTCGGTTACGGTTGTACGACATGTATCGGAAACTCAGGTCCGCTTGACCTTGCCGTCGAAAACGCAATCCTCGGATCAGACCTGCTCGTCTCGTCTGTCCTCTCAGGAAACCGGAACTTCGAAGGACGGGTTCATCCGCTCGTCAAAGCCAACTACCTGGCATCACCACCACTCGTCGTCGCGTACGCGATTGCCGGAACGGTCGACGTCGACATCATGAACGCGTCACTCGGAACAGGCAAAGACGGACAAGAAGTCTTCTTCGCGGACATCTGGCCGTCACGTGACGAAATCCAAACGATCATCAACACGGTCGTCACACCGGAAAGCTTCCGTGCCGAGTACGATTCGGTCTTCACAGGAAACGAACGTTGGAACAACCTTGATGTGCCGACGGGCGATCAGTATGACTTCGACGAAGAGTCGACATACATCCAAAACCCGCCGTTCTTCGAGAACTTGGCGAAAGAAGCCGGTCACGTCGAAGCATTGAACGATCTCCGTGTCTTCGGTAAGTTTGCGGATTCTGTCACGACAGACCACATCTCACCAGCCGGTTCATTCTCGAAAACGACACCAGCCGGACAATACCTTGTCAGCAAAGGTGTCGCACCAAAAGACTTCAACTCATACGGTTCACGCCGTGGTAACCACGAGATCATGATGCGCGGAACATTCGCGAACATCCGGATCCGTAACCAGGTCGCTCCGGGTACAGAAGGCGGCTTCACGACGTACTGGCCGACAGGCGAAACGATGGCGATGTACGACGCTGCGATGAAGTACAAAGAAGATGGTACAGGTCTTGTCATCCTCGCCGGTAAAGATTACGGGATGGGTTCATCACGTGACTGGGCAGCGAAAGGGACAAACCTTCTTGGTGTCAAAGCCGTCATCGCAGAGAGCTTTGAGCGGATTCACCGTTCGAACCTCGTCATGATGGGTGTCCTGCCGCTTCAATACGCAGCCGGCACATCAGCTGAATCGCTCGGCTTAACAGGTGAGGAATCAATCAGTATCGCGATCGACGAGTCGGTTCGTCCACGTGACGTCGTCGAAGTTACAGCGACAGCTGCAGACGGAAAAGTCACGAAGTTCGAAGCAATCGCTCGTTTTGATTCGGAAGTCGATATCGATTACTACCGTCACGGCGGAATCTTACCAATGGTTCTCCGCGAACGCTTGCAAAACTAAACCGTTTACATTAACGTTTGAGGTGGGGGTAAACCCCACCTTTTTTGATGCAGAAAGGGGCGAGACCGTGAACCGATTCAAGAAATGGTTTCAAGCAAAAGAAGAACCCGAGCTGCCGGTTCGCGACGTCACGCTCGATGAAGTCAAACGGGCGACGCACGATTTTGAACTGGCGTTGCCGAAAGGGACGAACCGGACGATTCTGCTCGATGAAGAACAACGGATTGATTTAACGCAACTTGCGCCCTATCTCGGTGCCCGCTCGACGCAGGTCTTCTATATGTCACGGGAAACGTTTACGATCATGGAAGCGAAAGATCATTTGACGGTCTATGAAATGGATCATGTTCAGGTCGCGGTCGACCGGTATTTTGACAAAGAACGGAAATTACCCCTCAAACCGTACTCGAAGACGTTCCAGGTCGATTGTGCGAAGCTGTTTGAGCAAGGCTATTTACGGGAGTTGCCCCATCAAACGTATTACCTCGTCGATGAGTCGATGATTGTCTCACTCGAACCGAAAACAGATTAAATCAAGGTGGGCTGCCGGATCGACGGGCAGTTCACCTTTTGTGTTTCGTCAAGGAAGGGATCAGAACGATTCGAAACAGAATCAATTGTTCAAAAGTCTGACGCATTTCTTCAGAAATGCGGGAATCTTGGACAAACCCTTTGTATTCTATGCCTAAAACCGATACCATTAACATGAAACGAGACAAATTTAGGATGGTGTACATGGCATGACGAAACGAACGAGCACATGGATTGCAGTCGCAATCGTGGCAATGGCGATACTCCTTGCCTATAATTTTTACCTTTTGAATAAGACACAGACCGCTAATGAAGATAAAGCTGCTCCGGTCAAACCGTTTTACACGATGTCGCGGATTCAGTACGTCGAAAAGAAACTGTCGACGACGGAAGACGCTCTCGAGACGCGGACATATGAAGTCGTTTTTGATGATAAAGGCCACTTCCGGACAGAAGTCATCGACGGACCATCTAAAGGAACGATGGCGATTTGGGACGGGAAGATGTTCCGCGAATACGCTGCCGACGGAAAATTGTTGAATGAGACGAAAGCGTCGAAGAGTGTCAGTGCACCGCGTCCGTTCTTGTCACGCGGCTTTAACGAACAGATCATCAAGTTCATCGAAAATGGTGATTTTGGTCAAGTCGAAGGCGAAGCCGATATCGCCGGAAATGCGGCTGACGTTTACGTCAAAAAAGAGCCGGCAAGCACAGTCCCGAAAGAATGGATTAAACAGTATCCATCGTTCTTCGATAAGGACGACAATGCGGAAGAAGCGACCTACTATGTCGCGTCCGACCGGTCGAAAGTACTTGGAGCCGAGTCACGTAACAATGGAAAACTATTTTATTCGGTCAAGATGAAAAAAATCGAGACACTGGATACATTCGATCCAAACTGGTTAAAAGCTAAATGAGGACAGACCGACTGGAGCGTCACACCGTGACGACCACAGTCGGTTTTTTCGAGAAGCGGGAGGAATCAAGATAACATGGAGACGTTCTCAAAAGAGGAGATGTTCAAACAAATTACGGCTTGGGAAAACGGGGCGAAGGTCGAAGAAGTTCTCGCCTTACGTTATGCCCAAAGCAGTCGCCTATTACAGGAAACAGAAGCATTAGTCCGGATTTTAGCTTTACTCGTCGAACACCGTTACATCATGACGGGACGGATCGATGCCCTGGCCGAAAGCTGGATGCAGGAAATCCGCCAGCACGACCGGCTGCCGGAACGGCTTGAACAGTTGCTGATCGAACAGCAGCTCCAGAGCAGTTACCAATTGCTCGTCGCTAACACTTTTCCGACGATCCGCGAGACGGACAATGCCAATGCCAAACGGTCAGCGACAAAGGAACTGATTCAACAAGCGGGTCAAATCCTGCACGAGACGGAACAGGTCGTCGAACAGACGGAACGGTTGCGCCGGCTGGATGCTGCGCGCTGGTCGGAATTGTTCGAAGCCGGAAAAGCCTTATTGTTGTCGAGTGCGACGCTTGAGCAGATTGCGACGGAGTTCCTTAACAGTCTGCAGGAACGATTTTATTCGCGTGACGCGTTCCGGGAGATGACGGAACTGAAAGCGACGGCACTGCAGGATTTACGCCGGGTCGTTGCGCTGCTTCCGGCAGAAATCAAACAGGTCGAACGGTCGGCGCTCGAGGAACTCGATGCGATGATCGGACTGGAAGACATTAAGTTGCGTGTCCATCAGATGTACCGGTTCTTGAAGTATCAGCAAAAACGGACGTCGGACGGCTATCGCTCGAGTGATCAGCCGTCCCTCCACATGATTTTTATGGGGAATCCCGGGACCGGTAAAACGACACTTGCCCGGTTGATGGCGAAAATCTATCACGAACTCGGTCTGTTGGAACGGCCGGAAGTCGTCGAGACGGACCGCTCGTCGCTCGTCGGTGCGTTTGTCGGTCAGACGGAAGAACAGGTCATGAGTAAAGTCCGCGAAGCGGTCGGAGGTGTCCTGTTCATCGACGAGGCCTACGCCTTAAAACGGGCCGGTCAAAGCGGCAATGATTACGGTCAAGCCGCGATTGATACCCTCGTTGCAGCGATGACGAGCGGAGAATACGCCGGTCGGTTTGCCGTCGTGCTTGCCGGTTATCCGGAAGAAATGCGTGATTTCCTGAAAGCGAATCCCGGACTGCGGAGCCGTTTCCCGGAATCGAATCATTACCTGCTTGCGGACTATACGGATACGGAACTGCTTGAAATCGGCCGTTCGATTGCGACCGTCAACGATTATGTCCTGACGGAGCAGGCAGAGCGGGCGTTGTTGTCCCGGCTCGAACGGGAACGGGTCGACGCGAGTTTCGGGAACGGGCGCGCCGTCCGCAATATCGTTCTCGATGCGATCTTTAAAAAAGGGGCGAGTCTCGGGGAAAGTGCCAGTCACGAAGATTTTGCGTTGCTCGAACAAACGGATTTTGAACTCGTCGCTTCAGACGATAATACTGTCGAAGAACGACTTGAACAGCTTGTCGGATTACAGCCGTTGAAAGCGGAAATCAAACAAATCCAGGCATTATTATCGATGCAGAAGCGTCGACAGGAGGCAGGCTTTAAAGTCTTGCCGGTTGAACTGCATGCTGTCTTCAGCGGGAACAGCGGGACCGGAAAAACGACGGTCGCAGCTCTCTATGCGGATGTCCTCCGTCAGTGCGGTTACTTGAAGCGGGGGCACTTAAAAGTCGTCAGCCGGGCCGATCTCGTGTCCGGATACGTCGGACAAACGGCGCAACAGACCCGCGACGTGATCCGGGATGCCCTCGGCGGTGTCTTGTTCATCGACGAGGCCTATGCGCTGAACGGGGGTGCCAACGACTTCGGGAAAGAAGCAATCGATACGCTGGTCGACGAGATGACGAAACATGCCGATAATCTCGTCGTTGTCCTCGCCGGTTACGAACAGCCGATGCAGGCCTTGCTTGCAAGCAATCCCGGACTGAAGTCACGTTTTAAACGGGAGTTCCATTTCCCGAACTATGTGAAGGAAGAACTGATTGAAATCATCATCAATTATGCTGCCCAATACGGGTATCAATTGACGGATGAAGCGAAACAGACGCTTGAGCAGATGATTGAGACGGTTCCGAACGGCAATGCCCGTGCCGCGATTACGATTGTCGAACGGGCAATCGCGAAGCAATCCGTCAGATTAATTGACAAACTTAGCTTAAGCGGTTCAGAATGGTCCTATCTTGAAAAAGAGGATTTTTAAGGGGGAAGCTTCATGTACACGATTGAAATACCAGTCCGTTACGCTGAAACCGATATGATGGGCATCGTTTATCATTCGAATTATCTCGTTTATTTTGAGATTGCACGGACGGAACTGATCAAGTCACTTGGACTTGATTACAAGGAAATGGAAGAAGCCGGATATGTTTCGCCGGTCACGAATGTGAATCTCGATTACAAACGGTCGTTAACATACGGTGACGTGGCACAGGTTTCCGTCTGGGTTGATCATTACGACGGTCTGCGGACGATTTACGGTTATGAAGTCAAGAATGCCGACGGTCAACTGGCGGTCGCAGGAAAAACGTCGCATGTCGTCGTCAAAAAAGAGAACTTCCGTCCGATCCGTTTACCAAAAGTCTTTCCGAACTGGCACGCGATTTACGAACAAATGCGTACCGAAGATGCTGCACTCATCTCAAATTAAGCCTCCGCCCTCAGCAGGATTTCTTGCGTGAGGGCTTTTCTAATCAGTCGATTAGAGGTAACATAGAATAGCACCAAGGAAGCGGGGAATTAAAAATGAAAAAAATCGTAGCAGTCAGTACATTGGCGCTCCTCCTTGCAGGATGTAACCCTGGGGATCAGGAAGCGGAAGACAACTCAAAAACCGAACAGGCGAATAAAAGCGCAGACGAAAAGGCCACTTCAGATTCTGAAAAAAGTGATGCCGAAGTAGCAAAAGAAAAAGAAACAGCAGAAGCGAAAAAAGAAGCCGATGCGAAAGCGGAAGCTGAGAAAAAAGCAGAAGAACAGGCAGCGGCCGATCAAAAAGCAGCCGATGAAAAAGCGGCCGAAGAGAAAACAGCGGCCGATAAAGCAGCTGAAGAGAAAACGACGGAAGAGAAGTCATCGGACGAATCTTCGACAGAAGACAAATCGGCCGATAAAAAAGACGATGGGAAAACCGATTCCGCTCAGGATCCGGAACCTGCCAAACCGTCTAAACCGGAGTCCGAAACACCGGACGTCGATAAATCGGATACAAAAGCCGATTTATCACTGGGTGAGTTAGTCGTCGTCAATAAAAAATACAGCTTACCGATTGATTACAAACCGTCGGACTTAGTCGTACCAAACGTCAGCTTCTCGTATTCAGGTGTCCTTGAACAAAGTTATATGCGGGCACCGGCAGCGAAACAGATGGAAAAAATGTTTGCTGATGCGAAAGCCGACGGCGTGACACTAAATGCCGTCAGTGGATTCCGTTCTGGTTCACGTCAGACGGTCCTTTATAACAACTACGTCGCCCGTGACGGAAAAGTGGCAGCCGATCAATATTCTGCCCGTCCTGGTCACAGTGAGCACCAGACCGGACTTGTGTTTGATATCTCGGCACCGAGTGTCGGGAATGGATTGACGGCAGAACTTGGAGATACAAAAGAAGGAAAATGGATTGCGAACAACGCAGCGAAGTATGGATTTATCGTCCGGTACGACCGTGGGTTCCAGTCACGGACTGGGTACACGTATGAGCCATGGCACATCCGGTATGTTGGTGTCGGTCCAGCCACACAAATTAAAAATAATGGACAGACTCTCGAAGAATATATGAAGGTCGGTCACTAATACGTTGGAGGTTGACCATGATTGAAATCATCGGGATTTTAATTTTAGGCTATTTACTCGGCTCGATTCCGTTTGCTCTGCTTGTCGGAAAATGGGGACATGGCATTGATATTCGGCAGCACGGCAGTGGGAATCTCGGGACGACGAATACGTTCCGGGTTTTAGGAAAAAAGGCAGGGATTATCGTCTTGATTGGTGATCTCGGTAAAGGCGCAGTCGCCAGTCTCGTCCCGATCCTGCTCGCTTCCGAACTGCATCCGCTGTTTGCTGGTCTAGCGGCCGTCATCGGACATATTTATCCGGTCTTTGCCAAGTTCAAAGGCGGAAAAGCGGTCGCGACTTCCGGCGGGATGCTGCTCGTGACGAGTCCGATTTTGTTCCTCTTTTTGCTCGTCTCGTTTTTAACGACATTACGACTGAGCCGGATGGTTTCACTCAGCTCAATCGTTGCGGCAAGCATCGGCATCGTTGTTTCGATTACGATCGGCATCATCGAGCAGGACTGGATCGTCCCGACGTTCTTTACGATTCTTGCACTGTTCGTTATCTTTAAACACCGCGAAAACATCAGCCGGATCCGTCAAGGGACGGAATCAAAGATTGGTATGTTTGTGAAAGATAAAAAAGACACCGACTGATTTCAACCGGATGCTGTTGTTCTTCTATAAAAGAAGGACAGGAGGATCCGGTTTTTTTGTGAATATCTTGTTAATCTGAAAAATGAACGAATTCAACAACATTTCATAGGAATTACACGTTTTTTTACACCGGATTTACAAGACCTTTACAGACGTTCGCTACACTAGAAGTAGTACTTGTCTGTGAAGGGGGAAGGTCATGTGTCGTTATTAGGAGAGGAACGGAAATCACAAATCATGCAATGGCTCGAAGAAGAAGGGAAAGTCATGACGAAAGATTTGATCGATCGTTTAGACGTCTCCGGTGAGACGGTCCGGCGCTATCTTGAGGAACTCGAACGGGAACGGCAACTGAAGCGGGTGTATGGTGGGGCAATCTATCACGGCGGAAAACAAGAGTCGTCGATTTCACGACGGACGGACCAATTATCACGGCGCCTGGCCCGGTATGCCAAAGGTTGGCTCAGTGACTATTCCTGCATCTTTTTAGGAAAAGGGGAACCGGTCGAACATCTGTTGCCGTACCTCAGTGGGGGAGCGACCATCGTGACGAATTCTTTATCGATTGCCAGTCATCTGGAACAATGCCGGGAAACCGGACCGTTTCATGGTGAAATTCGCTTGCTCGGCGGAACCGTCGATTCATTCGGACAGACGGTCGGTGTCGAAGTGTTACAAGCGCTTGATGCTTACGCCTTTGATGCATCGTTTTTGACATTTGACGGCGCCGAAATCGAGCGGGGATTCGTCAGCGATGACATCGAATCGTCCCTGATTCAAAAAGCGATCATCGGACGGACGAAGGACGTGTATGCCTTTTTGGCGTGTGACGAGTTTGAAGGAAACCGGAAGTACAAAGTCGCCGAATTCCGGCGGGCTAAAATCGTCCTCAGTCCCTCGACCTATCCGCCGTCATGGGAAATGAAACTGTTCAACGAACGGGTGAATTGGACAGTCGTCTCGTGATACACTAGGGCGGGAGGGATGTATCATGTTAGAAATCATTGCAGCAACAGTCGAAGAAGCAACAGCAGCCGAGCGGGCGGGAGCTGACCGGTTGGAACTCGTATCCGCCTTATCGGAAGGCGGGCTGACACCGAGTTACGGCTTGATCCGGCAAGTTTTGTCGTCGGTCGAGATTCCGGTCCACGTCCTCGTGCGTCCGCACAGCAAATCGTTTGTCTATTCGAAAGCCGATCAGGAAACGATTATCACCGATATCGATTTAGTCCGGGAACTCGGAGCAGCAGGCATCGTCGTCGGATCCTTGACGCCGGACGGTCGTGTCGATGAAGGATTCCTCGGACGGATTATTAAACATAAAGGCGACTTGTCGTTGACGTTCCACCGGGCCATCGACAGCAGTCGGGACATCCTGGAAGCAGCGGAAGTCCTGGCTGATTTTCCGGAAGTCGACCGGATTTTGACGTCCGGGGCACAACCGACGGCACTGGAAGGTCAGGCTGTCATCGCCGAACTGATCGAACAGCATCCGGACCTGATTGTCTTGCCGGGTTCCGGTATCACAGTCGAGCGGGCGGAAGAATTACTTAATGCAACGAACGCAACCGAGTTACATGTCGGATCCGCTGTCCTCGTCGACGGTCAAGTCGATCCGGAGAAGGTCAAAGCGTTAAAACAATTGCTGGCACGTTAATCAAAGTTATTCGTTGGCGTAACAGTTAACCTTATGAGAAAAGAGGGCAGATTTGAATCTGTTCCTCTTTTTTTATTTTGGAGAAACCAATCGTCAAAGCTGTCCAAAAATCGTCACATCTTCAGCCTTGTGAGGAGATGATTGCTATTTTTTCAAAGCAGACTACGGTACACTAAAACAGGAATGTTGAAAGATAAAGGAGTTCATTATGACAAATTTACAGTACAAACAAGCTGCACTTGCGACATTAAAAGGGAAGTGGCTGACAGCGCTCAGCATCTCAATCATCTACTTCGTCATCTTTGCACTTGCTGCCAGCCGGATGTCGTTTGACCAGGATAATCTCGACAGCATGTTACGGTTCGTCGCCTTGAACATCGTCGTGACGATTGTGCTGTCCCCCGTCACGCTTGGACGGACAATTGCCTACTTACGATTCGTCCGCGGAGAATCAGCCGGTATCGGGACGTTATTTGAAGGGTTTGCGTCGATCCGTTTCTACCTGAAGACGATGGCAGCCTATACACTGGTAACGTTACTCGTTTACATCGGTTCTTTTTTGATCCTTCCGGCAATTTACTTTTATCTGATGTACCGATTGGTGCCGTTTTTATTGGTCGACCGACCGGATCTGTCGTTTATACAGGTCCTTGGTGAAAGCCGCCGGATGATGCATGGGCATAAGTGGCGGCTGGCGAAACTTTATCTCAGTTTCATCCTTTGGGGGATTCTTGCGCTGCTCAGTACCGTCGGAGTTGTTCTGCTGACGCCGTATTTTGATACGACGATGGCGCACTTCTATGAACAATTAAAAAAAGAGCAACAGACAGCAACGCGTTCAGCGTAAAAAAACGAGTCTGACTTCCCCCTGTGCGGAAGCGTCAGACTCGTTTTTGTTGTTTTTAATCCTTTAACGGGACGGTGTTTTCTCTTTTAACAACAAGTAGAGGGCCTGTGTCCCGGATTCGGCATGACCGGATGCTGCCAGCTCGTCATATAAGTCTTTGACGAGCGCAAGTCCCGGTGTTGCAATCCCCATCTCTTCGGCCCGTTCGAGCGCAAGGTTCATGTCTTTGATGAAATGTTTGACGAAGAAGCCCGGCGAATAGTTTTCCGCAATGACACGCGGAATCAGGTTTTCAAGTGACCAGCTGCCGGCGGAGCCGCTTTTGATCGTCTCGACGAACTGTGTCGGATCGATTCCCGATTTCGTGACGAACAGCAACATCTCGGCTGTCCCGATCATCGATCCGGCAATCGCAATCTGATTGGCGAGCTTGGCCGATTGTCCTTGTCCCGGACCTCCGAAACGGGCGATTGATTTTCCCATTGCTTCAAATAACGGTTGAACCGTGTTAAATGCTTTTTCGTCGCCACCGGCGAGAATCGCGAGCGTACCGTTTTTTGCTCCGAGATCGCCGCCCGTGACCGGTGCATCAAGCGCAGAAAGACCGTTTTGAGCAGCCTGTTCGGCAATCCGGATGGCGAGCGCAGGACTCGATGTCGTCATGTCGATGACGATTGTCCCTGGGTTAGCGGATGCTAAAATCCCGTCCTCCGCCAAGTAAATCTGTTCGACGTCCTGCGGATAGCCGACAATCGAGATGACGACATCGACATCCGTCACGGCTTCCTGAATCGTATCGACGATCACAGCGCCGTCCTGTTCGAGCGGCAAGCCTTTTTCTTTCGTCCGGTTATAACCTTTGACGGAAAAACCGGCTTTTAGTAAGTTGCGGACCATGCCTTGCCCCATGACGCCGAGTCCGATGAAACCAATTGTTTTTGTCATGTGTTACTCCCCCTGGTCGTTTCGGTGTGACCGATGAATTGTTGCGTTACGAGTTTATTATACAAAACATTTGTCTCAACGAGGGTATCATGTGTCCCGATACCGGAAACACGTCCCTGTTCGAGGACGACGATTTGATCGGCGTGACGGACCGTCGCTAAGCGATGGGCAATGACGAATGTCGTCCGTCCTTCCATCAGGCGTTCGAGCGCTTCCTGGACGACCCGTTCCGATTCCGAGTCAAGGCTCGAAGTTGCTTCGTCGAGCAATAACAATTCCGGATCCCGCAGGAGGGCGCGGGCAATCGCAATCCGTTGCCGTTGACCGCCGGACAGTTTAACACCGCGTTCGCCAATTTCCGTGTCATATCCGAGTGTAAACGAAGAAATGAATTCATCGGCATTCGCCATCTCGGCGGCGTCGCGGATTTGTTGTTCCGTGACATCTTGCGTCAAGCCGTATAACAGATTGTCGCGGATTGTTCCCGACAAGACGGGTGAGTCCTGGGCGACATAACCGATCGTATTACGCCAGCTGGCCAGTTCAAACTGATCAATTGCATGAGGACCGAGCTCGATTTGACCGTTCGTCGGCAGATAAAAGCGTTCGAGTAGAGCGAACAAGGTCGATTTACCGGAGCCGCTCGGACCGACGATTGCCGTGGTTTGACCACGCGGCAAGGAGAAGGTGACGTCGTGCAACAGTGTCGTGTCGTCATAGCCGAACGACAAATGATTAAAGTGAACGGCTGCGAACGGACGCTCAACCTGTCGGGTACCGTCCTGTTCCGGTCGTTCTTCGAGCAGTTCCGAAATCCGTTCCGTTGCCCCGCGCGCTTTTTGTAATTTCGAGACGAACTCGGTCATCGTCACGAGCGGCGTCATGATTTGAAACAGATATAACGAAAAGGCGACGAGTTCGCCCGCTGTAATCTGATTCGTCGAGACGCGGTAAGCACCGAAACTGATGATGACAATCAACATCGAGGTCAGGGCGACGTTGAAGACGGGCAGTAAGATTGCCTGAATCTTCCCTTCTTTGACACCGAAGCCAAACAGATGTTCAATCCGCGTTTTTCCGCGTTCCATTTCATAGGTTTCTGTCGCCTGTGATTTGACCAAGCGGACTTCACCGAGCATCTCTGCAAAAAATCCCGATAAGCCGGCGAGCTCTTTTTGCGTCTCCCGTGAAATCTGATGCAGTTTCCGAACGAGCGGAATGATGATCAATAATGTCAACGGGACGGCGATGACCATGACGAGCGTCATTTGCCAGTCGAGGAAAAATAAAATCGTAATCGCACCGACAATCGAGACGATTGAGGTCAACAGACGAACGAGTTGCTCCGATAATAATTGTTGTAAGGTCGTCGCATCGTTGTTGAGACGTGAGACGAGTTCGCCTGACTTCGTTTCGTCATAGAACGGAATGGGTAAAGCTAGCAAGTGTTTCCACAACATCGTCCGCAAGTTGGCGACAATCCGTTGCCCGGCGACTTGCAGCCAGTAGATGGAAAAAGCATTGCTGATCATCTGGACGATGAAGACCGTGATGAAGAGGGCGACCAAGCCCGGTGTGACCTGATCGATGGAGAAGTTGTCGATCAGGGATTTCAAAAACCAGGGAATCATCAAAGCAGCGAGTGCCTGAATGATTGAAACCGTCACGGCAGCTGACAGCAGTCCGACCGGTGGTTCACTTTTCTTTAGTAAGGATAAAAATGAGGTAAATGTTGCAGGTTTCAATTCGGCACATCCTTTCCTTTCTATTGTCGGTTCTACGGCAGTTACGGTCAACTTCGAGTGATGGACTTGACAGTGATTCCGGTCGTCACGGACACTTAATGAAAGCGAAGTAAAGGAAGGAGTGACGTGATATGAAAATATGGATTGATGCAGACGGTTGTCCGGTCGTCGATTTGACGATTCGATTGAGCAAAGGATACGAGGTTTTTTTAGTCTGTGATACAGCACATCAGTTTAATCGGGAAGGGGCGACGACGATCACGATTGGTCAAGGAGCGGACGCCGTCGACTTTGCCATCGTCAACCGGATGGCGCCGGGAGACATCGTTGTGACCCAGGATTACGGTCTGGCTGCCCTCGCCCTCGCACGCAATGGACGAGCCGTCGATCAGAATGGTCGGATTTTTACAAACGAAAACATAGATTTTCTTCTACATACACGACATGTCGGTCAAGAAATCCGGCGGGCAGGTGGACGGACGAAGGGACCCAAAAAACGGACGCGTCAGGAAGATGTTGCGTTCGAACAGGCATTTAAACGTTTGTTGGCAGAAACGGCAGCACGTTCTTAAGTCGAATGAGCGACGAAAAATTAAAATCTCGTGTTATAATTTTAAACATGAATGCATGAATCGGAAGGAGGAAGCCCATTGAAAAAAATCGTACGATATCGTCCTGAAAAGAAGACGAGACCGTATCGTCTGAAGACCAGTCCATTTCCAGTCAAGACGTTACAGACGACCGACCGTCAACGGATCGGTCAACTGACACAGGATTTGGCGGAAGTTGAACATAAATTGAAACACCGCAACGAAATCATGGAAGCATTGGCAACCCAAAACGTCGAGTCAGCATGTGAGACATTACTCGTTAAGTTGCTGAAACTCATCAATCTTGAGGCGGGGGCCATCCTGTTATATCGCCGTGAACAATTGAGTCACCTTGTGACGCAAGGGGTGGAAGACATTGAATTGATCGAAAAAGATTTGGATCAATATTCTGTGTTACGCCGTGCTTTTGTCATGCGAAAATCGGTTCAGCTCCCTGTAGCAGAAAACATGTATGAATCGGCGATTCCTGTCCAGTCACCAAGCAATGGCGGTGTCGTCGGTGTCATCTATCTCAAACATCCATTCGAGCAGTTCAACTTGGAACAGGTCGGGGATATTTTGGATTTGTCACGTAAACTCGGGATGACGCTTGAACGTCACCTGTTGTTCCATCAAATGGAGCATGAAAAAATCAAAACGTATCAATTACTCGATTCGATTCGGGAAGCGGTCTTATATATCGAAAGCAGCGGGGAACAGATTTATGCCAATCAGGCATTGTTGAACATGTTCCCGCCAAAGCTCGTCAGTCAATCTCAAGGCTTCCGCCATGCGTACGAACGGGCGACTTCCTTATTCGAACACGTTGATCAGCCGGATGCGCTGCATGACTATATCGGTCAATTGATGAACGGGGAGATTCCCGGAGAGACGATTGAACTATCGGCTTTTCGCGGGAATCTGTTGCTGAATGCCTATGCCGAACGAATCGCCATCGCCAATGTCGAGTGGGGAATGATGCTCGTCTTGCGAGATGTCACGAAAGAAAAAGAACTGGATTTGAAACAGTCGGAGTTCGTCTCGATTGTTTCGCATGAATTAAGAACACCGCTCTCGTCGATTATGGGCTTTACGGAACTGTTGATGCGTCGTTCACTCGATGGTCCGCGTCAAAAAAAATACCTCGAGACGATCCACTCCGAGACCGTTCGTTTGGCAGAGCTGATTGATGATATTTTAGAAATCCAAAAAGGTGAGGATGTCTCACAAGGCACCGTCAAAAAACGGCTGGACCTTAAACGATTGGTATATGAGATGCGACCGATGTTCGAGCTTGCGAGCAGTAAACACCGGATTCGGGTTCTGTTTGAAGCGGGCGATTATCAGATGACGGCGAGCGAAGAGAAGATGAAACAGCTCTTCACGAACTTGATCATGAATGCCATCAAATATTCACCGGACGGAGGAACGATTCAAGTTCGGGGGCACATGAAGGGATCACACATGGTCTTGACGGTTGAAGATGAAGGAATCGGAATTCCGGAAAAAGCACTACCGTTTGTATTTGATAAATTTTACCGGGCTGATAACTCGGACACGCGAAAAATTGGCGGAACCGGTCTTGGTTTAGCGATCTGCCGGATGATTGTCATGGATCATGGCGGATCGATTGCCGTGCAGTCAGAAGAAGGAAAAGGCAGTACGTTTACGCTTCAATTTTCGACTGAAATGACAGAGGACTAACGAAGAAAGGAGGGACGGGACCGTGGATAACTCGCAAATGCGATATGAAGCCTTACACCCGCTTGTCGAAGATATCTTAAATCAATTGAGTGAAAAAATCGGAGTCAATACACTGTTTTTCGCATTAAATGACTCAAACAGTAACTTTATCGTCAAGGCAATCAATCATGGAAAGGAACTGATTGAAGAGGGAACGACACACATCTTCCAACATGTCCTCTGTAAACTCGTCATCGATGAAACAGACGGTAAGATTCAAATTAATGAATTATTGACGAATCCAATGACAAGTCATCATCCGGTCACCCAAACACTGGGTAACGGCAGTTTTCTTGGCGTCGCGATTAAAAATGCCAATAACGAGAAAATCGGGACGTTATGCGCTTTTGATGATCAACCGTACGAATTCAGTAAAACCGAATTAGAGATGATTGAAAATTACGCGAACATCATCAGTAAATCAATCAGCGTCGAGACCTACGTCATCAAAGATGCATTGACAGATGTCTATAACGAACGATATATGAACCGATTGATTTCGAGTGTCTCGAGCCAGCCGACCTTTTTGATGGTCCTCAATCTCGATAACTTTCATGCGATTAATGCGAAGTACGGATACCGGATTGGAAATCAGGTGCTTCAGGAAATTGCGTCACGCTTAAAGTATGTCGCGATTCCGGAACACGTCGTCGGACGGATGGAGGGGAACGAGTTCATTGTTCTCGCACCTCTGGAACAAGCTGATTTTACAGATCAAGGCCGGACATTCGCTGAATCCATCATTCAGACGATTGAGGAGCCAATCAATAACCTTGCGGACGAACCGATTCGTTTGACGGCTTCGTCAGGTGTCAGTCTGTTAACGGGCGATCACATGAACCGCCAGACACAGGTCTATGCAGCAGAAGCCCTGATGCAACAGGTCAAACTGGACGGAAAAGCGGGTATATCATTTGTCGATCAGCAACGCGAGGTCGAACAACATCCGTTTAACCGTGTATTGGAACAGGAATTGGAGCAAGCATTGGAACGTGGTCAGTTCGAATTGTATTATCAACGGATTTTAAATGCCAAACTGGGACAGACGGTTGCCGTCGAAGCACTACTCCGCTGGAATCATCCGGTCTTAGGATTCGTCAGTCCAGCCGATTTCATTCCGATTGCGGAACGGACAGGGAAGTTTAGTCAAATCGGTCACTTTACGATTGCACAGGCGATTTCGGATAGTGTCCGGTTAGAGACAGAATTGGGACGTCCCGTGACAATTTCAATTAATCTCTCCGCCAGTCAATTCAAATCGGATGCGATGCTTGCCGATCTGTTACAGTTCGCAAACTGTGCGTCGTTCAAGAAAGAGCGGATTGTGCTTGAAATCCGGGAAGAAGTCTTACAAATCGGAAAACGGAAAGCCATCGAGCGTCTGGAAATGTTACGCCGGGCAGGTTATCGACTGAGTGTCGACCATTTCGGGAGTCATTATGCTTCGCTCAACTCCTTACTCCGTTTACCGGTCCAATCCGTTAAGTTGGATCCAATCTTTACACGGCGTCTCGTTCAAAACCAGCTCGAACAGTCGATGGTCCAGTCTGTTTATTCGTTGACACAGGCACTTGGAATTTCGCTTGTCATTCAGGAAGTCGAAACAAGCGCTCAGTTCCAGCATATCGTTGCGGTGGGAAATCCCCTGTATGTACAAGGACATTATCTGCATCATCCGCAACCGATCACGAACTTGATTGCCGATTTTTCAAAGATCACGCATACCCAGGATGTTTAACCGTCTCTCGTAAGGGAATACTTTAATCATCATGATTCGAGGGGGATGTTACCATGTCAGAGCAACACGAAAAAGAAACGGATCCGATTACATCGGGAAATCGCATGACAAACGACGATATCGCAGGTCGTGATCAATCCGGTACAGCAGCACAAAACGAGTCGGATTCAAAATCCGAGCACCACGAAAAAGAGCCGCAGTCCGACAATCAAGACAAGAAGTCAGCGGATTCAGAATCAACAGATCAACCGGATTCTGAACCATCATCTGACGAAGCACCTGATTTGTCTCACGAAGCCGATGAAGACGGCGATGTGACACCGTCTGATGCAGACGATCAACAAAAATAATCGGGCACTTGTGCCGGCTTTTATACCAATGGGTCTGACTCAAAAGTCACTCTCTACAAAGATCAGGGTGGCGGAATGATAATCTGCCACCCTGATCTCGTAAAAAAAAGAATCACTCGCTTCACGCAACTCCTACAGGAAAAAGCGCATTTTTGCGCTGTCAGAGACAAACAAGACCCGATTTCCTGCCTAAATGAGGCAGGAAAACTGGCTTGTGTCTCGCTTGAGGAAAGGGCATGAAAGAACGAGTGATTCTTTTTTGAGTCAGCCCCGTTTTATTTTTTTAGAAAATCTTATACGGAAACAGGCACTGGATGGGCGAGTTCAATCGCCACCCCCACCGCCATCGCCGCCGTCAAATCCACCGTCCGCCATCCCGCCGTCTGTCGCATGGGACGTATCCGTCAAGTCGACCGGGAACAGGAAAACGGGAATGAAATCAGTCGAATTCGTCCAGTCAGCCGGGCTGTACGGAGCAAACAATTGGTGCAACGTCGGATGATCCGCAAGATAGAGCCGGACCGCCGTCAGGAAAATTAAATCCTTCCGGTATTTAAAGTGAGGATTTTGCCGCAAACGGTCTGATATCTGTTCAAGTGCTGCGCGGTGTACTTCCGGTTGACCGAGTAGCGCAAGCAACGCATGAAACGAAAGTGGAATCCCGTGTTTACGGTAAGCGTTCCGGGACTGGACGAGCTGATCGAGATAGAGGTGATGGTCCTCGTCCGGTAATAAGGCAAATAAGAGTGCCGTGACATACGTTTGCTGAGACCGCCCGAACCGCTTTTTCAACATGTCATACAGCGATTCGATCTGATCATGGATTGTTGATAACTCGCCCCGGCGGAGACTGTTTAAAAACAGAAACGAGATCAGCAGGGGAGAGACGATGAACCGGTGTGAGGTTTTGCAAAGGCGGTATAACGAGACGGTCCGCTCAAGTTGGACATCCGTCGGCTGTAAGCGGCTGATCAATAAAGCGGTGGAATAAGCATTGAGCGGATGGACGAGCCGATGTGTTGCAAAAAAACTATAGATTGACATCATCGGAGCAATCCGTTCAGCCGGTTCCATGTCGTATGCCTGAATTTTTGAAGCAAGCAATAACGCTTGTGTCTGGTGGGAGCGGAGATGCTCTTCCAAAAACCGAGCTGTCTTCTCCAACTCCGGAAAAGGTGCGGGATGTCGGCCAACGACAGCATCAAAAGCAAGTTCGATTAAAATACCATCCTGGTAAGTGACGAAATAATGTCCTGTTTCATCTAAACGTTGTAAAAAACGTTGTTCGAGTTCCATTTCCTGCACCTCATCCTTTTTCCCCTATTTTACCATGACACACAAAAGAAAGACGGTTACTTTTCTAATCGGTCAATCAATCGTTCGGCTGCCCGGCGGTACAAGTTGCTCATATGGGCGAGCGATAAAATCAGTTGCAACTGTTCGAGATGATCCAAGTCATCCGTCGGAGGCTGCTGCTCCTCGAACAAGGTCTGATTGACCGCTGTCGCATCGAGATACGTTTGATAAAAATCTTCCAAATCAATCGTTTGTTCCGTAACACCGGTATTCAAGTCCGTCAAAATCGTTTTGATGTCATTGATGGAGAACGTTCCTTTCAACTGGTAGATCAAACTGATTAAGATCAGATGGTTTTTCGTATATTTTTTATTCGTGACCGGGAAAAACAATTTTTTCTTGGCGTAGTTGTTAATCATCGTCTTCGTTAAAATCGTTTCGCCTTCGGTTCGCGTCGTCTCTTCAAACGTCCGTTCAAACAATTGAATGACTTGGTCCATGTAGAGATCGATGTTCGGGATATCCGTTAACTCCAACTGGCGATCGAGTGATGGTTTCGGGTGTTCTGACTGTGTCATGAAAATACCTCCAAAAAAATAATGCGGAATGACTTCCTATTTCTCTAGTGTATGATAGAATGTTCATATAACGCCATGTAGTATTTAAAACTACATAAAAATGGAGGGAAATTATGAAAACGTATATGAGAGAACCGATCAATGGTCTGACCCACCTTGGCGGAGCCGTCTTCGCCTTTATCGGATTGCTCGCCTTGGTCATCAAAGCGGCACTGGAGCGGGGAGCCGGACTACCGATTGTCGCGGCAATCATCTTTGGTGTCAGTATGATTGCCTTGTACGCAGTCTCGGCGACATATCATATGGTACTTGCGAGTGACCGGGCCATTGCGACGTGGAGACGTCTTGATCATTCGATGATTTATCTGCTGATTGCCGGCTCGTATGCCCCGTTTTGTCTGATCAGTCTGAACGGACCGACCGGCTGGGTATTGTTCAGTATCGTCATGCTGATTGCGGTCTTCGGTATCACCTTTAAACTCGTCTGGTTCAACAGTCCGCGCTGGTTGTCGACGACGCTGTACATCGGAATGGGCTGGATCATGGTCTTTGCGATCACACCGCTCGCAGAAGTCCTGTCGCCGGTCGGAATCGGTTTACTGTTCCTCGGCGGGATTTTTTACACGATCGGTGGCATTATCTACGGCTTAAAACCGCGTGTGCTTTCGTTCAAACACCTCGGTTTTCACGAGATTTTCCATGTATTCGTCCTGCTCGGCAGCTTAGCGCATTTCCTTTGTGTCTATTTCTTCGTCATCTAAATGTTTCGGTTCACACATCCTTCCGCTCGCGGAAGGATGTTTTTTGCCGGTAAAGGAGTGGACTGGCAGGTCTCGCGGGAAGGGAAGCCGAAGGAAATGAAAGGACAGGATTAAAGGGGGAAAAACAATGGCGATCACGACATCCCGTTGGCAGCTCGAAAAACTGTATTCGATTGGAAACGTGGGACAGACGATTAACAGGTTACGAAAGGAACTGGATCAGCTTCAAACCGACCAACCTCCGGTGTCTTCTTATTTGACGCATCTTGAGCGAATCAAATGCCACGTCGAAGAACTGGCTGATTTTGTGTATTGTCTGTACGCGGAAGATGTTTCACGTCATGAAGTGGGCCGGCTGCTTGAGCAGACCGAGATATTGCAAGCACGTCTCCGGATGACTGAAACGGTCTTCGAGGAACGATTGCGGAAACTGTCCGAAGCAGAATGGATAACGCTGCAATCTGACTCGCCGTCTTATTATCTGACGGAACGCCGCGCCATCATGGAACGGCGTCTGTCGGCTGAACAGGAACAATTGATTCAGGCACTGGCAATCGACGGTTTTTCCGGATGGGAACAGTTGTATGAACAGCGTTTGACCGGTTTACGGATTCCGCTTGAAGAAGAAGAAGTCACAATCGGACACGCCCTGCATCAGGCTTTTCATGGGGCAACACGCAACGACCGGCAAGCGGCGGCGACAGCTTTCGCAAAGACGTGTGCTGCTGAACGAGACGACTTTGCGATGATTTTGAACCGGATTGCCGGTTTTCGGTTGCAAGTTTACTCAAAACGCGGATGGGAGGACCCGTTAACGGAACTGTGTGAACAAAACCGGATGCAACGGACGACAATTAAAGCGATGCTTGCGGCGATTGATCAAAATCGTCCGCTGTTCCAGTCTTATTACAAACGAAAATTGCGTCTGGCACATGTCACAGAACCGGAATGGCATGATTTAGAGGCGAATACCTTCACCTCGCGCGGTTATGTTTCCTATATTGAGGCGCAATCGATCATTCAGCATCAATTTGACCGGCTCCATCCGCGGTTGGCAAACTTTACGAAAACCGTGTTTGAAAAAGGCTGGATTGATGCGGAAAACCGGCCGTCTAAAGCAGAAGGCGGTTTCTGTGCCTCGTTCCCGGTCGCTAAAGAAAGCCGGATCTTCATGACGTACCGTGAAGCGTATCCGGATGTCGTTACGCTTGCCCATGAACTGGGTCACGCGTACCATAATTTGCTGTTGCACGATTTGCCGTTCCTTGATCAGATTAAAGGGACGAGCAGTGCCGAGACGGCTTCGACATTCATGGAAAACCTGGTCCTTGACGCCGTGATCGAACAATCGGCGAGCGAAGAAAAACTGGCGATGCTTGAAATCAAAATCAGCGAAGGCTTAAAATACGTCGGAACCATTCCGAACATGTTCCGGTTTGAACAACGTTTTTATTCGGAGCGACGGCAGGGGCCGGTTTCAAGCGACCGGATTGCTGAACTGATGCGGGAGGAAGATGCCCGCTTTTACGGCGATGTACTGACGGAACCGGATTCGTACAAATGGATTTTTGTCGGTCATTTCTATGATACAGAAAAGCCGTTCTACAATATTCCCTACACGGTCGGTTACTTACTGAGCAATCACTTATATCCGGAGGTCAAGCAATCAAATGAGGCGTTCACCGGACAATTCGAACCGTTGTTACGCGCATCGGGACAGGCGACAATCGAGGAGCTGATTGAGCAGTATGTAGACGGCGAACCGGACTCAATTACTTTTTGGCAACAGGCACTTGAACCCCTCCTGTCGGCGATTGAAATGTACTTACAAGAGACGGCTGGACTCATCGATTGAAGTCGCCAGCAATCGGGAATAGATAACTAACGAAGGAGGGGTGCGGATGTACGAACAGGATAAAAGGGTGTTGGCGGAAGCCGCCATCAAGCATGTTAAGAACGGAATGATTCTTGGTCTTGGGACAGGTTCGACGACCCGGAGTTTCATCGATGTCCTTGGTAAGTGGGTCGAAGCAGGCGGTCAGGTGCAGGGAGTGGCGACATCAGCCGAGACAGCGGAACAAGCCAAACGATTAAACATTCCGTTGCTGTCACTCGAGGAAGCGACGCATATCGATCTTGTCATCGACGGCATCGATCAGATCGATATGCAGTTCCGTGTGCTCAAGGGCGGTGGTGGAGCGCTGTTCCGTGAAAAAGTCGTTGCTTTGATGAGCCGGGAAGTGCTCTACTTAGCGGACGCCTCGAAGTTCGTCCATCACCTGAACGGTCCGCTACCAGTTGAAATCGATGCGTTTGCGAGACCGTATGTCGAACGTTTTTTGCAGGATAAGCATGTCGATGTGACGCTACGGGAGCAGGATGGAGAACCATTCGTGACGAACGGGGGGCATCTGATTTTGGATGTCGATCTCAAGCGGGTCCAGGATGTCCCTCACTTTGCCCGGGAACTGAAAAGTTTGACGGGAGTGCTCGAAACCGGCTATTTTGAGCGGCAACCGGATCACGTCCTGACGGTCGAGCAAGGACAAGTCAGACAGCTGGCTCATCCTGATTTACGGGATGGAGGTGGACTTGTCTAACTGGCGTTTTGAGAGAAAGAAGGGAAACCGATGCGGTTACGAAAACGGTATGTGTTCGGAGCAAGTGTATTGGCGGGGGCGGGTCTTCTTTTATTGAAGAACAAAGAGCAAAAAAATACGGATCCGCTAAAAGAGTATTTAACGCATCTCGATCAGGATTCAAGTCCAGATGCCGACAAAGATCCGGATGAAGTCGGATTGACGAAACTCGATTCGATTTACCGGGCGGAGTGGCAGGCGAACGGCTATCCCCGTTCGCAAAAAGAACTCGAAGATTTGGAAAAATGAAAAGCGCCGACAATCCACGAGCGGATTGTTGGCGCTTTTTTTAGTATGTAAGGGAACCGGCGATGATCAAACCAATCGAAATTGAAAGAAACAGCAATAATAAACCAACGGCTTCATTATTGGCATCGATTTCTTTCGTCATACTGATCCGCGGAATGATCAAGTCTGCCAAATAGAACAGGACGATTTGGAAGACGATTGCTAAAGCTCCCCATAAGACCATATCGAGGATGCTGACCGAGTTCGTGATACTGGAGTAGAGAACGATCGCAAGACCAAGGATTCGTCCGCCGAATGCATAAACGGCCGCTTTTTTTCCTTGACGGATCAGCTCCATCTCTTTTGATTTGGTCGTCACTTCAAACAGGACGACGCCGATAGCAAGTAAAAGTGTAGCCACTCCGATATACGCAAGTGTCGAGACGAACAGTTCACTGAAGCCCATCTTAATTCCTCCTTAGGAATGATTGGATTTGTTTCGTTCTTTTCGTTGTTGCCAGGCAACGTACCCTTCGAGCATCGCTCCGACTAAAATCCCGGCGGAGACATACAGGTAAAAATTATCCCCGATGAAGCCGAAGAGCAGTCCGAGCAGCAGACCAATGATAATGTAAGGTCCTTTTGTTAATTTCATGATGAATCACCTTCCTCATCATCAAACGTAGCCGATTTTTCCGGATTCGTCCATCCCTAATCGACAGAATGAGTCACAGCTACTTCGAGTTCGCGTGTAAAAAGTGTCACCCGGTTGCGTCCGTTTTGTTTGGAATGATAAAGTGCGACGTCCGCATCCGTCACAAGTTGCTGAATCTCTGATGTTGATTTCGGGAAAAGTGCGACTCCGAACGAAGCTGTCAACGGCAGTTGCGTCCCATTCGACAATTGAAACGGAGACGTCGCAATCCGTTCCCGCAACTGTTCAGCCAGCGCCAGGACTTTTGCATCCGTCAACTGTTCGACGAGAATGGAAAATTCCTCACCCCCGTTACGGGAGATGAATCCGGCATCCGTCACACCGTCCCGCAAACGGGAGGCGAATTGACGCAGGACCTCGTCACCGGCTTCGTGACCGAACGTATCATTGACATGTTTGAAATGATCGATATCGATCGTAATCAATGCTACTTCATGTTGCTGTAAAATCGTTTGTTGCTTTAAATCATCAAAATGATCCGTAAACGCACGGAAATTATGTAAGCCGGTCAAAAAATCACGTTGTGCCGTTTGTTGCCATGTCCGCATCGACTGTTTCGTCAAACGGATGTCACGGATGATGACGAGTGCAAGCCAACTGCTGATGAAGGAAGCGGGCAGGACGACACTGAGGATATCGAAGAGGAGACCCGTGTCAGCTAAGACATATATCAAAACGATTCCATGCAGGACAGTCGCATAGACAGTGACCATCGTAAAGGTCCGCTTGGAATAGATCGGCAACCACTTGACGAGAAGCGACGTCCCGACAGCAATCAGGATGATGAACAGTGCTGCCGCATACGCTGAGCTGTTCAAATTAATGCTGAACCGGTAAAGAATGATGACACTTGTCACAATCATCGTCGGCAACGGACCGGCAAAATAAGCGGCAACGATGACAGGAATGTGCCGCAAGTCGACTAAAACACCGGGAACGGGCTCAATCGTCAGTTGCATCAGCAACCAAGATAAGATACTCAGGCTGATTCCGTACAAAATGCGGACTGAGCGTTTGGAATCGACGGTAATCGGATGCGGTGACAGCTTTCCGAGCAGGTAAAAACCGCTCATCAATAGGGTCAGGTTATGGAGAAGATCATACAAAATGGTTTTCAAATTCAGGCACCTTGCTTTCGTTTGACAAATCGTTCTACCGTTTAGAATACGCTATTGACGTCAAATAGTCCTCCATCTGGTCAAAAGATTTCCGAAAAAGACATCAAAAAATAAATGTGTCTATAATGTGAAGTTATAGAACCTATAAGCTGTACTTATAGGTTTATGGTTTTTGATTGACCATTCGGTGATTCAATTGTTAAATGATGAAGAAGCAATTGAAAGCGCTTACTAAATTTTAAAGGAGATCCACCATGGAACTGATTATCATTCTTCTTGCCTTATCTTTATTAATGTTCGTAGCGTACCGTGGCTTTTCAGTCATCTTATTTGCTCCTATCTGTGCTCTGTTCGCTGTCTTACTGACGAACCCGGATTGGGTCTTGCCGTTCTTCTCCAACATCTTCATGGAAAAAATGGTGGGATTCATTAAAGCTTACTTCCCGGTATTCCTGCTCGGAGCGATTTTCGGGAAAGTCGTCGAAATGTCAGGAATCGCTGAATCGATCGCGAAGTCGATCATTCGGATGATCGGAGCGAAACGGGCGATTCTTGCCATCGTGTTGCTTGGCGCGATTTTGACGTATAGCGGTGTCAGCCTGTTCGTCGTCGTCTTTGCCGTCTATCCGTTCGCAGCGAACTTGTTCCGCGAAGCGAATATCCCGAAACGCTTGATTCCGGGAACGATTGCCCTTGGTGCGTTTACGTTTACGATGGATGCCTTGCCGGGGACACCGCAAATCCAGAACGTCATTCCGACGACGTTCTTTAAAACGGATATCTATGCGGCACCAATCATGGGATCAATCGGCGGCTTGATCATCCTGACGGTCGGGATGTTCTATCTTGAATCCCGTAAACGTAAAGCTCATCAAGCTGGGGAAGGGTATGCCGGATTTGAAGCGACGGCAGCCAGTACGGCTCCGCAGATGGAATTGAAAAATGAACCGGAACTGACGCTCGAGACGGCACAACAACCGGTTTACCGCCAAGTCCTGGCATTTGTGCCGTTGATTTTAGTCGCTGTCATGAACAAATACTTTACGCTCGCGATTCCGGCATGGTATCCGGAAGGTTTTGATTTCGCCGCGATCGGTCTTGAAGCATTCGGGAAAATCGAGACGCCGGCCGTTCTTGCCATCTGGTCCGTCCAAATGGCCTTGATCATCGGGATTATCTCCGCGATGCTGTATGACTTCAAAAAAGTCCGGACGAACTTCCAGGCCGGATTGAACCTCAGTATCGGTGGTGCCTTACTTGCTGTCATGAATACCGGAGCCGAGTACGGATTCGGCGGTGTCATCGCCGCTTTACCGGGCTTCAAGACGGTCTCGAACGGGATTTCATCGACGTTCACCGATCCGCTCGTCAACGGAGCGGTCACGACGACGGCACTTGCCGGGGTAACCGGTTCTGCGTCCGGCGGAATGGGCATCGCACTCAGTGCGATGTCGGATAAATATACACAAGCGATCACGTCAGGTGGCGTCCCGCCGGAAGTCATGCACCGGGTCATCTCGATGGCGTCCGGCGGCATGGATACGTTACCGCACAACGGAGCCGTCATCACGTTGCTTGCCGTCACCGGCTTGACGCACCGTCAGTCGTACCGTGACATCTTTATGATTACGATTTTAAAGACAGTGACGGTCTTCCTGATGATCGGACTTTACAATCTGACAGGTCTTTATTAAGCATTTGGGTTTAAAAAAGGGGGAAATGAACGATGCAACAGGGGAAAATCTACGATTCATTTACAGAAGCGACAGCTGATATTTTTGACGGGGCGACACTCGTCGTCGGGGGATTCGGTTTATGCGGGATTCCGGAGAAATCGATTGCTGCCTTGCAGGAAAAAGGGGTCAAGGACTTGACGGTCGTCAGCAACAACTGTGGCGTCGATGACTTCGGACTCGGCATCTTATTACAATCACGTCAAATCAAAAAGATGGTCTCGTCCTACGTCGGGGAAAACAAGACGTTTGAGCAACAGTACTTAAGCGGAGAGATTGAGGTCGATCTCGTGCCGCAGGGGACACTGGCAGAACGGATCCGGGCCGGCGGAGCGGGCATTCCCGGCTTTTATACACCAACTGGCGTCGGGACACCGATTGCGGAAGGCAAGGAACAAAAAGAGTTCGACGGGAAAACCTATCTGCTCGAAGAAGGGATCGTCGGTGATTTTGCGCTCGTCAAAGCCTGGAAAGCGGACAAAATCGGTAATCTCGTTTTCCGGAAAACATCGCGGAACTTCAATCCGCTCGTCGCGACAGCCGGCAAAGTGACGATCGTCGAAGTCGAAGAACTGGTTGAAGTCGGTGAACTCGATCCAAATGAAATCCATACACCGGCCGTTTACGTCCAGCGGATCATCGTCGGGACGGACTACGAAAAACGCATCGAACGCCGGACAGTCCGGGAAGCATAAGGGGGAGATACTATGGCAACGTCAAGAGAAATCATTATCAACCGCGCGCTGCAGGAAATCGAGGACGGCATGTACGTCAATCTCGGAATCGGGATTCCGACACTAATCGCCAATGCGATTCCGGATGATGTCCACGTCATGCTGCAATCGGAAAACGGGTTGCTCGGCATCGGACCGTATCCGCTCGAACATGAAGTCGACGCCGACGAAATCAATGCCGGCAAAGAGACGGTTACGGCACAAAAAGGCGCGTCCTATTTCGACAGTGCCGAATCGTTTGCGATGATCCGCGGTGGTCACATTGATCTTGCGATTCTAGGCGGGATGGAGGTCGCCGAAAACGGTGACCTCGCGAACTGGATGATTCCCGGCAAGATGGTCAAGGGAATGGGCGGGGCAATGGATCTCGTCAACGGCGCGAAACGGGTTGTCATCATCATGGAACACGTCAATAAGTACGGCGAGTCGAAGGTCAAGATACGTTGTACGTTACCGTTGACCGGCAGTCAAGTCGTCAACCGGTTGATCACGGATAAAGCGGTCTTTGATTTCACGGAAGCCGGGATGGTCTTGATTGAGACATTGGACGGACTCACAGTCGAAGACATCCGCAACGTGACGGAAGCGGACTTCACTGTCAGTCCGGAACTTGAACGCATCAGCATAGGGGAGTGAGTCGAATGGTCAATGGAGATATCGTCCTTGTGACGGGAGCAGGAAGCGGGATCGGGCTTGAAATCTCGACAGCCTTCGCAGAGGCAGGCGCGAAGGTCGTCATTACGGACGTCAATACGGAAGCAGCTGAAAAAGCAGCGAAGTCGTTACAGGGAGCGGGACATGTTGTCATCGGACTGACGTTGAACGTGACGGATGAAGCGCAAGTTCAGTCAGTTTTTGCCGAGACAATCAAGCGGTACGGCCGACTTGATGTCCTGATCAATAATGCCGGTTTACAGCACGTCTCACCAATCGAAGACTTCCCGACAGAGAAGTTCGAACTGATGATTAAAATCATGCTGACGGCTCCGTTCATTGCGATTAAACATGCGTTTCCGCTCATGAAGGAGCAAGGATACGGCCGGATCATCAACATGGCATCGATCAACGGCTTGATCGGCTTTGCCGGAAAAGCGGCCTATAACTCGGCAAAACACGGTCTGCTCGGTCTGACGAAAGTCGCGGCACTGGAAGGGGCGGAACACGGCATCACAGTCAACGCCTTATGCCCGGGGTACGTCGATACACCGCTCGTTCGCAATCAGATGGCGGATCTCGCGAAAACACGACAGGTCGAATTGGAAAAAGTCCTCGAAGACGTCATCTATCCGCTCGTTCCGCAAAAACGATTGCTTGCCGTCGAGGAAATCGCCGATTATGCGTTATTCCTCGCAAGCCGCAAAGCAAAAGGGATTACGGGACAGGCCAATGTCTTAGACGGCGGTTATACGATTCAATAAGGGGGAAATCAGCATGAGCGAGCAAGTTGTCATCGTCAGCGCGACACGAACGGCAATCGGCAGTTTTAACGGCAGTTTAAAGGATGTCCCGGCAACGAAGCTCGGCGCAACGGTCATCCAAGCGGCGCTCGAACAAGCGAATGTCGCACCGGACCTCGTCGAGGAGGTCATCATGGGCAATGTTCTTCAGGCGGGACTTGGACAAAATCCGGCCCGTCAAGCGAGTCTCCTCGCAGGTCTTCCGGAAACGGTTCCGGCCATGACGATCAATAAAGTCTGCGGCTCCGGGCTGAAGGCGATTCACCTCGCGTTCCAAGCTATCAAGTCCGGCGAGGCCGACATCATCGTCGCCGGTGGGATGGAAAACATGAGTCAGGCACCGTACGTGTTAAGCGGTGCCCGGACCGGCTTACGGATGGGAGACCAGCCGCTTGTCGATACGATCATCAAAGACGGACTCGAATGTGCCTTCAATGACTATCATATGGGAATCACGGCGGAAAACTTAGCCGAGCAATATACGATTTCCCGTGAAGCACAGGATCAGTTCGCAGCGTCAAGTCAACAAAAAGCGGGACAGGCCATCGAAGCGGACCGGTTCCAAGCGGAAATTACACCGGTCGAGATTCCGCAGCGCAAAGGCGAACCGGTCGTGTTTGCACAAGACGAATTCCCGCGTGCCGGAACGACAGCGGAATCACTTGCCCGCTTGCGTCCGGCCTTCAAAAAAGGCGGTACAGTGACAGCCGGCAATGCATCGGGTATCAATGACGGAGCGGCAGCAGTCGTCGTCATGTCGGCCCGGAAGGCGAAAGAACTCGGTCTGACACCACTTGTCGAAATCGTTGCGAACGGTACGTCCGGTGTTGACCCGAGCATTATGGGAATCGGTCCCGTCAAGGCCGTCGGACAGGCGTTACGAAAAGCGGGTCTCGAACTGGATGCCATCGACGTCATCGAGGTGAACGAAGCGTTTGCTGCCCAATCGCTTGCAGTTGACGCAGAACTCCAGTTTGATCCGGCAAAGTTGAACCGAAACGGCGGGGCGATTGCGCTCGGTCACCCGATCGGCACCAGTGGAACACGGATCATGGTGACGTTGATCCACGAGATGTTACGGACCGGAGAAAGCCATGGTCTAGCGACACTTTGCATCGGGGGCGGCCAAGGAATTGCGACGATCGTCAAGAAGTATGAAGGATAATCAAAGCTATTGAATGCTGGAAATACGACCCTGGACTTTACGTTCAGGGTTTTTCTGTTTTATTTTCTGAATGATTTACTTAATTAGAGAAGTGACGCGGGAAAGAAAAAAAGCACACGACATGACAAAAACAGATAGCTTACGGTAAAATGAAACACGTTGCAAGGGAGGGTGTCAGATGATTTCATTACAGAATGTCAGTAAAAGTTTTTCCGGACAACCGGTCATCCAGTCCGTCGCCCTCTCGATTGAACAGGGCGAGATGCATGGCATCATCGGTGCGAGCGGTGCCGGGAAATCGACGTTACTCCGGCTGATGAACCTGCTCGAACGGCCGGATACCGGGCGGGTCGAATTTGACGGGATGAATTTAACAAACCTGTCGAACCGACAGCTGCGGCAGACCCGGCAAAATATCGGGATGATTTTTCAAGACTTTAATCTGATCGGAAACAAGACGGTCGAACAAAACATTGGTGTTTCACTTGAACTCGCCCGTGTCAAAAAACGAGAGCGGGCGGACCGGATTCAGGAGTGTCTCCGGTTTGTCGGACTGGAATCCTTTGCCCGGAAGTATCCGTCCGAACTGAGCGGAGGGCAGAAGCAGCGTGTGGCGATTGCCCGGGCGCTCGCCAACCGCCCGCGCGTTTTGCTGTGTGACGAACCGACGTCTTCGCTCGATCCGAGTACGACGTCGGAAATCTTACGCGTGTTGCAGGATATCAATCAGACACTCGGGGTGACGATCGTACTTGTCAGTCATGAGATGCAGGTGATTCAAAGCATTTGCAACCGGGTCACGATCATGGCAGACGGGCGGATTGAAACGACGATCGCGACCGAACCGGCGGGAATCACGGAAATTACGAGTGATGCCGGTTGGTTCCTGACCCAATTGACGGAGCGGAGGGATTCACATGCCTGATATCGTGCTCGAATATGCGGCGGAAATCAGACTGGCGATCGGACAAACGTTCGTGATGGTCGGAATTTCGATTCTCGCGGCAGTTCTCGTTGGTTTACCGCTCGGAACCTGGCTCTATCTGTCACGTAAAGGGCAGTTGCTGTCGAACCGGTTCGTCTTTTCAAGTTTGAACTTACTTGTCAACACGATCCGTTCGTTTCCGTTTTTACTGCTTGTCGTCTTTTTGATTCCGTTTACACGGATCATCATCGGAACGGCGATCGGAACGGCAGCAGCGACCGTCCCGCTTGCTGTCATTGCGATCGCCCATTATTCGCGGCTCGTCGAACAGTCGCTGCTTGAAGTGCCGAAAGGTGTCGTCGAGGCCGCCGTCTCGATGGGGGCTTCGACACGTGAAGTCGTCCTGAAGTTTTTATTCGTTGAAGCCCGGTCCGGTCTTGTGCTTGGACTGACGACGTCGATCGTCAGCTTCATTTCGTATTCGACGATCATGGGGGTTGTCGGGGGCGGAGGAATCGGCGACTTTGCTGTCCGATACGGTTACCAACAGTTTCAGACGGAATTGATGCTCTATATGATTTTGATTATGGTCATCCTGGTGCAATTGATTCAATTTACCGGGACGACCGTAGCACGCTTGCTCGATAAACGTTAACCGAAAGTAGGAATTCAAGATGAAAAAAATCATGGTATTACTCAGCGTTGTTATTCTGGAACTGGCCGGATGCGGGAACGCGGACAAGAATGACGAACAGGATTCTGCGGAAAAAACGGAGACGTTAAAAGTTGCGTCACTGATCAAACCGATGACGGAAATTCTCGATCTCGTTAAACCGGAACTGAAAAAAGAGGGCGTTAATCTGGAAGTCGTTGTCCTCAGTGACAACGTGCAGCCGAACAGTGCCCTCGCAGCAAAAGAAGTCGATGCGAACTTCTTCCAACACGTCCCGTACATGGAAGAGTTCAACCGCAACAACAAAGCCAATCTTGTTCCGATTCAACCGATTTACTTTGCGAACTACGGTTTGTACTCAAAAGAGTATAAAAAGATGGACCAATTGCCGAAAGGCGCTGTTATTGCCGTCGCAAATGACGTCTCGAACATCGACCGGTCGCTCGCTCTGCTTGCACAGCATGATGCGATCAAGTTGAAAAAGAAAACCGGTCCGTACTACACGATGAAAGACATCACGGAAAACAAACGTAACTTTAAGTTCAAGGAAGTCGATTTGCTGATGCTCGCCCGCCTTTATGATGATGCGGATGCGGTCATCATGACGCCGGCCTATGCTTCACCGCTCGGTCTGACTCCGAAGAAAGATGCCCTTGTGACGGAAGGCGTCGAAAATGACTTTGCGATCACGCTTGTTGCCCGGAAGGACAATCAGGATTCAGAAGCGATTCAAAAACTTGCGAAAGCAATGACAAGTCCGAAAGTCAAAAAGTTCCTCGAGGACAATTATGACGAAACGGCGATTCCTGCCTTTAAATAAGTGTTCGGATGATAATATCAAAAACCACGGTTCGTATGTCTGTTTCAAAGACACGCGATCCGTGGTTTTTTTAGCATCAGTTTATCGGAATTTTGCCTAACGGATCGTCAACTTCTTCGCATAGCCGGTTTTCTCCAAAATATCAGTTGTCGGCATCTTGGTCCACTTGGCAACGGGAACATCAGGATTTTTCTGGATGAAGTCCGTCATGATCATATAGCCGAGCGTATATTGAGCAAGCGGCGGAATGTCTTTGTCATAGTTGCCGTATCGTAAATCGTACGCATCCACGTTATGGTTGTTGATCTGTGTCAACAGATTTTCCAGCGTATGATCGAGAAACGGTTCGGTCGCTTCCGATTTCCCTTTTGGATAGACCTGCGCAGCAAACATGTCCGCTTCACCTTCCAAAAGGATACCGTTGAACACCGAGTCATGCGTGTTGCTTTCAAAAGCGACGGTATGGTGGTATTCGTGGGCGATGGTATTCGCCAGTGTGTCTTTTGAAAAATCTTTTGCTAAGTAAAGGGTGAACATGTTTGTCCCGGAGGCAAAACCGGTAGCACCGCCGTGACGTTGAATATCAGCCGCATTATGAATCTCATAAGGCGCGACGAAGACTGTCAGCTTATCTGTTCTTGGCAGTGCTTTGATTGAGGTCTGAAGGCTTTTTTTAATCTGTTGATGAATGGAATCCTGGTGTTTTTTTAAATAGGCAATCGTTTTGTTCAGTTCTTCTGCATTGTCGGTAGGAATTTCTAAAATGCGTCTGTCCTGATAGGTAGGTGTCAGTTTTTCCTTCTCAATCCACTTATCTTTCACGTCTAAAACGTGTTTTTCAAACAGGGCACCGTTCTCGGTCGGCTCTTTTAGCGTTGCATCGACATATGACTGATATGCATCGTAAAGCGGAATGATTTTTATCGTCTGTTCATCCTGCTTGAATGTCAGTCCCGGTGGTTTTGCTTTTTCGGCTTCCGGTGTGTTGGAACAGCCGGCGAGCAGACTTGCTAACGTCATGCCAATCAACAATCGTTTCATAAAACCCCTCCTATCAACCAAATATACCACAATTATCCATACGGGAATCAGAGACAAAAGGTTCCTCTTTTCTGAACTTAGTCAGATGAACTTATGTTACCGATTACATCGTTCAAGCGCATCAGCAGTCATTTTTTAAGAAAAGAGTGAAACAGCAGGGTTTTTTGAGAAATGTCAGAATATTCACCAGATAAACTCCTGGCACGAGGTCACAGACCTGTGTTATCCTTTCGAACGAAGTACCTGATTCGTTGATAAAACATGAATCAGGTCGTAATTAAATCGTGGGGGTTTCTTATGTCTAAAACAGTTCCAACATCCTTTATCGTCGTCATCGGTATGATGCTGTTTGCCTTGTTTTTCGGAGCAGGCAATCTGATTTTTCCACCGATGCTCGGACAAATGGCGGGAGAAAATGTCTGGATTGCCAATGCCGGGTTCCTGGTTACAGGCGTCGGCTTACCGCTGCTTGCGATCTTAGCGTTTGCTTATTCCGGAGAAGCGGATTTACGGGCGATGGCGTCGCGGGTCCACCCGGTCTTCGGTCTTGTCTTTGCCATCATCTTGTACTTAGCGATTGGTCCATTTTTTGCGATTCCGCGCGCTGGAACCGTTTCCTATGAAATCGGGATCAAACCATTTTTCGGGGAAGGCGCATCGTCGACACCGTTGCTGATTTTTTCGATTCTGTTTTATACGCTTGCCTGCCTGTTGTCGCTGAATCCGACAAAAATCGTGGATGTCGTCGGGAAAATTTTGACACCGATCAAGATTACATTCATCGGGCTGTTGATTCTCGTTGCCGTCATTAAGCCAATCGGAAGTTTTCAGAATCCTTTGACGACGTATCAGCACAACGCTTTTTTTAATGGTTTCCAGGAAGGCTATTTGACACTGGATGCCCTCGGAGCGTTTGTATTTGGTATTATCATCATCTCGGCGATCAAGGAAAAAGGGGTCACGTCGAAAAAACAATTGCTCATTATTTGTTCGAAAGCAGCCCTGATTGCGGCAAGTTTGCTGGCCGTCACCTATTCGGCCCTTGCCTTCATGGGGGCTTCCAGTGTCTCCAAAATTGGTCCGCTGACGAACGGAGCGGAAATCCTGTCAGCGGTGTCCGACTATTACTTCGGCGCATACGGTTCGGTTTTACTCGGTCTGATGATTACGGTCGCATGTCTGACGACGAGTGTCGGTCTGATTACGGCCTGCGCCTCGTTCTTCGCGCTATTGTTACCAAAGATTTCGTACGTCAAGTGGACGATTGGACTGTCGATCTTCAGCGCGCTCGTTGCCAACATCGGTCTGACCCAGTTGATCGCGATTTCAAAACCGGTTCTGCTGACGCTTTATCCACTGGCAATCTGTCTGATTTTCCTGACGTTCCTGCATTCCGTTTTTAAAGGAAAACCGGCGGTCTACCAGGGAGCGATGTGGATGACGTTTGCCGTCAGTCTGTTTGATGGACTGAAAGTGGCAGAAGCACCGGTCGGACCGGTCTTGCGCGTTTTTGAAAACGTGTTGCCGTTCTTCTCCGTCGGACTCGGTTGGGTCGTTCCGGCCATCATCGGAGCCATCTTAGGCGGATTATTCGGGCGGAAAAAAGCCTACCGGCCGGAACAGTCACGCGTTGCTTGAGCAAAGATATTAATCCTATGGATGTTAAGCTGTTTCGATCTTGAATCGAAGCAGCTTTTTTGCTGTCTGTCACATCATCATCGATGGAAACAAATTGGAATGGTATTGACAAAAGGAGGAGGAACGATGATATAGTATTGTTGCAAATGAGATTCATTATCAATTAAAAGGGAGTGGTTTTTCTGTTCATCCAACTTAAAACAATCCGGGTGGAAACCGGTCATGCGGAGTCGATGATTGAACGATTCGCAGGCGAAGGCATCATCGAACAACAACCCGGCTTCATCGATCTCAGTGTCCTGCAAAAAAAGCGGACGCGGGGCGAGGAAGAAGTCATCGTACTGATTCGCTGGGAGTCGGAACAGGACTGGAAAGCGTGGGAGACGAGTGACGTCCATCTTGCAGGTCACCGTGCACGTCGTGGTCAACCGGTGCCGTCGTTCATTTTAGGAAGTGACCAGCAGTATTACGATGTTCTGGGTCAAAAAGGCAAACGCTGAGAAAAAGACCGATCCGTCCACTTGCGGCGAATCGGTCTGCCTTTATTTTCGGAACAATAACACGATGAAATAAGGTGCGCCAAGGATTGCGATGACAATCCCGACCGGAATGTCGGCCGGAGCAAGCAGGTTTTTCCCGATCAAGTCTGCGAGCAACACCAGCAGGCTGCCGAGCAGGGCAGCGACCGGAATCAGACTGTAATGGTTCGGTCCGACAAGACGCCGGGCAATGTGCGGGGCGAGCAGACCGATAAAGGAAATTCCGCCACCGGCAGCGACGCAGGAACCGGCAAGTGCGGCAGCGATCAATAAGATCCGTTTCCGTGTCTGTTCGACTCGGAGTCCTAACGTTTGCGGGAGCGAGCCGCTCAGTTGCAACAGATTCAACGGCCGGCTGTGTAAAAAGGCAAGCGGCACCAAACAGACGATCCAGGGTGCAAGCGTCAAAACGGATGACCAATCCGCCTGCCAGATGCTTCCGGTCAACCAGACCGTCGCCTGCTGAAAATCGCGCGGATCCATCTTCAACTGAAAAATGATCAGGAGGGCGCCGCACAGGGCGTTGATTCCGACGCCGACCAACAACAGACGTCCCGGTTGGACTGCTTTTCCCGCTAATCGGTAAATCGTCCAGGCGACAAGCGTCGCACCGACAAAAGCGACGAACGGCAGAACCGGAAGTTGATGTGTAGCGGAGCGAAAGAAAAACAGTGTCAAGACAACGAACAATCCGGCACCGGCATTGATTCCGAGAATGCCGGGATCGGCGAGGGCATTGCGTGACATCCCTTGAAGTAGTGTCCCGGACACTGCTAGTCCGGCACCGATCAACAATGCGAGTAACATCCGCGGTAACCGGAGATCGATGAGAATCAGCCGTTCAGATTCCGTTCCTTGTCCGATCAACGTTCGGCCGATCGCGCTAAACGAAACGGGAAGAATCCCGGTCGACAGACTGTACAAAAATGTCAAAATGAGCAGACTACATAAACAAAACAGCGTCAATCGCGCCTGTTTTACCGCATGCCAGACATCCATCAGACGGACAACTCCTTTCGGCGGGCGAGATAAAGGAAGTAGGGTACTCCGACCAGGGCGGTGACAGCTCCAAGCGGAGTTTCGAACGGCGGATTGATCATTCGTGCCAGCAGGTCGGAAGCAATCAACAACGTCATGCCGAGCAGGGCGCTGACCGGCAGCAACAGGTAATAGTTCGTCCCGACTAAAAAGCGACTGATATGGGGAATGATCAAGCCGACAAAGCCGATGACACCGGCGACCGACACGGCAACACCGGCAAGCAGGACGATGCTGCAAAATCCAAGCAGCCGGACTTTCGTCAACGAGGACCCCAGCCCGGTCGCAACTTCTTCTCCGAGCGAGAGGACGGTCATGCTGCGGGCGATATGTAAGGAAATGAGGAGTCCAAGCAGGACGACCGGAAGCAAGACCAACACGTGCGCCCATTTTGCCCCGGATAACCCGCCGGCATACCAAAAGCTGAGATCTTGGGCGACTTGGTGAAACAGGGTGATGCCGGTCGACAGAGCGCTGAATAAAGCACTCAGTGCCGCACCGGCTACGGTCAACGTGACCGGTGAAAAGCGTCCGCGGGCAAATACTGTGATCAGCAAAATGACAGCTGTCCCAAGTGCGGCGCCGCCAAACGAAAAGGCAAGCGAAGTCACAAATGAATGCTCCGAGACAAAGGCCAGCGACAAGGCGACTCCAAGTCCTGCTCCGTGGGTGATGCCAAGCAGGGAGGGGTCAGCCAGCGCATTCCGGGTCAACCCTTGCATCATCGTCCCCGACAGCGCCAAAGCAATACCGACAAGCCCGGCGCAAATCAGACGCGGAAGCCGGACTTCTTGAACGAGTTGATGCTGCAGATTACCGGCGTCAAAGGAATGAAACGAGGCAAGGACGGTCGTCCGGGAAATCGGCACGGCACCGTAAAACAAGGACAGTGTACTTAGTAGCGTGAGCAGTCCAACCGTGAGAGCAACAATCGTCAGGATTGAGCGTGGTCGAACGGATGTAGTCATAGACGTCTCTCCTTTTTAATTGAGAATCAGATTCATTATCAACGCGATTAAACGTACATCGAAGACCAATTTTTTGTCAAATGTTTTTTTAGGGAGTGGGCAGGATGGAGTTACAGATTAAACCGTTACCAATCAAGAAGCACTGGTTGCTTGAAGGCGATAGGCGATCAGTCAAGCCGGGACTGGTCATCGTTGTTGCAGGGAGCGGATTTTTATACAGCAACCGGCACCGGTTATACCCGGGCGATGCCGTCTGGATCGAACAAATCGACGAAGTATTGCCGGCTACAAAAGAGACTTGTTTGTTCTACCACCTGACGTTGACGGGACACCGGTGTGCTCTGTATCGGCAAGATGCAGACATCCTGCATGACTGGTTACGGCAACTGCATGTCAGCCCGACTTCGGAACAGGAAGGGTTGACTCAACTACGAATTCTGTATCAACTGCTTGAGACATTGAACAGCGAACAGGAAAATCATGTGTTTGAGGAAGTGGTCGCTTCGTGGCTGAAGGACTTGTCGATGAAAAGGTCCGTCCATGAGCTGGCGCTTGATCTCGGAATGTCGGTACCGACATTTAACCGGCTGTTCAAAGAGCGGTATCACGCCACACCAAAAGAATATGTGACGCAACTGCGGATTCGCACGGCAAAAGAGTGGATGCTCGCTTCACACGAGATGACGTTGGCGCAAATCGCACAAAAAGTGGGGCTGCAGGACGAATTTTACTTCAGCCGCCTCTTCAAAAAACGGACCGGTCTGTCGCCGACCCATTTTTTACAACGGATTACGCCCCGGATCGGCATTGCCAGCCGCCTCTTGTTGCAGGATCATCTGTTGGCACTTGGTCTGCAACCGATTTTGGCACCGAGTTATCCGACGGAATACGGAGCAAGCGGATTACCCGTGTTTTTGACCGGACTGGACGGAACCCGGTTATACGACGCGAATCAACCGCTTCAGCGGGAATGGTTCGAGACGACGGCACTGGATTTGATTATCAAGACACCGAGTTTAGAGAAGGGACAGGATATCAGCTGGTTGCCGGCTGACCATGTCCTTGAACTGCCGCATCAAACCTGCTGGAGTGAATATCTCCGACTGATTGCCGTAGCGACGAATCGGGAAGACCGGCTCGAGCCGATCGTCGCGCAGATTACAGCGCTCGAACAAACGGTCAAGGAACGTTTGGCGTGGAACAAGACCGGAACATGGGCTGTCGTCTGGATTCGACCGGACGAGGTGCGTTTATACGGGATGAAGCAACATACGATGCTTGATTTTTTATTTCATGATTTGGGTCTGAAACCGGCACCGGGATTACCTGAAGCCATTTATGAGATTGTCACGCTGGAGACGTTACAACGAGTTGATCCCGAAAACCTGTTGATCTTATGGAGTCAACCGGTTGATGTCGAGCGGATTCAGCAAGAATCGACATGGCAGACCTTGCAGGCGGTCAGGCGCCATCAAGTCTATTATCCGGACAGCGTTGATTGGGATCCTTGGGGACCACTCGGACGCACCCACATGCTGAAGCAATTGTTAGACTATATTGAAAATGAACCACGCTTGATTTGTCCATGAAAGTTGATTGGTTCGTCCATGTTGCTCTTTAGTGATAATGATTATCATTACTAATGAAGAACGAGAGTGAGAGGGGAAAAGAACCACATGAAAAAAATCATCAGTGTCACATCCGTCCTCGCGACGTGTGTTGTATTAGCCGCCTGTGGAGGCGAGGCCAGCGAACAACCGACAAAAAAAGCAGCTGCCGTCCACACTGTTGAACATATTTTTGGAAAGACAGAAGTTCCGAATGATCCGAAAAAAGTGGTTGTCCTGTCGCACGTCTCGTGGGAAGGATCGCTCGTCTCCGTCGGCGTCAAACCGTATGCGGTGATGGCATACGATAATGAGTTTCCACCACACTTGACGAAAGAACTCAAAGGGACAAAGGCATTGCCGTACGCGGACGAAATCAATCCGGAAGAAATCGTCAAACTGGATCCGGACTTGTTGATCATCAGTGACCGGTACAAACCGCTGTATGACAAACTGGCGAAAACGATCCCGACAGTCGCCGTCGAGGTGGGTGGTGACTGGAAAGAAGATCACCTGAAAGTCGCGGAAGCGGTCAACAAGAAAGAAGAAGGACAAGCAGTCATCGATGACTTGGCGAAAGAAGCAAAAGACATCGGTCAACAGATCAAGGAAAACGTCAAGGACGAGACCTTCATGGCGGTCTCGGTCAACAAAAAAGATATTCGGGTCTACGGTCTGACGAACCACGCGACGAACTCGCTGTTGTTTGATGATATCGGGCTGACACCGACGAAAGGTCTCCCAAAAGACTTCGGGGAAAACATTTCGATCGAAGGACTGGCGAAATATAATCCCGACCACATCATTGATCTGTCGTACTTCAACAGTGGACCGTACTACGATGAAGTGACGAACGGAAAGGTCTGGAAAGGGCTGACAGCAGTCAAAAAAAATCAAGTCCACCAATTGTCGACGACGTGGGGCTTCTGGGATCCAATCGAACGCCAAAAAGGATTAACAGAACTTGAAGACGTCTTATTGAAATGACCAGATGAAGAGCAGGAGAAAGAACGGGGAAACCCGTTTTTCTCTTTTTTGACAGTGAGAATGATTATCAATTGTTAGAAGGAGTGTGACAGTCATGACGACACGTACAGAACGAACCGAAGAGATTGCAACCCATGCAACGCTCCAAGCTTTCGGCAACAGCTACCTCCGTGAAGTCGACATGATCGAGTGGTTCATTCCAACAGATGAGGAGAACATCTGGTTCGGTGAGACGGCCTGCCGGATCGACGTCGGGGTCATCTATGTCCTAGAAATCCGACGCCGTTCAAGGATCGGGCGTCACGAAATCGGACGGATTTACCGGCAAACGAGCTGCGGATGGACGGAGGAAGCACCATTGACCTTCATCATTGCCTGTTGCCAACATCTGCAACGGCATGCTCCCGGCGTAACAGATTTATTGTACCGGGTCCTCGACAGTCACCGGTGTATGTGTCACGTCATCGCGCATGAGCTGAATGAGCCGATTTGCCCTGAGACGTTTCTTGAACACGAGCAGACGGTCCGGTTCGGACATTGGTTCCACCCGACACCGAAAAGTCGGGTCGGAATGCATGACTGGGAGCAAGTCGCGTATGCACCGGAATTCAGGAACGGGTTCCAACTCGATTATTTTGCGGTTGATGAATCCCTGCTGACGGAAGCCAGTGCGACGAATCAACGGATCAGCGAACAGATGTGGAAGCAACTCGGGTCAGCAGTAGCACTGTCAGCGTCAGAACGCCTGTTACCCGCGCATCCTTTGCAGGCGCAACATCTTTTGTTGCAACCGACTGTGCAACAGTTGATCGCGACGAACGAACTCCGCCATCTCGGCCGACTGGGTCCGACGTACTTCGCGACATCTTCAATCCGGACGGTCCTGCAAGCGGATCGGTCGCATATGCTGAAGTTTTCGATTCCGGTCCAGGTCACCAATTCGCGTCGCGTCAATAAACGGCATGAACTGACTGCGGGACTCGTCATGCGGCGTCTCGCCGAACAAATTTCGTTTCCGGACGGCTTTTCGATTACCCATGATCCGGCATACGCAACGGTTCAGACCGGTGCAGACGAGTCCGGTTTTGAAGTCATCTACCGCGAAGCCCAAGGAGATGCAATCAACGTCGCGGCACTCGTTCAGGAACCGCTCGATCAAGAACAGTCCGTCCTGGCATCGCTCGTCTTGAAGTCAAAGCGAGCGGATCAATCGCTGCCTCAAGCGGCCCGGGACTGGTTCGAGACGTATATCGAACTGACACTCGGGACCTTGGTCGAGTTGTATGAACACTACGGGATTGCGCTCGAAGCGCACCAGCAAAACAGTCTGATCCGGTTTGAACACGGACGTCCTGTCAGCTACCAGTTTCGCGATAATCAGGGGTATTATCTCGCCCGTTCGAACAAAAACCAGCTAATCCACCTCGAAGCCTCACTGGCAGACGCACCGGAATTGTTCTACGACGAAACGACGATCAAGGAGCGGTTGACGTATTACATGATCTGGAATCACTTGGCCGGTCTGATCAATCGGTTTGACCGCGACGGCTTGCTTGCGGAATCAACGATGCTCGAGTGGGTCGGAACGTGGTGCGATCAAAAAATTCAGATCTTATCGGGACGTGGCAAGGATTGGCTCGAATATGTCCGTTCACGGCCGACGTTACCGTATAAAGCGAACTTGTTGACACGGCTCCATGCGCTCGACGAACTCGAAGTCAGCGGCGAGCGGGTGATCTTCATCGAAATCGACAATCCATTACACCGGGAGGTCCGCCATGCGAACGACGAACGAACGACGTGTCTGCAAACAACTTCTTGAAGCCATCCTGTTTGAACGGATCGAACCGTTCATCGAACACCGGCGACAGGGACAGACAACGTTTCGTTTTGTCCGTCCGCCGTATGAACTGACAGTCGACGGCAGACGGGGAGCGTTTGACCGCGTTTGGCTCGACATCGAGACGGTCGTCTTGACGCGGAGAAATCACGAGCAATCGCCGACGCTTGAGCACATCATGGACTGTTTTCAACTCGCGGAGCCGCTGCGGTTGGAACTGAGGCAGACGGTTCAGTTTGCCGACGTGTGTCCGACATATCCCGAGCTGCGGACGCATCTGTCCTACGAACAACTGGAACAAGCATTGGTCGAAGGGCATCCGTACCATCCGTGTTTTAAGTCCCGGATTGGCTTTTCGCGTGACGACCACTCGCGCTATGGACCGGAAGCAGGACAACGTTTCCGGTTACACTTTGTTGCCCTCCCGGTATCAATCGTTCATCAACAACGCATGGAAGGTGTGATGGAGCAGACGTTTGGTCGCAAGACGTATCTCCGGTTGCAGGAAAAGCTGGCCTCTGCGGTCGACGATCCGACCGGTTATCACGTTCTGCCGGTCCACCCGTGGCAATGGCAACACGTCGAAGCGGATGTCCGCGCGTCCGGCGGCATTGATCTGGGGGAAGCCGGACCTCTGTTTCAAGCGACCCAATCGATCCGGACCATTTTTCAACCGGATGCGCCGACGGTTCCGCACATCAAGCTCCCGCTCGATTTGATGCAGACTTCCTCGCGACGGACGTTCACCGTTCCGAACATTGTCGCAGCACCTGTTTTGTCCGACTGGTTGATCGACCGGACGCAAGAACTGCCGGTGACTATACTCCGGGAATTCGCCAGTCAAGTCGTCGAGACGACAGACGGAGACCTGTCGGGACGAATCGGCTGTTTGTACCGGGACAATGTCTTGGCGGCCGTGTCACCGGACGAAACGGTCATCCCGTTGACGGCACTCGCTCTCCGTGAAGGGAACGAGACTCTGTTTCTGGAACCGTGGTTCAAGACCTACGAACGCGAGCGCTGGCTCAAACAGTTTCTGACCGTCTATCTGGAACCGGTTTTCCGGCTGCTTGTTGAAGAAGGAATCGCAGTAGAGGCGCATGCCCAAAATGCTTTGTTGGTCTTGAAGAACGGTTGGCCGACGCGGCTGATGTTGCGGGATTTTCATGACAGCGTTGAATTTGTCCGCTCGTTTGTCGAACGTCCGGAAAAGATTCCGACGTTCGATACGCTGCATCCGGCATTTCGCTCAACGACTAATCTGTACTACGAGATGGGCCAGGTCGAAGCGTTACGCGAGCTCGTCGTCGATACGGTGTTTGTCTTTCATTTGACGGAGTTGTCGCATCAGCTGAAAGAGATACATCAGCTCGACGAGACCACCTTTTTTAACTGGACCGCCGACATACTCGCTGGACTGAATCTGACGCCGGCTCGTTTGGCAACGTTACAACTCGATACGCCGACAATCTATACGGAGTCGCTCGTTGCACGGAAATTCAACACGACGCAGTGCCGGCATCTGGTCCGTAATCCTCTGCAATCCCAAACACCGAAAGGAAGCGAAATGCATGTTATACATTGAAGACACGTTTTATACGAAACAGATGCTGACCGATCATCCGGTCTGTCGACTCAATTGGCTCACGGATCCCGCACAGACCGTCGTTGCCGTCTGCGTCAAGGACACAGCGGCATGGATCGCGTTTTGTCTCTATATGAAACAGATGCACGGGACGGTCGTACCGCTCCATCCGGATTTGCCGGAAGCCGGGGCAAGACGTCTGGCGGAACAAGCGGGATGTGATTATTTGGTGTATGCCGATTTTCAACAGCCGATCCGTTTGGCAGCGTCAACGGTTCGACCGGGAGGATTGATTCAGTTCAGCTCCGGCACGACCGGCGACGCGAAAGTCATTCATCGGACGTGGGCCTCGATTGACGAGGAACTGGCAGCCTATGGTCAACGTTTTCCGTTAACAGTGACGACCGGCACCATCGTTGCCTGCCCGACGTCGCATTCATTCGGATTGATTTGCGGGGTCTTGGCGACACTTGAGCGCGGAGCGACACCGATTATCTTGGAAAACCTGTCACCGAAGCATATTTTACACGTCTGTCAGGCACGTCCGACTGCCATTTTGTATGCCGGACCGGGACTCGTCTATTTACTCAGCCAATTTAAGCAACGGCTGTTTGCGGTGATGATTTCCGGGATGACCGTGCCGACCGTCTGGTTTGAAGCGATTCGGGACGTAACGGATCATCTTTTGCAACAGTACGGCTGTTCGGAAATCGGCTGCATCGCCTTACATCCTGCTCCGAAATCAGCTCAAGCGATCGGCTATCCGTTGCCACATCTGACAATCCAGACCGGTACCATCGACGAGCCGGCTGAGTTGAAAGTGAAGGCAGGAGACCAGTGGATCGGAACCAAAGATTTAATGGGGCAGACGAGTACCGGCGAATTGCTGTTCTTCAGCCGTCTCGACGAAATGATCAATGTGTCCGGACTGTCGGTTTATCCGGCGGATGTCGAGGATGTGTTGCTCCGTCACGATGATGTCGAAGAGGCCGTCGTCTTCAAACGGACGGACCGTCTGCAGGGTGAACGCGTCTGTGTCCAAGTCGTCAGCTCGGCGAAGGAAGCCGCATTGCGGACCTATTGTCGGGAACAGCTTGCGCCCCATCAATGTCCGTCGGATTGGACGTTTGTACCGGCCATTGAAAAGCTGCCGAACGGGAAAGTCAGTCGCGTACGTCTGGGGGTGACGTCATGAATCTGCTCCTTGATTACACGTCATTTCGTCAGATTGTCGAGGAACAGCTGGAGGTCACCTTGCGACAAGCAGTGATGGGAGGCGAACGGCTTCGGGACGACTTGCAGCTGGATTCGATGCGGCTGTTGCAATTGCTCGTTCATCTGGAACTCGAACACGGGTATGTCCTCGCTGATGAGCAGCTTGCTCAACTGCCGCAGATGACGGTCGATCAGTTGCTGCAATCGTTGGCACGAAAGGAGGTCGTCTGATGATTAAAGTTCACTGTCTCGTCAGTTGTGTGTGTGAAGTAATCAAACGATCGGACGCCGACCATCGTCCGTACTACTTTGGTATCTGGGACGCTGACTTTGCGTTGACGTCTGAGTTTGTCCTGTCCCACCATGCGGCGCATATCAGTCATGAAGCAATGCTCGATTGGTACCGCTTGCTGTATGGAATCACCGTTCAGTCCTGGTATGATCCGTCCCGCACTAAAGCGGCGAACCTTGTGAATCTGGAACAGTTCATGAAAATAAAACGGCCGGAACAGTCTGTCATCGTCATGCTCGACCTCGCCCGGTTACCGGAGCGGGAAAACAAGTTTCATCACGAGGTCTTTCCGCATTACGTGATGCTCGAACCAACGGATGATGAAGACAGATGGCGGATGCTCGATCCGGACTTCCGGTATGAAGGCGAATTTGATCGGACACGGATTCTCCAGGCCGTCGATCAGCCGACCGTCGCCGGTGGGTTTTGGTTTGACGGGAGTCAGGTCAAACTGCCGGACACGGAAACCGTCTCCGCTTATTTCATGAGTGGTCTCAAGCGGCACCATCCGTTGACGGAAGCGGTCGAACAGGTCATCTTACACCATGCGTCGAGCCCGGAAAGGTTGCCGGATGCGTTAAAGCAACTGCCTGTCATCGCCATCCGCAAATACGCCTATGAGCACGCCTTTGCCTATTTTTATGAACGCTTGGGAATTGATTTAGTGGCGTCCGATTTTGACGACTGGTGTGACAAAATCGAGCGATTGGTCAATCAATATACCATCATTCAACACCGGGCGATTAAATACAGCATGACCCGCGACCGGACAGATTTACTGGATATCCAACAATGGCTCGTCGCACAAACGACGCTGGAAGATGACATCAAACGGCAGCTTGTTGATTTGTTCAGCCGATTTCAACAGAAAGAAGGGGAAACGGATGCAACTCGCACTTTGTACGATCAGCTACCGGCATCATCTACGGTCATTCGATGAATTGGTGAGGTTTGCCGCAGCAAACGAGTTTGAGGCGATGGATGTCTGGGGTGTTCATGCGAAGCATCTGGAGGAAGCAGACCTTGCCTTGTTGCAAAACAGCGGAGTTCATGTCAGTATGCTCAGCCATTACCTGTCGTTTGACGCTCCGCTGTCGGTCTTGCTTGAACAAACGAAAGCCTTGTCTCGTCTCGCCCAGCGGCTCGGAACCCGGCGGATCCGGATTTTTGCCGGCCACAAGGCGAGTCATCAACTAACGGAGGCGGAACGGGCGCGACTTGTCTATCAATTGAGCGGCGTCTGTAAAGTCTTGGATCAGGCAAAACAGTTGGTGTTGCTTGAAATTCATCCGAATACGGCGGCGGATACAATCGAATCGACGGAGCGGTTATTGCACGAGGTCAACCATCCGGCCTGCCGTGTGAATTTCGATGTTCTCCATGTCGCTGAATCCGGTGCCGATCCGGTCGCAGCCTATCGCCGGATTGAGCCCGTCGTTGAACATCTTCATCTAAAAACGGTGGCGCGAGCGGATCAATTTAGCGTTTTTGAACCGGCGAATGTGTATGCAGCAAGCGGCTCACGGGACGGTATGGTGCCGTTGTTTGATGGAATCGTCGACTACGACAGGTTCTTTGAAGAACTCAGGCTGGCGTTAACGACAAAAACAGCGAGTCTCGAATGGTTCGGGGAGAACCCGGATGACCGCTTGGTGACAGACGGACGATTGGTACGTCAGAGTTTGGCACGACAGGTTCTGCAATTCACCTAATGTTCACGGCTCGATGTGTTTAGAGCACGGGGCGAAAAGGAAAGCAATATAATGTAAGTCATTGTTGATGGTCTCATTGAAAAAGAAAGGATGTTGAACATGTCAGAACGTGTTTTCATTAGTCCGGCAAAGTACGTCCAAGGAAAAAATGTCATTGATCGGCTTGGTACATACGTGAGCCCGATTGGTGATGTGGCCCTCGTCATCGCGGATGATGTCGTTTGGGGGATTGTCGAGGAACGTGTCCAAGCTTCATTTTCAACTGAAGGAATCAAAATCGAAAAAGCGGATTTCAGCGGAGAAGCCTCAAAACATGAGGTCGAACGGATTGCGACGCAAGCGAAAGACGCCGGTGTCAAGTTCGTCATGGGTGTAGGCGGCGGGAAAACGCTGGATACAGCCAAAGCCGTCTCCGACGAACTGCATCTGCCGGTTGTCATCGTGCCGACCATCGCTTCGACCGACGCACCGACGAGCGCGCTGTCGGTCATCTATTCTGAAGACGGGATTTTTGAGAGTTACCGTTTTTACAACAAAAATCCGGATCTCGTCCTGGTCGACACGAAGTTGATCTCGGAAGCACCGGCCCGCTTCTTTGCCTCAGGTATCGCCGACGCACTGGCAACTTGGGTCGAAGTACGGAGTGTCATTGCCTTCGGCGGATCGACGATGGCCGGCGGACGGCCGACGATTGCGGCGGAAGCGATCGCGAAACGCTGCGAGGAAGTCCTGTTTGAGCACGGACGCCTCGCCTATGAGTCGGTCCAGGCAAAGGTCGTTACGCCGGCCCTCGAAGCCGTCGTCGAAGCGAACACCTTGCTCAGTGGTCTTGGTTTTGAGAGCGGTGGTCTTGCGGCAGCACACGCCATTCATAACGGTTTCACGGCACTCAATGGGGACATTCACCATTTGACGCATGGAGAGAAAGTTGCGTTCGGGACGCTCGTGCAACTGGCGCTGGAAGAACATCCGCAGGAAGAAATCGAACGATATATCGCTTTTTATATGGACCTTGGTCTGCCGGTCACACTGGAAGACGTTAAACTGAAAGATGCCTCACGGGAAGACATATTAAAAGTCGGACAGGCGGCAACAGCAGAAGGGGAGACGATTCACAGCGGTTTTGATGTCACGGCCGATGAAGTGGCGGATGCAATCATTGCAGCGGACCGCTATTCGAAAGCGTATCAGGCAAAGTTAAAGAACTGACGATACGTTGTATGGACAGTAAGTAAAAAAGACGATGCCCCATTAAAGGGAAGCATCGTCTTTTACTCTTTTAATTTAGAAGAACAGCCAACCTTAGTGAACGTGCGGCTTTTGTTCACCGTGACAGTATAGTTGATCTTCATGGTCATGTTGCGCGGTCTCGACTTGAATCGTCGCATGGGTGATACCGGCATGTTTTAGGTCGTGATCGAGTTGTTCACGGATTGACTCCGATTCGCGGACGGTCATATCGTCTTTGACGACGACGTGGCAGGATAACGCATTGTAACCGCTCGTAATCGACCAAATATGAAGATCATGCAGACCGAGGATCGCTTCATTTGTCTGAATCGTCGAAACTACTTGATCGATGTCGACATCGCTCGGTGTTCCTTCCATCAGGACGTGGACGGCGGCTTTCGTTACGTAATAGCCGCTGCGCAGAACGAGGATGGCGACGATGATACTTGCGAGCGGATCTGCCCAGCCCCAGCCGAAGAACATGATCAACAGGGCGGCAACGATGGCACCGATCGAGCCGAGCATGTCACTTAAGACATGCAAGTAGGCACCACGCATGTTCAGATTGTCTTCATGGCCACCGCCGCGCGTCATGATCCAAGCTACAAGCAGATTCACAAGAAGTCCGAGTATACTGATGATCAACATCCCGGTCGTTGCGACAGCCGGTGGATTAACAAAGCGTTGTACGGCTTCGACGAAAATATAAAGCGAAATACCGATCAGTGCGACGCCGTTGAAAATCGCCGCGAGAATTTCGAACCGCTTTGATCCGAACGTCTTATTCGCATCCGGTTTCTGGGTCGAAAAGTGAAAGGCGGCGAGCGCAATCGCAAGCGAAATCGAGTCACTCAGCATATGTCCTGCGTCCGATAACAAAGCCAGACTGTTCGTCCAAAATCCGCCGATCACCTCGACGATCATAAACAGCGTGATGATCATGAAGGACAGAAGTAATACTTTTTTATTGTCGGTGTGATGATGCTCATGATTATGATTATGCGGCATAATGATACCTCCTGATACATTCAAATGTCTATTTGAATTATAGAATGCGAAACGTCTATGGTCAATCGATGTATGCTTCATTTCCCACTGATAGAAGAGAATGAAACGCGATCATTGGACGTTATACGGTTGTATGAGACATCTGAAAAAACAAAACATCCCCTTACTTCATGAGAAATAAGGGGATGTTCGAGTTGTTACAGGTAGTTCAACGGATTGACGCTGCTTGCCGCCGATGTCGCACTGTAGACGTATGTTCCGCGATGCAGTTCAAAATGAAGATGCGTTCCGAATGCATTTCCTGTTTGACCGACCGTACCGAGAAGCTGTCCTTTTGAGACCGATTGTCCGACTGAGACCGATCGGCTGTTCATGTGGGCATAGAGACTCGTGAAGGAAGCGCCGTCGATCGAATGCTTGACCATGACATAATTGCCATACGCACCTTTTAATTGAGAAGTGATGACTTTCCCGGCTGCCGTCGCATAAACCGGTGTGCCTTTCGGGGCACCGTAATCGATTCCGTTATGGAACGTATAGCCGTAGACACCGCTTGCTTGACCATATCCTTGCGTAATCGGTCCACTGGTCGGCGTGATGAAATCGTTTGAGGCTTTTGTTGCCCCACCCGAATTGGTTAAGCTCGTAACCGTATATTTTTTGACGTAATCGGCATGGACAAATCGTTTGTTACCGTTATATAAGAATTTAATCCAGTCTCCCGTCCGACCGAGGTAACGGAAGGTTTGTCCGCTGTTGACGGTCCCGACCTGGGAACTGCTTGTGGACGAACTGCTTCTGACGCGGAGATTATCGACCATGATTTTGATTTTATATGATGTCGTGACAGAATATTTTTTGACATATGTAGAAGAGACGTAGACTTTACGTGATCCGTAAAGGATTTTTGTCCAATTTCCGGTCCGGCCCAAGTATTTGTATGTATCGCCTTTATCAAGACCTGTGATGATGCCGTATGTCGTCGCGGGACCGGTGCGGGCACGCAATCCGTCGTTCATGACTTTAACCTTATAAAACGTTGCCGCATCAGCTTTTGGAACGGCATATGTCGAGAAACCGGCGATGGCAATAGCAGACACCGTCAGCGTAGTAAATAATTTTTTCAAATCAGTAAATCCTCCTTTGAATCTGTCGGACCTTGTCCGTGCATGTGGGTGATGTAATATGTAATGTTGTTCTATGGAATTCTTAGATGAGTGTACCATTAGTAAAAATGTTTAAATATTACAATATTATTTCTATAATGTTTCGTTATTTTATATTATAGAGAGTAGAAAATATTTTTTGCCTTATTTTAGGGTATTTATTTTCGAACTGTCTTTGCCCAATTCATTGATTTGAATTGATTGAACGGGACTTTTTTGAAATTATTCGGAAATCAGAACAATCAGTATGTTATGATGGTTTTTCCAATAATTAGAATGAATTTATTTCAGGGGACTTATTTTTAAAAAGGTTTAAAAAAAACGGACACCCGTAAGAGGGTGTCCGAAGTAATCATAAAACACTGAGCGGATTGATCGTGTTGGCTGCTGATGATCCGCTGTAGATGTAACCGCCGCGGTGAAGTTCGAAGTGAAGGTGTGAACCGGTTGAGTTCCCGGTACTGCCGACGTTACCGATTTTCGTTCCTTTGGCGATTGACTGACCTGAATAGACCGAACGGCTGCTCAAGTGGGCATAGACACTTGTGTAGGTCAAACCATTCACTTTATGTGTCATCATGACATAGTTGCCGTATGCACCTTGGTAGCCGGATTTGATGACCTTACCGGAAGCAGTCGCACGGACCGTTGTCCCTGTTGCTGCTGCGATGTCGATGCCGTTATGGAACGTGTATCCGTAGCGGCCGCTTGCACTTCCGTATCCTTGCGAGACGCGTCCGCTTGTCGGACGGAGGAAACCTGTTGAGAAGGAAGCTTTTTTAGCTGTAGCCTGTTTGCCTGTGCTATATCGTTTTACATAACTGGAATAGACGTAGCGTTTTTTACCGCCGTACGAAATTTTCGTCCAGTTGCCTTTTTTACCATAGTATTTAAAGGTTTGTCCGGCATTGACGCCAGCGACGATTTTATATTTCGTGGAAGGACCGGTCCGGACACGTAATCCATCGGCCGTGACTTTGACTTTATAAGAAGAAGAGCTTGCAGCTTCAACTTTTCCTGTACCCGTGCTGGCAAATCCTGAAACGACGAGTGCGCTCATCGTGACGGTTGTTAAAATACGTTTCATGTAGTAGTTCCTCCTGATGTGAAAACAATTGACGGTCGATGATTGGTGACAGATCGTTGCTGTCTTGCTTAAAGTATAAGGCTGTATATGAATACTGCGTCGAAGTAGTAAATTTGATAAACCGAGTATAGCATCGGTCGTTTTGAAAATAACATTTCAGTTTGATTGCTTAAATATAGGAAATTAATATGTATTGTAATATATCGTTTTAAATAATTCTGAAATGCTGTCATACCAGCGAAAATTTTATTACAGGTTATCGGTTTTTTGACATAATTCTGATTGTGGGAAACTGTGAAAAAGTATGGGTCGATAACAAAAAGGAGGAAGATCACAAGATGGATATTAAATTTACCGTGGGACAGCAACGGTTTAATCACCGGGCCGCAGCAGTGATCGTCAAAGAAGGTCATCTGTTGATTCACAGAAATGTCCGGGATGATTTTTGGGCATTGCCGGGCGGACGGATACGTTTGATGGAATCAGGAGCAGAGGCGGTCATCCGCGAAATCAAAGAAGAGTTGGGGCTAAAAGCTGAGGCTACGAGGTTTTTAGCCGTCCAGGAAAACTTTTTTACATATGATGAAGTATCATTCCATGAAGTCGGTTTTTATTATGAAGTGAACGTATCAGATGACATGACGGTCACTTCGGAAGATTTTTTCGGAGTAGAGGGATAAGAGTTAGTCTATCGTTACGTTCCGATTGATCAATTGCAAAGCGTAAAATTGTATCCTGAAAAACTGACGATGATGATTCAGTCCGGTGAGTGGGCACCCTTATTTTCAAACGACGTGTAATGGGTGGTTTTGGTGCATTCCTATATAGAAGAAACGAATTTAAAAAAACGATGATTTTCATCGTTTTTTTTCGTTAGACGTTTATTGATACATGGCAAGGGAATATTAATGAAGGTAGTCATTTATTGAAAAAGGGGTTGGGTTATATGCGTGAAGAAGAGTTGGAGCAGATGCATCAACAGGCACGGGGACAAACTCAGGATCAGCAACCGGGGATTGAATCCGAGATGAATCCGGAACCGGTGTACGATGATCCGGAATATGTCGGATCCGGTAAGTTGAAAGGTAAAGTGGCGTTGGTGACAGGCGGAGACAGCGGCATTGGGCGTGCCGTCGCGATTGCCTACGCCAAAGAGGGCGCAAATGTCGCTATCGTGTACTTAAATGAAGGACAGGATGCGGAAAAAACGAAACAATTGATTGAAGGGTATGGTGTCAAAGCATTGGCGTTTGCGAAAGACGTCAGTCAGCCGGAGAATGCTCAACCAATCATCGATAAAGTCATCGAAACGTTTGGCCAGTTGAACATCCTCGTCAACAATGCCGGGAAACAGTTCCCGCAGGACGATTTCTTGGCAATCACACCGGAACAACTAAAAGAAACGTTCGAGACGAATCTCTTCTCGATGTTTTATTTGACGCAAGCCGCCTTACCACACTTGAACAAGGAAGACTCCATCATCAATACGTCTTCTGTCACGGCATACCGTGGCGCACCATCATTGATCGATTACTCGGCGACGAAGGGAGCAATTACGTCATTAACTCGTTCGCTGGCATCGAACCTGATTGAAAAAGGAATTCGTGTCAATGCTGTCGCACCGGGGCCAATCTGGACGCCGCTCATTCCGGCGACGTTCTCAAAAGAAAAAGTCGAATCACACGGGGAAGATACGCTCATGAAACGCCGCGGACAACCGTCTGAAAATGCACCGGCCTATGTGTATCTGGCATCACGTGACTCGAGTTATGTCACCGGGCAAACGATTCATATCAATGGTGGCGATTACATTACATCTTAAGGAGGAAATCATCATGAAGAAAAATCCGAACGAAGTGCCGGAACACGAACCGAATCAACAGCCGGATGAGATTCCGACAACACCTCCGTCAGAAATACCGGAGACACCGCAGGAAGACCCGATTCGTCAACCGGAACCGGACACATTCCCGGAACCGACGGAAATTCCGGATACGCCGCAAGAAGATCCGAACCCTTACTGAACCGATTCCACTGATTCCGGAAATAGACCGGAATCAGTTTTTTTTGTTGGAAAAGTAAAAATATGCATTTTAATGGGAACCCTTACATAATGTTACACGTATAAAAAGTATACGGAAAAGGGGGGAAGGAACATGCAATTTCTTTTAGCACTGGTAGCGGTAGGGGCAGGGTTTTGGTTTTTCTTCAGTTACTTACTCGGATTTCGCACCAAAAACATCACGATGACATTCGACGACCGGTTTTATGCACTTGAAGACCACGTTCACGCGATCGAAGCGAAGTTGAAACAGGACGGGAAGCTTGTTGAATACCTGGGAAATCGCCGCTTTTTAGTCAACGGGAAACGCTATCTGTTCGTTGAGCGAACTGTTCCGATGTCAGGTATTCCAGTTCAACAAACCATTTTAGAATTCCAAAAATGAGATTTGTCATGCCGCCTCCCTTCGGAGTGCGGTATTTTATTATGATTTTCTAGGTTCAGGGTCTATGTGTTGATTTTATAAACCACAAGAAAGGATGAAAACAGCTTTGGATAAATATTCTCTACAAGAATTTGTTCCGAAAAGAATAGAGTTTATAGACAAAATGATGGTAAGTCGTTTTCATGCCATTTCTGTCGATAAAAGCGACAAAAAAATTGCGAGGGTGATGGAGGATCCGTTCATACCTTCTTATGATACGATTTTCGGTGTGTATTGCATCTACAGAAAATCGGTATTAGATGTATTAAACGGCAGCATAGCATCGTTTAGCAGTTATGAATTTGAAACAGCATGTTCCTCGGACAAACTAATAATAGATAAAAATGTGGAAGATGTATTAGATTTTGCAACAGTGGTGATCATTGCTTCAGAAGATAAAAAATACATGTCTCACTACTTCATTGGTGGAAATTCTAAAAAACTCAACAGTATATTAAACGTTTGTTCAGGATGCCCAACAAGTGCGAATAAAAATTTTTTAAATCATACCATTAACCGTTTTAAAGAAGACGTTAGTGTCGTTGAAACATGGATTATTTGAAAAATATACTGAATGAAATGGTGTGAGGATAGAAAAAGAGAGAAGGTGCCGATCAAAGCGCACTTTCTCTCTTTCTGTTTGCGCAACCTTCAAAAGAGTATTGATATGAGAAATTTAATCGTGGACTTAAAATATTTTCAAAATGCAAATGTTTTAAGTAAATGAAGCAGCAAAAAAAGTTACAGGCACTATATCTGCCATCTAATTCTATCCCTATGAATTAGGGGGAAAGTATTTTTTGGAAATGGATTGACAGTCAACTGTACTACGCGTATGATACAGAAAGATAGTGTATTACTGTTTTAATACAATGAACGGGAAAGGGAGGTCAAGGACCTGATGCAATTTGACCAAAGAAGTCCGGTATATCTTCAAGTCGTCCGTTGGTTCAAGGAACAAATCGCTACGGAAGAATTGAAGTGTGGGCAGGAAATTCCATCACGCCGTGAAATCGCTGCGCAGCTTGGAATCAATCCAAATACAGCACAAAAAGCATATAAGGAAATGGAGGAACAACACTTGATCACGACAGAACGGAACGTCCCAAGTAAAATCACGATGGATCAGGAAATAGTCAAAAAAGTCCGAACGGAGATGCTTGATGAAGCGGTCGCTCAATTCATTGAGGCCGTCCAGGCGATTCAGATACCGCTCGGCGAAGTCGTCACGAAAGTCGAAACGGTCTATCAATCAACGGAACGGAGGAAGATCGATGCTTGAAGTCCATGGCTTAAAAAAACGATATGGTCGGAAGAAACCGATTCTAGAAGGCGTGTCCTTTTCAGTGCGTCCTGACAGCATCACCTGCCTGATTGGATTAAATGGCGAGGGGAAATCAACAATTTTAAAAGCCATCATGGGTCTTGTCCCGGTCGATGCCGGTACCATTCTCGTTGACGGCGAAGTCTCGCGCGAAAAAATTGCCTTCGTGCCGGACATGCAGACGATGCCCGGTTATATGACGATTGGTGATGCCCTGCTTTATATGAGTGACTATTATCCGGACTGGAATCCGAAGGTCGCGGAAGAATTGATGGGCTTGTTCAAGCTATTGACGACCGACAAGATTTTAGAATTGTCAAAAGGCAATCAGGCGAAGTTCAGTTTAGTGCTTGGTTTTGCACTCGACCGTCCGTACCTGTTGCTTGACGAACCGTTCGCCGGAATTGATTTATTTACGAAAGAACAGATTGCCTGGATCTTTTCGAGTCATTACATGGAAGGACGCGGCATCCTGATGACGACACACGAAATCATTGAAATCGAACATTTGATTGACCGGGTCGTCTTTTTACAGGACGGCCGGATCATTGATGAACATGATACGGAAGAGATGCGCGAAGTATACGGAAAATCGGTCCAGGACCGGATGCGGGAGGTTTATCAGCGATGAAACAGTACTTGATGTTAACGAACGAAGAATTAAAACGAAGTTGGAAAATCATTGTCTCCGCCATCCTCGCGATGGCGAGTATCGAAATCCTGACCGTCGTCGGACGGGTCATCTACAAAGAAAACCAGGTGCAGGAATACATGAGATACGCGAAAGTGACAGAATCGGAAGCCCTGCGTTCAATTGGAAAGTTATCGTTTGAACAGGCCAGTGCTTATTTCGGCTATATCATTATGATTGGAATCGTTCTCGTCATTTTGTATGCCATACAAATTTGGTACCGGGATTGGTTCGGTGAATCCAAGTACATATACCGCTTACTATTGTTACCGGGCGGTCGTGCCAAAATCTTTTTTGCCAAATGGACATCACTGGCTCTCGTCATCATCAGTTTCATCGGATTACAATGGGTGGTCATCCAGCTCAGTTATGTCATTTTCAACTGGCTGATCAAAGACGCTTACCGTGCATCATCTTTTGATATCCCGATGGCATTAAAACAGCTGTATACGATGAACGTAGTAGATTTATTGTTCATTGTACTTGTATCACTATTTGTTGTCAGTTTCTTATTCATGCTCGTTCTACTGGAACGGTCTTACCGAAAAGCGAAAGGATTGATTTTTATCATTCTTGAAGTCGCTTTTCTTCTCCTGGTTACGGTAGGCAGCATGTATGTGATTGAAAAGCTGGATATCTTTTTATCGCAAGAAATATCAGCAATTATGATGGCAATCTTTGTTCTCTACTTTGTCTATATGATTTGGAAAAGTTTACGCCTATTAAAATGGAAAATTTCGGTCTGAGGAGGACGTCATGCGAAAATTTAACTTTGTACTTATACTGGCGGTTGTCAGTTTCCTGACGATAGGAGTCTACACCATATTTATTCAATCGATCGATGAATCCGACTTTACCGTTGAGACGGTCAAAGGCGATCCGAAACAACCAGCTGTCCAGTCTGTTCAAGCGGAACTTTATGATGAAGGGTTAAAAAAGGTGGATTACAACGTTGGACTGGACGGTCATGTCGAAAAAACGAAGGATAATCTGCTCAGCGGCTTGTTTGAAAGTCCGTATAATGAGAATGGTGCACCGGCAGACTTCCGACGTTTCATCCGTTCTGATTACGTCCTTACGTTCGAACAGGAAGGAACCATATATGCGATGGGTACGCCAGACAATAATAAATGGGAATTGCAGTATTGGGAGAAAGGCAAACAGCGTGTTGTCAAAAAAATCTTTCCGGCACCTGCTGAAGCTCGGAAGTTAGGTGAAACCCAACTCAATCCAGAAAAACGGATTGGAAACAGTTTATACGTCCGTGCACAAGACATTCAAAACTATTCGGAAACGTTGTTATACAAAATTGACTTAAAAAGCGATACGATTCAAAAAATCAATTTACCTGTTACTTCTAAAGGTGAGATAAGTATTTTAGGTATCCACAATGAGACAATTTTGTATTATACGACAGAAATCGTCGAAGGAACAGACGGGGAAAAGGAGATATTATACCTTAACGACGGTAAAAAATCTCAGCGTTTAAAGGGGTTAAAATCGTTCGGTAAGGGAGAAACTGAACTAAGTACGGATGGAACGAAACTGATCATGCTTGAACGTGAACCAAAAAAATTAAAATGGACAATTTATGATTTAGCATCGAAGAAATTGAAAAAATATGAGATAGGTATCCCATTAGTGACAGACGAGTCTGGGTTAGGTGAGTATACCGAGCTGAAAGATGATTTGATTTACACAGCGAATCGAACCGGTAACGGCGTTATCAATGTTCTTGTCGTCGATGCGGTATCAAACCGTGTCTTGTATGAAGGAAACATCAAAGACAAATTAAAACGTAAAGAAACGTCATTAAATACACTTGTCTTGAATTGATTGATGGCCTCTTACGTTCTATAGCAAAAACGCAATCTGAAACTCTCAAGGAGTTCCAAATTGCGTTTTTGTGTTTCATTGATACGATTTGATGATGATGTCCTGTTTCGTGTAGTAACTCCATGTCAGGTCCTGCGATTCAATCTTTTTCGTCGTCACGGCAACGAACTTGTTTTTCCCGGTGTAGATTCCGACGAAGTTCGGTGCTTTCGCCTTTTTCGCCTGGACGAACAACAAATCACCCGGAACGGCTTTTTTGAGTATGACGGTTTTGAGCGGCATAGCGGCTTGTTTCGCAATTGTCCGCTCGAGTGTCAGACCGCTTTTTTGATAAACGTATTGTGTGAAGCCGGATGCGTCAAAGCCTTTTGTTGTCGTCCCGCCTTCTTTATATGGTGTTCCGATCAAAGACGTCGCGAGTTTCGTAATAGCCGCTTTCTTTTTTGCAAGTGCTTTTTCTGATAATGGTTTCGCTGTCTCGACTTTAGTAGGTGTTGCAGCAAATGTTGTGACCGGACTGACCGTCGCTGTCAGTAAGAGGGCTGTTAATGGAAGGGCATAATACGATTTCATAGTAAAATCTCCTTTTTCGTAAGTGGGATGAAAAACTATCTTTACCGTACCATGCCGATTGACAGATTAAGCAACAAATTGGATACGTTCACCTAACAGTCTTGTAAGGTTCAGTCTGAGCAAACATCGGCTCTAAGTTCCAGATTCCACATAAAAAGACTTCCGTTCCGTTTACCTCAGTTAAAGGCATTATTGGAACAGAAGTCTTTTAACTGTTACGCCCGCTGATCGAGGCGATGACTGACAGCCGTCAACGCAGCTGCGAGTATAGCGACGGCACCACCGACAAGGGCGATGTTCATGATCGGACCGTTCGCATACACGAGTCCGCCGAGTGCTGAACCGAAGGCAATCCCGACGTTGCTTGCGACCGGCATCAGGGAAGCGGCAAGTCCTTTCGCTTCCGGATTAAACTTTTCCGCTAAATCGATCAGATAAATTTGTGTAGAAGTCGTCAATAAAATCGACATCAATGACATCAAAGCAATATTGATCAGTCCAAGCGAAACGGACGCTGTCGTCACGTACAGGGCAGCGAGTACGATTGCCTGGACGATGAAGACGAACCGGAGACGCCCGATCGGATTCCGGCTGGCGATTTTTCCGGCCAGTATATTACTGAAGATTGAGACGACACCGTAGGCGAGTAAAATCGGACTGATCCAGGCCGACGGCAATTTCAGTTCCAACTCAAGCACGGGGACGAGATACGTATAGACGACGTATGTCGCACCAAATCCGAACGACGGAATGAAAAAGGCGATCATGATCCGTGGATTGGCAAGTAAACTGAGCTGTTCGCGGATCGAGCCGGACGATTCCGATTGCTGGACCGGAACGACTTTCAAGACAGCAAGCAGGGCGATGACACCAAGACTGCTTGTCAGCCAAAACGAGGCGGCGTAACCGGCATGTTGTCCGATGAATGTACCGATCGGCACACCGAGAACGTTTGCCATCGTAAATCCGCCAAAGATGAACGAGACGGCGACGCCGCGTTTTGCGATCGGTACACTATCGCTTGCGACGACCATCACCAGTGAAATCAGGACACCCGTCAGAACAGCCGTCACGACCCGAGACAACAGCAACAGTTCATAATTCGGTGCGATCCCGCTGCAGATATTCAGAATAATCCAGACAAAAATCAGACTGAGCATTAACTTCCGCCGCTCAAGGTGTCCGGTCAAGGACATCGTAATCGGTGTTCCGATGGCGAAGGCGATCGCAAAGGCGGAGACAAGCGTGCCGGCTTTTGCAATTGTGATGTTCAGACCGTCCGCAATTTCAGATAAAATACCGACGATGACGAATTCGCTTGTTCCAAGGACAAAAGTCAACATGGATAACGTCGCGATTAACAGCCAGTCGGCTTGACTCAAACGAGTCGATGATGATGACATATACAATTCCCCACTTCTGGCGCCTGTGCGCAAAAAAACTATCGTTTATCAGAATAGCATGATTTAAGAAGGGCGGAAACCGGATTTACCTGACCCGGAAAAAGAAGCATTATTGTGAATAGACAGTCAATTTCACTTGTCATTGATTCGGGTATACTAACAGAGTAGGAAACATCACCTAAATCAGAAAAGGACGTGATCTTGATGCAAGCAACAGTCACTTGGAATCAAAAGATGGGCTTCAGCGGGGAGACCGAATCCGGACATCACTTAGCGATGGATGCAGCTCCGGAAAACGGCGGGGACAATCAGGCACCACGGCCGACGGAGCTCTTGCTTCATGCCGTTGCCGGCTGTACCGGCATCGATATCGTCTCGATTTTAGAAAAGATGCGCTTGACGCTGACGTCATTTGAAATGGATATCGAAGGCGAACGGGCGGATGATCATCCCCGGCGTTTCACGACGATCTCGATTCATTACCGGCTCGAAGGTGATTTACCGGACGATAAAGTCCGCCGGGCGATTGCCTTATCAAAAGACAAATACTGCTCGGTCTCGCAATCGCTGAACGCGGAGATTGAAGTTTATTACTCGATCAACGGCGTCCGGAACGAGGAACCGATTTGAAACGGATGGTCCCTGTTCTGTTGGCAAGCGTCCTCCTTGCCGGTTGTGCTGACGAGCCCGTACAACCCGCTGACCCGCAACCGAAGCCGGCAAAGAAAACAAAGCCGCCGCAGCCGGATCGACCTTCTGCTGCTGAACGGGCAGAGAAACAACTCAAGCAAACCGTTTCGAACATGTCGACGGCGGAAAAAGTCGATCAATTGCTGTACATTGGCGTAACGGGAATGGCTTTGACACAAGCGGACCGTCAATTATTGCAGGACCATGCGCTCGGTGGTGTCCTGCTGCTTGGTGGCAATATCACCTCAACCGATCAACTGAAAACCTTCACAACAGCGATTGCCAAGGCGCAAACCGCTGATTCAAAAGCGTTCCTTGGCTTTGACGAGGAAGGCGGACGGGTCAGCCGGGTCCCGGACGCACAGCTCAAATTATCACCGAGCCTGTCGTTTGGTCATAAAAATGATCCGGCATTGATGAAGGAAGTCGGACAGACACTTGGGTCGATTTCCCGTTTTTACGGCTTTAATATGGATTTCGCACCGGTCCTTGATGTCAACAGTAATCCGACGAATCCAATCATTGGCGACCGGGCGCTCAGTGCGGATCCGCAACAAGTCGCCCGGCTTGGTGTGCCATTGATGCAGGGCATGAAGGAAGAAGACGTCGTTCCGGTCGTCAAACATTTTCCGGGTCACGGGGATACAACCGTCGACTCACATGTCGGTCTGCCGCGGGTCGATGCGACGAAAGCGGAACTCGAGCAGACGGAGCTGGTCCCGTTCAAACGGGCGATTCAGGAAGGGGCCGAGATGGTCATGGTCGCGCATATCCTGTTTCCGGCACTCGACAAAACCCGTCCGTCTTCGTTGTCGAAACCCGTCATGACCGGGATGTTACGGGATGAGCTGAAGTTTGACGGTGTCATCATCACGGACGATTTGGTCATGGGAGCCATCACAGAACGGTACGGACTTGCCCAGGCGGCAAGTCTTGCCCTCGAAAATGGTGCGGATATGGCGATGTTTTCCTCACCCGGTGCGTACGCGTCCGTTCATAAGGAAATCATGGCACGGATTAAACAAGGTAAATTGTCGAGAGCAGATCTGGATCAGAAGGTCATGCGGGTCTTACACTTAAAACAAACGTATGACTTGTCGCAAACGAAACGTGTCGACGAATACCAACGCTTGATTGAGCAGGTCAAAGCGGTCGAATCGGACATGCGACACTAATCAAGGGTAGAACAAATCGGACTACCCGTGGTAAACTACAGGCGTACCACACAAATCAATATCTACACTAGGGGAGTCTCGCAGCAGACTGAGACGGAAGTATCCGGACCCTTTGAACCTGATCTAGTTCGTACTAGCGGAGGGAAGTGGATTCCGATCATTCATAGAGGATGCGACGACTGTCGCCCTTTTTTGTAGGACCACTCCATCAGTTCATGGGGTAGTCCTTTTTCGTGTGGAAAGGGGGAAATGATGAGCCAGTTACATCTGATGACAACCGGCAAGCGGCATCCGGACATACTCGAACAGCTGTTGCCGAAACTCGCACTATCCGTCGACCGGATTCATCTGCGGGAGCCGTTATGGTCAGCGAAGGAACTGGTCGTGTGCATCGAAACACTCGTGCGACGAGGCGTAAAGACAGAGCAATTAATTGTCCATGACCGGCTGGACGTGGCAGTCGTCACCGGCACCGGAGTTCAGCTGACAACACGCAGCATTCCGGTCGACCTCGTCCGTCACCGTTTTCCGGAACTGGTGATCGGTCAATCGGTTCACTCGTTAACGGAAGCGATAGCGGCGGAACAAGCCGGTGCTGATTACGTCCTGTACGGCCATATTTTTGAGACGGGATCAAAACCGGGTGTACCGCCCCGGGGACTCGACGCCTTGAAACAAGTTGTCGACTGGACATCGATTCCTGTCATTGCAATTGGTGGCATTACACCGGACAATCTGCCGGATATCCTGGCGACCGGCTGCGCAGGCGGGGCCGTCTTGTCGGGCATTCTCGGTCAGGCGTCTCCGGTCGAAGCAGCCAACCGGTTCCGGGCGGTGATGCAACGATGACACGCCCGGATGTTTTAATCATTGGAGCCGGCATCATTGGTTTGACGCTCGGCTATGAGCTCCTGCAGCGCGGGAAAACCGTTCATTTGCTTGAACAGTCAACTGTCGGTCAGGGAGCGACGCAAGCAGCAGCGGGAATGCTCGCGACAGATGAAGAATTGCTGGCACCGTTACATGAACTGGCCCGGCTGAGCCGGACGCTGTATCCGGAATTCGTGCAACAATTGTTTGACGAGACCGGTCTCGGAAGCGGGTATCTGGAACAACCGTTTCGTATGCAACAGGCGCATCACTGGCGGACGTTTGATTCGGTCGGACAGGTTGATCCGCGGTTGCTTGCACAAGCATTACGCAGTGCCATCGAACGACGGGGCGGGGTAATCGAAGAGGCAACGATCGTAGCACGTCTCGTACGGGACGGACAAACGGTGACCGGCGCCGAGACGAACCGGGGGCTACGGGCGGGCAGACAAATTATTGTCGCCGGTGGTCGCGGATCGGAAGAATTGTTACAGACGGTCGGAGTGACGATTAACACACTTCCGGTCAAGGGCGAGTGTCTGTCTGTCCGGCTGACGACCGGACAACTCAATCGGACGCTGTTTGGTGATGCGGTCTATTTAGTCCCGAAAGCAGACGGACGGATCATCATCGGGGCGACGGAACGGGTTGGTGATGAATCAACGACCGTCAGTCTGAACAGTATTCGTTTGTTATTGAATGCAGCAGTAAAGCTCTATCCGCCGCTTACAGAGGCCGTGTTCGTGGAAGCTTGGTCCGGTGTTCGACCGCAAACCGGGGACGGTCTGCCGTATCTCGGAGCAGTGGACGGAATCGATGGGTTGTTCGTCGCGTCAGGCCATCACCGGCATGGCATCTTACTGGCCCCTGCGACGGCCAATGTGTTAGCCGATTGTCTCATGGGGCAAACGCCAAGAGTGACACTGGATGGTTTTAACAGCCGACGACAGGAGGAAAGCAGATGACTATCCGATTGAATGGGAAAAACTATGCTTTGACAGAGGAAATCAAGACGTTACACGACTTGTTAGAAAAACTGGAGATTCAGGGACAGGTCGTCATCATCGAACAGAATCATCAAATCATCGACCGGTCGAGCTATCCGGATACGGACGTTACGTCCGGAGATGTCATTGAAATCGTTCATTTTGTAGGAGGCGGATAACATGTTAGAAATTGGCGGAAAAACATTTGCATCACGATTGTTACTGGGGACAGGAAAATATCCGGATAATGAGAAGCAACAGCAAGCGGTCGAAGCATCGGAAACAAACATTTTAACGTTTTCCGTCCGGCGTCTCGACGTCTTTGCAAAGGAACAGAACGATCCGCTCGCAGCGCTTGACTTAAGCTGCTATGATCTCTTGCCGAACACTGCGGGTGCGAAGACGGCGGAGGAAGCGGTCCGCCTTGCCCGCCTTGCCCGGGCCTCAGGGATGTGCGATATGGTCAAGGTCGAGGTAATCGGTTGTGACAAGACACTGCTGCCGGATCCGATTGAAACATTACGAGCAGCAGAGGAATTAATCAAGGATGGCTTCATCGTCTTGCCGTATACATCAGACGATTTGTTGCTTGCCCGTCGGCTCGAAGAACTCGGCTGTCATGCGATTATGCCGGCAGCATCACCAATCGGTTCCGGACAGGGCATCTTAAATCCGCTCGCGCTCAGCTTCATCATCGAACAAATGTCAGTACCGGTCATCGTCGACGCCGGCATCGGTTCACCGGCTGACGCGGCGTACGCGATGGAGCTCGGAGCTGATGGTGTCCTGTTGAATTCAGCCGTCGCGCATGCGAAAGACCCGGTCAAGATGGCACGTGCAATGAAGCTTGCGGTTGAAGCGGGACGACTCGGCTTTGAAGCAGGACGGATTGAGAAAAAACGGTATGCGACGGCGAGCAGTCCGACGACCGGGATCAGTCGCCCATGATGGACCGGTATAGCCGACAAATCCGCTTTCGTCCAATCGGACAGGAGGGGCAGGATCAACTGGGACAGCGGCACGTCGTCATCATCGGTCTCGGTGCACTCGGGACAGCGAGTGCGGAACAGCTTGTCCGGGCAGGAATCGGACGAGTGACTCTGATCGACCGGGATTACGTCGAGTGGAGCAATTTACAACGGCAACAACTCTATACGGAACAGGATGTCAGGAACCATTTGCCAAAGGCGGTTGCGGCGAAACGCCGGCTCGGTGCCGTCAATTCGACGGTGACGATCGAGGCGATTGTCGAAGATGTGACGGCAATGAATATTACACGGATTGTCGGACAAGCAGATTTGCTTGTGGATGGGACCGATAACTTCGTTGTCCGGATGCTGATCAATGATGTTGCGGCAAAATTTCGGATTCCTTGGATTTACGGTGCATGTGTCGGCAGTTATGGCATGACCTATACGATTCGTCCGGGACAGACCCCTTGTCTGCATTGTTTGCTCAATCATTTGCCGAAACAGCAGGAGACATGTGATACGTCAGGCGTCATCAGTCCGGTCGTCCAGCTGGTTGCGGCGCATCAAGTGACGGAAGCATTAAAATACTTGACCGGAGCGGAAGCTGCATTACGGCAGACGGTGCTGTCATTTGATGTCTGGAACAATCAACAGAGCCAAATCAATGTTGTGTCCTTAAAACAATCTTCTTGTCCGTCCTGCGGCGATAACCCCGTCTATCCGTACCTCAATGCTCAGCCACTTCACTTCGTGACATTATGCGGCCGGGATACCGTTCAAATCCGCGGGGAAGGGACCCGTGATTTAATCCGGCTTGAACAGGAGATGAGTGGCCGTGGGATCAGCTGTCTACGCAATCCGTATCTGTTGATGTTCGAGACGGAACAACATCGGATTACCGCCTTTGCCGATGGGCGGATCCTGCTTCACGGCGAAGCGGATCTTGTGCAAGCGAAACAGATTTACGAGACCTATTTCGAAGGGACGTTCACAAAAAAATAAAACATTTTTTTGAATACATGTTTTAGATGTTTAAAAAAGAGGTAAATAAGACTTCAGACGTAAGTCGGAGATTTTTGGTGAAATTGAATGTGAAGAGGAGTGATTACGATGAAACAAGAATTCGATCAATCGATCCAGTCATTGGATCAGACGAAGCGGACAGACCATGCAGCTGAAGCCGTTCAGCAAGCGAATTGGAATCCAGACCGGTATCGGACGAACCTGAATCCGTTCTATCTGTCACCTTGCAGCGTCGAACGCCGGGAAGACCGTCAACAGGAAGTTGACCGGATTGTCGAAGTCGAGCCTACATCCTCCCCTCTCCAACAGTTATTCGAGCAGAAGCAGGAAGAACATATAACAGCAATTGAACCAGGTTCTGCGAAAAATCCCGGAGGAAAATTTACGACCGGGATTGTCGTCGGGGCAATCATCGGAGGGTCCGTGTCTATCTTCACGTCGGTCAAACGATTTCGTCAAAAGCGCCACACCCACTGAAGATGACAAATAAGCCGTCCGAAAAACCGCCTTCCAGCTAAACAGGAAGGCGGTTTTTGTCTATTGTCAGGAGGAAGCTATAATGAATTCAGACAAACCTGAGGCGAATCCTTTTGAGCTTCTCGCAAAGCCGGCACAACGGGCCCTGAGTGAACACGGCGTGACATCATTGGAATTGTTAGCGATGTATCATGAACATGATATTCTGCAGTGGCACGGAATCGGACCTTCTTCGATACCGAAGTTAAAACAGTTGCTTGGTGAACGTGGACTGACCTTTAAAACATGATGCATCATAAAACCCATTGCTTGACCGGGAGACTATCGGTCAAGCAATGGGTTTTACTTGGTTTGGAATCGGTCAGATCATCGTCAGAACCATTCAAGTCATGCTAAAATAAGGATATTATAGAGGAAAAGTGAGCGTGATGAGAGATGAAATGGATTCATACTGCCGATTGGCATTTAGGAAAAATCGTTCATGGCGAATCGATGCTCGACAATCAGCGGGCTGTTCTCCAGGAATTTCTACAATTGCTTGACCGGGAACAGCCGGACGCGGTCATCATTGCCGGTGATCTGTATGACCGTGCCGTCCCGCCGACGGAAGCGGTCGAACTGCTTGATACGGTGTTAGCCGACATTGTTTTGGAACGGAAGATTCCGGTCGTCGCGATCAGCGGCAACCATGATTCAGCGGAACGGCTGAGTTTCGGTACACCGTTATTACAACGGGCGGGTCTTCACCTGGCAGGTAAATTGACGGAGGCGATCGAACCGGTTCAGATCAACGGCGTCCGTTTTTATCCGGTGCCGTTCGCAGATCCGGCGACCGTCCGCTATGTCTATCAGGATGAAACAATCCGGACGCATGATGACGCGATGCGAAAAATCATCGGAACGCTGGACATCGATGGACCAAGTGTCCTCGTTGGGCATGCCTTTGTCATCGGCGGGCTTGAGACCGATTCCGAACGCCAATTGTCGGTCGGGACAGCGGGACAGGTCAGCGCCAGTGCGTTTGCTCCGTTCACCTATACGGCGCTCGGACATTTGCATAATCCACTTGCGATCAAGTCGGAGACAATCCGGTACAGCGGTTCGTTATTGAAATATTCGTTTTCGGAAGCCAGTCATGTCAAAGGCGTCGATATTTTGACACTGAACGAAAACGGGACGTTTGACCGTCGCTTCGAACCGTTGACGGCCAAGCGCGATTTGCGTGAACTGACAGGCAGTCTTGCCGAACTGACGGATCCGGTCTTCGTCGAAACACAAGCGACGGACGATTACATTAAAATCAACCTGACGGATGCCGAAGCCTTGATTGATCCGATGGGGAAACTGAAGAAACTGTACCCGAACATCCTCCATCTCGAGCGGACCGGCTTCACCCGCGAAAGTACCCGGGCGGTCCAGGCATCACGCGATCAGGTCCAGGCGGCGACGCTGACGGATCTGTTCCAGGAGTTTTATGAAGCAGTCCGGGAAAAACAACCGACGGATGCAATGCAGGCCGTCTTAGAGGAGGAAGCTGCATGCGTCCAGAACGATTAACCTTACGTGCTTTCGGACCGTTTGCCGACGAACAGACAATTGATTTTCGCGCGCTCGGCGGTCGGACGATGTTCGTCATCTCGGGGAATACCGGTGCCGGGAAAACGACGATTTTTGATGCGCTGACGTTTGCTTTATATGGCGAGACGTCAGGCGGGGAACGGGAAATGAGCGATTTGCGCAGTCATTTCGCGAAACCGGAAGACAAGACGGAAGTTGAACTCGAATTTCTGTTAAAAGGCGAACGCTACCGAATTATCCGGCAACCGAGTCAGCCGCATCCGGTCAATAAGACGGATTACGGCCATGAGGCGGAACTCGCCCGGCATGACGGGACGGCCTGGAAGCCGCTTGCGCTGAAAATCCCGGAAATCCGCCAACAGGTGCAGGAACTGTTACAACTCGATCACAAACAGTTTTCGCAAATCTTATTGCTTCCGCAAAATAAGTTCCGGGAACTGTTAATGGCGGAGTCAAAAGATAAGCTGCAGATCCTCAAGCAGTTGTTCAAGACGGAACATTATGGGGAGTTTCAGCAACGGCTGCACCGGAAAGCGCTGGATCTTGCTGCGGCGATCAAAGAAACGAAAACGAAGCAGCTTGCGAAGCTCGAAGAATTACCGCTCGACCTCAACTGGTCGGAAGCGACGGAAACGACAATCCGTCACCAGACAGATACATTGCTTGTAGCACTTGATGAAAAAATTGAACAGGCGAAAACGGTGGAACAGACAGGACGTCAAACGGTCGAACAGTTGACGGAGCGGCTGCGGCAGGCGGAGCACCTCGAGCAGACATTTACCGAGTACGATCAATTGTTACATCTCGAAAAACAGCTCGCCTTGACGTTGCCGGAAACAATACGCCAGAAAAAACAATATGACGCGGCTTCCCGGGCAGCAGCCATCCAAGGGGTGTACGAAATGTTTCAGTCGGAGGAACAATCGGTCCGGCAATTGACCGGGACGAAACAAACCGTCCTGTCCGAACTCAAGCACCTGCAACAGCAACTCGACCAGGTCAACCGGACCGTCGAACGATTGACGATGCAGGAACCGGAAATACGCGAGGCGTCACGGCGCCTGGAGCAAATCACGGAAGAGCTGCAACGGCTGAAGGATCAAGAACAATTGGTGCGTCAACAAGAAGACTTACGGCGTGCCGTTGCTAAGCTGAATCCGGACGCATTACGTGAACAACGGACCCGTCAGCGCAGTGACCGGACACAGCTGCAGGCAGAGATTTCGATGATGATCGACGATTCGAGCACCCGTCTGTCCTTACAGGAACGCCGCTTCGTCCTGCAATCCATGGAACAGAAACACTTAGAGTGGCAACGGAATGAAGCCGATCGGCTCCGGTTGATCGAGCAGGGGACACGCGTGAAAGCGGAGAAAGAACAGGCTGAAAAAACGTACACGGCTGGCCGGCAGAATGAACGCCGTCAACTGGCAGCGGAACTTGCGGCACATCTGCATGACGGGGAAGCATGTCCGGTCTGCGGTAGTGCAACGCATCCGCAACTTGCTGTCAAAACGGAAGCGCTCGATCTCGAAGCGTTGCATCAGGCCTACTTAACCGCACAATCGGCGCACCAGGAGTTACAGGCGACGTACCGGACAGTCGCAGAACGGAAACGGCAACTCGAACAGGAACTCGCGACACTTGCAGACGGACAACCGGTTCCGACTGATGTGACCGCAATTCGTTCTGAAATCAACGACTTGAAAGGGCAAGAAAATCGATTACAGCAACTGGATCAACAGCTCCGGACAATCGAGACGGCATTGGAACAGGCGGACCGGCAAATCGAAGAGGAGACGAATCAGCAGTCGAAACTGTTGCTTGAGCTCGCTCGGCTTGAAGGCATGCTGAACCGAAATCCGGATGAGCCGTCACGTCGTGAGTTGGAAACTGAACAGCAGACACTGACAAAACGATTGGCGGAGTTTGAAGCGGCACGGACAGCAAGTCAGAATCAAAAACAACGGCTCGATCAAGAAGTCGCGGCACGAAGTGGACGCCTCGAGCATATCGAAGAAGAATTGGCGACACATACATCCAAGCAGACGGAAGTCAAACGCGTGTTTGAACGGAGTTTACAGGAAGAACGCTTCGAGACAGTCGAACAATTCGAGCAGGCCCGTCTGACACGACAGATGATGGAAGGGTTAGCGGAACGACTCGAAGCCGACCGGCGAAAACGGCAGGATGTCGAAAGTGGTCTTGGGCGGATCCGACAACTGATTCAGCAACAGGATCGTCCGGATCTGACGGCTCTTCGTCCGCTCGTCAGACAAGCGGAAGCGGAACTGGCGACAGCGACGGATTACCGGATTGGCGTTGAGAAAGAACAGTTGCACATCAAACAACTGGTCGATGCCTGGTCGAGTCTTCAGCAACAAATCGAAGCGGAGGATGCACGGTACGGTATCCTCGGTGAGCTGGCCCGGGTCGGTGTCGGAGAGAACGCGCAACGGATGACGTTTGAAACGTATGTCCAGACCGCCTACTTTGACGAAATCCTGCAGGCGGCGAACCGTCACTTGCACGGGATGACGTCCGGACGCTTCCTGCTCGAACGGAAGACGGAAGCCGGAAAAGGCTTGAAGAAATACGGTCTTGATTTAAACGTTTTTGATGCCTATACGTCGCAGACCCGGCACGTCAAGACGTTGTCCGGCGGGGAAAGCTTTAAGGCCTCACTCGCCTTGGCACTCGGTCTGTCGGAAGTCGTGCAGGAAGCGAGCGGCGGCGTGTCGCTTGAGACGATGTTCATCGATGAAGGATTCGGTACGCTTGATCCGGAATCGCTCGAGCAGGCGATCGAGACACTGCTTTCGATTCAGGCAAGCGGCCGGATGGTCGGAATCATCAGTCACGTTCAGGAACTGAAGTCACGGGTCGATGCGAAAATTGAAGTGACGCAAGGCAAAACAGGATCGACGATTCGTCTTGTCGTCGAGTGAGGGGTGCGAAATGGAAACAAGACAAATGGTCACGAAATCAAAACTGATCACCGATTTGAAACAACTCGGTGTGACGCCGGGTATGAAAGTGTTCGTCCACAGCGCGATGAAACAGATCGGCTGGATTCCCGGCGGAGCACAAGCGCTGATCGAAGCGTTGCAGGAAGTCATCACGCCGGACGGTCTGATCATGATGGCGGCACAGAGTACGGATAATTCGGATCCGAAAAACTGGAGCCGTCCTGCCGTTCCGGAAGACTGGTGGGAGACAATCCGTCAGCAAATGCCGGCATACGACCCGGCGAAGACACCAACCCGGAGTATCGGCAAGGTACCGGAACTGTTCCGGACGTTCCCGGGCGTCAAACGCAGTGCCCACCCGATGTGGTCAGTCACGGCGTGGGGAAACGAGGCATCGGAATTCGTTGCCGGACATACGATTGAAAATGGATTTGGTCCTGGTTCACCGCTTGAAAAGTTCATCGAAGCGGACGGACAGATTCTGCATCTCGGTTCACCGTGGGATTCGACGACCGTCTGGCATTACGCCGAATACGGAGTCGACCGGCCGCTCGAGGAATCGGGATGTAAGATGCTTCAAGGAGATGAAGAAATCTTCATTCGTTATCAGCACCGGATCATCGACAGTGATCCTTTTGGACCGATTGGCGAAGGGATTATGGACGAACCGTTCGTCACGACAGGTAAAGTCGGACAGGCGACGTCGCACCTTGTCTCAGCGAAAGCATCGATCCCGGTCGTCATGCTGCAGCTGAATGCCTTAAATAGTTGGTTAAGCTGAAACTTTTCCGGGAAACAACCGTAGTAAGAAATAGAAAAGTAGAAGGAGTGAACGCAAGATGGCAACACGTTTTAAAGTGAATCCGGCCTTACGCCGCGGTTTTGAGACGGCGCGTGCCGGTGAACGGCCGATGACGAAGGCAGGGACGATGAGTAAGATTTTCCTGTTGCTCGCCCTTGTCACGGCAGCAGCCGGTGGAACATGGTTCTTCTTAGCCGCGAATCCGCAATTTTTAGTACCGGCTTTGATCGGCGGAGTCGTCTTCGGATTGATTCTCGCGCTGATCATCACGTTTAAACCACGAACGGCACCCGTGCTCTCACCGGTCTATGCAATCGTCGAAGGGGTCGCCGTCGGAGCGATTTCGTTGATGTTCGAAAGTATGTACCCGGGACTCGTCGGTAAGGCGGTCCTCGCGACATTCGTCGTCTCGTTTGCGATGTGGTTCGTCTATACGACCGGCATGATCAAAGTCACGCAACGGTTCCGCTCAGCTGTCACGGCAGCGATTCTTTCAATCCTCGTCTTGTACGGCGTCAACTTGTTGCTCGCGTTGTTTGGTGTCGATCTGCCGTTCATGACCGGCAGTTCGCCGCTTGCGATCGGCATTCAGTTTGTCATCGTCATCGTCGCCTCACTGTCGCTCGTGATGGACTTTGATTTCATCTCGCAACAAGTCCAGGCCCGTGCGCCGAAATCGATGGAGTGGGTGGCCGCGTTCGGATTAATCGTCACGATCATCTGGCTCTACATCGAGTTGCTTGATCTGCTGTACCGTTTGGCAGCACGGGACTGATTATTACGAAAAGACATTGCGAAAACGCAATGTCTTTTTTTGATGGAGGAAGCACATAAATGCATTCGGATAAAAAAGGTAGAACCGGAAACCCTCAATTCGATTGTAAAATCCAAGAAAATATTTTATATTTGATTATATTATGTGCAAGTGCACGCTAACAACATAAACATAATCTCATGTAATTGTTTGATTAGAACGGCAAGAACTCAAGAAGGTGAAAAGAATGAAAATGACACGGTCGACGGATTATGCAATTCGCGTTCTGCTCTATGCCACTTTGAATCCCAACCGGCTTGTTCAAATCCAAGAAGTAGCGGATCATTACGCCATTTCCAAAAATCATTTGATGAAAATTGTCCATTCATTGAGTAAGTTCGGGTTAATTACGTCTTATCAGGGACGGAATGGGGGATTTAAGTTAGCCAAAGCACCGAATGAAATCACGCTGGGTCAAGTGGTGGCTTTATTTGAAGAAGTTTCGTATTTGAAAGAAGTATTGCCAACACACGAGAAAGAATCGCTTCGAAATACGCGGCAAGCTTTTGATAATGCTTTTTTATTATTTTCAAATGCTTTGCAAGCGTACACATTAGAAGATTTAACAAAAGTGCAGATTGGATGAAACGAATAAGCACGGTCTTCTTTTTATCAAAAGAAAAAGTGGACCGCTTTTCGTTTTTTTTATGGCTTCGGATTCGGTCTGAAAAGACGAAATATGTTAAACTAAAAAAGGCTAAGCAAATCAGGTTTCTTTGGAATTAAACATACGATATTCTTATATGTTTAATGTTTTGGCTGGATCTTGGCGCAACAAAAGAAAAATCTTCGAACATTTGGTATCGAGGTTAGAAAAGAGGTTTTTGATGTCTGAGATAAGCATTGAACGCATCATTCGTTTTATTCAAAAATTAATTCACCCTCCGTTTTTCCTTACGACGCGGCGGGGAAGAAATCATGAAGTTCACCTTGAAGTCCGGTATTTGGACGTGTCAGAACGTATGAAATCGTCCCTTCTTAATGAAACCATCCATCTCTTACATATGCATACAAGTGAAGAAGTGAGAGAACGACTACATGAGGAATTGCTGGCGGTTGCCGTCTATACACAAAAACATTCGACCTTGCTTTTTGCGTTCAGCTTGATCAACGAACCGCCTGTTCGAATCAAATTGATTCAGAATGAGCAGGTGACCTGTCAGACTCTTATCCGGACGCAGGATGATTTAAAAGCATTCGTTCAGAGCCTAGATACGCGATGGATGAGACAGGATTGATCGTCTCTAAAACATGTATAAAAATGGTATGGATTGATCATCGATAGCAATAAGAAGCGAAATACAGGTTTGCTTTATGGATTTGAGCTAAACTAGAAAAAAGGAAATCATTGATAGAGGGAGGACACAAACGTGAAGCCAATCATTTTATTTGATGGGGAATGCAATTTGTGTGATGCCAGTGTGCAGTTTATCCTGAAACGGGATCAAGGGTACTATGATTTTGCTTCATTGCAGGGCGCGACTGGACAGGAACTCATTCAAAAACATCGTTTACCATCTGATTTAAACAGTGTTGTGGTTATCGAGCAGGGAGTTCCTTATATCAAATCGGATGCAGCGCTACGGATTACCAGACACTTAAACGGCGCATGGCCATTCGCTTCGTTTTTCCGCTTCTTACCGCGTGTCGGAAGAGATTTTGTGTATGATATTGTCGCGAAACACCGGCATGAATGGTTCGGAGAAAAGCAACAATGTATGCTTCCTTCTAAAGAAACACGCGCCCGATTCCATGACTGATACGGGTTCGGCATATGTTTCATCAAAAAAGCCAGACGATGTTCATCGTCTGGCTTTTTTGATGAGGTAATGAATATCATCTGGCCTCCATGAACAGCCAATGGCAACTCGGTAAAGGGTCAGCTAAAAAACTGAGACCGAGGTCATGTGTTTGATGAATCGGCTGAAAAGCACAGGATTCTGTTTGCAGATAAATTTCATGGTGAGGGGAACGAAGATGAGTTCCGCACAACCGCCATCTTCCGTGACCATACGCGGTATGGACCGTATAGTTGATGTCGGGAGCGATCACCAACGGATTGCCGACTGAATGCCGGGTCGTAAACTGGAGAAAGTCTCGGTCCTTTTCAATATCTTCCAGATAAACCTTCCGTGTCGATGCTACGTCTTCACTCCTTAGGCGTCCCGTCGAGGTCAGAGAACGTGTCGGATTGGCCTGCTTAGCAAGGTGAACATGAGGAACATCCTGTAAGCCTGTCATGGCAATCTCAGTCAACGTCCGGTATTCCGTCGCATGGGGATCAAAGGTCCGGTCATCGCCCTCAAAATAAATATGAGGAGAAAGCAGATTCGGATTTTTTAAAATCGGTGGAGCAATAAACGTCATGATTCGCAGTCGTGCGCGGACGGCTTCGGGTTCTTTATTCGGTGCAAGGGGCTCAGATACAAACGGATGGAGAAGGATATAAAGAATAAACGATTCAAACTCCCGTTCCCGATCTGGTTCGTGTTTTAAATGATTCAAAAGTTTTAACGCTCCCTCCATGACGGAGGAGAGTGGTACATTCTGACGAGACGATGGTCGGAGGGCACGGATTTCGTAACGGGCAGACTCGTCTTGCGATGATGCTTCGTACCACGTATGATCATCCGTATCGCCCAAGCGTTTTCCATCTCGGAAGATACTGTAGGATTCGACATCCGGGATAGCCCCCCATACCAAAAGTAATTCCTGGTCTGAACGGATGATGACGGTGGATTTTTGATTCCAAAACAATGTTCCCTCATCGGCGACAACGGCTGTATCGATTGTGATACGGACGTGATTGGTCCGCAGTTCATATTGCACGGGAGAGAGGGGAGCAAGCGTCGTATCGATGAATTCGTGTGCCGCGCCATCACTGAGGATCTCACCGTCACGGAGAAGCTGAACGGGAGAATCCGCTTGCCACGAAAGATGTAAATCTTGACCAAGTTGCTTGACTGTAATGTTTTTAACGGATAGCATAACGGCGTCCTCCGATCAGTCTTTTAATCCCTTTCGCTTCCCATAATAGGCGGAAGTTACGAAACCCTCTCTTCTCGACCGAAGAGAGGGAAATGTTTACTTGCTCTGAACCAATTCCTGAATCAGGTTCATCTTTTCTTCATCATGCTTCAACTGCTTTTTTAAATCGTATGCCAGGTACATATCATTTTCAATCATGTAAGTCGCAATATCAGCATGTGTCTGAATGGCATGATTCAACTGCTTCGTCAGGATTTTTCTGACATCGGGAGAAGCAGCTTCCGTAACGGCCACGGCATAGGCGCGGACGAGTGATTTGGCACTGACGAGGTGGTCGATGGCGATCAGTTCGTCTCTTTTCTTGCTGGCACGGTTCATCTGTTTTTGAATGGTCACAAAAAGCACCTCCGGTCGTTCGTCTGGTGGAATCAATGGAATAAAGATTGTAGCTCTTTTAGTGCACGTTCTGATTCTTTGATGTCCTGTTCAATCAGTTTTTTTAACTTTTTATCTTTGACGAGCGGGCTAAGTGCATAAGATTTGACAAGACAGGATTGCTTCATCGTCATAATTTCATGGATTTCCAACGTCTCGTGCAACGCCAGTTGTTTCGCCATCCTGCCTCACTCCTTGTCCTTTAGAATGCGTTTGACTGTATCCGCGACGCCTCGTTTTTGCGGCGGTTCATTCAAATCATGGTGCAGATTGTGTGCCGGAACTTCAGGATTTGGAATTTGACCCTGCGGTGCCGGATTTTCGAGATACACGAATTCACCGGTTCCATCCTGCGCGCTTCCTTGCGCCCAGCGTCCTTCTTTTGAAGCCGTTCCTTCCGACAAGTCCCAAAATTCATAAGCATGCGGCTGGGCTTCCATTTCTTCTTCCGGTGCAAACGTGGCCGGGACGACGATGCCGTTTTTCTCTTCCAGCTCTTCAATGGCTGCCATCCATTGATATTGATGATACCGGTCGCGGGCCAGCATTTTCCGGAGTGTTGTCCGGACTGCTTCATCGTTCGTCATGTGATAGAGACGTGCGACCTGAAGTCGCCCCTGCGATTCCGCATGGAGGTTGGATCGCATATCCGCCAAGAGATTACCACTCGCGACAATGTAGGAACCGTTCCACGGCACCCCGTTTGAATTGGAAGGAAGTCCGCCGAGTCCACTGACAAGAAGGTGTTGCGGATTCATTCCACCGAGAATTGCGGCGATGGCAGGATCCTTGGCCGCCTCAGCTTGGTCGTCGGGTGAAGCACCGTCGAGCAATTGCGAAATTAAAGAACATAACATTTCGACGTGACCGATTTCTTCCGTGCCGATATCCATCAGCATATCCTTGTACTTTTCATTTCCCCGACAGTTGAATCCTTGGAACAGATACTGCATCATGACGGTCATTTCCCCAAATTGTCCGCCTAATACTTCCTGGACAGCCCGTGCAAGTTTCGGATCCGGCCGGTCGACCTTAACTTCGAACTGTAATTCCTTTTGGTGTCTGAACATGATTCATTCCTCCCTCAGATTAAAAACATATATAAAACGTACATGATATATATACCTGTTTAAGAAAAACGAAAACCAAAGGGGAAGGATTGTCATCAAAATGTAATGTTTTAGAAAATGATTTGGACCGGTGATGTAGGCAGTTATCAGGAGGACGACCAAGTCAGATTCCGCTTGAGCAACGGATAGTTCAACGGATCATTCATTAATTCCACCATATGCGAAAAGAGCAGATCCGCTTCGTTCATGACATGCTGACGCCAAAGCCGGTTTTCGGTAAAGACCGCTTGCAGAGGCCGGCGTAAACCGGATGAGTCTTTAGCCGTTCCGCATTCGATGATCAGTCCAAGGAAACCAATCTCCTTTTCATGCGTCCACTGATACAGTGAGTTCAACCATTCCCCTTCAAAGAGATAAAGTGGATGTTCGACAATCGGATAACGGGTGAATTCTTTTAAATGATCCGCTGTGCGGCAATCAGCGGAAGGCAGGACCAGTTGAACTTCTGTCTGGAGGCCGTGACCCGTGTGACAGTCAAGAAACAAAACGTGCGAGTAGGGAGTGATGAGGTCGGAAACTGCAGAAAGGACGTCATGAATATACGGGTCAGGCGGCTGTCCGTCAAAATGAATACTTATCGGTTGAGGAACTGGTACGGTTGTGGCGCTTTTGAACAAACGACCGGGACCGATTGGAAGTAACCGGCTTACTGTTTTGAACGAAAACGGGAAGTGTCCGAATCGACTACCGGAGCCCGCCTTCGGGATGAAAACACCACGCAACGGTGCATAAGTGTGATGGTCCATGGTGTCTACATTCATAGCGTGAATGAATAAAAGATCGACTTCGCTGCTGTTAAGCCGGGCGAGATGTTCTTCTAAAAATCGCAATTGCATCGCGCTCCCCGTAAACCCTTCGATTCCATGCAGACCGCTGCTGAGAATGAGCAACGCATGATTTCCCTCACGTTTCGCATGAATCAAGTCGCAGCTGGCATTTTGTGCCTGGTTGATCGGCAGGTGTGAAATGGACGGGTATTTTGTCGGCAAATGATGCAGTGCGGTTTCGAGGAGTCGTTTTCGTGCCGTCTCACATGTTCCTGAAAAGTATTGCAACATGATGCTGTCCTCCTTTTAGTCGAACGATACGTCACTGCTGCTGGAACAATCAATGGATAATGTCGTGTGGAGAATTTCCAATGCGTGCTCTTTCGCATCTTGCGTCTCGGCTGCGGTACAGTCTTTTGGCACCCAGATTTCGTATTCCCGCATATAAGCGTCGTTTGCCGTAAACAGGATACACATGTCGGTCGTGATGCCCGTAATGATCAGGCGTGAGATATTGAGATGCTTTAAGAGAATATCCAACTGTGTCCCGTAAAAACCGGAATGTTTCGGCTTGATGATGAAATAATCATCTTCTTGCGGATGCAACGCTTGAACGAAGACATCGCCGAGCCCGCCGCGGCACTCTTCGACAATCTGATCAACGTTTTCTTGCCATAAACCAAAATTGTCATTTACATAAATGACCGGTATATCATGTTCTTTACATATATGTTTAAGGTCGATCAAAGACTTCAATATGGGGCGTGTCTCAGCAAGCAGATTTTCTGCGCCTTCAAAATCCATTTTATTGATGATATCAACGATTAACAAGGCGGTTCCGGTTATTTTCATACTGCAGTCCACTCCTTATAAAAATGTGATGAGGTAATGATAGGGAGAATATAACTGGGCTTTAGCAATAAAGATTTCCGTTGGATCTTCCGATTCTTTTTCCCCCCGGACATCGATGAGACACCGGAAAATCGTCTCTTCGATTTCAGAGACGAATTCCGGATATTGATATAAGGCATACGCTAAATGCCGCCGGACATGATCCTCAATTAAGATAATGGCCGGCGAGGTATCTTTCAAAATCGTGCCTGAGAATGATCCGAGATGATTGCGAAAATCTCGGTTCAAGTAATAAATGATACGATCTAACTCATAATCCATACGTATTCACTTCCTCTGTCTTTAAATCAATTTATGGTTTTCCGTCTTTGGTCCGTTGCACCATCGGCAGCCGGACTAGGAAATCCGTTCCGACATCCAGTTCGGATGAAACAGAAATTTGTCCGGAATGAGCTTCGACGATTTCCTTACAAATCATCAGCCCGAGTCCGGTTCCTTGAATCCGCTTATGGTCGTTGCGCTCCACACGGTAAAAGGACTCGAACAAATACGGTAGGTCTTGTTTCGGAATGCCGAGTCCGTTATCGCTGATTGTCAGGACAACCTCTTCCTCACTGCAGTCGAGCAGGACCTCGATCTTCGGACTCGACGGCGAGTATTTGATTGCATTACCCAAAAGGTTCGTCAGCAGTTGACGTATTTTTCCACGGTCCGCTTCAATCGTACAGGTCGTATGAGCCGAATCAAACAGGACCTGATGGGAGGTGTTGGAGACATTCATCCAGTCGGCTACTTCCTGTACCAAAGCTGCTATGTCAAAGGATTCAAACGAATAGACTTCCTTTTGGTGACTCAAGCGTTGATAGTCCAAGAAAGCGGTGACAAGCTTACCTAAGCGTTGGGCTTCACTGCGGACAGTTTTTAAATATTTCAATTGTTTTTCACCGGAGACGTTGCGGTGAATCATCAGCTCACTGAATCCTTCAATCGAGGCTAGGGGCGTCCGGAGTTCATGTGAAATCATTGAAATGAAGGCATGCTCCTTTTGTACCGCTTCGACTTCAGCCGTCCGTTCACTTAAGACAAAGATGATACCTTTGCTGTCCGGCAGAAATTCCGTATACAGACGGACGTGACGATTCCTGCTGACTTCGAAATCTTGGGCGTCCATGGCATGGCCGTTCGCTAAATGAATTTTTAATTGTTTCATATAGTCGGTAAGGGCCTCTTTTTCAGTAAAGACCCGGCGAAGGATGGCCATGATGGATTCAAAATCATGCAAAGTATCCGGCAGGTCTCGTAATTCGGGGAACATAGTGACCAACGTCCCGTTGTGAATCAATCGTGAATCGGGAAAATTGACGTACATGACGGCTTCTCGAAGGCTGTCCAAAATCCGTTGGACGTGCTGTTTATCTTCTTTCAGTGCCCGCATATGCTCGATTCGCAAAATCCCGAGTGACAGAATATCGCTGACTGCCGAAAGCTTTTCATATACTTCTGCCGTCGGGTCAGTGAATGTCAACAAGGCAAACGGTTCAGCTTCACGCGAATTCAGCAATGGAATAATCCGTTCAACAAGGTATTGATCCTCTCTGACAGGCTGCGCCAGCCGGGGGATGCTGCCTTCAGACAAAGGGTTTTGCCGGTAAATGACTTCTTCTTGCCTCGAAACCAGAGTCAGCTTCAACTCCGATAAGCCGAACGATCGGGCCACATCCCGTAGCAAATCTTGCGTGCAGTGAAACGTCTCGTATTCCAATAAGTGACGGGCAAGATCCGTCTGAAGTTGTAGCTTGATTTCCGTTTTGTTTTTTTCCGACAGGCTGTCAGAAAGTTCACGGTTCCGGCTTGATAATTGCTGATTGGCACGATCTGTTTCGGATTGTTGAAACGCAAGCATCGTCATCATGTTCTGCATGGCTTTGGCGAGGACGCCGATTTCATCCTGTCGTTTGATCAGAGGCATCGAAGAATAAGCATATGGATTTTTTGTTTGCTTGACCAGACGAACGAGATCATTTGTCAACCGTTGCATGAATCGGAACGTCCAGCTGTTTAAAAGGAAAAAGACAGCAACAAGAACTGTCAACGTTTTCCAAAGGGTCGTTCGCATCTGATCGGCAAGTGTCTGCTGTGCTCTTTTTTCCAGTGTATGAATAGAGTTGATATATTGATCCGCTGCTTGTCGGGTCGTCGAAAAAAAATACATGGTATCGAGTGAAGAACGTTCTGTCCCGCTCATAGTCGATTGCAACGGGATGACGAAGGACGCATCCTTTAACATCCGTCGCATGGCGGTAAAATCGGTATATCGGTTGGCGGACTGTCGATTTTCCGTCAATGGAATCAATATTTTTTCGTAGTACTGTATTAAAATCATTGCCGTTTTTGAGTAAGAATCTGTTTCTGCGGAAGGGTAAGTATGCGCCAAATGTTCAAGATCCTGCTTTGTCCGCTTTAAGTCATTCGACAGTCCGAGAGAAGCCGGTGTTTCCTTTAATAAGGCTTCCTGAATCTCAATATTCGTCTCCTGCAAATCATTCCAAATCTCACGTGCAGCAGTTTTTTGATTGGTCAAACGCAACAGCATGACATTATTCTCTTCTAGTTGCTGAATGGAATAGGAATAGGCACCCATCGTCACGCACACTAAAATCATAAAATTTAATAGTAGCAGTCCTGAAAAGGTCCGGGTAATTTTACTGAATATCCATTTCATCATGACCTCTTTCTACAGCGGACAACGGAGATACGTAGTTCGTGTCCCTGATGATCGCTGTGTGAATAACATACTATGATTATACATGTTATGGGAGAGGTTTTGACCCGTTTCATCAATGGAACTTCTATTAAATTTTTGATGGTAGTATACAGACGATTAGTCTGGACTTTATTCTATTAAGTGATGAATGGATCCAATTAATTCATCAAGAGGCTCAAAACTCTCTAGAAAAAATTGATAATTGGATGGATGCCGAATGCCGCGAATGAAAATTCGTTTTTCGAGTGTCGGTAAAAACAGCAGATATTCGATATCCATGATCCGCTCTTCAGAAAATTCGCGACGGAAAACGGAAATTTTAGCTGAATTAGCAGTTAAATACGTCGGATCGACCCGGTAGCGTTCTTCAGAGAATTGTCTTTTGATAAATACTAAAAAGTCCGAACCACTAAAAAATTTCATATGAGTGAACTCCTTCCTATAATCGTTCTTTATATATTAAGTATTTCCTGTACATGTTTAAAGGAAACGTATTTCAGCAAAAAAATAGATACATTTCATAACACTTAAAACTATATCTTATGTCGTTTTTTTTGTACTATAAGTGATATAGAGAACAAAGTAGGTGGAAATAATGAAAATGACTCGATCGACGGATTATGCGATTCGAGTACTATTGTATACGACTCTTCACCCGACTCGACTCGTTCAAATTCAAGAAGTAGCCGATTATTATGATATTTCGAAAAATCATTTAATGAAAATTGTTCATGCACTAAGCCGATTCGGACTCATCACATCCTATCAGGGACGTAACGGAGGTTTTAAGTTGGCGAAAGATCCGTTGGACATCACGTTGGGTGAAATCGTACAGCTTTTTGAAAAGGTCTCTTATCTTGAAAGTATTCCAGCTGTCCATGAAGATGAAAATCTGGGAAATATGAAAGAAGCGTTTGATGATGCATTTTTTCAATTTTCGGAAGCACTCAAGGCATACTCACTGCAAGATTTGATTCAAACGGATTGACGGTGTGTAAAAAAAGAGTTTAAAACACGTGGCAGATTGGTAATATTCTGTAACGTGTTTTTTGTCATGAACAGAAGATAAAATTCCCTAATAAAACTGGTAAATGTTATACTTAATTTCGGATGAAAATAGGAAACTAAAGTGGTTTCTTTCGTTGCATGTCCTCATCCGGAATAATCATAACTTGAATTCTGTCAGAAAGGAGTTTCCAGAATGTCTGAGATCACCATTGACACATTCACATCCTTTATCAAGACCATAATCAGACCTCCCCTATTTCTTGTAGAGAAAAAAGAACAGCCTGAAAACATAACGGTTGAGATTCGATACGCACAGTTGCGTTCTACAACCAAAGCTCAATTGCTAGAACCCCTTGTCCGTTTGTTCGAGGAAGAGGCGACGGATGAAGCAAGGGAAGTGTTAACGAAGGAATTGATTCATTTAGCTGCACATACACTACATCATTCGAATCATCTTTTAACCGCTTGCTTGACGAAAGAGACAAACTCAAATCGTCATTATGCTTATTTGTATATTGAAGGAAAAGAAGTACTACACCGAATTATGACGGATGAGAAAGATATCCTGCCGTTTGTTCGCCAGATCGATCAATTGATTCAGAAATTTGAATCAGACTAACGCTGACTGAAAATGGTGCAAGCCATTTTATATATAAGGATCACGTTCGAAAAACTGAAATGTACAGTAATCATGTAGGATTGCTGGAACAAGTCCGTTGAACATGACAACAGGCAAGCCTTCCGAAATAACGGAGGACTTGCCTGTTGTTCATTTAACGATTCTCGGACGAGGTATCTTTGAACGCATCGACATATTGTTTCGCTTCAAGTAACGGATAACCAAGCGTTTTCCGGACAAGCTTGATGGCTTCGACCGTTTGATGCTCATTAATAAGACGTTGGATTTGTTCATTGAGTAAGGTATGACTGCTTGCGGCATCCGTCATGCCGAGATGTTCCTGAATCCGGGTCAGTTCGCGCAGGAGCTGTTGCTGCATGACCCTTTGTTTTACAAGTTGTTGCGAGACGAATTGCCAAAACAGAATCAATAGAATAAAGGGCAACCAAATCGAAAAAAATGAGTCCAGCATAAAATCCCTCCTTTCCCTCACCCTACCATAACAAGAATGATGTAACAATTAGTGGAAATTGAAAAGAATACCGTTTATTCTGAAATAGTGGAAAATTAAGGATTTAAAAAAGAAAGGAATGAAAAGTGTGGAAGATTTGTTAGAAACGCTGATTCCGACGTTGCTTCTGATGGGTAGTGTCCTATTGGTCGGGTTCGGGGTTACGCTCGGCAGTTTATTTTATTTCCGCCGGCGGTCGTTTGAAAAGAGTACATATAAGCAGGTTACGCAAGAGCGGTTTCTGAAGGCCGTCCGTGACAAAGGGATTTGGGGAGAATATTTAACGACCCGGCAACTTGAAAAAGTCGGCGGCTACGGGAAATTTGTCATGAATACGTATGTCCCGAAAGCGCGCGGAAAAGGATTGACGGAAATCGACGTGACGTTTATCCATGAGAGTGGCATTTACGTGCTCGAGTCGAAAAATTACAGCGGCTGGATTTTTGGAAAAGAAGCGGACCGGCAGTGGACTCAGATGTTTAAAAACCGGTACAAACAAAAGTTCTATAATCCGATTAAACAAAATGAGCAACACCTCAAAAGTATGGAGCAGTTTTTAGCAGGCACGATCGGAGAAGAAGTGTTCCATTCGGTCATCGTCTTCAGCGAGCGCTGTGAACTAAAAAAAATCAAGGTGGATTCGAGTCATGTCCACGTCATCAAACGGAATGAGTTACACCGGACAATTAAGAAACTGGCGACCGTCAACCGTTTAACACCAGCGCAAGTTGATGCTGTCTATAAGCAGCTCAAGCAACAATCGCAGGTTGAACAAGAAATCAAGGATGCCCATATCGAATCGGTTAAATCGTTTACGTCTTAAATTAAACAATCAGAAGGAAGTGGAAACATGGCCATTCATAAAAAGCCGATTGATTACATTGATATTCCTGCTCCGCAACATAGTGAAGGCGCCTATTACCGGGTTGTCTACGGGGATGTCGACTGGGAGGAAAATGAAAACTTTCATCGGGCGATCTACGTGTTAATGGGATACGAGGAAAAAATCATGTATCGCCGAGTCGCGCACATCTTAACGACACCGAATCACCCGAATGATTTGTCGGACTTCGATAAAGTGATGGCTGCAATGACCCGATTGAAAGACCGCAATGCTGTCTATAACGATAAAAAGAGAGAAAATCAGACATCTGTTTGACAATCCACCGATTCCGGCATATAGTAAATAAGTTCAATTAATAAGTAGTGCAACTATTATGCCGAAAGTGGGGAGTCTTAATGAAAGAAGCGGATTGGTCACTTGGTATGCAATTGTCACGCAGCTATCTTTCCTTTAAACGGGCTGCCACGAAACGGATGGAACAACATGGCCTGACACCGGAACAATTTTCAGTGTTGAGTGAGCTGCATAAGCAGGAAGGCATCTCACAAAAACAGTTGGCGTTGACGACCGAGCGGGATCAGACGACAGTGGGAAAAATCCTGGATAAGCTCGTGAAGAAAGGTCTTGTCATTCGTTCAGCGGATCCGAGAGACCGGAGGGCTTTCATTTTGTTGACAACAAAAAAAGGCATACAGACGATTCAGCTGCTCGAACCGACGCTCGATGAACTCCAGCAGCAGGCGTTTTCTGGTCTGTCGAAAAAAGAGATTAAACAATTCATCAAAACACTCGAGACCATTTACAAAAATGTGACGTAAGTGGTTTCTCTTTTTAAACTAATAGTTGCACATGCCATTATAAGTAATGCATATAAAAAGGAGAGTACATTACATGAAGAGTTTTAAAGAAGTATGGTCCATCACACAAACGAAAGTCGGGTTAATGTTTGCCTTGATTGTTCCGGTCTTGTTCCTTGTCGTCTGGATGACCGGTTACCACGGCGCGACGGACCGATTGGATCAGTTACGCGTCGCCGTCGTCAAAGATGCAACGACGGAAGGACTATATCAAAACCTCAAAGCCGATAGTCCGTTTACCGTCAAAGCCGTTTCGTCCGAAGCGGAAGGAATGAAACAACTCGATGCCGGAAACGTCGAGATGGTGCTTGCGGCAGACTTGACCGGTGCAAAACAAATGACGTTTCATGTCAACCAGGCAAATGCCGAGTTCGCGAACGGTATTCTGAAACAGGCGACAGCTGAAATCGCCAAAGGAATCAACGGTCAACCGGCTATCCAATCGGACATCATCATCGAACACGAGGTATCCGATTTCTCAATGTCTATGTTGCCGTTGTTGCTTGGATTCGTGATTTATATTGCCGTCATGACGATGGGAATTCAATTTAATCTCGTGACACAAATTCTCCAAAAACGTTTTCCGAAATGGTCACTCTTTTGGAGCAAACAACTGTTACACGGGATCGTCCTGCTGGTTGTTCCGCTCGTCATGGTATCGCTTGCGTTTGCCTTTGCCGATATCGAGACATCATTCTTGAAAGTATGGGCGTTCCAACTGTTGCTGACAGCAACGTGTATCAGTGTCACGCAGATGAACTTCACAATTTTTGGTCCGATTGCCCCGCTTGTGAATGTCGCATTGATTCCGTTCCAACTGATGACGGCGGGCAATATCGTTCCGTCTTCGATGCTGGCTCCGTTTTACCAAACGATTGGTCATTATCTGCCGGTTCCGAATGCCGTCGGCGGATTGACCCGGTTGCTGTATTTTGACGGTGATATCTCGACCTATCTCTTACGATTGGCGGTTATTCTGCTCGTGACGCTTGTGGTCACATTGATTTTGACAGCAGTTCGCCGGGAACAGGCACATATCGTCGAAGTCAAACAGGCTTCCTGAATCAAAAAAACGAGCTTGATCCAATGGATCAGCTCGTTTTTTAGTTAAGCAAACAGTTCAGCAATCGCGGTTTGACCCGTCAATAACGGAATCGTTTGGTGGAATGCCGACTGTTGTCCGATTGATGCGACGACGACACGTGCGACATCCTCGCGGGCAATCGTCGTTTCGTCCGTTGATGCCGGATCCGTCGTCACCGCTCCCATTCCCGCCTCGTCCGTCAGGCCACCCGGGCGCAGAATCGTATAGGCAAGAGAACTTTCACGCAACAGACGATCCGCATAATGTTTCGCGACATAATACGGTTTCATGCTGTCGGACCACGTTTCCGGCGAATCGGCATTTAACGCACTGACCATGATGAACTGGCCTGCCTGAATCCCTTCTGCTGCCGCAACCGATTTTGCGGCTCCGTCGAGATCAATCAAAATGGTTTTGTCGGCACCGGTGTGACCGCCGGATCCTGCTGTGAAGATGACGATGTCACTGCCTTGGATCGCATCTTGAATCGACGCGACATCCTGCTCCAAATCGAGAAAAACCGGTGTTGCCCCGAGGGCTTCAAAATCGGCATACTGTTCTTTTGAACGTAATCCGACGCGGACGTCGTGACTCGATCCGCTTAATTGTTTCGCCACCTGACGACCGACTTTTCCGTTTGCTCCAATAATGAATACGTTACTCATCTTCCATTCCTCCCATTCGTTGATTCGTTCTCTGTCAGTATGGAAGAAAGTAAGTGTATCCTGCAATCAAGAGGACTTGATGAAAGAACATTGCCTCTTTTTGACGAAATAATCAAAAAATTGTTGGAACCGTTAGAACAATATGGTACTGTTTTGAGTATTATACAAAACAGAGTGTCAGACAGAGAGAGGAAGCGGGCAGAGTGAATAAACGAGGATTGGCACTTGGAGGAAGTCTGTTGCTTTCCGGTCTCATGGTAGCGACACGATTAAAGAATGCGATGGGTTCATTCAGCGTTAGTAAACAAAATGTATTCACCAAGAAGAAGATTGTCGTCGGAACGACCGGAGATTATAAACCGTTTACGTACCTGAACCGTCAGACCAACCAATATGAAGGGTTTGACATCGATGTCATCCGTTCGTTTACGGAAGTAGCCGGTCTTGAAGTCGAGTTTGTTCCAACGACATGGGGAACACTGACCCGTGATCTGCGTGCCGGAAAATTTCATATGGTCGTCGGTGGTGTCACGAAAAACATTGAACGCGAAATCGTCGGTGACTTCACGAAAAGTTACTTGTCGTTTCAAAAGACACCGCTCGTCCGGACAACGGATCTCGACCTGCTGACGTCAATCGAGGCAATCAATCGACCGGACGTGACAATCGGCTTAAACCCAGGAGGAACGAACGAACAATTCGTCCGGCAGACGTTTGATCAAGCCCATATCGTCATGTATGCCGATAATTTGGCTATCCCGGCAGCTGTCGCGACCGGCGAAGTCGATGTCATGATCACGGATACGGTTGAAGCGATTTATTATGCGTCGCTGGATACGCGGCTAGGGGCTCCGAAAATCACTGAAAAGTGGATTCCGGCCGAAAAAAGTTATCTGATTCAGGATCGACAGACCGAAGTCCTGGATGTCATGAATCTATGGATGAATTCCTATGAAGGACAGGAACGGATTCGAGCCTTAAAAGAAAAGTGGTCTGTCGCTTCTGTCGTGCATGGTGTCATCTAACTGAAGAAACCGAGGGACAAATCCAATTTGGGATTTGTCCTTTTTTGTGCAACCGATAAAAAAACGGGTAAAGATAAAAATAAGGAAGTGACTGAACGATTGTCTGACCAACGGAAGGGTGGATGAACATGATTGAAGTAGACCGGTTGACGAAGGAATATAACGGGAAAAAAGTCGTGGATCAGATTTCCTTTCATGTCGACAAGGGAGAGATTTTTGCCTTTTTGGGACCGAACGGTGCCGGTAAATCGACGACGGTTCAAATGCTGACGACATTGATTGCCGTCTCGTCCGGCAGTGCAACGATCAACCAGTACGACATTCAGCGAAACCAAAAAGACGTCCGGCTGCAGATTGGTGTTGCCCTCCAGGAAACTGGGATCGACAATGATTTGACAGGTGAGGAGTTACTCGTGCTGCAAGGGAAACTGTTTGGTTTTTCACACGACAAAGCCGTCGGGCGGGCCGTTGAATTGCTTGAGCTCGTCGGATTATCGGCAGACGGGAAACGCCGCGCCGGAACGTACTCCGGCGGGATGAAACGCCGGCTTGATTTAGCTTTGACCCTTGTTCATCAGCCGACCATACTGTTTTTGGATGAACCGACGACCGGACTTGATCCGGCGAGCCGTCAGCAAATCTGGACGGAAGTCCGGCGATTGAATGAAGAATACGGAACGACGATTTTTTTGACGACACAGTACCTGGAAGAAGCGGATCAGCTGGCGGACCGGATCGCGATCATCAATGACGGGAAGCTGATTGCCGAGGGCACGGCGGCGGAGCTGAAAGCGCTGAACGGAACAGAACGGATCGAGGTCGTCCTTGAAGGGGAACAGTCGAGCGAGGCTTTCCGCCAGGCGTTTGATGGTCGGATCGAGAAGGGTCTGATCATTTTACCGTCCGACGGGACAGAGACGCTGAAGCAGGTCGTCCGCTATCTCGATGAACAGCACTTGACGGCCCGTTCGCTTGTCGTCAAACAGCCGTCGCTGGATGATGTCTTCATTCAACTGACGGGTCAGGCCTATAAGGAGGAGAGCTGATATGTGGCGGGAAACTTTGATATTGACGAAACGCAGCCTGCTCGTGACCTTACGCAATCCGTTTTCGTTCATCCCGAACTTGATCATCAGCGTTTTTTTCCTGCTCGTCTACACGAGCGGGCTGTCCGGCATCTCCAGTCTGCCCCAGTTCGGCGGCGTCGACTATTTGAACTTCATCCTGCCGGTCTCAATCGTCTCCGGTGCCGTCGGAGGAGCCGGGGGAGCGGGGCAGGCACTCGTCAAAGATATTGAGAGCGGTTATTTTGCCCGTTTGCTGTTGACACCGGTCTCACGGACGGCGATCGTTCTCGGTCCGATGCTTGCCGGGATGTTGCAATTATTCGTTCAGACGTTATTGATTTTCGGAATGGGCTTTCTACTTGGTCTATCGATTCCGGCGGGGATCAGCGGCTTTTTCCTGACGATTGTCCTCGCTCTCGGCTTCGGTCTTGCCTTTGCCGGTTATTCCGTCGGTGTTGCTCTGAAAACTCGGAACGCCCAGGCGGCACAAGCCGGGACATTACTGTTCTTTCCGTTGATTTTCTTATCGACGACGTTTGTCCCGAAAGAGTTGATTGAAGCGGAATGGTTAAAGGTAGCCGCGACCCTCAATCCGACGACGTATATCATGGAAGGGATGCGGGCCGTCCTGCTACGCGAGACGATTGATTGGAGTGTTTATACACAGGGTGTCATCGTCGCTGCCGTTTTGAGTATTGCGATGGTCGTATTTGCGGCACTCAACGCAAGGGGTGCCTTGAAGAAATGACAAAACGCTGTCTCCGACTTTTTTAGCCGGGGACAGCGTTGTTTTAAGACGACTTAGGTGTGCGTACTACATAATAGATACCGGAGAGAATCAGGAAAACGAGTCCGATCAGAATCGAGACACGGGTCTCATCATTGAACAACATTCCGACGAGGACGATCAGCAGCATCACAATCGTGATGTAGTTCGTATACGGTGCGCCGGGCATCTTAAACGGATGATCGGCAATCCGGTCGGCTTCGATTTTCCGGTACTGGATATGGCTGACCAGGATGGCGAACCATGGTACCATTCCCGGCAAGACTGACGCACTGTAGACATAGACGAAGATATTCGTGTCTTTGCCGAGAAACAATGGCAGGACGATGTCGAGGATGATTCCGACAAAGATACCGGCTGACACGGCAAGGACCGTGTAGAGTGGAATCCCGTTTTTGTTGACCTTCAGGAAAAGCGACGGCATTTGTCCTTTTTCCGCGAGCGTATAAATCATCCGGCTCGAGCTGAAGATGCCGGAGTTACAACCGGACATCGCAGCCGTGATGACGACGACATTGATGACGGCTGCTGCGGCTGTAATCCCGACTTTAGCAAACGTCGCAACAAACGGGCTGCCGAGATCTGCCAGCTGATCCCATGGATAGACGGTGACGATGATGAAAATTGCTCCAACGTAGAAAATCAGGATCCGCCAGATGACGCCGTTGATGGCACGGGTGATGTTCGTTTCCGGATCCTTCGTCTCCCCGGCTGTCACACCGATTAGTTCAACGCCGATATAAGACGCGAAGACAATCGAGAGGGCGAAGAAGAAGCCGCTGACGCCGTTGGTGAAGAAGCCACCGTGTGACCACAGGTTTGAGAAGCCGATCGGCGTCCCGTCGTTTCCGAAACCAAACAGAATGATGCCTAGACCGGCGATGATCATCAGGATAATTGTGATAACTTTGACGGAGGCAAACCAAAATTCGAGTTCACCAAACATTTTGACCGAGGCGAGGTTCGCAAGCGTCAGGATGACGATGACGACGACACCCGGAATCCAGGTCGGTAGATCCGGCCACCAAAACCGCATGTAGGTCCCGACGGCAATGACTTCACTCATCCCGACAATGACCCAGTTGAAAATGTTGCTGCTCGCCGTCATGAAGCCGGCTGCCGGATGAATGTAATCATTCGCGAACTTTGCATACGATCCGGTGTGTGGATGGGTGTAGACCATCTCACCTAAGGCGCGCATGATTAAAAAGATGAAGGCCCCTGCCAACATGTAGGCAAGAATGACAGATGGACCGGTCCAGGCAATCGTACTTGACGATCCAAGAAATAGGCCGACGCCGATGGTCCCCCCTAAGGCAATCATTTGTACTTGTCGTGCTGTTAATTCCCGCTTTAAGTTCGATTCCATAAGTACCCCCATGTACCAAAAAAATGATTACTCTTGAACTTGTCAGACAAGTCCGAAACACTATAACCATGAGTATACTATCTTAAAAAAGAGAATTGAAAGCTTTTTCTGAAAACATTTTCGTTTTTCCTAATATAAATGAAAAGAAATGAAAAAAAGCCGAACCCCTTCAAAATGAAGGGATTCGGCAACTTGTCATTTTGGAATGAAATCTGTAAACGTTCCCGCATAAAGACGGGTATCCGTAGAGAGGACGATTCGGTTTTGGCGCATTTTGATGGTTCCTTGCAGCGGAGAGCCTTTTTCCGACTCGAATAAAATCCGTGCCATCTCGACATACTTATCGCTTTCCCGCTTTAGCAAATACGTATGTTCATTGTCCGTTGAAATCAAATACCCGCCTTGGACGACGAAATCTGAAAAATGCCGACGCGGGACTTGATAGCTTGTACTGTTTCCTTGATGAAAGTGGACGACCCGGTAATCCGGATGATAAAAGAACCAGGCATCGTCCGACGCACAGACGTTCAGCGCATAACAGTCATCAATCGGATAATCCTTGTTCTTAAAAACGGCTTGTCCAAATTCATCGAAGACTACTAATCCAAAGGAACCAACCGAATTGGTCACGGCATCGGCAAAGACGCCCTCATCGAAGTAACTGACCCAAATTTGGTTTTTTTCATCAATATGGACGTTTTGAATCCCGTCATCAAGACAAAAACTATCGAGGAGATGTCCCGCTGAATCGTAAATAAAAGCATTCGGCAGCCACAAACCGTCGATATCATCGTCGCATCGTGAAGCGACAAGGAGAATCCGTCCGTCAGAAAATGAGTCGACATAACTGAAATCTGTTTCGGCCTGAGCGATGATCGTCGTTGTCCGCCATTGGTCATGCAGACGATGGACATGCAGTACGTTCCGATGTCGTTTTGTATCATAAATTTCTTCAATCATCATGATTTGTCCTGAAATCGTCAATCCCGTGGCAATGTGTTTACCGGTAACTTGAGACGCCGTAACGCGGTCGAGGTGAATTTTTAATGTGTTGGAAGTATCCAAGATAAGTCGCTCCTTTTTAAAAACAGTCTGCCGCGGGGACAGACTGCAAAACTTGAATTAGGTTGTACGTTGACGCTTTTTCAGGAAGACATATAAGAGAATCATAACGACAGCAGCAATCAGGACACCGTTCGTATAAGGTGCGGCCACTTCTTTAATCGAGCGCCAGTTCGTTCCGAGCGTCTCACCGAGGTAGAGGAAAAGAATCGACCAGGGAATGATGGCGAGGACAGTGTAGAATGAGAATTTCGTCTGATCCATTTTTGCAAGACCGGCTGGAATCGAAATCGCATGACGGACGACCGGAATGAAGCGGGCTCCGAAAATGACGCCTTGTCCGTATTTCAGGAACCAGCGTTCTGCGAGATCGAGATGGTGTTCCGTAATCAGCAGGTACTTTCCGTATTTTAAAATCAATGGTCGACCGCCGTAACGGGCAAACCAGTATAAAAATAATTGCGAAAACAAACCGCCGATGACAGCAGCAACAACGGCAAGCGGCCAACCGATCGTTCCTTGGGAAATCATGAATCCGCCGTAAGACAAGACGATTTCGCTCGGAATGATCTCAATCATCAATCCTAAGGCAATACCGAAATACCCTAGATCAGCGAGGTATAATAAAACGTTATTAACAACTTGAGATAACACATCGAACACTCCTTCAGCTTCACTTCATTCCTTTATATTAGAGAAGAAAGCCGGAAAATGAAAGAAAAAATCTTTAATCTGACGAAGCAAATATTTACTAAGCATCTTTAAGTAGAAGGTACAGCCCGTTTAATGAAGCAAAATGATTCAAAAAAAGAACCAATACCGATTACGGCATTGGTTCCTGAAAACATACTTTTTATAACACCATCGCGGCAATCGTTCCGAAAACGAGCAGCGGCAGATTGTAGTGCAGGAATGTCGGGATGACGGTTTCCCGCATGTGATCATGCTGTCCGTCAGCGTTCAGTCCACTTGTTGGACCGAGCGTCGAATCGGATGCCGGGCTTCCGGCGTCGCCAAGGGCACCGGCCGTCCCGATGATAGCAATCGTCGCTTCCAGACTGAATCCGTACTGGACACAAAGCGGGACGAAAATCGCAGCGATGACAGGAACCGTCGAGAAACTCGAGCCGATCCCCATTGTGACGAGTAGTCCGATCAACAGCATGACGAAAGCGGCAACGAGTTGGGAATCGCCCATCAAGGCTTTTGAATTTTCGACGAGCGGATCGATATCGCCGGTTTTCCGGAGGACGTTCGAAAATCCATTCGCTGAAATCATGACGAATCCGATGAACGACATCATCCGCATACCGCGGGTGATGACATCGTCTGCTTCGCTGAAGCGGACGAGACGAAGAAGGAGAAACAGGACGAGACCTGTTGTCGCAGCAAAAATCATCGATTCGGTCGTCAGCTGGACAGCGAGTGTCGCGAGGACGACGAGTCCGCTGAGGAGTAGTTTTGTTTTCGTGATGACGGGAATCTCATAGTCGTCCGGGGCGATATTCCGCATTTCGTATTCCCGTGGTTTCCGGTAAACGTAAAGACCGATCAACAGACCAACGAGCATTCCGAGTGCCGGAATCGCCATTGCCTGAATGACGGAAGCACCAGCCGTGTCCATTCCGTTTTTCGAAATGTTCGGCAGAAGGATCTGGTTCAAGTAGATATCCCCGAAGCCGACCGGCAGGAACATGTACGGTGTGACGAGACCAAACGTCATGACGATAGCAATCAGGCGACGGTCAATCTTCATATCATTAAACAGACCGAGGAGCGGTGGAATGATGATTGGGATGAAGGCGATGTGAATCGGCAAGACGTTTTGTGAGCTGATCGCGAGCAACAAGATTGCAAAGACGATAAAGCCTTTTAACTTCTTGACTGACGCCGCGTCAGCGGATCCTTTCGAACGGTTGATCAGAGCGTGTGCCAACGCATCCGGAAGACCGGTTTTTGACAAGGCGACAGCAAACGCACCGAGTAAGGCGTAGCTGAGGGCAATTTCGGCACCGGCGCCAAGTCCTTCAGCAAACGTTGCGATCGTCTTGTTGATGCCGAGACCGCCGATCAGTCCGCCGGCGACGGCACTGAGAACCATCGCGAGGACGATATGGACCCGGAAGATGGCTAAAAGAAATAATAGAGCAACGGCAATAATGACTGCATTAAACATGAACTAAAACCACACTTTCTTTTGGTATCACTGTACTATACTAAAGTATCATACAGACCGATCTTTTGACTGTCAAGAAAAAAACACAAAAAAGGTATGACCGACGTCAAATTGAGGCCGGCCATACCTTTCTTCTTCATTAAAATGTGATTCAGCAATCGACTTGGTCGAGTTTACCTGTTCCCGGATCGATGACAAGTCCGTGGACTTCCGTACCCGGTGGCAACAATGGATGGTTTTTGATCAGTCCGACCGAGTGGCTGACATTTTCTTCGACCGATGTGAAGCCGCGTAACCATTGCTTCAAATCGACGCCGGAAGCATCCAGCGTGTGCAGAACCTGTTCATTGATGCCACGATCCTGCATCTCGGCGATCATCTTCGCCGGGTCAATCGTGCTCATGCCGCAGTCATGATGTCCGATGACAATGACTTCCTCTGCTCCAAGAGCATAGAGCGCGACGAGAATCGACCGCATGACAGATCCGAATGGATGGGACAGGACGGCTCCGGCATTTTTGATGATTTTCGCATCACCGTTTTTCAGACCAAGTGCGTGGGGAAGGAGCTCCGTCAAACGTGCATCCATACAGGTCAGAATCACAACCTTCTTATCCGGGAACTTATCCGAGATGAATGGTTCGTATTGTTTTTCTTCAACGAACTGTTGATTAAACGCAAGCATTTGATTAACGACTGACATTGAAACTTCCTCCTTTAAGACAAATGAATGATGGAACTATTCCTAGCGTACACGATGAACGATTGGTCAGACAAGCAGATTCATCGATTGCTGTGACAGTTATCACAGGAGCGGTACAAAAAAGCGAATCCTTACGTCAGAACAGGTTGTTTCTTTGAAAACGCTATCATTCATGTGAAATAGTTCACAGGATAGCCATGCACAAATGTAACAAAAGGCGGTATGATTGATTTGTGAAGGAAAGCACAAACTATTGAAAATCAGCTTGGCATTCCTAACATCTAATAGGGAATTGCAGACTCAGATTCGTTCCAAAATAGGGAGGAAACCTAACATGGCTGTCAAAGAAAAAATCAAACAAGATGTCTCACCTGTCGAACAAGCAATCAATCAAATCGTCGCGAAAGGTCAAACGGCACTTCAAGAATTACTGACATTTGATCAAACGAAAATCGATACGATCGTGCGGGACATGGCGCTCGCCGGTCTTGAACGTCACGTCGAACTGGCGCGTCTCGCGGTTGAAGAGACAGGACGCGGTGTCTTTGAAGATAAAATGATCAAAAACATGTTCGCAACAGAATACATCTACAATAGTCTCCGGAATGAAAAAACGGTCGGGATTTTAGAAGAAGACGTCCAAAACGGTATCACGTACATCGCGGAACCGGTCGGTGTCGTCTGTGGCGTCACACCGGTGACGAATCCGACGTCAACGACGATGTTCAAAGCGTTGATCGCGATCAAGACGCGTAACCCGATTGTGTTCGCCTTCCATCCATCAGCACAAAACTGTTCCCTCGAAGCAGCGAAAACATTACGCGATGCGGCCGTCAAAGCGGGTGCACCGAAAGATTGTATCCAGTGGGTCGAACAACCGTCACTTGAAGCAACAAAAGTTTTGATGAACCATACCGACATCGCGATGGTCCTCGCGACAGGCGGAGCCGGCATGGTCAAATCCGCTTACTCAACCGGTAAACCAGCACTTGGTGTCGGACCGGGTAACGTACCGTGTTACATCGAAAAAACAGCTAAAATCAAACGCTCCGTCAGTGATTTGGTCCTCTCGAAAACATTTGATAACGGAATGATTTGTGCGTCCGAGCAAGCCGTCATCGTCGATCAAGAGATTTATGCGGAAGTCCGGGCAGAGATGGAAGCACTCGGTTGTTACTTCTGTACACCGGATGAGAAAAAACGTCTCGAAGCACTCGTCATCAAAACCGATACATGTGCCGTCAATGCGGATATCGTCGGAAAACCTGCGACATGGATTGCAGCAAAAGCCGGCATCGATGTTCCGGGCAACACCGTCATGCTCGTCGCGGAACTCGAAAAAGTCGGGGCTGAAGAACCGTTATCACACGAAAAACTAAGTCCGGTTCTCGGTGCGTACAGCGTTGCGTCAACGAATGACGCCTTCCATGTCGCCGAACGAATGCTTGAAATTGGCGGACTCGGTCATACGGCGGTTATTCATACGACAGATGATGAGTTGATGACAGCGTTTGGTCTCCGGATGAAAGCCTGCCGGATTCTCGTCAACAGTCCGTCAGCACACGGCGGAATCGGCGATCTCTACAATGAATTGACACCGTCACTCACACTCGGTTGCGGATCATACGGGAAAAACTCGGTCTCAGAAAACGTAACGGCGAAACATCTACTCAATGTCAAAAAGGTGGCGAGACGACGCGTGAACATGCAGTGGTTCAAAGTACCGGAAAAGATTTTCTTTGAGAAAAACTCGGTTCAATACTTGAAATCGATTCAAAATGTCTCACGGGTGTTGATCGTCACCGACCAATCGATGGTTGAGTTCGGTTATGCCGACAAAGTCATCCGTAACTTGCCTGCAGGCGTCAGCTACCGGATCTTTGACCAGGTCGAACCGGATCCATCCGTGACGACCGTTCAAGTCGGTGCCCAGGCGATGCGTGACTTTAAACCGGACCTGATCATCGCCCTCGGTGGCGGATCGGCGATGGATGCTGCGAAAGGGATGTGGTTGTTCTACGAGCAGCCAAACGAAACGTTCTCGAACCTCCGTCAAAAATTCATGGATATCCGGAAACGGGCCTATAAATTCCCGGAACTCGGTAATAAAGCGAAGTTCGTCGCCATTCCGACGACATCCGGTACGGGATCAGAAGTCACACCGTTCACTGTTATCACCGATAAAGAGAAAAACGTTAAGTATCCGATTGCTGACTATGCGTTGACACCAGACGTTGCCATCGTTGATCCAGAGTTCGTCATGACGGTGCCGGCCTCTATCACGGCCGATACAGGGATGGACGTCTTGACACACGCAACGGAAGCTTTCGTCTCTGTCCTTGCAAACGACTACACGGATGGACTGGCATTAAAAGCAATCAAGATGATTTTTGAGTACTTGCCACGCGCTTACGATAACGGTTCAGACGCCGAAGCACGCGAAAAAGTCCACAATGCGTCAACGATGGCCGGAATGGCGTTTGCCAATGCCTTCCTCGGCATCAACCACTCGATCGCACACAAAATCGGTGGGGAGTTCCACACACCACACGGTCGGACGAATGCGATTCTGATGCCTCACGTCATCCGCTACAATGCAACAAAGCCAACAAAACTGGCCGCTTTCCCGAAATACGAATCGTTTATTGCAGATGAACGGTATGCGGAAATCGCCCGTTACCTCGGTCTGCCGGCAGCGACGACAGAACAAGGTGTCGAATCATTCATCCAAGCTGTCAGTGAACTCGGACAACGCCTCAACATCAAGATGTCGTTCAAAGCCCAAGGAATCAAAAAAGCCGACTTTGAAGCGAAACTCGACAAGATGGCCGTCGATGCGTTTGAGGATCAATGTACGACTGCGAATCCGAAAATGCCGCTCGTGACGGAACTCCGTCAAATCATGGAACTCGCTTACGAAGGTATCTAATAGAGAAAAACATCATGGCAATTCAAAAGAGCCTTGCTTCCGGTTAACGGAGGCAAGGCTTTCGTATGTTCATAATCGTGAAGTAAAGTTTACTCATTTGTTAATCACGATCGATAACTGATAATTCACATGCTCATTTAATTCAGTTAAAAACGAATCCAGTTCCTTGTTCGATGGAAAACGACACTCCAATAGATAACAACTGTCCCCACTGATTTTATAATTATTCAGAACATATAATGGATGTTTTTTGAGAAACGAGAGATACGGCTGGTGATGGGTATCTTTCGTATAGATACTAATCATCGCATGAATCGTATAGCCCATCTTTAAAGGGTTAACAAGAATCGTATACCCTTCGATGATGCCTTGATCCTCTAATTTTAAGACCCGGGCCGATGTTGCGGGTCCACTTAAGTGAATTTTTTGACCCAATTCTTTCATCGTGATCCGGCTGTTTTGTGACAGCTCGTTGATGATTTGTAAGTCCGTTTGATCCAACACGATTTCAAATCCCTTCATAAGTAAAGTAAAACGGCAAAAATACCTTCAGTAAGCTCTGTATCGGGATGATGTTCAAATTATATACTAGGCTCCTAACAACGAAAAGGAGTGGTATACATGAACATCCAACATATCCGTAATGCAACGTTAAAACTGGACTATGCCGGTAAAACATTTTTGATTGACCCGTTTTTAGCAGACAAGGGAGCATATCCGGCATTTCCAAATTCGGCACGACAAGATCAAAAAAATCCGTTAAACGAATTGCCGGTTTCACTCGACTCTATTATCGAGGCAGATGCTGTCATTGTCACACATTTGCACCTCGATCATTGGGACGATGTGGCAAAAGAAGTACTATCAAAAGACATTCCTTTGTTCACTCAGAATGAACAGGATGCCCAAGAAATTAGAAACAGCGGATTCCAAAACGTCGAAGTTTTACAAGAAGATACGGTTTTTGAAGGAATTCAGTTGATTCAAACAAAAGGCGAGCACGGCAGAGGACCCATTTTGGAAATCGCCGGTTCGGTGTGCGGAGTCGTCTTTAAACATGAAGATGAAAAAACCGTATATATCGCTGGCGATACGGTCTGGTATGAAGAAGTGGAGAAAGTGATCGAGCAGCATCAACCGGAAGTCATCGTCGTCAACGCGGGTGATAACCAGTTTGTGGAAGGCGGCTCACTGGTGATGGGAGCGGAAGACGTCTTAGCTGTCCACGAGGCCGCACCAACCGCACGGATTCTTTCCGTCCATATGGAAGCTGTGAATCACTGGGCATTGTCTCGGACAGATTTAAGAACGTTTGCCGTTGAACATCACTTTTCTTCTCAACTCATCGTGCCGGAAGATGGCGAGCGGTTTGTGTTTTAAGTTTAACTGGAGTTGCCGTAATTTTTGGAGGCACTCATTTTGAAACAGATAGATAAACGGTCTTTATGGACAAAAGAATTTGTGCTGTTATCAAGTCTCAACTTTTTCTTGATTTTTATGTATTTGTTGCTCAACTCCATCATCACACTGTATGCCCTCAATGAGTTGGGTATGACGACTGGTCAGGCGGGGTTAGTTGCAGGTATTTTTATCATCGGTGCGTTGGCAGGGCGTCTGGTGACAGGGATGCTTTTGTCGAAAGTGAACGGTCAGTCTTTATTACGCTTTGGATTACTGTTTTTTGCCCTGACGATGGCTCTCTATATTTTGGATTTTGGATTTACCTTTTTTGCCTTTACCCGTTTGTTAAACGGTTTTGCAATGGGGATTGCAACAACTATCATCGGAACGATCGTCGTCTTGACAATTCCGGAAGAAAGAAGCGGAGAGGGCATCGGATACTTTGCAGTAAGTACAGCACTGGCCACCGGAATCGGTCCGTTCGTCGGACTGTTTTTGATGCCCCGCACCGGATTTACGACAATCTTTTTATTCTGTCTGCTGTTGGCGGTCCTGAGTGTGGTGTGTGGATGGTTCCTTTCGGTTCCATCGAAGAAAACGAATAAGCCGACTTCGGATTTGAAGTGGACGCATGTGTTTGAACGAAAAGCATTACCCATCAGCTTGATTATTTTAGTGATGACTTTTTGTTTCTCCAGTATCCTCTCGTATATCAGTTTATTTGCCATCGAGCGTAACCTAATCACTGCTGCCAGTTATTTCTTTATCGTCTACACGTTGACGGTTTTGGTTTCACGTCCTGTCACGGGACGTTTGATGGATCAGCGTGGACCCGACGTGGTCATGTATCCTGCCCTTCTCCTGTTTGCCGTCGGACTGTTTTTACTGAGTAGTGCAACTGATGCTGTCGTCTTTTTATTTGCTAGCCTGTTGATTGGACTCGGATTCGGCAATCTCTCTTCGATCAGCCAGACGATGGCTGTGAGAGCTGTCCCGCACGAAGGAAAAGCCCGTGCAACGGCGACGTTTCTTATTTTTTTTGATATCGGAAATGGACTCGGTCCGGTTTTACTCGGCTTGATGTTACCGGTTATTGGATATACGGTCATGTATGTACTGCTTGGAATCATCGTGCTGTTGACGATTCTTTTTTACCGGCGTTTGTCTCTGCGATGAATGCAACATAGGATGCACCTCTTGCAAAACAATGACTTTAAAAAAACTTGATGTGGTCGGAGAAGACTTTGGTCCTTCGACCGGATCGAGTTTATTTTTTTAAAAGGAGTAGTGAACATGTTTTTGGAAATAGAACACTTGACGAAAGGCCATCGGGATATCGACCGGGTAACTCAATTATACCTGGAAGCATTCCCGGATCATGAACGGATGCCGATGAACATGTTGTTAAGAAAAGCCAACAAACGCTCTGTGGATTTTTGGGCGCTGTATGATCAAAATATTTTTGTTGGTTTTACCTATCTGATCACGCATCAAGATTTAACGTATGTGTTATATGTGGCTGTTGACGGTCAGGCAAGATCCAGCGGCTACGGCAGTCAACTCTTAAAGAAGATTGAAGAACACCGGCCGGGAAATCGGATACTATTAAACATTGAGAATCTGGATGAGAGTGCTGAAAATTATCAACAACGGGTGACGCGGAAAAAATTCTATGTGCGGAACGGCTATCGGGATTCAGGGCTGGTGTACGAAGACCGATGGGCAAAATATGAAGTGTTATTGCATGGAGCAGCGGTAGAAACACATGAATTTTATCAGTTGTTGCGAAAGTTTGCGGGAATTCTGTTATTTCTCCTCTTTAAACCGCGTATTACCAAAACAGATTGATTCGTTAAACCGTATTAACGAAACCAGTCCCAATACATCGCCCCTTGCGCAACAATCAGATAATCGAGCCACTTCGAGAAAGAGAAGGGGAGCCGCTCGAAGTCAGGGTCTTCGTACGTCAGAAATTCGCCGGTCAAGATCCGGTTGTCGTCTTCACCGATTGCTTCACAGACGAGCCATTCCCCGTCAGGTCCGGCACCAATCGGGGTGAAGCCCTGCGGACATTCCCAAATCGAAAGGTACGTCAATATGTCATCAATCGTGAACAACTCGAAACCACCGCCATCCTCCGGGGTAAAATAAAGCCGAGCCCCATTATGGACACTTAAAAAATGGACGATTTCTTTTGGTGTACCTTTTGGAAGTCGGGCCAATTCGTCCGTACTGGCACCCGGATTAAAAAGGAATGATTCGACCTCTACGTATCCTTCTTCCTTTTGTATTTCGAGCTGACCGTTGATTAAACGGGCCTGTAAGTGAAGTAATGTTTCCATCCCTGCTTGATACATGTGTTTATTTCATCCCCTTCAAAAAGTCTTTTGCGACTCGATTCTTTGGTTCCATCCGTAAGATTTCATTCGCCACAGCAAGGGCTTCCTGTTTTGGTGTGACTTGATCGGGCACTCCCGCTAAGAACAACAAACACTCAAGGAAAGCGACGTCTTGACGATGGGTCAGGGCAACTATTCGCTGAACATGGTCATACGCTCGGTAGTAGGCGCGGTCATAATGACAAAAAGGATGGATCAATAGACCAAACGCTAACTCGTGCAGTTTGACTGTTTCTTTTTGTTCAATCAGATAACAGACGAACTGATACAAAATGTCTGTCTCGTGATCAAAGGCGTCCCCGATGAATTCGTCACTGATTTCATCGATGTCATACGTCTCAAATAAGATTTTTGCCTTGCTGAATTGATTCATTTTAATCAGTGTCGTGAGGTAAGTGTAATCGATTGGCATTTAAATCCAGCTCCTTACTGAAAAGTACTCGTCGTGTTCTGTTGACTGTCATGCCACCACTTTTTAATCACCGGACACAGCGCTTCGTAGTCTTTGAGTGCTTTTAACGTCTCGTGCACCTGTTGAACGGCAACTTGTTGCTCCTTTTCAGTTACGGGTTCAAGGTGAAGAGCTTTGGACAGACTATAGGCAAGCCATCCGAGTTTACTCGCATATCCAGCGGACAGAGCGGGCTCAAGAGGGTAGTCAAGTCGACCGCCTGCCGAACGATACCCTTTGACGAATGCCTCGAAATGATTTCGTCGCACACGATTTTGCTCATCGAGCGACCAATAGAGGACTGTTTCTAAAAAATCGTGCATCGGATGAATCGGACCGGCCGATTCCCAGTCGATGAGAACCGGTGCACCGCACTTCCATAACACGTTTTTGGCATCCAAATCGCGGTGACTGAGGACCGATGTTCCTCGCCATTGTTTTAGGGCAGAAGACGCTTCGTTGTCCCAACGCTTGATTCGTCTTAAATCCGACAAGTAAGGTTCTAGCACTGTGAGTCCTTGCTGACGGATTTTTTCTGCGAATGTGTCCCATGGAAGCGGAGACTCTGGTGATGCAGGGGTTTGTTGAATCGTCAGCGAGGACAGGTCCGCAGCGTGGATCTGCGCCAACTGTTCGCCGATCAGTTCAGCGTGGCTCGGTGTGACTTGGTTAATCGGCAAGATCGAACCGTCCACCCACGGGAAGACAAGGTAATAGTGTGTACCGATTTGTTGCAAGGCAGATCCATCAATCGTCAAGGCAGGCAGAGCGGAGACTTTGCCTGCTAAAGCGTTGACAATCCGTTCCGAGTCGATGAAGTTTTGTCGTGCGGTCGGACGAGAAAGGATGGATGGATTCAGCAACTTCACCGCATATGTCCCGGTCGTTGTCTGAATTTGATTCATCTGATGCAGGAGACCACCGGACAGTACTGTCGGTTTCGTAAGCAGCTGGCCAAGCTTTGCCTGTCTGCTGATGTTCTCAAAGAGTATTTGATTTGCTTTTGTTGTCACGTCGTTCCTCCTCATGGAATCAAAAATCCCTCTTCCATACAGATTTGGTTATAATTAGAGTATATCGTACAGAAACGACCAGAAGTCATTGAAATTAGGCGGTTGGCGTTTCTGAACGGCATAGAACAGGAATAATTAAACAAAGGAAAAGGAGGGATTGACGATGGAGCAACGACAAGAGCGGCGCAACAGGCGTTTCTCGATTATGGATATCGTGTTCGGGCTCGGGTTCGGGCTCATCTTCTTTGCCGTGTTATATGGCCTGATGACAGTCGTAACCGGACAAATCGAGTCTTCCAGTGATTATCAGTCACTCGTGAAGCAAATGCAGGACGCGGACGTTACCTGGGGAAGCAGCGACGTGACGGTCACACTGATGTTGCTGTTTATCGGTGGACTCGACGTAACGATGCCGGCTGCCGTCCGGGAAGCAATCATCAACCAAGTAATTGGTGCCAGTTCGGCCGGTGATGTCCTGTCTATCTTCGGAATCGATTTGAACCAGGTTCTATCACCGCTGACGTTCGACGTGACGTATGGTTCCTTGTTGCTGTCGGTATTTGGTATCGTTTTTGTTTTTATTCTCTTTTTAATGATGCGGATCAAAGCCAACCGGCTCGGCTGGACAGTCCGGTCCGTCAGTTTTTTGATAACGGCGTGGATTGGCTGGTTCATGCTCGTTCAGCGCAGTGATTCGGTTCCCTTTTTATCGTTCCGGGACGGTGTGTTGACCCAAGGGTTGCTTGCACTCGGCATCGTGATTGCATTAAGTTATCTGGCCTTGTATCCGCAAGGGTTGTCCGGGTTGTCGGCAGCCGCACGGGGAAGCTTGCTTGTCTTAATGTTTGCGAGCTGTCTTCAGCTGTATCTCGTCGTGACGGATGAAACGCAGTATGACGGGGATTCGGCCCTTCGGACAGCTTTGACCGTCGCCAGTCTTGATGCCGGCAGCGGCGGCATGTATGAATTGTTGCATGGTGGACAGATCACCTATAAGGCGAATGTACTCGGTGCGGATGTTGATGTCCCGGTGACGATGCTGAACGGTGAGACCTCGACCGGTCAATTAAATCAATCGATCGAAGATGTTCTGGAAGAAGTCGACACCGATCGGGTGACGGAACAACTGTTGACGATTATCGGCGGGGAACGACCTGATTTGTCGGATACCCGGTTGAATCTCGAACCGATCGATTACGGCATCGCCCGGCAGACGATTCAAGCGCTTGATGCTGAATCGGCCGGAGTCACGCCGGAGCCGGTCAACTCGGAAAGTGCGTACTGGGTCTTGATTCTGATTCCGTTCCTGCTGTATCTGCTTGCCGGTATCCGGTCCTTCAAGACCATCCTTGATCCGATTGTCTTCGCTGTCCTCGTTGGGGTCACGAGTTTCCTCGTCGCTCAAGCGACGACGGCAGACTTTACGGTCGCTTGGCGCAATGAAGCGTTACTGCAATTTTCACAGCAACCGACCGGACTGACACCGCTCTATTCTGCGGGGATGGCATTGATTGCCGGATTGATCGGATTTGTCATTAAACGAAAACCAACTGTATAGTCAATGACGCCGGTTGGCCTGAAAAGGCAGACCGGCGCTTTTTTTTTAGCATGTAAAGTTCATTTGAAGATTATTAAGCCAGTATTTGGAATTAGTTAAGTAGGTTAAATAAGACGGATGTCCGACCTGTTCAAAGAAGCTATAAGCTACAATGAAAGCGTGTTAAATTAGTTGAGCAGTCATTTATACTTAGGGGGAAATCAGATGAAACAAATCACGAAAATCGTCATTGCCAGCACGTTGATCGCACCGATGCTTGCGCCCGTCATTCAAGTCAAGACACTCGCCGCCGATAACAGCGTCGTCAAACTTCGTTTTTTAGAGACTACTGATTTACATACAAACTCAATGAACTACGATTACTTCAAGGATGTGCAAGATGAGACAATCGGTCTTGTCAAAGCGGCAACCGTCATTAAGCAGGAACAAAACGTCGTCGGCGAAGCCAACAGCTTCGTATTCGACAACGGGGATACATTACAAGGGACACCATTTGGCGATTACGTCAAAAATCAGTACGACAAAGGCAACAAAGGGAAACACCCGATGTACGAACTGATGGAATACATCGGTTATGACGCAGTGACACTCGGCAACCACGAGTTCAACTTCGGACTCGACTTCCTGAAGTCAGCGATGAAAGCATCAAGCGGTGAAATCAAATTCGTGAACTCGAATGTGCTCGATGCCGTTACGAAAAAACCAATCGTTTCCGAATTCAACACGGACGGGAAAGACTATCAAATCATCGAACGTCAAGTCAAAGACCAAAACGGTCAGATGAAAACGGTCAAAGTCGGTGTCTTTGGTGTCGTCACTCCACAAATCATGGCGTGGGATGCCGGAAACCTGACAGGAAAAGTGACAGCGGAAGATATCGTACCGGTCGCTAAAGCAACGGCGAAGAAATTAAAAGATGCCGGTGCAGACGTCGTCGTCGCACTCGCGCACACAGGAATCGGTGATACAGCGGATCAAAAAGACGGCGATGAAAATGTCGGGTACGCGTTGACAAAAATCGCGGACATCGATGTCTTGATGACCGGTCACCAGCACGGAAAATTCCCGGACAAGACATCAGCGTTCAATAACTTACCGAACGTCGACGCAGCAAACGGTCTTATCAACGGCAAACCGGTTGTCATGGCCAACACACAAGGGAAAAACGTCGGCGTGATTGATTTGCAATTGAAGCAGGACGGCGAGAAATGGATCGTCGATACAGCCGGATCAAAACTGGCGGACGTCACAAAAGACACGGCAGCTGATGCCGGTGCCGTCAAATTGATTGAAAAAGCACACGAAGGCACACTTGCCTACATCCGCCAGCAAGTCGGAACAATCAATGATGATATCCAAAGCTTCTTTGCGCTCGTTCAGGATGACGATTCCGTCCAGTTCGTCACGAACGCGCAAAAATGGTACGTCGAGAAACAACTGAAAGAAAATGCCGATCTCGCCCAATATAAAGATTTACCGCTCCTGTCTGCCGGTGCACCGTTTAAAACCGGCGGTCGCAATCAAGTGAACGCGTCAGACTATACGTTGATCAAAAAAGGACCGATCGCGTTGAAAAACGTCGCCGATCTGTATGTTTATCCGAACACACTCGAAGTCGTCAAAGTGACAGGAGCTGACGTCAAAAACTGGCTCGAGATGTCAGCCGGTCAATTCAACGAAGTGACGGATGCGCAGACAGATTTGCTGAACAAAGAGTTCCGTAGCTACAACTTTGATATTCTGGACGGTTTGACGTACGATATCGACATCACGAAACCGGCGAAGTTTGATTTCAACGGGGTGGTCGTCAAAGAAGACGCAAGCCGTGTTCAAAACATCAAATACCAAGGCAAGGAAATCACGGATGATCAGGAGTTCCTCGTCGCAACGAACAACTACCGTGCCGGCAGCGCAAGCTTCCCTGGTCTCGGCGGCGGAAAGAAAATCGTCTACAAATCGGCTTACGAAACACGCAACGTCATCTCGGATTTCATCAAAGCAAAACAGCCTGTTGATTATCAAGCGGACAACAACTGGTCACTCGTCGCAAGCAAACCGATCACGGTTGATTTTGATTCAGCCGAAGCCGCAGCGGACTACACGAAACGTTACGAAGGCATCACGAACACGGGCGTCAAACGCGCCGGTGAGACCGGTACGTTCCTGAAGTTTAAACTCGACGTCCCGATGAAAGACTTTAACGTCAGCGTCAGCGCTGTGAAACCAGGAGCGAAGCTCGTCACGGGAACAGCGGTTGCTGGAGCAAAAGTTACAGTCAAACGCGGCACGACGGTCCTTGGCACGACGACAGCCGACGAAACCGGCAAGTATGCCGTGACGGTCCGTCCGGTCAAACTGCGTGACAAGTTGACGGTCGTCTCGGAGCTCGGTTTCATGAAAAAAGAAACGACGGTGACAGTCGGGACAGGTGTCGTCGCGACACCGGCCATCGATAAGAAATCAGCCGTCTACGGTTCGACGGTCTTGACAGGAAAAGCAACGGAAGGACTCGATGTCACGCTCTATAAAGGGTCGACGAAAATCGCGAAAGCGAAAACGACGGCAAGCGGCTTCAAGATTCCGGTCAAAAATGGTCTGATGACGGGCACGTACACAGTCAAGTCGACGGACATCTCAAATAAAATCACGAAAAAGGCGTCATTTACGATTAAAAATACGTATCCGGTCAAAAAATGGGCGGGTAAAAAGACCTTGACGGGCAAAGTCGAAAAACGTCAAATCGTCCGCTTATTCGAAAAAACAAGCAGCGGCTACAAATTGATTGCGCAGGACGTTGCCGACAACCACGGCAACTACGTCCTGAAGATGCGGACCGGTCTTGCGACAGGGTCATACAAGATGAACATCTATACAGCATCTGATCGTCTCGATCAATCGCGTTACTTCATCACGAAAAAATAAGGCAGGAAAACGGCTTCTCATCTGAGGAGTCGTTTTAGTTTTGCGGAAAAAACTGGCATACTAATAACGAGGGGAGCGGATAGCATGCGGCAAGTCATCGTCACACCATATCAAACATCGTGGCCGGAGGCATTTGAACAGGAAGCGGATCGATTAAGAGCCATTTTCGGAGACCGTCTGCTGGCGGTTAATCATATCGGCAGTACATCGGTCCCGGGATTATCGGCTAAACCGATTCTTGATATTCTGCCGGTCGTCGATTCACTCGACGGGATTGAAGCGTTTGACGCAGCGATGGAAAAAATCGGCTATGAAGCGAAAGGGGAGTTCGGGATGCCCGGGCGCCGCTATTACCGGAAGGGCGGAGACGCGCGGACGCATCACATTCATCTTTATGCAAGCGGCAACCCGGAAATCACCCGTCACGTCGTCTTTCGGGATTACTTGCGGGAACATCCGCACGAAGTCGAAGCTTACAGTACAATCAAAGAGCAACTGGCGAACCGGTATCCGGAAGACATCAGCGCCTACATTGCCGGAAAAGACAGCTTCGTTAAAGCGATGGAACAACGGGCACTGGCCTGGTGGTCGCATGACTGATTGGCAACAGGCACTTGACCGGCACGTTGGTGTCGGCGTCCGGACGACACGTGAGCTGATCCGGTTGATTCAGCCGGAGGATTGGGACAAACGTCCGATTTCCGGCAAACGGTCCGTCTATGAAGTGGCGGTTCATCTCGCTGTGTTGCTCGAAGCCGATCTGCGGATTGCGACAGGGACGACGGCGGACGAGATGGCACAGTTCTATGCCGTTCCGGTGCGGCCGGAGCAACTTGTCGACCGGCTAGAGCAGTCGTGGCGGTATTATCAAGATCGGCTTACGGCCGATTTTTCGACGGAGACGACCTACTGGGGCGTCACCGATAATTCGACCGGTTGGCTGCTAGAAGCAGCTGTCCACTTGTATCATCACCGGTCACAGTTATTTGATTACTTGAACCTGCTTGGGTATGACATCAAGCTGGATTTGTTTGAATAGGAGAGGATTTATAATGGAACGGATTGTCGATACAGCAGACGGCCGCTTTGATACACGCTTGACGGGGACGGGCAATGTGACATTCATTCTTGATCACGGGATGATGTCGAGTCATTACCAATGGGGCTGGCTCCGCGGAGAATTGTTGAAACAGGGACGGGTCTTTGAATACTCCCGACTCGGTTACGGTCGATCGACCCGTGGCAAAACGAAACGGTTGTTTACGCAACAAGCGGACGAACTGGAACGGGTTCTCGCTTTGCTTGATATTAAAGGTCCGTTCGTCTTCATCGGCCACTCGCTTGGTGCCTACATCTCGCTTGAACTCGGACGCCGCCGTCCGGACGAGACGGCGGGAATCGTTCTGCTCGATCCGTCGCATCCGGAAGTCGACGCCGAACTGCCGAACTGGTACGAACGGACGCAGGAGGAATGGAACCGTTTTTTATATGTCTTGAGTCATGTCCGGCCACTCGCCTGGCTGATTCCGGATGACCTCGGTGCCCGGATGTTTACGAGTCTGCCGGAAGCCGACCGCATTCCGATGTGGCGGAATATGGCACGGAAAAACCACTGGCGGGGGACGCTGGATGAGTGGCAGGCAGTCGAAGCGAATAATCAGAACGTCTTGGAAGTCGTCGAGCATATCACGCCGCCGGTCCTCGTGTTATCCGCATCAGACTGGGCCGGCGGAATGCCCGAGAACTGGCTGAACCCGGAACTGACGAAGCGGATCAATGCGGCGCATGAACGGTTTGCTGCGAGTTTGCCGGACGCGGAATTTCACGTCATTCCGGACACGAATCATTATACGATTGCCGGTTTCTCGGAAGAGGCCGCGACAACAATCGTCCGCTTGATCCGCAACGCCTTTTTTAAATGAGTTTGATCCGAATACCCCGTTTCCATGACGCCTTAAGGATTGTCACGGAAACGGGGATTTTATAATGTTGTGAAACAGCAGTTGACAAGCTAAACCGGAACGATTACTATTTAAAACGTAATGATTCCGATTTAAAAAGGAGACTGTGTATGAATCCGATTCCGATCACCGTCTTGTCCGGCTACCTGGGTGCCGGCAAGACAACTGTATTAAATCATCTGTTGAACAACCGGCAAGGACGCAAGCTGGCCATCATCGTCAACGACATGAGTGAAGTGAACATCGATGCCGTGTTGATTGAACAAGGCGGCTTTTCACGGACGGAAGAATCATTCGTGACGCTATCGAACGGTTGCATCTGCTGTACGCTGCGGGACGATTTATTGCAGGAAGTCCGGCGTCTCGTCGACCAGGGCGATATCGACGGCATCGTCATTGAATCAAGCGGGATCTCGGAACCGATTCCGGTTGCCCAGACGTTTACATATCTTGACGAAGACAGTCAGATTGATTTGACGGAGACGACAAAAATCAATGCGATGGTAACAGTCATCGACGGCTATCGTTTCCTGAAAGACTTTGAGTCCGGTGAATCGTTGATTGAGCGGCAACAGGCAGTCGACGAGACGGATGTCCGGGAAGTCGTCGATCTCCTCGTCGATCAGGTCGAGTTCGCGGATATCATTTTGCTGAATAAAATCGACCGATTGACCGAGTCGGAAAAACATGATGTCACAAGCTACTTAAAGGCGCTCAATCCAATCGCCAAACTGATCGAGACGACCCACGGGCAAGTCGATCCGGCTGAGATTCTTGACGTCGATCTGTTTGACTTCGAACAGGCGGCAGCAAGTGCCGGCTGGATCCGTGAGCTGAACGCCGAGGAACACGTACCGGAAACGGAAGAATACGGCATCAGCTCGTTCGTCTATAAGCGCGATGTCCCGTTTCATCCCGAACGGTTGATGGCGTTGATTGAAGCCTGGCCGGAAGAAATCGTTCGCGCGAAGGGCTTTGTCTACCTTGCGACCCGTCCGGAAATCGCCTTGCTGTTCCATCAGGCGGGATATGCGTCGAATATGGAATACGCCGGACGCTTCGAGTCAGTCGCGGATCGCCGGACGGAACTCGTCTTGATCGGCATCGGCTTTGATCAGCAGACACTCGAAGCGAAGTTTGATGCTTGCCTTGTTCAAGAGCACGAAACGGATTGGGTCAGCCTGAGTGATCCGATTCCGGGACGCGAGCTATACGATATGAATTTTTCAAAATAGGTCAACTTTTCAAGAAATCACATCTGTGGTTTCTTTTTTTGCTATATTTTTAGAGGAGACAGGGAATTAGAAGAACAGAGTACGTTACAGAGGAGGAAGTCTAGTGCGCAATCGGATTTTACAGTTCGCGCTCGTGTTTTTAGTCGCAGGCGGAATCATTTGGGGACTATACCAATTGGGCTACCTGTTTTATGTTTTGACGATTTCCGCGACCGTCGTACCCTTGGCCGTCATCATGATTATCTTCATTGAGAACCGGACGGCGGAGTCGACGATTGCCTGGTTTTTAGTTTTGATCTTCTTACCGATTCTCGGTGTCATCATCTGGATGATGTTCGGGCGCAATCCGCGCCGCCGTCGCCGGAACCGGCGGTCGCACGATGAACGGATGTTGTTGAAACAGGCCATTCGTCCCGTCCGGTCGCTCGCGGTCAGTGAGTTGCCGCCGAACCACCTGAAGCTTGCCAATACGATCCGCAACTTTGGTGGAGGTGGGGTCGACGTCCATACAGCCAGTCAAATCCTGACGAACGGCAACGAGACGTTCCCGGAAATTCTCCGGATGATCCGCTCCGCCAAGCATCATGTTCACATCCAGTATTACATTTACCGGAACGACGAGACCGGGCAGGCGATCCGCGAAGCATTGATTGACCGGTTGAACGACGGAGTCGAAGTCCGGTTCATGTTTGACGGTCTTGGCAGTTACATGCTCGGCGAAGGATTTTTGAAACCGCTCCGGGAAGCCGGGGCGAAGATTGCTGCCTACGATCCGATTTCCAGTCCGTTGTTCATCTTCACGGCAAACTTCCGCAATCACCGGAAAATCGTTGTCGTCGATGGGAAAATCGGTTTTACCGGGGGGCTGAACGTCGGCGACGAGTATGACGGAAAAAGTAAGAAGTTCGGCTTTTGGCGCGATACCCATTTGCGGCTCGAAGGACGTGCCGTCAAGGAATTACAGGCGACGTTCCTCGATGATTGGCTGTATGCCCATCTAGACGGCAGTGATACTTGGGAGACATTTGCCGGTGAGGGTGCAATCGAACATTACTTCCCGAAACACGATGTCGAGACGGACGGTGCGGTCCAAGTGGTGACGAGTGGACCGACGTCCAAAGATCCGGCGATCCGGAACGCTTTGATTGCCGCCATCATTTCGGCTCAGCGGTCAATTTGGATTTCAACACCGTATTTGATTCCCGATAACGAGACGATGACACTGCTCCGTCTCGCGGCCCGTGCCGGACTCGATGTTCGGATTCTGACACCGGGTAAGGGGGACAGTTTTACGTCCTACTATGGAACACGGTCTTATTTCGGACCCTTGCTAAAAGACGGAGTCAAAATTTATACGTACAACCGTCATTTCATCCATGCCAAACTGTTTCTCGTCGACGGAAAGATTGCCGTCGTCGGAACGGCGAACATGGATATCCGGAGTTTCGTCTTGAACTACGAACTGATGGCCTTCATGTATGATTCCGAGAGTGCGGCCCGGCTCGAGCGCGATTTCATCGATGATTTCGACGTCTCGATTCAGTTGTCCTCGGCGGATTATCTCAAACGGCCGATGCGGTTCCGGATCTTTGAATCGTTCTCCCGTTTGATTTCACCATTGTTATGATGACAAACGCACCATCCTTGATTTTCAGAGGACTGGTGCGTTTTTTGATTAGTTGTGACTTGAAACGGGAACAACAACTCTTATACACTATTAGTGTAATCGGTTGCACATTCATTTTTGGAAGGAAGTGACAAGGACGTTCGCGTCCTGATCCCGTATGCGCACAATTGACGAATCCCATTTCTATACCCGAGACATGAAACCATTGGCACGACCGGAAGCGATTGTTCAAGGAGACACTTACCGCTTCACCGTTCTCACCAGTCGTCTGATTCGACTCGAGTACGCAGCAGACGGTCGATTTGAAGATCGTCCGACCCAAACCGTCTGGAACCGCGATTTTCCGGTCCCCTCGTATCGAATTGTCGAGGACGAGACGGAACTGCAAATCATCACGGAACACGTCCATTTGCATTATACGAAAGGACCTTTTGCGTCGAACACCCTCTACATCGACGTCCTTGGAAACTTCAGTACGTATTACAGCCGCTACACGTTCGGCGGACCCCTCCGGACTCTTAAGGGGACGGCGCGGACGCTTGACCATGCCGACGGTGAGATTCCGCTCGAAGAAGGAATCATCTCCCGCCAAGGCTACGCGGCAATCGATGACTCGGCGTCATTCGTCCTGACGGAAGACCACTTCGTCGAACCGCGTCAGGAAGGGGCGCAGGACATCTATTACTTCGGTTACGGCCATGATTATAAACAAGCCCTAAAGGACTTTTACCGTCTGACCGGTCCGACGCCGATGTTGCCGCGGCAAGTGCTCGGAAACTGGTGGAGCCGGTACTGGCGGTACAACGAAAAAGAATACAAAGATTTGATGACCCGCTTCAAGGCGGAGGATGTTCCATTCTCAGTCAGCGTCATCGACATGGACTGGCATGTGACGGATATTCCGGAGAAATACGGCAGCGGCTGGACGGGCTATACGTGGAACCGTGATTTGTTCCCGGATCCGAAAGGCTTCCTGCAGTGGCTGAAAGCGGACGACCGGATGGTGACGCTCAACCTTCACCCGGCGGACGGAGTCCGTGGTTTTGAAGAGTCTTATGAAGCAATGGCCGTTGCGTTGGGTGTCGACCCGGATACGGAAGACCGGATTCCGTTTGACTTCTCGGACCGCGACTTCATTGAACATTACTTCACGAAACTCCATCATCCGCACGAAGAGGATGGTGTCGACTTCTGGTGGATCGACTGGCAACAGGGGGCGAACTCAAAGATGAAAGGGCTCGATCCGCTTTGGATGCTCAATCATTACCATGCGCTCGATATCGCGCGTGACGGCAATCGTCCGCTGATTTTCTCACGCTATGCCGGACCCGGCAGTCATCGCTATCCGGTCGGTTTCTCAGGCGATACGTTAATTTCCTGGGCATCACTCAAGTTCCAACCGTACTTCACGGCGACGGCATCAAACATCGGTTACGGCTGGTGGAGTCATGATATCGGCGGTCACCAGCGCGGGGAAAAGGACGATGAACTGTCGACCCGCTGGCTACAGTACGGCGTATTCAGCCCGATTATGCGTCTGCACAGTACGATGAGTATCTTTAACGGGAAAGAACCGTGGCGGTATTCGGTCGAATCGGAACAAGTGATGAAGAAGTATTTACGACTTCGTCATCAGCTCGTGCCGTACATCTATACGATGAACGCCCGCAATCACTTTGACGGCTTACCACTCGTCTCCCCGATGTATTATGAACATCCGGAAGAAGAACTCGCCTACGCGGTGCCGAACCAGTACTATTTCGGGACGGAACTGATGGTCACGCCGATCGTCGAACCGATGAATCCGAAGCTGCACGTCGCGGCGACAACGGCCTGGTTACCGGAAGGGGAATGGTTTGATTTCTTCACCGGTCACCGCTACTCGGGCGGCAAACAGATGCGTCTGTTCCGTAAGCTCGAGGATCAAGGCGTCCTCGCGAAAGCCGGAGCCATCGTTCCGCTCGGTCAACACCTCGAACATTCGAACGCGCTCCACAATCCGGAGCATCTCGAACTGCTTGTCTTCCCGGGGGCGTCGAACCGCTTCACGTTATTTGAGGATGATAACGTCGGTGTCGCGCACCGCGACGGGGAAAATGTCGAGACGGCCTTTGAACTCGACTGGGCGGCCCGGACGTTGACGATTGCAACGCCGTTCGGTAAACGGGAACTGTTGCCGGAAAAACGTGAAGTGACACTAATCCTGCGTGGTGTCAACGAAGGACACGTCTCACGGGACGGAGAAGTGCTGCCGAGCCGTTATGATCATCAGACCCAATCGTTGTCGGTTGATCTTGGTGAACTCGGTGAGACGCAAGTCCTGTCGCTGCAGGTTGACATGTCGACGAACGATAACCGGATGGAGCGGCTCTATACCTTCCTCGACCAGGCGGAAATCGGTTATGATCTGAAAGACCGCCTGTACCGTTTGTTGTCCCAACGACTCGATCCGGTCAATATGATGCATCAGTTGCAGGCCCTAAATCTTGAGAAGAATCTGGTCGACTGTCTGCTTGAAATCATGTTGTTCTAAAAACAAAGCAAGGTGATGTGAAATCTCACTGTCTTTTCATCTGCTTTTCCCTATAGGAGTCGTATGAAGAGTAGTGAGATTCACGAAAATAAAAAAGAAGCGGTGGATACGTCCATCGCTTCTTTTTTATGCAAACATCAATTGGTCAATCAGCATTGCACCAAACTTCAAGATCCGTTTTTCATCAAATTTCTTCATCCAACCATTCGATAAGATCACTCAAATCTGTAATAAGATGTTTGCTCTTCAATAAGTCGATGACGTTTTCAAGAGAATTCTTCAGTTTTTCTGAATGATTGATCATTGTCTCGGCTAGGTATCCCGCATAACTGTCAATCTGATCTTCATTATTACTCTGTTCAATCCGTTGCATCAATTCACGTACCAATCGTTCCGGTTCTTGACCAATCACCATCCAATGGGAGTAAGCAAGTAAAGCGTTATCCTCATCGCCGTGATTAATTAACTCAAGAATTTCTTCCATCGTCAAAAAACTCACAGAAGCGTCAGTTGCATCAATCGGTTCACCTTCCTGGACAGACAACTTCATCAGTAATTCGTCAAAGGAGCTTGCCACAAAATGATTAGAAATAACTGAGATATCCAAACACCAGACGGACGGTTCGTGCGTATTGTCTTCAAAATTGAAATAGTAGAAGTAACTGCCATCACCATTGGCAAAAATCATCTTTTTTCCGGTTACATCCCATTCACTTAAAGTACCTACATTTGATTGGTAAACATCGTAAGATAACGGTTGTACGAAGGAGAACGGCAAAAACGGTTTAATGTCCTGATCTGACCAAGTGTTTTCAAAATCCACTGAAACAGAATTAAAAACGACAGATCCTCCATTTTGTTCTGATAATTTTTCTATGTAGCCTTCAGGAAAACGACCAGCAAGTTCCTGTTGAATCCTGTGGATGTCCGCTTCAATTAAAGCAGGTGCTTTCAACTCTTCCTCTTCATTCCAAAACTTCAAAGTATCTAACCTTCTTTCTAGTAGTATTCAATTGGTAGCATTTTTGCAAGATATAAAAAACAGTATACAAGAAAGGTGTTCTTCCGCAACTGCGAAAAGAACACCTTTAAGATCATTTACGTTTTAATTTCTTCGCCTTCAACTTCATATCCTGATAAGTGATCATCGGGCTGTCGTCGACGGTCAACCGGAGATGGTTCGGTTCACCTTTTGATGTGATACCGGAACAATACAGAATGTCGGCATACTGGTCAAACAGCTTTTCATAAGCCGGCAAATGGTGCATCAGGCGGCCGGGTGAACCCCAACCGCACAAGACGACACCATTCGTTTCCTTGACCCGGCGTAACGTCTGTTCGATGAACTCGTAATTGATTTCGTCGAAACTGGCTTGAGCGAACGGTAAATCTTCACTGACAAGCAGGTCCGGCATCAGGCTGATGATATCGTATTGTTTGATTGGATCTTCAATGTGTTTCTTCATCAAATTATACGCACGCTGCGTCGTCGTTCCGGATAAAAAAGCATCCGTCGTCCGCGGTGTGTAAATCAGGGCGGCCACGTACGCGCCGTCCGTCACATCATCAAAGATGTAACTCCGGAGATAGCGTTTTGTTTTTGCTTCGTCAAACGTCGTCTTGACGCGGATTGACGATTCCTCAATCGTCAATGACGAACGATCGGGTTGTGTCATGGTGGTGCCTCCTTTTAGTTGGTCAAACGTAAGCTGATGCGAAGGAGTTGGGCAAGTGTCTGTTGTTTGAAATCGAGATCGTTCGCATCAATCAATTCGATTTTTTGTTGATAGGCATCGTATTGGTCGAGGACGTCAATGACATACTGTTCACTGCGATTGTATTCAAACAGGGCAGTTTCAAGCGTTCCCCGGTCAGACCGTTTCGTGACGTCATGCTGATTGAGGTACTTTGCTGCCGTGTAGGCGCTGTCCGTCAAATCTGTCGGATCGGCTTTACCGTCTCCGTTTGCATCGACGCCAAGGCCACCATATTGTTTGATGGCTTCTGGATCGGTCAAATCAATTCCGTCATGCTCGATGTCGCCAAGTGACGTTCCGCCTTCATACCCCCAACCGACCCACGTTTTCGGCATGAACTGAAAAGGGCCGATTGCGCCGACAGAAGACTGCATCGCGGACGATTTCGAGAAGATGGTCTCGACGCGGTGAATCGCGGCAAGCAACTTCCAATCGACCTCGTACCGGTCACCGGCTTGTTCGTAGATGTCGATATTCTCGGCTGGGACACCGTACTGTCCATAATAGGTGCGATACAGCTCATTTTGGACGCGTTCCCGGTTTTGCCAGTAGATGATGCTACTACCGATGAGGACGATCAGTACGAACAAGATGCTTAATCGAAAAACTTTTCGCATATTGTTCTCTCCTCTTTCTGTGATTCCACTGAATGGTATCATATTTCGCAAGGCTCTAATAGTTTTTTTATGAACTCCGTTCCCGGGCAACGGTGAGAGCGGTCACACCTTCGATGGATCATGTCCGATTTTTAACATGAAACAAGAGCAGAGTGGATTTAAAAAACAGCTAAATGGGAATGAGGATGTTAATTACTGACATCGTCAACACAACGAAAATTTGTTAGACTAAACGTCAGATGAAGTCATCGTTCATTTTTAAGAAATTGACGGTTGCAGGAACTGTTGATGGGCTTGTAAAATGAAGAGGTAAACGCTTACACATCAAAGGAGATGGACGAAACCATGCGAACGATCACTTCCACTGGCGAACGAAAGAAAACAAGTTGGACTCTAAATATCGGGAGTCAACCGAAGTTGATGATGGATGGACTGACGGAGAAAGAAACAGATCAAGAACAACGGATCATCTTCGATCACTTTTACATTCCGACGACGGCTACACTGATTTTTCGGTTCAAGGAGCGTTTCCCGAACCATCTCTGCGAGAACGGGTATGATGTGTATGGAGCAGCAGCATTTGATGAACAGGTCGTGGAACTGATTTCGAACTGGTTCATCGAACTGGTCACCGTCTTGACGGCCATTCAACGCACAAAAGGCATCCAGCACTTTTTGATTGAGGGTGGGGTCGCCAAACGGACGGATTTCCTTCCGACCGTGCGCCGGACCTGCCGGGCACTTGAATCAACGGTTGATATCGCATAATTCCTTTTGACCGACGGCAGATGCCGTCGGTTTTTTTTGTGAACAGCAAAACGATCCCCTTCATCGCCGAAACAGATGGGGGGACCGTCATTGAAAAATGATTTTAAAACTAACGAGGAAAAGACTTCCCCGTAGTCGAATGCCTTACATAGGGTTCGAGAAGCTTTTTTCAGCCGCCCGACATGCCCGGAGCAAGGCATCTTTGAAGAACCGGTCTTCCTGCGAGGCGAGCAAACGTGTCGCTTCCTCGTCACCGCGTAACGACTTACCGAGCATTTGGATGACTTTGACCCAGCGCCGGACGTGATCGAGCTGCGGACGACCCATTGCGACGTAGACCGTAAACCAGTCGTTCTGATCACGGCGGATCATCCGTTGGAAGAGTGATTTCGCGAGATCGACTTCTTCCGTCGACGGGACCGTCATCGTCTCGAAGTACTGGCGAAGCGAAGCGATGGCCGTAACATAGGCTTCTTTTACGTCAGCGGACGGTTGGTGTTTTCCGTAGTCGGACGTCGACAGGTGAATCAAGGCCGGTTTCTTTTCAATTCCGGTGATCCAGGCGGACATCGTCTTGCTGCTTTTGATGGCTTGACGGTTCGCGACGGGCAGTTTCGCCGTCACTTGGCCGACCTTGCCGATGACGTTGACTTTTCCGTTACGTTCCTGGACTTCCGTCACGGTCATTTCGACCGTGTCGCCCATCTCGAACGGGATGGCTTTCGGTTGAAGTTTTTCACCGGCCGTCAACGGCGCGCGTTTGCGGATCATCCGTAACGCTTCCTGCTCCATCCGGTCGTCGAGCGACCAAAGATGTTCCGGAGGGACGTTTCGGAACCGGCGGCGGCGCACTTTGATGTATTGATCGAGGGCGTCGGCAGCCTGATCCCGGGACATCTCGCCGGTAGCGACCGGTCCGATGATGTCGCGCAATGTGATGGATTCGAGTCGTTCCATGATTCCTTCGAATGGAATCAGCTCCATCACGTAGAGGCTGCTGACGACGAGTTCACATTCGCGGGGCGTAAGAGGGCGTTTGGCCATAAATTGACTTCCTTTCCAGTTGCTTGATGTTTCTAGTATACCAAAAAAAAGTCACCATCACCTTTATTGGTGATGATGACGGAATAAGTTTTTCAGCTTAAATGACGTAAGGTGATTCCGAACTGTTTTGCAGCTCGGCTTGGCTCAACTTGACGAGCCCGTCATGAAACGGATCGTGGTCGACCATCAATTGTCCGAGTGCCTTGATCTCGGCGACCGACGTGTCGGGTTTCGCACCCGTCAGACGTAAGCGGTACGGTTTTTTAAGTAACGTATCGAATGTCAAAACAATCGTGTGTTCCATCCAATTCCTCCTTCATTAGTGTAGTGAGAGTGAATTAAGCGTTAAGTAAAGCGAAGTCACGGCTGATTTCCGTGTGTGTGTACGAACCGGCAAGCATATTGCCGATGGCTTGACCAATCGACGCGACGACTTGCGGTTCGAGATCCGACCGCAGACCGTTAAAACGGCGACGGGCGAGAACAGCGTCCCCGTTTGGTGTCACCTTGTCGTTTCGTTCGAAGACGACGACTAGACTGGTTTTGATTTCCTCAGCTTGTGTCATGTGTATCACCTCCTTCGCCCTTATTGACAGGACGAAAACAGCAAATGTTCGGAAAGGGTGAAAAAAAGTATGGTCTGGTTACGATTTTTACGACGGATGTCCTTTTTAAAGATGCGAACGCTCGCCTATGCGTCGTTTCTGTTTGTATTCGGTGTCGCCCTGATCATGTATCTGGCGGAGCCGGACACGTTCGGAACTTACTTCCGGGCTGTCTACTGGACGATGACGACGGTCGTGACGGTCGGGTACGGGGACTTTTTCCCGAATACGGATTTCGGACGTTTCATGACGATTTTCGTCTTCATCTTCGGGATCGGAATCGTCGGGGGTTTGATTTCGAAACTCGTCGATGGTGTCCAACTGATTCGCAATCAAAAGGAAAGAGGGTTATTGCAAGTGAAAGAGACGGGACATACGTTAGTATTCGGCTACAGCCGGCGTTCAAAACACGTCATCGACGAGTTGCTTGAAACGACGGACGTCATCCTGATTGACGATCTTGAGCGGGAACCGTTCAGTCATCCGCGGTTCCATTATGTCAGCGGTGATCCGGCGCTTGACGCGACCTTACAGCGGGCGAACATCAAAAAAGCGACCCGGGCGATTATTCTCGCCGATCATTCGATTCCGCCGGCACTTGCCGACGGCCGGACATTGTTGATTGCCGCGAGTATCGAACGGGCGAATCCAAACATCTATACGATCGTCGAGATGATGCTTGAGGAACATCTTGACAGCTTTGAACAGGTCAAAGTCGATGAAGTGCTGCTCGGTGACGAGACGGTCGCCCGTATGGCGATTCTTGCCGCGTATCATCCCGGCGTCTCGAAAGTCGTGACGAACCTGTTGACGAAGGACGGGGACGGCATGTTTTCGATTCCTGCGAAACCAGAGTGGCAAACGTTTCGGGACGCATTCCACGTCCTGCTCGAAGACGGGGTGACGATTTTGTCGGACGGTAAACGACTCGACTTGAACCGGCGGCTGAACGAACCGATTCCTCCGAATACGACGCTGATTGTCTTATGCAGTGAAGAGACGGCGCAGCGAATCGGGGCTTTATAAGGAAAAGGATTACATTAATTCTTTTTCGGGTATAGTAAATACATTTACTATGAAGAGGAGAAAAGTGTATGACAAACCCACAACCAGAATGGATTCAGGAATTATTTGAGACGGTCGATCAAGGGGAATTAAAAGATGTCCCGAAATTACTCTATATGGCGTTGACATTAGAGCCAAGTTATTTCACAAAAGCAGTTAGTCGGTTAAATCAGCGACTCGAAGTGGAGCAGCTTCAGGAAGTCTCGGAACTGTTGACGGTCTATCGCCAATTCTTCATTTCCGCCAATCCGTCGGAAGAATACTGGTCCATCGCCTGGAACGAATTGATTCAGACGATGCACCATTTCATCGACCGCAATGAAGCGCAACAGTTGTTTAAAGAACATATTGATTTAATCGATTGGTGGTCAAGTGAATCGTTATTGTCGTTACCAAGTTGGTTGACGGTACTTGATCTCGCAGAACGAATTGACGCGCTTGATCAATTTTCCAGTTACTTACCAGACATTTTTGAAAGCTATGCGCTTGAGACAGCGAAGGATGAACCGTTTGCCCGCCTCGCGTGGTACGCGCTCGCGAGCGGTCAGCAGGATTTACTGACACCGTTCCGGTCACGGATTGAGCAGTCGGACGCACCGGTCATCCGTTCGCTCGCAGAAGCGGATTTACTTGATCAAATTGATACGACACGGGTTCGTATGTTAAAGTCAAAGGATAACGAACCGATAGAATTGATGTTTGATCGAAAATGGACATTATAAATTAACCCATAGAAAGTGACATCTAGATACTGCATGAATTTAATTCAAGGGGTGTAGGGATGATACACGTCAATTTGCCGCAAGGTGATTATGTCGTTTTGGTTGAAATCAACCGGGAAGTCTTATTGTGCCACTCGCTGGAAGAGGCCGATCAGGCGGAACGGGATCGATATGAACTGGTTGGTCGGATGAGCGAACGTTTGCCGTCTGAAGTAATCGGTCCGTCGATTGCTGATTTTGTTCGGTTTTCCACCGGTTTCATCGGGGAGGCCGTGACGTGGAGCGAGGCAGAGGAAGCATTCTTCTGCCAACAGTTCGAAACGTTTGACGGATCCCCACTCGGTGAAGATTTGACCGGGATTGATGCCAAGCGTTGGCGTGCCGTTCTCGTCCGTTATTACTCCTATGTCACGATCGGAAAAATCATTCCATTTGAAGTCAGCGAAGAATCCGATGGGACGGTACCATTTTTTTAGTCTGTTTGGATCAGCACATCAATAGAATCGGCGTGTAAAAAGTGAAGGGCAGGGTCCACAATGAAAAAGAAACTTGCACTACTCACATTTGCTGTTGTCGTAGGGTTACCTACTTCTGCGTTCGCTAATTCTCAATATGTGCAGTATGATCCGACATTTAATGAACAACAGAAACAAACATGGCTTGCAGAACAGGGTCTGCAGGAAGTGCGGGAACTGAAACAGAACGGTTTTTCACTCGTCGAACCGTTGCCGCATGTCGATAAAGAAGATGTCGAAGCCGACCTGATTCCGGTCAGTGTCGTTGAAAAGGCGACGGATTCCGCGCAATTGCAACAGACATATCTTGATCAATCGCGTATTCCTACTTACTGGAAGTACAGTCGCGGTAAATCCGATGTTCGTGTAGCGGTCATCGATGATGCGATTGATGTCAATCATTCCGAGTTCAAAAACGTCATCTATAAGACGACGACGATTTCCGGGATCCGGAAACCGGACGATCATGGGACGCATGTCGCGGGAATCGTTGCGGCGGCGGAAGACGGGAAAGGAACGGTCGGAGTCGCATCTGGTGTCAAACTGATCGGCGCAGACGTTTTTGACGGCGACTTCGCCAGTTCAATCGATATCGGGGACGGCGTATTGTATGCCATTTCCCAAGGCGCTGATGTGATCAACCTGTCGCTCGGTCAATACGAATACGATCCGTACATGGAAGCCGCGATTAAAAAAGCGGAAGCGAAAAATATCGTCGTCGTCAGTGCGGCCGGAAACGACGGCCGCAATAAACTGTTATTCCCGGCGTCGATGAAATCCGTCATTGCCGTCGGTTCAGTCGGAACGCTCGGACGCGCTTCGACGTTCTCGAACTACGGCAGAGGGCTGAATATCATGGCACCCGGTGAAGGGGTTTATTCGACGATGGTCGGCAACAAGTACGGGTATCTCGACGGGACATCGATGGCGACACCGATCGTCAGCGGTGTCATTGCCCTGGCAAAATCGAAGAACCCGTTCATTACGAACAGTACGCTTCGCAGCAAGCTGTATGCGGCAGCGGCGAAAAAGACCGGCGATACGTCGCTGCATTACGGGACAGGCCGTCTGAATGCCGGGATGCTCGCAACGATTCCGTCACCGGTCTCGAAAGTGTCCGTCCCGTCCGTCTTAAAGCCGAATCAGCCGTTCGCGCTTTATTTTGACGAGTATTCGAATGCGAAGACGCTGACCCGTCTGTACAAGGACGGCAAAATCGTCAAGACGTTTACAAATGACTATTTGCGTAACGGCACGCATAAGTATACGTACGCCTTAAAAGAAGCAGGGACGTATAAACTCGTCTTTGCGACATCGAGCGGGCGTCATACACGTGTGACGGAGCGGGTCATCACCGTCAAATAACAACAAAAAAGCCGTCTCACCTGAGGAGAGACAGCTCGTTAAGGACTCAAAGTATTTACTTTGGGTCTTTTCCTTTTTTATAGATGGGCGTCGGAACGTCTAGCGTTTCGCCGGTCCACTGAATCGTTGCTTCCATTTTGTACCCGGTATCGTCTTCATGGATGAACGACAAGCGTCCTGAATCGATCAGCTGATACAAGCCGTATTCGACCTGATTCGCCCACGACCGTAACGTCATCGCTTCATTGTACAGCGGAATCTGTTGCGGGAACCGTTCATTCATCAATAAGATGTCATGCTGGTCAAAATGGTAACTCCGTTTCGAAAATGCATCAGGTTGTTTTACATTAAATGGCTCGAACGCATGGATGAGTTCACCCTTGCGGTAAAAGGCAAAAATGCCGTTCCGGAGATGAAGGGCCTTGATTTCATCAATCTCGATCAAGAACGTCAACTTCCGTACGGTACGCTGGTTCGTACCAGAGCGTCTTTTTTTCATGGTATATGCCCCTTTCTGAACCATTGTACTATACCGTAAAATCAGGAAGAATTGCAACTTTTCCGCCCATCAATCGCGAAATACCTCTTGCTAGAAACGCTTACGTGCGCTACACTGTTAAGCAGTGACTATGTTGGTTCGGACAATTGCGGGGCACTTCGGTGCTTTGAGGAAAGTCCATGCTCGCACAACCTGCGATGGTTGTAGTGATCGTGCTACACGAAAAGATAAGTGTAGGCAGCGTCGTGCTGACGGCAGAAGGAACGCCTAAGTCTTCGGATATGGCCGAAACTTCTTGAAAGTGCCACAGTGACGGAGCCTTACTGGAAACAGTAAGGGTGGAACGAGGTAAACCCCACGAGCGAGAAACCCAAATTTGGTAGGGGAATTTCCGGAGCGGAACTGAACGCGAAGGAGAGCGTATGTAAATACGGAGATAGATGATTGTCGCCCACGTGTGAGGGTCAAACCGTTTGCAACACTAGGGAACAGAACATGGCTTACAGGACCACATAGGCTGTTATTTTTACTTTGAACGAGAGTCCAGGTCCAACTGGGCTCTTTTTTTATTGAAATGATTTTTGGAAATTTTAGAAACAGGTAGGAGCGTGAACAATCATGGCAAAACGTTTAGTCATCGCGACGGCGGCAATGGGAATCGAATCCCTCGTCGCCAAGGAAGTCCGCGATTTAGGATACGAGTGTACGGTCGAGGACGGAAAAGTCTACATCGATTGTGAGCTCGAGGACATTCCCCGTCTCAACCTTTGGTTACGGACGGCAGACCGTGTCAAACTCGTCGTCGCGGAATTCAAGGCGACATCATTCGAAAAATTATTTGATCAAGTCAAGGACCTCCCGTGGAGCGAACTGTTGCCGTGGGAAGCGAACTACGTCGTCAACGGCCGCTCGGTCAAATCGAAGTTGTTCTCGATCCGGGACTGTCAGAAAATCACGGAAAAAGCAATCGTCTCGCACATGCAGGAAGCCTACAACATGGGCGATGAGTGGTTACCGAAAACCGGTGCCAGCTTCCCGATCGAAGTCGCGCTTCTAAAAGACATCGCGACGCTGACGATCGATACGTCAGGCGATGCCCTCCATAAACGCGGTTACCGCGAGTTTCATTCGGCGGCACCGCTGAAAGAAACGATGGCGGCAGCGATGCTGATGCTGACGAACTGGAAACCGGATATGCCGCTCTACGACGTCTTTACGGGATCCGGGACACTGGCAATCGAAGCCGCCATGATCGGTCGTAACATCGCACCCGGCATCAACCGTGAGTTCGCGTCGCAAGAATGGGCCTGTATTCCGAAAAAAGCCTGGTTCGATGCGATCAAGGAAGCGAACGACAAAGCCGAGTGGGACAAGCCGCTTAAAATCTATGCCAACGATACGGACCCGGAGATGGTCAAGCTCGCGAAACAAAACGCCGAACTCGCAGACGTCCGGGACGCGATCAACGTCATGCAACGCGACGCGGCCGACTTTAAGCCGAAGGAAGACTTTGGTGTCATCATCGGGAACCCGCCATACGGGGAACGTCTCGAGGACGCACGTGAAGTCCATCAGCTGTACCGGAAAATCGGCAATGCGTTCCGTGAATTCCCGTATTACAGTGTCTACATGATTACGTCATACGTCGAGTTCGAAAAAGCATTCGGCCGCCCAGCGACGAAACGCCGTAAGCTGTATAACGGGAATATCGAAGTTCAATTTTATCAGTATTATGGTCTCCGTCGGAAAAGACCGCAGTCTTAAGCGGTTTTCAAGGGTAGGGAAGTCGCTAGTTCCCATTCAGTTCCCACTTTTTTTATTTTTCTGCCGAATATTCACGAACCGCTCTGTTGAGCGGTTTTTTGTCGTCCAATGAAGATGCGAACTGAGAAGCCATATTTCTCTTGTTGAATTCGTGTCAGTTCCTTGACGCTTTCACTCAATTTCGTCATCTTTGAGAATGGGTTCAGGTGATGGTCCGTGAAGTCCCATCCGTTTCATCCAAGAAAACAGAACGATCATGATGGCCCGGTAGGAGTTGATGGTCGATGCCTTGAGTCCTTTTTTGTCCCGCTCGATGAGTACACGCTGGGTATACGGTGGTGTGTGACTTTCTTCGATTAGAGTTCTTGAACTAAAGTAGCGGTATTCCCTTGACGATGTTTTGATACGAATGATAGGTCTTTTTCGCTTTGCTCAGGCGAACGTGTTTTTCCAAACAAACGACGAACAGGTCTTCCATACGACGCTTATTGATCATCTGACGGATGAAACCCTCTCGTCGTTTTCGGAGTTGGTCTGCCATCAAAAACTCGACTTTCTTCTTATGTTCAGACGAGTAGGCGAGTTGAACCCGTTTCCTAGTCTTGTCAAATCCCGGATTGATTCGTACTTTCCATCGGCCGTTTGGTTGCTTGGTGATTTTTATATTCTTATTCTCATCCTTTGACGTACATATGTTCTATTCTTAGTTATAAAAAAAGGCACTTGGGTGCCTTCAGTGTAATACGGTTAGTTCCCTTGTTCATCTGCGTTTTCTTTAAAATATTTGCTGTATGCCGAAACGTCAGGATGAGTGAGTTTCTCCATCATACTAAAGTTCTGTTTGATGGCACTCACGAGTTGTGCAGCATCCGGATAATCCTGTTTGTCGATGCTATAAAACTGTTGTTGAAGTTCCTCATAAATCTGATTCATTTCAGCTTGGTTAGTGGCAAGTTGTTCTGTCGTGGCGCCAATATCAGACGGTGTACTTGTTTGTTGTAACTTTGTGATTTCTTGACCAGTGTGATCCATCATTTCTTTCAAGCTGAATAGCGAAGACGATAGTGGGGCGGTGATGAGGTCCCCCTTCGTACCAACCATGACGCTAAGTTCTTCGATTTTGAAAGAGAGTTGATCGAATCCTTGCGTAATGATGAATGTACTATTGACGATGGCGGGAGCATCATATGAAATAGATTGTTCAGCTTCTGTTTGCGGTTCTTCCACTGCGTCTTCCGTGACTGGTTCCGCAACGATCGGTTTCTCTTTTTTCACGGAATCAGGTTGTTCTACTACATCATTCGTAGCACCATCTCGCATGTTGTAACGGGATTCATCCATGTTGTCGAAGTTGATAGGGGAGCGAATACCTTCACGTAACTTCTTATCGACATTCAAGAAGATGCCAGGATGTAGCCAGTACCCGTCTGCTTTTTGAAAATAACGCTTCCTATCAACCAGAACCATGTCCGTGAAGTTATCAAGATTCATCTGATCCAGTGTATTGCGGGTATAAAAAGATTTGAATACCGTATCTAACTTCTCATTCCCGTTATCGTCTGTCATCACGGTAGGGCGTTCAAAAGCGAATAAATCAAAGTTTTGGTTCGAATAAATATCCTCAATCAGGTTGATTGAATCATAGGCGTATTCTTCCAAAAGAGAATTGTCACTCCAAAATGCCGAATCTTTATAGGTCACAATCAATGCTTTATCTCGCACGACGACCTTATCAATATTCTCATCATACAATTTCAAGTCGTTCTCGATTGTGTCCGGCGCCGAGTTTTTCAAATCTGTACTTTTGATTTCTGGTTGCTTTTCAGCAGTTGTTTTTTTCTCATCAGCCACTTTGATTTCCTTCTTAGGTTCATCTGCGATTTTGCTTTGATTGTTTATAGCCCCTAAAAATGCACCAATCATCAGCACGACAAAGATTGCGATCAAAGTCCATTTCCCGTTAAGTGTAGAACGTTGCTTATCTAAACGTCTTTTCACGAAGTCCCTCCTTGTTCCATAAAATTAATTGAGTTAATTGTAAAATTGTTGTTTCTGAAAATAGAGACACTTTGTTCAATGAGTTTATACAGATTTATCTGTTCTTTAATTTAATAAGATAAATTCACTTCATATTTTTGTATTCATCATCGTTGATTTAGTTGACGTTTTCTAATGAAGTTCGTAATCACTATTACAAGACCGACAATAAAATAAAGGATTCCGTTACCAACGATAACGAATCCAATAAAAGCTGCTGAAAAAGCAGCCCCAAAACCCTCTCCGTCCGCACTATAGTCTATCTTTAAAAAGATAGAACCTGATATTAAAGCAATGATTGGTCCAAGAAATCCGATTATTAAACCGGATCCCCATAAGGGCATTTTACCTTTCCTGTATAAAAGAACAGCCGACAAATTTAATACGATTAAGCTTGATATTAGAACACTCCAAACTAGTCCATCACCACTCATTCAAAAACCTCCTTCCTTTTAAAAAAGGTAATATATGTATTTTTTATTGAGTTGATCATATCATAAACGCGAGAAGTTGGTATCTTTATTTCCAATTAAAGGTATAGAATGAAGAGAATGCTTTTATGTAGGAGCAGTTCGAAAATTGAGGAGGATATAAGATGAAACCGATTGAAAGAACCTTGACTTTGCTCAAACAAATGTTTAAAGATGAGCCGAGATTTATTATGGGAAGATACGGTAGAAACGGATGGGCAACTTGTAGTTTTAATAAACCTTTAACTTCTCAAGAAATTGAATCCTGCTTGTCTGAAGATAATTTTTCTTTACCGAAAGACTATAAACATTTTTTAACGTTGCATGATGGATGTGGCTTATTTAGAACTGAATCTGATCTAATCCTAGAATTGTTTTCTATTAAGGAAATGCTGGAAATGTCGGAAGAACACCATTCAGAAGACGGTCTCCTTTCAGACGGAAACTACTGGATCATAGGTCAAATAGATGAGAATTGGATTTTAATTGATAAAAATCAATGTACGGATGCAGAAGGATCCTTTAAAAAACCATATATCACAGTTGTGCATCCATCAGATGGTCTCGATATGGCGGTTCCATTAAATTTAAATTTCGAATGTTTTTTAGAACGCGCTATTATTGCCCAAGGCGAATACTTTTGGGAGTGGTTAGAAGACACTGAGCTAACTGTAATATACGATGATGCTTCTACATATGAAGAAGTTGACGAAACACTTTACCTTGAAAATAAAAAATAAAGCATTCTGAGTGATTTTAAAAAAGGAGAATGTATGATGACCTATACCTTTTTACCGCTGACGCAAAATCAGGCGGAACAGATTGCCTATGACTGGACATACGAGGGTGACTTTGCCTTCTACGATATGCCGAACGACCAAGAAGACTTGGCGGAATTTCTCGATCCCAATCAACGGACGGAACATTATTATGCGGTGATGAATGGAACACAACTAATCGGATTTTTTGTATTTGAGCTCGGACAGGACATCCTTGATGTGGCACTGGGGATGCGTCCGGATTTGACGGGGCAGGGGAACGGTACAACGTTTTTAGAAAGCGGTCTTGCCTTTGCGATCGAGAAATATCAACCACATCAAATCGAATTAGCCGTCGCGACGTTTAACGAACGGGCAATCCGGCTGTACACAAAAAGCGGTTTTGAGCCGGTCGAACGGTTTCAGCAGGAAACGAACGGCGGAAGTTATGAATTCGTCAAAATGCGTCTACACACAGGAATGATGAAATAAAATCAAACAGCTGATGATTTTTTATGATGCCGCGGGTTTTGATTTTGTTGGGAACTTTACGGAGCATTCTTTTCAAGAGATAGAAATCATCGATGACTAAAACTGATTCAAATACGATCTATTGAGGTCAGGAAGTATCGTGGGTAGTCTGATTGCTTTTGCATTCTATAGTTCGAAGAAGATGTTGAAGAACTGAACTACCAAATGCATTCACTGCCATAACAAAGGAAAATTCAGTCTACATATTTCCTAAAAGAGGAGCCTTCACATGAAATTGATGTGCAGGCTCCTCTTTTTTAGATTCCTAAATAAAAACAATCAGCGAAAGTTCTAATAAAGAGGACATCTTTGAGATGAAAAAGTCTGTGGGGTAGTGGACGAATTAATCGATATATGCCGCCCCGATGACTCCTGCATGACCCTCCAGCGTCGCGAGACGAATGTCGATATTTGATCGGAGCGCCGGATAAACCAGTCCGCTGACTGCTTCAAGCAACTGCTCCCAATACAAATCGGCTGATCCGGTAACACCGCCGCCGATGACAATGACATCTGGATCAATCGTGTGGATGATATTGGCGAGTCCTGTCGCCAGGTGGTTGATGAAACGAGTCCGTTCCTGTGGGTCCTCGAGTAACAGTTCGATAGACGACGCCCGCTTTTCTAAAGCACGTGATTGAAGAGCTGTGCCGCTGGCTAGTCCTTCAAGCGAACCGGCATTAAGCACAGGATGAACCGGACCGGATGAATCGATGATCGTATTGCCGATTTCTCCAGCATACCCATGTGCCCCGCGGATGAGTTTTTTCTCATAAACATATCCGCCTCCGATCCCTGTGCTGACCGTCACGTAATAGACAGAAGAGTACGGTTGACCCGCTCCGAACAATGCTTCGCCGAGTGCTGCGGCATTCGCATCATTCTCAAGCGACACCGGGATGTCGAACATCGAGGATAGAGGGGTGACGAGATCGACGTCATCCCAACCCGGCAGATTCGGAGGAGACAGGAGATGGCCGGTCTTGGTATCGAGCGGACCAGGTGCGGCGATACCGATTGTCGTCAGCTGGAATTCGTCCGAGAACAGTTGAATGGCTTGTTTGATGTGAGAGATAGTTTGTTCCGGACCGGCTGCCGGACGTGTCGGAAATGACAGCTGTTTGATGATGGTATCCTGATCGACGACGGCGACCCGTGTTCGAGTGCCACCTAAATCGATACCGATCCGGAGCGGACGTGTTATTTTTAGTGCGGGACCGGTGACGATCAGAAGTCCTGTTCCAGAGACGGTATGCTCGCTGTTGGCGGGTAAGAGGACCGTTGTGCCGACTGATAAGTTGACACCATTCAGTTCGATCGTTCCTTCAATGACCGTAATGATCTGGAACAAAGGGGATGACTCCAAGGTATGTGTCTGGCGGATGGTCCATTCTTCGACGAAGAAATCAGGTGTCTGCGTCAGTCTTTTGCGGAATGGAGATAGAACGACAGGCGGCTCCGCGTAGTGAAAATGCGGGAAACGGATGACACGTCGGGCTTGCTCGAGATGAAGAGGACGTTTCACTCCTGTCACAGGATCAAGACGATCATAATCATACAGCCGGTATGTCGTATCTGAACTTTGCTGGATTTCAAGGACGACGCAGCCTTTCGTCAAAGCATGGACCGTTCCGGCCGGGACATAGAAGAAGTCACCTTTTGATATCGGGACGTGTTTCAGCGATTGGACTAAGGTTCCCTGGTCGATTGCCGTATCAAACTCGGATGGTGAGGACAGGGAATGACCATAGATGAGCGTGGCATTCTCTGGACAATCGATGATGTACCAACATTCATTCTTACCGAACGGCTGGTCTTCATAGCGTCTGGCATCTGAATCGGTCGGATGGACTTGGACGGATAAATCCGTCGAGGCATCAATCCACTTCAACAAAAGCGGGAAGTCGGAGTCCGTCTCCCTTCCGAATATTTCAGGGTGGTTTGACCATAATTCTTCCAGTGTCATGCCTGCCATCGGACCGGAGCGGACGGTCGTCATACCGTTCGGATGACTGGCGAGCGTCCAGACTTCGCCTGTCCGTTGCTCATCTGAAATGGAAAACCCATACTGTTGAAGCTTCTGACCACCCCATATCCGCTCTTTTACGATGGGTTCAAAAAAAATCGGTTTCTGCATGCTTCATTCCTCCTTCAATCTGTTTTCAATGACAACTCTACACTTTTGATAAATAAAAATAAACAAAATAATTATCAAGTATAGACATGGTTTTGAAAATCCGTATAATCAAATGTGTAAGCGATTTCAAAAAAGGAGGAAATATCAAATGAAAAAAATTATGTTGGCGTGCAGCTCGGGAATGTCGACGAGTATCCTGGTATCGAAAATGCAGGAACATGCGAAGGGAATCGGAGAAGAAGCCAAGATTTGGGCAGTGGGTCAAGATCAGGCATTGAAGGAGATCGACGGTGCTGATGTCATTCTGATCGGACCTCAAATGCGCTTTTTATTATCGAAATTTCAAAAGGCGACAGATAAGCCGGTCGAAGTGATCGATATGATGGCATATGGAATGGCTGACGGAAAAGCGGCGTACGAACAAGCCGTAAAATTAATGGGGTGAACAATATGCCGACAAATGAACAGACGATCGAACAAGTAGCGTTCATGATGATTTTGCACAGCGGGAATGCACGAAGCACAATCCGCGAAGCCATCGAAGTATACAAAGAGGGCACTTTTGAAGAGTTTGATCAATTACTGACTAGTGCACGTTCGCAACTGCAGGAAGCGCACCAGGTTCACTTCAGCCAAGTCCAAAAGGAAGCGAATGGTGAACCGACGACGTTATCTCTTCTCTTGTTGCATGCAGAAGACCATTTGATGTCGACACAGACGATGCTTGATTTAACCTCAGGGCTCATTGAGCTCATGGAACATAAGTTTTCTAAAAAATAATAAGGAGTGTTTGAGATGACTGAGAATAGTAAGTGGTTCGACCTGTTGAGTCGTTTCCTGATGCCGATGGCGGCATTTTTGAATAACAGTCGTTACCTGCAAACGTTACGTGATGCGTTCATGCTTGCTTTTCCGATTACGATGTTCGGTTCGTTGATCGTCGTCGTCGCCAATCTGCCGTTTCTTGATAAGTTCATGTCTCCCGGCGTACTCGATGCCTTCAAGACGTCACTCGGAAATGCACCGTCCGCGACGATGGGAATCATGTCATTGTTTGTGGTGTTTGGAATTGGCTATTATCTTTCTAAAAGTTACGAAGTTGAAGCCGTATTCGGTGGTGTCATCGCTTTAGTCTCGTTCTTATTACTTACTCCGTTTTTTGTTTCAGTTGAAAATGTCACAGGTCCGGTCGGAAACGTCATTCCACTCGACCGTTTAGGTGCGAAAGGCATGTTCCTTGCCATGATCACCGGATTCTTGGCAGGAGAAATCTACCGCTTCGTCGTCCAAAAGAACTGGACGATCAAAATGCCGGCCGGCGTACCGACCGCGGTCGCCAAATCGTTTTCGGCCCTCGTTCCAGCCTTGTTGACCCTCACGATTTTCCTCGGGATCAACATTGCAGTCACTTCTATTTTGAACACGAACTTACATGACCTTATCTTTGATCTCGTTCAAAAGCCGCTCGTCAATCTAGGAAATGGACTCGTCCCGACCTTGATCGCGATTTTCTTTGTCCAGCTGTTTTGGTTTTTCGGTCTGCATGGTCAGGTCATCGTCAACTCGGTGATGGACCCGATTTGGAACACGCTGTCTCTCGAAAACCTGAACGCCTACACATCGAACGGAGAAATTCCGAACATCATCAGCAAACAGTTTATCGAGATCTATACCGTCGGGATCGGCGGATCAGGTTCGACATTGGCTGTTGTCGTCGCCATCCTGTTGTTCATGCGCTCCAAACAATTGAAACAAATCGGGAAGCTGTCGATTGGACCGGGTGTCTTCAACGTCAATGAACCGATGATTTTCGGACTCCCGATCGTCATGAATCCACTCATCATGATTCCGTGGATCGTCGCACCGCTGATTACTGTCACCGTGACGTACTTCGCCATGTCATCCGGTCTCGTTCCTCCTCCGACCGGTGTCGCCGTTCCGTGGACCGTTCCGATGTTCATCAGTGGAATGATGGCGACGAATTCCCTTGCCGGCGGGTTATTACAGCTCGTCAACTTCGCCATCATCATGGCCGTATGGTTCCCGTTCCTCGTTTTCATCGATCGTCTGAACCTGAAGAAGGAAAGAGAAGAAGAAAAGGCTACACAAGAGAAGGACCAACAAATCGGTTAAGTGAAGACTACAGATAGGATGTGCATACGATGAATCAGATTGAAAATATGACCGGACGGACAAAAAAATATACCTTCCCGACTGACTTTTGGTGGGGAACGGCTGCTTCCGCAACGCAAATGGAAGGTGCCGCTGATGAAGCGGGGAAAGGCCCGAACATTTGGGACTATTGGTACGAACAGGAACCGAATCGCTTCTTTGACGGCGTTGGGGCCACGGTAGCTTCGAACTTCTATCATCAGTATGAGGAAGACATCGCCCTGATGAAGGAACTGGGACACAACTCTTTCCGTATGTCGATCTCCTGGTCCCGGCTGTTCCCGACAGGTGAAGGGGACATCAATCCGTTGGCCGTGGATTTCTATAATCGTGTCATCGATGAGCTGATCGAGGCAGGCATTGAACCTTTCGTCAATCTCTATCATTTCGATATGCCGCTTGCGTTACAGCAGAAAGGTGGCTGGGAGAGCCGGGACGTCGTCCTGCATTTTGTCGACTATGCTAAGAAATGCTTTGATTTGTTCGGGGATCGCGTGGCGAAATGGTTCACACATAACGAACCGATCGTCCCGGTCGAGGGTGGATATTTATATGATTTCCACTATCCGAACGTGGTGGACTTCAAAAGAGCCGTTCAGGTCGCGTATCATTCGATCCTGTCAAGTGCGCTGGCGATCAAGGCGTATAAGGATTCAGATCAGGCGGGCAAGATTGGTATCATTCTGAACCTGACGCCTTCTTATCCGAGAAGTCAGAATGAGGCGGACGTCCAAGCTGCTCATTTGGCGGACATCCTGTTCAACCGCTCCTTCCTGGATCCGTCCGTCTTAGGCAGCTTCCCGCAGGAATTGGTCAAACTGTTAGAAGAACAGGACGCTTTACCGGTCATGGAAGAAACGGACCGGCAGATGATTGCGACGTATACGGTCGACCTGCTCGGTATCAACTATTACCAGCCAAGACGCATCAAAGTGAAGGAGCATCTTCCGAATCCGGCGGCTCCATTCATGCCGGAGCATCTGTTCGATTATTATGAGATGCCGGGACGTAAAATGAACCGTCACCGGGGATGGGAAATCTACGAGAAGGGTGTCTATGACATCTTGACGAACTTGCGTGAGAACTATGGAAACATCGAGTGCTTCATTTCGGAGAACGGCATGGGCGTCGAGGGGGAAGAACGGTATCGTGATGCGGACGGAAGCATTCAGGATGATTACCGGATTGATTTCATCGCGGAGCATCTCAAGTGGGTGCATCTTGCCTTACAGGAAGGTTCGAACGTCAAAGGGTATCATCTCTGGACGTTCATGGACAACTGGTCATGGAGCAACGCCTATAAAAACCGCTATGGTTTTGTCGGGGTAGATCTGTCCAGTCAGACGAGAACGGTCAAAAAGAGTGGGCATTGGTTCAAGCATTTGATTGAAGAGAACGGATTCGTAAAATGAGGAAAGATAATCAGGGTATATCTAGCCCTGATTATCTTTTTTTGTTATATTGTTCTTATATGTCTATACATGGGGTGGAATCATGTCTACAAAAAAGAAACCAAAATATGAAAAAATCGCAGATGAGTTACGCAAACGGATTCTTAACGGAGGTTATGATGTCGAAGAGGCGATGCCGGACGAGATTCAATTAGCCGAGGAATTCGAGGTCAGCCGGATGACGATGAAACGCGCATTGGAGATCTTAGTACTCGAAGGCATCATCTACCGGCAACGAGGACAAGGAACGTTCATCCTGCCGTCGAGCTTTTCGCAGGGAAGAATCAATGTATTGAACAAAGAATCGCAGGGCTTAACAAAGCTGCTTGGCGAACGGGCAGTCAAGAGTGAGGTCTTGCAGTTCGAGGTCCGTTTTCCGGAAGCGGAAGTTGCGCGTCACCTGATGATTGAAAAGACGGATCCGGTCTACGAGATCCGACGTGTCCGTTACGTAGAAGAAGAACCATATGTCATTGAACATACGTTCATGCCTTCTTCACTGATCACCGGATTGACGAAAGAAATTCTGGATACTTCAATTTACCGGTATATTCAGGAAGAGCTTGGGTACACGATCACTAGCTCACACAAGATGATTCGCGCAGACAAACCGAATCAGTGGGACCGTGAATACCTCGGGAACGAAGAGACCGATCCTGTGATTGAAGTCGAACAAGTCGTCTTTCTCGGAAACGGAAAACCGTTCGAGTATTCATTTTCGAGGCACCGGTATGACAAGTTTGTCTTTACGTCTGTTCACATCGGTCGATAAAAATAAAAACACAAATGTATTGTGAAAAATTTAATTCTTATTTGAGGGTTATTAGAAAAATAACGGTAGGAATTAATAATGAAGTGATTATATTTTTCGGGTGGAACATAATTACCCCCTCCTTCCTGATTGATGAACTGAACCTTGAATGGTGGACACTTGATAAAAGCCCCCATTTAGTGTTCAGTTCAGAATGGGGCTTAGCTGGGGAAAAAATGATATTTGGTGAAAATGAAGGGAATTATTCTTGGTATTTTGATTTTTGATGAAAACTTGAAAATCCAAAAGTATGGTGTTTAGAAATCTCTGACGAGACTGCACATTTTGTAACAGAATCTTTTGAAGAACTACTACCAAATCTCGAAAAACGAGATAACGATGTTGAGCTATTATACGACGATGTATTTGCGGACTATCCTAGTATGGATGAAATTCGAGAAACAATTAAAGGAAATGATGAGGATGCCCGATTCGAAGCGAACAAAAAACGCTTTTTCTTGATAAAGAAAAGAATGACTACTTTGTCTTCAATCTGAAACACCTCCGATACTAGTACTTTTAAAAGTACTAGTATCGGAGGTGTTTCATGTTATCTCATAAATTTAGATTATCCTAATTGCAATAAAAAGGGAATTTTTCTTTTCTCTTCGTTAAAATTTAAAAATACATTTTTTATGTTTTCGATAATGTACAATTTAATTGATGAAGATACAACTTTGTTGTAAAAAACATAATAAAAGAGAAACCAAACAATAGGTAGAGAGGTGATTGATATGCCAGGACACCTAATGTTGCTAGTAAGAGGAAAGCAAGCAATAAAACGTGCACGTAACGAATAGTGCTAAAGAAAGCTAACTTCAAGACATCGATTTTTTTCATTTCAAAATGTGACAAAATCGGGAAAAGAAATAGAGAAAGAGCACAAAAGACCAAGCTAACGACGATGAGACCCGTAAATAGAATAGTCTGACCCGAGTTAATCTGAAGAATGATCAAGAAATCGAATATCAAGAACAACGCTATACACGTCCATACGATTCCGAATTTAAAATGCTGTTGCGTCGCTTCTTTAAAAAAATGAACGTATGAACGAAACACACTATAATCTTGATGAATGGACCACTGCCGAGCTACTGAGGTCAGAGCATACAGAGCTGGAAATATCGTAAAGACGGGTAATAGGGTTAACAGAAAAATGAAATTTAATTGTACGAGCCCAGTGACGAATTCAAGCAACTGAAATAATTTACTTTGTTCATGTTTTAAATTCATAATGGCCTCCTTGAAATTTCCATAAAATTAACCTAATTTGGATTCGAGACGATTGAAGGGTGCTGTCGAATTCCGAATGATAAGCTCAGGTTCATAGATGTGAGAGGGTGGAGCCTCCTGTTTTTCGACTGCAGCGATAATCCATTCTGCTGCTGCGCGGCCTAATTCTTGCTTAGGATGAAGGACTGACGTGAGCTTTACTTCTGTCGCGACCGCAAGAATCGAGTCATCATATCCGACGAGCGAGATATCTTGTGGCACTGATAAATGTAACTTTCGTAACTGATCCAATACGCTTAATGCAAGTTGATCATTGTAGCAAACAACAGCACTCGGTCTTTCTTCCGCATTCTCAAAAAAATATCCAATCGAGTCATAGAAACTCGGAACCATGTCTTCTGTTGTATAGGTAACGATCAGCTCTGGTTCTAAAGGAAGACCGTATTCACGAAATGCTCGGATGAAACCACTCATTCGATGGACACCCTGTAAATCATCTGTTTTGAATAGACCTAGGATTCGTTCATGTCCGAGTTTAATCAAATGTTCCGCCGCTAAAAATCCACCTTTTTCGTCATCCATTATGAGGTGAGCAGGTACCAATTGTGAATAGAACTGATTGATCATGAGGTAAGGTATATGTTGCTGTTCTAGTTCCAAATAATACTTAATATTTGGATTATAGTTACTACTCTTCGTTGGTTCGACAATCAAACCGTCGATTTGACGATCAATCATCATTTCAAGGCATTGACGTTCTCTTTCTACATCATTATCTGTACACGATAAGGTTAACGTATAACCTTTAGAGGCTAAGTGTGATTCTATCCCACGGATGATGGAGGGAAAAATATAATCTGACATATAGGTCGTGATGACGCCGATGTTTTTTCCATTACTTATTCGTTCAATGGTTTCCGGAATGGGATTCGGTAACACATGGGAACAATAAGTTCCTGAACCTTGTTCGCGATAAAGATAGCCTTCATTGACAAGCTCACCGACAGCTTGTCGAATCGTATGTCGACTTACTCCGAAAGAGTGGACCAGTTCACTTTCCGGAGGAATTTTTTCGCCTGGTTTTACTGTTCCATCATTTATCCAATTAAGAATATGATCTTTGACCATACTGTACTTTGTACGTTGTGCCATGAGGCGTCCCTGCTTTCTTTCTTGTACCGGTATCAACTCATCCGTACAAGACATGATATTAACTTCATAGTAGCAAATAATTGTATGGTTTGCTACGAATATAAAGAAATAAACCAGATTTGTTGAATATATGTACGTACAAAAAAGGAAAAAATGACAAAAATCAAATTGACATGTTCAAATCCATGTAATAGACTCAAGTTGTGTAGAAAACGCTTTCATTACCGTTATGAAAGCTTTTTAGTCGATTTAAGTATAATGTTGTGTGGGCTTCGTTATACATCTATTACTTTTTATTAATTAAATATGTACGTACATCTTAGTTTTTTTGAATCCGAAAAATTAATCAATGGAGGAATTGACGATGAATCGTAAATCAAAAAAGATGTTTGCGTTAACGATGACTGCCCTCATGACAACTTCTATCGCACTTGCTGGTTGTTCAGGAGACGGAAAGAGCGCCGATGGAAAAGTGGAACTGACATTCATGTTCCGTGGAAATCCTGAAGAATTAAAAGCCTATAAAGCGACAGTTAAGCGATTTGAAGAAGCACATAAAGATGTCAAAGTAACGATGGTTCAGACGGCCCCCGATCAATATGATACAAAATTAAAATCTGCTATTGCGGGACGCAAAGTACCTGACGTCTTCTTCTATAATCCAGCGCAAGTCAAAGCGTATGTAAACTCGGGTGTGCTATTAGATATTACAAAAGACGTCGAAGGTTCAAAAGACATCAAATTAGAAGACATCTGGCAAAAAGGTGTTGATAAGTACCGTTATGATGGAAAAGCCCTTGGTAAAGGTGCGATTTACGGGCTACCGAAGGACTTAGGACCTTTTGCACTTGGTTATAACAAGACGATGTTTGAGAAAGAGAATGTTCCACTTCCGGATAAAGATAAACCCTATACATGGGATGAATTTGTGAAAGTAGCTAAAAAATTGACGAAAGATACGAATGGCGACGGAAAGATGGATCAGTATGGTACTGGTTTTAATGCGAACTGGGCACTACAACCGTTCGTTTGGAGCAACGGTGCAGATTGGATCAATGAAGAGGGAACAAAGGTGACGATCGACGACCCGAAATTTATCGAGGCCTTGCAATTCTTCGTCGACCAACAAGTGAAACATAAAATTACGCCTTCTATCGGTGAGACGCAAACACTGGATACGTATCAACGTTGGATGAAGGGGCAACTCGCGTTCTTCCCAGTCGGGCCGTGGGATATGGCAGCGTTTAAAGATCAATTGAAATTTGAGTATGATCTACTTCCTTGGCCAGCGGGATCAACGGGTAAGGCATCTGGTTGGGTCGGTTCGCTCGGTATCGGTGTCGGATCTACGACGAAACACCAAAAAGAAGCGACTGAATTAGCCATGTACTTATCGGCTGATCAGGAAGGACAACAGGCATTAGTCGATGCACAAGTCCAGTTGCCAAATAGCATGGAGATTGCAAAAGACTGGGTGGAGGACACATCCATCCAACCAAAGAACAAAGAAGAGTTCTTAGACTTGATCAATGATTACGGTCGTGGTTTCCCAGCCGAGAAAACGTACACAGCAGAATGGTACGACGAGTTCTTTAAAAACATCCAACCTGTCCTTGATGGTAAAACATCAGTCGAAGACTATGTAAAGAAAGAGCAACCAAAAATGCAGAAGTTGCTGGATGCTGCCATCGCACAAGAGAAACAGGCGAACTGATCAAAGGTTTTAGAAAGGGTGGTGTTTATCACCACCTGACCCTTTGACGTGGAAAGGATGGAAGAACGATGAAAACAAAAACGATTTCTAAGTTATATCGAACCGAGCAACGTTATGCCTACTTGTTTGTTGCAGCGCCAGTCATTGGATTCTTTCTTTTCGCATTATTGCCATTGATGTACTCCTTCTATGGCGCATTCACCAATTGGAATGGACTTGGACAAATGAAATTCATTGGTCTAGAGAACTTCATTAATTTGTTCCAAGATGAGTATTTCTATAAGTCGATGTATAACACGCTCTTCATGATGCTTGGTATTCCAATCGGGATCGTACTCGCTCTCATGCTCGCTTTAGCACTGAATCGCGGAATTTTTGGCACGAATACCTTCCGAGTCATTTACTACATCCCCGTCATTTCCTCTATTGCTGCTGTTTCGATTTTATGGCAGTGGGCGTATAACGGAGATTACGGTCTAGTAAATCAGTTCTTAGATCTGATTGGTATTGACGGTCCGAATTGGCTACAAAATACAAATACGGTCAAACCAGCATTGATTGTCATGGCCATCTGGAAAGGGTTAGGCTATACGATGCTCCTTTATTTGGCGGCATTGCAAAGTGTACCTAAATCCTACTATGAAGCAGCGAAATTAGATGGTGCGAATGCGTGGCACTGTTTTTGGTACATCACTCTCCCGATGGTCAAGCCTGTGACATTCTTCATTATCGTGACAAACATTATCGGTGGTGCTCAAATCTTTACGGAAATTAACGTCATGACGCCAACGGGTGGACCGGAGTATTCTTCTGCTTCTGCTGTCTTTTATATTTGGCAAAAGTCGTTCGGGAACTTCCAGTTGGGATATGCTTCGGCGATGGCACTTGTGCTAGGTCTCTTTATCTTCATCATCACGCTACTTCAATTCCGGATGAACGAAAAATCATCATTCGACATCGATTAAGCAACTAGCACCTTGGAAAGGAGAATAACCATGCAGTTAGCTCTTACGCGTAAAAAAGAAAACGTGGAGAAGATGTCAGTAAAGAAAAAGGATCGGATTACGGATGTCTTTGTCTTTGTCTTCTTAACGATGGGAGCGGTCGTCATGATCGCACCGTTACTTTGGATGGTATCGACATCCTTGAAGTCGAAAGAAGAGGTATTTTCGCTTCCACCGGTATGGATTCCGACTGACATATCGTTTAATAAGTATTTTGAGATTTGGAATATGGGTCCACTCTTATCAGGGATATCAAACAGTTTAATTGTTGCGTTGTCTGTCACGATCGTAGGAACATTTACTTCAAGCTTAGCAGCGTTCGCTTTTGCTAAATTGAATTTTAGAGGGAAAAATAAAATCTTTCTACTTTTGTTCGCCTCAGTCATGATTCCATACCCGGTCCTGATGATTCCACAGTTTATGATGTTCTCGAATATTGGATGGGTCGATACATTACTGCCGCTGATTGTACCTGGATTGTTTGGAAACATCTTCATGATTTTCTTCTTGCGTCAATTCTTGAACAGCATTCCGAACTCAATTATCGAAGCAGCTAAAATCGATGGTTGTTCGTATTTCCAAATCTTCTATAAAATCATCTTTCCACTGATCAAGCCCGCTGTAGCGGCACAATTGATTCTTTGGTTTATGGCCATTTGGAATGATTATCTAGGTCCAATTCTATATCTGAATTCACCTGAGAAACAAACGCTTCAACTGGTTATTGCAAATTTCAATGCATCTTATGCAATTCAAAGTGATTATCCATTAATCATGGCTGCATCCGTTGTGGCATTACTCCCGATGTTAATCGTCTTCATGATATTTCAAAAACAGATCATCGAGTCGATTGCTATTTCTGGTGTGAAGGGCTGAGGTGTATAGAGAGAAGAACACCCGTCTTGATTAAAGGCGGGTGCTTTTGATTGAAGGAGGAAACATGTATGAGAAAAATCATGATAGGAATAACAATGTTAATCCTTGTGATTGGCAGTTTTTTGTTTTGGTGGTCTACGAGTGCATCTATCAAAGATTTGGCACTACCAAAAGCACCTTTTGAAAAACAGATTTCAGATGTACGACCTGAAATACTCCATCAAGAGAACAAATGGACGACCAACTTTACGCATGATGGTGCCATTCTAAAGGAAGCGGATACCTATTACGTCTTTTCAACAGATTATATGGTAGAAAGTCCACCAAAACCTGGGATTCAAATACGAAAATCAAAAGACCTTATTCATTGGCAATTCGCGGGTCGTGTATTTGATCAAGTAACAGAAGAAGCCTTTGATTGGACAGGTGGAAACACATTCTGGGCTCCAGCCATTACGAAAATAGCAGGGAAGTTTTACTTGTACTATTCTGTCTCCAAAGTCGGGAGTCGTACTTCTTATATTGGATTAGCGACCGCTGCGCACATTGATGGACCATGGGAAGATAAAGGAGTCGTCGTAGCATCGAAAGACGGAGATGGAAAGACGGTGAACGCCATTGATCCACACGTTCTTCAAGATGAGCACGGTAAGTGGTGGATGACGTACGGTTCGTACTTTGGTGGTATTTTCTTGACGGAGATTGATCCGAAGGACGGTAAGCTCATGAAGGAATCCTACGAAGGTATGTTGCTCGCCAAAAGAAAAGATATGACGATGGGAATCGAAGGGCCGGAAATTCTCTACAATGCTAAAACAGGTTATTACTATTTGATGGTTTCATATGGATGGTTAGAAGATACATATAACGTTCGAATCGGCCGTTCGAAATCGATAAAGGGTCCTTATGTGGACTCCCGTGGGCGTGATTTACGTGATACATCAGATGAATCGTTTGATACTGGCGTGAAGATTATAGGTGGTTATCAATTTAGAGGAGATGATGGATACGTCGGCACAGGCCACGCTGCATTCTTAAAGGATGGGAAAGATACGTTCATCATTCACCAAGCGCGGCCTAATGAAGATATTTACTGGTCCCAATTGCAAGTTCGAAAAGTGTACTGGACAAAAGACGGTTGGCCCGTCGTCTCACCTGAACGCTATGCGGGAGAATCTGAAATTAAAATTAAAGACGCGCATATGGTCGGTGAATGGGACATCCTTACATTTCCCCGCTTTGATGATGGACAACAGAAATCGGAAAAAGTGACGTTGAAAAAGAATGGAAAGTTACTAAATGAAAAGGGATCATGGCGTCTGAAAAACCATATGCTTACACTTCGTGTAGGGCAAGAAACGTATGATATGCAAATGGGTGCAGCATGGGATTGGGAGAACTGGAAGTCGACGATAATTATGACCGGTATGAGTAAGGATGGAACTACTATTTGGGCAAAACGCTTATGAAAAATAAGAATGCAATGCTGAATAAGAGAAGCATATATTGAAACGAATACCTGATGTAAGAAGGGTCAACTAATCAAATGCGGATTCAAAAGCAACCTATCTTACTGTGTGCTTTGGTTTGAATTCTAATCTAGTCTCTGAATAATTAGACAAACACAAATGGTGTTCATCATTAAATTAGTCATCTGAATGAACTAAAACTATTGAACGCAATTCAACATGTACGTACCAATGGTGATAAAATAGACATGAAAGAGTCTTGAAACAACCTTAAAAGTCTTTTTGAACAAAAAAATAGCCTTATTTACGAAAAAATAGTTGATTAATTGGAAATAATTGATACAATCATAGTGTAAGTTATACGTACAAATTTTTATTTTTATTTTATTTTTCTACACATTTCTATAAATTGTCCGGATGAAAAAAAGAGTGCCCACACACTTTATTTTTTTATTCCGAAATGTAAGCGTATTCTTTTTGGAAGTAGGGTGATGAAATGTCTAAGTATACAATTGGAATTGACTATGGGACACAATCAGGTAGAGCGGTCTTGATCGACGTAGAAACAGGTCGCGAAGTAGCGACTGCTGTCAAAACGTATACACATGGTGTCATGGATAAATTTTTACCAGATGGAAAAACGCGTTTGGAACATGATTGGGCACTCCAGCATCCGCGAGATTACCTTGAAGTGTTAGAAGTCACCATACCATCCGTTGTAAAAAAAGCAGGTGTCCTGGCAGATCAAGTGATTGGTCTTGGTATTGATTTTACGGCATGTACGATTTTACCGATTGATAAAGACTTGAATCCGTTATGTTTCCGTGATGAACATCAACAAAACCCACATAGCTATGTAAAGTTGTGGAAGCATCATGCAGCCCAAGATGAAGCAGATGCTTTGAACCGGATTGCTAGTGAACGTGGAGAAAGCTTCTTGCAACGTTACGGTGGGAAAATTTCATCAGAGTGGATGATACCGAAAGTCTGGCAAATCTTAAATGAGGCACCGACTATTTATGCGGAAGCACATGAAATTTTAGAAGCGACAGACTGGGTGGTCTCTCAGTTAACAGGAAAAGTTGTACGTAATAGTTGTACGGCTGGATATAAAGCAATGTGGCATAAACAAGAAGGCTATCCTTCAAAATCATTCTTTAAAGCGCTGGATCCCCGACTAGAGAACGTGGTGGAAGAGAAACTCTCCAACGACATCTCGCCTATCGGAGCAAAAGCAGGTGAACTAACGAAAGCTTTCGCCGCTCGGATTGGACTTCTTCCAGGAACAGCCGTTGCGGTAGGGAATGTAGATGCGCATGTAGCAGTACCAGCCGTTGGAATTACCGAACCGGGTAAATTATTGATGGTGATGGGCACATCCACCTGTCATATCTTGCTTGGAAAAGACGAACAAGTCGTACCGGGTATGTGTGGAATCGTAGAAGATGGCGTTCTACCCGGATTAATGGGCTATGAGGCGGGTCAGTCCTGTGTCGGAGATCATTTTGAATGGTTCACTGAAAATTGTGTGCCAAGCAACTATATAGAAGAAGCAGCTCTAAAAGGAATGAGTATCCATCAACTCCTGACAGACAAGGCGGCAGCACAGCGTGTCGGAGAGCATGGTCTGATCGCTCTAGATTGGTGGAATGGAAATCGCTCTACGCTTGTCGATACGAATCTGACAGGAATACTGCTTGGAGCCACCTTGCTCACAAAAACGGAGGATATGTATCGAGCGCTGATTGAAGCAACTGCCTATGGAACACGAACCATCGTCGAAGCGTTTCGGACAAGTGGCGTTCCGGTACACGAAGTCTATGCAGCAGGTGGAATCGCAGAGAAGAACACACTGATGATGCAAATTTACGCGGACGTATTGAATATGGAAATCAAAATTTCAGCCTCTTCTCAAACGCCAGCGTTAGGATCTGCAATGTTCGGTGCCGTCGCAGCAGGAGCAGAGCGAGGAGGATATGCCACGATCACAGAAGCAGCGACGAAAATGGGACGCGTGAAGGACAAGACCTATGTTCCGATTCCAGAAAATGTCGAGGTGTACGATGCCTTATTCGCTGAGTATACGAAACTGTATGATTATTTCGGTCGTGGAGAGAACGATGTGATGAAGCGTTTGAAAAAAATTAAAGCTGAAGCGTCACGTCAGAAGGGGGAACCCGTATGGTAAGTCGTCAATTGAAAGAAGAAGTACTAAAAGCCAATCTAGCTTTACCTCAACATGATTTGGTTACGTTCACGTGGGGCAACGTCAGTGGAATCGATCGCAATACAGGCTTGGTTGTCATCAAACCGAGCGGGGTGCCCTATGAGCAATTGACGATAGAAGATTTAGTCGTCGTTGATTTAGAAGGAAATATTGTAGAAGGTGAACTGCGTCCATCCTCAGATACACCGACTCATCTTGCATTGTATCGTGCTCTTCCAGAGATTGGGGGCATTGTTCACACGCACTCACCGTGGGCGACGAGCTGGGCCCAAGCAAAACGATCGATTCCTGCTTTTGGGACGACGCATGCTGATTACTTCTATGGAGAAATTCCTTGTACGCGGGAGCTATCAGATGAAGAAATCGAGGCAGCTTATGAGTTAGAGACGGGACATGTCATTATTGAAACATTGAGCGAACTCCACTTAGAAGCCGTTGCTGTACCTGGTGTGCTTGTCGCCAATCATGCTCCCTTCTGTTGGGGAAAGGATGCGGATGAAGCAGTGCATAATGCCGTCGTACTTGAAGAAGTAGCAAAGATGGGAATCCATGCCTTGAACTTGAATCCGAATTTGACACCAATCAAACAAAGCATATTAGACAAACACTATCTGCGGAAGCATGGAGCGAACGCATATTACGGTCAGAAATAATACCTGCTCATAGCTAGATTAGGGGGACTTTAGATGTTGACAGCAAATACGCATGAATTTTGGTTTATAACAGGAAGCCAGATGCTTTATGGAGAGGATGTTCTGCGCCAAGTCGAAACGCATTCAAAAGAAATGGTTTCAGGGTTAGACGGAGCCGACGTCTTTCGTGATCGGATTGTCTTTAAAGGAGTCGTCAAAAATGCCGAGGAAATTCGGCAGATGATGCTCCAAGCCAATGCAGATGATACGTGTGCTGGTGTCATTACATGGATGCATACCTTCTCTCCATCCAAAATGTGGATCAGTGGGATGCGCGTTCTACAAAAACCATTGCTTCATTTTGGTACACAATTCAACCGTGACATTCCATGGGATGCCATCGATATGGATTTCATGAACCTCAATCAGTCGGCACACGGGGATCGAGAACATGGCTTCATCACAAGCCGGATGAATGTGAAACGCAAAGTGCTAGTCGGGCATTGGGAAGATACAGGTACTCGCCAAAAGATGGCGTCTTGGATGAGTGTCGCCCATGCTTTAGCGGAAAGTAAAGTCTTGAAGGTAGCGCGTTTTGGTGACAACATGCGTAATGTTGCCGTGACGGAAGGCGATAAAGTTGAGGCACAGATTCGGCTTGGCTGGACGGTTGACGGTTATGGCGTTGGGGATCTCGTCACATACATGGATGCAGTGACGGAGACAGCGTTGGATGAGCTGATGGAAGAATATCAAACACGATATGAATTGACGAATAAAGGAATGAAAGAAGAAGCATTCCTCGCCTCAGTTCGCTACCAAGGACGCATCGAACTCGGGATGAAAGCTTTCTTGGAAGCGGGAGAATACACAGCTTTCACTACAACTTTCGAAGATTTACATGGAATCAAGCAATTACCCGGTCTAGCTGTTCAACGTTTAATGGAACAAGGCTACGGATTTGCGGGAGAAGGGGACTGGAAGACAGCGGCTTTAGTGCGTCTTATGAAGATCATGGCCAGCAACGAGCGCACCTCCTTCATGGAAGATTATACGTACCACTTTGAGCCTGGAAACGAGATGGTCCTCGGTGCACATATGCTCGAGATCTGTCCGACGATTGCTGTAGACAAGCCACGAATCGAGGTACATCCGCTCGGCATCGGAGATCGGGAGGCACCGGCGCGAATGGTATTCGAAGGACAGAACGGTAAGGCACTTAATGCCAGTCTGATTGATCTAGGACATCGCTTCCGCCTTCTAGTCAACACGGTGGAAGGAATCCAACCTGATGAAGAAATGTCGAACTTACCAGTTGCACGTGTTCTTTGGAAAACACAACCGTCGATGGCTCAGGCCGTTGAAAACTGGATTCAAGCTGGAGGCGCTCATCATACTTGTTACTCTTATGAAGTCACAACAGACCAACTGCGCGACTTTGCGGAACTTCTCAATGTCGAAATTGCTGTCATCGACGAACAAACGGAGACAGTCAGGTTCAATAATGAATTACGCTGGAACGAGCTGTATTATCGACCATAATCTATCGGGACCTGATCAGGTCCCTTTTCATGGAGGAGATATTATGAATAACCAACTCATTAAATCAACACTGAAGACAAAAGAAGCGACAACACAACTGATCGTCAATGCGGATCTACCGAGAGGCAAAATCAGCAAGCATATCTATGGGCACTTCGCGGAACACCTCGGACGTTGCATCTATGAAGGTCTCTGGGTCGGTCCGGAATCGCACATCCCAAACACGGATGGCATTCGGAATGACGTGTTAGCGGCGCTGAAGAAATTGAGTATTCCTGTCTTGCGTTGGCCTGGCGGTTGCTTTGCTGATGAATACCATTGGAAAGATGGAATCGGACCGAACGAGAACCGAAAACGGATGGTCAACACGCATTGGGGTGGCGTTGTCGAAAACAATCATTTTGGGACACATGAATTCATGCGTCTCTGTGAACTACTCGAATGCGAGCCATATATCTGTGGGAACGTCGGAAGTGGAACGGTTCAAGAAATGTCTGAGTGGGTCGAATACATGACATTCAACGGAGAGTCACCGATGGCGAACTGGCGTCAGGAGAATGGTCGCACGGAACCGTGGTCGCTTACATACTTCGGCGTCGGCAACGAGAACTGGGGTTGTGGTGGAAACATGCGTCCTGAGTATTACGCAGACCTGTATCGCCGCTATCAGACTTATGTACGAAACTATGATGGCAATCAGCTCTACAAGATTGCTGGTGGCGCCAATATTGATGACTACAAATGGACAGAGGTTCTCATGCGTGAAGCAGGTACGATGATGGACGGACTCAGCCTTCACTATTACACAATCCCGGGTGATTTCTGGTTAGGTAAAGGATCGGCGTTAGATTTCACAGAAGACGAGTGGTTCATCACATTAAAACGTGCTTATTACATGGATGAATTGATCACGAAGCACGGTCAAATTATGGACCAATATGATCCGGAGAAGCGAGTCGGCCTGATCGTCGATGAGTGGGGAACATGGTTCGATGTAGAACCAGGAACGAACCCAGGCTTCTTGTATCAACAAAATTCAATCCGTGATGCACTCGTAGCAGCGATTCACTTCAATATCTTCCATAAGCACAATGATCGTGTTCACATGGCGAACATTGCACAAATGGTCAACGTGCTTCAGGCGATGATATTGACGGAAGGTGATCAGTTCATTCTTACTCCGACGTATCACGTGTTTGAAATGTATCGTGTCCATCAAGATGCTGAACGTGTCGAACTAGCAGCCATTACACGTGACTATGTCACTAAACAGGAAGCCATTCCCGCGATAAATGCAACAGCTTCTCGTGACGCAGAAGGTGTGTTGCATATCAGTCTTTGTCAGCTCGATCACGAGAACGGCGATAAGGTAGAAATTGATTTGCGTGGTATCGGGACAATTTCTGAAGTATCGGCACGTATTTTAACAGCAGATCATCTCAATGCCCATAATACGTTCGAACAACCTGATCTGGTTTCTCCACGCGATCATGAAGTGCAGCTGACGGAAGAAGGAAAACTTATTTTTGATGTACCCGCAATGAGCGTCATTACGCTTACGGTTCGCTGAGATGAAGGTCGCAGAGACACGACGTTGTCGGACTTGTTCTCCCACAGCGCTAGAGACAGATTGGTTGTTGACCATCGATGCAGAAGTGATGCAACAAGTTACGGATGCCGAGTATCAAGAACGACTTCGTCAGTGTTCGACCTGTCCGTTTCATCAGGACGATACCTGTTTAAAGTGTGGATGTTATATCTCTTACCGAGCACGTCTTGCAACGAAGCATTGTCCTATGAAGGTTTGGTGAGAAAGGAGCAACAATATGGAACGACAGACAGAAGTAGTGGATCAGACGGCAATCATGCTTGAGAATGAGACGTGTCGTTTGCGTATCTTGACATATGGAGCTACGCTTCAAGAATTTTCGATACAAGATGAAGGATGGAAAAATCTTATCCTGTCTTACGATACGTTGGAAGAGTATATGGCAGATACCTATTACTTAGGAGCTACCATCGGGCGCGTCGCAGGTCGAATCGAAAACGGCGCATTTGATCTAGAGAAAATGACGTATCAGTTACCGCAAAACGAAGGGAATCATCATTTACATGGTGGAGACGGTCTGCACTGTCAGTTTTGGAAAGTAGAAGACGTGTCAGCAGATTTCCTAACCCTTCGTTACGTAAGTCCTGATGGTGAGAATGGCTATAAAGGAATGCTTGATATTCGGGCTTCTTTTGAGTTACTTTCTGATGGTGTGAGGATTAGCTATGAGGCAACCAGTGATACTGATACGGTGTGTGATCTGACGAACCATACGTACTTTAATCTGAGTGCAGGTAAACGTGATATTTTACAACATGAATTGACATTATCTGCTGATCGCTTTGCTGAGCTACGTGAGGATTTGATACCTACAGGAAAATTACTAGAGGTAGACCAAACACCATTCGACTTCCGATTAGGCCGAACCTTATCGGAAGGTTCTGCTTCGCATCATCCTCAAAACCAATTGGTCGGTGGTTATGATCATCCGTTTGTGTTCGCCGATCAACGAAAAGCGAAGCTCTATGATCCTGAAAGCCAACGCACATTGACATTGTTTACATCTACTCCCGCACTCGTTTTGTACTCAGGAAATCAGATGAATGAGGAGACGATGTTACGTGAAGGACAATCAAGAAAACATTACGGTGTATGTTTAGAGCCGCAGCATCTTCCTGACGCGGTCCATCATGAAGAGTTCCCTTCTATCCTATTAGCAGCAGGACAGACATATCGATGGGAAACGGTGTATCGAGTCGAGAAAGGAGTCAGTCGATGAACCTCGAACAGATTCAGGAACAGGTAGCCGCTTGCACATGTGGAAATCCGCATCACACCATTACAATAGAACAGATTAGTGCTTCAGAAAATGTTTGGCAATCGTTAGCCGAGTTTGTACAGAAAAAAGAATGGCGTCACCTTCTCGTCATCGCAGATGCAAATACGCAGGCTGTCGGTTATTCTCCATTGAAAAAAGTATTAGAAGAAGTGGGCATCGACGTATCATTCGTCTCACTTTCCTCGAACGAACAAGGGGATGTCTTAGCTGGTGAATTATCAGTTGTTCAAGTGTTGTTAGAGCAAGATGCGAGTGTAGATGCATTGATTGCACTAGGAACAGGTACGATTCATGATGTGACACGATTCTGTGCTGCAAAAACAAAAGTGCCATTTCTCTCGGTGCCAACTGCTCCTTCAGTGGATGGTTTTACATCGAAAGGGGCACCATTGATTGTAAGAGGTAAAAAGATCACCTATCAACTTGTTTCGCCGATTGCTGTATTTGTACCGAATGATATTATTCGCAACGCACCACAAGCTTTAGTGGCAGCAGGTGTAGGTGATATGCTCGGAAAATATACATCCTTATTGGATTGGCACTTTGGCGCTTTTGATGGAAATGAACCGTTTTGTCCTATTGTCGCTCGATTAACAGAACGAGCATTGTTTGCCTGTATGGAGGTTCTACCAGAGATCTACGAAGGAAAAGCGAAAGGTTTGGATCAACTCATGGACTCGCTACTCCTATCTGGAATTGCCATGTTGATCTTTGGTCATTCGCATCCCGCTTCTGGTGGGGAACATCACCTGTCTCATTACTGGGAGATGGATTTCATTACGCACCATCGCCCGGCAGTCTTACATGGTACAAAGGTGGCTGTCGCCACAATGGAACTCATTGATCTCTACAGAACAATGATCCAGGAACGTTCTGATACGCCAGTGAAGCTGAACGATTGGGCACAACATATGCCGACTCGACAGGAGATGGAGTATATCTTTGGTGCTTTAAAAGCACCTCTTCGACCGGAAGAAATTAGTGTGTCACCCCTTCTGCTAGCAAGTAGTAAACAAGAAGCTTACCGATTGCGAGAACGGCATACACTTTTAAAACAGATGAGCCTACAGTCTACTCATTCTGAGGCAGAGGAGAATTCTTTATGAGAGAAGCAATTATAAACCCTATCGTTGAACAACGCGCAGATCCATGGATAATGCGTCATACAGACGGCTATTATTATTTCACAGCTTCCTTACCTGATTTTAGTGGGATTCCCCTCCGTCGAGCTCAGACTATTAAAGAGTTAACAGAAGCAGAGGAACAAATCATATGGACGAAACGTCCGACAGGTATCATGAGTGCTAACATTTGGGCGCCTGAACTGCATCATATTCAAGGGAAATGGTATCTCTATTTCGCAGCAGCACGTGAGGATGCTATTTTTGATCATCGTATGTATGTTCTTGAAAATAGCGCAGCTAATCCTTTGGAAGGTGACTGGATAGAAAAAGGGCAGATCAAAACATGGCGAGAATCGTTTGCACTCGATGCGACAACGTTCGAACATGAAGGACATCTGTATTACATCTGGGCACAGAAAGATCCTGAAATTGAAGGGAACTCTAATCTGTACATTTCAGAAATGAAAAATCCTTGGACTTTAATCGGACCACAAACGATGATTGCTAGTCCGGAGCATCCATGGGAAAAGATTGGTTTTCTTGTAAACGAGGGTCCGGCTGTTTTGAAGCGACACGGGCGTATATACGTAACGTTTTCAGCAAGTGCGACCGATCATAATTACTGTATGGGTCTTCTTAGTATTGATGAGACGGAGAATGTGCTGGACGTAACCCGTTGGAAGAAGCATCCGAAGCCTGTTCTTACAACAAATGAAGCGATCAGCGAATACGGACCGGGTCACAATAGTTTTACGACGCTTACAGATGGGACGGATATTTTGGTTTATCATGCCCGTAGCTATAAAGAAATCGATGGCGATCCACTATGGGATCCAAATCGTCATACGTATATACGACCGTTTACTTGGCAGGGAGAACTACCTGTATTCGAGAAGAGTTTAGCAAACGAGGAGGTAATATGATGAATCAGACAGAGGATCAGCATCTTATAGTAGAGCAACGAGCAGATCCGTGGGTGTATTTACATTCTGATAACTACTATTATTTCACGGCGTCCGTTCCTGAATATGACCGAATTGAATTACGTCGTGCCACATCGCTTCAAGAATTAAGTGATGCAACACCTGTAACAGCCTGGGTCAAACACGAAACAGGTCCGATGAGTGATTTGATTTGGGCTCCAGAGTTACATTATATTGATGGGAAATGGTATATCTATTTCGCAGCTGCAAAATCACGTGAGATTGTGAATGGACTCTTTGATCATCGGATGTTCGTACTGGAAAGTAGTTCTACGAATCCTCTTGAAGGCGAGTGGGTAGAAAAAGGACAAATCGAAACGGAATGGGATTCATTTGCGCTTGATGCGACTGTATTTGAGCATCGAGAAGTTCATTATTTAGTCTGGGCACAAAAAGATCCAGCTATTGAAGGGAATTCTAATCTCTATATTGCAGAGTTAGAAAGTCCGTGGACCATCAAATTACCACAAATTATGCTTACAAAACCCGAGTTAGAATGGGAAACAAAAGGGTTTCTCGTCAATGAAGGTGCGGCAGTATTAAAACGCGATGGTCAGATTTTTATAACGTACTCTGCTAGTGCAACAGATGAAAACTATTGCATAGGTATGTTAAGTGCTTCTGAAGAAGGAGATATACTCAATCCTTCCATATGGAAAAAAGTACTTAAGCCAGTATTTAAAACAAATATAGAGGCCGGCCAATATGGTCCTGGGCACAATAGTTTTACTGTGAACGAATATGGTGAAGATGTCATTGTCTATCATGCCCGCACTTATACGAACATTGAGGGCGATCCATTGTATGATCCTAATAGGCATACACGCGCACAAGTGTTTACATGGGATAGAGATATGCGACCCATCTTTGGTAAACCTTCTGAATAAGTAATAGAAATCATAAAAGGTATACATTTCGACGTCGAAATGTATACCTTTTATGATTTCTTGATTGTATAAGAAAGCGTAACACTGTTTTATACTTAATTCCTCATACTAGTTTTTAATCTTTAAGAAAGAAAATGATCTTTAAGAATGTATTGAAAACATCTAAATATAGCGCTTACTGCTAACGGTACTACAATAAGAATTATGCCCACTAGTACCAAAACTGGAGCATCGTCCATTTGCCCAATATAAAAAAATATCGGTAAAATACAAAGAGCTAAAAAGGCAATAAATAAAAACGACTTTCTCATCATTTGAGCCGATAAAAAAATCAAATCGATTGATTTAGAGCTTTTTGATATGAATTGTAATATACGAAGGCCATGAAAAATAGAGAATATTAAAGGTATTAAAGCCATATAAGCAACTAGCAATACTATATATCCGGGTTTTTCAAATATTAAAGAACTTGTTATTCCTTTCATCAGTGCAGAAACTCCATATCCTGCTAATCCAATTAAAAGAAGTAATAGTATGATAAGACATGTTTTTTTATTGCTCTATAAAACATGGAGCGCTTTAGAAATTTAAAAAAATTGATTTGAAATAGTTCAATAACCGTATTTTGTACAGTCTATTCGAGATATTCGATACGTCCATGGAAACGAAAAAGTTTCAGTAGAATGGGGTGCGCTTATAGTGGCATATGTTGAAGTTCACTGTAAAAAACATAGCTTCCTGTTTTGGTTTGTTTCGCATGATACATCGCGAGATCCGCGTGCTTCATCATTTCTAGCATAGTCAAAGCATCATTCGGGTGACAAGAAATTCCGATACTTGGGGGACAAGTGATGACATGATGATCGATTTGATAGGGTTCCTGTAATGCCGTCAACAATCGGTCTGCTAAATGAAGCAACTGTTCATACGTGGCAACATCTCTCAACAAAAGTGTGAACTCGTCGCCTCCCTGTCGCGCCATCATGTCGAAAAGATCTTCGAATGTTTTTAATCGTGTAGCAACGGCTTTGAGTAATTGATCTCCGACATCGTGTCCGAGTGTATCGTTGACATGTTTAAACTGATTTAAATCCATAAAAAACAAAGAAACGTTTGAGTCATTTTTCGAGGGGCGGTGTTTAATAAGTCCAGACAGACGCTCCTCGAAAGCAGGACGATTGAAAAGTCCCGTAAGTGCATCGTGGTAAGCGAGGTAATGAATCTCTTGTTCAATTCGTCTCGCTTCGGTTACATCCTTACCGATGCCAAAAATTCCGACCAATTCGTTTCGGACGATGATCGGGACGTTCGTGATGTTCACATGTAGTGCGGAGCCAGCCACGTTTTGGACGACCGTCTCATAACTACGGGGCATGCCATTAAAGACTTCTTTTAATTCTTGCGATACACGCTTTCGGTGAGAGTCCTTGACGTACCGCAAACTGTTTTGGCCGATCAAATCAACCTTGGATATGCCGAGTAGATGAGTACACGCTGTATTGGCACTATCAAATTTCCCGCTGAGATCCGTTGAATAGACAGGGTCCGGATGGTATTCGAATAACGATTTATAGCGCTCCTCACTCATTTCGAGAATCTGAGCTTGATGATAATAACGCCGGACTAATTTGTGATTTTCGAAAATGATTAAAATTTGCCGGATGATGACCAATAAAATCGAAAGACCAGAACCCATCGTCACGATATCAAAGTTTGTAGAGTGAAATCCCATGAAGACGAACAGGATCAACACGCCGCCATAAGGCGTCAGCATTTGAAACACGTTTAGTCTTTCGATTTCTTCAGGAGAATCTATATTTTTTTGGTCTAAGTTACTTTGAAGACCAGCGAAGCTTAAGAGAATCATTCCAACAATGAACAAAGGATCAATCCAACTACCTGTAATATAAGTGTCTTGCGCGATTAAGTACAGATAGACGGAGTCGGCAATGGCTTGCAATGCCACCGCTACGATAATGAGATACATTGAATGATTTTTGTCTTTAGTCGATAAATTGAAAAATAGAAAAGAAACAGCGACCAGCATGCCTAGGTCTCCAATCGGATAGATCAAAGAAACGACTAAAGCCTCCATAGAAGCAACACTTGTAGTCAGGATAGGTGCAATCAAAAAGTGCCATGAGAACGTACTGGCCACGACTAGAATAATCATGACATCAAACAAAAAAGAAATCCGTTGTTGGATAGCTGCTTCCTTTAAAATTTTATGGATCAAAGCATAGAGGAGGCAAAGAGCCTGTAAAATGTAAAAAATATCTGGTGATCCTGGAAATGACACGTCTTCGTTTAAGACACTCTCTGAAAAAAACCAAATCAATTCAGCGATTAAATAAAAAAAGGTTCCGAGTCCGATGAAGGACCAAAACTTACGGTCTTTGGAATTCGCTTGACTGACGGCTAATTTTAGATAGAAGAGCGCAATCAAGAGTCCGACGATCGAAAAGAGACTTCCTCCTACTATTTGTAGAGAGGCTGAATCAGGGAAGGTGAATATCCAGCCGTAATATCCTAAAACATATAGGAGAATGATCAGGATAAAAATCTTAGGTCGTTTAGACATGCTATTCATATACTCCTTTTAATCATATTTTCTAAGTATACAATGAGTTCTTCTTTCATAAAATATGGTTTATAAAACAGGTCTATGATTTTATAAAGTGAACTCTAGGTATTCCTGTCATATAACTGAATTCATCATACGATTAACAAATCATGAAATGCATGATAGAGACAGTCAAGCATCGTCTCCATCATGCACTTCAATTTCAATAGGACATTTCTTTAGGAATAGGATGATTTTGTAGTAGATGAATGAACGAGTCAAAATCGATGGGCCGAGAAAATAGATAGCCTTGGCCAATCATACATCCATAGGATTCCAGCTGCGATTTTTGCTCAATCGTTTCGATTCCTTCCGCTACGACGGTTAAATTGAGATTTAATCCAAGATCGATAATCGTTTTCACCATGGGGGAAGACGTATTTTGAGTCAAGCGGTCGATGAATGACTTATCAATTTTCAACGTATCAATGGGTAATTGTTCTAATACATTCAAAGAGGAATATCCCGTCCCAAAATCATCGATGGATGTCTTGATGTTTAAAGACCTCAGTTGTTGCAAGATGGAGACACTTTCCTGAATGTTTTGAACGATACTCTCTGTAATCTCCAGTTCAAGCCATTGAGGATCTAACTGTGTTTCTTGAATGATCTGATGGATCATTTTGCAGAAGTACGGATTTTGGAATTGAAGTGCCGATACGTTCACAGACAGGAGTAACGGATCAAATCCAATCAGTTGGAGTTGCTTACTTTGATAGGCCGCAGTTCGAATCACCCATTCACCGATTTCGTTAATCAAACCAGATTCTTCAGCGATTGGAATAAATTCTATAGGCGATATCCATCCATGTTTTGGATGATACCAACGGAGTAGAGCTTCCATTCCGACAATCCGTCCCGACTTCAAATCAATTTTAGATTGATAGTAGACAGTCAATTGATTTTGGCTGATGGCATGACGTAAATGAGATTCCATTTCGAGTTTACGCACCACGTTTGATTTTAGTTCGGAATCATAAAATACGAAAGAATGATTTCCATGTTGTTTCGCTTGAGATAGAGCTTCCGCTGTTTGTAACTGCACTTCCTCAATGGTTTGACTTTGATCAGGGAATGTCGTGATGCCACCGTGCGCGATGATATTTAATTCAAAGTCCTTTAATTTAAATGAATCTTCTAAAGACATCAGGATATGTTCCTTTACTTTTCCAATAGCTGATTTCGAACTATTCTTGAGAACAAGTAAAAACTCATCTTCACTGAAACGATAGATCGTAACCTTCATCGTATCTAACTCTTTCAGTCGTGAAGAAACTTCCTGAATGAGTTGTTCGCCGACCTGATGACCAAAGGCGTCGTTGAATATCTTTATCCGGTCAATTTGTAACAATATGAAAGAAAGAGATCGTTCTTTATTGTTGAACAAGGATGCTGTTTCTTGTTTAAACGCAGAACGATTACCTAGTCCTGTCAATACATCTATATAAGCAGTCTTTTTTAATTCAAGTAACAACGTATTATTTTTAAGGACAGTAAAAGCTTGTCTGACTATGACGAGAAGAAAAATGATGATCCAACCGGCACTCAATGCATTTAAATTCCATTCGTAACTCTGCATCATCAAGATAGAGAGAATAAGGATGCTCGTGTAAGGAAAGATAAATTCTTTTTTTAAGTAAGGTCCTGTCGCAGGAGGAACATCTCTCTCATTCTGTTCATCTTTGTAAAAAAGAGCAGTGAATCCAATGAAGAGCAATGCGATTGTCCAAATGAAATCCACAATCCCGCCGGTTTTATAACCGCTCTCCATATTCATCTGTGCAAAAAGAACATCGCCTAGAACTTGAAGGGATAATCCAGTAACAAGAAAGAGGAGTGAATGGTTTTTTTTATTGAATTGAATCAGATAAAAAAGTGTGATGACAAAAAATAAAATGCCTAAATCGGCAAGTTGAAAAAGAAATGTGAAGGCTATATTCCATATCGAATGTTGCTCGATCCGATAAAGCGGATAAAGTAGATAGTAATAACTGATTGAGCTGGCTGTAATCATATAGATCATGGTATTAAAAAGGTAGGTGGCGTTCGATACTCCAAGCGAGCTTTTTTTTAGTCTGTTTAAAAGTGCTGCAAAATAAAAGAGATAGGACCCTGTCCATGCAAGATAGGATGTAGTAGGGAAACTCATCGTCTGTTCGAAATAAAGTAAAATGATCCATATGAAGGTACCTGTAGCGGACATGCTAGTTGCTAGGCTCAAAAAAAGCCAAAATTGCTTGAGTGATGGATGAGAGCGATAGTAAGCTCTTGCAATCCAAAAAGTGCTTAATAGACCAACTAGAAACTGAATAATATTTAGTAAAATCAATGCATTCCATTGAGATGCTTCAAAAAAGTTGTTACCATACCAAAATAACAAACCAATTCCAGTGGTTAAAAGAAAAGGATAACTTTTATTTTTGGGCAAAATAGTTCCTCTCCTTTTAAAAATAAGTAAAGTATGTCTTAAAGTAATATCGGATATTTTAGATTGATTTTTAATATAAAAATGATTTTTATAAAATATTGTTGATAATCTAAATTTCTATGTAGATAAAGGTGAACAAGATAGACGAACTGTTCTAGGGTAGATTTGAAAGAAAAAAAGTCCACATCTGAGGAATGATGTGGACTTCTTTCTATAGTAACTATGCTGTTTGCTAGGTTAATTATTTAATTATTCTTCACAACAATCATTTATAAACATCACGACGATGCCCGATATCGAGAATCAAGATGACGAATTTTGTAAGCGATCAGACGATAGTCCGATGCGATACCGCCATTCACCCGAACGATTCGAAACAAGTCCCTTTCCATGACAACGCGAATCATCCGTCCTGACCATATTCTTCTTGATCCAGGACATGATGATCCGCGGATCTATCTTGTTAAGAGACTTTTGAGCTCCGCGCTCAAACTATACCGTACATCTCCTTTGCAATACATTGTAATACGTATTTAGATGTATAGACACAAGATCTATTCGTTCTTCCTTCAATCTACTTTGATTAAGAAAGCAAACTGACCGTCACCATTCTTTGACCATCTTGCTTGAAGTTCATAGGCATATGTGCCGGCTTCTTTCGGTGTTACGAGTTGATTATTTTTTAACCTAACCGGGTTACCGGTCTTCTTGTTGTTAAATTGAAGGATGTTGATTGTATCAGGTTCTGGATCGAAGGCAATCCGGATTTTCTCGTTCGGCATGACGGTGACCGGTTTACTTTTTTCAGTCATGTGTAAACCGTCTACATAGATTTTGTCTACGCATTGGCCGCTAAACAGGCCACTCCAGCAAAATGTCCCTTGAACCGTTGGAATACTTTTTCCCTGTATCTCGACACGGGGATCGGGTGGTTCATCACGGAAGGGTTCGAATTGAACGAACAAAGCAATGATGATAATCAAAGAGCCGATTAATAAAAATTTACGCATCTGAAACTGTCCTCCTTCGTAAATGGTATCTTAAAAGGTCAATCGTATGCTTAATCCGATAATCTAATATGGGTTAAACTGAAATGTGGCTTACACTGTATATCAATTTCTGTTTTTCCTGAATTGGCTCTGATTTTTAAACACTCATTTTCATTTCTTATTGATTCTATATGATATAGTTCAAATTCGAAGATTGTTCACCTGTACATATCATTACTTAGACTGACGTTGCATTTATGTTCATATTGTGAGATATACAATAATAGCTGAAACCCAAGTTTGTCGACCTTCTTATACATATAAAAACCGGCACCTTCCTGATAAAGTTCTTCCGGTTCGGATTCGAATAACTCAAGCAGTTCGTATTCATCATAAAACATGTTTTCTACTCCTTCATTTTGTATTTGTTGTATATAGGTACCCGGTTATGACTTTTATTAGGATTTCGTTCTTAAGGTTTAGGAGTAGGTATATTTGTACCTGGTTTTGATAAAACTACTGGAATCAAGCAAGGTGATCTTGCTTGATTCCTTTTGGAGGTTCTAAATGACAATTGAAGTGATTAAAAATATTAGCGTTTTATTTCGTGAAGAAGCGAAAAGACCAGTTTCATTGTTGGACTATCTTAAACTAAATGATTTACGAATCAATGAACTTCTGGAAGATGAAAATAGGAATGGTGAATTTATTATTGAATTCGAGCTGGAACAAGACACCATCACATTATCTTACGAAATGCATGAGCTGGAAGAAACATCGCTAGTAGAATACATCGTGTATTTCATCTGTAAGTGGAAATGGATTTGGGAGTGGTATTCGGAACGATTTTTAGAATACGACATACCATTTGGCATTTATCCGACAATCATCGATTACGCGAAAGCCCGCATACGTCCGCTCGAATTAATGGAAGAAAAGATTCTAGAATTAGAAGGATTTACAAAAGAAGACTTACTCTTTTATTATGGCTCAGGACCGTTCGATGACTTTGAGGAAGCCAATCGAAATCTGAATCAAATTTTAGAATTTGATGAAGTGAACAATAAAGAAAACATGCGAAAACAAGGACTTTATTTTGACCAGGTAATGGAAAAATGGATTCAGATTCCAGCTTCTCTCGACATCATCGAAAATGTAATTCGGGCATTATCCAACGTAAGTTTAAGAGAAGATTGAAATCCGTTTACTAAGTAACCATCCTACAATGATAGTTTTTTCGAAATGTATTAATGTATCATTCCAGAATATCTTGGTACTTGTAGCCTTTTAAAATATCCTGTTGATCTGCAAATGTCCATTCCGATATGGAATGATCAGGATTCGTTTTAAAGTAATGATCCATGACATCCCGTCCTAAGATATAGTTACTCCATTGGGGAATGTCTTTTTGCTGACTACCGCCTACAACTTCTTCATAAGTAGCTTCACCGCTCTCGATCAAACTGGCTACATGTTTCTTGGACTTGTCATCCATCGGTACGTTCCACGGCGGTGAAACGTCCTTGACGACACGGTCGGCAAAGGCATCCGCCTTGCCCTCGGTGATGATTGAATCAAGAATCTCATTCATTTTATATTCGGCTGTATCTTGAAGAATCAAATGATGGTATTCATGTGCGACTGTGTAAGCAAGTGTATCCTGATCAAAGTTTGTATCGAGATACAGGATGAACGTGTCCTTATATGCTGCGGCAAATACGCCTTTCATAGATTCACTCATAGAAGAATATTCCGAGTTGGTAGGTACGATGAAAATCGTACTTTTCTTTTTCGGAAGTACCTTATTTGCAGCGGTATAGTTTTTTATGATGATGTCTTTGATTTCGTCATGGTGTTTCATCAACTCGTTTGTCCGATCCACCAGTTCTTGCTCGTAAACAGTTGATTGCAATAAAAAGTAGCCTTTTAAACTGGTCGTATCAAAGTTTTCCTTCTCTCCAATTTCACCTATGTAACCGAGAACAGATTTCGCATAACTATTTTTATCCGCTTCTGGATCATTTTCTTTAAGGGATGCCTTCAAATAGTTTTGATAGGGCGTATAAAGCGGAACGATGTTTAATTCACTATCCTTGTTGATTTTCACAGTTTCCGGTTTAAATTCTTTACTTTCAGAGTGCGTCACTGTTTTTTCTGTTTCGTCTGTACAGGATGATAACAGCAGGAACGGGATGCAAAGCAAAGGAGTAATTACTTTTTTCAACGGGATGACCTCCATTTCTAAATCGTTAGGACTATGAACTTCTTTGTTGCACGATGAGGATAGAGTTCAGAACTTCATATGTAAAATTATACCATAAAAATTAAAGGATTTAATGCCTGAATTATTCATATGATTATTTAATTGGGAGATGATGACATGAGAACTATTCAAATCGATGATGTAATAAAAAAACTGGAACACGTTCTGAAAAAACAACTGACACGAGAGGAAGTATCCGAGTGGGCATATGAACGGATGGCGGCTTTGGAGTGGATGGAAGAGAAAGAAGGCAAATCGTTGACGAAGCAGGAATTGGCTGTCTTTCGTTGTCTGACGATAGTCTATGGAATGGATTTGCAAAATACTCCGAACGAGTATTTTCATGTAGACAACGATTTTCGGGATTGGATCAAAGCATTTCAGGAAGAGGAGAGAAACTTTAAAATTAAGGATTGAGTACATTTCGCTGATTGGCTTTTCTCAACCAATCATCATATTCATGAAACCTTTGCTTAAAGAAACAGGTAAAAAGAGGAAAGGGGATGATGAAATGGTTCGATGTACAAATTGCGACTATAAGTGGAAGATGAAGGATGTGCTTGCTGTCACTATTGCAAACCACGGCAAAACATGTCCGAACTGCGGGAAGAAGCAATATCTTTCAAAAGATACCCAACATTATCTGTCACTCGGATACATCAGTCTGTTTTTTCTGTTGATCATGCCGTTTGTCATCAAGCTGAGTGACCGGGAAGAACACATCTGGTAAGCGAGTTGACGTGTGTTCAAAAAAGATGGCGCTTTTTCAGCGATGTATACTGATGATAAAGGGGGAATGAAAATGAATACATCGCTCTACGAAATCGAGGTACAGGACGCAACCGGTCAGACGGTTTCACTTAACGACTACGCCGGAAAGGTTCTTGTCATCGTCAATACAGCAAGTAAGTGCGGGCTCGTCAAGCAACTCGGAGACTTACAGCGGCTACACGACAAGTATGCGGATCAAGGCGTCAAAGTGCTCGGATTCCCGTGTGACCAATTCAACAATCAGGAGTTTGCCGATCAGCAGGAAACGATGCAGTTTTGTCAGTTGAATTACGGTGTGACATTCCCGATGTTTCAGAAGATTGACGTCAACGGACCGACGGAACATCAGTTGTATACGTATTTGAAGCAACAGCAGGGAGGACTGCTGTCGTCAAACATCAAGTGGAATTTCACGAAGTTTCTTGTTGATCGTCAAGGGCGGGTCGTCAAACGATTTGCCCCGGTCGACTCGATTCAGACGATTGAAAAAACACTGGCGAGGTATGTATAATGAAATCACGTCCCGTCCGGCGCAAGCCGTCGGGCGGGACGTGTCGCATCACCCTACCTTTGGCGAGGTAGGGCTTTTTTTATGTCAGATATTCGTCGGAGGATCAAACGTCTGTTTAACGATATAGTCACTCCTCTTATGACCAAGATCCGTAAAGACCGGCGGACGCGGGGACAGGACATGAAAGTCCTGTTCGAATGCCCGGATGGCATAGTGCGTCCAGTCGCGCGAAGGGTCCCGCTTCAAGCCCATCCAGGCCGTCGCAAAGGTCAGGAGTGCCGAGTCCTGATACAGGGTGAGCGGAACCGGACTGAACTCTACCTCGTCATCCAGTTCATGCAAATCCGACGAGCGGAGCAGGACGCAATCTGCTTCAAACAACAGTTCGAAATAATTGCAGGAATAGTCGCCGATGAGCACCATGACTTCGTCCGTATGGCCGCGAAAATAGAGTGCCAACCGGTTGCCGTTTTCCTCGTTCATGACAATGTGATCGAGTTTAATCTGATAGTCTTCACGGTACAAGAGCTTCTCGAATGTGATGTGCATGACGGATTCCCTCCTTAAGAATGTTTTTCCTCGGCGAGTTCGAGGATGTCCGGCTGACGTGCCGAACGCGACGACCAGACGAGTAGTCCGATGCCGAAAAATAAAAGCGAAATGCCGACCCATGATAACAGACTGAGTGTTTCCCCGAGGACAAAAACGCCGAGCAAGGCAGCGGTCAACGGTTCACCGAGCGACAGCGTAACGGCTGTCGAAGACGAGACGTGCGCAAGACCGCGGGCAAACAATAGATAGGCAAGTCCTGTTGCGAGGACACCAAGGTGGAGACTGATACCGGCACTACGGAGACTGAAGACCCACGACAGATCAAACAGGAACAACAGTGGCGATAACAAGAGGGCGCTGAGTGTAAACACGACCGCGACGACGGATAGCGGAGGATGTGTTTTCACTAAGTCCCGGCTGACAAACGTGTAGACGGCAAAGGACATTCCGGCACCAAGTGCGAGTACGATCCCGAACGGATCGACCGAGACAGATGCTTGATTCATGACCAACAGTAAACAACCGGCAATCGAAAGCAATGTCGACAGCCACCAAATCGTGCCCGGTCGATTTTTTAAGAAAATCCATTCAATCAATCCGGAAAAAATCGGCGCACTGCCGATCGCGACGACGGTTCCGATGGCGACACCGGTCATGAGGACGGCGGAAAAGAATAACGGTTGATAGGCGGCCATGCTGAGGGCAGCGAGGAAAATCGTGGGCAACGGCCAATCTTTTAAGGTCAACCTTCCGGTCAGTAAGGCGAGACTGAGTAAAAAGAAGCCGCCGACGGCTAAACGGACGGCGCCGATCGCAATCGGGTGGGCCGTTTCCGGCGCAAAGGCTTGCGACGTGCCGGTCGTACCCCAAAGCATTGCCGCCAGTAAAATCAGCAGCATCGAAGACTGTTTCTGCATGGTTCACCTCCAGATGGATAGACATAGATGCTGTTCGGGCATCATTTTGGTTAGAAAAAGAATACCACAGAAACAGGAAGCTTGAACCACCCAAATTATTGGTAAAATGGTAGACTAAAGGAAGATGAGGCAAGACGGCTCATACATAGAGAAACAAAAGGATGGATATTATGAATCAAATCGCAGTTGTCCTCGATGGACTCAAACAGAAAATCAGCCATGGATCGACGTTTATTCAACGCAGTTACAATTCAATCGGTCACGCTACGTTCCATCTGCCAAAACCGGTTAGATCGAAAACACTGGACGCGTTCGAAGCCGAGTTCAAGCAACCGTTACCGAGCGAATATCAGACTTTTCTCGAACTGCACGACGGAGCGAAACTGTTTATGTTGGGTGACGAAGGGCTGGTCTTGTATCCGCTCGAGGAAATGATCGAAAAGACGATCGAAGCCAAGGAAGACGGTCTGATTGATGAAGACTATGATCATTACTGGATCATCGGTGAAATCAACGAAGGATACCTGCTGATTCATACGAATCATGCGAAAACAGAAGATACACCTTATATGTACTGGAAGTATCATGAAGGGTCAACCGAGGACACCGATGCCATCGGTCAAAACTTCGGGACGTTTCTTGAACGGTCGATCATCGCCCAGGGCGACATGTACTGGGAATTTAACATTTTCGATGTCCGGGAAAACGATTACTATGTCGAAGAAGACACCGAACAGGTACAGGCGGGCGTGTCGATTGCATCCGAGGAACGGGTCCGGATTGAAATTGAGTATCCGATTTACCGCCGGGGAGGGTTTATCGTTTCTTTTTATACATATGAAAATGGAAAAGCCCAGTTACGGTCGGAATCAAACGGTTTCGATAATTTTAAACAAATCCATCGTTATCTAGTGGGTACTTTGGATGAACCAGGATACTACTATTCTGAAATCGTCGTTTTCCAAAAAGAAGCACCGCTTTGGGAAAGTGAAGATGCATCCGGTGAACAGATTGCAAAACGTGTTGAACATCCGCAAACCCAAATCATGCAGTATGACGGTTACCAGGCCTTTGTTAATGATTTGCCGCGTCCGTTACCGGGTTGGGAAAAAGCATGACAGGGAGAGAATGATATGAATCAAATCGCAGCAGTACTCGGTGGGCTTCAACAGAAAATCAATCACGGATCAACCTTCACTCAACGGAAGTACAATGAAATCGGTCAGGCAAAATTCAATTTTCCGGAACCGGTGACCGCTTCATCGCTTGCGGCATTCGAAGACGAATTCAATCAAAAATTACCGAGCGAATACCAAACGTTTCTTGAGCTGCATGACGGAGCGGATCTGTTTATTCTTGACGACGGTCTTGGTCTAGTGTTGTATTCTCTTGATAAAGTAATCGAATCGACAACAGAAGCAAAAGAAGATGGTCTTATTGATGAAGATTTTGATTATTTTTGGGTGATTGGTGAAGTCAATGAAGGATATCTCTTAATTCATACGGAACATGCTAAAACAGAAGACACACCTTATATGTACTGGAAGTATCATGAGGGAACCACTGAGGACGCCGATCTAATCGGCCAGAATTTCGGAACATTCCTCGAGTATTCAATCATCGCCCAAGGGGACGTGTTTTGGGAATTTAAAGACTTCAGCATTGAGAAGGACAATTATTTCGTCGACGAAGATCCTCCGAAAGAAGACGTCAAGCCACCGCTGCCGATCAAATTTGTCGATTCCGTTAGGGTCGAAATCGAATATCCGATCTCAAAAACTGATTCAGATTACGAATATACCGTCTCGATCTACGAAGGGAAGTCTGGGAAAGAACGGTTGATGTCGCGTTATGAAGGCGGATCCCGTTTTAACAAGCTAATTGAGGATGTCCGTAACCGGTTGTCTGGTCGACAATTTCATTATTCATTAATTAATGTCTTTCAGACAGAATCTCGATTTTGGGAAAATGAAGAAGAAACAGGCGACTCATTAATTATAAATGAAAGCCCGCAAAAACAAGGGCTCAGTTATGACGGCTACCGGGCCTTTGCGGACCAGTTGCCTCGTCCATTACCGGGTTGGAAGTAAGCAAAGCATTACGTTCAAGGAGCATCTTCATTTCTTCCACTCTTTTGAAATGCATGCGAAAAGGAGGAATGGAAATGAAAAAACTACTGATTATGCCATTGTTATTCAGTTTAACCGGATGTATGTCCCTCGACATGAAACCGAGCAGTCAGTCGGTCGAAACCGGCTATACAGGAAGCATCAAAGACGGATTTGTATTTGAATATAAACTGACGAACACAGGCGATTATCCGGTAAAAGTCGTCTCCCGGGCCGGTCATCTGCTCAATGTCAAGGTCCGCAAGCACGATACGCAAAAAGTCGTCTATGACTCTTACGAGGAAGTGGAGCCGAAACGGTTGTCGAAGGAAGTTCAACCGCATACAACGGTGAAGCTGAAGAAAACGGTCAAAGCCGGTGTCATTCCGGTGGGTGTCTATGACATCGACTATATCGTTCGTGACGATAAAGGTGAAAGTAGCGGTGGCGATATAGAAATCAGATTAAAATAATTCAATTCAGGAGGAACATACATGTTGAAAAATCCAAATTATCGTTATGGCACGTGGGCTTTGATTGTCAGCTTTTTCTTGTTCTTTATCGTTCAACTGTTCAGTGCCTACATCGAGCTGTCACCGAATTTTTCCAGTGAGTCGCTCGATGACTATTATCTGAAATATTTCCCGATTGGTGCACTGATTGTTGGATGTACGTTTTTCATTAATGGCTGGTGGAAGGAAGACTTGAAACAACAGGCGCAAAAACAAGAATTACTTGAAACAAAAAAATCGGTCGAATAAACTTATTTCTTGAGATGGAGTGAAACGAAATGGTAAAGAACTTTAATTTTTTATTGATGTTAACGGTAGCAGGCATCATATTCATGCGTTTTTTGTCAAATACAGAAATGATTCCATTTTTGAAAGTAGTTTTTACACTTATCGGATTAGTAATGATCTTATGGGGGATCATCGGAATGTTATTGCACGGTTGGGTTATGGGGTATGAGCGAAATAAGAAACGGATTTAAAAACAATTGAAACAAAACCAATTAACGAGCAAATCAAAAAAATCCGGTGATTTCTATTTAAGGAGTATCACCGGATTTTTGATATATATTTTAACTAAAATTAAAAAGTAAAATGGAAACTTGATAAGACGATCTATCAAAGTAACTGAAAAAAGATTGACAATCTATCTCCATTATTTGTATGCTAATCAAAATCAAATAGACATGGCTGTGAAGAGAAGAGTAGGAAGAAACTGACGGTGCCAAGCGAGTCCGAACTGGTGAGAGCGGATGACCGGGTTTCAATCTGAAAAAAGCCTCTGAGCTTCGTACGGATTCCAACTGGATGATGCTACGATGGATTCTCCCATTATCGAGAGCGTGTATGTTTGTACATGTAAAGGTTGATCTGGTGACAGGTCAACGAACAAAGGTGGTACCACGGGAAGCTGATTCTCGTCCTTTAGTGAAAACTAAACGGCGGAAATCAGCTTTTTTGCCGAACTCAGGAGGAATCAATATGCATTGGGCAGAAGAAACCGCACGTGCCATTATTACAAGAAATCCTGAAAAACAAAAGTATGTATGTGCAGCAGGAATCAGTCCGTCGGGACCGGTTCACATCGGTAATTTTCGGGAGGTCGTGACTACCTACTTCGTCGTTCAGGCGTTACGGGACTTAGGAAAAGACGTCCAATTTTTATTCTCGTGGGATGATTACGACCGCTTCCGGAAAGTTCCGGCTGATATCGTAGGGCATGATCGTTATTTGGGACGGCCGTACAGTGAGACACCGGCACCCACAGGTGAAGGTTCATATGCACGTCATTTTGAGGAAATGTTCGAGAAAACGTTGCGATTGTTTCAGATGGAACCGGAATATCGGTACCAACACGCCGAATATCGGTCGGGCCGATATGCGGAGTTGATTCTACACGCTTTTCGGGAACGTCAAGCAATTTATGAAATCTTGATGCGATATAAATCAGCTACTCCTTCTGAAGCGGAGCGGGTAAGTTATTTTCCAGCTTCCGTCTACTGTACAGCTTGCGGGACGGATGCAACGACAATCGAGTCGTTTGACGATCATGAAGCGACATACGACTATCGGTGTATATGCGGGTGGTATGAGACGATTGACATGCGTAGCAACCATCAAACGAAATTGAACTGGAAAGTCGATTGGGCGATGCGTTGGGCAATGGAGGGTGTTGATTTTGAACCGGGTGGGAAAGATCACTCCGCGGCAAACGGAAGTTATGTCGTCTCATCCGAGATTGCACGTGAAATTTTTGGTGTGGAACCTCCGTTGTATCTCCCGTACGAATTCATTCGATTAAAAGGAGAAACGAAGAAAATGTCGAGTTCGAGTGGTGGAGGGTTAACACCACAAGATTTGCTGCAGGTCTATCCGGCTCATCAAATCTTATTCCTATTCGCAAAACACCGACCAGAGCATGCGTTTCATATCGGAATAGACGAAGATGTGTTACGGCATTACGCGGAATATGAGCGGATGGTGATGCATTATGAACGGCAAACACCAGAAATCCAACAAAGTTTACGCTGGAGTCAGGCGGACTTGAAGAACGAACTGATCCCGTTTTCGCAATGGACGACCCTTGGTCCGATGGTTGATTTTAATGAACCGTTACTACGTCAATTACTGGAATGCAACGAGGCAGACGAGACAATTACAGCTCAAGTCGAGCGTGCCCGCCAATTCGTGACAAGTTGGTGTCCGGAAAGACAGATTCGGATTCGTGAGCAACGAAATGATCAAAAATTCGCGGCGTACTCGATGGAAGAACAAGACTGGTTAAATCGTTTCGCAGAAGCAGTGCGGGGAGAAGAAGATGTTCTGGCGGTCTTCTATCGTCTGACTCGGCAAGTAGAAAAGAAAGAAACGATGGGGATGCAAAAGATTCGCTCGACGATGTTGTACGAATTGACGATTGATAGCTCTTTTGGTCCTCGGATTCCGTTACTTGTAAAGGCTATCGGGCATGAGCGTTTTTGTTCGCTCTTATCATTTGATTGAATCGATACAGTAGGATTATCACAAGATAGGCTCAAATGATTCACTACTCTTCAAGTTGATTAGGAAAGCTTTCGGATAAATCAGATGTGTACTGTTCTTTCAAAAACTCAAATCTCGTTTCATTGTTAGTTAAGATAAAACAGCCTCGGTCGTCAAAAATATGCAGGATGATATCTTGATCGGCATGCACAAAAAAGATTTCAGGATAGTACGTCTGTCTCGATTTGAAGCGGGGATACAACTCAGGAAAGTCCTGATTACAGATTGCTTTAAGCAACTTTGTATAATAAATGACCTGTCTGTTCGGCAACAAGCGGGTGTATTGGAAAATGACTTCCTCGTCGCTTACATTCTTTTTTTCAAACTCAATCGTGTATCGATTCTTGTTATTTTTGAGATAGCGCTCAAAAATCTCCGTACTTTTCGCCGGAGGAGAATGGCGGTCTTTTCTGACACGTACAACGAGATATAGACGGTCATCTTCCTGAAACAGGTCTTCAAACAAGGTGAGCGATTTTTGATAAACCTTCTCGAAATACGCCATATTCAGTTCATCGGAATTATCTTGTATTTGGTAGAGTTCTTTTTCCAAGTCGAGACGTAGTGTCAATGGACGCTCCGCGAACGATTCTGCTAGCACGTCTGGATTGCCAAAGTGAGTCTGTAAATAATCGTGTAACTTCATGCGAGTGCTCCTCTCCGGGCGGTTATCGTGTACTGCTAAGTGAACAAGGTTTCGATGCGCTGGAGACTGTCTCCAGACGAATGAAGACTTTTAGTTAAGGGTAACAAGGATAGAAGCAGGATAAAACGATCCATCAAAAAGGAAGTGAATTCATGGCGAATCAGCATATTACACCACATCCGGATGGCGGTTATCAGGTCATTGAGGAAGGGGCTTCCAAAGCAACGGAACGGTTTCCGACACAAAAAGAAGCCATCGCAGCAGGACGGAAAATTGCGAAGGATCAACAGGTTGAGCTGATCATTCATAATAAGGAAGGGCAGATCCGCGATAAGGATTCGTACGGCAATGATCCGTTTCCTCCAAGAGGTTAAGAAAGTATGAAGCACGTCGCATTCAATGGACGTGTTTTTATTGTGCATTGAGCCGTCCTGCCATTCCGTCTGCAACAAGAAATACATATACAAATCATCGAATTGACCACGTGTCTTCTCGTACTGACGCAGCAATCCTTCCTGTGGAAAGCCGAGGCGGTCGAGCAAGTGCTGAGAAGCGGCATTTTCCGGCAGGACCAGTGCCTCGATCCGGTTCAGGTTCAACTCCGTAAAACCGTATTTGAGCACAACAAGAACCGCTTCTTTCGCGAGCTCCATCGGTTTAACGACCGAGATATATCAGGAGACTCGGAGCGTCGAGCGGTGTCACCTCGCGGAGTGTCAGTCTTGTGGTTTGCAGGATGGGAATGGAGAAGTAGTCAAAGTAATCCCTTCCTTCCATGGATTTAATATAATCCGGTCATGGTCAGCTTCAGAAGCATCGATACAATGTATTCTTTGGCGATCGTTTCGTCGATGAACTTCTTTTGGTCAAACGTCATGCCACGTTCCCGAAAAAACGTGTACCACGTACCGTATTCTTCATAATAATGAAATCCGTCCAGCAAACGATAGGATTCGGTCGAAGATTGTTCAGGTATTCCGTGTACCGTCGTATAAGCTAAGACTTCCGCTCGACTGACAGTAAAAACGTCTGCGTAGGAATGATTTCGCATATTCGGGACACCAAGTGTTTCACAGGCGAACTGAAGCGGATTTCCATAAAGAAGTACTTTGATCTGTGTATCCCGATTGACCACTTGTTTCGACTCCTGTCCTAAAAAATGACGATGCTGATGTTCAAAATGCATTTCCATCATTTTAACATTTGGATAATTGTAAAACCAGATGATGGTAAAATGTGAAAGAGGAAGATTTTATCAAAATCAGCCGAGAATACTCCCACTTCTAAACGTTCAGGGCGAAGCCCTAGTGCAAGTGGGAGATGAATCGTCTTCGGGCAAAGCGTGTCTTGCGACACGTTAATTGCCCGACACTCCTGGTTTGAAAGCAATTAAAATCAGGAATAAAAAAAGAGTCATGTTCTTTGGAAACTGAAGATATAGGGTTGTGACAGGAAGTTCGTCTGTCACGTAAAATCTTCAACGTTCACCTTGCGGATGACCGAAGTAGCGAAAACCAAGCAGAGTAGGCATCCGCATAAAAGAAACGGACAAGATCAACGTTCAACCGTCGGGACGACGGGGTTAGCCGGATAAATTTTTGACCGCTAGGTTGAATAACTCAGGAATCCTCCACCTCTTAGCGAAGCGTAGGTGGAGGTAGTTCAACAGACAGAATCAATCCGCCGGAACAACCGATTTTGCTCGAGTTCATCACGTCTCATCAATCGTAAAGCGGTAACGTGATGCGTGACATGTTTACGAGCTCTGTCCCTTTAAAGGTAAGTTGATAGATATCCGGCTTTGTCGTTTGGCGGAGAAAATTAAAATCGTACATAGCATCAAAATGATGAAAAATCGCAGTCATGATGAAACCGTGCGTGCCGATGACGATCCGTTTTCCAGCGTTCTTTTGCAAAATCAACATCAATGCCTGAATTCCACGGTGCTGACAGGATTGAAATGTTTCCGAGCCGTCGTGAGAAAAATCGTGATCAGTAAACATCTGTTGGACGAGCGGATAGACGTCAGCTTGCGGCATCGTCTGATGTCGTCCGGAAAAGGCACATTCTCGTAAGTCTTCATCAATCAAGATGTCTTTCCCGAAATGACGTGCTGCCGCTTCGATCGTCAACAACGAACGCTGATAGGGACTCGAGAAAAACAGATCAATGTTTTTATCTTTTAAGTAGGTTGTGACGTGTTGTGCAGCCATTTGTCCGGCATCGGTTAAGCCGCGTGTTCGTTCATCCAAATCGGTTTTCGGAGATTCAGCGTGCCTTACAAAGTAAATAGTTGTCATAGGAGATAAATCCTCCTTTCTGTGATGGAGTAAAGTGATTGATGAGGTAAAAATTAAAGGATACAGCTGACAAATCAGGTCAAAGTCCTAATGATTAGTAAGCGGGTTGGTCCTTCTTGATTATTATGAGCCATTTCACAAAAAAGAGACATTCATTTTAACCTATGTGGAATGGGAATAAAGAGGTTGCTCTGGGATGCGTTTCAGAAGCTAGACTGGAAACGAACAGTACATCATCCCGTGAGGAGGAACACCATGCGCTTATTTGCCATTGATTTAGACGGTACCTTGTTACACTCAACTCATATAATTTCAGAACGAAATGTCTCAGCCATCAAGCGATGTCAGAAGAACGGAGACATCGTCGTGATTGCGACAGGGCGAGCCGCGTTTGACGCAGCGCATTTGTTGCGGCTCCACCAGTTGGATTGTCCGATTATCAGTTCAAACGGAGTAGAAATCCAGGCAGAATGCGAAGGAGAACCGATACGGAAAAATGCTTATGTTCCATCTGACGAGAGTGAAGCCATCTTGAACTGTTTGCTGAAGCAAGACGTATATCTTCATATTTACTTGGAAGACGAAATTCTGATGACGTATGACGCGACGGATCAGTTGATGAAATAAATCAAAAAGGAACAGAGAACCAATCCGTTGTTTCAAGCTGACGAATTCCTTAAATCCGTGCAGCCGCAATTGACGCAATACGGCGTCCTGGAAGTAACGGATTTCTCAGACGTCGATTTAGCGAAAGTCATGAAGTTCATGATTGTCAGTCCCAAAGCAGTTGTACTGAAACGGATCGAAAACGACTTATCGTCACGAAATTGCACCGTTACAAGCTCCGGCCCATTTAACCTTGAGGTGACGGCGAGCGGAAGCGATAAGGGAATGGCGTTGCAACAATTTGCTGAACGGTTGGGGATTCCACTGACAGCAACCGTAGCAATTGGTGATCATCACAATGACCTGCTGATGTTTCGGGTTGCCGGGACAAGTATTGCGATGGGGAATGCGGAAGACGCCGTTAAACGACAGGCGACGGAAGAGACGGGACATCATGATGACGATGGAGTTGCCATGGCGTTAGAAACGTTCTGTTCGATTCAAGTCGGACATAAAGGAGGGCAGGATGGCAAATATTACTGAAATCGCAAAGACAGCCGGCGTTTCCCGCTCGACGGTCTCCCGTGTGTTGAACAATCAGCCGTATGTCATTGCTGAGAAACGGGAGGCTGTCTTACGGGCAATGAAACAACTGGATTACCGACCGAATCAAAACGCGGTTCATTTATCCCGAGGCAAAACAAATGTCATCGGAGTGATGGTCCCGCAAATTAACCATCCGTTTTTCAGTCAATTGATTGAAGGGATCGGTATCGCCTGTGCCGAGCGGAATATCTCGATGCTCATTCATCAAACGTTTAATGACAGGGAACAGGAACAGCAGTCATTTACACAACTGCGGCATAAGCAAATCGACGGGCTGATCATCGGCTCGTCGGTCAGTCCGCCTGACGTGCTCGAGCGTGTCCGACGCGATGGTCCGGTCGTAATCTGCGAACAGCGGGAAGAAAGTCTCGCGTAGGTCGCTGTTGATCATCAAAGTGGGATTTTGGCAGTGTTGTCTCATATAGTGGAACGGGGACATTCTTCTCTTGAACTGTGTCTCGGAAATCCGGCGAGCGGTGTTGGACTAATTCGTCGCAACACCTTCGATGCGTTCGTTCAAGAACACGATATATCCGTTTCGCCGGACTGGTATTTTGAGGAGAACTATTCCTTTGTGGATGGACAGGACGTGATGAAACGCTTGCTGAAACTGACGGACAGACCAACTGCCATCATCGTCGGGAATGATTACGTTGCTGCCGGCATCATTCATCAGGCGAAACAAGGAGGGATTAACATTCCGGAGATGCTTGCTGTGACCGGTTTTGACAATCATCCGATTGCTGAAGCGATGGGGATGACGACCGTTGCCCAACCGATTGAACGACTCGGAAAAGAAGCGGTCCAAGTGCTCGATCGATTGGCTGCGGGAAAAGAGCTTCCCATCTGTCAGCCGATTCCACTCGAGCTGATTGTGCGTTAAACGACATGATACTTGAAAGTTGTAAAGTTTGTAAACGTAGCGGTTTATCTTCGCAAAGCGGTCGTATTCAAAAGCGGTTGGTCAGGAGAGGATTATATGGAAATCTATCAATTTAAAAAAGAAGTGGGTAAGAAAATTACAAAGTTCGACTCAGATTTTGTGATGTCACGTATTACACAGACAGACAAAGTAGCACATATAGGATGTGTGCATTTAGATGAGGATGGGTTAATTGGTTATCATCCAGCTGTTGTTCCTCAACTTCTTTTAGCTGTAAGCGGAGAAGGCTGGGTCAGAGGTGAAACGGATGAATACATCAAAGTTCATAGTGGGGAAGCCGTATTCTGGGATAAAGATGAATGGCATGAAACCAAAACAGATACGGGATTGACTGCAATCGTGATAGAAAGCGAAGAGCTGACCACTTCATCATTAATATCTTTGGAAAAAGTTTAAGTGTTAAATAAGTGTGAAAAACTAAAAGATATCCTAATTAGGCTACCGTTATAGCGTATTCATTCGGTTCAATAATTGTGAAGAGGATTTTTTTGTAATGCAAGATTTGATGTAGAGGATGTTTATAGCTCACTTTCAGGTGTGAACGAAAAAAACGCAGATGCTCTGTTCTTCCGTGAACAGGAGGATCTGCGTTTTTCACATGAAAGTCTTTCGTTTGTACATTTTCTCTTCGATTCGATTCCAAATACGTGTTGCGATATAAAGATTACATACTGAAACGATAGCTGCGATGACAATCATACTGATACCGGTCTCATCTGCTAAAACAAGCGGTTTAAAGATAGTGAACACGATAGACAGAAGAATTGGAATGGTGATACCGTTCCAGACAGAAAAAAATAATAGCGCTTTCCACATCAAGCTCATCCTTTCAAGGTGAATCTATCATGTAGTATATCAAAAAATAGACTTTATATTAGAAAAAATGGAAACCTTAGACAGGTTCCGTTATTCTTTATAGGTAGTACAACATTATTTTTCGGTAAGGAGCATAAAATGACTGAAATCCTGATCATAGAAGAGCCTGTCACTCAACATTTTATAGAAGATTTAGTGCATCCCCATCGGTTTGACGGAGGTTTACCTGTTGTGCATCTTTTAAGCGGAGAAGGACATGTCGAAGAAAGTCGAGAATTTTTAATGGCATTCTTAACACATCAAGCGGTCTTCCCGTTGTATGTGCATTTTGTCGACGAGTATGAACTGTCTGAAGACTTTACGACCTTTTTTCAACAACATCAGATTGACTATACGGTCGACGACTGTGGCGGCAACTTGAAATCTTACGGGTATAAAAGGTACAACTACTACTCTTGTATTACGGTGAAAATCCAAAACATTGCTGACTTACTGCTTGTATTAAACAAAACATACTGGCTCGCATCTGAAAATGTATTCTACTGCATCAGTCATTCAGATTCTTTAACGTTCGAATGGGGAGATTTCTTAGAATGGGGAGTCAAAAGAAGACGATCCATTGCTGTGTTTGATTTTAATGCTTCAAAGACCTACATCACCACTGATTATGACGGGTTAGGATTTTGTATCCTCAGCCGGGATAAGCAGTATGCTTCTCTTGCTGGAGTGATCGCCAGTTTGCCGGATCAGATGGTCGTTACGCAAATTAATGATGAAGTCATAGAGGAAGACGATGACTTCTCTCTTCTATAATACTTATGATGTTTGCTGCGTTAGGACCGTTGTGATGAATGATTAAAAAATACTTAATCGTACGATGCAATAGCTTCTCGTAAAAATTCCAAGTAGTTGTCTATGAAATGTTGTGGACTTAGAATTTTAACCATGTTTCCCAAACCGGCTAAGAACTGATAGGAAAACGGGCTCTCGGGTAATTCAATGTTCGCCAAATAGTGATGGATCGTCACTTCCGTAACAGATTTTTTTCCATACCTCTCGATGAATTGATCTCGTACGCGAGCATCAATTAATAGTTGCACCGTGACCATATCTAATTTTGCTGCCTTGTCATTGCTTTTTATTAGGTCTTCTTCAGATCTTGGTTTAAAAAAACCTGCTTTTTGAATGTCTAACATTCTTGTCAACTTAAACGTACGGTAGTCGTTTCGTTCCCGGCTGTAACCAACCAGATACCAAAGCCTCTCGATGAATTGCAGTTTATATGGTTCTACGATCCGACACGTTCTTTGTCCAACCTGATCGATATAGTCAAACTTCAACAACCAATGATGTTCGATTGCCTGATTCATGAACGTAATGTCTTCTTTGATTTCTTCTCTTCCCGGCCACTCATAGAAGGACAGGTCAAGCTTTGATGGGATATGCGTTTTAGACATGGCTTTGATTTTTTGAATCGTCATCTGAATGTTGGGATTCGTTATTAATTGATCGTATCCGGCCAACGAAATCAGGATATTTTCTAAATCATTATGATTTACTAACCGTTTATCGAACTTGTATTCGTCCATCAATGCATATCCACCTTCAGCACCATGTTGCGCATAGATGGGGATGTTTGCATAACTCAATGCTTCCATGTCTCGTTGAATCGTCCGTTTCGAGACATTGAATAGCCGGCTGAATTCTGAAGCGGAGATTATTTCTTTTTGCAGTAGAATCATTACGATGGAGATAAGCCGTTCAATTTTTTTCATGGAGTCCTCCTATATACGACACCTAGTTGTCACCTATAGCCTATTATACTTGGATTAAACAAAGGAGGAGATAAAAAATGAAAACGGTAGCTTATTTACAATTCGATGGTCAAGCAGAAGAAGCATTGATGTTCTATGAGAAGGCATTAAAGGCAACAGATGTTAAGAAAGTACGATTCAATGCTTTAGGAGAGAACCCTAATATGCCGCTTGGAAAAGAGGATCAAGAGTTAATCATGGAGTCACGTATTGAATTTGCGGGGAATACCTTAATGCTTTCAGATGTTCCTTCTGCAATGCAAACGGTGACAGGAGGAATTCATAAAGGGAATTCTCTTCTGATCAGTATTGTCGATGCGACACCGGAAGTGAATTCCTCTCTTTTTAACGGTCTCTCTGAAGGAGGCACTGTCATCATGCCTTTATCAAACACCCCTTGGTCGGCCAGTTTCGGAATGCTGATTGATCAATTTGGTGTGACATGGAAATTTAACAGTGAAGCGAGTAAGTTTCTTGAGAGCTTTACAAAGTAAAAATGAGAAGAGTCATCAAAAAAGGAATGTATGACATGCAAAGAGCTGGTTCTCCAGATTTATGGAGGCTGGCTTTTTCTATATTCACAAATTAATGACGACCGGTTGTTTGAAGGCGAAACCGATTAACCTTGAAATACGTAAAAGAAATATCGAACGGAGATGGAGGAATGAAAGTGGAGCTTGTTTTATATAGTTTGTGTCTGATTGTCTGTATCGGAACGGTCGTGGCTTTTCTGTTTAATCGGTTGCAACCGGGCAGTCGTGTCTGGACAATCAGTATCAGCGTGACCGTTTTGTTGTTGGTCCTGGTGAGTGTAACCGCGTGGATTGGGTGGGATGCTGCAGAGGAAAAGCTGTACCGGTCTTTTGGCTTGCTAGTCATGAATATCTTTCCGCTTTGGTATGTAAGAATTGAAGGGAACAATAGGAAAACCATCGTCTGGTCGCTGACGATGGCCTTAGTTGTGGTGTTGTTCGGAACAGTTTTAGGATGACATATGGTAGAAATCGTACATAGACGTTAAAAAGGAGCTGTTCATATTGAAGAAAAAAATATTGGTCATCTCCATTCTATTGATGGCAGGCGGCGTATTTGGAAACATACTTTTTACCCGGCTCGGTTATTTTCCGAATGCAGATTTTCGGATTATGAATATTCCGTTAGCAGCGGGAGCGCATTACTTTAATCTGGGACTGGTGTTGCTTACCATGACACTAATCGGACTGGTGTTATTCCCATGGTTTCTTGAGAAAAAACAATTTTCGAAAACGGTGCTGGCACTTATACTAATTATTTGGTTGCCTGAAGCCGTCTAAACAACATGGACAGGAGCGAAGATGTCGTGAGTAAACTCATCAAACGTCTCCACCCCGATTCAAGGGTGCCCGGGGCATCAGCTGTTGACCTGAAAAAAGCAGAACGTGCCTTAGGTGTTTTGTTTCCGGATGAATACAAAGATCTGTTCTTACAGACGAACGGTGCACAGTTTGGCGAATGGAGCCTGTATCCTCTATCAACCAAACGAACAGTTTCGATCGATCTCGTTCGTCACAATGAGAAGCGTCCGGCTGGCTTGCCCGATGACTTGATCTGTATCGGTGAAAATCTAACGGGTGACAAGCTGTGTTACCGAATCCGGAAACGTTTCCTGCAAGAGCTCGTCTTTAGATGGAACGAAAAAACGGGAATCGCAAAATATCCGTCGTCTTCTTTGGAACAGTTCGTCGATTGGCATGTCCCGAAACGAAAAACGAATCAGGCCTACCGACTTGGCCGTTTCATGGTAGAGGGCAACGAACTAATCGTGACGGATCCTTACTATGGACTAGAGGAAGAAACAGATCTACAGCTGATTTTGTCGAATGTGAAATCAGGCAGCTGGACCGCAGCTATCATTTACACGGAAGACGAATGGGTTAAGCAATTACTTGTTTTTGAAGGGGGCAAAAAGCGGAGCGGCAAATGGCACCGGCAGGATCAACCAATCGGCGTGGACTCGGCACTGGCTGGCATTTTTGATGGAACAGCTTATCGTCAGCATCCAGCGATGGAGTTCGAGACAGTTGATTCTGCCGACGATCAAGCCGGTATCGTCTCATATGGTGCCGTCTCAACGTCAGGTTTTGGGGACGGACTGTACGATGTGGACATACAGTATGATATCTCGAGGCAAATCGTCGGTGTACGGGTCAACTTCGCAGAGGATGAATGAAGGAGTTGGGATAATGGAGTTGGATAGTATGTTGGTCGGTGAAGGAACTGCTTTTATCTTTCCATCCGAGGACAAAGGAAAAGTTCGTTTTCACTGTCATGAGGATGATGAAGAATACGCAGATGTCGATATGGATCAGTTGTTGAAAGAGTCGTGGCAGGAAGGGATGGCTCTTTACAGCAAGAACATTCAAGAATTTTTACTGGAGTTGAATCATTATCCTTTGTACGTCCATAGTATGAGTGGTTCGGGCAAAATCAATCTTTCACCTGACGCTGACAGCAGCACAAGATTTGACCGATGGAATATCTATCATCGATTGACCATCACTTCAGAAGAAGCATTTCTTCATTATTTTCCTAAAGCCTATCAAGATGCATACAATAACGAGAGTATATTGTTTTCAAGCGAAAAGACGATTGAAATCGAAGAGACAAACAATGACTTCTATTTTAAAAAGTTCAGGTTGGCCTTTCCCGCTGATGCACGGAATTGTTTCTTTCTGTGGGTGAATCATGATGGGAACGGGTTTGACTTTGCTGCGAATTTTTCAGATCATCCGTATCAACAAAGAACAGTAGCAATTGAGGAAGTTGAGTGAGTGTAAAAACATGGAAATAGAATGATTGAAGTGCAAACGTACGTTAGAAACGTACAGAGTTTGTACTTTTTTTGTACATACTTTCCAGAAATAAAAATCCCCAAAACTGTCAGTCGATTATATAATGAAAGGTATAAATGGAATTTCTTCGGATGAACATGACCGCCGCGGAAAGAAAACAGGAGGTACATATGAATTACATTGAGCATCTGGAAAAACATTGTGGTGAAATCACAGGAAATCTTGAACTGGAAGACATGATGGAAGAAAACATTCAATTCCTGAAGTTTGAGAACGCACCCATCAACGAGACGTATACAGCGACTTCACTCGGGTTGCTCTGGCATTCACTTCAATTCGAGGATGGACGGTTTGCTCATCAGGAAGTGATGATGTCAGTCAAACAGCTGGAAGCAGAGGAAGATGTCATCGAATTGCTATGGCGGCTGACGACGCATGCTTTGGAAACCGGACAGGCTTTTGAATTGGGCGAATTCTACAGTATGCCTGAGACGGTGTTCGGCCAATACGGATTTGCAGGAGTCTACGTGACGGCACCGATTTATTTTGATGAGAGCTTTTTCATCCATCATGGGGACGCCGAGTTTGATGAGCCGGAACACGTTTTGCCGGTTTGGTTTGTTCCGATTTTTGAATCAGAGGCGGATTATCTTGAGAAACACGGTGTGGACGCTTTTCAGGAAATTATTGATGCAACAGAAAGGGAACTGCTTGATTTAACACGTCAGCCATTGATTTGAGCGTCATATTCATGGGAATGAAAGATTTATCTCACTTCTAAGGAATCGAGCGAACGTGAAGGAGAGGACGACTGGATGCAAGTCATTCAAACGAAAGATGGTCGTGATCATTACTGGATGTATGTCAAGGACGGCCGGACGTTGTATACGTTGCAAGGCATCGTCGGAGAGATAACGGAAGAACCGGAAAGTGAACAGAAATTTTCTCGTTTTTTCAATCTGGATGGCTATATCCAGGAGCTGGTGGAGGCAAAGATTGTAGACGGCTACCGCTTGGTCGATGAACAGGACTTTAAAGAAGTCATCGTTGAGCTGACCTGCAACGAGGAACAGTATGATGCCGTTTGGGAGAGTCGTTCGAAAATCGAGGAAGATCTCGAAGAATTTCTCGGAGTGACCGGAAATGGTTATTTTTTAGAGGATGATTATGGGCCGGAAGCAATCGAATTCGTACTTTATGTCCTCGACCCGTCTTATATCGTCGAACCGGTCGTTGAATATTTTAAGGAACAATATGACGTGACTCAGATCCGGATGGGTCAAGCAAAAGTTCATTACGGCAGGCGCTTGACTGGACTTCATCCTGCAGGAAAGAACTTTAATCGGAAAAATTGAAAAGTGACGAATTTCAAGGGAGTAAAAGGCATGAATGAGCTGATAATCTTCGAAACCCCTTTTCAGAAAAAAAGTATCCAGCGGACACTTCAGGCGTATCAAATCAACGTGATTGGTCAAATGCAAACCGTCTATGAAGTCATGTGTTATGACCATGCAGTAGACGGCTACATGAGTGAACTGACCGAGAAAGTGTTATGTGATGTGTTAGTACGTTATGATCGTTTTCCCTTATACATCACGACGAGTTTTGATGAATTGAGAGAAGATGATCTGCATATCCTGGAGCATTTAAAAACGCGGCCACTCAGTTGCTATGAACATCCACGATATAAAGGCGATCAGCGTCGCACGGATTTTTATTGTTGTATCGAAGTGTTGAATGCGAATGATTTACATTTCGTGTTAGCCGAGACATTTTTTCGAGCCGCTTGGAGTGAAACGTTGATCATTACATTTACGCGACCCACGTATCAATTAAAGATCTCTGGAAAATGGATTTTCAAAGAAGCGAAATATACGCATGTACTCGATGTACGTGATGGGTTGCCGTTCATCCTTCCTTCTCATGACGCGCTCGGTTTCATGTGGTTCGCGAATGGAGATGTCTTCAAGACGGTAGATCAGCTAAAAACGATATTACCGGATAATTATGAGATCGATCACATCATTGATACAGAGACGTAAATGGAAGAAACGAATTTGTACATAAAGGAGTAGTGAAAATGGAACATCAGATCGGTTTACCCTTCATTACAGAAGAACGGTTGCAGGAAGTCGAGGCAGAACTCGGCTTTTCGTTGCCGTCCGAGTTGCGGGCGTACTTTAAAAAAGAAAACAAGTTCGAAGCCGGTGAGTGGCAATTTCATCCGATCAAGGACGAACAGTATATCAAGCGGACATGGGAAGACATCGTCCATGTCAACTCGACAGATGCAGAAGACTATCCGGACGGCTTTTTCCGGATTGCTGCCGACGGTTCCGGAGATGAGCTCGGTTATCTCTTGCCCGACGCTGAGACGATTATCCTGTGGGATCACGAGGAACAGGAATTATTCCCGGTTGCCCCGACGCTTGCAGCCTTTATGGAACAAGAGCAACAGCTATTAGACAGTGCCATGCAAGCGGATGAATTTTTTGAAACCGTGCTCGAGACAGAAGCTGTCTACGGATTATCAAAATTGAAGCAGTCGGGATGGGCGTATTGCCCGTCAAATCAAGAGGAAACGGATGTTTTGCTGTTTTTCTCGACGGAAGAAGGCGCACGTGCCTGTCAGACAGACGGATGGGAGAATTATCATTTGATTCGTCTCGATCTTGATGTCTTTAGAGACGGCTGGTTACCGAACATGATTCAAGACGGTTTGTATTGCGGACTGAACTGGGATGCCAGTCTGCAAGGACTCGAGCTGAACCCGGAGAACGTTCTCGAGGAACTCGAAGGGTGACGACAGAGTAAGCACCACTTTTTCAAGCGGATGAGCGAAAAAGTGGCTTTTTAATGAAACCGACTTTTCAAACAAGACGTAGTTGAAATGACAAGTTAACGAATCGGGGGGAAAACATGATCGTATCATTCATCGGAATTGGAGTCGTCCTTGCTTTGTTCGGACTGGGTCTGAAATGCGTCCGATCCAAACATCCAGACAAGACACCTTTTTTGGACGCGGCTAACGGAACAGATTCAATCATTGGATCGGTCGTGATGTTTCTCCTGTGTTCCTTATCCGTCAAACAGTACGGCTACCTGTGCTTTGCCGGCGGCTTTCTACTGCTATACGGGATCAGTGCGTCATGGTAAAAAGCAAGAAAAGAGGAAATGAACGTGTGGAAAAAAATTAGAATCATCGCCAGTCTACTTGGCATACTGCTGGCAGGATATTTGGCCTGGCAAATCTACATCTCGCTCTTCGCCGTAGATATCAAATACGTACCGCAAGGCAATTTATACAAGACGGTTACTTCTCCGGACGAGCAGTATACGTTACGATTTTATCGTTCAAGCGGAGGGGCGACGACGGGATTTGCGATGCTCGGCATCATGGAAGACCAAAAAACAAAAGAACAGCGGCGTGTCTATTGGGAATATCCGTGCAGAGAGGTAAGTGTGAAATGGCGACGGGACATTGTCATTATTAATGACACCCGCTTAAACATCTGGAAAGAGGTGTATGATTTCAGATTGGATCAACCGATTTATCCAGCAAAATAGAGTTCATGAAGGGAAGGTGAAGCATCCTGATGATCATACTTAGAAAACACATCGACGGCTTGATGTATTACTGGTCCATTTATCGCGATGGCCGGACGGTTCAGGCTAGCTTCGGTGTTGATAAACCGTGGATGATTGATGAAGACATCCATGAGAATACGGAAGAACGGTTTTCTTTTGGTTTTCAAGCCCGTCGCCGGATGCAGGAACTGATTGCCGAGAAGCAGGCGGACGGGTACAAAGAGGAAATAATTCCGGATCCGGTGCCGAGTCGAAAAGAAAAGTTCATGTTTCGTAGGCAGACGGTGTTTCTGTCATGCGGACTCATCGGAGCAGGTTTATTTCCAGTTTTGACACCTTGGTCCTTATCTCCGTACGTCACGCTCACCCTTGCAGGACTCCTATTCATCATGTCGATAGCGAGCGAAAAAATGCTGCCGTTTTGGGTCAAAGCGATGTGCTTTATCAGTTATTTCCTGATTAACATCAGTTACAGACAGGCACCGGACATAAAATATCTGGACGCCGGTCTGTTAATCGCAACGGGTATGTTCCTATGGGCTTACATGAATAAAAGCAAAAAACGTTTTAATACGTAAGCTGACAAGGAACGCGAGGGTCAGGCATGCCGACAACATTTTTAAAGCAGTTGTTGCAAGAGAAAAAGAGTTCAGACTTCGTATCATTATGTTCCGGTTATCTTGCGAAACAACAGGTATTGCAAAACGTGTTTTTACAGCAGATGAACAAATTCATAGCGGAAGCACTTGTATGGGACATTCAGCGACAACGGCAGTTCACGGACTGGTTGCTGACCGCATGTGAACGAGAAGAAAATGTGCATGAACTGCTGATTCATCCGCTGAAGGAGAGGTTATTGAAGCCTGTCCTGAAACAATGGATGAATGATTTGCCGGAAGACGTACGACCATATCGGTGGTTTGGGATTTTCTCTTTTGAAGAAGACAACCGTCTTGAGTATCTGCAGACGGCGATTGACCGCGGCGGTCGGCAGGAACAACTGGCAATCGAGACGATGATTCGTCATCTGTTGAATTGGCTGTGGTACGCCTTTCATCATCTCAATGAAGATTTGTATTTAAGTGAGACGGAGGACGATGCGGAGACGCTGAAAGAAACCCGTTTGTTGATGGATCAGCTCGATGATTCGGTTCAAAAGACCGAGTTCATGGAGGAATGGCAGGAACACGCCCGGACGTATGAACTTTGGTTGCGCTTTTTAAAAGAAGAGACGGAAGGGTTCATGGAGTGGCGGGAACGACAAGAAAAGCAGGGAGAAAATAAACAATGAATACCACATACGATCGATACAAGAATACAGAACTGTGGAACGTCATTTCGGAAGCGATTGACGAATTGATTGAAAACGATGACTTGGAGGAAAGAACGACCCATGATCATATCGTTGGATACCTCTGTCAAAAAGTATCGTCTAGTCTAATGGAGAAGGGAAACTGAGGAAATGGGAATTGTGCCGGTAGGAAATCGAAAGATGATGGCTCAAGCCATTAAAAAAATTATTGTCCCTGAATTGAGGAAACAAGGATTTAAAGGGAGCTATCCACATTTCAGACGGGAACAAGATACCCATCAGGAACTCTTGATGTTTTATATTACAAAGTACAGTGAAAATTTTTATATTGAGACGGGAGTCATCCCGTTAACCGGTTATCTTAACTCTGAAGGAGACCTCATTCCTCCAAATAAAGTGACAGTCTTTTCTTTAAAAGGGAATGAACGATTTACAATCGGGTCAGACATTGTAGCCAATCATGATGGAATGTATTTTATGATGAAAGGACTATCTTCTGAAGAAGAGCACGAACAACTGGCTGAAGAGGCTTTTACATACTTGAAAACGAGTGAACCGGATTGGATAGCCCATTGCTCCGAATGGAATAAGAAATTATATGAATCGTTTGATGAGGACGACGCGTAAAAAGAAAATAGCCATCTTTAATTCTAAGTAGAAAAATCTATTTATTGAATAATGAGGAATGACATACAATGAAAAAACTAGGTACTTTTCATAATCAACAAGGCAATATGATCGTTTCGGACCCAGCTTTTCTTGAACCGGATTCGGAATTTAACATCACGATTCCGGTTGCACCTGGTTCGACATGGACGGTCTGGTATAACGAGGACGACCAGCCGGAAATCAATCTGGTGTACTTGACGATTGATGATCACGCAGATATTGCAACGGATGATTTTGACATTCTTGAAGGTTATGCAGTGGTGGATTCCTCACAGCTCGTCGTCATGAATACAGCGGATTACGGGAAACGCGAGACCATTGATTGGGAGCTTCGAAATACGCTTGAGTTCGATGATGAGATTGATCCATTTTATATCGCGATCTCAGATGAGTTGATGGAAGAGGAAATTTTTCTGTTTCCGTTTGGTGTTGCCGTCCAGTTGATGGGAGACGGTCACTACAAGGTTCGTGTACGACACGATGCGGATCAGGTCACCGGTATTTTGCTGGTCATCGGGGAACATGAAGATTTTGAAGAGGACTTCGAATAATTCAATACCAGCGATTGAAAGCGTCTCACCTAAACTTGTTGAAGTAACCATTCAAGTTGAGGGTGAGATGTTTTAGTATCCATATCCGAAAACTTGATCACAGGGTGTTAAAGAGGATTTAAAAGACAAGCTAATGCAGAGAGGACTAGGTCGATGAAAACAACGTATTCCTATGCAGAACTTTTAAAATTTGACGACCCGTTTGAATATGAATTTGGTCTCCCGTTGAAGATCAATGACCTGCCCTCATCCGTGATGGAAGAAGATATTCCGGACAGTAAAACGACACTGTTTGAGAAGCTCGCAGAAGGTTACTCCTTGGTCATTCAAAAACCGCGGATTCCAAACGAAAAGGTGTTTTCCGCGTTTCAATTGTTGGATGAAAATGAGTTCATGAAACTGTATGCGGTAAACGAAACGACTTTCACTGAAGAATTATGGGATCTTTTGTATGAGAGTGAATACAATCTTCACTGGGCATTCTTTTTACTAAAAGAGATGAAAGGTGTCGTTTTCGAATTGTCCTATACGGGTGGGGAAACTCGTTCTTTAAAACTCTCGGGTCTAAACGCAAATACCCTGATTCATTTACGGCTTGAGGTAGACCAAAGCGTGACCTGTCGGTGGGACTGAATAATATAGAAGAATCAGGTCATGAAGAACGAGGTATGATGGGACGTTCTTAGGCTATTTAGAGGATCATGATTTGCATGCGCTTTAACCTGACGGGACAACGAGACTAGAGGAGGAATCATATGATACAGCTGACGAAACGGAACGGGTCAGAAGCGTTCTACAAAACCATTTATACGGAAGGACGCATCATCGTCCAGCATCAAGGAATCGTTGGGGCATGGGTGAAAGAAGAAGACGTGAAAGAGATACGCGTCTCTCGCTTCAAACGCTTAGGTAGACAGATTCTGCAACTGATTGAGGATTTAGAACGTCAAGGATATCGAGAGTTACAGGAGACAGATTATACAGAATTGGTCGTCCAGTTTCGATATGACGCTGGTCAGGAAGAAGAAGCGCTGGAGCGACGTCATATGATGGAAGAAATGATTGATGAAGGTCTGCTCTACACGGGAAACGGATCCTGTGAAGGTGGAGATATTGGTAGCGGTACGACGAACATCTATTACCACGTCGTTGATGTTGAGGCAGCAGTCGCGTTGATTTTTGAGGGGATGAAAGAACATGATGTCCGTGGTGTCCCGAAAATTGCGGTGCAATCAGAAGATAGTTATACCGTCTTGTATCCTCCGGGTGTAACTTTCGAGCTGATGGAAGATAGCGTTCCAAATGAATAGTTGGAGCTGGATTCCGATGACGGGAGCAGAAGATGAACAGGTATGGAACGTCATTTGCCGCCAGTTTCACTTTTCGCCAAGCACGACCGAATTTCCATCCTTTCAAGTGCCGCATCCATTTGTGACGTATTCTACCCGTGATGTGAAATGGAAAGAAATTGAAACGGTGCTGTCACATATTCTGATTACGTTGACAGATGAAGGCGAACGCATCATGGCGCTCGACTGGAATCATCAAGGTTACTGGATCGATCCAAGACAGCCGTTTGAGCGAGACGAAGAGGGCACCTGGATCATCCAGGCATTACCGGATGGAGATTATAACTTTTTCGTCGCCCGAGATTTTCAGTGGGGCTACCTTGGTCACCCATGGGAACAGAGCGTGACACTGTTTGGTGAAAATTTAATGACAGCGTTTGAGGAAAGCAGAGTATTTCCAGATGTAATTCGACGAGGGGAGCGACAAATGACATTTCAACCAAATGAGTCAGTTAGTGTTTACCGGCAACTGTTACCCCGTGATGACTGGAAAGAGCTTGTCCGCATTCAGCTGAATCAATACAGTTATCCGTTTGAGATCAAACTGCTGGAACGCCCCCGGAACAAAAAACAGCAGCAGGATTATGAGGAGTGGGGAATCGTATCCCATTTCATCACGACGGAATCCATACAATTGGAACGATTTTTAGAAGGCTTGACGATTCCCCCAATGGATATGCTCTCTGAAGAATCCGATACGGTATTAAGAATTCGCAAACAAGATCAAGACATCGTCCTGGTTTCGAATCAAGAGGTGACCATGCAAGGAGTCATTTATGAGGAATTAAAGGATTCGGGAACGGAGTACGAAAACTTTTTTGATGCTGTCTTACCAAATGCGACGTTCCCGGTTGAGGTCGTCTTTTGCGGCCGTGGCGTTTTAAATGATGATGACTCGATCCATGCGATGACATTAACCGATACGAATTGGCAAGGCGTCTTCGAAGATCGTTTGTTGCATTTGCTGAACCGAAAAGAAATCACTTCTGGATTCCTGCCAACGAATTACTCAAAGCCCTCTCGACGAACGCTCGAGAACTTCATGACAGAGTTCATGTTGTGCATGCCGTATAACTTTATTGTGACACGCGATGCAAATGGACGGTTTGGTATGCTCGATCATTTCTGTACCAATGGACAGATTGCGCACTTTGGAAATATAGAGAATGAAGAGGCAAATCCAGGTCGACACAGATAAAAAAGAAGAAGGAGGAAAAAAAGATGAGCTTAGCTTCGTATATTTGTATGGATAGGCAGATACCTGATAAGTATCTAGATTTGGATGACGAAGATGAAACACTTCCATTTTATATAGGGCGGTGTTTTGCAGATGAGAATTGTCTCTACCATGTTAAAACTTCACAGTTTCATAAATGGTATGTATATGAGATTTCAAGTCACTGGGGCATCGAAATCGTAGAACCTTTCGATTCCGTTGTTTCAGTGAAGTCAAAAGAAAAATTGCAGTATTTGTTTACACTCATGAACGAGTTCTTAGACGAGGGGGAATCCTTTGAACTATATACATGTTGGCTTGGAGAAGAGTCCTATCCTAAAGAAAAAAGTATGACGCTCTCTTTAGAACTTGAACAGTTGGAGGATATTGAGATTCCTGAAAGAACTCATATCTTAATCACAAAAACTCGTGGGAACTAAAACTGTTAATTAACAGAGATGATGATTCAAGTGATTCGCTTTCCCCTACAGACGATGTTTGTGATGGGATGGATTGTCTCATCGCAGCTATCTCTTAAACGAAATAGATAGGTCTCACTGTCAAACATAAGTGAAGTTTATAGAGGTAGTTCATCATCGCTTAGCAAGCAATCCAGCGAAAGTGAGAGAAGCAACATGCACATCTATATCGAAGAAAAACCGGATCACGCGAAAATAATCAAAGAGTACCATGTAGTGATGAAAGGACAAGAACGACTGAAAACCATTTTTTTAGTCGAGTATTATAGCGAGGACTCGAATGAAAATGAAATCATCTCAGATGAGAAAGTTTTAACGCAATTATTCACGCGTTTGAATCGTTTTCCCGTCTATCTATCCTTTGGGTTGTATGAACTGACTGATTCAGAAATAGAAGATGTGATATCTACGGTTAAGCAAAGAAAGTTACCTTATACGCAGACTTCGATTAATAAACGTGAGACTTATATGATCATTGAAGTAAATCAACCAGAAGACTTGCTTCAAGTGCTAGAGAAGTCACTTTCATTGGCTAGTTACAATGGCTACTATTTGATTTCTTTGACGAATCTATTGAAATTTGAAACGCGGAGTACAAGACGGTGGTTCGTCAAAAAAGAAAGACTCGTACCAGTGGTCGATATGACGGAACCGACGACGTTTTTGAAAATCGGATTTGATTTCGAGAATGTCCTGATCTTCTCAAACGAAGCATGTTTCGATGCATTAGAAAAGATAGAAGCATTCTTTCCTGAAGATGAAATCGAACAGTAGGCAGATGGATTGATTGAGAAAGAGGAGGAAAAATCATACTGAATGTCTATTTTGAGAAACATATGGATCACGCAAAAGTTATCAAAGACAGATACTTGTACATCGATCAACCAGAGCGTATCGACTTCATCTATTCGATGGGCGGTACTCTAGATGACGAAAAAAGTAGCTATCAAATTGCTTCAAATCGAGTCTTGAAGCAATTTTTGATGCGGCTGAATCGCTTTCCAATCTTTATTACGTTCGGTGAAGTTTTTACGGAGGATGAGGTCGAACCGTTTTTTCATGAGAACAATTTATCGTATACAAAGTTTCGACCAAACAAGCGCCTTTATTATAGCGTTCAAGTGAATCATGCTAGAGAGCTTGAGCTTTTGCTAGATGAGACCTATTGGTATGCGGCTCAAAACGATTTTTACTTCCTATCTTTTACGAATCTCCTGACGTTTGAGCTGAGAATGGTCAAAGGATGGTTTTTCAAAAAAGAACGTATCGTTCCTGTCATTCATACGACGGAAGAGATGTCCTTCATCACGATTGAAGGTGATTTCATGGGCTATTATCTGTTCTCGAACGAAGCGTGTTTTGATACCGAGGACAAGGTGAAATCAGTGTTTCCTGACGATGGTACCATTGAATTCTATGACTGAGAAAGTAGTAGCTATATTCATAACTGAACCACGATCTATAGGGGATTTTCGTTTAATGAATGTAGAACAAAAAGGATACGTGGAGGGAGGACTTATGCTATATATCTATCTCGAGGAGCATAACGATCATAAAAAAGTGATCAAGGAACGCTATTTAGACATCGATGAACCAGAACACATCAAATCAATCTACTCGATGGGGTGTATCCCAAACGATGAGAAAAGAGACTACCAAGCTGATTCGAACGATGTATTAAAGCATTTTTTGATACGTCTGAATCGATTCCCAATCTTCGTGACGTTTGGTGGTGGGTTTACAGACGAGGATATAGAGTTGTTTTTTCAGCGGGAAAAATTGTCTTACACGAAGTCTTCACCGGATAAGCGCAGACTTTATTACAGTGTTCAAGTGAACGATGCCAGCGAACTGGAACGTCTGTTGGACGAAACGTACTGGTATGCCGCTGATAACAATTTTTACTTCCTTTCGTTTAAGAATCTCCTGACTTTTGAATCGAGGATGATCAGACGATGGTTCTTTAAAAGGGAAATGATTGTTCCTGTTGTTAATACGACGGAAGAGATGTCCTTCATTACGATTGAGCATGATTTCATGGGCTATTATCTGTTTTCGAATGAAGCCTGTTTTGATACAGAGGACAAGGTGAAAGCGTTTCTGCCTGAAGGTGACGGCATCGATTACTATGAGTAAGAGAAAGCAAAGCCGGAAAACCTTAAAGAAAGGAGAGACGAAAATATGTTTGGTATCAGTACGAGCTTAAAAGAAGTTCCGGAAGAAGAAAAGGATATTCTCCGTTACCCGATTCGCGTCCACATTTTTTTGATTCAAGACTTCTCCAGCGTTTCTGATTGTTGTGATTTACTGATTCATTTGGATTCCTATTCTGATAAATTGTTTTTAGCAAGAGAAGTAAACGAGCTGATTGGAATTTGTGAACTACTTATTCAACGGTATTGTACGCCGAAGGAAGCATGGTTAGTGAATCAGGCACATTATTATCCAAACGAACCTTGGATGATCCATCAATCAAATGAGTTAATAATGGAGCTACATCAATTTTTAGAATTGCTTAAGCGAATGTGCATCGAGTCTGTATACCAGAACGCGTTGATTTGTTTTTGGGGTGACTGATTCACTAAATTGTAATCCGTTAATTTATTGCTTAAAAATCACTCTCAGGATAATCCTAGGAATAAAATCAGTCGATCTTGATAAACAGCCTGTATACACATACCTTTTAATTTTTGCAAAAAATAATGCAAATCTTGAATGAGAGGGTCTGCTGACTTCAACCTCCATGGTTCATGAGGGAAACAATGTCGATGAGAAAGAACCTCACAAATACCAAGGAGTTCAAGGACTTCAGTTGGCTTGAATAATGTATCTTCGTATTCATCCAGTTGGATGAGTAAAGCACAGCGGTGTTTAATGACCTCAGCATCCCGATATAAAAAAATCTGTAGGTGATCAGGATAAATTAACGTCTCCTCTTGATCTGAAATATCGATTAAATCGTTTCTAATCAAAAACATCTGCAAATCCTCCTTCGTATTTTAGTTATATGTAGGTTTCAATAGTAAATAACGAGGTGGTGCCCCAAATGATTGTTCTGCCTCGAAGTAAGCCAGTTCACCAGGGATGCAGGAAATGATGGAGGAAAAGCCAAATCCGACGGCATGTTCAAGTGCTTCTTTCAAAGATAATTCTTTTCCATTAATCCATTCATTCTCTGACAAACAGTAACAGGTATCTGGTGCACCATGTTGTTTTAATAAGTCATAAATATCTTCATGCCACGAATTGGGTGGGGGGATTTCAATCAAGTAGTCATTTTTGAGCATATTTTTATACAAGTGGTCCAGTCGATAAAGAGCTTGATCTCGTTTTTTAGGCGAAAACAGTTCATGGAGTACACGTTCTTGCACCCGTTTGACGAAGAATGATTTAACGATAATCGTTTCCTGTTCTTTATTCATGTGATGATTTCCTTTCTATTCAAACACTTCAGCATGAAGATTCATTAAAAGTTCAAATACTTTGTGAGTATCATAGTAATCTCGTATGAGAAGGAGACGAAAATTTGAATTACATATCAGCAGGATATTTTCTTGTTATGCCAACACCCCGTAAAGATTATATGGATGAAAAGGTTGTTCCCGAAACCGTGCTATCAGTGAGTGATTGTCTCTGTAATCAATATCCTAATACCAGTATCTTATGGGGGAATTCTGAAGTGAATAGAGAACGCTAAATGGATCAACTTGGTCTTTCGCTTAACAACTTTCAGTTATTCGAACAATGGATAGAAAAACATAGGAATACTGGTGATGTTTTGTTTGCCCAAGTATTTTCCGGCTTACATTCTGCGGGAGATTTTTTAAATCGTTTTTTGGTCCATCTTCCTGGTATACGCATCATCAGCATTGGATTACCTGAACGTTATAAATCGGATTTTCTTAAAGATGTAGAATTGTTTAGCGGTAAAAATCCTAAACCATATGGAGTGGAAAAAATGTTGTCACAGCACCACCCACCTGGGATAGAGGGAGCAAAAAAAGTAGGATACGAAGTTTTGGGATTTGACTCTGGCTCGTTTCATTCTTATTTGTGTAATGGATTAGAGCGTGATTTTCGTCAGCATTTTAATTTTTCACCAAATCGTTATGGGTTGATTAATTCGATAGAAGAAGCTAATCGTTATTCAGATTATTGTAATGCATTGGGTGAAGAGACAGAATCTGTACTATGGTTTCCGTGGGCTATTTTTGAATACAAGAAGAGCAAATAAGAATCAACGATCAATACAACTAAGGAGACAATATGAATAAATCAATATTAATAAGATCTTTCATCGTGGCATTTGTGATTAACATATTATTATGGATCATCATAAGATTTTCAATCGATGAGTTAGTTCCTGATAAACGCATTTTATCTGCTTTTTTCATGATAATCATTTGGTTAATATTTTTCTTGCCGGTCAAAAGACTGGATGTTTATAAGAACCAAACGATACCTTATTGGACGTTTAACCTATTTATGACGCTTGGTATGATTTTAATCACCATCATTTGTTTTTCTGTACTTATAGTAGTATTCCTGTAAAAATATTTAAATTCGAAGAAAAATATATCGAAAAGCATGGAGCGGATCAATTCGAAGATCGATTGTTCAATACGGATGAACTAGTAAACTTCACCCGTAAGCCTTTCGTATAACAGATTTTAAAACTTCATAATTGATTGTTGCGATCAAGAGAAGGTCAATCCATGAAAACTCACTGTATTCAAACAAAGCCCACATCCAATCAGCGATGTCGGTTTTTTCTATAGGTGGTATTTCTAAACATCTTGTGGATACCTAACTGTGAGAATCACAATCCTTGATTACGATCTCTAAACACTTAATTTGGGATTTTTTTCATTAATGAAACTTACTAAAGGAAAATATCGTATTTATTAGTAGTATAATATTTTTATCAAAATAAACTTGTTATCTAATGAAAATGAATACATATTTTGGAGGAACCGTTCGTGGTCTTACCATTCATCGGTCTTGCTGCCGGACTCTTTTTATTGATGTTAGGAACGTACTTCATCCGATGTAAGCATGCAAACAAACGCCGCTATCCGGGCATGGAGACGGGTTCGATCATGTCGATTCGTTTATACTCAGTCTTCTCTTATCAATTGGGGTCATCCTCTTTAGTTCATTATCCGTCAGACAATACGGTTATTTATGCTTAGCAGGAGGAGTGCTTTTACTGTATGGTGTCAACGCGGTTTGCTAAGGAACAGACCGAAAACAGAAGGACAGCATTATTCATCAGATACGGCTGAATGTCTGAATTCAATCAATAGTTTTAATTCATATAGAGCAGAATAAAGGGAGCTACCAGCATGGTGCAATTATTAAAGCAAATCGACGATGAAGTCTATCACATCGTCTATCATCAAGAAGGACGCACGTTATTCATCAGGGAAGGCGTCGCGCGGAAAGAACCAGCCTCAGATAGTGACGACATGATTGAAATTAACGAAGAGACGGCGACTGTCCGAATGCTTTTTAAAAATACGTTTGCCGCCTATCGTCAGAAAAAAGAATGGATGCATCAAAAGATGGAGGATGGGTATTTGAAAGCACCTTTTTCTCAATCTGAGGCGATTGACTACCGTGCAGATCGGCGCAACATCAAACTGCGCCTTATGAGTGCTCTATTACTCATGCTGTGCGGATTATCGACATTGACCGGTCTGTTACCGATCTCGGGATATATTCCGCTTGTGTTCTTATCTTTCTTTTATCCGATCTATATTGAAGGGAAAACAGCCCGTGCCCGTTTTTATCGTTGGTCGGGAGGCGTATTCTTTTTTGTATTGGCCGGTTCATCAAAAGATTATTTAGAACCATTTAATCTTTCTGCCAACGGAACCGTCTGCCTTATCGCAGGATTCATCCTCTTGCTGTACACGACTCAACAATTAAAGGAACTTACGACGAAGGAGATCACACCGCATGAAGGATAAACAAGAATCACTGATTCAATTAAAACGAGAGATCAGTCAAACCGTCGATTACTGGGTCTGTTACCGGGTGGGGCGGACGCTTTATCAGGTCTCCGTCCAAGAGCAGGCCAATGGTCAAACGAACGAAGGGGAGGTCACGACAGAGCGGTTCCCGTTTTATTTTGGCATGAAACAGCGGATGCGTCAGTTGGCCGAAGAAAAAGAAGCACTCGGCTTTCGACCGCTGACAGAGGCAGAACAGGCAGCGCACGTCATTGATGAACCGGAAGAACCACCTCTTGATCCTGGCTTTTTTGAGCCGGCCATTCGTTTGGCGTGGCTGCTCCTTGGACTCGGGATTCTCTTGTTCGTCCTTCCTTACGAGAGGCTTAATAATTTTGCATTCGGTTTAGGACTTTACGTCTGGTATGAGACATTTGGTCAGGTTGGTCTGCCGAAATTTTTCCGGCGGTATTTTCACGGAATGTTTGGTGCATTGATGGTATTGCAAGTCTTGTCCGCTTTTGAACTGGAGCGGGAAGTACAGCCATACTACGCCAGTTTATCTGTTTTGTCCGCGGTCATGTTGGTGTTACTTGTCGTGCAGTACCATTTGAAAGAAACGGATCAAATCGGACAAGATAAACGTGTCAGTAGACGCAAAATTACAGAGTATCCGGATTTCGATGAGTGAAACTTAAAATCCCATGCACTCAACTTTCGGAAGACTGGTGGGTGTAACAATCCTGTGAAATATACGTAGCACATTAATCGGCACGATTCATGAACTGAATCAGTCTATCGAAAAAGGGAGCGATGTCATGGACGTACAACGGAATTCTGATTTTATCAAAAATTAGGTGAGAATACTCTCACCTCTAAGCGTCTCGGGCGAAGCACAGCGTAGGTGGGAGATGAATCGCCTTCGGGCAAGGCGTGTCTTACGACACGTCAATTGCCCGACGTTCTCGGTTTGAAAACACTTAAAAACAGGAAAAAACAATATGTCGTGTTCTTTGAAAACTGAAGGTATAGGGTTGTGACAGGAAGTTCGTCTGTCACGTAAAATCTTCAACGTTCAACTTGTAGATGACTGAAGTAGCGAAAACCAAGCAGAGTAAGCGTCCGCACAAAAGAAACTGACAAGATTAAAATCCAACCGTCGGGACGACGGGGTTAGCCTGATAAATTTCCGACCAATTGGTCGGATAACTCAGGAATCCTTCACCTCTTAGCATAGCGTAGGTGGAGGTAGTTCAACTTTGAGCTTTTGTTGGTCATCTGGGCAATAGGAGCAATCGTTGTCATCACTAGTCAAGCTCGGAACACCAAAAACTTAAAAGAAAGTCTGTTTAGAGGAACAGTCGTCAATTTCATCTATACACTGGACACTGGTCATCTCCCTAAACTGGACACTGGTCATCTCCCTAATATGTTTTTTTGAAGTGGCGATTGATGGAGTCAGTCAGGTTCTGGTCTTTTATTTCCTCGTTGGTATTTTCTTGAATCTTGAGGTCCTACTGCTGATTGTTCTTTTGATGGTCAAGCGTAAAAAACAAACGAACTTTTGATACGTAAAGAAGTTAAGCATGAATTGATACATCTGGGTCACCCGGTGCTACACAACTGTCCATGTTCGATATGAGACGACGGGCGATTTCATTGTTAGTGAAACACGTCGTGCGGCTTGAGGAACCGAGAGCAAAGTCGAGTGTGTTGCTCCATATCGATATGTTGTATCTTGTCGGGACAGTCAAGATGCTCGAGTTCAGATGGAAACGTTTACTGATCCGACTAATCGAAAAGAAGAAAACGATTTTACTCGTTTTCTTCTTTTTCTATACATAACGAAAAAAGGAGAGACAACATGGCTAAAAAATCAATTCAAAATCATGCTTTTTTCGGAAATGTCAAAAAGGTGAAGGCATGTATCGAGTGCGGAGATGATTTGAATGCGCTCGATGAAGAAGGATCTGCCGCACTGCATTGGGCGGTCGAGGAAGGGTATGACGAAATCGTCACGCTGTTGCTTGATCATGGGGCGGACATCAACCAATACGATAAAGATGGTCTGACGCCGTTGCATCTCGCATTGTATGAAAAGCAGGGTGAAATCGCGATTCAGCTGATTGACCGCGGTGCTACCCTTGATTTTGACGGAGACGGCTTTACGGCACTGCATTTTATCGCTGCCCGTTCCGGCAACAAACGGGTTCTCCGGCGATTACTGGAAGACCGGACACGAGTGAATTGGCAGACAGATAATGGAGAAGGGCATACGCCGCTGCATTATGCGGCTCAAGAAGGAAAGATAAAGAAAATTCGTATGCTGGTGGAAGCGGGAGCCGATATCAACCGGATTGAAATGAACGGCTTTGCACCGCTCCATCTGGCGACCGGGGAAGGGCATATCAAAGCGGTACAGGCATTACTAGCAGCAGGAGCCGACATTGAAATCGAAAATCCGTTAAATGAGAACAATACCCCGTTGATGCTTGCGAGTCAGTACGGTTTGACTGAAATCACCAAATTATTACTAGAACACGGCGCAAATCAACAACATCCAGACACGGAAGGGAGAACTGCAATCGACTTTGCCGTCAAACATCGTTATCCGGAAACCGTAGCTTTATTACAAACTTGAGCAGGAGGAAATCGACGTGAAGAAATGGATCGGGGTCTTGATTATTGTTCAGACGGTTTTATTCGGCATGCTGATCATTCAACTCGACAAAATGACGGATACGATTGCTGAGGTGGGATCCATGATCGTCACGAAAGAAGGCAGTCTTGCCTGGGGAGGAGGCTTACCGACAACTGATTATATCCTGTTCGGAATTCTGATTATTTTAGGAATTTATCTCGTCGTTCCAGAAGATAAAATAAAGTGGTAACCGGTAGGAATTCTGTTCAACAAAGAGCACCAAAAATGCTAAACTGAAGGCGTGGAATATATTTACTTATTTCCTTGAAATAGAAAATGACCTAAACACAATCTACATAAAAAAGGACGTGAACGTATGAAAAAGGTAACAGTTCGTAAAGCAATGGCAAGTACGCTTGTAACGGCTCTTGTATTGACGGGAGTCGGAGTAAACAGCAATGTAGCGGATGCGGCGACCAAGACGACTCAAGTCGCCAAGAAAAAATTCGACTATAAAAAGTACCGCGCCAAACAAATGAAAGTCGTAGCATCGTACGGCAGTACACTCTTCCATATGGGGAATCTGGGCGGAATCAAAGTACCGGAATACATCACGGATTCTGTGTACCGCGCCAAAGTGGAAGCGAATAACAAAAAATCAAAACAGTATATGACGGACCGTAAGAAGGCACGAAAAGAAGCGGAAGCTCTGAAAAAGCTGATTAAAGAAGTGAACACGCAGAAGGAAAGAAAGGCTGCGGACAAGCGGATTGCAGCGTTGAAAAAAGAAACCACCCGTTTGACGAAGGCGGAAAAGGTGTTGACTAAAGAAGGACAGGCTCTGTACAAAGTGATCGTTGACTACGAAAAGAACCAAATCAAGTTATTTGAAGGTCAGTACGGATCCATTACAAAAGCCTTAACGGTTCTCGACTATAAGGACTACGCCAATCGTTTGAAAGCTTACCTGGATGCCAATAACTTCAGTGCAGACGAGAAAATCGAAATCATGGATCAAGTATATGATCGATTACTTTACGCACGGGAAGACGCATCGGAAATCGTCGGAGACAAACGCGGTGCAATCAGACTGCTGGTTTACGCCGGGAAATTTGAAGAAGCGAATCAACTGTTTGTGAATACAAAAGAAACAATCCTGGTACAAGAGAATGCCCGATTGGATGCGTTATACACAAAAATCATTGAAGTCTACATGACGAAAAAGTAAAAAAAAGTCTGACTTTACAACAAAAAGCATCTTTTTGGGATGCTTTTTTTATTTATTTTCATTGAGACGATTTATCGTAAAAAAGGAAGGTGCGTTTTTTGAAATTGGTCAGTCCATTTTTATTACTTATCAAGCGATTTCGTGAAAATTATAAGAAAAAACAGGCCTCTAATTTCTTATTTATGCAATCGATTGCATCTTGAAATTTTTAACACCTAGTCTTAAACGAATCAGGTTTCTTGCAAAAAACTAGTTTTTATTTCACCGGATTTATGTAAAAATAGAACACAACAAACTGAAAGAATTTTTAGAAAAGTAAACGAGTAAACTATCTGTCTTTTGGATAGGAGAGAGAATCGTTATTTTTCAAATTCTAAATAACTTATTCGTTTTGAACCTGGAGGGGAACGTATGAAAGTTTTGAAGGTGTGGAACCAAATCAGTTTAGTGAAACAAATTGCAGTCGGTTTGATTATTGGTATTATTTTAGCTGTATCGATTCCTGAAGCTGCCCAGTCCATCACCATCTTTGGAACACTGTTTGTTTCCGCGCTGAAGGCCGTTGCGCCGGTTTTAGTATTTTTCCTGGTCATGGCAGCGATCGTCCAGCATAAAAAAGGACAACAGACGAACATGAAGTCGATTGTCTTCCTGTATCTCCTCGGGACATTCTTGGCGGGAGCCGTTGCAGTTGTATTCAGTTTCCTGTTCCCTGTCAGCATCACGCTGACGGAAAGTACGGAGAAATTAGCTGCGCCGGGTAATGCGATTGAAGTCATCCGGACACTTGTCTTGAATATGGTGGACAATCCGGTCAATGCGTTAGTCCAAGGCAATTACATTGGGATCTTAACGTGGGCCATCGTGTTAGGGTTGGCACTGAAAAATGCTTCCGATTCAACGAAAACGTTCATTTCAAATTTTTCGGATGCGATCGCGAAGATGGTCGGGTGGATCATTAAACTCGCACCACTCGGAATCATGGGAATTGTCATTGAGTCGATTACGAAAAACGGTCTCGGATCCCTTCTCAACTATGGTAAACTGCTTGTGCTGTTGATCGGGACGATGTTGTTTGTTGCGCTTGTCGTCAATCCACTGATCGTCTTCATCAACGTTCGTCAAAATCCTTATCCGCTCGTTTTCAAATGTATCCGTGAGAGCGGAATTACAGCCTTCTTCACACGGAGTTCGGCTGCCAATATTCCGGTTAACATGGAGCTGTGTAAAAAACTGGGTCTCGATAAAGAGACGTATGCAATTTCGATTCCGCTCGGTGCGACCGTCAACATGGCGGGGGCGGCCGTAACGATTTCCGTCCTGACACTTGCTGCGGTCAATACGCTTAACATCCCGGTCGATCTTCCGACAGCCATCATCTTAAGTGTCCTGGCTGCTGTCTGTGCCTGTGGTGCTTCCGGTGTTGCGGGCGGATCACTCCTGTTGATCCCGCTTGCCTGCAGCCTATTCGGAATTCCGAATGAGATTGCGATGCAAGTCATCGCTGTCGGATTCATCATCAGTGTCTTACAAGACTCGTTTGAAACAGGACTCAACTCTTCAACGGATGTGCTGTTTACAGCGACTGCTGAATTTAAAAAGCGGTTAAAAGACGGCGAACAACTGTCAATCAATCGGCCGATCATGGCGGAAGAACCAACTGAACAAGTCGTCAACAGCTGATTTGCGTTGATGAGATCATGAAAAAGATGAAAGGCATCCCGTAAGAAGAGATGTCTTTCATCTTTTTTGTCGTCATGGATTGAACGAAAAACAAGGAGAGAATCTGTAATTCCCTCCTTGTCTGCGGTTAACTGAAGTTACTTTTGTGTTTTTGTCTTTTTAAAGCTATAAATGACACTGATCAGGATGACAAGGACGATTGTTCCGAGTGACATCCAAATCGGCATTTTGTAGACATCGCTGAAAATCATCTTCGCTCCGATGAAGACAAGCATGAAGCTGAGACCGTGTTTCAGGTAGTAGAAGCGGTCAATCAGGTTCGCGAGGACGAAGTAGAGACTCCGGAGTCCAAGGATTGCCATGATGTTCGCATAGAAGATGATGAACGGATCACGCGAGTACGCGAAGCTGGCTGCGACCGAGTCGACGGCGAAGACGATATCCGAAATCTCGATGAAGATCAACGCGATTAACAGCGGCGTGAAGAACAATTTACCGTTGATCCGTTGCGTAAACTTACCGGACGAGATGTCCTGGGTGATCGGCAAACGTTTCTCGAGCCAACGGACCGTTTTGTTCTCTTCAAGCGACGTTTCCTGTCCGATGTTCTTGAACATCATGTAACCGGTGTAGACGAGGAACGCACCGAAGATGTAGTACACCCAAGTGAAGTTTTCAAGAAGCGACACCCCTGCGACGATGAAGATGACGCGGAAGAGAATGGCTCCGAGAATTCCCCAGAACAAGACTTTGTGCTGGTACTTCAACGGAATGGCAAAGTACGCAAAGACGAGTGAGAAGACGAAGACGTTGTCAATCGCGAGTGCCTTCTCGATGAAATACACGCTCGTGTATTCAATTGCAGCGTCGCTGCCTTGCGCATAGAATAACCAACCGCCAAAGGCGACGGCGAGTCCGATCCAGACGAACGTCCACGTCCAGGCTTCGCGAAGCGAGACCTCATGGGCTTTCCTGTGAAATACGCCAAGGTCCAGTGCGAGCATGATGAAGACGATCGCTAAAAATACAATCAATAGTGTCAACAGCGCTTCCTCCTTTTAAGTTGTGTTCGGTTTATATTTTGATTATAAGTTCATAAGAACTCAAAGTAAAGGGGTGAGTATGCTGTTTATTTACAAAAACGGAATCAGACACTTTTTCGACTTAAAATCAAAATGAAGGGTAAAAGGAGGTAATTGTATGGAAAAATCAAGTGCCATCAACAAAACCCCTTGGGAATACCGGGCCTATGAATTTTGGAATCAACGCGACGGGGCGCCGGCGGACAAGGCAAAAGATATTATGTTAAATCCGATGGCTAGTCTCAAGAAACATCAGAACTTTTTTGAAGAAGTTGTCGGAAAACGAATTGCCAATCTCTGTGGATCGAACGGACGGAAGGCGGTTCCACTGGCGTTGCTTGGAGCGGACGTCACCGTCTTTGATATCTCGGAAGACAACCGCCGCTATGCACTTGAGCTTGCCGCCTGTGCCGGGACGCAGATTGACTATATCGTCGGTGATATTTATGACATCGATTTGCATACCTATCAGCACCAATTCGATGTCCTGTATCTTGAAGGCGGGATATTGCATTATTTTCATGACCTGGAGGCATTCACGGCGATTTTGTTTGCCTTGCTCAAGCCGGGCGGGAAACTGATTTTGAGTGATTATCATCCGATCAAACATTGTATTCATGAAGACAAGTACATCCCGCGTTATTTTGATCAGGATACATATGAAGCCGATATTGCCCATCAAAATCATTTTGATCCGGTCGAGCAAACGGATTTTCCGAAGGTGCTGTTGCGGCACTATACGATGAGTGAAATTGTGAACACCGTCATCCGGAGCGGCTTTACCCTCTTGCAACTGGACGAACATCCGGGGTGGAAGGGCGAAAAAATCCCCTGGGAGTTCACGCTTGTCGCGACGAACTAAAACCCAGCGTCCATGAGGACGCTGGGTTTGTTGTTCGATTACTCGAAAGATTGGTTATAAACTTTCACCGGTTGGCGTCAGCTGGTAAATGCTTGACGACCGTTCGATGACTCCGCGTTGTTCGAGTTTTGCGAGACAAACGGTCAAATCACGTGGTGAAGGATACAGTCGGATCGATAACAGTTGGTCGAATGAATAAGGCGTTTGTAACAAGACACTAATGACTTGCATCTCGAACACCATTCCGAGTATCCGGAGGGTGTAGTCAAGTGCACGCAGATCCGTCGTCATGATTATAGACGTTCCAGACGACGGGAAACGGCAGTCAGGATGACGGCTAAGATGACCATGATGCCTCCGACCCACGGTGTGTGGACGAGTCCGATCGTGTCGGCAACAATTCCGCCGATCGTTGCACCGAGGGCAATTCCGATATTAAAAGCAGAGATGTTTAACGCCGAAGCGACATCAACGGCTGCCGGGACATATTTTTCCGCCAGTTGGACGATATAGAGCTGAAGCCCCGGGACATTCATGAAGGCGAGTAAGCCCATCAGGATGATGCCGATGATACCGGCGACTTTAAATGGAATCATGAACGACAGGGCAATCATGACGATCGCATGCAGAATGAACATATAGAATAACGCTTTGATTGGATTACCGTTGGCGAGTTTTCCGCCGACTGCGTTACCGATGGCGACAGCAATTCCGTAGACGAGCAGGATGATACTGATCAGGCTCGGGCTGATTTTCGTGACGTCCTGCATGATCGGTGTCAGGTAGGTGAAGGCGACGAACGTTCCGCCGTAACCGAGCGCTGTAATCAGGAATCCGAGAATCAAGCGTCCATTCGTCAACAGTTTAAACATGTCGGAAAATTTCGCCGGTGGAGATTGTTTTAAGTCTTTTGGAATCAGGAAGAAACTGGCGATGATCGAGACAAGACCAAGTGCCGCGACGGCGAAGAATGTCGCGCGCCAGCCGAATGCTTGACCGATGAATGTGCCGAGCGGAACTCCGGTCACGGTTGCAACCGTCAGTCCGGTAAACATCAAAGCGATGGCACTGGCTTTTTTATCGGCCGGTACGAGCTGGACGGCAATCGTTGCGCCGATCGAGAAGAAGACGCCGTGCGAGAACGCCGTGATGAAGCGGGCGACGATCAACAGTTCAAAACTCGGAGCGACGGCAGAGACGAGATTACCGGCGATAAAGACGACCATCAACGACATGAGAAGCGTTTTCCGGTTCATCCGGTTCGTCAGAGCGGTTAAGATCGGCGCACCGACGGCGACGCCGATCGCATATCCGGAAATAATCAGTCCGGCCAGAGTGATACCGATATTTAAATCACCGGCAATCGCTGCGAGCAAGCCGACGGGGACAAATTCGGTTGTTCCGATTCCAAAGGCGCTGATGGCAAGTGCGAGCAGGGCAAGGCGGCCGTTTTGCGGGACCTGTTCCTGTTCGGCACGCGGGTTTAATTGATTCATGATGATTCCTCCTGAATTAGTGAAATAGATAATAGTAGACAACGCAACGGCTGCTCTGAACGACCGGGCCCGGATCGTTTGGATGAAGGGAGAACGCTTCTGCGTGATCCCATCATAGAGCGGCGTTGCTTTTCATGGAAGTACGCACTTTCAAGTACCATAGGCACTAAAAAGTACCTTACCCTCCAAGATCGAAGTAACAGACGAAGGTGGCTTGTACTTTCTATTGACAGTTGTTATCATAAACCCATCAAATCTACCTGAGAAGTACGCACTTTCAAGTGCGATAGGCACTAAAAAGTACCTGTCCCCGTACTTCGGGAAACGAAAGGAAGAATCAGCATGGCCTATAACATTCCGGTCGAAGCAACCCTGCAAGTCATCGGAGGCAAATGGAAAGTCGTCATCATGTGTCACCTCATCAAAGGCGAACGCCGGACGAGCGAATTGAAAAAGCTGATGCCGAACATCACACAGAAAATGTTGACGCAGCAACTGCGGGAACTCGAACAGGACGGTGTAATCATCCGGACGGTCTACGAACAGGTGCCGCCGAAAGTCATCTATTCGTTATCCGACTACGGTTGGTCATTGCGCCCAATCTTAGACGCCATGTGTGCCTGGGGCGAAGGGCATATCGATCTGACGGGCGAGGAAGTCGTGTCTTCTTAAATCGTAACAATCGAATAGCACAGCAAAACGACCGCCTGTCATCAGGACGGTCGTTTTTTCAGGTTTCCATTATTTAACGAAGGAAGCGGCTTCGCGGAGGAAGAAGTGTTTGATGGCATCGTAAACAGTCTGCTGTTCTTCGGTCAGGCCACGGCTTAAGCGTGACAGATAGATTTTTGAGACAATCGTCAGGTTAGCCTTGGAGACGTACGGAAGCTGCAGTTCACGGCAGACGGAGACGGGAACGAAACTGAAATACCGTTGCTGGCGCAAAGCAATTTGTAACGAGACGTCATCGATGTAACGAATCGAGTCGGCGTACAGACTGAATTCCGTCATCTTTAATTTAATGAAGTTGTTGTAATCCTTATTGTGTGAAGGGAACAGGAAAGATTTTGTCGTCTCGCTGTCATAGAGCACACGCAGGACGTCCTGTTCCGTGCAGTGGCCGGGATACGTCAGGACAATGTCTTCTTCAATGACGGGTTCACTCGTGATCTCCGGATGTTTGATTTCCATGAAACTGATTGAGAAATGGACTTCGTCCGACAAAAGTTGCGACAGAATTTCGCGGTTTGACAGGATTTCCGTATTAAACAAAGTGGATGACGGATTCATTAAAAATTCCGCAAGCAGCAGCTGGATGAATCGACCGTGCGAACTGGCGAGGCTGATCGTTACGTCCTGTTGCGGATTCGCCAGCCGTTCTTTGACCAGTTCCAATTCAGTCTCAATTTTTTCGACGGACCGCAGTAAAATCAATCCTTGATTCGTCAAAGTAATCGTCCGCCCATTGCGGTGAAACAGTTCCGTCTGTAACTCGCGTTCGAGTTTTTTAATCGTCATGCTGAGTGCCGGTTGACTGATGAACAGACGTTTCGCAGCATGGGTGAAGTTCAAATCTTCCGCGACGGTTCGAAAGTATTTTAAATGCAACAGTTCCATGTCTTAAATCCTCCTGTATAACTAATGGTTTATAGTAGTATATATTATTATATATTTTCGTTTATGTAAAAACAGGTATATGCTCATAACAGAGGTGATGGAAATGAATATCGCAATATATGGAGCAGGATCGCTCGGTACCATCATGGGTGCGTATTTGAGTGAAACATATCCTGTCGTTGACTTGATTGATACGAACTTAGAACACGTAACGGCACTGAACACGAAAGGGGCACGCGTTGTCGGACCGGAGTTCACGCAACCCGTGACGGCGATGCTGCCGCAAGAAATTGATAAAATGTACGATGTCGTGCTGCTGCTGACGAAACAGCTCTACAATCCGCAAGTCTTACCGGCCGTCAAAGCCATTTTAAAAGAAGACGGCATCCTCGTTTCCTTGCAAAACGGAGTGCCGGAAGAAATCATCCGTCAGCATATTCCGAGCGAACGGATTATCGCCGGCTCGGTAGAATTTGGAGCGACGTATGTCGGACCGGGTCAATCCCGTTTGACAACGGAGTATGCCTTCTTTAAAAAATATGCCTTACAGATCGGTGAACTCGACGGGAAGACGACGGAGCGAATCATAGCCTTAAAAGACATCCTCGATACAATCGGCGGAACAGAAATCTCGGATAACCTGCCGGGAACCAAATGGTCAAAATTAATCATCAACAGTGCGTTCAGCGGATTGTCTGCTGCGTGTAACGGGACGTATGGCGACGTGCTTGACCATCCGGTCCTGTTGCGGGCCGCGATTCACGCGATGAAGGAAGTCCTTGATGTCGGTCATGCGCATGGAATCGAATTTGCGCGGATGGGGGAAGCGGATTTGACGGTGTACAGCGAGCTCGATGATATTGATCAAAAGATGATCGAACTGCCGCAGCTGATGAACAGCTCGCGAAATCTTGAAGCGAGCATGTTGCAGGATTTACGGAAACACCAGCCGACCGAAATCGACTACATTAACGGTGTCGTCACGATGTACGGGGAAACTTACGGCATTCCGACACCGGTCAACTCCATGATTCAGGCACTCGTCCGAAATGCACAGGACAAACAGGAAGTAACCGACTTTGAACAGAGTGTCGAACAGTTCAAGACACTTCTCGAAGTTAAATAAGGGGGATGATCAGATGAAAAAAGAGGATGTCCAAAATATCGTCGCGACACCAGTTAACGCGCCGGTCTTTCCAGCGGTCGATATTTTCTTCCGGAACCGGGAATACTTGAATATCGTCTATGAAACGGACCTGGAACAATTGCGAGCCGTCGTACCGGAACCGCTTGAGCTGATCGGTAACCAAATCAAGTTCGAAGTCATCAATATGCCGGACAGTACGGGACTCGGATCGTATCTGGAATGCGGACATGTCATCCCGGTGCGGTATAACGGAGAAATCGGGGAGTTCTACCTGTCGATGTATGTCAACAATCAGGCGGCGATCGCTTCCGGACGGGAAGTCGCCTCGTTCCCGAAAAAATATGGTTCACCGAAGCTATTTTTAGACAACGACGTTCTCGTTGGAACACTCGATTATCATTCGCTTCGTGTCGCCCAGGCGACGATGGGTTATAAGTACTATCCGATCAAGGAAGAAGAGGCGAAAGCCATCATCGGGACGCCGCAATTCATGCTGAAGCAACACCGCGGCTACGAAGGGGAGCTGATCATTTCTGAATTGACGCGCAGTCAAATCACGGATATTCAGGTGAAGGAAGCCTATCGTGGCCCGGCCCGCCTGGAATTGTTCCATCATGTCATGGCACCACTGGCCGACTTCCCGGTCGGAAAAATCATGGATGCGCAACACATTATCGCCGATTTACGACTCGGCGGTCCGAAGAAGATGTTTGATTATATGAAGTAAGAAATGTTTGAAATCATCTTCATTTGACGATTAAACGAGAGCCCATCCGTCATGTCCTTCCAGGACCGTGATGAATGGGCTTTTTTTTTACGGACTCACCGAACGGATGATGTCTTTCTTTTCAATAACGAGTATGTGATCAAAGCTTTCTTCCGGTTCGTCATCAAATTCATCGAAAGTGCACCGTTCGTATGAACGAATATGATACTGCTCGAGGTCAGCGATATCCTGTAGATAGGCTGGAAGTGGTTCAGGATTTTTCGTTAAGGTCGGGAGTACGAACGGGAAATTGTTTCCGTTCGGATTGTTCGTATGAACAAAAACGGCGTCCGCCCCTGCGTCCAACCGTGACAGTTCAATCCACAGCTGATAAGGGTGTCCCCATGCCTGAAGAGCGTCATCAAGCTCATTCATCAGCTGAAACAGTGCCTGAATATGCGCTTTTCGGACTTTAAGATGACCATTTCCGCGTCCGTGAAAATCAAGATGAACGTGCCAAAAATCAAACCAGCTGTCGGGACTGAAATCTAGATGGTGAGCCGTCAGGTGCTGCTCAGCTTGAAGTTGTCGGAAGTAGCGGCGTTTGCCGCGGAATTTTTTCATGCAATGATTGTCTCCTTTTTAGATGTGACGATGTATTAATTGTACCGGAATTCCTATCTTTAGTCTTAAAGAGAAAAGATGATTAAAGAAACTTTGTTTCAAAATGTTTACGCTTTCAAATAAAATATTGTTTCTGATTGTTAGGCTTGTTATACTAACAGTGAACACGGGGAAGCAACAGCAATCAGGCAGGAGTCAAAACAAAAGGGGAGCTGAGCATATGGGACAGAAACTCAACTGGACGGCGACACTCGGATTGACGACGGCGTTACTTGCCGCGTCTCTGCCGGTGCAACCGGTCGCGGCCGAAACGACATCTTCCGTCACGCAACGGGTCGACGCGCAACTGGAACAGATGACACTTGAACAAAAAATCGGTCAAATGATTATGCCGGATTTCCGGTTATGGGATGGGGTCAATCATACGCAACTGGCACCGGAAGTCGGACGGGTCATCGACCGGTTTGATTTAGGCGGTGTCATCCTGTTTGCGGAAAACGTCAGCGAGACGGAACAGACGACGAAACTCGTCCATGATCTGCAGGAAGTCGTCGAGCAGGATCCAAGCAACGACATTCCGTTGTTCGTAACAATCGACCAGGAAGGCGGAATCGTGACGCGACTCGGAACGGGAACGAACTTACCGGGCAACATGGCACTCGGGGCGACCCGCAGTCCGGCTTATGCGGAAGCGGCAGGCGGAATTATCGGTTCCGAACTGCATGCGCTCGGCATCAACGTCAACTTTGGTCCGGTCCTGGACGTCAACAACAATCCGGGCAATCCCGTCATCGGGGTCCGCTCATTTTCCAGTGATCCGAACCTGGTCGGGGAACTGGGTTCGGCCATGACGCGCGGTATCCAGGAACAAGGGGTCGTTGCGACGGCGAAACACTTCCCGGGACACGGCGATACGGCGGTTGATTCGCATTACGGTCTGCCGGTCGTCGATAAATCACTGGCGGAACTGAAACAGCTCGAACTGATTCCGTTCAAGCGGGCAGTGGTGGAAGGAATCGACATGGTCATGACAGGACACATCGGGATGCCGCAGATCGAGGATGAGGTCGTCGAGTCTAAACAAGGAACATTCCCGTTACCGGCGACATTGTCGGATGACGTCATTACCGGTGTCTTACGGGAAGAGCTTGGGTATCAGGGACTTGTCGTCACCGATGCGTTGAACATGCAGGCGATTGCCGACAATTTCACGGAGTCGGAAGCCGTCATCAAAACGTTTAAAGCTGGTGTCGATATCGCGTTGATGCCGACGATCCTCCGGTCCGTGAACGATGTGACGAAACTGGAGTCGATTTTTGACGACGTGATCGAAGCGGTTGAAATCGGGGAGCTTTCAGAAGCGGACATTGATCGTTCGGTCGAACGGATTCTGACACTCAAAGCGAAACGCGGTATTTGGAGTGAAGCAACTTCGAATGTGACGCTTGAGGAAAAACTGGTCGAGGCGAAGTCGGTCGTCGGCAGTCCTGAGCACAAGACGCTTGAACGGCAGATGACGGAAGCGGCAGTCACGCTCGTCAAAAATGACCGGAAGACATTGCCGTTCAAACCGAAAAAAGGGCAGACGGTCCTTGTCCTGTCACCAACAAAAGATCAGACGGACAGCATGGTCAAGACGATCCGGTCGCTTGAGAAAAATGCCGGGAACCTGAAGCAGGTCAACGTGCTGACGGAAAATTATGGAGCCTCAACGCCGCATCTCGATCAAAATCCGGCGCTTCAAGAGAAAATTAGACAAGCAGACTATCTGATTGTCGGCTCGAACGTCAATAACAGTGCGAAGCTCGGAACATCTTCCGCAGATCATTATGTGCCGGCTGAAGTATTCCGTCAGGCAAACCGAACGGGTAAAAAATCTGTCCTGCTCAGTCTGCGGAATCCGTATGACGTCGCCGTCCAACCCGATTCTGACGCTCAATTACTCGTTTACGGTTTCAAAGGTGATCCGAACGGACCGGACTCGGAAGCAGGGAACACAAAATCAGCCGGACCGAATTTACCGGCAGGAATCCGCGCCATTTTTGGTGAATTCGTACCACAAGGGAAATTACCGGTTGATGTACCGAAGTTTAAGGACGGTACGTTCCAAACCGGCTTGTACCGCGAGTTCGGGGACGGATTCCGCAACTGGAATAAATAACAGGCTCGTTTGAGGGAGTCCAATCGACTCGATTGGGCTTTCCCTATTGACTTCTTCTGAAATTTTATTTCTAATATATCGATTTATCTTTGGATTAATGTTTCGTTATGATCAGGAAAAAAGGAGCTGTTGAGAGAGGATGAAAGTTATGTTAGAGAAATTGGCGACAGAACGCCGCAATGAACGAACGATGAGTCTAGACGATATGTCAGTCGAAGACATCCTGACGGTCATGAACGAGGAAGATCAGACGGTCGCGAGTGTCATCCGGCAGGAAATTCCGGTCATCAAACAAGTCGTCGATCGAGTCGTTCAATCGTTTCAATCAGGTGGACGGCTGATTTATATCGGAGCCGGCACGAGCGGACGACTGGGTGTGCTCGATGCGGCAGAATGTGTGCCGACGTTCGGGGTCTCACCGGACATGGTCGTCGGACTGATTGCCGGGGGCGAAAGGGCACTGATCAAAGCCGTTGAAGGGGCGGAGGACAGCAAGACGCTGGCCGTCGAAGATTTACAAGCCCTGCAGTTAAAGGCAAACGATACAGTCATCGGCATTGCGGCAAGCGGCCGGACCCCATACGTCATCGGCGGTCTCGACTATGCACGTGAAGTCGGTGCGGTAACGGCTGCCTTATCCTGTAATAAAGAAGCCATCATCAGCCAGCATGCCGACCTCCAGATTGAAGTCGAGACAGGTCCGGAAGTCTTGACCGGCTCGACCCGGCTCAAAGCCGGAACAGCACAAAAGCTTGTCCTGAACATGATTTCGACGGCGGCTATGATCGGCGTCGGGAAGGTCTACCAAAACCTGATGGTCGATGTCCAATCGACGAATGAAAAACTCGAAATTCGGGCCAAACGGATGATTGTGGAAGCGACAGGGGTTGATCTTGAGACAGCCGCGCGTTATTTCACATCGGCGAACGGCCACGTCAAGACGGCGATCGTCATGATTTTAGCGGACGTTTCGTATACTGAGGCAGTCGAACGATTACAACGTGCGCACGGATTCGTCCGCGACGCGCTTTAAGGGGGGACGAACATGAAGAAAGAAGAAGTGTTGGCATCCGCCATCCTCGAACATGTCGGGGGAAAAGACAACCTCCGGCAACTGGCCCACTGTATGACACGTGTCCGGTTGTCGCTGAAGGATCCGACGAAAGCCGATATACCGGCACTGAAACAAATTGACAGTGTCATGGGCGTCATCGATGACGAGACGCTGCAAATCGTCGTCGGACCGGGAACGGTCAACCGGGTCGCCGACCACTTGAGCCGCGAGACAGGGCTTGCGATCGGTGAAGAGTCGGTCGATGAGAATTTGACGTTTGAAGAACGGACCGCAATTGAACGGCAAAAAGTGAAGGACAAACAAAAATCACCGTTCAAACGCTTTTTACGCCGTTTAGGTAATATCTTCATCCCGCTCATTCCGGGACTGGTCGCGTCAGGAATCATCAACGGTGCGGCAAACTTTGCGAAAAACGCCGGAGTCGATGCGACAGAAACCTGGATGCAGATTCTATTATTGATTGGTAGTACGGTCTTCGCCTACTTAGCGATTCTCGTCGGTTGGAATACGGCGAAGGAATTCGGTGGCACACCGGTCCTCGGGGCGATTGCCGGGGGGATTCTGTTTAATCCGTTGCTCGTCGACATCGTCATTTACGGGGAACCGCTTGTCGTCGGTCGGGGTGGTTTGTTTGGCGTCATCTTTGCCGCCTGGTTGATGACGTATCTCGAAAAACACATCCGCCGGTTCATGCCGGTCTCAATTGATATCATCTTTACGCCACTCTTCACCGTCTTGATTGTCGGCTTTACGGCGCTGTATGCCATCATGCCGGTCGCCGGCGTGTTATCAGACGGTATCATGAAAGCGATCAACGTGATTCTTGAAGTCGGTGGTCCGCTTGCCGGTGCCGTCCTCGCCGGATTCTTCCTGCCGCTCGTCATGGTCGGTCTCCATCACGGACTGACACCGATTCACTTGGAGCTGTTAAATACGATTGGAAATACGGCACTCTTGCCGATTCTTGCGATGGCAGGAGCCGGACAAGTCGGAGCAGCAATGGCGATTTTCGTCAAGACACGGAATCAACGGTTGCGCAACATTATCAAGGGAGCGATTCCGGTCGGTTTCCTCGGAATCGGCGAACCGTTGCTGTACGGGGTCACGTTACCACTTGGTCGTCCGTTCTTGACGGCTTGTATGGGAGCCGCAGTCGGCGGTGCCTTCCAAGCGACGATGAAAACGGCGGCGCTTGGGGTCGGTGTATCCGGTCTGTCGTTGACACCGTTGATCGATAACGGGATGTACTTGACGTATATCGGCGGTCTCGTCATCTCGTATGCTTTTGGATTCTTGTTTACCTTCTGGTTTGGTTTCAAAGAAGAAATGGCAGATGGGATTTAATAATTTCCGATCAAAGGGGTGTCTCATATTTGAGTCATCTCTTTTGATCTTTATAAATTAACTTTCCTAACAATAATGTAAGAAAGTGTCGTTTTGTAGGCAATTCGTTGTATAACTAGAGTTCAAATTGTTGATCAGCAGATGAACTGAAATCAGTATAAAATAAGGAGATTTTTAGCCTATGAAGAAAACTATAATGAAAATTGACAAAATCGAACTGAAGTTCAAAAAAAGAAATGGTCAAATCCAATCGATTGAAGAATTCTCTAAGAAGTTTGATAATGGCTTTTATTTCGTTGAGCATCCAGATGTAATCACTGGAACAAGAGTTGTCATGCATGTCACTTCTAATTTTAAAAACGATACGTTCAGTTTTGATTTCAACAGAAAAGACATAGAGTGGGGACATTATTGGGTCGATAAATTAGTCCAGAAATGGACAATCATTTGGGAATGGTTTTATCAGGCTGATCTTGTTACGAATAAAAGTTACATATTGGATGAAGAAGATATAAAAAAAAGATTTGGTGAACATAGTCAAGAATATCGTGAATTATCATCATCCGAACCCATTCCTATCAATTTGGTTTTTGAGGAAACAAGTGATTCGGAAATAAATTACGACAATATGGACTGGGTATTGGATTTTGACGAAAGAAATTCATTTGAGCGGATGAGAACTGAAAAAATTTATTACGATCATGACTTAAACGTGTGGATTGATTTAGAGTACTCGTTACCTGCAATTAAACAAATCATCAGAGTAGTAGACTATCATGGTTAAATTGTTACGAGTAATATATGTTTCTCATCATTAAAAGCATAAATCTTTTTTTTTAGGTGATTTTGGAGGTTTTAGCATGAATAGTAGTATCTTCGAGGACATTACAATCTTTGTACAAGAATCGGAACAGCAGCCAATTCCGTTAGAGGATTACGTGGAAAAGTATAGTATTCGACTAGGCGATTTTGTGGACGATGAAACAAGAGTGGGTGAGTTTATCGTGAATTTTAAATTTAGTACAGGCATGGTCACTTGGACTGTTGATTTTCACGAACGAGAGGAAGGAACTCAATGTGACTATATTCTATACATTATCTTTAAATGGGTGGCGATTTGGGAATGGTATTCACAACGATTTTTGAAGACTCAGGTACCGTTTCGAGTGTACGCGACCATCACTGATATGGTCAAAGGAAAAATAAGACCGCAAGCAGAAATGGAAGAGAGACTGGAGGAACTAGCAGGTTATACGGAAGAGGGACGTTTATTTTATTTTGGGACAGGTCCTTTTGATGACTTCAAGAAGGCGGAGCAGCAAATAGACCTGTTTTTAGAATACGACGAAATCAATTCAAAAGAAAAAATACGTCAAGAGGGATTGTACTTTGATTCGGAGAGTAAAAGATGGATCGATATTCGAACTTCGCTCCCGATGATAGAAAAATCGATGCGAAGGTTGTTGGCGTTTCTGTAAAAATATCTAATATATAAGACTCTTCATAAAAAATCGATTATTTTTAGTAAATTTATTATCGATAATAGCAACGTGGTGCTTGTCTTAGGCATACGATTTGAAGTGAGCAAAAAAGTGGTTCTTCTCGATCAAGAGAAAAACCACTTTTGTCTTCAAGTGAAGTGTATCCCCTGAACGAGGACAGACTTGAACCGCTCATTGAATCTTCGTATCGACGGTCTTGTCCTGTAACATACGTTCGAAAACCAGGACATAGACCAAGGCAACAAGAACTCCCGCTGTCCCTTGCAGAACAGCAATGATTGAGTCAGACAGGTATGCTGCGGGAATCAGGTAAGTCAACAGAGACTTCACGCCATTCAACACGAGAAGGGCTGTCAGCAGGATCAAGGTCACAGTCCGTTTTTACAGATTCCTAAAGAACTGACGATCCGTTTGTTTAACCTGTGTCATGCCGAATCAAGCGAACATACAGATGACCTCCATTGGTTTCTAAATAGGTGAAGATCAGTCAGCGAAAAACTGGTTGATCTTGGTTTCAGACTTTAGATGACGCTGAATCAATTTTGTGACTGCTTGTTCCTGTTCGATTGTGCTCAGTTGCGTGTTGTACCAGCCGTCCAGTTTATCGCGGGTCACAGTGAAAGTATAATCCGGGAAGGTGAATGTAATCCGGTCCACGTTATCGACGAGAACAAACAGGTAGGTCGCGTTGAACAGGACCGTTTCTTTGATTTCCTGTTCGACTTGTTCCGTCTCGATGTCCTTGTAAGTCAAATGGATGCCATACGGTGTTTGTTTCGTTTCGAGGGCAATCTGATGCAACTCTTGATGGTGTGCCAGTTCTTTGACGATATTCGCGACGGCGCTGTTGTCACCGACATAAGAATGTTTATGTTGGAACAGGTCCGTCTTTGAATCGGCATGCTGACTGTAGCCGTTCCAGATCAATACCAGACAGGCAATCGACAGGAACGGAATCAAAATTCGTTTCATACAATCTCTCCTTTATGGATCTCGTACTAATGGTATCATAATTCATGAAGTATATCCTAAAAAATTCTTATATTGGAATTTTAGTAACAATTTATGGTTTTTAAACACTACGCTGACAAGAAGGAGTGGAACAGATGAAAGGACTTGCCGTTTATTTAAGTGAACCAATGACAGATGAGGCGAAAGACAGCATCCGACAGATGCGGACGATTGGTTTTACCTTAATCTTTACCTCGTTACATATTCCGGAAGACGATCCGTCGCTCTATACCGAACGGTTGCGGAATTTAGGGGAATTGGCGCGACAGCTTAAGATGGAACTCGTCGCCGATATCGCCCCGACTTCCCTTGCTGCGCTCGGTAAGACATGGGACGATGCCGGAACGTTGACCGAGTGGGGCGTGACCGGCCTACGCGTCGACTACGGCGTGACACCGAAGCAGGTCGCGGATTTATCAAAACAGATGATGGTGGCCTTAAACGCCAGTACGCTGACGGCAGAAGAACTTGACGCGATGAAAGCGGAGGGGCTGGTGCTTGAGCACGTCGAGGCATGGCATAACTTTTATCCACGACCGGAAACGGGACTTGACCGGAACTGGTTCAACGATAAAAATGCGTGGCTTCACGGGCAAGGAATCCGTGTCCAAGCTTTTATCCCGGGAGACGGGCCATTACGAGGTCCGTTGCATGCCACGTTACCGACGCTCGAAGATCACCGGGGACAGGCACCATTTGCCTGCTATCTCGAGTTGGAATCGTCCGTCGACCGGATTCTGATTGGCGATCCCGGTATTTCGGAAAGAACGATGCACCAGTTCGCCGCGTATCAGGAGGGCGTCATTGTTCTCCGGGCAACCGGTACCGTTGATGATCCGCTTTTAAAGAGTATCCAGACAAACCGGATGGATCCGGCGCGGGACGTCATCCGGTCGGTGGAGTCACGTGCTTACGGACGACCTGGAAACGGATTACTTGAATCCGTCGTCCTGGCAGACCGACTGGTTGGATCAATCACGATCGACAATCTGAATTACGGACGGTATGCCGGTGAATTACAAATCACAAAACGGGATCTAACGGCCGACGAACGGGTCAACGTCATCGGTCGTGTGATTGAAGCAGACCGGCCGTTGGTGCAACAGATTGGTCCCGGCGGGCGGTTCCTGCTGGAGTGGGTGGAAACGCAGGAGGAAACGGAATGAAAAAAATCATGCTAATCGGTTCCGGCGGATCGGGCAAGTCGACGTTAGCCCGTCAACTCGGTCAACGACTGGGCATTCGCGTTCACCATCTCGACAGTTTATTATGGCGGGCAGACTGGCAGGCGGTGCCGCGCGAGGAACAACGACAGATTCAAACGGATTTGATCAGCCGGGACGACTGGATCATTGACGGGAACTACGGCGGAACGATGGATCTCCGGTTGAACGCCGCGGATACGATCATCTTTCTCGATCTGCCGCGAGCGACCTGTGTCTATCGGATTCTGAAACGGTCGATCCGGTACCGGCACAAGTCACGACTAGATATGGCAGCCGGATGTCCGGAAAAAATTGATGTTGCCTTTTTGAAGTGGGTTTGGCGTTATCCGGATGAACAGCGGCCCGACATTCAAGCGAGACTCGCTCAAGTCGAAGCGACGAAGACAATTATCGTGTTAAAGTCACGGAAAGAAGTCCGGCGCTTCATCGAAAACGTCGCCTGATTGAAGAATAGACAAAGCAAACGACTCCTCATGAGTAGGGAGTCGTTTTTTAATCAGTCCATCTTTTCAGATGTTAGTGTGTTGTTCGTTGACGGCAAGGGAGTTCGTCCAGTATTCCTGAATAACCTGCAGTACGAATGCCGGATCATCCCAGTGAATGATATGGGACGTCGATGGAGCAGACACGACGGTTCCACCGGTTTTCTCCTGCCATAGGGTAATCGCTTTTTGCCGGAACGGCTCATCGGAGACAGGTAACGTCGCACGGAGTAACACCAGGTTGTCACCGGGGACGTCGTCGAGGAAATCGAGAATTTCGTCCTGGTACATCGCGGTCAGAATCGCACGCGCCGTCTTTGCCCGGGCATGCCAGTAGTATCGCCCGTCCTGCATCCGGACGAAATCCTTTCCGGCTAAATCAAGCAGCGGTGACCGGCGCATCTTGGGTCCGTAAACGGCAACGTCCCGGAATTCTTCCCAGGTCGCGACGGATTCTTCAAAATCCGTCTCGTAAAACGCAGATTCCTGTTCGAGTGGTGTCCCGCGTAACCGTTTGCTCTGATATCCACCGTCAAGCAGGATAGATCCGAGGACCCGCTCCGGCTGTTCCTTCTGATAAAAAAGTGCGATGAAGCTGCCCCAAGAGTGCGAGAGGAAATAAAAGTCCTCGATGTGCAGCTGGTCAAACAGCCGGTTCAGCCAATCGGAGAACCGGGCGAACCGATAGTCGCGTTCGTCCGGAAACGGTTCGGTTTTTCCATGACCGGGTGCATCAATCGAGACGATCCGGTACGTATCTTGTAAGGCGTCCGCTAGTTCAATGAAGCTGAGGCTCGTTCCGCCGAGACCATGCAGGCAAAAAATGACCGGGCGGTCCGCTTCGCCCCATTCGGTAATCTGTGTTGAAATACCGCCGCATTCCAGTGTATAACGTTTCATCTGTCTGCCTCCGTTTCTAAATAGGTATGTACTTACTTTTTAACCAGTATTATACATCATTTATTGTATACTAAAGCTAATCAATTTAAAGCGATGACGAAGGAGAAGGAAGATGAAAATTACAGTAGCGACACTTTGGACGAATGAGTTAAAACCGATGCAGGAATTTTACACGGCAACACTCGGTTTTCCACTCGTCGAAGAGACGAAAACGACATTTGCGGTGCAAATCGGAACGAGTCAGCTTCGCTTCGAGCTCGATACGACACAGCAACCGAAACAATACCACTTTGCGTTTAATGTTCCGGGGGATGCCTTCCAACTTGCGAAAGATTGGTTGAAACACCAAGTCCCGTTACTGATCGAGGATGGGGAAGACGAAATCTATTTTGAAAATATCAATGCCCATTCCGTTTACTTTTATGATCCGGACGAAAACGTCGTCGAACTGATTGCCCGGCATGATGTCAATCCGGACAAGTCGCTTGAAACGTTTACCGAACAGAACATTCTTGACATCGGTGAAATGAACGTCACGACGCCGGACGTCGCTGGTGTCGGAGCAAAATTGGCCGAGCTCGGTGTCTTTCACCGCTACCATCAACCGATTAACATCGACTTCCTGAACTTCCTCGGAGCACCGGAAGACGGGACCCATCTGTTGCTCGGGCGAGAAGACCGGACATGGTTGTTCTCACCGAAACCGGCCATTACGAGTCCGCTCATTCTCGAACTTGACGGAAATCTGCACGTCCGGCTGGATGCAGAGGGGATCTTGCACCACGAAAAATAAACCCGTTCGGAGACGGGTTAAGGGGTTAAGCGATGAGTTGTAAAATCCCGAACGTCGTCAAGACGACATAAGAAACCGAGACAAAAATCAAGACGGGCTGAAACAGCGAGTCTTTGGCTTGACGCGTGATTCCTTCGACGAAACAGCTGAGGAGGAAGACAAAAATCGCCAGGCCGATGTACATCAGGACAATCGTCAGGACACTTTGGATGATTCCGAACGTGACGAGCGAAAAGACGGTGAAGAACAGATAGCCGAACGCTGCCAGGAGAACGAGACCAAGCAAGATACCAAGCGCCGGATGAATCCTGTTGACGCGGGCCGTCCAGTTCGGAATACGTGGGCTGAGTAACGTCCAGGCCGTATGTAGTGACAGACAGATTGAGATGAATAACATCAGGAAAAAGAGTGCCTGTAAGAGCGGCGAAAGTTGACCGGCCCAAAGCGGAACGATTAAAAAGACGACCGGGAAACAGAGGCTCAGAAGATGTTTTTTCAAGTGAATCACTTCTTTCGTAAGAGTAGGAACTTGCATTAACAATATCTTCCTTATTCGTACCGTATCATACGTAGAGACAGGAGGAAAGAAGAGCCGATGACAAACTTTTGGAAAGCAAAGGGCAAGTGGCGGATGGGGCGGTTGATCTTACTTAGCATTCTTCTTGCTATTATATCTTGCTTTTTGTTTATCTATCATCAAAAGGTGTTGCACCAACTGTATTTAGAAGGCCAGCTGAAACAAGAATTTGGTTTAGAAAAAGAAGATTATCAAATAAAAGGTCAGTTTTGGAAATTCGGATACGCATATGACATAATTTTAGAGGACGAACCAAAAACATCTTATCTATTCAATGTAAAGAAAAAAGACGGCAAATACACAGCCGCATATTGGGGACACGGTTTTTTGGATTCATCCAATGATGGGTCGCCTGAGCATCTAGAGTTCGAACGTATGAGAAATGACTAGCGAGTTATAGCGCGCTAACCTGTAAAAATAGGAGGAATCACCATGTGGCAAGATTACCAATGGCTCAACCAACCGTCTGCAATCGACAATCAACAACAATTGAAGTTCACGACAGAGGGCGATACCGACTTTTGGCGCAACACGTACTATCAATTTAACCGGATGACGGGACATGCCTTACTTAAACCGATTCCGGCAGCGTCTTTTTCCTGCCGGATCGAAGTGAAGCTGCACCCGCGTCTAACGTATGATCAGGCGGGGATTCTTCTCTATTTAAACGATGACAACTGGTTAAAAGTTTCAGCGGAATTCATTCCGGATGGAAAATCGCATCTCGGAGCCGTTGTCACATCATTCGGTTATTCCGACTGGTCATCGCGGGATATCGAAAACACGGTCTTTGATCATCCGTTGACGTTTGAGTTGGTCTGCAATCAACAGGACGTCGAACTGTACTTCGTCGACAGTGAGACGAAGGAGCAGCTACGGATTGCCCATCTGCATGCGGAAGGGGACTGGAAAGTCGGACCGTATGCCTGCAGTCCGAATCTCGAAGCTCAGGGATGTGACGTCGAAGTGTTAACATTGGACTTCAAGACAAAATAAAAGGAATCAGATTTTTGAGCACTCATGCAGTTTGATGGGTGCTTTACTATGTTGAAGGAGAAAGAGTATGGAAATATTTTTTGGAAGTATCATTTTTTGTTTATTGTTTAGTTTTATCATTTTTTTGTTAGCTTATTTTATAAATCGTTCAGGAAATAGACTTGAATCCGTCATAAACTCTTACCAGAGCATCGTTCGTAAAATCGTTAACGGAAAAGTTCAACTGAAGCGTGGTGGGATAATGAGTATTTTCGTTATCATCGTATATATCACCTTAATCGTCTTGGGTACTTTATGGATACTTACTGGATTAAATGGAGAAGTTAATTTTTTATGGAACGGTTTGTTGACATTTGTTTTAACGATAATCTTCATCTTAACTGTCTCTTCTTTAATTGCTGAAGAATCAGCATTTTTAAAGAAAAGAAGAAGTAAGAAAACTCAGAGCAAAGTAGTCGTCACTTCTAATAAAACGTTTAAAACTTTCATAAAAGAGCGCGCCCAATTTTTATATGATAAAACTATGTTTTTTTTCGGTATGTCCTTTTTCTTAAGCGTTAGTGTTCTTGAAGTTGTTATTATTCTTTTGGAGAATAAGGGAGTTTTTATAGTAGGTGCATTTATAGGATGGATCTTTTTATTATCGCTGTTTTCAAACACCATGCTTTTCGAATATTTTTACTATCGCGAAGAACTGAAAAATCATTTTTCTGTTGAAACATCTGAAATTTGCATCAACCAAAAAAGGTTAATCTATTATTTAGTTCTTTTTATTTTTACCTTCTACAACTGGTACCATCCACTTGCTTACCCAGATCAAAAACACTTCGTATCTGGCAAATATATTTTAACGAGCATGAGTGTAGTCTTTTTTCTTGTTTCAGACAGGATTTTTAAACTTGTAAATGATAGTTACGTAAAATATAAAAAAGAATCAAAATCAATTTAAAGCACAGGAAAATCAACGCTTCCACGGATTATCCATTGACAATTCTTAGCACGGACTCTTACAATTGAAAATGATTATCAATACGAATGGGAGTTTTGTTTACTATGAACGTTTCACGCCGTAAGAAATCCATTATTCAAGCTGTTTCCATCCTCTCGATTACGACACTGTTGTTCGGTTGCTCAAATCCGAACGAAGGTGCTGACGATAAGAAAAACAAAGATACATTGACGCTGGCCTGGCCGCGTGACATCGGCGAGATGAATCCGCATGTCTATAACCCGTCGCAACTGTTTGCCCAGTCGATGGTCTATGAGCCGCTCGTCCATTACGCGGAAGGCGGAAAGCTCGAACCGTTCCTCGCGAAATCATGGGACATTTCAAAAGACGGCAAAACGTATACGTTCACGTTGCGTGACGATGTGAAGTTCTCGGACGGTTCGACGTTTGATGCGACGATCGTCAAAAAGAACTTTGATGCAGTCCTTAAAAACAAAGCCTTACATAGCTGGCTTGGCTTCATCTCCAAAATCGAAAAAACGGAAGCTGTCGACAAGCAGACGTTCCGGATGACCTTATCGGAAGCGTACTATCCGACGATTCAGGAACTGGCGGTCGTCCGTCCGGTCCGATTCCTCGGCGAAGCGGGCTTCCCGAAAAACGGCGACACGTCAAAAGGTGTCGAACAAGAAGTCGGAACCGGTCCCTGGGTGCTCGACGAGTATAAGGCGGATCAATATGCGACGTTTAAGGTCAACAAAAACTACTGGGGACCGAAGCCGAAAGTGAAAAAAATCAAGGTCGACATCATTCCGGATGCCGAAAGCCGCGTACTCGCTTTTGAAAAAGGCGACATCGATTTGATTTTCGGAGAAGGGGCGATCAGTGTTGACGCCTATAATCAACTGAAAGCAACAAAATCTTACAAGACGACGATGTCGGAGCCGGTTGCGACACGTCTGTTGATCATGAACACGAAGAAAAAACAGCTGGCAGACGAACGCGTCCGTCAAGCCCTGCAATACGGTTTTGATAAAAAGACACTCGTTGAAGGTATTACATCCGGTCTTGAAGCACCGGCTGACTTCATCCTGCCGCCGAACCTGCCGTATACATCAAAACTGAACGTTGAAAAACGGGACTTTGATGTCGAAAAGGCTAAAACGCTACTCGACGAAGCCGGCTGGAAACTGCCGGACGGGAAAAAGGTCCGCGAAAAAGACGGTCAACCGTTACAGGTCGAGATGATGTACGATGCAGCGGAACTTGTCCAAAAAGCGATGGCGGAGACGTTACAATCGGAGTGGGCGAATATCGGCGTCGATCTGAAGATCGTCGGTGTTGAGCTACCGGATCAGGTCCAGCGTTTCAAAGACAATAAGTTTGACATCAACATGTACAGTAACTTCGGTGCACCATATGATCCGCACACGTTCGTTAATATCATCGGGACTGACGGATTCGGCTTCAAAGAAGCGATTTCCGCTTACCCGAACAAGGATCAGTTATTGAAAGAGATGAAAGATGTCCTAAAAACGACGGATGAAACGAAACGTCAGGCGATGTATGCCGAAATTCTGCCGTCGCTGCAAGATCAAGGTGCTCTCGTCCCGATCTCGTATTTGAAGAAGATGGCGATTTACCAGTCGGATGTCACGAACTTCAAGTTTGCGGCAAACCGCGATGAAAGTCCGTTCGCACAAATCGGCATTAAATAAGGGAGGTGAACGGAATGGGCGTCTATATTCTCAAACGGGTCGGGTCGGTCATTCCGATTCTGCTCCTCGCGATTTTACTGCTGACGGCAATGATTCATTTGTCACCTGTTGATCCGGCGGAAGCCTATCTGTCTGCCGCCCATATTCAACCGACAGAAGAAGTGCTCGCCCAAAAACGGGCCGAGTTCGGACTCGATCAATCCTTTTTGACACAATACGTGACGACAGTCGCCCGGCTGGCCCGGTTTGATTTCGGAACGTCCTATGTCTCGGGAAAACCGGTACTGGACGAAGTCATTCTGCGATTGCCGGCGACCTTGCAACTGGCGACGACCAGTCTATTTCTGGCGATCATCGTCAGCATTCCGCTCGGTTTTCTCGCCGGTATTCGCAAAAACGGCTTTTTTGATCATCTCAGCCGGGTGATTGCTTTCATCGGTGCGTCGATTCCGTCATTTTGGCTCGGCTATCTGCTGATTTTCTTTTTTGCCGTCCAGCTCGATTTGTTACCGGTCGGCGGCATCGGCAGTCCGAGTCACGTCATCTTGCCGGCGATCACGCTTGCGTTACCGTTGATTGCCCTTTACACACGGCTGTTGCGGACAAGTGTCATCGAGACAATGCGCGAACCGTACGTCCAGTTTGCCCGGACACGCGGAATCCGTGAAACGGTCATCCTCGGGAAACACGTCTTACGGGTCGCGATTCCTCCGATGATCACCGGACTCGGCATGAATCTCGGGAAACTGTTGACGGGAACGATCATCGTCGAGACCGTCTTCTCCTGGCCAGGATTTGGCCGTTATTTCATCGAAGCGATTTTTGACCGGGATATGCCGATCATTCAAGGGTATGTGTTCCTGGCTGCTTTATTATTTATCGGCAGCAGTCTGCTCGTTGATTTGTTGCAACTGGCAATCGATCCGCGGATTGCCCGGAAAGGAGGGAACAGACGATGAATGTGCCGCTCGGACGACCACGTCTGCTGGACCGCCTGTCGAACCAACAGCTGATTTTGATCGGCTGTTCTGTTTTTTTAGGTCTGCTGTTTCTCGCGGCACTGGCCGCACCGTGGCTTGCGCCGCATGATCCGTATCTCGTCAATCTGGCGGTGAAACTGCAGGACCCGTCCTGGACGTATCCGCTCGGGACCGACCACCTCGGACGCTGTACGTTATCGCGTCTGTTATACGGCGCCCGGGTATCGCTCGGATTTGCCGTCCTGATTTTTGCGTCATCGCTGTTAATCGGCTTGTTGATCGGCACGCTCGCCGGCTACATCGGCGGCTGGGTCGACCAACTGCTGATGCGGTTTTGTGACGGTGTGATGGCGTTCCCGAGTCTGATTCTCGTCCTCGGTCTCGTCGGAATTTTCGGACCGGGACTGAAACAAGTCATCATCGCCCTGATGCTTGTCCAGTGGGTTTACTATGCCCGGATGTTCCGTGGGCTTGTCATGACGCTGAAGGAAAAGAACTTCATCGCTGCGGCACGCGTCAACGGCTCCTCGCACTGGAAAATCTTCCGGATGCACCTGTTGCCGAATATCCTGCCGCCGTTGCTTGTCATCGGCACCCTCGAGATGGGCTGGGCCATCATGGACATCTCAGCGATGTCGTTCCTTGGTCTTGGCGTCCAGTCCCCCGGAGCAGAATGGGGAGCGATGATTCACGAAGGAAAATCGTATATCCGGACGAATCCGGAACTGATGATTTATCCGGGTGTGATGATCATGCTCGTCATTGCGAGCTTTAACCTGCTCGGAGAATCATTATCGGAACGGTTCGGTATGAACAAATAATCAAAATGAAAGGAGGCACCCGGATGAAACCTGTATTATCCGTCGAACATCTGACGATTGAGACGATCGCGGACGGTCAGCCGCTTGTCCAAAATATCTCGTTTCAGCTCGCGGCCGGACAAATCACCGGACTGGTCGGTGAGAGCGGTTGCGGGAAGACCGTGACGAGTCTCGCGCTGTTGCGGCTGCTCGATGAAAAGGTCATCCGTCAATCAGGACGGATTCTGCTCGATGCGACCGATTTGATGACATTGTCCGACCGGACGCTTCGTCGTGTCCGTGGCGGTCAAATCGCCTTCATCATGCAAAATCCGATGAGTGCCTTCACACCGGTCTTCACGATTGGTCATCAATTGATGGAAACGATCCGGACACACGACCAGTGCAGTAAACGCGAAGCGAAGGAGCGGGCGATTGAAGCGCTGCTTGAAGTCAATCTTGAACAGCCGGACCGGATTTTAAAAGCCTATCCGTTCGAACTGAGCGGCGGGATGTTACAACGGGTCATGATTGCGCTTGCGGTTTGCCTGCGTCCGCATGTCCTGATTGCCGACGAACCGACGACGGCGCTTGACGTCTACAATCAAAAGCTGGTGCTGTATTATCTGGAGAAAGTCCGGGCGACATACGACACGGCGATTCTGTTGATATCGCACGACTTGAGCGTCATCGCTGAAATGGCGGATCACGTTCTCGTCATGCGGGAAGGGGAAATCGTCGAACAGGCGGATGTCTTTGATTTGTTCGACCGGCCGCAACATCCGTATACACGACGGTTGCTAGAACAGCACGGTCTTCAGGCGGGAGGAATGAACGCATGAGTCTTCTGCAGATCAAACACGTCTCGCACCGGTACGGCAATCAGCGTTTTTTGTCGCGGCAGCCGGAGCAGACCGTCTTACAGGATGTCTCGCTGACACTTGAAGCCGGGACGTGCCTCGGCCTACTCGGCCGGAGCGGTGCCGGTAAAAGTACGCTCGGACGGATTCTGCTCGGACTTGAGCGGCCGAAAGAGGGACAGGTGCTGTTTGAAGGACAGGATATCTATCAGAATCTGTCTTCACGGCAGGACATCCAGGTCGTCTTTCAGGATTCATTTGCTGCCGTCAATCCGAAACTCACAGCAGGACAAATCATTGCCGAGCCGTTGACGAACTTCCTGCGTTTGACGCCGGATGCACTCGAGCAACGGCTCATCACCTTGCTGGAACAGGTCGGACTGACTGAAGCGGATTTGACGAAATATCCGCATCAGTTCAGCGGCGGACAGTTGCAACGGATCTGCATCGCCCGCGCGATTGCGACGAATCCGAAGCTGATTATCCTGGATGAAGCCGTCAGCAGTCTCGACATGGTCAACAAGGCGATGATTCTCGACTTGTTACGGGAGTTAAAAGCGACGCTTGGTCTCGCCTACGTCTTCATCACGCATGATGTCCAGGCGGCGCAGACGCTGAGCGACCGGTTCGTGATTTTGGATCACGGTCAGCTGGTCGGTGATTATCCGACGCTCCAATCGTTTACGGAAGCGACGGATGGACATGTCGAAGCGATCCGACATGCGGTGCTCGCGACACATCCACGGTACCGGACGATCCGGAAATAGGATTTCTGATGTGTCATCGACCATTCAATCGAGACGGTTGAGTGGTTTTTCTTTTATCTTGCCTGTAAAGGAAACTTGACACAAGGATTCACTTTACCTATTATTGGAAGCGAGAGGTGACAGGAATGAAGAATAGCGTGAAGGTGTTACGGGAAGCCCGTCAGTGGTCGCAAGGCGAACTCGCTAAAGCACTGGGTGTATCAAGGCAGACGATTATCTCCATCGAAAAAGAGCGTTATAATCCGTCGCTCGAGCTGGCGTTTTCAATCGCTGCTCTGTTTGATTGTCCGATCGAAACGATTTTCAGACCAGAAGCAAAGAAAAAAGGAGATGATGTTAAATGAAACGAATGCCTTTGATTAATCGGGTACTGTTCGCCATTCTACTTGTCTACGGTACCTATCTGACTCTTGTTGATGGACCGAGCCCGCACAGTATCATCCTCATCCTCGTCGGAATCAGTCAATTGGCGATTGAATTCGTCTTTCCTTCCGCTGATACGTATGACGAGCGGCAAGAAGCGATTAAGATGAAAAGTGGTCAGGTGTCATATGCGTTGAGTATCCTCTATGTGTTTGCGGTAGTCATGCTCGTGCAGTGGGGAATCATCGAAGATGTCCTAACTGCACTATTGTGTGTGCTGTTCATTCAAGTCATGACGTTCCCGGTGACGCTGTTTATGTACAGTCGACGAAGCTGAAGGTGAACCAAAAAAGAACAGATCAAGTGACCTGTTCTTCAGTAGTATTCGGATAACTGTTCTCGTGATTCTTCCGTCAAGTAGCCGAGCGATAAAAAGCTTTTGACGAAGCGGGAGGGACCGACGCTTGAGTCAGGGTCGACGTTCCATATAACATCCTTTACTTGCTCAAGGACTTCAATGTCTGCCGCCTGCATCTTGACGAAATCGAAGTCAAGCGCAACGGTATCCGTCTCGTCCCACGTCAGTTCACCGGAAGAGCGCATGTCATGCATCGTCTGTAACAACCGGTCACTCGGAGGGTTCCATTCGAATTGTAAGTAGTGTCCACCTGTATCCTTTACGGACAGCCCGCCGCGGGCGACGATGGCCGGTAAAAAGCGGCGGTGTGTAAAATGTCGAAGAATCATTGGAAGAGCTCCTTCCGGATTAAAAATGATTGCTTTGCATCTTATGGAGAAGACGGTCAAACGACTCATGGTCATCCATCGTAAACTGTTTGAAGTACTGTTCATGAATGACTTCGACGACAGGGGACGATTCCTGGACGATCGTTTCGCCTGACGGTGTCAAGACCAACCGTTTTTCCCGATCGATTCGTTTGCGGGTGATGAGGTGAAGTTCGAATAGTTTTTTTAAGGTTTGGGAGATGGCACCACTCGACAGTTCAAGTGTCGTCTCGAGTGATTTTTGTGTCGCACTTTGTTCCCGGTATAACGTATCAAGCATATCGAACTGTGATTTCGATAAGCCCCAATCTTTCAGGACCGCGTTGACTTCCTTCATATAGCGGTGATGCAGTTTTTGGATGGCCTGCCAATGACGGTAGGATGGAGTAGACAGGTGTGAAGTCATCAGATCCCTCTTTTCTGTCACCGAATAAACGGTAAAATAATGAAAGCCGCTGTTGATTATCAAGCGGTTTCATATATTCAAATTAACACAAAATCGGTTGATCTCCTACCACTTGCGCCTGATAAAAAAGCATCCTTCGTTTGACCCGACAACCGGGTGGACGAAAGATGCTTTTTTAGTTGACACGCGATGCTATTTTCGGTGTCGGGACATGCCGTCCCCAAACCAAATAGAAAATCGGTCCAAGATAATTAACGAGAAAAATCAGGATGCCCCAAAGCCATTTGGGACCGCGTGTCTTCGGACGTTTCCATAAGTCGCGATAAGCCGTGACCATTAAAAAGAATCCAAGCATGTGGACGATATTGTTGAACCACTTTCGGTTGATTAAATCCAAACCAGTTACCTCCTGAGCCATGATTAGCTGACGAACAGTCGGTCATGAAAATTTTTTAAAATCAACCGATCCTGTTCAATCGTAAAGCCGTAACGGGTAAAGCATTCGGCAGAGACGCGTCCACCGTAAGAAATGGCGGTAAAGTCTCCGCTGACCCGGTAATGGGTATATTTATGTTGAATATCATGAATTAGCGATTCGAGCAGTAAACCACGTTCGCCAAGACCTTCCTCGCGGACATGGATGTCGAGCAAGCTGAATTCAGCAAATTCATTCGAGTCGAATAGACGTGTCGACAAGTGTTGAATCGTCATATGCGAACGTTTCGATAAAACCGTTTTATGCGTGTGACGATTTTCCAGTAACGTCACGTAATAACTGAACAGCGGTGCATGAATGTTACGTGTCACTTGAACGACCTGCTGTTGATTATTGTAAGCAAGACCGACGAGTTGTTCGTTCGGATGCTGCTGAATTTGAATGGATCGTTTGGCGCAGACGGTTTGCCATTCCTGCTCCGGAATCCATGACAACTCTTTGGTCCGGTTTGTTCTAAAGAATTTCACGGGATAGGTAGATCCTCCTTTAAACGAATAGATGATTTTAATATACACTTTTTGTCAATTGGATAAAAGGGTTTTTAACAAAATCATACAAATTAAAAAAATGTTGCATTTGCAACAAAAAACAATATAATAAAATTATATAATTCTTCAGACAAAAAAAGGAGACGATATGGGAGAAATATTACGTGAAATTGGAATGATTGCGCGGGCACTCGATTCCATCAGTAATGTTGAATTCAAAGAGCTGGAACTGACAAAAGGACAATACATTTATCTTGTCCGGATTTGTGAAAATCCAGGAATCATTCAGGAAAAACTGGCTGAACTGATTCTCGTGGACCGGACGACAGCCGCCCGATCGATTCAAAAATTAGAAAAAGCCGGATTCATCGAAAAACGACCGGATGTCGTGAACAAAAAAATCAAAAAACTGTATGCAACTGCAAAAGGACAGGCAACGTGTCCGGTGATTCTTCAGGAACACGCTTATTCGAAAGGGGTTGCTTTAGCTGGTTTGAGTGAAGAAGAACAAGCCCGGTTACTGGAGTTGACGGAGCGCGTCCGTGAAAATATCGAGCGGGAATGGGACTTTGTCAAAAAAGGTGGAACTCGACATTATTTGAAGGAGTGAATAGGGTGAAAGAAACGATTGAGTTTGTCCGCTGTGACGTCAAGGATGTCAGAACGTTACAGGTGATTAGCATAGAAACCTTTTCGGAGACGTTTGGTTCCCAAAATGATCCGCAGCATCTAGAGGATTATCTCAACCAATCCTATAATCTCGAAAAATTAACAGGGGAGCTTGAACGTACAGATTCGTTTTTCTATTTTATTAAAAGTGATGAGGAAATTGCCGGCTATTTAAAGCTGAACATCGGAAAAGCTCAAACTGAGCCGACGGAAGGGAAGTCGTTGGAACTCGAACGGATTTATATCCGTTCAGCATATCAGGGGACAGGTCTTGGAAAGCAGTTGCTTGAGAAAACATTCGAGATTGCTCAAGCACAGGGGATGGAGCAAGTCTGGTTAGGGGTGTGGGAAGAAAATCACCGGGCGTTACGCTTTTATCGACGTTTTGGTTTTGTACAAACCGGAGCACACGCATTCTATATGGGAGAAGATAAACAAATCGATTTGGTCCTGACAAAGACATTGTAAAACGAAACGAACTCATATCAGTCAAAAATAGCAAGCCCTCAAAAACCCCTCCCGGATCATGGCATCGGGAGGTTTTAGTATAAGACATAGTATTCACGTGAAATAACCGTCAGCTTAGAAAAATTTGCTCCAGCTCTTTTTTCTGCCGGAAATGGTGCCGGGTATGCATTTCGATCAGTTGATACCATTCCTGCGCATTCAACGAACCGAAACCACCGTGTCTTGTTTTCCGTTGCGGTTCGATGTGATCGAGCCGTTTCGACCAGTCTTCCATCCGTTCAATCAGTTCAAGCAGACGTTCTTTTAAGCGATTCCGGCTGTCCGTATTGTCCGGCGGGGCGTTCATCTCGTCCGGCAGTCTGATTTTGACGGGTGGAAAGGCATTTTGACGGAATAATTCTTCTCCGAACGGTGTTTTACCGTCCGCTGTATCGGTCGTCAGCGAAGCACAGATTTCGACTTCGTCCAGATATTCATGGGCGACAAGTAAAATATGATCATACATTTGACTAAGCGACCAGACACCGGGTTGCGAAATGTAATGTAATTCGGTTTCGGTATACCGGTCCAGTTCGTGATGCAGATACAACAGGCAGTCGATTCCCGTCATGTAAATCCCTCCTTCAGCGGATACCCATTTTCTTGACTATAGCATGTCCGCTTGTCGCCTGGACGAAAAAAAAACAGGGCAACAAGGAATCATTCCCCGTTGACCTGTCCGGTTCAAGATGCTTTGATTTCGTCGTCGACCGTCATCGCATACAGCGCTTGTTTGGTCCGTTTAAAGACGATCGGTAACGACACGAGACTAATCAGTAAAAAGCCGAGCGAGCAGACGATATAGGTTGACCGGATTGAAAACGTTTCGGCTAAAAGACCGATCGACAACGTCAGTCCGATGATCAAGATGGATTCCGCGACATTGATGACGCCGGAGAATCGTCCCATGATCGAAACGGGAACATTGTTTTGATAAAACGACAAGAATCCGGTATTCGCGAACGATAACGCAAACGTCAGCAGGAAAAAACCGATTGCCGCGAAACTGAAATCGGTCGCCGTCGCAAAGATGAGATAACCGACCGGAGTCGCGATGGCTCCGAAGCCGATCAGGAAGCGTAAACTGAGCCATTTCGTACACGTCGCGTTAATGATGGAACCGGCAATGATGCCGAGCCCGGCGATACTGACGAGAAAGCCGTATGTACTCTCGGAAAAATCAAGAACCCGGGTCGCGAACGTTGCTTCGAGTGAATCGAGCCCGGACATGAAAATCGTCATCACACAGAACAGGGCATAAACGAGTGTGATGTAGCGGTGTTTGCGCGCATAACGGAACGTTTCTTTCCAGTCGGCGACGATCATGCTGAAACTGAGCCGCTCGGCACCGGAAATCATTGCCTGTTTTTCGATATCCGGCAGGGAAAACAGAATCAGTGCCGACATACCAAGTACACCGGCATTCAGATAGATGGCGAACGTCGGGGAGCCGACGAGGAACAAGAGACCGGCAATCGTCGGTCCAAGAATGAAGCCGCAGGATTGGATGAAATTTTTTAAGGCATTAAACCGTTGCCGGTTGGTTTTCGAGACGAGTTTCGTCATGTAGATCAGAGAAGCCGATTCAAACAACGAGCTGCCGATATTGATCAAGAAAACCAGTGTATACAAGACGAATAACGAGTCGATCCACGGTAAGATAGCAATCAAGACGGCCCGGGACACATCAAGCAGCACCATCAGATTTCGTTTATCGACGCGATCGATGACCGTGCCGGACCAAAAACTTGATAACAGGGCGGCAATCGGGACAAGCATGTAGAGAATCGAGACAGCGAACGCTGAATTCGTCCGTTCGAGGACAATCAGGTTCAGGGCGATAAAATAGACCCATGCCCCGAGATTGGAGATGCCGACGCTCGACAACAATAGAGCAGGGTGTTTCCAGGTTTCACGCATGCGTCATCCTCCCCAAATGTTTTTTGAATATATAGAAATTTATTACAATTGATATTAAGGGACAGAAAGGAAGAAAGCAAGAAGAAAATGGAAAAAGTCATCCGGAAGATGACTGGGGTACACCCATTACGTGAGGAAATAGTCGAGTGTCGCAAACAAGCTTGTTAACAGAAAACAAATCAGCAACAGGGCGGATAAAACGATTAAGTCGAGGTGCCGGCGGAGGCCATTCACAAAAATAAAGAACAGGGTCCAGTAACCGACAAATAAAGTAAGAATGACAGCAAGGACAGGGGCCGCAATCGGTAACGATCCTGCGATATCAGCGCGAAAGGATGGATTCGTGATGGCATAAAAGGAAAAAATGAACGTCGGAAGTGCACCGAGGTAAAGGAGCCATTTGGGGAATTTCATAGAGAGCATTACTCCTTTTTTGTATACGGTTAGAATACATCCAGTATAAAGGACTGGAATTGTAAATAAAACGTACAAAATTGTAAGGAAGTGTCATTTTTGATTTGCATGTCTTGTATAATGGATAGGGACAAGTCCTCATCTGTTACGGCTTAAAGAAGACGGACGTTCAAAAATGAGTTCGTAATAGGTTCCGACACCGACACCGGACGTCACGAAATCCGGAGCGATAAGCTGAACGAACCGCCAACCCTTTTCCGCCTGTTGATTGATGACTTCCTGGTAATCTTCTTTTGGATTTCCGGACAATCGTTTGAAGTCAATCCGGATATATTGATATTCATACATACTATCTCCTCCTGAAAGTGCGTTATCATTCTTTACGTCCGGAAAAAGGAAAAGGTTCCCAGGAGTCGGTTAGTTTGAGGCTAAAAAAGAATGATAAGGAGAAACTGATGATTCATTTAACAATAAAACCAACCTTAGTAGGAACCACGACCATCCTCCGGCCGTTTGCAGCAAAAGATCTCCCTTTGATCGAACAATGTTTGCGAGATCCGGAAGTCCTTAAACTGACCGGAAGTGAAGCGGATTTTGACCGGGAGACGCTTAAAACCTGGTACGGAACGAGGTATAACCAGCCGGATCGTCTGGATTTGGCAGTCATCGACAAAGCAACCGGCACGCTGGTCGGAGAGGTCGTCGTCAATGAGTATCAGTCAAGCGACCACAGCATGAACTTCCGGATTCTGATTGGAGAAGCCGGCAGAAACCGCGGGATTGGAACGGAAGCGACCCGGTTGCTGATTGATTACCTGTTCCAACAGACATCGCTTGATCGCTTGACGTTAAGCGTTTTTGACTTTAATCCGCGGGCGCGGCACGTCTATGAAAAACTGGGCTTTCAGGTGACCGGTGTAGAAGAGGACGATCTCGAAGTTGGCGGACGACGAGTTGATTCGATTCTGATGGTCTTAACGCGGGAACGTTATTTAGAGCAGTAAATGAACAACAGCCCGGTTCTGCTCCTAAAAAAGTGAGAGAAACCGGGCTGTTGTTTTTGTTTACCCTTGTTTTGATTCGGACTTTCTGGATTCTTCCTCATCATCAGCCCAATTAATGCTCAAATCGACCCGTCGGCCAACGAACGAGCGTAAAAATAAAACTAACGTCATAGTCGGCAACATCCACCACCATGAATCGGCGATGCCGAAGTATTGGATCACATATATCCACATGAATAGGCTGCTGACAAAAAGAATTGTTTCCGAAGTCGTGATGAATTCCCTTTTCGGTTCATACATAAGTAAAACCTCCGATGATATGTCATTAAGTAGTTGTTTCCGTTGAAGTGTGCGATACCTCAACGTCCGGCTGATCGAGCTGATTGAACAGGATCGCCCGATTTCTTCCTTGCTGTTTCGCCGTATATAAGGCTTCGTCCGCTAGTCCGTTCATGTGCTGGATGTGAATCTGTTTTCCGTGAGCAATTCCGATGGAAGCTGTGACCGTGATGGCAGGAAATCCGTCCAGTTGGAACCGTTCATTCGCAATTCGTTCCCGAATCCGGTTCGCGACTTTGATGACTTTGCACGGAGTCAGGTCATAGACCAGAAGCATGAATTCCTCTCCGCCGATCCGTGCCGTGATATCGTGGTGACGCGTTTCTTCCATTAGGATATTCGCGAACTGTTGCAACACGAGATCCCCGTTTCCATGACCGTATGTATCGTTGACATGTTTAAAGTGGTCGATGTCGAGGGCAAGCACGTTATAAATGCGACCTTCCTGTTCCAGTCCTGCTGTCCTGCTGTCCCAGACCCGTCGGTTATACAGTCCAGTCAGATGATCAAGTTCTGAAGACTGTTTGTACAGTTCGACTTGGCGGTTCAGCGTCTGGAAATCAAGCGTCAGCATACTCGACAGGACACCAACGGCAAGACCGATCGTCCAGGTCGCAAGTAACAGACGAAGCGAGGCATCGTTAAAGCCCAAATTAATCAGAACGGCGAATGTAATCATCAACAGCGCCCAGACATTGAGGGCGAGATTCTGCCGAAACGGCTGATTCAGGAGTTGGCGATGAATCCAAATCATCCCGGTACTGATGGCAATGATGGCGATAAAGGCAATAAATGCTTGCGGGGTCACACCAAACAAAAAACGGGAACCGGCGATGATCAAGGTGGCAATGACAAGCGGGAAGCGGCTGCCGTAAAAAGCGAGCAGGACGAGCGGCAAATGACGTAAATCCATCCGTAACGACTCATTGATCTGGATGCCCTTGAACATCAGTATTACCCCGAGTAATCCGGTCGCAAGACCAATGATCAGCGACTTAACGGTATAGGATGAGAATCGGGTGGAATGAATGATTTTTGATATCATATAAAACCCGGTAAACGCGATGCAGGCGTTGACGAGCAGCTCGACGATGAATATGATTTTCCACATCCTTGAACGTGATACTTTTACGATACCATTTTGACAAAAGTTGTCAATCTGGAAGGGAGCCGGGCTTTCTATTGTGAAAGGAAACAGAAACGAAGATTGAGTAGTTGTACGAAATCATGTACAATAAAAATAGAGAAAACCACGTAAGGAGGAACTAATGATGTCGATTGTCACATACAGTGATGCCCGGAAAAATTTTAAACAGATTTTAGATCAAGTGCATGATGATAAGGAAGCTGTCATCATTTCACGAAAAAATAACGAAAATGCCGTTTTACTTTCTGAAGAAGAATATAATCGTTTGATGGAGACCATCTATTTAATGCGAAGTCCTCAAAATTCAGTCCGTCTACTGGAGTCAATCGAACAGCTGGAACAAAAAAAGCTGACAGAAAGAACGTTGATTGATGAGTAAAGTCCGTCTACTTTTTACGGATCATGGATGGGAAGATTATCTGTATTGGCAACAAGAAGACAGAAAAAAATTGAAGCGGATCAATACACTGATTGAAGACGTAAAACGAAACGGCAATTTGACTGGCATAGGCAAACCGGAAGCATTAAAAGGAAATTTACAAGGCTTTTACAGCCGGCGAATTGACTCGGAACATCGTCTCGTTTACAGGTCGACGAGTGAACAAGTGGAAATCCTTCAATGCCGTTATCATTATTAAACGAAAAACTCCCGAACAAAACGCACCGCTCCAACCGGAACGTGACGTATGTCGGGAGTTTTTCATTCTTCTCTACTGGAATTATACCGCGAATCTGTAGACGAAAACAGACTACTTTTACGTTTTGTTCTGTTCTACACTTCAAATAAGATTGTAGTAAAGGACGTGAACAGTAATGACCGGACAAACCAAAGTGCTCGACCAGGGACCGTTTCTGCATGGGACAAAAGCCGTATTACGAGTCGGAGATGAATTACAAATTAATTACCTGTCTAACTATCAGGAAAAACGCTCGAATTATATTTATTTCACCGCAACACTTGAAGCTGCAAAGTGGGGAGCCGAGCTTGCCAAAGGTGACGAACGGGAACGGATTTATCTCGCCGAACCGCTTGGACCGTTTGAAGATGATCCGAACTTAACGGATCAGCGCTTTCCCGGCAATCCGACACGGTCCTACCGGTCGAAGGAACCGCTTCTCGTCGTCGCAGAGCTCGGCGTTTAGGAGCGGCATTCGGAAGAGACGATTCTTCAAATGAAGGATTCCTTAGCCCGGTTAACGAAGGAAGGAAAAAATGTCATTTTGGATTGAGAAGATTTTAAAAGGAAATGGAAATACCTGTTAGAATATGTTTTGAAAAAAGGGGAATGAATCAACCGATATGCCATCATTTAAGCTGTTCAAGTTTAGAAAAGGGGACAGCTTATGCCAATACGAACGATTCTCATCATCGAAGACGAGGTCGAAATTGCCGAACTCGTCTCGATTCATTTACGAAACGAAGGATTTCAGACATTGCTCGCCTATGACGGTATGTCAGGTCTAGAACGCTTCCGGCAACATCCGGTTGATCTCGTCATCCTGGACATTATGATGCCGAACATGAACGGGCACGAAGTCTTGACACAAATCCGGCAAATCGATCAGACGCCGGTCATCTTTTTAAGCGCCAAACAGTCGGATTTTGATAAAATCAGCGGGCTTGTGATCGGAGCAGATGATTATATGACGAAACCTTTTAATCCGCTTGAACTGGTCGCCCGGGTCAACGCCCAGTTACGGCGTGCCTTTCAATGGACGGGACAGTCGAAACCATTTGAGAGTAATTTGATTCGACTGCAAAACGTGATTCTCGATGCCGACCAAAGGAAAGTCCTTGTTAATGAACAGCCTGTCAATTTGACGCCAAAGGAATTTGATATTTTTTGGTTGCTTGCCGGTTCTCCGAATCAGGTCTTCAGTACGGAAAAAATCTTTGAGCGGGTTTGGAAGGAAGATTACTTTGACGGGGCCAACACGGTCATGGTCCACATTCGGACATTAAGGAAAAAGATTTCCGACACCAATAAGACCAAACGGTTGATCGAGACCGTTTGGGGCGTCGGGTATAAAGTCAATGCGTAAGTTCATCAATGGCTTCCGGACCAGAATCATCTATCTGTTTATCAAAAGTCTGTTGATGGCTTCGGTCATCACATTCGCAATCTATAAGGCGCTACAATATTATTACCATCATCACGTCTTTTACGGGGACACGTATATGCGATACCGGTTTTGGATGCGCGAAGTCGGTGACATCTATGTCTTTTTAGCGCTGTACATTCCATTTTCGATTCTCATCTTTTATCTGCTGACGCGGACATATACCAAATATTTTGAGGACATTTCAAGCGGTATTCGTCAGTTGGCAGCGGGTGATTTTTCACATCGTATCGAGATTGCATCGAAAGATGAGTTCCGCCAAATCGCAAACGACTTGAATGCGGCAAGCTCAGGCTTACGGACGGCCATTCAGGCAGAGACGTTGGCGCAACGCAGTAAAGAAACGCTGATTGCCAATTTGGCCCATGATTTACGGACGCCGTTGACATCGGTGACCGGATATTTGGATTTACTGAATCAACCGACGACAACCCCGGAAGAACGGGCTGTCTACATAAAAATTGCCTATAAAAAATCCCGGGATCTCGAACAACTCCTTGAAACCTTGTTTGATATCTCAAAACTTGATTTATCACTGAAGACAACGGAACAGACAGAGGTCGATTTGTATCATCTCCTGCTCCAACTCCTGGATGAAATGTATCCGTTGATCAGTCGTGTCAACGCCCGTCTAAATCAGCAGATTAGTCCGTCCTTGAACATGACGGGAAACGGAAAAGAACTGGCCCGGGTGTTTGAGAATTTGCTTAATAACGCGATACGTTACGGCAATCTAGATTATCCGATTGACATCAGTGCATTCCGCCGCGGCGCGGAAATTGTGATTCAGATCACGAATGCCGGTCCGACGATTCAAGCGGCGGATGTGCCGTACCTGTTTGATATGTTTTATACAGTCGATCAAGTCCGGAACATACCGACGAAACAAACCGGTCTTGGCCTGTTCATAGCAAAGACGATTGTCGAAAGACATGAAGGGACGATTGACTTACAGCAAAGCGCAGGACAGATTCGATTTGAAATCGTTTTTCCGGCTGATTTAAGAAATTCTTAAGAATTTTCCCGACTTTCATTTAAACCCTTTTCTTTATGCTGTCTGTAATGAAGAAAAGGAGAGGGTTTAACATGAAAAAACTAATCGGCGTGCTTTTGATTGTACTTATTCTATTTCAATTTTATCTGACACGAACACCGGCTTTGACGAACAAAATTTCATTGAAGGATGCATCGTTGTATCAAGGAGATTTAGTATTGATCAATAAACAAACGGAGATTCAGGAAGATCCGCGCAATCTTGGCAAAATCCCGAAGGCGGCAACGGAGACACATATCGAAGCGGGTTTATTAGTACAACAGCATGTCGGGACAGCTTTACGACAGATGATACGTCGTGCGGAAAAAGTGGGAGTCAGACATTTTCAAATCAATAGTGCCTACCGAAGCGGGAAGCTGCAACAGCGGCTGTATGAAGAATATGGTGCGGACTTTGCGTTGCCTGCTGGTCACAGCGAGCACCAAACGGGTCTGTCGGTCGATCTCGGTTCGACAAGCGGGAAGATGAGTCAATCCAAAGAAGGCAGATGGCTTGCGAAAAATGCCCATAAGTTCGGTTTTATCATCCGGTATCCAAAAGGAAAGGAAGCAGTAACGGGAATTTCGTTTGAACCGTGGCATATTCGTTATGTCGGCTTACCGCACAGCAGCAAGATGTACGAGGAAGATTTGGTGCTGGAGGAATACATACGCTATGTCGAACAAGAGAACGCGTACAAGATGAAAATAGGAAATCAAACATATTTTGTTCAATACACGAAAATGCGGTCAATCCGTATTCCGGATACACCGCATTTTCAAGTGTCCGGTACGAATGAACACGGTTTTATCGTCACGTCCCGCTTGAAAAAAGACTGAGGAGGAACCAAATTCATTCGTCTATTCATTCAAATATTCAAGTCCAAGCCGTGAAATATGACGGGTCGCTTCACTGCAACTGGGAAACGACTTTGTTACAGGAAACCAATCAGCATGTGCTGGTCTACGGACAACGTCCGGTCTCCGGTTCGTTGATCTTGACCTGGATCTCATCCGGGATACAACCGGTCAGTGGACGGTCGTCGACGAAGAAGAGTTTTTAGAAAATCAACTGACATATCACTATGCGGTTGACGTCATCGAAGTAGCGGAACGGACGTTACGCCGGCTGCAAGACAAGATTCAAAGACAGGTCTTTCCGTTTGACGGGTTTTTGGAAAGTTGGCTGAATCGAGTACGGCACGACAGTAAGACAACTCCACTTCCTTAAAACGGCTCTGAGTCTGCTTTCAATTAGGGTGTTTCGTTTGACACTCCGCAGCCAGCCGCCGAATTTCAGCAGCCATCGAGGAATTGACCGGCAGAATCTGCTCGAGCCAGTCAAGCAGTGCAAGCGCCGATTCCGGGACGCGGGCGTATCCTTGCAGGACATCGGTGAACCGTTCCTGCGTCTGGGGGAACCGTTTCTCGGCCCGGCGTTCATTGCCGTAGGCGTCGGGATAATAGACGACTTCCGGCTCGATTAAATGCAGAATCGACAAAAAGTTTGAAAAAGCATGCTGTTCGACCAGCTGGAGACCGGACAACCGTTCGCCGCGGGCATAGCGGCACAGTCCAACATAGAGATTCGTCAAGGCTTCGTTCAGTGCAAAGTCGAGTGTATCGCGCCGGATCGGTGGAGGTGATTGTTTTGAAACCGTCAAGTCGACGCCCGGAAATGTTGGATCCTGCCAGACAATCCGTCCCGGGGAAAAAGCGATGTCCGGCATCTCATCGAGTTCGAAAATCGCACACTCCCCGTAGATCCCGTCCGCGAACAATAACTTAAACCCGTCGACGGTATTTTGAAAGATAAAGCTGAGCGGATGAACGGATTCCAGCCAGTCGAGCCGGTCGAGGAACCGTTGTTTTTGACCCGGTTTCGTAATGACGAAAAAATCGAGGTCGGAATAGGCATCAAGCCGTTCCAGCTCCCGACCGACGGAACCGAGTCCGAGCAATAACCAGGCGTCATTTGTTTGTTCCAGCTGTTGGCCAATCTGGTCGAGACGTGTGAGCAGGGTCTGTTGGCGTGACATTAGAAAAACTCCTTTTATATGGTGTAAGCGTTCTCTTGTTCAGTCTAGCAAGCTTAAACGGTCCGTCAAGGAAAAATCGTCTAATTCAAGATAAAATAATTACTTAGAACAGGAAAGGGTGATTGATATGGAAGTGCTGATTCTCCTGATAGGCTCATGTCTCTTGAGTGGATTAATGATCTGGACGATTGTCAAAGCTGTCATGTTGTCTTATCGAAAACAACAGCTATCAATCTCAAAAGCAATCTTCGTCATCCTGGGTATGGTCGTCTTCAGCATCCTGCTCGCCGGTGTACTGCCGTATTTGTATTTCAGATTCCTCTAACCGTCAGGCACGATTTTTTCGGAACAGTCGCTTCCGATCAAGTCGTGCCTGTTTGTTGTCTAAAAAAATCCGAACAACCAAGTGATTCGTCCTGTTATTTCTTGATAGAAAGGAGGAAATTCCTCCTGAATCTAAAGGGGGACAAATTTATGCAACCTTACTTACGTGTCGAGCATCAATTGTTACGCGACGGAGCCGCTTTTTCCTCCGTCCATGAAAAAATGGTCTATCTGCTGCTGCAAAGTTATGCCGGACGGGACGGACTCGCGTTCCCGTCGCATCAGACGCTCGCGGACGCCGTTCCGTGCGGCAAGACGACCGTCAAAAACTGTCTCCAGACACTCGTCGAAAAAGGATGGATTGAAAAGGTCGAACGGTTTGACCGGCACGGCGGACAAACGTCAAACGGCTACCGGATCCGGGCGGGGTCCCCGGGTGCTTCCGGACAGGTCCCTAGTCATGAGACGACTTCCGGGGAGACATCTGTCGCCTCCAAAGAAAAAGGGGTTAAAAAACCGTCTTTAAAAAAAGAACCACCATCACCCGGAGTCAAGGAAATCATCACTCATTTTGAGAGGGGAATCGGTCGTGTCACCCCGTCGATTGGCAGGCAACTTGAGCGTTTGTTAAAAGAAACGAGTCCGGTTGTCCTGCACCATGCGATCGAACAGGCATCGGCGGCGAACATCCGCAACTTCAACTACATTAAGGTCATCATCGACAGTCTGAAACAGCGGAATTTGTTGACGCAGGAACAGATTGACCGTCATGAACAACGCCGCCGTGCATCTTCCCGGAAGCGAACGTCCCGCCTGACAGACCGCGGTCGGTTGCCGGATTGGGTCGAACGGGAACGCCGGCAACAGCAGCAGGCAGAAGCGGAGCAAAAACAACGGCTTGAACAAGCTGTTCCCGATCAAGGGGAACTGGCATTACTGCTCGCAGAACTTATCTGATCAAGGAGGACTTTATGACACCATCACTTGACTGGCTCCTCGTACAAGCGAACCGAAAACTGACAAGAGAAATGGATCCGGACGTCGTCGCGATTACCCGCGCCGTCATTACGGAACTGGCGGCAGAAGGACTGCCGATCGGTATTGCACAAGCTTACCGGACAAAACAGGAACAGGATGCCTTGTATGCCAACGGGCGGACCCGTCCGGGAAAAATCGTCACTTATGCGAAAGGGGGAAGATCAAACCATAACTTCGGGGTTGCCGTTGATCTTTTTGTCTATGCGGACGGCGGCAAACGGGCGGAGTTTCTCGCACCGCCAGATCCGCGGCTGAAACGGCTCGTCGCCGCGATGAAACGTTATCAGATGCAGTGGGGCGGTGACTGGGGCAATTTTCCCGATTATCCGCATTTTCAATTGTATGATGCGGTCAACGGTCAAGCGAAACCGTTACTCGGACCGCGTTATCCCGGTCGACCGCTATATGCAGGAGCAAAGCGGATGGACCGGACGCTGATCCGGCTGATTCAAAAACGGCTCCGGTTGCCGTTGACCGGTCAATTCGATCGGAAATTAACGCAACTCATTGAGCAGTTTCAGCGGCAGCACCGGTTAACGGCAGACGGTGTCATTGGTCCGGTCACGTGGCGTCATCTGTTTGGACTTCAACGATGAAGGAACGTTCAATCGCCCTGATCCGACTGATCGTGCCGCTCTACAGTTTCGTGAATTTGACGTTACTTGCACTCGGCTATACACCGCTGCCGTTTGAGACGAATCAAATCGAAACCGCTCTGACGGCGCTCCTCGGAGCAGGCGGTCTGATGTATGCGTGGTGGAAAAATAACAATATGACCGAGGCGGCGCAACATGCGCAAGTCGTTTTAACGGAATGGAAAAATCATGTCCAGCGAGACGGACAGGAAAAACCAGGATGAATGTGCAACCTGAACTGGTAATTTGTTTGAAATGTGCAGGCAACGGGCAATATTTCGAGTAGAGCGCTAATGGTTTGATCCCAAGATACCGATAATAAGGTAGCGTCCCGTATCGCCAGCATTCCTCAGTTGCTGCCGACGGAAAAGAAAGAGGTCAGACTGAACTTGAAATTATCGACGTTACAATTTTACCTGTTACTCGCATTGTTTTCATTGATGTTTACAAGTATCTGGAGTTACAATGCTTTCCTGAAAGTTGAACAAGAAAACAATCGGATTATGATGGAAGCGATCCCGATTTCGAATGCTGCTTCGCAACTGTTCCCATTGCTGCTCGATCAGGAGTTGACAGTGCGCAGTTATTTGCTTGACCAAAATGATCAGACGTTCCAGCAATTCAAAAATACGAATGCCGAACTGAAAGAGACGATTGCCACATTGAAGATGCTCGATCAACGCCATCCGATTCTCAAGCAATTGCTGGCAGATGAGGCGATTCCACTGATTTTACGAACGGACGGTTTTTATGAACAGCAGATTCAATGGATTCAAAGCAATCAAATCGAACGGGCGACACTGAAACGTTACAGCGGCATGGACTATATCAATCAGTTCCGGCCGATCAATGCAAAAATCAATCAGGACATCGATAAAATCATCCAGGAAGCTACGGACCGTTCCAAACAGGCGTCGGCGTCTGCCAAATGGGTCATCGTCATCGTCGTCAGTGTCGCTGTCCTGCTGTTGATGGCCTTCCTGCAGACGTTCCGCCTCGAGCGGAGTCAACAGGCGTTGATCCACCGCTCGTTACATGATGCCTTAACCTCGATTCCCAACCGGCGCGCGTTCGATGAGCATTTGGAAGCATGCTTTACGACCGCCCGGGAACAGCAGATGGACGTCGGCTTGATTTTGATTGATGTCGACGAGTTCAAACTGTACAACGATACGTACGGTCACCTGAAAGGCGACTGGTGTCTGCAGAAAGTCGCCGCTACATTAAAAAAACAGGCGGGTGAGTTTGGACTGGTCTCGCGGTACGGAGGAGAAGAATTCGCCGTCATCTTGACGGAGCATGTCGAGCAAATCACACATGTCGCCGAACGGATCCGCAGTGAAATCCTCCGGTTGAAGATTGAACACAGTGCGTACGAACCGCTTTGCCAGCTCAGTGTCAGTATCGGACTTGCCGTCGTCCGGCCGAGCGAGACGTTGACGGAAGGCGACTTGATCGTCCTGGCCGACCAAGCCCTGTACCGGGCGAAGTCAAGCGGACGCAATCAAATTTCAAGCCATGAAGCGAGTTGAACGTTTCTCCAACGAAAAAGCTCTGATTCCATTCGAAAATGGGATCAGAGCTTTTTTAATCCATAGTTGGTCTTTCGGATCATTGCAAAATCACACAATAGGAACGGTCGGAAATCAATGGCGCAGAAATGACGAACACCGTCTTGACGGGTGTACCGCCGACTTTCGCGTCTAATTGATGCAGCTGAGACCGAATCTTTCGACTTAGGACATACCTCGTTTCCGTACTCAATTCATCGACCTCGTCATCATGTACATGTAACAAGAGTTGAAACGGTTCGAGCGAGAAAATGGAAAAGTCGCAGTCGATTCGAGGGTCTTCAAACTGTTCGTTCAGACCATTTTTTATGAAGTACGCTTCTTGTGCTGTAATCATCTCGTTTCGCCTCGCTCTCTTTCAAAAACAGTTCAAAAAATTATAAGCTGTTAGTTAACTATATAGTCTATAATACCCAATTTTTTTGAAAAATATCAGTTTCTGTCCGGAAATGGACCGAATACTGATGAATTAGGGAATCTTTTAACGAACACAAAAAAATCACCTGATTCAGCAGTGCCTGGTCTGGAATCAGGCGCTGCTGGATCAAATGATCGTCGAGCCGACATGACGCAAAAAGTCTTCGGTCGTTTGCTTAAAAAAGGTTAACTGGTGGACCGGAATCGAGACGTGTCCGCCATAACGGACTTCTAAGTAATGGGGATTGACCGGCGATGGAAACTTGATCCGTGCGAACCACTCGGTCATCGTCTCCTGCTCGCGCCGTTGCATCGATTGCGGAAGCCGGCGGTTAAACAGCAGCATATGTTGGCGAATAACTTCTGCCGGTAATTCATGGTGTGGATAATAAAGCACCTCGACGCGACTTTGCGTTAACAGCAGCGGTTGGAAGCGGGTCGGTCGGATGACTTTGATGTAATAGACGAGCAACAGGACGGATGCAACCATCAGGAAAATGAAGATGAACGGATACGGTGGTGCGACGACTGGAGAATCGAAACCTGTTCGTAAAAATAGCGGGTCCGGCTCTGTTGCGACGGTCTCGGCAATCGGGTCAAAGTTAACGACGAGTGGATCGGACGGAAGCGGAAGATTATGCGTGTCGCCACAGCGTGTCGTACAGGAGCTGGTCGTCCGACTGTCGAAAAGAGAAACGAACGACGTCAGAAAACGAGGAACAACGGACTGGATGGCGAACACGGCCAGTAAAACCCCGGAAAGAAACAAACCGATTTTTAATCGGAACGAAGTTTGCATGAGACCACCTCTTTGATACCGTCAAAACGGTTGATAAACAAGTCTGAACTGAGTATAGCAAATAAGACAGGAAAACGTTCTGATTTTTTCAAAAATTAGTCATTATTTCCTAAAAAAATGGAGGTTACCAGATGAATCGCTTACGCACCAGTTTTCAACAAGCAACGGGACAAATCAGCGGGCACGGGAAACGGAATGTCGGCGTGTTAAAAACAGCATTTGAAGAAACCGCGGACGAGACGGCAAGTGATCAATACGGGACGGGATCCATCATCCAACCGTTCGAAGAAAAGTTTGCCGATGTACTCGGGATGGAGGACGCCGTCTTTTTCCCGAGCGGTACGATGGCGCAACAGGTGGCCATACGGATTTGGTCGGATGAGACGGATAACCGGATCGTCGCCTATCATCCGCTCTGTCATCTCGAAATTCATGAGCAGGACGGATTAAAGGAACTGCATCCGATTAAAACGATTCTTGTCGGAGAAGCCGACCGGTTGATGACACTCGACGAAATCAAAGCGTTGCCGGAGATTGCCTGTCTGTTGCTCGAATTACCGCAACGGGAAATCGGCGGGGTCGCTCCGGCCTTCAGTGAACTGGATGCGATCAGCCGGTATTGCCGGGAACAGGGAATCCGTCTGCATCTTGACGGCGCCCGTCTGTTTGAAATAATGCCGTATTACGAGAAGACGGCAGCTGACATCGCCGGTCTGTTCGACAGTGTCTACATTTCATTTTATAAAGGACTCGGCGGAATTGCCGGGGCGATTCTTGCAGGACCGGCAGCGTTTTGTAAGACGGCCCGGATCTGGAAACGGCGGTATGGCGGGGACTTGATCAGCTTGTATCCGTATATCGTTTCGGCCGATTATTATTATGAACTGCGAAAGGACCGGATGGGGCAGTACTATGCGGATGCGAAACAACTGGCGGAACGGTTCAATGCGTTGCCGGGTGTGCATACGACACCGGAAGTCCCGGTCTCGAACATGTTCCACCTGCACTTTGAAGGTCAGGCGGCGGATGTGTCCCCGAAACTGGAACAGGTTCAGGAAGAAACGGGACTCGGCTTCGTGGGTTATCTCGTCGACAAAGACGGGTATTGTTCAACAGAAATCAGTGTCGGCGATGCTTACGGGGAGCTGGATCCGGAAACACTCGAAACCGGATTTACCCGGCTTCGGCAAGCCTTTTCTTAAAGTGGTTCTTTGACCGTCGGATGGAGTTGTTGGTAAACGGCGATTTTTTCCGTAATCATCTGTTCCGTCCGGATGAGTTCCGCGAGCTGATTTCGGACGTTTTGCTGGTGTACTTCGAGCAGACGCAGCCGCTCAAGCGACGTGTCGTGCGTTTCGGATGAGGCGAGAAACAGTTCGACATATTCCCGGATCTGATCGATCGGCATATGTGTCGCCCGGAGGCGGAGGACAAAACGGAGCCAGGCCAGCTGGGCTTCATCATAACGTCGGACTCCGCTTGCGGTCCGGGTCGGGAACAACAATCCTTCTTTTTCGTAATAGCGGATTGTATAGGCCGTCGTTTCGGTCAGTTGGCTGATTTCTGAAATCGTATACATCGTGTCAGACCTTTCTTGCTTGACTTAGAGTTCACTCTAACTTGTAGACTTTTACTATACCAAACAGAAATGGGGAATTACAGATGAAATACACGGTCATTACAGGAGCCAGCTCAGGCATCGGATACGAAACAGCGAAAGTACTCGCACAAAAAGGGAAGTCATTGGTCCTCGTTGCCCGCCGGACGGATGAACTGGAAAAATTACGCGACGAAGTCAAAGCCCTGGCACCGGACAGTGACGTCATTCTCCGTTCCGTTGATTTGACGGAATCGGCGAATGTCCATGAACTGTATGATTCCTTACAAGACCTCGACATCGAGACGTGGATCAACAATGCCGGGTTCGGTGACTTCGACAACGTCAAGGATGTGTCAGTCCCGAAAGTAGAAAAGATGCTCCGACTGAACATCGAAGCACTGACCGTCTTAACGAGCCGTTATGTCCATGATTATCATGACGTCGAAGGAGCGACGGTCCTCAACGTCTCGTCCGGAGGCGGCTACCGGATCGTTCCGAACGCGGTCACGTATTGCGCGACGAAGTTTTATGTCAGCGCCTATACGGAAGGACTCGCACAGGAACTGAAAAATGCCGGCGCGAAACTGCGGGCGAAAGTCCTGGCACCGGCTGCGACGGAAACGGAATTCGCCGACCGGTCACGCGGGGAACAAGGATTTGATTACAGCAAAAACGTCGCCAAATATCATACGGCGGCGGAAATGGCGACATTCCTCGACCAACTGCTCGACAGTGACCAAATCGTCGGCATCGTCAATGCGGAAGATTATTCGTTTGAACTGCGCGGACCACTCTTTACGTATGTCGGTGCAAACAACTAAATTCGACAAAAAGCCAGTTTCCGGATAGCGGAAACTGGCTTTTTTTGTCTGAAGCGGATGAAACGTATATGTAGTTCATCTCAAATCAGCGGCATGACAAACGTCGACGTTAAGCTGACGACTAAAAACAGCGCGTAGCTGAAGAATGTAGTTTTAGGGCTGCCATCCGTCCGGCTTCCGAGAATCGAAAACAGACTGATCGCGCAAATCGTAAGCGTGGACAATAAAAACGACTGATGGGAATCGACTGACGGAATGAGCGACTGGGCGAGATGCGCCAGACCTAGCGGCAAGACGATCAATAAAAAGTAATAGCCGAGCCGTTCTTCCGATGGATGATCCGTCGATTCGTGCTGGGTAACTGTTCGTGTATGCATTCTCATGGCTCTTCACTTCCTTCTGCTTTCAGTATAGAGGACTGACGACGAAATCTTCGTTACAGTCCGATTAGAAGTCGATAACAAGATGAACTAAATATGACGAGCAGATGTCGGGAACATGTAAGACTGTAAAATATGGAAAGATTTCTGTCTGGATTATGTAAAAAAGTGTAAACTGAGAAGAGAGAAAATGACGGTGAAATCCGTCTGGAGAGGAGACGTTGGCATGAACCGGCTGTTTCGTTATTTTTATGTGTCCGACCTGATTGCTGTCGTTGGCGCCAGTATCTCCTATATTGCGATTTACTGGACGTGTGCCCAGCTGTTGTCGCCGGCAGCCGTCTCGTTAGTGATCGGCGCCGTGTTTGTGATTCGTTTCATCAGTTCGAGTCTGGTCGGACCGTGGATTGATCGGATTGAACCGGTCCGCCTGCTGAAAGCGACCGTCCTGATCCGTTGCTTCCTGCTTGTTGCCGCCTGGTATATCCTGACGCAGACGGATGCCCAGCTTGTGCCGTTATTGTCTTTGCTCGCCGTCCAGACGTTCCTGCAAGTCATCGGCGGCAATACCGCGTTTAAAGTCGTCACCCGGATTGTCGCGTCCGAACAGCTGCCGGTCGCTAATGCTTACTTGAGTACGCTCGACCGGGTCGGAACGCTTGCCGGCTTACTGGCAGGTGGGCTGTTGATCACCGGATTTTCAATTACAGTGATTTTAGGGATGGAGGCTGTTTTGCACCTGCTTGCCTGGTTCCTGTTGTTCCCGTTACGGTCCGGGGAGGAAGCGGCGGACAAACCGAAACTGACCTATTGGGTGGATTTACGGGAAGGGTTGACGTATCTCACCCGTGACACCCGCTTAATCCGGATTTTAGTCTTCGGGATTCTCGCGAACTGGATGATTACACCGGTCAACGCGTTACTCGCGCCGTTTGCGAAAGACGTCATCCAGGGCGGGGCGAATACGTTTTCGCTGCTCGAACTGGCACTTGTCATCGGCGGAATCGGCATGTCGCTCATCTATGCCAAACTTGCGGACCGGCTCGACCTGATGCAGATGTTTTACCTGTCGATGGCGTTACAGGGAGGATTCACGTTGCTGATCGGACTGACGACGACGTTGCCGTTTGCGTTCAGCGGCATGTTATTGCTCGGGATGGCGCTCAGTCTGTTCGGAATCCCGTTCTCGACGTTACTGCAGCAGACGACACCGGATGCCTTACTCGGACGGATCCGTTCGGCGATGGTCGCCGCTTCGACCTTCAGTTCGGCGCTGTTTTTCGGATTATCCGCGTATTTGACGACCGTATTTGCGATCGACACCGTGTTTCTGTTCTTTTCCGGAACCGGTCTGCTCGTCTTGCTGCTCCTTCGTCTTCAGCGTAAAACACCGGCGACGGAAGTGCGACAGGATGAGGTCGGATAACAAATCGGTCTTCAGGCTGAGGGCGACAGAAAGCGGACGCGTTATACTTAAAAAAACGCTTACAGAGGAGAATGTGCAGGATGGATGGAATGACGATGCTTGCCTTGATGTTTTTGATTCCAATTGGTGGAATGACGGTCATGTTGAATGTTTTGTGGCGCCGGATTACACCGGAGCTCGAAAAGTAAGCCTGTACATACAACCGGTTCGAACGGAACCGCGCTAAAAGTAAACGACGCTGCCCGCAGGAACGGGCAGCGTCGTTTTTTTCTGACTAGACTAAAGGAAAGTTACGAAACGGCAGTCGGTGCTTCGAGCGCGAGACTTGGTCCGAAGACTTCAAAATGCAGCTTGTCCGGCTGACCGCTCCAGTGGCGGCGGACGAACTGGATCATCGCTTCCGGTCCGCAGACGAATGCGTCCGCTGTCCGGTTGATCTGCGTTACGTCGTCAATCGACAAGCGTCCCGGTATCGTGCCCGGCAACGCATTTCGTTCTGCAAAACGGAGGATTGTTGCGCCTTGTTCTTCAAATCGTGCCAATTGTTCGGCGAACGGCCGGTCAAGATCGTCCTGGACGGCAACGTATAACGTCGTGTCGCGACCTGCCGCAAGCGCTGCTTCAGTCATTGCGAGCAGTGGCGTCAAACCGATACCGCCGGCGAGACCGACGAATGGAGTAGGCGCGTCCGGTAACGTGAACGAACCGGCCGGCGCGCTGAGCAACACGCTGTCGCCGACGGACAAACCGTGCATTTGGTTCGAGACGGACCCGTCCTGTTTGACACCGATCGTATATGACGTGCCGTTTGCGATCGTCGTTAAACTGTACTGACGGTTTTGCCAAAGACCATCCGGTGCCTGGAGGCGGACCGTAACGTATTGACCGGTTTGATACGGTGCGAGCTGTCGTCCGTCAGCCGGACGTAACGTAAACGATTGGATGTCGCTTGACTGACGTGTGATCTGTTCGATGACGAACGGCTGATAGCCTTCAAAGGCAGTCGCTTGTTCATCCTGCTGATAGAGCTCCGCTTCGAGCGAAATGAACAGCTTGGCGATTTCCCCGTAGCCAATCGTCCAGGCTTCGATGATCTCCGGTGTCGCCGCGTCTCCGAGGACATCCTGGATTGCCCCGATCAGTTCCGTTCCGACGATGTCGTACATGAAAGGTTTGATTTGCAGACTGCGGTGCTTATGAAGGACCGGCAATAACGTCGGTTTGAGCGTTTCGAGCTGATCAATGTAAGCAGCTGCCGCATAGACCGCTGTCGCTAAAGCTTGCGACTGGCGGTCATTTTTTTGATTCGATTGATTAAAGATATGTTTCATTTCCGGATGATTTTCAAACAGTCGTTGATAGAAGACACGTGTAATGCTGTGACCGTGTTCAGCGAGCACCGGGACGGTTGATTTGATGATGGCGATTGTCGATGACGTTAACATAAAGACACTTCCTTTTCGGATAATGGATGTCAGATCAGGTTCGATTTCAGTATCCGTCAAGACTTGTTTTAATGCAATAGATGAAATACTAGATTTAAAATAGTACGTGATATTTGTCACAAGTATGCCATCAATTCGTCAAGCAACCGACAAAAAACCTCCGAGGAAGGTCGGAGGTCAAGAGGAAATCCACAGTTTTGAGAAGTCCAAATAGCCGAACGAATCAATCGTAATATTTTGCAGCTCAATCGGAAACGGAATGATCCGCGTATCATCATACAACGGAATAAAGTAGGACGAGTCGATCAAATGCCGTTCGACCGCCTGGTGCAGAACTATCCAATCTTCGAACGGGGTTTCATCATATTGGGTCAGCCAGGTCTCCATGTCCGGCATCCGGTGAAACAGCTTCGCAGGCGGTGAAAAATCATTCGTCAAAAACTGATGGAAGGCGACCGGTAAGTTCCGTTCGAATACTTCCGCATGGACGGCGAGGTCGATCGTCTCAAAGGCATGGAAATTGGTGATACTCTCCTTAAAGCCGACCGGTACAAACTCATAAGGAATACCGTGCGCATCGAGCGTCTCGCATAACCAGCGGGTCACCTTATCCGTAAAGTCGGTCAATTTTATCCGGAGCGGTTGCGTAAACGTAACGGCAGGACCATCCGGAAGCGGGTGGACAGAGCTGAACTGTTCGAGGAACCCGCGGTCGTTCGGAAAACTCCGTTCACTGACCGACTGAATCGACGGACGGATCGCGGCAATCAACCGGTGAAGGTAGTGCCGGGCTTCCGGGTGCTCGAACGGGCCGCCGGGACGCGGATTCAAAAAGACGAGGCCGAAACCGGACTGGGTCGAAATCGTATCCGTTTCACCGGAGTCCGACCGTGATGTCCGGTAGACGGGATCATAGGCATCGGGCATCTGAATGAACTCAATCCGGTCGAGCAGGGCGCGGATGCCGTAATAATTCGGGAAGGCAGATAACACCGTCTTTTTCGGATCGTTTCGGGTCAGCTGGAACGGTCCTGTTCCGACGTTGTCCTTGCCGATGCTCGTATGAATCGTCGCCAGTTTCGGTAACAGCGAATGCCGCCGTTGATCGAGTGTCAAATCGACCTGATAAGGACCGTTCGACTGAATATGTAAGACGTGCCGGTATGACTTGGCATAGGCCGGATAAGCGACCAGTTTGCGGAGACTTTTCGTGACGTCCTTACTCGTTAAGAGTGATCCGTCATGGAAGCGGACGTCTTTTCGTAAATAGAGCGATAAGGTAGAGCCGTTCCAGGCGTAATGGTGGGCCAGTTCCCCTTGCAGTTTACCGTCGGCGTCAATTGCGAACAGCCGACTGAAGACGTTTTGAACAAGGTGGGCACTGTGGATATCGGCGGCTTCGAGCGGATCGGTCGTCAAAAAGGGGCGCCTTCGCGGAATCAGTAACGCATCCGAGGACTCTTGTGTATAGCCGAACTTTTGCTCAAGCTTTCGCATGAAGCGTCCCGTCTGCGCCGGTGACCAGTCCCAGCTCAGTTCTTCCGTCACGGCATCGACCGACTCGCGTTCGATCCGTTCGAGCATCTGTTTCGCATATTCGCGTTCGACATGACGGAGCCAGACAAGTACCGTCAGATGCCCGCGGCCCCGACCGCTTGTATAGTCGAGCCAACCGTCTTCCTGCCAGCGGTTCAAATACCGTTTCGTTTGTTTGGGACTTAAATGGATCGTGTCGGCGAGTTCGGCAATCGAGTACGATCCTTCCCGGCAGGATTTCCATAACGTGAACAGATAAGCGTCCATCTCATTCCTCCGTTCTAAAAGGGGACATCTTTTCTTGACGATGTCCATTTTTTAGTCACTGTGTCTTGTTTATCATACAGGTAGAGAATGGAAGGTGACAATATGAAATGGAAAGAAATGCCTCGGCCAATTAAAGTCAGATTGGTCACATCGTTTATCAACCGGACGATTTCGTTCGCCATCATGCCGTTTATGGCCCTGTTATTTGTTCAGGCGTACAGCAAAGTATTTGCCGGGATCTTTTTAATCGGGACAGTGATTATCAGCTTCCTGATCGGCTTGATTGGTGGTTACCTCGCGGATCGCTTTCCGCGGAAACGCCTGCTCGTCCTGTCGACGACGGCGACCGGATTAATGTTTTTAGTCATGACGATCAGTCTCGCCGCCAATCAAATGCTGCTCTTTACGATTGCCTATGCCGTATTTACCGTGACGAGCAACATCGGACGGCCGGCGATGAGTGCAATCATCATCGACGCAACGACACCGGAAAACCGGCGGGCCGTTTATGCGATCGACTACTGGTTGATCAATCTGTCGATTGCCCTCGGGACGGCGCTCGGCGGGTGGCTTTACGTCAGCAACCGGCTATTTTTGTTCAGCCTGCTGACGTGTACATCGCTGTTACTGCCGGTCGCCTATCATTTCCTGCTTGACGAGTCGAAACACGTCTGGCAGAAACAACCGCTCCTGAATGTGTTCCGGGATCTCGGGAAAAGTTATCAGATTGCCTTGCGTGACCGGCCGTTTGTCAAGGTTGTCTTCGGTTCGATGTGTATTCTCGCCGCCGAGTTTTCGATGGGCAGTTATGTCGCCGTCCGATTAGCGGACGAATTTGATACGGTGACAATCGGCGATCTGAGTGTCAATGGTGTCCGGATGCTCAGTCTGATCAATATCGAAAATACGATTCTTGTCGTCTGTCTGACGTTTTTCATCCAGCGTTTGTCCAACCGCTTTACAAATAAGCAGGCGCTCGTCGGCGGACTGGCCCTTTACATCATCGGTTACGCGACGGTGACGAGTGCGAATTCATTGACGCTGTTACTGACGTTCATTTTCATCGCGACGATGGGGGAGCTGCTCTATTCACCGACACTGAACGCGGAAAAAGCAAATATGATGCCGGCCGACCAACGCGGCGCCTACTCGGCCTTTGCCGGCACGTCTCACGCCGGAGCCGATTTATTGTCGCGGTCGACGCTCATCCTCGGAGCGGTCCTTGCGCCGTTCATGATGAGTGTCTACATCGGACTGATCGTCTGTCTCGGCCTCGGACTGGTTTACCTTGGCTTGTTCCGAAAAGAAAAAATCGCTGAAAAACAGCAGGCTTCATAAAAGCGAAAGGGGATAGAAAAGTGGAAATCATTGAAACAGAACGGCACCGGTTACGGCGCTGGCAGAAAAGTGACGCCGACAGTCTTTATGCCTATGCGAAGGATCCGCGTGTCGGACCAAACGCCGGCTGGGCACCGCATGCGTCGCTCGCTGAAAGTCAGGACGTCATCAACATCTTTCAAGAGGTGAACGACGGCTATGCAATCGTCGACAAGGCGACGGGACGGGTCATCGGCAGCTTCGGTTTTCATGACCGGCGTCCGGTCAAGGAACTGGCCGACTTGAAGCAGGTCGAGTTCGGATTTGTCCTTCATCCCGACTACTGGGGGCAGGGACGGATGCCGGAAATCGTCCGGACCGCCCTCGCAGTGGCATTTGAGACGATGAAAGTCGATCTTGTCTGGTGTGCGCATTTTGACTTTAACAGTCCGTCACGCCGGGTCGTCGAAAAACTGGGATTTGAACATGTGTTGGACCGACCGTTCGTCATGGAACGGATTGACGGGCGGACCGTGACGAGCCGGCTGTACCGCTGGACACGGGAACGGTATGAAGCACAGTCGAGCAGCATCACATAAAACAGTAACAGACGTCCTTCTCGAAAGAGGGACGTCTTGTTTTTGGAAAAAATCGTTGGAAAGGAAGCAGGCGTCCCGTCACCGTCTTTTACGGAACCTGTATTTAAAGAACAACAGGCTTACGGACAGACTGATGATTGTAGCCAGGACACTTTTAATCAGAGCGTGACGCGTCAGACCGTCGATTACGATTCCATTAAATTTTTGAGCGAAAGTTGCTTCCGGGACCCAGTCGATGACAGACCCGATGCCTAAGAGTGCAGGAACGCTCAGCAAAAGATAGACGCTGATGAAGCCGAGGAGAAACGTTTTAATCTTCATACTGAAGCACCTCAATTTCTGTCGTGTTGTGAAGACAGTTTTTCACATCAGACGGCTGTCATGGCTGTACAAGCGCAATGATTAAAATAATCGTAGAGATTGATCCGGCGGTCAATAAGGTCAGCATTTTGGGACGGTTAAAATCTTGAGATGATTTAGATACTTCTTTTGACAGGCTGATCCAAATGGTCAGAGAAGCGATAATGATCAAAAACAAAAAGGTTTCAGACATGATGTAGACCTCCCGGAATGAATGTTAATCTTCAGCGCGTAACCAGTTGATGTAAACATTTAAATCGGAATCAACTCCTTTTGATTCCAGGAGTCTTGCCAATTGTTCATTGGAAACGTAAACGTCCGCCCCTGTATTCAACACTAAATTCGTCAAACTTTGGGCGAAGAAGTCAAGGAGGTCCGGATCCGTCGTCGTGTTAATTCGTTTCATCATTTCGTGGACTAACCGTTCTTGTTCCAAACCAATCGTCATCCAACTACCGAATGCATATAAGACGGTATCGATATCCTCACTTTGAATAGAAAGATTAATTTCTTCCATCGAAGGATAACTGGCATAAAACGCCTCTAAATCAAGTGGTTCTAAGTCTGGTTCTTGAATCATCCACCGGGACAGAAAATCTTGAAAGGTTGGAGCCACTTCGCGTGTGGATTCATCGGAAGTGTCAAGGTACCACACGGACGGATTATTATCCTGTTGATCAAAGTTTAAGTAGTAAATATAGATTCCTTCACCGTCACCGATAGTGACATGTTTCCCTGTGATGCCCCATTCCGGCAAAACAAGTTTAGTCGACTCGGTGAACGAGTCGTAGCTGAGACCTTCGAGGTACCGAATGGGTAAGTAACTGGCTTCTCCAGGTTCCGACCACGTATTTTCAAAATCTACCGAGACAGCGTTATACAAGAGACAACCCCCGTTCTGCTTTCTTAATACGCTGAGAAAACTTTCAGGAAATGTAATCTGCAGTTCATGCTCGATTTGTTGGATGTCCTGTTCTGATAAGGGCGCGAGAATGCCATAATCGTCTTCTTGATCCCAAATATTCAATGTTCCATCTCCGATCTGTTTGGTAAACGATTCAAGTCTGATTCGTTTTTTTGGATTTTTTTCGTAAAAAAATAGTCCGGTCATCAAAATAGAACCGCAGATATAGCCGACACCGACAGCGGATAAAGCGGACCAATCGAGCTGATAACGCAGGAAAAATTGCGGCAACAAATAAGCCAGGAGCCCAAGTGGCAAGATCCAGGTCTTCGCCCGGTACGCACTTTATCCGATGAGGAGGAAGGCGCTGAGACCAATGATCGAACTGGTCAACCAGGAAAAGTGAATCGTCGGTGACGTGACCTGTGTGTCGGTTAAAAACAGTCCCATCAGCAACAAGAAGATTACGCCTGTGGACAGACCAAACACCAGGAATGGACGTTTCGAAGGAGTGTGCGTCGCGCTGTAGCGTAAACATCGACTCAAAACGATCAGCAAAGAACTGATCAAGATGATGAAGCCGACTAAAAAGTACAGACTGTAGGACAACGGTCCGTCGAGCAAGTCTTGAAACAACAGAAAACTGAAGACGCCTGCGAGAATTTGAAACAGCAGCCAAAACGATTCGCGGTAATCGGTCGTCATCTCTGAGGCAATGGATTGAATATAGGCGGCCGGACTGTCACCGGTGATGGCCGCAACCGACTTACCGTCCGCCTCGGCTTCCTGTAAATGATCCTCGAGTTCGGTAACGATGTCTTGCGTCGCCTGTTCGTTTTTTCCGGAGGCGAGCAAGTAGAGTGTTAAATCTTCTAGAAACCGTCTTGATTCGTCAGATAACGTCTGCATTCAGGAGTCCTCCTTTAAAATATGCTGTACGCTCGCCGCCAGTTGCTGCCAGCGCGTCGTGAACGCTACAAGTTCCTCGCGTCCGGTGTGGGTGATGGCATAATACTTTCGTTTTGGTCCGCTCGGTGAGACCCGTTGCGTCGCTTCAATCCAACCCCGTTTTTGCATCCGCATCAACAACGGATAGATCGTCCCTTCACTGACGTCCGCAAAACCGTGGGCGGCGAGTTTTGTTGCCAGTTCATAACCGTATACTTCTTCCTCGGCAATCAAGGCGAGGAGACAACCGTCAAGAATGCCTTTTAACATTTGGGTTGATGACATCGCTATTCCTCGTTTCACTATCATGTAATACAAGGTAATTGTACGTCATGCTATCATGCATTGCAAGGTAATGAGGAAAGTCAGGATTATGTTTACGGGAACGAGGTAAATAAAAGGTAAAAGGAGCGGAAAACCAGTCACTCATGTAAGGAGGGGACAAAGGTGGAAAAACGGACGATCATCATCTCGGCAGCCGTCGTCTTTTTGATCATGGCGCTTGTCATGGCCGTCTCGGCATTTGGGTTCGGCATCTACTACGGGGATCCGGAATTGTTGCGGATTGCGATTTTTGGTGAAATCTTGACCGCAGTCTTTTTAGTTTGGTTCATCCGTCGCAACAGTTCGTTTGCAGCCGTCGGTTTCTCCCCGTTAAAAATCCGGGGACTCGTCTGGTACATTCCGATTTTGTTGATCGTGTTGTATCAAGTCGTGCTCGTCGTTAATGCGTTCGTCGCCTCCTATGACGATTTGTCTGCAGCAACGATTCAGCTCGTCGCCATCATCTTCGTGACGACCTTGTTCGTCGGCTTTAACGAAGAAGTGTTATTTCGCGGAATCATCTTACGCCACCTCCATCCGGAGCAACACCCGTACCGGGCGATTGTCATCAGTGCCGCCTTGTTCTCGTCGTTTCATCTCTTGAATTTGATTGCTTTCATTCCGGTAAGTGCGATGATTTTTCAACTCGGCAATACGTTTTTGTTCGGATTGTTTTTTGCCTTGATTGCACTGAAGCTCAACAATCTGTGGTCGTTGATCTTTTTCCACACCTTGTGGGATTTTTCAAGTATCGCCGCGGATGTTCTGAATGTGAATCTCGCGATCCCGAATCTCTTGACGCAAGTGTTTGTTGCCTTGGCGATTCTGATTCAGCTGCTGCTTAAGCGGCATGATCTCAGTCATTTGAAACGACCGCTTGCGGCATAAGAAACAGAGCACGCCTTTAGAATGCAACTGATTTTGGTTGCTTCATTTTTTTTGGAAAAAAGACTGTACAGCCGGAATTGATATGTAATATATTAGTTTCATGAAAACTCAACCGATTAAACGACTCTCGTTAAGTGAAGAAGTCTATCAACGACTGCAACAGCAAATCATTACTTTGACGCTTGCACCGGGTCAAAAGCTGAACGACCAGGAGCTTGCGGAAGCGTTTGGCGTCAGCCGGACACCGGTCCGCGAAGCGCTGAAAAAACTGGAGGAGGAGGGACTGGTCGCGATGAAACGCGGCTCGCGGACGAACGTCACGCTACTTGATGCGACACAAACCTGCCAGACGTTTCCGATTGTCGCGACGCTTCATGCGTTGGCAGCACGCCTGGCATTCCCGTTGCTGCAAGCAACAGACATCGAACAATTGATTGAGATCGAGAAAACATTTGAAGAAGCGATTGAACGTCAGGACGCGGAGTCGGCCCTACGACTGGATGATGCCTTTCATGGTCTGTTCCTCGAACGGAGTCAAAACGATCAACTGACGGAAACACTGAACCGTCTGACGCCGCTGATCCGCCGGCTCGAGTATGCACAGTTCAGCCGCCACGGTCATGATTCGGTCACGGATCACCAAACAATCATTGAAGCCTGTCAAAGCGCGAATATCGAAGCACTCGTCCGCGCAACGGAACAAAATTGGAATGGTCTAGGACGACACCTGGTCGCCGCCTTAGAGGAGGAACCACCATGCGACCAATCGTGATCGGGATATTCGCGGCGATGTTTTTTGCCGTCACCTTCATCCTGAACCAGTCGATGCAAGGGAGCGGGGGGCACTGGATATACAGTGCGGCCTTACGCTTTTATTTGATGTTGCCGTTATTGATACTAATTGTCGCCTACCGGCGTCGGCTCGGTCGTGTCTGGTCGGCACTCCGAGAAGCGCCGCGCTTTTGGCTGACCTACGGGACGATCGGCTTCGGGATTTTTTACAGCGGGATTTGTCTTGCTGCTGACTATTCGCCCGGCTGGCTGATTGCCGGGACGTGGCAGGTGACGATTCTAGCAGGACCGTTGCTGGCGCCACTCTTTAAGCAATCGATTCCCTGGGCGTCACTGCGCTATTCGTTGTTGATCGTCGCCGGTGTCTTCCTGATGCAACTGTCAGTCGCGGAAGGACTGTCGCTTAAGACACTGTTGCTTGGGATTATTCCGGTCCTTTGTGCTGCGATTGCCTATCCGCTCGGCAACCGGAAGATGATGGAGCGGTACGGCAACGAGTTGGATGTCTTTGACCGGATTCTCGGGATGACGATTGCCAGTCTGCCGTTTTGGTTCATCCTGTCCGGTATTGCCTACGTGCAGGTCGGCTTACCGTCCGCGGGACAAGTCGGTCAGTCGGGACTGGTCGCCTTATTCTCCGGCGTCATCGCGACATCACTGTTCTTTTACGCGACGACACTCGTCCGGACGGAACCGGTCCGTCTTGCAGCGGTCGAAGCGACACAGTCGTTTGAAATCCTGTTCACCGTCCTCGGGGAGATGCTGTTTTTACACGCCGTCTTTCCGACCGGTCTCGCGTTGTTCGGGATGCTGCTTGTCATGCTTGGAATGACGATCCACAGTTTAAAGCAGGTCCAGTCAAAAGAAGTACCGGATATATAATTATTTCAAATACCATATGTAAATATGATTACTTAGAAAAGAGGACGCAGGATGGTCTTAACCGGCACACTTGTCAATACAGGATTAATCGTCATCGGTACACTACTCGGTCTGCTGTTTCATAAAATTCCCGAACGGACGAAGGAAACGGTTGTTCAGGCAATCGGACTCGCTGTCGTCGTGCTTGGTGTTCAGATGGGGCTGAAGAGTGAGAACTTCCTGATCGTCATCGGCAGTCTCGTCTTAGGCGGGGCAATCGGTGAATGGTTACGAATTGATGAAAAGCTGAACCGAGTCGGCGAATGGCTTGAACTAAAAATCGGACGGGGTCATCCATCGAATATCGCAGAAGGTTTCGTCACAGCCACGTTGATTTTCGTCATCGGAGCAATGGGCGTACTCGGGGCGCTTGACGGCGGTTTACGTCAGGACCATGACGTCCTCTATACAAAAGGATTGATTGACGGCTTCACGGCACTTGTCCTCAGCTCGACTCTCGGGATCGGCGTCATCTTTTCGGCGATTCCGGTTCTCGTTTATCAAGGAGCAATTGCTCTCAGCGCAGTGGCGATTACGCAATTTGTTCCGGACGCTATCCTTCAGCAATTCATCGTGGAGATGACGGCGACCGGCGGTGTGATGATTTTAGCAATCGGCTTGAATCTAGCCGGCATCACCAAAATCCGGGTCGCGAACTTGTTACCCGGAATCGTAATGGTCGGATTGATCGTGACCGGTTTGGAACTGCTTGGTTTTAACTGAAACTTAAAAGACATCCGTTTGCACTGTTGATTTCGGTCAGCAGCAGGCAAACGGATGTCTTTTTTAACGGATGGTTTGTTCCAGTTCAGAAATATGGTGCTCAAGCAGCCGGTGCCCGTCATAGTGAAACGTGTGGAGCTGTGGTGTCGTCTGTTTTAAGACGTGCGGCAGGTAAGTCTTCAGATTACTGATGACACCGGTATTGTCCGGGTCGAGGATCCAGTCGAGTTGTTTCCAGTCGAGAATGCCTTCCCGGATCGCGAGCGGTGTCACGAGGAGCTGATCAGGCGGAAGTTCGGCAAGGAACAGATAAATCCCGACCGTCTCGTCCGCCTGCAAAAGAATCGTCCCCGAAAACTGGACATCGGTCAGAGTCAGACCGGTTTCTTCAAACGTTTCCCGGGTGACGGATTCCGCCGGTGACTCACCGGCTTCGATTTTACCGCCGACCCCGTTCCACATCCCCATTGCCGGTTGTTTTTGCCGGTTCAGCAGCAACCACTGATCGTTCTTGCGAATCAAACAGAGTGTATAGCGATACAAGTCTCCTCATCTCCTTAAAAGAAGTCGTGTTTAAAGGCCGCGTACTGGTCGTCGGATGTGACCGGTTGAATCGTTTTCTTGCCGTCGGTCCAGGTCGTCAACGCCTGTCGTGTCAGAATACGGTGTCCATCGGCCATACGGATGGCGAGCAGACTGCGTTTGTTGAAGGGGGAAGCCGGATGCTCCTGGATGATCTGTTCCATGTCGGATAGAGCAGCCGGTTCGATCGTCTGTTGCGTGTAGAAATGGTACCCGATGACAAACTCGTCATCCTGACCGGTCCGTAACATCTCCAGCTGATAACCGGCGCCGTTCGGGGCAATCCGGTAGTTGCCGCTCGGTGATGTGATCGTTTCTCCAGTCAGAGGAATTGGGCGTAAGGCGAGATTGACACCGAATCCCGTATCGACGAGATAGGTCTGCTCCTGGTGCGACAGCAGGACGGCGACGTGGGTCGGACCGGTCGCGGACCAGACGTCATTTTCCTGATCGAAGACGGTCGCCTTGAGAAGTGAAACGTCAAACCCTTTGATTCGTAACACTTCGTACAGCAAATGGTTGAGATCATAACAGACACCGCCCGCCTGACGTTCGATGAAGGTCTGTCGTAGTCGGTTCTGGTCAAACGGAACCGACTCTTTTTTAAGAACCGCTGCATTATCAAACGGCAGGTGATAGGCAAAGGCTTCAAGCAGCGCCGGTAAATCGGCAAACGTTAACGTATGACCGAGCGGATAATGGATCCGGCCGGCTACGTCTTTAATAAATGTAGACAAGACAATTCCTCCTTTAATCGATGACTCCATTATCGCATATTCCCGTTCATGACAGGATACATGTTATCTGAAAATAAGATTTGGTCTTTTGTTTCGTGATGAACTTTGTTATGCTGAAACAGGATTAATTAAGAATGATTCTCATTCCGGATGAAGAAGGAGGCTCCTCATGTTACGAAAACGAATGACCGGCGCATTAGCGCTTTTAGTAATGGGTTGTCTGATGCTTGCGGCGTGTGCCGGACAAGCGAAAGAAGAGACGACGAAAAAGACGCACGCTGTCACGCATGAAGCAGGAACAACGAACGTGCCGGACCATCCGAAACGGATCGTAGCCCTTGAGTTCTCGTTCGTCGACGCGCTCGACGAACTGGGTATTGAACCGGTCGGCATCGCACAGGAAAACAAGGATGATGTATCGGGGCTGCTCGATAAGAAGATTTCCTTTACGGAAGTCGGGACACGCCAGCAACCGAATCTCGAAGTCATCAGCTCGCTGAAACCGGACTTGATCATCGGAGATTTCAACCGGCATAAAGGCATCTACAAACAATTGCAGCAAATCGCACCGACGATCATCTTAAAAAGCCGGAATGCGACCTATCAGGAAAACCTTGCATCATTCAAGAGCATCGCGGAAGCCGTCGGGCAGACCGATCAAATGGAGCAACGTCTGAAATTGCATGACAAGCGACTCGCAGTCGCCAAACAAAAAGTCGATCCGGACGATCAACGCAAAATCATGGTCGGTGTCTTCCGGTCCGATTCATTGACGGCACACGGAGAGACATCGTTTGACGGGGAACTGCTTGAAAAACTCGGCATCGATAATGCCATCACGAAAACAGTAGAACCAACCGTGACGATTACGCTGGAGCAGATTGTCAAATGGGATCCGGACGTCATCTTCATGGCGGAAGCCGACCCGAAACTGCTCAACGAGTGGAAAAAGAATCCGCTCTGGAATCAAATCACGGCTGTGAAAAAAGGTGAAGTCTACGAAGTCAATCGTGACTTGTGGACTCGTTACCGCGGACTGGACGCAGCGGAACAAATCGTCGACGAAGCGATTCAACTGCTGTATCCGAAAAAATCGTAAACGACGACACGAGCCAGAGCAATCTGGCTTTTGTTGATGAAAGGGGAAGCCGTTGATGATTCGGAAAACACGATTGATCCGTTTGCTCGTTCTACTTATTGTGCTGATTGGACTCAGCTCCTATCTCAGTCTGTTTCTCGGCGTGACGACGATCCGGCCGCTCGAAGCCATCCGGGAATGGTCATCCGGTGATTTGTCAAAAGAAACATTGGTCCTGACGACACTTCGATTACCACGATTAGTACTGGGACTGATACTCGGGGCAAACCTAGCCGTCGCCGGAGCATTGATGCAGGCGGTCACCCGGAATCCGCTCGCCTCCCCGCAGGTATTTGGTGTCAACGCCGGAGCCTCGTTGTTCGTGGTTCTCGCGTTATTGCTGTTCCCGGCGCTCGGGACGGCCAATCTCGTGTACTTCGCTTTCCTCGGTGCAATGATTGGCGGGTTGCTCGTCTTTTCGTTTGCTTCCGTCCGCGGCATGACGAGTCTGAAACTGGCCCTCGTCGGGATGGCGATCCACTTGTTGCTGACGTCTTTGACGAAAGGGTTGATTTTGTTCAATGACCGGATCACGAATGTCTTGTACTGGTTATCCGGTTCGATCAGTGACAGCGGCTGGCTTGAAGTCCGGTTGATTGTGCCGTGGTCGATCATCGGCTTGATCTTAGCCTTCAGCCTGGCCAAATCGCTGGCCATTTTCCAACTCGGTCAGGACGTCGCCGTCGGACTGGGGCAAAACATCACCCGGATCCGGATGCTGGCAGCCGTCGCTGTTGTCTTGCTGGCCGGTGTGACGGTTGCCGTCGCCGGAGCCATCGGCTTCATCGGTCTGATGGTCCCGCACATCGTCCGGCGCCTGGTCGGGGAGGATTACCGGTATGTCCTGCCGGTGTCCGCGTTATGCGGCGGACTGTTGCTGACGTCTGCCGATGTCCTCGCCCGGTTCATCGCTTATCCCTATGAATCACCGGTCGGGATCGTGACGGCATTACTCGGGGCGCCGTTCTTCTTGTATTTAGCGAAACGTCAGACGAAAGGGGTGGCGTAAATGAACAGACTCCGTCAACAACCATGGCTTGGTCTCGTCCTCATGTCGCTCCTTGTCACTGTGCTCAGTTTTCTGTTGCTCGGCGTCGGTTCCGTCTACTTGAAACCGGGTGAAATCGTCGCAGCCCTGCAAGGAGATGGAAGTGCCTTCATCGTCTGGAACTACCGGTTGCCGCGGACACTTCTCGCGTTACTCGCCGGCGGTTGTTTTGCCCTATCTGGTGTTTTGTTGCAAGCGATCATCCGGAATCCGCTCGTCTCCCCGGACGTCATCGGCGTGACGAACGGAGCGGCCTTGTTTGCCGTTTTGACAATTGCGTTACTTCCGGACGGTCCGCTCGTTTTGACGCCGCTTGCAGCGATGGGCGGAGCGGCACTCGTGATGATTGCCCTGATGTTACTTGCCGATCACGGCAAGCTGCAACACAGTTCCTTTGCTTTGCTCGGCATCGCCGTCAGTGCGATTTGTGCGTCGGGAACGGAATATCTGTTGATCAAGTTTCCGCTCCAGACGAATGATTCACTCGTTTGGCTTGCCGGCAGTCTGTTCGGCAAAGGCTGGACTGAAGTGTATGTCCTGGCGCCGGTCTTTCTGATTCTCGGACTCGCCATCTGGTCCGGACACCGGCAACTCGATATTCTGTCACTCAGTGAAGACGCGGCGATCGGTCTCGGGTTACGGATGAAACGAACTCGGTATGTCTTTCTCGCGCTTGCTGTTGTTCTCGCTGGTGTCGCCGTCGCGATGGTCGGATCAATCGGGTTCCTTGGACTCGTCGCCCCGCATATGGCCCGACGTTTGATCGGTCACCGGCACCACCTGTTGATTCCGATGGCCGTCCTCGTTGGCGGCGGACTGTTGGTCGTCGCCGATGCGATTGGGCGCGGGATTCATCCGCCGCTTGAAATTCCGGCCGGATTGATCACAGCAATCATTGGTGTACCGTACTTCTTGTATCTGCTGCGGAAAAACCGCGCGTGAATGCGACCAAAACACACTGCCTTGTACCAGTTTCTCTGTTGAGAGACTGTGCGACAAGGCGGTGTTTTTTTGAGTTGAACAGTAAATCAATATCCGATATATGGTAAAATGAAATAGATCAGCAGATGCTGTCTATAAAAAAACTCAGACGAAGTGTTTAAAAACTATGACGTGTCGAGGTGCTGAATGAACATACACTTTGAAGAACTGAAAATGTACACGAAATTTGATGATTTAGCAGATGATTTACTGGATCTTGCAAAAGAAATTCTGCCGGAACAGCTGTTTTATTTATCAGCCATCAATGAGACCGAGCAATTGATCATTAAACTGTCCGAAGAGCAGACCCGGATGCCGGTCACAGAAGGAATGGTCATTGATTTGAATTACTCGCTCTGCCAACGAATCGATTTTCAAACGAAACAACCGCTTATATACGAAGATGTCACAAAAGACCGCAGTCTCGACGGCATGAGGGAAGAACTGGAAGGGGCGAATGTTCAGTCCTATTTAGGGATTCCGATTTCGCTTGCGAACGGAGAAAAGTTCGGTACATTGTGCGCCATCAATGATGAAGTCAGTTTGTTCGAGAGCAAGAGTATCGAGTTACTGCAACGGATCGTCCGCCTGTTTTCGTATTATCTGGAACTCGAGCGGTTTGCCTGGCGTGACATGTTGACGGATCTGTACAATCGGCGGTATTTGACACATCAATTCGACCAACATCCTCAGACGGAAGGCGCTTTGTTCTTCCTTGATTTGGACGGCTTCAAAAATGTCAACGATCTGTACGGGCACGATGCCGGGGACGCTGTTCTGCAGGAGGTCGCAAGACGATTGAAGACACTGATTGCAGGACAAAAAGAAGCCTATGCCGTCCGCTTGGGCGGAGACGAATTCGTCATTCGGTTTACGCACTTTGATTCTCAGCAAGCATTGATCGATCAAGCAGATGAAATTCTTGTCCGGTTGAGTACGTGGGACACATATGAACTGTCGACCAGCATCGGAATCGTCGCCTACAAAGACGCTGACATCAGTCTGAAAACGCTGCTCCGCCAAGCGGATATCGCGTTATACGAAGCAAAATCATCGGGGAAAAACAGGTACAAACTGTTTACAGAATGATTGGCCGGACACATGCAAAAGAAAACACCATGAAGTTCGACGTCTCCTTGACCGGAAGCGTACGAAACAGCATGGTGTTTTTGAATTAGTGTCAGACGGTCAATTCAATCGTCAGTCCTTCGGGATCAAGAAAGACGCTTTCGTAGTAACCGTCGCCTGTCAGACGTGGCCCGTCGAGCCGGGAATAGCCGTCCCGCTCGAGCCGTGCCGTCAGTTGATCGACAGCGAACCGGCTGCCGAGCGAAAAGGCAATGTGCGCGTAACCGAACCGGTCGCGCGGCGCATCGTGATCGATATCCGTCCGGTGCATCAATTCGAGCCGGGGGCCTGAGTTAAAGTGGAGAAAGTAGGACGAAAATCCTTTGAGCGGATTATGGTACAACGCATTGGCCTGCGCCTCGAAGTATGTTTCGTAAAAGTGTTTCATCCGTTCGAGATCCTTGACCCAAATGGCGATATGTTCAATTTTCATGATAGAAAACTCCTTTTCTAATGAGTTAAGACGCGCGCGACAACGCTCGCTTGGCAAGGACACGATTGAGACGTTCTGAACAGAGCAACAAGAATAAAATCATGACGAATCCTGTCACCGGGAACAACTGCAACGTCAGGAGCGAGGCGAGGACACCGAACAGAGGCGGTAAAAAGGTGCTGCCGCTGTAGGCAAATGCCATCTGGATCCCCATCAATCGTTTCGCTGCATCCCGTCCGAACCGGACCGGTGTTTCGTGCAACATCGCCGGGTAAATCGGAGCGAGTCCGAGTCCGATCAGGATGAAACCGGTGAACATCAGACCGTTGACCGGAATAAAGAACAACAGACTGCCGAGCAGTGCAGTGCCTTGTCCGACCCGGATCAACTGTCGGTTCGTCATCCGTAGCGATAAGAAACCGCTCAAGAACCGCCCGACCGTGATGCTGCCGTAATAGACGGAAATCCACGTCGCTGCCGTTTGGACGGAAAACGACTGTACTTGAACGAGGTAACTGCTGCCCCATAAACCAATCAAGGCTTCGGCACCGCAATAAAGGACAAATGAAGCTAACGCAAACGGTAGTCCGACTAACCGTTTCGACGGCGTATCAGTTAACGACAAATCGTCCGGTACGTCCGAGACAGCGACCGGTGCCTGTTTCCAGAGCGGTAGACTGAGAAGGAGCAGGAGAGCGAGACCAAACTGTGTCAGGGCGACGGTCAAATATCCGCTGCGCCAGTCGCCGGATCCGCTCATCATCGCCGCCATGATCAACGGTCCGGTCGTTGCGCCGACGCCCCAAAAACAATGGAGCCAGTTCATATGATGGGCTTTGTAACGGGTCGCGACAAAATGATTGAGCGCCGCATCGACGACTCCGGCACCGAGACCGAGCGGAACCGCAAGCAGAAACAGCCACAGTAACGAAGGGGCAAAATAAAATCCGAGCAGGCTGCCGGCCGTGATCGCGGCACAAAAGGCTGTGACATGACTCGTCTCGAACCGGTTGAGAATCTTGCCGCTGAACAGACTCGAGATGATCGTTCCGCCGGCAATCGTCATGAACAACCAGCCGGCGACTTCGAGATCGGCCCCGAACTCCGTCCGCATGACGGGCCAGGCGACCCCGAGCAACGAGTCCGGTAACCCTAAACTGATGAATGCCAGATAGATGATGCTGAGTAATAAGACACCACTCATGAAGAATTCCTCCTGTTCGCTGATAAAGGTTGTTCGGTCAGAAGCTGTAATCCGATTCGGGTCAAACCGTTCAGGTAATCGGTTTCCCAGTTACTCCGGATCAAGAGCGGGATATGTGCTTCCGGGATGTATTCGGTTGTCTTGAACCGGATTTGTTCCAAATCGTGCTCCGTCAGTTCCTCCCCGTTAAAAATCAACAGACGCGGATTCAATGTCGCGGCAAACGTCGCCGTCAAGCGGCTGATCGCATCAATCGTCCGGGCATCCAAGGCGGTTTGCCGCTTGGCAATCGCTTGTCCGAATGTCATCTTGTCGTATTGCGGGACGACGGAGATTTCACCGGCAAAATGACTGCTTCCGCGCACGAGCTGACCGTTGATCAAAATCCCGGAACCGGGACCGTTTTTTCCTAAGTACAAATAAATCAATGATTGTTGACGGTTCTGATCTGCTTCGTGGAATCCGACCACAGCCGCATTCATGTCGTTTTCGACGACGACCGGTAACCGGAACTCGGATTCGAGCGTCTGTTTCAGATCGATCTGTTGCAGGGACGGATAGTCCGGTGCAAAAAAGACTTTCCCGTCTTCGACCGATGCGGCAACCCCGACGCTCAAGAAGGTGATCCGCGTATTCTCTTCCAGCAGTCGCTGAATCAGACGGATCAAAGCCGGGACGTGCGGCTCATCTGCCCCGACCGGTTTGGTGCCAAACGACAGAACCGTTCCGAGTGCATCGAATATCCGAAAGCCGATCGCATCGAGTTCAAGGTAGAGGGCAAGTCCATGGGTATGATCGGCCCGATACCGGTACTGTTTTGCCGGGCGGCCGCCATTTGACGATTCCGACATCTGTTCGTCGATTTCTCCATGTGCGATCAAGATGTCCACGTGCTTTTTGACCGTCGGAAAACTGGCCGACAACATCCGGCTCAGTTCCGGAATCGTATTGATCTGTTGAAACAGGATGGCTTGACGGAGTTGTTTTAATAAATCGGTATTGGTTCCAGCCATAAGCAATCTCCTTTACACTTTTTAAAATATTTTAATAAGTAGTCGGATTGAGTGTAGCAAGCAAAGACTCAAATGGCAAATGGTTTTAAAAGATTTCTATACAAAAAATACGCTAAGGCAATCGATTTGATCGAAGACCTTGGCGTATTTTCAAAAGCGGGGTTTGTCATCTGCTCATGAAGGTCATGTCGTCAGGCAACGTAAGTCTTGTTAATAATGCGAGTTCTTCCTCCCGTTGTGTCGTATACGAACTGACGTCTTGAAGATCGGCATCGACATAAGCCGGGTGGACCATGATTTCGACCGAATCGCTATCGAGTGAACGCAGTTCCTGCCACAAGTCGAGATAAATTCCTTCGCCATAAAAACCGGTATACAGTGTGTCCGTCAACAGATAGTCCGTATGAGCGGCAAGCGTCGGGGCAAAACGGACAGGCACCCCGTAACGCCGGGCCAACTCTAACACGACTTCCTGCAACGGATTCCACCCGTGAATATGATGATGACTGTCGATATGATGCAATGGCAAACCGGTTGCTAAAAAAGCTTCGATTTGGGCGGTCCATTCCGTCAAGACGTCTTCTTGAGAAGGGGGGACCTGTTCCGCATATTGGTTGGTAAAGCGGAAGTGACCGGACGCGTCCGTTAATGTCGTGGTCGTCGTCGTCAATGGACGTCCGTAAGTCAAGACGAGGTGAATACCAACCTGTAACTGTGGAAAACGTTTTGCTTGTTGCACGGCATAGGGGACGGCCAGCCCGTTCATCATCAGCGTTGTCGCATGGACGATGCCCTGTTCGTGTGCCCGGACGATGCCGTCCGTCACACCGCGTGTCAAACCAAAATCATCGGCATTAATGAAAATGTTCATAAGACGTCACCCGCGGCATAGTGCCGTTCGATGACGAAGTTTGTCTTGTCACCTCTGAAATAAGACCGCGAATACTCAATCGGCTCACCGGCACTGTTTTCAGCAACCGTTTCGATATAAAAACACGGCATGCCGAGTTCACAGTTTAAATGTTCACTGATTCGTTCGTCTGCCAACGTGATTTCAAGGGACTCAGTCGTTTTGGCGACGGAAATTGAAAAGGTTTCGCGGAGCGTCGTGTACAGGGAATGTTCCGCTTGTTTTTTCGTGATGCCGGGCGCAATGTGCCAGGGGATATAGGAGATTTCGTATTGCGTCGGTTCGTCATTGGCCCGGCGAATCCGTTCGATCCGTTGAATCGGATCATTGAGTTTGACATTTAACTTGGCGACGATTGCCGCGTTTGCCGGGACGACCGTCAAATCAACGGCCGCAACATGCCCCCGTTTGCCTTGGACAGCGAGCTGTTCGGTATAGTTGTCAGGTGTATCCGATAAGGTTTGGCGTACCTTTTGATCGGCGACGAACGTCCCTTTACCTTGTTGCCGAATCAGGTACCCTTCGAGCGTCAATTGATTCAAGGCGGCCCGGACAGTCGTCCGGCTGACATCAAAATCTTCACAGAGCTCATATTCGGTCGGTAATTGTTGACCGGCTTGATAGAGTCCCGATTTAATACGTTCTAACAACTCTTCTTTGATATAGGAGTGTAACGATTGGTTGGTTTCCATGACGGACCTTCCTTCACGAGTTTTCTTTTATTGTAGCGATAAAAGACAACTGAATGCAAATGTTATAACAAGTTACGAAAATTTGTATTAATACATTTGATATTTGTATTTACATTTGTTCTTTTTGTATGATACATTACAATCAAGAAAAAGAGGAAGCGGTTACAAAAAAACGGGAGGTTGTTATCATGGGGATCAAAGTCGTCATCATCGGAGGTGGATCAAGCTATACACCTGAATTAATCGAAGGGTTCATCAAACGGTATGAATCCTTTCCGGTTTCTGAAATCGTCTTATGTGATATCGAATCCGGAACAGACAAGTTAGACATCATTACCCGGCTTGCAGAGCGGATGATTCACCGGTCCGGTTTGCCGATTCGTGTCAGTTCAACATTAAATCGCCGTCATGCCCTGGAAGGAGCAGACTTCGTATCCACACAAATCCGCGTCGGAGGGTTGCAGGCACGGGCACTCGATGAACGGATTCCTTTGAAACACGGTTTTATCGGTCAGGAAACGAATGGCGCGGGCGGGATTTTCAAAGCGTTCCGGACGATTCCCGTCCTGCTCGAACTGTCAAAAGAGATGCACGAAATCTGTCCCGATGCCTGGCTGATTAACTTTACGAATCCAGCCGGTATCGTGACGGAAGCGTTATTGAAGCACGGTCCCCACCAAAAAGTCATCGGTGTCTGCAACATTCCGTTTAACATGCGGAACTCGACTGCCGAAGTCTTGCACGTCGATGTGGAACGCGTCTCGATCGAGTTTATCGGTTTAAACCATTTTGTCTTTGGTCGCCGGGTCTTTGTCGACGGAAGCGACCGAACGCAAGAGGTGATGCAGCGTCTGATGTCGAATCAGCTTGATTTTTCACCGGCGAATATTGTCAGCCTCGGTTGGTCCGACTCCTTCTTGCAAGCCGTCAACATGTTGCCGAATCCCTACCACCAGTACTATTTCCAAACCGCTGAGACGCTCGAGAAGGACCTCGCCGCCTACAACACGAACGGCACCCGGGCCGAGATTGTCCAGGAAGTCGAACGGACATTGTTCGAAGCCTATCAGGATGAACAGTTGGACGAAAAACCGGCTGAACTCGAATTACGCGGTGGCGCGTATTACAGTGATGCTGCCTGTTCCCTGATGGATTCGATTTACAATAACCGAGGAGACATCCAGACCGTCAATACATTAAACCGTGGGGCGATTTCCGACTTACCGGTCGATGCCGTCATCGAAGTCAACGCCGTCATTACGAAAGACGGTCCACTCCCGATTGCGGTCGGACCAATACCATTATCCGTCAAAGGATTGATTCTGCAGATGAAGCAGATGGAAGAACTGACGATTCAAGCCGCGTTAAGCGGATCCGTCAAAGACGCTTACTTAGCCTTTTTGATGAATCCATTGATTCAAGATGAAAAGCGGGCGCAACCGCTACTCGAGGAGATGTTGCTTGCGCACGCAGCATGGTTACCACAATTTCAATCCAAGGAGGCGCAACGGACATGAATAAATTCATTGAAATCGCAGGAAGAATCGGGGCCCAACGCCATCTCGTCGCGATACGGGATGGATTCGTCGCCATTATGCCTCTGATCATCGTCGGGTCTCTCGCGATACTGATCAATAACTTCCCCGCCATCGGCAGTCTTGATTTCGTCGGTTGGATGAACGGGCTGTTTGGAGAAGGAAACTGGCAAGGGTTAGGGGGGAACATCTGGAACGGATCGTTTGCGATTTTAGGATTGCTGGTCGCTTTTTCGATCGCCTACAGCCTGGCTAAAAGTTACGATGTCGATCCGTTGTCGGCAGGGTTGATTTCCGTCGCCTCCTATATCATTCTCGTTCCGGTCACGAAAGACTGGGGACTCAGTTTTGCCTGGCTCGGCGCGCAAGGACTATTCGTCGCCATCATTCTTTCTCTTTTGACGACCGAGCTGTTCCGCATCTTACTGAAGACACGGTTGACGATCTCGATGCCGGATGGGGTTCCGGATGGTGTCGTCCGCTCGTTCCAGGCGTTGATTCCGGCAACGTTGATTTTGATCCTCGTCGGAGGTTTCCAATTATTCATGACGCTTGCCATTGAGTCGAGTCTGTTTGAAGTCATCTTCAACAGTATTCAAAAACCGTTGCAAGGGTTCGGGGATACACTTCCGGCTGCAATCGCGATTGCCTTTTTAAATCATATTCTCTGGTTCTTCGGTTTACATGGGACAAACATCATCGGAGCCGTCATCGAACCGATTTATCTGCCGTTGATTCAGCAGAACCTGGAAGCATTCCAAGCCGGGACTTCTGCTTACGATGTCCCGAATACGGTGACGAAACCTTTCCTCGACTCCTTCGTATTCATAGGGGGTTCCGGTACGACGCTTGCTCTTCTCTTTGCCATTTTCTTTGTCATCCGCGAACAGAAAAATCATCCGTACCGTGAAGTCGCCAAGTTATCGACACCCGCTGGATTATTCAACATCAACGAACCGGTGATTTTCGGCTTACCAATCGTCTTGAACCCGATTATGTTGATTCCATTCATCCTGGTTCCGGTCACATTGACGATCGTGTCCTATGTCGCGCTGTCGACCGGACTGGTGCCAAAAACCGTCGCGATTTTACCGTGGACGACACCGCCTTTAATCAGCGGATATCTCGTAACAGGCGGGAGTTGGCGCGGAATCGCACTACAAGTCGTCAATTTGACGCTCGCGACAGCGATTTATGTCCCGTTCGTCGCAGCCGGTGTCCGGGCGATGAAAAAACAAACAGAAGGGAAGATGGCAAGCTGATGACAGAAGAACTGCAAATCCTATCGTTTACAATGATTCTTCATGCAGGTAATGCCCGTTCGGCAGCAATGGAATCGATTCAGGCCGCTAAAAAAGGAGACCTTGCGTTAGCACAATCTAAACTGGAAGAAGCCAATCAGGAAAGTCTGCAGGCGCATCGTGCCCAAACGACCTTACTGCAGGACGAAGCAAAAGGGCTTGAGACGCCGTTATCGATTCTGTTGATTCATGCCCAAGACCATTTGATGACAGCGATGACCGTCAGAGATTTAGCTGTCGAGATGGTCGAACTGTATACGCGACTCACACGACTGGAGGAAAAATCATGAACATTTTACTCGTTTGCTCGGCCGGCATGTCGACGTCGATCTTAGTTCGGAAAATGCGTGAACAGGCGGTGATGCAAGGACTTGATGTGACAATCGAAGCCATTCCCGAAAGTGAATTATCGCATCATCTGGATCAGACGGACGTGATTTTAATCGGACCACAAGTCCGGTATTTAGAAACAAAGATTCGTCAAGTAGCAGAACCAAAAGGGGTTCGGGTCGCGATCATCAATCAGATGGCCTATGGTCTGATGAAAGGGGACTTGGTCCTCGAACAGGCTCAATCCTTATTAACAGAAGCTTGATGAATTTACGCTAACAGGTAAAAACGGTTGATTCTGCCGATTTTACCTGTTAGCGTTTTTCTGTCTGAAAATTAATCGGTAAAGCGACGGAAACAGGAAAACTAGTAAACATGAAGAAGTAGTTAACATCGGAGACCGATGCCGCAGGACCATCGATGCAATTGATGATTAAAGGTCAATGGATATGGTCGTTCGCGGAGGGGAAGTGAGTTCGAGACGAAACTGAAAATGATTTGATTGAAGTAAGGGGCGACCAATGGACATCACAACACGGCTTTATATCGAACATATTGAACAGTGGCATAGTTGGTTGGAGAATCATCATTTAACGGAGACCGAAGTTTGGCTTATATTTGATAAAAAGGATGCAGAAAAATATCAGTTGGATTATATCGAAACCGTCGAAGAAGCTCTTTGTTTTGGTTGGATCGACGGGATTAAAAAAGGGACGGGGACCTACTGCTTCAGCGATTTACGCCACGTCGGACAAACAGTCACTGGACTGAACTGAATAAAGAACGGGTCCGCCGACTGACAGCACTCGGAAAGATGCAGGAACAGGGGTTAAAGGTGACACCTGACTTGACGATACCGTTCGACATCGATCAATCCATTATCAGGGAACTGAAAAAAGATCCGGACACCTATCAATTTTTCCGGACGTTGCCGGAGCTCTACATCCGTGTCCGGATCAGTTATATCCAGGTCAGCAAGCGAGACAGCCCGGAGTATGAAAAACGTCTAGCAAAGTTTTTGGCGTATACGGCGCAACGTCGATTGTTCGGTCGCTATGACGATGGAGGAAAATTGACGGGGAACTATCAGGTGAAGTCGAGAAACTAAATTGACCGCTCGGTTAGGAGCAAATCATCGTCATCGGCGAACGATTACAAGCAAACTTCCTCGAGCGGGCGTTAACGACGAAACCGAAACAAGTCATCCATAAAAATTTGTCACAATCGAGTCAACACCATATTCTAAAGCAGGTATTTTGAGCGTCGACGTCTAAAGTATAGCTTTAGACGTACATAAGGAGTGAAATCAGATGTTCATGCATCATATTACCGATCAATTGAGCTTAAAATTAATCGAACGACAGGACGCCGACGAGCTGTATGCGTTGATCGACGCCAACCGGGACCACTTGCGGCAATGGCTCCGCTGGGTCGACGGGGCGACCGGACCCGACATCTACCGGAACGAAATCATTCCGGCCTGGTTGACGGACTATGCGAACGGCAACGGCTTTGCCTGCGGCATTTACTTCAAAGGTGAGCTCGTCGGGACGATTGCCTTACACGAAATCAATCAGATGTTACGGCAAACGTCGATTGGGTATTATTTGACCGGGAACGGGCGCGGCAAAGGATTGATGACACCTGTCGTCGCTTTTATCACAGACTATTGTTTTACGACATTACAACTGAACCGGGTCGTCATCGAATGTGCGGTCGGCAATACACGAAGCCGGAAGATACCGGAACGTTTAGGTTTTCAGCAGGAAGGAATCCTTCGTGATGCGGAGAAATTGTACGACGCGTATCATGATGTTGCGGTTTATGCGATGCTTGCACAGGACTGGTCCAATACCTTGGTGTCTGATCAACGCGTAAGCTACCGTTCAAACTGACGGGAAAGAGAAAGGAAGAGGGACGATGGTTAAATTTGAAAAAATGTCGGAAACGGCATACGCAGCGTATCTACCGGAAGCAATCCAAGAGTACGCGCAGGAGAAGGTCAAGGCCGGAACATGGGCAGAAGTGGAAGCTGTTGACCGTTCGGCAGCTGAGTACGGGCAATTGTTGCCGGACGGGATTCATACAAAACAGCATTATCTGTTTTCGATTTTGGACGACATCGAACAGACAGACGTCGGCATGATCTGGTTTCAAGTAAGCGAATCGACGCACGGACGGACCGCCTTTATCTTCGACTTTAAAATCGATGACGTTCATCAAGGAAAAGGCTATGGCCGGCAAGCGATGGAGATGCTCGAACAGGTCGCCCGGAGGATGAACATCAAAAAAATCAAATTACACGTTTTTGCGCATAACACGCGTGCGATTCATCTCTATGAAACGACGGGATTTCTCACAACGGATTTACATATGACAAAAACGCTGAACTGACAACCAAACTCCTCTGCTGTCCCAATGGGATGACAGAGGAGTTTGGTTGTTTTCAGCGCCACGTTTGAAGCGTATTGGCGAACTGGATATCGGTTTCAAGTTCACCATGAATGTGGGTTGAGGTAAAGTCATTTCCGGCAAGCCAGTCTTTAAAATTGAACTCAACCGGCTCCTGATCGCCGCCGAGCGCAAACCAGACTTTCATGTCGGACGGGAAATAGGCCGATGTATGAATCGTCCCTGCCCAGTGACTGTACAGGTCGGAGAAAACTCCTTTATCGGAATCGTTCAACAGCCGGAAAGCCGATTCCGCGTCCTGAATCAAATGCTGGTGCGTCTTCAGTTCCATCATCCGCCGTTTTGAATCGTCGAGATGGAACCGGTTTTCGTGTTGCAACAAATCAAAATGATTCGTACAGAGATTCGTCTCGCGGACTTCGATATCCCGTGCCGTCGCCTCGATGACAAATGAGCGGTTCGATTGGTCATGGACGACATAGCTGAACGACCCCCGGTGCGGCATCTCCTTTACGAGCGAAATTGCATCTTCGACCGAGGTACATGTCTCGAGGATAATCCGTCCAATCATGAAACTGACGAAGCCGTCTCCAGGACGACGGCGGTTGATGAAGTTGTACCCCATCGCAAGGCCATGTTCGTTCATTCCGTCCATTCGTCCGGTGACGCGGGACGCCGGTCCGATGATAGCGGAGCCGCCATCCGTCGGTTGAAAAACGGAAAACCGTCCATCGTACGTCATCGGATGATAATCATAATTGCGGACGAGGAAATTATCACCCGTCATGATCGAACAGCCGCTTTTCGGTCCTTCGACCCGGTAGTGACCAAAATGAAGCAGTGTATCGGCGAGCGATAATTCGAGTTCATCCTGTAACCCGAGCAACTCATCCCAAATATACGGGGCATAGCGGAGAAACATCTCTTTCGTTTCGACAGGGTCGACCTGAAAACGGGGAACCCGGATTTTCCAATTGTCTTCGCGGTTATGCAACAGTTGGTTGCGTTTGACGTAACGGCCCTGTTCGCGGCCGAAGTCATAGTGTGTTCCGCGGAACTGCGTGATTTCATTCGAGACAGACTGCACAGACTTCACTCCTTTTGTTTCTGTATGATTCTGATTATATCGAATCCGGTACCCGCTGTCGTAATCAAGGGCTCAGGACAACACATTGCTCACGCCAATCATGAAAAAACACTGAATAATTTGAACAAGTTACCGATAAAGGAGATGGAGGGATGAGAACATGAAAAATTTAACGGTACGTAAAAAGATTCAACTATTGATTGCGACAGCAATCATCGCCATGATTTTACTGGCAAGCGCCGGGCTTTATTTCCTGAATCAGATGTCAAAGGCATCGGAAGCGATGTATCAGGAAAATCTGTTGCCGGTCCAGGAAGTCGCTCAAATCCGGATTGATACCCGGGCGCTTGATTCATTTCTGGTCGAAATGATTCTAACGACGGATCCGAAGCGGATTGAAGAATTGGGAGGCGAAATTGATACACGTCAAGCGCAAATCCGGTCGTCTTTAGATACATACGAACGTACAGCCAAGATGACGGAACAATCAAGTAAGCAATTGGAAACATTAAAGGACAATGTACTGGCATATGATAATGGTATGAGTATGGTCCAAGACTTTGCGTCACGAAATGAAAATGAAGACGCGTATAAGAGTTATTCAGAAAACCTGGAGCAAGTTCGGGAGAACGTCGCGAACTCGGCAAAAAGTCTGATGAAGACGATGACGAAACAAGCGAAAGACATCAACGCGTTGAACCAGCAGGAACAACAAACTGCGTTCTACATCATGCTTGGTATTTTCGTCATCGCCCTGATGTTGTTTGCAGGTCTCGCCATTTACATCACACGTCTGATCACACAACCGATTCGTTCGTTGCAAGGGTGGATGAAGCAGTCGGGTGAAGGTGATTTAACGGTCCGAGGTGATTACGTCTCAAAAGACGAACTTGGTCAATTGACGACATCATTCAACACGATGACGGAGCAACTTCACCAGGTCATCATTGAGATGACGGATACATCAAAACACGTTGCGACAGCATCGGATGAGCTAAGCACGAATGCGGAAGCGACGACGAAAGCGACGGAAATGGTCGCCGTGACGATGGAAGAAATCGCGAGTGGTGCAAGCCAGCAATTGAACCAAGTCTCCGGTGCATCACGGACTGTTCAGGACTTAACGTCCGGCGTCAGTCAAGTCGCCGGTAACGCGCAACAGATGACAGATGCGACAGGTGACGCGATGGATAAAGTCACGCACGGCGGACAAGTCGTCCGGCAACTCGGTCAACAGATGGAGCGGATCAACACCGATTTCACGGAACTCGGTCAAGTCATCGTCGGTCTCGGAAACCGGTCGCAGGAAATCGGACAGATTACCGATTCGATCACGGGAATTGCCGCACAGACGAATCTGTTGGCACTGAACGCGGCGATCGAAGCGGCGCGTGCCGGTGAACAGGGACGCGGATTTGCGGTGGTTGCAGCGGAAGTCAAGACGCTTGCAGAGCAATCTGCTCTTGCGGCGAAGCAGATCGAGAGCTTGATCCAAGTTATCCGACAGGAAACAGAACAATCCGTTGTTTCGATGGAAAAGGTGACGACTGAGATGACGAACGGAATTCAAGTGGCCGGTGAAGCGAGTGCTTCATTCCAGGCGATCGAACGTTCGATTAGCGAAGTGACAGGGCAAGTCGAGGAAGTGTCCGGCGCTGTGCAGGAAATGGCAGCCGGAAGCGAACAGATTTCTGCGATCATGCGCGAGATTCAAGGCGTGACGGAAAGTACGGCCGCCGGAACGGAAAACATCTCGGCTTCGACGGAAGAACAGATGGCATCGATGCAGGAAATCTCGTCAGCGTCACAATCACTGGCGACGATGGCGGAAGACTTAAAACGATTGTCGAGCCGTTTTAACGTGTAATGAATCAAGCAGGTACCTAAAATAGGTACCTGTTTTTTTATGGAAAAAGCAGGGATTTTGAAAAAGGAACGGTAATAAGTAGCAATAGAGAAAAGGAGGTTACGGATATGGGACCACATGAACTCATTGAATGGATTCTTTACGAGATATTCGGTTTGATTGTGCTTCCGATTGTAGTGTTCGGCTTAGTGAAGACGGGAAAAAAGCGTATGCTGGCTTTGATGACTGCAGGAGTGCTCTGTCTGATGTTCGGCAGTTTTTTAATGAATCAGCCGGATGAGGAAGACATCAAGGCGCAGATTCAGAAAAACGTGACAGTCGTCAAACCATATCTCGCGAAGGAATTTCCGGGCGAAAAGTGGACCATCTCGACCGTACCCTTTCAAAACGAACCGGATGCTGCGTATGAGTATAAGGTCAATCCCGAAGGACGTGTGGAATTGAGTGGATTTCACAATAAAAACGACACGCATGAATTCAAGCACTTAAAGCATGACTAGGATACAAATATTAAACAGTTAAGTATCAGTACATAACTTACAAATTTAAATACTGGAGGAATCCCCTATGCCTTTTCCAATACTAAAAACTGCACGACTGCAACTGATTGAAGTCACAGACGAACACGCGCCGGCCATCTTTTGCATTCTGTCGAACGAGGACGTCACCCGCTTTTACGGGATGGATTCGCTTCAGAAACAAGACGATGCTTTGAACATCATCGGTTCGTTTAAACACACCTTTGCCAGCCGGCAAGGCATCCGCTGGGGGATCGTCACCCGTGACAGTGGAACGTTCATCGGCACCATCGGACTGAATCATCTCAGTCTGTACAGTAAAAAGGCGGAAATCGGCTTTGAACTTGATCCGGCACACTGGCGGCGCGGCTACGCGGCGGAAGCGATTGAAGCTGTTTTGGAATATGCATTTGAGACACTTGAGTTGTACCGGATGGGGGCGGTGATTTTTGTAGAAAATGAAGCATCAGTCCAGCTGTTGACGCAAATCGGTTTTGAAGAAGAAGGGATGTTACGCGGCTATCTGTTCCAAGGCGGAACGTCGCATGACGGACGGATTTTCTCTTTATTAAAGCCGGACTTTGAAGTGAGCCGGCAAGAACGTAAACAGGAAAACCGGGTATGAACATCAACCGGATGGATCATGTCAGCATTAACGTCTTGGACCTTGTAGAGGCAACACGCTTTTTCGTCAGCCTGGGATTCGTCGTCAAAGGTGAATGGGAGGCGTCCGGACCGCAACTCGACCGGGTGACGGGTCTGCATGAAGCGAAAACAACGTGTGTCGCACTCGGTATTCCGAATGGAGAGACCTGGCTTGAACTCGTTCACTATCAGTCACCGGTTGATTCTCATCCGTCATCTAACGAAGTCTACTCAAGGGGTCTTCGTCATCTTTGCCTCAACGTCGAGTCGCTTGACGAAATGATCCGGCTTGTAGAACAGCAGGGATATACAGCCATTCATCCGGTCGAACAGTTTGGAGAAACATACCGTCTTTGTTATGTCCGGGGACCGGAGGGGATTTTACTGGAACTGGCTGAAACGATTCCAAAATAAAGGAGGGATTGGATGTTTCGTAATCCAAAAGGCAGCACCCAAGTCTGGCTCAATGATCTTGGTGTTTGCTTATTCGTCCTGATTGGTCTGACGCTTGCGACGCATCCTGTCGTCATCACGGCATCGGGACGGTTGATGTACGATGAATCAATCTGGCTGAGTACCAAAGAAATGAAAAAATTCATCAATTTTTACTTCACTGTCTTTTTTGTCTACTTTTTGACAGTCAATCAGCTGTATCCGCGTTTTGTCCGGCGCCAGTCAAAAAAAGGATTGCATAACAAAAAGGTTATATAATAAAGTGGTTATATATAAATCGTCCGTCTGCAACTGTCGACTGACGATTTTCTTATTGTTTACTCTAAAAAAAGGAGGTCTTCCCATGACTCTAACCGTGACACCGGTCGTTGAGATGAGTCAGTTCCTGAAATTGCTTAGTGATGGAACACGTCTTGAAATCCTGCGTCGTTTGGCAGTCCGCGAACATTGTGTCTGTGATTTTGTTGAACTGTTTGCCATTTCACAACCGGCCGTGAGCCGGCACTTAAAATTGTTACGGCAGGCGCATTTGATTTTGGAACGTCGTGAACGGCAGTGGACGTATTTTCGTCTCAATCCGGATCATCCCCGGTATGCATTGCTGCTGACAATCTTAACGACAACTCCTTTACCGGATGTTCAACGGAAACAGTGTTAAGTCAGAAATAAAGCGATTTTGAACATAACAGATTGGTTATGTACAGAAAAAGAAAAATTAACAGAGAAATGAAGTGAACGCATTGACCGGCACACATCTACTTGCGATCGGAATTTTCCTGATCACGTTATTCTTAATCATCAAACAACCAAAAGGTCTCGGCATCGGCTACTCCGCCATGGGGATGGCATTGATTGCCTTACTGACCGGCGTTGTGAATCTCGATGATGTCTCGACTGTCTGGGGTATCATCTGGAACGCGACATTTACCTTTATCGCTCTGATCATCATCTCGTTGATTTTAGACGAAATCGGCTTCTTCGAATGGGCGGCGCTTCATATGGCACGGATCGCCAAAGGCGGCGGTGTCAAACTGTTTGTCTATCTGACACTGCTTGGTGCCATTGTGGCGGCCTTGTTTGCGAATGACGGCGCAGCGTTGATTTTGACGCCGATCGTTCTCGCAATTGTCCGCTACTTAAAATTACCGGATTATGTCGTTTTGGCGTACGTCTTTGCTTCCGGCTTCATTGCGGACACGGCGAGTCTGCCGTTCGTCGTCTCGAACCTCGTCAATATCGTCTCGGCCGACTTCTTTGACATCGGCTTTACAGAATATGCGTCGCGTATGGTGTTCGTCAACGTCTTTTCCGTCATCGGCAGTCTGCTTGTGTTGTATTTGTACTTCCGCAAAAGTATTCCGAAGACCTATGATGTGACGCAACTCGTCGCGCCGAGCACGGCAATCAAAGATCAGCGGATGTTCAAGTTATCGTGGCTTGTGCTCGTATTGCTTGTCGTCGGCTATTTCACGAGTGACTTGATCGGCATTCCGGTCAGTTTGGTTGCCGGTGTCATCGCCTCGTTCTTTTTATTGATGGCACGGCGCTCCTCGAACATTCGGACGAAAAAAGTCATCGCCGGTGCACCATGGGCGATTGTCTTCTTCTCACTCGGGATGTATATCGTTGTTTATGGTCTGCAAAATGCCGGACTGACGAAAATACTGGCCGTCGGCATCGACGGATTTGCGACGACGCTTGCCGGCGCGACGTTCGGGATGGGCTTCCTCGCTGCGTTATTATCCTCCGTCATGAACAATATGCCGACCGTGATGATTGATGCTTTGGCGATTGAACATAGCCAGGCGACAGGTGTGATTCGTGAGGCCTTGATTTATGCCAACGTCATCGGGTCCGATTTAGGTCCGAAGATTACCCCGATCGGCAGTCTTGCGACTTTACTTTGGTTACATGTCCTACGTTCGAAAGGTGTCCGAATCGGTTGGGGACAATACTTTAAAATCGGGACGATCCTGACGATTCCGACGCTTGCGATTACATTGCTTGGGTTATATATCAGCTTACTGCTTTATTAACGAGGAGGAATTTCAGATGAAATTGTTAATTATCGGCTCTGTTGCGGCCGGGACATCGGTTGGTGCAAAAGCGCGCCGGAACAATGAAAACTTACAGATTACAATCTACGATCGCGACCAGGATATCTCCTATTCCGGCTGCGGGATTCCGTACTTCGTCGGCGGTGAAATTGCCGACATCGACGAATTGACACCACGCGATGCGGCATTCTTCAAAAAACGTTATAACATCGACATCCATACACGACATGAAGTCGAATCAATTGATCATGCAACGAAAACGGCGACCATCGTGAATCTCGTGACCGGTGACAAGTTTACCGATACGTACGATACGCTGGTCCTTGCGACCGGTGCGTCAAGCATCGTTACGCCCTTACCAGGTGTTGACCATGACAACGTCTTTACGGTTCGTAATGTCCGGAATGCTGATGCGATTCGCTCGTACATCGAACAGCATGATCCAAAAACGGCAACGATTGTCGGCGGCGGCTTCATCGGTCTTGAGATGGCCGAGCAGTTGACATACCGCGGAATTCAGGTGACGCTCGTCGAACGTCTGCCGCAAGTCATGCCGCCGCTTGACCGTGATATGGCGGAGCGGGTTGCTGATCATTTAAAAGACAAAGGTGTTGAATTGTTGCTCGGTGAATCGGTGACGGCATTCAACGGGACGGAGCGTGTAACGGAAGTGGCGCTCGAGAGCGGCAAGTCGATTGCAACAGATCTCGTCATCCTGTCGGTCGGAGTGAAACCGAATACCAAACTCGCGCAACAGATTGGTGTTGAGATGGGTCAGACGGGTGCGATTGCCGTCAACCGGAAGATGCAGACGAATCTGACGGATGTGTATGCTGTCGGCGACGTCGCGGAAAGTTTCTCCGTCATTACCGGAGAAGCGATTTACCGCCCACTTGGTTCGACCGCCAACAAAATGGGCCGGATTGCCGGGATGGTCATCACCGGTGAAGCAGCGGAACACCGCGGCATTCTTGGAACTGGCATCTTCAAAGCGTTTAATCTGACGGTCGCGCAGACCGGATTGACGGAAAAAGAAGCGCGGGAAGCCGGATATGACATTGAAGTCCTCCATAATATTAAACCGGATCGTCCGGAATACATGGGCGGAAAAGAGATGGTCATCAAGGCGATTGCTGACCGGGCAACGGGCCGTGTCCTCGGGGCACAAATCGTTGGTCCGCAAGGGGTCGACAAACGGATTGATGTCCTCGCGACGGCGATTACATTCAAGGCAAAGGCGGAGGATCTGTTCCATCTCGATCTCGCCTATGCGCCACCGTTTGCGACGACAAAGGATCCGGTGCTCTATACCGGGATGGCACTTGACAATGCAATTAAAAAAACAGCCCGTTTGATGACACCAAATGAGTTGATCGAACAAGTCGCAAACGGCAAGTCGTTCCAAATCATCGATACGCGCTCCAAAACCCAGTTCGAGAAAAGTTGTGTGGACGGGGCGATTCACATCCCGCTCGGTGAACTGCGGACACGGGCGAAAGAACTTGATCCAACTCTACCGACGATCGTGTATTGCAACAAAGGTGTGACCGGAAACGCGGCACAAAACGTGCTCAAGAACCTTGGGTTTACTGATGTCTGTAACTTATCCGGCGGCAACAAAAATTACCAACACTGCAAGAAATGTCTGGCGGACTGACGCAACTAAATAAGATACGCGAAAAGGAGTTCATCGATTCGGATGAACTCCTTTTTCATACGGTTAAGTTGATTGTTGCAAAATAAATCAGACCAAAAGTGTTCCTTTTTGAAACTAATGGTGCTAGACTGTGGATATTCAAAACAGGACAGGATGTTGAGAAAGAAACAGTTCTCAACAGAAAGGTGGAAGAAATAAATGAAAATGAGTCTACGAGAACAGTGGTTCTCAAATATCAGAGGTGATGTGTTGGCAGGCATCGTCGTCGCCCTGGCGTTAATTCCGGAGGCGATTGCCTTTTCGATCATCGCCGGAGTCGATCCGATGGTCGGATTATACGCTTCGTTTTGTATCGCTGTCATCATTGCCTTTGTTGGTGACCGGCCGGGGATGATTTCAGCAGCGACCGGTGCGATGGCCCTGTTGATGGTTCCGCTCGTCAAGGAGCACGGACTCGATTATCTGCTTGCTGCAACGATCTTAACCGGAGTCATTCAAATTCTCTTTGGGGTCTTCAAGATTGCACGGGTCATGAAATTCATTCCGCGTGCCGTCATGATCGGGTTCGTCAATGCACTGGCGATTCTGATTTTTATGGCCCAAGTCCCGCATTTCATCGGGATTTCCACGATGACGTACGTCTTCGTCGCCATTACGCTGGCGATTGTCTATCTGTTACCGCGTTTTCTTAAAACGATCCCGGCACCGCTGATCGCAATCATCGTGCTGACGATTGCGGCGATCTACTTGAATATTGATTTGCGGACGGTCGGTGATCTCGGAACGATTCAACGGTCATTACCGTCGTTTTTCTTACCGGACGTCCCGTTGAACATCGAGACGCTTCAAATCATTTTCCCGTACTCACTGGCACTCGCGATTGTCGGTTTGCTGGAATCATTGCTGACGGCGACGATCGTCGACGATATGACGGGCACGGAAAGCGAAAAAAACAAGGAAGCCCGCGGGCAGGGGATTGCGAACTTCATCACCGGTTTCTTCGGCGGAATGGCGGGTTGCGCGATGATCGGTCAATCGGTCATCAACGTCAAGTCAGGAGGACGTGGGCGGCTGTCGACACTTATCGCCGGGCTGTTCCTGATGTTTTTGATCATCGTCCTCGGAAACTGGGTCGTTCAAATTCCGATGCCGGTTCTTGTCGGAATCATGATCATGGTCTCAATTGGCACGTTTGACTGGTCGTCGTTTACGTATCTCCGTAAAGCTCCGAAAGCCGATGCCTTCGTGATGCTCGCGACAGTCAGCATCGTCGTTGCCACACATGATCTGTCAATCGGCGTCATGGCAGGTGTCGTGTTAAGTGCCCTGTTCTTTGTCGCCAAAGTCTCGAAAATCAAGATCAAGCAACAGATAACGTCCGGAAAAACGGTATATACCGTCAAAGGTCCGTTATTCTTCGCGTCGGTTGATCATTTCATCGCTTCGTTTGATTATGAGGGGACGAACCAACAAATCCGGATTGATTTCAGCAGCACCCAAATTTGGGATGATTCGGCCGTCGGAGCGATTGACAAGGTGATGCTCCGCTTGATGGCGAATCAAAACAAAGTCGAACTGATTGGATTGAATCCGGAAAGTAAGAAACTGATTGATCGGTTGGCGGTTCATCAGGATCCGATCCCGAAAATTTCCACACATTGAGTTAAGGGGGAACGGTTATGTATCAACATATCTTATTAGCCGTCGACGGTTCGGACCATTCCGTCCGGGCGGCGGAAGAAGCAATTAAGATTGCCCAGCTCAGTCCGGACAGTCAGGTGGAAGTCGTTTTCGTCGCCGATTTTGGAAAAATTAAAGACGATGTCCTGCATACGGAAGGAACGGCAGGGCTTGAAGTGGCCCGCAGAAAAAGACTGGCACCGGTCGAAGAAAAGCTCGAAGCAGCGGATGTCTCCTATTACGTGACGATTCTTCGCGGTGAGCCGGGTCCGACAATTGTGGATCACGCCAATCAAAAGCAGGTCGATTTAACGATTATCGGCAGCCGGGGGTTAAACAGTCTGTAGGAGATGATGCTCGGTAGTGTCAGTCATAAGATTGCCAAACGCGTCAAAGGTCCGGTTTTGATTGTGAAGTGACGAGTGAATCTTTTTCTGAAATCGCACATTAAAATGATTTATGTGTCTTGACCCAGGGGATAGTCAAAAAAAGAGGGGGTCATTCTAATGAAGAAGACATATTTGGTACCGGTTCTTGGTCTTGCCCTGTTTGCCGCAGGATGCGGCAATTCGGACAATCAGGAAACTGAAAAAGTCGAGGAAACGACAACGACAAATGATAATTCGATGACGGATGACAGCACGATGAACGACGATACGTCAGGTACACAAGATCAGGATACAGTGACGGACAATGCCGACAAAGATTACGGATTCGTCAGTCTGTCAGTCGAGGCAGATACTTCGGACATGATGGACGCCGTCGACATTAGTTATGACCGTGATAACGACGGGACGGAAGCCGATTACAAGATGAACGGTGAGCAGGCGCAAGGCAATGAAGCGATGAAGACGCTGGATGCCAAGCTCGACGAACTGAACCTTGATGCCGATACGTCAAATGATGACGCGATTGCTCAAGTCGAGAAAGTCTTTGGCATCAATGACGCGACCCGTCTTGAAATCGAGATCGAGTTTGCCGATGGTACAGAAAAAGAATTTAAGAAGTAAAAAAAAGAGGTGCCAAGCGGCGCCTCTTTTTCTTTTCTCTCCATGATATGATGAGAACGTATTGTAAAATATTTCAATCGGGGGTTTTGAATGATGGAAATCACAAGCGGTACGACGGAAGATGGGCAATGGATCCGGGAGCAACTGATTACATATAACCGCCAACACGTTCCGGCAACGCTCTTTACGGAAGCGGAACCATATTGTTTTTTGGCATGGAATGAAGACGAAGAACTCCTCGGTGGTGTTACGGCAAGCTATGTGTGGAATCATCTGCAGGTGCATTTTTTGTGGGTCGACCCGGAAAACCGAACAGGCGGTGTCGGGAAACAACTTATGGCAAAAATCGAATCGATTGCCGAAGAAAAATCATGCAGTAAGATTCTACTCGATACGTTCAATTTTCAGGCGCCGGGCTTTTATAAAAAACTCGGATTCGAGGAATACGGTCGTCTCGACGATCATCCGGCGGAAGGACAGACCCAGTACTTTTTCGTCAAGTATTTATGAAGGGTCAGCGTTGGTAATGATAGACCCAGGCCGCCATGTAAGAAAAGGTTCCTGCTGTTAAGACGAGCGCAATGGCATAAAACGCAAAGTTTGGAAAAATCGACATCAGCGGAACATCAAACAACAAGGCAATCATCAATAGCGGTAAGGTGATTAAAAAGCTCACGTATGCGGCACGTGTCGCCTTTCCTGTAATGACTTCCTCCCGTTCATCTTCATCAGAAAACTCAGTCGTCGACGACGACCACTTGGAAAACGAACTCTTCTTATCTGTCCGCATCCAGTAGCCGGTGACCGAAAGACCGATTGCGACCAATATAACGGGAAGAATAATGGAAAGGTCCAACGTCAGATTGAAGCCGGCACCGTTGACCGGATCATTTTGAAAAATATTTAGTTGATCGTGAATAGAACTAATGAAAACAGCTGCTAAAAAATACATACAAATGTTTAAACACGATTGAATGATAACACGTTTCATTCCGATTCCTCCTCTAGATAAAAAATCGATTCGACCGGTAGTGCGAATACCCGTGCAATTTGCATCGCGAGCAACAGAGACGGGGTGTAACTGCCTTTTTCAAGCGAGATGATGGTTTGACGCGTGACACCGATCATCTGAGCAAATTGTTCCTGCGTCCATCCGTTGCTGCTTCGCAACGATTTAACCCGGTTCGTCAGCTTCATCACAGTTTCTCCTTCATTAGTTGATACTTAAATTGTAAAGTGTGTTTTACTTTTTGTAAAGTCTGTTTTACATTTAAATGAAAAACATACTGTTACTTTTTTGAGACTCTTTATCAAAAATCATCGAACCTCTTGAATTATCGGAATATTCAACCGATAAACGGGTAACTTAGACAAAACGATGACGGTTGGCTTAAAGAGAGAAAGGAGGCGCCGACATGATGCCGGAATTGTTACCTGACGAGCGTGAACTCGAGCGAAGGATTCGAATCGTCCATTTGCTGCGTAAACTCGGGAAATCCGACGAAGCCATCGCCAAATCATTATATGTTTCCACCGAATGGGTCCAGTCGATCTTTGATGAAGACGACTGGCAACATATGCAATCATCCTAAGCAACAGCGAACAGAGTGTCGGATGACGCTCTGTTTTTCTGTGCCTTCCAAAAAATATTCGGTACACTAGAAAGAAACATGAGAAAGAAGGGATGAACATGCCACGAATAGCTGTCGTCGGTGCCGGTCTGACCGGTTTGTACACCGCTTGGCGTCTGCAGGAAAGGGGATATGAGGTCACGATTTTTGAGGCACGTGACCGGATCGGCGGCCGGGTTCTGACGAAAACGTTGACGCTTAAAGATCAGTCCTATGCGTTTGATCTCGGACCGACCTGGTATTGGCCGGAAACAGAACGGTTGATGACGACGCTGATTGAGCGTCTGCAACTGCCGGTCCTTGTTCAGGCGATCGAAGAGACGATGATGCTCGAACGGTCACCGGGGCAAGTCGAACAACACCGGTTACCGGACGGTCAAACGGTTTTATCGCACAGACTGGTAAACGGAATGCACAGCGTGACGGAGGCGCTGGCGGAACGGCTGCATCCCGGAACGATTCAACTGGCGCACCGTGTGACGGCGATTGAGGCAACGGATCAGGTTGAACTGACGATGGAGCAGAGTGGGAGTCGAATCCGGCAAACGTTTGATCACGTTATCGTGACACTCCCGCCGCGACTCAGCGGACTGATCCAATGGCGTCCCGCTTTACCAGAATCCGTGCACGATCAACTGAGGACAACACCAACCTGGATGGCCGGGCAAGCGAAGGTGGTCGCCGTGTACGATACCCCATTTTGGCGGCAAAGCGGTCGATCCGGTTTCGCCATCAGCTGGTCCGGTGTGCTGCAGGAAATCCATGATGCGTCACCGCCGACCGGCCCCGGAGCCCTATTCGGATTTTTCCGCCTGACGGCAACGGAGCGTGCAACGCTTGGAGAAACAGCAGTAAAGCGGCAGGTCATCGAACAGTTGATCCGTTTATTCGGAGAGGAAGCCGGTCATCCGATTGCCGTTTTGTATCAGGATTGGGCAAAGGAACCGGAGACGGCAGTGAAAGCAGATGCTGAACCGTTAACCGATTTTCCGGACTATCGACCGATTCGACTGGAAGATGCGTTGCAGGACAAGGTCACGCTGCTTGGAACGGAAAGTGATCCTACGTTCGGCGGCCATTTAGAAGGGACGTTACAATCGGTCGAGCGATGGTTAACAACGTATATGAGGGAGGATGAATCATGAATACAAACGAACCGACATTTCACCGGGCATTCGGTACATACGGCATCTATTATAATGAAGGAAAACTGCTCGTCATTCATAAGCAGGGTGGACCGTACACGTACCGGTATGATTTGCCGGGTGGGAGTCTGGAAGATTTCGAGACGTTGCCGGACGCGCTGGACCGTGAATTCCAAGAGGAAACCGGGCTGACGGTCCGTTCCAAACAGTTGCTTGGATTTTCCTTCAGTCCGACTGGCACCGGGCGTCGCATCTGCATCATATCGGCGTATTTTTCCGCGTGTTAGAAGCAGTTGGGGAACGGTCTGTACCAAAGACATTTGACGGGCAGGATTCGACCGGTTCGTCCTGGGTCAGCCGGACGGACGTCGAAGCGTCGAACGCGTCACCGCTTGTCTTAAAAGCCTTCGACTATTTGAAAAATCCGGAAACGGATAAACTGACCCGAGTACAGGACTGGATTGTCCGGCAGGAGGCGATTCCATGTACCGGCATGTAATTTGGGATTTTGACGGGACGCTGTTTGATACCTATCCGGTCATGGCTACTGTCTTGCAGGAGACGTTACGCAGGCAGGGACAGAATGTTGCGATTGAGTCGATTTTGGAAGCGATGAAAATCTCGGCGAAAACGGCCTATGAAAAGTATGGCCTTGATGCGGACACGATTTCACAGTTCAAAGAACAAAAAGCACAGGCAGAACTTAAATCGGCTCAACCGTTTACCGACATATCGCAGCTCTGCCGCTCCATTCAAAAACATGACGGACACAACTACATCCTGACGCATCGCGGAGCATCGACGTTTAAACTGTTACAGGCGAACGGATTGACCGGGGTCTTCCGGGATGTAGTGACGGCGGAGCGGGGATTTGCCCGAAAGCCGGATCCGGCCGCAATTCAGTATCTGATGAAACACTATCAGATGGAACCAGCTGAAACCATCATGATTGGTGACCGAGAACTTGACGTACTATCGGGACATCAAGCTGGAATTGACTCCTGCCTGATTGCGGACATGCCGGCGGATCAAACTGTCGCAACGTATGTTGTTTCCGATCTGAAAAATCTGGCTAATCTGCTTGTTTGACAATCATAATTCAAAAAAGGCCCGAACGGACACGAATTCCTTTAAGAATACGTAACACGTGCGGGCCTTTTGTCATGATGTTTTTTCTTCAGCCGTCAGATCAGCCGGCTGTTGTTCCCGCCAGACGAATGTCAAGGCGATCCCGATTGCAAGCATGACGGTCGCAAAATAAAACGGGTAGTTGAGATCGACATCAAACAGGATGCCGCCGATTACCGGTCCGAGAATATTCCCGATGCTCGTAAACATTGAGTTCATCCCGCCAACGAAACCCTGTTCGTTTCCGGCGATTTTTGACAGATACGTCGTGACCGCAGGACGCATTAAGTCAAAGCCGACGAAGACGACCATCGTCACGAGAATAATCGAAAGGTAACTTGTCACATACGTCATGACAAGTACGAGCAACGTCGAACCGATCAGACTGTAGCGGATGAGCCGGATCTCACCGAACCAGCGCGTCAGACGTTCAAATAAGCCGACCTGGACAATGACACCGACGATGGCACCAAGTGAAATCGCGAGGGCGATGTCTTTCGCCGTAAAGCCAAACTTCCGGTCGACGAACAGCGCAAACAGTGACTCAAACGAAGCGAGTCCGAATGAAGAAATCAGCAACACCATGAAGGCGATGAAGTAGAGCGGTGAAAAGACTTTCCGGAAACCGGTTTTTTGTTGCGGTGTTGTCGTCTGTTCATAATGGCGTTCCGGTTCGCGTAACGTAAAGACCGACAAAATCATCGCGACGAGTCCAAAGGCTGCGGCAAAGAAAAAGGGGACACGAGTCCCAATATCCGCCAGGAAACCACCGATTCCCGGACCGATGATGAAACCGGTCGAAATCGCCGCTGACATGTAGCCGAGGGCTTTTGGACGGGTTGCATTCGTCGTGATGTCGGCGATGAACGCTGTGACAGCCGGCATGATGAAGGCGGCACTGACCCCGCCCAGAATCCGCGACGCGAATAAGACTTCGACCGATTGACCGAGACCAAATAACAGTTCTGACATGCTGAAGATGAACAGACCGATGATGATCATCGGTTTCCGGCCATATTTATCAACGGCACGACCGGCAAGCGGCGATAACACGAGCTGTGCAAAGGCGAATGCTGAGACCATGTAACCAACGGTCGAACCGGAGATGTTCAGTTCGTTCATGATGGTCGGGGTGACGGGAATGACAAGACCAATTCCTAAAAACGCGATAAAAAGATTAAGCAGCAGGGTGCCTAAGATCAATTTGTTATTTTGCATGGTGAATTCCTCTGTTTCTTTTTTAGTTAGCGGACAAGTCCCCGCCAAAAAATTGGCCAGACGGCAGTAAAACGTCGTTGATAGGCTTCGACACCGTTGTAGACGAACTCCGTCATCGTACCTTCCGTCACCGTCAAGTAGGCGAGGGCGGCACTTTCGTAATCATCCGAATATAAAATCTGTTCTTGTCGGTCGCGTTCCCGCAACAAACGGGTCAAGTGGCGTTGCATCGAATCAAAAAACGGATTAATCAAATCCGTTACTTCCCGCTCTAGTTTGACAGGCGGGAAGTAGGCAATCCGTAAAATGAATTTCAGCTGATCATTTTGGGTGCTTTCCTCGAGAAACCAATCAAAAAAACCTTTTAGGCTCGCTTCGAGCGAGAGATGGCGCGTCGAGATGAAGTACGTGGCGAGATGTGTTTTCTGTGTCTCGAGCGCATGTGTCATCGCTGTGAGAAACAAATCGTCTTTTCCACGGTAGTGGGCGTAAATCGAAGGTTTCTTGATGCCGACTTCCTGGGCAATCTCTTGTAAGGAAGCGCCTTCGTAGCCGTGTTGTGCAAAATGCCGAAGGGCAGTTTGCAATAATAATGAAGCTTTCATTCATTCACCTTCCTAACGGTCGTTAGTTAACAGCCTAACAGATTCAAAACGATTGTCAAACAAAAAAGCCGAAGGTCTCTGGGACCTTCGGCTGCATGTATTCGATTATTTGTTGGCGATACGACCGCGTGATGCAACACGTGAACCTGTGATGCCGGCGATTGATGTCACGATCATCGTTAAGATGAGAGCGACGAAGCCCCAGATTGAAACTTTAGATGCTGTTTGTGTCGCTTGTTCTGTTTGAACACGGACATCTTCAACTGTTTTCTTGAGATCAGCTGATGTTTCATCAAGTGTTTGTTTTGCGTTTTCGATTTGTTTGCTTGTTTCGCTTGTTGCCTGGTTTAAACCGTCAACGATGTTTTTCGTTGCTTTATCTGCTTCTGCTTGTGAGAGATCTGTGTTTTGAGCAACGGCTTCAGCGATTTTATCTTCATCGACCGAGTTTTGGATTTTTTCTGAACGTGCTGTCAATTTGTCACCAAGATCGCTGACGATTTTATCGAAATCTTCCGGTTTTGTTAAGACATCTTTCCCTGCTGCAGTCGCATCATCTTTGACTGCATCGAGTTGACCTTGCAAGTAGTTTGGTTGTAGTTCTTTAATGTCTGTATCTTTTAGAATTTCATCGACATTACCTTCCAGTTCTTTTGTATCAACGTTTGAGACGTTATCTGTCACTGAGCTGAATCCTTTTGAAACAGCATCTGATGTTGTGCTGGCAATGGCGCCGACACCTTGACCTGCTGCACCACCGACTGTACCGAGCACGGAACCAACTGTTTGGAACGTGTTGATTGTCGTGAATGTCAACAAAGCGAACAAGAGGATGACACTTGTCGACCATGTGAGAAAACCGTGAACGAGTCCGGCACGTGATGATGTCACACCGGAAACGAAACCGGCGACGAACAATGAGATTAACAACGACAGGATGGCCCAGATGGCTAATCCGATGCCGACACCGTCAAACGGTTTGTCGGACGTGACGTCCGTGACACCAAAGCCGATCGCTGAACCGATTAAGCTGAATGTAATTAAAAGTGCAAAAAATGATACGACCCCCGCGATGATTGAACTCCACGAGATGTTTCGACCTGCTCCGTCTGCCTCTGGTCGCAAGTACGACGAGAAACCTTTTCTTGTTTTTTCCATAATAATCCACTACCTCTCCACTGACGATTTTACGAACATCATTTGATTTCAAGAAGCTTTGTATTAAACTACTTTAACTTGAGATGTTGATGTGCATAGCTCTTATATAGCCGCTAAACCATGGTAAGAAACCTAGTATCAAAAGTACTCCTTTTAGAAAATTCAATCAGATTATTCTGAATAATCAAGTCATTACCTGAGGCAAAACAATTGAAATCCGGAAAAAGATTCGTTATGATTGTAACTAGAACGTTTCACTGTACGGTTTTAAATTGTGGAATCATTTCTCGATTCAAATTATTTTATTGGAGGTGACCCCCTGATTCAGGGGAAAGAATTGGACATATTGTTGGTATTGAATTTGGCGTTACTGGTGTTGTTGATTGTCTTGACGGCGTTTTTCGTCGGATCGGAGTTTGCGGTCGTCAAGGTTCGGATGTCACGACTTGATCAAATGATTCAGGAAGAAAACAAAGGAGCGGTCCTGGCCAAGAAGGTCGCCAGTGACCTCGATTATTATTTGTCCGCCTGTCAGCTCGGAATCACGATCACGGCACTGGGACTCGGAGCACTCGGGAAACCGACCGTCGAGAAACTGCTCGGACCGGTCTTTGACGAGTTTGGCGTCGCGGCAGCACTGTCGACGTTTCTTTCCTATACGATTGCGTTCGTTTCGGTGACATTTCTGCACGTTGTCATCGGTGAACTTGCTCCGAAGACACTCGCCATCCAGTACGCGGAACGGATGACGTTACTGCTCGCACCGGCTTTGTATGTGTTCGGTAAAATCATGTATCCATTCATCTGGGTGATGAACGGTTCGGCACGAATTTTCTTACGTCTGTTCGGCGTTCAGCCGACCGGGCACGAACAAGCTCACTCGGAAGAAGAGTTGAAAATCATCATGTCGCAAAGCTTCAAGAGCGGTGAAATCAACCAGACGGAACTCGCGTTGATGCAAAACGTCTTTGCCTTCGACGAGCGGGTGACGAAAGACATCATGGTGCCCCGGATGAACGTGACGACGCTGTCGCTCAGCATGACGTGGGCCGAAGTCTTACAAATCATGACGGACAATCAATACACGCGTTACCCAGTCATCGAGGATTTTGATAAAGATAAAATCATCGGGTACGTCAACGTCAAGGAAGTCCTGACCGATCAGGCGAACTATCAACAACGCGACTTAAAGAAGTACATGAAAGACATTCCGGCCGTGTCCGAAATGACACCGCTCCAGGAAACGTTGCTGAAGATGAAGGTGACGCGTTCCCACATCGCGCTTGTCATCGACGAGTACGGCGGGACTGCCGGAATGATTGCGATGGAAGACTTGCTCGAAGAAATCGTCGGCGAAATCCGCGATGAATTCGACGAAGATGAACAAGCCGACATCGAGACGGTTTCGAAGACGGAATATCATCTGTCGGGGACCGTGTTGCTGGCAGATTTACAGGAACGGTTTAACCTGACGTTTACTGACGCGGATGAAATCGATACGATTGCCGGCTTCATTCAAGCACAAGGAACGGACTATCAAGCTGGTGAGCGGCTCGAGATGGAGACATACGATCTCGAACTGTTACACGTCGAAAACTATCAAATCCAGCAGGTAAAACTGGTATTGAAACAGACATCCTGACGAGAAATACCCGCTCCTCTTTTCCGGTGGGGCGGGTATTCATTATTATTTTTGAAAGCGCTTCATAAAATGATTGACGCCATCCGTTTTCCATCGTATTCTAGTAATGAAAAGAATAAACCAACTAGGATTGTTACTGCGATAGCAGGCAAAACCTAAATTGATATCTGTTGCATGTTGCGGCGATGGATATGAATTTAGGTTTTTTCTTTTCAATACGATGCTCTAGAGTGGAGGTGAGGGATTCCGTGCAAATCGTGAAAGTGTTTAATAATAATGTCGTGGCGATTGAATCGAACGGACAGGAACATGTCGTCATGGGGCGGGGAATCGCATTTCAAAAACGAATGGGCGATGTGATTGACGAATCAAGGATCGAAAAAGTCTTTACGCTCGAGAGTAAAGAGAGCCGGGAACGATTCATCGATTTTTTGAACGAGATGCCGCAGGCTGAAATCGAGACGGTCAAGGAGATCGTCAAGATGGCCGAAGTCAAACTCGACAAATCGCTCCATGATACGGTGTACGTGACACTGGCCGATCATATCCATTACGCACTGTCACGGTATGCAGATGGAATCATGATCCGGAATCCACTCGTCTGGGAAGTCAAACGGTTTTACGGTCCGGAATTTGCTGCCGGAAAAGAAGCCGTCCGCCTGATCAATGAACGGCATGGCGTCAATCTCGACGAAGAGGAATCGGTCTCGATTGCGCTGCATCTGGTCAACGCCTCGATGTCCGGCGTCAAAGGTGAAAGTTTGCACATCGTTACCGAAATGACAAAGGCAACGCAGGCCATCATGACGATCATCACGTATCATTTTCAAGTCGAACTGGATGAAGAGTCCCACGCGTATGCCCGGTTTTTAACCCATTTAAAGTTTTTTGTCCAGCGGATTGTCTCAAAGACAAAGCTGAACACCGGAGGGGACGAAGAACTGTACGAAATGGTCAAATCCCGATATCCGCTGGCATTTGAGTGTGTCGAAAAGATTGCCAACCTGATTACTGGAAAGTATGACTACATGGTTTCGAAAGATGAACGGCTTTACTTGATGATTCATATCGAAAATCTCATGAAACAGAATCGATCCTAAGGATGGTTACCGCATCGACGGGCCAAACCTAAATGATAACAGGTGTTTTTCACTTGTCGTCGTTTAGGTTTTTTTATTCCAACAATAAGAATGGAGTGAGTCAAGTGGGCAAATATCAAGCACTTGCGCAAGACATCGTCCGATTGGTCGGGGGCGAAGACAATGTCAAGACAGTCTTTCACTGCGCGACACGATTACGGTTCAAATTAAAGGATGAACAAAAAGCCGATGCCGAAGCGTTGAAACAGGTGGATGGTGTCATTACTGTCGTCAAGAGCGGCGGGCAGTTCCAGGTCGTCATCGGAAACCATGTCGGCGACGTCTACAACGAATTGAACGGAATCGGTCATGAGATTTCGGAAGAAACGGAAAAAACCAGTCTATTCAACCGCTTCATCGATACGATTGCCGGGATTTTCACACCGATCCTTGGTCCAATGGCAGGCAGCGGGCTTTTAAAAGGGTTACTCGCGATTCTTGTCGCGACCGGTCTGTTGACGCCGACGATGGGCACGTACATCGTCCTGAACGCGACGGCGGACGCCCTGTTTTACTTCCTGCCGGTCGTCCTCGGGCATTCGGCGGCGAAAAAATTCGGCGGTAATCCGTATATCGGGATGATTATCGGGGGGGCGCTCGTCTATCCGTCGATCGTTGCCTTGCAAGCTTCCGGCGAGAGTCTGACCTTCCTGACGATTCCGGTCGTTCTGATGAGTTATGCTTCATCCGTCATTCCGATTATTCTGGCGACGTATGTCTCATCGAAACTTGAAAAATTCTTCAACCGTCACTCGCATGAAGCGGTCAAAAACTTTACGACACCGATGCTCGTCCTGATGATCGTCGTTCCGGTAACGTTCCTTGCGATCGGACCGCTTGCGACATACGCGAGCCAAGGGCTTGCAGCCGGTTACTCGTTCCTCTACAACTTGAGCCCGATCATCGCGATTGCCTTCATCGGAGCCTTTTGGCAGATCTTCGTCATGTTTGGTCTCCACTGGGGACTGGTCCCGATTATCATCAATAATCTGTCCGTCAACGGATTCGATACAATCACGGTCGGTGTCCTGATGGCAACGTTCGGTCAGGTCGGAGCCGTCTTCGCCATCACTATGCGCGCGAAAGATCCGAAAATCAAAGGACTCGGAACATCTTCAACGATTGCCGGTATCTTCGGGATCACGGAACCGGCGATGTACGGGTTGACGTTACCGCGTAAAAAACCATTTATTTTTGGTGTTATCGGTGGAGCGGTCGGCGGACTGGTCGGCGGTGCGCTCGGAACGGCTTCCTACGCAATGGGCGGACTCGGCGTTTTCAGCATTCCGGTCATGATTCCTCAGACGGGTCTCAACCTTGCGTTTGGAGGAGCGCTCATCGGTCTTGCTGTCGCAGCAGTCGTCGCCTTTACGCTGACGTATTTCTTCGCCAATGAAAAACAACCGGTGACACAAGATATGCCGGTCATCAGTGAACAGGTCGGCTTGCCGGTCCTCGCACCGGTCAAAGGCGAAATCATTTCGCTGGAACAAGTCGATGATGCCGTCTTCTCAAGCGGTGCAATGGGAAAAGGGTTGGCCATCATTCCGGATGAAGGTATCGTTTATGCCCCGTTTGACGGGGAAGTCGTGACGGTTTATCCGTCGAAACACGCCATCGGTTTACGGTCGGACACCGGCGTCGAGATTTTGGTCCATATCGGTCTCGACACCGTCCAGTTGAACGGACAACACTTTGAGTCGTTCGTCGAGAGCGGTCAGGCTATCCGGGTCGGTGATCCGTTGATCCGCTTCGACATCGAGCAGATCAAACAAGCCGGATATGACGTCATCACGCCGATCATCGTGACGAATACAGCGAGTTATCTCGACGTCTTGCCGACGTATCAAGGAACGGTCGAACCGTCACGCGATGTCTTACGCATCTTAGTCTAAAACCAATCAGAGGAGGAATTATTCATGAAACAGATCAAATCCGATTTTCTATGGGGCGGCGCAACGGCTGCCAATCAACTCGAAGGGGCGTACGCAACAGACGGCAAAGGATTGTCGATTGCCGACGTCATGCCGGGCGGCAAACACCGGATGCAGGTCATCCATGATCCGCAGTTCGATTTCGAGTTAAAAGAAGAGTATACGTATCCGAATCATGACGGCATTGATTTTTACAGTCACTACAAGGAAGACATTGCCCTGTTTGCCGAAATGGGCTTCAAGACGTACCGGATGTCGATCGCCTGGAGCCGGATCTTTCCGAACGGGGACGAAACGGAACCAAATGAAGCGGGTCTGCAGTTTTATGACAACGTCTTTGATGAATTGCTGAAACACGGCATTGAGCCGCTCGTCACGATTTCGCATTACGAACTGCCGCTCCATTTGGCAAAAGAATACGGCGGCTGGCGCGACCGCCGGCTCGTGACGTTCTTTGAACGCTACAGCCGGGTGCTGTTCGAGCGTTATCAAGGAAAGGTCAAGTACTGGCTGACCTTTAACGAAATCAATGGTGCCCAGTTCATGCCGATGCTCAGTCTCGGGATGGCGGTCCGCGAAGACGAAAACATGTTGCAGTCGACCTATCAAGGCCTGCATCACCAGTTCGTCGCGAGCAGTCTGGCGACGAAGGCCGCCAGGGAAATTGATCCGACGATGCAAATCGGCTGCATGCTGATCGCCGCTCCGGTTTATCCGTTCAGCTCAAACCCGGTCGACGTCCAGTTTGCACTGGAAGAAGAACGGATGATGAACTATTTCTGCGGGGATGTTCACGTCCGTGGGACCTATCCGGCGTTTGCCGACCGTTTCTTCACTGAAAACAACATCGAACTGGTTGTCGAAGACGGCGATCTTGAGTTGTTGCGTGACTACACCGTCGATTTCTTCTCGCTCAGCTACTACATGTCACGGACGGAAAAAGCGGAGAAAGACGGAAACGATGCCGGTGGAAACATCATGAGCGGGGTCAAAAATCCGTACTTGAAAGCGAGCGACTGGGGCTGGGAAATCGATCCGGAAGGGTTGCGGATCATATTAAATAAATTATACGACCGGTATCAGATTCCGTTGTTCATCGTTGAAAACGGACTTGGTGCCTACGATAAAGTCGAAGCCGACGGTGCGATTCATGATTCGTACCGGATTGCCTATCTCGAAGGCCACTTGAAAGCAATGATGGAAGCGATTCAGGACGGCGTTGACATGATGGGGTATACGAGCTGGGGCTGTATCGATCTCGTCAGTGCGTCAACCGGCGAGTACAGCAAACGCTACGGATTCATCTATGTCGACAAACACGATGATGGCTCAGGGACGCTAGCCCGGTCACGAAAAGATTCATTTTACTGGTACAAGGAAGTCATTGCCTCAAACGGTGTAGCATTGACGCAGACGTCCGTTTCAAAATAAGCAAAAAGACCGGCATCGCAGAAGCGACACCGGTCTTTTTTAATCGATTATTCAGTCCACCATAAAGCATCATCCGGTTTTTTGGCAACGGCTTGCAGTTCTTTTTCCGTCGAGACGGTCGGGTGGGAACCTTTTAAGGCTTTACCCGATGTGCTCTTGAAGAAGAAGAAGAACGTGATGAAGCCGATCACGCTGACAGCTGTCAGGTAATACGCCGGTGCGAGCGGATTTTGTGTCGCATGGACGAGCCATGTCGAGACAAGTGGTGTCGTTCCGCCGAAAATCGAGACGGAAACGTTAAATGTGACAGACAATGTCCGGTAACGGACGTCTGTATAAAAGATACTCGGCAACAGACTTGGCATCGTTCCTTCGAAGATGGCGAGGAAGAATCCAAGAATGAAGATTCCGATTCCGACGAACAAGAGTGGCTTCAGACCAATCAGGTAGAACGCGAGAATCGACAGAATCGACAGACCGGCCAATGCAAACAGGACGATGTTACGATTCCCTTTTTTGTCGCTGAGTTTACCGAAGAAGTACGCGAGCGGAATCATGATGAACATGACACCGGTAATCAAAATCGTACTCGTTGAGCTTGAGATGCCCATGACTTCATTCAGGTAAGACGGCATATACGACAGTAACATGTAGTTCGTAATGTTGAAGAACGCAACGGCGATGAAACAAACGATGATATCGCGTTTGTGGTCCCGGAGAATTTCGCGGAACGATGCCGGTTCTTCCGTATTTTCATTAATTTCATTTTCGAAAATTGGTGATTCATCGAGGTGGCGACGCAAGTACAGACCAAACAGTCCGAGCGGTGCTCCTAAGATAAACGGAATCCGCCAGCCCCACGATGCCATTTGATCGTCGGATAACGTGACGAACAGCACAGTCGCAAGAATCGAAGCTAAAATGTAACCACCGAGTGTCCCGATTTCAAGACCACTTCCGAGGGCGCTTCGTTTATTGTCCGGTGATGATTCCGCGATATAAACCATCGCGCCGGCATATTCACCGCCGGTTGAGAAACCTTGTAGAATCCGAGCCAGTAACAGTAGAATCGGTGCCCAAATCCCAATTTGATCATACGTTGGTAACAAACCGATGAGCAGGGTGGACGCTGCCATCATGACGATTGTTGTCGTCAGGACAACCTTTCGTCCAAGGCGATCTCCGATTCGTCCGAAAACGATTCCGCCGATTGGTCGCATTAAAAAAGCGATCGCAAACGTCGCAAAGGTAAAGACAAGCTTCAGTTCATCATTTTCAACAGCGCTAAAGAAGTTTTGACTGATGATGATTGCGAGATAGGAATAAAGACCAAAATCGAACCATTCCATCGCATTCCCAATTCCGGTCGCGTAGACACTTTTTTTGGTTTGCTTCATGTCGACGACATTGACTTTTTCTTTTCTGAATTTCATAAGTTCTGTTCACTCCCTTTAATAAGTTCGTATCGTAACATAGTAGGAAATGAAGTCAAGTCGCTAAGCCGCTTGACGACTTGAAAATGACTAAAAACGGCTCTGTGCCGGGAGTTGTCAAACCGTTGAGACTGTAAGGAAGACGTCTTGTCGTCAAGATAAATGAAAAAATATTAATTTTTTTCATTTCTTTTCACATCTTTTCACAAAAATGACACGTTTCTTATTCGTTTTCATTTTGTTTGTCCGTCAAGAATCCGCCCTGAGCAGGAGGTCAAGTTAAGGAAATGATTGGTAAAATCAAATGGATACATAGATGAATGAAGAGGGCGGGATGACATGAATACGCGACGCGTGGGAAAGTGGCTGGCAGGTGTATTAACCGTGGTGATCATCAGCGGAACGGCTTGGTATTATCTGTTTGAGACGTCACAAGTGAACGGTTTTCCGATTCCGCGAACAGGGACGGTTCAGGAAAAGCCGGAGGGATTATTAGTCAAGACGCATCTCGTGTCGGAATTAGAAGGACCGGGTGTCTTGTACGAAATGCGGATCCGGCAAGCCGGCTGGAAACGGGTCGACCGGGAGGGTCTGGCCGCCTGGTACGAAAAAGACGGCCGGATGATTGAGCTGACGACATTTGATGATGAACTGTTTCTTGAACCAGCTGAACGTGCCGGTATCGAACAGTAAACAAGCGGAGTCCCTGTGAACAGGGACTCCGCTTGTTTTGTCTGTTCAATTCGTATAAAGCAGCTTTTTCGTGTTTTTGTCATAGACCCGATAATCGATTGCGAATTCTTGATTCCGGGTCGTCGTCACCTGACAATAATACGGAACCTTTTTGCCGTAAGCTTCAAGATATGGTCCGTCACGGAAAGAAAACGTATCGTTGGTTTCCGTTAACGTGATATCGATCGATGTTCCTTTTGATTCAGACGGTTCCAAAACACAGGCGCTTTCTAATACACGGTAATCCCGAAACACCATCTCGGTGAAGCTCGACATTGTCATCCACAGACACAGCAATCCAAGAAACAGGACACCCGTCCACTTGAGCTTCTTTAAAAAAGCATACTGCCTATTGCCGAAATGAAGGACAAGAATATAACAGGCCGGTAAGACAAACGCGATACCCAATAAAAAAATGAAAAAATAAGTGATTATTTCAGCATTCATCTGGACACGTCCTTTTCAAGAAACAAGTTCGTCAATCCGAATTTCCTGTAAGTATTAATTCCTCGGACCAAATAAGATAACAGCGACACCAAGCAAACAAATCCCGCCGCCGAGCCAGTCGTAAAAATCGGGTGTTTTTTTATCGATGCCGGCACTCCAAAGAAGCGAAAGGACAATAAATACTCCGCCATATGCGGCATAGACCCGGCCGAAAGTCGGGAACGTCTGCCAGGTTGCGATGACCCCGTACAATGCAAGCGAAAGACCGCCGAGCAGTCCGAAATAAGCAGGGCGTCCCTCCCGCAACCACAGCCAAATTAAATAACCACCGCCGATTTCAGCAAGTCCGGCCAGTGTAAAAAATAGTAATGACATAAACTAAACAGTACTCCTTTTTAAACGTATCAGTTATTCAGACGAATACAATAACTTGTTCGTCTTGACATCATAAATCCGATAAGAAATCTCAAATTCATGATCTTTTGTCGTTGTCACGTGACAGGTATACGGGACGTCCGGTCCGTATGCGCCGAGGTCTGCCCGATCCAAGAAACTGAAATAGTCTCCTGTTTCATCGTAATAAAGATCAATCGTCCGCGGTTTGGATTGATCATCGTATTCCACCGTACAGACTCCTTTAGTCGTCGCATAGTCATGATAAACGACGTACTTCAAACTCGGAGCCGTATACCAGATGAGTCCGACACCAACTAAACACATGAAAACGAGTCGGCCGAACGTGGAAAATTCGATTCCGGTATCCTCGCGGAGCCAGAAGTATAACAAGATACTTAAGATTATACAGACGATTCCGCCTGCGAAAAGTGCGTAAAAAAACAATATTTCTTCATTCATGCGACCATCCCCCTCATAAATACAAGCCGTTCGCCTGAACGACGAATTGCGAGTGATCATAATGATAGGTGATGACGGAATAGTCAAACGGCCGGCCATTCGTCAGGTGGAAGATTGTCTCGACCGTCAACGCCGGATCACCGGCTGTCAGCTTCAAGTGTTTGGCAATCGCATCCGGTAACTTGCCGACATGCATATACATGTCCGAAAACCCGATGTTCAGTCCAAGCGCCGTCTCGAGGTACTCGAAGATCGACTGTTCAACGATTTCCCGGTTTAAGTAAGGCACGATGGTTTGACGGTAATAGGATTCCTCAAGACACATGATATTGCCGTCGATGTAGCGGATCCGTTTAATGAAATAAACCATATCACCGGTCGTACAGCCGAGATTTTCAGCGATCGCTTCCGGACACGGAATCAGCTCAAACGACAGGACTTTGGACTGGATGTCATGTTCGACGAGATTCTGCTTAAAACCTTGCGTCGAAAACAGCTCGATATAGCCTTTTCGATTGGTCTTGCGGACAAAAATACCGCTGCCGCGGACTTGAAAGATGGTACCTTTTCGCTCCAGTAGTTCCAGTGCTTTCGTCATCGTCGTTTTGCTGACTTCGAATTGACGGATCAAGTGATCGAGAACCGGTAATTTATCTCCTTGCTGTAACGCATGTTGCTCGATATAGGCTTCGATTTCCGTTGCCGTCTGTTGGTATTTCAGCATGGTTCACCCTCATTTTCCAGTAATTGTTCTGCTTTTTTACTATAGCATAAGACGATTTCGAACTAAATAATACGAATAATTAAATTAAATATGGATTGATAAATTGTACATGTACAATTATAATAAGAACGTACGATATGGATTTACACCATAAGGGGGTTCAGGGATGAGTAAAGTGCGGGATTATCAGCAGCTGGCGCATTCGATTTTAGAAGCGGTCGGCGGCGAGGACAATATCATCAGTGTCGCGCGGTGTGCAACACGGTTGCGTTTAGTCTTGAAACGGTCGGATGCGAAAGCAAAAGACCAGGTAGCTGCTTTACCGGGCGTCATCACGGTCGTCGAATCAGGCGGTCAGTTCCAGGTCGTCATCGGGCAACACGTCGGAGAAGTCTATGAAGCATTTCGTCCACTCGTTTCATTAGATGACGGGAATTCGGATCAGGGAACCGAAGCACCGAAAGGCACAATCTTAAACCGGATCATCGCGACGATGTCCGCAGTGTTTGCACCGTTCGTCTATATTTTAGCGGCAGCCGGTATCCTGCAAGGGGCACTCATCTTAATTTCGCTTGTGTTTAAAGACTTTGCCGCGACGGGAACATATGAAGTGTTCAGCTTTATCTCATGGGCACCGTTTACATTCCTGCCGATTTTCATTGCGATCACGGCAGCGAATCATTTTAAAGTCAATCAGTTCATCGCCGTCGCCTGTAGTGCGGCACTTGTCAGTCCGACGTGGGCTGAGATGGCGGGACGGATCACGTCCGGCGAGTCGATTTCATTCATTGGTATCGCGTTATCGGGAACAACCTACACGTCATCGGTCTTACCGCCGTTGTTCCTCGTTTGGTTACTGTCTTACCTCGAACGGTTCCTGAACCGGACGATCAATGATGTCATCAAGCCGTTGTTCGTCCCGTTCTTCTGTATGGTCATCATGGTCCCGTTGACGATTCTCGTCATCGGTCCGATCACGACCCTCGGAGCGGAAGGAATTGCAAACGGATACAATTATTTAGCGGAAAATGCACCGGCGTTGGCCGGACTCATCATCGGCGGTTTTTGGCAAATCATCGTCATCTTCGGTGTCCACTGGGGCGTCACGCCGATGGTCCTGGCGAACTTCGAACAATACGGTCGGGATTCGTTCCAGGCGTACCAGACGATTGCCGTCATCGCCCAGGTCGGTGCCGTTATCGGTGTCATTTTAAAAACACGCAATACAGAAACAAAAAAAGTCGGGATTTCGGCCGGTCTGACCGGAATTTTCGGAATTACGGAACCGGCGATTTACGGGGTGACGCTACGCTTTAAGAAACCGTTCATTTACGGCTGTATCTCGGGAGCGGTCGGAGCGGTCGTTGCCAGCTTCTTCAAACCGTATTACTTTGCTTACGCTGGTCTCCCGGGACCATTGACCCTCGTCAACGGCATCAGTTCCGATTATCCGTCGTCGATTGTCGGATTGTTGATCGGAACGGCGATTGCCTTGATTTTGCCAATCGTTCTGATTCAAATCCTTGGTTTTGGAGAAGAAAAAGTTGCCCCGGTCGTAACTGCTCCGACAACACCGATGCCGGCTCAGGAAGTCAGCGCGACATTGACGAACGAAGAAACGATTCAAGCACCGCTCGCGGGACAAGTCGTCCCATTATCGGACGTTCCGGACGAAGTGTTTGCCTCAGGAGCTATGGGACAAGGTGTTGCGATTCACCCGACGTCCAACACAGTCGTCGCGCCATTCACCGGTACAATCGTCATGATTGCGCCGACGAAACATGCGATTGGTCTCCGGTCGACGAGTGGTGTTGAAGTCTTGATTCACGTCGGTCTCGAAACCGTCGGCTTGGACGGTCAGCCATTTACGTTACATGTTGAAGACGGAACGCATGTCGAAGCGGGTCAAACATTGCTGACGTTTGACGCGGCAATGATTGAACAGCACGGCTTACAGACAATTACACCGGTCATCGTCACGAACGCGTCGAGTTACGCCGAAGTCATTGCGACGCAAAACGGTTTGGTCAAAGCAAACACAGAGATTTTGACGATCGTAAAATAAGAGACAGAAACAAGGAGGAAATGAAGATGAAAACATTACCAAACGACTTTTTATGGGGCGGGGCACTCGCTGCCCATCAATTTGAAGGCGGCTGGAACGCCGGTGGTAAAGGACCAAGCGTCGTCGACGTCATGACAGCAGGCGAACACGGCGTCGCCCGCCGGATCACCGAGACGATTGAAGAAGGAACGTTTTATCCGAACCATGAAGCAATCGATTTTTACCACCGCTATAAAGAAGACATCGCGCTATTCGCCGAGATGGGATTAAAATGTCTCCGGACATCCATCGGCTGGAGCCGGATTTTCCCGAATGGCGATGAAGCGGAACCGAACGAAGCCGGACTGCAGTTTTATGATGACGTCTTTGATGAGTTATTGAAACACGGCATCGAACCGATCATCACGCTGTCACACTTCGAGATGCCGTTGCACCTGGCCCGTGAATACGGCGGGTTCCGCAACCGCAAAGTGGCTGAATTCTTCGAACGGTTCGCTGAAGTCTGCTTCACGCGTTACAAAGACAAAGTCACGTACTGGATGACGTTCAACGAAATCAACAATAAGATGGATGTCGAAAACCCGCTGTTCCTTTGGACGAACTCCGGTGTCAAAGTCGAGCCGGGTGAAAACGCGATGGAAGTCATGTATCAGACCGGTCACCATGAGTTGATTGCCAGTGCCCTTGCGGTCGCGAAAGGGAAAGCAATCAATCCCGACTTCCAGATCGGGGCAATGATTTCGCACGTTCCGATTTATCCGTACTCGTCGCATCCGGAAGATGTCATGCTGGCGGAAAAATCGATGCGTCAGCGCTACTTCTTCCCGGACGTTCAGGCACGCGGTTATTATCCTAACTATGCCTTAAAAGAGTTTGAACGGGAAGGCTATCAGATTCCGATTCTCGAGGGCGACGATGAGATCCTGAAAAACGGAACGGTCGACTACATCGGCTTCAGCTATTATATGTCGACGACCGTCAAACACGATGCGACTGTCAACAATACAGGCAACATCGTTAACGGCGGTCTTGCGAACGGTGTCGAGAATCCGTACATCCAGTCGAGCGACTGGGGCTGGGCGATTGATCCGATCGGACTCCGCTACGTCCTGAACCGTCTCTATGACCGGTATCAGCTCCCGCTCTTCATCGTCGAAAACGGCTTCGGGGCCGTCGATACGATTGAAGACGGTCAGATTCATGACGCAGCGCGGATTGATTACTTGAAAACGCACATCGAAGCGTTGACGGAAGCGGTCACGGAAGACGGCGTCGAACTGATGGGTTACACGCCATGGGGCATCATCGATATCGTGTCGTTTACGACGGGCGAGATGAAAAAACGCTACGGGATGATTTATGTCGACCGTGACAATGAAGGCAACGGTTCGATGGAACGGATGAAAAAGGATTCGTTCGACTGGTACAAACAAGTCATCGCGACAAACGGTCAAAACTTATCGTACGACAAAGCCGAGCAACGTTAAGCCGGCAGACCTCCACCTGAATACGGGTGGAGGTTGTTTTTTATATTCAAAAAAGACTTGCCGGAACAAGGGAAAGACGGGATGATGAAGAAAGGAACATCCATTTTTTGTATGGGATAATTTAAAAGAATCCTAAATACAGGATGGTCAAAAAAAGATGACGGAGGTTATACATATGTTTACAGTTAATGAATACTTGGCTTCCATCCAAGAGAATCTTGCGCCACATACAGAGTCGTTGCTCAACCAGTTAAAGACCCTCACGGCATCGACTTTTGCAGCGGATGTCGAGCTGCTCGATTTCGCGGCCTTCATCGAGCCGTTGAGCCATGAGGTATCGATTACGCTCTTTTCGATGGACCGAGACGCCAACGAAGTATTTGAAGAAGAGGGAACACCGGGTTTTGCCGGCAGTAAATCGGTATTCGATGAAATCGTCTATGCGGTTGTACCGGACAATCAGTCTGAGGCGTTTGATGCTTTTTATGAAGAACACGAGGAAACGCTGATTGAAGAGGAACAGCGCCTGATCGGTGAATGGTTCCGGACCTGCTTTGAGCAAGCCGGCGGTGCCACTGTAGAGTTGCCGTGTTACTTCGGTGTTCACGATGAAGGACAGACACTTGATTTAAAACGGAATGTCTGGATCGACGAAGAAGAAAAATGGGATTAATCCCTGATTTAAAGCGCATTGAAATCGGCGTCAGTATCGCCACCGTTTGGGAATTCGAAGCAGCATTAGAATACTTTGACGTAAAAGAAACGGAACGAACGACGTATCCGTACGGAGAATATTTTTTCCGGACGATCAACGGGACGCCGGTCGTCTTTTACAGTACCGGTATCCGCAAAGTGAACGGGGTCGGTGCAAATCAGTATATGCTGGCGCGTTTTCCGCTTCAAAAAGTGCTTGTCATCGGAACATGTGCCGGAATCGACGAACGGTTTGACATCCTCGACATCCTCACTCCGGACCGTGCCGTTCAATATGACTGTACGGTCAAGGAAATCGAACCGTTGCTTAAGCCGTCGTTTATCGTTGAAATCGATGTACTGAAATACGGCATGAAAGGTAACGGCACGATCGGGACGGCCGATCGTGCCGTCGTCATGTGGAACGATTATCTCGAACTGCAGGCGAACGATATCACGATTGCCGATACGGAAGCGGCGGCGATTGCCTACATCTGCCGGAAAAACGACGTCGAATGCATCATCATTAAAGGCATCTCGGATATACCGACAGACGAGACGGATCTTGATCCGCTTCAGTCGAATCAGGAACAGATCAACGTCTACATCGCCAATACACCGAAGGTTATGACGAGGATTTTTAACGATTATCTGCACATATTCATTTAAAAGGAGTGCCGTTATGAAAAAACGAGTTTTTTGTTCGGTCACGATGGTGCTGATGCTTGGCGGATGTGGAATCGGACAACCGAAAGAGCCCGACTTCCCTCGGTATACGGGCGAATATTTACACATTGCCTATATCGGGAAAGCACCGGAAGTTCGGGAAGACAACGTCCGTTTAAAGGAAATTTCATTCACAGAATTAAAAAATCGTAAGCAGGTCGCTTCGACTTTCGACGCGGTCATGATCATGCCGAACAAGTTACTGGAAGCGGATCAAGGCGAGTATGCCGACACCTACCTGAAAATGCGAATTCCGACGTTTTTCATCGGATCGAATAAGGGGCATGTGCCGTTTATCGCGGACTGGATTTCGTACAAGGAAGCGGCGGGAGAGACGACCGATTATGCAGCCGGTTACTTAAACGGGAAAACGACTTTGTTTTGGACATACGGGTTATACAACGATGTTAAAACGAAGAGACATATTACCTCCATGTATTCGAATGTCTTTCAAACGGTGGAAACGGTCAAAAACAAACGACAGCAGTAACAGAAAAAACGCTGTTCCGGCATCACGTCGGAATGGTGTTTTATGTATGAGATTGCGTCATGATGAGAAACGTGGCATGCGTCGTCGAAAACGCGGCGTGGCGTTGAAATCCGAGCTGTTCATACAGGTGAATCGCCCGTTCATTAAACGAAGCGACCGTTAAACGGAGCGGTAACGCCGATTGCGCTTTGACCGTATCAAGGACAAACGAACAAAACGCAAATCCTGTCCCTTGTCCGGTCAGTTCGGGCTGCCGGCCGAGTCCGATATCCAAATGGTCATCTGGGTACAAATGAAGCGGGCGACCAGGTGGGACTTGCGCAGAACGGCCCGTACAAAAGAAGCCGACGAGTTGTTTGTGAGCGATGACGGCCTGATAGGAACCGTCAAGCAGTTCAGCATATGCCTCCTCCGACGTTTCCATGTTGTAAAAATCGTACGGCGGCGGATAGGTCCACTTCAGAATGGCAGTTGCCTGATCAACGGTCATCGGGACAGCTTGAAAGGTCATAACGTATACCTCCGGATATATTTTTCTCCACTGTATCGCATTCCTGTGTATCGCATTCCTGTTATTTTTTCTATATAATGTAAAAAAAGAACGGGGGAACGAACATGACGACAACGGAATTTTACCGGCACTTACCGGTCCTTGAGACTGAACGATTGGTGCTGCGGCCGCTTCGAGCAAGCGATCTTGATGATTTATTTGAATACACGCAGGACGAGGAAACCGCCCGTTACGTGACGTGGAATGCCAATCAGACAATTGAACAGGCCGAACAGTTTTTGAACTATGTCCTGTCAAACTATGACCAGGGGAAAGAAGCACCGTGGGCGATCGTTTGGAAGGAAACCGGCAAGATGATCGGAACAATTGATTTCATCCACCTGTTGCTCGACGACAATAAACAGACGGAACTCGGGTATGCGTTATCGCGTCAGTTCTGGGGCAAAGGAATCGTCACGGAAGCCGTCGCACGTGTCATGGCCTACGGTTTTGAAGAACTCAAGCTCGAGCGGATCCAGGCGCGGTGCATGGAGCCGAACATCGGTTCAGCCCGGGTGATGGAAAAAGTCGGGATGATGTACGAGGGAACGTTACGCCGATTAATCTTCATCAAAGGGGCGTTCCATGACGTCAAGATGTATGCAATATTACGGGATGAGTATGCCGCAGTGACGCAAAAGACAGAATCCAATTCGAAACAGCATCAATGAGATGAAACCCCAAACCGGCGAACCGGTTTGGGGGTTTTTTGATTAGATCGTCTGTTCAACGGATGAAGCATCCACGAATTCGACCGTGTGCGTCTCTGTATCGAGAATCCGTGTCCGTGGATCATCTTTTGAGAGGAAAATCTCTTCGCCGGTCGCGTCAAAGGCAAACGCCGTCGGAATCGAGAAGCCGCAATTGCGGTAAGAGCCGTCGGCGTGACTCGTCCCGAGGAATAGTGCCGATTGCTGGCGGCTGATGCGCCGGGCTTCGCCGGACCAGTCCGTGTATTGTTCCTCACTGAACATCCCGACACCGATCGGATTAAAAATGATGTCGACTTTGTCCTGCTTCAGACCGTCCAGGCCGAGGAAAATCTCCCGGCAAAGCAGATATCCGGCAGCTTGTCCGGCAACAGTCGCCGTCGACGGCGTATAAAGTGGACCGGCTTCCGGTGTCTTCGCCCGGTCGAGCAGAATCTCGCCTGTTGCATTGATGATCAGGGCCCGGTCCAGGCGATCCGCATCGCGGTACCCGGTCACGATGACGGTCGCGAATTGCTTCGCCAAGTGACGTAACGTCTCGACATCCGTCTCGCGGCAGTAACCTTCCGGATACAGCAGAAGATCGATGTCCGGATAGGCCGCTATTTCACGCTGCAATTGTTCGAGTTGTGTTTCCTGTTTCGGTTGGCCGATTAAAATCTTCATGTTAGCACGTCCTTCTATGTATTACGAAATTTGTTTGGTCGTCTGATCGTCCCGGAAAAATGCTTCCTTGTCCGGTTGCAGGACATGACGAACCAGGATGAGACTCAGCAGTGAAAGCAAAACAGAACCGGCAATGATGCTGAAACGAAGCGGGAACAGGTCGCCTGTAAAGCCGATCGCTAAAATCAACAGAATCTGGATGACGCTTTGACCGAGACCGTACAGACTCGTGAAGCGGCCGATCAAAGCTTGCGGGACATTGTTTTGATAAAACGTCATGAAGCCGGTTCCGGCAAAGGCATTAAAAAAGCCGAGCAGTAAAAATCCGACCGTCACGATCAGAAATGAGCCGGCAGTCGCATACATCAGGTAGCCGATTGCGACGAACAGATAACCGCTGACGAGTAATGTCTTGAGCGACAGCCGGTTTGCAAAACGGGCAACCGTCAGACCGCCGAGGACGGAACCGATTCCCGTGATGCTGATCAGAAGACCGTAATCGGTGGCGGTCAAACCGACGACCGTTTGCAGAAAGACGACTTCCTGAGCATCCATCGCAAGTGCGAGACTCATCGACAAAATACCGACCAGGTAAATTCGGCTGACAAACCAGTTGGTCCGGCTGAACCGGCTGACCATCCGCCAATCGGTTCTAATATCCGACAGGCGGACGGTTGACAGAGTCGCATGCGAAACGGACGGCAACGTCAGGAGGAGTAACCCGGACACGAGAAACGAACCGGCGTTGATCCAGATGGCGACATCGGGTGTCGCAACCAGTAACAGCAGACCGGCGAGTGCCGGACCAATCAAAAAGGCACTGGATGTGATCAGACTCCGGTACGCGTTAAACGACGTGCGTCCGCTTTCCGAAATCATCTGCGTCAGGTAACGGATGGCGGCCGGTTCAAAAAACGCTTTGACGAGCGCCAGTCCGAACAACGTCAGGTACATCAACGGTAAAGATGATAAAAAGGGAATCAAGGCAACGAGCAATGCCCGAACCAGATCGGTTCCGATCAGCTATCGTCGGACATCGACCCGGTCAACCACACTGCCGGCCCAAAATTTCGTCAACAGGGCGGCGAGCGGACCGATGATCCAAAGACCGGCAACTGCGGCGGCAGAACCGTTCAGTTGATAGAGGTAGACATTGATCGCGACGAGGTAAACAAAATCTCCAAACTGGGAGATACCGAATGAAGCCAAAAGAGTCGAAGAACGAGACAACCAAATCCACCTGCTTTTCCATAAGCATTTTACCAAAATTATACAGGTTGTCCGATTAGTATGCCAGACCCATCTTTTAAGCTGTTGTTCCGGAAATCAAGTTCTTTTGTTTAACAAGTGACTGTAAAAGCGAACTGATGACACCGAGTGTGGCGGGAATCAAAATCAGTATAAAAGCAAACAGGATCAGACCCGGTGCATCATCCCGATCGGCGACGATGAACATGACCGGAAACAGACCGACTGCGACACAACTGATAAGGATAAAACAGATTTTAATTGTGCCGAAGGAAGAAGAGAGGACATTTGTTTCAGCCATACTTCCCTTAAACGACCGGAGAATTTTTAAGACATGAACCAGGATCAGCAGACTCGGAATCAATGCGAGCAGTCCCGCCATCAAGATGAAATAACCCGGTTTATCAAGTAAAACCTCCAGTGAGAATCCCCGTTGTGCTCTTTTAATCAGCAGGGAAATGGCGACTCCGGCCAATCCGAACAGACTGATCAACAACCCGCTGCAGACAAGTTGCAAATAGACAAGATGCCATTTTTTCATCATCCGTTCCTCCTTTCTTTCCTTCAGTATAGTCCATCTTTGTCCGCAAATTACCCGCCTGAAGGATGAGAAAAAATCTTTTTTTATCAATTCAAAGCAAAGTACTCGGAATTGGTTTGAACGTATGTTACACTGGGAATAAGAAAAGTAAGGAAGTAAGGAAAATCAGACAAAGAAAGAAGGAAGTTCGGAATGGAGCTATCCAAGTTGACGTCCAAAGGGCAAATCACGATCCCGAAAAAAATCAGACAGGCGTTACAAGTAGAGGAAGGAGATCGCGTTGCCTTCATCGAGGAAGACGGGTTTGTCATCATGGCGAAAGCGGATTTACAACAGCTGCATGACCTTCAAGATATTTTGAGTGACGAGAAATTCAAATCACTCATCCAAAAAGCACATCATCACCTGTAAAATTATCAGATTGACCAACTAAAAGGAGGAACTATCAACATGGATATGCGTGAAGTAGATTTACCGGGAATTGGCCGGAAGTTCGAAGGAATTACGACAAGAGGAGACAAGGTGGTCGTGATTGTCCACGATGACGGACGCCGGGAAATGCACCACTATGACGATGACGATTTTGATGAGAGTATCTCGAGTGTGACATTCAACGACGCGGAGGCAAGACAGATGGCAGGTATTTTAGGCGGCCTGGCGTATAAACCGAAGGACCTTGAAAAAATCGAATTGGCGTTTGATGATCTCGTCATTGAATGGTTTAAGATTGGTGAGGATTCATCCGTCAACAACCGGACGATCGGCGAACTCGACGTACGAAACGAGTATGATATCTCGATTATTGCCGTTCTCAAACATGATAAATCAAAATCATTGAATCCGGGGCCGGAGACACGTCTTGAAGCCGGAGACACGATTGTCCTGTCGGGAGAGCGTCAAAATGTCCGCCACATCACGAAAGCACTCTTCTCAATCGAAGGAGGCGGATGATAGATGGATCATTTAATATTTGAAGTCGGTACCGCGCTTATCTTAGTGGCGATCGCAGCTTTGCTTGCGAACAAATTGAATTTTTCGATCATTCCGTTTTTAATCATCCTTGGAATGATCGTCGGACCGCACGCTCCGACAATCGGGATACTAGACTTCAAGTTCATTGAAAGTGCTGAGTTTATCAGCTTCCTCGGACGCATCGGTGTCCTGTTCCTCCTGTTTTATCTGGGACTGGAGTTCTCAATCGGGAAATTAATCCGGTCGGGTAAATCGATCGTTACGAGTGGAACAATTTATTTATCGATTAACTTCACCGGTGGACTGTTGTACGGATTCATCGCCGGCTTCCCGTTATATGAAGTGCTGATCATCGCCGGAATCATCACGATTTCGTCGAGCGCAATCGTTGCGAAAGTCCTCGTCGATCTGCGCCGGACCGGGAATACGGAAACCGAATTGATTCTCGGGATCATCATGTTCGAAGACATTTTCCTCGCTGTCTACCTGTCCGTCTTATCGGGACTGTTGCTCGGCGACGGAACGACGTTACTGTCTTCGGTCACATCGATTTTAATCGCTCTCGGTTACATGCTGTTGTTCTTCATCATCGCCCGCAAAGCGACACCACTTTTGAATCGGATGCTGAAGATTGCGTCGGATGAAGTCTTCATCATCGTCGTATTTGCCGCCCTGTTCTTCGTCGCCGGCTTCTCGGAAACGATTCACGTCGCGGAAGCCATCGGGGCCTTACTGCTCGGACTCGTCTTTTCGGAAACGGACCAAGGCGAACGGATTGAGCACCTCGTCGTGCCGTTCCGTGATTTCTTCGGTGCTATCTTCTTCTTCAGCTTCGGACTGAGCATCGATCCGACGATGTTGCTTGACGCCGTCTGGCTTGCCCTCGGTGCCGTCGTCATCACGATTGTCGGAAACTATGTCGCCGGCATGATTGCTGGACGCCGGGCCGGACTGTCGCACAAAGCGTCCTCGAACATCGGGCTGACGATTGTCTCGCGTGGTGAATTCTCGATCATCGTCGCGAACCTCGGCATCGCCGGCGGTTTGATGGAGATCCTGTCCCCGTTCTCGGCACTCTATGTCTTGATTCTCGCGATTCTCGGACCGCTGATGACAAAGGAATCAAGACGGATTTTCAACTTTATGAACGGAATATTCAAGTGGACGGAACCAAAACCGAAAAAAACGAAACCGAAATCCTGATTCGAAAATACGCTGACCGGCTTCAAGACCGGTCAGCGTATTTTTGAGATGTCATCCTTTTAAGACGTCATACGTGGCCATGATGAACTGTCCGGACGGACGGCAACCGGTCAGTCGGAACCGGGTTTCAAGCGTTCCCTCCGGAAACAGCGGGATGCCGCTCCCGAGGACGACCGGTGCGATCGCCAGCTCCATCTGATTAATTCGTTTCAACCGTAACGCTTCCTGAATCAGTTCGCCGCCACCAATCAGCCAAATCTTGCCGTCAACCGTCGGACCAATCCGGTCAAGCAAGACATCGAGCGGCTCATTCGTAAACGTGGCATGGTCCGACTGTTTGTCCGGTTGCCGGGTCAGGACATAGTTGTCGATGGCGGAGTAAGGGTAGTCGTCACTGAGAACAAGTACTTCGTCAAACGTTTTCCGCCCCATGATGACGGCACCGACGTCCTGCATGAACGTTGCGTAGCCGTTGTCACCGTCTCCTTCAACAGCAAACAACCAATCGAGTGAATCGTCCGAACGGGCGATCTTCCCGTCTAAGCTGCAGGCGATATATAAAACGGTTTGTGTCATCTTTTTCCCTCCTTTGGTTCGTTCTGTTTGTAGTCTACGGTATAATCATGACAAAAGATGTCGTAATTAAAGGAGATTTTTATGATGAAAACCCGACAGTTGAAACTGATGCGTCTGCTGAATCGGCAACAATTATTGACAGCGCGGGAACTGGCGGAAGCATGCGGCGTTTCCTTGCGGACGATCCAGCGCGATTTGTTGGAGCTTGAAGCAAACGGCTATCCGATTTACAGCGAACGCGGACCGGCCGGCGGCTACAGGGTCTTACCGAACCGGCTGTTGCCGCCGCTTGCCTTGCGGGAACAGGAAGCAATCACGTTGTTTTTGATGCTCGACTGGGTCGGTCAGGTGCCGGATTTGCCGTTCGGTACGTTACGCGGCAATCTTGCCGAGTGGTATCTGCACGAACTGCCGGCCGATCTCGAACTGAAGCTCGACCGGTTGAAAGGGCGTGTCCGTTTTGCCAAACCGGATACACCGGCGTCTCCATTGACGCGCGACTTGTTGCGGCTGATGGAAATGGAAGTACAGGGTGAACTGGTTTACCGGACGACAAGCGGTCGCCGGACGATTCGGATTGATCCGATTGGTCTGACGTTTGAACGGAACCGCTGGTATCTGCTCGCGCAGACAGATCGCGGATTACGCCAGTACCGCGTCGACCGGATGGAACAGGTGACCGAGACGGCGGTTCCGTCACAGCGAATGACGTTTGAGGAGGCCGAACAGCTTGGACAGGCGGGAGAACAGGTGACGGTCCGCCTCGAGTTAACACCGCTCGGCGAACGGTTGCTCGAAGGGATTTTGCCGCTGAGTCCATTGCGGACGTGGTCCGTGCCGGTTACGGAACTGCCGTTTCTCGGACGACAGTTGTTTGGACTGGGGCGGGAAGTCGAAGTCATTGAACCGTTGCTCCTCCGAGACGACATCCGGCGTCACGCAAGCGAAGTGTTGGCTTTATATGAGCATTGACAAGGGGTCCTGTTCCTAAGTTGGTAAGAAACTATGTTACGATATAACCAGAGAAACATGGTAAGAATGGAAGGGGTTTTCTATGGAAACGTTATCACTTATTTTGTTAATGCTTGCCTTAATCATCTTGACTCAAGTCCTTGGACACTACATCCGCTTTATTCCGACGGCCTTGATTCAAATCCTGGTCGGCACGATTACGGCATTGCTGATCAGCGGGCTGAAGATTGAAGTCGAATCGGAATGGTTCCTGTTATTATTCATCGCACCATTACTCTATAACGACAGTTCGCACTTTCCGCGCGATGAGTTGTGGAAGATGCGCGCCGCGATTTTCGGCAATGCCATCGTCCTTGTCTTATTGACGACGGTCATCGGCGGTTATTTCATCAACTGGCTTGTACCGGTCATTCCGGTCGCGGCTGCCTTTGCGCTCGCCGCGATCCTGTCACCGACGGATCCGATTGCTGTCAACGGGATTGCGAAACGGGTCCAGATTCCGGAACAGATTTTAAATCTTGTCCGCGGTGAGTCGTTGATCAATGACGCCTCGGGACTGGTTGCCTTCAGTTATGCGGTCGCAGCCGTCGTCACCGGTTACTTCTCGATCCAGCAGGCAACGACGGAATTCGTCTACATGTTCGTCGTCGGAGCCGTCGTCGGTCTTGCGATCAGCATCGCGATGAACTGGCTGAAGATGAAATTACGCCGGACAGGGATTGAAGATGTCGTCTTTTATGCGTTACTGCAAATCCTGACACCGTTCATCATCTTTTTCGTCGCGGAAGAAATTCTGCATGCATCCGGCGTCATCGCCGTCGTCACAGGCGGAATCCTGCACGCGTTGATTAAAGAGCGGACCGAAACGTTTTTCGCTCAGGAACAGACGTTGACGGACAATATCTGGACGATGATTGCCTACATCTTAAACGGGATCATCTTCCTGTTGCTTGGTCTGACGTTGCCGGAAGCGACACGCGAAATCTTTGCTGACGACGCCATCAATAACTGGCGGCTCATGCTCTACGTCATTGAAATCGGCAGTGTCATTCTATTGATCCGTTTGATTTGGACGATATTCTTCAACTGGTTCGACCATCGCTTCCTGAAAAAGGCCGATCATCAAAAGCCGGCATTCAAACAGGACATCATCACGACACTGGTCGGGGTCCGCGGTACGATTACAATGGTCGGAGTCCTGTCTCTGCCGTTTCTGACTGAATCGGGCGAAGCGTTCCCGGAACGGTCATTGATTATTTTCCTCGCGGCCGGTGTCATCATCTTTACACTGGTGCTTGCAACGATTCTTCTGCCGTTGCTTAACCGCGGCGAGGCTGATGTCCAACCGGAACTCGATTTGAATTCGTACAAACAGCGGATGGTCAAACGGGCGATCACGGAAATCAAACAGGTCGTCCAGGAAGAAAACTCGACCGTCGCCTTTGATTTGTTAAATGAATATCATGTCATGCTGCGTCTGTTGCGGGCACAGGAGAAAAGTGAGGAAGAATTGACGCACTTCAACCAACAGTTGAAAAAACTGCGGCTCGAGGCGGTCCAGTGGGAACGTGATTTTACGAAGCAGTTCCTACAGGAGCATAAAACACCGGATCAGCTGAAAAAAGAAGTCTTCCGGTCAATCGATAACCGGCGCGAAGCCATCGACAAGGAAGCCCGTTTTCGTCTGATGCAACCGATCCGGAAAATCCTTTGGAAACGGAAACGGTCGAACATGTCGTCCGATCAGTTGATTTACTTGACGCAGGTCGAGCATGAGCTGTACGAACAGGTCATGGGGGAAGTCATCAGCCGTCTCGAAGGATGCCGCGGCGATTATCCGGCCGATGTCGTCCAAAGCGTGCTCGAATTCTACAAACGCTTACGGTTTAAGCATACGCGCTGGTCGTCACCGGTCGGCGGGAAAGCCGACGTCGATCAACAAAAAGAAGAACTCTGTTTACGGGCAATCGAAGTCCAGCGTCAGGAAATCGCTTCGATGTCGAAGGAAGGCGATTTGTCCGGCGAAGAAGAAAAAGAGTTACGCCGGTTCATCCACTATATCGAAAGTGTCGTCCTCTACGAGTACGTCGAGTAAACGAAAAAACAGCCCCTGTCCATGGACAGGGGCTGCTTTGTGATTAACCGAGTGACAAGTATTTGACTTCGAGATAATCTTCGATACCGTAGACGCCGCCTTCACGGCCGAGTCCACTTTCTTTATAACCGCCGAAGGGTGCTTGCGCAGCGGATGGTGCACCGTCATTGAGACCGACGATTCCGTACTCGAGTTTTTTACCGAGCAGGAGAGCTTCGTCGATTTTTTCCGAGAACGCATAGGCCGCAAGACCGTATGGTGTGTTGTTCGCGCGTTCGATGACTTCGTCAAGCGTATCGAAGACCGAAATCGGTGCGAGTGGACCAAATGTTTCTTCCTGCATGCAGATCATGTCTTCCGTGACATTACCGAGGACGGTCGGTTCGACGAAATAGCCGACAGAGTCGTCAATTGTGCCGCCTGTTAAAATCGTTGCACCTTTGGCGACGGCATCGTCGATATGTGCTTTAACTTTGGCGACAGCCTTCGCATTGATCAACGGTCCAATCGTCGAATCCGCATCGAGTCCGTTACCGACTTTCAGACGATTGACTTCGGCGACGAATTTTTCAGTGAAAGCATCAAGGACCGATGCCTGGACATAAAAGCGGTTCGTTGCGACACACGCTTGTCCGCCGTTGCGGAATTTCGAGCGGATGGCGCCTTGAACGGCTTTGTCGAGATCGGCATTTTCCGTGACGATGAACGGCGCATGACCACCGAGTTCAAGCGACAATTTTTTCATCGTATCAGCCGCTTGACGCATGATCAATTTACCGACCGCTGTTGAGCCGGTGAACGTGATTTTCCGGACGCGGGAATCGGCTTGCCAGACACCGCTGATCGTTGCCGCGTCACCGGTCAGGACGTTGATGGCACCAGCCGGAATACCGGCTTCGATCGCGAGTTCAACCAGACGAAGTGCCGTATACGGTGTTTCTTCCGACGGTTTCAACACGACGGTACAGCCGGCAGCGAGCGCCGGAGCGAGTTTCCGTGTAATCATTGCTGCCGGGAAGTTCCATGGCGTGATTGCCGCAACGACACCAACCGGTTCTTTTTCGACGAAGAGTCGTTTCCCGGGAACGGATGCCGGAATTGTTTCTCCGTAGATCCGGCGCGCTTCTTCCGCATACCAGCGGACATATTGATTGCCGTAATCGATTTCTCCACGTGCTTCGACGAACGGTTTCCCTTGTTCGAGCGTCATGATTTCCGCGAGTTCATCACGGTGTTGTTGAATCAGGCGGTACCAGGCATCGATTTTATCGGCGCGGTCATCGGCTGTCCGTTCCGACCAGTCGACGAAAGCCGTACTTGCCGCATCGACGGCACGCGCTGCATCGTCTGCTGTGCTGCTCGGGACGTGTCCGAGCAATTCTTTTGTTGCCGGGTTAAAGACGGGAATCGTTTCCTCTGTGTTATACCAAATATTATTAATGACGTTTTGTTCAATCATGTATTGCACCTCCGTGTGTTTTCATTACGTCCCTTATTAAACACCCATCCGGCCGGTTTGTGTACTTCCGCTTTGGATGGGGGGGCATAACGAACTGGAATGATGCAGGGAAAATCGTTAATCAACTGAATAATCGTGAATATAAAAAGTAAGCAGAGTGGAGTGTTGTTTGTCGGAGAAAGGACGGGATTCACATGAATAAAAAATGGATGGGCGTCAGTCTTGCCGGGATTGTGCTGATCAGTGGATGCGGTCAACAGTCGGTTGGATCGGAAACGAAAACGAAACAGGTCGAACATCAAGCAGCAGACCCGAGCTACATACGTCAGGAATTAAAACGCGCCGATTTCATCGCGTCCCAGTATGATTACGCCCGGGCGATCCGGATTGTCGACCGCTTGAAGACGACGGAAGCAAAACAAAAGGGGAAGGAATATGCGGCGAAACAGGCGAATCTCGGTACGATTAAAGCCGGGACATCTGCCCCGCACTTATTTTTCCACTCCTTGATTGCAGAACCAAAACGCGCCTTTGACGGGGACCGGAAACAGCAGGGCTATGATGATTATATGGTGACGCAAGGTGAATTCGAACGGATTTTGACCGCCTTGTATCAACGGAACTATGTCCTTGTCCGGCCGACCGATCTTGCGACGTGGAAAGACGGACGGATGACCGAAAAGGGACTTCCTTTTCCAAAAGGTAAGAAGCCGCTCGTTCTGTCGCAGGATGACGTCAACTACTATGAATACATGATCGGCGACGGTTTTGCGACGACATTGAAAGTCAAAAATGGACGAATCACCAATTCGATGACCGGAAAACCGGATGGTGCCTATGATCTCGTACCGCTTGTGGACGCGTTCGTCAACCGTCATCCGGATTTTTCTTACCATGGCGCGAAAGGATTACTGGGTATTACCGGCTATAACGGCGTCCTCGGATACCGGTCGTCGTATGCGCAGTACGGGCAATCTGCTATAGTCGAGCAGGCGCGTCAACAGGCGAAAGCGACGGCGACCGTTCTGAAGAAAGACGGTTGGCAGTTTGCGAGTCACACGTACGGTCATATCTCAGTCGGGAAAGTCAGTCTGGCGACCATTCAAGCGGATACGGACCGTTACAACCGCGACGTCATGCCACTGATCGGGTCGACCCGTCAATTGATATATCCGTACGGCAGTGATATTCAGGACTGGCATGGGTACAGCGGCGACAAGTACCGGTATTTGACGCAAAAAGGATTCCGCTATTTTTATAACGTCGACGCCTCGCAGCATGCTTGGAAGCAGGCGGGGAAAGACTATTACCGACAGGCGCGGATCAATGTCGACGGGATCCGGCTCCGCCAAGCGATTGCTGGGAAGACCAACGTTTTGGATTCGTTCTTTGATGCGAAAACCGTTTTTGATCCGATGCGGCCGGTTCTTAAAAAATAGGTTCTGTTGCGTTTGATTGCAATAGGTTCACAGGAAAAGGCACGAAACGCTGTTAGATAAGCGTTCGTGCCTTTTTAAATTGTTTCCAAATATTCATTGAAGAATGTTATTAAGTATATTCATGTTTCTTTTGTCCATTCCATTAAAAGTGAGTCATGATTTAACTCTTTATTTTGCGTAAAACCGCATTTCTTATAACTTGAAATTGCTCTTTTATTATTTTTCTTAACGTCTAATACGACCTTTAAAGCATCTTTGTCATTCCAAAGATACTCCAGCATCATTTGAATCATCATGGAGCCTATACCTTTGCCCCATAATTGGGGTTCTCCAATAAATTGATCTATACCATAAATATTTTGATTTTTTGGAAGATCATATTTTTCCAAATCAATTTCTTGAATTTTATAGTACTGCATATAACCTATGGGTTCGCTTTTGTACTCTACAATACAAGGTGTAACATAATGCTCACCTTTAATTCTAGGAACATATTTATGTATTACTTCATCTAATTTGGAAGGTGGTTCTTCATAGAATTCTAGTACCTTCTGATTATTTAACCACTTCACCATTAAATAAAAATCATGAGAGGTCATCGCTCGAATATGTATATCAACATTTAGTATCATACGGATTTCCCCAATCGTTTTTTTAGATTGCTCATTGAACTTAGTCGTTAAAGTAGCAAACATGCTGATTGTGATGAGCCATAATTGCTATAACTGAAAAAAGTAATGAAAGAGAAATTTTCTATTCTCTATTCATCACTTTTTCTAAAAGCCACTTTTTATTTTTGTTGTCTTTTACGATGATATAATCTTCCGTTCCCTTAACGGAATAGATTTTCGATCCGACCGGAAAGTAATTCGATTGATTATTCCCTTGAGGCATCTCATTGGCTTTAGTTTTCTTGATTATTTTGTTGATTTCTTCCCCAAGTTGCTTGGATGTATCCAATTGAGCTTCTGTTCCGTTATATTCTTTGTTATTCACCACTACAATCATCGCATAACTACCAGTGCTCTCTGTATCAGATTGACTACACCCAGCCAAGACAAATAAACTTCCACTTAATAAAATGACGAGTATTCTTTTCATATGAACTCCTCAAAATCATTATTTGTATAATTATAACATACGATAAATAAATCACCCTTTAATATGGAAATAATGTAAGGGGTAAACGCCTCATCGTAACTTGGGGCTATCTCACCGAAATGAATTTCAAAAAACAGATTGACCCATTTGATGATTCACAGCTCACCGTGTGCCATTAAATGGGTATTATTTGTATGAAGGGAACATAGCAAGTCTGAAATACGGGACTGTTGATGGAACCTTAATACGGTTCGTGTGGAGAGGAATGGAAAACATGCACACAGGCTACAAGCTGCTGATGGCAGCAACGATTGTCAGTTCTTCATTTGGATTAAATCATCAGGTATCAGCACAAAGCGATACCTATCAAGTCGTTTCAACAAGCTATCAGCAACCGATCACTACTTTTGAGACCTATATCGGCAACAAAAAGATTGAAACGGTGCGCTATGCGTTTGGCAACGCTCAATACATAAACGACGGAGTGATGTATGGTTCGGAGACGGATCGTGTCGTTGATTTAAAGAACAGCAAGCAGACGGTCAAACGGCTCGCGCCTGCACCGGGTCAAATTAGGAAGTACAAAGACGCCTATTATGTCATGAGCCTGGAAGATATGGACCATTCCTCGCTGACGAAATATACTCTTGATTTTAAGAAAGTCGGGAAGACAAAAAAATTCACCGGATATGGACGGCATCTGATTCTTATCGATAATAAAGCGTACGTTTTGGCCGATCATATGAAAGGATACAACTATTCCATCAAACTGCATACCTTTGATACCAAATCATTTGCAACGTTGCACCATGAGACCATCACATCGATGCTTTTCGCCTATCACATGCGCCAGGTGGGTTCTCAACTCAAGATTTACGGCATCCGTCCGGAACATGAGGAAAAGTTGACAGTCTTGTCGTATGACGTCAAAAAACAGCGCAATGTAAAAACAATGACGACGAACCAGTACGTAAAGGGCGGAGTCGAGAAAACACAAACCCTTACAAAAGAAACCGAACTGATATTCAATCAGGACCGGATGTATGAAATCAACCATAAGACGAAACAAGTCCGTGTCTTATATGACAGTAAAGATGATTTAGTCGACTATGCATATGATTCTAAAACGAAAACGTATCATGTCCTCGAAGAAATCACCAAAACAGCTGAATTCCGGGTTAAGACGCTGAACAGTCACTTTAAGCCGATTGCGGAATACCGCCTAAAAAAATCCGATAGTGTCAGTCCGTTTCGTGTTTTGTGAAGAAACAAGTCCTGCGACTTGTTTCTTTTTTTAGATTAGCAGACCGGACAGTCGCTCGTTCCGGAGACGGTATGTCTGCAAATGAAGCTGCAGCGGATTATACTGTTCCGGATGTTGCCCGGCTTCCTGCAACAAATGTTTCGTCCGTTCAACGAAATGCAGATTGAAGCAGCCCGAGAGCCAGAGCAACGAAGCCAGTCGCGGATCCTCTTTCGGTACGAGGACGGTCGGCGAATTATAGTGGGTCAGTAAATTTTTGGCTAAACGGCCGGACACGTCATGCGAGTCAATCCCTTCCGTCCGGGCATACCATTTGATCAGCCAAGCCAAATCCTGTACACGGTCGGTTGCACCGATGTGTTCGTGATCAACGATTCCGACGATTTGTTGATCGGAATCCCATAAGACATTGAGCGAATTCAAATCAGTCGAAATGACCGGTTGAATGGAAGGAGACTGGTGATGTTGTGCGGTGTCGAGATGATATTGTGTTAGATTCAGATACTCCTGAAATGAATTTCGGACCGATTCCGGCATCCGTGAGATGGAAAGCCGTTGTAAATCGTCGAGCCAACGCTGATAGGCAACCGTATGGTCAATGAACGGAAACCGGATTTCCTGTTGATGAAGTGAGATATCATGCAATCGACGGGCTAACGTGCCCATCCGAGCGGCCGTATGTCTCGTATTCACCGTTACGTGGTGGCCATCCATCCAGCGAAACAGACAACATGTCCAATTCTGTCCGTCCGAATCGATGATTGTTGTAAAAAGTGCTTCATGCATCGGTTTCACACGCTCCATGAACGGAATGCCCTGCGTCCGCAAATAATTGGTGTATCTCAACTGTAGCTCCAGTGTATCCAATGTGGAGTGTGAAAGCGCGGACCCGGTATAACGTTGTTCCGGCAACAAACGTATCGAATAGGGATGTCCGTCGATCAGAATTTTATAGTGTACATCTCCATGTTTGCCGTAGGTCGTTAGAGAGACAGGTTCGATTTCGAGTGAGCGAAAATCGAGACCATAACTTGTGACCGCTTGTTCGATTAAATTAAACGATTTTGTCTGTTCCATAGACAGTCCCCTTTCTGCATACCCTCTCATTTGAATCCAAAGAATACCCATTATAGCAAAAACATTTATTTGAAATCCATTACACTGGAAGATACAAATTTTGTATAATGTGTAAGATGCTAGATTAAATCATGAACGTAAGGAGTCAAATGAAATGAAGATTGAGATTCAGAACACCTCAAAAACATATCTAAATGGAAAAAAGGCATTGATGGATGCCAATATCACGTTAGAACCGGGCGTCTATGCTTTGTTCGGAGAAAACGGGGCCGGTAAGTCAACGTTGATGAAGATTTTAGCAGGATTGCTTAAACCATCAACGGGTAAAATTCTTGTTGACGGACAAGAAATGTCGCCGCTTGCTGACGCGTACCGCGAAAAAATCGGCTATGTTCCGCAAGACACGCCAATCTACAGCAACTTTACCGCCGCTAAATTTTTAAGTTATCTCGCGACCGTCAAAGGGGTGCCAAAACAAGATGTCCAAACAAGCGTCATGTCCGCCCTCGAAGCGGTCAACATGACAGAACACGCCAATAAGAAGTTGAAAAGCTTTTCCGGCGGCATGAAGCGGAGAATCGGGATTGCCCAATTGTTGCTGAATGATCCGGAACTCTTGATCATTGATAAGCCGACAGCTGGCCTTGATCCAAAGGAACGGATTCATTTCCGGAATCTGATTGCGTCGATTGCCCGGAAGCGAATTGTACTGCTGTCGACCCATATCGTTTCCGATGTCGGATCGATAGCGCGTGAAATCATTTTGATGAAGCAGGGACGCATCATTAAACAGGCCAATCCGTATGAGCTGTTGGATGAAATTGCGACTGAAATCTGGACCGTTGATGTGACGGATCAGGAATTGCTCGAATTACAAGACACGTATCAAATCGGATCAATCCAACAAACGCGGCAAGGTAAAAACCGGGTCCGAATCATTTCAAGCCAAATGCCGCATCCGAAGGCGGTCCAAGATGAGCCGCAGCTGGAAGACTTATATTTGTATCACTTGGACGAACGGAGTAAAAGTGCATGAGCCGATTGATCCGCTTTGAATTGTATAAACTTTGCACATCGATTCCTGCCATGCTGTTCATCGTCGCCTTATTGCTGTACTTGATGTCTTCGGTCTTTTCAGAAGAGGAAGCAAATGTCCGCGAAAAATATGCGGTCTGGGAAGGTCCGGCGACGGCAGAAACATTTAAGAAAATACATGACCGCGCAAATAAAATTAATGATGAAAGCTATGACCTAGATGGTCAGTTTGATTCCGTTGTTTCGTTTGAAAACGAAGCATTCGCCCACTTATTTAACATTGAAGAAGCCCAAACTTTTAAAGCACAGGGGCTGGAAGCTTTAACGAACGGATTGGCCAAACCGGGCTTTGAAGAACGGGATCGTGCCTTACATACCAGTCTGGTGGAACAAATCAATTTGGACACGATCCAGTACCACATCCCGGCAGAAAAAGCAGTAACGTTTACGACTCAAGCCGGCGTTGCTGTTCTGCTGTTCCCTTTGCTGTTACTGATTGCTTTCATCTATTCCAAAGAACGGGTTTCGGGCGTCGATCAATATCAACTGCCCGCTGTGAACGGTCGAACGAAGTTACTGACGGCAAAACTGCTTGCCGGATCGATATTCCTGACGGGCATCAGTCTGGTAGTACATCTCGGGATATTGGGTCTTGCCTGGTATCGTTTTGGAACGATTGATTGGTTCGCTCCGATGCAAGTGATGGATGGTTTGACCAATTCACCGTATCCGTTCTCCATCGGACAATACTGGTTGGTATCGTTTGGTTATCAGACATTTGTATTAATCGTGCTTGGTATTTGGGTGCTCGCAATCTCATTTTTCGCTAAAACGGCGATTCAAGCGATTCTCTGGTCGAGCATTTTAATGGGTGTCCCGCTTCTTTACCAATTCGTGATTTCGGGCATCTTTTTTCCGGAAACAAAAGTTTTTGAGCAAGGGATTTTATTTTTCCCGAGCCGCGCCTTGTTGACCGGAGAAGTGTTTAAGACGTATCAGACCATCAATCTCGGAATTCCGCTGTTACTGCCGGTTGCCATCCTGCTTGTGCAGGTGATCGTGACCCTGATTGTATTGAAGGTTCTTTATCAAACTAGTCGAAAGAGGCAAGGCGTATGAAAAAATCAGACAGTACGTTGCGGGAGTTAATCCGCTTTGAGTTTTACAAGTTGTTGCAGCAACGTTTTTTATTGTTATTGTTACTCGTCATTCTGGTTGTCGGATTGTATTTTTCGGTTCAACGCATGGGATGGCCGTGGGTGGATCGCGTCAACACAGGTTTTGAAGGGGAACTGACTTCAGAAATGATTGCGCGTGCGGAAGCCGGGAGTGATGCCTATTTCAAAAAAAGTAATCCGACGATAGTGGAAAAGAAACAAAATGCTTCCTATCATAACGTGCTCGAGGCTGCATCCGCTTATGGCAAGCAATCCAAAGATGTCTCTTCGCTCCGTCAGGAAGGAAAGGAGGCATCCACTGTATATGAAAAACGTCAATTCTCATTACAAGCTGATTTGACGGAAGCGATTGATTATCGTCCGGTCGGAAACTATCAAACGTTTGATCAATTGCTGACGTTTTCAGGAACCGGTGGATATGCCTTGTTGGCAGTGGTCCTGATTTTCGGAACAGCAGCCAGTTTCTCGAATGAATATCAGACCGGTGTTGCGGCATATCTGTATTCTTCACGGCACGGGAGAAAACAATTATTGACGGCCAAGCTGCTGGTATCCGTTGCACTGGTAACGGGGACGATTCTAATCTACAATCTGGTTCAACTGCTATGTTTCTTCCGCGGGCATTCCGGTTGGGATATTCCGATCCAAGCGGCTTACGGCAACTCACCTTACCCGTTGACGTTCGCTGAATTATACGGGATTTCCGTATTGTATCAGTGGATGATTGCTGTTTCGCTTGTCATCGTCCTGTTGTTCCTGTCGATGTTGATTAAACAGACGGTGGTCGCTGTATTCCTCGGTGGACTTATCGTCGGCGGACCTTTTCTGATTGAAACGGTTCTGTTTAATACAGAAACACCGGAGTTCATGTGGACTTTGGTGAAGTTCACACAGGGACAGGCACTAAGCGTTTACGTTTTATTCCGGGAGTATGTGACGGTTAATGTCTTCGGTTATCCGGTCTTGTTACCGATTGTCGTACTTGTTGTCACACTTATCATGACACTCATTCTAATCAAACTGATGTACCGAGTAATTGGTCGGAGAATGGCATGATGAAATACAAGAAGGTTCGGCTGTCGCGAGACCAAGCCGAACCTTCTTGTGTAAACCGCTTACAAAACAAAAGACGCCGGTTGCGTTCCGTCCGTTAAGTAAAATGCAGATTCATGCAGCACGAGAGCTATAAAAAAGACTGTCAACCGTCTTCTTCCGGTACGAGGACGGTTGGTTAATTATAGCGGATCAGTAAATTTTTCGTGGTAGATTAAGTCACGAGTGTTTGAATGAAATATCGCGTTTCCTCCTTTGTATGTTTCTTTTTCTGCTTAGTTACGTATGTATACTATGAAAATCTGTTATAGAGAGGAGAAGGCATTATAAAAACGTTTTTGAAAATCAATGCAATAAGCATCATGTATGCGGTCACCTTACTTATTCCGTTAGAAGCGTTGCTCAACGTCTATCAGTTAAACCGTACGACAGGAATCTCAAGTGACTTATGAAGGGGATGCACCAGGTCCGATTGTCGGCTTTATTTTAATCGGCTCGCTCCTGGTCTACCCGTTTTTCTTGTTGATTACGAACTCAATCGTTAAAAGTGTAAGCGAATCAAATAAATCGCACGTAAAAGGAGCAAACCTCTGATGATGAAGCTAATTTGGATTTTAGCGATTACTGCCTATCCGGTTATTATGGCCATTCAAATGTCAAAGCGGAAAGCGTAAGTTAAGTTATAAACGTCGCCGGCTGCGTTCCGTCCTGGTGCGTGAAACCGTAGTCGCGTGCGAGATCCGACACGAACAAAGCTTGCCCGGTCCGTTGTAGAATGTCCGGATCCTGTGCGAGGGCAACGACAGCCCGTCCAACATAAGCGGTTGTCTCAGTCGCATCACTGCTGAAGCCTGCGTCGACGACCCGTTCCGTCCGCATGAAGCCGGGGCAGAGCACAATCGAAGCGACACGAGACGTTCGAAGTTCCTGACCCATCACAAATGTCATCCGGTTGATCGACTGCATCGCTAAGTCATAATACAAATTGCCAGCGGCTTGATCCGGCGTGAACGATGTTAAATTAACGATCAATGCAGCCGGACTTTGTTGAAGCAACGGAACAGCCGCCCGTGTCGTCAGTAAATAGGCTTTCGGACCGGCGATCATCATCGCGTCCCAGTGTTCCAGTGGCCGTTCCCAAAATCGTTTGCCTTGTCCCGCGGGAAGGGAAGCTTCCGAACCGCCAAACACACTGTTGACGAGCAGATCGATCCGCCCGTGCTGGTCTTGAATCTGTTGGAACAGGAAAGTTATCTCGTCCGGATCCGTATGGTCACAATAAAAATAGAGTACGACAGAAAAAAGGGACTTACGATTAAAATCGGAAGTCCTTTTCTTGTCATGTTAAAACCCTTTAATCGTCATCCCGCCGTCAACGAATAACGTTTGACCAGTGACGTATGTTCCGGCATCAGACGAAAGAAAGACAGCCGGTCCAACGAGTTCCGTCAGTTCACCGACCCGGCCGAGCGGTGTCACGTCGACGATATCCTGTAAGTAGGTTGGATCGGCGAGCAACGCTTCTGTCAGAGGCGTCTTGAAATACCACGGACCAATCGCATTGACGCGAATATTTTTCGGACCCCATTCAAGCGCCAATACTTTTGTCATCTGAATCAAAGCCGCTTTGGTCGTCGCATAGACAACACCGGTCCGCAAGGCGACGTGCCCCGCAACCGAAGCGATGTTCAGGATGCTGCCGCCGGTGTCCTGCATCCGGCGCCCAACTTCCTGTGAGAATAGGAAGGCCGACTTTAAGTTCGTCTGTTGAATTGTTTCCCATTCGTCCTCCGTAACGTCGAGCGCTTTCGAGCGAATATTCATCCCGGCGTTGTTGACGAGCACATCAATCTGGTCGACATATGTATAGGCACGCTCGACCATCGCCTGGACTTGCATCCGGTCGGTCACGTCGCACGTCAACACGAACGAACGTCGTCCAAGCTGTTCAATCTGTTTTGCGGTTTCCTGTAAATCGGATTCCGTCCGGGCGACCAGTAAGACATCCGCGCCAGCTTCCGCCATCCCAATCGCCAGGGCACGTCCAATTCCGCGTCCGGCACCGGTCACGAGAACCGTTTTTTGATCGAGTCGAAACGAAGGTAAATACAAACGATCACATCCCATCTGACAGTGTAGTTTCACTGTACGCTGAAATTGACTGAAAAGAAAGAAAAATGCTGATGAACCGATGAATATATGTTATTATTTGGTAAAAAAAGAAGGGCGACATGAAACGGAAGCTCGGACTGATGATCATCTCCGTTTTAGTACTGGCTGCAGCTCTCGTCGCGTTTGAACGGTATGTCTACACGACTTACATTTACAAACCGGCAGATTACACATTCAACTATAAGATTAAATCGCGCAAAGCCATGAGTCACCGGAATTTGGAGCAAAACCGTTCCCGAAAGGTCCGATGATCAAAGGAGCATCCTTATTCTTACCCGATATTCTGTTGCCCATCGGAGCACTGGTGACAGCCTTCTTATCTGTGTTTGTGTTCCGCCGGTTTCTCGGATACCGCCGGCGTAAACGAACGATTGAGCCGACGGAAGAAGGGGGTCCGCAAGTTCTGCGAGTGAAGCCGTCAACGTCTGCCTGGCGACCACCACAACAACAAACGGACTCCGTTTCCAAAGTCCGTCAATTGATTGCTTCCTTTGACCGGCAATTGCCGGACGGATCAAAACGCCGGCCGGAAGAAACCGTCCAGGACTGGCTCGACCGGATTGAGATGACGATTGATCCGGTGCTCTATCTAAATTAGGCGAGAGTACTCACACTTCTAAACGAAGTGAAAGTGGGAGGTGAATCGCCCCCTCTCCCTTTCGGGTATAAACCTCTCAAGGAGGTGAAAATCATGTTGAAGCATAAGGCCTACAAATTCAGGATCTACCCGACGAAAGAGCAGGAAATCCTGATCGCGAAGACCATTGGTTGTTCGCGCTTCGTCTTCAATTACTTCTTATCGAAGTGGGATGAGACGTATAAAGCGACAGGCAAAGGACTGTCTTACGGTTCTTGTTCGAAAGAAATCCCGATGCTAAAGCAAGAGTTCGACTGGCTGAAAGAAGTCGATAGCCATTCGCTTCAATCGAGCGTCAAACACCTGACCGATGCGTATGACCGCTTCTTCAAGAAGCAGAACGAACGGCCTCGATTCAAGTCGAAGCGCAATCCCGTCCAATCCTACAAGACCAATATCGAGAAGAAGAACCAGCTTCCCGAGGTCTCAATCGTCGGCAGCAAGCTCAAACTTCCTAAGCTGAAGTGGGTGCGTTTCGCCAATTCGAGGCAGGTCGCAGGACGCATCTTGAACGCGACCATCCGGCGTAACGCTTCAGGAAAATACTTCGTCTCCCTGCTCGTCGAGCAGGAAAGCCACGAACTGCCGAAAACCGGTTCATCCGTCGGCGTAGACGTCGGGTTAAAGAACTTTGCCATCTTGTCGGACGGCACGGTGTACAAGAACGACCGCTACTTCCGTTCGCTCGAGAAAAAGCTGGCGCGCGAGCAACGCAAGCTCTCTCGTCGTCAGCGTATCGCCTTGGACAAGAAAGTGAAACTTTCCGAGTCGAAGAACTACCAGAAGCAGAAGCGAAAGGTCGCCCGCATCCATGAAAAGATTGCCAACAAGCGAACCGACTTCTTGCACAAGGTATCCACCGAGATCGTCAAAAACCACGACATCATCGGAATCGAGACCTTGCAGGTGAAGAACATGCAGAAGAACCGCAAGTTGAGCAAGCCCCTCTCTGACGTCAGCTGGTCGGAGTTCTTCCGCCTGCTCGAATACAAGGCAGATTGGTACGGGAAGACCGTCGTGAAAGTCGGGAAGACCTTCGCATCGAGCCAACTGTTCTCCAGTTGCGGATATCAACACAAAGACGTGAAGCATCTCAGCTTGCGTGAATGGACATGCCCGAGTTGCGGGATCCATCACGACCGAGATGTGAACGCAGGACTGAATCTCAAACAAGAAGCAGAACGCCTCTTAGCTTCTTCAACCGTCGGGACGACGGAGTTAGCCTGATCAGGTTTTGACCGTCAGGTCGAATAACTCAGGAATCTTCCACCTCTAAGCAAAGCGTAGGTGGAAGTAGTTCAACATGTGGTCCGTTACGGGGAAGTCGCGGATCAGACGCTCGACCGTTCCGAAATCGACACACTTCGGATCCGACTGGATCAACGGTTGCGCGGATGACCGATCAGGCGGAGTAACGTTGGATGGTGTATCGCGTCCCGTGTTACGAGAGATAATTCGCGTGTGACGTCAAAGCCGGTGATCGGCAGGGTCCGGATTTCCGGAGGAAGACCATCCTGGAAAATCGCCGGTAAAATCGCGATCCCGAGTTTTGCCCGGATGAAGCCAAGGACGCTTGAACCAAATTCCATTTCCGAGGCGACAGTATAGGTCGCTCCACGTTCCGCAAACGCGGCTTTCAGAATATTCGTCGAGTCACAGTCAATCGGCAACGACAGAAACGATGAAGCATCAATCTGATCAAAGCGGACATCGACACAGCCTTCGAACCGTTCGTCGGCTTCATGGAAGTAGAGTAAAAACGGTTCCGTATACAGATGCGTCGACGGATAAGGGTGATCAATCTGACGATCGTCGAGCAATACGGCATCGTACTGATGCTGCTCAAGACCGGCCATCAGTTCGATATATGTGTGTGCCGTCTTGATCTTCAGTTCCGGTCCATCCATTGTTGGATGGTTGGCGAAGTGTTGCGGCAAATAAGACATGGCGACACTCGGCCAGGAACCGAGGGTAAACGACGTCTGACCCTGCAATTGATCAATTTGCCGTTGCATATCGTCGAGCTGTTCGATGATCCGCTGTCCTTCTTTAAACACGATTTCTCCTGCCGGCGTCAACGAGACGCCGCTCGTCGTCCGTGTGAACAGGGGAGCGCCGACCGCCTGTTCGAGATTTTTGATTTGTTTGCTGAGCGCCGGTTGCGTCATATGCAAAAGTTCGCTCGCTTTCGTCAGGCTGGATGTTTCCGCCGTGACGTGAAAGGCTTCGAGCCATTCGGTTTTCATCAGACTTCACTCTCTCTTTACATGCGTGTGCTTTGACGATACTGTACGTTCGTTTCATCTGACAACTGTTTCGCTCAATTTTATATATTCTTTGTTTGGAATATTCCTTTAAGGGTATATATAAAATAAGAAGAGGTGGAAATCATGTCAGAGAGGCTTGAACGAACATTATTTGCTTTATCCGATGCCAATCGCCTGAACATCGTCGAACTGTTAAAGACAGGTCCGTTGCCGGTCGGTGAGATTGCCGCACAGTTAGGTCTCAACCAACCGCAGACATCAAAACATCTAAAGGTATTGCTCGAAGCGGATCTCGTCCGTATCGAACCGGCCGCCAATCGCCGGATCTATCATTTGCGGACGGAGCCGTTTCAAGGTCTCACTGCGTGGAGCCAATCGTTTGAACAGCAGATGGTCAGCCGGATGACACGACTTGAAGGCTATTTGGAACAGATGCAGGACACAGTCAACCCAAAGGAGTGAACGATGATGCAAGAAAAACTAAAAACGAAAGTCGAAGGTTCCGTTTTACAAATGGAATGGACGTTTGATGCTCCGCGCGAAATGGTATTTGCCGCATTCACGGAAAAAGAGCAGCTCGAAGCCTGGGGGGACCGGAAGGCTGGCAAACCGAAATCACGACCTTTGATTTCGTCGAAGGCGGTATTTGGCATTACTGTATGCGCTGTGAGGATCCGAATCAGGGCGAGTTTTACGGCATGGAATCCTGGGGAAAAGCGATTTTCCGACAGATTGATGCTCCGCAAAGTTATGCCCACGCCGACTATTTTTCGGATGCTTCCGGAACGATTTCCGAAGAATTGCCGGGCAGTGAAAACGTGACGACGTTCGAAGCCGTCGGTGACCGGACCCGGGTAGTGTTCCGGTCGGACTTTAAGACCGAGGAAGCCGTAAAACAGGTCCTTGAGATGGGGATGAAAGAAGGATTCACGTCACAATTGCATCGTCTCGACCAATGTCTTCTTCAACGAACCATATCCTAAAAGTTTCTGACAATCCGTCACGGACGGGTTGTTTTTTTCGAACAGTCATTCAGAACTGTCACTCTTTTGGAAAAAAGGTCTTTCATTTTGGGAATTCAAAGGGAAATACTTCATCTTTGGAAGGATGAAGCCGTTATACAAGATGAGATGATTGAAAAAGGGGATCGATAGTGTGAAATGGTGGTCGAAACAACAAGAGATGACGTTTTCAGAACGGATGCAACAAGAACAGGAACATGTTCGCCTGGAAGCGGGGGCGGCATTTGCGCAACAACTTCAGCTGATTGATTTGACGGTCGAGGATTTACAAATCGTCCGTTTGATCCGTCACGATGTCGCAGAGTGGATGCCGCAGATGGTCGATGCATTTTATGCGGAACTGCTCCGGGTGCCGGAGCTGAAACAACTGATTGAACGGCATTCGACACTCGAACGGTTAAAGGGAACGCTTGCCAAGCATATCCTCCAGATGTTTGACGGCCAGGTCACAGCGGACTACATCAGCGTCCGGAAACGGATCGCCGACCGGCATGTCCGGATCGGCCTGCAAAATAAGTGGTACATTGCCGCTTTCCAAAAAGTATTAAACGTCTTCAGCCGAAAAATTGAGGAAAGTACGTTACCCGAGTCGGAACAGGTCCGGATCGTCCGTTCTGCCGGGAAACTGTTTAATCTTGAACAACAGATCGTCCTGACGATGTATGATGAAATGGTCGAAGCTGAGCGGCAGACGGTCACGGATGCGAAACAGCGTGTCGGACAGACTGTTCAAAAGTCGACAGAGGAACTGGCCGCGATGAGCCAACAATCGTCCGCCAGTTTTCAGGAAATGGAGCGGCATGCCCAACAGGTGTCCGTGACGACCGGGGCGATTGCCACACAATTGACCCAGGCCGCCAAAGAAGCGGCAGACGGTGTCGAATTGGTCGAGGCGGAAACGAAACGGTTTGAACAAGTTGTAGAAGAGATGACGCTGACGACGGAACAGATGACACAGCTCGCCTTTTTGTCACGCGAAATCGAACGGATTGCCGGGATGGTGACGGCGATTTCCGATCAGACGAACCTGTTGAGTCTCAACGCCTCGATCGAGGCCGCACGGGCCGGCGAGATGGGACGCGGCTTTACCGTCGTCGCCCAGGAAATCCGGAAACTGGCGGAAGAAAGTAAACGGTCCGCGTCAGAAGCATCAAGCATCGCCCAGGAAATCACTTCGAAAATGGGACAAGTCTCGGAGCGGATGAGCGGGACCGAGCAGTCAGTCGTGCAAACGACGGAAGAACTGACTCGTGTCGTCACTGCCTTTACGACGATTTCCCGTCAAACGGTCGATGTCTCGAAACAAATCATTACATTGTCGCAGGATACGGAACAGGTCGCCGGAACGATTGAAGGGATGCGCCATATCGCGGAATCGATTGCGGAGACGGCTGACGATTTACAGACCGTCGCGACGACACTCTGAAAGGGGAATAGGGATGATAAAACGAATCCATCTGTTGTTTGGAGTTGGAATTCTGATGCTTGCCGGTTGTGCAAGTAACGATTACCCGTCAGAGGAAGCCGTCAAAAACGGTGACATCGTCACGACCCCGGAACGGCATAATCTTGACCGGTTTGAGACCTTTTTAACGCGAGTCGGGCAACAGAAACAGGATACAATCCGAATTACGGGGTATACGACGGAAGGCGAGGCAATCCTTGAAGATGTCACGTATGACGGGAAACGGTTTACCTATTCCCTCGATTCTTCGCGTGATGAATATGGTTCGCAGGCAGACGACCGGAACAAGGAAATCTGTCAAAACCTTGAGCAGCAAACAACTGATGGAGGGAACACCTTTACCCTGACCGGCTGCCAAGAAGGACAGGATCATGAGATTTTCAAATCAAATCCAGGTGAACTTAAAAAATGAAAAACGGTTGATCCTCCGAATCATGCGAGGATCAACCGTTTTTTAGTCGAGTGTCTCTTCGAGAATCCGTAAGGCTTCCCGCCAACTCGTGAACCGTTCGATTAATAAGGTTAAGGAAGGGGCCTGGTGCTTACGCGCAAACCGGACATACTCTTGGCTCGTTAAGTCAGGACCGAGCTCTTCGTATGCCTGGCGCAACGCGTTCAGGCAATCTGCGTCGGAATAAAAACCGTTTGACGACAACCGGAAATGTGCCAGTGCCTGTTTCCATGTCCCGTAATGCCGGATGATGGTGTTTGCGCTCACCATCTGCGTATGTGTTTCCCGTAACTCAGAGTAAGAGCGGATGGTCACGCGCGAGCCACGCGTCTTGATATAAAAAGCGATGCTTTCATCCACACTCCAGCGTTTTTGGCTGGACGTACCGGGTTTTGCCCGATTCAGCATCAAATGGTCCTCGGTGGACAACTCGAACGGTTTGACGATGCCCGCTTGTTCCAATAGTTTGGTCCAAGAGCCAAACCGTTGTTCAATTTCCTGTAAAGAGGGATAGGGCAGGTAATGTGCTAATTTTTGGTAATGTGCTGCTTTCATCGGTGTTGTATGTAACTGGTGAAGACCTTGGATCAAGCGAATGATTTTTTCATTCGTCGTCAAGGTGGAAGTGGATGTGTGCGTGGTTTCTTTCATCAAGAAGTCTCCCTTAGTGGATCGTTGGAACGTAATGGGATTAGTGTACCATCTACCTCAAAGAGATTTAACTAACAAAATCGTAAGGTTCAATGGGACGGTCGTCTCGAACAGAGAAGGATTTCGCACCCATCAGCCTTCCGGAATGGCCGTATACCGGTAAGCGGTCGTTCCTTTGAAAACAAACAGCACACCGGTCGCGTCTTCACTCCGGTATAACTTCGTTCCGGATTGCCAGTCTGTCGCCGATTGGTCCGTCAACGGTTGTTTGGCGGTAAGTTGTTTCGTGACAGTCGAAAAGGAAATCACGTTCTTTTTTTTGATTGTCGCATCTTTTCCGTCGAGCCGATACACCCGGTCGTCTGCCCGGATTAAATCAGCTGCCGGATCTTGACGGGCTTCCGTCGCAATCGAATCCGTCGTCGAAGTCGTTATGTCAGTCGTACATCCTGCTGTAAAGAATAGACTGCTCATGACGAACAGTGTGATTCGTTTTTTCATGTTCTGTCCTCGCTTTCCTGGCTGTTTATTTATGTCGTAATTTACGATATAATCGGATATGTCGATATAAAAGGGAGTGAACGAGATGTCAGCGATTCATGAAGACTTTGCCCGGTTGTACTATCATCTGCATCCGAAATGGACGGAAAATTTGTCGCATCAAAGTGTCCGGATCTTGCAAACGATTCAAATGACAGGCGCCATGACAGTGAAGGAGATTGCAGCCCGGTTTAATTTGTCTCCGAATACCGCGTCGGAGCATGTAAAGAAACTAGAAGGGCTTGGGTATGTCGTCAAACAACGGTCATCTGTCGACCAGCGTGTCGTTCAAGTCAGTTTGACGCGTGAAGGACGGACGGCCGTCAAAACGCATACCGAACTCGACGCAAAGCGTGTCGAGCATGTTTTAAAACAATTATCTCCTGCAGAACAACACATGATTCAAACGGCATTTCAGCTGTTTCGCGAGGCGACCGATGACTGCTTTTCTGATTAAGATTCTGACCAGTACCGTCATTATCGGTTTTGTCACGGAATTGGCCCGACGTTCCCCGACGTACGGCGGGGTGATTGCGGCCCTGCCGCTCGTCAGTCTGATCAGCCTCATCTTGCTCGTCCGACAGGGTCAATCAAAAATGGAAGTGACGGCGTTTGTCAAAAGTGTCCTGTACGGCTTGCCGGCGACGTTTCTTCTGTTGCTTGTGTTGTACCTGTTATTGAGCCGGGGCGGATCGCTGATTGTCAGCGTCCTCTGCGCCGGAGCATGTTGGTGGGTTGTTTGGATGCTGCAGCAACAGCTGATGTTGTTCTGGAGTCGACAATAGCCCCGGATGTCATTCGCGTGTCGCTGGTAGAGAAAACAAGGCCAGCAATGCATCCATCGTTTCGTCAAACGATCGAACCGGCTCGTAGCCGAGCGACCTGATTTTGTCCGTTGCATACGTCGGGCGTTCAGCCGCACGGGCCGGAACCTGATACGGTTTGCCGGAGGCTTCAATCAGCTGCATCCGAAAGTCCGTTTCCGGAATATTGGCATCGACGGCATGGAACACGTCACCAGCTTTTCCACGTGTAAGGACGAGGACGACCATCTCGGCAATGTTATCGGCATGGACCCAGTTGACAAGATCAGCCGGGTGGACCCAGGTCACGCGATCCGCTTCCTGCATCCGTCTGACTTGCCGGTCCCCCCAGTGCGAATCGTGTTCAGCGCAAATGGCCCCGGGGCGCAGAATCCGGACGTCCAAGCCGCGGGCGGCATAATCGAGGAGAATCTGTTCCGACCGGATTTTGGTACGGATATAAGGGGCCGGATGATCAACCGCAAGTGGAGACGACTCCGTCATGTGACCATTTGCCGGTTCGCCATAGACGGATGTCGTCGAGATGTGGAGGACACGTGCTCCTGCATCTAACGCGGCCGTTGCTAAATGAATGACACCTTCAACATTCGACTGGTGGGCGAGATTTTCATCATCACCAAGATAGGCGGCACAATGGACGACCCAATCGATTTGTTCGATCGCTTTTTCAAGTGACGTTTGATTGGTCAAATCACCAAAAACCGGCGTGATCCCGAGTGATTCGAATTCAGTGAACCGCTCCGCCTGTCGTATCAATCCCCGGACTTCAAGCGCCTCTGACAATAATCGTTTTGCGATGCGCAGTCCAAGCGTCCCGGTAACACCGGTGACGAGAATCCGTTTTCCGGACAGTTCCATCTGTTCAACCTTCTCTCTGGATTATTTGACCCGCTCAATCGTTGCGACGAGCGGTTTTTTGTCGTTTCGGTATTCAAAGCGGATAACATCACCCTTTTGGAGAACGGATAATTGATTCGTCCGCCCATCAATTTTCGTCTTGCCGTCCAGCGTGACTTCGGTCAAGGCATACTGTTCCTCCGGATTTTGCTCATCCGGACCGAGCGAAAGCTGATTGCCGTTCATCTCTTCGATAACGTATGCCTGATCGGAACAACCGGATAAAATGGGTACGATAAATAGACTCAACAGCATCAGCCAAATGGTTCGACGCATGTTTCCACCACACTTTCATTGGTAGGATTCAGAGATTAATTGGTTATGTTCATTGTAGGGATAGGAAACGAAATGCGAAAGTGAAATATGGATGGATTTAGTCAATTTGATAAAAAGGATGGTAATATTAAGAAAAAAGGAGGGGCTTCATGAATACTTTTGCTAAAAAAGTACTAATCCTTTTCGGCGTCATAATCGTGATGTCTGGTCTGGTGATTTTCCTGTATGTCCAGTCGATGGAACCGGACCAACCGGAAGCGGATCGTATCGTACGCGAGACAAAATCGTATATCACAAAACACTTCAAACAGGCAGAGCTGGAAGGCGTCTTTTACGACGCTGCGGGAAAATACTCTGATTTTGATTATGCCGTACAATTACAGGATCCAAAAACTGATACGGAATTTTTTGTCTACATCGATCAGCAGACAAAGCAGGTTACGGATACCTATTTGTCTGAACAGTGGTCGCAAAAACTGACGGAACAGATCCGTCCGCTTGTCGAAAATATCTTCGGTTCAGGGACAGCTTACAGGGCCGTCTATTATCCGGACGATGTTCAGCAGTTGAAGTTGGAGCCGACATCGTCAAGTGAATATCAGAAAGCTAAAATTCCGCCATTCATTACGATTACACTGCAACGGGACCGGTTACCGACGGAAGAAAAAAATCTGACGCGGCTGGCAACGGCTATAAAGAAAAAGAATTTACTCCGGCGCGGAAATCTGGCTACGGAATATATTAGTGAAAAAGGTGTTCTGCGGGAAGATGAAATCGGATTTAATACGTACTTTTAACAAAAGAGCGAACGACCTGGAGTGTCAGGTCGTCCGCTCTTGTTCAGTTTCCAGTTACCAGGCTTTGAAGGTAAACGATTCCCATGAACAAAATCCAGACACCAATCGGAATTTCTAGACTCATCAAGGCTTGCGTCAGCCGGTACGAAGCCCGTTTGTTCTGTAAGTAACGATCTGTCACGAAAAACAGGAATGCTGCAGCTAAGCTGAGGATACCGGCGTAAGGATTCAGGAGCAGGAAAAACCCGGCTCCGAATGCAAGGTGCAGCACACCCGACACAATGAATTCAGCTTTTTGATGTTTAGTGATCCGTCGGCTGATGATCTCACTGAGCAGTGAAGTGATCCCGCCGTAAATCAGGATGAACGGAAAACTGTACATCAGGTAGGCTGGAATGCTGATTAAAACACTTGAAAGATACTGCCAAATTGAGTTGTCAGGTAAGCTAGTCGGACCCGGAACAAACAGACCGAACAAAATGGCGAAGATAGGGCCGGAGATGGAAGCCGCGATTATTTTCCGGTAAATCATACGATGTGTCTCCCTTCTTGCTCTTGTACATGTTTCGCTTCCCGTACCGGAAACAACAGACCTACTCCGATAATCAGAGCACATCCGAGAAAGATGGCCGGTAATCCGAGGGTCGCGACAAATGACATCGTTCCGAGAATGATTAAGTCGAACGCGGAATCGACGAGATTGAGCAGTGAGAGTGTCGTCGCCCGGCTGCCGGACGGGATGTGTTCGTTGATTATGCCGGAATAGAGCGGCTGGCGGATCGACCGGATCATCCGAAGGACAAAAAAGAGCACTAAGGCAATCCATAAACTGTCAAACAGGAAACTTGCCAGCGTAACGGCAAGCAGTGTCATGATTCCGGACAGTTGCATCAGCGTCGTTCGTTTAAACCGGAGGAGAAGCCACGCGAGATGACGAGTGATCAGCATGCTGAGTAGAGCAGCGCTGGCATACAAGACACCAAGCCAGACGACGGGCAGTCCGGCCCCTGTTACGTACGGTTGCTCGAACTTGCCGAAAATGACAACAGACGGAATCAATACAATCGTGAAGTTGAGAAAGACTTTAATTAAATCCGGGGACTTACGGATAATCTGCCAACCGTTTTTGACATGGGTATACGGGTTGTCCCGGAACTGGTCAAACGATTTAGGGTTGATCAGACTAAAGATCAACAGGAATTCGATGATTTTGAAAAGAATGCCGATGAGGATCAGGAACCGAAACTGACTTTCCGCCAAGTCCCGGACGAGATAGGCACCGATCAGGCTGGTGAAAATTGTCGCGGCAAACATCACGGACGAGATCTTCGCCATGACCTGACTCATTGTCTTTTCCTGTCCACTTTCCTTTAGTGATTCGTAAATTAGGGCATCGTCCGATCCGGAAAAGAAGGACGTGGATAATCCCCACAGCAGACCCTGAATCGAAAACCACCAGAGATTATCCGCAATCAGTAACAGACTGGTCGAAAAGACGCTGATCAGGCTGCCCGTTAAAAACGATGCTTTTGGTCCGAAGCGGTCGGCAAAGGTACCGGTCGGGATTTCCGATACTAACGTTGCGGCACAATACATAAAGAGGATGATCAAAATGTCGGATGCCCACAAGCCGCGCTGAAAATAAAATAAGGTGATGACCGGATCAAGGAGGTTGATCGTTCCAAACAAGGTGATGAGATAAAAGACGCGAACGTTATGGGTGGCCAGATTATGATAATTTCGTTTGATGAACATGATTTGTCCTAACTTGAACTGTAATGGCGACGCATTGATACAGCGTATCGTATATGATTATAATGATAATATATGGAATTTGAAAGGAATAATTAGGAACTTCAGGAGGAGTGGTATGAAAATACAGTTGGAAGCCTGTACGGCACTGGATGCAGAAGCGTTATATGCATTTGAACTCGAGAACCGTCTATATTTCGAACAATCGATTCCGTCGCGAGGCGAAGACTATTACCTGCCTGAGATTTTTAAGCAACGGCATGCATCACTCTTACAGGAACAGCGGGAGGGCATTTCATTCTTTTATCTGATCAAGGATGTCGACGGAGAAATTCTCGGCCGAATCAATCTTGTCGACCGGGATATAACTACTAAACGGGCCGAACTTGGCTACCGGATTGGACAAAATCATACGGGTAAGGGGATTGCCAAAGAGGCCGTCCAGTTGCTGATTAAACAATGTCCGAAGCTTGATATTAAGGAAATTCAAGCGAGGACGACAGACGGAAACATCGCTTCGCAAAAAGTCCTGACAGGTAACGGATTCCAACAAGGAAGCAAAGCAGTAGAAGTCGAACTGAACGGTCAACGGATGATGCTCATTCAGTTCAAACGGACGATGATTGACTGACGTCAAAAATGACTCCGGTAGTTTAACCGCGAGTCATTTTTTAGAATTGCCGTACGATTTCCGGAGAATCTTGTGCGAAATCCAAAAATACAGAATCGCGGATGCGCCGCAAAGCATCAGGAAAGGCAGCAAGAACAACAGTTCACTGAACCGAACGACTCCGTTATGATTTAGTAAAACAATAACCAGGGCGATTGTACTGCCTGATGCACCATACAACAAAGGGACTGTCTTCCAGCGTTTAGGGAAGAATGAAACGAATCGTTTCTTCAGCCAATCGACGAGGATTCCTGAAATGAAGATGACGGGAAACGAATAGAACGTGTAAATGAGGAAATAATCGAAAGCCTCGGAAAAGACATCTTTATCTGATTCTTCGAAAAAGGCATAAACGGATAAAACCAACGTCAATAGACCGGAAGTGGTGATTGCGGTCAGAGCGGCCGCGAAGAATTTGTTTAACATAGACGAGTATCCTTTTTTCATCTCATGATTTTTTGATACTGTATCAGCGTTGCCTTGTCATTCAGCGGTTTCCGGACACCGGTTTCGACGTAACCCATCTTTTCGTACAACAAACACGTTTTCGTTTCTTCAATGAGACTCGACAGTTCCCACGTCTTGGCCTGCGGATAACGGGCTTCCGCGAGCAGCATGGCTTTTTTGGCAAATCCTTTGCCTTGTGCATCCGGGGCCAGAAATAGCGGACTGATCCGGAAGTGAACGTCTTCTTTCCAACGAATACAGATTGCGCCGACGAGCTGTCCGTCCGCGATGATCTTTAAGAAACAGCTCGCTGGATGATGAATTCGCGTATAGACCCGGTCAATCGTTTCATTGGCCGGATTGGTATCATAATCTTGATACTTCTCAAGCAAGGGACTGAAGGCTGCGACTTGCAACTTCCATAAAGCGTCGGCATCGTTATCGATTGCCGGTTCCAAGTGAATCATCGTATCCATCCTTCCTATTTGTCCGGGATGGAATTATTTTACCATAAGGTCATTCGCATGGAATTATTTTTCCTTTTTTAGAGAAGACTGTCCCTGCCTGAAAAAGACTATGGTATAGTAGATAAGTTAAAAAATACCATCTATTGACTTGGGGGGATGAGCATGACGCGCCAAAAAAATATCGTCTATAATGTCTTGTTAAATGAGACACGGGATCAGGTCTTGATGGTCAAAAACATTGGACCGTCGTATTCGTATTACACGTTGCCGGGGGGGACGGTCGAAGCGGGAGAGACGTTGCCGGAAGCAGCAGTCCGGGAAGCGAAAGAAGAGACTGGTTATGACGTCGCAGTCGGGGAACTGTTGCACGTCAGCGAAGCCTTTTTTCCGCAAGTCGATGAACATTGTCTGTTCTTCTTTTTCCAGTCCGAAATTCGCGGGGGCGAACTTGGCACGATTTTCCCCGATGAAATCGAGGAGATTTCGTGGGTCACGATTGCTGAGGCCGTTCAGTTCATGAATCTGTCAAAAGAATACGAACAGATTCTGACGACGCAACAGACGGTCCCGTATGTCTTCAACGGACAAATCACCCATTGAGTGGAGGGACACGCATGCAGATTGTCGAAACAACGGATCTCGATATACTGGCCCGGCTGAACCGCTACGTCCATGAGCCGCATGTCGCGCAGCAGCCGGACTTCTTTAAACCGTATGACTTTGCGATGGTCCGGGCGTTTTTTGCGAAAATCGTCGGAACCGGCAGTCATCAGTTTTTGATTGCCGAACTCGACGGCGAAGCAATCGGCTACGTCTGGATCGAATATCTCCGGCGTCCGGAAAGTGCCTTTCATTTTGCCAATTCGAAAGCCCGCGTCCATCATCTCTGTATCGTCGATGATAAACAGCAGCAGGGTTTCGGTCGTCAGTTGTTACTTGAAGTCGAGCGCCGGGCACTCGAACAGGACATACATAAAATCGACCTCGACTACTGGATGAGCAACGACGGGGTCGATGTCTTCTACGAACGGCTTGGCTTTGAAAAGATGCGCCAAGTCGTCACAAAATCGTTGCATTAAGAAAGAGGGAAGTACGAATGGATTATACAGACTTGAATTTTATCTTTGGACTGTTGCATTTGTTTGTTCAGTTCATGGCCGTCCCGGCAGCTATCTACGCGCTGTATTTGTTACGCAAAATTGCCAATAAATAAGCGACACCTTGTTTCCTCGACGGAGACAAGGTGTTTTGTATTATATCCATTAAAAACAGGGTACTTAAATAATGAACGACGTCTCAAGAAAGCCTTGGAACTAGGAGGGATCAGATGTTATTTTTATTCATCGGTTATTACGATGCAGAAAAGATGAATCAGTCCTCGCAGCAAGAGCTCGATGCCGTCATGGAACGCTGTAATGTACCGTTGGAAGATTTTTTTACAAAAACGAACGTCTTGTATGAGTGGCATCCGGGAGCGGAGACGAAACGGGCCCGGCTCCTCGACGGACAGATTCAGCATCAAGACGGACCGGACCCGGATAAAACGGAGCAGATCGGCAGTTTGGTCGTCTTTGAAGCGGTTGATTTGGAACAGGCGGTCGACTTGGCATTACTTCATCCAACGACCCAGTTACCGGAAGCACAGAAGTACGGCTGGCGGATGGAAGTGCGGCCGCTGATCGACCCAAAAGAAGCCAAATAGTCGGTTTTTCAAACATACAGCGCATCGATGCGTTGTATGTTTTTGTGTTTTTCGGGTATACCTGTTTCATAGCGGATCAAAAGAAACCAGAAAGTCAGGTGAAGCAGACGTGTCGATCATTACCTTTGAAGACGTGCAGTACAAACATATACTCCGTGGCATCACGGGAGGATTCACGGAAGGCAAAATCACGACGCTCGTCGGACCAAGCGGTGCCGGCAAATCGACGTGCTTAAAACAGATCAACGGACTGATTTCCCCGAACAGCGGTCGGGTTCGCTACCGCGGCGAGGACTTGGAACAGATGAACCTCGTCGAACTGCGGAAACAAATCGGGATGGCGTTTCAAAGTGCACCGATGTTACCGGGATCCGTCATGGATAATCTCAGTCTGCCGAAAACGATTTTCCACGAGACATTGGCACCGGACGAAGCGAAGCGTCTGCTGGAACAAGTCGATCTCCATGTCGACCTGAACCAACCGGTCAAAGAACTGTCGGGCGGTGAACGGAGCCGGCTCGCGATTGCCCGGACGCTCGTCAATCGACCGGATGTGTTGTTGCTCGACGAAATCACGGCCAGTCTCGACTTTCGGATGGTCAAGGAAATCGAGCAGCTGATTCAACGTCTGCAACGCGAGCTTCAGGTGACCGTCATCTGGATCACACATGATCTGGATCAGGCACGCCGGGTCAGTGAAGACGTTTGGTTCCTAAAAGACGGACAACTGCTGGAGCAGGGCAACGTCTCGCTGCTTGAACCGGACGGAGCACGTTCGGACATTCAGGCGTTCCTAAAGGGGGAATTGTCATGAGTTACATCCAGTTGGCAACTTCCTTGATTTTCATTGCGATTCCACTGATTCTCGCCTTTACACTGAAACTCGGTCTCGAAAAAGACATCCTGATCGCGACCGTCCGTTCCATCATTCAACTGCTGATCATCGGCTATATCCTGACGTTTGTGTTTGAGAGCGATAGTCCGATCTACATCCTGCTGATGATTCTGTTGATGATTGGTGCGGCGACACTTAACGTGATCCGTAAAGGTGACGGGATTCCCGGCATTCAGTGGATTGTCCTCGCGACCTTGGTCTCGGTCGAAGTGTTGACGATGGGACTGATGCTCGGACTGAACATCATTCCGTTTGAAGCCCAGCAAGTCATTCCAATCAGCGGGATGGTCATCGGAAACTGTATGATTCTGTCGCTGTTGTTCTTGAACAAGTTCAAGGATGAAGTTGAACGCAGCGACGAAGTAATCGAATTGATTTTATCCCTCGGCGGTGATACGAAAACGGCGATTGATACGAGTCTCAAAAGTGCCATCCGGACGAGTATGATTCCGACGATTGAGGCGCAGAAGACGATGGGACTTGTTCAGCTACCAGGAATGATGAGCGGTCTTATTATCGGCGGGGCCGATCCGATGGAAGCCGTCCTGTATCAGCTGCTGATTTTATTCCTGTTGCTGACGACAGCAGCGACGTCGGCTGTCCTCGTCGGTTACATGTCGTACCGGAAACTGTTTAATCAGAAATCCCAGTTCATCGGTCTGACGTACCGAAAAAACAAGCGGAACTAATCTGTATCCTCAAACAGCCTCTGAGACGCTCAGTGGGCTGTTTTTGATTTTGGAAAATATTAGTTTGAAGATGACGTCTTGTGTATAATGATAAATGGAATTAAATTGTAAACTAGAGGTGTTGGAATGACCAACTTATTACAGATCGAACGATTGACGAAGACATACATAAGAGGAACCGAAACAATTCATGCACTGGACGACGTCTCGTTTTCGATGCAGGAAGGGGAATTTATTGCCATCATGGGAACGAGCGGATCCGGAAAAAGCACCTTGCTGAACATTCTCGGGGCACTCGATCAGCCGACCGGCGGGACACTGCGGCTGCGGGACGAACCGCAACGCGATATCTTTACCGAGCCGGCAGCGACGTTATACCGCCAACAAAATATCGGATTCATTTTTCAATCGTTTCATCTGCTCGACGATTTGACGGTTTCGGAAAATATCGCCTTGCCGTTGATGCTCAAAGGAGTGGACGCAACGACTATCCGGCAACGGATGGACCATCTGCTGGAGCACGTTGGTCTGTCACGGTGGGCGAAACACCGGCCGACTGAATTATCGGGCGGCCAACAGCAACGGGTGGCAATTGCCCGTGCCTTGATTGCCGAGCCACCGATCATTTTAGCGGATGAGCCGACCGGTAATCTCGATTTCCGTACATCAACAGACATCATGACACTGCTGAAAGCATTGAACAAAGACCAACAGACCAGCATCCTGCTCGTCACGCATGATGCGCAAGTTGCGTCTTACGCCGATCGAATCCTCTACTTCCACGACGGACGCATCGTGGCCGATCAGCCGTCGACCGGTGAACTTGGACCCATCATGGAGACGTTTGAGCGTTACGTGAGGTCGGTATGAAGCAGGAAAAACGGCATTTGTTCCGGTTGGCTCTGAAATTATACCGGAAAAGCCCGATGATCCTGCTGACGTCGATCGGCAGCGTCATGATTTCGATTTTGCTTGTCCTGTCGATGGTATTATTCGTCTCGCAAAGCCAGGCGTCCGTTCAAGCGGATATCGAGCGGCTTTATGGCAAGATGGATTTATCGGTCGGGTATCAAGATAAACGGACGGAAGTGATTGATCAGTCCTTCCTCGACCGCTTAACGCAGGATAAACAGACCAGGCAGCTCTCACCGGTGTTGATCACGAATCTGACCGTGACCGGTCAAACGACGGCCGATGTGTATACGATCGGGATAAAAAACGATTCACTTGCGAAAAGCCGCTATCACATCAAACGATCCATCGACCGCGGTGATATCATCCTGAATGCGGGATTAGCCGAGGCATTTGATGTAAAAGTCGGGCAGGAACTGACCGTTTCAAGTGCTAAGTACGAGGTGGTTGAGATTTTGCCGGATGCTGCGGCAAGCGGGACGGCACCGGATACGCTTGTGATGAACTATGACGATGTGACACAACTAAATGCCGATGTCAGTCAGAAGAAGCGTGCGACGTATGTGTTGGTTCAATTAAAACCGGATGCGGACGTCGTAGATTATGCCGACCGTTTAACTCAAAAAGTCCCGGGATTGCGCGTGGATCTCGCAGAAACTGCCGCTTCTGACGTTAACGGTGTTTCAGCGATGCAGGTCTATGTCGCCATCATTGCCGGATTGATTTTAATCGTCTCCGCGTTTATCCTGATGACGAATTTTGATGTCTTTCTCCGCAAACACCGCTATCAATTCGCCATCATGCGGACGCTTGGAGCGACGACGCGGCAATTGTTCCAAATCTTCATGATGCAGTCGAGTCTGATTGTCTGCGCCGGAGCATTGATGGCTTTTTTATTAAGCGGATTATTTTACGGAGCATTGCAGGAGCAGTGGCGGGAATTGTTTGCACTCAAGGGGACGGTGATTGCCTTTAACTGGCAGCTGGCCGGTCTCGTGACGGTCGGCAGCAGTCTGTTGATTCTGTTATTGCTGAGTGGCTCTGCTTACCGCAACCGGCGGATTCTGCCGATTCACGTCATGCGTCAAAACCATGCCGGACCTAAAGTGTCGCGGCTTCGGGAACGGATGGCCAAGACGTTCGCGGCTCTTACTGTCGGTGCATTGTTATATGCGACGATTCTCGCACAAACCGAGAATCACCGGGCCGGCGGTTATCTCGGATCGACCATCAGTTTTCTCGTGCTGATGTACAGCGCAACGCCCTTATTGCTTCAACAGCTATTGGTTCGGATTGAGCCGTTGCTTCAAAAAGTAGCCGGGCCGACGACGTTTGTGGCGGTTCGAAGTGTATTGCCGCAACTACGGAAAAATGCGTTGTTGATGCTGATTGTGCAGATTTTACTCGTCGTCGTTGTACTCGGTTCGACGTTCCTCGAGACGATCAAACAACATGAGCTGACCTATCTGAAAGAACAGTATCCGACAGAACTGGTTCTGAAAAGCCGCTTGATTGAAGGGACAAAAGCTGATCCGCTAGAACTGACACAGACGATTGAAAAAGAACTGCCGAAAGCAAAAAGTACGTTTATTTCACCGGCGAGTGGACTTGAAATTCTCAAGTCTGATCAAACGATCACTTTAAGTTATGCACTGACCGATTTTGAACGGCTCGACGCACTCAGGAAACCGGTTCTTTCTTCAACACGCGATCAATTCATCGTCTCCGAGACATTTGCCAAAGCAAATGACTTAGCAGTCGGCGACCGGCTTGAGATGGGGCGGTTTATCAATGGAGAAGCGGGGACTGTCTCGGTTGGTAAATATGAAATCGGACGGATTGATCCGGACTTACCAACGGATGCCTGGTTCGACTGGCGGTCTTCGATCCGGACTTCTGAAGACCGGATTGGAGCCTTGTACATAGACGCAACCGACACCGAACAATCCAGAGCAATCTTGCAGGAGCTGACGACCCGTTACCCGACACTCCAGCTGAATCAGTATGAGACATCAGTCAAACTGGCGAATCAACAATTGCAGGAACGGTGGATTGTTTTCATTGTTGCACTCGCCGTCATGAGTGTCTCGGTCTGGTTTGGACTTGCCAATTCATTGTTGAATTATTTAGCGACGAAACGACGTGAGTATGCGTTGCTCCGGACGTTGGTCTTGACCCGGTCATCCCTCCGGCGTCTGATTGTGATTCAGATGCTGATTTTTATCGGCAGCGGGATTGGATTCGGACTCATTACCGGCATCGGAACGACCTTCTTGATTTCACGCGTCGACGGTGGAGACATCGCATTGAACTTGACGAGTATCAGTGCGACAGTTGTCGGGCTGGTTATGCTCGTATTCGGACTGGTCTTTTTTGCGACAAGACGCAAACAGGAGAATTTGGTCGACGAATTAAATCAGTAACAAACAAGCCGTGCATCCGATTCCTGCAAGAGGGACGGATTCACGGCTTGTTTTTATGGTGCGAAGATTTCAGCAAACGGACGAGAAAGAACAATGCGACCAGTACGAGTAACACATTCGTCACAAGCGTCAAGCGTGGCAGGTCAAGAACTGTTGTATTCAGCAGATTGATGAAAATCAATCCAGCGAGGAACCAGCGAAAAGTACGAGAAAACAATGAAGAACCTCCTTTCGTTCCCGGCTTTTCTTCAAAAAGCAGGAAATCTTTAATGAACAGCGAATTCTGTCTACAGAGAACAAAACGGAAACGGGGCGTTCGAAATGCGAAAGACGGTACTGGCACTACTCTTATTAGGAATGATCGGCGGCATCGGTTGGTTTTTTCTTGAGCAGGAACAGGATGAAACGTTTGAACAAATCGTACGGGCCCGGGTGACAAAACACGTCTCCGAGCAATATGGCAAAGAGACGATCATTGCGGTCAGGTCTGCCTATGACAAGACGGCTTCTTCGAAAGAGGCAAGGCATCAGGTCGCCGTTCAATTGAAAACCGATCCGCGCGGCGAGTATCAGGTCTTTCGACTGGTGAAACAACAGGTCGTTTTCGTCGGACGGACCCGCTCGTTACCGGAACGGGAATAAGCTGAACGCATCAGTCTTCCTGCGTCCGTAAACGCAAGTAGGAAACGAGCGTCGGGACAGCGAGCGCTAAAGCGACAGCCGTTGCGAGCAGGAGCGGCACGGAATCAAGCATTATGTACGAGACGAAGGCTGCTACAATCAGTACGGTTCGAAGGACATTCAATCGAAATGGTGTAGTAGGAAGATCCTGATCAGGGACGATGTACGACATCCGGTACTGAAAGTAGAAATGGATCAACAGTCCAAGTTGGATGACTAGCAGAAAAGTCGAATCGGATTGTTCGAAAAAGATGGCATATATCGTCATCATCATGACGAGCAGATACAAACCGGTCGTGACAAGCAGACGTTTTTTCAATAGAGCATCCTCCTTTTTATTATGTAAGCTATTTTTAATATACGTATTTTTCAACTAAATGTTCCCAGAAACTTGATTTAAACAATCGATCATCATGTCATGAGAGGGGAAACAAAGATGTATTATGGGTTATGGACAAAGTTTAAGACACAAGTCGGTGAGGGACAACGATTGGTGGAGGTACTGTTAGAAGCAGCAACTTCCTTACAGGATGTCTCGGATTGTAAGCAGTATGTCGTCAGTACGACCGAAGAAGCTGATACCGTAATAGTCCGGGAGATTTGGACGGATCAAGCGGCACATGCTGCGTCTTTACAGTTGCCGGCGACCCGGCAATTGATTGAACAGGCGCGACCGATTCTGTTAAAGGTCGAGCGGTTGCTGGAAGACCAGCCGCACGGGGGCAAAGGTCTGGCATAATTTTCACAAAAAGAGGGACCCCTTATAGCCAGAACACGTATGATCGTCATGAGGTGAGAAGATGAACAAACAAGAATGGATCCAAACCATTCAGACCATCCGCAAGCGAACGAAACCGGCCCGGATTTTATCGGCAGTCGTTACCGGTGGCGCCTTTTTAGCGGCTCACTTTTTTGACCGATCCATTTGGTCGATTCTGATACTAATCTGTGCACTCGCGGTTTCCGGCATGATGTTAGGTCGCGAAAGTTTCGAAATCAGTCGGCTGTCAGACTCGACACGTGCCAAACGGTTGATTCGACTCAGGTCCATCATGGGTTTTGGTATCATTTCACTCATGCTGCTCCTGATCGTCACTACTGAACTTAGAGATGATACGGACATATCACTGCTTTACGTGGCAGGCTTCATGCTGCTGGCGATTGTCATCGAAACCGTCCTTGAGCACCGGATCCGTCGAGCCGATCCAGAACAGCCGATGAGCAAAGAATACCGCTGACTAAATCCATCTGTTGAAAAAGCATCCGGATGCTTTTTCTTGTGTTCAACTGACGGTATAAGCAGGCAAATCGCTTTCCTGTCCGGCTCTGGCATATGATAGGAACGACTCGTACAAAAGGAGGGCTTCTTATTCTTGCCATTATCATCGGATTAATCATCGGGATCCTCGTGCCCGTTCAAACGAGTGTCAACACACGCTTACGCGGCATCGTCGGCTCGCCGTTCCTTGCCTCTCTGCTCTCTTTCAGCATCGGGACGGTTTTTTTGATCGTCCTGACGCTGTTCGTGGAACAGAATTTCCGTCTGAATCCGGGTGTCTGGTCGGAACCCGCCTGGATTTGGATCGGCGGTGTGCTCGGTGTCATCTTTTTAACTGGAAACATTCTGCTCTTTCCGCGAATTGGCGGTGTCCAGACGGTGATCATGCCGATTTTTGGACAGGTGCTGATGGGGCTGTTGATTGACAACTTCGGTTGGTTTTCTACAAATTCCACACCGCTTTCGTCCACAAGACTAATCGGTGCGGGATTTGTTTTACTTGGTGTCGTCGGAACGGTTGCGCTCGGCGATTGGCTTTCAAAACGCCGCTATCCGGAACAAGCGAAACCAGTCGATCCAACGATTTACGGTTGGCGGGTCCTTGGTGTCATCATGGGTATGATGAGTGCCGCCCAAGCTGCGATTAACGGCCATCTCGGAGTTGTGCTCGAGTCCGCCATTAAAGCAGCATTGATTTCCTTTATCGTCGGAACGGTGACCTTGTTGCTTGTCAATCTGATCGTCCGGACGAAGTGGCAGTTTGACCGGTCGCTCCCGACTCCATGGTGGATTTGGATCGGCGGGTTGATCGGCGCCTTGTTTATCGCCGGGAATGCAGTTATCGTCCCGCTCGTTGGAACGGGCGTTGCCGTCGTCATCGTCACGATCGGTCTGTTGACCGGCAGTCTGTTGATTGACCGCTTCGGATGGTTTGGCGCAGCCAAAACGCCGGTCACCGGTGTTCAATTATTTAGCCTTGGTTTGATGATTGTCGGGATCATTTTGATTCGCTTGTAAAGAAATGTCTCCTTTTTGGATCTAATCAATCCGAAAAAGAGACATTTTTAGTTTTAAACACTCCATTCTTTCCATACTATGATTCATCATCTCCTATAAATTGTATAATGAAAGTGGAAGGAGCGAAGAACATGAAAAATAAACAAGAACGTACCCAGTTCATCCAAGAAGCGAAACGACATCTGGTGAAGCAACGGATGATGAGCGCATTATTATACGGAACAAGTATTGTCCTGATTGTCGCCAACCGCGGTGCCTACTGGCCGTTCGCCGTTCTCATCGTTGCACTGGTGCTGATTGCCCAGTTGCATTCCAAAGAAGTCAACCGGGATATGGCGCTGACGCCTTATCCGGCAATGAAGCGGATCATCCAAATCCAGTATGTAATTGATTACTGTTTCATCGTCTTGGTCGGTCTTTTTCTGCCGGTCGTATTAAATCTGAGCTTGCCGTTCTTCACGAGCATCGGTGTGTATCTGTTGCTCGCCATCATGCTCTTGATGGCGGATACGATCCTTGAACGCCGTGGAAAAGTACTCGATCCCGAGCATCCGACAAAAAAAGAGTTGCGGACCTATCCGAAGACGTGGAAAAAGTTGAAGATTTAAATGGGGGCCAATCGATGCAAGAAACCAATGACATTTACCATGTCTTAAGTGAAAATGAAATACTGCACGAACAGTTAACTTTCGTCGACCGGCTCGGACTGCCGGATGCCTGGATTTGCGCCGGTTACATCCGGTCGTTGATTTGGGGGCTGACTTTGACTGAGGAACAGGATATCGATGTCGTCTATTACGACGCGACCGATACATCGGAAGCGACGGAAAAACAGTATGAAGCGTTATTGAAATCTTGGCAACCGTTGCCGTGGTCCGTTAAAAATCAGGCGCGGATGCATCTGAAAAACGAGTTACCGCCGTATCAATCGACCTGTGACGCGATCGCGCATTTTCCGGAGACGGTGACGGCGATTGCGGCGAAGTTAACGGACGGACAATTTCAGTTGTACCTGGCATATGGCGCATCCGATTTACAGACCCGGACGATTCGTCCGACCCCGCTGTTCTCAAAAGGATTACCGCATCATACTATCTTTCAAAAACGCGTAGCCGACAAGGGATGGGACAAGCGGCATGATTTACAGATAGTCAATCAGTTCTGAATAATTCATGATCGGCTGTAAAAGGAGGGTACAGATGAACTTTCAAAAGATGTTGCTTGTCAGTCTCGGAGCCTTGATTGTCTTTTACCTATTCCGGGAACCAGCACCGCCACCTGACTACAAAAAGAAGTTTAACGAATCCATCGATACCGTGATTAAACTGGAAAACGAAGAACTCGTACGACGGAACCACGATCCGATCGTCCGAAAAGAAACGGGAATTGAAGTCAGTGATGACGGGGACTGGATTGAATTGTCCTATGATGCACCTGTGCAGGGAGGTAAGAAGTCACTGCAAGAAAGTGTCTATCAAAAGCAGGGTGACCAGTACGTAAGGAAAGAATTGAAAACGGTGTCGGATGAACTCGACAAGGCAAAAACGACGTATATCGAGAACTTGGGAATCAAATGACAAAATTTTTTATTGTAACGGAAAAACGCTTATGCCCTGAATATACGAGGCATAAGCGTTTGTTTGATTATTCTTTGATCGTCCACGTATCCCGTAGTTCGATGATCGTTCCTTCCGGTGCCTTCAGTTTACTGAGATGACCGTCGACGACGAAGTAAATATTACCGCCATGTTTCGGCAAAAACGGCATGCCGAGTTGTTCGAGCCGTGCGACTTCCGCCTGTAAATCATCGACATACAATGCGAAGTGGACGGGACCGGCCGCATGTTTCGTATAGGACTTCAATGTCTCGTCGACTTTGTTTGTCTGGAGTTCGATATAGAAGTCACCCAGCTTTAACCAACTGTTGAAGGCACGTGTATGGAAATCGGGTGATTCCTGGATCAGCTCGAAGCCGAGTTGTTCGTAAAAGGTTTTTGACGCGATGTAATCAGTCGTCTGGATACAGAGATGATGGATTTGTTTCAATGAAATAACGTCCTTTCCAGTCAGTCACAAAATAGATTATGTTCAGCGATTCCGGTTTAAATTTTAGCATAAACAAACGTCCGCTTCCTATGAGGAAACGGACGTTTTTCATGATTCCAGTTCAAACTTCTCTGTCTGATCAGTCAAGTAAGCCGATGTTTCATTCAACGTCTCAACCAGGACATGTAATCCGGTAATCGTTGCAATCATCTGTTCCGATGCTGCGGCGACTTCTTCATTACCGGCCGTATGTTCTTCGGCAACGGCGGCAATTTCTGTCAACGCACTGCGAATCCGGGCTTCCGTCCGGGCGACATCAAGCATTTGCCTGCGCATATCAGACGCCGACGCAGCGACAGTTCCAACTTGTCCCGCGATTTGCGAAAACGAGCTGTCCGTCGCTTGGATTTCCTGCTGCCCGAGTCGTGTCTCTTGGAGGGTCTCAACAAACCGGACTTCCATTTGTGTTGAATTCCCGGTGATATTTTGGACGATGGCAGCGATTTGATCGACACTGCTTGCGACATGGGTCGACAGTTTCTTGACTTCGGTCGCGACGACAGCAAATCCTTTTCCCTGTTCGCCGGCACGCGCCGCTTCGATGGCGGCGTTCAATGCCAGTAAATTCGTTTGCGCCGCGATGTCACGGATGATCGTCACGAGCGCCTGGATATCGTTCGATTGTTGTTTCAATTGTCGAACCTGCTCCGTGGCTTCGGCGACGTGCGTATGAATCGTGTTCATCCGGACAACGGATTGTTTCATCTGCGTTTGTCCTTCTTGCGACACGCTTCGCATCGTTTCGACCGTCTGTTCGATGTCTTGACTGTCGTCAGCCGTCTTTTGGACAAGCGCGGAGAAGCCGGTCATCTCGTCCGTCAAGGCGAGTGTCGTATGTGTCTGACTTTCGGTCCCCATCGCAATTTCCGACATCGTTTCGGCAATCTGCGTTGAACCGTCGAGCACTTCCGTCGTGCCGGCGTCGATGGCTTGACTGGTTTCTGTCACGAGCACCGTCGTCCGTTTGATGTCGACGATCATCAACCGAAGCGTTTCATTCATTTGCTGAATCGAGCGGGCGAGTGCGTAGATTTCATCTTTTGCCGGAATCGTCAAACGGTGCATCGTCTGATGGGCCAGCTCGAGTTTTCCATCGGCAATCATCTTGGCGACGGACTGCAGGGTCTCAAGCGGTTTCAGTTTCCGGCCGAGTATGTAATAGAGAAGCCCCAGCGTCACAACGAGTAAACCGATCAACAGACCGATAAAAAGCGGCAACGTTTGTTTGAGCATCGCCGTCGTCAAGTTTTCGACGTCTTTCGCTGCGATGTCGGTTCCTAGAATACCGATGATGTTTCCGGTCGGACTTTTTAACGGAACATAGACGCTGATATATTTTCCGAATTTTGGATCATCGATGACATCGGTTGAGTGGATCTCTCCGCGTAAGACGTCCTTCATGTCGGAGGCAACAGCACCGGTTGCCGGATCATTGATGTTTGCGGCCTCTGCAACCGGTAGACCGTCAATCAATAGTTTGACCTGATTTTGGTCCACTTTTGCCGTGTAGGCATACAACAATCCGTTTTGCTTGCGGAGTTGATCCAGTGATTCTCGTAATTCATCATAGATCGCGTCATTCGTAGGATTTTTTAAAAATTCTTGATAAGCGGCGGAATCGACGGAGGCTGAAATCCGGAGCGCATCCTGTTCCGCTGTTTTCTTGAGTGTCGATAGCGCGGTTTGTTTAGTTGTCAGGTAAAGCGAGACGCTACTGAAAACAAAGAACAGGATGAGAATCAAGCTGATGATGAGTAGTAAACGTGTTCTGATGGAATGAGTCCGTGTTGTGTCCATATAATCCTCCTGGTGATGTTTTGCGTGTTGCTTATCTATTTTATCGGCTGAAATTTTAAAAAGTTATAGCGAGCGTAGTAAATAAAGTACGAGGTGAACAAAAAAACGTGCGGGATATCCTATTACTTAAAAAAGTTTACAGTTAAATAGTTTAGTGTTAAATTATTTAACGTGGTAAGTAAAAATGCTGGTTGGACAGAATAACAACCAAAAGGATGTGGGGACAATGGAACAAGATCAACTTTTTAAGATGATTCATACGGTGGAAGCTGTGACAAATGAAGCCATTATTGATTGGAACGCTCGTTTTCCGCACAAAATCGGCATCTCACCGATTTTGACATTAGGGGAGTTAAAACGAAAAGGACCTCAAAATCAAATGAAGTTAGCGGAAACACTTGGTTTTACGGGAGGGGCGATGACGAATATCGCCAAAAAACTGATCCAGCTTGAACTGGTCGAGCGGGTCTACAACGAACAAGACCGGCGGCAGGTGTTGCTCCAAATCACAGAGCAGGGCGAACAGGTCTTAAGTGAAGCTCAGGCGATCGGAAAACAACAGTATCTTGAACTGTATGACGTGTTGGATGAAGAAGAGATTCGGCTTTATTTAGCAATCAACGAAAAACTGTTGACCCATATCCGGGCAAAGCGGGAGAACGGAGTGAAACGATGAATCGAGTAGCGGGAAAAGTAGCGTTGGTGACAGGAGGTGCGTCAGGTATCGGCTTATCGGCAGCAACATTGCTTGCGGAAGAAGGTGCTGCGGTCGTAATAGCAGATTACAACATAAAGGGTGCAAAAGACGTGGCGGCCGGTTTACGGAGACAAGGAAAACAGGTTCAGGCGGTCTTCCTGGATGCATCGGAAGCCGATTCGATCCAGAATGCCGTTACATTTACCGTCGAAACCTATGGAAAACTTAACATCCTGTTTAACAACGTCGGTCTGACGAATCTTCAGAAAGATCTCGATGTCGTCGCGATGGACCTCGCGGAATGGGATCGTTTGATGAACGTTAACGTCAAAAGTGTCTTGCTCGGTGCCCGTTATGCGATTCCACATATGAAACAGGCTGGCGGCGGCTCTATCATCAATACAGCTTCGATGTCGGCTTTTGCGGGCGACAGTATCCGCTCGGCTTACGGAACATCGAAAGCTGCCATCGTTCAGCTGACGAAGTATATCGCGACGCAGTACGGGAAGGATTTGATCCGCTGTAATGCGATTGCTCCCGGTTTGATTTTGACACCGGCAGCAAAAGCCAACATGAGTCCCAGTCTGCTTGCGACCTTCGAAAAATACAATGCCCTCCCGTATCACGGTGAGGCGAATGACATCGGACATGCCGTCGTTTATCTTGCGTCGGACGAATCAAAGTTCATGACCGGGCAGACCTTACAAATTGAAGGTGGACATTATATCGGCAATCCGACCAGTCCCGATTTTTTAGCGATGCAACCTTAACATCAAGAAACGGAGTGAATGAAGATGAATCGATTAGCAGAAAAAATCATGTTAATTACCGGTGCCGGAAGTGGCATGGGTGAAGCAACCGCATTAATGGCGGCGCGTGAAGGTGCCGTCGTCGTCGCGACCGACATCAATGAGGAGGCCGTCCGTGCTGTCGTCAAACAGATCTTGCTTGAAGGGGGTCAAGCATATGCCTTACACCACGACGTCTCTTCCCGTGAAAGTTGGCAAGACGTCATCGACATGATTGAGCGGGAGTTTAATCGACTGGATGTTCTGGTCAACAATGCCGGCATTGCGTTGAGTACCCCGTTTTTAGAGCAGAACGAAACCGATTGGTCCCGAATTTTTAACATCAACATCAACAGTGTTCTGCTCGGGATGCAACAGGCGATTCAGTTGATGCAGGAGACCGGGGGTTCAATCGTCAACATCGCTTCGATTTCTGCCATCAGCGGAATGGCAGGAGCCGGTGGTTATACGGCATCAAAAGGCGCGATTGATGCGGTGACACGGGCGGCGGCTGTCGATTACGGCAAGTACAATATCCGGGTCAATGCCGTTTACCCGGGTTACATCGAGACGAAGATGAGTGCCCCGTCGATGGCCGCGTATAAAGACTATTTTGAACAGGTAATTCCGCTTGGCCATGTCGGACAAGCCGAAGAAGTCGCGCACGCTATTCTTTTCCTCGCAACAGATGAAGCGAGCCATATTTCGGGAATCGGTCTTCCGGTAGATGGTGGCGTCACAGCCAGATAACTGAAATGAAAGACGCTGTCCATCCGACAGTGTCTTTTTTATGGAACAACAGGTCAATTGGTAATGAAAATCCGTTTTTAAAGAATTTTTTTACAAAAAAAACGGTACAATGGAAGGTGAAAATGACAAACGAAATGAGTGGATATTCATGCTTCAATCATGGAAAAAACGAATGCTGTACGGATCGGCGGGCCTGACCGTTTTGGTCAGTGCAGGTGCTTTATATCTCGGATTGCGTCCGGAGGAACCAAAAGCCGTTTCCTATCCGGTCATTTCGAAGGATCTCACGACGATGACGTTTACACCAAAAGATGGTCAGGTCATCCTGCTGTATGGAAGCGATATTAACCGTTATAAAGAAACACAGGATGATCCGCAAGAACCGGGATTGATGACGACACTCTCGAAAACGGGGAAAGAGCTGAAGGCAGAAGCAATTGCTGACCCGGATTTCTATCTGATGATGCTGTCGCAAAAAGGAACGGATCCGCGGCACATCTATGCACATCACCCGGATGGCATCGAAGCAGATCACTTTTTTACGTACGATTTAAAACGGGGCACGTTTACAAAACATGAGGTGCCGAATACAGCGATCACATCCGTTGCCCATTACGGGAAAGATGTCTGGCTGGAATCCAATGCCTCGAAGCCAAAGGAAAAAATTCAGTTAATCAACGTCCGGACAGACAAACGGTATCCGATTGAAGACCGGCTGATGCCGGTCTTTGATTCACCGATTCTTGAACTGGATCAGACGATTGCTTATGCCAACAACGGTACCGAGGATGATAAAGAAGGGGCGGCCGGAATGGTCCTGCTCGACCAGACGACCGGAAAATCACGCGTCATTCGAAAAGCGGACGAACCGTATGCCTATACGGCGTTATACGGTGCGAAAGAGACCGCGTATTTTGCAACGACCGACGGCGTGATGATCCGGCTGAAGACGAACGGAACGATGCAGCAAAAGTCATTTTCAGTATTGGATGATGTCAACTACTGGGCGACGGAACCGATGCGGATGATCAACAAACAGACCGGTTATCAAATCATCGGCACCGGTGAAAACGATACGGATCAACGGCTCGTTAAGTGGACGTTCGGACAAGCGTTCCGGGTTGAACCGGTCCGATCTGATTTTTGGAAGGAGGGAAACTATTACCGTTACCTCTACCGGAATCCATATAAGAAGACGTCATATTTCACGGAAAGTAAAACATCATTTTCCGGAAAAGGCCGATTGATTATCACGGATGACAACTTAAAAACGTTACGGACGATACCGGTCGAAGGAGCAAATGGTGTGGACTTTGTGATGGATTAACAGCAAAGGGAGGAAATGAAATGGCTTTTGAAGAGGTGTATTTGACGGCAATTCAAGCACGGTTCCGGGCCGTCCGCGAACCGGCAGAGCAGGCACTCGGCTGGCTGAATGAGGAACAGTTCCATCAGACACTTGCACCCGACACGAACAGCGTGGCACTGTTGATTCAGCATATGACAAACAATATGACATCACGCTGGACCGATTTTTTAACGACGGACGGGGAAAAGCCGGACCGCAACCGGGACGCCGAGTTTGTCGACCAGGGTCATGACAAAGGGACCTTGCTGACACTGTGGAACGACGGCTGGCAACTCGTCGAATCAACGCTTGCCTCCTTGACACCAAACGATTTGGAGCGGACCGTTTTGATTCGCGGTGAACCGCATCTCGTCGTCGACGCGATTGAACGGCAGCTCGCGCATTATGCCTATCACACCGGACAGCTGATTTTTTTGATGAAAATCCTGCTTGGACCGGACTTCAAACCATTGACGATCCCGTTGCCGCATCAGCGGCACTGAACAAAACAGACCTGCCTCTTTTTACGAAGAGACAGGTCTGTTTTTATAGTGTACGTGCACTTGGGGTACCGAAGGATTTAGTCGATAATGAAATCGTAAAAGCATGCTCGCCCTTTTTAAGTTTGATGCCTTCAGGAGAATGGATACCAGCTAATGATCTTCCGACCATGGACTCATTAATGGTCGACTTTTCTAACATCAACAGGTCATATTCAGATGCGTGGAATGATCTGTTCCGAAACTCGACACCCGTCATCAAGGATTTTTTCAAATCATTTGATTCTTCGGACCACTCATTCATCGTATCCTCCAGCTCATATCTGTAGGACCGGTAGCCTTTTGTGCTGTCAAACTGTTGACTGAGTTTCAGTGATTTTCCGTCATATTGACCGGGCTTGATTGTCTCGGAGAACCAGATTTTCTGCTTGCCCGACGCAAAATGCTCTATTCCGGTCAGGTAAAGAGGTTGATCCGTTTGACCGGTCATGACATAGGTAGCGTTATTTATAAATGCGTCTGCCGGTTTTTTGGACTCATCCAATTTAAGTGTCAACGGGAGCTCCATTGGTTTGACGACTTTTTTCGGCACGGCTTCTTCCGTACTGCAACCGGCAAGTAAAAGTGCCGATAGTGAACAGACAAGCAGTTGTTTCAACATCCACGTCACGCCCCTCATATGTAAGTACATTCAGTGTAAGGGGAATGGATGATATTTACAATCGGATTAGGTGTCATAGGAAGGAAGGGTTACATGAAAAAACGTTTTATTCTCTTGCTGTCGCTCGGACTGTTTGGCTGTTCGACGACTTGGAATCAAGAACCGGCGGAGTCGACAGCAGCTAAACACATTCTGTATGTCGCTCCGACCGGCAAGGATACGAATTCCGGTTCGCTTAAGCAACCGCTGAAAACGCTGAAACGAGCCAGTCAGCTCGCGAAAGCCGGGACAACGGTCTATCTGCGTAAAGGAACATATCCGGAAGCGTTAACCGTCAAGTACAGCGGGACGAAACAAGCACCGATCGTCTTCCGGAACTATCAAAAGGAGAAAGTAGTCTTAAGCGGGAAAACGCTGAAGCAGAAAGACGGGGACACGGCACTCGTCCGGATCGAAAATCGACAGTACGTGACGATTCAAGGACTGATTGTCGCCGACATTGCGACGAAACGAACCGATGAGACACCGATCGGAATTTTTGTTACAGGAACCGGACGGAACATTCAATTGATCGACAACCAGGTCCGGCGAATTCAAACCCATGCGAAAGACGGCAACGCCCACGGGATTGCAATCTATGGAACCGGTCGTTTGAAGCAGATCACTGTCCAGGGTAACCGGGTCGAAGATAACCGGCTCGGGGCCAGCGAAGCCTTGGTGCTGAATGGTAACATCAACGGTTTTTCCGTCACGGACAACACTGTTCGACGGAACGATAACATCGGCATCGACTTAATTGGATATGAAGGGGTCGCAACGAATCCGGCAGAAGATTATGCACGGAGCGGGACGATTGCCGGGAATCACGTTTCCGACAGTTCAAGTTACGGAAATCCGGTCTATGGCAAGGAGTACAATGCAGCCGGTATTTACGTCGACGGCGGCAAACAGCTGACGATTGAAAACAATACCGTCGAGCGGAATGATATCGGGATTGAAGTAACAAGTGAACATGCAAAGAAGTATGCGGAAGACATTACGGTCCGTGGAAATCTTGTCCAACAAAACCGGTTTACCGGTGTTTCAATCGGCGGATACGATAAAAAACGAGGTGGAACGAAACAGGTCCGGATTACAGGGAATCAGGTCTCCGGCAATGATACGAAAGGGCTCGAAGGGGGACAGCTGCTGATCCAGCACGATGTCCGTAATAACCGGATCGACCACAATACATTTACGACGGGGCAAGACAATCTGTTTGTCGCCCACTTCTTTAAGACGAGCTCCGGGAATCAATTCGAACAGAACACCTATCGCTTGGCTAAAGGAACAGCGAGGCGTTGGATTTGGCAGGATCAAGAATACCGTACTCAAACCGCTTTTGAGCGGGCAGTCATACGATGAATGAAAAACAGACGTCATTCTTCTCCTTGAGGGAAGGTGACGTCTGTTTGTTTACCGGACTCGTATTTTTTTAAGCGTTGTAGCCGACGAACAGTGTGAAAAGCATTAAACAGGCTGAACCGATGATACAGGTCAGGCAGATGACGGTCGTAAAAATACGCAACGGCAACGGCAAGCTGACCTGTTTTTTCCAAACAACATACACGACGACGGCACTCGCCATCATCAGTAAAGCCAAAATCGAGAACGGTAACGCCCGTTCCTGAATCAAATAAAAAATATCCAATGTCTCACGTCCTTTCTGTCAGATTCCGAATCAAAGGGGCTGTCCCCTGCAAAATTGAACTCCATTACGCTATACTAATTATTGTAACATATGGATGGATCACCCAAAATGAAATTAAAGAAAGAAGGGGAGACGATTGGCACAATCACTACGCAGATCAGCAACAGACCGCTCGATCCAGGGGGTATGCGGCGGACTCGCGGAACACTTCGGTATTTCGTCATTGGCCGTCCGTCTGATTTTCCTTGTCATTCCGCTTCCGATTAATTTAATCATTTACATGATTCTCGCTAACGCGATGGCGGATGCACCAAGAACGTTGTAAAACAAATGAACAAAAGGGGGCATGACGATGACGAACGGAATGATTGCACTTCGTGTGTTAGGCATTTTGATTGGTGCGATCGTCGGTTTACTGATTGTTTACGAAGCGAAGGGGACCTTTGATGTCAGTGTCCTACTCGGATTCGTGGCCGGTGCTTTGATTTTTGCCCTGATTAACATCATTTGGTTACGCGTCAAAAGATCTTAAACAGCAGGGGGAAATAGGCATGACTTACTTAATTTGTACGACGTGCGGGGTCCAGATGGATGAGAACGTAACACAGGACGACATCTGTCCGATTTGTACGGACGAGCGGCAATATGTGAATCCAAACGGTCAATCGTGGACGACACTTCCGGATATGATTTCGTCCGATACATATCAGACGACCGTGACGGAGGAACAACCGGGACTTTCGAGTCTCGTCACGACACCGAAGTTCGGGATCGGGCAGACGGCTTATCTCGTCGCGGGAACCAAACGGATTCTTTGGGACTGCATCACCTATCTCGATCAGGCGGTCATCGATGCAGTGGGTCAACTCGACGCGATGGCCTTGTCGCATCCGCACTATTACGCGACCCAGGTCGAGTGGGCGGAAACGTTTGAAATTCCACTGTACATTCATGAAGCAGATCAAGAGTGGGTGACGCGACCAAGTGAACAGATTGTCTTTTGGTCCGGTGACCGTTTGGAGTTAGCTGACGATGTAGTGTTACACCGGATCGGCGGTCACTTTGACGGGGCGACCGTGCTCGAATGGACGACGGGGGACGAAGGACGCGGGATTTTACTGACGGGAGATATAGTCCGTGTCGTTGCCGACCGGGCATGGGTCAGCTTCATGTACAGTTATCCGAACCTGATTCCGTTACCGGCGGCAACCGTCGCTGAGATGGCGTCTGCCCTAACAGACGTCCGCTTTAATCAAATCTACGATGCGTTCCATAAAATCGTCGTGACGGATGCCAAAGCCGCCGTCGCCCGTTCTGCCAGCCGCTACATCGAGGCGCTGAACGGACACGTTAAGGAACGTGAACGGCAATGATTCTTGGTCTGTACGAAGCACATCTGCCGGTCCGCGATTTACAGCAATCCATCGAGTTTTATGAGGGACTTGGGTTGAAGGTCGATCACATCGTGGATCAGAAAATCGCATTTCTCTGGATTGTCGAGGATCAGAGTTGGCTCGGTCTCTGGCAAGCGGACCAAGTCGAACTGCCGTATCATCCGTCGATCCGGCATATCGCCTTTCAAGTCTCGCTCGACGGCTTACGAGATTCGGTCCGTTGGCTGACGGAACGTGGTTATACGCCACGCAAGGCATTTGGTTTTGAAGGGACGGAACCGTTCGTCATGCCGATCGCCCAGCATGCCCATGCGAAGATCCATTTTAATGATCCGGACGGCAACAGTCTCGAGTTCATTACAAAGCTCGAAAATCCGCTCGGGGCGCAGGAGTATATGTACTTAAGTGAATGGGAGACTCTTTTAAATGACCGTGGTTTCACTCTGAAATAAGCAAGTCCTCCTCGATTCTTCGTGAATCGGAGAGGGCTTTTTTGTGTATTGGATCTTCAAGAATCACTTCCAGCAGAAAGATGTTGTTGATTGGTATTAAGTTGTAAAGAAGGGAGAAGATATTCCCAAAAAAGACCTGTTTTGAGCGATGGGTCAATGTTTTGAGACGTATGAGCAGAATGATGTGCACGTCAATCATGGCTTGTTATGATAACAGCACACTAAAAAATGTTTCGATAAAAAATATCTTTCTACTCATTTTCTAAAAATCAAAGTACTATTCGACCCGAAGGAGATTAACCACGTGACGACACCGCTATCTAACAATCAAACACTTGCCTCTACAGATGTCCTTGAAGCCTTAAACACGAATGTTGCGATGATCCGTTTTGATACGCAACGCCGGGTCGTTGATGTCAACGACTTGTTTGCCAAGACCATGAAGTACAAACGCGACGAGATGATTGGTATGCACCACCATCTGTTTTGCCGAGCGGACTTTGTGAACAGTGAGGCATATCAAAAATTATGGAACAAACTACTGGCCGGTTTCAGCTCGGCTGATAAAATCGAACGGATTGACGCCCGCGGCGACTCGATATGGCTTGAAGCAACTTATATGCCGATTTATGAAGCAAACCAAGTCGTCGGCGTCGTCAAGATAGCTTCTGATGTCACGGACCGGCAAGAAAACATCCAAGAGTATGCGACGTCCTTTGCCGGCATCGCAATGGATCTTGATGACCGTTCCATGCAAGGCAAACAGGAGAGCCGTCAACTGAAACAAACGATCGAGAAGATGGCGGACGATGCCAAAGAAAATTTACGGACACTCGCGAATCTGCAGGAACAGTCTTCCGAGATCACAAAGATTACCGGGACGATCAAAGAGATTGCGGCGCAGACGAACTTACTGTCGTTGAACGCCTCGATTGAAGCAGCACGCGCCGGTGAGCATGGAAGCGGCTTTAACGTCGTTGCGACGGAAGTCCGTAATCTCTCGAAGCTTGTTGAACTGGCTGTCGTCAACGTCCGAAATACGACGGAACAGATGAACAAGGAGCTGGAGCGGATTCAACAGGGCATCACGCGGGCAAACGCTGATGCCTCGTCGAGTGTTTCCGTCATGGAAGAGACGTTGCAACGGTTTGAGACCGTCAGTGAGTCGGCCCATGAACTGAATGAAACGGCAAAGAAATTCACGACAGTCATTTAAATGGGAAGTCACAACCTAAGTTCCGACATGACTTGAGACTGAAGACGAAGTGGTTTTTCTCTTTTTCGAGAAGGACCGCTTTTTTGTCATTTTGAATCGTTTTCCTGAAACATACTTTGATCCGTCAAGTTGTTTTAGAGGATGACTCTTATATGTCCTGAGATAACCGAATCATATCGGTGCACCGGATACCGTTTTCAATAATGTCCCCTTCGTAGTGCCGCAAGAAGAAGTTCAGGTCGACTCCAACAATCCGAAATCCACATTTTTGATAAAGTGCCAACTGGCCAATGCTTGAATTTCCTGTCCCGATTTCGATGGTTCCGTATCCCATCGCTTGCGCGGTTTCGATGGCATGTTGTAAGAGATATTTTCCGATGCCGCTTCCTTGATACTTCTCGTCTACTGCAATATTTACGATTTCGATCGTTTGCGGTCTCGTGGGTAGAAGCACATGCACCCCGACCAGCTGATCTCTTGTTTCAGCAACGAAACAACGGCTTCTTTGCAAATACTCTTCGACTATTTTCTGAGACGGGTCCGCTAATAGCAAAAGCTCCATCGGCGGATTCTCATGAGCTGACAGTTGACGGATGTTTATCTCCATAGATGCCACACTCCTCACAGTTAGTTTTGATGCACTCGTTCTTCAATGGGTCAAGATTCTGCACTCCTGTTTTTTCATTTCTACAAGTTAAAGTCATATCCCCTGAAACGGGATATGGCTTTTTTTTGATGCGTTCATCTGATCCGAACAAAGGCAGCACACACCACAAAAACGATACCGTAGCCGCAAAATAAAAGAATCTGTTCGAGACGGACCTCAAACGACAATGAGAGGGACAGGGCAGCGTAAGACAATGGAACCAGACCGTTGGACGCGGCATTGACAAGGCTCATGACCCGTCCCATCATTTGTGGTCGTGTCGTCGTTTGAATCGTCGTCAAAATCAGGACATTGATGATGGAGGAGATGCCTCCCATTGTCAGCAGCAGCAGAACGCCTTGCCAAACGTGTCCGATTTGTCCGAGTAACCCAAGACCGACTCCAAGCAGACCAATCAACGACAGCAACAGGCGAAACGACTGGTTGATCGAGTGGTTGAAGCCGATCCAAGCTGCCCCGAGCAACATGCCGAGCTGATACGCACCTTGAAGATAACTGAGATCAAGGGCTTGACCGCCTAAAACCCGATCGACTAGTAACGGTATCCCCATCAGCAACGGACCAAAAAAGAAGAAATTGATGATAATCAGCAGGAAGAGGATCCGTCTTAAGTATTGGTCGGCAAACACATAATGAAATCCTTGCACGAGCTCAAGCCAAGCGGAGGTACGAGTCGGATTGTCTACTGGATGTTCACGAATAAACAAGGTACCGAGCGATGCGAGCAGAAGAAACAGTGCAATCGTCAAAAATAAGAAGTGGAACGATGAGAAGGTAAGCAGTAACCCGCCAAGCAACGGTCCGGAGAACAATGCCATTTGATTGGAGGTTTGTAGAATTGAATTGGCCCGTGTCAGATCATCTTTTGAAACGAGGAGTGGCAACAGGGACGCACTGGCCGGGGAAAAAAAAGCATCGATGCAACCGAACGTAAAGGCAAATACAGCGAGTGGAACAATCGTCAACAGTTCAAGGTGATAGACGAACAGCAGGAACAACACAAAGGTGAGCCGTATCAGACTGGAATACCGTAAGATGATCGATTTCTTGAACCGATCGGCAATCACACCGCCGAACACCATTAAAAAAATCCGCGGCAACAACGTCAGCATCAAGACGAGACCTAAATACGCATCGAGTTTCAAGACACGGAGGATATACCACTGCTCGGCAAACAGGTAGGTTGATAGGGCGAGAAAGGAACAGGTACTGGCGAGCCACAGCGCTCGGAACGAACGGTTCTTTAACAGCGGTTGATGAAGTCCCGATTCAGTCGCCTGCATCTCGTCCCTCCTCATCCTCTTGAAATAACGGTGCATCAATCTCAAACGCCGTTGCCATTACGTAATATAATTTTTTGTCCGCTTCAGCCGTCGAAGGATCCTGTTCGATGTCCTGCAACAGTTCCCGGTATTGTTTCGTAAACATCAAGAATTGCTCAGGTGAAAGTCGGAGTTCTTGTTGGAACGACAAGCTTTCCCAGTCCTCTACGTCAGAGGAACGCGGGGCAAACGAGCGGTCAGGCGCCGTCAAGATACGTGTTTTCGCCCGGTCAAGCACCTCGACATAAGACTGGCGTGTCGCTTGTTTCGTCTCAACAAGATTCAGGAGATGATCAGCCGGAATGAATCCGCGGGCGACCGCCTGATAAAACTTCAATACATTTCCGCCTCGGACTTCTTCCTCGACGAGTTGAATCAACTGATACTTTTCGAGTTCCCGCAGATGATACAAAATCTTTGCCCGGGAGACGTCAAGTTTTTGAGCCAATTGCTGACCGGTATGTGGCTGTTCAATCAGATGCATCAGCATTTTTGTCCGCATCGGATCACTGATGACTTTGAGTTGTTCATACTGTTCGAGAATCAAAATCGCCTGCTGTTCCATGACTAACACTCCTTTTTATTAACCGGTTAACTTTTATTAACTATGAAGTTAGTATACCTGAATGATTGACAAAATAAACCATTTTCTTAAAAGAAGGATTTGTTCAGTTAAAGCAGAACGTTAAACAAAGAACAGATTCTGAACTTACAGAGGAGTGATTCACATGAACCAAGCTCAAGAAATTCAAATCCAGACTGTAATCCAACGTCCTGTCGCCGAAGTCTGGACGTATTGGACGGAACCGGAACATATCAAAGCCTGGAATGCCGCCTCGGACGATTGGCATACGACAGAAGCGACGAATGATGTTCAAGCAGGTGGTCGTTTTTCCAGTCACATGGCGGCAAAGGATGGAAGTGTCGGCTTTGATTTTTCCGGCGTCTACCTAGAGGTGATTCTTTATGAAAAATTAGCGTACACGATTGACGACGGACGGCATGTAACGGTACGGTTTACAGCGAACGGGGAGGAAACGGAAGTCGTTGAAACGTTTGAAGCGGAGTCGGTGAATCCTCCGGAAATGCAGCAGGCCGGTTGGCAGGCCATCCTCGACCGCTTCAAAGCATACGCGGAACAACACTGAATACGAGCAGACAGCAAAAAGCCCGTCCAATCTGGAACGGGTTTTTCTCATGTTCAGTTGTTGACTTGAATGATGCGGAAAGACACGGATCCATCATCCCGGACGACGCTGTAACCAAGTCGCCCGTTCGTGAAGACCGGTTTTGAATATTCTCCTTCCTGGTCCGTCAACGGGACGACGGTTCCATTCGACAGGTCCGTATACAGAAGTTGATTGCGTTCTTCCCGGAAGACGATATGATCCGGCGTCAGAAAACAAAACCCGTCAATCAGATAATACGGTTCGGAGGTCTTGTAACGATAGGATATATGGTTCGACACGTGAGCTTGAAATCCCGAAGAACCTTCCGCTCCCGTCGCCAGATAATGCTGTCCATAAGCGAAATCAAACGGCATCGTCGTCTTTTTGACGGCTTTTCCGGAAAGTGTCGTATAGGCGGTCGTCTTTTCGTCCGCTTTGTATGTTGTTTGATCGAGAAGAATTCCCGCATCACCGTCCCGTAAGTACTGGGCATAGTCACCACTCCGGGTTTCTGCTTCCTTCACTGTCAGTGTTTTTTGTGTCGTGACGTATCCGGTCGCCGCATCATATTTTTGGACGAGTGACCGGGTCTGATCTTTCTGACTGATGTGTTTGATCCAAGAGACATGTGCCGTCGTGGCTTGGAGATCCGGGTAAAAACGAGACGATTCTATTCCGTGATCAAGTTGTTGAAGCGAACCGGTTGCTAAGTCCATCACTTCGAGTGTCCAGTTGCTGTCCTTCCCGTTGTCCTGATAACGGATCCAGAACAGTTGTCGTCCGACACCAACCAGCTTATAGATGGTTTGGCTCGTCGAATATAGTTTCTCCAGGTGCCGATCCGTCAGCGAGTAACGGAAAATCGAACTGTCTTTTTCGTTTGAGGCATAAAAGTACACGGCTGCTTCATCGATATAGCTTGGACCGGACAGGTAAGGGTAACGTTGATAGACATCTGTTAAGTCGTAACTCGTACTTGGTCCAAGTGTCGAAAAGTCCTCACTGCGGATTAATTCTGTTGGTGCCGGTACCGGCTGAATTGATTCCGTCTTCGGCTGACCGCATCCGGAAATAAGTAAGATAAGGCTGAATAAGCCCAATTTCATGAAAGTAGACATACACACAAAACTCCCATTCTGGTTTAAGAAAATGAAACTCTATCAGTGTAGAGGGAAAAACGTGCATTGCCCTAAAAAAGAAGGGAAGCTTACAGGAATGTAAGCTGATGTTTCCTTCATGAATATTCTGAATGTTCGTTTAGTAACTGAAAGACCGGGGATATATATATCTAAAAGATACTATCTAAAAGATATAGGAGCGACTTATGCCAAAAGAAAACATGACCCGGTATGCGATTTTAGGGCTACTGGCGAGCGGATGTACGTCAGGCTACGAAATGAAACATACGATTGATACGAGTCTCAACCACTTTTGGAAGATCAGCTTCGGGCAGGTCTATCCGATGTTGAAGACGTTGGTGCAGGAAGGGTTAATCGTCGAAGAAACCGGAGAGGGGGATGACCGGAAGACGTTTGTTCTGACACCGGACGGCGAGGCGGAACTCGGACGCTGGGTCGAGGAGCCGACGACCGAACTTCCGGTCCAGCGGAACGAATTGTTGCTGAAACTCTATTTTGCCCGGCATGAATCAAAGGAGATGACGATTCAAAAAATCGACCAGCATGCTGCTCTGCTCCGGGAGCGATTGGAGACATACCAGATGATTGAACAATCGATTTTGGCCTACAAAGAAGCGGATGACGCCATGTATTGGCTGCTGACGCTTGATTACGGCAAACGCAAGACACAATCACTGCTGGAATGGTGTGAAGCGTCCGTTCAGACACTCGAAGGAGGAACATCATCATGAAACGCGTGATCGCGACACCAAATGAAGACATCGTCGTATTCATCATCGGCTTACGGATCAACCGTCTGCGATCGGTCCGGAAATGGTGGCCGACCGTCCAGGCGATGACACCGATGATTGAGGAATGTTATGAGCAACAGGTTGGTTTATTGTCGCATGAGATGCTCGTCGGTTGGCGGTCGGTTACGTTGATTCAGTATTGGCGTTCCTCCGACGCTCTGATTGCCTATTCGCACGGTAACCGTCACCTGACCGCGTGGAAAAAGTTTAATCAGTCGTCGCGGGCGAGTAACGCCGTCGGGATTTTCCATGAGACGTTTGAAATCAGCAACTATGAGACGATGTATGTCAATCTGCCGACGCGGGGACTGGCGAAAGCGGTCGGAGAGCGTCCGGTTCAGAAGCATCAGGAACAGGCGAAAGACCGCCTCGCGGAACGCAAGCCGGTGTCGACACGTGAATAACGAAAGTAGGGAGCGGACTCCAATGATCCGCTCCCTTGCTTATGTTTATCGCTCGACCCGGACCAATGTTTCCCCGCAATTTTGACAAATCGAATTCATCGTCTCGGTACACTCTTTACAAAAGGTACAGTTGTGCGAACAATGATACGTTTCCTGACCTTCTTCAAATGTCTCCGCACAGCGGGTACAGTTTGTTGCCTGCATGTCGTTCACCTCACTTATGTTTGATCTGTCTTTATTGTACGAAAGCAGAAAAGAACCGGACAGACGATTTTCCTTGGAATTCAGTAGCTTCACCTGAAAATGAATGGTAATTTTAAGATATGTCTTCATAATATTAGGAGGGTTGAAAAATGGACGAAATTGATTATGCGATTCTCCATGCGTTACAAGCTGACGGACGAATGTCCTGGACGGAACTCGGCAAAACGGTTGGTCTGTCGACACCGGCCGTCAACGAGCGCGTTAAGAAACTCGAGGACCGTGGTGTCATCGAAGGATATCGGGCCGTCATTAATCCCGTTGCGCTTGAGAAAACCATTATGGCGATTTTGATGTTCGAAGATACAAGATGCGACGCGTTTATCGCGTTTTGCAAGGAGCATCCGGATGTCGTCGAGTGCCACCGGCTCGCCGGAACGTTTAACTTCATGGTCAAATTGTATACGCCGTCCGTCGAGGCACTGGAAACGTTTATCGATGCTTCGATGAAGTACGGCAAACCGTCGACCTGGATCCGCTTGTCGTCACCTGTTGCGTTTAAGGCGTTTACGGTCGGAAATGGGATTTTGATATGAACGTTTCTATCAAACAACGAATCGAACAAAAAGTCGGTTTGATCCATTCTATTTATCCCGTTGCCGAGCAGGGGGGAACAGCCATCGTCTACCACGTGAAAACGTTAGGCGGCACCTATATCCTCAAACAGGCAAGCTTACCCCGATACCGCGAGCGGTTGGCGCAGGAAGCGACAGTGATGCAGACGTTCAAGTCAAAACATATCATTATCCCGACTTATATTGATTATATGGAAGACGAGCAACAGGATTATTTACTGATGTCCTACATAGCAGGTGAGACGTTGACAACGGCACTGGCGGGTGCTTGCGAGTTACAACGATTGGCATTGATCCGTTCATTCGGACGGTTCCTCAGACAGTTTCATACGAGCGAGACTATTTCTACCCATTCTTCACAAGACTGGCTGGACAAATGGTTCGCGCGAGTTGCTTCACACATTATCCATCAAGCAGCCGGAACCTGTTCCGGCGACGTGGATACACGGGGATTGTACGACGGATAATCTGTTGGTCCGAGACCACGCAATCGTTGCGTTTATTGATGTATCCGGAATGACAATCGGCGATCCACGCTACGATGAAGCCTTGGCGACACGGTCTTTTCGGTATAATGCCAAGATGCTCGATGCCTTCTACTCCGGATATGGATATTCACCAATATCAGAAGAAACATTTCACTATTTTGATGACGGATTATATGAATTTTATTGAACAATTTGGAAAGCAAAAACGGCTATCTCCTGAATATTAAAAGGAAATAGCCATCTTGATTATTTTTTCTATTAAGTACAACACCTTGTCGCTTGATCGACCTGATCTTGCGGAATCAGTAATTGGTCGCCCTCAACTTTAAACTCAATGTCATTGGCTTTTAGCCGTTCCATTTGAGCGGGTGTACTTTCACCCCACGGAACGGTTTTCGGTTGCTCGGAAGTACATCCGACGAGCAGTAGACTACTTGCGAACAGCAATGGTTTTAACATGAAATCATCTCCTGTCAGTCAGTCCGTGAGTTTTTGTTAAAGAACAACCGTTTTAATTGCAGTCCGTCGCTTGGAAAGCCACTAGTCAAGCGGATCGGAATCAGATTAAATAAAATGAAAATGATGGATATCTGTATAAATGGTGGAGCCAACAGATGCATGACCGAACTTGGAAAGAGCTGACTTAATCCGGCGACGAACAATCCGGCTATAAAATTCGCGAAAATCCCGCCGAGTAACAAGGCAGCTCTTTGTCCACGTCGAAGCGGGACTGTTGGAGGATATGGTTGATATAAGCCTTCCCATATCTGCTTTTTGGCGACGGAAAAATGACCGATTCGTAAGAATGGTTCACCTTTGCCGATGGAAACTGATTTTAGCCTCAGACCGATCAAACGACCGACGAGCGCATGACCGTATTCGTGCAGAATCAGACTCGGTAAGTAAAAGGCAAACATGATTAGATTGAACCATAGTAAACCCATGTTCTTCCTCCTCTCATTAACAAACATAACAAAAATTGGATGTTGAAAGCAACTTACATAATTGTCATTTATTCATCTAGAGATTGAAAAAGGAGACTTATTATATGAACCTGTTAACTGATTCAACTTTGCCAATTCGCATATTTCCAGCTCAGCGTAAGGATTACCGCAAAATCATTTGATTGTACCACGGCTGGGGATCAAGCGTGACAAAATATGAAGAATTCGCACGGATGCTCTCGGAACAAGGATTTACGGTCATTGTGCCGGAACTCCACCTGCATGACTGCCGCAATGCGCTAGGTGCGTATTTTGATCAAGGAATAGTCGAACGTCACTTTTGGGAAGTCGTGTTTCAAAGCATCGAGGAATCGAGCACACTCGTTCAGCAGCTGAACGTTCCAAGAGAGGACATTATTTGGCTTGGTGTCTCGATGGGAGGATTCATCGCAAGCGGTGCTGCTGCTAAACACAACGGTAGCGCAGGGGTGATTAACATCAACGGGTCCGGCTCCTTCCTCTTTTCGGAACAGCTTTTCCGAAGCCGTGACAAAAGAGACGATTTAACGGTAGAAGAAGAACGACGCTTGCTTGCATATGATCCTGTCCTGCAAGAACAGTCTACACGAACATTATTCGTACATGGACAACGCGATGCGGTCATTCCGATTGAAACGCAAGAACACTATGTCCAAAAGTCTGTTGGAACGAACAATAATTTGACGTTTTTCAAATATCCATTCATCAACCATACCGTGTCGGATCAGATGATAGCGGACACCTTGCTTTGGTTGGATGAGCGTTTTTAACGAGAATAGACAGAAGAACCGGACACCTGCTTGAGATGCCCGGTTTTTTAATAGCGTGTCATCTGAAGCGATGCCGTACCGAAGATGATGATCAACGAGGTAAAGGCCGCTTTCGTGCGGGGAGAAAGCGGGATGTTTTCTTGCTTTTTTTGAAAATAGACATAACCGTAAACACCGCTCATTAACATCGTGACGAGAGCGAAGAGTGACGCGATGGAAGTCAGCATACGATTTTTCCTCCTTCAATTCTTACCGTAAGATTTTCTCGAACGCTTTTCCTTTTGCCAGTTCATCAATCAACTTGTCGAGATAGCGGATTTCCCGCATCAACGGATCCTCGACGTCTTCGACACGGACGCCGCAGACGACACCTTTGATTAACAATCGACGTTCCTGCATCTGTGGGGCATCCGCAAAAAAGGCTTCGAATGTCGTCTGATCTGCTGTCAGCGTTGCAAGTTGTTGTTCCGAGTAACCGGTCAGCCAGCAGATGATCGTATCGACTTCCTGTTTCGTCCGACCCTTGCGTTCCGCTTTTGTCACGTAATGCGGATAGACACTCGAAAACGCTGTCGTGTACAAGCGATGTTTCGTCATCGTATTTCCTCCTCATGACTAATTATTACCAAAAGTGTAGCATACCGAACGCTCGAAATGGACCCCTCCAGATAAAACAAAGACCGTCCTTTTCGCATGAAAGGAACGGTCTTAACCAATCATTTTTTTAAATCGATGACATGGAATTCAATCTGTGCTCCGTCTGATACAGCGTACGCCAATTTTCCGTTTACATAAATCGGCTTGGATGTCGTATCGGCCATATCCGTTAAAGGAGCGACGGTCCCATGCGCAAGATCGGCGTACCAAATTTTTGATATGCTCTCCCGGAAAATGACGCGGTCAGCCGATAAAAAGCGGAACGCGTCAACCGTCAAGCGGTTGTCCGACGGTTTGAACTGGTACCCCGTTCGTTGTCCTTTCTTAGGCATAAAGAGAGCGGAGCCTTCTTCTCCGATTGCAACATACTTTTTATTGTGTTCAAAATCAATCAGCCCGTTCATCCGTCGTTTGAACGTGCCATCAAACGTCTCGAGCGTCGGTGTTTTATGACTGTTCTTAAACGTGCTTGTATGCAAAATCAGTCCGGCATCGCTCCGGCGGAAGTCAAATGGATACAGACCGTCCCGCTTTTTACCTTCCTTCAAAATGTAATCCTGATGAATGATGATTGCATCCTCACCGATATCAAACGACTTGAGGATTGTTTTCGTTCGGGTTGGTGTCGCTTCATGCGTCATCCAGGATACCCGTTTGGACGACGCATCCAGATAAGGAATCGCCGTGTCATAACGGCTGATGCCTTGATCAAGCGTATTGATTTTTTCCGTCTTCAAGTCCAGCAAGCGAATCGCCCATTTTTGTCCGGACTTGGTTTGATTGTATTCGACCCAAAACAGGTAATGCAACACTCCGGTCATCATACCGATCGTCCGGTTGACCGTATGCAGCACTTGGTTATCGTTCGACCCTTGGATGTAGCGGTAAATGTAACTGTTAATGGTTGTATCACTCGTTTGTTTAACGTGCGTATAGTAGATCGATTGCTCATACAGATAGTCCGGAGCGATCAGGACGTTTTGACCGGTAAAAAACGACGACAGATTGTATGTCTGATGTGTTCCGAGCGAAATCTGGTCCGTCTTTTTCTTCAGCGGCACATATTTTCCATAGTCGGACAAAGGGGAACTGACCGGTTCAAGATTTGGGGTCGGCTCAGCCACCTGCGGGTCTGCCTTGATTTTCGACGGTTGCTTGGCTGAATAAGAATCGGTGCATCCTGCGGTGACGACAAGTGACACCATTAAAGCTGCCGTAAGGGCTGTTTTCCAGTGCATGATCTGTGTCTCCTTTTAGACGAAGTGGTCATCATCTACGGTTTTGTTTTCTTCTCCAACGCATCGAGACCAAAAAAGCGGAAATTCCGGACATCACAATCAAATACAACAAAAAGACGAAGGCGAATTCGCCATAATCTTCAAGACTGTTGAATGGATTTGCTGTAATGAACGGCTCAGGTAGAATCCCGATCAAAAACAGCGGAATGAACAGCAGGAAAAACCGTTTCCAAAAATAATACTTTTACGGAGTGCCGGTACGTATGTCCATTGATTTCTTCCTTCCCATCTCCAGAATCGATTATCCTATTTTTAACATATTATATCATTTATTGTTTAAGTTGATGAATAAATTTAAAATAAGCCATCAATAAAAAGCGGTCCAGCAAACACCCCATCGTCGGGTGATTGCTGGACCGTTTTAGTCTCTTACTTGATCTTTAAAATGACCTTGCCTTTGGCACGACCAGACTCGGAATACTCGAGTGCCGCCTGTGCTTTTTCAAACGGATAAATTCGATCGATGACCGGTTTGATTTGTCCCGTCTCAATCCACTCTGAGATGTGTTCCAGTTGGCGTCCGCTCGGTCGCATGAACAAAAACGTGTATGTAACACGATGTTTCCGTTCGAGCCATGTCTCGCGAAGAGTCAGCAGACGGAACAGGTTTGTCTTCAGGAAACCGGACCGGTAGGACTTACCGAACCGTCCGTTCGGCAAACCGGAAATCGAGACGATTTGTCCGCCCGGCCGGACGATTTTAAACGAGCGCCGGAGTGTCTCACCGCCGATTGTATCGTAGACGCCGTCATAATCATGGAGGACTTCGTCAAACGCTTCGGTCCGGTAATCGATGATTTCATCAGCCCCGAGTGACACCACGAGGTCGTGTCCCGCGGGGCTCGCCGTCGTTGCGACGTACAAGCCCATCGCTTTCGCAAGTTGGATGGCAAAGGTTCCGACGCCGCCGGCACCTGCCTGGATCAGAATCTTTTGTCCCGGTGTCGCCTGCAGGACATCATGCAGCGCCTGATAGGAAGTCAAGCCGACGAGCGGGATCGACGCGGCTTCCTCGAACGAGAGCGAAGCCGGTTTTAGGGCAACCATCTGTTCATCGATTGTGATGTATTCGGCAAAGGTCCCGATCCGGTTTTTCTCGGCCCGGCCGTAGACGGCATCCCCGACTTGAAACTGTTTTACGGCATGACCGACCTCAACAATGACTCCGGCGAAGTCATTGCCGAGAATCAGCGGGAACTGATATGGAATCAACAGCTTGACGTCACCGTCCCGAATCTTAAAATCAACCGGATTGATGCTCGCTGCGTGAATTTCCACAAGAACGTCATGCGGCCGGACGTCCGGGCGGGGCTGTTCGGTTTGTTCGAGCGGTACCTGGCCGTATTTTGAAATCGTCATCGCTTTCATGAAAATCCTCTCCATTTCCTGGTTCTTCTGCTTTTAGTCTACCAGTTGATCCAGCGGGAGAACACTTTGAGTGATTCATTCGGACATGATAAGCTAAACAGGAACAGGGAAAAACTGGAGTTTGGGGTGAATGAGATGAACAAGACTGGAGAACGATTGTTACGGCTGTGGTTACGTGTGCCGCGGTTCGTTAAACGGATGGTGCCGCTCAGTCTGACATTGTACGTCCTCTTACTGATTGTCACGAACGGAGTGGTATCGATCCTTCATTTTGATATCGGATTAGTCTCATGGCGCGATCTCATCATCAGTTTAGCCGGAGCGGCGATTCTTGTTCCGGTATTCAATCAGTCAAAAGGGGAAGATAAAATATGAAACAATCGGAACAGGAAGAACCATTGACGGGCGGGAATGTCTCCGACGTCTCACGGATCGGGGATACGGTCAGACGGGAACAAAAACCGGAGAGTCTTCGAGTCCACCGGGTACTGCAACATCTTGAGCAAAAAGGATTTGAAGGAAGTCCGCGTTTTTTAGGAATGGATCCAGAGGGGCGCGAAATTCTGTCGTTCATCGAAGGCGAAGCCGGGAATTATCCGCTTCAGCCGTATATGCGGTCAGACCGTGTCCTCGAGGAGACGGCCCGGTTGTTAAGGGGATACCATGATGCCATCGCTGATTTTCCGGTACCAAACGATTGGCAGCCGCTCGACAGAACACCGGAACCGCTCGAACTCATATGTCATAATGACTTTGCTGTCTATAATGTCATCTTCCAAAGCGAACGGCCTGTCGGAATCATCGATTTCGACGTTGCTGCCCCGGGACCGCGGATTTGGGATGTGGCCTACACGCTCTACACCTGTGTCCCGTTAAGCCGGCATCAAATGACGGCAGACGGTGAGCCGGCTCATTATAATCCGGTTAACGATCAGGAACGGATTCGGCACCGAATCAATCTGTTTTTGTCTTCCTACGGCAAAACGGAGCTGAAGGGCGAGATGTACGAAACCGTGCTGCTTCGTGTGGAAGCATTGATCAAAACGATTCACCGGAAAGCGGCGGAAGGTGACGAAGCGTTTCAACAGATGATCGAAGAGGGGCACGTCACGCATTACGAACAAGAACTCGATTTTCTCGAACGCGAGGGAGCCGACTGGTTCCGGTGAACCGGAAATGTTGAAAGGGTTCGCCGCCGGTTTAAACGGACGAAGAATGGAGAATCATCATGTTGGAAAAATTGAAGGATACCGCAAAAAAATTAAAAAAGCAGATTTTTATTTTGTATTTTGCCTACCAGGACGACCGGGTCGCCTGGTATACCAAATTATTTATGGCTTGTGTTGTTGCTTATGCATTCAGTCCGATTGACTTGATTCCAGATTTCATCCCGGTGTTAGGGTATTTGGACGACATCATTCTTGTCCCTTTAGGCATTCTGCTCGCGTTAAGGATGTTACCGCAGGAAGTCATCGACGACTGTACCGTAAAGGCAGAACAATGGATAATGGTCGATAAACCGAAAAATTGGTTTGTTGGCGCGTTGATCCTGTTGCTTTGGTGCACGCTGACCGTCTGGATGGGTCTAAAGATTTATGATGCCGTCCGATAGGGCCAAATCCATTACGGATGAATATGAAGTTTCTGATAGGCAGATTTGATTTGTTTATACATGGCGTCCGTCGACAACATAGCATCAATCTGAATGACGGGAGAAGCGGATTGTTCCATTTGGAGACGGTGCTCGGCGTACGTTCCAATCATCTCCGGATCCGTCGCCGTCAAGTACGTCCGGCACCAGTCGAGAAACGCATTTGATTCGTTGAAATCAGGATACCGTTCTTGTTCCCGCTCGATTAACCGGTCCATCCGCGTGTCTTCATCCAAGCGTAAAAAGACAAGCAATTCCCGGCTGGCGAACCCGTCCAGATTCCATGAAAAGACGGAACCGGAGACGACATACTGTTGATGGTTTTCGATATCCGGTATATATAAGGCATACCGCTCCGCAATCGATCGTTTTTCGGTAAATGTTTGGTCTTTCCACAAATAATGATTGCTGTCGATCGAGGGGATATCTTCTTGTTGCCCGATCCATTTGCCGATCGTGCTTTTCCCGGTGCCGGAACCGCCGATGATTTGAATCCGCACGGGATGACCGCCTTGACACATGATGTGTAGTTTCTGTGGATTAGCCTTACTATGACGGACTGAAATAAGAATAGAACGGACAGGGAAGACGATGGAGGAATCGTCTTCCCTTTTTTCGGGCATTCATCTAACAGATGAGTGAAACAGCGGACAGTCGTCAATGTTGCGAAAACTACTTGCTGTATAAAAGTTCATCTGCAAATCTCCTATCCTGTATATTTTTACATATTTTTGAAACCAAATCGGTCTCTAGGCAGTCTAATGAATAGAGACGAAAGGAGGGGAGTCCCGTGTTCCGTAAAAAACTAGCCGGAAGTTGGACGGATGATGCTTTTCTTGCGTCCTTATATGCCGAAGAAAACTATATCTACCGGATGTCGTATCTGTATTTAAAGCACGAGCAGGAAGCGCTTGAAAATGTTCAGGAAGTTGCTTTTCGCGCCTGGAAGTACCGGAAGTCGTTACAGGATGTCACCTATTTTAAGACTTGGCTGACCCGGATCACGATCAATGCAGCACTCGATCATCTTAAAAAATACCAAGTGCTGGTCTGGACAAACGATACGGCACAGGATAGGGGTGAGCCGCAAATCCCGTCGTTTGAACATGTGGTCGTTGATCAACTGTACCTGACTGATTTACTTGAACGACTCGATGTCAAGGAACGGTCGTTAGTCACGTTACGGTATCAAGCCGATTATTCCTTTCAGGAAATTGCTGATTTACTCGACCTTCCGATCAGTACGGTGAAAAGTACGTTATACCGGGCGATTCAAAAACTACAACGCCATCAAGCGAAAGGAGGAGAGTCCGGATGAAACAGCAACTTGAGACAGCATTAAAAGACATTCCCGTACCGGATACCGTTCACGCCCGGATGGAGCAGGGACTCCGCCGGAAAAAACGGAAACATCGTTTACCGCAACTGATTTTAGCAGCTAGTCTGCTGATTGGTCTGTTGCAATATGATCGGATTGAATCCTGGATCCAGCCACCGATCGACCAATCGACCGCCTCGATGATTCCAGGACTTGTCTACCAGAAAGCGATATACCTGCAAAGTGATACGACAATCGCCGAAGAAACGGAGTTTCAGTTGCGTGGACAAAAGTTAGGTGTCTCCAAAAATACCTGGACCGAAGGCGCAGAAGCCGTTAACGTCAAGCAATCACTTGGATCGAATCTAGAGAATTATACGATTTACGTCGTAAAAGGATATGATCCCGCGATCCGACTGATCGCGGTCGGACAGGAGGACGGGGCTGAAATCGTCCGCGTGCTGGACCGGTCGACATTCCGTCCGGATTATTTCCAACAGCTTCACCTGCAACAGACAATTCTTCGTGCTAATTATCAAACGTTCTCGACATGGGAATCGACCAACTCGGAACCGATTTCCGCAGGATCCCGGCTGCGTCAATTATTTGCTGAATTGAGCAAGGCGGTTCCGTTACGCGAGTCGGATCTTGCGGCGGATGTCGTCGAGTATCAAAATGACACCGATCTGCGGATTCTGAACGTGACGATGGCAGACGGGGTGACGAACCAATTCCGGTTGATTCGTGAAGGCTATGTTTATTATGAACCGCTCGACCGTTACTTTGCCGTCAACGGGCCAGTATTTGATGATGTCTGGGAGCAGTTGAACCAGTAACACCAATTACTCAAAGGACTTCCGAAAGCCGTAAAACGGGCGGAACGCCTGACCGCGGTAAAAACTTTCCGAGCTGCTTGACGCCAGGACCTCAATCCGGGTCGTCGGATACCAGTCATGAAGACGGGCGAACAGCTGTTGAGCAAGACCTTGGCCACGGAAATCGGCCTCAATCAGTAATTCACAGATGTACAACGTGACCTGAGTGTCTGTCATTCCGCGGACATAACCGATGACCTCCCCCGCATGTTCGACGACAAGCGCAGCGTTTGAGTGTTGCCAAGCGAGTTGGGTCCGTTCATGGAGACGGACGAGCTGGTTCCAGCCTTCCGCAGCATTTAAGCGCTGAATGGCGGGGAAGTCCTGATCTTGGTACGGGCGGATCTGATAGGCAGTTGTCATAAGCGTGACCTTCTTTCTGAGTTAAGCTGTATAAGAATGGGTTCGAGTTCCGACCAATCGTTCACAGTGTAGGAGGACGGACTATTGACGACCGGTTGATTACTTTTTAATACCGCCGTCATGCCAACTGCTTCTGCTCCTTTGATATCATGCAGTGGATGATCCCCGATAAACAGGACCTGTTCCGGTGTGACTCCCCAGTCTTGTACGGGACGGAGGAACAAAGCGGGATCGGGTTTCGCAAGACCAACTTCTTCCGAAATCAGGATCGGATCAAAAAATGTCTGCAATTGATGGTGGGCGATGACCGATCGTTGCAAGTCACTCCGACCGTTCGTTATGAGCCCAAGGCGATATGTTTGTGATAGACGTTGCAAAAGGTCGAGCGTTTGAGGAAACAAGACACTGCTTGAGGCAAACGACGAGAGATAATCTTGTAACAACTCAGTAGCAGTGACACCTTCAAACTGAAAGTGGGTGATTAGTTTTTGATAAACGACATCCTTCCAGACGAGACCGTTTTGATCAAAGGTCAGAAAGAGGGTTTGATAAGCGTCAAGTGTACAAGTTGAAACGGGCGCAATCAGACGAGCATGTTGAGATTTCAAAAAGAGCTGCAAAGAAGTCGTACGATCAAGTAACGTCTCGTCGAGATCAAATAAAACAGCGGAGAGGGTCATGAAATAGCAACTCCTATTCATTCTATATATTTCAATTACCGTATTATTAATTTAATATCAATTACAATAATCGAACAGGATATCTTACATCTGTACAGAACATCAATATCTATATTCGTCTATTTCGTTAAACTGATTGCACAAGGAGAATCACATGCAAACAAAAACATCTTCATTTAACCCAGTACAGTATCTGGATACACAAACAGCCGGAACACCAATCGTGATTTTGACCGGAATGGGCTGTTCCTATCATGAATGGTATGAGATTGTCCAAACACTTCAAACAACCAACCGGGTGCTCAGCTTCCACCGGCATTCATGGTGGGAAGGGGACGGGGTTCACCGGACCAGTCACGCTGTTCAACAACTAAAGACACTATTGACCCATTGCAACGTAGACAAACCGATTCTCCTGGTCGGCCATTCCTACGGGGGACTGATTGCGCAAGAGTTTGCGATCCGTCATCCCGATCAATTAAAAGGGTTGCTTTTGGTCGATTCGACGTCGGTTGACTTACACGAACTGGATACTCTTGATACACCGGAGCTTGACACCCTGTCATCCGATGCCACTTGGATCAAACAATGCCGGTATTATGCGACACAAACGAACGATCAGTTGCGTCGTTTGGTTCAACCGGTACTGACGCCGGCGCAACATCGATTACCGAAGACGATTCAGTCGGCATTGCTTGACTTTCAAACCGAACCGGCACTGTATGCGATGATGGCGACCGAAGTCACACACTGGAAAATGGATGCACAACGGATAAAAAGAAACACGTTTCCCGACTTGCCGCTGATTGTCATCGGACGGGACCAGAGGCAAGCCATTGCCGAAGGACTGCAGGACGGATTACCGTAAACGGAAGTTCGTCAGCTGGAAGAGACGTGGCATCAACTCATATTACGACAGGCGAACCTGACAAAAACAGCAACGATTCGGTTTGCTGAAGGAGCAGGCCATGCCGTTCACCTCGACCGACCGGAACTTGTCATCGCGGCAATCCGACAGCTCGACCAAACTCCAGTAAAGGACGTGTTGCAATGAAACGGAGCATCTTAGTTCAGTCCAACCAGTGATTTAGTCCGCTGCTTCTCACTGTACATCGCTTGATCCGCTTTTTGAAACACGGTTACTACATCGGTTGTTGCTTCATCATACGCAAACCCAACGGCAATCGACAGGTCATGTTTGAGGAACTCGCTCCGTAATTGTTCCAGTAAATGGCGACACTGCTGTTCCGTGTACCCCTGGCAGACGATGACGAATTCATCTCCCCCGAGACGGAACGCTTCTTGGCGAAACGGCTTAAGCAAAGGGCCGTCTGTTGGAGCAACGCATCACCTGCGATATGACCAAACCGGTCATTGACCCGTTTTAAATCATTCAGATCCAGCGTGAGGACACCCAACGGAATGGCTTCAGAGGATATCTTCTCTTCGATCAAGCAGTCGAATGCATGGCGATTGTAGAGACCAGTCAACGTATCGCGTTGACACAGTTGCTCGAGTTCCTGCTATTTGGCCTTCGCTGCATTCATGTTCCGGATCACACCTTGAACGGCAACGATTTCGCCGTTCTCATAAATCGGAGTCGTATATTCTTCAAACCAAATATATGTACCGTCATTCGTCCGCCAGCGTTGCAGGAACGGTTCATCGTAGTTGCAGTTACCCGAGATTTTCGACATTAAAATCTCGAGATCATCCGGATGAATCCGGTCGAAACAATCGGACGGGTCGGCATAACTCGCTTCAACCGTTCCAACACCGATATGTTCATCGAGAGAAGGACTGATATAACGAAAGCGATAGACCGGTCTGACTTCAAAGATATACATGATGTCTTTGGAATAGTTCCCGAATGCGGCAATCGTCGAAGGTAGAGACAGCGGACGCATCTTTTTGAATATCCAATAACATAGGAGGGTCAATCCAATCCCAATTGTCATTCCAAACCACAACAAAAGCTTCACCTGCCTTATTTTTAATGCTTCAGCTCGTATCAAAACGTATGTATGCGTAATAATGTAGATGAGATGCTAATAGAACACACTAAATTATAGCAAATGCCTTGAATAATACATACAAAAAATGACAATTCACATATTTACTTTCTTGATATTATATTGAGCGATAGGAGTATATTGATCAGCAAGGTGACGCTTTCTGGAAAGATAAAAGATTTTCTCATTCCACGACAAAAAAGTCAGCAAAATACGAACTGTTTTGCTGACCTTTTTGTGTTCATAGTCGATGCATTTTTGAGCATGTCGGAATCGCAAACGCGTCCGAGGCTCTATTACTAAACTCACGAAGATAGTGGAGATAGTTCTTACCGCCATAGTTATACCGTTTATTATACATCCTCACAACAACAAGCTGACTTTCGGGTACTACGAGTAAGAGTGGACCAGTGTTTCCAAGAATTTGATAAGAACCCTTTGGAACACGTTCTCCGATCTCACTTCTTTCCTTTGCTTCGTCTTGCACGTACCAAAACAATCCATTGGCAGGAAGTCGTCCATCATCGTACTGAAGACTTTGAATGGATGTACAGATTCGAATGACTTCTTCCGGAACAACTTGAATTCCGTCATGACGTCCCATATTTAAATGAAGATTTCCCCATAACGCAAATTCTTTTGCAGTCGTGTGCAGATTTGAACCCATTCCGTCATCATACGGGTACAACTGAAACGTTGCCTTCTGCTCAGGGTCATCGATGACTTTGACCAAAGCTTCCGACTCCTCTGTTGACCATTCGGTAGATTTAAATCCTAATGGAGTGAAGACGCGCTCCTTCAATAATTGAGTGAAATCATAGCCATATAGATACTTAAACAGTTCCGTGATAATCCGGATATTGATTCCACGGTAGGCCCAACTTTCACCTGCAGCGAACTCCCTGTAAATCGATCCGTCATCTCGTTCATCTAAACCATGTGAGTGGGTGACCAGATGCCGAATGGTCATTCCTTGAAAAATCTGTTGATCGTAGTTTTTCAAGTATTTCGAGACACAATCATCAAGACTGTGAATTTTTTTTTCATACAACGCATAACCAATTGCTAACGCTAAATAACTTTTACGAGCGGAAGCAATATTGAACATGGAATCTATACCAATCAAATTCGAATTTTCGTTACCGTGAACTCCTTCATAATGTTCTAAAATGATTTGATCATTCTGCATGATAACTACCGCTGCAGCACTGCTATGATTTAGATGCTTAATCTCACTTACGTAGGAAAGCAGCTTTTGATAGGAAGGGTGCAAATGAACAATGCTCCTTTCGCCTTTTGATGAATTGGTCTCCAAGTTTGTGTCTTTTAACAATTAGAATAGGGCTATAAAGTCCATCTGCTCTAACCCATTTCTTAAGACTTAAAGCACTAGATACGTCCGAAACCCCCGATTGGCATAATAGGAGTCCGCTCCATTGTGATAGACAAAAACGTGCTGATACCGCCGGTCGCAAAAAAGGGCGCCATCTTTTGTCCGAATCGATTCCAGCGTCTCGATTCAGCCGGATTTCTTCAAATCAAATTTACCTATGCCTTATGTATGTATTCTTTTGATTCAACAATGGAATGATCTGTAAAATGAGATACATTAAAGTATAGTAAACAACCGAATTTAAATATACAAAAAAATCCCATTTTAATTTATGGAAGTCCTAAAAATATCAAATACGGCACCTGCCAAAGCGGGTACCGTATTTTCGTAACCTTGAGACGACAGATAGGAAGACAGTCAATTTTTCAGCTTTTTGCTAGCCCATAGTAAGTTGAAAAAAATCAATACCAGACAAGAGACGATACTTAAATAGGAAACATCATAAGTCGCCACTAGTTGATGTTCCGCCACGTTTAAGATGGACGAGGGTAACAAATCGGAAAACGCAAGATCAACATTCTTGATGAGCAGGAGGAAAAAGCTGATTCCGATGGCTGAAACAGCAATCAAAACCTGATGCTTTACATAGACGCTAATCACAATGACAAGACTGGTCAGGTAAAGAATCCATATGCTATATAGAACAGAAAATAAAATCAGTTTTGTAATCGAGAACGAACCGAATAAGTATACCGTGCAGATATAGGATGTCAGGATTCCAAATCCGATACTGAACATACTGATGAACCAATGGGCGATCAGTTTGGCATATACATAACAATGTATGGATACCGGGCGTGTCAGAATAAAATCCTGCATCCCGTTTTGACGGTCCGTTGCAATCAGTCCCATGAAGCTGATCAGCAGGATGATCAGACCGATTTGATCAAATTGACCAGAGATCGTTGATAAAAAAATTTCACTCGGAGTGGGATCTAGCTTGTTCGGATCCAGGATGACTCCAATCGAACCGCCTAACTGTTGCAAAATGATGTCCATATACAGATTAATCAAAGGTTGGGTTAAACCAAGTAGAACAAAAAAAACCGTTAACCAAACGTATTTATATTCCTTTGCAGCCTCCGTTAATTCTACCCGCACAAGCGTCGCTAAATGGTTCATAAATCCGCCGCCAGTTCGAGAAACGCATCTTCCAGTCCTATTTCATGGAAACCAATTGATATCAGGTCAATGTGTTTTAGAGAACAGACGGTTAAGACTTTCTTTAGGTCAAACGCTTGTGTTCCTGTGATGAGGAATGTGGCGGCTGATAACTTTTCCACAATGACGGATGGGAAAAATTCCCGTATTTGATCTACATGTACAGCATCCCTGAACTTGATGCGTAACTGTTTAGGATTAATTGTTTGATCCTTTTGGAATAGGTGTTTGATGATACGACCGTTTTTCATGATGACATAACGGTCACAAATATCTTGGGTATCATGCAGTATATGCGTCGATAACAAAATCGTCATCCGTTGCTTCAAACGACCGATTAACTTTCGAATTTCATTTCGGCCGATTGGATCTAGGGAGGCGACAGGTTCGTCTAAAATTAAAAACCGGGGCTCATGCAAGATGGCTTGCGCAATTCCGAGACGTTGTTTCATCCCTCCCGATAATTGTTCCACCTGAACGTCTTGTTTGTCCTGAAGACCAACTTCCTTTAAGGTTTCTGAAATACGATTCTTCAAGATATCTTTTTTTATGCCGGACAATTTTCCAAAAAAGAACAGTGACTCTTGGCAAGTCATCCACGGTTTGAAATCTGTGTATTGAGATAAGTAACCGATCTGTTTTTTATAAACTTCAATTGGCTGAGAATGAAATGTAATATCGCCTGATTCATACGAAAGGATTCCCATCAGACATTTGATCAGCGTTGTTTTGCCTGCGCCATTTGGGCCAAGCAATCCGATACATTCGTTATCCTCAATCGAAAGATTGATCCCATCGAGAATCTTTTGTTTATCAATCGTTTTATGCAGATTATGAATCGTAATCATGACGGACGTTTCTCCTTCCTATCATCAAGTAGAGAATTGGACCAATCATTTGCATACTGACAATGATCCATAGCCACAAGTAAGGCAGAACAATTTGATTTTTTCTTTTATACCAATCGAAGAGGGTGATTCCAATCAACAATACATTTAGGAAAAGAATGGGGAGAATCAGAGGAAGTAGTTGAAGCCAATCGATTTCTAATAAAGGTGTGATACTTGTGTTCATTTAATCACCTCTTTCTATTATCATTATCAATAATGATAATTAATAAGTCAACTAGTTTTTTACTTTTTATGGATTCAATGAAATTTTAAACATCATGTAGACATATGGTATGTTCATGTAGCAGGGATAGCCAAAAACAGTTGGCACAAGATGATATTTTACAAAAGAGACTATCAGGACCAGGTGACGTAACAAATATACTGTTTAACGAAAGGATAGATAAAATGAATTTAGATTTATTTAAAAATCAAATCAGGTTCAAAATTGCATTGGAATTAATTGACCGTGATAATGGATTATCCATTATGCAACTGAATAAGTTACTCTCAGATGTTCCACAAGCTACGCTATATCGCCATGTGAACGCGATGCTTCAAGATTCTTTATTGAAAGTGGTTAGGCTTCAACGTGTCGGAAAAGTCGAAGAAAAAATTTATGCATTGAATACATCCGGATACAAAATTAAAGATGAGGACTGGGCTTCAGCGACATATGAGGAGAAGGTTAATTTTGTCTCGTTTTATTTTATGTACATTTTACAAAACTATAAAAATTATCATGAGAAGCTAATTACAACCGATTCAGCGGATAAAGCAACATTTTCATTGGTTAAGTTAAATTTACCAGATGAAACGTTTCATTCATTCCAGTCAGAACTTGCTACATTATTAGAAAAATACTATGCATTATCAATGGAAAAAGAAGACAATGAAAATAAAAGAACTGTCTCGCTAGTTATCATCCCGTAAACAAAAGCAGTACTCACTATCATAAGTGAGTACTGCTTTTTACCGTTCAAAGCGTGAAGTACGTCCGAAAACCGCGGTTGGCATAATACGAGTCGGCTCCATTGTGGTACACGAAAACATGATCATACCGCCGGTCGCAGTATAACGCGCCGCCTTGCGCCCGGATGGACTCCGGTGTCTCAATCCAGCTCGACGTCTTTACATCGAACGGTTGAATCGTTTGCAGGTGACGATAGAGGACTTCTGTCAACAAGGCGACACCGTGTGCAGTGGCTTCCGCGACGGCATTGCCGACAGGCTTATTTTTCTTCCGCTTTTCCAGTGCAGCCTCGTCATAACATAAGCTGCGGCGACCCGATGGACTTTCCGCTGCACAATCAACGAAAACCCATTGGCCATTTGGCACTGTTACGATATCCGGTTCACCGCCGGTCTGTTCCATCCAGTCAAGGGAATGGAGCATTTCTGGGGATAACCGGGACACGATATCATCCCACTTCACAGCGGGATGCCGGTCAGGATGATCCGTGAACCGGTGATGGAGGATGTCAATCAACGTCGCTTGATCCATGTTCTTTCCGCCTTTCGATAGCTAGTTTATTTTCTCTAGAAGATGTATTAAATGTACATCATTTTTCCAAATAACGGTAGAGGGTACTTTTGCTGATGCCCGTTTGCTCCCGGATTTCGGACAGACTGTACTGTTTACTTTGATACATGTCGATTGCTCGTTTGACGTTTTCATCCGGCTTTCGCGGGCGTCCCGTCTGTTTGCCGAGCTCTTTTGCTTTCGACAGTCCTTCGCGGGTCGCCATGCTGACGACGTCACTTTGGAGGGCCACGAGATGCTGGACGATGTCACGGAACGACTGGTTCAGGGCCTGCCGGGTGTCAATGTCTTCCCGGATTGACAAGAGGTAGGCTTGCTTCGTATCCAAAGCGTTCAACACTTCGATCAGGTGACGCGTCGAATCCGCCAACACATACAAATGAGAGACAAGGATGATGTCACCCGGTCTGATATCTTCTAACAATTGATCAAGCACGTAACGTCGTTTCGAGGAACTGTGCTCCTCGATCCTTACTTGATCGGTTTCATAGGTCTTAAGTGCCTCGGCTTGCTTCTCACACGTTGGATCTTCAAAATAGGGGCGCATGTAACCAACAATCATAATGTTCTCCTCGCTCGAATCAAAATACCTGCTGCGATGAAAAGAATACGCGGATCTGTTCTAGATGAAACTCGTATTCAAGATTCATCCAGCCGGTGTTTATCTGTCACTTCCTAGTATAAGGGAAACCTGGACGAGAAGAAAGGTGGGGTATTATACAGGAAGCGGTGGAGAAATAAACGACAAGAACACTTTCTGCATGACCTGATTTTTAATACAATAAAAACGTCCTCGTCAGACGAGAACGTCGGCAATCCATTAAGCGGATACAACAGAAATCCGTTCCTTATCATGGCGATGATGCTCGACTTCATCCGCTAAAGCAACGGCATAATCGGCATAACTGATGTAACTGTCACCCGCAGCATTCAGCGTCAAGACATCCTGCGCCAATTGATACTTACCGGTCCGTGGCCCTTCCGGATCAAAGAAGGCGGCCGGGCTGATGAATGTCCAGTGTAGATCGACAGTCTGTTGCAAATCTTCCAGATTTTTCGCCTGATTTTTCGCTGTCGGCAGGTAAGCGGACGGAAAGTCCGGCGTATCTGCCAGACGGGCCGTTTTTTCTTGATCGACGTACAGACTGCCGGCTCCTCCGACCACAATCAGACGGGTCGAATTGCCGCGTAATTGATCAATCAAATGCCGTCCTAAATCAACATGCTGGTGCTCATTTCCGGGTGACGCTCCAAAGGCATTGATAACGACATCAAAATCCGCCAATTCCTCCGTCGTCAGCTCAAACGCATTGCGTTCCAGCACCGTATCATGTTTCGTCCGTGTCGCATCACGGACGATGGCCGTCAAGGCGTGACCCCGTTCTGCCAACTCCTCTAAGATAACCCGTCCTGCTTTTCCACTCGCTCCAATGATGGCAACCTTCACCAAAAACGCCTCCTTTATTTGTATGTAGCTGTACATGTAATTATTTTAGTTACAGAATCTATTATTGTCAAGGCAATTGACATTAAAGGGGATGCTCATTAAAATAAATGCATTGGTGGTGAAACAAATGATTAATAGCCGACTTGCGGTTTCTGTTCATATCCTGGCCTTGATCGCGACACATCCGGACCAAGCCTTGTCTTCTGACTATATCGCCGGAAGTGTCAATACCAATCCGGTCGTCATCCGTCGCTTGATCGGATCGTTACGCCAAGCCGGATTGCTTTCGACGGTCGCCGGAAAAACCGGGGCGACGTTGAAGAAAGATCCGCATGACATCACATTATTGATGATTTACCGGGCAGTCGAACCGAAAGAGACGTTATTCTCAATCCATGATCAGCCGAATCCTGCCTGTCCGGTCGGCCGCGACATCCAATCGACCCTCAACCAGTCCTTCACACGTGCCCAACAGGCGCTTGAAGCCGAACTCGGGAACGAAACCTTATCCGATATCCTCCATCGTCTTGTCCAGGCAAGATGATGCTGGTCTGTCTTTTCATGAAAACGCCTTCACTTTTGAAAGGAGAAATGTCAAGATGCGACTGATCAGTTATTCAGCCGTCAGTGCAATCGGATCCTTTTTATTGTTCACTGCGTATGCCTTTTTAACGAATGTCGAAAATGAGTTTTTATATCAGTTCGGTACGTTCGCGACGACCTTGTTTACATTTGCCGTCGGTTTGCCGATGCTCTTCATTACAAGGCAGTATCCGTTCTCCTTACGCTGTTTGATCTATTTGACGGCCGGTGTCTTTACGATTTTATTGTTCGTCGGATTTTATGATTATTTCGGTCAGGAGACTTTTGTCGAGTCCCGGCAAAACTTAAGCGGAATCGTCCGCTTCGCGACACTGGCCTGTCTGTTTTATATCGTCCCGTATGAATGGATGTACTTAAAAAAATCGTCGACGAATCACCCTTCGATGTCTTCTTGACGCTGACCTTCTGAAAAGAAGGTCTTTTTTGCAGGAATTCCCAATAAAAAGGAGAAACAGGTAGATAGCTATATTTAAAGAGAGAGAACACGCATGCAAGATACATTCATTTGCCGGCAACTCGGAAAATCGACATTGCTCAGCTTGATCGGGACACTTGACCGTCCGACGAGCGGCACGCTGTCATACGGCGATCAAGCGATTCATCAGCTCAAGAGCAAAGAACTGTCCGATTTCCGGTTTGAGAACGTCGGCTTCATCTTTCAACAGTTCCATCTGATTCCGACACTGACCGCGCTCGAAAACGTCATGGCGCCGTTATTCGGGCGGAAAGTGACGTACGATAAAAAAGAGCGGGCCTTGTCGCTGCTCGAAAAAGTCGGACTGGCGGATAAAGCCGGTTCACTCCCGTCGCAGTTATCCGGCGGTCAGCAACAGCGGGTCGCCGTCGCCCGGGCCCTCGTCCACGAACCGAAATGGTTGCTGGCGGACGAACCGACCGGCAATCTCGATACCGAAACCGGTGAAATCATTTTTAGCCTGTTGCGCACTTTGAATGAAGAGAAGGGTTGCGGCGTCCTGTTCGTCACCCACGATCCGGCTCTCGCCGAACGGGCCGACCGCAAAATCGAAATGCGGGACGGTCTGATCATCGAAGACCGCCGGCTCGTCCGCGCCTGATCCCTTCTTTTTGAATTCACCGCAGCGACCGCGTACACTGAATGTGTAGAGGAGGCGAGCGTATGCGCTTAGGAATCTTGGATCAGGTCCCGCGTCACGAGGGGGATACGATCGAACAGACGATGGAGGCGACAAAACGACTGGTCGTCGAGGCGGAACGCCTTGGGTATGACCGGTACTGGTTTGCTGAACATCACAATACGAACGGGTTGCTCAGTGCGGCACCGGAATTGTTCATTGCCCGGATGGGAGATGTGACTTCCCGGATCAAACTCGGGTCCGGCGGGGTGTTATTACCTCAGTACCGTCCATTAAAAATCGCCGAGACGTTTTCGACACTGGCTGCGTTTTATCCGAACCGGATTGAACTTGGAATCGGCAATTCGCCGGGCGGCAGTGAACGGACCCGGCGTGCATTGACAGACGGCGCCGAGAATGCCGCTGTTGAATTTCCGCGGATACTCGACGAGGTTGAAGGTTTTTTGACAGATTCCTTGTCGTCGCGTCATCCGTACCGGATCGTCAAGACGACACCGCGTATCAAGGAACGGATCCCGTTATCCGTGCTCGGACTGTCGCCGCGCAGTGTGATACTCGCTGCCGAGCGGGGACACGGACTCGTGTTTGGTCATTTCATCAATCCCGACAAGTGGCAAGAAACGCTGCAGACGTACCGCGACGCATTCGTTCCGGTCGACGGACGAACACCGAACGTCATCGTCTGTGTTTTCGTCATCTGTGCCGAAACGATGGAAGAAGCAGAAGCCTTGGCACGGACGCAAGACGCCTGGATTCAAGGGATCCGGCTTGGCCATTCGATCGTGCCGTCGTTTGCGACCACAGAAAATAAGTCGTGGAATGCCGAGCAACAACAACGAATCCAGCACGACCGCCGGCGGACGATTGTCGGGACACCAGACGAAGTCGCCGAGGCACTGCAGACGTTGTCCGACCGTTACCAGACCGATCAGTTTCTATTGATCAATAATGCGTTTGATCAGGACAAGCGTCTCCGGTCCTATCAGTTGATTGCCGAACGATTGCTCCATTAAAAAACACCGCCTGCGTACAGGCGGTGTTCGTTTTGACTTATTGTTGGGCAGTCGGACGGATCAGGATTTCATTGACCGCCACATCGTCCGGTTCATTGACGGCGTAAGCAATCGCACGGGCAATGGCGTCAGCGTCCATCGCTTTTAAGTCGCCGATGCCTTGTTTGATTTCATCGTCCGTGATGTGATCTTTCAGCTCGGTATCAACTGCTCCCGGTGAAATGATTGTCGCGCGGATATTGTTTTCGACCGACTCTTCTTTTCGCAAACCTTCCGTAATCGCACGGACGGCAAATTTCGTCCCGCTGTAAACGGCACTCGACGGCATGACGTCGTGTCCTGCGACAGACGAGATGTTGATGATATGTCCTCGTTTCTGCTCGCGCATATAAGGCAGAACCGCACCGATGCCGTAGAGGACACCTTTGATGTTGACATCAACCATCGTGTTCCACTCATCCTGTTTGTTTTTGTTCAGTTTCGAAAGCGGCATCAAGCCCGCATTGTTGACGAGTACGTCGACCGAACCGAACGTATCTTGTGCAAGTTTCGCGAGTGCATCGACTTGCGACGCGTCCGTGACGTCCGTCACCTGATAGACGGCTTTACCGCCGAGTTGTTCGATTTCCTGTTGCAAAGTTTTCAAACGATCTTCCCGGCGCGCTGCGAGGACCAGTTGCGCACCTTGTTTAGCGAGTAACTTAGCAGTAGCTTCCCCGATGCCACTTGATGCTCCTGTAATAATGACGACTTTTTTTTCGATCATTTAGAAAACCTCCTGCATATTTTTTAACTCAACTTAGAAGTATTAACCTCTTTTAAACATCAGCAAACCTCGGACAGACAGTTCGAAGACCGAAAGGATGAATACGATGCGAAAAGGATTTTGGCTCGTTCTTATAGTAGCAGTCGGATTGGTTTTATACGTCGAACCGTTTCGCGGGTCACCGCCGGAACCGGATGTTTCCGTCAACGGAACAGACATCGGTGTGACAAGCGGATCATCTTGCTGGCACAGCCTGTTGAACAGAAAATGTATCGACCTTAGTGATACGACCCCGCTTAACATGACAGCCGACCAGACACCAACCGTCGTCAAACCCGGTCAGAAGATTGAGGTCGCCTTTAACGACGGTCCCGCGCCGGAACGGATTCAGACGGAACAATGGTTAAAGGATGGAAGGACGAAAACCGTTCAGCTGAAGAATGAAGACTTAACCGTACCTACCGAAAAAGGTCTGTATATCTATCACGTCTCGGCCTGGTGGAAGAAAGGCGATGGAAACGTCGCATTTTCTGTTCAAGTAAAATGATGTTGACAGAGCTCTATCAATGTGGTAAATAGTAAAAAAACTGTTCGAAAACGAAAGTTCCTTCATCTTTTTTTGGTGAAAGGGACTTTTTTTATTAAATATAGTAAATAGAACACTGGATTCCACTTACTAAAAGCTAAATTATCAGAATAATAGAACATTAATTAAAAAGTGCATTTGAATGTTTTAAGGTCTAGTGAACGGGAATAAACACACCATACACATAATATTTCAGCTAGTGAAAGTCTTATGTGAAAGAATCTTACAACGTTATGTAAAAGGAGAGATGAAGATGAATGGGTTCAATCGTTTCTTACTCGTTCTCATCGGTCTGCTTGGGTTAGTGAGCGTTGGCTTACTGGTTCTCGGCGTCTACGATGTTCCACGACTCAGCCCGTTACTTGAACAATGGCAGGATCAACAATGGTACAGCTACACAGTGCTCTCGATTGGTGGGTTTTTAGCTTTCGTATTCGTTATTCTCTTATTCACCGGGTTACTCAGCCGCTCGAAAGGTCAACGGTTGTTGATCCGGACAGGAGACGGTAACATCACGATTTCGAAAGAAACCATCGAACGGACGGCACTTGAGTCGATTCGTGGAATCAATGGTGTCCGGACACCAAGTGTCCATGCGGATATCCATTCGAAAAAAGAAACAGTCGCTTTGACCGTTGACTGTTCGGTTTTCGGGCAGGAAGGGTTGCCGACGATCGGCAAGGATATTCAAGAACGGGCGAAACATGCCGTCGAATCGTTGCTGGAGTTACCGGTAACGAGCACGAAAGTCAAAATCAGTGATACAAAAACAAAAACGTCGGAACGAGTCGTTTAAAGGGAGGAATTGAACATGAGTACGAAAGAACAGTTGTATCCGTACCGGTTCCGGTTAATCGGCGGTCTCGTTGGACTCGTGATCGCGGTTCTGTTCCTGACAATCGGTTTCGGACCTACGATGTTACTGCTCGTCTTCACCGCGATCGGCTTTTTGATCGGAAAGTGGCGGGACGGAGCACTTGATATTGAAGGATGGATTCAGTTCTTTAACCGGGACTGATTCATATATAAAATAACCTACACTTTATTCAAAAGGAGAGATTTCAAATGGCAAACGAATCATTAAACACGGCTGGACAAACGGAAGAGGTACGTTCAAACAAATTAACGTTCGAAGATCAGGTCATTAAAAAAATCGCCGGGATTGCCTCAAATGAAGTACAAGGCATTTTATCGATGAGCGGTGGATTCATGAGCGGTTTGACGGATCGCCTCCGCAGCACGGAAGACATCACAAAAGGTGTCGGCGCAGAAGTCGGTGAACGCCAGGTGGCGCTCGATCTTCGCGTCATCGTCGAATACGGCAAAAACATTCCGTCCATCTTCCAGGAAACGGTCGCCAAAATCAAAAAAGCGATCGGCGATATGACAGGACTTGAAGTCGTCGAAGTCAACATGCATGTCGAAGATGTCATGACACGGGCCGAATTCGAGGCGAAAAGCAAAAACAATGAAGCGGCGGAAGAAAAAACAAGCCGCGAATTAAAATAATCAAATCGACCGGGAATTCTCGCTGTGAGAGTTCCCGGTTTTTTTATATTTTTCAAAAAATCGTTTACCGATTTGCCATCAATCAAAGTGACTGTCCGGATGGAAAACGGGAAAAGACAAAGGAAGACTTCAATCCAATCAGAAAGGATGAGAAATCATGCGTTTAGACGGAAAAGTCATCATCGTCACCGGAGCGGCTTCCGGAATGGGTAAGGCGATGGCAGAGGTATTTGCAGCGGAGGGGGCACATGTCGTTGTTTCGGATATTCACGGGGACGCAGCGAAGCAAGTCGTGCAGACAATCACCGAAAACGGTGGAACCGCACTCGCCGTGGAAACGAATGTAGGAGAGGAGACAGCCGTTCAGCAGTTGATCGATCAAACCATTACGGCATACGGTAAACTCGATGTGCTCGTTAATAATGCCGGTATCATGGACGGGATGGAAGGTGTCGCCGATATCTCGGATGAACGCTGGGAACGCGTTTTCTCCATTAACACGACAGCCGTCATGCATGCGATGCGGCTTGTCGTTCCGTTATTTCAGAAACAAGGTCACGGTGTTATTCTCAACAACATTTCGATCGGCGGATTGAACGGTGCGCGGGCCGGAGCCGCCTATACCGCCTCGAAACACGCCGTCGTCGGCTTGACGAAAAACACCGCCTATCTGTACGCCAAGGAAGGCATCCGTTGCAACGGAATTGCCCCCGGCGCGGTCGAGACGAACATCGGACAGTCGATGACGAACATCAATGAATTCGGAATGGGTCGGACGATGCTCGGGATGGGCTTGAATCCCCGGACGGCGAGTCCGGAAGAAATCGCAAAGCTTGCTTTGTTCCTTGTCTCCGAAGACAGCAGTTTCGTAAACGGAGCCATTGTCGTCGCTGACGGCGGATGGAGTGCCTATTAAAGATATTTTCAAAGGTTCCCGGATCAAAGGGGACTTTTTTTAGATTAAATGATTACTTAGCACAATAATTAGTTTACGAAATCGTATTCAATTTGGAAGGAATTAGTCGATAGTAAGGATAATAAGATAGTGTACCAAATTGATGATTCAGCAGACGGGAAAGGGCGGGTTGATTGATGCAAGAACAGACGACACGCGTGACGGATACCCAGGTCATCCGGGCAATTGAACAGAATCTGGCGATTATCCGATTTGATGACCGACGTAAGGTGGCTTATGTTAATGAGTTGTTTGCCCGGACGATGGGCTATGAGGTAGAGGAGTTGATTGGGCGGTACCACCGTGATCTTTGTTTTTCCGGATTCGCGGACAGTCCAGCCTATGAATTATTTTGGCGCAAGCTGATGCAGGGCATCACGTATCAGGACAAAATTGAACGGCGAGCATCGGACGGGCAACAAAAGTGGCTCGAAGCGACGTATATGCCGATTTTCTCGGAAGACGGCCGGCGTGTCGTCGGCGTATCAAAAATTGCAACCGACATCACTGTTCGACAACAGGATGTCTTACGGATGGCGGACGAATTGAATGCTACATCCACTTTTTTGATGGTGAAATCAGAAAGCGGACGTCAGGACGGACTCCACGTGTTGGCAACCGTTCAACAGGTCGAAGCAGAATCGACAGTAAGTCTCGCGAATCTCGTTCAACTACAGGCGCAGACCGATTCCATCACGGATATCGTCAAGACGATCCGTGACATCGCCGCCCAAACGAATCTGTTGGCTCTGAATGCAGCGATCGAAGCAGCACGTGCCGGAGAACACGGACGTGGTTTTAACGTCGTTGCGACAGAAGTCCGCAATCTGTCCAATAAAGTCTCCCAATCGATCGGTGAAATCAAAGACAACATCGAAGGCATCGTCCAGCGGATCGAAACGGTCTCAACGAGCATCGAGCAGATTTCTTCGAAAGTCAAAACGAGCAGTGGACAGCTCGAACAGACCGTCCGTGAATTTGATCTCTTGGCGGATTCCGCCAAACAGTTGGAACAACAGGCCAAAGAATTTGTACGTGTCTTGTAAAATGCTAATCGTCCAGCCCTGTCGACTCTTTCCTGAATCAGAAAGAGTCGACAGGGCTTTTTTAGGATCTGCCTAAATACTATTGTTAAAACGTAATCGTTACGATATGATGTAAAACGTAATGATTACGAAATAGAGGTGGGAGAGCCAATGTTTACATATAAAAAATGCTTACGACAGACCGCTTGGACGATTGCACTCGGAGCGGTACTACTCAGTGGTTGCATCCCGGACACGAACTTAAAAAAAGACGACCACTTGACGTTTGTCTATAATTTTTCAACGTTATCACTCGATCCGCACCGCGACAGCAGTTACGTCCCGCTGCGAGCAGGTGTAACGGAAACATTAGTCCGGCTGGATGATGAGAAGCTGACTGTCGAACCGTGGCTTGCGAAAAGCTGGAAAAATGAAAGTGAAACGGTCTGGCGGCTTGAGTTACAGCAAGGCATCACCTTCCAAAATGGAAAAACGGTTAATGCGGATGCCGTCAAATCTTCTCTTGAGCGATCAATCGCAGAGAATATGGGGGTCAAAAATGCATTGAAGATCAAGTCGATCAAAGTCGACGGAAACGATCTTTTGATCGAAACGAATTCCGTCTATCCGGAATTCATCTCGGAACTTGTTAATCCAAATACAGCTATCATCGATACGACGGCCAAAAAAATAGAGGCCCGACCGATCGGGACTGGACCGTTTACGGTGTCTGCTTTCTCACCCGGGACAAAAGTGGAATTAACACGGTTTGACGGATACTGGGGACGACCGGCAAAACTTGAAACCGTCGACTTTTTATTTAATGAAGATGCCGGAGCCCGAACGATGTCACTACAATCCGGTCAGGCTGATATCGTGTACCGGCCCGAAATCGAATCCGTCGATCAACTGAAGGAAAACGGATTTACGACTGACGTGACGGAAACGTTCCGTGTCCACCAACTGACGATGAACGTAACGGACGGACCGATGCAGTCCCTTCCTGTCCGAAAAGTGATCGATACATTGATTGACCGCAAACAGTTGGTCGATCATGTCCTGCAAGGGTATGCGACGGTCGCGACCGGACCATTCATTTCGTCGTTCCCTTTTGCCCCGGATTATGAGCAGCGGACAGACCGAACGGCGATATCTTATTTAAAGCAAGCCGGCTATACCTTACAGGACGGTCAGATGCAAAAGGACGGCCAGCCGTTGACGTTAACGTTGTTGACCTATTCCGCCCGTCCGGACTTACCTTTGATCGCTCAAGTCTTACAGGATGATGCCAAAAAAATCGGTATCACGATTAAAATCAGACAGATTGATGTTCCGGAAGAATATATGAGCAGTCACCGGGACTGGGATCTTGCGACATACAGCAATCTGACAGCACCGCGCGGCGACGCCGGCTATTATCTCAATGCGACCTATCATCCGCAAGGTGGACTGAACTTCAGCGGCGTCAACGATGGCGCGTTGACAAAACAACTGAATCAACTGAACCGGACAGTCAATCCGGCGAAACGGAATGCTTTGGCGGAACAGATTGCCCGAGACGTCGACCAAAAACAGTTCAACAGTTTTTTATTACATCCTGCGACACTCGTCGCTTATGATCCGTCCCGCGTCAAAGGATGGAAAACGGAAAAAAGTGAATATTATATGATTACGAATAGGTTAGAGGTGAAATGAAATGCGACGGTTGCTCATCCGCCAGACAGGGGAGGCCTTTCTTTTTCTATTTCTGATGACATTCGGAAGTTTTGCCTTAGTGCGTCTCCTTCCGGGAGATCCCGTACTCACCTTACTCAATGTCGATGAATTGAGCGCGACACCGCAGCAAATTCAGACGGTTCGGGAAAACCTCGGTTTTGACGAACCGTTATACACGCAGTACACGGATTGGCTGATTTCAATCAGCCGTCTTGATTTCGGCGAATCGTTTATGACGGGACGTCCGGTTTTTGCAATGTTGCAGGACAGTTACCAAGCGACGTTTGAAATCGCCGGCAGTGGTTTACTGATTGCGCTGTTGCTTGCCCTCCCGCTTGGCACATGGAGTGCTTATTCAAACCAGCGGGCTGTCCGCCTCTTTGCAGACATTGTGTCGTTGATAGGCGCAGCAGTTCCGAGTTTTTGGATCGGTCTGATCCTGACTGATTGGTTTGCTATCCGACTGGTCTGGCTTCCGGTCATGGGACGGGACGGTATTGAATCCGTCATTTTACCCGCCGTTTCACTCAGTCTGGCATTAGCCAGTGTCTATATCCAACTGTTACGTATCAACATCCAAAAGGAACTGGCCAAAGACTATATTCAGATTGCCCGAGCACGTGGAATCGCTGAAAAAACGATTTTTTGGAAGTATGCTGTTCGCGGCAGTCTGCCACCGGTGCTTGCTGTCTTCACCTTGACACTCGGAAGTCTTGCCGGCGGTGTCGTGATTCTTGAAGTCGTGTTTTCCTACCCCGGTGTCGGTAAGTTGATGGTTGAAGCCGTCTTACAACGGGATTACCCTTTGATTCAAGGATACATCCTGTTGACGACCGGTATCATCGTGACATTGAATCTCCTGATGCGTCTGTTGACACAGTGTCTCCGACCCGACTGGAAAGGGGGAAGACTATGAAACGTCTTTTTTATGGACTGTTGATCCTGATTCCACTGATGTACTTGATGATGCATTCCCCGTATACGACGGATATTTCCAACCGGTTGGCACCGGTCTCGAAGGCACATTGGCTCGGTACGGACGCCTTAGGACGTGACTTTCTCGCCCGATTGATTGTAGCCGGTTTGATTTCACTTTTATTCAGCGGTCTTACCGTCCTGTTGACGGCATGTATTGGGACCATCCTTGGACTGTTCGCCGGATATTACGGCGGACTGTTACAACGGATCATCCGACGAATCGAAGAAAGTCTGATTATTTTTCCCGACACGGTACTTGCATTAGTGTTAGCAGGCTTACTCGGAGCCGGCATGCATAGTCTCATTTGGGCGATTTTACTGATTAAATGGGTTTCCTATGCCCGCTTGACCGAAAGCATCGTCACGGCGACAAAACAATCCGAATATATTTGGATGGCACGTGTCAACGGATTATCGGACGGTATGATCATCCGGCAACACCTGTTAGCACCTGTTCTGCGACAAATCCGGAATGTGATGAGTGTTGATCTCGGTAAAATCATTTTGTTTTTATCTGCCTTCTCTTATATCGGGCTCGGAGTCCAAGCACCTGTACCTGAATGGGGCGCGCTGTTGAATGAAGGTCGACCGTATTTCCAGGTCGCCCCCCGGTTCATGCTTTGGCCGGGTCTCTGTATCGTCCTGACGGTCAGTTTCACGATGTGGTGGAACCGTCGTTTCCAACAAAAGGAAGGAGACTGCCGATGATTCAGATAAATCACGTGACAGTTAAAAAAGGATTAAATCTGTTGTTACAGCCGATTAACGTCAAGTTGCCAGTCAATCAGTTTGTGTGTTTCGTCGGAGCGAGCGGAAGCGGGAAGACACTTCTCCTGAAACGATTAATCGGTCTCTTACCATCCACGCTGTCTGCCGGGGGAACGGTGATATTCCCGGAAGGACGGAACTGGGTGTTAGGACGCGATATCGGTTACATTCCGCAACAGTATCACCAATCCTTTGTCCCGTTTCTAACTATCAAGCAGACGCTGCAAGATTTGTACCGGGCGCATCAACTCGAATACGATGCGTCATTTATCGACGGCTTGCTGCAATCGTTTCGGCTGGATGAAGAACTGCTCAATCGTCTTCCGAATCAGCTCAGTGGCGGGCAGCTTCAGCGAATGACGATTCTTACGGCTGTTTGCCTGAAACCGCGCCTGATTGTGGCGGATGAATTGACGACGGCACTTGATCCTGTTGCGACCCGTGAACTGTTGGATTGGTTAAAAAAGTATCAGCAACAAACTGCAGCAACCGTCCTGTTCGTCACTCATGAATTGAAAGCCGCCTTACATTATGCCGATACGTTGTATATTATGAAGGCAGGGCAACTCATCGATACTGTCACAAAAGAGACGATGGCGACTCGTTCGCATCCCTATACCCGTGCCTTGTTTGCGGGGATTCATTTAGAAAAGGAGGCATGAGGATGTCTGTACTTCTGACGGTCGAGCACGTCTCTGTCCGTTACAAAACTGAATACGTGTTGACCGATCTCTCATTTTCTTTAACGACCGGCCGTTCGCTTGGCATCATCGGTGAAAGCGGTAGTGGCAAGTCGACGTTAGGACGAGTTCTATTACAATTAGAACGGCAGGATGAAGGACAGGTCACCTTGCTCGGTCAACCGTTCTCCACGCGGTCCGAACGGTCGATGCGGCGCCAGATCCAAGCCGTTTTCCAACACCCACACGGCTCCTTTAATCCCGACTGGTCGATGCGCCGGTCGCTCCTTGAACCGTACCGGATTCATCAACCGGAATTGTATTATTTTCCGAATCAGTCGGAGCAGCAATTGGCACATGAATTAATGGCTGCCGTTGGTCTTGACGAACAGTTGCTTGAACGGCGACCGGCAGAACTCAGCGGCGGACAATTACAGCGGATGGCGATTGCCCGGGCGATTTCAATCGAACCGGCTGTATTGATTCTTGACGAGCCGACGACCGGCCTCGATGTTCTTGCCTTAAAAGAAATCGTAGTTTTACTACGCGAACTGAAGGACATTTTACAGATGTCGTACATTTTCATCTCTCACGACTTAAAGTCTGTTTCCGCACTATGTGACGATGTCCTCGTCCTGCACAAGGGACGGATTGTCGACCGGTTTCACGTATCGGATCAATCGTCTCCGATGCGGGCAACAGAGACGAAGGTTTTGATCGAGGCACAGACATGGTGACGCCGCCTGTTACAGCAAGCCAGTATGGACTGCTTGCCTATCCATTGATCTTGTCGAGTATATTGACGCCGTTACTCGGTGTCACCGATACAATCGTCATCGGACAAACCGGCGATGCAGTCGCCATCGGGGCGATTGCGATTGCTGCTGTGTTCTTTAATACGATTTACTGGCTGTTTGGATTTCTAAAAGTCAGCACGACCGGTTTCAGTGCGCAAGCCAGTGTCCATCATGACGAAACGGCTTTGCATTTCGCTTTATACCGTCCTGTGTTGCTCGGTTTGCTGATTGGTCTCGCACTAATGCTATTTCGTGTTCCGTTGACGGAAGGTGGTCTTTACTTACTGGCAGCACCCGAAACCTTGTTGCCGGATGTCACGACATACATCCATTACCGAATGTACGGAGCACCGTTCGTCCTGATCGGTTACGCCGTCCTCGGCTGGCTGATTGGTCAGGGACAGGTAAAACGCGCCTTGTTGATTCAAGTATTCAGTAACGTCATCAATATCGTGCTGGATATCGTCTTCGTCCTCGGACTGGGATACGGCGTCGCTGGCGTCGCGATCGCGACGCTTGTCGCTGAAATCAGTATCGTCGCTTTCGGATTCCTATTTATGCTCCGGCAATTAGCCTGGAAACCGGACTACCGCGGCCTTTTGTTCCATGTCCAGGCGTACCGGCAATTTTTTACGGTCAACGCCGATCTGTTCGTCCGGACGATCTTTCTTTTGATCGTGACCGGCTGGTTTACCCGGACAGGAGCAAGTTTTGGACCTGATGTTCTCGCAGCCAACGCCATTTTGCTGCAAATCCAGTATTTGATTGCCTATTGGTTCGGGGGACTCGGCAGTGCTTCGACGATTCTCGTCGGACGGTCGCGCGGACGCCACGATGAAGCCGTTTACCGTCAAAGTGTCCGGTTAACCCGAAAGTTTGGTCTCGCTTCCATTCTTTTGATGATGATTCTGCTAGTTATTTTTCAGTACCCGTTATTGCGGTCATTCTCCACGGATCCGGACCTGCTTGATTTCGCCCGTCTGTATTATGGCTGGATTCTCATCTTTCCGTTAACCGGTGGCTTTGCGATGCTCTATGAAGGCGTTTTTTCCGGTCTGGCTCAGGCAAAACCGGTCCGGAACTCGATGATTCAGGCTTTTCTCGTCTTTGCACTGCTGTTGCTGTCGGTCTACTGGATCGGCAACCACGGCGTGTGGCTGGCGTTCATCGGTTTCGGTCTGATGCGATCCGTCTCCCTGCATTTGGCGGAGCGCCGGAGATCGTCTGTGTTTGAAACACATAACGAAAAAACGGATCTTCCTGTTTAACGATCAACAGTGAAGGTCCGTTCTTTTATCGTGTTACTTTTAACTTGTTTTCGTGCATCAATCGAATCCCGGATATGTATGATGTAACGGCGTCCCTTTTGATAACCCGAGCGGGGCGGCTTGATCCGGAGTTCCTTGCCGTCAATGACTTCAAGCTCCGTCTGCATCCGTTCGCCGGTCGAGTCCGTGATCGTAACCGTACGGTCCGAGACTTGATCCGGACGCAGTCCTTTCGAAAATTCGATATCAAACGTGTGATACTTCGAAATCGTCCGCGCACGAGACTTGAAGTGGGGGCTGTCCGTCTGCTCGTCGAGCGTACAGTAACACCCTGTGAAAAGTAAGCAAACAGTTAAGATAATGGAAAATAACGGTTTCACAATCAAGCTCCTTTCAGCATATTTTTCATTATAAGACAAATAATAGGAGGTTTCAATCGTTCTCAGAGCGGATTGTGAAATAACCCTTCAAGACATGGCGCGGGTGATGTATACTCAAGCGAGAGAAAGGCAGTGGTAGAATATGCAACAAGTTGATCAACGTGAAATCATCGTCTCCATCCGGACGAGTTATGATTTCAAGGCCGATGAAGGACGTGCGGTCCGTGTCGTCGAATTCCACGGACGCCGGACGACGGTCATCGATACATTTAAAAAATCAACACCAAAACGGATGATTTTAGTTGAAATGATCCGCGCCGTCCAATCGTTCAAGGAACCGTTCCATATTATCTTTAACGTCGAATGCAACTTCGGTTTCAAGTATTTAAACGATGAACGCCAGTGGGAAAACCGCGATCTCGGAAACACGTTCAACGAATTGATCCAAGCAGGCGGACACACAATCGAACTCCGCGACTGTTCGTTTTATGAAGGCGGCAAAGACTTGCAGAAATGGTTGCTGAACATCCTGAAAAAAGCGAATTGATCTTTTAAGACAGATGACGTTCACCGGACGGTCATCTGTTTTTTTGTTCGTTCTCCCGTCCTCTGCTAATATGTGGTAAATTTATAAGAAAGAAAAATGACAACACGATTGACATCATCGTCAACTATTTTGTGAAGAGGTGGAATTATGAATAAAGAAGATCATCAAATCGCCCGAAAGCTCGTGTCTACTTATTTGACCGGAACTCAAATTTCGACGATTCACCTGACAGGCTTCATCAGCATCGAACTGATCAATCTCTACGACGCCACGATTCCGGATATCGCAATCCGGATCGAGACGGACCGTTTGTATTACGGGGATGTCGAATCGTCGAAGGACTGGGTCGTCCGCCATATGCCGAAAGAAGAGATGCTTCACCTGATCGTGACGTTACATACAGAACGAATCATTGCCGTCCGGATCGGAAAAGCCGCTCCACATCTGTTCATTACGTTCAGTTCGGGGAAAACTCTGGTCATCAACGGATCGGATACTTATTACGAATCCTGGGCCATCGATATGACATTACCGGATAAAGGTCTTGTCTCAATCGTCGCTGTACCGGGCGATGAACTGGCTGTTTTTGCTTCCGATAATACGATGTTACAGAACCAGACACATGAGTGATTTGCTGACGTATGCCAAGCAAACTGCCCGTTTAATCGTCGAGAGCCGTTATCCGGATTGTGACGCTGCGTTACTTGCCGGAAGTTTTGTCCGGGGACAGGCAACCGCGACATCTGACCTCGATCTGATCATATTTCGGGAATCCGTCCCGGCTTCTTACCGGGAATCGTTCACCTTCGATGAATATCCGGTCGAAGCATTTATTCATTCGAGTACGACCATCCGGGATTTTTTCCGGCAGGACCAGGAACGCGGACGTCCGTCGATGCAACGGATGGTCGCAGAAGGATTCGTCCTGCTCGATCATGATCTGCTCAGACCTTTGAAAGCACAGGCGGAATCAGAGCTGCTCGCCGGTCCACCGGTGCTGTCGCCTGTCGAAACGGACCGTGCGCGTTACTTTCTGACCGATTTGCTCGACGATTTCATCGGTGTGACGGAGCGGTCGGAAGGACTTGGAATCGCAGCCCGGTTGCTCGAGCAGGCGACGGATTTCCGCTTACGGACGTCGGGTCACTGGACAGGACAGGGGAAGTGGCTGATCCGCAGTCTCGAGACCATCCATCCGGTCGAGGCCGGACGATTGGTCGAGGCCTTTGAAGCCTATTTCCGGTCGGATGAAAAACAAGCTGTCATCGGTTTGCTGGAACAGTGGCTTGCCGAAAGCGGCGGTCGTTATTTTGACGGCTTTTCAATCGGAAAATGAAAGGGGGGCGAGCATCATGAAACGATCCATGCCGGACTGTCATCCGCTTCGTGATGTGGCGCTGTCATGAAACACCGGATGTTCGTATTGTTATTTTTCCTGCTCGGTCTCGGCGGGAGTCTGTTTTATTTCCAGACGAAAGAGGCTGCTCCTCAAGATGTGACACCGAAACGGATTGTCGAGACCGTCCGTCAACAGCAGCCGGAAGTGCGATTTTCGACGAAACAGGTCTACTGGATTGAACCGCTCGGCGACCGGCATTTAGTCGCATTCGTCAAAACACCGACGAGGCAGTATCTGATCCTGCTGAAACAAACGGATGCGTCCTATCAGCTCGTGAAGTTGCTCCGCCAAACGTCGCAGTCATCCGACTGGTTCGAAGGACGGTTACTGGAAGTCGATCAACATCGTTTCCTGGTCGTATACGGGGAAAACCCGTCGCAGAAACTGGATACGTTAATGTTTGATCCGTATAAAGTCACGTCCGTCGGGACACACGAGCGAACCGTACCGCTAACTGATATCAAACGGACGCTCGATGTCGGACAAAAGGATAGCTTCCATACGATTCAGGCCTTACCGAAAGCTTTTCCCCGTTCGCTCTTTTTTGATATTCATGCGGTCGACCGGCAAGGCGACGAACAGTTACGCCGCTTGTCGAATACGCTCGATTGAAGACCTCTCAGTAGGAAGAAGATTTAGTTGTTCGGTATACTGAATATAGTTCAACAAGAGGGGGATTTAGTATGTGGATTGTAATGAATCAATTACGTGTGCAAAACGGGAAAGCCGATCAAGTCGCGGCACGTTTTCAAACGACTAAAGGCATCGAGCAGATGGAAGGATTTATCCGGATGCAGGTCTTAGTCGATCTCAGTCAGGACGAGCATGATATCGTCACGATCATGACGACGTGGGAAAAACAAACGCATTTCCATGCCTGGCAGGAAAGCCAAGCCTATAAAGGCGTCCATAAGAAACGGGACGAGGGGACATCGGAAGTCAAACCGCTTGTCCTGTCAAACGCCGTGACAGAATATGCCGTCGTCGCCGATCATACACATGCCTAAACAAAACCGTCTTTTCCCGCGAGTGGGGAAGAGACGGTTTTTTCGCCTGGAATGGATAAACCGGAAAGCGGGTAAAAGGATTAAAACTGAACCTCGAGAGGTGACGGAAGATGACGACACGGAAAGGCATCGTTTCAGGTTTAACGGTCTTGTTCGGCATGATTTTCATCATCGGTTTTTTCCTGTCCGGCGGTTTTGTCTACCTGTACTTTTTTGCACTGCTGATTGCCTGTGCCTCTTTTTTACGGGAACAGTTGACCCGCGAAGAGTGGTTACACGAAGGGATCGCCTTCATCTTGTTTTGCTGTGTCATCTTCGCTGTCGAACATCTGGTATTTTAAGTCATTTGATGTGATACGTATCAAGAAACACGTCGCGTCCGGCAGCGGAAAGCTTAAAACCGACCTTCCGGTGGACATCTTCGAGATAAACATCGGTTTTTTTGATTCGCCGGTCGAGATAAATTTTGAACTGTTGCGCTTTCCCTTTATTCAGTAACGTCAAATACTGCCGCTCAGCCAATCGTCCTTTTGGCTCCGCCTCTTCACTGTCCTCGATCAGCCGGACCAACTGTTTTGACTCTTCGAGTGACGTCTCGATGTAGGCATCGGGTGAAAGCGGCTCCGCCATATCTAAATCGCCGTTCACAAATTTCATTTTTCCGAGCGACCGGTCATGAAAGAGGGCGAAGCGCGGTAAAGAATAGTCCGCATCGTACAGTTCGTCCGGCGGCACGTCAAGATTAGGCGGAAGTTGTTTTTCGTGCTTGACGCTCAGCTTGTAGCGGGTAGTCTTTCCGGTTTTTTCTTTGACCGTGACCGTACCGTAAGTGCCGTCTGCATGCGGTGCCTCCTTGAACTGAATCGTACTTCGCTCCTTCGAAGAATGAATGGGCGCACGATATCGTGCTTGTCCCATCAGGTTCAACTGGACTTCGTACGGTTCTTGAATCTGAATATTTGATTCGAGGACAAGCGGGACGGGTCCGACAAACGGTGTCAGTTCCATGATGTTCGTGACGACAGTCTGCTTCGTTTGTTCATTTGTTGCCCGGACGACGAGATAGCCGGTCGTCGGGACCGTCAGCTGTCGCGCGGATTTCATCAGGGATCTGCCGGAGATGCGGACACTCTCTTCAAAGTTGGAAGATAACTTCTGAAACTCCACCTGATTTTCAGGCATGACGAGATGTTCCGATGAAAAGCGGTCCTGCTTTCGTGTCAACTTGTGATAACCCGGTTTTGACACATAATCATGGCAATACAAAAAACGATCCTGTTTTGTTTTCAGATAGACAGCCTGCTCGCCCATCGATTCCGGAAACTGGCTGACGAGATTCACGAAATATTGTTTGCCGATCGCATACTCTTTCGGTGCGGCAACCGGTTTCGTCGCGCACACCTGTTTAATGAGAACACCCAACTTCGGATCATCTTTCTTGAAGTCTGTCAGATTCAACGTATCGTACACTTCCGGTAAGTAGGTGTACTGGATCGGTTTTACATCCGGACTGCATCCGCTCAACAGGATGGTCGTCATTCCTAACAGCACTATTTTCCGCATCTTTAGTCCTCCAGTTCTGTCAGGAGATCAGTTGCGACTTCACCGGACAGTTTCGCTGTTTTTTTCGTTTTGGCATCTTTGACATAAATATCCGTTTTGTTGGCACGTGCTTTTAAGTAGACTTCAAACGATTGGCTTTTTCCATTTTGAATCAACGTCATATACCGGATATCTGCCCGCTTTCCTTGAAGTTTTTCTAGCGACACTTCCTTTAAATCATTTGAGATCCGCTTCGCCAGTTTGTCCGGTAACAGAGATAATTGCCGGAAGTTTCCGTCTTTGAGTGCAGCATCGTTCGGATGCAGAAATCCGTGGATTTCCTTGTTATCATTCCCAATCCCGTTAAAGCCGCGGGGACGAATGTCTTTGACTGTTGTCTCATAACGCAGAGAAATCGTCTTATTCAGCGGCTTTTCCGTGTCTTTTGATTGGAAGGTCACGTACGGAATCGTCTTGTTCACCGGTAAGACGTCAGGAAGCGGGTGATAGGTCAAATCAATGGATTGTTTGCCCATCCTGTTGATGATGTCTTCTTGATTAAAGTACTGGTCTGACTTGATCATCAGTGTATAGGTCATAGACGGCAGCCCATCCGTCGTCTTTTCAAATGACAGCTCAATTTCCGGATAGGAAAACGATGCCGGTAAGCCAAAAAGGGGTTTCTGTTTCCCGTCTTTTTCTTTTTCCAAGAACACGATCTGTCCTGTCACTGGAAACTCGATGGACAGACGTTGCACGTTTTTTGATACTCCTACAACCTCTTCCTTCCGTTTTGCTGCTTTTTTATATGTACGTACGGTTAAAGCCGGTTCTGTAATCGGTTTACGTTCTTGGCCTGAAGTTGGTTTCAGCCAAGGGTGGTTTTTCAATTGAATCGGATGTGCCGTCACCCGGTATGTTTTTGGTGAACGGCATGTTAAGTAATACGTATCTCCTGTTGCGATGTATTGTAATTCAATCGGCGGTGTATAGGTGCCGATTTGTTGTAAGTTAAAGTAAAGTCCATATTCACCAAGCGTCCGGTATTGCTTCGGCAGGGGAGCCGTCTTTTTTGTATTTTCGCATGTTTGTAACAGGTAGGCTGACTGTTGTTTTGGTACCGGTTCAAATAAATCATCCGAGAAATTGATTGCTTCCCAGTAATTCGGATTACGTTCTAACTGTAATAAGGATTCTGTCCCGCATCCTGTCAGAAACAGGCTGCCAGTGAAACTGATTGCGAGTACGGATTTTTTAATAGTAATCACCCCTTCCTTCTTTTAACAATATTTTACCATGATAATACCCTTTTACTTCCAATGAAATTCAAAACTAAAAACCTTTTAATATTAAGATGTTAGTTTTCTGTTACAACCGGGTATCTTTTAATTGTGCACGGAAGCTAGACTAACTAAAAACAACGGGGGTTTTCACAGATGGGTACATTTATTCAAGCAGTCGATGGAACAAAGATTTATGTAGAAGATATCGGTTCAGGACAACCGGTCGTTATGTTACACGGATGGCCGGCCAACAATAACATGTTTGAATATCAGAAAAACCGCCTGCTCGAAGAAGGGTACCGCTATATCGGCGTCGATTACCGCGGCTACGGGAAATCGGATGCGCCTGCTACCGGATATGACTATACGACGATGGCGTCGGATATCAACGAAGTGATTCAGCAATTGGAATTAACGAATGTCACGTTGCTCGGTTTCTCGATGGGCGGCGGAATCGCGTTAAAATACCTCTTAAACCATGGGGAATCCAATGTCTCGAAATTGATCTTAGCAGGAGCAGCCGCACCGGTCTTCACGCAACGCGATGGTTATCCGTACGGCATGACGAAAGAGGAAGTCGATGCCTTGATTGAAGATACGAAACAGGACCGTCCATCGATGCTGAAAGGATTCGGGGAAATCTTTTTTGCGAAGGAGCATCCGGAACCGCTACAGCAATGGTTCCATAACTTGAGTGTCGCGGCATCTTCCCACGGAACGATCCAATCGGCGATTGCCTTACGTGACGAAGATTTACGCGACGGTCTGCCGAAGATTTCGGTCGATACACTCATCATGCACGGTAAACAAGACAAAGTCTGTCCATTCGAATTTGCCGAAGTCATGCATGAAAACATCACGGGTTCACGCCTCGAAGTCTTTGAAGAGAGCGGACACGGGATGTTCCTCGACGAACGCGAGAAATTCACGGAAACACTTGTTTCATACGTCAAATCAAGCCAAGCGGTCTAACTGCAAAAGACACGTAACCCATCTGCTTTTCCTTCGGGAGAAGCAGATGGGGTTTTTAAGCAGGCGCGTCTCACATCATAACTAGTGGAGCAGGAAACCGATTAGAATCACTGTTCTTCTAATTCTTGACTGACTTGCCGTGCCAACTCACCTGATAATCTGGTACTTTTTTTCGTCCGTTGATCTTGCAAGTAAAGATCTGTCTTGTTGGCACGTTTTTTCAGATACACCTGAAAGGTCTGGGTATTACCGTATTCAAGCAACGTCATGTACGAAAATGGTGATCGCGTTCCTTGTGGTTCTTCCAACGTCACAGCCTTTAACTCTTCGGCCACCGTCCGGGACAGCTTATCTGGCAGGATGACCATCTCACTTAGTTTCGCCTTTTCAAACGATTTCATTGTCGGATGGAAGTAGGCCGTGATTCCGCGCGTCGGCTCATCTTCGATTTGGTATTCCTTGACCGGACGGTAGACCGGCTGATAACGAATGGAAAGCGTCTTTTCTTCTACTACCCGTTCTTTTTTTATGAATTGAAAGGTCACGAAGGGAACGGTTTGATTGACCGGTAACGTTTTTGGCAAGGAATGTTGCTTCGTTTTGATCCGATTCGATTTGTATGCCGTCATGATCTGTCGATCTGCGAGGTCCCACCCGTCGCGTGAAAAGGTTAACGAGCGGGACGTCGATCCGTCAATATGACGGCGGCTCACCAGGTAAAACTCGCCTTGCTGATGAAGGGACGACATCGCAATGTTTCGAATGATGTGCTCTTTGCCCGATTCTGTCATGACGAACAACAGTTGTCCTGAAATCGGCAATTGAAACGCATGGAACGGTTTCAAATCCTTAGCAAATTCATTGTCTGCGCTCATTTCCTGATTGACGGATACATGCTGGTCCAATTGTTCTTCTTTCAGTGGAATAGAGACGGGTGCTTGAAGTGCAATCCGATCCGGACCCTCCGTCAAGCGGACCCACGGATGGTCCGACGCTTTAATCGGATGGACACGCAACTCCTGTGTCTTAGGCGAACGACAGGATAGGTACATCTGATTGCCGTGTGCCAAATAAACAATTTCGGTCGGAAACGGTGCTATTTCCAGATTATTTAACGTAAAAAATATACCGAATGACTGCAACGTCCGGTACGATTTCGGAAGGGACACCGTTTTATTCTGCATACAGGTCCGCAACAATTGTTTCTTTTGTTTAACGGGGACTTCCTGATCTGAGTATTCGTCGGAAGCAAATGAATGGGCAGACCAGTAGGAAGGTACCGGCTTGAGATCTAGCAATCGTTCTTGCCCACAGCCGGTTAACACGATGCTGGATAGCATAGCGAGAGTCAGTAATCTATTTTTGATGATAATTCCTCCTTAATTAATTATCCATCATATTACCATATTTTTAATAGAATCTTCTTTTTTTAAAAAATGTAATTTATAAATAAAACAGGCAGAAAGATGAACCATTCATCTTTCTGCCTGTTGATTCAGACCGTATATTTCTTGATAAATCGCTGGTCAATCGATTGTTTGAAATACCAGCTGAGCCGGTTGGTTCGGTAAAATCGTCCGTACAGCAGGGTGGCCTGGCGATGACCGAGCGCAAGAAGCGTCAAATAACACCGTTGGGGTCGAAACGCCCGTAACGGTTCTTCGTTCACGCATCGGATCAAATTCTGAAGCAACAGCGGAGCCTGTCGCACCGCCGTCACACCGTTTTTCGGTGTATCCGGATACGCGATCAGAGTCGCACAATCCCCAACGGCAAAGATGGACGGATCCTCGAGCGACTGCAGCGTCTCGTGCACCAGTAAAAATCCGCGGTCATCACAATACAGACCGGATACCTGAAACAATTCATGCGCCGTTGCCCCTCCTAAAAACAAAACGGCATCCGTCTCGAGCAAGCGGCCGGATTGGAGCGTTGCTGTTTGACCATCCAGCGTTTCGAACCGGTCAATGATCCGGTTGACACCCAACTGATCGAGTCGCGCGGCCAGTTCCGGACCGGCCGGATGACCGCTGAGCAACGGTTCTTCATGAATCAGGGTGACCGGTGTACCGTTTGACTGAAATGACGCCGCCATCTCGACGGCCGCCGCACCACTGCCGACGATGACAGGGGAGACGGCACTCCTGAACGTCTTTAACGCTTGTTCTATACGATAGTTCGGTTTGATCGTAACGTGGTTCGGGGTGCTTGCTTCCCAGTCGTTTGATCCGATATTAAACGACACGATATCGTACGGCACGACCTGTCCGGACTGAAAGATAACGTGTTTGTTGGCAGCATCGATTCGCACGACCCGGTCCTCCATCCACGTCTTACCGTATCGTTCACATAACGCTTTGACATTGATGCGTATCTCGTCGAGTGTATAGGTTCCGTCCGCCAGTCCGGAGAACATCCCGGAATAATACTGATAACGCGAGGGAGTGATGACAATCCAGTCGACATCCGAATGACTCCCTTGTTTGATACATTCTAAATGCGCATGACCTGCGCCGACTAACAGGATTCGTTTCACGACTCCACCCACTTTTTTGGATTCACTGTATCTATCCTGTTTATTCCCCCAAGTAGTGCCGCGTAATCGTCCGCTGTCAAACCACCAGGCGAAGTGACGTCGCGAGCGTGACGGTCATCAACAGAAAGGCAAGATCCCCTCGTGTTACGACCGGCTCGACATAATAGGTCCGATTGACCCGAAACTGACGGGCTTCCATCGCAATCGCAATCTGTTCCGAGCGGAGGATACTGGTCGTAAACAACGGCAGACTGATGTCAAAAAACGTTTGCCACGGCCAAAGTGACCGTTGTTGCCGGACACGACGCGCTTGACGGATCGTTCGAATCGACTGCCGAAAGATCGGAATGAAGCGGAGACCGGCTAAAAATCCATAGGCCAGGCGAACCGGCAGACGACATTGATGAATCAGACTCATGACGAACCGTGTCGCGTCCGTTGTTGCAACGAACGTTACACTCAACAGGACGAAGGCGAGCATCCGCGTCGCGACCAACCAGGCATGTGCAAGACTCTCTTCCGTGATCCGGAACCAGCCGAATGCCCACAATTCCGTTTCACCTTTTCCGAACGCGGCCATCATCCAAAACGTCAACAGAAACAACACACCATAAGGGACGAGACGAATGAGAAGCGTTGACAGCTGCCAGCCGGAGCAACATACGCCGACGGCGGAAAGGATGAGCAGTGCAAACGTCACTTCTAAACGGGATGTCGAAATCAGCAACAGCATGACATAGACCAGGGTCGCCAGTTTGACGGAAGGATTAATTTGAGCGAGCCATGAGTGGTTTTCCTGCATGACGGATCCCCTCCTTTTGTTGCTGATACTGATAGGACACCGGACGAATCAGCTGATTGTCGTGTAAAATCTTGGTTTCCTGAAACAATTCCTCCGGTGAACCGTCAAATTGAATGTTTCCCGAACCGAGGACGAGCACCCGGTCTGCCTGTTGGTACACCAGCTCCATATCATGCGTCACCATGATGAGCGTCGTCCCGGCTGCACGGGCTTGCCGCAAGACTTCAATCAGTTGTGCCGTCGTCTCGGCATCCTGTCCGAAAGTCGGCTCGTCCAGCAACAAGACAGCTTTTCGCTCAAGCAGCATTGTCGCGACGCTCAAACGCCGTTTTTGACCAAGACTGAGTGCGAGCGGCGACTGACCCGCGACGTCCGCCAAGCGATAGTACTGTAAGGCATCATCCATCTGACCGGACGACGGTGAGGTACAACTGATCGTCAGTTCGTCAAGAACCGTCTGTTTGAGAAACTGAAACTCAGGTTGCTGAAACACAAAGCCGACCTGCCGGTAAAATGTCCGGTCCCGCCATTTCTTCAACGCTGTCTGAAACAACTGAATCGTTCCGCCTTGCGCCGGTAACAGTTTGGCCAGCGTTTCGAGCAGGGTACTTTTGCCGGCTCCATTGCGTCCGACAAGCATGATCCATTCTCCGGCGTGGGCGGTCAGCGAGATCCGCTGGAGAACCGTCTGCTTTCCGTGCCGGACGGTCACGTCAACAAGTTCAAATGTCGGTTCGGTTGAAACGGGTTCGCGGACAGGTGGGCGATCGAGTGCCCGTTCTGCCGCGACCTCGGCCGGTATCGTTCCGAATGTATACGGGTAAAGGCGCGGTGTCGCAATCCCGAGCTCAGTCAAAACGGTCCGGCGTTCTGAAAAAATGTCCCGCGGCGGTCCGTCAAGACGGATCCGTCCGGTTTGAAAGACCAGCACCCGGTCCGCAAACGTCACACACTGCTCCAGTTGGTGTTCGATCAGCACCAGTGTCACGTTCGGATCGTGGTGCAATTCCTCAATCAGCTCCATCATCAAACGTTGACCATGCGGATCAAGTTGCGCCGTCGGTTCGTCGAGCAACAGGATGTCCGGTTCGAGTGCCAATACACAGGCTAGAGCAAGCCGTTGTTTCATCCCGCCGGACAGCTCGGCAATCGGCGTCGTCAAGGCGAGGTCAAGTCCGACCCGTGCCAAGACACCTTTAATCCGCTCATCCATTTCAAATCGGGAGATGCTTCGGTTTTCCAGACTAAAGGCCATTTCGGCACCGACCGTCTGCATGCAAAACTGATCGTCCGGCTGTTGGAATAACATCCCGACGGTTCCATCCGTCGTCCATCCACCGGTGACATCGGCTTCAATCGTCTCCGGCAACAGACCGGCGAGGACATGTAAAAAGGTCGTCTTTCCACTGCCGCTTGGACCGACGAGCAACGTCGTTTCTCCTTTATCAATCGTAACCGAAAAATCCTGTAAGACCGGGTGATCCTGATCCGGATAGCGGACTGTCAGGTGCTCACACTGCATCATGCGGCACGCTGCTTTCGTTGTCGTCCGATCGCATACCCATTCAGTGTCCCTGCCTTAACGAGCGCATCGACGATGATTTTTGCGAGTAAGCCGCCGAGCAGAGCACCGCTGACAAGTTGTAAGGAAAACGTCAACAGGAGAGTCGTCGTCGTATAGTAGGCAAATCCGTTCACGATGAGGCTGTAGACCATACTTCCGACGGCAGCGAAGACACCGGACAACATCAAGGTAAACGTATTGAATTTCCGGTATCCGAACACGGCAAAGGCAATCTCGGCCCCGATCCCCTGTGCGAATCCAATCAACAGTGCCGATAAGCCGAAGTGACTCCCTGTAAACAATTCGACGGCAGCGGCGACGACTTCCGCAATCAATGCCGCGCCTGGTTTTTGAATGATGTAGGCGACAAGGGGACTGGCGATGACCCAGATGCCGAACATCCAGTTTGATCCGACCGGTCCGAAGATGGCCGAGATCGGTAACCATAACGTCGACCACCCTAAGTAGAGGACACCACACGCGACGGCGAGCATCATCATGACGATGATTTCTTTCATTTTCCAACTGTTCATAATCACTTCTCCTTTGAATGCACACCCACAAAGAAACCACAAAAAAGACCGCCCTCTATGAAAAGAGAGCGGTCGTGTAACCTGCAAGATGCAGAAAAAGAGCACGAGGATTCCGCTCCACTTTCCTACGCTAGTATGAACTAGATCAGGTTCAAAGGGTCCGAAGTGAATCGTCTCAGCCAAATGGCTCCCCTAGTGGATGTGTCAATGATGTGTACCTTCTTCACTGTACGGCTGTCGACCGGACTTGTCAATATGCATAAAAAAAACCTCCCACGAGGGGAGGAGAGAAAAGATTACTCTTTATCTTCTTTGTTTTCTTCAGCTTGCTCTTCAGAAGTTTGTTCTGAATCGTCTGTCGCTGTATCCGCATCAGCTGCTTGTGCCTCAGCTTCTGCTTCTTCGATTTCTTCAAGTTCAGCTTCAAGTGTCGATTCAACGACCGCTGCGACTTGGATGTCACCTTCTGTGACGACACGGAAATCTTTTTCTTCCGGAAGATCAGCTACTGTGATTGAATCTCCGATTGCAAGATCCGTCACGTCGACTTCGATCCGTTCCGGTAATTTATCTGGTGTTGCGGCAACTGTTACTTTAAAGAGTGTTTGTGAAAGGAATCCGCCAAGTTTCGCACCGGCTGCTTCGCCGACGAGGACGATATCCGTTTCGACTTCTGTTTCTTCATCCATTTTAACAGCGATGAATTCAACGTGTTTGATGGTTGGTGTAAAGATATCCATATCGAGCTTGTTGATCAACGTGTTGACCTTTTTACCGCCGATTTGAAGAGCAACCAAGACGTTTTCGCCGTGATCACGGACAACCTTGACCAATTCTTTTTCGTCGAATGAAATCGGTGTGCTTTCCACTTTGTAGCCATACACGACACCAAGAGCTTTTCCTTCATGACGTAATTGCTTTCTAAGTGAGCGTGGGCGTACTTCGCGTTCTTCTACTTTTAATGTTACTGACATGTTCATTTCCCCCTTGAATTTGGTATAGCCCTCAAAAGGTAATGAATGTAGGAGTGGAACAATAGGTTCCAACAGAAATTCATGCGCTAAATGCTAGTTCAACTGGATTTCATTCAGAAATGAAAAACGAAGTGAGTAAGTAGCATTTCTCTCCCAGGTCATTACGCTGATATTGAGAAACAATAATTGAAAAGCGACCGTGTTGTACGGTGCTAATGTAGATATACCCCTGTCTTTCAAAAGTTAAAACCTTTTTTCTGAATTTGATTGTCGAAAGACCTTCAAACCTGTTGATAGACAACGGATTGAAGGTCTTTCATTTTTTTAAGATTTTCTTTGATTTGTATGGTTAATCACCTGATGAATCGATAAAAGAGGGGGAATCAAGCAGACGGACGAGTTCACGAATCGTTAAAATATCCGGTTTCTGATCCGATAAGACGGCATCAATCATCGTCGCTTTTCGATCTTGTAATTCCGCCATCTTTTCCTCAATCGTCCCGGTCATCAATAACTTGATCACTTCGACCGGTGACTGTTGTCCCAATCGATGGGCCCGGTCAGCCGCTTGCTGCTCGACGGCCGGATTCCACCAGCTGTCGTATAAAATGACGGTATCTGCCGTCGCCAGATTCAGACCGGTCCCGCCGGCTTTCAAGGAAATCAGGAAGACATCGACTTCACCGGCATTAAACCGGTCACACAGTGCGACACGGTCTTCAACCGGTGTCTCACCGGTTAGTAGAAAGTGGGCAAGTTGTCGTGCTGCCAGTCGTTCCCGAATCCGGGCCAACATCTTCGTATACTGGGAAAAAATCAGGATCCGGTGTCCGCTCGCTACTTTTTCTTCAATGATTTCAAGCAGGCGTTCGAGTTTTGTCGATTCACTTGTATAACCTTCGACAAATAACGCCGGATCACAGCAAATCTGCCGCAACCGGGTCAAACCGGCGAGCAGCTTAATCCGGTCTTCACGCTTCGCTTCGTCGAGATGCTGTAACGTTTCCAGTTGCAGTTTCGCCAAGTAGGAAGCATAAAGTTTTTTCTGCGTCGGACCGAGCTCTGTATAATGGTGGACAATCTGTTTTTGCGGTAAATCCTGCAAAACTTCGGCTTTTGTCCGTCGCATCATAAACGGTCGGACGAATCGTTGGATTTCATCATATGACCATGTCTGGAACGTCGGTAAGTCCGGTAACAACGACGGGAAAATGACCCGGAAAATCGACCAAAGATCATCGGTCCGGTTTTCAAGCGGTGTTCCGGTCAAGGCAAACCGACGTTTCGCCCGAATACGGCGCAAGCGGACAGCGGTTTGTGACGCTGGATTCTTCAGATGTTGTGCCTCATCGAAAATGGCGACGTCGTATTCGACGGTCTGGTGTGCCTCCATGTCGGCCCGTAACGACGGGTAGGAAATCAGAAAAATTCCGTCCGCTGGTACTGTCTCGATTTGATCCAACCGTTGTTTCCGTGCTCCGTTCAACAAATGAACGATTCTTGACGGCGCAAACCGTGTAAGTTCCGCCTGCCAGTTATGGAGCAGGGAAGCCGGGGCGACAATCAACATCCGACCCGGCGGAAGCGTCTCGAGATAACCAATCGCTTGGATCGTCTTCCCGAGCCCCATCTCATCCGCTAAAATTCCGTGCCCGTCATGTCCGGCAAGATTCGCCATGAACTGGATGCCTGCCCGCTGGTACGGATACAAATGCCGATCGAGTACTTCCGGGAAGTTCAGGTAGACACCCGTTCCGTTTTTCAGCTCGAGCCACCGTTCTGTTAATTGTTTATGGATATGCAAGAAGGAGGCACCGACTAGATGTTTGAGGTTCGGCAGGGCGGGTGCGCGCAAAACCGCCTCAAGTTGGTCCTGCTCTGCTGCTTCAAGTTGCCGAAAAACGCGTTGTAACTGTTCAAACGCCCGGGTCTCAAACGAGACAAACTGACCGTTCTTTAACCGGTGATACGTTTTCCGGGTGACAAGCGACTGCAAGACCTGTTTCAGTTCCATTTCCGGGATCCCATCCATAGAAAAGCGGAACGTCAACCAATCCAAGCGGTCCGTCGTCTCGACATCGATCCGTGGATGAAACGGTCCGTTCGGTAAGGATTGGCGGATACTCTCCGTCACTTGGACGATGAGTTCGCCGTAAACGACACGGGGGTCGAGCAAACCTTTCAAAAACTGATATTCCGCCACCTCTTCCTCTAACCGATAGCGACCGTCCCGCTCCAAGAAACCACTCTCTGTCACGTAGCGGAGGATGGACCCTTCAAGCGATACATCGCGCCCGAGCCAATCCGTCTCCTGTAACGGATTGATCCGAACCCCCTGATAGCTAAACGTCACGAGCAGTTCAAGCCCACCTTGCTCGCGGTCGAGCGCCAGTTCGACTAACGGCGGACCGCTGACGAGCCGTTGTTTGAGCAGGGGACTGAGCCAGACGTCGGCCAGATTCCGTAAACGGTCACGCGTATGCAAAAGGCGGTCAAAATAAGCGGAACTGATCGTAAAACGTTGTTGGGCTGTGATACTTTCCATCACAATCGCCGAACCGTTGACATCAAACCTGATTTTTGCCCGTTCCGTTTTACTTAATGTTTGCAAATAAGCCGTCACTGCTGCGTCTTCTGTTTGGCGCGTCGTCGCAAACGGACGAATCAACGATTGGTTTCCGGCAGGTGTGCCGTAGACTTGCACATGATGCATCGCTAACAACACGGCGACGATATGCCCGCAAAACGATTGATCCATTGCCAGCGACGGACAGTTGCAACCGGCATCCACGCCGTGTTCCTTGACGCGGACGGTGACAGTGAAGACAGATTCACCGTGAACAGCGGCTTCGACGAGCAAATCACCGGATTGGTAGTTCCGTAATGTAACTTTTTTGGCAGCGACGTAACGTTTCCCGCGACGAAAGGCATAGGTATCCGACATTTGTTTGATTTTCCGTTCACTTAAGCCATAATTCATCCAAGTTCTCCTTTCAGTGACACTCAGGTGACATAATACAATTATCGTTCACCATCAAATAATTCGATCGCCCGTTTTTTCTCCTGATCACCGATATGGGCGTAGACCTGTGTCGTTGCGACCGATTCGTGGCCAAGTAATTGTTGAATCGTCAAGACATCGACCCCGCCTGTTGCCAGGCGCGTCGCAAACGTGTGCCGTAATTTATGGGGTGTGATCTGTTTTCGCTCCAAAAACGGCAGCACGGGACGCAACCGGTCAACGTGCCGTTTTAAAATATGTTGAACAGCCCGGGGACTGAGCGCTTTGCCTTGCTTTTGGAAAATCGGATCCGGCCCCCGCATCGTTAGACTATAGTGTGCAGCGTATTTCCGTAAGGCGACCCGGACCGGCTTCGCAAGCGGAATGACCCGTTCCTTGTTGCCTTTCCCGATGACCCGAATCGTTCCTTCGTGAAAATCAATGGCACTCCAGGTCAATTGCGTCATTTCACTGAGCCGTATGCCACTGTAACCGAGCACCTGGAACAACGTGATATCCCGGACGCGATCCCGTTCATAATGTGCCGCTTCCCGGGCATTCATCTCGATATTCGACGGCAACAGTTGGATCAACTCATCCCATTCCCGTTTCGTTAAGTAAACCGGATCCCGTTTTGCCTGTTTCGGACGATTGATTTTTGCGACCGGGTTTTCCGACAGGACCCCGATATCGATTAAATGCCGAAACAAGGACTGCAGTGCTGACAGCTTCCGGTTGATGACACTTGGGGCATTTTGCTTTGTTAAGGCTAAGTATTCCGCATAAGCGGCAATCCCGGATCCGTCAATTTCAAGAAATGCTTCCTGCGTGATATCACGTGCTCGAATCGCTTCACCCGACGCTTCCGCGACAAACTGAAAAAATGAATCAAAATCATACACATACCGCCGCATCGTCGCCTTCGAGAAATTTTTCGACGCCAAATGGTCGATGTAAAACCGGATGAAATCCGGCATCCGGACATATCCCGGAAGATCGATCGTATGGGCGGGAAGGGGGGCCGTTTTCACGGTTTTTCCCAGGTTTTTAAACAAACTCATCATTCTATCCCCTCTCTGTCACTACTATACCAAACGTTGGTAGTTGGTACACTAGTTTGCGTGAAATAGTTATTTCACGCAACGTTAAATTGTCAGACAGGGAGCGCTCAGTTGCATCGAAATCACCAAAGACAGGTAACGGTTCGACTCGATGCAAATTAGGTTTTCATCACTTTGTAAGCAAATTAATACAATAATTATATTATGTAAACAATTAAACAGACTATTTTTCACAAAAAATCATTTCGCTCTCAGTTGCATCGAAATCCAGTCCGACGGGTAGTTGGTCGTCTCGTTTTCGTACAGACCGTTTTTGATTCTCACACTTCGAACACGTTCCTCCCTCCAGTTGAAAGGCTTAATCCAAATTGAATCGGGTATATAGACTAAGACTATCTTGTATTTAACATAAGGGGGAAATAACATGATTTCAGATCAACAAGCACGTCAGTTGTTAAAAGAAGCAAAACGGATCGCCGTTGTCGGGGTATCAAGCGATTCCGGAAAAACGGCGAACTGGATTGCCGATTATCTCGTCCAACACGGGTACGAAGTCATTCCGGTCAATCCAACCTTAAATGAATGGAATGGTCAGAAAGTGTATCCGAGTGTCGCCAGCATCCCGGGCCATATCGATATCGTCGATGTTTTCCGTCGCTCGGAGTTTTTGGCGGACGCTGCGAAGGATGCCGTCGCTCACGGTGACGTCGGCATGATTTGGAATCAGCTCGGATTATCGAGTGTCGAAGCGGAAAGTTTAGCCCTTGGGGCCGGGATTCCGTACATCGAAAACCGTTGCATTAAAATTGAACACCAGTACTTGTGATCGTGATTCAGCAAGACATCTACTCCTTGACAGTAGGTGTCTTTTTTTCTTGTTTTCTAGATTATCCTTGTCAGATAGCAAGAAGATGCCTACAATTAGATACAGACTACTAGAAAAACGAACGAACGTTTGGAATATTCGACGTTTTTCTATTTGAGGTGAAAAACATGGCGACAGATTTAAACAATTATAATGATGATGCCATACAGGTATTAGAAGGACTCGAAGCAGTCCGGAAACGCCCGGGTATGTATATCGGTTCGACCGATCATCGCGGACTCCACCATTTGGTGTATGAGATCGTCGATAACGCAATTGATGAGGCACTGGCCGGATTCGGGGAACAGATCGATGTCATCATCCATAAAGATAATGCAATTACGGTCCGTGACCATGGACGCGGTATGCCGACCGGGATGCATGCTTCCGGCAAACCGACGGCAGAAGTCATCTTCACGGTGCTTCATGCCGGTGGAAAATTTGGTCAAGGCGGTTATAAAACATCGGGCGGACTGCACGGTGTCGGAGCATCTGTTGTCAACGCCCTGTCGACGCAGTTAAAAGTCACGATTTATCGCGACGGGAAACAGTTTGAGCAAACGTTCGAAGACGGGGGAATTCCGAAAACGACGTTGCTTGAGACAGGCACGACGCGCCAAAAAGGAACAAGCGTCTATTTCAAGCCGGACGGAAAAATCTTCAGCACGTTGACATACAATTACGATACGTTAGCGGAACGCCTACGTGAATCGGCCTTCCTGCTGAAAGGTCTGAAAATCACACTGACCGACGAACGGTCAGAAAAAGCGGACACGTTCCAATATGAAGACGGAGTCAGCGAATTTGTCGGCTATTTGAACGACGACAAAGATACGTTACATCCGACAGTCGCCTTTGAAGGTACGGAAAATGACATCGAGGTCGATATCGCTTTCCAGTTCACGGATGCCTATTCGGAAAACGTCCTGTCGTTCGTCAACAACGTCCGGACACGCGACGGTGGAACCCACGAGGTCGGCGCTAAAACGGCGATGACACGGGTGATGAACGAGTATGCCCGTAAAAACACGCTGCTCAAAGAAAAAGACAAGAATTTAGACGGGAATGATATCCGTGAAGGGCTGACGATGATCGTGTCGATCCGGATTCCGGAAGAATTCCTGCAATTCGAAGGACAGACGAAATCAAAACTCGGTTCTCCGGAAGCCCGGACAAGCTGTGACGCCGTCATCACGCGCCGTTTATCGACGTATCTTGAGGAAAACCCGCAAACGGCGACCCTCCTGATCAAAAAAGCGATCCGCGCCGCTCAGGCCCGGGAAGCAGCGCGTAAAGCCCGCGAAGAAGCCCGCAATGGCAAGAAAAAGAAACGTTCGAGCATCCTGAACGGGAAACTGACACCTGCCGCGTCGAAAAATGCGGAGAAAAATGAATTGTTCCTCGTCGAAGGAGATTCAGCCGGCGGTTCAGCCAAACAAGGCCGTAACCGGACGTTCCAGGCGATTTTACCGTTACGCGGGAAAGTCCTGAACACGGAAAAAGCCAAACTTGCGGATATCATGAAAAACGAAGAAATCAATATGATTATCCACGCGATCGGCAGCGGCGTCGGGGCAGACTTCGATTTATCGGACTGTAACTTCGACAAAGTCATCATCATGACCGATGCCGATACCGATGGCGCGCATATTCAAGTCTTGCTGTTGACCTTCTTCTTCCGCTACATGCGCCCGTTGATTGATGCCGGGAAAGTCTTCGTCGCCTTGCCACCGCTCTACCGCGTCTCGAAAGGGAAGGGCAAGTCTGAGAAGTTTGAATACGTCTGGGATGAAGAAACCCTGGCGAAAACAACGAAAAAGTTTGGTAAAGGCTATATGATCCAGCGTTATAAAGGACTGGGGGAGATGAACGCTCCGCAATTATGGGAAACGACGATGGATCCCGAGACCCGGACATTGATCCGCGTCACGATCGATGATGCCGCTGTCGCCGAGAAACGAGTTTCCGTGCTGATGGGCGACAATGTCGGACACCGCCGGAGCTGGATTGAAGACAATGTAGCGTTCGGACTGACGGAAGACCTCTCGATCATTGAAAATGAACACGTGACGAAAGAGAGTGTGAACTGATATGTCTAACCTGCAAAACATTTTGAACCTGTCCCTTGAGCAAGTCGTCGGGGACCGGTTCGGTCGTTATTCGAAATATATCATCCAGGACCGGGCTTTACCGGACGCACGTGATGGATTAAAACCGGTTCAACGCCGTATCTTGTACGCGATGCATACGGAAGGTAACCTGTTCGACCGCGCTTACCGGAAATCCGCGAAAACGGTCGGCGTCGTCATCGGTAACTATCACCCACACGGCGATTCGTCGGTCTATGAAGCGATGGTCCGCCTGAGTCAGGAGTGGAAACTGCGTTATCCGTTAATTGACATGCAAGGGAATAACGGTTCGATTGACGGCGACAGTGCGGCAGCAATGCGGTATACAGAAGCCCGTTTGTCGAAAGTTTCGAGCCTGATTCTCGACGGCATCAACAAACAGACGGTTGACTATACATTGAATTTTGATGATACGACCGAAGAACCGCTCGTTCTGCCGTCATTGCTGCCAAACTTATTAATGAACGGATCGACTGGAATTTCAGCAGGTTATGCGACGGAAATCCCGCCGCACCATGCCGGTGAAGTCCTTGATGCCGCGATCGGCCGAATCTCCGGAACCGTCCATACTGTCGACGATTTACTGACGCATATGCAAGGTCCCGATTTCCCGACCGGCGGTGTCGTCCAAGGTCTCGACGGGATCAAAAAAGCGTTTGAAACCGGACGTGGCAAAGTCATCATCCGCTCTCGGGCAACGATTGAGACGTTACGCGGCGGACGCCAACAGATTCTGATTACGGAACTCCCGTATGAAGTCAATAAGGCCAACCTCGTCAAACGGATGGAAGAACTCCGCCTGGACCGTAAAGTCGAAGGGGTAGCGGAAGTCCGCGACGAGACGGACCGAGATGGTCTTCGTGTCGTCATCGAGCTGAAAAAAGAAGCGGACGCAGAAGGGGTGCTTCACTTCTACCTGAAGCAAACCGATCTGCAAGTCGCCTATAACTACAATATGGTCGCGATTCACGAGCGGACACCGCGTCAGATGGGCGTTCTTGCCCTGCTTGATGCTTACCTCAGCCACGTCAAAGATGTTGTCATCCGCCGGACGTCGTTTGATCTCGAGCAGGCAAAACGCCGCCAGGAGGTCGTTTCGGCTTTGATGACGGCGATTTCGGTCCTCGACGAGACACTTGCGTTGATTCGTTCCGCATCCAACAAATCGGAAGCGAAAGACAAGCTGGTTGAACGGTTCAGTTTCACGGACCGCCAGGCAGAAGCGGTCGTCATGCTTCAGTTGTACCGGTTAACGAACACCGATATCGTCGAATTACAGGACGAAGCGGCAAAACTCGAAAAAGAAATCACCCGTCTTGAGAAGATTCTAAACGACGAAAAAACGCGGAACCGATTGATCATCAAGGAATTGACGGTCTTAAAAGAGCAGGTTGCTGATAACCGGCGTTCGACGGTTGAAGCGGAAGTCGAAGAGTTGAAATTGAAGACAGAAGTCATGATTGCAGTCGAGGAAACAATGGTCTTCGTCTCGAAAAACGGCTATATCAAGCGGTCTTCAATGCGTTCTTTCGGCGCGACCAACGATTTGCCGGAGATGAAAGAGCAGGACCGACTGCTGTATCAAGGACAAGCGATGACGACGGATCATGTCATCGTCTGGACCGTTCAGGGGAATTATCTCTTGATTCCGGTCCATCAGTTGCCGGATACGAAATGGAAAGACGGCGGACAACACGTCGCCAATCTCGTGCCGCTTGATCCCGGCGACCGGATTTTATCGGTCGACCTCGTCCGAACGTTTGACGAGAACTCACACTGTCTGTTCGTGACCCGCCAAGGGATGGTCAAACGCTCGAAATTGAGCGACTACAATGCTCAGCGGAAATCAAAACCATTGCAGGGTGTCCGTTTACGAGCGGATGACGAAGTCCTGTATGCCAAGGTTTCTACCGGACAAGAGCAATTGTTCTTAACGACCCAGCATGGATTCGGTCTCTGGTTCACGGAAGACGATGTCCCGGTCGTCGGTGTCCGGGCAGCGGGTGTGAAAGCGATCAACCTTCGTGATCAGGATGTCGTGGCCGGTGCGATCGGCTTCAAACAAGCACCGAATATCGTCCTGTTGACACAACGTGGTGCCTTGAAGAAAATGCGCCTTGCGGATCAGTTCCAGGTCTCGAACCGCGCCTTGCGCGGTACACAACTGTTACGTGATTTAAAATCAAAACCGCATCAGGTCGCGGCATTGATCGACGTCACACAAGCAAAAGAGCTGATTTTGATCGGAAAAGAGCAGGAAAAGACAATTCAAGTCCAATCGTTGTCCTTCCTCGACCGGTTATCGAACGGTTCGTTTGCCTATGATGAAGAAAAATTCGGTCCGCTTCTCGATTGGTATACTGTTTGATGGTCAGATGCCCCTCATTTTGATAGAGGGGTGTCTTTTTTTATGAAATATGGCATAAAGTCGCTGTTTCCCGTTCGTTTCTAGCTTTCTGACGCCTGTTTTGACCGCTTTATCAGACTTTTCTTCGAATTATTGACAAATCACCTGTTTACAAATTGAAACGACCGCCAATAACCGCTACAATAAAAGAAAATGGTCAGGCAAGATTACCACGAAGTATGTGGAGCGGGCAGTTCGGAGCTTTAGCTTATAGAATTCGTTTCATCAAGCAGCTACGGACATGTTCCTCGGCTGCTTTTGTGCCATCTGCCAACTGGAGAGGTGATGACGATGAAATTCAGAAGACGCGAAAAAGTAGCAATCTATATCACACGGGAGCAACCAGAGGGATGGGAACTACTTGTTTTTCATCCGCAATCTGCTCCAGACAGTGATTGGCAAATTCCTGCCGGCACAATCGAAGATGCCGAAATCGCCAAGGAAGCGGCAGTTCGGGAAACACTCGAGGAAAGCGGTTTATCGCTCGCGACCGTCCAGTACGTAGGTGAAGAAGAAATGCGTTATCCGGAACGCATGCGGGTGCATTACACGTATTTCTATCATGCTCATATCGAATGTCAGGAAAACAGATGGACGCATTGTGTTGCTGGTGACGGTCAAGATTGCGGTGATTTTTTCCATTTCGCCTGGTTACCGCTTGAACGAATCACGCAACTCGAACGCCGGCATCATATTTTCTTGGATCGTTTAATGAGCCGCTTGGAACGGACACATCATTACGATTGTCGGAAACACGGTTAATCCCGTGTTTTTTTGTTTTGTCTCACTATATTGAGTTTACCTTAATTATGAGACAATAATTACCAACTATTGATAATATATGTTATGTTAACTAAAAGAAAAAATAAAAAAGATTTGAATCAGTCTTTGTTTTTTTTACGCTTCCCTGTTACTCTAAATACAGTAACAAGTCTATTGTTACCCTTTAAACGGTAACAAATGATAAGTAACCGCATATTCGGTAACAAGGAGGATTTGTATGCAAGCTGTTGCAGTTTCATTTGATATTCAAAATTCCCGTGCGTATTCCAGTAAAGAACAATTATTAACCGATCTGCATCGGTTGGCGGATCAGCTGAACCGAGCATTTCCGGCAGCACTCGTACCGTTTCAAATCAAGTCCGGTGACAGTCTGCTTGGCGTATTCAACGAATATGCCGTCAGTTATCCGCTCATGTTGATGCTGTTGAATCAACCGTTAAACGGTTATATCGGAATCGGATTCGGTCAATATGAGACGTTATCGACGACTCATGCCGATGAAGCAAACGGAAGTGCCATCATTTTCGCTTTTGAGGCCCAGGAAGCGGCAAAACAGACCGCAAACCGGATTTCCTTTGCCGGACCGCCTTATTTGCCGACCGCCCTGCTGAACGGTTATATCGAGATGCTGTATCCCGCTTATTTCGGCAAAACGGACCGGCAAATCGAATTACACCGGCTGATGGATCTGCATCCGGACGCTACTTACGAAGAAATCGGTTTGAAGATGGGCTTTCACGAAAAAGATGCCCGGATGAATGTCGCGAAACTTGTCGCCCGTTCCCAACGTAAACAACGTAAACGTCTCGAACAGGCATTGATTGATGCCTTAAACCAGTTACAAGTCTGGGAGGCGATCGGATGACTTTGCTGTTAAGCCTGCTTCTGATCCACCTGCTGGCGGACTTTCCGTTCCAGAGTCAACGGATGGCAAAGTTGAAACAACGCACGTTTCGGGTATTACTCGAACATATAACGATACATAGCATCGGCACAGCCGCCGTCCTCGGACTCTTTTACCAGATGAATGACGTGACTGGTCAGACGGCCTGGATCATCGGCGGTGTCATCATCGGGACACATGCCTTACTGGACGGCTCGCCCTTCAAACGTCTTTTGCATCCGGCACTTGCCTTTTGGAGCGATCAATTGATCCATATCGGGATTCTGACCGGTATCGTCCTCTTTTTCACCCCTGTCGCTTGGCCGGCATCGTTTACGTTACCGGATCAAATCCTGTGGATCAGCGTCTGGGGCTTGATTGCAACGGAGTTAATCGGACGCGGGATTGCCCCGCTGCTTGCGCCCTTTGCGCCCCGCTTGATTGAATCGCATTTTGAGCGGAAGGTCACACGAAAAGAACAACTGGACGGTCTGAAGCGGTCCGTCACGCATGAAGTCGAGGATTCCGCCCGCAGTTATACGACGGAAATCAACGGCGTCGGCCGTTACATCGGACTCGTCGAACGGGCCATCATCGTCTCTTTGGTGGCGGTCAATGCAACGGGCGCCATTGGATTCATCATTGCCTTAAAGGCATTGGCCCGTTTTAAACAGTTTGACGACCGCCGTTTTGCGGAATATTATATCATCGGCAGTTTACTGAGCATTCTCGGTGCCTTGCTGTGCGGCATGGCGATCCGCCTTGCCCTGTAACGACAGCAAGGCGATAGAGAGATGGAAAGAGAGGTGGACGGTTTCTTGATGCAAGCGACCGTCACAAACATATGAAACAGATTGGATTAGTCAGACACCACCGGGTAACGGAGGGTTACCCGACCAAAGGCTGGATCAGCGCAGCCGATATCGAGGCCTGGATCGAACGTTATGACGTCTCGACCATCGATGTCCAGCCGGTTGAACTCGGAAACATCGACTGGACGATTTGTTACGCCAGCAGTATGCCGCGTGCCGTTCAGACGGCGAAAAGTGTATATGGAAACGACATTATCATAACGGACCTGTTACGGGAAGTCCCGTTCCCGACCATCCGCTCGCGGATCCGCCTCCCGTTTCTCGCCTGGGCGTTGATCGGACGACTTGTCGCCCCCTTCAGCAAGCGGATTCAAGCGGAAATCAAGGATGCCAACGAGCGGATTACGGTTCTCTTAAACCAGTTGACGTTTGAACAACAAGAACATGACCGGGTCCTGCTCGTCGGACACGGCGGGATGATGATTCTGATGCGGTCTGCATTAAAAAAACGGGGGTATGTCGGTCCCCGCTTCGGTCATCCGCGTAACGGCATGTTGTATCTGTTTGAGAAACGGGAGGGATAGACATGAAATGGGGTTCCGTTCTGTTGCTTGCCTTGTGTCTGATTGTCGTCTTTTATATGACACGCGACGACGAACCGTCACCTGGTGATCGTCCGGAATCAGGTTCCGTCATTCACGTCTACGGCTTTGATGTCGGTCAGGGTGACAGTACATTGATTCAGACGAAAAACGAAACGATTTTGATTGATGGCGGGAACAACGGGAAAGGGGACGATGTCGTCCGCTATCTGAAAAACCTGGGCATCACAAGCTTAACGGCCATCATCGCGACACATCCGGACGCAGATCATATCGGCGGGCTCGATACGATTCTCGATGCCCTACCTGTTGATCAAGTCTACGCACCACGCGTCAACCACACGACAGAAACCTATCGGGACTTTTTACTCGCCGTCAAACGGCAAGGAATCACCATTAAAACGGCTAAGGCCGGTGTCTCGATTCCGAGTGACGAAGTAAAACTGAACTTACTCGCCCCGCTCCGCGACGGCACACGTGATTTAAATAGCTGGAGTACAGTTCTGCAACTCGTTTATGGCAATAATACCTTTCTCTTCATGGGAGACGCTCCGATTCGGACGGAACAGGATTTGCTCGAATCCGGAATGGATTTAAAAGCTGATGTATTAAAAGTCGGGCATCATGGTGCGGATACCTCGTCCTCGATTCCCTTTTTACAAGCAGTCCACCCTTCCCGCGCCTTGATTTCAGCAGGTGAAGGCAATGCTTACGGCCATCCGCGTCCGACCGTCATGAATGCGCTGGCGGCGGAAAGCATCCAGGTCGACCGGACGGACCGGATGGGCACCGTTCAGTACACGTCAGACGGGGAGACGATTCAAGTCAATAGCCGGACCGACTTACGCCCTGAGTAAAGGAGAGGATTCACGATGAAAATGACCGTCACGGAATTTGAAGGGGATCAGGCGATTTGTGAGACGGAAAACCGTGAAACGGTGCAAGTCCCCCGCTCGCGTCTGCCCCGTGCTGCAACGATCGGCGACTGGCTCGAATGGCACGGTCGTTCGATCCGGATTCTCCGGGAGGAAACGCAGAACCGTCGGCAGGAAATTGATGATTTGATGAATGAACTGTTTGAAGACTAAAACTCCGTTCCTTGGCCTGTCAGTGGTCAAGGATTTTTTTGTTTCTCTCCTAGTAAAACCACTAAATTTGGAAAACAGACTTAAATCACTGGCAGTTTTATCTGAATTTTCGTAAACTTTAAGAATACGAAATAAAAAGGGGGATTTATCCATGTTCCAACAATTACGAACGAACTTAAAGCAAGCGGTCCTCGGACAAGAACATGTTATAGATCATCTTCTGATCGGCCTGTTGTCGGAAGGTCACGTTCTGCTTGAGGACCGGCCGGGTACCGGCAAGACGACACTGGCCAAATCACTGGCCAATACACTTGATGCCAAGTTTTCCCGCGTCCAATGTACCGCGGATACGTTACCGACCGATCTGCTTGGGATGGAATTGTTTAATCCGTTGACCGGTTCATTCGAACAACGGTTTGGTCCGCTGTTCGCAAATATCGTCCTTGTCGACGAAATTAACCGGACGACGCCGCGGACACAATCCGCCCTGCTCGAAGCGATGGGCGAAGCACAGGTCACGATCGGAGATACCTCTTATACGTTACCGCAACACTTTTTAGTCATCGCGACCCAAAATCCGTTTGACGGTCAGGGAACGTTCCCCCTCCCCCATGCGCAACTCGACCGCTTTTTGTTTAAGTTGTCGTTCGCTCCGCTTGATCGCCGGGTCGAAAAAGCCTTGTTGCAGGGAGCTCACTTACAACCGAGTACGTTCCAATTGCCGCTTGAGCAACTGAATACCTGGAAACAGGAAGTACAGGCCGTCACGATCGAAGATGCGGTCGAAGATTACCTGCTCGACGTCTGTGATGCCTTGCGGGCGCACCGTGACGTGGAAATCGGTCCGAGTCCCCGTGCTACCTTGGCACTCCTGCAAGCCGCACGAGCACGGGCCTGGATGCACGACCGGACGTACATTACCCCGGAAGACATTAAGCAACTCGCAACGCCGCTGCTTGCCCACCGGCTTGTCCTGACACTTGAAGCGACATTGAAGATGACGAACGGCCGCTTAGTCCAGCAGATTTTGGAGTCATTGACTGTTCCGACTGAGGTGTAACATGCAATTGATTACACCGAAGTCCTTTCACCCGATGATTTTATTTTGGATTGCCGTCACTGCCGGCATCTGTACGCTGTACGGCTCGCTCCTGCTTGCGACACTGCTCGTCGCGTACACATTATATGGTTACCTCTTACCGAAGTACCTCGAGTACCTCGGAGCACGTCTGAGCGTCCGGCTCGTCGAAACCGTCCGCGCCTTCCGGGACGATCCGCTACTCATCCCGTTTGAAATCCATAATCCGACACGGTTTTCCCTTGGTAAAGTGACGGTATCCGGTCTTCTCGGGGAACAAGTCCGGATCGAGGACGCGAGCAGCCAGTTTTGGCGTCAACATGTCTTTGTTCCGCGTCAGGCCAGCGTCCCGTTTCAAATCGACGTCACGGCAGCCAAACGGGGCACAATCCGGATTCAGTCGTTTGATATCATGATTTCCGACCCGTTCCATCTGATGACACTCTACTTGACGTTGCCGATTCAACAACTCGGGCATGTCTTTCCGGATTTTGCACCGGCCTCGGTCGAATGGAACGAACGCCAGATTCCGGGCGAGACGATTGACCGGTCGAGTCCATTCACGGATCGGTCGAGCTTTCACTCCGTCGTCCCTTACGCAGGTGATGCGAAGACGATCTATTGGTCTGCTTACGCCAAGACGGGCGAACTGTATTCCTATCAGTATGACCGGATGCGCAATCATGATTATGCCGTCATCATTGATGGGCTGTCCGCGGACGGTTTAGCCTTACGCGGTGATTTTGAAAAGTTACTTTCGCGGGCGGCGACGATTATCCGAGAACTTGAAAAACAAGGCGCCTCGTACAGTCTCTGGATTTCAATGGTCAACCGGGATGGGCAGTGGTATCACGTTCCCTCGGGAAAAGGAAAAGACCAATTTTTACGGACGATGGAGTGTCTCGCCCGGATTTCAGAATATGATTTACCGCTCGAACGCCGCTATTTCACGAAACGTCTTCAACGGACCGTCCCCTCGACGACTGCGGAAATTCATCTTGGACACCGGCACAAGGGGGTGAGCGCATGATTCTCTGGTGGATTTTCGTCATCAGTCTCCTGCAGGCACCGCTCATTATTTTGATGTTCCCGCTGCTTGTAGCCATCCCGGCACGCAACATCCGGATTGGCCTGCAACTGGTCGCGGCAGTCTCGTTTCTTTTGATTTCTCCGCTAATCAGTATACTGTTGTTGCTTGCCATTGCTCTCGGGACATGGCTCGAGACTGTCGATCAGCCGTATAAATTTGCCATCAGTGCGACGGGGCTGACCGGACTGTTTCTGTTATTCCCGGGCCTTTCACCGCCGCTTGGCGCCTATCTGCTGCTTGGTCTGTTATGGGCAATCCCCTTCTTAAGACAGCATCTCGTAGAATGGCGCCGGATCACCACAGCTGTCTCGCTGTTTCTCGGGATCAGCCTTGTCCTCGTTACCGTGATCCGGTTGCTCAAAGAAGCGCTGTTTGGTTCTGTCGCAAACCTGACCCGTCCTGCACTTGAGGCATTCGGCTCTCTCTTTACCTGGACGTTACCGCTCGCGGAACAGATTGATCAAAAGACGGGAGCGAATGCGACGGATTTATCAAACATCGCCCCGCAAGAGAGTCTGAAGGCCGCAAGTATGAGTTCCGCTACGCTGTTTTATCTGAACACGGCAGGGATTGTCTTGGCGATTCTCGCTGTCGGGATCACCTTCTATTTGATTCGGAAACGACAGGTCGTTTCCACGGAAGCCGAACCCGTCGTCCGGATGACGGGGGCGAAGCAACCGGCACCGATTAAAAAGCATAGCCAGCACCCGCTTCTGAAAATCGCTTCACAACTCGAACAGGCATTCCCGCGCCGTCACGAGGAAACGAACGTCGAATGGTTAACGCGGATCGAGTTTCCGGAAGCCGTGGCCCACGCACACCTTCTCGACGGGATTGAATTCAGTCGCAGTGAACCGGCGTACGATCTCCAACTGTTCCGAAAGTATGTCCGGGAACAAATCGAACGTTAAATCAAAAAGAAGGTGCTCCGATACCGGAACACCTTCTTTTGGTTATTTAGAATCAATTTTAGACGCTTTACGCGCGATGATGACAATAAAGACGATGGCAGCAACCGGAAGCACGAGTGGCATCCAGTCCAGGATATACTGTGTATTCATCGTATCCCCTCCTCCAAAACATGCTAATACTCTATCCGTAGCATATTCCAAAAGACCGCACCATGCAAGCATCATCAGATTCGCGGCAATATCGAGTAGACGACGGAGTAATAAATCAAGACACTGGTCGAGATACTGTAGATTACCAATATGTAAGGTCCGAATTTCGGCTGTGCATGCCGTTTCAGCACTTTCAGCGAAAACATCGTGATGCCTAATGCAAATAAAGGACTAAAGCCGAAGACCACAAGATCCATTGACATTAAGAGCTCTGTACTGAAAAGAAGATTAAATGCAAAAATCGATAATAAATACCAAGACGTGTACGACAGACAGATGAAAAAGAGGTATGACACGCCCGCAATAACGCTTCCCATCCGTGGTTTTTCCATATGTTGCATGATGCCCCTCCTGTAACAAAAATAAGATATCCTTAATGGTAATCGGAAAAAACGCTCAAAAATATTCAAATATGAATATACGACAAAAAACGACAAAAAAAGATCTTCTGCCCCATTCGGCAAAAGATCTGCTTCTATCGTGTTAGACACTCTCATTCATCGGTTGACTGACCGCAATTCCTTTTTTATAGACTTTAGCAAGCTCAAGGACTTTGTTTTTAAAGGCTTCCCGACAAAAGGCCGGTTCAAGAATCTCCGCTTGTTCCGCGAACTGAATCAGCCACATCATGAAACCTTGAGAGAAAAGCGCTCCCACCTTGACTTCAAACCAGTCCCCTTCTAAACGCCGGCAACGAATGTCCGTCCCGAAGCGGTCGACGACGGTTGGCATGACACTCTCATGGAACTTCAACGTCAACTGTTCCTGTTCTCCCCCGTACATATTGAACATACTGCTCAAGTAAGTGGATTCGACCTCGACCGGAGTCTGCGCCGGCTCAAAGACACTGCAATTGACGATGCGATCGACCCGGTACGTCCGAATCTCTTCGACACGTTCATCACGGCCGATCAGATAGTAGTTTCCATTATCGACAATCAAATGTGCCGGGGTAACGAGATAATAATCGCCGTCCCGTCGTAACTCAAACTTTCGTGTCCGTTCATTGAATTTTCCCTGATATTGAAAACTGATGATGTCCTGTTCGATGATAGCCTTTTGAATGGTGTCAATCGAAAAAGGAATGACGCCTTTCGGTTTCTTGACGGTATGTATGACCGGCGTCAACGTTTTCGCCAGACGTTTACTCGTCAAAGTATGAATATTGCGGACCAGGACCTCCGTTTCACTCTCAGAAATGAACTTCGCACTGGCAATCGCATCCACAAGTAAACGCAGGTGGTGGTATTCGAACGGACGGCTGACAAGATGATACGGAATCGCCAGACCGTTTTTAGTTTCTTCCGCATGGATGTCAAAACCTGATTTGGCAAGAGCCGCGATATCTTCTTTTAACGACTTCCGGGACAGCTTTTCAATCAGTCCTCTTTTCGACAATTCCGTACTTAATTCTTCCAATGTCAACGTCTCTTCTTCATCGGAATACTGTTCAAAAATTTCTCGAACCGCTAACAACCGATCCCGATTGGATAATTTTTCATTTGGCACGGGGCATCCTCATTTCCTATCCATAAGATGTTTGATTATACTTGGATTATACCTTAAACAGGTACGAAGATTAACAATAATATGGAAATATTTAAGAGATAGGAGAATTTGGATGCAACACATTGCCGATTGGGAAGGTTACCGATTCGATTACCGGGACAGTGGAACCGGACCCGTCATTTTACTGATTCATGGCACACAGTCCGATTACCGGGAAGTCTATCACGTAGAACGATTGATTGAAGCCGGTTACCGGGTCATTGTCCCGTCTCGTCCGGGATACGGGAAAACACCGCTCCGTGTCGCCTCATCCCCCGGTGAGTTGGCTGCTTTTTACAAAAAATGGCTTGCTTCGCGACACATCGAGCAATATACGGTCTACGGGATTTCGGCCGGCGGACCGACAGCAATTGCGTTGGCAAGTAATAATCCGTCTGTCTGTTCACTCGTCCTTGCCTGTGCGATGACACACGAAATCTCGCTTCCTTATCAGGCTTGGCTTGTCCAACCGCTCCTTCAACGTCCGTTGCAGCTCCTGCAATGGGTCTTGTGGCATTACGTCAAAGACAAGTTGGTCAAGTTTCCGCAAGAAGCGTCTGTGCGCATGGTCGAAATGACCAGTCTGTTGCAGCGTGACGAAATTCGACGTCAATTGAATGGAGTCGATCAACAATTGTTGTATCAAGTCGGACTGCAGAACGGACCGGGGCGGGGTGTCTTATTTGATTTGACGCAACAGATTGACCGACCGATCTTGCAAGCCATCCGCTGTCCGGTGCTGATCATCCATTCCAAGGCGGACCGGGCCGTTCCATTCGAACATGCCCTCTATGCCCGGCGTGCCATTGCCCATGCCCAGTTCATCGAGTCGGCAAGTCCCGGTCATTTGATTTGGATCGGTCCCTCCGCGCGTCACGATGAACGCATGATTGAACGTTTCATCTCCTTAAATCACTTGTAGACGAACACGAAGGTTCAGCTTTTCGTTCTCTTCCTCAATCGAGATGATGCCCCGTGCCGTCAGTTCTTCAATCGCCAGACGTGTCCGTTCCAGGTTAAACCGTGCGTACCGGGCAATCTCTGATATGCCCATCCGGCAGGACAGCTGGTTGGCCTTGATCTTCGAAGACGGTTTGGCGACGGAGCGTTGCAACAGACGCCAAAAAACCTGCCGGGCATCATCGGATAACGCGTACGCGTTTTTTTCGATGACGGGCGGCACATAACGGATATCTTCCCGAATACGTCGAATCAGATAGAGACTCAACCAATCCTCCACGTCGGCTTGAATCCGGAAAAACTCAAACCACCATAACTGATCGAGTGCTTCTGCTTCGTCCTGCCGTAATGCCCAGGATGGCGGGATCTCATCAAACTCTTCATCGAGAAAATCTTCATAGTCCAAAGCGGTTTCATATAAAATCTGGGGCGGGATCCGGTCGAGTGTCTCCCGCTTTTGGTATAAATCAAAACTCATCCGCCGGAAGTGTTCGACTGAACCGGCGACCTGACTGAGTTGCATCAATTGTTTGGTAATCAGACGGGCGAGACCGTCCAGCTCAAGTTGAATGGCATATAAGTGTTTTTCAAGGGCAATTAACGTACTTCGTTCCATCAGACAGTTCCTCCTCTGTTCCTGGCATACTTCTAGTCTTTTTCCGCAAATCGGACATTCAAAACCAACCTCTGTTTCTTTACTCCTCTACGGTGTCTTTCTCTTCTTCAACCGGGTTTATCTCCCAAATAAATGGGGAATATTTTGGGGCAGTGTATCGTCGACATGTAAAGGATTCAATCGGAGGTGGAACGACGTGTTACAGTCTAAGAAACGAACGGAGCGAAAGTGGCGGCAACGCGCGACACGGAATCATATTCTGCAATTGGAACACTTGTACAAAACGCATCCCGCCCGACAGACGACACAGACAAAGATTGTTTTTCCACAATTGTTAGAAGATGCCATTCGAAGCGGGCGGCTGGTGACGGTCCGTTATCTCGACCAGGGAACCGAGACCGCATTGACGGGAACGGTTACCGCTCTTTTTCACGCCCGCGGAATCATTGAAATCAAGACATCAACCGGTTTACAGCGTCATATTCCGTTCGATGAGGTAATGGATTTGCGTGAATCGCTCCAATAGAAGATCCATAAAAAATGATCCTGCATAGACGAACAAAGGATGACGGATTCAAATCCGTCATCCTTTGTTCGTCTAAAAATTGACACTGTTGCCAGTCCCTGTTTAACCGACGCTTCTTATTTTTTATCCAACTTGACGTTTTGGTCAGCCGGTAAGGTCGTCGTCGTTTCTTCCTCTTCGAGTTTCGGAACACCTGCACCGTATTCTGTCGTCTCATCTTCGACATAAGAAGCGGCAAACGCCGGATTCAGTAAGTCAGATTTTGAGCCGACGATGACAATCCGGCCATGGCGAACTTCCTCTTCCAAATCTTCTGCTACATCCTTTGTCATTCCGAGTTCCGACAACTGGGCAATGCGGTCTTTTCGGTTGCTGCGGACTGTCGACATCAATGTCTCAAAAAATGATTTTTTTGTTACACGATACGCCAACGTCTGAGTGTCATTGGCAATCCGTTCCGCCAATTCTTCATCCTTCGCAAAGATGTAAATTTGTTTATTCGAATAGCCACTTGACTTCAAGCTTGTCACTTCTGCGTCCACCGCCGTCATGTTTCGTACGATTCTTGTTTCAATCATCCTGTTTCCTCTCCTTCATGCGAGCCAACGATCTACTCTCGATATAAAGTTATTCCCGAAACATAATGAATAAAACATGAAACTGAAAAACGGCTTAAACAGCTTTCCGAAGACCCGAAGGAGAGCGACGTCTCAGATATATCAACAAACCAACTAAAACACATAGTCCGACTTGCGGAATGATCGTCTCATACGTCGGATAAATCCCTACCCAAGGCAATGACGGGATGTATGACATGACATGGATCGGCAAGAGGCCCGTAATTTGCAAGGCATGCAGACTGGCACCTAATATTTTGAACGCCATGAGATAAATCAATCCGGTTGCTCCTGCAAAGAGCCGGTTGATTGGTAAACGTACCCCTAAATAAATGACAGCAAGCGAAAGAAGCCCGATGAGTGCAATTGCCAGCACGATCCCTCCAGCTAAAGCAGTCGATGTCATGGCGGGCGCCATGCCGACATAAAACAGCAACGTCTCGGCCCCTTCCCGGAAAATCGTCAAAAAGCTGACGGCAAACAAAGACCGTCCCGCCAGATTCAGTGCCAGTTCCGTTTGCCGTGAAGCAACCGCCGTTTTCGAATGTAACCACGAACCGACGAGCAGCATCATCAATACTGCGGCCAGTCCGGTCCATCCTTCAATCTGCTCCCGTCCGACAGCAGCAAGTGCCGTTGAAAAGAACTGTTGGATGATCAGGGCCAGTGCTCCACTCGCGAATAAACCACATAATGCCCCACTCCAAATCATCCGTTCGCCTGTCACCTTGGCTTTTCGGGTAAAGGCAACGAGCGCGCTGATGATCAGCAAGGCTTCCAGCCCTTCCCGCAACATGACGAGCATCGCATCGACAAACGAATACGTCGTTTTCTGCGCTAACACTTCAAGTGACGTGATGATCGGGGCCAGGTCAGTCCGGGTGGAAGCCATCGTCGTTTCATCTAAACGCGACAACAGAACGGGTACATCCGATTCAATCGTCGTATACAGAGAACTGCTCCGGGTCCGGACTTCCCCTTCCCCGCTCGGCCAACGTTCGATAAAGGTCGTCAGCGTTTTCTCCGCCGCCGGGACGTCCTGATTCGCGAGTTGCTGATCCGCTTGTTTCAGTAACGCCGTCAACTCGACGAGACCCGTCTGTTTCGCGGCTTTCACCGTATCCCCTTTTAGAAAAGAACGGATACTGGCGTCAAACTGATCCAGTGCCTGATTCAGCTCCGACGGATCAAATGTTTCACGGGCCAAAGCAATCCGGATTGCGGACAGTCCCATCTCGACCTGACCGTAGTGCCCGATGCTCGTCTCCCGGACGACTGTTTCCCGGTCCGTCCAGGCTGTCAGCAATTCCGACTGCAACTGCTGACGCTCGGACATGTCAGTGGCCGTTCTCAGTTGCTTCGTTAGAGTGAACAGTTCTTTTAACCGTTTTTTAGCGGCTGAATCGTCCTTCGGCTGTTTGGTTTTTTCCAGCGCCCGGACCGCAGTCGACAATTCCGTCAATTGCTGCTTGACGGCAGGCAAAGCGGTTTGCTGCTTGACGGCAGGCAACTTCTGCTCGATGTTCTGTTGTTCGGCAGAAGCCGGCAACCGGTCGACCTGCTGTTCAAGCGTCGCGAGCGTTGTCTGTAAGCTGCTCCGGTCACCGTCGTTGACCGCTGACAAAGCTTGACCGATTAAAACATACAGGTCATCGGTTTTCGCATCGGCATGAACGACCGGCATCCCGATCATCGTGCAGAGAAGCACCGGTAAAAAGAAATTAAGCAAAAAGCGCATCACCGATGTAGCCTCCTTTTTGAATTCCGCCGAAACAGGCGAAAACAGCACTGCCACGATGGGTAATGTATTCATTTAAACGGTCGGACGCTGCTAACCGTCTCTGAATGGTGATGAACTGCTCCGGTGACCGTTGATACGATAGAAACAGTAAGCCGGCATCGAGGGCACCGGTCGTTTCGTGAATCCCGGCCTGGTAGGAATAGGAGCGGCGTAACAGTTGTTCTTTTCCTGATCCGTGGGCGACTGCTGTGTGCGAGTCACTTGGAAGTTGTGCTTCACCGTGCGCCGTCCGTTTGCTTGGTGTCACCGCTGCAAATTCCTCTTTCGACCCAAGCGGGGCACCGGATGCGCGTTCGCGGCCAAACGTCCGCTCCTGTTCTTTCAGGATCGTCCGGTCCCATACCTCAAGATGCATCTGGATCCGGCGGACGACCAGGAAACTGCCGTTCGTCAACCAGGGTGAACCGTCCTGCCACTGGTAAAAGAGGTGTTGTTTTCGGACAGCGTCCTGCGTGCCGTCCGGATTACCGGTCCCGTCCTTGAATCCGAACAGATTCCTTGGTGTCCCCCCTGCCGCATCCGCGGCCTTGGAGCGTTGAAAACCGGCTTGCGTCCAGCGGATCTTAACGATACCGCGACCAATCCGGGTCAAATTCCGTAACGCATGAAACACGACTTGTTGATCGTCGGCACAAATCTGGACGACGAGGTCTCCGCCCGCCCATTGCGGGTCCAGTTGATCGAGATCAAAGACCGGCAACTCCCGGAGCAGCTTAGGACGTTTATGACCAATCCCGAATCGGTCCTTGGCAAATAAACTGTGACCGCAACCGAATGTAAACGTCAGGTGGCCCGCTGACAGCCCTTCCGCCTCTCCTGTATCTTCCGGAGGAACATAGGCACTGTCCGCGTCGCCGAGCGGTAATCCGGCTGTCAGTCGGGCGCATGCCCGCGTCCAACGTTTCAACAGATCAATCAATTCATCGCGCCGGGTCGTCTGGACATCAAAGGCGACCACCTGGACGTGGTTTTGAGGCGTTGTCAGGATACCCGCCTGATACTTGCCGTAGAACGGGACTTGATCTGTCGCCTGAGCCGTCAGGGCACGGGGTAAAAACCGTTCGAGTCCACTTGCGTAAAGAGCGGCTCCGAGCCCGGTCAGTCCCGCGACTTTCAGGACGTCACGCCGGGTGACCCCTGCTTCTAAAGTAGTCCGTGTCATCGATCAGCCCTCCAGTACGATACCCATCTTCGAGAGCGGTTCCGCCAGCTCGTTGATGGCTTGACTCAATTGTTTGACATCTGATTTGGACAACTCGGTATAGAGCACGTATCCGTCTTCTTTCTTTTTCGCTTCCAATAATCCGTTAACATCAGCAAAGCGGGCCGCAATCTCTTTCGACAGGGCAGCATCCTGTTTTTTCAGAGCCGGATTTAACAATTGATAAATTTTTTCCGCACCTTGGACGTTGGCTGCAAAGTCATACAGATCGGTATGCGAATACCGGTCTTCTTCCCCTGTGACTTTTGACGTCGAGACTTCGTTTAAAAGATCAGTCGCACCGGTAACCAACAGTTCCGGCGTCACCTCGACCGTCTCGACTTTCGCCCGGAGCAGATGGACATCTTTCATCAATTGGTCGGCATACTCTTCGTATCCTTTTGTCGTACCTTTTTCAAACAAACCCTGTTCGATCCGGTGGTAGCCGCCCCACTCCGACGTTTTGACGTCCCCTTCACGGGCATCGATTTTCGGATCGAGGTCTCCGAATACTTCCGCGATCGGTTCCGCCCGCTCATAATGCATCCGCGTTGGCGCATAAAGTGCTTTCGCCCGTTCCAGGTCCCCGTCTTTGACAGCTGTCGTGAACGCTTGCGTCTGCTTCGTGAACTGTTCCAGTTCCGCAATCGCATATGTCCGGTAATCGGCAACGACTTGCTCGAATTGATTCGGCTTGGCTGCTGCCGGTTTAGTCGTCGCGGGTTGTTCATTACAGGCTGCCAGTAAAGCCGTCATGGATAAGAGACCGATTGTCAGTGTTTTTTTATGTCGCATAAATGGTTCCCCCTGATGATTAAGTAAGTTCATCAATTAGTATAGTCGATAATGATAATCGTTATCAATATATTTCAATAAAAAAATCCTCCCCTCCAGACAAGGTCCGCAGGCAGAAGATTTTAAATGATTCAAGACTCCCGTTTTTTGAAATACGTCCGCGAAATGATAAAGGCGACGATTCCGAAGCCGATGAACACAAACGCTTTTTGAATCAACGACAAGAATGACAAATCAAACAGCAACAGTTTGAAGGCACTGACCGACAGCAACAGCAGACCCGACAGACGCCAAGCCGCCGCTGCACGGATGCGGCCAATCGCTACAAGAACAAACGATAACAGGATGTAGGCGACAGACAACGTCGTACTCCGGTCCGTTTGATCAAGCATAGCGTAAAACGGCAGTTCCATCACGATCAGCGTATAGGTCACGAACACACCGGCCGCTGCAAAAAACAGAACGATTTGCCAATACTTTTTCCACATCGCTTCCCCGTGTGTCCGGACGAGCAAGACGATGAAGGCTGTCGTCGCGAGCGTCAGACCGAATACGGCGACGGCATACGACCGGTCGTTGAATCGATACGTCTCATACGTTCCAATCGTATACAGGACGAACATCACGTATACGACAATTCCGAAAAAGCGTTGATGCGGCACTTCCTGCCGCTTGATGAACCACAATCCGGCAATCATAAGAGCATAGAGGAGTGAACGGAATTGATCACCGAAACTCAGCGGATCGACCGGAATCTGCGAAATCGCAAACAGGATGGCAACATGTCCGACACCGTTTTGCCACGCCTCCTTCGTTTGATTCGCGACGGCGTAAGCGATGAGTGCAAACAGAACCGCGAGTCCGTAAGCAAACGGCCAGTCGACTACGGACAGGCTAAGCAGAACGAATCCGCCCGCTATCCAGCTCGGGTAATTGTAGGTGATCGGAAGTTTCGTCCCGACGTAAGCGAGACCAAGATAGGCGATGAAGGATGCCCCGAGTAAAGTGATTTCGTCAATCAAGGGACGTGTCTCAAAATTGACGGTGAGACTGCCGAAGATAAGGGCCAGGAAAAAGATCCCGGCAGTAACCGGGTACGCTTTGACCGCCTGCAGACGAAGGATAGCAAACACTAAAGCGGTAAATAACAGGACTTCGTACAGTAAAAATAAGAAGACGTTCGGCTCATCCGTTAACTGGAGAAACGGCAATAAAAAGCCGGTAATCGAGACTAACACGAGTAACGCCGTCGAGCGCATCCACAACATCAATCCGTAAGCGATGGCGAGCACGACGATTTCCAGGAAAAAAGCCAACAACGGCGTATAAAATTGATATAAGGCCATACCGGCAAATAAGGCGGACAAGGAAACGATTGTCCCGGTCGCGACCAGTCCGACGCCGAGATCCCGTCGTTTTTTCTCATACTGGAACTCTCCCAGTGCCATGACGAGTAAGCCGATGACGACTCCACTCCCAATCCGGACGGCTGGACTGATTAGTCCCGCTAACGACGCGTAGGAAAATAGAAAAATCGCTCCGATGGCGGCAAAAATCGCCCCGATTCGCGGCAGCCAGACCGTCGCCAGGACATTTTCCCACTCATCCCGCGTCCGCGCTTGTTTTATGACCGGTGTCCGGGTCTTCTTGACGAAAGCAGGCCGGACGGCAGGTCGCGCGACGGAAGAGACCGGTTCCGGTTGTGATTCTTTCGCCGGCTGACGTTCCAACTGATCGACGCGTGCTTTTAATCGGACGATTTCCTGCTCCAGCTGTTCCAGTCGTTTTTCATCCATTTCTTTACCACTCCTTTCGAGAGAAAGCATTCGAGGTTGTCATTATTTTACACGACTTTTTAATCGATTCCCAATTCTTTAAAATTTCGAACATTCCTCATTCTTTTATCACGTCCGTGCCATGAAAAAACCGATGAAGCGGAAGGCTTCACCGGTCAATCGATTAACGGACGGATAATGCGTACTGTCCTGTCGTATTGTAAACGGACGTAAATTGTGAACGGCTAACCGTGTATTTTCCACGGTATGGATCCGACACAGTAAACGCGCTGCTTGAGACACCTGTCACGAGCATGACGTGGTAGTTGCGGTAGCCGGTAAACGTTTTACCATCCGGCTTGATCCATGAGAAGTAGCCGTACGGATTTTTGAAATCAACGGTTGCCCAAACGATGACCGGGTTGCCGCTACGGATTTCACTTTCGATTTTACTGACTCCTTGTTTGGAGATATCAACAGCGCCACTCCGGTATTTTTTCGCGAGCGGCAGGATGCCTTTCGGGTAAATGCCCCAGTTTTTATAGTAATCGAGCGTTCCTGCCGGATTACCGGTAAACATTTTTTCGGGATCTGCCCAGTAATACTTGCCGTTTTTATAAGTGGCGTTTGCCATGCTTTTCGGCATTTGGTTATATAAAGAAGAGGCAGAAACTGCTTTCTTTTTATATTCGAGTGCCATTTTCAGTGAAACGAACTCACAGCCTGACGGATATCCGAGTGTGTATTGATTGTAATACGGGACGTTTAATTGTTTCGATGAACTGCTTGGTGCTGTTTTCGTCAAATACTGTGTCGATACATAACGGTAACTGCCATTGTACAAAATACGTGTCCAGCTGCCGGTTGTCCCGTAAGATGCCACCTTTACGCCTTTATTCAATTGCGTGACGGTTTTTGCTGTTAAGCTTGGAGAAGTTCTGACATTCAGCGTGCCAACCGTCGTATAACGTGCACCGGTCGATGTATACTTCGATGTCGTAGAGGTACGGACATAATCTTTGTGTATGTAGCCCGGTTTTGATTTGTACGTGATTTTATACCAACTGCCGGACGTCCCGTTCGAAGTATAGACAGCTCCTTTAGTGATGTTCCCCAGGATTTTACTTGTTGTCGATGGTTTTTCACGAACGCGCAACACATCTGTCGTGACCGTCAACTTCGTGGCTGCTTCTGCAATGAGCGATGGACTGAACACACCGAACAAAACACCTGCCAAAATGATGGACGTAATGATTTTTTTCATGATAAACCCCCTTGTGTCTGTAGTATACACAATTTTTCCCATCTTTTTGAAATTTTAATCAATATTCCATAAGAGAATTCTGAAAAATTGTGATATCTTTTCCTTTATAACAAAAAATCTCAGCGCTGCATAGGCAGATCGCTGAGATGTAATTATATTGATATCTAAAGATTTTTAATTTCAGAGGTCTAAAATGAAAGGGGACGGCTTTGAAAATCCTTGTTCCATCAGGTGAGCGACCAGTTTCGTATCTTCTTCCGAGACCGGTAACGGTGTACCATGGACGATGCTTTCATAAAAGGCACGATACAGCTTGCCGTAATCTCCGACCGGGCTCGGAATCCGGACATCCTGTAAATGACCATGGTCGTCATGGTACAACAACCGGCCGAAATCATCTTCGGAATCTTCCCCGAATCCTTCTTCTCCCGGGAAGTAGTTGGCTTTAAGATCCAGCTCCTGGCGGTCAACATGCTGCTTGATGAACGTTCCGTTCGTCCCGTGAAGCATCCAGCGCGGCGCTCCCGCCAACGCGATATGACTGGTCCGGACACTGACTTTTAACTCCGGATAGTAAAAGTCGAGGGCAAATGTATCATCCGGATTACCGGCAAGGCGAACCGTCCGGATATCATATCCGACCCGTTCCGGTTTCCCGAATAAAGCAACGATTTGATCAATCGTATGCACACCAAGACCATATAAGGCCCCGTTTTCCGGACGCGCAATCGCCGGGGCAGCATCCGGTCGATAGAGATCGAAGTGCGAGACGACTTCGACGAGGCGTCCGAGCTTACCGGATCGGATGACTTGCTCGATGACTTGGAAGTCACTGTCGAAACGCCGGTTTTGATACGCAAGCAACTTGACGCCTTGCCGGTGCGCTTCTTCGAACAATTGACGGGTTTCCTGCTCCGTCACCGTAAACGGTTTTTCGACCAGCACATGTTTTCCCTGTTGTAACGCTTGCAACGCATAGGCGAAGTGCGTCGCCGGCGGGGTATTGATGACGACGACCTGGAGCTCCGGGTCCTTCAACATCAGATCGAGATCTGATGTGAACCGGACATGGGGCAATTTGGATTCGTAAGTTGCCTCTAATTCCGGTTTTGATTTCCGATTATAAATCCAGGTAATATCAAACTGGTCCTCAATCATGACATAGGGCAGATGATAACGGGTCGTACTTTTTCCAAAGCCGATAAAACCAATCTGAAGTCGCATCCGATCACTCCTCGAAAAATTCTTTCTCTAACCATACCAAAGCCTGCATCGCTTGTCCTATCTAAATGCCGCTTTATTTTGGCACCGGCATCCCCACATGCTCATATGTCGCAAAACCGTCACGAACACCTCTAGGGACAAAACCGAATGACGTATAATAGGTGTTTAAAAAGTCATTGGATGCCACACAATCAAGTCGTAACGCTTCTTGTTCCGCTTGGGCAACGGCAATCACTTGCTGCAATAAACGTGTTCCGATTCCTAAACCTTTTGCGGATTCACTGACGACGATCCGGTGGATGTAAAGCCCCTCTCTGTCAGACCATAGTGTCTGATCCCATTCGAGCGACGGCAATAACGCAATCGAACCCAGTAAGTCCGGTCCCTGTTCATAAACAAACAGTCTTCCGGCATTCAGGTCGCGCTGCACGAGAGCTTCTAAATCGGTCTCGAGATACGCGGACCATTGGCGGCTTCCCCGTTTCTTAAACAGTTCGGCTTTTTCACGCAACAAGGTCGCAATCCGTTGAACATCGTGTGTAGTAGCTGATCGTATCATCGTGTTCCTCCCGTTTTTTAAAATTTACTTTCATCCTAACGAAAGTAATGCCAGAAGAAAACCGTTTTGCTTCAAGACATCAAAAAATCATCAAATCGCATGACTTTGTAAAATTTTTCATATTTCAAAATTCTATCTCGCCCTATTGTATAGTCAGGAGGTGAACAGACCCCCAGTCTGCACAACACAGGTCTACCGACTTCCCACGAGTCGGTAGACCTTTTTTTATCATTTAGACAAGTCCGGCCCAACGTTTCGACAGGGCACGGGCCTGTTTGCGGTACGCCTCATCTTCAACGACCGGATTACTGAGACGCGGGGCGGAATCGGCATAATATCCCCCATTGTTGAGCACATCGTCCGTCGTCGCGAGGTACAGGGCGGTTTTCGCTCCGTATTCCGGTGTATACAGTTTTCCAGTCCAATATCCGACTTGGGCAATCGGTTTCAGGACGGTCTTCAATACTTTTCCGTATTTCCCCCGGTAGAACAGGTCGGTGTTAACGATCCCCGGGTGGACACTGACGAACGTCGCCCGCGTCCCGTATTCCTCGGCCAACTCCCGCATATGGACCATTTGTAACAGCTTCGATTCCCGGTAAGACTTCATCGGATTATACTGTTCTTTTTTGACATGCGCAATCGCCTCGAGTTCGATATCGGTCCGGATCATGCCGCCTTCTCCTGCTAAAGAGGAGATCGAAATGACGCGGGGATCATGTCCCTGTTCAATCAATGGCAACAACCGTTCAATCAAATAAAAGTGACTGAGGTAGTTGACCTGAAACTGGGACTCAAACCCGTCCTTCGTCACATGGTACGGGGGAACCATGATGCCGGCATTTAAAATCAAGCGATCAATCCGACCAATCCGGTCAAATAACACATCCGCAAAACGCCGGACGGAATCGAGTTGATCCAACTGTACGACCTCGACTTCCAGATTCTTGTCCGAAACCGCATGTTCCCGTAACAGTTGGATTAATAATGTCGCTTTTTTCTCCGATCGGACGGTCGCGATGACACGGTCACCACGTTCGAGCAATTCTTGAATCGTCACCATTCCCATACCGGAGTTTGCTCCTGTGACTACGCAGATGTTCATATAAGATGCCTCCTCTTTCATTATTCCATAATTCATTATGATACGTGTTTTCCTTTTTTTACGGATTTATACACATCTTCCGGCAAACTATTTTCTGAATCTGCAACGAGGAATGACGTATACTAAAGAAAAGACGTCTTTCATCGAAGGAAGGGATCGCCTATGAACGAAGGGACCGTCCTGTTGCTTGCTGGTATTCTTTTATTGCTCGCTATCGTCACGACGAAATTTTCTGTCCGTCTGAACGTCCCGACCCTGATTTTATTTGTGTTCGTCGGCATCCTGGCCGGGACGGATGTCTCTGGATTAATTGATTTTGCAGACTTCGAGCAGGCCCGTCTGTTCGGTACGATTGCACTCGTCATCATCTTATTTGACGGCGGCTTGAATACGAAGTGGCGTCATTTCAAAACGGTTCTTCCGGCAGCATTATCGCTTGCAACCGTCGGTGTCCTGGTCACGACCGGACTGATTGCAGCGGTGGCACATTACCTGCTGGATTTCAGCTGGCCGATGGCGTTACTCATCGGCGCGTTGATTGGCTCGACTGATGCGGCGGCGGTCTTTTCATTGCTGAACGGTCGACCGATTGACCAGAAAGTCAAACATACGCTGGAAGCGGAATCGGGAACGAATGATCCGATGGCTGTCTTCTTGACGATTCTGTTCACGGAGTTTGCGTTAAATCCGGAAGCCTTTTCTATTGTACAAGGGATTTTTCTGCTGTTTTACGAGATGGGAATCGGTCTTGTCATAGGGCTGTTTGTCGGCTGGCTGTTGACCTCCTTGATGAACCGGATCCAGTTGCAGTCGTCCGCTTTATATCCGACACTGCTGATCAGTGGAGCGCTCCTTTCCTACGGTGTCGCGACAAGCCTGCATGCGAGCGGCTTCTTAGCCGTTTACGTCACCGGGATTTGGCTCAGTAATCATGATTTGATTTACCGTGATATTCTCGTTCGGTTCAGCGGCAGTCTCTCCCACCTGGCAGAAGTCGGGATGTTCATCATGCTTGGACTGCTTGTGTTCCCAAGGCAATTGCTTGATCCCCAGACATTGTTCGTATCAGGCGTCATCGTCCTGACCTTGATTCTCATCGCCCGTCCGCTCGCCGTTTATTTGTCCTTGTTGCCTTTTCGGTACAATTTCCGCGAACAGAGTGTCATCACAGCGGCCGGTTTGCGTGGCGCCGTCCCGATTATTCTCGCGACCTATCCGTTATCGAGTGGTCTGCCGGATGCCTATCCGTTGTTCAATATCGTTTTTTTCACCGTCATGACGTCGGCGCTTCTGCAAGGAACGGCCTTACCATGGGTCGTCAAGCTGATGAAGCTCGATGCGAAACCGGCAATCGACATCGAACCGTTGATTCAATTCATGACGGTCGCGAATCCGAATGCCGAAATCGTCGAAGTCAGCGTTCCGTCCTTTTGCCGAATTGACGGAAAAACGCTGCAGGAGATTGAGATGCCTCAGGATTTGCTGGTCGTCGCTGTCATCCGGCACGACGCCATCATCACACCACGCGGGCAAACCCGGTTGATCGGAGGCGATCAATTGTTGATCTTGACGCCGAAACAATCGGAGGAACGCATCCGGAAGCTGATTGCGTCACTCGGAATTTAAGACCAAAAAGCGGACACCTGAGGGCGTCCGCTTTTTTGATCTGTTCTTTTCAAACCATCAGCTGCTTCCGGACACATCATCTGCCCGTTTAATCTGGACAACCCCCGGTGGACGATGCGGGAACGTGATAGTCAACCCTGCGAATCGGCAACTGTCATTACTGTTTTGCGCCTGGACGATCCATTCAATCGTTTCCTGTCGTGCCAAGGCATTACGGATCCGATTCTCGACCTGTTGTCTTGAAATTCCCTCACAGGTCACGTCCGTTAAATAGGTTGTCTCATCGGACTCAAATTGTTTCCAAATCCCTAACAGCAGCTGACCGACGGCACTGACAGGTGTTCCGTCCGGTTCGCCCGCCCCGACTGCTTGGTCGAGACGTTCGATTGCTTCCGGTGCCGTGTCACCAATCGCTAAAATCCGCCGTGATCCCTGTTGCATGATTCGGAACCTTTTTTGTCCGTCTTCCAGCCAGAGCCGCTGGGCAAACGGATTGACGGGAATGCCATGGAAAAACGTCACCGTCTCCCGCCAGGCAAAACCGAATGACGGATCGTAAGCTTGGATCGTCGCCATCGCTTGCGCGAGGAACGTTTGAACTTCCTGCTGCTCCGACTGCAGTTGTGTCCGAACATCCTCGAACTGATGGAGCGGGACGGTCAGTGGAATCCGGGTAAACAGCTCGCCTTCCGGGACACGATGCGGTGCGAGGACCGTTCCATCCAAACGGTAATCACTCGCCGGACGTCCCGTCCGTCCGACGAACATTTGCCAATCGTCTTCGACGGCAGCAAAGGCATACGTCTGATGGGCAAAGGACGGAGCGACGAACAGACCGGGAAACGGTTCGAACGTCGCAATCCGGAGCGGTTCGCCCGCATTCCATTCTTCTTCGATGATGCGGACCAGTTGTCCGGTCAACGACAGCGTATCTGTCAGATAACGTCCGGTATTGCTGTAGAACCCTAAGATGAATTCCCGTTCTTCCTCTTCAAAGGTCATCATCGTCATTTGAAATAAGGACTGGACCTGGGCTTCGGCAAACAAATCGTCGATGTCCTCCGGATGGTGCGACTCAATCGCCACCATCTGCCATCCCATCCGTTCATATAAATTGATCGTAATCGGGAAAAATAAGAAAGCACCATGGGTTGCCTCAAGTTTCAGGATATCCTGCATGGCAAGTCGTTCGATTCGTAAATCAAATCCCATCCGTTCCAGATGATCTTGCAAACGTCTTTTCCAGTGCGTGAACTCCATCTTTTTCCCTCCTTCTGCCTTATGCGCGTTTACGAAGCGGATTTTTGGACCAATAGAGATACAGTCCGACTAATCCGCCGATTCCAATCAGATATGCCGGGGTACCGCTGACTTGCATCAGAACGACCGGATTCGGCACGAATTGAATCAGGACTGCTTTATATGTGGCAAACAAGATGAAGCTGACTAAAAATTGGACCCACACCCGCTTTTTGACGTCGCGGATTTTCGGGGACGTGATTAAAATCGACATCGCATCAATCAAAAATAAGGCGATGATGGAAAATAAGATGTAATCCGCGAGGGCGAACTGGAAAATACCATCGATGCCTTCGATGAAAATAAACATCAAAATCGTTGAAATGTAATTCCGCGTCCAACGCTTTTGGGTCTCGACCCGTCGCAATTCCGGAATCTCGGCAATCATTTGATTCAGCCGTTCTTCCGGTGATTGGCCATGGACCGTTTCAAACGGTTTTTGTAAGCGTTGGGCTTCATAAAGATCCGCTTGGAGACGGCGTTCGATATCCGTCCGTTCCGGTTCTTCGACGTTCAGGTTCAAACGTGGTAACAGTGACTCTAAAATACGTGTGTTGGCTTTAGTAAGTTTCAAGCGAGATCCCCCTTTTTCACGTTTAAGTATACCGGTTTAACGGGAAAAAAGAATACTACGAAGATGGCGATTACTTGACGAATCACACATAAATATTCAGAATAGTTAAAAAGGTGACGCAATTTTAGGAAAGGATGGGTAACGAATGTACCAAACTTTAACGAATGCCACACTGATTGCTTTGTTGACAAGCGTCGGGATTGCCTTGCCGTTGACCCATGCAGAAGAAGACACACCGCATGAGCCGATCCCCTTACAAACAAATCAGACGGATGCTGAACCGGCCGCAACCGAATAAAAGCATGACCCCTTTCCCTTACATATGGAAAAGACGGGTCATGCTTTTATTTTGCGTTACCGGGCATCGTTACATTTTCTTCGATTTCGACTGCCCAGGCTAAGATGGTTGTGCTGTCCCGGACACCAAGCCGTTCAATCGTCGTCAGTAATGTCTTGACGCCGACATACGACGTCGTCAGGACTCTTTCCAGCTCTTTCCCGTCTTCGAACGGCGCTCCCGGACATTCAATCAATCCGTCCGTCGTCAACAACAGCTGATTGATCCCCTGTCGCAACTCACGAATTCCCCGGCTGTAGCAGGGAACGGGCAAATCAAACGTATTGACCCGGCCGATCCATTCAAAAAACTGCCGTTCGTTTAATTTGTATTGCAGATGGTTACTTAAATCGGAATGGAACAGATAGGCGAGAACATCGCCGACCGATAACCACCAGACGTATTTTCCCTTGCGGACAAGAAATAGACAGGCGGTCTCACCTCGAACGGTTTGACAGGCGGTCCGAAACGTTTTATTTTCCAACAACGAGACGACATACCGTTCCAGTAAGGAAAACATCGATTCGACCGGTTCGTTCAGAATCCGTTCGATCTCTAAACGGTGCGACGTCAAGTAGCCGGTTAACAAGACGGCACTCTCGGCAGTGTCATGTGCATCGAGCAGCATCGTCCATTCCCAGTCCACCCCGACCCAAACGACACATCCGTCTTCATTTTTGGTCTGTCCGGAACGGCTGCAACCTCCGAATCGTCCGACCGTGATCGGTCCGACGGATTCCATCGAGATGACGTCGACGAACGGTGTTTCATTTCCTACCCAAACTAACTCGGTCATTTCTCTTGTTGCCCCTTTCAGTCTGCCTTTCCGAACACCCGTCAGCCCTTTTCTTTCCACCACAGGTTAAAGTGTCGTGACAAAGGGTTGAACGAATAAGCGAAGACGTTTTTCATAATTCTCAGGATGATCGGAATAGGTACTGCCGTGACCGGCTCCGCGAACCGGATACACTTGTTTGATGCCGGGTTTGGCTTGATACAGTTCATACACCATCCGGGGCGGAACCACCTTGTCCTCCATCCCCTGAATGAATAACGTCGGTACCATGATCCGACTCGTCTGTCGCGTGACCGAGACATCTCCATAGAAGAAGTCTTGCTCGACTTTATTAAAACTACTTGCGACAGCAAGAGATGGTCCGGCCGGATACGGCAGGTTGACTTTCGCAAGTGACTGGAACCAGTCATCCAGTCGGGCATAGGCGCCTTCAGAAATGACGGCCTTCACTTGTTTCGGGACGGTCGGTTCTCCTGCAGCGAGCAGTACCGTCGCCCCGCCAATCCCTATTCCGTGATATACGACTTGCCGGGTTCCGGTCTCTTCCATCAATTGGTTGGTCCAATCAATCAGATCCAACCGATCGAGCCAGCCATAATTCACTGTCCCATCGCTCGCTCCCTGACCACGCCGGTCCGGGACGAACACGTTATAGCCCAGCTGTTCCTGGTAAAAGCGGATCAGTGGTGCCGTCTGTGACGAACCGAAACGAACATCATCGGCAAGGAGTACAACCGTCTTGTCAGAAGAAGTTGTGGCCGGGAGATAACGCCCGATGCGTACTTCATCCGTCGTCGTCAATTGCAGTTGTTCCGTGTCCTGTTGTTTCATCCATGCTTCATCCGCTGTATCGTCCTTCTTCTCGGCAGGCAGGAGGCGGGAACGGTCGGACTGTCCGATTAACGTTTGTTGTATGCGGTATCCGTCATATCCGATCAGACTTCCAATCCCAAGCACAATCAGCAAGAGAACAAACATCCATTTCCGCACTAGTGTTCACTCCCTTTTTCCATCTGTTTCTACTACGAATCTATTCGTCACCGGACAATGGTGTCCCTGCCGGTGGAGTTGGCGGTTTAAGAAAAGTCTGTTGGTACCACGCTAAAACCTCTTCAAACTCCGCCTGTGTAAAGTAACCGGCATGAAACACGCTTGATCCGCGTAATGTGAGTTGAAACTTCAAAATATCTTTCTGTTCGAGAAAACGGGACACGTGGCCGGAGAAGGCTTCGATTTTCAGGCGGGGCGCATAAATCGTTTCCCGGTTGACGAGTTCTTTTCGTAAAATAAACAAATCGTCGTGATGTCCATAGCGGGTATTTTGATAGCCGGACCGGGCAACCGCATAGTACACCGGTAACAGCAGAATGAACGGTAAACCGAAGTAACGAAAAGGTTCCGGTAATCCATACAGCATCGCTCCGTTCAGCAGAACTAGTCCCAGGCTGTAACCGAACAGCGGCCAACGGACAACGTAAAAAAATCCCCGATCAACGGCCCGCTTGTGTGGATGCTGCAATTGAAAACGCGGTAAAAATTCCTTTAAAAAAGCATCGATTTCTCCGGTCCGGATGAACGGATGTAACAGCAACTTCTCTTCTTCGCCGCTTGCCGAGATGATGTGCAGCGAGAGATGGGCCCGCTTCAACCGCCGTTTGATCCAGCTTTCCTCGATGACGAGTGCCTGCACCTTATCCTGATGAAACACAACTTCCGTCCGGTTCAGGAGACCGTAGCCGATCGTCATCCGCTGTTTCTCGAGTGTTGCCCGAAACGATCCGTAGCGGAGGACGAATACTAAAATTGATCCAAGATAGATCAAGAGCAACAGCAGGCCGCCGAGGATCAGTAACAAGACCAGTGATAAATGCAACAGCTCATCAAACGCCCGGCTGATGTATTTCTCAATGAACCGGTTGGCGAACTGATAGACGGCTCCGAACCCGACGAGCGCGAGACCCAGTCGGCCTGATAACGCGCCTGCCGTGATTAAATCCATCACACCGACGGTATAGGTGGTGGCCGGAGCAGTATGTTCAGTTGGTTGCGACACCGTTGTTGCAATCGTCGACTTCAATTGTTTCGCAAACTCGAGCCGGACCCCTTTTAATTCGACTTCCGGTTTGCCGCTGTCGGACGAAGTCTCAACGGTCAGTGTCGCTAAACCAAGAATCCGTTCCAGCAGATTCTGATTGATTCCGATCGATTCAATTCGTTGGCGTTGCGTCGTCCGTTCACTTTTTCGAAAGATTCCTTTGTTGATCCGAATCGACTGTTCATCAATCGTAAACGTATAAAAGTACCACGAAATGATGCCGAACACGAGTAAGAGGAAACTGATGACCACGGCGCCGATCATCGTATACTTTCCGAATCCGTCATTCTTTAAATCATTGAACAAAATGACGGCAATCGGGATGACGAGTGACCGGAGCTGCGTCAACGTCGTCATTAAGATGAACAAAGGATGAACCCGTCGTGTCATAACGATTCCTCCTCCTGTTCCTCGAGTTTCGCGAATCGTTCAATCCGTTGTCGCAAGATGACCGCTTGTGTGACATCGAGTCCCGGCAATTCGATTTGACCGGACGCCGTATGAACGTTCATGTTCATCAAGTTCAATCGGCGAAGCAACGGACCGGACGACGTATCGATGATTTGTACTTTGACTAAAGGAGTCACGACATGGCGTAAAATAAAGATACCGAACTCAACGACTAAAAATTCATCATCCACCCGGTATTTAAAATACTTTTGCCGGATCTTCGGGATGTACACAAACTGGAGTAAAAAGAATACGATCCACACCCCGACGAGAATCCACATCCACCAGGGGGATAAATCCAGCCACTTGACCTGAACCACGGTTGCCGTTCCGATCAGTAGCAAATAAATGGTATACTTAATGCCGACGTATTGACGTTCGGCGGTCACCGAGGCACGTGGCAAACGTTGCCAGTCCTCGGTCGGTTGATTTGGTTGCATCCAATCGCCTGCCTTTCCTTTTTCCATACGGGAAGAGACTTGCTCAAGTTTCATTGTCATAAACAGACGTTGACATTTCGCTGCGAATCATCGCATATATAAGAGAGTAGAAATGTATTTCAAGGAGGAACCATGCTAACATTTGAAGAAAAATTAAACATCATCGAGACTTTCCCACAACTTGTCCGGAAAGAAGTCTCGCTTAACCGTGTCAATTTTCATTTCCCGGAAAGTCAGTTCGAGAAAAAAATCGTCGTCTATCATCTTCACCCGAACGGCAACGGTTTTGTCTACGCTGCAGGATTACCGGGATATGAAACGGATCGGAAAGGTTTCGTCAACATCCGTGAATTCTCCGAGCCTGCTTTAATTCTCTTATTACAAGATGCAATCAAAGCACTTGAGACGGTCGAGACCGTGGAAACACTGGAAGAAACATGGGTCAACGATAACCAGTTCGAATTGACATTGTTAAATGAAGACCTCGATACGTGGCTGGTATACGCGGGCGACTTGCTTGACGGTGCGTTCAATTCGTATAAAGAAGCAGCGAATTATCTGGAAGAAGAAGGATTCCGCCGCAAATAAATAGTTAAAATGAACGGGACTGTCAATCAGTCCCGTTCATTTTTAGAGTCAACCGGTTTAAGGTCTGTTTGACCAGTTCCAAATCTTCTTCCGATACACCGAGTAACTCCTTTAAGGCCAGCGGAATTTGTTCGGCCTCGTTTCGGAGGGTCTGTCCGTCTGCTGTCAACGTGATTTGAATATGCCGTTCGTCAGTCGGATTTTTGACACGTTCCACTAAGCCCGAAGCTTCTAATTTTTTTAATAAGGGTGTTAACGTCCCTGAATCAAGATGCAACCGTTCGCCGACCGCTTTTAATGATTGTTGGTCCTCCTCCCACAAAACGAGCATGACAAGATATTGGGGATAGGTTAATCCAAGCGGCTCGAGCAAGGGACGGTATCGCTTCGTGATTTCACGGGAAATCGCATAAAACGGAAAACAGAGTTGTTCCTCCAGCAATAAGGGATTCGACATATATATCCTCCTTCAAGCAAAATAGTTGCGTTCTCATATAGATTGTATACAATCTAATTGTAAGCTACTTAAATTAATCAGCCAACCCGAAAGGAAGTTATCATTATGAAACCAATGTTCACATCATCTGCTACAGCTGTCGGAGGCCGTGACGGCCGCGTCGTATCGGAAGACGGTATTTTAGACGTCGCTCTCGCTATGCCTGTACCGGGATCGAAGAAACAAGCGACAAACCCAGAACAATTATTTGCTGCCGGATACTCTGCTTGTTTTGATTCCGCTTTAAATCTGGTTGCCCGTAAGCAAGGAATCAAACATGACGGAAGTGAAGTCACTGCACACGTCACGTTGAATGAAGCAGCAGACGGATTTACACTTTCAGTTGAACTGGACGTTCTTGTCCGTGGTGTTTCAGAAGAACAAGCTGCTGAGCTTGGTAAACTCGCACACAGCGTTTGTCCGTACTCACGTGCAACAGCCGGAAACATTCAAGTCGACATCTTCACACGGACGACTGATTCAGAATAAGCATACCACTCCTCCTCTGGATTAGCGTATTTCGCTGAACCGGAGGAGTTTTTTGTTGTTTTTTTTAAAGGGGCAATGTAGACTTTACTCTTTTCTTTGAATCTTTTTATATGATAATTATGGTACATGAAATAAATTATCCTTCAGTTTAAAAATCACACTGCCTTCTTCACAGTGTGATTCGACGATTTGTTCGATTATTTATTTTAATTGGTTGACGGACAGAATGACCAATTCCCCGGATACAATCATATAGTAGGCATCCTCGAACCGGTGACGAACCGCCTGTTCACCGTCGTATACCGTCACCATCGGCTCCGCGTCCGTGCCGATCGATTCATGCAGGTAGAACCGGTCACGTAACACCCGCTCAAACGGATCTCGGTCCAGATAACGGGCACCCGTCCGCAGATTCATCACTTCATGATGATTATTCGATCGGTCATTCACGATGAAAATCGTCGACTCGACATCGTCATACGTGAAGTCCAGCGGTTCGAAATCACTCCATCGGATTCGTTCCCGTTCCGTGATTGCCGATGGTTCCTTGATTTCATAAAAAACTTCTTCATTCAGACGTTCCGTATAGGCACTAAAGACGAGGTGTCCGTCCTGCTCCCCCAGATATTGAACGGTATCCCCTTCCCCGTCCAACCGTAACAAGGTCCGAAATGACAGATGTTCTACACCTTGTTCGATTTCAGCAACAATCGTCGATAGCGGGGCAATCAGTAAACTTTCCGAATGATCAATCGGATCTTCGGGTGAGATGACGCCACTTTCCAGGGCATCGTAAAAGGAAAATTCATCGAGCCGGGCATTGCAGACGATATGATCGATATCCGCCAACGTGACGAGGAAAAAGTACAGTTCGCGGTAGTTTTCCGTGATGCCGTACAATCGTTCATCCTTAATCGGATGCTCGCGGGTCGTCTCGACATCATATAAAAAGGCTGTCGTCGTTCCGTCGACATGCAACAACACCATATACCGTTCATTCAACACCCAGTAGAGGGTCAAATCGCCTCCTAGACGCCACGTGGCGAGGTGCTCGCTTTTTCCGGAATGCAGGTCGATGGAAAGGAGTTGTGTTTCTCCGCCGTCTTCCCGGTCCTGTTCATTCAGACAATAGACTTTCCCCTTTTTGACGAATGGTCGTGTCGGTCCGTGGTCTTGCAATACATCAGGCGTCAGATCACTCTGTTCTTGATCCTCTAAATCAAACCGGCTGATATGAAATTGACTGCTGTTGAGTCGGCGTCGGAAATAAACCGATGATGGTGTGACATGTAAGATATCAGAATGATCAGCTGGTAACGCCCGCGCGTCCAAAATTTCCATTCTAGCACCCCTCCCAGATGTTCTACTCTTTCTTTCCCACGAAGCGGTCTCCTTGAAACAGGGTCCTGCCGTGCGTCCGTCGAAAACGAATGCTACAATAAAACAAGAAGAATTGATGAGGAAGGTGAATTCCGTGCAATCGCAGGACTTAAACACGATGATGCTCGAATATGTCAATGACAAGGAAGACTATGATGCCTTTGCCGATAAATTAAAAGTTTTATTATCGGAATTGCTCGATGCAGCCGGCATCAAATACCATTCGATCGTCGCCCGGACGAAAGAGTCCGACAGTCTGTACCAAAAAGTGTTACGGCAACCGAATAAATACCAATCGCTTCGCGATGTCCACGATTTGACGGGGATTCGGATCGTGACGTATTTTCACGATGATGTCCGGGAAGCTGCCCGGATCATCGAAAATGAATTTTCAATTGACCGGGATCAATCCGTCGACAAATCCACTTTGCTCGACACGACCGAGTTCGGTTATCTGTCAGTTCACTTCGTCGCTGCGTTGAATGAACAGCGGCTCGCCCTCAGCGAATACGGTCGTTTTAAGGAACATACCGCTGAAATCCAGATTCGTTCGATTCTGCAGCACGCCTGGGCCGAAATCGAACACGATTTAGGATACAAAAATCCGAACAGCGTACCAGCTGAAGTCCGCCGCAGTTTCAGCCGTGTCGCCGGACTCCTTGAAATCGCCGATCAGGAATTCGTCAACATCAAAAAACAGTTGAAACAATTTGAAGACGAGACGGTCCAACAAATTTTATCGGATCCTCATAAGGTTCGGATCACGTCGGACAACTTAAACTATTTCATTGATCACTCCGCCGTCATCAACGATCTCGACAAACAACTGGTCACGTCCCAGATGATGCTTGATTCCGATCAACAGTTGATCAATGAATTAATCCGGATGTTCCATTACGTCGATATCCGCAATTACGGTGAATTGATCGAAGCCGTCTCCGTCCATAGTCCGCTCGCCTTGAAATGTGCCCAGGTCATGCCGAACCCGTTCCTGCCCCGCCAAGGGATCGGCATCGCCTATATCTGTATGGCCGTAACGATTGCCGGGAACGATCCGCACCGGATTGACTATTTCTTCCGCCGGTTCTACCCGGAACTCCGAAATGTCGAGGACATCATCAAACAGGTCCAACCTTTAACTAAACAGATGATTCAAGAGAAAAATATTGATTAAACTAAAATTTTTCACTATACTAAATCTCGGAAGAAGAAACTACGGAACAGAAAGAGTGAAACTATGGCAACTACATTAGAAGTGGCAAACCGCGATCAGTTGATCGTCGATACAGAAAAAGGCTTACGCATGAACTACCGCGCCATCAAAAAAGATGTCCGGAGTATGTTCACGACTTACTTGACGCGAAACGAATTTTTTATCCTGAAGTCGCTTTGCACAAGCAGTCCTCAAATCGCATCGGCTTTATCCAACGAATTTCAGTTTTCAGCGAGTATGATTACGGCACTGGCCGATGAGTTGACGAAAAAAGGTTTGATTTCACGCGAGCGGAGCGAACTGGATCGTCGTGTCGTTGAACTCCGGGCAACAGAAGAAGGCATCGAATTATACGGGAAGCTCGAAGCGATGAAGATGGAATACCTGTCTGACGTCTTCGCTGACTTTTCGGATGCTGAACTGGATACGTTCCGGACACTCTTGACGAAACTCGAACAACAAAATTAATCTCGTTCCCTTCAGCCCCATTGGTTGAAGGGTTTTTGTATCGATTCCACATTCGAGGAGTGATTTCAGATGACAGCTTCCATGACGCTTGAGACCACACGGTTACGGATTCAAGGCGCCGTTAATCCATCCAGGCGAGACGAATATAGATTTGAGTTGTTTCGTGCAGACGACGAAACACTGCTCGGAACGATTATCGTCTCAGCCCTTCATCGTCCGGACATCCGGACGGCACACGTCCACTGCCAGATCAATCCGCTGTTTTTACGACAGGGCTATGCCACAGAAGCCCTTCCTGCCGTGCTGGCGTTTGTCTTCACGAGACTTGATTTCCAACAGATTGAAACTTCAATCCATCCGGACAACGAACCGGCGCTCGCTGTCGCTTCTCGGCTCGGTCTGCAGTTTCGCTACAGCGTATTACCGGATGAACAGCCGCGTCATCCCCTGACCTTCGTCTATCATCAATCAGACCGCATATCTTCTGAGGTTCATTTCGACTTTTCTGCCGTCTCACGTCTCCGTCAAGTGAAACAGTATCACGCAGCGAAAGCCTTGGTCGCTTCTTATCTGCACCAAAAACCGGACGATCCGGTGGTCCATTACCAGATGGCGTGGTGTCACGACAATCTAGGGGAAGAAGCAGCGGCTGTTCCTTATTATGTCACCGCTATCGAACTGGGTCTGGCTGCACCCGATTTGCAGGAAGCGTATGTCGGGCTCGGTAGTACATACCGCGCCCTCGGACGATACGACGAGGCGTATCAGACCCTATCGGAAGGACTCATTAACTTCCCGAATCATGCCGCCTTACAGACCTTTTTCGCATTGACGTTACATAATCTCGACCGGTCATCGGAAGCGATCGAACGGTTGATCGAAACGCTTGTTGATACGACGGAGAATCCCGAAATCCTCGCATATGCCAATGCCCTGCGTTTTTACGCATCCCGTGTCGACGAGACATGGGACAGCGAATAAACTGTACGGTAAAAAAATCCGTCTCTTGGACCGAACAACTCGGTGCAGGAGACGGATTTTTTTAGAAAGACCGGTACCATACGAGGACACCGGTCAAGGCCGGCTGAACGTTTCATACCACTCCGGAATCACACGCTCAAATCGCTGATGGTCGGATAAGACATGTTCCAGCCGCCCACGCATCTGCTCCATCTCTTCCGGTGCATGACGGCTCGTCCAGACGATGGATGAAAAACAGGCCATCGCCAGATAGACGCTGTATACATTCCAAAACTGTTTCGGAACATCTCCCTCAAAATAACCGTTGACTTGACCGACGGCAAACGGAATGCTGTTTTCGACCTGAAACAATCCCATTTTGACGAAATCATGCCACGGATCGCCACTATCGTGATTCGAAAAATCAATGATTCCCACGAGATGCTCCCCGTCCGTAATCAGATTGGCCAGATGAACATCGTCGTGTTGCAAACGATTCGGCCGATCTGCAATCCATCCGATGTTTTGTTCGATGAAGGACAAAATTGCTTGATCGCCGGTCAACGGTAACGCTTCCTGTTGATACAGCGCGACGTACCGGTTGTGTTTCGCCCGACATCGGACCGCCCACTTCGTTGCCAGCGGTCCTTCATAACGATGGATTTGGTTCAACAACCGTCCTGTCTCTTGACCGAGTCGATACTCGCCGGCTCGACCAAGCGGTACACAATCCTGGATCGTCGAACCGGACAGGAAACGGTAACGGCTGTAACAGACAGATCCTTCCGGAAGCTGATTCAGGTCGAGTGGTTCCGGGACCGGCAGTCCGTCTTGTTTCAGTTGCCGTAAAATCTCAAACTCCCGTTCTTTCCGTCGAAATGATGTGAGCGGAGCCGTATGGAGAATTGATAGTCCGCTTTCGTCACGGGCTGTATATTTCGGTGAAGCGGAGTAGCGCGTTGGCAGACGGGTCCAGCCGGTCAGATGCCGGAGTTCCGGTTGCTGTTGCAATAGCTGAACGAGTACATCCATCGCAGGTTCTCCTTTCTTCCAGGCAGGCATCAAAAAACAGCAGGGAATCTTCCCTGCTGTTATGATTCGGACGGTTGTCCGGGAATATAAGCGGAAATGATTCCTAACAGATCGGCATAGGCTTGTTCAAAATCGATGTTTTCAATCATGTAATCATAATGATCCCGTTCTTTCCAGGCATCAGCATAATCGACGAGCCGTGCTTCAAATTCCGGGGTATCCCCCCGCATCAGCAACCGCTCCTTCATCAAATCCGGCGGAACGGAGACGAAAATCGTGATGACGTGGTCGGCATACAACGTCTTGAACGCTGTTGCCCCTTTCGGATCAATATCCTTGATGACGATTCCATCCGTCGCCAAAATTTCTTCATACGCCTTTCGTGGTGTACCGTACCATGCCCGGTGTACATGGGCATACTCAATGAATCCGTTCTCCTGGATCAATTGTTGGAACGTCTTGACGTCAACGAAATGATAACTTTCTCCGTCATGTTCCGTCGGACGTTTCGGTCGTGTCGTCACGGACGGAATAAAGCGGACCCGTTCATATTCCTGGCGTAAGCGTTTGATCAAGGAAGATTTCCCGCTGCCCGATCCACCAATCAACAGAATGATTTTACCTGACATCGTCATCCTCCTTTTGTTGTTGTACTGTCATGAAATAGCTTGAAAAGCGAAGCGCAAATTGTTCCAGTTCACTGTCTTCGATCACCCCGTAAATCGGGCGGATGACGACGAGGTACCGGTCATACGTTAAAATCCGGGATACGTCATTTCGGGTCATCTGAACATTTTTTTCGGGATAACTCGCGACGAAATACCAATCGACGGCAATACGGGTCGGTGTCGGACTGGAATAAATCCAGGTTTGGCTCGAACGATTGTGCTCGAGCGTGCTGGTACGGGCAAACCGTTGTACCATCTTTAATTCGGTTTTTGCGTCGCGGAGTCCTGCCTGAAAATCATCCGGTCGCGTCACTGATTCCTCGACCTGTTTCGGTTTTGGTGCCGGCAGACTGGCAAAACCAATCTGCAGACCGATGACGAGTGCGACCAATGACGCTAAAATGATGAACAGATGCTCCTTCCGCATGACGCTACCTCCTTATGGGATGGATAGACTTTTCTGAAATGCTTGTGGATCGTTGACGATGACGGCGTCAATCCCGATCTCGATCATCCGTCTGACATCGTCAGCCGATTTCGGCGTATAAACCCGGACCTCAATCCCGGCCTGATGGGCAAGGATGACATCTTCTCGCGTCACCCGGCGGTAATCCGGATGAATCGCCTTTGCCCCGAGCAGGATGGCTTGCTGCTCCGGATGGTACAACGGATACGGATAGAGAATCGCTGTCTCGATCGTCGGATCAAGTTCCCGGACGGTCGCGACCGAGTAATGATTAAACGAACTCAAAATCAGGCGGTCGTTCGAAATGCCGTGGGCGCGACACCGTTCGAGTGTGTATGCTTCGATTCCGGGATACCGGATCGTATCCGTCTTCAGCTCGATGTTGAGCAAAAGCTGTGTCGGTGCAAGCAGGGTCAGTACTTCATCAAGCGTCGGAATCGTCGTTTGAACCGGTCCGCCGTCTCCTTTGAACCGGGCTCCGGCGTTGAGCTGCTTCAGTTCAGCGAGCGTCAAATCGACGACCCGCCCTGTTCCGTTCGTCGTCCGGTTCACCGTCTCATCATGAATGATGACTCCGACTCCGTCACGTGAAAAGTGAACATCGAATTCAATACCGTCGACGTACGGGATTGCCGCTTCTATCGCTTCGAGCGTATTTTCCGGAAACCGGTCACTCGCTCCGCGATGGGCGAACCAGCGCATCATAATGCTTCAACGACCCGTGTATATTTTGCCGTCAAGTAGTTGATCAACGGCTGGACGGAAATCGATTGTCCGGTTGCCGCCTGAATCAGCTCCGCCGGTTTCTTCACTTTTCCGTGCCGGTGAATGTTGATGTTCAACCATTCCTTGATGGGTGCCAGTGTTCCGTCGGCGATCAGTTGATCGACATCATTGACGTCATCGCGCAATGCTTCGTTCAGTTGAGCGCTGTAGACGAGGCCGAGCGCATAACTCGGGAAGTAACCGAACGATCCGCCGGACCAGTGGACATCCTGCAGAACACCTTTTGCATTGGACGGGACATCGACTCCGAGGTATTCCTTGTACAGTCGGTTCCATTCCGCCGGTAAGTCTTTGACTTCGAGTTCGCCCGTAATCAGACGTTTTTCGAGTTCGTAGCGGATGATGATATGCAAAGCATACGTCAATTCGTCCGCTTCGATCCGGATTAGTGACGGTTTGACTTCGTTGACCGCGGCATAAAACGTCTCGAACGGGACGTCCGTCAATGAAGGAATCGCTCGTTGCAGACCGGCATAGCGGGCCGACAGGAATCCTTGATTCCGGCCGATGAAATTCTCAAAGAACAACGACTGCGATTCATGGATCCCCATCGAAGCCCCGTCCCCGAGTCCGAGCGTATCGAGATTCGGATCAATTCCTTGTTCATATGTTGCGTGTCCGGCTTCATGCATCGTTCCGAAAACCGAATTGCGGTAATCCGCTTCATCGTACTTCGTCGTGACGCGGGCATCTTTACGATTGATCGTCGTCTGGAACGGATGAACAGTCTCATCCAGTCGTCCCGCCGTGAAGTCATAACCGATGTCCTGCAGCCACTCGTGATTCAATCGAATCTGTGTCTCGCGGTCGGCTGACCAGTCGAGTGTCGGGAATGTTTTTCCGTCGAGTTGTTGCAGGAGTGTGATGATCGCTTGACGGAGTTCTGCAAACAACGGATCGAGTTCTGCGACCGTCATCCCCGGCTCGTAATCATGTAGCAACGCATCGTATGGATGGTTGTCATATCCCCAGTACTCGACGAACTTCCGTTCCATCGCGACAATCTTTTCCAGGTAAGGTGCAAACAAGTCCCAATCATCCGCGTCCTTCGCCTTCTCCCAGACACTTTCCGCTTCCGAAATTAACGTGATGAATGTCTGGTATTCCGCTTCCGGAATCTTCGAGTCCCGGTCGTACGCTTGTTTTGCTTTGGCATAGGAGACGGCTTCCACACCCGTCAACGCTTCTTGCCCCATCGCTTCAAGCAACGTTTGATATGCTGTTCCCGTCCGGCGGCGGAAACTTTCCGTCGATAAGAAGCCGATTGATTTCGAACGGTTGTCGGCGGATTGTTCCGGCATGTATGTCCGCATGTCCCAATAGAGTAAAGCAACAGCTTCATCGTATGCCCGAAGCGCCTCAAAATGGTCACGCCATTGTTGTAAAGTCGTCATTAAAATGCCCCCTTGAGCTAAGTAGTATCCGTACGTTTTCAGCATATCACAAAATGTTCAAAACTTTCACACAGGAGCCGTTTTATGAAACCATCCGCGGTCAAACGTCGTATAATATAAAAGAAGAGAAAGGAAGTGGCATGTGTGAAGATAGATTCCGAACTGGCTTTTGCCATCCATCTGGCCGAGACGCCGGAGGGATTTACGGTGACGTCCTATCCGGAACAACTCGAATGGATTGGAACAGGTCGCAGTGCCTTTGTATTTCGAGTCACTGGAACCGACCGGGTGATTAAAAAGTTTTTCCCCTCGCACCGACATCTTGCAGCAATCGAAGGGTCGATTTATGAACAATTAAGTCCCTTTGCGACGTATGCGAAACAGTATGAATACGGGACTGACTACCTCGTCATCGAATACATCGAAGGACAAACGTTGTTTGAGTGTTTGATCAGCGGGACACTCATCACGGACGATGTCATCCAAACGGTCGATCGGGCTTTAGCTGAAGCACGTTCCGTCGGTTTGAATCCATCCGACATTCATTTACGAAACATTCTCTTGACGCCGACCGGGACACGGATCATCGACGTCGCCCGATTCCGTCAGACCGATCCGTGCACGCAATGGGATGATTTAAAGCGCGCTTATCACTATTTTTATGCGAAGGCGTATTTCCCGAAACGTTTTTCCGAGTCTTTTTTGAATACAATCGCGGACGTCTACAAAGGACGATTGTTCGAATCGATGCGAAAGACGGGGTAAACCAAAACGACCGACAATCCAGTGACTGTCGGTCGTTGTTTTACATACAACTTCAATATTTTAATTGAAATGGAGTGATTTTCAAATGAAGCGTTGGCAAAAAGTCGGGCTGTGGATTGGTGGATGCGTACTCACCTTGTTAATCGTCTTACCCCTGCTGTCGCCGGTCGTATTTTCGAACGATACCGAGAGCGGCGCCATCCGCCATTATTTGTATGAACAGGGTCATCCGTATCAGAGTTACACCGTCATCCTCGACAAACGAATGGTCGATCCGAACTACGGTCGGATGTATGATGTCGTGTGGTACGACTATGACAGTGAAACCGGCATGACCCCGACGATCTGTTACAGTAAAAAAACGGCGCAACACTATAGCGTCAGCTGCGGAACGGGTCCTTGAAGGATTCGTTTTTTTTTGAACATTTTTCTTTTTTTACCTGTTACGACAGCTGACGGTTTGGAAGGAGTAGAATCGATCGTGTCCGTATGAAATCATTTTATACAATCATTACGGGAATTGAAATAAAATTAACGGACTCGTCTCGCTCGGCAGAGGCTTGCAAGTAACGTCAAGACAACCAGCACCGCCGTTTTTGGAATTCCTCGTTTCATCGTCCAGTCCCCCTTTTTAAAGAATCGCGTTCGCAATCAGCAAGTCAATTTTACGGACATCGACCTTTTTATTGAGATTGATTTTGATCGTTCCGGCCCGTGTAAACAATTGGACTTCCGAATTGATGTCAAACATGCCGCCGGCGTTTTCCGTTGAATACATGTTAATTGATTTATAAGGAATCGAATAGACTTCGACCTTTTTGCCCGTCAATCCTTGCGCGTCCCGAATGATCAGCCGGTGTGTCGTAAAAATCGCGACGTCCCGGATCGTCTTATATGTGGACAACGCTTGTTCGCCTTGAATCAATAATCCTGTTACATCTTGCGGGATGTCACACTCGGAGACGAAGGTCCATGCGAGTTGGCTCAGTGGATTACTCATCAAACATCGCCTGCTTTCTGCTTTTAATTTTGCTTACCTGTCTAGGATATCCGATTTCTCTACCTTTACCAAGTCATGTGAAATGTCCGGCTTCACTCGCGAAAATGCAGCCGAAACAAAATCATACCGGCGAGTAAAACGGCCTGTGTCTCAAGATCCAGGACATCAAACGTCAGCAGATGCCGTTTTCGGTGACTTGCCGCAATCGTTTTCTTATCGCGTCTCACTTCAATCCGTCGGGATAACCGGGGCGACCGGATCTGATACGTCTCGCCACGGTACGTCATCCTCAGTACTTCAGTGAATTCGACGGCGTGCAGGACCGTATTTTCGGTTTTAATGTCGCCGACGGTTTCGCCGCCTTCTTCGATCGTCCATTCGGTCTGATTGCTCCACAGTCGTTGACCGGTTTTTTCCTCGAATCGGAGTTCACGCTGCGAAAGATCAAAAACGAGGTTCAGAAAAAAATTCTCCACTTTCGGAAAAGCGACGAACCAGCGGTGCCAGACCTGTTTAAACGTCCGACGGTAGGAACCGACGACCGTATCTGCCCGGTAGATTTGTTTGATCCCCGTCGATTGCCGGTCACTGAGACGCGACGTGTAACCGGTTCCGCTTCCGTTGAATGCCGCATCTTGTTTTTGTTGCCACCGTTCCACCCAAAAAAGCAACAGCGCTGCCGGGAGAAAAACGAAGACACTCCCCCACTCCGTTAAGCGGAAGATGTCAAAATACAGTCCCCGCGCCGTCAGAGCAACGACACCGAGCACAAACATGCCGATACAATAGACCATTTCCCTGCTCCTTTCCTGGTGAGACCTGATTTTCAGTCTTCTGACTTTATGCTAATCGAAGGAATCTGACGCGGCAACGTTTTTTCCTTTCTTCTTCCACCAAAAGAATTTTAACATCCATTTTTTAGTTAAAATGCAGGAGGTGTAACCGATTGGTCGAAATAAATACAATAGAAGTTTTTCATCCCCACCGTTCACATTTTGCAAGGAGGTCGATCCATGTTATTCCTATTGCTCGTTAAAGCATCAGACCGTTCAGAAGCCGGTCTTTTTCCGGATCCATCACTCCAGGAAGCGATGGCCGCCTTTAACCGTGAACTGGTCGAAGCCGGTGTCCGGGTCATGGCGAAAGGACTTCATCCGACACGGGAAGCCCTCCGGTTTTCGTTTCGCCGCCCCGACGAGGAGCCGGACGTCACATCCGGACCGTTTGAGCCGCCGATGGACCATTTGGCAGGATTCATTTTGATTGAGGTCGCGTAAGCAGTGGCCTGGGCAAGACGTATGCCGGATCCGCAAGGTCACGGTGAAGGACAAATCGAGTTACGCCAAGTATTTGAATGAAGGAAAATGAATTGATGCTCAGTTATAAAAACAGTACGAAGGTTATTCAAGACAGTCAGACTGTCACCGCGATTCTCTCGGTCGGGGCAACCGAACAGTTCGGACCGTATCTGCCGATGCATCTTGATACATTGATTGCCGAGCACTAGACCGCTGTTTTCGGTGAACGGTTAAACGCCTATGTCTTACCGACGCTTCCGTTTAACACCTCCGAAGAACATGCCAATCAAATCGGGACCGTCACCGTCAGCCCGACGGTGATCTCAATGATGCTCGAAGAAATCATCGTCAATCTGCACCGGCAAGGGTTTACTCAATTCATCCTATGCAACGGGCACGGCGGCGCTTACTGGGAGTCGGCTTTCGTCAAACAGATTAACTTTAAATATCCGGAGCTCGTCGTCATCACGACGCACCGCTACCGGGCATTTGAGGAAGCGTTGGACGCGGCGGGACTTGCGGCGGCACGGCGGTCTCCTATCCGTCGCGACCGCGATGTGGCTTTGTCCGGAGCTCGTTGACCTGCAACCGATGGGCGGAAACGTTCCGCTGTCCCATTATCCGGTCGCCGATTATGTCTTTTGAGATCAACTGACGACGGACGGTTGTTGGGGAAGCTTTGAACCCGGTGTCTATTCGCCGGACGAACTCGCAACCATCGGTGAGACGTTTTGGACTACCTTTACTGAAAAACGGGCGGAACACTTGAAAGAAACACTTACGACGGCGGTCCGCCTGCGAAACCTGCCGGGAAGAAATGAGGACTGATGATGAACGAAACGATTCGGACACACGACGATCTGTTGCAGATGCTTGACGCTTTACTCCGGGAACCGACCGCCTTTTGGGACGGCTTTTATCAAATTTAGGCGAGAATACTCCCACTTCTAAACGAAGTGAAAGTGGGAGATGAATCGCCAACCTGCTTTTCGAGTATATTTCCTTTGAAGGAGGTGAAAAATGGTGTTGAAGCACAAGGCATACAAATTCAGAATCTACCCCACAAAAGAGCAGGAAGTCCTGATCGCGAAGACAATCGGGTGTTCGCGCTTCGTTTTTAATCACTTCTTGGTGAAGTGGGAGGAAACGTACAAGACTACTGGAAAAGGACTGTCCTACGGGTCTTGTTCCAAAGAAATTCCTTTGTTGAAGCAGGAATTCGACTGGTTGAAGGAAGTTGATAGTACATCTGTTCAGATCAGCATCAAACACCTTGCCGATGCGTTTGACCGCTTCTTCAAGAAGCAGAACGAACGCCCTCGTTTCAAGTCCAAGCGCAATCCCGTTCAGTCGTTCAAGACCAACATCCAAGGCAAAAACCAACTTCCTGAAGTCTCGATTGGATGCAACCAGCTCAAACTTCCGAAGCTGAAATGGGTGCGTTTCGCCTACTCGAAAAAGGTCACAGGCCGTATCTTGAACGCCACGATCCGACGTAACGCTTCAGGAAAATACTTCGTATCCCTGCTCGTCGAGCAGGAGATCAACGAACTGCCGAAGTCCGGTTCATCCGTCGGCGTCGACGTCGGACTCAAGAACTTCGCCATCCTGTCGGACGGCACGGTCTACAAGAATGACCATTACTTCCGAACGCTCGAGAAGAAGTTGGCGCGCGAACAGCGTAAGCTCTCCCGCCGTCAGCGCATCGCTCTGAACAAGAAAGTTACGCTCTCCGAGGCGAGGAACTATCAGAAGCAGAAGCGGAAGGTCGCCCGTATCCACGAGAAGATCGCCAACAAGCGCACTGACTTTCTTCACAAGGTATCAACCGAGATCGTCAAAACCCACGACATCATCGGCATCGAGACCTTGCAGGTGAAGAATATGCAGAAGAACCCCAAGTTGAGCAAGGCCATATCGGACGTCAGCTGGTCGGAGTTTTTCCGCATGCTGGAATACAAGGCGGATTGGTACGGGAAGACCGTCGTGAAGGTCGGCAAGACCTTTGCTTCCAGTCAACTGTGCTCGAGTTGCGGCCATCAACACAAAGACGTGAAGCATCTTGGCTTGCGTGAATGGACATGTCCGAATTGCGGCATCCACCACGACCGAGATGTGAACGCAGGACTGAATCTTAAACGAGAGGCTGAACGAATCTTGGCTTCTTCAACCGTCGGGACGACGGGGCTAGCCTGATCAGGTTTCGACCGTCAGGTCGGATCACTCAGGAATCCTCCACCTCTAAGTGAAGCGTAGGTGGAGGTAGTTCAAGCCGACCGGACGAAACGGATCCCCTTTTTCGTCGACAAACCGGACGAGAACCTGGTTCGCTACGTCGAACAACTGGAGATTCCGGTGAGCCGGGTGCTCGAACTGGGAAGCGGTCCCGGACGAAATGCCTTGTATCTTGCGGAACACGGCAGTCAGGTCGATGCCATCGATCTCGCCCCGCACCGGCGACCCGACTACATCCGGATCGTCTCGGATGCCCTCCGGCCGGGCGGCTGCTTTGCTTTGACCTGCTTCGTCGAAGGCGGACAGGACGGCGGATCCGACATGACCGACTGGGATGTCTACCGGCAACGGAGTCTAAACGGCGGTCTCGGCTTTACGGAAGAGAAACTGCGGTCGATTTTCGACACGTTCGCTGTGCGTGACATCCGCTTGATGCAGGAGGCCGCTCCAACCGATCCCGTCTTCGGACTGTCCGGCCTGTGGACCGCCCTGTTCCGAAAAAAACTAATCGGGTAAACCAAAACCGGCTGTCTCTTCCGCTGTAGGAGAGGAGCCGGTTTTCGTCTGTTCTGTCACGGTGTTATGGCCTTTAAATCCAGTTGCATCAGTTCCTGTAAGTCTTCAATGACGGCATCTGCCTGTTCCAGTTCTGCTTCGTTCGAAAAATCGAACCGGCAACCGACGGCGGGTAATCCGTTAACCTTGGCCGCGGTAAAGTCGGAAATTCGGTCTCCGACGACAACCGCTTCCGTTAACTGGTGCCTAGACAAGATGTAGGCGACGAGATCACTTTTTTGTGACGACGCGACGTCTTCGATGCTATAAACGCCATCGAGCCAGCGGTCCAGTCCATACTGCCGGACGATGGCCGTTAAATACACTTTCCAGCCGTTGCTTGCGACATAGAGCCGATGCCCTGCTTCTTTTAAGTCGTGAAGTGTCGCTTCCGCTCCCGGATACAGGGCACCGTGTCCTTGTTCGATGTGACGGATCAACGCGTCTTGAAACGTTCGGTCAACGCACAGCCTCTCTTCATCCGAATGCGCCGGCAGTAAGGTTTGCCAGACTTCCGGCAATGACACTCCCATGATGGCCTGATACTCAGCCAGCGGTGTTGCCCCGCTCCAGCGGCCATTCATGCGTAAGAAGTCGAATGCATCTTCTAACGCATGACCCAGAATCCGATTCGTTTGAAATAACGTGCCGTCCATATCAAAGATGTACGCCTGTTTCATGATGATTTCCTCCTTGACGGTTAAGAGACGACTTCTTATCAGTTGTCTCGATTTAGTAACAGATTTCTTCAGACAACTTACTCATTTTGTTGATTTTCGGGTAAAGATAACTAACGGAATTTATCGTGTTGCTGTAGAAAAAAGGAGATGAACCATCATGATGGTGCTCATCGTGGTCGGCTTAGCCGTCATCAGTATCGTTCTGTTTGTTCTCTACAATAACCATAACAAAATCGTTTAGCAGCATACCTTTGACTGCGATTATTTCAGATTCCCGCTATCCCGTTGATTTTCTTTATAATCAACGGGATATGCTTGTTCTAATCACACATTATCCAGTAAATCATGGTGCACACGGGCAAGCGGCTGGAACAACAGCTTGTTAGTCCGGATTTGATCTTGCAATATCTTCGTTTCCTTCCATGCTGCCGCGTACTGGTCCTGACTGATCCCCCCTGTTTCCCGGGCCAACTCGAGTTCCTTCGCATCCAGCACAAAACATTCTCCGGACGGCAATAATACGAGATCGAGCATTAAATCGTCCCAAAAAATCCCTGTCGTATCCCGTCCATGCCGAAGACAAATATCGATGTACGATTGAACAATCTGTCCGTGTGCATTGAACATCGTCGTGATGACGTGCTTCTGCCCTGCCGGAAACTGCTGGAGCCAGGAATAACCGTCGCCAGCAATCTGAATCTCCTGCCCGGAATAACGAACCGACAACGGGTCTGTCACCCGAATCATATCGAGCCGTGTCACATAACCCGTAAACGATGTTGTCTCAAGATAAAGCTCCCGGTAATCGCGTTTTACGATCCGCTTCCATGAAGATCGAGCGGCATATTTACGTTCCGCAACGGCTCCCTCCTTCTTTTTTCCATCCTATCATTTCCGTATCGACTGTTCCTATTGATTTTTGTAAAAAAATCCCTCTTTTTTCTGGACGTTGTTCCTTCGGGAGCGGTAAGATGAACAAGCACATACTTAATGGAACTGGAGGCGTTGTTATGTCGCATACTCCCAGAATTGCCCTTATCACCGGGGCAAGCAACCCCCGCGATATCGGCACAGCCATTTGCCGGAAGCTTGCGGCAGAAGGGATGACGATTTGTTTTACATACTGGAAAGCGGATCGTAAATGGATCAACACGTTTCAAGCAGAACTGGCGGTAAACGGTGTCCGAAGCGAGGCGCTCGAAATCGACTTGTCGGCGCCGGATGCGGCAGAACGTGTGCTTGCGCATACGTGCTCGACTCTCGGCACCCCGTCCGTCCTGATCAACAATGCGGCACATTCGACACAAACGGATCTCGCGACGCTTGACGCGACGGCACTCGATGCCCATTACGCCGTCAATGTACGGAGTACGCTTTTATTATCGACCTTGTTTGCCCGGGCTTTCGCAGAAGCCGGTTTGCAGGACGGCCGAATCGTCAATTTGACGTCCGGCCAGGATCTTGGCGCGATGCCCGAAGAACTGGCCTATGCTGCAACGAAAGGGGCTGTCTCGTCTTTCACGACTTCCTTTGCGACAGCCGTCGCACCGCTCGGCATTACCGTCAATGCGCTTAATCCTGGACCGACCGATTCGACCTGGATGACGGACGACATCCGGACGCACCTGATACCGCAGTTTCCGCTCGGACGGATCGGGACACCGGAGGACGTTGCACGCACGATTGCGTTTCTCGTCAGTGCAGACGCCGCCTGGATCACCGGACAGGTCATCCATGCCGAAGGCGGATTCGCACGGTAAACATCCATATTGTCAAAACGATGAAAAAGAAAGGATTGATTTAAATGGGATACATCTCAGAATTACGGCAACTCATCGGCAGTCGTCCAATCATCAGTGTCGGTGCTACCATCCTTGTGACAAATGACCAGCAGGAAGTTTTGTTCCAACACCGGTCCGATACGCTTGACTGGGGACTGCCTGGCGGATCGATGGAACTCGGCGAAACGCTCGAAGAAGTCGCCATCCGTGAACTGCAGGAAGAGACTGGATTACAGACAAGCGAACTGGAACTGATCGGCGTCTTTTCCGGTCCCCGCTTTTACTACCAGTACCCGAACGGCGATGAAGTGCACGGCGTCATTCATCTCTATCATGCGAAAAACGTCACGGGGACACTTGCGATGCTTGACGGAGAAAGTCTTGACCTGGCCTACTTTAGTCAAGCGACGTTACCGGAAAGCATTGAAAGCCGGGCCAACGAACTGATGCAGCAACTGGGAGATTCCTTTTGGACACTCGAAAGTTCGTTTTAATTTTTCCCCTCCAAAGACAACGAGATCTACGCTCTGGTCCAGATGACGGACTGAAGGTAGATCTCGTTTTTCATTTATTTCTTCAGCAAGTCATATTCCCGTCCCGAAACCGGCTCCAGCCAGTCCGGAGTCCCTGCCGTGATGGTCAAGTGCGAAAACCAGCTGTCTGACGTCGCCCCGTGCCAATGCTTGACGCCGTCATATGTGACGACCGTATCTCCGCTTCGCAACAGACGGGCCGGTTTGCCCATCTCCTGATACCACCCTTCCCCATCTGTCACGAGTAAGATTTGATATCCGCCCCGATGGATATGCCAATGGTTGCGACAGCCCGGTTCGAATGTCACCTGACCGACTGAAATTTCGAGCGATGAATCATTGACTAACGGATGGAGGTAACTTTGTCCCGTGAAATACGCTTCAAAGGCTTCATTTTTTTCTCCCCGTTGAAAAGGATGTTCTACAGGTGTCTTCGATTTTGTCATAGTTGTCTTCCCTCTCCTTCATACCATTGCACGGAAACAGACTGGTTTCCGAACGACGCCTGGATTTCCTGAAAACGACTGATTTTTCCAATCCGTGTATACGGAACAATCGGTTCAGCCGCTTGATAAAAAATCACCAGGCAGTTATTTTGATACAGTAGCACGTCTCCGGCTTCAATCGTCTGAATCGGTTGGGGATTCGCCGGAAACGACTTATCGAAATAATAGTATTTCTCATTCTGGTGTAAATCATCCATCTGAATTGTAAACGGCATTTCCGCAAGTATAGCTTTTACCGTCGCGTTATCTTCCAGTTGTACGGAAGCAACCTGACCGTTGACGTTGATGTTCATCGTATCGCTCTCCTTGATTTCTTGTTTGACTTCGGTTGAAACCGAAACTGACGGACCGCAACCTGAAAGTCCGAGCGAGAGGAGAACGATGACAGTCCCGACTCGACGCTTCATGTCAGTCCTCCGATTCATCGATATAACGGATGATTCGCGCCGGAGTGCCGGCGACAATCGCCAAGTCCGGTACATCTGTTGTCACGGTCGCATTTGCTGCGACAATCGCATGTTTACCGACGGTCACGCCCGGCAGAATCGTTGCCCCTGCTCCGATCCAGGCATTTCGTTTCAGGTGAATCGGTTTCACCGACAGCCCCCGCCGTTTCGACGGACTGACCGGATGATTGACGGTCAACAACTTGGCAAACGGACCGATCAGCACATGATCATCAATTTGAATCGAACCGAGATCCGTCAACATGACTCCGCGGTTGATGAAGATGTCTTTCCCAAGTGAGATATGCCGTCCAAAGTCTGTATAAAACGGGGGTAAGACGACAACACTCTCATCCACCGGCTGACCGATCAGCTCGCCCAGCGTCTCGCGAAACTCGGCCGGAGACAACAGGTGCTGATTCAACCGGTGGAGCAGTCGTTCCCCGTCCCGCTGTACGGCATGAATTTGCTCGAATACGGCATCGTGTGACTCGACCAGCCGATTTTCGATTTGATGGTAGATCGATGAATGCTCCATCCGCATCACACTTGTTGTTGCGTCGGACGGATGATTAAGTTGCTGATTGAGACACGGTCCGGTGTATCGATGGCATACAGGACGGCTTGGGCGACATCTTCGCTCGTCAATCCCCACTCTTGTTGCGCTTGACGCAGTGACTCGCCTGTTGCTTGATCTCTGATCGTCGTATACAATTCCGTCTGCACGGCTCCCGGTGAAATGATTGTCGATTTGACATTATTTTCGCATTGCTCCTGACGTAATCCTTCCATAATTGCCCGGACGGCAAACTTCGTCCCGCAATAGACGGCGGATTCCGGATAGACGACATGTCCCGCAACCGAATCTGTCGCAATGATATGACCGGACTGTTGCTGTTCCATGATTGGCAGTGTCGCGGTAATTCCGTTCAAGACGCCCATCACGTTGATGTCGAGCATGTTTTTCCAGTCCTCCCGGTGTCCGGCCGCAAGCGGAGCGGTCGGCATGATGCCGGCATTGTTGAAGAGAACATCAATCCGTCCGTAGACGGCTTTTGCTTCCTCGACGACGGCTTCAACCTGATCGAATCGGGTGACGTCTGCCTGTTTGATTTGAATATACGCTTCAGGATAGGCTTCCTGAATGACTTGTAACCGCTCGATTCGACGGGCGGCGAGCATTAATTTGGCTCCGCGTGACGCGAGCAGACGTGCCGTCGCTTCGCCGATTCCGCTTGACGCGCCCATGATGACGATGACTTTATTCAGTGGTGTGTTCATTTGTATTCCTCCTCTTAGTTGTTGCTTGTCTACAAGGTTACGAGTATCCATCCTCCATGTCTAATGCTAATATGAAATCATTATCCATAACTAAAACGCATAGGAGGACGTCATGGAAATTCAACAATTACGTTATTTTTTGGCAGTCGTCGAGGAAAAAAACATCACCCGGGCGGCCCGGATTCTCCGGATTTCCCAGCCCGCACTGTCCCGTCAACTCCAACGGTTAGAAGACGAATTGGCCGGTCCGTTGTTCGACCGGACTCCGGGAGGCATCGTCCTGACGGAAAGCGGGTACTATTTGGCGGAACGGGCGCGCGAACTTGTGACGCTGGCCGATAAAATCGTCATCAATCTTGTGACCGAGGAAACGTTGCGTGGCGAACTTTATATCGGCGGCGGTGAAACGGAAAGTCTGTTGCCGGTCATCCGGTCATTCAAACAAATGCAATCACAGCATCCGGACGTCACGATTCGGATTCACAGCGGGAACGGTCAGGATATTCTGGATAAGCTCGATAAAGGAATTCTGGATTTCGGACTGGTCATTGAACCGTTTGACGTCAAGGCCTATCATTACCTGAAACTGAATCAGCCTGATCAATGGGGGATTTTGACACGGCGCGATCATCCGCTCGGGCAACAGGAGACGGTAACGGCAGACGATTTACGGGACCTCCCGTTAATCGTTTCGGAACAACTCCAAGGAAATCGGACGTTCGCGGAACGGACCGGTTTGGACTGGGACACGGTCCATATCGTCGGAACATACAACCTGCTGTTCAACGCTTCGCTCCTCGTCAAGGAAGGAGTCGGTCATGCTTTGTGTCTCGACCGCATCGTCAATACAAGCGGAAGTGAACTCATCTTCGTCCCGCTGACGCCGTCGCTCACCGCCAACACCTACTTGATTTGGAAAAAGCAAGCGGTCTTGTCGCGTCCGGCTAAAACACTGCTTAAATGGATGAGTTGTCCGCAAGAGGACACCGCCTTTTAACGGCCATACCAAAAAACGACTTTTCGGACAGAAGTTATTTCTGTCTGAAAAGCCGTTTTTGATTACATTCATATTTGATCGCGATTCTTCCGTTCAACGATCTTGACTTCATAGGGGGCAAGTATCAACTGACTGCTGATCTCCGTTTGTGTCGCAGATTCCAGCAACGGTTCCAACAGTTCGATGGGTTGCTCGACTTCGGAAAAGTTCAGGATGAATCCGTAATCTTTCTCCTGACCGCGACGTACTTGAACGGATACTTCCGCACGGTGCGATGTCGCGAACGGTGCCTCGATCCGTAAACGGTCCGTCAGTAATGTATACAGGTCACGCTGGAAGGCAGCCTCGAGTCGCCCGCCGATATACCAGGCCTCTCCTTGTCCCAGCCGATGTTTCGTCACAGCCGGCGTCTGTCGATAAAAGTCGTCCGTATAGCGGCCGACGACCTCCGCTTCGTCGACCTGAATGACCGTCGCATACTCCTGCAGTTCATACTGTTTCCCGTTGAACATCACGTGATTGCGGTCGCTCGGATACAACGTGTCCGTCTCCGCCGGTGTCAGCCCAAAGATTGTCTGCAGTTCTTCCGGCCATCCGGTATACGCCAAATCATGCTCATCGACGAGACCCGTCATGTACGTCGTGACTAACGTTCCACCCTGTTCGACAAAACGCTGCAACCGCTCCAGGGTCGTCGCACTGACTAAATACAGCATCGGCACGATCAACAGGTTGTAAGCATCAAACGGCTGTTCCTTCGTGATGACATCGACCGGAATATCCTGCTCGTAAAAAAAACGGTAATGTTCCTGCAGGGTTTGCGGATACTGTTTCGTGTCGTTTGCGAACCCTTGGGCATCATTTAAGGCCCAGTTGTTTTCCCAGTCGTAAAGAATCCCGACCTCTGCCGGACGCGTCGTGCCGACGACGCCGTCCAGTTGCTCGAGGGTCCGTCCGACTTGGGCGACTTCCTGAAAGACCCGGTTCTGCTCTGACCGGTCATGATCGACGACCGCCCCGTGGAACTTTTCCGACGAGCCGCGGGATTTACGCCACTGGAAATACAGTACGCTGTCGGAACCGTGGGCAATCATTTGCATCGAGGACAACAGATGCATGCCCGGACGTTTCGCTTTATTGACGGGATGCCAGTTGACGGCACTCGGTGTCGATTCCATCAAGAGGAACGGTTGCTGCTTCAGACTCCGGAACAAGTCATTGATGAATCCGACCTTCATCGCTAAATTGGCGGTCGTCTCCCAGTCGTTGTGCCAGGTCGGATAGGCATCCCAACTGACGACATCGACATTCTTCGCGAATCGACTGTAGTCGAGGGCCTGAAACGGAATCAAGTCCTCTGTATCCGCCATGAAATTAGTCGTAATCGGAAGTGCCGGCGTCAATTCGCGTAAGGGGACGCTTTCCTGCTCAAAAAAGGAAATCGTTTGATCCGTCACAAAGCGTTTCCAGTCCAGATTCAAGCCATGGACCATACTTTCACCGATCGGCGACGGCGATTCGATTTGCGACCAGTCGTCAAATGTATGGCTCCAAAAGGCACTCCACCACGAGGCATTCAACGCTTCGAGCGTCTCATACTTCACTTTCAGCCAGTCGCGAAAGGCTTCCTGACAAAGCGGACAATGGCACTCGCCGCCGTACTCGTTCGAAACATGCCACATCAACAGCGCCGGATGATTCCCGTACCGTTCGGCCAACAAACGGTTTATTTGCTGCGTTTTCTTTCGATAGACCGGTGACGTCAGACAGTGATTGTGACGCCCGCCGTGGAGCTGTTTGACACGCCGCTCATCGACACGCAGGACTTCCGGATACGTTTGCGATAACCAGGCCGGACGCGCCCCGCTTGGTGTCGCGAGGATGACCCGGCCCCCGTTCGCATGAATATCGTCAATGATCCGGTCGAGCCAGTCGAATGTGAACTGATTTTCGGTCGGTTCGAGCGCACTCCAGGCAAAGATACCAACCGAGTACGTATTCGTGTGCGCGAGACGCATCAACCGTAAATCGTCCTGCAAGACGTCCGGGACATCGAGCCACTGATCCGGATTATAGTCCCCGCCATGCAACAGATGCCTGGCCTTTGATGTATAGATTTTTCGTCCCATTATTAAACTCTCCCTCACTCACCAATTTAGCTGTTCTTTCTCTCTTACCCTTTTGTTCCCCCGGCCGTCAGTCCGGACACAAAATGTTTTTGCAGCAGGACAAACAGAACCGCGACCGGGATGCTGATCAAAATCGCTCCGGCAGCAAACGTCGTATAGCTCGCTCCCATCGCTTCGTTGACGAGATTAAACAGTCCAATCGGCAACGTATACGCTTCCTGCGTCCGTAAAATTGTCGAAGCCAGCACAAAATCCCCGAGTGGTCCCGTAAATCCATTCATCGCGACCACGGCAAGCATCGGACGACAGAGCGGTAAAATAATTTGGATGAAAATCCTGGTATGACCGGCGCCGTCGAGTTTGGCACTTTCATCGAGATCGACCGGAATTGAATCCATATATCCTTTCATCAAGTAGGTATTCATCGGAATCTGCCCGCCGATATATAACAGAATCAGCAGCCAATGACTATTCATCATGCCAAGTAGCTGGGCCAGCACGAACAGGGCAATCAAGGCTGAAAACTGCGGAATCATCTGTAACAGCAAGAACAACGTCAAGGCTTGCTGGCGTCCTTTGAAGCGAAACCTTGAAAAAGCATAGGCTGTAAAAGAAACACTGACAACCGTCCCGAGCATCGTAAAGAGACTGATTTTCAAAGAATTCATATACCAATGACCGTATTGCAGACTTTCTTTTCCGGCAAATAATTCCCGGTAATGATCCAGTGTCGGATTTTTTGGAATGATTGACGTGCTGACTAAACTGTTGCCCGGATTAAAGCTCGCACCAATCGTCCACAGGAGGGGATAGATGATGCAGGTCGCAACGAACAGCAGAATCAAATAGGTCAGCGTCAGACGAACCGTCCGTGTCTTGTTTCCAGTCGCCATCCCGATCACGCTCCTTCCTTAAAGGCATTCGTACGTCTAAACTGCCATAACGCAATCGTGATGACAAAAATCGACAGTAAGATTGTCAAGGCGGCCGCTAACGCATATTGACCGGACTGCATCGTCAATTTATATATCCAGGAGACGAGAATATCCGTTCCGCCGGCATTGGAACCGGGTACGGACGGTCCGCCCCCGTTAAAGAGATAGATGATATTAAAGTTATTGAAATTAAACGTGAACTGGGTAATGATGATCGGCGACATTGCAATCAGTACCATCGGCATCGTAATATGTCGAAACTTCGCAAACATCGACGCCCCGTCAATCGTTGCTGCTTCGTATAAATCATCCGGAATTGATTGCAGGACACCTGTCGTCACTAAAAAGACGTACGGGAATCCGAGCCATCCCTGCATAAAAACGAGGGCAACACGTGTCCACTTCTCATCCGTTAACCACGGGACCGGATCAAGACCGAACAGAGACAAGATGTCCAGATTGATGGCACCGAAGCTGTCATTAAAGAGTCCGGCAAAGACAAGAATCGTCACAAAACCAGGAACCGCCCACGGCAAGACGAAAATCGTCCGAATGACACGTTTGAACTGGACCTCTTTTTGATTGACGAGTACTGCTAAAAAAATACCGAGCGACACTTGTAAGGTCGAGGCGACCAAGGTCCAGACAATTGTCCAAGACAACACATCAAAGAACGTCGACCGCCAAATATCAACTGTGAAGATTTGAGCAAAGGTAGAAAATCCGACCCAATCCGCCAGTTTGGCAGGCGGGGAATGGTACAAATCATAATTCGTGAACGCCAAGGCGAAACTGAACAAAATGGGAAAGATTACGGCAAAGATCAATAGAAACAACGAAGGTCCGCTGACTAAATAGGGATAACCCTGATCCATTAAATTCCGATAATCCGACCACAAAGAATCCGGTCGGACGCCTTGATCCCGCTTTTCTCCATTACGGTAGGCGTCCCGTAAATTAAATACATACAGACCGATCCCAAATAACAGGACGATGATCGCGATGATGCCTTGTGCCAACAAAAAAATCGAGTTGTCGCGGGGTACTTCTGTTCCGAGCGTCACGATTCCCCATAGTCCCATGTTGAGTAAATCGGCGAACGCTATCCAAAAGGCAATGCTGACTGCGAGCAAGAGTCCGCCTTTCATCCATTGCCGGTGATACAATTGGCCAAGTCCTGGAATGATTGATAACATCAATCCAATTTTCCGGTGTTGCACGTCCTTCACCTCTTTACTAGAATCTCCGACTGTCAGGCATTGTCATATTAAACACGGTTATTTCGTTCCGTGTTTCGCCTTAATCTGACCGTCAATCGTCTTGACGGCTTGCTTCATCGCTGCTTCCGGTCCCGCTTTTCCGGTGGCAATCGTTTGAAGTGCGGCATCAACCGGCTTCCAGACTTCATTCATTTCGGGGACGTTCGGTGTTAACTCGGAAAATTTAGATTGTTCGGCTACCGCTTGTGCGGCTGGACTTTTTGTGACCGCAGGATCTTCTGCCAACGCACTGACGGCCGGAACTTCTTTTGTGATTTCAAAACGTTTTTTAGAGTTTTCCGCATTCGTCAAATAAAGCGCCAGTTTGCTCGCAAGCTCCGATCGTTTGGAATAGGCACTGACATTATAACTTTTGACGCCGATGAAAGAACTCATATTTTTCCCGTTTTCAAGTTCCGGCAGTTTTGTGATACCGAAATCAATGCCGGCTTTCGTAAACGGCTCGACATTCCAGGGACCGGAGATGATGGCGGCCGCTTTCCCTTCCGTAAACAGGGACTCGAGGACATTGATGCCCTGCTCACCGATGATGCCTGCCGGGAATAATTTTTCCTTGTAAAACTTTTGAATATACGTCGCACCTTCGATTGCTCCGGTATTCCCAAGCCCGACTCGGTTCGTCTGATACTTCCCTTGGTCATCCTGCTTAAAAATGTAGCCGCCATATCCGCTCAGGACACTTTGGGCATAATAAATTTGATCAAATAAAGCGAGAAATCCAAATGATTGTCCCGTTGCCGTTTTTTTCGATAAGGCATACCACTCTTCCAATGTTTTCGGTAATTTCTCTTCTGACACCAGTTTTTTGTTGTAGTATAAAACGGTTGTTTCCACTGCTTTCGGGACACCATAGAGTTTCCCGTCCACTTTTTGCGAATCGAGCGCAACATCGGTATAAATCGACTGGACCTCTTTCGGAACATCCATCTCCTTGATGATTCCTTCTGTTACGGCAGTCCCAATCTGATCCCCCGGCATCGTCAATAAATCGGGACCCGTCCCTGCCGGACCATCTAATCGCAAATCCTCGATTTGCTTGGCATACGGTTTTTCAACGACTTTTACATCAACGCCGTTATCTTGTTCGAATTTCGAAACGATGTCTTTGATTCCTTCTCCTTTTTCAATGTCTTCCCAGACAACAAGCTTCGCTTCCTTACCCGAAGTTTCATCCTTCTTCTGCGACTCTTCCCCGGGGCCACATGCCGCGAGCGAAACCGTTAACGCCAGACTACTCAGGACCGTCATATATGTAATGGTTTTTTTCATCTACTTTTTCCTCCTGTGGATCATATTATGAAAAGATTAAAACACTTTTTGTAAGCGCTTTAATAATCAAAATATAGCACCACAAGAAAACTTTGTAAATAAATTTAGTAAAAAATTTTACTAAATTTATTTACAAAGTGCTTTTACGCGTAATCAATTCCGCACCGATATAGACCGTTTTGACGATATTTCGTTTCTTCAACACACGTTCCAGTAAAAGTTGAATCGCATTTTGACAAATCTCCTCGAGGTCAATATGGAATGTCGTCAGAGGCGGCGACACATATTTCGAAATACTTGTATCATTGACACTGATCAGACTGACCCGTTTCGGAATCTCGATCTGTTGCTCGTTCAAGACTTGTAAACAACCGACTGCAATCGGATCCGCCGCTACATAAAACGCTGTCGGCAACTCTTCCCCGAGTTGTTCGACCGCCTGATTCATTAAGTAATGTCCATTGTCGACCGAAAATCCCTGCCGGCAAAAGATGAAGTCTTCCCGCAACAAGTCACGTTCTTCCATCGTTTGACGAAATGCCCGCTCCCGTCCATCCATCTCTTCCGCGTCCGTATCGAGGTTATGGTACGTGCCGCCGATAAACCCGATCTTTTCATGACCTTGCTCCACCAGCACTTCAACTGCCTGACGGGTGATTTGCGCAAGATCCGGACGAACCGAATCGTAATGTGCGGGATCCGGTGTAGAGTCGATGAATACGCCATGCGGTGTCAATTCTCTCAAATATTCCAGCTCACGGTTCATGAATGAACCGACGGCAATGAATCCGTCGATATCCAACGGGATTTTTTCAATCCCGCCTTCGAGTTTGTAGGTCGTCAATTCGATGTTGTTTTCCCGTGCTTTTTTTTCGATTTCCACCCGCATCGTTTGAAAATAGACATCTTCGAGCTCTTCGTTATCGGTCAGCCAATATAAAAACGCGATGTTCTTCACGAGTGTTTTTAGTGTTTTTTTCCGGTATCCGATTTCTTCCGCCACTTCAAAAATCCTGGCTCTCGTCTCGTCTCCCACTGATAACGTCGGATCATTATTCAATACGCGGGATACCGTCGAAATCGAACAACCCACTTCTTTTGCAATATCTTTAATCGTCGCCATCATGCATCCGCCTCTTTTTTAAATTATTTTAAGTAAAAAGTTTTAGTAAATAAATAGATTAAAATATTTTATGCGTGGTAAAGTAAAAGGGAATAATTTTACTGATTTGATTATTGTATATGTATTATACCGTTAAAAAGGGTTAAATTTCACATGAAAAGAGGAGGAAAGAAATTGCAGGTCCGGATGAATTCACAAAAAGACAGGTCGGCACGATATCGTTTGAACAATGATCGTGGAATGGAAGTCGAGATTGCAAGCAAAGGAGGAAGCATTGAACGTTTGATCGTACCTGACCGAAATGGTCATCCCGAAAATATTATGTTTGACTGTTCTTTGGTAACGGTTCCTGCGATTCCTCGCGGTTTATCCGGCCGGTTGTATGATACGTCATCCGGTTCCGTTCACGAAATCGATCTGGCATTACATCAGCTTTCATTCACAGCTGAACCGTTTTCGACAACACAAGAATCCGGACTTCGTCTGTCGGCGGAAATAGCTGTCAATGGACAGGTGATCGCAATCGACATTCTTTATGTGCTGACTAACAACAATCAATTGATTCTCCGTTATGCAGCGACGACCAACCAGCCTCTTCGCCTCTCTTTGTCGCTTCCTATTTTCTTTAACCTAAGCGGTAATTTAAAAGCTAGTATTACACAACATGATTTAAAGTTTGCCAGTTCTTGTTTCATCCACCCCGTACCGGCGTTGTCGATTAATCCCTGCTTGCAACAGACGAAAGGAACACCCTTTGATTTTCGGTTGGGGCGTCGTCTGAACCGTTTCTTTTTAGACAAGATGTTTTCAAGGTCTCCTGCCGATACCTATTATTTATTTCATCAACAACCGGTCATCTCTGTTCATGAAGCCGTAAGCGGCCGCTGGATGACAATGGAAACTTCCCAGCCCGGCTTTGTGTTGTCTACAGCAGCGCATCATACCGATACTTTTTTTTCCGGTATTTGTTTTGATTCAACCGATTTCCTTCTGTCATCTCTCATTAACGGTCCAATTCCCTCCTTTCACGAGACGACTTATTCGTTCAGCACGACTTATTGATTTCACAGCAAGAGGAGGACAGCAGACTGTGCATCTGTCATCCTCCTCCGTTCGATTTGTTTTTACGAGTCCACCCGCGAACCTAGTTGATTTTCCGGATGACCCTGGTCCCGGCAAATTCATCCTCCGGCAGGATCGATCCGTCTCGCAGATATACTTCCCGATTTTTCCAGCCTTTAATCGGAGCAATCGTCTCCCGGTACACAATCCGTTTCGCAATCTGTTTGATGGCGAGCGGCTGGCCGTTCTCGCTGACGACCTGAATTTGAAACAGACGTTGCCCGACGGTTTGTCCGCTACCTGTTGACAGTTGGACCGTCTCAATCAAAAAATTAACGACCGGCTCCGTAATGAGTGAATGCACTGCTTTGTTCTTGATACGCTTCAATACCGTTTTCTCGAGCACACCGGAAACCATCCCTTGTACAACTAAGTCGACAACTCCCGCTCCGATTCGACGTTTTAATAATCCATCCATGTTCAGTTCCTCCTTTTTTTCAATTCCACTGACATTATCTCCTTCGTGATGGAAACAAAAAAACCTTTTTTAAAACGGAGATCTCCGTTCAAAAAAGGTTGTCTCTTCACGCATACAACAGGACAATCCCGCCCAAACCGAACAGACAGCCACCGTACAGGACGGCTGCCAGTCGTTTACCGGATACCGGGATGTCTCGACGAACAAAGAGACGTCCGTACCTTACAGTCAAAACAATACCGATAATGAGTGCTGCAAGCGCAAGATTCGGTATATCAAGAACCGTTAAATACCAATTCAACATCTTCCCCATCCTCTCCCGTCGACTATTATGTATGTCCCCTGTCGGCCCAGCCACGCGGTACTCCTAGAGGCAACAAACAAGTCCTCTCTATTACCATGTTCTCGTGGATTTGATCCTTCTTTATTCGTTGAAGGTTCTACTTTAATGCTCTGAGCGTTCACCTTTGTTCGTTGTCGGTTGAGCTGTCAACGTTGAACTTTCACGTCAGGTTCCGGATAGAACCGATGTGAGGTGCCAGCGCACCGTTGTTTTGTTATCGCACAAAACAAGCGTGTTTGGTCACAGGAGTATCAGGCAAACAGGGGATGTTCCTCAGGCAAAAATTTTGGTCACTGTGTTGCTTTCCGATAACGTAAAATCCACTTCCGTTTCAAACGTATCAATCGTCTCATCGAGTTCAGCAATGACCTGACGCAGGTTCGACGGATCAATCAGATTCGGCTCCAGCCGCTCGAGGAACAAACGGCGTGACTTTTCCATCTCGTCCGCATTCCCTTTTTCCCGCGACCCGTATGTCGCTTCGATATGGCTATCCGCCCGCCGTACGACGTCTTGCCGTTCCGTCTCAATCGTCTGTTCGACTTGTCGGAGTTGTTCGCGTAACGTCTGCAACAGTTGCCGTTCATAGACAAGGCCGGTATCCCGACGGTCAATCGCCTCTGCGACGGTCATCTCACGCCCCTCCATCCGGACGATCGTCACGGCATTCGATGCCGTGATAGAAGACTTAATCCGGTTCCGGCGCTCCATTAAATCGCGGACTGACTGAAGGTTCGCTTTCGCTTCTTCCGCAAATACCACGACAGACGGATATCCTGCCGGTGCCTGACTGCCACTTTGCACACCGATAAACGATTTCGTCTGCGCTTTTTGAATCCGTTTATCTAAATTCTTCAACTCTACTAATCCACGATGGATGGACATTTCGATTCGTTCGATGAGGACCACACCCTTTTCTGATTCCATCTTTTTTTCAGAATAACATATCCTGAATTGGAAATGGATCCTCATCCGACAGTTTCCACCTTACAAAATTGTCATATTTTTAATCTGATAAGGGATTATTTACCTTATACTAGAAGAAGACGATTTTTTTCAGAAAAGAGGTTTTTTAATGCATCAACACCGATTACAGGTTACGGCAGCCCGGTCTGTCACCTGGACCAGACACCACCTTCCTCCGGTCCAAGAACACGAACTGCTTGTCCGGACGATTGCCGGCGCGATCAGCATCGGGGCTGAACTGCCGCAAGTCCGGGGCGACGACCCCACTGATCCGTCTCCAGCCTATCCGAAAGAGACCGGCTACGAAAGCTACGCCACCGTTATCGCTGTCGGAGATCAGGTCACCCGGTTTCAAGTCGGCGACCGCCTGCTTGCATTTTACGGACATCAGGATATCGCACTCGTCGAAGAAGCCAAAGCCATTCCTGTTCCGGACGGCATATCCGCCAAACTCGCATTGCTGAACATCCTATCGTGCGATGCTGCGAAAGGCGTCCGGAAACTAGAACCAAAACCGACGGACCCGGTTTTAGTGACCGGGATGGGTGCCATCGGACTGCTGACCGTTTTCTATCTGCGGCATTACTATCATGTCGACCGAATTGTTGTCTCCGACCCTGATCCGGTCCGAACATCGCTTGCCCTGTCACTCGGGGCGCATACTTTGTACTCAGACACTGATCCATTCGTCGAGACGTTTACACATGCACTGGAATGTTCCGCACGCCAGGACGCTTTCGCCTTATTGCAGGAAAAGCTTGTTCCCCATGGACAGCTCTGCATTCTTTCAGACGGGAATCACGAGACCTTATCGTTGACTGCCGCCTTTTACGAAAAGGAATTGCGGCTGATCGGCTCAAGTGACGGCTGGGATTATCAGGACCATGCCGCATGGTTTTTTAAGACGGCACCACATGTCCCGCAGCTCGAACGGCTGTTTGAACAAACAGTTGCTTCTCAGGATTTAGCCGGATGTTTCGAGAACTTGCTGACAGACACGACGCCTTTAAAGGTTTTCGTCACGTACCCGTCCACTGATTAACGCGAGCGGACTCACGGTCCGGACTTCAAGACCGTTTGGATCCTGCCCAGGCAGCGTAGGCGTTCCGGAAAACACAGCCTGTCTGAAATGCATCCGTTCCGCTACAATCGTCGTAATTTCCGGAACAGGCCGATCCAGTAATTGAGACAACAGCTTCTCAAGACCTGGTGTCGACGTCGCAATGTCGAGTTGCAGCAGTTGGTCACCCGTTTCTGACTGGATGGCATCAGGATGGGTCTGCAGTTCGATCCGGAAACCAAACGGTGTCTGAATGAACGTCCGGCGTTCGTTTGCCTGGACCGTTAATCCGACCGCTTCCGCCCGGCCGAGGATCTGCAGCCGGTCGGCTTCTGTCACGAGAAATCCGATATGATCAAACATCACCTTTTTTCCGTAACCGAACGTCATGTTGATCGCTCCGCGTTTCATCTCAATGATCCGAAACAGAATCGGTTGCTCGCGGAAATCATCCCAGTCGAGCGGAGGATCAAACGAGGTGAACGCTCCTTCGTATCTACCAATCCGTTGTGTCACCTGAAAACCGAGCTGCTGATAAAACCGTTCCGTTTCTTCAACGAAAGGTGTCCATAGATGATAATGAAATAACATATGTATCTCTCCCTATATCATGATATCGTCAAGCGTCAAAAGATTAACCTCGCCACTCTCCGTTAGCAACTGTTTTAGCAAGTGGACGTGTGCAAGACCATAGATGATGACAACCTGCTCATCTTGTCCTGTAAGGCATGCAAGGATATTTTTAAAAATCATCAGGTTGCGATAATACCAATATCGCGATACCCACTCCATTCCAGGTTCACCAAGACAAGCAAGTTTTAAATAAGTCTGATGCATCTCCTGCACCCGTCCATCTGTGTTAATTGTTTGTAGAAAAGAAAGCAACGGCAGTTCGGCAAATTCCTGTTCCATCTGTTGCATTCGTTTTGTCTCCTTGGAAATGATTTCGTCAAATCGTTCAGGCTTTTCCTCTCTAAGCTGTCCAAGCGATGGTATCCCGTCAATCAATTGATTCCAATCATTGATTCCAATCAATTGCTTAAATTAAATTGAGACCAACTTGGGATGCGAGACGAAAACCCAGCTGGTGCCGTTCATCCGCGGTCAGCGTCAAGTTGCCAGCACGATACGCCGCGTATTCATGCGTCAAATCCTGTTGGTTCTCCAATTGCGTTTCCAGCATGATTTTTGTCGGACGAAAGTTAGACAGGACACTCAAAACATCCTTAACTTGTGTTTGCCGGTCCGGTGTCAGGACTGAATTACCTTGTAGATGAAGCAAATCACCGTTATCCGGACGATCAAAATGTATACATCCAAGCAGTAAGACATTGGCGCGTGACCTCATCTCAATCCCCCTTTCTTAATTCTCTTCTCACATATTACAACAATTGTCAAAAAAAACCATACCCCATAAAAAATATCCGACAAAAACACGGATCCTCATCTGGATCCGCGTTACGATTACATCATTACCTTTTTTGAAAAGAAAGGTTAATCTGCCAGCGTTTTTTACGTTTTGAATTTTCAACTGGTCTCCGGTAACAATTGTTTGATTAACAACGTTTTCCCGCTGATTTCTTTCGGAATTTCCGGAACTGCCCGTAACAACACTTCCATTTGTCCGCCAAACAACCGCTTCAAGACAAAGTACAGTTCCTTTTCGTGTTCTTCTTTAAAACAACGTTCATCCGGTACGTACAGCATGACGATTTCTTCCTTGTCGGATTGAATATATTGGACCCGTTCGATACAGTTCGGGAAAGCGCGAACGATACCGGCCAGTTCTCCCTCGAAAATCCGATGACCGTCTTTCAGTTGAATGAAACTTCGTCCCCGTCCGTCAATTGACGCGATGACCGGTCCGTCGTGCCCGCACTGGCACGTTGTTTCACTCAGCGTCATACGATCTCCAACACGGTACCGGACGAGCGGAGTGCCGTGTGTATCAAAGCTCGTCACGAGAATCTGACCATCTTCTTCAACCTCAATGATGCCCATTTCATAGTGCAGATGTTTTTTACCATAGCGACATTCTGCAACGATAGGTGCTCCCTCGGATGAGGCATACTGATCAAAAATCGGCGCATGAAACACTTCCTCAATCAATTGGCGTTCCGCCGGCGTCATCATTTCCGCCGTCGGGAAAATCGCCTTCGGGCGGAACGTACACGGAATATTGTATTTTTTGGCATGACGGGCCACTTCGATCATGCCTGAAGGTAAACCATCGATTGATTCCGGGTTAAACCGGTTCAATTGTTCGATGTACGAGGCTGCCGTTTGTGGATTAATATTTTTTATCGTAAACAACATCTGATTGATCGTTTTATTCATCCGCCAATACACCGGTGCTTTTTGTGATTCTGCCGCTAACGTCTGAGCCGTGAAGCTGGCGCGTCGCATGCCGCGTTCAATCCCGTGTGTCCACTTAAAGTAGTCGAGATGCGCCATCCGGATCTGCATATCTTCTTTTGTGTAATGGACTTGAATCGACTTCCCTGTCGTCCCGCCTGTTTTCCCGAGGATCGGCGCCCGGATTTTAGCATGGACGTCTGCATTACGCGTCCGGAGGATTTCCTTGCTCAATATCGGAATTTGCTTTAACTCATCCAATGCCTGGAGCGGTAATCTGATTTGATGTTGCTCGAACAGCTCTTGATAATAGGAACTGTACGTCTGGCAAAATAGCAGAAATTGATTCAGTCGTGCCAGTTGTTCCACTTGCGCATTCGTCCGAAAACGTTCTTTTTCCTTCAATTCTTGTAACCGTTTCTGATAAACCGGACCATATCGTTCCTGGTAGAGCATGCGACCGTAAACCGTCGTTAAGATATTTTGAAAAAAAATCGGTGAATGAAAGTAAATCGATTGCTTGAGCTGCATACGCTCACTCCTCTCATATCCCAGTCAGAAATTTCAGTTGTAACGTCAGCCATTTCCTGTTACTTACATCTTATTTCCAGTGTTTCACCTGTTCAATCAAATCTTAATAAACAAGCTTAGCTTTTATTCGGATACCGTTTTATGATAATAAACTGATATCACAAACATCTTTTAACGATTCTTCCTTTATTCTTTTTCTTTTACTGTTTTCGGTGAAAAAAAACAAAAAAAGAGGCTATTTCAGCCTCCTTGAACCGTCATCATATTTTTCGTTCCCCCAGCTCTTCGTCTGTCCCAAACATCCGCACCTGAATCGCTCCGAGCACGAGCTTTAACTCTTTCGGGTTCAACTGGTCGATGATTTCGATTATGGTCAACGTCGTACGACCGTTATACAGTTGTACCAAAAGCTGACGTTCCACATCTATCATCCGGTCATCAATCGGTTCAGCCAACATTTCCTGATAAAAAAACTCACCCGTTTCCGGAAAAAAATAATCACTGAACAATTGCATCAATTGTAGATTCCCCGTTGCTAAAAACAAGATTGCCTGAAACGGCGTTTTCGCCCGATTCCGTGTACTCAAGCGTTTTAAAATCATCTGATACCGCTTATTGTGTTGATCATCTAAGAAACAGACTGGATTCATATTCGCCCTCTCCTTAAATTAAAAAGTAAGTAGTATGTACCTGGAAAACGATAATTCGCCTTCACTCATTTGATCTCTTTTTCTTTTTCCCTGTTTTTCACACATCAAGCCTGTTATCTCATGAAAACATCTGAAGGGATTACGAATGGTTTGATTCGGGTAAATTCAACAAGTAATGCCAATCGAGGGGGAAAACATATGACGCAAACACGCAAACGCCTGGCACTTGCAGGTGCAACCGGATATATCGGACACAATCTCTTAAACGAACTCAAGAAAAAATATAACGTCATCGCTTTGTCACGAAACGGGGACGATAAGGACGACGAATCCCATGTCGAATGGCGCTCGTGCGACTTGTTTTCACTCCAGGATACAATCGACGGATTAAAAGGGGCGGATATCGCCATTTATTTGGTCCACTCCATGATGCCGTCCGCTAAATTGACACAAGGGTCCTTTGAAGATATGGATTTGATTTTAGCCGACAATTATGCCCGCGCTGCCAAGGAAAACGGCATTCAGCAAATCGTCTATTTAAGTGGGATCATTCCGGAGGAGACGGAAGAATTGTCGCGCCACTTGAAAAGCCGCTTGGAAGTCGAACGTGTTCTCGGTGCTTACGGGACACCGGTAACGACAATTCGTGCCGCTTTGATTGTCGGCCCAAAAGGGTCTTCCTTCCCGATTTTATCGAAGCTCGTCAAACGACTTCCTGTCATGTTGCTACCAGAATGGACACGGAATCAGACACATCCCGTCGCATTGCCGGACGTCATTCATGCGCTTGGAGCAAGTGTCGGACGGGAGGATCTGAAAGACCGTGCCATTGATGTCGGTGGTCCGGAATCGATGACCTATAAGGAAATGATTTTAAAAACCGCAGAAGTCATGGGGAAACACCAACCGACGTTTGACATCCCTTTGATGACAGTCAAACTGTCCCGCCTTTGGGTGACGTTAGTTTCGGGCGAACCAAAAGAGACGGTCTATCCTCTTGTCGAAAGTATGGTTCATAAGATGGTCGCAGATCCAGATAAGATGGTCGATGGCATCAGCGACGGGAAAATCACGTTTGAAGAATCTGTCCGCATGGCGTTAAAAGAAGAGCAGGAAGAAAAGGACCAAAAGAAACAGAAGAAACAGTCGGGTCATTCCTCTCAAAAAGAGGAAGCGCTTGATGTGCGATCCGTTCAGCGCGTCCGCTTGCCGGAAGGTCGCGATGCCAACTGGGCAGCCGATAACTATGTATCGTGGCTTTCCTCTTTCGCCAAGCCGTTCCTGACTTCAAGCATTGCGAATGAGACCGTCGTAAAGATTCAAGTGCCGTTCGTCGATGCACCGCTTCTTGAATTAACAAAAGATCCGTTTCAAGATGCCGAGCAAGCGACGTACCGGATTACCGGCGGACTGTTTGCACAAGTTCAGGAAGGCAGCAAAGGGCGGATTGAGTTTCGACAGATTCCAGGATCCCAGGAGTGCCTGATTGCCATTCATGAGTATGTACCGGCCTTACCGTGGATCATTTACAAATCGACGCAGGCCAACATTCACCTGCTCGTCATGTACCTGTTTAAACTCCACCTTCTACGTCTGATGCAGACAACGGAACAATCTCCGGACGAATCGGAAATGATTGTCCCTGATACAACCGGATGATTTTCATAAAAAAACGTCACCATCGAGCAGATTGAATTCCTTATTTCTCAGGAATTCAATCTTTTTTTATTCCTCACGAATTTACTGTCCATGACCGATGAATTGGATTGAATATGCTCTTTTTTCATCATATACTATTTTGCAGAATTCGTAAGTCTTGAAGGTCCTTTTCACACTCGGTTGTAGAACTTACGGATGAACAGATGACGGAACCAAAATAAGCGTGATACACTGAAACTGGATTGTAAGAAAGGGGTTTCACACGTATGCGCTCATTTGAAGAACGGTTAACAAATCACATTGAAGCGACCGCGCTTCTCACGACATTGATTCAACCCTCGTCGGATCAACTCCGACTCGACAAATTAAATAAATTTTCCGAAAAACTATTAAAACGCGAATTTACGATTGCTTTCGCCGGTCATTTTTCTGCCGGGAAATCCAGCATGATCAATGCCTTGACGGGCGAGTCCATTTTACCGACCAGCCCGATTCCGACCAGTGCCAATATCGTCACATTACGTCGGGAGGAGCAGGATGCGGCCATCGTCCATTTTCATGATCGTCCTGCCGTCCAGTTGGCCGCAACCGACTTACCGCATCTTGAGACATTAGGACGGGACGGCACCGTCGAACGGATCGATATCACACATGCCGGTTCAAGCTTACCGGAAGGACTCGTTTTAATGGATACGCCCGGTGTTGATTCCGTCGATGACGCCCACCGGATTTCCACGGAGTCAGCTTTACACTTAGCGGACATGATTTTTTACGTCATGGATTACAACCATGTCCAATCCGAATTGAATTTCACTGTCACCCGTGAATTGTTGACTTCCGTGCCTGAATTGTATTTGATCGTCAATCAAATCGATAAACACCAGTCCGGCGAACTATCGTTTGCCGCCTTTAAGCGTTCGGTCGTTCAGTCATTTGCAACCCATGGCGTCGAGCCTAAAGGAATTTTCTTTACGAGCTTACGGGAAGCGGATCATCCGGAAAATGATTTCCTGACCGTTAAACAGCTTGTCGACCAAAGCATTCGTGACGTCCAGCCGAAATTATTGCAATCAGCTGTTACGACACTGGAGTCCTTACACGCCGAACACGTATCGTATCTTGAAACACGCATCGAAGAAGCGGTCCAGTCGACGGACGAACTCATCACTTCGTCAGAGCGGCAACACTCCGAAGCCTTGTTTGAACAGTTGCATCAGCTCGATTTGCAACTCGAACTGATGGCACCGGAACAGTGGGTCAGCCGTTTTTCACAGCACCGGGAAAGCTTATTGCGCAATGCTACACTAATGCCGTTTGAGCTTCGTGAAAAAATGCGAACCTTTTTGGAAACACGACAAGCATCCTTTAAAGTCGGGTTTTTCAGAAGTGCCAAAAAGACGCAGATCACCCAGCAACAGGTCGCGGACGAACTCATACGGGCGTACCGCTCCGTTACGACATCTGAAATCGCTTTGCATCTGCGGAAGTTGATGAAACAATCTTTAGCGGAAGCCGGCCTCTTATCTGATCAGCACACGATGCAGATTGATACCTATCCACTCGACCCGCCACTCCGCGTCATCGAGGATGCCGCCCAGGAAGGTATCACGATTACCGGTGAGTCAGTCCTCCAGTTTACGAATCGTGTCGTCAGTTTGACGGTCGACTGGTATACAAAAGAGACGAACCGCTGGCGTGACAGCATTCGAACAGAACTGGAACAGACAGATGGCAACGTCAAACAGGACTTGCTGACGGAACAAGCCGCATTACGCCAAAAATGTGAGCTGTTGAAAACCGAAGCCGACTCCCGGCAATTGCTCCAAATGTATCTTGAACAGGCGGACTCGCCGACGAACCAACAACTGGAAACGGCTCGACAACAGGTCTTGAAATGGCAACAGGAACTGAGCCAAGCCGAGCAAGCGTTAGTTCCGTTCCAGCCGCAGGAAGTAATCGAGGAAGTCGCCGTTGCTGAAGAAGCAACTCTTTCACAAGACGTCGAGGAGACACGGGCTTATACGTTGGAAGACATACAACAGATCCAAACGATTTTAGCATCCGTTTCCGGATTCGAAGACACGGTCGCCTACCTGCAAGACAAACTGAACCGTGTCTCCTCCAGTACGTTCACGATTGCTTTGTTTGGTGCGTTCAGTGCCGGCAAGTCGTCGTTTTGTAATGCGTTACTCGGACAACCGGTCTTGCCTGTCTCACCTAATCCGACGACCGCTTCGATCAACCGGATCAATCCGGTCAGTACGGTACATCCGCACGGTACTGCGACGATCCGCTTTAAGTCGGAACAGGAACTCGTCGACGAATTAAATGACCTGCTTCAGGCTTTTGACGTGACGATTACGTCCTTGCAGGAAGCAGCACATTGGATTGAATCTCAACCGGACCATACATTGCGGGATACCTCTTTTTTACGTGCCTTTTTAACAGGGTATCCGTCTGTTTCGCCGTTCGTCGGAACGATACAAACCGTTGATCAAACGACGTTTACGGACTATGTCGCCCAAGAGCATCTCAGTTGCTTTGTTGATGTCATCGATTTGTACTTCGATAGTCCATTGACCCGCCTTGGGATCACTCTCGTTGATACACCGGGTGCCGATTCGATTAATGCCCGTCATACCGACGTTGCCTTTGACTACATCAAAGATGCGGACGCTATCTTATTCGTGACGTATTTCAATCACGCCTTCGCCCGTGCCGACCGTGAGTTTCTGATTCAGCTCGGTCGTGTCAAAGATGCGTTTGAACTGGACAAAATGTTTTTCATCGTCAATGCGATTGACCTGGCACAAAACGACACTGAAAAACAAGCAGTCCTGCAGTACGTCGGGACTGAATTACAACGGTTCGGTATTCGGTCGCCTCGTCTGTTCGGCGTCTCAAGCCTTCACGCATTAACCGAGAAGCAGATGGACCGCACGCTGGATTCAGGTCTGCCAGTCTTTGAATCCGCCTTCCATCAGTTCCTGGAACGGGATCTCAAAGGACTGGCCGTTCAAGTATTGTCGGAAGAAACGGAGAAAACCGTCCATCGTTTACGCCAATTGATGGAACAGACCGAATTCAACATCGCCCGAAAAGAAACACGGCTAGAAGAACTGGACGACTTGAGTCAGACGATCGACACACACTTTTCAGACCGGCGGACCGATTTACTCCGTCATGCCTTATTCGCTGAAATTCATGAACTGTTACATCATGTCAACCAACGGATCTATTACCGTTTTCCGGATTTCTTTAAAGAAGCATATCATCCTGTCCGCTTCGCGAATGCCACAAAGCAGCAAGCCTTACACGAAGCATTGGTCGAGCTACTCGGCTTTTTGAAATATGATTTCGAACAAGAATTACGCGTGACTCATTTTCGGATTGACGGTTGGATTAAAACAGCTCTCGTCCAACGCTTCCAGGATGAAGAGCGGTATGCGACGAAGTTGAACCCTTCTTTCCAGCTTTCGCCGTTCGAAGCACCGGCGATGACATCCGTCCATTTTGAGGGTCCTTTCCAAGATGCGACACCGTACCAGTCTGTCAAACAGTATTTTCGTAATCCGAAAGCCTTTTTTGAACGGAATGAAAAAGAACAATTAAAAGATGCCTTGATGCAGTTGACGAAACCGGATGCGGCATCTTATCTTGAAACGGAAGAGCAGCGGTTACGCGAACTGGCGCAGCAACACATCGCCCACTTGCTCGACGAGATGTACACCGCGTTATCCGGAACGTTACAAAAACAAATCGAGATGGAACGAAACAGTTTGGCGACGACGGACCGACTCGAACAATTCAAACAAGCTTATTCGAGCATCAGCCATCTGAATCAAACCGTTTAATTTCCCTCCATGATTGGACCCCTTCCTATACAAAGAACCCGAATCAGTTCCACTTCTTAGAAAAGAGGTGGCTGATCCGGGTTCTTTTTAACGCTTTCTCCACGATTGGACGGATGCGGCCAATAGGATTTAAAATAATGTAAGACATAGTCCTGGACGTGCCGCACGAGCGGACGCTGCTCGATTCCTGCTAAATGATTTAACGACACGTCCCATAGCATCGGGGGGTCAAACGGTAAAATCCGGATGTCTTCCGCATGATGAAATCGGAGAATCGGCTCCGGCAAAATCGACACGACGTCGAGTTCCTGCACCATGCCGATCAACAAATCCCACGCACCGGAAGTAAAAAAGATCTGCGGTTCGACTTGTACGTGCCGGAACTGGGATAAAATCTGATGATGCAGCATAAAACTATCATTGAGGATGACCAACGGTTCCGCTGAAAGATCACGGTAAGAGACACTTTTGGCCTCGCTTAACGGATGGCTCGGTCTCACCGCGACGACGACCTCATCCTCGATCAATCGATACCGTTTTATGCCATAGGATTCCCCCGGTTCAATTAAAATCGCCAGGTCCAGTTCTTCGAGCAACAGGCGGCGCTTCAATTCAAATGCGCCTTCTTCGATGATTTCCAACTCAATCCCGGGATGTTCCGCCATCAATTTCGGAATCAGTTGCGAAAAAAGGACAGGCAAAATGACCGGTGGAATCCCCAACCGGACTTTCCCTCGGATGACACGCGACCGTTCGTGAAGATGTTCCATCATTTGTTGATGTCCGTGCAAAACACTCAGGGCATCCTCATAAAATTGCTGTCCGGCGTCCGTCAGACCGGTTAATCGTCCATGGTGACGCAAAAACAACTCTACCTGTTCCACCTCTTCAAATTCCCGCACCAGTTGACTGAGCGCCGGTTGTGAAATACGAAGATGCTTGGAAGCCCGTGTTAAATTGTACGCATGATCTACAATTGTCGTAAAAAATGTCAATTGCCGAATGTCCATCTGACTTCCTCCTCTTACTCATCAAACCAGTGATTTTTTCTGAAATATAGAATCATTCCCATCGCAATGACTGCCATCCCTCCCAGTGTGAAGAAATAGCCGAAACGCGTCGTCAGTTCGGGCATATGTTCAAAATTCATCCCGTAGATGCCGGCGATGAACGTTAATGGCATGAAGATGGTCGTAAAAATCGTCAACGTCTTCATGATATTATTCATCCGGTAGGAGTTGAGTGAAATAAAATTATCCCGGAATTCAGACGTCATTTCCCGGTTGTATTCAATCATCTCGTTCAGCTTAAGCAGATGATCATAAATATCCTGAAAAAACGCTTTTTTATTTGCATTAATCGCAAGCCGACGGGATTCAACGACCCGGTACAACAAGTCCCGCATCGGTAAGATGGTCCGGGCGACGACTAACAAATCGGATCGAATCTCAAATACATCTTCCATGATCCGTTTATCATTCCCGCGCTGTTCGTACCGTCCTTCCAGTGCAAAAATCTTATCTTCTAACGTATGAACAATCGGAAAGTAACCATCGACGATTTTATCCATGATTTTATGAACGATCTCAATGGTCCACTGTTCCGGATTATTATGTATACGCTGGAAAGCTTGAAACACGACATCGATTTCACTCGACGGCTCCTCGTGATAAGAAACGACATAATTCTCATTGGCGAACAGGTTAATCTCTTTTCCTTTGAGTGACTCCGTATCCAGGGCATGCAACACAAAAAAGCTGTATCCGTCGTAATATTCTAACTTAGGACGCTGCAAGTATTGAAAACAATCTTCAAGGGCCAACGGATGAAAATCAAAAGCGGACACCAGCTGTTGTTTTTCCTGCTCCGTCGGTTGATTAAAATCGACAAAATACCATTTGATACCGGGTGCGTGAAGACGATTTAAACTATCATCCACTAAAACCTGATGATCTGTCGTCACCATTAGACAGCGTATCATGAACATTCACCTTCTTTTCGTTACGGTTTATTCACACAGTATCGCAAACAATCCGCTCGATTTCCATAAAAAAAAGACTGCAGCCCTATTTCAGCACTACAGTCCCCCTGCTTTATCCCCGTTCGAAGTAAAAGCCATTCCAGTAGACATGACGATACGTAAATTCTTTACCACTTTTTGTTGTCACAAGCATTTCATCTTCCGAAACGACAGCAATCTTGACGGGGGTCTCTCCGTGATCGGTCAAAAAATTTAAAATCTCTAAATGACGATTTAGCCATAACCGGCGGCGGAACCAACGGAACCGACTAAACGCAGCTGTAAAGTGTAAAATCGATAACAGCATGATGATCATCGCGAACGGTAACGGTACATCAAACAACGCAATTAAATAAAAATCCGCGATGATTAAAAAGACGGATAATCCCATCTCGGTCATCTCCATAAAAGACGCTTTATACGTGGCAAAATAGGTCATGACACGAAATAAAACGATGACCGTCAAATAAGGTACAAAATAAAGACGAAAAACGTTGTCCGACCCACTGTTGACATACATGAGCAAGGGCAGGAAGAAGAGCAACTTCCAAATTAGGATGGCAGAATAAAACAAAGTGTGATCCGTGTAGCGTTTGCGTACGATGGCGCGACTAATGTTCATTGCCTTCCCCTCCTTCAATGGTGACTACATGTTCGAGTCGATGATGTCGGGATCTAATGCCTATAAGGGTATGTTTCCTGATTGGACCGTTTCTAATCGTATATTTTGTGTGAAATATCGGTTTATATTCAGTATACGAAACATTTTGATAAATAGTTTTACTTTCCCATCATTCCCCATATTTATAATGTGCTGAATCGATCGGATTTGTCGTTTGTCTGTTTTTTCTTTACACTTGATACAGATCACTTTAGAAATGAGATGAAAAACATGTACAGCCATATCGTTGTCGGTGCCGGCATCCTCGGAACATCGACCGCTTATCATTTAGCGAAACAAGGTGCAACGGTCCTGTTGATTGACCGGAAAGAAGCCGGACGTGCCACTCATGTCGCAGCTGGTATCATCTGTCCCTGGATGACACAACGACGCAACAAAGCCTGGTATCGACTAGCCAATAACGGTGCTCATTATTACGATACGCTAATTCCAGAACTGGAAGCACTCGGTGAAACGAAGACGGGCTATCAAAAAGTCGGAACCATCGCCTTACATGAGACGTCAAAAATTGAAAAGATGCAGACGATTGCAGAAAATCGTTTCCCGGAAGCACCGGCGATCCAACAAATTGAACGGTTGACGGCTGATCAAGTCCGAACAATGTTTCCCTTGATTGAGTCGATTGAGGACGCCTTATTCGTCTCTGGAGGAGCCCGTGTCGACGGACGTGCCTTACGGGCAGCCTTAGAAAGCGGAGCAATCAAACACCAGGCTACCGTTCTTGAAGCCGATGCTTCGCTAGTCGTCGTCGACGGTCACGTCAAAGGGGTTCAAATCGGGCCCGACATCCATTATGCCGATCAAATCATCTTGACGGCCGGTGTCTGGATTAATGAATTACTCGAACCGTTGCAAACGCGTCTTGATATTCGTGCCGAAAAAGGACAGATTCTTCATTTGGATATTTCCAACGAACAATCAAAAGATTGGCCTGTCATCATGGGACAACGCGGTTTGTATCTCGTGTCGATCGAAGATGGAAAACTCGCACTCGGTTCGACGCATGAAAAACAGCTCGATTACAATCTTCAGCCGACTGTTAAAGGAATGTACGCCTTATTGACACGTGCCATTCCGGTCGCACCGGTACTGGAAGAAGCAAACATCAACGAAATGCGGGTCGGTCTTCGCCCGTATACGAGTAATTCCTTACCTGTCATCGGTCGACTGGCGACTCATCCGAATGTCCTTGTCGCCAATGGTCTCGGGGCTTCCGGTTTAACGATTGGTCCGTATCTCGGTCAGGAGTTATCCAAATTGGCATTAGGAAAAGATTTGGACATTGATTTGAACGATTATCTTTTGCAATAACCTGCTGATGATTCACATATCTCCATCTATAGTAAAGGTATACCCTTTCTTAAAAGGAACAAACGTTCTTATAAAATGAAATTCAAAGGAGTTTTGGATGTGCACCCGATAAAAGATATGGTGACCCCTGAACAATTCGAAACACTGGATATTCGCGTCGGCACCATCCGCTCCCTCCATGTTTCAGATGCCGAACCCGGCTTTTTAAATCTGTTGATTGTGTTTGGAGACTTTCAACAGGCCATATTTCTGGATTGGAAAGAATCCCGGTTCGAGTACGAAGAAATCGTCGGGAAACAGGCTTTGGTCCTGCTGAATGTTCCGGGAATCGTTACCGGTACGACAGGCCGTGTTCTCGAACTAGGGACACAAGATCATCTGATGCCGGTACTGGCGTGTCCGGAACATCCGATTCCTGACGGTAGTCGACTGAGTTAACACTGAAAAGCAGAAGTCAGCAGACAACGCGCTGTCTTGAACGAAAAGAAGGAATCGCCATCGTCACAGATGAGCAATCCCTTCTTTTTGGCTTATGACACGGACTGATGTTTCAGCCCTTATCGTTTCAATCAGATCCGCGTCTTTTCCAAGTAGTGTACGCTGAAATGGTGCTTTGCATCCGTAAAACATCTAATTGGAGTAAATCCGTTTTGTTTGGCTAACCATTGAAATTCTTCCTGACTGTACTTATAGGAATTTTCCGTATGAATCGTTTCCCCCTCTTTAAACGGAAAGCGCTGATCGGCAATCGTGACGATTTGATCGATCCGGCTTTTCAGATGCATTTCAACCCGCCCCTGCTGTTCGTTATAAAAGGCGATATGTTCAAACAAATCTACATCAAACGTCCCTCCAAGTGTTTCATTGATATGCCGCAAGATATTTAAGTTAAACTGTGCCGTAACGCCAGCTCGATCATTGTAAGCCGCATGGAGCAGATTAGTTTCTTTTTTTGTATCAATTCCGATTAAGAAACCGTCTCCCTTCTCCAGCAATTGACTCGATTGTTGTAAAAAGTCTGCTGCTTCCTGCGGATTAAAGTTTCCGATTGTCGAACCGGGAAAGAAAATCACCTTTTTTTGTTTATCTTCAATCGGTAAATGCAAAGGGGCAGAATAGTCACCACAAACCGCTTTAATCCGGAGTCCCGGATAATCTTGAGATAATTGATGCGCGGATTGGATTAGAAAATCTTTCGAAATATCGATTGGCATATATTGTTCCAATTGATGGAGGGAACTGAGTAAACTTTTGATTTTACGACTGCTTCCGCTTCCATACTCAATCAGTGTGTGGACCGGTCCAATACAATCTGCAATGGCCGTTTGGTGTTCGGATAAAATATCGATTTCCGTCCGCGTCAAATAATATTCCGGTTGCTGTGTAATCCGTTCGAATAATTCCGATCCGGTTTGATCATAAAAGTATTTTGCTTGCAACACCTTTTGAGGTTGCGCTAAACCGTGTAATACTTCTTGGAGCATGTTCTGCTGATCCGTGTACATATCAAAACTTTCGACTTGTTGCCGCATTTAGAGGTCACCCGCCAATCGGAAGCCACTGAACTGCCAACGTTTAGCAGGTGGGAAGAAATTCCGGTACGTCGCACGGATATGATTACCCGGAGTCACACAGGCACCGCCGCGAAGAACCATCTGGTTACACATGAACTTGGCATTGTACTCCCCGAGTGCTCCTTCAAGCGGTCGACTTTTCGGATACGGAGCATATGCACTTGCCGTCCATTCCCAGACATCACCGAACATGCCGTTCACCGACTGATTCGCGTCTTGAACCGGAACGGGATGATAGGAACCTTGTTCCATGAAGTTCCCCTGTTGATCAACTTGCCGCCCGACGTATTCCCATTCGGCTTCAGTTGGTAGACGTTTCCCGCACCACCGGCTGTAGGCATCGGCTTCATAAAAACTCACATGACAAACCGGTTCATCCAACTGCAAAGGTTCAACACCGTTCAATGTGAAGATGGACCAGTCACCCTGTTGATCTTTCATCCAGTAGAGAGGTGCTTTCCACTGTTGTTGCGTCACGACTTGGAAGCCGTCCGACAGCCAATGTTCAGCTTGCTCATACCCGCCCGCCTCAATGAATGCCATGAACTCACGGTTGGTGACGGGGCGTGTTGCGAGTTCAAATGGTTCTAACCACGCTTTATGAACCGGACTTTCATTGTCAAAGGCAAATCCCGCACCCTCATGACCGATTTCAACGAGTCCCCCTTCAAATCGCGTAAACGTAAGCGGCGGCGACTGAGCTGTTCCACGCCGCTCGACTTGTCGGGTCTGATACGCCGGCAATAACGGATTAGTAAAGAAGTTGTATTTTACATCCATCAAGATTAACTCCTGATGTTGCTGTTCATGCTGCAGTCCCATTTCGACCAATTGCTCGATGACCTGTTGAAGGGCCGTCTCTCGTTCTTGTCGCAACAATGTCAAGACTGCCTGATCGACATGTTCACGATAAGCAATGACGTCCTTGACGGTCGGACGTGACAACACCCCTCGCTGATGGCGCGGTTGATACGGACCGATCGAATTGTAGTAGGAATTAAATAAATAGTTGTATACCGGATCAAAAACATGATACGTATCGTCATACTCTTGAAGGATCATCCGTTCAAAAAACCATGTCGTATGGGCAATATGCCATTTCGGCGGGCTGACATCCGTACTTGCCTGAATTACAAAATCCTCTTGTTCCAACGGTTCAATCAAGGTTAATGTCTGATTCCGGACCGTATTGAACTTGTCTGCTAAGTAAGTCGTAATCTCTTGACTCAATTCATCCACTTCCTTCAAATAAAATATTCTGAAAATATGCACCATTATCTTTACCCGTTTTCCTTTTAAGTAAGCGTTTACAATCAACTGCAAAAAAATCGGAGTGAGACCCCATGCTGGTCCCACTCCGACTTGTTTAATACACTTTATCGCCGTTAAAAATCGAATTTTTGACAACGACATAATCAACCGTTCGAATCGCCTGCAGTTTATTGCCGCCGGCATAGGAAATCGCCGATTGCAAATCTTGTTCCATCTCAATCAGGGTGTCGGACAAACTTCCTTTAAATTCAACGAACATCTTTTTACCCTCGACATTCTTCTTTTCACCTTTTTGAAATTCCGAAGCGGATCCGAAGTATTCCTTCACCTGTAAACCGTCGACTTCTTGCATTTCACCAGGAGACTCTTCGTGTCCGGCAAACAATGAACCGATCATGACCATCGTCGCCCCGAAACGGACGGATTTAGCAATGTCTCCGTGTGTCCGGATGCCACCATCTGCAATGATTGGTTTACTGGCAGCCTTGGCACACCATCTCAATGCTGCCAACTGCCATCCGCCCGTACCGAATCCCGTTTTGATTTTCGTGATACAAACCTTCCCTGGTCCGATCCCGACTTTTGTTGCATCTGCGCCGGCATGTTCCAGTTCGCGAACAGCTTCCGGTGTCCCGACGTTACCTGCGATGACAAAGCTGTCCGGTAACACGTGTTTGATATGTTGGATCATCCGGATGACCGCTTCTGAATGTCCATGCGCGATATCAATCGTGATATATTCCGGCGTCAATTCTCCGTGTGCCAATGTCTCGATGAACGCATATTCTTCCGTTTTCACACCGACACTGATGGAAGCAATCAATCCCCGTTCCTGCATCGTGCGAACAAAGTTCAGTCGCGTTTCCGGCTCAAACCGGTGCATGATATAAAAATAGCCGTTTTCAGCTAAAAAAGTTGCGATTTTTTCATCGATGATCGTCTGCATATTAGCTGGCACGACAGGCAATTTAAAGCGTCGTCCTCCGAATTCGACCGTCGTATCACATTCCGAACGACTTCCGACGATTGATTTAGCTGGAATCAATTGAATATCTTCGTAATCAAATACTACATCCATCACTAACACCTCAAATAACGAATATTTTTTATGAATAACACTTTAACGTTCGTACTATAATACTGTAACGAACAATTAATGGTTTGTCAAAAACATTTCGTCAAAAAACATACTTTTAGAAAAATAAAAGCACTTAATGTTCGGATTTAAGGTTATTTCACTCTGTCGATTGACCATTTCAGTGATTTATCATTAAAAAAGATAGATTCCGTTTCTTCTATAGCCCAGTCATCAGGACGACGTCACTTTGATATGGATCTGTTAACCGGGTGCAAACTCTTCTTTTAACAGCGCGAACAAAATAAAATCTTCCCATGCACCGTTGATGTACAAGCTTTTTTTCGCAAGCCCTTCTCTTCTGAATCCCACTTTTTCTAACACACGGATGGAACCGATGTTTTCCGGCATCACTTCCGCCCGTAGACGGTGAAACTGATGGGTCTCAAATAAAAGTTTAGCCGCCTGTCGAACAGCTTCCGCCATAATTCCTTTTCCATTGTGTTCCCGGTCCAATTGATATCCGATCATACATGTCTCTGCCGGAAACCGTTCGACAAAAGCTGCAGAAACTTCACCGATTAATTGATTGTTTTCCGTTAAAAAGATTCCATAGGCATATGATCGATCCGCCAAACTGTTTTCAAGCATCTGTTCGATTCGTTCCAGTTGCTTCGGCAATGTATAACTATCCGGTTTCGGTTTTACAGGCATCCAGTATTCAAAATGTAATTGATTCCGGAGGCTTAACCGGAGTAGCTGTTCTGCATCAGACAGTTGATATGGTCGAAGAAAAATGGTTCCCATGATTAATTTCCTCCTTAAAAAAATAGTATGAATTCATAATTCTTTAACTTTAGAGAGTTAAAGCGTTTGAGAATTCTTTTTTCGGGAAAATTATAAAATATCTGAATAAGTAACAAAGTGTTTACAAACGTGTTGTAAACAATTAAAAGGAGGAGAGCATGCGTATAAATACAGATACAGAGTTATTTAAACAAATCGAATTAAAAAATAAGCACGCTCTCGAAGCGTTATACGATCGGTACGAAAAGTCCTTATACTTACTTCTCACACGTATGTTGAATGACGAAAAAAGAGTTCAACTTACGTTAAGACAAATTTTTCAGGATGTCTGGACAAGCCCGAACCAACATTCTACTATTCACGGCTATTTGATTACTGCTGTAAAACAAGCCCGATCCCAGCGCGAACCGATCCATTAATCCTTTCGCGATTTTGTTCCTCTTATATGAAGAAGAACATTTTATAGATATTCGAACTGCATGCATACATTCCTTCAAGGAATAACCTTTCTTCAAGTGAGTTTGATATTTTTAGGGGAGATTGCCACTTTTTTTGTTTATTACTTCCTTTTTTCATTTTTTCATGGTATATTATAAACAATTATTGTTGTTCGGTGGAGATACAAAGTTTACACTTTCGACTCGATGAAATTGATCACAGTAGTAATAATCAGTGTGACTTAGTCATACGCAGGAGGCAACACACATGGAACAAGGTAAAGTAAAATGGTTTAACGCAGAAAAAGGTTTTGGCTTCATCGAACGTGAAAGCGGCGACGACGTTTTCGTTCACTTCTCTGCTATCCAAACTGATGGTTTCAAATCACTTGACGAAGGTCAAGAAGTTTCGTTTGAAGTTGAAGAAGGCCAACGCGGACCGCAAGCAACTAACGTTACTAAACTTTAATTTTCCTGAGAGGATCCGCAACTGCGGATCCTCTTTTTTAATTCTTTTCCGCCTACCCCTATCTTTTTCAAACCGACCGTGCTATATTATTAAGTAATTATTGTTGTTCGGTGGAGATATGAAGGTTACACTTTTGACTCGATGAAATTGATCACGGTAGTAATAATCAGTATGGCTCAGTCATACGCAGGAGGCAACACACATGGAACAAGGTAAAGTAAAATGGTTTAACGCAGAAAAAGGTTTTGGCTTCATCGAACGTGAAAGCGGCGACGACGTTTTCGTTCACTTCTCAGCTATTCAAACAGACGGTTTCAAATCACTTGACGAAGGTCAAGAAGTTTCGTTTGAAGTTGAAGAAGGCCAACGCGGACCGCAAGCAACTAACGTTACTAAACTTTAATTTTCCTGAGAGGATCCGCAACTACGGATCCTCTTTTTTAATTCTTTTCCACCTACCCCTATCTTTTTCAATCCGACCGTGGTATATTATTAAGTAATTATTGTTGTTCGGTGGAGATACAAAGTTTACACTTTCGACTCGATGAAATTGATCACGGTAGTAATAATCAGTATGGCTCAGCCATACGCAGGAGGCAACACACATGGAACAAGGTAAAGTAAAATGGTTTAACGCAGAAAAAGGTTTTGGCTTCATCGAACGTGAAAGCGGCGACGACGTTTTCGTTCACTTCTCAGCTATTCAAACAGACGGTTTCAAATCACTTGACGAAGGTCAAGAAGTTTCGTTTGAAGTTGAAGAAGGCCAACGCGGACCACAAGCAACTAACGTTACTAAACTTTAATTTTCCTGAGAGGATCCGTAGCTGCGGATCCTCTTTTTTAATTCTTTTCCGCCTACCCCTATCTTTTTCAAACCGGACGTGCTATATTATTAAGTAATTATTGTTGTTCGGTGGAGATATGAAGGTTACACTTTTGACTCGATGAAATTGATCACGGTAGTAATAATCAGTATGGCTCAGTCATACGCAGGAGGCAACACACATGGAACAAGGTAAAGTAAAATGGTTTAACGCAGAAAAAGGTTTTGGCTTCATCGAACGTGAAAGCGGCGACGACGTTTTCGTTCACTTCTCAGCTATTCAAACAGACGGTTTCAAATCACTTGACGAAGGTCAAGAAGTTTCGTTTGAAGTTGAAGAAGGCCAACGCGGACCACAAGCAACTAACGTTACTAAACTTTAATTTTCCAAGACTCTGCTGTTGCAGGGTCTTTTTTTGTTTTATCTTTTTTGAAATCTCATCATTCAGGTAAGAACGAAAGGATGATTCTCATGGAAACTTCAGCTAAACATGAACAGCTTCAACTCCTCTTGACAAACCGTCATGATTATTTGATGCAAGGTAACCGAAAAGAGATGCATCAATTGTTATCACCTGATTTTTCTTTTGTTGACGGACAAGGCCGGCAGTTCGATGCCGAGACGTATCTCGATCATTATGTCGATCCGGATCAAATTCAGTGGAGCGATCAACTCAGTGAGTCGATTATCGTCGAAGTTTTCGAGACGACGGCCCTGGTACAGGAAATCGTGGAAGATCATTTCTCATACGGTCGCAGCATGTATGTCGGTCGCTTCCGAAGTGTTTCGCTTTATCACTGGACGAGCGAAGGCTGGAAGTGGCACTTTCATCAACTTACGCCACTTGATCCGTCCTGAATTCCATACTTTCTTCAGATACATCGATCGGATCAGTCTCTCTTTAGGAGAACTGGTCTTTTTCTGTCGAACGCTCCCCCTGTTCCAAAAAATTCAAATTCCCTTTGAAATGAAGTTTGATTAACTGTTTTCATTCCGTTACACTTTAGTTGTGAATATTTTCTGAAAATTACTGGAGGCGGAATGAGATGACGGTTTTTAATTTTTCAGCTGGTCCGGCAGTACTACCGGTACCGGTTTTACTTAAGGCTCAATCTGAGCTTCTGAATTACCAAGGTTCTGGACAATCCGTTTTGGAATTAAGTCATCGTTCTACCTTGTTTGAAAACATCCTTCAGGATACAGAGGCTTTACTTCGGGAACTCTTGCAGATTCCGGATCATTACCATGTCTTGTTTTTACAAGGCGGAGCAACGCTTCAATTTTCCATGTTACCACTGAACTTGGCGACGAATCAGCAACGTGTCGACTTCATCGATACAGGCAGCTGGTCACAAAAAGCGATGCAGGATGCCGCGGCTTTTGTAAAGACAGGTATCGTTGCTTCATCTAATGCGGACAACTACCGTTCGATTCCGGCCGGTCCCATTTATTCTGACGCGGATTATCTGCATCTCACATGGAACAATACGCTTGAAGGAACGACTTTTACCGACGCTCCACAGGTCGATGTTCCGTTAGTGGCTGATTTCTCCTCCTCCATTTTATCGGAACCGATTGATGTCAGTCAGTTTGATGTGATTTATGCGGGGGCTCAAAAAAATCTCGGGTCAGCCGGAATGACGCTCGTCATCATAAAAGATGAGCTTTTACAACGTACACCGGACCGTTTAGGTTCCTATTTACGGTACGATACACATGCCGCCCATCATTCTTTATACAATACACCGCCCACATACAGCATCTATTTGACGAAACTGGTCCTCGAATGGATTAAGGATCAGGGTTTCGATACGGTCGTCGAGCGTAATCACAAGCAATCCGCATCCCTTTACGCGTACTTGGACCAATCTGTCCTATTTTCAAATCACGTTGCCCTGCCGGACCGGAGCCGGATGAACATTCCTTTCACTACCGGTCAAACGGATTTAGATAAACAATTTCTGCAATTTGCAGAACGTCATCACCTCGTCAATTTAAAAGGACATCGTTCCGTCGGAGGAATGCGCGCAAGTCTCTATAACGCGATGCCGACTGCAGGCGTCGATGCCCTTATTGCCATCTTAAAACGATTCGAACAGGGGGAACGTTAAATGCATCATGTACAACTTTGGAATGACGTGTCGGAAAAAGGATTAAAACGCTTCACCGATCAATACGTCGTCAAACAAGACATCGAAACAGCGGATGCCTTTCTTGTTCGCAGTAAAGATTTACACGGCATGAAGTTCCCGCCTTCCTTAAAAGCGGTCGCCCGCGCCGGTGTCGGCGTCAACAACATCCCGCTCGACCAATTGGCGAATCGGGGAATTCCTGTTTTCTCAACCCCCGGCGCAAATTCCAACGCCGTGAAAGAGCTGGTCATCGCAAGCTTATTCCTGACTGCACGGAAATTAATCCCGAGTATCTTATGGACCAACAACCTGCGTGGACCGGACATCCCGGAACGGATTGAAGCGAACAAAAAACAATTTGCCGGCACGGAGTTACTCGGAAAACGGATCGGCATCGTCGGACTCGGTGCAATCGGGGCCAGCTTAGCGAATACACTGCATGAACTCGGAATGACGGTTTCCGGCTACGATCCGCATATGTCCGTCGAATCTGCATGGCGCGTCTCGAATCAGGTTCACCGCGTCACCAATCTTGAAGAATTGCTCGCGACAAGTGATTATATTACACTCCACTTGCCGTTGATTGATTCCACCCACCATCTGCTCGATGAACGGTTACTCGGAAAAGTCAAACAAGGAGCAACATTACTCAATTTTTCACGTGGTGAATTAATTGACGAACAGGCTTTGGCAACGGTGTTGAAATCAGGGCGGTTATCTAACTATGTCACTGATTTTCCAAATGCTTTCATTCTTTCTCTTCCTCGTGTCATCCCGTTGCCGCACATCGGCGCGTCGACGGCCGAAGCAGAAGAAAATTGTGCAATCATGGCCGTCGATCAATTGAAGCTGTTCCTTGAGACCGGCAACATCCGGAACTCGGTCAACTTCCCGTCTGTTGAGTTACCGTATTCCGGTAAACGACGCATCACGATCGCGCACCAAAACATCCCGAACATGGTTGGTCAAATCGCTTCCGTCCTTGCGACTGAACAAATCAACATCGCCAACATGATCAACGGCAGTAAAGGCGGCATTGCCTATACGATCATCGACATCGATAATCATCTGGATGAAATCATCTCATTACAACAATTAAATACCATTCCCGGTGTGTTAAAAACAAGATTACTTTAAGGAGCGATGATTATGCCTACTTTTGAACCTTTTCATGCCTTGCGACCTAACCCCAAATATGCAGAATCGTTTTCTTCCCTCCCGTATGATGTCTTCAATCGGGCGGAGGGACGGGTGGAAGTCCGCCGACGTCCGTTGTCCTTTTTACGAATCGACAAGGCAGAAGTGACGTTACCGGACTTGATTGACGACCATGACCCACGCGTGTATCAACAAGCGGCCCTTCATTTCAAGGAAGCGATTGAACGGGGCATTCTCACAACAGATGATGTCGAAAGTTATTATCTCTATCGCCTGACAGACGGTGAGCATACGCAGACCGGTTTTGTCGGTTGTGTCTCTGTCACGGATTACGACCAAGGCATCATCCGGAAACACGAATTCACACGGCCTGATAAAGAACGGGACCGCGTCCGGCACGTTCAGTCGCTTGCTGCTCATACCGGTCCGATTTTGCTTGCCCATCATCCGGATGACGAACTAAATCGAGTCGTCACGGAACAGACCAAACAATCCCCACTCTATCAATTTACAGCGGAAGACGGGATTGAGCATACGATCTATAAAGTCACGGACCGTGATGCCATGATGACGATCGGCAGTCAGTTTGCCCGTCATGATCACCTGTATATCGCTGACGGACACCACCGGGCGGAAGCAGCCGCACAAGTGGCACGGTTGAATCCTCACGAGGATGCCGGACTGTTTCTCGCCGTCTCTTTCTCAAGTGATCAATTGAACATCCAAGGTTACCATCGCGTTGTCGAAGATTTGTACGGTCAGTCCGTCGATGACTTGCTGGAAAGAATCAGTAGCCGGTTCACTATTACCAAGGGACGCGCGACAGAAACAAAAAAACACAGGTTTGAAATGTATCTCAAACAGACTTGGTACACACTCGATTATGAAAAAAACCGTCCTTCTGTCAAAGAGGATCTCGATGTCGCCATCCTTCAAGATGAATTGTTGACACCCTTTCTCGGAATCGAAGATCCTCGGACGGATGCACGGATTCAGTTCGTCGGTGGTGTGAAAGGTTATACCGGGCTTGAGCAACTCGTCGACCAAGGTACGATGGCCGTCGCGTTCCATCTCCATCCAACAAGCTTAACTGAGCTGATGGCAGTTGCTGATGCGGGCGAAGTCATGCCTCCGAAGTCGACCTGGTTCGAACCTAAATTGAGAAGTGGTCTGCTGATTCATCCGTTTTTCTGAGTCTTTCCAAGCATATAAAAAACATCTGTTCAGAAAAGACTATTTTCTGAACAGATGTTTTTTTGTTCGGTTATTCTTGTTCTATTTGGAGAATTTTCCCGGACACCCCGCCTACAGTGACCGATTCTGTATAACGTTGGCCGTCCATCAAATCAACGGTTGGATCTGTCAAATCAAAATGGACGTCCTCTGAACCATTGTTAAACAAAATCAAATAAGTCGCTTCATCAGACTGGCGACGAATCAGAAAGCTTGCCGACGCATCATTCAGTTGCTCGAATTGATAGCCGCTGGCATTGGCGAGACCCGGATGCTGCTTCCGTAAATCAATCAACCGCGTAATATACGCCAAGAGGTCCGCATCTTGTTCGGCCGGATCCCAGACCATACACTTCCGGTTATCCGGATCCTGGCCACCCGTCAAACCAATTTCATCACCATAATAGATGACCGGACTTCCCGTGAACGTCAACAGCGACAACATCAACAGCTTCATCCGCTCGAGGTTCCCGTCTGCCCGCGTCAAGGCACGAGGTGTATCATGGGAATCAACGAGATTGAACATCACTTCGTTGACATTCATCGTGTTGCTGTTTAAGTTCCTTACGACGGCATGACTGAATGCAGAGGCCGTACTTTCGTTCGTCGCAAAAAAGGTTAAAAAGGCTTCCGTCAATCCATAATTCATGACAGCATCAAACTGATCACCGAGCAACCACCCTTGCGAATCCGTCCAACATTCCCCGACGATATACGCTTCGGGATTAGCAGCCCGTACTTCCCGCCGGAACTCGCGCCAAAAAGCATGGTCCACTTCACTCGCGACATCCAGTCGCCAGCCATCAACCCCGAACTCTTCCACCCAGTAACGACCCACCTTTAATAGATAATCTTTCACATCCGGATGGGCCGTATTGAGTTTCGGCATATTGCTTTCAAAGGCAAATACTTCATAGTTGGGTACCGGTGTTGATTGGACCGGGAACGAATCAATCATAAACCAGTTCGCATACTGCGATTCTTTCCCATGAGATAAAACGTCTTGGAAGGCCGGATGCTCGACGCTGACATGATTAAAGACCGCATCCAGCAAAATCCGGATTCCATTTTGATGAAGCAGTCGAACCATTTCCCGAAAAGTTTCTTCTGTCCCGAAACTCGGATCCAGACGTAAATAATCGAGAGTGTCGTATTTATGGTTGGACGGTGCGACAAAGACCGGGCAAAAATAAATGCCGGTAATACCAAGTGCTTTTAAGTAATCGATATGATCAATCACCCCTTGAAAATCGCCTCCGAAATGATTATCAAAGGCTGGTGCTTCCGTTCCCCATGGCGTTGTATCCGGCCGATCATTCGTTACATCCCCATTTGCGAACCGATCCGGAAAAATTTGATACCAGACCGTATCTTTCACCCATGCCGGAGCGTCAAATACATCTACCGCATTCATATATGGAACGGCAAAATAGTAGCCCGGGTGATCAAGCGGTACCTCATCGTACCACCCGCGCTCGGTGTAAACGGCGGATTCACCGCCTACATGAACTCTGAAACCGTAACGGATCCGCTTTTTTTTCGGCTGAATCGCGATAAACCAAAAATCGTGTGTCGCATCCGATCCCGCGAACGTCATCTCTGCCGTCGCCGTTTTCCAAAACTTCTCTTTATCCGGGTCAAAGTTCCAATCCCGATCTTCTTCTTTTTCCGCATCCCATTCATAAGGATCCCCATAAATCAATTCGACACGATTCACGTCTCCCTTTGCCGACATCAGGCGGATATGTACCGTATCTCGATCGTATGTATAGACATACGGAGACAGGGCCCGGTGAAACACAGCTGCTTTATTCATAGTCCCTCTCCTCTCACACGCTAGATTTCATCTTCTGTTACTTCCCGATTTCAGACTGGTTGTAAACGTTAATCATGAAAAAACACGTATTTCGCTATCTTTTCAGTTTAGCAATCAACAACTTATGCGGTATACTGATGAGGCAGAAGGAACCAATAAGTTCCTAATTAAATCGAAGTCATGTGAAAGCGAGTGGATTCTGATGGGTCGTAAATGGAATAACATTAAAGAAAAAAAGGCGTCGAAAGACAAAAATACAAGTCGCGTCTATGCAAAGTTTGGTCGGGAGATTTATGTTGCCGCTAAACAAGGGGAGCCGGATCCTGAATCAAACCAGGCGTTAAAAGTGGTTCTCGAGCGTGCGAAGACATATAGTGTCCCCCGCGCTATCGTCGATCGTGCCATCGAAAAAGCAAAAGGCGGCGCAGAAGAAAACTTTGACGTGTTACGTTACGAAGGATTTGGACCAAGCGGCTCAATGGTCATCGTCGAAACATTGACGAACAACGTTAACCGGACAGCTTCAGATGTTCGGGCCGCTTTCGGTAAAAACGGCGGAAACATGGGTGTCAGTGGATCGGTCGCTTACATGTTTGATGCGACAGCCATCTTTGCTTTTGAAGGCAAATCAGCTGATGATGTCCTAGAATTGATGATGGAAGCGGATATCGATGTGCGTGACATCCTGGAGGAAGAAGAGTCCGTCATCATCTACGCGGAGCCAGAACAATTCCATGCGGTTCAAGAAACGCTGAAAGAAGCGGGAATCACAGACTTCTCAGTTGCCGAACTGGTCATGCTCGCCCAAAACGAAGTGACGTTATCTGACGAAGACGTCCAACAGTTCGAAAAAATGATTGATGCGCTGGAAGACTTGGAAGACGTCCAGCAAGTCTATCACAACGTCGAACTTTAACTATTGACTCATTAACAAATCGGTTTAATACCGGTTTTCAGACACAAAAAGGAGTTGGACTTACATCCAACTCCTTTTTGTGTCTTCCATTTTCAGCTGCATCTGACACGTTCTAAGACCTCTATTTAGAAAAGAACAGGTCTTCTCCACTACTACTCAGCTGACGCCCATCGTTTACGATAGTCACGCGCTGTCGTGATTTATCATAAAGTATGAAACGCGTTTCATAGCAAATAAAACTTAAAAAAATAAAGATTCATTTAAAAGGTTTAATTTTTCTACATACTGGGAAAATACATAACCGATACTGATTGGTGATTGCTCGTTAGGTCACATAGTTTTCACATAAGGAGGAAATAGCATGTCATATTCATTGATTGAAACTTTTAAACGAATCGTAAGCGAAGCTAACCGCTTCAACCGAGTTGATTTCGGCGGTTACGATATTTATATGCAAGCGAGCGATGGACGGACAATCACGGCAAAAATTCGTTTTGACGGTGGTGGTCAAGATCAAAACGAAGCATACCTGTCTCTTGAATCCAGTACAGGCCATAGTCGGATGACGACTCTAACGTTACATCAATTTGAGCATCTCTCTTCCTATGCTGCACACAGCGAACGAATTCAAGCACTCGTTTCGACAAGCGCTTAATTCTTTACATGACAACACGCTCTCAGACGAGAGCGTGTTTTTTACTGGTTATCTTCTTTTTCTAGACGTTCCAGTTCAGCATGAGTTTGCGGAAAACCATTGGCTTGCCAATCTGCCCGGTGAATCGAATCGAGTTGTGTCAATCCAACTTCTGTTTCATCATTTTTGGCATCGATACTCGGTTGACGATCGAGTGCAGCTGGATCACTGAACCCTTCTGACGAATCCCCCGCTTGCTTATAACGCTTGATGACTAACGCAGATAAGGCTGCGATTCCACCAATGAACAAACCTTGTTTAAATGACTTTTTCATGACGGCACCTCTGTTCGCTGAATTTTTAGACTTAGTTGGTTTTCCCTGAAAAAGACCATTGTAATCAAATTGCTCTCGTCTTTTAAAATTTTTTTGAACTTTTTTCTCATTTTTCTGCCGTGTTCCTACATATTTAATAATTGAATCAAAAACCGCTTTCCTGCACTACATCATGAAGGTTCGCGTCATGCAGAGAGCCGAAATCTACGTTATACTTTTAACAGATGCTTCATAAGAATCGAATGATTGGATAAAAGGACTCGTCACAAGCACGACTGCTCGCTTGCGTACTACGTCCTTCTTTCATTTTTTTCGATGAAATGAACGATATGAAAAGGGGGGAATCATGTGTCATTGCTTCATTTCGCAATTTTATTGCCGCTAGTCGTCAGTCTCTTCATTCCATTGCTGTATAAAAAAATTCGATCGGTGCACACCGGCTGGTTCGTTTTGCTCGTTCCGCTGATATTGGTCGCCTATTTCAGTCAATTCCTCAGCCAGACGATGGCCGGGAAAACAGTCGTTGCGACGATGAAATGGATTCCTTCGCTCGACATCAACTTTACTGCTTACGTTGACGGCCTGGGTCTGCTGTTTGCGTTGTTGATTACCGGAATCGGTTCGCTCGTCGTCCTGTATTCCATCTATTATCTCGATGCCAAAAAAGAAGCTCTTCATAATTTTTATGTTTACCTACTTCTTTTCATGACGGCGATGCTCGGAATCGTCTTATCTGACAATATGATCGTCATGTATCTATTTTGGGAATTGACATCAATTTCGTCCTTCCTCTTGATCGGTTATTGGTACGAGCGGGAACGCTCCCGTTACGGTGCACAAAAGTCGATGCTCATTACTGTATTCGGTGGTTTGTCGATGCTGGGCGGGATTTCCCTGCTGTCGCTGCTGTCCGGTTCATTCAGTATCCGGGAATCGCTGGCGACGGTCGGCACTTATTCAAGTGATCCGCTCTTCACCGTGTCGCTTGTCCTGTTTTTACTGGCAGCTTTTACAAAATCGGCCCAGTTTCCGTTTCATATCTGGTTACCGGATGCAATGGAAGCGCCGACCCCGGTCAGTGCTTACCTGCACTCGGCCACGATGGTCAAGGCCGGTCTGTATCTCGTCGCCCGGATGAGTCCCATCTTTGCTGAAACACCACTTTGGTTTTATCTGGTCTCGTCTGTCGGAATGTTCACACTCTTCTGGGGGTCGCTGAACGCCGTCAAGCAGGTCGATTTAAAAGCGATTTTAGCGTATTCGACGATTTCCCAACTCGGTCTGATCATGTCATTGCTCGGACTCGGAGCAGCTGCGTTACAGGTCGAAATCTTACCGGACAGCCTCTATACGGTTGCGACCGTTGCTGCCGTCTTTCATTTGATTAACCATGCCACATTTAAAGGAAGTCTCTTCATGATGGCGGGGATTGTTGATCACGAGACCGGCACACGGGATATCCGAAAACTCGGCGGCTTATCGCAACTGATGCCGGTGACGTTTACGATCGCGACCATCGGAGCGTTGTCGATGGCGGGTGTCCCGCCCTTCAACGGTTTCTTGAGTAAGGAAATGTTTTTAACCGGTGTGCTCGAAGTATCAGAGTCCGGATTGTTCCATCTCGATACATTTGGACTCTTGTTCCCATTCGTTGCGGTCATCGGCAGCATCTTTACGTTTGTCTACAGTATCTTAATTGTTTACCGGACGTTCCTCGGTCCAAGACAACTCGACAAGTTGCCGAAAAAACCGCATGAAGCACCGATCGGCATGCTGATTCCGCCGCTCGTTCTCGTTTCATTGGTTATCTTAATCGGCTTGTTCCCGAACCTGTTGTCGAACACGTTGATCCGCCCGGCCGCTGAAGCGATTTTACCGAAAGTGATCGCAAATGGCGGGACGATTCCAGTCGAGATCAAACTCTGGCACGGATTTAACCTGGAACTGTTCTTAACCGTCCTGATTATCTCAGTCGGTACGTTTTTATTCCTGACTTTACCGAAATGGCGCTCGTTGTATCACCGGATGCCGAAACAGGTCTCACTCAACCATCAATATGACGCATTGTTGCGTCGAGGTGAACGGACATCGACCGCTATCCATGATACGGTCATGACCGGCTACATGCGGTCTTACTTGGTCTACATCTTCGGTTTTATCGTCGTTTTGGTTTTATCGAGTCTGTATTTCCTTGATGCCTTCCGGTTTGATGTGAATCCGCTCAGTACGGTTCACACTTATGAAGTCGTCTTAGTCCTCGTCCTCGTTGGCAGCGCCTTGTCGATTACGTTTGCCCGGTCCCGTTTGACATCGATTATTCTGCTTGGTGTCGTCGGTTATACGGTCGCTCTGTTCTTCGTCTTATTCCGGGCACCGGACCTGGCTTTAACGCAACTCGTCATCGAAACTGTGTCCGTCGCCCTGTTCCTGCTTGTGTTTTATCATATGCCGGAAATCAGCCGGAAAGAGGAACGGATTAAGTTTAAACTCGGCAATGCCGCCATCTCGGCACTCGTCGGATTAAGCGTCACGTTGGTCGCACTGGCTTCACTCAGCCAACGCTCATTCGCTTCGATTGCCCAGTATTACATCGACAACGTGGCGGACTTAGCCGCTGGCGGTAATATGGTCAACGTCATCCTCGTCGACTTCCGTGGTTTTGATACGTTGTTTGAAATCAGTGTATTAGCAATTGCCGGTCTTGGTATCTACGCGATGATTAATTTCCGGAAGACAGGAGGAATCGATAAATGAAAAATCCGATCAAAAAACATACGAACGACGTCATCTTGGAATCTGCGACGACGTTCATCACGTTCATCATCTTTTTGTTTGCCGTCTACCTGTTTTTCGCCGGTCATTACACACCGGGCGGCGGCTTCGTCGGCGGTCTTGTAACGGCTTCCGCACTCGTCTTGATCTTGCTTGCCTTTGATATCAAGACGCTTCGGCAAATCCTGCCCGTCGATTATAAACAGATGACAGCCATCGGGATGTTGATTTCCGTCCTGACAGCGTCAGGTGCCCTGTTGTTCAACAAACCATTTTTCACACATGCCCACGACTATTTTAATTTGCCGCTGTTCGGAAAAACGTCCTTACATACGGCGATGCTGTTCGACTTAGGCGTGTATCTTGTCGTCGTCGGTGTGACGATGACGATTATTCAAACGATTGGGGAGAGTGATTAACGCATGGAAATCATCATGGCGATTGCAGCAGGCATCCTGACGATGTGTGCTGTGTATCTCATTCTTTCAAAAAGTGTCTTACGGATCATCATCGGAACGGGTTTACTCAGTCACGCCGCTCATTTGCTCGTCATGACGATGGGCGGTTTGAAGACTGGTGCCGCTCCCGTCCTCAAAGACGGAGTCACCCAGTATACGGACCCACTGCCACAAGCGCTTGTCTTGACGGCTATCGTCATCAGCTTTGGGGTGACCGCATTTTTCCTTGTCCTTGCTTATCGGGCTTATCAGGAACTGGGAACAGACAATCTGGAGGAAATGAAAGGAACCGATACGCATGATTAATTTACCGTTACTACCGCTTTTGATTCCACTTATCACCGGGGTCATCTTGATGCTGTTTCCGAGTCGTCTCCGTCTGCAACGGACGCTTTCACTCGTCTCGACCTTCTTGACCATCGTTGCAGCCGTCTATCTCGTTTACAGTATCCGCCAAGATGGCATTCTGACCGTCACACTTGGTAGTTGGCCGGCTCCGTTCGGTATCACTCTCGTGTCGGATATGTTATCAGCCTTGCTCGTCCTGACGACCAGCTTACTTGTCTTTTTTGTCGTCTGGTATTCGATCTATTATTTGTCGGATCTGCATCAACGGTTTTACTATTACATCGCCGTCCAGTTTTTACTCGTCGGTGTCAACGGTGCCTTCACGACAGGTGATATTTTCAACATGTTCGTCTTTTTCGAAGTGTTTCTGATTTCGTCTTACGTCTTGATTGTTCTTGGAGGCAAGCCGGCCCAACTTCGGGAGTCGCTGAAGTATTTGTTGATTAACGTCATTTCATCCGCATTGTTCGTCATGACGGTTGCCTTTTTATATGGTGTCATCGGTTCCCTGAGTATGGCCGATATTTCACAAAAGATTACTGAAATCAATCAACCCGGTATCCTCAGTGTCATCGCGGTTCTGTTTTTAATTGTCTTTGGCTTAAAGGGTGCCATCTTCCCGTTGTACTTTTGGCTTCCCGGCTCCTACCAAGTACCACCGACACCTGTTCTCGCACTGTTTGGTGCATTACTGACGAAAGTCGGTGTCTACGGGATCTTGCGGACATACAGCCTGTTTTTTTCGCACCAGCAAGAGTTTACGCACCAAATTCTCGGGTGGCTTGCACTGGCAACAATCATCATTGGTGTCATCGGTGCGCTGGCGACACGTGACGTCAAACAGATCTTAATCTACAACATCATCGTCGCAGTCGGTGTCATCTTATACGGTGTCTCCGTCATGACCCGTCAGTCGCTCGAAGGAGCAGTGTTCTACCTGGTCCATGACATGTTGATCAAGGCGGCCTTATTCCTGCTGATCGGCGTCATGATTGGTATTGCCGGATCAAGTCGTCTAAAAGACATGGGCGGCATGATCAAAGACTATCCCTTACTCGGATGGACGTATTTCATCGCTGCATTGTCGCTCGCCGGAATTCCGCCACTCAGCGGTTTCATCGGAAAACTGCTCATCGTCCGGGGTGGTTTCGAAGCCGGGGATTTAGTCGGTCCATTCGTCGTCTTGATTTCAAGTCTGCTCGTGCTCTATTCCGTGATGCAGATTTTCATCCGTGGATTCTGGGGAACACCGAAAACCTACAGTGGTCCGAAACACCACCTGATGAAGCAGTTGCTCGCACCGGCATTCGTTTTGGTTGGAATTACCGTTTTGTACGGTATCGGAACGGAAGCGGTCCGGCCGTTCATCTCGCAGGCGGTCGATCCACTTGTCGACCCCTCAATCTATATTCAAGCTGTACTGAAGGAGGATTAACCCATGCCATTTCAGTTATTACTCAACATCTTGCTTGCGTTCCTCTGGATGTTTCTTGCTAACTCCTTCTCGGCGTCATCGTTCATCATCGGCTATTTACTAGGATTGATTGCGATGTTCGCGATGCGACGGGGTTTCAGCAGCCGGTTTTATCTCGGACCGTTCATCGCCTTGATCCGACTGTTCATTCGCTTTTTGTACGAACTGGTTGTTGCGAACCTTCAGGTGCTGTCCATCATCCTGAAACCGCGTCTTGATATTAAGCCCGGTATCTTTGCCTATGAAACCGAACTCGAACACAATTGGCAAATTACATTGCTATCGATGCTGATTACGTTGACACCGGGGACATTGGTCGTCGATATTTCGGATGATAACAAAACGTTGTACATTCATGCCTTGCACATGCCGGAGGCGGATGATGCCGTCGCCTCGATCCGCAACAGTTTTGAGAAAGCCATCTTGGAGGTGAGCCGCTAATGTTAGAGATGTTACTATTCATCGCTTTAGGAGGCGTCTTTCTATCCATGCTCGGTTTATTTTACCGGGTCATCAAAGGACCATCCGTAGCTGACCGGGTCATCGCTCTCGACTCGATCGGGATCAGCTTGATTTCCGTCGTCGGTCTCGTATCCATCATCCTTCGGACAAGCGACTATCTTGAAGTCATTTTATTGATTGGGATATTAGCCTTCATCGGGACCGTCGCCTTCTCGAAATTCATCGAGAAAGGAGAGATCATCGAACGTGACCGCAATCAGTGATTATTTTGTAGCCGCCTTTGCGTTGATCGGGGCATTTTTCAGCCTCGTGACGGCACTTGGCCTTATCCGGTTACCTGACCTCTACACGCGCGCGCATGCCGCCTCTAAGAGTGCGACACTCGGCGTCATGAGCATCCTCATTGGCGTCATCATCTATTTCGTCGTGGAAGATGGATTTTTCTCTTCCCGCGTCCTGCTCGGAATTCTGTTTGTTTTGATTACAGCACCAATCGGCGGACATTTAATTGCCCGCGCCGCCTATTACAGTGATGTTCCGTTGTGGAAAGGATCTGTTCAAGATGACCTTGCCAAAAATCCGGAACATGTCACTCCTAAAAAACGGTCCGGTCCAAAACTAAAATGAGTGGACTTTTTATACTAAACTAGACGAGTATACAAAAAATGGATGCCCCCGTTCACTTAACGTGAAGGGTTGGCATCCGTTTTTGCAAATAACAAGTTCAGTTCGTATGGGTTTTTGAGTAGTTCGGCTAATGTATGTTGTTCCAGTTCACGGATAAAGGCGCGCAACGCACGACCGAGAATCCCTTTGAGTTGACATTGAGGTTCGATGACACAATGCCCGTCTGCCGCAAAACATTCGACGATATCCATCGGCTCCATCTCACGAACGACTTTCCCAATATTGATTTCTTCCGGATCGCGAATTAACCGAAGACCCCCAGTCCGTCCACGTGTCGATTCCACGTACCCGAGCCTCGTTAATTGTTGCGTGACTTTCATTAAATGATTGGAAGATATCCCATAATGATTGGCAATCGTCGGCATCGGTGTCACTTCTTCGCGATGAAGACCTAAATAGATCAGAACGCGGAGTCCATAGTCTGTATATTGAGTGATTCGCATTGCATTCCTCTCCATCCTCTGTTCATGGAACCGGTTTAAAATCCCACTTAACACTGTTGTTACATCGTATCATGTTCGATACCAATCGAAAAAAAAGAATGTGCTTTTATGAGTATACGTAACGGAAAGCGATTTAGATGTCATTTGAACAAAAAAAGTCAATTTCCTGAAAAGGAAACTGACTTTCGGGGAAGTTATTTCTTTTTTGGGTGTTGCAATACTTCGTTAAATCGATCGGCGAAGTTCGTGAAGACGCCAGTTACACCGTAATCGAGCATCCGTTTCATCTCTACTTTCTCATTGACGGTATACGGATGCAGTAACAACCCTGCACTCCGGATTTGTCTGGTGTTTTCTCGTGTCAATGATTTAAAAGATGGTCCGACGCCAACCGCATAAGACTTGATGGTTTTTAATGTATTTGGAGTCATATCCGTCATTTGCGGTGCCTCAAGAAGCTGGACGAGCGGAAGTTTCGGATCTAATTGCTTCACCTTCAACAAGCTGTCCCGACTGAACGATTGAATCATGACTTGTCCCGGTTTGACCTGCTTGCTCGATAATCCGTGACGTCGTAACGTATCTAATAGTTTTTTCTCCATCCCCGGGTAAACCTCCGGTGATTTCGTCTCGATATAGTAATTGGCTTGTTTGCCGTACCGGTTAAAAATTTCGTTTAACGTCGGCACTTTCAATCCCTTATATGTTTTCTTCGCATAGGCCGGATAGGATTCGTTAAACCAGCTGCCGGCATCGAGGCGTTTGATTTGCGCGAGTGTTTGATCCTTGACGGCGCCGGTACCATTTGTCGTCCGATCGACCGTCTCGTCATGCATCGCAATCAACTGACCGTCCTTCGTCATTTGTAAGTCAATCTCAATATAATCGGCTTTGAATTTTTTATGACCCATCTCATATGCGGTCTTCGTATGTTCCGGTGCATACCCGGATGCTCCGCGGTGAGCAATGTTGACAATCCGGTTTGGATCGAGCAGTCCTTTTGCTTTCCCCGCTGCTTCAATGCTCGTCGTGCTGCTTGCGACAATCATTCCCGCGACTACCGTGACACCGATTTGTTTCAACATTCATGGTTCCCCCTTTGAAGTAACGTACAGATGTATCTTATCGGCTTTCAATGAAGGATTTATGAATTCCATGTAATCTTCTGTTTAGATTCGATGACAGAGTTGTCATATCCGCTCAATCCGGTACACAAAAACTCCCTGCTTCAGTTACAGAAACAGGGAGCAGGAATATTCGATTAGGCTTCAAAGATCAATGATTCCGGATCTTCGAGCAAATCTTTGATGTGCTTCAGGAAAGTCACGGCTTCTTTCCCGTCAACGATCCGGTGATCATAGGAAAGCGCGACATACATCATCGGACGGTTTTCCATCCGCTCGGCGTCGATGGCGATCGGACGCAGGTTGATTGCATGCATTCCGAGAATCGCAACTTGCGGTCCGTTGAGGATTGGTGTCGACATCAATGAACCAAACGTTCCGCCGTTTGTAATCGTAAATGTTCCGCCTGTCAAATCCGATAAACCGAGTTTGTTGTCCCGGGCTTTGACCGCCAGATTGATGATATCTTTTTCAATTTCACCGAAGTTCTTTTTATCAGCGTCACGGACGACCGGTACAACTAAACCATCCGGTGCTGAAACCGCAATTCCGATATCATAGAATTTCTTGAGCACGATTTCGTCTCCTTGAATTTCGGCATTCAAATATGGCATTTTTTTCAAAGCGGCGACGGCTGCTTTTGTGAAGAACGACATGAAACCGAGTTTGACTTCATTGTCCTTGACGAATTTTTCTTGGCGGCGTTTCCGTAACGACATCACAGCAGACATATCGATTTCATTGAACGTCGTCAACATTGCCGCTGTTTGTTGCACTTCGACTAAGCGATTGGCAATTGTTTTACGGCGGCGCGACATTTTAATCCGTTCTTCCGGTTTGCCAGGGGCAACAGCAGGCGGTGCGGCTTGCGGTGCCGGAGCTTGTGGTGCTTTTGCTTGTTCGCGTGGTGCGACTTCAAATGTCGCAACGTCCTGCACACGAATGCGACCGAGTGGATCTTGTGTCGCGACTTGCGCTAAATCAATTCCTTTTTCACGTGCCATTTTCCGGGCAGCGGGTGAAGCGATTGGACGATCGGCGCGTGACGTCGCTTCTGTTGCTGCGACGGCTGCCGGTTGTTCTTTTTTCGGTTCTTGTGCAACAGGTGTTTCTTTTTGTTCAGGTGCTGGAGCTGCTTCTGTCGGTTGTGCCACTTCTCCACCTGCTGTAATGATAGCAATCGTTTCTCCGACGCGGACTGTATCCCCTTCGGCAGCCATTACTTCAGACAGAATTCCAGCTTCGTCAGACGGTACTTCGATGTTGACTTTATCTGTCTCCAGTTCGACGATGGCTTCCCCTTTTTCTACCTGATCGCCGGGCTGTTTTAACCACGATGCGACCGTACCTTCCGTAATCGATTCTGCAAGTTCTGGCACTTTGATTTCCATGTTAATTCGTCCCCCTAAGACTTTTCGTGTTTGACCCCACTTGATTTTAGATTAGACATTTGTTTCGGAAGTAGCTGATGTGCTTGGTTGATCGACTGTCGTTCGTGTCAAAGCTTCTGTCAGGATTCGCGCCTGTTCGACTTTGTGCCCTGTCGGATCACCTTCCGCTGTACTCGAACGTCGACGACGACCGATGTAACGGACGGTTGTGATTCCGTTGATGGCAACTGATTCAAGACGTGGCTCGATGTATGTCCAGGCTCCCATGTTTTTCGGTTCTTCCTGAACCCAGACAAATTCACCGACATTCGGATAACGTTCCAACAACGCGTTTAACTGTTTGGCCGGGAATGGATAAATTTCTTCAATCCGTACGATGTGCAACCAGTTGAAATCATCGTCTGATTTCGAGACGGCTTCTGCCAAGTCAATTGCAACTTTTCCGCTGCAGAAGACAATCCGCTCAACCTGTTCCGGTGTTTGTCCCAAACCATCCTGTTCGACAATCCGTTTGAATGAACCGTCTGTCAGTTCAGATAAATCGGACGTCGCGAGTGGATGGCGGAGTAAACTTTTCGGTGTCATGACGACTAGCGGACGTACTTCTTCTTTTCCAAGAATCGCGGCTTGACGGCGAAGCAGATGGAAGTACTGTGCCGCACTTGAAACATTGGCGACTGTCCAGTTCTTTTCGCCTGATAACGTCAAGAACCGCTCCAATCGGCCACTTGAGTGCTCCGGCCCTTGTCCTTCGTATCCATGCGGTAATAGCATGACAAGTCCGGACGTCTGCCCCCATTTTGCACGGCTTGCCGAGATGAACTGATCAAAGATGACTTGACCGGAGTTTGCGAAGTCGCCGTACTGGGCTTCCCATAAAACAAGTGTTTCCGGCGCAAAGACGTTATAGCCGTATTCGAATCCGAGAACGCCTGCTTCCGATAATGGACTGTTGTATACAGCAAACGATGCTGTTGCTGACTTCAGACTGTGCATCGGTGAAAACGATTTGCCGGTCTTCACATCATTCAGATTAATGTTTCGTTGGGCAAATGTTCCCCGTTCCGAATCCTGACCACTTAATCGAATCGGTGTGCCATCGGAAAGAATTGAAGCAAATGCCAATGTTTCGGCATGACCCCAGTCGATGCCGTTTTTCGTCGTCAACGCATCCGTGCGGCGTTTCAGGACTTTCTCAAGTTTATGGAAAACGTTAAATCCACTCGGCCACTCGAGGAGTTGCTCGTTATAGTCCGTCAATTTCTCGACCGCAACCCCTGTCTCGATGTGCGGGACTCCTTTGAAGACGACATCCGGCATGACGCCGCCGTATTCTTTTTCCACATTCGGGACTTTCTCCCGGGCCGCTTTCATCATCTCATTGATGTCCGCTTCAATCTTCGTCACATCTTCTTTTGCGACATCGCCCTGTTCTACCAGTTGCTTGGCATACAGAACGCGTGCTGAATCATGTTTATGGATTAAATCGTAGAGAACGGGATTCGTATTCATCGGCTCATCCATCTCGTTATGTCCGAAGCGACGATACCCGATCAAGTCAATCAAAACGTCCTTGTTGAATGTTGCACGGTATTCGCTAGCGAGCAATGCTACGGCCAGACAACTTTCCGGTTCATCCGCATTGACGTGGAAAACAGGAATCTCGTAGCCTTTTGCCAAATCACTCGAATAGCGTGTTGAACGGGAATCAGTCGGTTCTGTCGTAAAACCAATCGTATTGTTGGCAATGATATGAATCGTTCCGCCCGTATTGTATCCTTTTAAGTTAGTTAAATTAAGCGTTTCAGCAACAATCCCCTGTCCCGGGAACGCAGCATCACCGTGAATAAGAATGGCAGCCGCTTTTCCCTGTTCCTGACGAGGTGCTCCTTTTTGTGAGCGGTCGTCTTGCGCAGCCCGTGTAAACCCTTCGACGACAGGATCGACGAATTCAAGGTGAGACGGATTGTTGGCAAGCGTCATTCGAACGTTGCTCGATTGTTGCTCCATCTTCCGGTTTAATCCGAGGTGATACTTGACGTCCCCCGTCCAACCGTACGTGATCCCGATTGATCCTTCTGAGGGAACCAAATCATGGTTCGGCGCATGTTGGAACTCTGCAAAAATCATTTCATATGGTTTTCCTAAAACGTGCGCTAAGACATTCAGTCGTCCCCGGTGCGCCATTCCGATGTTGATCGTTTCCGATCCGTTGGCAATCAGATGTCCAACAATCGTATCGAGTAACGGAACCATCGCATCAAGTCCTTCGATTGAAAAACGTTTTTGTCCAACGTATGTTTTATGCAAATATTTCTCAAATAATTCGGTTTCCGCTAAACGTTTGAACAATTGCTTTTTTTGATCAATTGTCAGCTTAGCTGTCAATGCCCCTTGTTCAATCTTTTGCCGCAACCATTTCTTTTCATCCAAGTCATCGACATGTTGAAATTCAACCGCTGCCGCCCCCGTGTACTGAGCCTTTAAGTGCTCGATTCCTTCAAAAGCATCTTGAAGATGAGCCGGTGGTTCTGGACAAACGAGTGTGACAGGCATGGCGCGTAAATCGGTTTCTGTCAATCCGAATTGACGGAGCTCGAGCAGTTCTGTTTCCCGTGGATGATCTTTGAGCGGATAAATATCAGCTGCAAGATGACCTTTCGCCCGAATCTGATCAGCTAATCGACTCGCGGCCAAATACTTTTCGAAATCTCCCGTTTCGACCGTTTGCTTCGTTACACGTTCTGAAACCGGAGCACCATTTTGTTCAAAATATGCCCGTGTTTCTTCATCGACTGAAGAAGCATCTTCTAAAAAGCGTTCATACAATTCAATGATGTACCCAAGGTTTGGTCCATAAAATGCTTGTTGGTCCTGGCTTGCCATGTACGGTTCCCCCCGTTTCATTCGTTTCACTCCTGTACTGCATCAGTACGTTTCCAGCTCTCTACCTGTTAGCGCTTTCAAATCATATGACATAAAAATTCGATAATCGTCATGTTCCTGACATTTCATCCGAACATAACCCTTAACGAAGGCCTGTATGTCAAAAGTGTTTGCCTTAGTTATTATATTACTACTTCTTTTAGGTCAGTGCGTTTCGAATTCCCAATTTCTCCGTCACAAATGTATAAGTTTTTCTTATGACTGTACCCTGTGTTCTTTATGATTGAAACGTCTCTAGGCGAAAACAGGCGTTTTCATTAAAAAAAGCAGGAATGACCTCCCTGAAGGTCATTCCTGCTTCATTTCATCATTTACAAAACTTTACTTAAAAAAGACTGTGTCCGTTCGTGTTGCGGAGAATCAAACAATAAACTCGGAATGTTTTCTTCGACGATAAAACCACCGTCCATGAAAAGAACACGATCCCCGACTTCACGGGCAAATCCCATCTCGTGCGTAACGACAATCATCGTCATCCCTTCGAGTGCCAATTGCTTCATAACGGCAAGAACATCCCCGACCATCTCTGGATCGAGTGCGGATGTCGGTTCGTCAAACAACATGATTTTCGGATTCATGGCCAGAGCACGGGCAATGGCGACCCGTTGTTTTTGACCACCGGACAGTTCACCCGGATAATTATCCGCTTTTTCCCGTAATCCCACTTTATCCAGCAATTCGAAAGCCCGCTGTTTCGCTTGAGTTTTATCCGTTTTCCGAACCTTCATCGGTGCAAGCGTCACGTTCTCGAGCACCGTCTTATGTGGAAACAAGTTGAAGTGTTGAAACACCATCCCTACTTCTTCCCGTACTTTATTGATATCGACTTTCGGATCCGTAATGTCGTGTGTATCAACAATCACGGTCCCTCCTGTAATATCCTCCAGCCGGTTTAAACAGCGGAGAAACGTACTTTTTCCGGATCCTGAAGGTCCGATGACACAAACGACTTCTTTTTCTTGAATCTCAACCGAAATATCCTTTAACACTTCGTTTGAACCAAATGACTTTTTTAATTGTTTTACTTCAATGATACTCATCGCAGTGTAAACCTCCGTTCCAAGAATTTCCCTAACAATGAAAGGAGATAGATGACGACGAAGTACATCAGACCGACAACTGTCCAAACGATGAACGGTTCAAATGTCGTCGCCTGTTGCACTTGTCCCTGTTGCGTCAAATCCGCGATCCCGATGATCGATAGTAACGACGTATCTTTTAGACTGATGATCGATTGGTTCGTAATCGTCGGCAACATCCGGCGGAAGGCTTGCGGTAAAACGATTTGCGTCATCGTTTGACGTCCTGTCATCCCGAGTGATCGTGAGGCCTCGGTTTGACCTTTATCAATCGATTGAATCCCTGCCCGGATGATTTCAGCAAAGTAGGCTCCGGCATTGATCGCAACTGTCAGGATTCCGGCATACATCCGGTCCATGGACAACCACTCGAGCGAGTTGAGTCCAAAATAGATAAAGAACAATTGGACGATAAAGGGGGTTCCCCGAATAACATCGATGTAGACGATGGCGATACCGTTTAAAATCTTAAGTGGTGATAAACGCATCAATGCGACGATCAAGCCGATTAAAAATCCGACGATGACCGCGATGATAAAGATATAAAGGGTGATCTGTAACCCTTCCAAGAAAAACGGAAACGCCGTTTTTGCGACTTCCATCAGTGACTCAACTCCCTTGTCATTCGTTCAAATAGCTTATTTCAAATACGTATCGACGATTTTGTCGTACTCGCCGCTTTCTTTCAGGTTAGCCAGTCCTTTATTGATTTTTTTCAACAACTCTTCGTTTTCACCTTTTAAGACAGCGATTCCGTAGTTATCCCCGTTCAAACGGTCTCCGACGAGTTTCAGACCAAGATTTTGTTGTTTGTTGGCATACGAGATGACCGGATAATCTTCAATCAATGCTGCAGCATTTCCGTTTTTGACTTCTTGGAACATGGCTGGACTGTCATTGAATTGTGTGACTGTGATACCGAGTTTATCTGCATTGTCCGTCGCATATTTTGCACCTGTCGTTCCTTTTTTGACCGCGACTTTCTGTCCTTTTAAATCATCGACCGACTTGATTTTATTGTTGTCATCTTTGACGACTAAAATCAATCCGGCTTTAAAGTACGGATCGGAGAACGTGACGACTTTTTTCCGCTCCGGCGTGATACTCATACCGGCAATTGCAACATCCAACTGGTTCGCTTGAAGAGCCGGAATGATTCCGCTGAAGTCCATTGCTTCAAACTTGATTTTAAACCCTTGATCCTTTGCAATGGCTTTGATGAGATCGATATCGATCCCCTTGTACGTGTCCCCGTCTTTATATTCGAACGGTGGATACGTGACATCGATTCCGACTTTATACGTCTTGTCTTTCGACACCTCGTCCTGTGATCCGATACTGCATGCACTCAATACCATTAAACAGCTGAGCAGTAAAAATAAAACCGATAAATGCTTTTTCATGTTGTTACTCCTCTCTTGAAGACAAATAAGACAAATGCCTTCTCCCTTGTAATTTCCTTAAAATCTTTTCCTTAACACATATTTTATCAGAAAAATTCAAATTTTACGAACAAACTTGTTAAGGACATGAATCAAAAATTTTTATAAAAAAAATAGAAGCCCACTTCTTACGAAGAGTACTCCTATTTTCACTTAAAAATGCCGCCGAGAGGACTTGAACCTCCACGGTGTTGCCACCACTAGATTCTGAGTCTAGCGCGTCTACCAGTTCCGCCACGACGACTTCTATTTATGTTATTAGAATACTAAATAGTGTTTTTGATGTCAACGATTTCACGCATTTTTTTTACACGCGTTCCATTGGTTCGCCTAAAATCCGACGGACAAATGTTTCGACGACCGCATCATAAGTGTCCGGATCTTCAAAGTACGCCATCGCGTGGGCAGCATTCGGAATGACTACCAATTCTTTTTCTGTCGGACAGGCTTGATACAATTCATAGACCATCGAGGTTGGAACAAACGTATCCGCTCCACCGTGTAAAAACAGAATTGGCACCGTCGCCCGCTTCACTTGTTTAAGTGCAGACGCTTCACTGAAAAAATAACCTGCTTTCATTTTCGTCAAAATGCTTGTCATCGTCAAAAATGGAAAATGGGGCAGACGGTACATCCGTTTCATTTGATAGGCAAGGACGGCATTGACCGACGTGTAGGCACAATCGGAGATAATTCCTTTGATTTGCGGCGGCAAAACTTCACCACTTGTCATCAGAACGGTCGCTCCCCCCATTGAGACACCATGTAAGAAAATCGCACTTTCTTGTCCAAGACGGGCCACCAGGTACTCGGTCCACCGAAGACAATCTTCACGGTCATGCCAACCAAATCCGATATAGTTCCCGTCACTTTTTCCGTGTCCTCGGTTGTCCGGCATCATGACATGGAAACCGGCTTGATGATACAGATACGCAAATCCGGCTAAGTCTGTTCCGACTCCACCGTATCCGTGAACTAAAATGACGACCCGATTCGATGGAACAAGCGGCGGTAAGTAATGCCCGCGTAAGGTTAATCCATCATGCGCCTTTACTTCAATCAGCTCCAGCGGCTGTTCTTTGATCCACGTTTGACCCGGTTGCATCAGACGGACCATCTCGTCACTCAAATCACGGTTGTTGGATAAAAAGGGTTTCGGATTGGTCGCAATCGCCATTTCATAAAAGTAATAACTCGCCGCGAGCATCCCTGAACCGATTACACCTAAGCCGATTTTTGTTCGTGTTCGCATTGCTTCCACTCCTCATCTGCTCTTATAAATCAATTTGTAATTGTGCCGAAGACTCGGCATCTTCTTCTTGTAAAATTTGTTGCCGCAGACGATGTTCGTGTTGTGCCTTTCGGTAAGCAAATTCCTGAACTAATTCTTGTCCTGTGAAACCTTCGTCGACGATGTCCGACAGCAAATCCGTTTCCGTCGTGACGATTTCCTGTGGATTGCGGATAATCAACACTTGACCGACCTGCGCCAACATCAGTTCATCTTTTAACTGTAATGCATCATAAAATGGTTCAGGTAAGGTCATCCGACGTGTTTCCGGATTGATGTGTATCCGTTTATACGCTGCTAACGATTGAAACTTCCGACTCGCCATATCTGTCCTCCTCTTCTAGATCACTGAAACGTCATGTCTAATCTAGAATCTTTTCCTTGAATCGTGATGGTTGCCGATGCTCCGTTGACGAGTGTCATTTGCGGCGGTTGATGTCCGATGTCGAGATCGTAAAACACCGGGATATTCAACAGTCTTTTAAACGTTTCATAGACATCTAGGATCGTATAATCTTCGATCGTCCGACCACCTGCCGTTCGTCCGAACACGATTCCAGATGTCCGCTCGAACCAACCCGCGAGATACATCTGCATCAGTGAACGGTGAACGTCAGTAGCGCTCGCTTCCGACACTTCGAAATACCAAAGAATCGGTTCTTCGTTAATCTGGTTTTCCTGAAATGCTGCTACGTCTCCATACGGCGTTCCGATGAGATGACGAATCGTCTCAAGACACCCGCCAAGCAACCGCCCGGATACCTGTTTTTGTGTCGGATCCAGCGTTTTCCACTCTGTCGTTGCATCAAGATGATACATATAACGTTCTGGTCGTTCTGAATGGTTCCATTTGGTTTGATACAGATCAGACGTCCACTGAGTGACGGTCCCTCCGGCAGGCGTCGCCAGCACTCGCCGCCAGGCTGTCGTCGTTTCATCCCATTCTTCGCTGCGCATGTCTACAAAATTCGGTCCATGTGCTGTCGCGATGCCTGTCTTGACTGTGATGGCAAACAGGAGCGTACTGATATCCGAGTACCCAAGCAACCATTTTACCGGGATTCGTTCGAAATCCAAAAACGGTAATACATCAATCGCCCGTTCTCCTCCAAAAGGTGGAAGGATTGCATCGATTTCCGGATTTTTCAGCATCTCATTCAGTTCATCCGCTCGTGTTTGAGCCGGAGCGCTTTCCGCCTGATGTTGCGTCCAAACCGTTTGTCCGATTGTGACTGCCATTTGCCGATCCTGGAGACGCAACGTTGCTTCCTCGAGCATTGAATGTAAGTTTTCCGGCACTCCGGAAGACGGAGCTGTCACACCGATTGTTTGGCCGGTCCAGCCTAAAAAGGGATAGCGCATGATTGTTTCCTCCTGACGATGTTGGATTTTTCAGTTCATCGAAGCCACTAATCGGCTGAGTTGTTCGACTTTCCGGGTAAACGGTTCGATTGGAACGATTCGTGCTTCCCGGTGAAGTTCTTTTCCTTGAACAAAAAACAACAAAGAAGGCGCGGTAAACACCGAAAATTCTCCGACAATTTCCGGGACGGTAACCAAGTCAACATGTCCAGACCGAAATTCGGGATGATTTGCCAAAATCGGTTCGATTTGTGGAAACAACGAGGCACAAACGCCACAGCCCGGACTGGAAATATAAATGAAACTTGCCGATTCTTGAAGATAAAAGTCCCTTACGTCTTCAATTGACGTCAATTCTTGAAATGTTGCCATGTTTCGCCCTCCTCTTTTTGTAAAATATCTTTTAATTATAACGTGACGCCGCCTATAAATAAAACGTGACCTCTCATTCAGGTTTTTACGCCCAAAAAAACACCTTCGTCTCGAATCTTTAAGGATGATTCCTTAAAGATTCGAGCGAGGTGTTATTTATCGAATTACGATTTGGTAGATGCCGTGAGTTCTGCATATTCTTCAGTCGTAAAAGCACGAGAACGTGTCAAAAATCGTTTGCCCTCGACACCTTCCAAAGAAAACATTCCGCCTCGACCATTGACGACATCAATGATCAATTGTGTATGTTTCCAATATTCATACTGATCCTCATGAATATAAAACGGACAACCACCGATTGTGCCGATCAATAAATCCTGATCCCCTAAAAATAAATCCCCTTCCGCAAAACACATCGGGGAACTGCCGTCGCAACAGCCACCCGATTGGTGAAACATCAACGGTCCGTGTTTCGCTTTCAGCCGTTCAATCAATTCCAAGCCGGCATCGGTCGCAAGTACACGTTCGACCATGTCGCCACATCCTTTCTTCGATTAGAAGAAACCAAGTTTATCCGGGCTGTAACTGACGAGAAGGTTTTTTGTCCGTTGGTAATGGTTGAGCATCATTTTATGGTTTTCACGACCGATTCCTGACATTTTATAGCCACCGAACGCGGCGTGTGCCGGGTACTGGTGGTAACAGTTTGTCCAGACCCGTCCAGCTTCGATCGCCCGTCCGAAGCGGTATGCGCGGTTCATATCGCGTGTCCAGACGCCTGCACCTAAACCGTACAGTGTGTCATTGGCGATTTGCAACGCTTCTTCTTCTGTTTTAAACGTTGTGACCGATAGGACAGGACCAAAAATCTCTTCTTGGAAAATCCGCATTTTGTTATGTCCTTTGAAAATTGTCGGCTGAATGTAATAACCATCCGCCAAGTCGCCGTCAAGATGGTTCCGTTCGCCGCCAATCAGGCATTCGGCCCCTTCCGATTTTCCGATTTCAAGATACGAGAGGATTTTTTCCATTTGTTCACTCGACGCCTGGGCACCCATCATGACGTCAGCATCAAGCGGATTGCCGAGTTTGATTGCTTTGACCCGCTCCAGTACACGCTCCATGAATGGTTCGTAGATCGATTCTTCAATCAAGGCACGCGATGGACATGTACAGACTTCGCCTTGGTTCAAGGCAAACATCAATAATCCTTCAATCACTTTATCGAAGAAGGCATCATCGGCATCCATGATGTCGGCAAAGAAAATGTTTGGTGATTTCCCACCGAGCTCGAGTGTGACCGGAATGATGTTTTGCGAAGCATACTGCATGATGAGCCGTCCTGTCGTCGTTTCACCCGTGAAAGCAATTTTTGCGATCCGTTTGCTCGACGCGAGCGGTTTTCCGGCTTCAAGCCCAAAACCGTTGACGATATTCAAGACACCCGGAGGTAATAAATCTTCAATCAGTTCCGTCAGTAACAGAATACTTGCCGGTGTTTGTTCCGCCGGTTTCAAGACGACACAGTTTCCTGCCGCGAGTGCCGGTGCCAGTTTCCAGACAGCCATTAAAATCGGGAAGTTCCACGGAATGATTTGACCGACGACTCCAAGCGGCTCATGGAAATGATAGGCGACCGTATCGTTGTCGAGTTCCCCGATTGAACCTTCTTGCGCCCGGATGACCCCTGCAAAGTACCGGAAATGATCGATGGCGAGCGGAAGGTCGGCATTCAGTGTCTCGCGTACAGCTTTTCCGTTTTCAAGCGTTTCCGCATAGGCGAGCATCTCAAGATTTTCTTCCATCCGATTCGCAATTTTATTTAAAATGTTTGACCGTTCTGCGACTGACGTCTTGCCCCAGGCATCTTTTGCCGCATGTGCTGCATCAAGTGCCAGCTCGACATCTTCTTTCCCTGAACGGGCTACTTGACATAACACTTTCCCGGTAATCGGCGTCACGTTATCAAAATATTCTCCACCGACCGGTGCCGTCCACTTGCCATTAATGAAATTTTCATAACGATCCTTGTACTGTACCTTCGACCCTTGCGTGTTTGGAATCTCATAAATCATCTGATTGTTCCTCCCTCAAATAAAATGGTCAAACGACGAGAAGGTATCTCATGTATGCGCTTTCATTTTACCCCTATCGAAATGTCTTCTCGTTTCTATCGTACCAAATGTTTGATAAAAGTCAAAATTTTCCGATATTTTTTATCCAGAAATTTTTATAAAAAAACACGTCCTCCTAAAACGGGTGGACGTGTTGCTCGTTTAATTTAGCGTGTCGGGTCAATACCATCCTCTTTGTCAGAAGGTGTGTCTGAGTTGCCGAACTCACCGACCTTACTGAATCCGTCGGTTGCCCCGTCGATATCTTTTCCGGTTGCCGTGACGGACGGATCAAGAACCGCTTCTTCACTCGGACGGGATGCCGGATCGTTCCCGACTTTTTCTTCTTCTTTTTTAGCGTCTTCAATACATAACAACGTTTCCGGAATGATATCAAGACGTTCGATTTCGATGTCTTTTCCACAGACTTTACAGACGCCGTACGTGCCATCTTCAATCGCTTTCAACGCTAGATCGACGTCCGATAACATCTCTTCCTGCATGTCCGTCATCGCTTGATCCCGTTCCCGTAAAAAGAGTTCGTCTCCTGAATCGCCCGGATGGTTATCGTAGCTCGACAGTTCCCCGGTATCGTAATCGACTTCACGATTTTCGATATTGGTCTCCGTTTTATCTTTTTCCTTTAACAAACGTGTTTTGAATGTCTCGATTTGCTTTTCTGATAACATATCCTTCATCTCCAATTCTTTAGCTTCAGCTTCTTCTCTAAAGGATTTAACCGAAATGAAACCATGTTAAACGTCAAAGACCCTCTCAAGAACATTTATACGAGCGGATCGAACCGTGTAAATCACAGATGACCGTCATGAATTCTTGACCGTCCTTAAAGCAGATTTGATGGCTTCTGCCGTTTTTGGAAGTCGTAATGTCATCAATCCATAGCCGCGTGGCGTCAGCAGACGATAACATCGCCACTTTATCACGAATCAAAAACAGATCAAATGGTAACAGATTTAAGGACTGGATGACTAAGCCGTATTTCCGGAACAGCGGATCTAGTTGATAATGCGATAAACTGTATAAACTTTTTTCCATCCCGCCGATTAACAATTGAATCGAGTGACACGGTTCCCGGCTGTCGATCCGCTCTTTTTGTAAAATGATTTGACCGTTGACACCAGATCCGTCGAAGACACGCTGCATTTTCTCTTGATCGACACGGAGTGCTCCCGGTTTAACATGCAAAACCAAATGAGCAAATTCGGCATAGTCCGGTTTTCCGATTTCAAGCGCTTGAATATGTCTCACTTCTTCTCGTTCAATCAATTCGATCAGTCCGCGTTCCACCTTGTCCGACACGTCTAATTCAGAAAAAAGACGGACATCGATCACGTATTGGTCAACGACGGTGTTGACTTCGAGTGTATACATCAAGTGCTGGTTCTGTTCCTGATCGAGTGTCAGACGATTTAACAGCAGTTGATGAAGCAGTTCAACCGGTGTATGCGATGAAAATTGACTTGTATAAATCAAGTGTTTGGCTGTCAAAGAATGATTGGTTTTTAATCGTGCGCCTTTTACCATATATACGTTCACTTTATAATTTTGCATAATGCCACCTTCTCTTAACTAAGAATCGGATCGGAGAATAGTTCCGTTTCTATAGCGTACATCGCAATAACCACAAAAAATATTCGATAACGAATATTCTAAATCTGTTATACACAAGACTATTGATTTATGTTAGAGATTTGGAAATTTCAACAGCATCTCGATGTTTACAGTGTTTGGCTACAATTTTCATGTCTTTATATAAAAAAACCAGTCTCCGCAAAAACGAGACTGGTTGAAAGTAAGCTCTATCACGCAATCGAATCACTCATCGGATGCATCTGTTCGTATTGACTGACAATCAATTGACTGAGACGTTCTTCAGCCTCCAGACCAAGATAGGTCGTGACCGTCTGGCGAATCCCATGTTCTTCGATGAACGTATTTAATTCAGAAGATTCTGAATCATTTGGATCGGAATAGGTTAAGGCGGCTGCAATCCCTAAGGCTAATCCATTCGCTTCGATTCCGCGATCCATTAATTCCCGGGCCGGTTTGACCAGGCGGTCGCGTGGTCCGAGTTTACGAATCGGCGAACGGGCGACGCGGACGATTTCATCATGAATCCGCGGATTTTCAAATCGTTTAATATTTTTCTGGATGTACGCACTGTGATCTTTTGGATCAAAGCCGTATTTTTCAAGCAACAGCCAACCGGTCTCATACAAAGCGGTCTGGACACCGCGTCGGACACGGACGTCCTGCAGACTTTCAGCAATCGTCTCTTTTCCAAATAACGCACCGAGGTATGAGGCAATCGCGTGTCCGGTGTTAACGGTGAATAACTTTCGTTCGATGAATGGTGTAATGTCCGTGACGTACGTTACCCCTTCAAACGTCGGATACCCGTCCGGTAAGTCTTTCGTCTCAATGACCCATTCGAAAAACGGTTCGACTTCGACATATAACGGATCTTCATGATGTTGTAATGGAACGATCCGGTCGACGGCGGCATTTGGGAAAAAGACGCCCGGCGGCATCGTACCCAGATGTTGCATCACTTCTTGCTGCAAGTGACTGGATCCCTCAATCATGTTTTCACACGCGATGACATATACGTTTTTCATTGTCGTCCGCCGTTTGATTCCCTCTGCCAGTAACGGCGCGATTCTTGCGAGCAACGTTGGACCGACTGCCGTCGTCACAACATCAGCTGTAGCGATTGCTTCCATCACCTGCTCGGCTTCGGTTTGACTATTCAAGGCAGTCACGTTGGATACCTCCTCTGCCGCCGCTTCTTCTGCCGCATAGCCAACCGTATATGCCCGGCGCGACTTCAATGCTTCGACGACTTCGGCGTTGACGTCAATGAAACAGACGTCATAACCGGATTTAACCAATTGTAAGCCGATGAATCCCCGACCGATGTTTCCTGCTCCAAAATGAACGGCTTTCATGCCTTACACCTCCACAGTTAACAATTGAATGATGTCTTCCGCCGTCTGCGCCTTAACCAACCGTTCGACATTCTCTTCGTCTGAACAGATGATGGCAATATGCGACAGCAGTTCCAAATGTTCGTCGCCGATTCCCGCGATACCGATAATCAGCTTCGCCTGTTCCGCTCCGAACGGGACACCGTTCGGAACTTGCAGAATCGATAATCCCGTTTTCAGGACTTCGCCTTTCGACTCTTCCGTACCATGGGGAATCGCGACGTGGTTTCCGATATAGACCGTCGATAAGCGGTGACGGGTTTTCATCGATTCGATATAGTTCGGACGGACATACCCGTGATTAACAAGTAATTCTCCTGCTGCTTCAATCGCTTCCTCGTCTGAACTAAAGTGTTGATTCAGTAACACCATCTCTTTTTCTAATTTCATCGCTGTTGCCATCATGCATTCACTCCTGTCTATTTTTTAAGAAATTTTATTTCGTGCTGTTTCAATTTCATGAACCAGTTGATCATAGTATCCGGCATTCAAGAAGTTTTCGACGGACCGGTGTTCGGCTTGCGGTACTTGTTCCTTCGCCCGTTGCGTCAAATCCTGGTGCGTAATGATGAACTCTGCGTCTTTCGGGAGTTGACTGATTGACGTGTTCGTCACTTTAATCGGCAATCCGGCTTTATTGATTTTGTTACGTAAGACGGATGCTCCCATCGCACTTGACCCCATTCCGGCATCGCAGGCAAAAATGATATGTTCAACTTCTGCTAACGAAGTTGCCGATTCTGCCGAGACGAGCGATGAAGCGATCGAATTTTTGCCTTTCATCGCGCTGACATTGGCCGTCGCTTCTTCAAGTGATGTTTCTTTTGCTTTACTCGTTTTGAGTAAGACCGCCGAGACGACGAACGTTACCGATGCGGAAATCAAGATGCCGGCAACGAGGCCAACGTATGAACCGCGGGACGCCATCGCAAGGACAGCAATGATACTTCCGGGTGAAGCGGGTGCGACAAGACCGACATCAAATAAGACGAATGTCAGGATACCGCTCATTCCTCCGGCAATCATCGCGAGCAAGAGAACGGGTTTCATCAACACATACGGGAAGTAAATTTCATGAATCCCGCCGATAAATTGGATGAAGGCCGCCCCTGGAGCCGTCTTTTTCGCTGCGCCGGAACCGAAGATTGAATATGCGAGTAACAAACCGAGACCGGGACCCGGATTCGCTTCAAGTAAAAACAGAACTGATTTTCCAGCTTCACTGACTTGATCCAAGCCGAGTGGACTTAAAATCCCGTGGTTAATCGCATTGTTGAGGAACAAAATTTTAGCCGGTTCGATGAACAGACTGGCGAGCGGTAACAGGTGTGCACTAACAATTGCTCCGACTGCCGCTGCCATGATGTCATCCAGTCCTGTCATTAATGGACCAAACAGTTTAAATCCACCGATCATCAGCAAACCGCCGATAATTCCGACTGAGAAGTTGTTGACGAGCATCTCAAGACCCGGTTTGACTTTTCCTTCAATCAATTGATCAAATTTCTTGATGGTGAATCCCCCGAGTGGTCCCATGACCATTGCGCCGAGGAACATCGGAATGTCTGTTCCGACGATAACCCCCATCGTCGCCAGTGCTCCGACGACTCCTCCCCGGACATCATGCATGAGCTTCCCGCCGGTAAAACCAATCAGTAGCGGTAACAGATACGTGATCGTCGGACCGACTAATTCTGCCAGACTTTTATTCGGTGCCCATCCGGTCGGAATGAATAACGCTGTAATGATCCCCCAGGCGATGAACGCACCGATGTTCGGCATGACCATTCCGCTGAGGAAACTTCCGAACCGTTGAACCTGGACACGCAATCCGCGTTTTCCTGCTTGTGTTGTTGTCATTGGTGTACCCTCCATTTCATGCATCGTATGATAAGTGCTTTGCTATGCCCTTATTGTATGCGCTTTGGAAACGCTTACTCAATCTTTCCTAGTTCACGTTTTGGCAACCTTCTTGGACAAGACTAAAAGAACCATCCGCATCAACGAATGGTTCTCCTGATTTGCCGTCACAATGAAAAATCAAGCGGTTGCTCGACCGTCTGCAGTTCCCGTTCAATGACTTTTCGGAACGTCCGGTTCAAGATCTGCCGAAGCTGATGGACATCTCCGTATTCAAACTGATGGGTTTGCACATCATTTTCGATGATGGCACCACTAATCGAACTGAGCAGTTGCAACAGCTGATCCGTCGCTTCTTCCGGTGCAGCCAGAACTAAAATCCGTTCGACCGGTTGAATCGCTTGATCCATCCCGAGCAGCTCAATCGGTTGTTCGAGCTCATAGATAAAAAATCCCCCCCGGTGAATCGAATCGTCGCGACCGTGAAACAATGCCAGGCGTGTACCAGGAATCCCGAGTCCGGACATCTCGTGCCGGCGTAACAACTGCGTTGACAACTGAACGGCCGATGAAGTGACATTTTTATCGACCAGTCCGTTGCTGATTTCAAGAAGGATTTCTTCCAATCCTTCCGTTTGTGCGGAAATCGTTTCGATGGAAAAGGCGTCACTTAATTGACGGGCCGTCTTAACCAATTCTTCCAATCTGGATAAATCCAGCCAGCCGGATGTTTCCTGTCGAGGAGCGGCTTGGAAGGATTTAGGTAAGGAAACGAGCAACTTCCGGATTCGTTCAACCTCTTCTTTGGGCAATAACGGGTTGACGAGCAGATGAGGTTGACTGATATCCGGTAACGGCACCGTCGATAACACAAAGTCATAATCCTTCAACTGTAGACGTCCGATGCCAAAGAGCGACGAACTTTCAACCTGCTCCAATTCCGTAAATTCCTGTCGCAACCGGTTCATCAATAATTTGGATGATCCCAGTCCCGCCGAACAGACGACCAGGACACGGTACGGGATTTTCGGCAATGGTTTACTCAAAACGGCACCAAAGTGCATCACCCAAAATGCCAAATCATAATCTGCAAACGTTTGATCGTTGAAGACGAATTCAGCTGCTTGTTTGACGGCATCAAACAGACGCGGATACTCCCGTTCAATTTGTTTGATGACATAGGACGGATTGACGATGTTTTGTTTCGTGTATGACATGATGTGGCTGACTAAACCGTGTTCGAGTGCCCGGTCTTCCATAAAAGCTTCCCCGTACAATAAGGAGACTTGTTCGATGAGTCGTTTAACACGCAGTCGAATGACCAATTCTTCACCGGTCTCCAGCTGATCTTGTTGGAAATTCCGTAATTCCTCAGAAATCCATTGCCGCTCGGCAATCGATAAAGGATACGGCAACCGTTGCTGCAGCGTATCGACGTGATGCAGCACTTCGAGCGGATACGCTTTCAGTTCGTAGACCATCGGGAACCGGTCCATCCGGATTGCTTGTACCGCTAAACTCAGTGCCGCCCGCATCAGGAGACGGTCACTGATATCCTGTTGTTTCGTCAAAGGAACGATGACGGCATACGATTGGTTAATTGCTTCAATCCACTCCCTTTGGTGGATTTGAAGTAAATGAGGCAGTTGATCGACGTGCCCCTGAAGAAATCGGTAAAAGGACAAGACATCCCATTGGGTGAAAATCAAGGATACCAGCAAGCGGCGTTTGTCGATTTCTTCACCGATGACTTCCGCCCCTAATCCTTTTTTACGTTTTAACTCCAGCGCATACTGACAAAACCATTCATCAACCTGTTCTAAATCTTGACTGATCGTACTTGGCGCGATGTACATGGCATGTGCCAAAGCCTGCAGTTTGATCATTCCTTCTTCTTGTAAGAGCCGATACGCAAGCTCGACTTGCCGATCTTCCGCCGATGGTAACTGCCGATGCGATAACAACAATGCTTCACGGAGTTCCCGTTTGTGTCCCTCATCGCCACTCAACTGTAAGCCCCTTCCCCGGATGTAACTCATTTCTAACTGAAACGGCGCTACCGTTTGTCCAAGCCGCTCGCGTTCCCGTTGAATCGTCCGCTCCGAAGTTTCGAGTGCTTCTGCGATTTCCTGAATCTGAACCGGTTCTGATTTCGTCAGTAAATAAAATAGGATTTCCCGCTCGCGGGCCGTAAAATCAATCACGTTGCATCAACTCGTTTCTAATGGTCTTAATTAAATCATCATAGGACGCCGCTGCCAACAGATGATCGACGGCAAATACCTTGCACGTGGAATCGACCGGTAAATCGGATACGATTTTCCGGGGACCGATTAGAAACGTGGTCTCTGTCGGGATTTCTTTCGCCCGGCATGTCTCGACTGTTACGTGAAGGTGCTCTTTTTGTAATCGATTCCGCAACACTTTGGCTCCCATGACACTGCTGACCAGTCCCGAGTCGCAGACAAAGATAATAGTAATGGCCATCCTGATCACTCCTTCTCTTTCATCCTAGCTGAAAGCGCTTCGAAAAGGGTACAAGATAAACCGGATTATCAATTTTCTTTTTTTAACATTGTCCAACATTCATGACAAACCAAAAAACGTTCGAATCTCCTGCCTGAGGAGTCTCGAACGTTTTTTGATTTCACTACTGATCAACCGGTTTGCTGGTGCAAGCTCAGGAGGTGTTGCTCAACTTTTTCAGCAACTTCCCGTCCTTCCCGGATCGCCCAAACAATCAATGACTGACCGCGCCGGGCATCGCCGGCGGCAAATACACCCGGTCGGCCGGTCGCGTACGACCGCGTTTTAATCTTCCCGTTTTGTGTCTCAACCGGTAGATGACGTAGAACATCCTGCTCGACACCGCTGAACCCGATTGCAATCAACATCGTATCGACCGGATAATATTTTTCGGTGCCCAGAAGCTTCTGAAACTCAACCCGTCCATCGCCATGGCGGATTTTTTCATTATGAATCGTCCAGACGCCGGTTAATCGTCCGGCTTCATCCGTCGTGTAACGCTCAATCGCAATCAAGTATTCTCGTGGATCACGACCAAATTGAACGAGGGCTTCCTCATAACCATAATCGAGGCTGTACAGGTTCGGTGTATCCGGCCACATGTTGTCCGGTGTGCGTTCCGAACCCGGCATCTCGTGTTTCCCGAACTGGACGACGGAGCGGCATCCTTGCCGCAGTGCCGTCGCTACACAGTCTGCTCCCGTGTCACCGCCTCCGATGACGAGGACATCTTTCCCCCGTGTATCATGCAGGTCGATTAACGCTTGTCCTGTCAAAAGTTGCCGCGTCACGCTTGTCAAATATTCCATCGCGTATCCGACGCCACTACTCGGAGCGTCCGGTATTTTTCTTGGTTCAGTTGCGCCGACACAAAGGATGACGGCATCGTAATCGGCTTCCAGTTGATCCAGTGATAGATCAAGACCGATCGTGACACCAGTTTTGAACGTGATACCTTCCGTCTCAAGCAAGCGGACACGACGGGCAACGATGTCTTTCGAAAGTTTCATCGCCGGAATCCCGTATGTCAATAATCCACCAATTTGGTCTTCCCGTTCAAACACCGTCACTTGATGCCCCGCTTGGTTCAATTGATCGGCTGCCGCTAAGCCGGCCGGCCCTGAACCGACAATTGCAATCCGGTGTTGACTTCTGACCGACGGAATACGCGGTTGGACCCATCCTTTTTCAAAACCGATATCGATGATGGTCCGTTCGATCTGTTTGATCGTGACAGCAGGTTCGTTGATCGAGAGGGTGCACGATCCTTCACACGGCGCGGGACAGACACGGCCTGTGAATTCCGGGAAGTTATTTGTCTCTTGGAGCCGCTGCAGGGCTTCGTGGAAATTTCCCTGTTCGACCAGCACGTTCCATTCCGGAATCAAATTGTAGACCGGACACCCGATTTTGACTTGTCCATACGTCTCACCGACATGGCAAAACGGTGTCCCGCAATCCATGCAACGGCTGGCCTGCTCCGACGCTTCCGATTCAGAAAAACGTTCTTTGTACTCATTAAAATCGCCAACTCTTTCCCTGCTGTCACGTTCCTTGCCTGCCTGGCGAGGAACGTTCATAAATTGATCCCGTCTCTTCATTTTTCCCCTCCTGTTCCGCGTCCGATATGCGTCTCAAATGCCAGCAACATCGCTTCTTCTGTATTGTGTCCCTGTTGCGCGTAGCCTGCCATCAGAGTCGTCACAGCTTGGTAGGTCGTCGGGATGACACGGATGAATGAGCTGAGGACATGATCCCAGTTTGCCAGGATGGCATGACCTTGTTCACTGTTCGTCCGCGCAACATGCCGCTCGATAAACGATTTTAAGCGTGTTGCTTCTTCCGGGTCAGAAACAGCTCCCGTTACGACGAGTTCCCGATTGATCCGGGCCTCAAAACGTGTAACATCTTTTGGCAAGACGTACGCGACGCCACCCGACATTCCGGCCGCGAAGTTCAGTCCGACATCACCCAGGATGACGACACTTCCGCCCGTCATATATTCGAGACCATGATTTCCGATCCCTTCAACGACCGCGGTTGCTCCGCTGTTCCGGACAGCAAATCGTTCCCCCGCTTGACCATTAACGTAAAGTTCGCCGCTTGTCGCTCCGTACAGTGCGACATTTCCGATGATGACCTGATCAGCGGAGACGAAACTCGATTTTGCCTGTGGACGAACGGCGATGACCCCCCCTGATAATCCCTTGCCGACATAGTCGTTGGCATCTCCTGACACATTCAATGTCATGCCGCGTGGAATATACGCCCCAAGACTTTGACCGGCTGAACCTGTCAGATTCAGCGTTAACCGATCCGTCGGAAGCCCCATTGCGCCGTAGAGCCGTGTCAAACGTGATCCGGTATTCGTTCCGATTGCCCGGTCTATATTGGTGATCGGGAAGGCAAAGGTTTGTTGTTCCGTAAAGGATTCATCCGTGATGACAGTTTCCAGTTCCCGTCCGTCAAATGAAGCCGAGACGTAATGCTGTTGATACTGCCGGTTCTCTGCCGAATAACCCGGCATGACGAACAGTCGGGATAAATCGAGACTGGAAGCTTTCCAGTGCGTCTTCATCCGGTTGGACGTTTCTAACAGATCGGTCCGACCGACTAAATCGGCTAAACGTCTCACACCGAGTTGTGCTAAATATTCACGGACTTCTTCGGCGACAAATTCCATGAAATGGACGACATGATCCGCCGATCCTGTAAATTTCTCACGTAATTTCGGATCTTGTGTCGCGACACCAACCGGACACGTATCGAGGTGGCAGGCCCGCATCATGATACAGCCGACGGCAATTAACGGTGCCGTTGCAAACCCGTATTCATTGGCTCCGAGCATCGCAGCGATGATGACATCGCGTCCCGTCAATAACTTTCCATCCGTTTCCAAAACGACCCGGTCCCGTAATCCGTTTAATGCAAGTGTCTGATGGGTTTCGGCCAAGCCCAGTTCCCACGGTAATCCCGTATGTTGAATGCTGGTCTTCGGTGACGCACCGGTCCCTCCGTCATGACCGCTGATGACAATGACATCGGCCAATCCTTTGGCGACGCCGGCAGCAATCGTTCCGACACCGCCTTTGGCGACTAGCTTAACACTGATCCGCGCCTGATCATTCGCTCGTTTCAAGTCGTGAATCAACTGCGCCAAATCTTCAATCGAATAAATATCATGGTGGGGTGGAGGTGAAATCAATCCGACACCGGGTGTCGAGGCCCGGACACGGGCAATCCACGGGTAAACTTTTTCTCCCGGCAGCTGCCCGCCTTCTCCCGGCTTTGCTCCTTGTGCGACCTTGATTTGCAGTTCGTCGGCATGGACGAGGTAATCGCTCGTGACACCGAATCGACCAGATGCAATCTGTTTGATCCGGCTCATCCGGGAATCACCGTTTTCATCCAAATGATACCGTTCCTCTTCCTCACCGCCTTCACCGCTGTTACTTTTCCCGCCGAGCCGGTTCATCGCAATCGCTAACGTCTCGTGTGCCTCTTTGGACAGCGAACCGTAAGACATGGCTCCCATCTTGAAATACTTGACGATTTCGCTGACCGGTTCAACTTCTTCAATCGGAATCGGAGTCGTTTCCCGGAAAGACATGAGGTGACGCAAAAACGTCGCCGGTTCTTCCTGGATCCGGGAAGAATAGGTTTTGAACAAGTCATACCGACCGGTTCGACAAGCATGTTGCAGTAAATGAATCGTTGCCGGGTTGAACGCATGATGTTCTCCGTCGTGCCGATAGCGGAAGACACTGCCTGACTCAAGGTGTGTCCGTCTGATTCCTTCTTCATGTTGACGAAGAGCTTCCTGTTCAATCAGTGACAAGTTCAAACCGTCGAGTTGCGAGACAGTTCCTGTGAAGTAACGGTCGATGACCTCTTCGGCAATCCCGACAGCCTCAAAAATTTGAGCCCCCCGGTAACTGAAGACCGTCGAAATGCCCATCTTCGACATGACTTTGACCACACCCTCTGTCACTGCGGACCGGTATCGCTCCGCATAGTCAGGCATCGTTTCGACAACGGCATCCTGTAACGTCGCATAGACAAGGTAAGGATGAATGGCATCGGCTCCGTATCCGAGCAAGGCGGCAAAATGATGGACTTCCCGGATTTCACCACCTTCGATGATTAAACTGACTTTCGTCCGCAGACCTTCCCGGATCAAATGATGATGGACAGCACTTGTGACAAGCAGGATCGGCATCGGGACAGCACCCGGCCGGACATTCCGGTCGGAAAGAATCAACAGTTCACAGCCCCCTCGGACGGCATGGACAGCTTGCTCGAGTAACGCTTCGAGTGTTTCCTCAAGCGGACCGTCAAATACGGTCGAAAGCGTCTTGTGAACGAGTTTCGTCTGCTTTAAGGCCGCAGCTTCCGATGGCGTGAGAACCGGGGATGTGAGACGAATCCGACGGCAATTCTGCCGGTTCGGCGTCAACAGTTCCCCTTGCTGACCGAGCCAGGTCATCGTCGACGTAACGATTTGTTCCCGCAACGCATCGATCGGCGGATTCGTCACCTGCGCGAATAGCTGTTTAAAATACCGGAACAAGGATTGCGGCCGTTCACTCAGCACAGCAAGCGGGATATCCGTCCCCATCGCACCTAACGGATCTTTTTTCTCTTCCACCAGCGGAATCAAATACTGATCGATGTCTTCCCGTGTGTAACCAAACAACCGTTGTAACGTTCCGAGATTCGAGATCTCTTCCGTTTTCACGTCTGCCGGTAATTTTATCATCTCTTCCGCCAACCACTCGGCATAGGGATGGCGCATCGCGAGTTCACGCTTGACCTCTTCATCTGAAATCAATTGGCCGGACGCAAAATCAAGCAATAACAGTTCTCCCGGAACAAGGCGTTTCTTAAATAAGATATCGTGTTCAGCTACCGGCAGAACACCGGATTCTGAAGATAACATGAAATGACCGTCCCGCATCATCATGTACCGAGCAGGTCGCAGACCATTCCGGTCAAGTGTCGCCCCAATCTGTTTCCCGTTCGTGAAGACAATCGCTGACGGACCATCCCACGGTTCCATCATACTGCTGTGATATTCATAATACGCCCGCTTTGCCGGCCGGACCTCTGCATGTTCGAACGGTTCCGGCACGAGCATCAATGCTGTTTCTGCCAGCGTCAATCCAGACAGATATAAAAACTCGAACGCATTATCAAGCATCGAGGAGTCACTGCCCGATTCGTCCAAAATCGGTAAGACATCTTTCGCCCGACGGCCGTACGTCGTCTTGGCCAATCCGTTTTCACGGCTCCGCATTGCCCGGACATTCCCTTGTAATGTATTGATTTCTCCATTATGGATGAGATAACGGTTAGGATGGGCACGTTTCCAGCTCGGAAAGGTGTTCGTACTGAATCTAGAGTGGACGATCGCGAAACCAGACTGGTACCGTTCATCCTGCAAATCATCAAAATACAAACCGAGTTGATCCGTCGTCACCAGTCCTTTGTAGACAATCGTCTCGCTGGAGCTGCTTAAGACGTATTGTTCGATACCGAGTTGCTCCGCTTCTCGCTCAAACAGTCGACGAATCAAAAACAGTGTCCGCTCGAACGCTAATCCTTCGACGTTTTTGGCTTCAATAAAGCATTGCCGGATGACGGGTTCCGTTTGACGCGCTTTATCACCGATCACCGTGTTCGTAACCGGGACAGTTCGCCACTCAATTAACCCTTGTCCTTCTGATAAAATAATCGATTCCAAAACACGTTCCAACCGTTGACGCAAGCGGTCTTCCCGCGGCAAAAACATCATCATTACCCCGTAGTCCCCACTGCGTGGCAAGTTGATATTTCGTAACGTTTGGCGGAAGAGACGATCTGGTATTTGTGTGAGGACGCCGGCTCCATCGCCTGTTTTGGCATCACTACCTTGTCCCCCCCGATGTTCCATCTGACACAACATCTTCAAGGCGTTTTGAACGATTTCATGACTTACTCGTCCCGTCCGATGAGCATAAACCCCGATTCCACACGCATCGTGTTCTTGTCTCGGATCATATAGTCCTTGCCGTTGCGGCATTTGATGAAATGACATATTACCACGCTCCTAACCGTTCTAAATTTTCTGTATATTCTGTTAAAATATACATTACACTCTTTTATGTTTATTCGCCACCATGTATATTTCTAAAATCCGGTTCTTCAAATCCCTTGATAGACCGTCTCTTCTTGATGATAACGCTTACATATAGGTGGATATTTTTTTTGAATAAAATATTTTTCAAGAGGCTATTCTTTTTTGCGCCAATTCCATTTTCCATGGTACTTTTAAATAGAAAATAAATTATCAGTGCTTGTTAGGAAAAGGAGAATTGAAACGATGAAAAACTCTGTGAAATGGACGGGTCTCTTGATTGCAGGAACTGCCCTGGTCCTTAGTGCATGTGGTCAGGAAGAAAAACAAATGACCGCATACGATAAGATTCAAAAAGAAGGAACCTTGACAGTTGCAACGGCTGGTACACTTTATCCGACCTCATTCCATGAAGAAAAAAGCAATAAATTAACCGGCTTTGATGTCGAAGTCGTCAAAGAGATTGCTAAACGTCTTGATTTGAAGGTGGCATTTAAAGAAATGTCTTTTGACGGAATGTTGACGAGTGTAAACACTGGTCAAGTTGATTTAGCCGCCAATGATATTACGATTACCGATGAACGTAAAGGAAAGTTCGCCTTCTCTAAACCATACAAATATACGTACGGGACGGCGATTGTCCGTAAAAGTGATTTATCCGGCATCAAGTCTCTGGAAGATTTAAAAGGCAAAAAAGCAGCGGGGGAAGCGACGACGACCTATATGCAAGTCGCTAAGAAATTCGGTGCAAAAGAAGTCACCTATGATAATGCGACGAATGATCAATATTTGCGTGATGTTTCCAACGGACGGACAGATGTCATCTTAAACGATTACTATTTACAAAGTTTAGCTGTCGATTTCTTTAAAGATTTCGACATTACGATTCATCCTGATATCGCCTACAATCCAAGTCAAGTCGGACTCATCATGGATTTAGATAACAAAGAATTACAGTCGAACATCAATGCTGAAATCGACAAGATGAAGAAAGATGGAACGCTTGCTAAACTGTCGAAAACATTTTACGCCAACAAAGACGTCTCGAAAATGCCTGATATCAAGACGACGCTCGTTGACGTGAATTGAACAGCTTCTTTGAAATTGAATGGCGGTCCGTCTTTAATCCAGAATTAGCACGAGAAGCGTTTCCTTACATCTTAGGTGGTCTTAGTCATACTCTTTGGATTTCGATTCTCAGTATGGTGATCGGCCTTGGTCTCGGCTTGTTACTGGCTTTGGCTCGGTTATCCACATCACGACTGTTACGGACGATTGCCACCCTCTATATTTCATTTATGCGCGGTGTCCCGATTCTTGTCTTATTATTCATGTTTTATTTTGGTTTACCGGTCATCAACATTCAACTGGATGCCTTGACCGCTGCCATTGCCGGCTTCAGTCTGAACAGCGCTGCCTATATGGCTGAAATCATTCGTTCATCCCTTTTGTCGGTGGACCGTGGTCAACAGGAGGCTGCCCAATCACTAGGACTTTCCAGATACCGTGTGTTCGTCGGCATCATCTTGCCTCAGGCTGTTCGACTGGCAATTCCTCCGCTGTCAAATGTCCTTCTTGATTTGGTGAAAGCCTCTTCGCTTGCCGCCATGATTACAGTCCCGGAGATTTTTCAACGGGCAAAGATTGTCGGTGGACGGGAGTTCGACTACATGACAGTTTATTTTGTCATCGCCTTCATTTACTGGGGAATCTGTGCCGTCATCGCTGCCGGTCAGGAAATGCTCGAACGGCGTTTCGCCCGCTATTTATAACGTGCAAAAGCTCAACCGTTTTCTACAGACGTCTCGTGACGAAAGTGAAAATGGTTGAGCTTTTGTATTAGGCTTCTAACTCGAGTAATGGTTCAATTGATAACGCTTCCAATGGTTTATGGAACAAATAGCCTTGAAGCGTCTGACACCCTAATCCTGTCAAAAGTTCCGCTTCTACCATCGCTTCAATTCCTTCCGCGACAATTGTCATCTTCAATCGACTTCCCAGCTGAATGATTGTCTCGACGATGGCTCGTTTTTCTTCCGAGTCAATCGCCGCCCGGACAATCTCTTTCGGAATTTTTAACTGATCGAAAGGTAATTCGACGAGCGTCTGCATCGATGAAAAGCCCGTTCCGAAATCGTCAAGCGCAATCCGGATCCCGTGAAGATGCAATTCATTTAAGGTTTTGATGATTTGTACCGTTCCTTCGATAAAAATATGTTCCGTCATTTCAATTTCCAATAAGTAAGGCGGAAAACCGGTCGTTCGTAAAATCTCCAATACCTTTTCGGTAAAGTCTTCTTGCCGCAACTGCCAAGGCGAGACATTAACGGCAATCGTTATTGGTTTTCGTCCTTGTTCCAACCACTGCTGTCCTTGCCGGCAGGCTTTACGCATTACCCATCCCCCAAGTGTTTCGATGAATCGTGTCCGTTCTGCCAACGGAATGAATTCCAGTGGCGAAATCAGCCCATATTTCGGATGATTCCACCGGACTAGTGCTTCAGCACCCGTGATGCGGTGAGTTGCTGCGCTGACTTGTGGTTGAAACAACACAAAAAAGTCCCGGTCAAGATCAGCATCATACAGATCCCGTGTCAGTTGCATTGCTCGTTTGCGTTCATTTTGGGTTACCTGATCCGTAATCGCAAACGTATTTTTCCGATTTGACTTTGCCGTAAACAAAGCAATCTCGGCATCATTGATGACGTGATCAATCGATTCCCCGTTGACGAACGAAACCCCGATGCTTGCCGTTACATTGATTTGCTTAAAATCAATCTGAACACGTTCAGAAATACTGGCTAAAATCTCATCACATAGTTGATGCGGTGGCGTAGATGTTGCATGTAATAAAAAAGCACTTCCACTCGCTTTCGCCACGATACAGTCCGAAAAACGGGTCATCAAGCGCTTGCCGATAACATGAAGCGTCCGATCCCCCGTCCGGTAACCGAATGCATCATTAACTGTCTTAAAATCATCCAAGTCAATCAGACAGATGATATCTCCTGTAACTGCTTTTTTCTCCGTTTCAATGACAAAAAAGGACCGATTCGCCAGTTCCGTAACCGGATCGAAGAAAGCTTGTTCTTTTAATCGTGTCAGGTAATCGATGTTTCTTTCTAAATGCGTGACATATTGTCTATGAATCAACAGACTGATGAGTGTAGCAATCAGAATCAATCCAATTCGCGCGATATGATCAGTCAAACTAAAGGTCGAGATTCCTGTCGGTGCTTTTAACCAGACATACAACAGGGACAGGACACTGATTCCCGTCGCATACAGCAACATCGTCCGATTGATCACGACAAGAGACGTCAAGACAAACAACAACGAGGCTGCCCAAACCGTCTGTGCTCCATTGTCGATGTATGGATAGTAGATGAAAGGTATCAATAAGAAGACGCTCGACATCACATGGGGTTTCCATCGATCGGTCAGATTACTTTTTCCAATTAAAAATTGAACTACACCCACGATAAAAATTAGAAATGCCCGCCATCCGACAGACCGCTCCAACCCAGTTTGACTGATGCTACTTGAAAAAACATACAGAGCGGCACCGCAAGTAGTCAGCACAAAAATAATCATTCCGAACAGCCGATAATTTGCGTTTACTTCGCGATGATAGTGAAGATTTGCTGATGAAGGACGGTTATGCGCCTTCATATCATCCCCTCTTTTCCGTCAATTCATCCTTTCCTTTTCCTTATCAAGTTGGAATTAAAACCTAAATCCTCCATCAATTTGCTTTTCATTCTCCCACGTCTAAAGAAGTCTTCAATCGGGTATTTGACTAGTAAAGATTGAAAGGAGTGTTATGTCATGAGCCGTTTGTTATTTATTGAAGCAAATGATAGTACCCATCAAAAGAAAGGAATCAGCTCGCACATGAACGAAGCGTTTCTCGCGAGTTACCGGACACATCATCCGGATGATGAAGTCGTCGTACTCAATTTATTCGAGGAACGGTTACCGTTTTTTGATTTACGTCTCGCCACTGCTGCCGCCAAACTATTTCGTGGAGAATCCGTCGAGACCGATGAACATGTGCCGCTCGACAAATTACAAGAATATCTGACCGGGTTTCTCGACTCGGATAAAGTCGTTTTTTCTTTCCCGATGTGGAATCTGACCGTTCCGGCTCCGCTTCATAATTATATGGACTATCTTGCACAAGCAGGTCAGACGTTTCGTTATACAGCAGAAGGGTCTGTCGGCTTAGTAACGGGCAAACAAGTTTTGTTGCTGCATTCACGCGGCGGGGACTATTCTACAGCGGATAAAGCTGATTCCGAACATGCCGTTCGTTACATGCTCGATATCCTTCGTTTCTTCGGGATTGAAGATGTCCAGACCATTATCCTGGAAGGACATCAGCAATATCCTGACCGGGCGGAGGAACTCGTCAAAAAAGCCCTCTCCGCATGTGAGAAGGCCGGGGGAACATTTTAAAATGTAAACAGTAGAAATCGTTCTTTTCCTTTAAGAACGATTTCTTCATATGTGTGTAGATGAAATGCACGAAACAAAGCATATGCTATCGTATAGTCACGTTGAATGGGTGAGCTATCGTCAGTCATCATCACCTCATAAAAATAACCACGTTGATAATAAAAATGAGCGACGAAAGAAGCATCATTTAACGATAAGCTATAGCTTAATCCTTTTTCCGTTATTTTTAAGCCGGCTTCGTATTTTTTCTCATAGGTTAACAATTGAGAATGGTTGTAATAAATCTTGATCAATTGTTTTTTCAATTCTTCCGTATCGTACGTCAATTGTTCCAATTCTTCATATACTTTTTCAGCCAGATGGTACTGCTCATTTTCTGCGTATAAATTCGAGATGGCCATCTTTATTCGAATATACATCTTGGGCGATTCGTACCAAATATCTTCCCGATCCGTCAATCGTGATAATAAAGTGGAAGCAGTACGGTAATCAATTTTATCTGTTTTCACCTCTAAAAGTATTGAAAAATACGCTTTTAGCAAAAGGATTTCGTTATGATGCGTTGCATCATTTTTCGATAATTCTTGTTTCATCTCTTGATATTTTTTCTCCCGAAACAGACTCGATAAATGGTTATCAGTCTCTCGAAAGGTGTCACTCTCTAATTGATCCCGGAATAGTAAAGAAAGCGGCACGCGCAATCGCTTGGCAATTTGTTGTAACAAATCGATTGTTGGCGAATTACGTCCATTTTCAATCTTACTGATTTCTGCCTGACTACATATCCCATCACACAATTCTTTTTGTGTCATTTTCTTTTCTTTACGAATCCGTTTGATTTCATTTCCAATCATGTGAGGCAATGATTTCATCATAATTTACCTTTCTCTTCTGACTATTGTTGCATGACTAGTTCCTAGATTGATTTTAATGAAAAATACATCACATCTGATAAGTGATCCTCTAATATGGTCGCAAACGAAGTGTTTTCTGTAGCCAAAAAGATTCCGTAGGCAAGCGTGTATGCTTCTTGAATCAACTCTAAGGAGCTGTTTAACTGTTCCAATGCGTATCCCCGCTGATAATAAAAGTGTCCGAGATAACTTAAATCATCCAAATGATTACTTTCATTAATCGCCGTCTCAGTTTCTTTTAAGATCGCAGAAAAATCTTTTTGTTTGATTAAGTTTCGGATGTAATTGTATAAAATCTTCAATTTCATTTTTTTATATTCGACCGTATGATAGTCAATCTTAAACAACATTGAATAAATTGAATCCGCATGGCGGTACTCACCATAGTTCGTATATAAAATCGCAATCGACATCTGAATTCTTAAGTATAGTAGAAACGATTCTTCAATTAATTTTTCTTCTGCAGTTATATTCAAAAGTTGTGAAATACACGTTCGGTAATCAATGATGTTTGTTTTTTCTTCAATGATCAATTTGTGATAGCGCAATAAAATGCTAATTTCTTTGTCCGTTTCTGTTATCAGATATTGATCAATCTGTAGAAATATTTCAGAATAACGGTTTAGGCGCGTAAGTTGAATTATTTCTTGATCAATCATGCGAAAATTTGTTTTTTTGTTTTCATTTATAAAAAAAGACGAGACCGGAGTGTGTAACCGTTCTGCAAGTTGTTGTAATAAATCAACCGTCGGTGAATTACGTCCATTCTCGATTTTACTGATTTCTGCCTGACTACAAATTCCCTGGCACAGTTCAGCTTGTGTCCAATTTCGTTCTTGCCGGATCCGCTTAATTTCGTTACCAATCGAAATATTTAATTGATTCATGGATGTCTCCTTCAAGATCAGTCCCTGTTCTAAACAAAAACAGGTCCTCCGTTCAAGTGATTGACTTGTGACGGAAGACCTGTTTATTTTGATGCTTCCGGCGAGAATCGAACTCGCACTGCAGCATTACCATTGCTGAGGTCTGCCATTAACCTACGGAAGCCTGTTTTTTCTAATATTAGTATAACGTAAGCCTAAATGAATATCAACTTTTTCAAGAAAATACAAAAAAAGCAGTTAAGGGAAATTTACTTCCCCCTAACTGTTTCATGATGCATTAAAGGACTGTTTTAGTTAATGAGTTATCAAAGACAATCAACACAGAATAATGTTCATCCGCTTTCGATGCGACGAATGTCGAGAATTTAAGTGTGATGATTGAATTTGAACCGACACCATTTTCCTCAAAGAAATGATTAAGTCGTTCTTCGAGTTCTTCTGGTGATCGTCCTACTAACACTTTTGAATGTAACATAAAATCCACCCCGTCCTTTTTTTTGTGTACGATATTGAGTTTTCCCATGCGCCCTTTTTTTAAAACCTCTATTTTTCTAACTTGCCGAAATGAGACCTGTTCGGTACTGTGAAGATATAGTTAAGTTTATATCGAAAGGATTGAACAAAATGAATGAGCATATGTTTGATGAAGTTTTAGAGAAAAGACAAACCGGGTCCGCCAAATGGGATGGTTTGAAACAACTGTTCGGATCGGATCAACTGATTCCGATGTGGGTTGCAGATATGGATGTCCGTCCTGCCGACTCGATAACGAAAGCTTTGACAAGACGGGCTGCAAGCGGCAACTTCGGCTATTCTCTGTTCGAAGAAAAAGCAAAACATGCCATTCAACATTGGTTTGACAAACGTTATGACCAATCGGTCGATCCGGCAACGATCCTCTATTCGAGCGGCGTCGTTCCCGCACTCGCACATAGTGTATTAGCATTGACGGAAGAAAATGATGAAATTATCATCCAGACTCCTGTCTATCCCCCTTTCCATCATGTTATAGAAGCGAACGGACGACGTTTAGTCGAAAATCCGCTTTCTTTACAGAATGACCGGTATGAAATCGACTTTATATTGCTCGAACAACAGATGAAGTCAGCACGCATGATCATTTTATGTAATCCGCATAACCCGACCGGTCGCGTGTTCAGCTTCGATGAATTGAAACGATTGGTTGCACTTGCTAAACAATACGGTGTCTACGTCTTGTCGGATGAAATCCATGCCGATTTGCTGTTTTCGAATGTAACGCATCATCCGATTATCGCGTTTGATTACGATCAGGTAATACTGGTCAGTGCTCCATCTAAAACATTCAATATCCCGGGACTTTATGCTTCTTATCTGATTGTACCGAACGCTGACTTGCGTCTTAAAATCGAGCAGGTGCAACAGGCGAACTTCGTGCATCCGAATGCTTTTGCGGCAACAGCTATCATTGCTGCTTATGAGGACCCGGAAAGCGAGCGCTGGTTACAGGAGTTGTTGGTTTACCTTGAAGAGAACCGTAACCATGCCATACAACGAATTCAAACAGAAATGCCTCGTCTCACCGTCGTTACACCGGACGCCACTTTCTTGCTTTGGATTGACTGTGCCGCTCTTCCTTTTAATTCGAAAGAGCGGGCTGACTGGTTAGTCAAGCAGGCTGGTCTTGCCCTGACACACGGAGAACCATTTGGAAAAAATGCTTCGACGTTTGAACGCTTGAATTTCGGATGCCCGCGAAGTCAGTTGGACGAAGCACTTAACCGTCTTCAAACGGCTTACCAAGCGATTGTCTTTACATATTAAGTTACGTTCCCACTCGCGATTCAAGTGATTTTTATATCACTTGAATCGCTTTTTTCATACAGACAAATTTTTAATTGTACCTTTTTTGACAACACCATTCATTTCGATTACCTTGCCATTTGACAACATTTCCATGACTGAATTTCGAAAATTAGAACTTCTAGAGGGACGAAAACCGTCCCAACCCCTTGATAGACGAGGGCTGAAACCACTTTTCATGACATTGTGAAGACTTGCTTTGTCGTTTTAGACCCTGTAAGGTGGGGAACAAATCGATTGTGCTTATTTGACAGATGAACGAACAGCGCAAAAAAAGATTAATTGGAGGCTTTATTGTTATGACGCAAGAATGGATTTCAATCAGCTTGTATCTGGTCATGATGCTTGCCATCGGCTATATTGCGTACAAGCGAACGACAAACACAGAAGATTATATGTTAGGTGGTCGAGACTTAGGTCCCGGAGTCACGGCACTATCCGCCGGAGCATCCGACATGAGTGGCTGGATGTTGATGGGATTACCCGGAGCCATGTACGCAACTGGTGTATCTGCTTTATGGCTTGCTTTAGGACTGTTAATTGGTTGTTACGTAAATTATTTGATTTTAGCGCCACGTTTTCGTCTTTATACGGAAATGGCAAATGATTCAATTACGATTCCTGACTTCTTAGAAAATCGTTTTAAAGATACGTCACGTGTCTTACGGACTGTTTCTGCAGTTGTCATTATCGTTTTCTTCACTTTCTACACATCAGCTGGTATCGTATCCGGCGGTAAATTGTTTGAAAGCTCATTCGGCTTTGATTATCATTATGGTATGCTCTTGACGATTGCGGTCGTCGTCGCCTATACACTGTTTGGCGGTTTTCTCGCAGTCAGTTGGACCGACTTCGTCCAGGGTTGTATCATGTTCATCGCCCTTGTCCTCGTGCCGGTCGTTGCCTTAACGGACGTCGGTGGCATCGATGGTGCCTACAACTATGCAGAAAACCTGGATCCTACATTGTTTGATCCATTAAAAGGCACAACATTCCTCGGAATCATCGGATTCCTAGCCTGGGGACTTGGTTATTTCGGACAACCGCACATCATTGTTCGTTTTATGGCCATTCGTTCGGTCAAAGATTTGAAAAAAGCTCGTCGTATCGGAATTGGTTGGATGTTTATCTCGATTCTCGGTGCCATGATGACAGGACTTGTCGGGATTGCTTATTTTGAAGGGCAAGGCAATGGACTGGGCGATCCGGAGACCGTATTCATCCGTTTCTCTGACGTCTTATTCCATCCTTACATCACAGGATTCCTGATGGCAGCGATTTTAGCCGCTATCATGTCGACGATTTCGTCGCAGTTGCTCGTCACATCAAGTGCTTTAACAGAAGATTTTTATAAAACGTTTTTTAATAAAAAAGCAACAGACAAACAGCTCGTCTTGACAGGACGAATTGCCGTCCTGGTCATCGCTGTCATCGGTTCCGTTTTAGCCTGGAATCCGTCAGCCACGATCTTATCACTGGTCGGTTATGCCTGGGCTGGTTTTGGTTCCGCCTTTGGTCCAATCATCCTGCTTTCGCTTTACTGGAAACGGATGACGAAACAAGGTGCACTCGCCGGTATGTTATCCGGTGCAATCACCGTCATCATTTGGGTTCAGCTCGGTCTCAGTACGACACTCTATGAGATGGTACCTGGGTTCTTCACTAGCTTATTCTTCACAGTTGTCGTTAGTCTCTTGACGAAACAACCGGTTGAATCGGTTCAAGAGAAATTTGACGATATGGAAGAAGAATTAAAAGAAGCAGTCGAATAATTTCAACCAATAAGTAAAACCCCTTTGAGTCTGACTCAGAGGGGTTTTGTCGTCATAATTCAAGGACACCATAATGCAGTTTGGATGATTTTCGTTTCGTCCGCACGAATCCGTATCGTTCAAATAACTCACTCTCAAAATGAGCTTTTAAGACGATTCTTTGTCGGGCGACTCGTTTGGCTTCGGCTACTACTTGTTCGGTCAACGGTTCAAAGTTTGCCAGTTGTCGCAGTCCGTCAAGATGCGTTGATTCTGAAACGGTTTTTTCAAACATCGGATCAAAATAAATGACATCTATTGATTTGCTGGCACATTGCTTCAGGTACGTGAAGTGTTCCGCCAACTGAACTTCAATCTGTCGCATCGCATCAATGATTGGTTGGTATCCTTCGATCCATTGTTGTAACCCTTCCCGTACGATCAAGGCTGTCACCGGATTGCTTTCTAAACCGATAACTTGACCAGACTGTCCGACTGCGTGACTCATGACGATTGCATCCGCTCCTAAGCCTAACGTACAATCAAGAACTGTCATCCCCTTTTGCAATCGGGCGATTGTAATCAATGGATCATGACCATTCCGGTCAAATTGTTTGATTCGAAAAACCGCACTGGACGGATGAAAGAAAAAAGAGCTGTCCGCATCTTGCGGATAATATTCCAATCGGTTTTTATCCACGACAAGAATGGGACGCTGATACTGCTCGTGAAGTGCCTGCAGTCCTATTTTTTTTCGCTCGATGACATCGAAGTCAATGGTTTGCTCCATTTCATAAAGTCGCTGTAATCTGGTCCTGACTTCATCTGTGGGCCTTAAGCACGTCGTCAATACGACTTTTTGTTTGTCCAATCCGTTTCACTCCCAGAAAAAAATAAGCTAGCCTGCGCCAGCTTATTTCTTTTTCTTCAATAACCCTTCGATATCTTCGATGAGGGCTTTTTTAGAAATTAAATCTTCTTGTTTTTCCTGCTCGACTTTGGCATCAACAGTCGTCCGTTGTAACAAGGCCTGCAACGTCTCATCGATACTTGATTTCAAGTGGTCGCGATCTTCTTTATTTAATGCAAGATCATGACGGACTTCGTCCCCTTGTTCGTCAAGTTGGCGTAACCGCTCCGTCAATTGTTTCGCTTCCCGATTCAAATCAGAATATAAGCGTTCGATTTGTTCTAAGCGTAATTTGATTCCATCCCGTTCTGTGAACACATTTTCCAACCCCTTCCAGCATCCAGATGTCTACATCATTACTTTACCATATTCATCACGAATTGAAACAATCACAATCCGTTTACAACTTACTTTTTCGCTTTCCTACCGTTCCTTACTTCTCCAGCTATCTTTTGCAATTTGTTTCCTGAAGTCGCTATAATAAATGAGCAGAGTGAATTGCGATCAGAGGAGGACACCGTCATGGATTTAAAACGTCGAACACTACGTCATGTAGATCAGACTGAATTCGAACATTTTTTAAAGTACGGCGAACAGGCTTACGGATTATCTCGTCAGGAAATTCAAGGATACGACCATGAGCTCGGGGCCGAGCGCGCTTTTGATTCTGTTGAACACAGTTATTCCGAAGACTTCTACTTTGATCTTCTTGTCGACGAACAACTGATTGGTCGTGTACTCTTATTAAAAATGGGACATTATTTCCAACTTGATTTGATGATATTCGACCCATACAGCGGTCGCGGTTTTGGAACAAAGGCAGTACAACAGGCACTCGAGCAATCAAACGTATTGTCTCTTTACGAAGTACGTGCCCGTGTCTTACCGACGTCTCCCCATCAAGAGATCGCTTCTCAAATTTTGAAGACAAACGGATTCGTCAAACAAGACGATTATTTTAGTAAGGGTCGTCGTAAACGATATTCCTTACAACGCCCTTGAGGCTCGACCGACGCAATCAGGCGTCGGTTTTTTTGACATCGATCCAAAAAAAGCGTAAAATTTTGGATTGTATGATTCAGAAAGGAGTTCTCACATGAACGAATGGTTATGGTTTCCTTCCATCTTACTTACGATGGGATTGTTATTACTCAGTTATCGTCTGTTTGGTAAAACCGGTTTGATGATGTGGATTGCCATCGCAACGATTATTGCCAATATCCAAGTCACACAACAAGTTGAACTTTATTCTTATATTTTCACATTAGGGAACGTCGTATACGGAAGTTGTTATTTGGCTACCGACATCTTAAATGAAAAGTACGGAAAAAAAGTAGCGCGGCAAGGCGTCTACATGGGATTTTTCTCATTGATCACGACAACGTTATTGATGCAATACAGCTTATTGTACACACCACTTAATGACACCCTGGCGAAAGACATGTCGAGTTCTTTGAACCTGTTATTTGGTTTACTTCCTTGGATTGCGCTTGGTAGTTTGTCTGCCTACCTGGTATCACAATTGTTTGATGTCTTTATCTATTCAAAGATCCGTCAAAAGACGGGGGAAAAGAAACTTTGGTTACGGACAACCGGATCGACTGTCCTCAGCCAATTGATTGATACGTTGACGTTTTGTGCGATTGCCTTTCACAACTTACCATTTGATATTTGGTGGCAGATTTTCATTACCACTTATCTCGCTAAATTCGTCATTGCCTGGGTCGCCACTCCTTTCATGTATCTTGCTAAAAGGATTCACCCGACCACTCCATCTAAAGATTTAGCAGCTTGATACAATCACCTTCCTGATTTTCAACATTTCGCTAGAAGATTGTCCTCTTTTAACGGATAATGGAAATCAGGAGGTGTTCATCTTGAAGATCAAACGCAACGAATCTTTCCGGTTTCATTTTGATGAACCGGTTGCTGGTGAATTTTATCTTGTCAAAGGTGGACAACGGACGCCGATTGGATCGATGAATATTCATAATATCTCACCTAGTGGCATGGCGATTGCAACACCGCTGAAGCTGCCGATTGACCGTTCGATGTCGATTGTCGTCGAATTTTCTCTTATACGTGGTCTCGAACCATTGAAGCTGAACGGACGGATTTTGCATGAAAAATGGCTCGATTCCCAGCGTTTGTATGGCATACGACTCGAAACAACTAAAGATGAGCAACAGCAGATTATCGATACGATTAAACAAGTCGTCAAAGCGACCTCTTGAATGTCGTGTATTTTACTTAAAGTAGAAGTTCGTGACTTTTCTTTAATCGAAAGAACGGTCTTCAACAACCAAAAACAAGGATGGCGGATTTCATGTCCGCCATCCTTGTTTTTTTCCTTGTTTACATACTGTTCTTTTTTACCGGAATATTCGGTAGACGATTGCTTCATATGGCCGAAGGACCAACTCTTCTTTTGAGACCAACGGAGAGTCGTTGTAATTTCCGATGACTGAATCAGAGGTATCGTGTGAAAGTGGAACGGTTACTTTGTCTTTACTGAATGAGCAGTAAACGTACCATGTTTCATTTTCATATGTTCTTGTATAGGCATAGATATCGGTCTCATCTTCTAAAATCAACGCATATTCGCCGTATACGATTAAATCGTGCTGATGACGTAACGCAATCAGCTGTTTATAGTAATAGAAGGTTGAATCAGAATCTGCTAAGGCCTGTTCGACGTTAATGGATGGATAATTCGGATTGATCTTCAACCAGGGTGTTCCTGTCGTAAAACCGCCGTGCTCGGTCGCATCCCATTGAATCGGTGTCCGGGCATTATCCCGCCCCTTGATGTGGATAGCACGCAATAACTCTGCCGGTGAAGCCCCCTGCTCGGTCCGCTCTTTCCACATATTGCGGATTTCGATATCCTCATATTCCTCAATCGATTCAAAGGCAACGTTCGTCATGCCGATTTCTTCCCCTTGGTAAATGTAAGGTGTTCCTTTTAACATGTGAAGCAATGTCGCTAACATTTTAGCGGATTCAACACGATACGTCGTATCGTCTCCGAATCGACTGACGACCCGCGGCTGATCATGGTTATTCCAGTACAACGAGTTCCAGCCTTTCTCATGTAAGGCAACTTGCCACTTCGTAAAGTTTTCTTTTAGCTTTTGAAGATTGAACGGTTGGACATCCCATTTGCCTCCTGGACCGGAATCCAAGTCCATATGTTCAAATGTAAAGACCATGTTGACTTCTTTCCGTTCCGGATCCGTATACAGGATCGCATCTTCGGTCGTCGCTCCTGGCATTTCCCCGACCGTCAATACATCATACTGACCAAACGATGCATCATTCATCTCTGTTAAAAATTCATGAATTCTTGGTCCATTAATATAATGTTGTCCGCCGTCTCCATATAGAGCACCGGGAGGAACCGTCGCATCCGGAAGACCGGGTGTCTTCGAGATTAAATTGATGACGTCCATCCGGAAGCCGTCAATCCCGCGATCCAACCAGCGGGTGATCATCTGATACACTTCTTGACGGAGTTTTTCATTTTCCCAGTTGAGGTCGGGCTGTTTTTTAGAAAACAGATGTAAAAAATATTCGTTTGTCGTTTCATCTAATTCCCAAGCCGGTCCGGAAAAAATCGATCCCCAGTTGTTCGGCAACGTACCGTCTTCGTTGGCACTTCTCCAAATGTAATAATCGCGATACGGGTTGTCCTTGCTTTTCCGTGACTCGGCAAACCAGGCATGCTCGTCCGAGGAATGGTTGACTACGAGATCCATTACGATTTTGATGCCCCGCTCATGCGCCTGATCGAGTAGACGATCAAAGTCCTCCATCGTTCCAAACTCGGCCATGATGGCTTCATAATCCCGAATATCATATCCATTGTCATCGTTTGGTGAGTCGTAGACAGGGCTCAGCCAAATGACATCAATTCCAAGTTCTTTTAAGTAATCCAATTTTTCAATGATACCGACAAGATCTCCAATTCCGTCTCCATTGGAATCCTTAAAACTACGCGGATAAATTTGATAGACTACACTGTCATGCCACCATTTTCGTTCCATATGATTGATCGACTCCTCTTGTGAACAATTTATGCAAGCGATTGCACTTTTCAATAAAGCGCTTCCATTCATTTCATCGTTAGCGTATCACGAATATTGTAACCAGTACAAGAGGATTCCCTTATCCGGATTCCGGTATACTGGAACTAGCGTTTTACGTTTGAATTTTTCCGATAGAGGAAAATGATTTAAGAGAGGAGGCGTACCAACATGTACCGTCGTTATTTATTGTTTCTAGTCTGGGCTGTTGCCATTGTCTTCATTCTACTATTTGGGAATAACAGAGTTTTTCCTTCCGGTTTTCTTTTGTCCTTTTTACGGTTTGATCAAAGCCAGTTCGATACGTCTGCACTCAGTTTATTTACATTACTTGGCATCTATCCAGCCGCCTTTTTCATGCTCTTTTTAGATGAAAAACGGTTCTTAAAACCTTCACCGATGTTAGCAAGTTTTGGCGCATTTGCGTTAGGATCATTTATCCTCATGCCGTATCTAGCTCTCGCCATCCCGCGTCAAACGTTTTTGCCGTTTCGACGTCGGAAGTTCATCCCTTACGTTGTCGCCCTGCTGGCTGTTCTGTCAGCCGTCATCATCTGGTTAGCTTTAGCACGTTCAGACTGGTCTATTTTCCAAGTCTATTTCATGACAAATCAATTCGTTCGGACGATGACTGTCGATTTGGTGATGTTTTATATTTTACAGCTGTTCATGTTACACAGAATACGGGCGCGACAAGACGGACGCCTTGGCTGGCGGGATATCGTACCGTTGTTTGGCCTGTTCAGTCACTTGTTCCGGCTTCACCTTCCAACTTCTTCCAACAGTTGATTCAATCCAGGATGTTCGGCTACAATAGGAAGATAGCTTTAATAGGGGGACATTATTCATGAAACAGTATCATCAACTTTGTCAGGAAATCTTAACGAACGGCATCAAAAAAGAAGATCGGACGGGAACCGGGACCATCAGTATTTTTGGTCATCAAATGCGGTTCCCTTTACAGGATGGTTTTCCGATGATAACGACGAAAAAGTTACATATGAAGTCCATCATTCATGAATTGATTTGGTTTATCTCCGGTGAAACCAACATCTCCTACCTGCAAGAACATGGAGTCCGCATCTGGAATGAGTGGGCGGACGAAGATGGCAATCTCGGACCGGTCTATGGTGCCCAGTGGCGTTCTTTCCCTAAACCGGACGGCACGACAGTCGATCAATTAGCAGATGTCATTGAACAGATCAAAGTGAATCCGGACTCGCGTCGTTTAATTGTCAGCGCTTGGAATCCTGGTCAATTGGAAGAAATGGCTTTACCGCCTTGCCATTTGCTGTTCCAATTTTATGTGGCGGACGGAAAACTATCTTGTCAGCTTTATCAGCGGTCAGCAGATGTCTTCTTGGGTGTACCGTTCAATATTGCTTCTTATGCCTTATTGACCCATATGATTGCCCATGTGTGTAAACTTGAGGTCGGCGATTTTGTTCATACTTTAGGTGATGCCCATATTTATTCGAATCACTTGGATCAAGTCAATCTCCAATTGAGCCGGAATCCAAAACCTTTGCCGACGATTCGTTTTGCCCGGGAAGTGGAACGTATTGAAGATTTTACGTTTGACGATATCATCATTGAAGGATATGATCCCGATCCGCATATTAAAGGAGTCGTCGCCGTATGATTTCGCATATCGTTGCCTATACAAAAAACCGGGTCATTGGTCGGGATAACGAGATGCCCTGGCATCTCCCCGCTGATTTGGCCCATTTCAAGAAAACGACTTACGGCAAACCGGTCATCATGGGCCGAAAAACATTTCTGTCAATCGGACGTCCATTACCGGGTCGCGAAAATATTGTCATTACGCGTGATCCAAATTTCCATTCAGAAGGAATCACCATTTGGCATGATTTAGACGGACTGGCTGCTTTCGCGGAGTCGGAAGAGGAAGTCTTTTTGATTGGCGGTGGTGAACTGTTCCAACGAACACTGTCACTTACCAAGCGGATTTATGCGACGGAAATCGATGCCATCATTGAAGGGGATGTTTATTATCCCGAGATCCCGGTTGACTTCGTTTGTTTGTCCGAGATGTTTCATCCGGTTGATCCACAACATTCAGAAGCTTTTACGATCAAACAGTTTGATCGTCCTCTCCGTTAACATTCTTTTGTTTTCAAAAGACACCTCGACTTCTATAAAGTCGAGGTGTCTTTTTAGTATACTGCCGTTACGGAAGACGAATCACCCATTGTCGAATTTGCTCTTCTAATTGATGTGGATCGAGAGGAGACAAACAATAATCTGTAACGCCTCGTTCAAGCGCTTGACCAAGCAATTGATTTTCTTCGCCGGCAATCGCAATCACGTCAATGATTTGGTCACGTGTCTGCTTCCATTCATCGACAAGCTTAAAATTTGATGCTGCCAGTTCTTCAAGCGGCATGACATACAATTGAATCGCGCCAACTGTTTTTTGATTGTCCGCCACGAGATCAAAATCATATTTCGGATGGCTCGGGATTTCCATCAGCGAAAGAGATGGAAGAATCGACTTTTCGATTTTAATGACGGCTTTCACTTTCTCTTTTTCAGTTGCCATTGCATAGACGATAACCTGATTTCTCCCATTTCGCTTGGCTTGATACAGCGCTTCGTCCGCTTCCGATGTCATTTCCTCCAAATCCAGCATTACATCATCAATGACTGTTAATCCGATGGAAACCGTCACTTTCAATCCATTTGGAAATGTATGACGTTCAATCCGTGCCCGAACTTTCTCCATCATTTCTGTAGCATGATTCGAATCATCCGCACTAAACAACACCATGAATTCTTCTCCACCAAAACGAATCAATTCGTCGTCTTGTCGAAGAGCTTGTTTCGTCAAGGCAGCCAGTTCGGTCAACACAAGATCCCCCGTTGGATGACCATGTGAATCATTGATCCGTTTAAAGTGATCTAAATCAAAGATGGCAAGGGCAAAAAATTGACCATCACGTTCTAACCGGGATGTCCGTCTCCGGTAAGCATTTTGGAGGTATTTCCGGTTAAAGGCTCCTGTCAATTCATCGACTAACATCGACGAAGAAACTGTCCGTAGTTTTCGGAGCAAACGCTTCAGACGAATTTTACGTTCATCGATTCCGACGGTTTCATCCCAATAGTCGTCTGTCCCGAGCGCATAACAAGCTTGACGGACACCCGGGTCATTTGGACCAATCAAAATCAGGGGAATAAACGATGCTTCTAATTTTTTAAACAACTTCACAATCAATGCGTCATTCGTCATTCGGATGATTTCGTAGTCGATCAACATCGCATCGACATGCAAATCGTATCCGACTTCCAATGTATCTTCGATGGATCCAAAGAAACGGGTCATGTATCGTTCTTGTTCCAGTGCTTTTTTCCACTGAATATTATCTAAAAACCGTTTTGTGACCGAAAGAATCATTTCTTTCCGGACGACTTTTTTCCGTCCCCGTTCTGATAGATGATCGATGACCGGTGCGAGTAGTGTCACGATCTGTTCATGCGGCACTTCTTCTACTACACTGTCCAACTCACTCACCCAGCGAGCAGTCTGCCGTTCGAAAAATTCTGCTTGATCGTGTTCGCTAAACCGGTTAAGCCACTGTGCGAAAACAAGCAACTCCGATTTTGGAACAGAATCCATCCGGAGTAAGCGTTCGACCATGAGAATCGTTTGATCGATTTGTTTTTCAATTTGTTTTTTTGTTGTTTCCACAAGTCTTCCCTCTCTTTCTATACAGCCGAAATCATCCGTTCGACTGAAAAGAAAACGAGGGAGGACCCTCGTTTTCGATTATGCCTTTAGGTTAGGATGGACCATCTCTGCTGGAACGATCCACTGGTCATACTGTTCTTCTGTCAACAAACCGGTTGCAAGCGCAGCCTCTTTTAAAGTTGTACCCTCTTTATGAGCAGCTTTAGCAATCCGAGCTGCATTTTCATAGCCGATATGCGGATTCAGTGCCGTGACAAGCATCAGCGACCGTTCGACGTTCTCGGCAATGACCGTCCGTTCCGGCTCGATTCCGATCGCACAATGGTCATTAAAGGACTGAAGAGCGTCCGTTAATAAACGAACCGATTGGATGTAGTTATACATGATGACCGGTTTAAAGACATTTAATTCAAAGTTCCCTTGGCTTGCTGCAAAACCGATTGTCGCATCATTCCCGAGAACTTGAGCGGCAACCATTGTCAGCGCTTCACTTTGTGTCGGGTTGACCTTTCCAGGCATGATTGAACTTCCCGGTTCATTTTCCGGTATCGTGATTTCACCAATTCCCGCACGGGGACCCGATGCCAACCAGCGGACATCATTGGCGATTTTCATCGCATCCATCGCCAGGGCCTTGATGGCGCCATGGGAAAAGACAAGTTGATCATGACTTGTTAAGGCATGGAACTTATTTTCTGCGCTGACGAATGATTTCCCGGTTTCTTGACTCATTTTTTCAGCCGCCCGGTCTCCGAATTCTGGATGGGCATTGATTCCGGTTCCAACTGCAGTCCCGCCAATGGCTAGCTCCGTCAATGGCTCTAACGTCAACTCAATCATCTTTTTCGAAAGCTGTAACATACGGACCCAACCACTGACTTCTTGTCCCAATGTGATTGGTGTTGCGTCCTGTAAATGTGTCCGTCCAATTTTGACGATGTCTGAGAAGGCTTTTGCTTTCTCATCGAGCGTCGCATGGATGGCATCAATCGCTGGTAACAGTTGATCGATGACAATCGTTTTCGCTGCGATATGCATCGCGGTCGGATATGTATCGTTCGAACTCTGTGATTTGTTGACATCGTCATTCGGATGAATGACTTGCTTGCTTCCCCGTTCGGCAAGTTTTCGTGTCGCGACCCGTGCGACGACTTCATTGACGTTCATGTTCGACTGTGTACCTGATCCGGTTTGCCAAACGACCAGTGGAAATTCTGCGTCGAATTGTCCGGCGATGATTTCGTCACATACTTCAGCAATCACTTCGGCTTTCTCTTGATCCAGGACACCTAAATCACGATTGGCTAAAGCCGCCCCTTTTTTGAGAACCGCAAATGCCCGAATGATTTCAATCGGCATTTTTTCTGTTCCAATCTTAAAGTTTTCTAGGCTCCGTTGTGTTTGTGCTCCCCATTCTTGTGCTTCCGGGACACGAATTTCCCCCATCGTGTCGTGTTCTAAACGGTATTCCATGCTAATTTCCCCCTTTATCTGCTGATACATTAATAGTTTAACGGAAACCGTGACGAATGGGAATGATAGAGGCCAGTTTGGGGAATAGTTTGTTATCGAAAAGGAGTGAATGCTTGATGTGGTTGATTAATTTAATGATTGTCCTGCTGTTGATTTTAGCAAACGGTGTGTTCGCGATGACAGAGCTCGCCTTGTTATCTTCGAAGAAATCAAAACTACAGCAATATGCCGATGAAGGAAAAAAATCGGCTCAAGTCGCACTGGACTTTTTAGAACGTCCAACAGATTTACTATCGACGGTTCAAGTCGGTATAACCTTGATCGGCATCATCAACGGAGCATTTGGCGGTGCTGCATTATCCGCCCCTTTGATTAGCTGGCTGTCCGGCTTTTCATGGCTGGCTCCTTATGCCAGTACGGTCGGCTATATCGTGGTCGTCACCATCATCACCTATTTATCGCTGGTTGTCGGTGAACTGGTCCCGAAACGGATCGCCCTTGTCAGTCCGGAGCGTGTCACGATGGTCTTGGCACAACCGATGCGCTTATTCTCGAGTATTTTAAGACCGTTTATCTTCATCTTAAGTAAATCAACAAGTGTTATTTTTCGGATGATCGGACTTGATCGTCTTCAAACGGAAGACGAGACGGAAGATGAGGTCAAACAATTACTGATTCGCGGGACGAAAGAAGGAACGTTCGCCATGTCAGAAGCAGAACAGGTCTCTCGGGTATTTGCCTTTCATGATCAGTTAGCGTATGAATTAATGGAACCGCGTACGGTAACGGAATGGATTGACTTAACGGACTCACCGGAACAAATCTTAGCAGATTTACGGACTGCAAAACACCGGAATCTTCCCGTCGGTCACGGTGATTTGGATCACTTTGTCGGATACATCGATGCGAAGGAAATCCTGGCTGCCGAGCAACCGATTGCTGTGATCGAGTCGATGATTCATACACCGCTCATTGTCCCGAAACAATTGCAAGCGACCGTCCTGCTCGAACGAATGCGAAAAGAAACGGTTTCGATTGCCTTTGTGCTCGACGAGTATGGCGGCTTTTTGGGGATGATTACGCTGTTTGATATTCTCGAAGCATTTGTCGGTGAAATTACAACTGTTGAAGAGGAGCCGGAACTGGTGCAACGTACGGATGGATCTTACCTGGCGGATGGATTGTTGCATATTGATGACCTAAAGCGTGTTCTTGGTATCAAAACAGATTTACCGGGCGAAGCAAAAAATACGTATCATACGGTGGCTGGACTAGTCTTATATCTGCTCGGCGAATTTCCGGTCCGGGGAAGTCATGTCACGAGCGACGGCTACCGTTTTGAAGTCGTCGACTTGGACGGTCGACGGATTGATCAAATCTTAATCGAACGACTGGAGGAACCTGTCGACGATATATCCCTACCAAAAAGCTGACCGGGTCATAGATCCGGTCAGCTTTTTGGTTGATGTTAATATTCATTTAACGCGTCTTTTGCCACACGATCGGCTTTGTTTTCTGATCGTGGAATCCACTTGACGAAAGCAAGCGGTAAACGGGAAAATCGCTCAAATGCCGGATCAAAATAGATTTGAATCCGTTTGTTTTTAGCAAATTCGCGTTCGACCGCCAACGAAACTGCTTCTGAATCCGTTCGGAAAGAAAATACACTTTCCCCTTGTGCCAATAATTCTTCTGCTAATTCGACGGCTTTTAAAAACGCCTGAAATTCAGCTTCATGATTATTCTCAGCCGTAATTCTAAACGTCCGTTCGATGACCTGACCTTCTGAATTTTTGCAAAAAATCCCGACTGCCGCATCATCATTCGAGGGACGGACTGCTCCGTCAAAATATAACTCAACCATGTTCTCTCGCCGCCTTTATACCTTTTCGAATCGCTTGTTCATCTAAATTTTTTCCGATGAAGACCAGCGTTGTTTGTTTCAATCCTTCAAATTCACCACGTGTTGCCGTTCCGTAAATCATGCCTGTTCCTTGTAAAATGATTTTCCGATTCGTATCCGAGAAATGAATGATTCCTTTATAACGATATAAATCTTCCGCATACGCTTCGAGAATTTCCCGAAGAACGGCACCAAAGCGTTGCCGTTGCAACGGGAATTGTTCTGTAATCGTCAACGCGGTGAAGGACTCCGCTGCTTTCTGCATACCGTCTGTTTGTTGTGCCAGCCGCTCTTCTTCCTGCTTCGGGAAATGAAACGTTTCGAATAACTGTTGAATCGGCGTGTCCGATTCGATCGTCGGTAGAATCAATGCCGTTGGATTTAGTTCCGATAACCGTTTGGCTGCCACCGTGACCTCGTCCGCCGAAATCAAATCGGTTTTATTTAACAACAAAGTGTCTGCAAAGCCGATTTGACGGACATTTTCTTCAAACGTCAATTGCCGTTCCAGTTGATAGGCATCGACGACTGTAATGACACTCGAGATGTGATACTGTTGCTCGACTGCCGGTTCAAAGTAAAACGTCTGTAAGATAGGACCCGGATCGGCAATCCCTGTCGTTTCGACAATCAAACGGTCAAAGACCATCTCACCGTCCCGTCTTTTTTTAGCAATACGGAGCAACGCATCCCGCAAATCACCACGAATGGAACAGCAGATACAGCCGTTTGTGAGTTCAATGACTTCCTCGTCACTGCGTTCGATTAGCGCCTCATCGATGTTTACGGCACCTACTTCGTTGACAAGTAAAGCCACTTTTTCAATCGGACTCGCAACAATCCGGTTCAATAATGTTGTTTTCCCTGCCCCTAAAAAGCCGGTGACGAGGGTTGTTTGAATTCGTGCTGACATGTGTTCACTCCTTAAGTTAACTGCGACTGCCGCCATTTTTCTTTTCGTGCATCCAGTAAGTCGATGGCATGTAAATACCAGGCGTCTGTCGTCTGCGGGGTGACGCTTGATCCCCACTCTTTTTTGCCATGATGCGATAAAATCATATGCATCAACCGGTGGTACTGATCAACCGGAAGTCGGACAGCTTCTGTTTGTAGCGCTTGTTCCAGAACAAAACATCCATATGGCATATGTCCCATTAACACACCGTTCGGATCTAAGGCAATACCGGACAGTTTTTCATCGACCGTTTCCGCTTGGACCAAACGGGAAAAACGGTCATCGCTCGCTCCGAGATGGGTATATTCAAAGATTTTTCCAATATCATGCAACAAAATCCCCAACAGTAATTCATCCTGGTGTGGACGTTCGTTCAACAAGGCAATCGAACGTGCAGCCTGATACAAGGCATCAAAACTGTCATCCCAGGCAAACTGACGCATATCCCGTTCACCCGCCTGGAACAAGTCGTTTTTATGATCCGCTTCGGCTTCTTGAATACATTGTAAGAGCGTCAAGTCCGGTCGTTCAGATTGACAGATTCCAAAACCAATCGTCATCATACAAGCCGTATGTTTCAACAATCCGCCGATATAGGCATGGTGATGATACAATGCCGCCGGGCGGGTCGAAAAATCTTCCCAATATGTCGATAAAACACGGTGTGCCACTTGTCGAAGCGGCGCCTGCATCTCGTCGATCAGACCAATTAATTGATTACGATAGTCACGTGCAGATTCACCGGCAGGCATTTGCGGTAGAAATGCCGTACCGGATTGATCGTGAACGGCTTTCACCCGCTGGACGGTTAATGACTTGTTGCCGGAATCAGCGGGATATTCTTCGACTTTGGCAGAGACATGCACGATACCGGTCTCAAGATAAGGACGCATCGCCTCTTCCGCTGTCACTTGGTTCAACCATTGTTTTCCTTTACATGCACCACTTGGAGAGTTGAAGGTAAATTGTAACCATTCACGACCTGTCTGGCTCGTTTTAATTTCAGCCGATGCGACAAGTAGGGTTTCTTCTACCTGTTCTCCCGGAACATGATTGGAAATCAGAAAGCCTGATGTCGTCTCCGTTCCTTCGAGTGGATAGTCTTGTCCGCTATAAACCGGCATCTCATGCTCTGGAATGGCTTTAAATAATCGAATCATCGTCAACACTCCTCTCATTTACTCTGCCTTTCATGATAACAAATCTTTTCTGTTCCTGCATATGTTAAAACATTCATTGTAAGCGCTTCATTTATGATTTAAAATGACAAGTGAAGACAAATTATCCATGATAAGGAGGAATGCCGGATGATTTTTTCATTATCGACTTGTTATGACATGGTTCAAGATTCAGCATCGGAGCCGAATCCATCTACCGTAACACGTGAACAACTTCGCCAAGCCGTCTCTGTTTATGATCCGCTTGTTCTGAAGGAACCTTGTTTGTTACACCAACTCATATATCGAGAAATGGTCTTAGCATGTCAACAGGTTGAAGCACTTGGTTTATCGCTTGATGCTACTCCTGTTAAGCTGTTGATTATATCCTCATTTAATCCGGGAGCGGGTTTCGGTGCGGATGAAATCAATCAGATGTCCCATACAACATTAAAACGGCAACTCGCAACGAACGATGTCGTTTTCTCGCGGTTCATCCAACAACTGTTTCTTCATCAAACACAACCGGATATTCTCTGCCAACGTTTGCTGACGGTGTTAGCAGGCGCGACAGCGAAAAAGGCGCTCATTCGAGCCGAGCGGCTTCAAACTTCTTGGTCTATTCTGCAGTAATCATACAAAAAGTCCTGACTCAAATGAGTCAGGACTTTTTTTCAACGACCTGGCATTCCAGCTCCTTGATAGACAATTCTAATGAAAATGCGGCATTCCGCTTCGTCATATTCTATATACATCATTGCAGAATATTGGAAATATGTCAATTTATTTTTCAAAAAAAGTGGGACAACTTCGTCTGAAGTTATCCCGAATGGAAGAGTGAATAATTACCATGGCAATGCTTAATTTCATAATACAATGTGATGGAAGCGTTTACAAGTCTTTATCGAAAATTCTTTCAAGAAAATATTCTTCTGTTAAGGGACGATGAAGCACTTCAATCCCGCTTTGACGCATGAGTGTTAATCCATCCCCATATTCATATCCTGTCGAATAAACAACACGGTCGATTTTTGAAGCAATCAAAGCTAAACTGCAGGCATGGCATGGACTGTGGGTTACGTATGCTGTCGCATGACGGGCACTGGTCGAATCTGCCGCCAGTTTTCCCAATGCATTGATTTCAGCGTGAATCTCATTCATCTTCGACCACTCATGGTGTTCTTCCTGATTGTCACAGCGGTGAAACATTTGACCGTTATGTACGATAGACAAGTCAGGATGCTTTTGACTTTGTCCTTCTGCTGCGGATTTATAAAGAATGTTATCTTGTTTTAAATAAATTTCATTGCAGTTCATGTGTCCACTCGGTGTTCCGTTGATTCCGATTGAAATGGGTTTTTCATCCTTGACGATGACACAGGCAACGGATTTTGAAGCACATTTCGAATGCCGATCCGCCATCATCCGCGCAAACAAAAGCCAGGTCGTATCCCATTGATGTTGTTTTTTCATCATACGTCTCTCCTTTTTAAATAAACCACTAAGGAACACATAAATGTGTTCCTTAGTAAGGGCGGTTTGGTAATTCACGATTTTTTGAAGCCACTTCCATGACTTTTTGTTTTAATTCATTTTCCATTCGTTCCAGCTCATGTTCCGCATCACGACGTTTTTGTTTACCGTCCTGTTGAATCCGTAACGTTTCGTCCAACGTTTCAATCAGATTTTGATGCGCCACTTTCAAGGATTCGACCGATACGATTCCTTTTTCATTTTCTTCTGCAATCTCGATGGAAGAATCTTTTAGAAGCCGCGAATTTTGTTCCAGTAATTGATTGGTCGTATTCGTGACGTCTTTCTGCATCTGCAAGGCAGTTTTTTGCCGTGATAGACTCAGCGAAAGCACCACTTGGTTTTTCCAGAGTGGAATCGTATTAACGACCGCCGATTCAATCTTTTCTGCTAAGATTTGATTGTTTTGCTGAATTACACGAATTTGCGGAGCCATTTGTAAACTGATTGTCCGCGATAGTTTTAAATCGTGAATTTTCTTTTCGAATCGATCGGCAAGCTGAATCATATCATTCAACTCCTGTAACCGGGTCTGATCCTGTGACCGTTCGACTTCCATCCGTAACGGTTCGATTTCATGTTCTCTGACGTGTGCGATTTTTGTTTCCCCTGCTGCAATGTAGAGATTCAATTCTTCGAAGTATCGTTTGTTTTTTTGATACATTTGATCAAGCAACGTAATATCTTTCATCAGACCAAATTTGGACCGATCCAGATTATGGACGACTTCTTCCAGATAAGCACTCATTTTTTCATACTGTAAAAAGTACGTTTCTGCTTTTTTCTTCGCCCGACCGATGACCGGAACATTTGACCAGAAACTTTTCTTTTCCTGTAACGTGTCAGGATCCATCTGACGCACCCGCTGCATTAAATCCGACAACAGCTTCCCGGCATCACCGCCGTCTTTCATTTTCACTTCACTCAACACTTGATCTGAAAACTGTGACAATTCGCGTTGAACCGGTGCTCCGTACTGCATGACGGCATCTGATTTTTTTAAATCGATGACTTGAAGTAACCGTTCAATTTTTTGGCGTTGTTCGACCGGAACGTCGCTTGGAATCATGTCTTCAACCGGACGGACCGGTACAGAGGGTTGGGATGAAGTTTCCGCAAGATTTAAATCAACGGACGGATCTGAAATCGTCGGTTGTGTCGTTGATTCTTCCTCCGGCCATTGTTGCCAGCTATTGTTATCAGAATGGGTCATGTTTATAACTCTCCTCCTGTTTTCGTTGTTCTGACTCTTGTGCCAAAACCTTTTCAATCGTCAACAATTCACGTTCTAAATCTACCGTATCGCCTTCCAACAACAGTGTTTGCTGTTGTTTTAGTTTTTCAGCGATGAGTTTTAGGTTGGATTGTAATTGTTCTCGTGTCTCCATTTGAACTTGCGCCCCTCGTCGTTCGAGGTCCGCAAATTTTTCTGAAATCGAGAGCAGGGAATCTAAATAGAATGTAAAGAAATCACGGACTTTTTTGACTTCACGCGGCGCTGTAAATAGTTCTTCAAACAAGACATGGGCTTCACGGGAAACGATCCGCATCTCGGACCGGATTTCACTATCACGAATCGTCGGAATGATTTGATCAAAGGATTGAAGTTTGACGAATCCTTCTTCGACTGTTCGTTGTAAGACCTGAAGCTCTAAGTCATCCGTTTCATCAAATCTGCGTGTTGCTTGTTCTGGTTTTAAGATGACACTTCCGACAAACTCGTCTTCGTCATCCAGTAACAGTTTCTTTTTAACGTTTTTTCGTTTTAACTCCGTTGATTTCCGTTCAGTCCGATACCGCTTTCCCGGTTTAGCGCGATAACCGCTCCAGATGAACCAGAGACCTAATGCAATGAAGATACCGGAAAAATTCAAGGCATCCGCCACTTGAAGAAATACGAACATCAGACCGATTGATCCAAGGACCCACCATGTAGAAGGCTTCATTTCATCACCACCCCTTTTGATTGTTTCTTCTATCTGTCTTCAAGTTAGTTATTTATTACTTATATCTTACCATTACGAATCATATAACAAAAAGTTTCCCGTTTTAGCGAAATGTTAGTCCTCTGTATTTCTTATTTCACCATAATCTTTGACGTGTTGCATCCGCCTCAAGTTTGATTTCTGCGACCTTACCAAAAACAAAAAAAGCCCATCCGCAAAAAAATGCAGACGGACTTTTTCAAAAGACAAGTAGTTACTATATGTTCCTTAAGAACCGAACAACGGCCAAATCAAGATAATCAAAATCGCAACCGGACTCAGATAACAAATACTAAAACGCCAGAATGGCAGTAAGCGTTTCATCATCGGGCTTGTCACAAGTTCTTGTTCAACCAGGGTCCGGTCCAATTTAAATCCGGCAAAAAATGAAATCAACAAGGCACCAATCGGCATAAGGATATTGGAAACGGTAAAGTCCATCCAGTCAAAAACCGTTTTATCCATCCATGTGATGTCAGCTGCCATACCAAATGAAAGAGCCGATGGAATACCGATTACCCCGATTAATATCGTGGCAATGATCGTATTTCGTTTTTTATCCCGGAACGTTGCGGTTTCTTTCCGGTCCGTAATAGCGGACACCACCACTTCAAGCATCGCAATGGAAGAAGTGATCGATGCGAATGCAAACAAGAGGAAAAACAGGACCAAAAACAACGATCCGAATTGGATTTGACTAAACACCGTCGGCAGGACGATGAACAATAACGAAGGTCCTTCCGCCGGATCGAGACCGGATGCGAAAACAGCCGGGAAAATAGCGAATCCTGCAAGCAAAGAGACGACTACATTCAACGACACGATCCAGATCGCGGAACGATTGATTTGTCCCCGTTCCTTCATGTATGAAGCATAAGTCAGCATCGCTGATACGCCTAACGATAAAGAAAAGAATGCTTGCCCTAACGCACTAAGGACCGATGTCCGGTTTAAGGCGGAGAAGTCCGGTTCGATAAAGAAGCGGACTCCTGCCCCTGCGCCTTCAAGCGTCAACGAACGGACGACAAGAATAATGAAACACAGAAACAGTAGCGGCATCATGATTTTACTCATTTTTTCGATTCCTGCCTGTACGCCGCGTAAGACGATCACGCATGTAATGAGCAAGAAGATCAGCTGTCCAGTAATGGCGTAAGCGGGAGAACCGGAGACTGTCGCAAATAATTCACCCAAATCGGCTCCGTTCATCGCCGTTAAATTACCGGAAAATCCTAACACGATATAGATGAGTACCCAGCCACCGATGACACTGTAAAACGAGAGTAACAGAAAACAGGCGATGACACCGAGCCAACCAATAAACGTATATTTTTTATGACCAAGCTCTGAAAAAGCCTGTAACGCTGTTTTTCCACTTGTCCGACCGATTAAAAACTCTGCAATCAGGACCGGTAATCCGAGCAAGAGCGTAAAGGCTAAAAATAATAATAAAAATGCCCCACCTCCGTTTGTTCCCGTTGTATAGGGAAACTTCCAAATGGCACCCAGCCCAATCGCTGATCCAGCTGCCGCTAAAATAAATCCGACCTTCGAAGCCCATGCATTTCCTTTCATGGCACTCGACCTCCTTTTCAAAAATACTTTTCCATTGTACAAAAGTTCGTCCGGGAAGTCATCCTTTATCAAACATTTTCTTTAAAGCGTCAAAGCATAACCGCATATTCGCGATAAATCGAATGGATTTTAAGATAAAAAAATCGAAGTCCGCGTAATGGACTTCGATTAGTAAATGTTTCAATTGGTGGACACTTTATACTAATGTATCGATTCGACCACTGTACATCTTTAAATATTCCGGTAATACTTTGACTTCGATTGGCGAATGCATCGCCTTTTCTCCATCCGTATCAATGACTTTCGGAGAGTCGGTTTTTAGAGTGAAACCGCTAGTCAAAACATGCGTAAACGACGGTTCCGTCGCTAGACCGATTTTTTGTAAGATGACATCGCGGATCGTCGTCAAGTTCACTTCGTCGACGATTACGAGATCCAGTTTTCCATCATTGTAAGCCCCTTGCGACAGGTTGGTTTCAATGCCGCCAAGTGATTCGCCGTTCGCTGCTAAAATCAAGACCGCTTCCCCGGTCATTTTTTGACCTTCCGCTAACTCCAGTTCGTACGAAAAAGGCTCTGCTTCCATACTCGACCGGATTGTCGAGAGGTAATATCCCATTTTACCCAAGCGTGCTTTTTCTTCCGTATCAATCCCGATGGACGCTTCCGCAACAAGACCCAGACCAACGAAGTTCAAGAAGTACGTATCATTGACTTGACCAAGATCGACTTCGACGATTTGCTGGGTCGCAATCATCTCAGCGGCTAGTCTTGGAACCATCGGCAAGCCCAAAGTCCTTGCAAAGTCGTTACATGTTCCTCCTGGAATGATACCGAGAATCGGACGGTTTTCTAGTTTCGCAATCCCGTTGATGACTTCAAAAACTGTTCCGTCTCCGCCAATGACGACGAGCGCGTCAAAACCATCCGCTTCTTCTGCGAAACGTAAGGCATCGAGGGCTTGAGCCGTCTGACGGATGACGATTTCATCAAACATCGCTGCCAACGGATCAATCACATCCTGTAAAAGTCCGGCGCGGTTCGTTCCTGCCGTCGGGTTACTGATCAATAATAATCTCATTTCAAAATTCCTTCTTTCCGTAAATAGTCGCGTGCGACTTCGCTCGCTGTTTTTCCACCATAAGCGACCGCTTCATTCATTTTCGACATCTCACTATCGGAAATTTTTCCGTCCAACTGTTTTAATGCCTGTTCGACTTCCGGATACTCATCTAACGTCTCTTGACGAAGAAGAGGTGCTCCCTCGTAAGGCGGGAATAACTGTTGATCGTCTTCCAGGACAACCATATTGTATTTTGCGATTTCCGGATCGGTCGAATAGGCATCAATGACTTGGATGTCTCCCGACTCTACAGCTTTATACCGTAATTTCGGCTCCATCGTCACTACTTCTTTAAAATTAACGCCGTACTTTTCCTGGATCCCTTTGTAACCGTCTTGACGATCTTTAAATTCTAATGTGAATCCGGCTTTTAATTGATCCGCCACTTGCTGTAAATCGGAAATCGTCTTTAATTTGTATTGATTCGCTACTTTTTTCGGAACGGCAACGGCATACGTATTGTTGTAGTTCATCGGTGGCAGTAATGCCAGTTTTTGTTTGACAAGTCCGTCGCGTGCCTGTTCAAAGACGGCTTGTTTATCGTTTGAGACCGGCTTTTCGTTGGTTAGACTGGCAAGGACTGTTCCCGTGAATTCCGGATATAAGTCAATGTCGCCGGACTGTAAGGCTTTATAAACAAATGTCGTTTTTCCGAAGTTCGGTTTGACTTGGACATTCAAATCCGTCTGGTCTTCGATGACTAATTTGTACATATTCATCAGAATTTCTGGTTCGACACCTAATTTACCGGCAACGACCAAATCCGGTTGTTCGGTCCGTCCGAGCGCAAACGGAGTGATGATCAATGTCGCGATTAAAGCAAGTGCGACGACGAGTCGACCCGTTTGGCGTTTTTTTGTAGCAACTTCCGTCTGTCTTAACAACGCATCAAACAAAAGTGCCAACAAAGCGGCAGGAATTGCACCGAGTAAGAGAAGATAATTATCGTTCCGATCAATCCCGAGCAGAATAATTGAGCCGAGTCCTCCGGCACCAATCAAAGCGGCAATCGTCGCTGTCCCGATAATCAGGACCATTGCTGTCCGGATGCCGGCCATCATGACGGGTAAAGCGAGCGGCAACTCGACTTTCATAAGGCTTTGCATCGGTGTCATCCCGCAAGCACGTGCCGCTTCTTTCAAGGAAGGGTCTACTTCCGCCAAGCCGGTGTACGTATTACGAACAATCGGAAGAAGAGCATACAAAACAAGAGCGATGACTGAAGGAACCGTCCCGATTCCAACGAGCGGAATCATCAAGCCAAGCAACGCAAGTGAAGGAATCGTTTGAATGACTGACGTGACGCCGATTGACCATTCACTGAATTTTTGATGCCGCGACAGATAAATGCCGAGGGGAATTGCAATCAGACAGGCAATCACAAGTGATAGAACAGACAGTTGAATATGTTCAATTAAAGCTTGCAGTAATTCAGCTTTCCGGTCCTGATACGTCTCAAACAATCCTGTCATTGGAAAGTCCCCCTGACTTGCCCCATGAACTCTTGAACGAATTCATCCTTACTGGCCAAGATTTCTTCTTTTGTCCCGATTAAAACGATCTCGCCCTCGTTCATTAAACAAATCCGGCTGCCGAGTTTTAACGCTTCATTCATGTCATGGGTTACGAATAAGATTGTTTTACCGAGTTCTGCGTTCAATCGCAATAAATCATTTTGTAATTGATCTCTCGAAATCGGATCGAGTGCCGAGAACGGCTCATCCATTAAGATGACGTCTTGTTCTGCCGCTAACGCCCGCATGACACCGACGCGTTGTTGTTGTCCGCCTGAAAGTTCACCCGGATACTTTTTTCTTAAATTCTCATTTAATCCTGTGAGTTGGAACAAGGTATGGACACGTTCTTCCACCTTCTTTTTGTCCCACTTCAGTAAATGCGGCACGACACTTACATTTTCTTCGATCGTCATATGCGGAAATAAGGCAATTTGCTGAAGGACGTAACCAATTTGACGACGTAACTCATGTTCGTCGATCGACATAATCGGTTGACCATTTATCCAAATTTGTCCTTCCGTATGATCAATCAATCGATTGACCATTTTCATCGTTGTTGTTTTCCCACAACCGGACGGACCAATCAGACAAAAGATTTCCCCCTGATTGACTGTAAAGTTTAAATCGCGGACCGCTTTCGTTCCATCTGGATATGTTTTTCCAACTGCTTTAAATTCAATCACGTACGATCCCTCCAACACCTTAATGTAATCAAGTCTATTCTTTAATTATCTTTGTAAAATTTCCCTCATTTAACTTTTCTGAAACCTGCTTTACAAGAATGGAAAACACAAAAAAACCGGCAGAAGATTCTGTCCGGTTCGCTGTTTATTTTGTTTTACGCTCTAATAATTCAATCTCTGATTTGATCAAAACTTGTTTTTCGAATTCAAAACCGAGAGATTCAAAGTTTTTAGTATGCGAGAGGTCACCCACTACTGTATTGGTTAATACAGCTGTGACTTCTGCCACCCAACCTTCTTTTGTTTTTACCATATCACCGACGATATAATCAAATAACTCTTCTTCTTCCATCTTCTTCATCTCCTGACACGTTCAGATATTCTTAATCATATAAAAGAACCTGTGAAAAAGCTAGTATTGCGTCAACGTCCGTAACATCTGCCGTAAAATTTTGGCTGTCAGCCCCCAAATTAAATACTCTTCATGTTCATAAAAATGTTCGACCGTTTTATACGTCCGGTCGACGTATGCATCACGATTCGCCAGACGATCCGTCGGCACGGTTTTACCGGGACGAATTCGCCACTCCATTTCGCCTTGAATCGGTTCCGCTGCAAGTAAGTCAGCGAGCGCTACATAAAAGATGTGGTCGACTTCCATCGGGGATGGGTCGATTTCCTCCGCTGTCAGAATGCCGAGGTACGGATAGATGATGGAGCGATTGGGAGTCACGAGTGGTTCCAATGTCCCGATGATCTCAATATCCGTAAAACTGACGTTCAGTTCTTCCACCGTTTCACGAATCGCCGCTTCTCTTGGTTGTTCGCCCGGATCAATCCTTCCACCCGGAAAAGCAATTTCTCCCGGTTGCGATCGTAACGTCTTCGCCCGAACTTGGAACAACAGATGCACTTCTCCGTCCCGCTCCACTAAAGGAACTAAAACTGCAGCGGCATTTTTAGGAAGTTGTTCCGTCGAAGACGTAAATGCACGCTTGACATCATTTAATTGGAAATCCTTCATCGTGTTTCCTGTGCCACTTTCTGATACGCTTCTTCGAGATGGCGCATCCGAACGATTAAATCGGCATTTTTGGCAATTCGATCCGCTAAAATTGATCCGGCTACAACCTTATAATAGGCATTTAACGCTTGAATTTTCGTCATGTACGCTTCGTTTTGCTGCATGTATTCTCTAAAGTTAGTCACCAAACGTTCTGTCGTAAATAATTGCTCGTTCACTGCTCTCATCCTTTCAGACGGTTTGCCGTCCAGTCGATAGTTTAATGGTAGCGAGTTTCGGCTAAGAAGTAAAATAAGGGGGGCTATCCGTGAAGAAAAAAATAGATGTACTGATCATTGGGGCTGGACCGACCGGCTTAACATTAGCGCTTGCCTTGTCCCGTTACGGACTGACGTTTCGAATCATCGAACGCGCAAGCGGTCCATCTGTCGTTTCAAAAGCAATCGGCATTCAGGCCCGGTCGCTCGAATTGTTTGCACGCCTTGGTGTAGCGGATGCTTTGATGGAGAATGCCATTAAAATCAATCAAGGGAACTTATATGTTAATGGAGCCTGGCAGGCCAAACTTGATTTTACGGATTTAAATACACCGTTTCCTTTCGTCACGTTGTTGCCGCAAAGCGAAACAGAGCGTATTCTTGAAACGCGTTTAAAAGAAGACGGTCATACAGTCGAACGTGAAACAGAGTTGACCGGCTTCGCACAATTTCCGACGTTCGTTACCGCATCGATTCGAAAAAACGATGTCACGGAAACCGTTGATGCTTCTTTTATCATCGGGGCGGATGGAGCCAACAGCTTCGTCCGGCGCGAACTCGGACTTCCGTTCAGCGGTAAGTCTTTTAAGGAATCTTGGGCACTGGCCGACATTGAAGTCGATTGGCCATTATCTTCCGAAGAAGTGCATATCTTCTTCTCTGATCATGGTGTCATTGAATCCTTCCCACTTCAGTCGAATCTTTTCCGGATAACAGGAAACCTGACAAACGGGACTGTCCCGACCGATCATTCTGCCATTGAAGATTTCTTAAAAAATCGCGCAAAGGTTCCATTTACATTGAAGAAGGTCCACTGGTATTCCATGTTCCGGGTGCACAACCGAATCATTGAAAAATTCGGGCACCACCGGATTTATTTAATAGGTGACGCTGCCCATATCAATTCACCGGTTGGCGGGCAGGGCATGAACACCGGAATCGCCGATGCGATGAATTTAGCCTGGAAACTCTGGTGTGTTCACCGCTTCAAGGCAAGTTTCCCCTTACTCGATTCTTACAGCGTCGAGCGGCGTGAAGCGGCACGCGGTATTCTACGTTCTACGAACCTCGCGACTGAATTATTACAGATTAACGTTCCATTTTTACTACCGCTCCAGGAAAAAGTCATTCGGAACAGCCTAAAGATTACACCGTTACATCACTACGTCACGAACCGGATCGCGCAACTTAACAGCAACTATCAAACGTCACGGTTGTTTGTTACACAAGGACGGTTCCCTCTTTTGACACCACGTCCGGGAGAACCGATGCCTTATAGTGAAGTCGTGAATCCGCGAACGAAAAAAAATGAACTGTTATTACGGCGTGCGGACCGCAATTTCCTGCTCTTGCTGTTTCTCCCCCGGGAAGCGAACGAACAAATTCTCCTGCCGTTTAAGGAATTAGCTTATTCTTATCCAGATCTGTTTGAGACCGTTCCGATTCATCAGGAACTGAAAGACGACGGTGTCGTCGACCAAGGTGGCGAACTCGCCCGGAAGTTCGGAATCAAACAAGCCGGTCTCTATTTGATTCGACCAGACGGGTACATTGCGTATCGTCAACAAGGTTTGAAGATTCAATCCTTCTCACGTTATCTTGAACGTTTACTTTATGCCCGTTAAGAACGTATGATAAAGATGAGGTGAGATTTTCATGGACTTTAATACGATTCGGATTATATTGATTGTAGTACTTGTTTTATGTTTTCTCTTCATCGTGACACGGCGGACAAAAGAATCGTTGCGTTGGGTGCTGTTAGGCGAAGAGTTTGGAGAAAAGGGAGAACGGTTGGCCCGTGATCATGACCGGCTCGAACAAGCAGGACTTCATGTCCGGATGGAACGCGGCGTCAAAACATCGTTTCTGTTCCGTAGATTCAGTAAGGATTTAGATGATCGTGTAGCACTTTATGTCTTAAAAGAAGAGTTACCGGAAGCAGAAGTGCTTTTGCATCGTTCGTAATACGAAAAACGGATTCTCTATGCAGAGAATCCGTTTTTTCATGCATACCATGATATTTGCTATAAGTAAGACAGAAATCAATCTTCTTGATGGGGACGTCCAAAAACTGCTTTTTCAAGATTAGAAATCCGGCGCAACATATCGTAGTTTGACGAATTAGATGGTGGAGCCGTCACTTCCGGTTCCACTCTTCGTTCTTCCCGTTTGAAACCGACAGAAGAAGATGATGAAGATTTCGCTTCTTCCAGTTCTCGTTTTAAACGCTCGATTTCCCGTTCAAATCCTTCATAATCTTTGATGACTTGATCAAGATAACCATCGACATCTTCAATCACATATCCGCGTAGTCCGGTTTTGAACTCTTTTTTGTAAATATCATCTGCTGTCAATAACGGCTTATACATATGCTTCACTCCCACTGTTCATTGTAGTTCTGCTCTTGTTCCATCATCGCTAAATCATCTTGCGTAATCAGAAACAATTGATAATCCGAACGTTCCATCTCTAGTTTAGCACGTTCCACTAAATACTTGGCGGATCCACCGTGTTCTTCATCATAGACAGACAACAATCCCTGACTCTTTTGAATCATGAATTCTGTTTTATTTCGGAACTGGGATGGATTTTCATACGGTTTTTGACTGATGGCATCCACGAAGTCCGCTTGATTCAACACAGCCAGGTATTGCGCTTGAACCGGCTCTTTCCATTTTGACTCTTGTTCCAAAAAAGGAAGCAGGATTCCCAACCGTATTTCCGGATACTCCTGTTTAAGTTCCAGAATGACTTCACATGCCCAAAGTTCACATCCCGGCGTGGCACTTGTAATGAACCAGGTCGTACCCATGTCTTCGATCAAACGGATTATCCGTTCCCGATAAGCAGCTTTCAAAATGTTGATTCCTGGATGTTTTTGATCAAAAATCCCGAGTTCCGTCGGTTTATATCCTGTTACTGCGACGACATTCATCCGCGACACTTCCTTTGCAGGCGTAAGCTCCGATGGGCTAACTCAGCAGACAATCGTTCTCGCCGCGAAGCTAACAACTGCTGGTTTTCCAATAGACGTTTGGCTTGTTCAGTATAATCATAAGCAACGGATGGTTGTTTGGCAATGTGCTCGGCCCATTTTGCCAGTTCGATGAATCCTTCATACGTTTCACTTTTTTCAAAGCAGATTTTGGCCTTCTCATGTTGGTGCAATTTTTTATATAAGCGCCCTTGACGCAACCAGCCTTGAGCCGTCAATTCGTCAGCTTGTCCAAAATGTTCGGCTGATTGTTCATTTATACCTAAATCCGCTAACCAGACCCCGATATTCTCACGGATCCGTGACGTGGCTTCTTGACGGTGCGTCACGAGCCGATTACATTCATCATATAAACTCACCAGTGTTAAACAATCGTGCAGATGATGTTCAAGTACGCCTTCCATAATCGCCGGATTCTGGTGTTCAACATATTGAAAATAATGCATCGGCGCTAAAAATCCCGGTAAATCATCTGTTCGTTCAAATCCGATCCGCTCTTCCATCGCCGTCAAGCGGAACGAATCGTACAGACCTTTGAACATTCGCCGGCAGACATGGAGTAAATCCAAATGACCGACTTTCGGCAGACGGGGAACACGTTCGCGGACAAAGACATGACGTGTCTTAATCTGCGGCCAATCAAAACTTTTTCCGTTGTAGGTGACGAATCGGACATCATCCCCGATATCATGCAGAAAATGGTGATAGAGAGCCGCCTCATAATGCGGGTGCGGTAAAAAATACTGCCGCATCAGCAACTCCCCCTGTTCAAAGCGGGCAAATCCGAGCAAAAAAATCGTCGTCCCCGTTCCCTTTAATCCGGTCGTCTCCGTATCGAAAAATATGACCTGTTCGAGCGGGACATCGAGGGCGAGTGGCGGATGCGGCAACTGCAACGATTCAAACACTTCGGCATACGAACGATGTCCATGTTTGGCTTCCAGTGGATACCGGTGATCGATCCGGACAATCCATTCCTCTTCAAACGTGAGGATATCTGCTCCTCGATCCAGCCATGCGGTTTGTTCCGCTGATGTCATTTGCTCCTGATCCGTCGATGAGGAGCTTGTCGGCTCGGTCTCGGTCGTCTTCAACATCCGTCTCAGCTTATTTTTCATGATAATTCCTTCTCCATTTCAGCTAGCATTCTGATTGTCCGCTCTTTTTCATCAGACAAACCAATCATTCCGATACACGCCGGACAACCATCCTGACAAGGACAGGTCTCGATCGAGTCCCGGGCAGCCCTTAGCATGACACCACGTTGTTTGTAAATCGATTCTGCCAATCCGACACCACCAGGATAACGGTCATACAAATAGATGGTCGGTTTTTGTGTATGCGTCGCTTTGACCTGGGGCACAACGAAGACATCACTGGCATCACACATCAAATACAGCGGGGCGACACGTCTTAAGCTGTTCGCGACGCCTTCGATGACTTGTTCCAGTTCCGTACTCGAGGAAGCTTCTTCCGGCAACGAAAACCAGACACCCGTCGTGTGAATTTCCCGTTCCGGAAGATGAATCGGACCTGATCCGATGTTTTCATGTGTTCCGAACTTTATTTTCTTGAACATCGTGGCCATACCGCGGACACTGACATCCCCTCTGGCGACACTGAAATCTCCGTTCGTGTAACTGTCATCCTCATCGAGCACGGAAAGTTCGACTGAAAAATTGGCATCTGTATAGTAATCGACGTCGACGGCACGAACAAAGGCTTTTTTCTCTTCAAAATCCAAGACCTCGACCTGATATTGATCCGCCCCATGTAAATAGATGGCTTCATCGTGCAACAGGGTCATCGCGCTGAACGTATCCATTTCTCCGATAACACGATTCGGGACTTCTGTTTGGTCTACGATGATGACATTTTCCTGATCACTGGAGCGCAGAGAAATACCATGAGCCGGAAACGCATCATTCATCCAATAATAACGTTCCCCGCGTTGATGCAAAACACGTTCTTCGACCAGGTATTCGAGGATATCTTCTGTCTCCAATGTCCCGAACGTCTCGCCCTGCCGGAACGGCAGTTCAAATGCCGCACATTTAATGTGATCGACTGCAATAATCAGATTATCTGGGTCGAGCCGTGCCGCTTCCGGTGATTGATTTAAAAACAATTCAGGACGTTCGGCGACATACTGATCGAGCATCCCGGAAGAAGCGACTAAGATGATCAACGCGTCGTCTTGTCGTCGACCGGCTCGACCGGCTTGTTGCCATAACGAAGCAATCGTTCCCGGATAACCGTTCATGATACAGACTTGTAGTTGCCCGATGTCGACACCGAGCTCTAACGCATTCGTCGAAACGATTCCGGTGATTTCACCTTTACGCAACCGTCTTTCAATATCCCGGCGTTCACTCGGAAGATATCCGCCTCGATATCCTTCAATTGATTTCGGTCCCAGTTCAAACCGGATCAAACTTCGGAGATAGGTCAATAACACTTCGACCCGTACCCGTGAGCGGGCAAAAACAATCGTTTGGAATTTCTTTTTAATAAATCGCGATGCCAATTGTTTTGTCTCAAGGGTTGCCGAACGACGGATACCAAGCTGTGCATTGACGATTGGTGGTTGATAGACGATAAAATGTTTCCGACCGGTTGGTGCCCCGTTGTCGTCAATCAATTGGACTTTTTTCTCTGTCAAACGTTCCGCTAATTCTTGCGGATTGGCAATCGTTGCACTTGTCATGATAAAGATCGGATCACTTCCATAATAACGGCAGATCCGTCGCAACCGGCGAATGACATTCGCTACATGGCTTCCAAATACCCCACGATACGTATGCAGTTCATCAATGACGATATGCGATAGATTTTCAAACAATTCAATCCATTTCGTATGGTGTGGCAAGATTCCGGAATGCAACATATCCGGATTCGTAATGACGATGTTCCCGGCTTTTCGAACTTTTGTCCGAATCGTCGGTGATGTATCCCCATCGTACGTAAAACAACGGATCGGCGCTTCCATCTCATCAATCAGCTCCAACAACTCACTGTTTTGATCTTGGGCCAATGCTTTAGTCGGATACAGATACAGTGCCCGTGCATTCGGATTTTCTAAGAGATAGGATAAAATCGGTAAATTAAAGCAATAGGTTTTCCCTGAAGCCGTCGGTGTTACAATCACCGTTGATGCACCGCTTTGGACGGTTCGAAACGCTAATTCCTGATGGCGATACAACGATGTGATGCCTCTGCCTTCCAGTGCCTGGCGTAAACGCTCCGGCATCGCTTTCGGAAACGGTTCATAACGTCCGGCAGTCGCTTCCATCGTTTTCATATATGTGACACGTTCCATGAAGGAACGATCGGCTTTTAATTCTTCTAAATAGGTAACAAGTGATTGTCTTGATTCCATTGCCCCACTTCCTTCCTGACCTCCATTATACAAAAAAAGAGAAGCAAGACCGAAGAAACGGGTGTGTTTCTTCGGTCTTATCTTCTTCAAGTAATCTCTTTACTCGTTATTGCTGATTTTCTGATTCTGATTGTTGCTCGGCGGGCGCATTATCCTGACCGCGCCCTTGGTTGCCGTTTGATGAATTTCCTCTGTCCGACTGAGTAGATGCTCCGTCGCTTGAGGCTGGCTCATCCGTTGCCGGTTGATCTGTTGCCGGTTCATCCGTTGCCGGTTCATCCGTTGCCGGTTCGTCTGTCGCCGGTTCGTCCGTTGCAGGTTCGTCTGTCGCCGGTTCGTCCGTTGCCGGTTCGTCCGTTGCCGGTTCATCCGTTGTCGGCTCGTCCGTTGTCGGTTCGTCCGTCGTCGGTTCGTCCGTTGTCGGTTCATCCGTCGTCGGTTCGTCCGTCGTCGGCTCGTCCGTCGTCGGTTCTTCTGTTTCGACGTCTGCAACAGTCACAGTCGTTGATACCGGACCAGACTGTTCCCCGGATGCTTTCGCAACGACTGTGAACGTCGTCCGACCCGGATCAAGTCGATTAATGCCCATCCGATTCGTTGAGCTGGTGCCAAGCACCGACTGTTTTCCATCCGGATCCGTCATCGTCACTTCAAACGACACGCTGTCATAGCCGTTTGTCCGAAGGGCAGAATCATTGTAACTCCATGTCAGTTCACCAGACTCCGAGTCTTCATTGTAAGATGCTTGTAAGCCAGTCGGAGCTGGTACTGCCTTTTTTTCGACAACCGGCTCTTTTGTCCCTTTGACATACAGTTCCTCCCCGATACTGAGGACAGAACTCGGTTGCTCAAACGGAGCAGGTGTCCGGTCACGCGTTTTCGTGACAAAATCTTTCCAAATGTTTTGCGCCATCGTACTGTTTGTCGGTCCGCTTAAACCGGCACCGTTGTTGTTACCCGACTTCGTTGTTCCCGTCCAGACACTGATCGAGACATCAGAGGTGTAACCGGCAAACCAAACATCTTTGTAGGCATTGGTTGTTCCGGTTTTACCTGCTGCGTCAAAAGCAAGAGCGGCACTCGGGAACGTCCCGCCCGGTTTGAGAACATCACGTAACATATCCGTTAACATATAGGCTGTATAATCCTGCATTGCTTTTTTCGGTTTGACCGGTGATTTGATTTTTGAACCATCGCTGTATTCAATCGTTTTGATGATATGCGGTTTGATGTAGTCACCGCCATTACCAAGCGTCGCATAGGCAGAAGCCATTTGCGTCGTATTGAAGCCGTGTTTCATCCCGCCAATTGCATAAGCCGGTGAAATCGATTCGTCTTTTTCTAAACCTAATCCGGACTTAGCTGCAAAACTTTCAACCGTATCGCCGCCGATTTGTTGGAACGTTTGAATGGCAGGCGTATTGGCAGAAATCTTCAGCCAGTAGCGAATTGTATTTGTTCCACGGTAACCGTCATAGTAGTTGCCGATTTTTTTGCCGTTTACTTCTGTTTCCTGGTCGGTCATCATTTTAGCCGTTGACCATTTCTCATTTTCAATGGCTGGTCCATATGCGAAAAATGGTTTCGCTGATGAACCGGGTTGATGCGGTTCTTTGGCAAAGTTACGCCGCGAAGTGCCTGTACCCGGTTTTTTCCCGTCAACAATCCCTAAAATCTCACCCGTTTGTGTATTGACCGCCGTGGCCGCTGCTTCCGCGTAATCCGGCAACTGGACGACTTGATCTTTTTTAATCGCTTCGTTCATATAATCGTGCATCGGCTTATCAATTGATGTATAAACTTTCAATCCTTGACCGTAGATATCCTTGCCTTCTAAGCCAAAGACGTCTTCCAACTCTTGCGACACCATATCAAAGATGACGCTGTCGTAAGCCGCATCGTCTTTTGATTTTGGTGCTGGGTTGATCAATTTTGAAATCGGTTGATTGACTGCTTTATCACGTTGTTGTTGCGTGATGACACCTGTCGTCAACATCGCATCCAAGACTTGCGTTTGACGCCATTTCGTTAACTTCGGATCTCCTTGAATCGGATCGTAAGCCGATGGACGTTGCGGTAAGCCGGCAAGCATCGCCGCTTCTGCATAGTTCAACTTATCGACCGTCTTGTCGAAGTAGGCTTTTGAAGCCGTTTGAATTCCGTATGATTCTTGACCGTAATAGTTTTTATTCAAATACATCTCAAGGATCTGTTCTTTCGTGTAGTCCCGTTCCAACCGGATCGCTAACCATTGTTCCTGGACTTTCCGGGTAATGGTCTTGTCTGAACTTAAAAACGATTGTTTGATGACCTGTTGCGTGATCGTTGAAGCTCCCTCAGAACCAAAACCATCTGTGATGTTGGCAATGATGGCGCCGCCCAAGCGACGGAAGTCGATTCCGTTATGCTGATAGAAGCGTCGATCTTCGATTGAAATAAAGGCATCTTTTACGACATCAGGAACTTCTTTAATCGACACATACTCCCGACTCGTCCCACCCTTTTTGATTTCTTCTTTATTGCTCGCATAAATTTTTAGCGGGAGTGCATCACGTAACTTTGATTCATCAAGTTCCGGTGCGGTCGCGACAGCATATGCTGCGAATCCTCCACCTGCAATCATCATCAGGATGAACAATCCTGTCGCGATCAGTAGGAGCTTTTTCCAAAGTGGACCTTTACCGCCGGTCCCGCCTGATTTTTTCTTTTTCGGACGTTTTGTCCGATTCGTTTGTTTGGCTGACGTCTTCGTTTCTTCACGACGTGCGACACGACTTCTTTCCATATGCTATCCTTCTCCTTCAATCTGTAAAGTTTCTCAAGTGAAATATAACTCGTCCACTGCTGGTAAATAATCAATCGCAGGAAACGCACCTGTCTCGAGTTTTTTTCCATGCCGTTCGATTTCGTCTAGCGGAATCGATTTTCTGCCCGTTTCCAGTTGCTCCCACCAGGGGAACAAATGCTCTGCAGACAACACATATTGCACATTATACATACTGAATCGAATGATGACAAAACAAATTCCTCCATGTGCGATACATTGACGCATATGCTCGATTTGATGGGTATGAAAGTTTTTTAAGGGGAAGGATGTTTTATGATTGGTTTCCTTCGCTTCAAAATCGATGTATTTTCCGCGGTACACACCATTATAGTCGGTTGTCGAAGGTTGCTTGAAGTACGCTTCCTTGACGACGGCTGCCGACCGTTTCGGATAATCGACTTGGACGATTTGTAGAGGGGTCGGTTTCTTGTGAATGATTGCCCGATTATGCGTCAAATAAAACATATTACTTTCATTGATGAGTTTCTCAAGCTTCATTCCGCGATTTGAAAAAGTCGATTCCTTAGAGCGTGCACTTCGGATCGCCATACCATGCGGTTCTACTGGTTTCTGAAATTTTTTACCGTTCGGGTAATTCAAAAGGATTCCCCTCCTAACGCGTTTATTGTACCATGATATGTGATTGTATCGTATCGGCCGAGAGGAGTAGTTAAAAACAAATGACAATAGAACCGTTACTTCAGGATATCGAACGGATTTACCAGGCTGGACGAAATGGTCAGGAATATGACTTTCAAACGGATGTCATCCCCTTCGTCGCACAAGCAGACGTCCTGATTGAAGCCTGGCAACAAAATGCACAGAACAGTCCTTATTTGCGCCCGGCGATGGTCGAGAGTGCCGTTGACCAGTTAAAACAACTGTCCGTCCAGGCATTTCAACCGAAAACCAGTTTAAAACGCTTTAACGAAACCATCAAGTCTGTCCGTTATATCGATCAACTAATGCAATGAGTCAGAGGACTTCTGTTTTCAGATAGGCAATTTAGAAAGTTTCGTGATACCTTTCTTTGCATATCATCTTCTGATATATTTTCAATGTGAAATAAGGATTTTTATACACTCCGAAAGGAGACTCATTCTACAAATGTCAGAATGACAATTTGACGGATTTTAATCAAACAAAGCATAATGAGAAACAGCAAAGCGTTACACAACTCGCTCTGCTACGAAAGGAAGTTGTTTATGTCATCCAAAAAAATGTGGTCGGTAGAAGGTTATGAAGAGCACGGTGTAGAGAACCATCAAAAAGCAACTATGACTGAAACGTTTACGAATGAGGCGGATGCTCGTAAAGCCGCAAAAAAAATGGCGGATACGTACGATCAACTCGATGTCTATGTCATCTATACGAATACGTCAAGCGGTAAAGCAGAAGAAAAATTCTTTAATTCTGATGGATCTTACAGTGAAGAAGGATTTGAATGGTAACATCCCAGCCGTCTATAGGACGGCTTTTTTGTATAACAAGTCTAATTAAAAACAATCTCCCCCCTCTTCTATCGAGCTGCTCATTCCTTTTTTAACAAGAAACATCCTGTTGTCTTTTCCCGAAGCTTCTCCTATTCGAGTAAATGACCGGGTCACTTCATCACGTTACGCTTCTCATTTTTTTATGGGGGGTGTGGTGCCATTTGATCCATCGTCCATTTCACGAAAAATATCCCCACTGTCATAATCAGGCAGGAAGCAGAAGCTATATGACGAATATAAAAAAAGACCCCCACTACCGGTAAACGGGCAGTCCGAATCTGCTTTGGATGCGATGAACGAGAAAAGCGATACTGAGACACATCCTCGTCTGTCTGGACGAAGTCCACAGAACCGTGTCGAGAAAAAATTGGTCATGCAAGTTGTGCAATAACCATGGATTTATATAGCCGTGTCAGTGTAAAGTTACATAAAGAGGTAATAAATGTGCTTGGTTTTAATAAAAGTGTGCAGTATGTGTGCAATTGGAGGAGATTCGCTTGAATAAAAGAGAACCAAGAAACGTGAAAAACGTTGATGTCAAAGGATTTCCTAGGACTACAAACCCAACAGCCAAAAAATACGTCATGTTCGTTGATGAGACCGGGACACCAAAAGGAAACACCCAATTTAACCTGACCGGTGTCTTGATGGAATATAAATACGCCATCGACTCAGACGAAACCGGTGAACCCAGTCCATTACGCAAACGATTAATGGCATTCAAATCGTCTGTTTTTGAAGATCCGCATATTCCGCTTCATCTGAAAGAAATCTTAAAGGCGGAACACCCGTATGGCAAAGAAGACGGAATCACGATTGATATGTTACGGCATTTTTGGGTCGCCTTACCGGACTTTTTAGTCGACATTGATTGTACGATCGTCAGCGTCGAAGTCGATAAACAAAAACTACAGGAATTTTATTCGACACCGAAAGATCCGTATGTCGTTGCCTTTGCCCACCTGATGAAATCGTTTTACGCGTTTCTTGAGGAGACGGAAGCAACAAGCGCCCGTGTCGTGCTTGAAAGTCGGGATGATTATCAGAATCTACTGATTCAAAAAGCATTTTTTGATATCTTTAACTCCGGTACCGTTCATTTGGATGTGGAGAAAAGCCGTCAAAAAATCAAAGGTTTTATTTTTGCTGAAAAAGATAGCGACCTCTACCAATCGGGTCTTGAGATTGCCGATCTCGTCTGTCTTCCTCTTTCCCGCGTCCGACGTGGTGTCATTGAGGTGAAACCCCGGTTTGTCCATTATGGGGACGAAAACCGAATTTTCAAAGCCATCAAAAATAAAATTTATATCCGCCGTGACAGTCCCGATCAGGATTTCCGAAACTGGGGCTTCAAAAAGGTTCCGATTACAAAAAAGCGCCGCGAGTGGTCCGATACACCGTGGAACGGGTAATTTTCCAACCAACAACAGCGTCCCGCCAAAAGTGGCAGGACGCTGTTTTGTCATTCTCCCTCAACAGGCGGCAATAATCCTTTTGTCCGTTTTTTCCCTTCCCGACACATATCGAGCAACGGGCATTCCAGACAGTTCGGTCGTTGAGCCTTACAGTGATATCGCCCAAAAAAGATGAACTGGTGATGCAGCTTCGACCATCGTTCCCGCTTAAAGCGTTTCATCAAGGTCTGTTCGACTTGCGTGACGTTGTCTTTCCAGCGGCAGATGCCAAGGCGCTTCGATACCCGTTCGACGTGCGTATCGACCGCGAAGGCCGGCACGTCAAATGCAACGGATAATACAACATTCGCTGTTTTTCGTCCGACGCCCGGTAAGGCTTCAAGCCCTGCGCGATCCGTCGGGACTTCACCATCGTGTAACACCAGCAATTGCTCCGCTAACGCTTTAATGTTTTTTGCTTTGTTGCGGTACAAACCAAGCCGTTTAATTTTTTCCTCAATCTCTTCGACCGGTGCTGCAGCCAACTGATCCGGTGTCGGATAAGCGGCAAATAGCCCCGGGGTCACCTTATTGACCAAGACGTCGGTTGCTTGCGCACTGAGCGCCACGGCGACGACGAGTTCGAACGGATTTTGATGAACCAGTTCACAGAAAGCTTCCGGAAACATCTCTTCGAGTGTCGATTCAATTCGATCAATCTCTGCTTTGCGTAACATCCTTGTCAGCTCCCTCTCGTCGCAAGATCTTCGAGCGTCTTGATGCCTTCTCGTTCCCACGTTCGGAGAATTTGATTGATGTACGTCATCTTCCGGACATTATGGTAGACGGCTTCCCGTAAAGCTGCGAGAACAAGTTCTTCTGCAATGTTTTCAATCGTCAACCATTGAATGATCTGTTCCATCTGAAACGGGGACATCATCCCAAGTTCGCGCTCAAAATGCTGGAAGACAGACGGATTGATCGTATCGAAGTTTGGCGCTTCCTGTTCCGGGGGTGCCATTAACTTTTCATAGAGCGGCACCAGGGAATAACGTTCCGAGCCGGCGACGTTCTCCATGGCGAGTAATCCTTTTTGAAGCAATCCGAGTGTCGTCTCAATTGTTTCCGTTTCTGAAAGTCCGAGCCGGTTACTGAGCTCCTCTGGCGACGGCATCTCCATCCCTTCGGCGCGACAGGCAAACAATTGTCCAATCAGCGTAAACTCAACAAAACTGATGCCAAGACGTTTGGCTTCTGTAAACAATCGTTTGGGAAGGACAACCGTTCCTTCTTCAAACAGCTGAATTAAATTATGATCCATGATACTTCCTCGATTCTTTATTGTAAGCAAGAAATCGACCCGTCCGAGGGATGGGTCGATTTCGATCACTATTACGGATACAATCGGTTCAGCAGACGCGGGAATGGAATCGTCTCGCGGACGTGTTCGACTCCTGTGATCCAGGCGACAGTCCGTTCAAGTCCAAGACCAAAACCACTGTGCGGTACTGATCCATATTTACGTGTTTCCAAGTACCATTTGTAAGCACCGGTTTCATCCAGGTCATGTTCCTTCATACCGGCAAGCAACTTCTCATAGTCTTCTTCCCGTTGTGAACCACCAACGATTTCTCCATAGCCTTCCGGCGCAATCAAATCGTCACATAATACGAAGCCCGGGTTTTCCGGATCTTCTTTCATGTAGAATGGTTTGATGGCTTTCGGCCAGTGTGTAATGAAGACGGGACGCGCAAACGTATTGGCGATTGCCGTTTCATGAGGCGCACCAAAATCGTCGCCGAATTCGATATCGTCAAAACCTTGTTCTTTCAGCATGTCAATCGCTTCCGTATATTTTACACGCGGGAACGGGGCTTGAATGTTTTCGAGAACCGTCAAGTCACGCTCGAGCAACTCGAGCTCTGGACGACAGTTTTTCAAAGCCGATTGAACAAGATGCGACACATAGTTTTCCTGAACTTCGAGATTCATGTCGTGATCATAAAACGCCATCTCCGGCTCCATCATCCAGAACTCGATCAAGTGGCGGCGTGTCTTTGATTTTTCGGCACGGAACGTCGGACCGAATGAGAAGACTTTGCCGAGTGCCATCGCAGCTGCTTCCATATAAAGCTGACCGGATTGCGACAAGTAGGCATCTTCGTCAAAATATTTCGTATGGAACAATTCAGTTGTTCCTTCCGGTGCACTGCCGGTTAAAATCGGAGGATCAACTTTAATGAATCCTTCTTGGTTAAAGAATTCATATGTCGCCCGAATCAGTTCGTTCCGGACAACCATGACGGCATGTTGACGTTTCGATCGTAACCAGAGGTGACGGTTATCCATCAGGAAATCCGTTCCGTGCGCTTTTGGTGTAATCGGATAATCGACCGCTTCATGAATCACTTCGATCGCTGTGATTTCCATTTCGTGACCGATTGCTGTCCGTCCACCATCCGACTTGATGACGCCAGTCACCCACATTGATGTTTCCTGCGTCAAGCCTTTCGCCGTTTTGAACAATTCTTCCCCGACTGTTTCCTTGACGACGACTCCTTGCATGAAGCCTGAACCATCGCGTAATTGAAGAAACGTGATTTTTCCGCTCGAACGTTTATTTGCGAGCCAGCAGCCAATCGTGATTTCCTCGCCTACGTATTTCTCTACATCCCGAATCATTGCTTTCAAAAGTCAACATCCTCTCTCTATTAAACGGCCGTATGTGCCGTGATAAATCCTTCGATCCGGTCTAATGCTTCAAGTACCCGTTTCGGGTCTGTCGCATACGATAACCGGACATATTCTGGTGCGCCGAAGCCGGAGCCCGGAATCAGGGCGACCTTCGCTTCCGACAAGACCGCTGTGCACCAGTCATCGACGTTTGAGAAGCCACACATTTCGGCTGCCCGTAAGGCATGTGGGAACAAGTAAAAAGCACCTTCCGGCTTCAGGCAGGTTAAGCCTGGAATTTGAATCAACCGGTCGTAAATTTGTTCCAAGCGTTCTTCAAACACAACACGCATCGCCTCGACCGGTGCGTCACCTTCCGCATAGGCTGCGACCGATGCCGCTTGCGCGATCGATGTCGGATTTGAAGTCGAATGACTGGCAAGGTTCGTCATCGCACTGATGATGTCTTTCGGTCCGATGGCATAACCAATCCGCCAGCCTGTCATGGCATGCGATTTCGACACGCCGTTGATGATGACCGTCCGCTCGCGCATATGTGGTAACGTCGCAATCGATAAATGCGTCACACCGTTGTATAACAGCTTTTCGTAAATTTCATCACTGATGACAAGCAAATTGTGGGCAATCGCTACATCTGCGACCATTTCAAGTTCTTCCTTCGTGTAGACCATCCCTGTCGGATTCGAAGGTGAGTTTAAAACAAGTGCTTTTGTTTTCGGCGTGATATGCTGCTCGAGCAGATCACGCGTTACTTTAAAGCGTGATGCTTCCGTCGTCTCGAGGATGACCGGAACGCCGTCACTCAGTTTGATTTGTTCCGGATAGCTGACCCAATACGGAGCCGGGACGATGACTTCGTCGCCCGGATCTAAAATCGCCTGGAACAATGTCGATAAGGCATGCTTCGCTCCGGAAGCGACCATGACTTCCGAGCGGTCATATGATACCCATAAATCACGGCGGGTTTTTTCAATGATTGCATCTTTTAGAGCCACTGTTCCGCCGGACGGCGTGTACTTCGTATCGCCTGCTTCAGCTGCTGCAAATGCCGCTTGGATGATAAATTCTGGAGTGTTGAAATCCGGTTCGCCTGCACCGAGTCCGATGATATCTTGTCCTTCTTCACGCAAGGCTTTCGCTTTTGCAGTAATCGCCAGTGTCGTTGACGGTGTCAGTTGTTGTACCCGTTTCGATAACATCCTGCCCACTCCTTTTTTAGTTGATCCGTAATCGTTTGATGAAGGATCCCTCTTGATAGGTATAATACGAATAATCGTATCCGGTCGTCGTTTTAGTGACAATTTCAATCAGCGCCCGGTCTTCAAAACCGTATTTCGCTGAAACGATGTTCTCCGGATTGCCCGCTTGTCGAATGACATCGGCAATCTTCATCCCATCCTTGACACGTCTCGTCTCGATTTTACCCTTTTTCGGAACGAATGCCCGTAATGCTTGACCATCCTGTTTAATCGTAAAGACACTATACTGGGTTTTTCCATTAAATACATAATCAAATTGAATCTGTTGCGGTGCCACTTCTTTTTTCAAACGTGATTCCGCCTGTACGGCAACGGTTTGTTCGCGTTCTTTTGCCTCAGCAACGGTGAATTGATACACACCTGTCCCGATGAGCGTAATCAAAAGGATGAAGCCGATCAGACCAATGACGATCTTCCACTTCATGTGCGGTAGATGGTAAAGACCATCTGCTCCTTATCTTTTTCGTCCAATGCCAGACCAAACATCAAATCTTCTGTTTTTAACGTGCGATTCAATAAGTCTACAATCTTGTACGTATCGTCATGGCGGTTGACCTTGACGGTTGCTAGCGTCTCGATTTTCGAATCCATCTTATATCCTCCCTCATTTTTCTACATCTATTATAATGCGATAATGCTTATTTTAACAGACTCAATCCGTCTCATTTAAGAACAATTCCAACTCGGCCGTTAATTCGTCGAGCGGTTGCGCTAAAAGCGGGACATTGGGCAGACTGGAAACGAACCGTTTTCCGTACCGTGTCGTCTCGATCCGGCGGTCAAAAATGAAGACGACCCCCCGGTCATTTGTCGTCCGGATCAAGCGGCCAAATCCTTGTTTGAAGCGAATGATCGCTTGCGGCAAACTGTATTCGAAGAACGACGATTTGCCTTGCTGTTCAATCTGCTCCGAACGTGCTTGAACGATTGGTTGATCGGGTGGTGCAAACGGCAGACGCACAATGACAAGACAGCTGAGATCATCACCCGGAACGTCAACGCCTTCCCAGAAACTGGCTGTACCGAACAGGATGCAGGCATCGAGCTGTTTGAATTGTTTCATCAACCGTTGTCGTGACCCTTGGGTGATTCCTTGGGACAGTAGCGTAAACCGTTCCGGCAAGGCCATTTTCGTCGCATCATGCGTTTGACGCAACATCTCGTTTGACGTAAAGAGTACCAACATCCGGCCTTCCGTCACTTCGGCAATCCGGATGATAGCGTCCGCAATGACTTCAGAATACGTCGCTTGCGGCACGTCCTGCAATAACGGTAAATCGGTCGGGACCATCAGCCGGACTTTTTCTGCATAGCCAAACGGTGACGGAACGATGAAACGTCGTGTCTCAAGTTCCGATAGTCCAAGCCGTTTTTCGATGAACTGGAATTTATTCGAAACCGTCAAGGTCGCAGACGTTAAGATACAGGTCCGTTTCGAAAACACTTCCCGGTGCAGACGGTCTGAAATATCAATCGGTTGCGTATAAATCCTTGTTAACTTTCGATTTTTAGCTGTCGTTTCAATCCAGGAAACCGTCTCGTCGTGAGGTGCGAGCATCGTCTCGAAAATCGCCTGTTCGACTTCCTCCAGTTGGCCGATGACAGCCTTTAGATCGGCTACGACCGAGCGCTCACGGTAACTCATATGTTCCCGTTGATCATGGAACAGTTTATGAATCGCCCGAATGGCTTGCCGTAACCGTCTTAAGACAAGTTCGACCCGTTTCGCGCTCTCCTGTACGGCACGCATTGAATGATCCAGTCGTTTGAAACGAACCGTGACCCGTCCTTCACGCCGTTCTTTTCGTGATGCGAGTTCAAGACCGTAGGCTTGAATGATCGTCAACAGTCCGTCTGCTTCTTCAAGCAGTGCTGTCAACGTCTCATCGATCGTTTCACTGTGCGCTTCGACCAACTCCGTCAAGTCATATTGATCCGATAAACTAATCAGACGCGTTAATAATTTTTTATCGGAAGAGAATCCAAGCTGTCTGAAAATCCGGTCAAAGGAATGGCCGTCAAAAACCAATCCAAAATGATGACTGGCCACTTCTTCGATTTGATGTGCTTCATCTAAAATCAAGGGGCATCCCTTTGGTAAGACGCCGGCTTCATATTGAATATCACTAAACAACAAAGCGTGGTTCGTGACGATAATCGTCGCTTGTTTTGCCCGTCGGACTGCATGATGGAAAAAATCACGGCTGTACCAGGGGTCAAACCGTCCGAGTTGCGACTGGCTGTCCGACTGAATCAGTTGTTTGATGGCGATATTACCTTGCGCTGCCCCGCCGGGTAAACTGACTTCCTCCAGGTCTCCTGTCTCGGTCTGCGTCAACCAGACTAACAAAATCGCTTTAGCGAGCGTGAAGTTATACGGTTCTTCCGTTTCACTGAGAAAAAACTCGAACTTGCGCAAGTCCATGTAATTGCTGCGGCCTTTTAACAGGGTGATGTCAACCGGTGCTTCAAACAATTGGCGTAAAAGCGGCAGATCCCGGGCAAATAACTGTTCCTGCAATTGAATCGTGTGCGTACTGACGATGATCGGCGTTTCATGTTCAATCGCATAATGCGCCGCCGGTACAAGATACCCAAGCGATTTCCCGGTTCCCGTTCCTGCCTCGACCAGTAATGGCGTTTCTTGATCAAGCGATTGATAGACGTGACGCATCATTTCAAGTTGTCCCATACGCGGTTCATATCCAGGAAACAGTTGCGGGAATACCGTTTCATTCAAGCGGTCGACGAACGGACTGAATGGTTCCAGTTCTGTCCGTTCCATCCATTCTTCCGGTTCGGTGCGTTTCTTTAAAGCCAGCTTACGGAAATAATCAAAACGGTCATCCGGCTCCAGTCCCACCGTTTGAATCGCTTGATCGATTTCTTCTTCAATGGCGCTAAACAGCTTTCCCGCTAACCGACGTAAGTGTCGTAATGTATCGAGCGGTAAATCCTGTAGACGCGTAAGTAGATGGAGCAACAATTCCGCTGTTGCCTCGGCATCACTCCCAGCCCGGTGTGCTTCATGGTGCGTCAGTTGTAACGCTTCCGTCAAATGGGACAAGGAATGACTTTCGGCAGTCGGCAATAAGATTCTTGCCAGCTCCACTGTATCAATGACAGGACCGGAGTACGGTAAATACCCTTCTTCCTCTAGTGCTTCATTCAAAAAGGTCAAATCAAACTGCACATTATGGGCTACGAACACACCGCCATCGAGTAATTGAAGAACACGCGGTGCAATGGTCGCGAAGGACTCCGCCTGCGCCACGTCCTCATCTTTAATACCGGTTAACTGAGAAATAAACGGCGGAATCGGTTTTTGCGGACGGACAAATGCCGACAGACGATCTGTAATCTGACCATCTTCAATTACTGCCACTCCGATTTCAATCATCTCATCGCCGGATTTAATCGAATGTCCGGTCGTCTCTAAATCCACTACAACAAACTTCTTTTCCACGACTCATCTCCACCTTTAACCATCCATATCTTATATATATGGCATCTCAAGTTCCATCTTAACAAAAAAGAGACCCGAATGTATCTCGGGTCCCTCAAAAATCATAAGATCGTATGTGCGATTTCCTGCGATAACATCTGCTTGATTGAATTATCCTGATCAAGGACCGCGACTTTCGGAACATGTGATGAGATTTCTTCGTTCGTCAACTGCGCATAGGCCATGATGATGACTTCATCTCCGATCTGGAAATGACGGGCAGCTGCTCCGTTCAAACAAATCACGCCAGAACCGCGGGCACCCTTGATCGCATACGTCTCAATCCGTGCGCCGTTTTGATTATTCGTCACTTGGACTTTCTCATTTTCGAGAATCCCGACCGCATCGAGCAAATCCTCGTCAATCGTAATCGAGCCGACGTAATGGAGATTTGCTTCCGTGACACGGGCTTTGTGTAATTTTGCATGCATGAATGTGCGTAACATAATCATGCTCCTCTCGTATATAGTAAGTTATCAATCAACCGGGCCGATGCAAATTGAACGGCAACCGCCAGTAAAATCGTTTCCGTTGTCGCTTCAACCGGTCCGAGCGTCGGATAGGCGACGGCTTCCACATAATCAATCGTCGTTCCTTCAAATTGAAGGGACGTACGGGTTTGTGCAAGAACGGTTTCAAGTGGTTTCCCGGAGTCGAGCGCTTGTTTTGCTTCCTGCAATGCGTGTTGAATCCCCGGCGCTTGCTTGCGTTCTGCTTCCGACAGATAGACGTTACGCGACGATTTCGCCAGTCCATCCGCTTCGCGAATGATCGGACACCGCTTGATTTCGACCGGGACGAAGTAATCTGTGACGTATCCTTCAATCAATGCCAATTGTTGTGCATCCTTTAATCCGAAATAGGCACGCGTCGGTTGGACAATATTAAACAATTTACTGACGACCGTTAAGACCCCGTCAAAATGTCCCGGACGTGATGCGCCACATAAGACGTCATCACCCGAACGAACGGTAACCCGCGCCATATCGAGCGGATACATGACATCATTCGTCGGATAAAAGAGGTAATCGACACCTGCTGCTTGCGCCAGTTGTTGATCGCGCTGTTCATCGCGCGGATAACGGTCTAGATCTTCGTTTGGACCGAATTGGGTCGGATTGACAAAGATACTCAAGACAACGATATCGTTTTCCTGACGTGCCTGATTCAATAATGAGGCATGTCCTTCGTGCAAGAACCCCATCGTCGGAACGAATCCGATCGATGTTTGTCCTGCCAACGCTTCCCGCAGTTGTTCAACACTCTGCATGATTTTCATTCTTTTGATCCTCCATATAACGCCCCGATCAATTCTTCATCCATCATAAAGGAATGGGCGAGTTCAGGGAAAGTTCCGTTTTTGACTTCTTGGACATACTGCGCAATCGCTTCCGTACCTGATGTGTTCCAATCCGTGTACGCTTTGACGAATTTCGGAAGCCGGCCGACACCGTACGTCAAAAGATCATGATAAACCAATACTTGACCCGCAACATCCGCCCCTGCACCAATCCCGATGACAGGAATCTTCAGGAGTTCCTGAACACGTTTTGCGAGGGGATGCGGTACACATTCGAGGACGAGCATCTTCGCTCCGGCTTGTTCTGCTGCCAAACTGTCGGCAATCAACTGTTCCGCTGCTTCAAGCGATTTCCCTTGGACTTTAAACCCTTCGAGCACCCCGACAGATTGTGGTGTCAGTCCTAAGTGCGCGACACACGGCATCCCGGTATCGGTAAGACGGCGGATTGTCGTCAAGATGTCTCCGGCCCCTTCAAGTTTCAGGGCGTCTGCTCCGCTTTCTTGGAAAATACGGGCTGCTGCTTCAAGCGTCCGGTCAAACGAACCATGGTAACTGGCAAACGGCATGTCGACGACCATGAATGTCGCCGGCGCCCCGCGCCGAACGGCTTTCGCATGATGGACCATATCGTCTACGGTCACGGCAATCGTCGAATCATAGCCGAGAATGACGTTCCCGAGTGAATCACCGACAAGTAGCAAATCGACCTGTCCGGCTTCTGCCAGTTTGGCTGACGGATAATCGTATGCCGTCAGCATGACGAGTTTTTCGCCCGCCTGTTGTTTTTTTAATAAAGGTGTCATCGTGTGCATGTGTGTTCTCTCCTTCGTAGTTTAGAGAGGACAAAAGGAAACGCCTTCCTTCCTAAAATAATCCATAGGAAAGAAGGCGTGGATAAGTGCAATATCATCCTTCTGTCCCTGTCCGAGTAGGATCAAGGCAGTCAAATAAACGTTATGAATAAAAGCCTCTAACCGGTATGACTCCAAATGGCTATCATCCTCGCATTCATTATACATGATTCAAAAAGCAGACTGCAAACGTCCGAGCTTACATTTCCGTCCAGTAAATCAATTCGGCGGAATGAAATGTTGTCAGGCCCGTCTCTGTTTCGATCTGCAAAGTACCATCCGTCCGAATTCCACGTAAGATTCCGGTCACGGTTTCTTGCCGTGTGCGTAACGTTACTAGATCGTTCAACCGGTCGGCATGTCTCTCCCACGCCGGAACAAATGATGCGAATCCGTCCGTCAACCACTTCCGGTACATCGGCTCAAACGTATTTAAAAACAACGCGACGATTTCAGCGCGGGCAATTGATTTCCCTGTCGCTATTTTTAATGATGTCGCCCGGTCTGCCAATACTTCCGAAAACTGTTCGTGATGAACGTTGATACCGATTCCGATGATGACGGAATTAATACGATCCGCTTCCGTTTGCATTTCTGTCAAGATACCGGCTACTTTTCGTCCACCGATCAGCAAATCGTTCGGCCATTTAATCGTCGCCGGAACATCGAGTGTCCGGAACGTCTCAGCTAAGGCGATACCGGCAAGTAATGTCAATTGACCGGCTTGGTGAAGCGGTGTTGCCGGTCGCAAAATCAAACTCATCGCAATGCCCGCTCCCCGCGTCTCATACCACGTGCGTCCGAGTTGCCCCCGACCGCCGGTTTGAAAGTCACAGACAATCAGTGAGCCTTCGTTTGCTGCTTGCTGAGCTTGTTCATGGGCAATGCGTTGCGTCGTTTCTGTCTGTTCGAGATGGATGATCTGTTGTCCAAGCGCCTGCGTCCGCAAATGTTGCTGAATCGCAAGCGGGGTCAACCGGTCACCTTGATCGGCTAAATGATAGCCTGTTTTTTTATTCGCTTCAATGATGTATCCGGCTTCTTTTAATGCCGCAATTTGTTTCCAAATGGCGGTACGTGAAATATTTAAATGATCAGCCAACTCTTGTCCCGATATCCAGTCGGTCTGCATCAGTGCGTGGAGGACTCGGTCCCGTGTTGATTTTTCCAACTCTTCACTTCCTTTAACAGAATCTCGCGTTGATTGTCCAGTTGGCGGTGTACGACTTGTCGCTCCAGGTGATGAAGCGCTTCTTTAATCTGGTTTTTTTGCAACCCGAGCTCGATCATGTCACGCCCGTTGACCGTCAAGTCTTGCAGACGACGGATCGGCAAGGACATCCGCCCTTCATGTCGGCGTCCTGTCATCTCGTTCAAATGTTCCAACTCTTCGTCCGATAGCCGGTAACGTTGCCAATCGGATAACGTCGCTTCCTGAACAAGCGGAGCCAGTGTCTTCGCACGCCCTTCCTGTTTTTTCGAACGTTTCCAGGCCCTTAACGATTCCGGTCGGAGTCCTGCGACTAAGACGAGTGTCCAGACGTCATCTGACGATACACCATTAAACGGGAACGTCATCAACTGCTTGATGATCGTCTCGTTCAGATCGGGCATATACTGCTGGATTCCGGTTCGGAGCATCGCCGCTAAAGCCGCTTCACGTCCGGGACCTAACAACAGTTTTTCGAACTCAATCGCAATGCGCTCAACGGCAACCGATTGAAGATGCTGTTTTTGGTTTTTGATCGCCAGTTCCGTCTCCTGGTCGAGCATAAATTCCAACTGGCTCATGAATCGAAATGCCCGGATCATCCGCAGGGCATCTTCATTAAAGCGTTCTTCCGCTCGACCGACCGTCCGGACGACTTTTGCTGCCAAGTCGTCTTGACCGCCAAACAGATCCACGAGTCCGGTCGGCTTCAATGCCATCGCATTGATTGTAAAGTCACGACGCGTCAAGTCTTCTTCCAAGCTGACACCGAGCGTCACTTCATCCGGACGCCGGCGGTCACTGTACGTGCTTTCCGAACGAAATGTCGTCACTTCAAACGGGACATGATCGAGGACAACCGTGACCGTGCCATGATCGAGTCCGGTCGGAATCACGACCGGAAAGAGGTGCATGACTGCTTCCGGAAGAAGCGAAGTGGCCAGGTCATAATCTCCGGGTTCCCGTTTGAGCAACATATCCCGGACCGCTCCACCGACGATATAAGCTTCGCCGCCCGCTTCTTCAATCGTTCGAATGATCTGATTGGCGTAGTCAAGCATTTTCATAGCGTGCACACACCCGTTCATACAGCAGTTCGTAGGCACGAACGACTTGATTGGAATCAAACCGTCTCCGGGTATCGCGAATCCCTTCCTCTGCCAATTCTTCCCGCAGTGTCGCATCATCCGCCAACTGTCCAATCCGGTCCGCTGCGGCCTTGACATCATACGTCGGTACGATGAATCCCGTTTTCCCGTCTTGAATCACTTCCGGCAATCCACCGGCACTCGAGACGACACTCGGCACACCGACAGCCATTGCCTCGAGGACGACAAGTCCGAATGCTTCTTTTTCCGACAACAGTAAATGAATATCACTGATCGCCAGCAACTGGGCGACATGCTCCTGTTTGCCGGCAAAAATAATTTTGTCGTAAATCCCCAGTTCCTTTGCCCGGCGTCGCGTCTGCCCCATTTCCGGACCGTCTCCGACCAATAACAAGCGCATGGCACGATCCTTTGAAGCAATCGCAAAGGCAGCGATTGTATCATCGATTCGTTTGACCGGTCGGAAATTCGAAATATGGATGACAACGACCTCATCCGGCTCGATGCCGTAGTGGCGTTTCAATCGTTCATCCCGCATCGGATAATACATACTTTCATCAATTGAGTTCGGGATGACTTCAATCGTATACTGTCCGTTTAATGTCATGTTTGTTTCAAGCGCCAGACTTTCGGAAACTGCCGTGACGGCATCCGAACTTTCGATGCCGTACCGGATCGCCGGTTGCATCTCTAAATCCTGTCCAATGACGGTAATATCCGTCCCGTGTAAAGTCGTTACGACAGCCACACCCTTTTTCTTCGCCATGTTTCGCCCGAGCTCCGCACAAACGGCATGCGGCACAGCGTAATGGGCATGAATGACATCAAGATCAAACAAGTCAATGACTTCCGCTACTTTCGACGCCAGCGTGATGTCGTACGGTGGATATTTAAAAACCGAATATTGATTCACCTCGACGAGATGGACGGTAATGTTCGGCCGGTACTCCGTCAGTCGAAACGGAATGCTCGATGTGATGAAGTGTACATCGTGTCCCCGGTCTGCTAATTTCATGCCGAGTTCCGTCGCTACGACACCACTGCCACCGACCGATGGATAACAGAGAATCCCAATCGCTTTTTTCATATCTAGTTCACTCTCTCTTCATTAAGTAATGTCCTGTCCCCTGCTCATTGTAATCAAATTGCCGACTAAAAACTACATCTGCCACTTTTCAAGTGATTTTCATCAGAAAAGCTAGTCTTTTTTGACGTCTGCCGTTACCCTAGAGAAAGAGTCATGTCAGAGAGGAGCAATCAGATGGCACCCCCATTTCAGTTTCCGATTCGTATTCAAAATATCATTTGGATTTTGATCGGATCATTTATTTTCGCTTTTGGTATCTATCATTTTAACGTGCAGAACGAGTTGGCCGAGGGAGGATTTACAGGGATCACCTTGATTTTAAAAGGATTATTCGGGTTTTCCCCATCTGTCACGAACTTGTTGCTCAACATTCCATTATTCTTCGTCAGTTATAAATTGCTCGGGCGGACGACGTTCGTCTATACGTTGATTGGGACGTTCAGTTTTTCAATTTGGTATGGATTGATTGCCAAATACTCACCGCTTGAAATTTTCTTGAAAGATGATATGGTCCTCGCAGCTTTATTTGCCGGTGTCTTTATCGGTGTCGGTCTCGGCATCATCTTCAATAACGGCGGCACGACCGGTGGTGTCGATATCATCGCCCGCTTAACAAAACGGTATTTCGGCTGGTCGATCGGCCGGACATTCATGGTCTTCGACTTTTTTGTCATTATCGCATCACTGAGCTATCTCGATTACAAACAGGCGATGTACACGTTACTTGCCGTCTATGTCGGTGCTCGCGTCATTGACTGGATGCAAGAAGGGACGTATGCCGGAAAAGCCGCGATGATCATCAGTGATCAACGAACGGAAATCGCGGATGGTATTCATGCGACGATGAATCGCGGGACGACTCGCTTGATCGCCAAGGGCGGGTATTCAGGACGCGACTTGGAAGTACTGTACGTCGTCGTCGCCCGAAATGAAATCACACGATTGAAGACACTTGTCAAATCAGTCGATCAACATGCCTTCATCACCCTGCATGACGTTTATGAAGTGACCGGAGAAGGATTCACCTTCGATGAAAACCGAATTCCGATCAAAGAAACGTGATTGGGCAGCATACAAAAAAAAGACGAAAAATCCGATTGGATTCCTCGTCTTTTTATTTACCTGTTTTTAATCATCGCTTGACGGTGCAAAGACAATCAATGCTAAGCGAATAAACTCAGCAACCGCAACGAGCGTCGCAGCGACATATGTCCAAGCCGCTGCATTCAGGACACGGCGCGAACCGCGTTCTTCTTCTGCATCGATGATTCCATGTTCCGTTAACTGGACCATCGCCCGTTTTGAAGCATCAAACTCAACCGGCAACGTCACGAGTTGGAAGATGACTGCTCCGAGCATCAAGATGACTCCAAGCATCGCCAGTCCACTCATACCCGCCAAGAAACCGATCAATAGTAACGGGAATGACAAGTTAGACGTAATCGAAGCCACCGGAGCAATCCGGTGACGGACCCGCATCATTCCGTAATCCGTCGCATCTTGGATGACGTGGCCGATTTCGTGTGCCGCGATCGAAACCGCTGATACCGTCGAACCGTAATAGACATCTTCCGACAGGCGGACGACCTTGTTCGTTGGGTCGTAATGATCGGACATCGTCCCGCCAATCGGCTCAAGACGAACATCGGTAATCCCGTTTTGCTTCATGATGAAGTCTGCGACCTGCGCTCCCGTCACTCCACTGTGAATCGGAACTTCCTGATATTTTTTGTACGTCTTTCTGACACGCATCTGTGCCCAAATCGGCACGATGATGATGATTGCCAGATAGATTAAATAGTTCGCCATATCATCGCTTCCTTTCATAAAAAAAGATTATAGTCTTATTTTATGTTCAAGCGAACTTATTGTCAATCGAATCGCGTGCGACAAACCAATATCCCATCAAAAGACATAATCCGGTCAACCAAAACGAACCGTATCCGATCCACTGGATATGTTCGGCAAGTGCCGGATACCGCGGCCACTGTCCGAGCACATAATCCACAACATCGTTATGAATGACCCAAATTGAGACGAGAACCAGTTCCTTGATCCGAAACGTCATGACAGGCGCATACAAGAGTGCCTGAAATGCCATCGCACCATGTGAAACCATCAGCATCAAAGCCATTGCGGTCAAAAAGGAATCATCCGTCCCGAGTTCCTGTAACATCAACGCATTCATGACGACTGCCCAAACCCCGTATTTAATCAAGGTGACGAAAGCAAGGGCTTCAAATAAACGCGATCGTCGATTGAAAATCCATAAAAAGACGATAATCGTAAAAAAGAGCGAGGCTGTCGGGCTATCCGGAATGAACGGATAATAGTACCATTTCGACTGCGCGAGTTGCGGCTGATACCAGTAATAGCCGTATAATGTTCCGCCCAGATTGATCAATGCAAGCGGCCAAAGCACAGCTTTATGTTTTAAAATATGAATGAACGGCATATATCGTCACCTCATGATAGACAAAAACCGGAGGAAAATTCCCCCGGCCGGTTGTCTTATTTATTGTTTTCTCCGCCTTCACCGTATGATGCGATGAATTTAGCAAGTTCTTTATGATCTGCATCTGAACCTTTGAACTGTCCAGCAGGCATCGAACCGATACCTTTAACTGCGATATCATAAATCTCTTTTTCTGTCTTCTTCGTCCCGACGAGGGCTGGAGCTGCTGCGCCGCCTTCGAGGTTCTTACCATGACAGTTGACGCATGATTGATTCGAGTAAATCTCGAAACCTTTTGCTGCTGTATCGATTTTTGGACCTTCGTTCATTGTCAACTCACCTTGTTTATGGATAGTATCCCAGTGTGTTGTCTGAACTGATTCCCATGTCAAGAAGACGATCGATACGATCGCAAGTAACATCATGCTGACCGCGATCGGACGTTTTGCCGGGCGACGTTCGAGTCCTTGATCGAGCCAAGGCGCAACTAACAGTGCCGTAAACGCAAGCCCAGGAAGGATGACGGTACCCATCAAAATATACGGACCAGCCGCAAATTGATATTTCAAGAGCTGATAGAGGAATAAGAAGTACCAGTCCGGAAGTGGAATGTACGACGTATTCGTCGGGTCAGCGATATTTTGAAGCGGTGCTGCTTCAACGATAGTCAATGTCATGAAGCCGATCAGGAAGACCGCTCCTACCATCCATTCGCGAAGCAAGAAGTTTGGCCAGAACGCTTCCGTCCGACCTGGATACTCCGAATAGTCTTTTGACTTATTCGGCATCCGGTTGTTGATCGACACCCGTGAATCGGTGACGAATTTCATTCCTTTACCACGATGCATCGTGTTCTCCCCCTTTTAGTTGTCTAATGATAAGTGTCGGTTTAAAGTGGTCCAGAGATCCCTTGTTTACGGATCATCATGAAGTGGGCCCCGAGCAAGACGAACAATGCTGCAGGAAGGAAGAAGACGTGAATCGCAAAGAATCGAGCGATTGTGCTTGCACCGACGATTTCCCCACCCGCCAGGAGTGTTTTCGCGATACCACCGATGACAGGAATACTTTCCGCAATTTGAATCGTAACTTTCGTTGCGAACAATGCTTTCATATCCCATGGCAACAGATATCCTGTCAGACCAAGTGCTAAGACAACGAAGAATAACAGTACGCCGACAACCCAGTTCAATTCACGTGGTTTTTTGTATGAACCTGTGAAGAAGACACGTAATGTATGTAGGAACAACATTACGATGACGACCGATGCACCCCAGTGGTGCATACCACGGACGATTTGACCGTGCGCTACTTCATTTTGAAGATAGTACACGGACGCATGCGCATTGATGATGTCTGGTACGTAATACATTGTCAAGAACATCCCTGAAAGAATCTGGATGACAATCGTGAAGAATGTCAACCCGCCAAAACAATAAACGAATGCTGAGAAGTTATGGGCCGGGTTAACGTGTTCTGGAACTTCATGATCGGCGATATCGCGCCAAAGTGGCGTAATATCAACGCGCTCATCAATCCAATCATAAATTTTTTGCATCATCGCTTACGCACCTCTTTCGACTGGTTTACCTAGGTAAAGGAAACCATCTTTCTCTTGCTTTTCATATTCATCAAGCGGTTTCGTCGGAGGCGTACCTGGTACGTTAACGCCATCTTTCGTATACCGGCCGAAGTGACATGGGCAATAGAATTGTTCTGGGTGCGTCGGATCCGCTCCAAAACTGACCTGGCATCCTAAGTGTTTACAGATCGGTGATAAGGCCAATACTTCGCCTTTATCGTTTTTAAACACCCACGCAGATAGCGTTTCTTCAAACTCATACCACGCATCCTGTGTCTGTTTTTTGAAGTCGACCCGTTTTGGTTCTGTCGTGATGTCCGACAACTTCATTACTTTTACTTTATCGCCTGCTCCTGATTTCTTCAGGACTGGGTCAACTGCGAAGTTGACCATCGGCATGACCATCGTCGCCGCCATAAAGCCGCCGACTCCAGTCAATGTATACGTCAAGAATTGACGACGTGTTACGTTAGACCCGTTTTGAGCCATCTCGATCCCCCCTCGTGATGTACGCTGTGCCCCAAGACCACAGTACTTCACACAAATTTCTCACATGGTAATAGTATCTTAATAAAATCATTGCGTCAACCGCTTCATAGCGCGGTCCAGCGGTTTCCTAACTGCTCTAAGACTTGCCCGACAAAATTCCCGACCATCTGACCTTGTTGATCGCGACTCATCGTCTCAAGCGATAAACGTGGGACATAAATGATGTCCGTGACCGATGTCTCTTTCCACCGTAAATCGGCAGTAATGAACGTTACAAATCGAAACTGCTCTGAAGATGCGGCCTGCTCCCAACTGGTGAGCTGGTCAATGGACGGTTCACCAATATATGTCATTGGCGGAACAAGCATCGCCCGTCCCGACAATTGCCGTTCGACTTCCGTCGCGACAGTCATCGTCATATCTGCACATTCCGAGAAAGCATGCATCGCTTCGTCGAATCCGACGGGAATCAATGGGACAATCAACGTATCGATATACGCTTGTTCGTTTCTCGTCCTTTGAACATCGGATGGTTTGAAACGCAAGTCATTCCCCCCTTTCCTGTTCACTTACATTTCGTCACATTTAATGTATCATATCCGCTTTTGGAACTGCTTCTTTAATGTGAACGTTTTATGAAATTAGCTACAATTTTTCTTCATATTTTCCCCTTAGTTTCGATTTCGAAAAAAAGCCTTCCTTCGGTTCAGTCGAAGGAAGGCAAACGACTCGATTTTCCGATCAAAGTTGACTGCGAATAATCCGCAATTCGTCCGAAAGCGATTGGAAACGATTTTTATCCCGGGCGTCGAGCGCCTCGTCAATCAATCGGACCAAACGTTCTTCTTCTTGACGGTTGACGGTCGCCGCAATAAAATTCATTGCCGCATCTGCCAATTTCGGTTCAACGGCCACTTCCGGTCGAAAAGGATTTTCCTCTAACAGCGAGAGGTACTCGTCATCCATCATCATTCCTTGAAAGTTTAACTCGATATAGATCGGCTCATCGGTCAAACGAATATCATGATAGGCTTTTTCCGGATCGGTCGTCTTGACCTCTCCTTTTTTAAAGAGAAAAGGGTCTGCATCAAATCCATAGGTCGTAATGATTATTGCCTTGGGCGCAAACATGGCATTTTGAACAAAATGAACCTGTTCGAGCTTCGAATCGTTTCGAAGCCAATAATCGATGATCCACTTTGATTCCCGACGTTTCAACGTATAATAGGTCAAGATGCGGCGCAAGAAACGCTGCTTTCTCTCTGTCATCTTAATCCTACTCCCTTCTCCAGTGAAATCATCCATCCATTCGTTCGACATAGTCGACTAAATCGGCATCTTCCGGTGTCAGATTGGCTGCCCGGCGTAATAAGACCAGTCCTTCGTCGCGGCGCCCTTCTTCTACGAGAGCATACCCGTACTCTTTTAAGAATAATGCATCATCTGCAAAAGCAGCTTCCACTTGCGCATATTTCTCCATCGCCTGCGTATATTCTTCAAGCGCGTATAACGACCGGGCGCGATACCACGTTAAGATCGGTGCCGTCACATGTTCTTCGATGGCGGAAATCGTCTCGAGCGTCGCGTCATGATCTTCGTCTTCTGCGAGTAAGGCCAACAGCCGTTCGGCTGCGACAAGGGATTCTGGGTTGAGGGCCAATGCTTCACGTAACGCTTTGACACTGCCTTCCCGATCACCAAGTTTCAAGAGGAACAAGGCTTCCATCGTCCGTAACTCGTCGTTGTAATCATCACGTTCGATTCCTTGCTTGATGACATTGAGCGCTTCTTTCGTCAAGCCGAGTTCCGACTGACTTTCCGCGTATGGAACATAGGCCGACGTATAGTCGGGATCCTGCGCAATCAGTTGCTGGAATGTCTCGACCGCTTTTTGGTGTTGTCCGACCCGGTGGGCCGTCATGGCGAGACCGAATAACGTATGCAGATCCGAGCGCTCGGCAACCGCGCGTTCATATAGTGGAATCGCTTCTTCAAACTCACCGATCATCGCCAGTGATTCCGCATAGAGGGCATCAAGCGGTAACTCTTCGCGTAAGAGCGGATCGGCCGCGATTTCCGCAAACAAAGGAACGGCTTGATCAAAAGCACCGAGTGTCATATAGAGTTCCGCCAGTCCATACGCCAGCAATGGTTCGTTTGGGGCCAAGTCACGCGCTTGTTTTAATTTAGCTAACGCTACTTCATCGAGCCCTTGGGACTGATACAGGTCAGCCAGCAAAACCAATGTCCGGGGACCATTCTCAATATCCGTCACATCGACCTGCTCAAGCACAGTGATGGCCTCTTCTTCTCGGTCCAAATCGATGTAACATTCTGCAAGTAATAAAGCTACACCGGCATTTCCCGAATAATCGACATACAAAGGTGCCAGTAAATCGACTGCCCGATCGGATAAGCCCAATTCGATATACAAATCGGCGACCGCTAAACGATCTTCATCCGTCCCGGTTTTTTCGAGCTGTTCGAGCGCCGTTAATGCTTCTGACGTGTGACCATGTTCGAGACTTTCGACGATCTCTTTTAATACGTTTTCGTTCAAGGCAAACGCCTCACTTTCCTCTATTTCACTGTTCGCGATCTTTTTCAGGGATTCGTTTGTTGCAGTGTCTTTAAATCATCATAAAACGTTGGGTAGCTGACTTCAACTACTTCATTCCCAAGGACTTGAATTTCCGGCTGTAATGTTGAGGCGATCGTCAACATCATGGCCAGACGATGGTCCCCCGCATTGTCGACCGTCGCTCCTGTGAGTGGTGTCGGTCCATCAATAATCATGCCATCTTCCGTTGCTTCAATCTTTGCCCCGATTTTTTGAAGGGTGGATACGACCGTCTCAATTCGATCTGTCTCTTTGACACGCAGTTCTGCTGCATCCCGGATGACTGTCCGCCCTTCTGCTTGTGTCGCAAGCAAAGCAAGCAACGGGATTTCATCAATTAACGAGGGAATTTGCTCCCCTTCGATGGCTACTGCCTGCAAGTGAGTCGTCGTCAGGGTTACATCCGCCGTCTCTTCTCCCGCCGTTTCACGGCGATTTGTGATTTCGACACTGGCGCCCATTTGGCGTAACACTTGCAAAAATCCAGTCCGGGTCGGATTCATCAAGACATGTTCCGTCGTGATTTGGCTGTCGTCTCCTAAAGCCGCTGCTGCCCACCAAAAAGCCGCAGAAGAAGGGTCACCCGGAATATCGATCGTCGTTGCCTTTAGTCGGACCGGTCCTTGCAGACGAATCTGTCGGCCTTGTTCCAGTTCTTGAATCGTCAGATCTGCTCCGAATTTCGGTAACATCCGTTCCGTATGATCCCGCGATAAAATCGGTTCGACGACTGTCGTCTCTCCTGTTGCAAACAATCCGGCCAATAACACCGCACTTTTGACTTGAGCGCTCGCTACCGGCAATGTGTAGGTCGTGCCGACAAGCGGTTGACCATGAATCGTCAGCGGGGCATATGTGCCCTCAATGTCCGCTCCAAGTGTCGCAAGCGGAACAGTCACCCGGTCCATCGGCCGTCGCTGTAGCGAAGCATCTCCTGTTAAAATGTATGTTTCCTGTCCGCCGGCCAAAATCCCGCTCAACAAACGAATTGTCGTTCCTGAATTGCCGCAGTCAATCGTTGCCGCCTTCAGAGTAGCGGTACCGGTAATCCGAATGTCTTGTTCCGTCCGGTGAATTTGTGCCCCGAGTGCCTCGACTGCTGCGAGTGATGCCAGACAGTCTGCTCCTAGCAAGGCGTTTGAAATCACGGTTGTCCCCTCTGCGATTCCGCCCATCAAAAATGCACGATGGGTCATTGATTTATCGCCTGGTACGCGTACTGTCCCTTTTAACCCCACTTTAAACACCTCACTGTTTGATCGTATGCTTCTTCTAGACGTTTCCGGTTGATTGCTTCTAAGCCAAATCCGTCTTGACCTTGTAAGACAAATCGAATCGACGCATCATTTTTTTTATCCCGTTTCATCAACTCCAAGTATCTTTCAAACGGTTGACGTTCCGGTAATACGACACCGATTCGACCAATCAGTTCCACCAGCTGACAGGCTTGACGCTCATTTCCTTCGAGTAACGATACAAAGACCAGTCCAATTCCGACCGCTTCTCCGTGGGAAAGATCTGCACTCGCATATTCAACCGCATGGCCAAACGTATGTCCATAATTTAAAAAGGCGCGGATGCCCGCCTCACGTTCATCCTGCTCGACGATATGTTGTTTCACTTTAATCCCGGCTGAAATCCAGTCTGCCAGCGCTAACTGTTTGATATCTGCCAATTCAAGTCCGATCAAATCTTCAGCAAATGTCGGACGCGCCAATAATCCGTGCTTCAATAATTCAAAAAAACCGCTTCTCCATTCGCGGTCAGGCAATGTTTGTAAAAAGGCGGGATCGTACAAAACAGCAGAAGGCTGATAAAAAGCACCTACTAAGTTCTTACCCCAACGTAAGTTTAATCCAACCTTTCCCCCGACACTCGAATCGTGAGCAAGCAGGGTCGTCGGGATTTGGATAAACGGAACTCCGCGCAGGAAAGTCGCCGCGACGAATCCGGCCAAGTCACCAATCATGCCGCCTCCGACTGCAAGGATCATCGTCTTACGGGTTGCTCCCTGCTCAATTCCCTCTTCCAATAACCGTTGATAGACAGATAATGATTTGCTGTCTTCTCCCGGCTCGACGATACTGACAGATTGATCTGTCAATGGAAAACAGCTTTCGAGCTGACTTCGAATCGACACCATGTGCAAATCCGCTACGGTCTGATCCGTAATGATCCAAAACTGATCTGCTTCTTGCGCTTGTTTGATTTCACGAATATGATGGATAGCCTTCGTTTCGACATAGACCGGATAAGGACGGCTTGCCTCGATGATCAGATGCGTCAAAAGAGACGCACCTCCTCCCGGTAGTCTGTAACAGCCTGCTTAAGACGACCAAGCGTCGATGTACCGAACATCTCAAGGACAGCTGCAGCAATCTCAACGGCTACGACGGCCTCAAGTACGACCGCAGCAGCCGGAACGGCACACGCGTCACTTCGTTCGATTTGGGCAACGAACGGTTCTTTTGTTTCAATGTCGACTGACTGCAGGGGACGATACAGAGTCGGTATCGGTTTCATCGCTACTTGGACCCGAATCGGCATTCCGGTCGACATACCTCCTTCGATTCCTCCCAGATGATTCGTTTTACGGAAATAACCTGTCTCATCATGCAGAATTTCATCTTGGACGGTACTGCCTTTTCGTCGAGCCAGCTCAAATCCGTCTCCGAATCCGACTGCTTTCATCGCATTGACACTGATGACAGCCCGGGCGATACGACTGTCGAGTTTCGTCTCGTTTTGCGTAAAGGAGCCGATTCCCGGCATGACACCCGTCACGACCACTTCGACTTCCCCGCCTAACGTATCTCCGTCTTTTTTGGCTTGATCAATCGCTGCCATCATTCGCTCCGCTGCCGCTTCGTCGGCACAGCGGACAGGTGATGTCTCAATCGCGTCACGATATGTTAGTGGATTGATGACATCCGCATCGACGCCACCAATCGAACGGACATGCGAGAATAAATCGATGTCGAGTTGGCTCAACAGTTGTTTGGCAATCGCACCGACAGCGACACGTGCCGCCGTTTCCCGGGCAGACGAACGTTCGAGGACATCCCGTAAATCCCGGTGCCCATACTTCAATCCGCCGACTAAATCCGCATGTCCCGGTCTTGGACGGGTTAGCGTCCGCGGACGATCCAACTCTTCTTGCAACGGTTCTGCCTGCATGACTTGCGTCCAGTGGGTATGATCTTTATTTTCAATGAACAGGCTGATTGGTGCGCCCGTCGTATAGCCATGGCGGATTCCCCCACGGACATCTACCGCGTCCTGTTCGATCTGCATTCTCCGTCCTCGACCATAACCACCTTGGCGACGTGTCATCTCACGTTGTACTTTGTCAAAATCAATGATAAGACCAGAAGGGATTCCTTCGATGATGACCGATAATCCTTTACCGTGTGATTCACCTGCTGTCATATAACGCATGTTGCCTCATCCCCTCTTACCCTTAGATTTTTTCGTAAAAAAAGCTTTGCTTCATCTTCAGACCAAATCGTTCTGGTTGGAAAATCTGTTCTGTTCCACCGACGAATAAAATGCCGCCCGGTTTTAAGGCATCGACGAATGAACGGTAGACATGCGCCTTGGCTTCCTCTGTAAAATAAATCAAGACGTTCCGGCAGATGATCAAATCAAATCCGGTATCATATCGGTCACCCAACAAATTGTGTTTACTGAACCGAACGAGACGTCTGATTTCGGGAACGACTTCAAACTGTTGTTCTTGTTCGATGAAATACCGTTTTTTTCGTGCTTCCTCCACTTCATTTAAAGCGGATGCCCCGTAACGGCCTTGTTTCGCCTTTTCGAGAACCAGGTCATCCAAGTCCGTTGCCTGAATCGTAAATTGTGCAGGATCCATCTTTTCGTTTAAGATCATCGCTAACGAATACGGTTCCTCCCCTGTCGAACAGGCAGCACTCCAGGTCCGGATTCGTCCGTGAGCACGGGCTTGCAATACAGGCAAGATATCTTGTTCGAGTTGTTGCCACCGAATCGGATTCCGGAAAAACTCGCTGACGTTAATCGTCATGCGATCCAAAAATTCGTCATACAATGTCGCACTTTTTTCCATCGCCTGCATATAAGAAGCAAATGTACTGTATCCTTTTTTATCGCGTAGCGCTGTCAATCGTCGCTTCATCTGGGCTTCTTTATATTGTCCTAAATCAATTCCTGATTTTTTTAAGAAACGCTGGATGAAAAGCTCATAGTCCTGCATAGTCCACCTCACAAATCCTCTCTCTGTCGGGATTGTTTCTAACACACTCCCTATCTTATTTTCTATCTTAGCATAAAGCCATTTCCTTTCCAAAAAACAAAAAAAGACGATTGAGCAGTTGCTCAATCGTCTTGCCAACATTAAACGTTTAATGGTTGTCCTTGAAACCAAAGACCGAGTTCACGCTCGGCACTTTCCACACTGTCTGAACCATGAATGACATTCTCGCTCATCGTGTTCGCGAAATCGCCCCGAATCGTTCCTGGCAGTGCTTCCGTCGGTTTCGTTTTCCCGATCATCATCCGTGAAACCGTGACGACATCTTCGCCTTCAACACGAAGCGCGACGACTGGACCAGATGTCAAAAAAGTGACCAACTCTCCGAAAAATGGTTTTTCTGCGTGTTCCGCGTAATGAGCTTGAGCCAATTCTTCAGATACCTGCATCATTTTCATTTCACGAATTACAAATCCCTTACGTTCGATACGAGCGATGATTTCCCCAATCAAACCTCGTTCAACGCCATCCGGTTTTACCATTAAAAACGTTTGTTCCATTACTAGTTCCCCCTATGAAATGCAGATAAAAAAGCGCTTACATAGTAAGTTTACTGCGTAAATGGACAAGCGGCAAGAAATTTTTTACATTTTTTCAACCTTTGCGTTTTCCGACATACCGGGCGACTTCTTCCAAGGAACGTTTTGCTGACGATTTCGGCAGATGATTCAAGCGGAGAATCGCCCGTCGGATGTATAAATCAACGGTTTGTTGCGTGCGCTCCAACGCATCTGATTGTTGCAACCGGTCCAGTAAAGGAGCCACTTCTTCATGACTCGGCATCGAACGGATCTTTTGTAACTCACGAAAGAAGTCTTGATCTTCCGAAGCATAAAACACAGGCAAAGTTTTATGACCATGCCGCAAATCTTCCGCGACAGGTTTTCCGAGTTCCGTCCGCTTGGCCGTAAAATCGAGCAAATCATCTGCAATTTGGAAAGCTAGACCGATGTCACGCCCAAATTGTCGTAACGCTTTTGTATCTTCCGGTGAACAGTTCGCGACAATCGCCCCAAGGTGACAGCTGGCTTCAATCAAGATCGCCGTTTTCCGTTCAATCCGCTTGATATACCGTTTGATGGATTGTTCCCAGTCGTACTGATCGTAAATCTGCTCGATTTCGCCCTCACAGATTTCACGCATCGCATGGACCATCACTTGAACAAGTTCCGGTTTCCCGACTTCACCAATCAACTTAACTGCTTCCCCAAATAAAAAGTTACCGGAATAGAGGGCAACTTCTTCATCAAAATGTTGCATGACGGTTGGTTTTCCGCGTCGCAATTCGGCATCATCAATCACATCATCATGCACGAGCGAAGCCATGTGAACCAGTTCAAGACTGGCTGCGACTCGCACGAGTTCATCACGGTCCGCCCGACCGAATTTTGATGCCAACAGAACAAACGCAGGCCGAATCCGTTTGCCGCCTGCTTGAAGCAATTGTTGTCCGGCAGCATCGATTGTCGGATCGTTCGATGCGATGTGACTGATCAAAAATTCATCCACTAAATTCACTTCTTTTGTTACATCCCGATAAATTGAATGCAGTGACATCTCACCACTTCTTTCCGAGGTGCATTGCAGCCGCCCCACCTGCAAATGCTTTTACTTCAACTTGCATAAAACCGGCCTGTTCAAACAGTTGCTTCAGCTCGACACGATCTAAAAAGACTTCTGTTGATTCTTGTAGCCAATTGTATTGATCATAGGATTTCGCAAACAAACGACCGACTTGCGGCATGATTTTCCCGAAATATAGTGCGTATGCTTCTTTAAATAACGGTGCTGTCGGTTGGCTCGTCTCGAGACAAACGACCGTCCCGCCCGGTTTCAGGACCCGGTGCATTTCTTTAATGACTTGCAGATAATCCGGAACGTTCCGCAGCCCAAAGCCAATCGTCACGTAATCAAACGAATGGTCGCCAAACGGAAGCTCCATCGCGTTTCCATGAATCAATTCGACATTTTTCATTTCAAGCGCTTCAACTTTTTCCACGCCGACTTTCAACATGTTTTCAGAAAAATCGAGTCCTTTGATCACACCCGTCGGACCGGCTGCTTTCGCAAGTTGAATCGTCCAGTCGGCAGTTCCGCAACATAAGTCGAGACACTTTGCTCCCGGAAACACATTCATCCGCCGCATCGTTTCTTTTCTCCACAATTTATGAAGGCGGAAGCTGATGATGGAATTCATCTGATCATAATTACTTGAAATCGATTGAAACACTTCATATACTTTTTTCTCTTTTTCTTGTGTCTGCACGCAGTTCACCCTTTCGAAGATATTACGCTACTGCCATCTGTTCCAGATGAGATAATAACAGTTGTTGAGCACTTGCCTGTAAGCTTCGTGCCCGTTGACGGATTAAACGTTGTCCGTCCTCCGTCAACCAGTCTCTTCCGCTAATCGTTGCTAGTCCTTGAACCAATCCGAATTCTGCCTTTAACCACAATAAGACATACTCTTCGGTCGAATCGTAGTTTTCCTCATGAAGGGCACATTTTGCTTCGTTCACATGCTGAACGGTCCGTCCGAGTGTTACGAGTGCCGTTTGGGGAAGAGAAGCCAATTCTTCGAAGAAATAGCTCGAAAACAAATCTCCGGCCAAAACCAGCAATTGTCGTTCTTTTGAACCTCTCTCGGTCTCTCCGACACGTTCATGTAACAGTAAGGCCACTTGTGCATAGTGCACACCTTTGACAAGTGATTGCCAAGCCAACGTTTCATTTTGGGCGACATCGATCAACCAACTGATTTGTTCACGATTGATGGAAGGGAAATCCACATGCCGAGCCAATTGTGTTGTTTGTTTTGTAGTGAGTGCAGTGACCATTTCTTCCACGAGCAGCTCTTGATGATTCATGCTTTTACCCCCCGATCTCCAGTGCCATCTCGTTGATGGATTTTCTTCTTTTTTAATATACCATAATCAGTCCGTTTTCTCGTCTCTCAATGTCCACAAAAAAAGCCGTCCGAGGATTTCCTCGAACGACTATGTAGCCGAATTACTTAACCGCATCTTTCAATGCTTTACCTGGTTTGAAAGCCGGTACTTTGCTTGCTGGGATTTCGATATCTTCTTTTGTACGTGGGTTGCGACCTTTACGAGCTGCGCGTTCACGGACTTCGAAGTTACCAAAGCCAATCAATTGGACTTTCTCTCCAGACTGAAGTGTCTCAGTGATCGATTCGAATGTTGATTCTACAACTTTCGTCACGTCTTTTTTAGTCAGACCTGATTTTTCGACAACTGCTTGAATGAGTTCAGTTTTGTTCATTACGTTCACCCCCTCCCAATCACTTCTTCGAGGCTAATCATACCTTATAAACGTTGATATTACAACATTTTCGTTAGAATCCCCATTAATTTTCTGATTCTTCGATCGATTTCTCAGAAAACACAGGTTCGCCTTTTTTGTTGATTGTGTAACTTTGGGAGTACGCAGGAACAAAAGGTTGCTCATCGTAGAGCAAATGCCGAATATCTTGGCCGACTTTCGGCTTTTTCTTCGCTGTTTCGACGGCTTTTTTAAGTTCAGGCAAGTAGTTGATAAACAACTGTCCTTGCCCGTCTACATAGATCGACAGTTTTTCGTCTGAATACGGACTCGGCACTTTTGGTTCATCTTTAATAAACAGCTTTTTGTAATCCAGCGTAAACTGATTTTTCCCGATCGAACCTTTGAAAGGATACTTGTCATTTTTCTTACGGTACGTATCAATTCGGACTTGGAGCTTTTGAAGTTCTTCTGCTACAAGCAAGTCCATCAATTTGACTGTCGGTTTTTTCTCGACGTCGACGAGTAAATAAATGAATGTACCGCCACCTTCAAAACTGTTTGGAGGCGGGTCACTCATGTATCGCGGAATCAGACGTCCCAGTTCGATTTGATAGCGTTCCATTAATGGCGTATCTGCTTCTCTTGTTTTGATTGGTAAAACTCCCGTATCCTTTTGATACGCGTCCACTGCATTTTGTACCGTCCGAATCTGTTCCGGATAAGGAACCCGATTCGACGGTTTTTGACTGTCTGGAAACAGACAACCGGATAACAACATGACCGGGACCAACATGAAAACCACCAAAAGTTTTTTCATGCGCTCGGACCTGCCATGACGATAAAGATCATGATGATCGATGCAACGATAAAACAAAGAAAAGCAATGGTCGACATCAAAAATTGCCAACCTCCGGATAATTTCGTCCGACTGATTGTGACCAATAAGACACTGATCGCAAACAAACCGATCCCGGCGAACGAAATCCACATTTTTAGTAATCCAGGACTCAAGGTTTCCACCCCACTCCGTTAATCTTTCATTGTAAACAGATGTTCAATCTCATTTTTTTGCGGACGGCGCATCAACTTCTGTACTTCTTCTGCCGGAGTGTGTCCGTCAAATAAGACATGATAGAGCGCTGTCGTGATGGGTAACTCACATTGTTTGGTTTCCGCTAAATCGTAAGCAGCTTGCGTCGCCCGGACACCTTCGACGACCATCCCCATGTTTTCAAGAACAGTTTCGAGTTTTTCCCCCCGGCCAATCGCATTTCCTGCACGCCAGTTCCGGCTGTGGACCGATGTACACGTCACAATCAAATCTCCCATGCCGGTCAATCCGGTAAAGGTCATCGGATTAGCGCCGAACAATGTGCCGAGTCGTGCGATCTCAACCATTCCACGGGTGATCAAGGCAGCTTTGGCATTATCACCGTACCCTAACCCGTCTGCCATTCCGGCTGCTAAAGCAATGATATTCTTGAATGCTCCGCCCAGTTCTGCTCCGATGATATCGGCATTCAAATAGACACGGAAGTTATCATTCGTAAACAATTCCTGCACACGTCCCGCCTCTGCCATATCAGTGGAAGCAACCGTCACAGTCGTCGGCTTCCGTAATGCGACTTCTTCCGCGTGGGATGGACCCGTCAACACACAAATTGCTGAACGTTTAGAGGCATCAATTTCTTGTTCCATCAATTCCGACAGCCGCAAATGTGTTTTAGGTTCAATCCCTTTCGAGGCATGAATCAACACGACCGGTTCCGTCAACAATTCATTCAGCTGACGCGATACAGAACGAATCGCAGAAGAGGGCGTCACAATCAAGATATGTGAGACCCCTTCAACAGCTTCGCTTAAAACAGTTGTTGCCCGAAGTGATTCCGGCAACGTCACATCTGGTAAGAACTGCGTATTTTCATGATTTTGATTAATGGCATCAACATTTTTTTGATCCCGACCATAGAGAGTGACCTCATGACCGTTATCGGCTAAAACGAGTGAGAGTGCGGTTCCCCAACTCCCGGCTCCAATGACTGCGATTTTTTTCATCATGATTCACCTTGTCCTTATTGTTTTTGACGTGCCAAAATCCGAATTGGTGTTCCTGTAAAATCAAAAGCTTCACGAATCCGGTTATCCAGATAACGTTTATATGAGAAGTGTAACAATTCCGGATCATTGACGAATAAAACGAATGTAGGCGGACGAGAAGCGACCTGTGTCGCATAGTTAATCCGCAAACGAACACCTTTATCCGTTGGTGCAGGATTCATTGCTACCGCATCTACGATGACATCATTCAAGACACTTGTCTGAATGCGTTGTGCATGACTCTTCGCTGCTTGTTTGATGACAGGAAGTAACGTTTGTAAACGACGTTTTGTTTTCGCCGAGACAAAAACGATTGGTGCATAATCAAGGAACCGGAATTCTTCGCGAATTTCCTCTTCCATTTTTTTCATTGTTTTATCGTCTTTTTCAACGGCATCCCATTTATTGACGACGATCACGATAGCACGACCTGCTTCATGGGCATAACCGGCAACTTTTTTATCTTGCTCGATGATGCCTTCTTCACCATCTAATACGACACAGACGACATCCGCCCGTTCGATGGCTTTTTGTGCACGCATGACACTGAATCGTTCTGTTGATTCATAGACTTTTCCGCGTTTGCGCATACCAGCTGTATCGATGATGACATACTCTTGTTCATCCCGTGAAAACGGTGTATCGATTGCATCACGCGTTGTACCGGCGACACTAGACACGATGACCCGTTCTTCACCGAGAATCGAGTTCGTCATACTTGATTTCCCGACGTTTGGACGTCCGACTAAAGCAAACTTAATCGTGTCCTCATCGTATTCGATCTCTTCTTTATCCGGTGCAAGCTCAAGCACACGGTCAAGCATATCTCCGAGTCCTAAACCGTGCGTTCCGGAAATCGGATACAAATCACCAAATCCTAATGAATAAAACTCGTACATCAAATCGCGCATTTCAAAGTTATCGACTTTGTTGACCGCAATGACAACGGGTTTATTTGAACGGAATAACATATTTGCGACTTCTTCATCTGCTGATGTAATGCCTTCACGGCCGTTGACCATAAAAATAATGACATCCGCTTCATCGATAGCGAGTTCCGCCTGATGACGCATCATTTGAAGTAGGGGCTCATCCCCGACTTCGATTCCACCTGTATCAATCAAATGAAAATGACGATTCAGCCATTCTCCAGTTCCGTATATACGGTCGCGGGTAACGCCTGGCTTGTCTTCTACGATCGAAACCCGATCTCCAATCACCCGGTTAAAAATCGTCGACTTTCCGATATTTGGGCGACCTACGATCGCCACTACTGGAATTGCCATCCCAACACCTTCTTTCTCTTCTCTCGCTTCATAGCCGTTCTATTGTACCAAATGAAGCGGTTTTATACCATATCTATCGGAACATAAAAAAAGTGAACACGTTTCGTGTTCACTTTTACTACGTTATTCTTTTGAATCCGATTCTTTCTCAGCAAGATCAGCAACTGAAAATCCTTCGTTTTGATCCGTATACTGAGAATAGTCATCTTCCGACGATTCTTCCTGCTCCAGCACACGTGTTGACAAGGAAATCTTATGCTCCGCAAGATGCACTTCAAGAACTTTTGCTTCAATTTCCTGACCTTCTTCAAGCACTTCTGACGGCGACCCGATGTGACGGTTCGCGATTTGCGAAATGTGAAGCAGTCCTTCCACCTGTGGCGCTAGTTCAACAAACGCACCGAATTGGACGATTCGACGGACACGTCCTTTGACGATATCTCCCGCTTCGATTTTACCTTCCATCTGTTGCCATGGACCCGGCTGCGTTTCTTTGATCGAAAGTTTTACTTTTTCCGTATCGCGGTCGACACCAAGTACTTTCACTTCGACTTGTTGTCCTTCCGTGACGATATCAGACGGCCGTTCCACACGATGATGTGCCATTTCAGAAATGTGGACTAAACCATCCACACCGCCAATATCAACGAACGCACCGAAATCCGTTAAGCGTTGAACCGTTCCTTCTAAAATCTGGCCCACTTCGAGCTGCTCGAGGGTTTCTTTTTTCTTCGCATTCAGTTCGCCTTCGACAACGGCTTTATGCGAGAGAATGACACGATTTTTTTCTTGATCCAGTTCGACGACTTTAACAGCAATCGTTCGACCAATATAATCCGAAAAGTCTTCCACGTAATGTCGTTCTACAAGAGAAGCCGGAATGAATCCACGAACACCGATATCGACGACAAGTCCGCCTTTGACGATATCTTTTACAACAACATCAAAAATTTCACCTGATGCGTATTTCGCTTCGACTTTTTCCCATGCCTGCAAGGCATCCACTTCACGTTTGGAAACAACTACTTCTTCATCTGTTATTTTCTTGACCTTTACTTGTAGTTCATCACCGACTTTGAGCGCACCTTGAATGTCATCCAAGTGGAGACTCGATACTTCGCTAATCGGCAGGATTGCTTCTGTCTTATATCCGATATCAATGAGTGCTTGCTTGTCTTCAATCTTCACGACCGTTCCGGTTATCACCTGGTCCCGATGAATTTCAAAATCAGGCATATCTTTCATTTCTTCGACCATTCCAACACAACCTCCTCACGATGAGTACAAGAAACGTATGAATACGTTTATCCTTCTTCTAACTTCTTACAATTCTGACTATTTGTCAAGGCATTACGCGTGATTGAAGTAGACGGTTTTGATTTCTTCCAAAATCCGTTCGGAAATCGCCTTCGCCGCCCCTCGCTGATCTCTTAAATCCGTAATGTCAACCGGTTTTCCGATGGCAACGCGCATTCTTCGGAACGGACGGTAATCCCCGATGATTGCAATCGGTAAGATTTGGGCCGGTGAACGCAAAGCGAAGAATCCGACGCCGGGTTGGGCTGATGTAAACTCTCCTGGTGCCGATCGGGTCCCTTCCGGAAAAATTCCGACCGTTTCATCCGAATTTAACAATTCAATCGTCCGCTTCAGTGCTTGGCGATCACCTTGTCCGCGACCGACCGGATAGGTTCCGGCTGAAATCATGATTTGCTTGAGAACCGGGATATTGAACAATTCTTCTTTCGCCATGTAGCGTACGGAGCGGCTGGTCGGAATAGCACTGACTAAAAAGACCGGGTCCCAGTTGGAACTGTGGTTGGCACAGACTAAGAGTGATCCGTCAGACGGAATATTTTCCTTCCCCGTCACTTTTAAACGGAAGACCGTTTTAGCAATCATCAGGACGATGAATCGTGCTAATCGATAAACAAATTCGTTCTTTTTCATTTCAGGACACCTTCTGCAAGTTCAGTTAACCGGGCGACGACCTGATCAATGTTCAATTCTGTCGTGTCGAGGTAAATGGCATCTTCTGCTTGCTTAAGCGGCGAAACCTTCCGTTCGCTATCCCGCTGATCGCGCAGGGCGATTTCTTCCTGCAATGCTTCTAAGTCGCTGTCTATTCCACGGGCGACATTCTCACGGTGACGGCGGCTCGCTCGTTCTTCGACCGATGCCGTCAGAAAGACTTTCAGTTCGGCTTCAGGCAAGACGACCGTCCCGATGTCACGACCGTCCATGACGATCCCCCCATGTTCTGCCAGTTTGCGTTGGGCAATGACAAGCGCCGACCGGACTTCTGCTTGGCGGGCGACAAACGAAACGTTATTCGTCACTTCATTCGTTCGAATCGCTTCCGTCACTTCCCGTTCTCCGATGAAGACCCGTTGTCCGTGTTCTCCCGGTGTCAGACGAAGATCGAGTGATTTCATCAATTCTCCAAGGACCGGTCCATCTTCTAAATCAAGCCCCTGTTCTAACGCGGCAAGCGTGACGGCACGATACATGGCTCCTGTATCGATGTACACATAATCGAGATGTGCTGCTAATTGTTTGGCAATCGTACTTTTCCCGGCTCCTGCTGGTCCGTCTAAGGCAATTTGAATATTCTTCATGAGTGATTTCGTTCCTTCCATCATCACCAACGTAAGTGGTGTATAGTATCGACCGTTATCATAGCAAAAAAAAGCCCTTACGTGAATGGATTCGTTCCACGTCGTGAATTTTTCATTTGCGCTTGGTAACAGTGCCGTAAGACCAGTTCACGACTTCGGTCATTGATCCGAGTAAACTGAAAGGCTAATTCATAACGGGCTTCTCTCGGGTCAACACGGACGAGTTCTGCCAAAACATCGACTGTATGTGTCACACCGTCTCCCGTCGGCAGTAAAAAGGTTAATTCCAGCTCTTCCTTCACTTCAATTGGAATTTGATTAGCCAATACTAAAATTCCGCCTGCCGATAAATCGAGCGTCACAGAAGTGAACGGTTCAAAAGCCGTTTTATGTGGATGAACAGCTACATCCAATAATTGAGGCACGCGGACGAACTGTCGGCGCTGGACACGCTGAATCATGTCTTCTTTTGGTCGACGTAACGCATACCGTTGACCTCGTAACGGATCATTTTGACGTTCGACGACTTCCGTCTCAAATCCATACAGCTTTCCTTTTTCCTTAAAAAAGTAAAATCCGACTTGTTCTTGATCCGACAAGATAAAAGTTTTTAACGTCGAGACTTCACTTGGTGCCTCAATCCAAATCAGTCGGTTCGTCACGGCTGTCACTTTCGTTCGCCCTTGCCGGTCCTCTTGATTGGTCAACATGACTAAATCTCCAGTTTCTATCATCTTACTCTCTCCCAGCCCATTCTATTCAGTTACTTTTTCTATTGTGGCGTTGGTTCAAACGATTCGCACTTCGAATTTGATACAGACCGACCGTCCATAATCCAATCATAAATAAAATCGGCACAATAGATATACCACCATTTTCCAATATTAACAAATTAAAGATAGTGTGTACAATCATCGGAACAAAAATCGATAATCCGAGCCAACGATACGGATGATTCGAAAACTTAGCTTTTCCCATAAAAAATCCCATGATGACTGCAAATAAAGCATGTCCTGAGACCGGTAACAACGCACGGAAAATCATATGTTCAACCGTCCCATTGACCATTAAATATAAAATATTTTCCAGTGTCGCAAATCCTAAGGAACAAGCGACTGCATAAATGATACCGTCATAATAGTCATTAAACCGCTGATGGATATAGACGGTATAAAACACAACAAACCATTTTGCAAATTCTTCCGTCACGGCAGAACGAACCAATTGAATCGGTTCCAGTCCTCCAAACTCATTTTGAATGATGTATTCGATGAACATTAAAGGAAAAACAAGAAGTATCCCGAAAATAAAACTACGTAGGATATACCCTACGGGCTCTGATTCATGTTCGTGGCGCAGATAAAAATATGTCAACAATGCAATTCCTGGGGCAATTCCTGAGAAAACGATTGGTAACACGTCTCCTCCCCCTTCCTATTCTCTTAGAATAAAGGTTTCTGTCGAAAAAGAAAACAGCACCCATTGTTTCTCTGGAAAAAAAGGGTACAATGTTAATGAAAATGACGGGAAAGAAGGTGAAGGTTGCTCGTTTTACGACGACGACTACTTAATGAAAAAACTACTTTTGATTCATACCGGAGGCACCATCGCCATGGCGCAAAACCATTCCGGTCACGTTTTACCTAATGAAATCAATCCGCTGGATGCCTCATTGCCCAAAGCGACCGACATTGCTGACATTACAACACGTCACTTTTCCAATCTGCCGTCTCCGCATATCACACCAGAAATCATGTTACGACTTGCTCACTTCATCGGTAAGGAATTACAGGATGGCTCGTATGACGGCGTCGTCATCACACACGGCACGGATACGTTAGAGGAAACAGCATACTTTCTCCAGCTCACGATTGGAGCGCCTATCCCGATCGTTTTGACTGGTGCGATGCGTTCTTCCAATGAGGTCGGATCAGACGGTGAATTTAATTTGATTACCGCCTTACGGGTGGCCGTCAGTAAGGCTGCTCAAGACAAAGGGGTCCTCGTCGTCTTCAACGGGGAAATCCACTCTGCGTTTAACGTCACAAAAACTCATACCTCTTCAGTCGATACTTTTAAATCCGTCCATTTCGGAAATCTGGGTATGGTGACGAAAGATCATGTTTACTTATTTAACACACCGCTTCTCAAACCGACCCATATGGTGACACAATTGAGCAAACGCGTTGCCGTCCTCAAAGTCTATGCCGGGATGGAGCCTGATTTACTGCTTGCGGTCAGCGAACTCGGTTACGATGGCCTTGTGCTAGAAGTACTCGGTCAAGGAAACGTGCCGCCGAGCCTGGTAGATGCGATTCAGACACTGACACAACAAATGCCGATCGTTATCGTCAGTCGTTGTTTCAACGGGATCGTCCAGGATGTATACGGGTATACCGGGGGCGGACAACAATTAAAAGAACTCGGTGTGATTTTCTCAAATGGACTGAATTCTCAAAAAGCACGGTTGAAATTAATGATCGAACTTGAGATTAGTGCGACGCACCATGCTTTGGAAGAATCTTTCCGCGTCGAATAGAAGAACAGACAACAAAGGGAGGGGCTATGAACGCCTCTCCCTTTGTGTGCATATACATTATGATCGTGCAGTTTCTTGTTTCAGACGATACAGAAGACTGTCTGCAATCAATTCACCATGGAATCGTCCGTTTTCGATGAAGATTTTATTGGCATCATATCCAGCTGCAACAACACCAGCGATATAGATGCCGTCGATGTTCGACTCCATCGTCGCTTCATCAAATACAGGGATTCCTGTTTCTGAATCGATTTCAATTCCGGCATCGGCGAACAGTCCGATATCCGGTGTATAACCCGTCATCGCGAAGACAAAATCAGCTTTGACGGCCAACTGTTCGCCGTGAACAGAATATAACACTTCCGCATTCGTAATTTCTTCGATTGTTGCGTCAAACACCATCGTCACTTTTTCTGCCCGGACCAGGGATTCAAAATTCGGCAGGACCCATGGTTTAATCGACGGACTATACGATTCGCCGCGATACAACATGGTCACACGGGCACCTGCTTTTTCAAGTTCAATTGCTGCATCGACACTCGAATTCTTCCCGCCGATTACGACAACATCCTGGCCATAAAACGGATGACCTTCTTTGAAGTAATGGAAAACGTGTGGCAACTCTTCGCCCGGTATATTCATCTTATTCGGCAGTCCATAATAACCGGTCGCGAGAACAACCGATTTGGCTTCCCGTGTCACGACTTGCTGATTGCGAAGCGAAGTCACGTTAAACCCGCCGTTGATGCGCGCGACGTGTTGAACCGTTTCAAATGGTCGCACGGTAACTTCTTTTCGCCGTACTACTTCCCGGTAATAGACGAGTGCATCTTGTCGTTTCGGTTTCAATTCTTTATTAATAAAAGGCACACCGCCGATTTCCAGCTTTTCACTACTTGAAAAAAACGTCTGGTGTGTCGGGTACTGATAAATGGCTTCCACGATATTTCCTTTTTCAATGACTTCGACGGACAATCCCCGTTCCTGCATTTCAATTGCAGCTGATAACCCACAAGGTCCTGCGCCGATGACGATACAATCCAACATATCTCTTTCGCCTCTTCCGCTTGCTTTTTTTTCATCTTAGCAAATCTTTCCGGCCGAAGAAAGAAATAACCATACAAAAAAAGCTCACTTCACTTAGAAGTGAGCTTGACTTAGATTAAACCCAACCACGGAATCGTGACGCTTCCGCCATTTTCCGGACACCTACCATGTATGCCGCAAGTCGCATGTCGACATTTCTTGTCTGAGCCGTTTGATACACCTGATTAAAGGAATTTACGAGCACTTTTTCAAGTTTTTCATGCACTTCTTCTTCCGTCCAGTAGTATCCTTGATTATTTTGAACCCATTCAAAGTAAGAGACTGTTACGCCACCACTTGAAGCGAGAACGTCCGGAACAATCAAAATATCACGTTCCGCTAAAATCTTCGTCGCTTCGTTCGTCGTTGGACCGTTCGCCGCTTCGACCACGATACTCGCTTTAATGTCATGGGCGTTGTCTTCTGTGATTTGATTTTCAATGGCTGCCGGGACTAAAATATCACATTCCAGTTCCAACAACTCTTTATTCGAAATCGTATTTTTGAAAAGGGTCGTCACAGTACCAAATGAATCGCGACGATCGAGTAGATACGGAATATCAAGACCGTTCGGATCGTGTAATGCTCCGTATGCATCACTGATGGCGATGACTTTCGCACCGAGGTCATGCATGAACTTCGATAAGAAGCTTCCGGCGTTACCGAATCCCTGAACGACGACACGTGCCCCTTCAAGCGTGATTCCTTTTTTGGCAGCCGCTTCTCGAATCATGATGGCGACACCTTTTGCCGTTGCCGTCTCACGACCATGGGAACCTCCAAGCACTAATGGTTTCCCTGTAATGAAGCCTGGTGAGTTGAATTCATCGATTCGACTGTACTCATCCATCATCCACGCCATGATTTGTGAATTCGTGAAGACGTCCGGTGCCGGAATATCTTTCGTCGGACCAACGATTTGACTGATGGCACGAACATATCCGCGACTTAACCGTTCAATTTCACGGAAACTCATTTCACGTGGGTCACAGATGATTCCGCCCTTACCCCCGCCGTAAGGTAAATCGACGATTCCTGCCTTGAGACTCATCCAGACGGACAATGCCTTGACTTCGACTTCCGTTACGTTAGGATGGAAACGAATTCCACCTTTCGTCGGACCGACAGCATCATTATGCTGAGCACGGTAACCGGTAAAGATTTTGGTCGATCCGTCATCCATTCGAACCGGAATCCGGACTGTCAACATCCGAAGTGGTTCTTTCAACAGTTCATACATCTCGTCTGGGTAACCAAGTTTTTCAAGTGCTTCCTTGACGATTTCTTGTGTTGCTTCGAGTACATTCTTGCGATGATTTGCGTGTTGTTGGTCAGTGATCATTCCAACGTTCCTCCCCATAAGTGGCATCCCCTATGCCGTTTCCTTGTTCGGATAAAGTATACCTTTTTCCGAGCCGTAATGAAAGGGGTTGTCACCATATTTGTAAGCGCTTTCTACCATCTACTTCATTTTCACTTTTTTTTGCTTGCCGATTCACTTTGATGACGCGTAATCGCCAGTTCAATAAATGTTTCGACCAGTTCCGGATAGTCGATTCCGACAGCTCGCGCACCATCTGGGAACAGACTCGTAGAGGTCATCCCCGGTAACGTATTCGTTTCCAGAATAACCGGTGCCCCTTCATCGGGAACAAGGAAATCGGACCGCGAATAACCGGCGCATCCTAACACTTGATGGGCTAAAACGGCCCATTCCTGTAAGATTTGTGTCGTCTTGTCGTTAAACTGCGCCGGACAGATATGTTCCGATCCACCGATTGCATATTTTGACTCGTAGTCATAAAATTCATTTTTCGGAATGATCTCAATGACCGGCAAGGCTTTTTCTTGTCCTTTCGCCCCGAGAACCGGCACTGTAACTTCACGCCCTTTGATGAATTGTTCAATCAAAACAGCATCATCCGCCTGGAATGCCAGTTCGATGCCTTGACGCAGCATCTGTTCGTCCGTCGCAATCGTTAAACCATTCGAAGAGCCTTCTTGTGCCGGCTTGACGACACAAGGGAACTGCTTGTCCCATTGTTTGACTTTTTGTTCGATGTCGTCCCCTCGCTCGACCAATACATCCCGTGCAATTCGAATGCCTGCTTTTTCGAAATGTACCTTTGAGCGCGCCTTGTCCATCGCTAACGCTGACGCCAATACTCCTGAACCTGTATATGGAATGCCTGCCATCTCTAGTAGTGCTTGGACACGACCATCTTCACCAAACTTGCCGTGAAGGGCAATGACAGCGGCCTCGACTTGTAGATTTAAGATTTCCTCTGCACGCTCTGGATGAAAGTCGACGGCAACGACTTCATGCCCTTTACTTTCCAGCGCATTAATTACCGATTTCCCACTATTTAATGAAACTTCACGTTCACCAGAAATTCCGCCAAACAATACTGCCACTTTCATCTTGTTCACTCCTTCATCTTACGTTCAATGCTTATCATACCATCACTTTTTGTATGAAAAAACACAAAATGGTCGCAAGAATCGTCCAGACACATAAAAAGTCACTTCCCGAATGCATTCGGTGAAGTGACTTTTTAGCTACACCTTGACGATTCCCGATTAAAACGGGTCATCCGAATCAAGGTGTAAAGGTTGCGATTAGAGCTGGAACCGCTTGTTCCAACAGAATCGTTTTGCCGTATTCCGACATCACGAGCGGACTTTTCGGACTGGGTACTCCGTATTCCGACAGAATCGTTGTAATCGTCTGCTCAACATGTTGCTTCATTTGTTCTTGGAAGTATAAATAATAACGGTTTTCAAAGAAATACAGTGTGCCACCCGTTTCCGTTTGATCGATGTGACGCCCCAGACTATGACTCGCTTGAATGACATCCTCCAACTGATCCAGTTGATATAAGACATGATGCACGATATCGACCGTCATCCTGATTTCCACTTGATCAAATTCTTCAAACGTTTCTTCCGGCAAGGCGCCTTCCCGCCGAACATCGACCAACATCCCGTCATTCGGAAAAAATGTGACAAAAAAGTCGAGTGTCCCGACGGCATGAAATCCGTAATTCGATTCTGCTTCTTCTAGTAAATTACGTAATAATGCTTGTCCTTTTCCGACAGCCAACGTTTCTGGTCGAACGTCATGGGCAGACAGTTCTTGCTTTGACACGAAGACCCGTAAGTGACCTTGCTTAAATTGCTCAAACCTCATGTTAGACTCCTCCAGTTACTCGGCAGAGTACAAAAGCTCTCCGTTCAATATGACTCACACTATACACCAGTTGTCGGAGTGAGTCGACTTAACCAACTTTTCCAAGCGGTGTCATCTGATCCAAGCAACATATCCCCGTACTTTTCCGGATGTTGGTCAACGGCATAGCCACCCAAACCAATTTCCGTTTGCGGCGCATGCAGATGAATCTCGTCAATTGCTTCATCCAGGTCCTTTAAATGATCAGAAATCGTACAAGATAAAACAACTGCTCGAGGAGTCAGCTGTTTCGTTACCGCCACAAGATCGGGTACTGGAATACCCGCGCCAAGGAAAATGACATCGAATCCGCTCTGACGTAAATACAACGTAAAGAACAGCAATCCAAGTTCATGTTCTTCTTCCGGTGCACAAACGCACAGAATGCGTGGCAAAAATGGATTAATCGGCATTTGAAGGGATAACGTCGAGAGACGCGCCCGTAAGAACGCCGTCGCAAAATGTTCATGTGCAATCGTAATCGTTCCTTTTTCCCATCGCATCCCGATTTCATGTAACAACGGACCTACGATATCTTGAATGACCTTATCAAAGCTAAACATCGAAAAGGCTTTGTTCATGATGTCATGTGCGTGCCGTTCTTCGAAACTCGTCAGTGCTTCGAACAGTTGATCACGCAGTTCGATCCCGTAATCGGTTGGAACCTCCGTTCGGTTCACCGGCATTTCATATAGTTGAATGGCTTTCGAAACCGATAGCCCTTCTTTTTGTTTATCGACAATCCACCGCAGCTTGGCAACATCGTTATCGCTGTAAATACGATGTCCTGATTCGCTCCGATCTGGATCCAATACTTGATACCGCCGTTCCCAAGCACGAATGGTCGTCGGATTGAGTCCCACCAATGCAGCAACTGCTTTGATATTATATTTCCCACGATCCATGCACCGTGCCTCCTTTCTTCTTCCCTTTAGTATACCCGTAAAGGAAAAAAATCTCCGTTCACAATGTGCGCTTACATCATGAAACCGATGGAGACAAAGGCAATGATAATGGTAATCATCAAAACGGTGAGGGTAATCGCAAGTGGATTTTTAGCAAATGGTTGTTTTAACCGTTCATTTCGAACGTGCTCGATTCTCGAGGAACGTGGAGGTAATGATGTTCGTTGTTGTTCATCTTGCCGATTTTTTCGTTGATCGTGTTTACTCAATTTCATCACCTTTTCTAAAAAATAAGGAATACTATTAGTTTACACTGAAGGACGGGATGAAAAAAAGACTTCTTCTAGCCGACGTTTCCAGTCAAGTTGGTTCACATCGACCTGTATGACGGGTTCGTCCACCGTGAGTGTACCGCAATTGTCACAACACCGGTCTTGTACAACTGGCTTTTCGCCAAAATGCTCCAAGATGAAGGCCCGGCGACAAAACGTATTTTGAATATAATTTATCATTTGCATAAGTTCACGTAAACGTATTTTTTTCCGGTCCTCTTGCCATTCAATAATTTGTGATTTTGTTTTCCCTTCCATAAGTTGACTTTTTAACAATCGATAGGCGGGATCATCCGGTTCGAGATTAAGGCGTTGTTCAATCGATTCAAAAGACTCCCCTTGTCCGCGGGATTGAGTCACTTGATCAACCCAAAGTAACGACGCATATTGTTTATCCACTAAGAATTGTTGAAGTTGTTGATCACCTGGTGCATAGAGTAATACAGCAGTCGAGGGCTGACCGTCCCGTCCCGCTCGTCCGATTTCCTGCATGTAGGCTTCAATCGTAGCCGGCATCGTATAATGAATGACGGTCCGGACATTTCCTTTGTCAACACCCATACCAAATGCACTGGTACAGACCAGACAGTCAATTTCGTCGTGAAGGAACTGTTGTTGAATCAGTTGTCGATCTTCCGGTTCAAGACCGGCGTGGTAATAGGCCGCCTGAGGAACAAACGTCGCGATTCGCTCTGCTTCTTTCCGCGTCGTCGTATAAATGACGCATGGACGATTGGTAGTCTTCAATCGTCTTTTCAACACTGTATCTTTTTCGCTTTGTTCAGTTTGTTCGACAATGAGTTGAATTTCCGGTCGGTTGACGGAATGACGGATCCGGTTGGGTTGTATAAGTGCCAGCCCTTGAATGATGTCCTGTTCGACTTGATTCGTTGCCGTAGCCGTCAAAGCTAGGCAAGTCGGATTACCCAGCTGTTTTCGGATAGACCCCAGTTTTGCATATTCCGTTCTGAACTCGTGCCCCCACTGCGAGATACAGTGGGCTTCATCGACGACAAACAGATTGATTTTGATGTCCGCTAACCGTTGTTGGATTTGCGGGACAGCCAACTGCTCAGGGGACAGATATAAATAACGTAACTGATTCAGGTGGCGTAAAATGTGCTCTTTTTGATCACGGGACTCAAGCGACGTCAACTTGGCGACGGATCGTTCCCCCCGGCGTTTGATTTGCATGACCTGGTCTTCGATCAGCGACAGCAAGGGGGATACAATCAACGTCAGTCCGGGCGTTTGCAGATAAGATGGCAATTGGTAACAAATCGATTTACCTCCGCCTGTCGGCAGGATAGCGACTGTATCATGACCGTCAAGGACCGATTCGACGATTGGACGTTGCCCGTCACGAAATGCATCATATCGAAAGATTCGCTTTAATACTTCTTCCATCATGGACGAGCCACCTTTCTTGCCAGGACGATACGGATTTGAAAATAGTCCATTTCCTGCGTCAATTCGTGTTTAATCCGTTTCAGTGAGAACGTCTGTAACCGTTCAGAGAGTCGGACAACCTCTTCATATTGGGTAGCAGTCACAAATTGTTCGAGTGGAAAAACAGTAGCATACATTGCGATTTCGACGAGATGATCTTCCATCGTACTTTTTTTTAATCGTCGCCTCTCGGCAATTTGTTGAACGGTGTAACCTTGTTTCAGCAACTCCCAGGTCTTTTTCGCAGACTGCGTCATTTTAAAATGATCAATATCGTTTCCTAGGGACAGTATCAGGCCGTCTTCAGGTAATGCCCGTAAACATCTTCGCCAGGCCATCATAAATTCCAACTGTAGCGAAAGCAAGTCCGTTCCCAGCCGTTCACTCAATTGAGGAAACGATAATCCCGTTTTTTGCCCGGATAACCGGTAACTGATGAGAATTGCATCTCGTTCTGTCAATTGATGTAACGCCTTATTCAGTTCTTGATACACAGTCGTTATCCAAACCGACCGTTCGGGTACCTGACGGATTTGTTGTCTGACCCACTCTTTTATCCCACTGTCTTGTTGTACTGGAATAAAAAAAGTGTTTTGATTAAGACAGACAATCGATTGAATCAACAGACTGATCCGTTTCCACAAATGTATCGGATAACCGCGTAGCTCTCCACCTAAGTCATCCAGTAAAAAAGGCGGAGTGATTTGTGCTCTTCCGGCATCTGTAATCATCAAAGTTTGTTCCCGCTCGATCCAGCCGGCATGTTCCAGCTCCTGTAACAGCTGCTCAAACCGGTCTTTTTTTAATGGCACCATTCCGAAAATAGCTTCCAGTCCGTAAAAATGTGCGTCTTGTAAGGAAGTCGCTGAACGTTTTCCTTGAATCAGATGAAATAAGCTTCGATCTGTCCGTTCATTTTGCAAACGACTGATGGCTTCTAGTACGATTTGTCGTACGATTGTTTTTTCCATGTCAGTCCTCCTTTCCGTCCTGTTGCAAGTTGTTACTGGGATGCCTCGTTCATGTTCAGAATACATCCGACTCCCAATTCGTACATTTGTTCCTATTTTACATTTCCTATCTGATTTACGCTATGTTGAATCTACTAAAGAAACGGAAAAGGCGATTTCACCCCATCGATTGGTTTATTCACATACTTCTACCTCTTCTTCATTGAAATGCGCGCATGAGTCCGATACAATGACTTATAGATGAGAACAGTACTTGGTTTCCAATGTTTTCGAATCGAGAGGAGAATGACCGATGGCTAAATTTACAATTGTTGACAAAGACACATGTATCGCATGTGGCGCTTGCGGCGCAGCTGCCCCTGATATTTATGATTACGATGATGAGGGCTTGGCTTACGTCATTTTAGATGATAACAAGGGAACAGCTGAAATTCCAGAAGCGTTATTTGATGATATGATCGATGCATTCGAAGGATGCCCGACAGATTCTATCAAAGTAGCGGACGAATCATTTGAAGGCGACGCGCTTAAATACGAATAATGTTCGACTCACCGGTCTGCTCTTACAGGAGCAGATCTTTTTTTCGTAAAAAAAATCACTTTCCTACGGCGAGCGCAGAAAAGTGATTTAAGACAGGAAACGTTACCGTTTTCCTTTGATATACGGTACACCGACAGCTTTCGGTGCATCCGCCCGTCCAACGACACCGGCAAGTGCCAAAATCGTCAGCAAGTATGGTGCAATCAACAAGTAGACTTGTGGAATTTGATCCAAAAGCGGTAACTGTTGTCCAATGATCGAAATCGCTTGAGCGAATCCGAAGAATAAGGCTGCGCCCATCGCTCCGAGTGGATTCCATTTTCCGAAAATCATGGCTGCAATCGCAAGGAATCCTTGTCCAAGAATTGTTGTTACACTGAAGTTGAGTGAAATCGATGTCGCGTAAACAGCGCCGGCAAGACCACCAAAACCACCTGAAATCATGACACCGATGAAACGCATTTTCGTGACATTGATTCCCATCGTATCTGCCGCCATGGGATGTTCCCCGACCGAACGAAGACGGAGACCGAATGGTGTTTTGAAGATGACGTACCACGCAACGAATGCCAAAGCAATCGCAATGTACGACGTGTAATAGACGTTAGCAAAAAACATCTTGAGTACCGGGATATCCGATAAAAACGGAACGTTTTCTTTCGAAATCCGGTTCGGAATCGAATCCGTCTGTCCTTTTCCATAAAACGCACGAACAAGGAAAATCGCCAAACCGACAGCTAACATATTAATCGCTACTCCGAGAACCGTCTGATCGGCACGGAATAAAATGGCCGGAATTGCGAGGAACAACGAGAATATGGCTCCGACAACGATGGCAATCAGCATGGCAATCCAAGGACTGGCAGCGCCTAACCCCATCTTCGATAACGTTAAGGCCGAAACGATACCTGAGAATGCCCCCATGACCATCAATCCTTCAAGTGCGATGTTGACAACACCAGAACGCTCACTGAAGATTCCACCGAGTGCTGCAATGATCAACGGAGCCGAATAGGCAAGTGCGATCGGTACGATAATATACAGTACTTCTAAAAAGCCCATTATTTATCGGCTCCTTTCACTTTTTTATCTTCGGGTTTCTTGACCGTGAACTTCTCGATCAAAAGACGGATCGCATAACCCGATGCGACGAAGATGATGATAAATGCGATGATGATTTTAATTAATTCTGGCGGGATTCCGATTTGTTGCATCGAAAGACCACCGATGTTCAGACCCGCAAACAGTAAGGCGGCAAGTACAACCCCAATCGGATTGTTGGCACCTAGTAAGGCAACGGCAATCCCGTCGAATCCGACACCTGTGAATGAAGCATTCAGCGTCATGTTTTGGAATGTTCCTAACCCTTCCATCGCTCCGGCGAGTCCTGCAAATATACCCGAGATGACGAATGAAAGAACAATGTTCTTGTTGACACCCATACCGGCATATTCTGCTGCACTCTTATTGAAACCAACTGCCCGTAATTCATAACCGAGCGTCGTTTTCCAAAGGATGAACCAAAAGACGAGTGCTGCGAGAACAGCAATGAAAATCCCGTTATGCAGACGTGAGAAATCCGTCAATTCCTGCAGGAATGGTGAAGCAAGTGAAGCGGATTCCTTTACTGACTCCGTCCGTTCGTTTTCAATCCCGATGACGTGACGTAAAATATCATTCGTCACATAGAGGGCGATATAGTTCATCATGATCGACGTGATAACTTCGTGCACGTGGAATTTTGCTTTTAAGATACCCGGGACGGATGCCCAAAGCGCTCCAGCAAGTCCCGCACCAATCAAAGCGAGCGGCAAGTGAATCGCTGTCGGGAGGTCAAACTCAATCCCGATCCAGACGGCAACCATCCAGCCGACCAACACTTGTCCTTCCACTCCGATGTTAAAGAGTCCTGTCCGGAAAGCAAAGGCAACAGCAAGACCCGCAAAAATCAGCGGAGCAGCAGCTCGTAATGTTTCACCGATGCTGTAAGGCTCTCCGAATATTCCGTAAAACAATTGATCAAATCCATCAACCGGATTGTAACCGCCAGCCAGCATAACGATTGCACCGACGACCATTCCTAAAATGATGGACAGAATCGGAATCAATATTCCGTAAAAACGTTCTAGTTTCATGAACGACCGACCTCCTCTTTCTTACCGCCGGCCATCAAGAAGCCAAGTTCGATTTCGTTTGTTTCTTTCGGATCAAGGAAAGCAACGGTACGTCCTTCATAAAGAACCGCAATCCGGTCCGACACTTGTAGAATTTCTTCCAATTCAAATGAAATCAATAGAACAGCACGGCCTTTTTCTCGTTCGAGAACCAATTGTTCATGGATGAATTCAATGGCTCCGACATCTAGTCCACGTGTTGGTTGTGCCGCAATCAGTAAGTCAGGGGAACGATCTACTTCACGGGCGATAATCGCCTTTTGTTGGTTTCCGCCTGACAGGGCGCGCGCAAATGTTTCCGGACTTGGAGTTCGGACGTCGAACTTCTCGATTAAGGTTTTTGCTTTTTCCATGACCTGACCGTAGTTCATGATGCCTGCTTTTGAATACGGTTTTTGATAATACGTTTGTAACACCATATTGTGCCCGATCGAGTAGTCGAGGACCAAACCGTGTTTATGACGGTCTTGCGGAATATGTCCGACACCGGATTCCGTCACTTTTCGCGGTTTTAAGTTCTTGATGGATTTGTTATTGAGGAAAATCTCACCGCTGTCTGCTTTACGCAAACCGGTAATAGCTTCAATCAACTCCGTTTGTCCATTCCCATCGATTCCAGCGATTCCGACGATTTCACCGGCCCGGATATCGAGGTTCAATCCGTCTACTGCCTTGATACCGCGACTGTCTTTGACAACTAAATCTTTGATGTCCAGTACAAGTTCTTGTGGAGTTGCCTTGGAATACTCCGCATTGAAGTTTACTTCCCGCCCTACCATCATCTCAGCCAGTCTTGATTGGGTCATTGTTTCATCGATATCAACTGTTCCGATATACTTACCACGACGAATTGTCGTACAGCGATCGGCGACTTCCATGATTTCCTTCAATTTGTGGGTAATCAAGATAATCGATTTCCCTTCAGCAATCAATCGATTCATGATTTGAATCAATTCTTTGATTTCTTGTGGGGTTAAAACAGCAGATGGCTCATCGAAGATTAGAATATCTGCGCCACGGTACAGTGTTTTTAAAATTTCAACACGCTGTTGCATCCCTACCGAAATATCTTCGATTTTTGCATCTGGATCAACGGCAAGACCGTATTGTTCCGAAATTTGGCGGACTTTTTCACGTGCCGCTGCTCGGTCGATTTTCAGACCGGCTTTCGGTTCTGCACCCAAGATGATGTTTTCTGTTACTGTGAAATTTTGAACGAGCATGAAATGTTGGTGTACCATCCCGATCCCCAGATCATTCGCAACGTTCGGACTCGTAATATTGACTTTCTCACCACGTACACGAATCTCTCCAGCCTCAGGCTGATACAAACCAAATAAGACGTTCATCAGCGTCGATTTTCCGGCACCGTTTTCACCAAGTAAAGCGTGAATCTCACCTTTCCGAAGCTGGAGCGTGATGTTATCATTTGCGACGAAACTGCCAAACTCTTTTCGTATGTTTAGCATTTCAATGACGTATTCCAAGAAAATCCACTCCCATGTTTAGTTTAAAAGGGGAGGCCGCAGTACTAGCGACCCCCGCTTCCAGTTTATTTCAGTGACGCTTCGTATTCTTTGTACTCGTCGTCAGTAGCTGGAACTTTGATGTCGCCAGCGATGATTTGTTTTTTGAAGTCTTCCACTTTCGTCAAGACGTCTTTCGCTACATTGTCTTGTGATGGTGCGATATCAACTCCGCCGTCTTTGAGACCGAACTCAACGACTTTACCAGCTGGGAAGTTACCGTCTTTCGTATCTTTTGCTACTTGTTCAACTGCTGTATCTACACGTTTGACCATTGACGTCAATGTAACGTTTTCTGGCATACCTTCTTCAACTTGGTCACGGTCGACACCGATTACCCAAACATCTTCGCCGTTTTTCTTACGGTTTTTCGCTTCTGTGAAGACACCTTGTCCTGTTCCACCAGCAGCATGATAGATGACGTCGACTTTTTTACCGTACATACCTGAAGCAATTGCTTGTCCTTTTTCAGCAGCGTTAAAGTCTTCTGCATATTGAACTTGGATGTCTGCTTTCGGGTTGACGGCTTTAACTCCAGCTTTAAATCCACTTTCGAACTTTTTGATCAAGTCAGAGTTAACACCACCGACGAAACCAACTTTGTCTGATTTCGTTGTCAAACCGGCAACAACACCAACGAGGAATGATCCTTCGTTTTCTTTGAAGACGATTGACGCAACGTTTGGTTTGTCAACGACCATATCAACAAGTGCAAAGTTGTTGTCTTTGAATTGATCCGCAACTTTACCGATATCTTCTGCCATCAAGAATCCGATACCTAGAATCAAGTCATATTTCGCACGCGCCAATTGCTGAAGGTTCGGTTGGTAATCCGATTGTTTCGCTGACTGGAGGTACTTGTATCCTGTACCTTCTTTTAAGTCGTTGTCTTTACCGAATTTCTGAATCCCTTCCCACGCTGATTGGTTGAACGACTTATCGTCAACACCGCCCGTATCTGTAACCATACCTACTTTGAAGCCTGCTTTTTCGTCTCCGCCGCTTGAATCTTTCGAATCATCGTTACCACCACATGCTGCGAGTACCGAACTCATTGCTAAACCTGTTGCTGCTAATGCGAGAAGTGACTTCTTTTTCATCTGAAATAATCCCCTTTCGAATATGGTCATACAAAGTTCCTGACTACGTCAAGCACCTGAGGCTGGTGATGAGGAGCGTTACGTAGGTAGGTAGGTGGAAAGCGCTTTCAGTGGAACCCCTAAAACGAGTGGTTAGACACGCTTACGGATGACATGGAAATCAAACTTGTCCGCACGGAAATAGTTCGCTGAATAAAGAACGGATCGGTCAAGCTCATCATAATGCGTTTGCCGCAGTACGAGTAACGGTTGGTCCGTATGTAATTGTTCAGCGATCTTTGGATCAATCCGCGGTTCGATGTGCGTGACCGCATGAGTGACACGGCGTCCTAATTCTTTTTCTAGAGCGTCAAACAGTGACGTCGAAGACGTAAACTGTTCTTCATTTTTAATATAATGGCTTGGAATCTTATCGACACAATAGACGACAGGAACATCTCCCGCAAGTCGGATTCGTTCGATTCGATAAACCAGTTCATCCGGTCCTAACTGAAAACGTTCTCGATCACGTTCAGTTGGTTGTACCATTTCTGATGACAGAACTTCTGAGGTCGGAATCATACCTGCACGCGCAATCATCTCCGTGACACTGTAAAGCTCCTCAATCCCTGAAGTAAACGGTGGTCTTGCATTGATAAACGTACCGACACCGTGTTTACGGATGACAATGTTCTCATCTTCAAGAATTCGTAAAGCCTCTCGAAGAGTCGCTCGACTAACGCCAAGTTGCTTTGAAAGTTCAAACTCTGAAGGTAACTTTTCGCCTTCCTTGTAAACGCCGTCATCGATGTCAGACTTGATTTTTTCAATCACACGTAAATAAAGCAAACGATGATCTAATTTAATCGACATGACGCATCTCCATCCTCTATCTAGTTGTAACCAGTGCTCAGACTTCTGACGTATGAGAACTCCAGCCAAGATAAGTATATGATGCCGGACTCAATCCTGCAATCATTTTGTAACAGGTTAGAAGTCTGACTTCTGGCGCTTTTGTAACCCTTTTCATAACGTAAATAAGATTGGAAGAAAATAGGGCATTCTACCTAAGAATACCCCTTTTCCACCTGTCGCTTATTGTTCAGGGACAACTGTTTTTCCTTCAACAACAGCTTTTTTGGCTTGTTCGACTTTTTTCAATGTCTCTTTTGACAGCTTGTCTGACTCTACTAAATCGACACCTTGTTCTTTTAAACCGTAACGAATCGTTTTCCCACCCGTTAGTTTTCCGTCTTTCGCCGCATTGGCTGTATCTTGAACCGCACGATCTACTCGCTTGATGACCGATGTCAACGTCACGTCTTCCGGCATACCTTCTTCTTTTTGATCCCGGTCTACTCCGATGACTGAAACATCTTCGCCGTTCTTCTTACGGTTTTTCGCTTCTGTGAAGACACCGTTTCCTGTTCCGCCGGCAGCCGGGAAAATAATATCCGCGCCTTTTCCGTACATTCCGGCTGCGATTGCTTGTCCTTTTTCCGGTGCTGCAAAATCCTCAGCGTATTGGACGTCAACTTTGATTTTTGGATTAACGGATTTTGCCCCTGCTTCGAATCCGGCACGGAATCGCTCAATGACATCCATCTTCATGCCGCCGACAAATCCGATGTGGTCCGTTTTTGTCTGCATGGCCGCTACAATTCCCGCAAGATAAGCGCCTTCGTTCTCTTTGAACGTAATTGATGTCACATTTTTACCCGGTACGACATTGTCGACGATGGCAAATTGAGTATCCTTAAATTGTTTCGCTACAGTCTCGATGTCTTCGTTAAACGTATTCCCGATTCCGAATACTAAATCTTCCCCGCCTCGTGCGAGTCGAGACAAGTTCGGTTGGTAGTCTTGTTGGGACTTAGACTGAAGATAGGAGTAGCCTTCATTTTGCTTAAGCTGATTTTCTTTTCCGTACGCTTGAAGGCCTTCCCATGCCGACTGGTTAAATGACTTGTCATCGATTCCGCCTTTATCGGCAACCATCGCTACAGAAAACTGTTCCTTTTTACTTGAATTGTTGTCCGCCGAACCTCCACATGCTGCTAATCCGACTGTCGCAATGGTCATCATTGATACGAATGCATACTGCTTTTTCATCATCGCCAACTCCTCTTCCTGTAATGTGAGCGCTTTCATTATCTATTTGTGAAAAAGTCGCTCACGTACCTTTATCGGGTACGCCAACTCATATGACTGAGTATGACAAATATCCCGCACAAAATCAACAGACGTCTGACAACTATTTTGATGAAAACGGTTTAAGTTTTCATTTTTTGATTTTCACCTAAAAAAAGAGGACAAAGCCTCAGGTGGCTCTCTCCTCTTTCAACTGTTAATGCCCCATGACACGACGCGGTTTTGATCCTTCAGACGGACCAATCAAACCATTTTCTTCTAACGCATCAATCAGTCGGGCGGCCCGGTTGTAGCCGATCCGATATTTCCGTTGAATCATCGAGGTGGATGCTGTCTCCTGTGTCAAGATGAACTGAACGACTTCATCGTATAACGGATCGTCGACTTCCGTCTCCCCTTCTGGAATATCTTTAGGAATCATAGCCTCGACATATTGTGCCTTTTGTTGGGAAATGACATGATTGACGATTGTTTCGACTTCTTCATCTGACAGGAATGCTCCCTGGACGCGAACCGGTTTATTCATTCCGTTCCCGAGCAATAACATGTCCCCTCGTCCGAGCAACTTGTCTGCCCCACTTGTATCAAGAATCGTCCGGGAATCCGTCCCACTGGAAACGCTGAAAGCAATCCGGGACGGGATGTTGGCCTTGATGACGCCGGTAATGATGTCGACACTTGGCCGTTGTGTCGCGATGACCATGTGGATCCCGGCTGCCCGCGCCATCTGAGCGAGCCGCATGATGGCATCTTCGACTTCATTTGAGGCAACCATCATCAAATCGGCTAACTCATCAACGATAACGACGATGTACGGCAGGCGTTGATGGACTTTTTCCTCTGCGTTCATCTTATCGATCAAGGCATTGTAGCCTTCGATATTCCGCGCCCCGTTCTGACTGAAGATTTCATACCGCCGTTCCATTTCCGAAACGACCTGTTTTAAAGCCTGTGCCGCTTTCTTCGGATCTGTCACGACAGGTGCGAGCAGATGGGGAATTCCGTTATAGACATTCAGTTCGACCATCTTCGGATCAATCATCATCAGCCGGACTTCATCTGGCCGGGCCCGCATTAAAATCGAAACAATCATTCCGTTGATACAAACAGATTTCCCGGAGCCGGTTGAACCGGCGACTAAGACATGCGGCATCTTATTCAGCTTCGCTGTGACCGTCTCACCGGAGATGCTTCGACCAAGCGCAACAAGTAAGCGATCCGGGTCTGCTTGAACGCTCTCCGCCCCTAAGACCTCTCGTAAAGAGACCATCGCGACTTCCCGGTTCGGCACTTCGATTCCGACGGCAGCTTTTCCGGGAATCGGTGCTTCAATCCGGATATCTTTTGCTGCGAGCGCAAGTGCCAAATCATCGGCCAGTCCGGTGATTCGACTCAGCTTGATACCTTGATCCGGTTCAATCTCATATTTCGTCACACTTGGCCCAAGATGGATTTTTAAGACTTTTGCTCCAATTCCAAACGACTTTAACGTAGCAATCAGTTTCGTCGCATTGTCTTTTAAGCGCTTGTTTTCCCCTGATAAGTCTTTTGTGACGGGTTCTGACAGTAAATCAAGCGACGGCAATTGATACCCGTCCGGTGTCTCCGTCATCGTCAGCGGTCCTTGTGGGTCTTTCGCTTGTGGTTCGACATGATCCGCAAATCCGATGATTGGTACATCTTGAAGATTGACCGGTGCTTCTTCCGGGACGAGTTCTTCGACGGCTTGGTTTTTCAATGTTTTCTTTTTATCAACCGGTTGTTCTAGCGCTTCTGACTGGGTTGGTTTCTTTTTCTGAGGACGTTCTTTTGCTACTGTCTGTCGCTCGCGTTGCCGGAATTCCTGAATTCGTTCCTTGATCCCGAAAGCCAGTTCACTGAAAAATGTCGGCTGAAGCAGATGAATACCTGTCACCATCAGAAATAAACCGATCATAAATGCCCCAAAACTGGAGATATAATAAGAGGAACCTTGATACAGCCATGCATTCATGGCCCCACGCGGTTGACCAAGTAGCAAATCAATCCAGATTAAGCCACCTAAAATTAAGGAAGACCAGGCCCATTTGGCTACCCGTTCTTGGTTTGATAAGAACAGTAACAACATTCCGCCAATCAAACCGTACAGAAGGGAACCAAACTGTCCCACCTGATCTGTTGCGAATTGCGCCAGTACTTCACCGACACGTCCAAACTGTCCAAGTGCTAAAACGTACGCCAGCAATGAAAGAACCGCGATGATTGCTGCATATGTACGGTACTGGATCGGTTGACGCTGTTTTTTCGCGGATGGCCGTTTTTTCGCCGGGGTGCGCTTTCGTGGCGGTGTTTTCCGGACCGGTCCTTTTTTTGTTGTCGCCATCTTTCTCTGACCTCCTGATAAAAAAACGACTCAGCTGACCATCCATCGGCCTCCCTGAGTCGCTCCTTTTGTTAAATTTCCATGATGATCGGTAAAATCATCGGACGACGTTTCGTCTGTTCATACAAGTATGAACTTAACTTGTCACGAATCAATGATTTCATTTCTGTCCAGTCGAGCTCACCAGTCAATTTACCTTGCAGTTGCTTGGCAACGATACGGTTGGCTTCATTGATCATATCTTCGGATTCGCGCATATAAACGAATCCGCGGGAAATGATTTCTGGCCCGGAGACAATCGTTTTATTTTTTCGGCTGATGGTAATCACACAGAGGACAACACCGTCTTGTGACAACAGGCGACGATCACGTAAGACGATGTTTCCGACATCCCCGACACCGATTCCGTCAATCAGGACGTTTCCGGCGTTCACTTTACGTGACATCCGGGCTTTCCGTTTTTCAAACTCGACGACATCCCCGTTTTCGATGATGAAGATGTTGTTCGCATTGACACCAACCGTTTGTGCTAAACGGCTGTGTGCCTTTTGCATCCGGAACTCCCCGTGGATGGGAACGAAGAATTTCGGTTTAATCAAGTTCAGCATCAACTTCAAGTCTTCTGCGTGTCCGTGACCGGATACATGAACTTTCCGCTGATTGTAGATGACGTTCGCACCTGCGCGGAACAAGAGATCAATTGTTTTCGAAACGGATTTCTCGTTTCCGGGAATCGGTGACGCTGCAACGACAACGGTATCGTTTAAGCGGATGTTGACCTGCTTATGCGCGTTCCGTGCCATGCGTGTGAGAGCTGCCATCGGTTCACCTTGCGACCCCGTCGTTAAAATCACAACTTGATTATCATCAAGTCGATTGATTTCCGACAGTTCGACCAACGTTTTTTGTTTAAAGCGCAAGTAGTTCAAACGTTGAGCGACCTCCACGATATTGACCATGCTGCGACCGACAACCGCAACTTTCCGGTTGTTTGCTTCTGCCGCTGCAAAGACCTGTTGCAGACGGTGAACGTTTGATGCGAAGGAAGCTACGATGACGCGACCTGGTGCCTCATAGATGACATCGTTCAGTTCCGAACCGACCGTTGATTCTGAGCCGGACATACCAGGACGTTCGGCATTCGTCGAATCAGACAACAGACAGAGGACACCGCGCTGACCGATTGCGGCAATCTTCCCGAAATCAGCTTGTTTGCCGTCGACTGGTGTGTAGTCAAATTTAAAGTCTCCCGTATGGACAATCGCCCCTTGCGATGTTTGGATACATACCCCGACTGCATCCGGAATCGAGTGATTAACACGGAAGAACGTAATGAAGTGACCTGCTACGGTTAATTTCGTCTTGGCATCAATTGGACGAAGATCTGCCTTTTTCAATAAACCGGCTTCTTTTAATTTAATTTCAATCAAACCAAGCGTTAAACGTGTTCCATAAACCGGTACTTTTAAGTCCCGTAAGACATAACTGAGGGCACCAATGTGGTCCTCATGTCCATGAGTAATGAAAATCCCTTGAATCCGCTCTTTGTTTTCTTTTAAATAACTAATGTCTGGAATGACTTTATCGATTCCAAGCATCTCATCTCCTGGGAACATTAACCCGGCATCGATTACGAAGATGTCCTCGTCGAGTTCGACGACGTACATGTTCTTACCGATTTCACCGGCGCCACCAAGAGCAAAGACGCTTACTTTTTCCGTCTTTTTCTTTGACACGATATGACCTCCTATTTATATTCACTTTTCGTGAGCCGTCCACTTATCACTATCACTATTCTAGCCGAACTTTGCCATTCTGCCAACAACAGGGATGGTGAAAACGAAAAAAAACATCGTGTGACCACTCTTTCGGTCCACACGATGTTCGTTTTACGGATTCAACAGCTTCTCGATTTCCTCTGTTCGGTTTGCTTTTTCCTGTCTGCTCGGTTTCTTGCCTGCTTGAAGCTCGTTCAAGGAATAACCGAATGTCATCTCGAAGTGCGGATAATCGACAAATCGTTTCCAGTCGCCGCCCCATTCAAAGCCAAGCGCTTTCCCGACAGCAGCCACCTCACGCCAGTCACTTTTACCTGATTGATTTCCGTCGTATTCTAAATCGTAAGAAATATCTCCGTCTATCATTTGAACGAAGTCAATCGCTAAACCATAATTGTGCATCGATTCTCCGCCGCGCGCGTTGGTTACTACGTCTCCTGCTTGTGAGCGGCCTTGTTCATACAGTGCATCCTGCTTTTTTTTTGTCCGATACCCTTGTGTGATCCGGATATCAATGTTGTAGCAGGAATGACTGAGACGAATCAAATCCTCCGCACCGGTACGGACTGCCGGATGAAGTTGCTTCAATTGATTGGCACTGTCGTTAATGAGACGGTTCTCGCCGGCACGGTCTCGTGGACAACTTTCCAGCCCTAACTCCGGCTGATCCATCAAAATGCTTGGCATTCGATTAGTAGACGCGGCAAGAAAGGATCCGATGGCAAACATGACCAGCAGGAACAAAATCCAGATGAAGATTGTTCCCCGTTTCATTAGCGGCGTAACTTCTTCCGAATTTTTTGAAGAATCGGCAATCCTGTTTCAAGCAACAGATATAACGGCTTGTTCAGGACATAGTCGAATTCTCCGATTTTTTCAATCATTTCACTGCCCCAACCTGACTTAAAGGCATAGAGACCCGCATAATGATCGTCCGGATCCGTTGATCCACTCACACCGCCAAAGTCATATGAAATGGCTCCGTGCGCTTTCGCATGACGCATCATCGTCCATTGCATCAAGTGGTTCGGCATGAATTCACGGTATTCGTTTGACGAGGCACCGTATAGGTAATACGACCGGCGACCGGCAAGCGTCAACAAACCGCCTGAAAGAATCACTCCGTTTGGATGTTTTGCCGCAATCGCCATCAGTTCAGTTTTCGATTTCTCTGCCTTTTCAATCTGAGCAGTCGTCTGTTCGAGTCGATTATTCAAACTGTTGATTTTTTTTTCGACCGTTTCTTTTTCCAGCTGACGGTGGATTTTCGTTAACTCCTTATCTGCTTGTAATAAGGCTGCTTCCGTATTTTCAAGCGCCCGGACGACATCCAGTTTAGTTAAAAACAATGCCGCATCTCCAGTCGGACGAAGATGATCGTAAAGATTTTCAAAGTAATCGAGACCGCGAATCGAAAACCCATCACGTTCTCCTGTTTCGACCATCAGGTTCGCAAATGTTTTTAACTCTTCCCGCGATGCTTCGTAACAAACAATCCCTTTTCGTTCGGCCAAACGGACATTATAACGAAACTTGGAATGGAAACGGTCAAAGATTTCTTTTTCCGACCCTTCAAGACTTGTCTCCATCGTAAAGCGCGGTTGCGCATAATCAAATCCGCCTCCGAATCCGTTGTGCTTAAATCCGAGTTCCTTCATTTCTTGAAGCAAGTTCGGATATTCCGTCCGGTCGACGTTCGGATCGAGTTTAATCGTAATCGCTTTTCGTTTTTTTGCGACTCGAATCGCCGCATCCCGTAATGCCGCAACGGCTGACTGATCTGTATAATCAACGACAAATCCGCGTGGAGCATAACATAACGTAAACGGTAATTTCGGAACTTTTTTAAACAATAACAATGCGACCCCGACCAGCTGACCGGTTGACGTTCCGACCGCAATCCGTTCATGCGTCCAGCCAGTTGCTGCCTTGACGGATCCCCAAGCAGGTAACTGGAGAAGATCTCCTTTCGGGTGGGTTTTTACAAACTGTTCAAACTGCGCCTGTTCAATTTCAAGTTGTTGATAAGTCACTTCTTTTCCTCCAATTGGCGTATCATCTCTTTAACGAGTACCTCTTCGTCGAGGGGTGTCTTCTCATCCCCAATGATTTGATATTTTTCATGCCCTTTTCCTGCTAGAATAACGATGTTGTCCGGTCGAGCAAGACTCGCTGCGTAGCGGACTGCTTCTTCCCGGTCTCCGATTTCAACGAATTGATCGTGAAGCATCCCGGATGCGATTCCGGATGTGATGGACTCATACGATTCAAAACGGGGATCGTCCGTCGTGATGACGACTGTTCCCGCGTACGTTGAGGCAAGTTGTCCCATCATCGGCCGTTTGGTCACATCCCGATTTCCGCCTGTTCCAATTAAAAAGACGATATTTTCTTTTGGAACATCAACTAATGCTTTCAAACATTGTTCGATACCATCCGGCGTATGCGCATAGTCCACATAAATGTTGTAACCGTCAATCGGCAAACGTTGCATCCGACCTTTTGCCGGCTGAATCTGAGTGATCGCATTCGAAATCTCAGTTAAACTGTAGCCGATTGAAAGAAGGATGCCTGTGGCAAGCAGTAAGTTATAGACGTTGAATCGACCGATGAATTGAACAGTCAGTTCGACCGATTGTTCCTGATAAACCATCGTAAATGTTGTTTCCTGAAGCGTTTGTGTAATATTTGTAGCCATCAAGTCGGCCCATTGATCAATCCCGTATGTCATGACACGGGCACCCGTCATCATCTCAAATAACTGACTGATCTCATCATCTGCATTCAAGACTGCGACTTTTTTATCGGATAGCCGTTGCCCGAGTTGTGCAAAGAGCAATCCTTTTGCCCGTGCATAATTCTCGAATGTTTTATGGAAATCGAGATGATCGTGTGTCAGGTTCGTAAACCCAGCCACGTCAAAATCTGTTCCGGTCACCCGTCCGAGCTCCAATCCGTGTGAAGAGACTTCCATGATGACGTCTTCGACGCCTTCTTGGTGCATTTGATGGAAAAAGGCTTGCAGTTCCGAACTTTGAGGTGTCGTATTACGACTCGGGACGACCCGGTCACCAATTTTGACTTCGACGGTACCGATGATTCCCGTTTTCCGTCCCAACTGGGCCAAGACATCACGGACGATCGTCGTCGTCGTCGTTTTTCCGTTCGTTCCGGTGATTCCGATCATCCGCATCTTTTCAGAAGGATAATCATAAAACTTACCGGCAAGTTCTGCCATCGCCCGGGTCGTACTTCTGACAAGAATGACAGGAATCGTCACATCGAGCAAGCGTTCTGACACGATGGCGACAGCCCCCTGTGCTTCGGCCTGTTTGGCATAATCGTGTCCATCCACTGTATAACCTTTAATGGCGACAAATAATGTACCTGGCTTCACATCACGTGAATCGGTTGTTAAAGACGTCACGACTGCCTCTACCATACGTTCCGTTTTTTGAGTCTGAATGACTTCGATTAGTTCAGCTAAATTCAAGGGTATTCCTTCTTTCTCAACAACTTGTTTTTCAGTTACATGCTATTTCAGTGTAGGGTAAGGTTCACTCGGTTTCAAGGTCTGCCTCATCGATTTCCGGCAAGATGTAAGCTTTAGCCGGTGGTTCACTAAAGATATACGCAATCATTTCCTGAACGTTAGCAGGCGTAATCTGTTCCACTTCTGCCAGTACATCTTCTAGCGTCGGATGCATTCCTAAATGGAGTTCATTCCGGGCATTACGGTTCATATGACTGGATATACTCTCATTTCCTAAAATCAACGATCCTTTTAACTGCTCGATTCCATCTTCTAGCTCTTTCGTCGTCAGACCATGTTCGAGCAGTTGTTTGATTTCCGTTGAAAGAACGGTTTCAACTTCTTCCAGCGTTTCTTTTGATGTTCCGACATAAATCGTAAACGTGCCATGATCATCGAATGTCGTATAGTACGAAAAGACGGAATAGGCTAATCCACGGTCTTCGCGAATCGATTGGAACAGGCGGCTCGACATCGTCGCTCCGAACGCATTATTGAGTAAGGCTAACGTCGGCAAACGATCATCAGCAGAAGGGATTGCTCGGAAGTTATAACAAACATGGACTTGTTCCGTGTCTTTTTCTTTCCGCAACGTGTCACTTTTCAAAGTCGGTTCTTCAATTTGGCGGACGGTTTCACTTGTCCGCAGTTTACTGAACCGATTTTTAATTTGTGTAATCAATTCATCCGTCACATGCCCTGCAACCGAGATGACGATTTGTTCCGGTGCATACGCTTCCTGCAGGTACTCTACAATCATTTGACGGCTCAGTTGCTTGACGCTTTCTTCCGTACCGAGAATCGGTCGGGCCATGACGTCTTCCCCGTAAGCGGCCACTGCTAACAGTTCGTGCACCAAATCATCTGGTGTATCTTCGTACATTTTAATTTCTTCAATCACGACCCGCTTTTCTTTTTCCAGTTCCTCTTCGTCGAACGTCGACTCCAAAAACATGTCAGCGAGGACGTCAAACGCCGTGATGGCATGTTCATCCAATGTCTTTACATAATAACAGGTCTGATCTTTACTCGTGAATGCATTAATATTACCACCCAAGCGGTCAAAATAAACGGCAATTTCTTTTGCCGATTGTTTTTTCGTCCCTTTAAACATCATGTGTTCAATCAAATGGCTGATGCCATGTTCTTCTTTGGTTTCCGTCCGGGAACCGGCTTTGATGAAAATACCGGTTGCTACACTCCGGGCATTCTCGATCCGTTCACTGACGATTCGAACCCCATTCTCTAATACAAGTCTTTCGACCATCGTTCATTCCTCCTTGAAATATGAAACAAGGTGGCCCGCGGTGCACGTATTCGCACCGTTGAGCCACCTTTGTTTTCATTAGTTACGACGCGGTGGACGTTGTCCGTCACGTGGTGGGCGAGATCCAGTATCCCGACGCGGCGGGCGGCTGTCACGCTCTGTTTTTTTCTTTTCATCGTATGCAGCACGATCTTCCGCACTCATACCTTCAACAAGCAATACTTTATGCGATGCATTGACACGTCCTTTGTCATCGACTTCTGTGACACGGACTTTCAATTTATCGCCTAATTTGACGACATCTTCAGTTTGGCCAACACGCTCAAGTGCTAATTCCGAGATGTGTACAAGAGCATCTTTTCCTTTGAATAGTTCGACGAAAGCACCGAATTTTTCGACGCGGCGAACTGTCCCGTCAAATTCTTCTCCGATGACGACTTCACGGACGATATCTTCAATCAACTGACGAGCACGATTGATGCCGTCTTGATCCGTTGACGCGATAAAGACTGTTCCGTCTTGATCGATATCGATTTTAACACCCGTCTCATCGATGATGCTGTTGATGACTTTACCGCCGGGTCCAATCACATCACGGATTTTATCCGGATTGATTTTCAATGTGACGATTTTCGGTGCATATTTAGACAACTCGACACGTGGTTCAGCAATGACTGAATTCATGTGTTCAAGGATGTGTAAACGACCGAGACGCGCTTGTTCAAGCGCCTCTTCTAAAATTTGACGCGTAATTCCGCCAATCTTCATATCCATTTGAAGAGCAGTCACTCCGTCTTTAGTTCCTGCGACTTTAAAGTCCATATCGCCGAGATGATCTTCCATGCCTTGAATGTCTGTCAGGATCGAATAGTTTTCGCCTTCTTTAATCAAGCCCATTGCAATTCCGGCGACCGGTGCTTTCAGCGGCACACCTGCATCCATCATCGCAAGGATTGATCCACAAATCGATGCCTGTGAAGACGAACCGTTTGATTCAAGAACTTCTGACACGAGACGAATCGTGTAAGGGAAATCTGTTTCTGATGGAAGAACTGGTAACAGTGCACGTTCCCCGAGTGCTCCGTGACCGATTTCACGACGACCCGGTGCACGCATCGGACGAGCTTCTCCGACTGAGAACGGCGGGAAGTTATAATGGTGCATGAAACGTTTTTCTGCTTTGAGTCCAAGTCCATCGATGATTTGCGCATCTCCTGCGACACCGAGCGTCGCAACAGACAAGACTTGTGTTTGACCACGTGTGAACAAACCTGAACCGTGTGCACGTGGTAACAATCCGATTTCCGAGTCAAGCGGACGGATTTCAGCAAGACCACGACCGTCTGGACGGACTTTGTCTTCTGTAATCAAACGACGTACTTCTGTTTTGACGAATTTGTTCAAGACACCCGATACTTCTGCCAATTGCGCTTCCGTAATCGAATCATCTGCTGCGTACTGATCGATATATTTCGAAATGACTTCGTTGATGGCAAGATCGCGTGCTTGTTTTTCTTCGACTTGAACCGCCATCGTCACTTCTGCAAGTGCATCAGCTTTCAAGCGGTTGACAAGAGTCTCGTCAAACGAAGAAACCGTATAGGCGAATTTCTCTTGACCAACGGCTGCGACGATTTCTTCTTGGAACGCAATCAATGCCTTGATGACATCATGTCCGAGAAGAATCGCTTCAAGCATCGCTTCTTCCGACACTTCTTTTGCTCCGGCTTCGACCATGTTGACCGCATGTTTCGTTCCGGCAACTTGAAGGTCGATATCACTTTCAGCTGCTTGACTCATTGTCGGGTTGATGATGAACTCACCGTTCACGCGACCAATCGTCACGCCGGCAATCGGACCATCAAATGGAATGTCTGAAATCGACAAGGCAATGGAAGCCCCGATCATCGCTGCGACTTCTGGTGAATTGTCTTCATCTGAAGATAAGACCGTCGTTGCAACTTGGATGTCATGACGGAATCCATCTGGGAACAAGGGACGGATTGGACGGTCAATCAAACGTGATGTCAAAATCGCGTTTTCGCCCGGACGTCCTTCACGTTTTAGGAAGCCACCCGGAATCTTACCTGCTGCATATAATTTTTCTTCATAGTTCACTGTTAATGGGAAGAAATCTAAGTCTTTCGGTTGTTTTGATGCTACGACCGTCGCAAGGACTGCCGTCTCACCGTAACGGATCAATGCTGCTCCGTTTGCTTGTTTGGCCAGTTGACCGATTTCAATTGTTAATGGACGTCCACCGAGTTCGGTCGAAAACGTCTGCTTTGTTTGTGACATGCACAAATCCCCTCTCACTTCTATCCGTTTTTTCATTCAAATCTAATTATGGATGTTCTTGCGCCAAATGTCCACGAATCGGCAAAAAAAAGAAGCAGGAGACGATGCTCCTGCTTCCTTGTTGATCTGTTCGGATTAGCGACGAAGACCAAGACGCTCGATCAATGAACGGTAACGTGAAACATCCTTGTTACGAAGGTATGTGAGCAAGTTACGGCGACGACCAACCATTTTCAAGAGACCACGACGTGAGTGGTGATCCTTTTTGTGTGTACGTAAGTGATCGTTTAAAGTTGTGATCTGTTCAGTTAAAACAGCAACTTGTACTTCCGGCGAACCAGTATCGCCTTGTTTCGTAGCATAAGCTTCGATAATTTCATTTTTACGTTCTTTAGTGAGTGCCATTGTCACTCCACCTCCATCTTTTGAATGACCGTATTGCCGAGCATCGGATGGTGAGACCTGATGCCAAGCCAACCGGCTGTACGTATTCGTACTGACTCATCATAACGAACCCGTCACCGTCTGTCAAACCGTTAATGCCTGCATCGCGTGAATTTTATCTTGGGCAAGTTGATTTTTTAAACTCTCGATTCCATCGAATGCTTGTTCGTCCCGTAAGTAAGCCATCCATTCGAGCTTCAGTTCCTGTCCATATAAATCTTCGTCGAATGCGAGCAGGTGAGTTTCGATGCTGACTTCTCCCGTCTCATAAAACGTCGGTCTCCGTCCGATGTTCGTCATTGCCGGAAATTTCCGCCCATCCTCTAGATGAACGAACGTCGCATAGACACCTAGTTTCGGAATGACATAAGCAAATTCCGGGCGGATATTGGCGGTCGGAAATCCAATTTGGCGACCGCGGGCGTCGCCATGAATGACAATCCCTTTCGTTTGATACGGCTCACCTAACAACAGAGCTGCCTCTGCGACGGCGCCATCTGCGAGCAAACGACGAATTCGTGTCGAGCTGACCTTTTCATCGTCTGCTTGGTGTTCTGAAACGATCGTATGATCAAATCGTCCACGACTGTGGAAATCAAGCGTCGCCATTTTGCCGGCCCCGAACCGTCCATACGAATAATCAAATCCTGCAACAATGTGGCGTGCTCCGGCAGCAATTAAATAGTGGTCAACGAAGTCCTGTGGTGACAACTCTGAAAAGGCGACTGTGAATTCAATGACATACACCCGGTCAATGCCAAGTTGCGCCATCTTTTCGAGTTTTCGGTCCAGCGGTGTAATGTAGAGAATCTGTTCCGTTCCGTTACCAAGTACTTGTTTCGGATGAGGATCAAACGTCATGACCGCTACCGGCAGATGTAATTCGCGGCTTTTTTCAATTGCGGTTTGTAAAACACGTTGGTGTCCAAGATGTACGCCATCAAAAAAGCCGAGTGCAATAACAGCCGGGTCTTCTACTGGTTGTTCTGGATATGTTAAATGAATGATGTCCATTCCTGATCTCTCCGATCCTAATCGATTTGTAACATGACTTCTACGCGTCCCATATTGATTTCGGAATCAAGCCGGTAGATTGCTAAAGGGATGCCCTCTTCATTATAGACAGTAAAGCGTTCAAATTCGACCGGAATGCCTGCTAACTTGGCACCATTCAAGACACGGGCCGCTGTCTCGGCGTCTACAGTCAACCGTGGCCACTTTTGAATGACTTGTTCAATCGGTAAAACGTACTGCATCCGCTCTTCCACCGTCTCACAGGCTTCAAGTGTTGCAAGTGTCACCGCTTCTGTTTCGGACATCGCACCCGAGCTTGTCCGGCGCAATTCACTCATATGGGCCGCATAACCTAACCGTTCACCGATTGCAACCGCAAGTGTCCGGATGTACGTGCCTTTTCCGCAGGCAATTTCGATTTGAAAACGGCAGACACCGTCTTCAAAAGTCAATTCAGATGTTCGGTCCAGTGTATCGATTTGAACGATTCGGGTCGGTCGTTCCACTTCGATGCCTTTACGGGCATATTCATATAATTTTTTCCCGTTTACTTTCACGGCCGAATAATAGGGCGGTGTCTGTTCCAGCTGTCCGGTCAGTTGATTGAGTATTTCATCGACTTGCTGCTCCGTAAATGCATCAGGTGGGACCGGCGTTTCCCGAACGGTTTCCCCGTGGGCATCTTCGGTTGTCGTCGCATAGCCAATCGTCACTTCTGCGACATACTTCTTCCCTTCGTCCGTAATGAAGCGCGCAAGCTTCGTTGCTCGTCCGAGACAAATCGGCAAGACACCTGTCACTTCCGGATCAAGCGTTCCGGTATGTCCGACTTTTTTTGTTTGAAAAAGGCGACGCAGTCGAAAAACACAATCGTGACTCGTCATACCTGCTGGTTTATCTAACGGTAATACTCCGATGGGTTCCATCCTTGTCCCTCCTAAAAAAGGACAACCACAGGTGTGGTTGCCCTTGTCTTGTTAATCCTTGTTCAAGTTCCGGAGCAATTCGTCGATCCGTGATCCGTACTCGACAGATGTATCGATCTCAAACAGCAATTCAGGTGTCTTCCGTAAACGGATCCGTGATCCGATTTCTTTACGCATGAACCCTTTTGACTTTTCAAGACCAACGCGCGCTTCTTCACGCACCGTTTCATCACCGAGCACCGAATAAAAGATCGTTGCTTGTTGTAAGTCACCTGTGACTTCAACACCGGTTACCGTCACCGCCTTGACACGCGGATCATTCACATCTTTAATCAACATTTGCGTAATTTCTTTACGCACCTGCTCTGCTACACGATTGGAACGTACGCTCATTCTATATCCCTCCAGTTCGGATTCTGATCCGTTCTGTTACTTGCGTTTAACTTCTTCCATGATGAACGCTTCGATGACATCGTCTACTTTGATATCGTCGTATCGTTCGATCTTGATTCCACACTCGTAACCGGCTGCTACTTCTTTGACATCGTCTTTGAAGCGGCGCAACGTATCGAGTTTTCCTTCATAAATAACGATGCTGTCACGAACAACACGAACACCTGCAGCACGTGTCAATTTACCTTCTGTGACATAACCACCGGCAATCGTTCCGACTTTCGAGACTTTGATGACGTCACGAACTTCAGCTTGACCAATGATTTTCTCAACGAATTCTGGGTCAAGAAGACCTTTCATCGCTTGTTCGATTTCTTCGATCGCATTGTAGATGATTTTGTGAAGACGAATCTCAACCTTCTCTTGGTCTGCCATCGATTTCGCGTTACCATCTGGACGGACGTTAAAGCCGATGATGATGGCGTTAGCTGCTGAAGCCAAGATGACATCACCTTCTGTGATGGCACCAACACCTGAGTGGACGATGTTGATCTTAGCACCTTCGACGTCGATTTTCTTGAGTGAACCGGCGAGGGCTTCGACTGAACCTTGAACGTCACCTTTGATGATGATGTTGAGGTCTTTGACTTCGCCTTCTTTGATCCGGTCGAAGAGATCTTCCAAACTGACTTTCGCTGAATCGCGGCGTTGTGCCTCGATTTCACGTTGGTAACGCGCTTCCCCGATTTGACGGGCTTTTTTCTCATCTTCAAACGCAAAGAATTGATCTCCGGCTTTTGGTACATCGTTCAAGCCTGTAATTTCGATTGGTGTCGACGGGCCAACCTCTTTGACACGGCGACCGATATCGTTGACCATTGCCCGAATCCGGCCGAACGTATGACCGACGACAATTGGATCTCCGACACGAAGTGTTCCGTGTTGGACGAGCAATGTCGCAACAGGTCCGCGTCCTTTATCGAGTTTCGCTTCGATGACCGTTCCGCGTCCGTGCATGTCCGGTGTAGATTTATATTCTTGGACTTCGGAGACAAGAAGAATCATCTCAAGCAACTCGTCGATTCCGTCTCCTTTAAGAGCTGAAACCGGTACGAAAATCGTGTCACCGCCCCAGTCCTCGGCTACGAGTTCGAACTCCGTCAATTCTTGTTTGACACGGTCTGGATTAGCGCCTTCTTTATCCATCTTGTTGACAGCAACGATGATTGGAACACCGGCTGCTTTTGCGTGGCTGATCGCTTCTTCCGTTTGCGGCATGACGCCGTCATCTGCTGCGACAACGATGATGGCGATATCCGTGACATCTGCCCCACGTGCACGCATTGTTGTAAACGCGGCGTGACCTGGTGTATCGAGGAATGTAATTTTCTTTCCTTCGATTTCTACTTGGTAGGCACCGATATGCTGCGTAATTCCGCCGGCTTCGCCTGCTGTGACTTTTGTGTTACGGATCGAGTCAAGCAATGTCGTTTTACCGTGGTCAACGTGTCCCATGATTGTAACGACCGGTGGACGTTCTGACAATTCGTAGTTATCGAGGTTCAGTTCATATGCATCGAAGTCTGTTTCATCGACTTTAACTGTTTTTTCGACTTCAAATCCGAAGTCAGATGCAAGCAATTCAACCGTCTCATCATCGAGATCTTGGTTAATGGTCGCCATAACGCCCATTCCCATCAATTTCATGATCAGTTCGTTTGGTTTTTTATCCATTTTTTCAGCCAATTCGCCGACTGTTAAGTTGTCTGCGTATTGAACGACGTTTGCCATTGCTTCTTCTTGCGCCCGACGTGCTGCTTTTCGTTGACTTGATTTTGAATTTGGGTCTGCTACTTCCAGTTTACGTGGTTCCACTTTTTTCTGTGGACGGCGTTTTCCACCGCGGTTATTGCGGTTTCCGAATTCCGGACGTCCGCCTTTTGTATTGCGTGATTGGTTCCCTGCTGGTTTGTTAGTTGTTCCTGGTCTGTTCGGTTTATTGTCTGATTTCACTTGTTTTGGAGCCTCCGTTTTTTGGACCCGATGTTTCTCGGGATTAAATACTTTGTCGAGTTGCTGTACTGTCTGTTCATCTAAAACCGCCATATGATTCTTAACGGGTTTTTCCAGCTTTTCGAGCTGGGCGATGACCTGCTTACTCGTTACATTCTGTTCTTTCGCGAATTCGTATACACGTTTACCCAAAAGATCCACCTCCAGTTAATCGTTCGAGAGGAGTTCCGTTAGCTTTTTCGCAAATCCGGCTTCGTTGACTGACACGACAACACGCGCGTCTTTCCCAAGTGCATGTCCAAGAATGTTTCGATCTCCGACTTCGATGTACGGAACACGATAACTTGTACATTTATCCGTCACTTTCTTACGCGTGGCAGCCCCCGCATCTGCTGCTAAGAGGACGAGTTTGGCTTGTCCCCCCCGTACTTCTTTCAGTACGAGTTCTTCTCCAGTCGTCACTTTCCGCGCTCGGTTCGCGAGACCAAGGAGCGATTCCCATTTACTCATGTGTACCTCCCGCGATCGCAAGCAATTGATCATATAACGCATCTGTTGTTTTGACTTTCAGATGGTGATCGAGTGTGCGCTTCTTTTTTGCTGTCGCAATGACAGTGGCATCTTTCGTCAAATAGGCGCCTCGCCCATTCATTTTACCATTAAGATCGACGACAACCTCACTGTCAGGTGTCCGGACGACCCGAATTAACTCTTTTTTAGGACGCATCTCTTGTGTGATGACACATTTGCGTAATGGTACCTTTTTTTGCACGAATTATTCCTCGCCTTCGACTTGGACCGTTTCCACGTCAACTGCTTCTGTTGCCGCAGGTTCGACTTTCATGAAGACATCTTTCAATTCCATCGATTCTGCTTCTGATTCGCTCTTGATGTCAATTTTCCATCCTGTTAACTTGGCAGCTAAACGGGCATTTTGACCACGTTTCCCGATCGCAAGTGACAATTGGAAGTCCGGTACGACGACGATTGTCGCTTTTGCCGGCTCATTGACATATACGGCGACGACTTGTGCTGGACTTAATGCATTGGCGACGTATTCTTTCGGATCATCTGAATAACGGACGATATCAATCTTTTCTCCGTTTAATTCGTTAACGATACGTTGGACACGCGCTCCTTTTTGACCGACACATGCACCGACAGGATCGATTTCGTCGGAAGCAACGGCAATCTTCGAACGGTCGCCGGCTTCACGTGCTACCGACTTCACTTCAACTTCGCCGCTGGCGATTTCAGGTACTTCGATTTCAAACAGACGTTTTAATAAACCTGGGTGTGTCCGCGATACAAGAATCGATGCGCCTGATCCCTTGACCATTGGATCGACTTTCGTTACGTATACTTTGATGTATTCCCGGATTCCGAAACGTTCATTCGGCATCTGTTCGTGTGTCGTCAGTACGGCTTCAATCCCCTCCAGGTTAACGTAAAGATTACGTGCATCCTGACGTTCAACCATTCCGGTCATGATTTCATCTTCCCGGTCGGCGAAATGATTGTAAATACGTTCCCGCTCTGCTTCGCGCATCTTTTGTGTGACGATTTGTTTCGCCGTTTGTGCTGCGACACGTCCGAAATCACCTGGTGTCACTTCGACTTTATGGAAATCACCGAGTTCATACGTTGGATCGATTTCGTGTGCTTCCTCGAGTGAAAGCTGTTCTTCCGGCTGTGTCAAACGTTCAACAACCTCTTTTAAGGCAAAGACACGGATATCTCCTGTCTGTTGGTCAAATTCGACTTTTACTGCCTCCGACTCTTTTCCAAAGTTGCGACGGTAAGCGGAAATCAATGCCTGTTCCAGCGCATCGATGATGATATTCTTATCAATCTCTTTTTCTTTAGCGATTTGTTCGATTGCTTCAAGTAACTGTGGTCCCATCGTTCTCTTCCTTTCCTTAGAACACTACCGCAAGCCGCGCCATCGCGATCTTGTTCACCGGTATTTCAATTTTCAATTTTCGTGTCTTCACACGGACTTCGAGTTCAAGCATTTCTTCAGAATAAGTCAGTAGTGTACCCTCAAATTCTGTCGCATCCTTGACGGGATCATGCGTCTTGATATAGACGTGTTTGCCAATCGCCTTTTCGAAATCCTCGGTTTTTTTGAGTGGTCGTTCAGCACCTGGACTCGCAACATCTAAATAGTAGGGTTCGTCAATCGGATCATCTTGATTCAATGCTTCCGATAACTTTTCATTGATGTTGACACAGTCTTCCAGGTCAACGCCACCTTCTTTATCGATGGAGACACGTAGGAACCAATCCGCCCCCTCTTTGACGAATTCGACGTCGACAAGCTCCATCCCCTCTCGTTCTACGATCGGTTTAGCGAGTTGTTCGACCTTCTCAGTTACGTTCGTCATCTTCATCCTCCTTCAAAAAACAAACAAGAAAGGAGCAGGTCCCCCTACTCCTTCCAAGTCGTAGTATAAAAAACATTTCCTCACTCAATATAGCATAATGCACCTTCTTAAGCAAGCATCCGCAAGGCTTTAGAGGTCAAATAACGAGAGTTGGTTCTCATCCGGAAGACCTTCCAGACAACCGAGATTATCCAGCGTTTCGATAATCGACTTCGAGAGTTTCGCCCGTTTTTGCAAATCTTCCTTCGACAGGAACTCACCGCCTTTTCGGGCTTCGACGATTTGTTTCGCCGCGTTCGTTCCAAGACCGGTGACAGCATCGAACGGCGGCAGTAGCGAATCTCCATCAATCAGAAACTCGGATGCACTCGATTTATACAAATCGACTTTGCTGAAGGTAAAGCCCCGTTCAATCATTTCAAGCGCAATCTCAAGCACGGTGTACAGCCCCTTGTCTTTCGCCGTTGCTTCAAATCCTTTATCTTTGATATCCTGCAATACTTTGCGGATCGCTGCCGATCCCTTGTTCATCGCCCCGATATCAAAATCACCGGCACGAACCGTGAAGTAAGAGGCATAATAGTACATCGGATGATGGACTTTATAATAAGCAATCCGGACGGCCATCAACACATAGGCCGCGGCGTGGGCTTTCGGGAACATGTACTTGATTTTTTTACAAGAATCGATATACCAAAGCGGTACATGATTTTCAATCATCGCCTCTTCCATCTCAATTGAAAGACCTTTCCCTTTACGGACCGATTCCATGATTTTAAAGGCAAGTGACGGTTCAAGACCCGCGTAAATCAAATAGACCATGATATCATCCCGGCAACCGATGACGTCTTTCAGTTCACATGTTCCGTTATAAATCAGCTCACTGGCATTACCGAGCCAAACATCCGTGCCGTGAGACAGACCGGAAATCTGGACAAGTTCTGAAAAAGTCGTCGGTTTTGTTTCTTCAAGCATCTGTCGGACAAATTTTGTCCCAAACTCTGGAATCCCAAGCGTCCCGGTTTTCGAATCAATCTGTTCCGGTGTCACGCCAATCGATTCTGTCGAACTGAAAATCTTCATGACCTCTGCATCATCGACGGGAATCGTTTTCGGATCGCGTCCCGACAAATCTTGCAGCATCCGAATCATCGTCGGATCATCATGTCCGAGGATATCCAGTTTCAATAAGTTATCGTGGATCGAATGGAAATCAAAGTGGGTCGTTTTCCACTCGGACCCCATGTCATCCGCCGGGAATTGAATCGGACTGATATCATAAATGTCCATATAATCCGGAACAACGATGATCCCACCCGGATGCTGACCCGTCGTCCGTTTGACACCGGTCACACCGCTGACGAGCCGGTCGACTTCAGCATTCCGGTAGTTTAAATCATTTTCAGACTGATATCCTTTGACGTAGCCGTAAGCCGTTTTCTCGGCAATCGTACCAATTGTCCCGGCTCGGTACACATAGTCGTCACCAAACAAGACTTTTGTATAGGCGTGGGCTTTCGGCTGGTATTCTCCACTGAAGTTTAAATCAATATCCGGTACTTTATCCCCTTTGAATCCAAGGAACGTCTCAAACGGAATATCGTGCCCGTCTTTGATTAACGGCACGTCACACGTCTTACACGTTTTATCCGGTAAGTCGAATCCAGAACCAACCGATCCATCATCAAAGAATTCCGACTCCTTACAATTCGGACAGACGTAATGCGGTGGTAACGGATTGACTTCCGTGATTTCCGTCATCGTCGCGACGAGGCTCGAACCGACCGATCCCCGGGATCCGACGAGATATCCATCATCGAGTGATTTTTTTACGAGCTTGTGCGAAATCAGATAAATGACGGCAAATCCGTGACCGATAATCGATTTGAGTTCCTTTTCGAGCCGTGCTTCGACGATTTCCGGCAGGACATCGCCGTAAATGCGATGCGCCATGTCATACGACAACGACCGGACCTCTTCATCCGCGCCTTCAATTTTAGGCGTGAACAAATCTTTTGGAATGATATCAATATTTTCAAACCAGCCGGCGATTTTCTGACTATTGATGATGACAAGCCGCTCCGACAGTTCCGGTCCTAAAAATTTAAAATCACTCATCATTTCTTGTGTCGTCCGGAAATGGGCCGGCGGCAATTGTTTACGCATATTCAGCATGTTGGCGCCGCCCTGCGTCCGAATCAACACTTCCCGATAGGTGGCGTCATGTGTGTCCAGATAATGCACATTGCCCGTCGCTACCGGCAGAATATCGTTTTCTTCCGCGACCCGGATGACCTTTTTGATCAAATCCCGCAGTTCCAACTCATTTTGAACGATTTCCCGTTCGATTAAATGACCGTACATCGCAGGTGGCTGAATTTCGATGAAATCATAAAAACGCATGACCTTCGCCAAATCTTCATCTGATTTATTAAGGGCTGCATCAAACACTTCCCCGTTGTCACAGGCCGAACCGATGATCAAACCGTCCCGGTGCGCAACGAGTTGCGAACGCGGTGTCCGGACGACACGGTGGACGTGTTTCGTATGCGCCAGCGAAATCAGCTGATACAAGTTTTTCAGACCTGTCCGGTTTTTGGCATAGACCGTCGCATGATACGGACGTGCCCGTGAAATATCTTTTCCCATCTCCCGGTTAAGCGAAAGGTGAGTCTTCATATTAAACATCTCGTCCGCCATTTGCAGTAGTTTGAGCATCAAATAGCCGGTCGCTTCCGCATCGTAAATCGCCCGGTGATGCTGGGTCAATTCAATATCAAATCGTTTCGCGAGCGTATTCAAACGGTGATTTTTAAGACTCGGCATCAGGACACGCGCGAGTTCGAGCGTATCGATGACGGGTAAAGTCGATTCATCATGGTTACCGGACCGTAATGTGGCATTTAAGAACCCGATATCAAAGGAAGCATTGTGGGCAACGAGAATCGAATCCCCCGCCCAGTCCATGAATTCCTTGACGACTTGTTCCGGGTCCGGTTTTCCGCGGACCATCTCATCGGTAATTCCCGTTAAATCAATCGTTGTCGCTGACAAGAGATGTTGTGGATCAGCAAACGCTTCGAACTTGTCGATGATGTCTCCATCGTAAATCTTAACAGCGGCTAACTCGATGATTTTGTTATACATCGCAGACAATCCGGTGGTCTCGACGTCAAAAACGACAAACGTTGCTTTTTCCAAGTCCTGATCGACCGGATGATACGCGACCTGAACCCCGTCGTTGACGACGTTCGCTTCAATCCCGTATAACACCTTGATGTTGTTTTTCTTTCCGGCATAATACGCATCCGGGAAGCTTTGCGCCCCCGCGTGATCAGTGATGGCGACTGCCGGGTGCCCCCAGGCAGCTGCTCGCTCCACATATTTCGTCACGTTCATGACAGCATCCATCTGACTCATTTGGGAATGGGCATGTAACTCGACCCGTTTCTCACCCGCCCATGGATCGGCCGGCAGTTCCATTTTGACTTCGGACAACTGGGCGATCATCATACACAAGTCACGCAAGAACGTATCAAATTCGACGCGGCCCGCTACTTGAATCCACATGCCTTTTTTGATAGCCGACAGGATTTTGACATCGGTCTCGTCACGGGCAAACATTTTGACGACCAAAGAATCCGTATAGTCGGTCAGTTTAAATGTAAAGATTGTTTTTCCGCTGCGGAGTTCCCGACTTTCTGCCGCAAAAACAAGTCCCCGGATTGCAATCCGGCGTTCTTCATCTTGAATCGTCTTAATCGGTACCACTTCGTCTTGAATCGGTTTTCCAATCCGGATATCAATTGGTCCTTCGTCATCGTCACGGGATTGTTCCCGTTTGAATTGAAGTTCAAGCATTCGTTTTGCTTCATCAATATCCTCCTGTTTAACCTGATTCCGTAATTCTTCCTGCTCAGTTTGATCCATCTGGACGACCGGTTCACACACAAATTTCGGGAACCCGTATGCCCCGTATAATAATTGCATTTCACCGCAAAGATCATTTTTCAGGAATCCGGCTTCCGGTTCACTTCGAACCGGAATAAATAGTTTATTGTCCCGGTACTCCGGCAAAACACGGCTTAGATGACTCCGCATCGCTGACGAGGCATCAGCCAAATCCTCGACGATATAGGGCCAGTAATCAATAAATAGTTTAGCGTCGGGACGTTGCTCGGATTCAAGCAGTAATTTGACCTCCGCAAACTGTTGGTAACGGCTTTTCAGCCGACTGTAAAACATCTGATAAACGTTTTGAGGTAAGACCTGTACCAGTCGGATATGGAAAGTCCATGTCGCGGTTGCTTTTTGGACCCGTAATTTTTCAAGTGAAGCATCTGTAAAAAATTCTTCAACGATGCCGGTTGGTAATTCTAAATCGCTCATCAAGAGCGACATGCGTTGTTGTGTATCCACTCGCATTTGTGCTGTCGTTGTTGCTTCACACCATGACAGCCACTCCTCCTCCTCTTGCAGATTGCCCAAGGGGCGAATGGGTGTGAGACAAGAAAACAGTCACTTTACGAAAAGTGACCGTTCCCATTACTTATTGTAAACCTTCATAAAGCGAACGAACAGCTTCAAGAAGATCTGCTTGTTGAATTTCTTCTGCTTCTCCACCGCGTCGTGCTTTCAGTTCCACGATACCGTCCGGTGCTTTTTTACCTACATTGATTCTTACAGGCAGTCCAATCAAGTCTGCGTCGGCGAATTTGACGCCGGCACGTTCTTTCCGATCGTCAAAGAGAACCGAGAATCCGGCGGCCGTCAGGTCATGGTAGACCGTTTCCGCGACTTGCATTTGTTCTGCATTTTTACCGTTGACGGCAATCAAATGAACATCAAATGGTGCAATGGCTTTTGGCCAGATGATGCCGCGGTCATCGTAATGTTGCTCGACGACGGCAGACATCGTCCGCGAGACACCAATCCCGTAACAACCCATGATCAACGGTTGGGCTTTCCCGCCTTCATCAAGGAACGTAGCATTCATGCCCTCTGAATAACGTGTCCCGAGTTTAAAGACTTGTCCGACTTCGATTCCTCGAGCGAACTTGACGTGTCCTTGTCCGTCCGGTGAGAGGTCACCTTCTTCGACGAATCGTAAATCTGTGTATTCTGCTTCAAAGTCGCGGTTTGGCTCAACATGCACGTAATGCGTTTCCGGCTTGTTCGCGCCGCAAACAGAATTTGTTAATGCCCGCACTGCATAATCCGCAACAACCTTCATGTCGGCCCCAATCGGTCCGAGCGTTCCCGGTGTCGAATGGAGTGCCTGCTCGATTTCTTCATCCGTTGCCATCATAATATCGAGAGCACCGAGGTAATTCTTCAGTTTAATGTCATTGACTTCATGATCACCACGGACGAGCGCCATGACAAGACCTTCTTCCGTTTTGAAGACAACCGTTTTGATCGACTCCTGTTCCGGTAATCCAAGTACTGCACTGACAGCTTCAATTGTTTTGGCGTCACCTGTGTGAACTTCTTCTAATGCTTCTGATGCTTTATCTTGTTTCGTGTACTGATCGACCGATTCTGCCATCTCCAGGTTCGCCGCATAATCCGACTGATCAGAATACACGATCGTATCTTCGCCGATAGCAGCCAAGGCATGGAATTCATGTGTTCCACTACCGCCAATCGCACCGGAATCTGCGACGACCGGACGGAACTCGAGTCCGACACGTGTGAAGATTTTTGTATAGGCATTAAACATATTTTGATATTCTTCTTCCAAACTCTCTTGCGACGAATGGAACGAATAGGCATCTTTCATGATGAATTCACGGCCACGGAGTAATCCGAACCGTGGACGGCGTTCATCCCGGTACTTCATTTGAATCTGGAACAAGTTGACCGGTAATTTTTTATAGGAGTTCAGCTCATCACGGACGATGGACGTAATCAACTCTTCATGTGTCGCACCAAGCGCAAACCGTCGATCGTGACGGTCCGTCAAACGCATCAGTTCCGGACCGTAAATATCCCAGCGTCCGGTTTCTTCCCATAGTTCTGCTGGTTGAATAGCTGGCATCAACAATTCCTGCGCACCAGCTCCCTCCATTTCTTGACGAATGATCGTCTCGATTTTCGACAGGACGCGTTTCGCCAGTGGAAGATACGAATAGATTCCGGCTGCATTTTGACGCATAAACCCTGCCCGTAACAAAAGCTGATGACTGATGGCTTCTGCATCGGATGGTACTTCACGTAAAGTAGGCATAAATAATTTGGATTGTTTCATGTGAGTCGTGAACCCCTTTGACTAATAATTTAAAAGAACTTCTGGATATCGTTCCATGTGACGACCAACATCAAGAGCATCAAAAGTGCAAATCCAACAAAATGGACTAATCCTTCTTTTTGCGGATCGACCGGTTTCCCGCGCAACGCTTCTAAAAACAGGAACAATAATCGGCCACCGTCTAAAGCAGGTAGTGGTAATAAGTTGAATACTGCTAAGTTGACTGAAAGCAATGCAGTCCATGTCAGCAACATGGAAAATCCGCTGTCCGCAACTTGATCCGTCATTTTGACGATTCCGACCGGACCGGATAATTGATCGACGCCGACGACACCCGTTACGAGATCTCCGACAGCTCCGACGATCAATGTCGACATCCGCCATGTTTCGGAAATACCTGTCTGTAAGGCTGTTCCAAATGATTTTTCTGTCTCATTCGTCACACCAATGATTCCAACTTTTTGATCACCTTGCTGTTGTACCTTCGGTGTGATGGACGTCGTTTGCTCCTGACCATCTCGTTCGTAGACGACGGTTGTCTTTTTTCCGGCCTGATCTTGGAACCCGGCCCGTAAATCCGTCCATTTATCCGTTTCTGTTCCATTGACGGAAACAATCCGGTCTCCTTCGACAAGACCTGCCTTATCAGCCGGAGATTCTTTTTGCACCGTTCCAATGACACTTTCTCCGGTCGGTGAACCATTATACAATGCTAAGCCGAACAAGATAACAAACGCGAGAACAAAGTTCATGGCCGGACCTGCCGCAATGGCTAGGACACGTTTGAAAACGGATTTTGATCCAAACGTTCGATCGTATGGCGCGATTTGAGTTTTGGTTTGTCCTTCGACAAGAAATGCCGTCTTCGAGACAGGGTAACGTGCCGATACTTCATCTTGTAAGGCGATGACTTCTAGCTTATGCAACAAATCAATTTTTTCGACGGTTACGACTTGATCCGCCTCCGGACGGGAAGCATCCAAATACATCGTCTCAATGATACCGTCACGAAGTCCCAAGCCGATTGTTTGCCCCGGTTTGACTTCAACGAATTCCGGTTCTTCCCCGGCCATTTTGACATATCCACCAATTGGTAACAGGCGAATCGTGTACAACGTCTCATTTTTGAAAAAAGAAAAAATTTTCGGACCAAATCCGATGGCGAATTCGCGACAGAGGATTCCTGCCCGTTTTGCCATGACGAGATGACCCCATTCATGCACGGCAACAAGTACACCGAACATCAATACGATTGATATAAAGGTCGTCATTGTTATCCCATCCTTAATTAGCGAGTGAGAGGGACGCAACAAACGCACGGGCCCAACGATCCGACTCTAAAATCTGGTCCAAAGACGGATCTTCGATGTTTTCATGTGCTTGAAGAGCCGCCTCGACGCTCGCTTCAATTTCTAAAAAGCTGATTTCCCCTTTTAAAAAACGGTCAACAGCTTGTTCGTTCGCAGCATTGAGCACGGAAGGCATCGATCCACCCGCACGTCCTGCTTCAAACGCAAGACGAAGCAATGGATAACGTTCAAATGAAGCTTCCGCAAAATTCAGGCGTCCGATTTGTTTTAAGTTTAACCGTTCTCCCCCTTTGATTTCAAGGCGGGACGGATATGTAAGGGCATATTGAATCGGTTCACGCATATCCGGCATCCCGAGTTGCGCCATAACCGCACCATCATTGAATTCGACCATCGAGTGGATGATGGATTCCCGGTGAAGGACGACATCGATTTCATCGTACGTGACATCAAACAACCAGTGCGCTTCGATGACTTCAAATCCTTTGTTCATCATCGTCGCCGAATCAATCGTAATTTTGGCCCCCATTGACCAGTTCGGATGGTTTAGCGCCTGCTCGACTGTTACGTTTGCCAACTGTTCCCGTGTTTGATCACGGAAACTGCCGCCGGATGCGGTTAAGATGATTTGTCGGACGTCTTGGCGACGTTCGCCATTCAGACATTGGAAAATCGCGGCATGTTCACTATCGACCGGAAGAATAGCGACACCTTTTTCACGTGCTTTTTTCATGACGAGGTGTCCGGCTGTCACTAGTGTTTCTTTGTTTGCCAACCCGATCGCTTTTCCCGCTTCAATGGCGGCAAGCGTAGGACGAAGCCCGACGGCACCGACGACGGCTGTAATGACGATATCCGCTTGTTCTGCTGTTGCGACAGCAATCAATCCTTCTTCACCGACGAGCACTGTTGGCGCGTAATCAAGAACAGCTTCGAGTTGTTCTTTTACTGTCTCGTCTAAGACAGCTACCAGCTCCGGACGTAAACGATTCAGCCAGGGTAAGGCAACCTCGATGTTTTTCCCGAACGCAAAGCTGACCAGTTGAAAACGGTCTGGATTTGCTGCGATGACATCTAACGTTTGGGTCCCGATTGATCCAGTTCCCCCAATGATACTAACCTGTTTCATCCTTTTTCCTCCTTATCCGAATATACCGAGTACAATCAGAACGGTAAAGACAATGATCATACTGTCGAACCGGTCAAGAATCCCACCGTGTCCGGGTAATAATGCTCCGGAATCTTTTACGCCATAATGACGTTTATACGCTGACTGGACTAAATCGCCTAATTGACCGACGACGGCAACGATCAGTGCCAACAATACGACAGTTCCGAGACCGACTGTCGGGTGAATCAGTTCAAACACCACTCCGAGTACGATCGCAAGAACGACACCACCGAGTGCTCCTTCAACTGTTTTATTTGGGCTGATGGCTGGCCACAATTTTGTTTTCCCCAGACTTTTCCCAACGAAGTAAGCACCCGAATCCGTGAACCAGATCAGTAAGATGATCAGTAAGGAAAACGTCAAACCGTTTTCAAGCAACCGAATGTACGTAAACGATGCGAATCCTATTCCGACATAGACTGCAGTCAACAGCAAAAAGGCCACATCGTCGAAGGTGAATACGTTTTTGGAGAACACTGTCCAAAATAAACCGATCAAGACAATTAACATGCCCCATGCAATCGGAGACAGCCCGAGTGACAGCGACTGTTCGCTGGCCTGTTCATACAACCCGATGAACGGAAGTAATGTTCCCGCTCCGAACAACAGGACCGGAATTGACTTGAACGACAATTGTCGCATTTTAATCAGTTCGGTATACCCGATGATTGTCAAAATTGCCATGAAAGCAAGGAATGGGAGTCCTCCTAGATAAAGCAATACTAAAAAGATGGCACCTGCCCATATTCCTGTAATAATTCGTGTTTTCATAAGATATGTCCTCGTTTAGTCAGACTCCGCCAAAACGACGCGTCCGTTGATTATAGTCTTCAATCGCCGCTAAGAACTGGTCACGCCGGAACTCGGGCCATAAGACATCTGTAAAGTAAAATTCGGCATAGGCAGCTTGCCATAATAAAAAGTTGGAAAGTCGTTGTTCCCCACTCGTACGAATGACGAGATCGACATCTGTCATCGAACCTGTCATTAATTCTTGTTCAATGACTTCGTTCGTAATCATGTCAGGCCGCAATACACCGGCTTGCACTTTTTCAGCGATTTTTTGCATGACTTGAACGATTTCATCCCGTCCTCCATAATTGAGGGCAAAAATCAACCGAAGTCCTGTATTGTCCGCTGTATCCGTTTTGGCTTGTTGAACGGCTTCCCGTGTATAAATCGGCAGACGCGAAATTTCTCCCGCCACTTCGACTTTGACGTTCCGTTCATTCAAATCTTTAAGATCCGACTCTAAAAATTGGGCCGGCAGTTTCATCAGGAAACTGACTTCTTCTTCAGGACGCGTCCAGTTTTCGGTTGAAAAAGCATATAACGTCAAACTTTTCACACCTAATTCATTTGCCGTCCGAACAACTTCCCGGACAGATTTCATCCCTTCACGATGCCCCATGATACGGGGAAGGCCTCGTTTTTTTGCCCAACGTCCGTTTCCATCCATAATAATCGCAATATGTTCAGGAACTTGTTGTTCAATTACTTCTTTAGTCTGATTTAACCATTGAAACATTTACTTCTTCCTCCCCTCGTTTAGTTTAAGAAGAAAGGGACTCTTCGTGTGACAAAGAGTCCCCAACCTGACAATATTACGTGTCATACTTCCATAATTTCTTGTTCTTTATCCGTCGCCGTTTGATCAAGTACTTTAACGAATTTGTCCGTTAATGTTTGAACGTCTTCTGTGTAACCGCGGAGGTCATCTTCAGTCAACACGCCGTCTTTTTCTTGTTTTTTCAGTTGTTCGTTCGTATCACGACGAATGTTCCGAAGAGCGACTTTTCCTTCTTCCGTGTACTTTTTGACAAGTTTCACGAGTTCTTTCCGACGATCCTCTGTCAATGGTGGAATCGCTAATCGAATGACTGTCCCGTCCGAAGAAGGAGCAAGCCCTAGGTCTGCACGTTGAATCGCTTTTTCAATTTCTGTCACCATCGATTTATCCCACGGTGTAATCAAAATCAAACGCGCTTCCGGTGTGTTGACGTTTGCGACTTGATTGAGTGGTGTCGGTGAACCATAGTAGTCCACTTGAACCGGATCAAGGATTGATACGTTCGCACGTCCTGCACGTAACGTCGCAAGTTCTTTTTTCAATGACAGATGTGCTTTCTCCATCCGTTCTTCTGCTTGTTTCATGATTGCTTGTGACATGTTATTTCCCCCTTACAAGTGTCCCGATTTCATCACCGATGACGACTCGTTTAATGTTTCCTTCTTCCATCAACGAGAATACGATGAGCGGGATGTCATTGTCCATACAAAGTGATGTTGCCGTTGAATCCATGACTTGAAGACCGTCTTTAAGAACATCCAAGTAAGATAATGTCTCAAATTTCTTCGCATCTGGATCAACATTTGGATCAGCCGAGTAGACGCCATCGACGTTGTTTTTCGCCATTAAGATGACTTCCGCCTCGATTTCAGCTGCCCGAAGCGCCGCTGTCGTATCTGTTGAGAAATACGGATTCCCTGTTCCGGCTGCAAAGATAACAACCCGTCCTTTTTCAAGATGACGCATTGCCCGACGGCGGATGTATGGTTCAGCGACTTGTCGCATTTCAATCGACGTCTGAACACGTGTTTCGACACCAACGGATTCCAGGCTATCTTGTAAAGCGAGCGAGTTCATGACGGTCGCAAGCATCCCCATATAATCGGCATTTGCCCGGTCCATCCCAAGCTCCGCTCCCGTCTTACCGCGCCAAATGTTTCCTGCACCTACGACGACTGCGACTTCTACGTTCAATTCGACTAGTTCTTTAATTTGATTCGAAATCGAATTGACAATCCCAGGATGAATTCCGAACCCTTGATCTCCTGCGAGCGCTTCTCCGCTCAATTTTAACACAATCCGGTTATATTTCGGTTGCATGACTATGTCCCCCTTGCTAAATTCCGTAAAAAAGGAACACGACCCACTTCCACACGAAAGTGGATTGAAGCATACGTGTTCCTTCTCTTGTCATCAGGAAATCCTGATTCTTATTTTTTAAGTTGGTTCATTACTTCTTCAGCGAAGTTTTCTTCACGTTTCTCCATACCTTCTCCAACTTCGAAGCGTACGAATGAAACGATTTTTCCGCCTTTAGATTCTACATATTTACCAACTTTGAAGTCTGGATCTTTGACGAATGTTTGGTCAACGAGGCAGATTTCTTCGTAGAATTTGTTCATACGACCAGCAATCATTTTCTCAACGATGTTAGCAGGTTTGCCTTCGTTGAGTGCTTGCTCTGTAAGAACTTTTTCTTCACGTGCTTTTTCTTCTTCTGTGACAGAAGAACGGTCGACGTAAAGTGGGCGCGCTGCAGCAATGTGCATTGCGATATCTTTTGCAACAGTTTCGTCTGTTGTGCCTTCGACGACGACGACAGAACCGATACGACCACCCATGTGGAGGTAAGAACCGAATGCTGCGTTGTCTTCTTTAGCGAAGAGCGCTACACGACGAAGTGAAATTTTCTCTCCGATTGTTGATGCTTCTTCTGAGATGTATGTGTCGATTGTTTTTCCTGCTTCGTATTCAGAAGCAAGTGCTGCTTCAGCCGTTTCAGAACCATTGCGGAGTACTGCGTCTGCAATGTTTTGAACGAGTGATTGGAAACGTTCGTTTTTCGCAACGAAATCTGTTTCTGAGTTGATTTCAACAAGTGCTGCTTTGTTGCCGTTAACTGCGACAGCTGTCAAACCTTCTGCTGCAATCCGGTCGCCTTTAGCTGCTGCTTTAGCGATTCCTTTTTCACGCAAGAAGTCGATTGCTGCGTTCATGTCCCCATCAGCTTCGACGAGTGCTTTTTTGCAGTCAAGCATCCCTGCACCAGTTTTTTCACGAAGTTCTTTTACCATAGCTGCTGTAATAGCCATTCGATATTCCTCCTTATAACGTCCTTATTTTCAAAAAAAAGGTGATAAAAGGTCAATTCCCTTTATCACCTGGCATCACGAATTACTCAGCGTCTGCTACTACTTCTTCAGTAGTTTCAGGTGCTACGTTATCTTCGCCTTGTTTAACTTCGAGGATTGCGTCAGCCATTTTACCAGTAAGCAATTTGACTGCACGGATCGCATCGTCGTTTGCTGGGATGACGTAGTCGATTTCGTCCGGATCACAGTTTGTGTCAACGATCGCAACGATTGGGATGTTGAGTTTGTGTGCTTCTGCAATCGCGATACGCTCTTTGCGTGGGTCAACGATGAAGAGTGCATCTGGAACGCCTGGCATATCTTTGATACCGCCGAGGAATTTCTCAAGACGAGTCATTTCTTTTTTAAGAATGATGACTTCTTTTTTAGGAAGAACTTCGAATGTACCGTTCTCTTCCATTTTTTCGAGTTGTTTTAAACGGTTGATACGTTTTTTGATTGTAGAGAAGTTCGTGAGTGTTCCACCTAACCAACGTTCGTTGATGAAGTATTGACCAGCACGGATCGCTTCTTCTTTCACAGTGTCTTGAGCTTGTTTTTTCGTACCAACGAAAAGAACGTTTCCGCCTTCAGACGCTACTTCACGGATGAAGTTGTAAGCTTCGTCTACTTTTTTAACCGTTTTTTGTAGGTCAATGATGTAGATTCCGTTACGTTCTGTGAAGATGTATTTTGCCATTTTTGGGTTCCAACGGCGTGTTTGGTGACCGAAGTGTACACCAGCTTCTAACAATTGTTTCATCGAGATTACTGCCATGATGAATTCCTCCTTTTGGGTTTTGGATGTCCTCCGCGATGATCGTTGTTCCAGCTAACCTATTAAAGGCACCGCAGCCGGCGATACATGCGTGCGTAATTAACACCGTAGACTAATATAGCATAAAGTTTAACGCCGGGCAACCTTCGTTTTCTGAGAAAGTTTAGCAATCAAGGCCACTTCTCCGGCTCCCCGGTTCAGTGAACGTGCCAATTGATCTAAATCAGCACCTTTTTCGAGTTGATCTTTAACATCCAACAGAGGCGATTCTTCCACCCGGTCGTCCGGTTTGTCTTCTTTTGAAAATACTTTGACCGGTTCAGAAGAATAATCGGGTCGCTCTGATTCTTCAGCTACAATGATTTCGCCTTTCCATTCTTGTTCGACAGGAGTCGACGGGCGGGATCTTACCTCCCCTTCCGTCAGCTCATTCACCTGTTGCATGAATTGTAACAGAATTTCTTCCGTTTCCTGCTTCTGTCGTTCAAGATGTGTAACGCGGTCCTTCAAAAGCGCTTGTTGCTTAAATAATAACAAAAGACCGTAACAAATGAGTGCTGCTAGCAAAATATAAAAAAGTGTCATGGTATGTCCTTTCACATCGCGACGCGGTCAGAAAGATAAGCACTTCCTAACGCTTGTTTCAGTTTTCGGAGCGCTTTCGAATGAATCTGTGAAATTCGTGAAGTAGATAGGCCAAGTACTTCCCCGATTTCCGTCAATGTCAGTTCTTCAAAGTAAAAGAGGGACACAACGTATTGTTCCTTCTCGGACAATTGCTCCACTTCTTCGGCAAGCTTCGAAATCAGCTCGCGCATCAAAAGTGTATCCTCAGGTGTCGCTGCATCTGGATCCAGATAGGAAACGGCCATCGCTTTTCCTTCGTCTTGAAGCGTCACTGCTTCATCGATCGATAGAATATTCGCAAAATAGCTCTCAGCAAGTGCCGTCTTGACTTCTTCCGGGTTCATATCAACAATCGATGAAACTTCATCAATCGTCGGGGTCCGTTGAAGACTTTGTTCTAAAATCTCGACAGCAGCTTCGACCCGCTTTGATTTTTCCCGTAACGACCGGGGTAACCAATCAATTTTTCGTAAGCCGTCTAAAATGGCGCCGCGAATACGAAATGCTGCATACGTATCAAATTTATTATTGTGATTTTGGTCGAATTTTTGAAGAGCATCATACAATCCCATCATCCCAAGACTTTTTAATTCATCACGATCGACACTCTTCGGAAGTGTCGCGCTGAGACGCTGAACGTGGTAGTGCACAAGAGGTTCATAATTTAGCAGTAACTGGTCAGCTACCGCTACATCACGCGTCGATAGCCATTGATTCCAAAGTTGTTGTAATTCCTCACGCATGACCATTCCTCCTCTAAATTTCCAGCGTTCCGACGTTGACTGTCCGGATGACTAACCGTCCAGTCTGAGAATGGAACTCGATCGTTCGACCATTTGTTCCACCAACGTCTTCCGCAACGAGTGGGACGTTCGCTTTTCGTAAAGCCAATTTTACCGCCGCAATATTTCGTTCACCGATTCGCATCGATTCGTGTTCATATTTAAATTGAAACATTTGTGCACCACCGGCAATTTTTGCCCGGAGACGAATTGCTCCACTATGACGAAGACGGCGTGTCAACTCGACGACGGCCGTATCGGCGAACTTTCCGATTTCCAGTGCGATATTCCGACTGATTGCCGAGTCCGGTAACATCACGTGTGCCATACTCGACAGTCCACGCTCTTGATCGTAGATAATGACACCGACACAAGAACCTAAACCAGCCGTCCGAAGAATGATTGGTTTTTGGCTGACTGCATATTCTGCAATTCCAATCCGAACGACTTCATCCATCAATATCCACACCCAATCGTTGAAAGACCGAATCAAAGGCACCTTCTTCAGGTAGTAACAATAAATGACCATTCAAATCATTACCTGAACTGGATAAACGTGTATCGATGTATACTGCCATGTTACCAAATTTTGTTGACTCAAGTAAGGCAACTTCCAAAATTGCTCCTACCATATCAAAAGCAGAGGCCGGGACCGTGACATGGACGGATAAATCCAGCCAATCGGAAATCGAGCGGGCATAAGCGCCGATTAAGATATTCCCGATCTCTTCCCATGCCGAAACACCAAGCGCATGGTGCTCCGAAAAAAATTGAAATGGCTGTTGCAATAACTGCGAAACGAGTTTCTCAGCATCCTTGAGCGGCATTAAAAATAATAAGGATGCTTTAATATCCCCAGAAAACCGAAGGAGTGCTCCTGCTGTGTAGGCTTCAGCACCTCCGACCCTCTCAATGATGGTCGAGAACCCTTCCAAGTCCGCTGAAGGGACTTCGATTTCAACCGGTTGTCCCAGCAACGTGGATAAAGCGGTTGCCGCATGTGCTGCCCCGATATTACCAATTTCTCGAAAGACATCCTGTTCCATTCGATTAAGCATGGATAATCTCTTCAAATAAACGGTTTGGTTCGAGTAAAGAGAACAGTTGGTCTTCCCCTTTAGCGATGGCTGTTAAATAGTTTGTCTCATCTTGTTTTGAATCTGCCAGCGGTTCAATCCGGACATCTGCTGCTTCAACGACTTCATTTGCACAATCCACGATGAATCCTGCATCTCCATGTTCCAGTGTTGCGATGATGATACGCGTTTCTTCTGTTTCTTCGACGGCCTCAAATCCTAAACGCGTCCGCAAATCAATCACGGGTGTAACGACTCCGCGTAAGTTAATGACACCTTTGACATAGGATGCGGCATTGGGGATACGTGTGATCGGAATGACACGTTCGATTGAACGAACCGATTGCACATCAATTCCATATGCATTTTCTTCTAATTGAAAGACGACCCATTTTTGTTCCATTCTTCATTCCCTCACTTTCGTAACAGTGCATTGCTGTCAATGATTAACGCAACTTGTCCGTCACCCAGAATCGTCGCACCTGAAATCGCACGAATCCCCTCAAGATAACTGCCTAACGGTTTCATGACGATTTCCTGTTGTCCTATCAGTTCTGAGACTATCAACCCTGCTAATTTCTCACCACTTCGGACGACGACGACAGAATAGGCATCTGCCTCCACATGTGGTAATCCGTATACTTGATTTAATGAAATCAATGGAACAAGCTGGCCACGGAAATCGAATACCTTTTCCCGGTGGGCTTGTAAAATGGCGTCCTGCTTCAGCGATGTCGTTTCAAGGATGGCTGTTAACGGGATGGCATACGTTTCTTCTCCCAACTTGACGAGCATCGCAGAAATAATCGATAACGTCAGCGGTAAACTGATTCTGAAAATCGTTCCTTCTCCGCGTTTCGTCTCGACGAAGACTTCTCCACCGAGCGATTCAATTTTCGATTTAACGACGTCCAGCCCGACACCACGACCTGATAAGTCGGTGACGGTTTCTGCCGTCGAGAATCCAGGCGCGAACAATAACATTGCCGCTTCTTCCGGCGTCAACATCGCCGCCTCTTCTTCCGTCAACAATCCTTTTTCAAGGGCGATTTTTGTCACCCGTTCCTGATTGATTCCTGCGCCATCATCTTCAATCTCAATGAAAACACGGTTTCCGGAATGATAGGCCCGGAGGGAAAGATTTCCTTCAACTGCTTTCCCGGCTAAAATCCGGTCGGCTTTGCTTTCAATTCCATGGTCGACCGCATTTCGAATCAAGTGGACGAGTGGATCCCCAATTTCATCAATGACCGTCCGGTCGAGTTCCGTTTCTGCTCCTGTAATGTGGAGCTTGATGTTTTTGCCGACATCTTTCGATACCGAACGTACCATCCGCGGGAAACGATTGAAGACTTGTTCGATTGGCATCATCCGTAACGTCAGGACCAGTGACTGCAGTTCATTTGTTCCGCGTTTAATCCGTTCAACCGTCTCCGTCAAATCAGAAGAACCGGCTTCTGCCGCAATCCGCTCGAGACGTCCACGATCGATGATGAATTCTTCAAACAGATTCATCAATCGATCAATCCGCTCGAGGTTGACACGAATCGTTTTTGCCGCAACCGGTGTTTGCGTCTCGTTCGAAGTATCCGTTGCCGGACTGACGACCGGCGTTTCAACCGGCTCAAGCAATGTCGCCGCTGCTGCTGGTTCGACCGGCACTTCGAATGGCTGAATCAACACTTGAGCGACTTCCGAAACGGCTTTGATTTCACCTTGAATGTCTTCAGCAGATTTCATCGTCACGAACAAGACATCAAAACGGGTCTCGAATTGTTCCTGTTCCAGTTCATCCGAAGTCGGATTCGACAAGATGACATCCCCGAGGTTTTGCAACCGGTCAAATACCATATACACCCGGGCTGCCTTCAAAATGACATCCGCCGATAACTCCACCGTAATGACATAGGCTTGATAACCGGAAGCCATCGATTGACGGACAACCGACTCAGAGTAGACATCACACTCAAAGTTTTTCACGACTGTTGCTGCAGGTTTGTCCGTATCCTGACCTGGTTCCGAATCCGTATTGATAAACTGTTTCAAACGAACGACGGTTGTTGCTACATCCAGCTTCCCGGTACCACCTTGACTGATATCCTCGACCATCGTTTCTAACTGTTCAGCTGCGACAAATAGTACATCAATTAATTCGGGTGTAGCAGGTTGTGTCTTCGAACGGACTAAATCAAGTGCACTTTCCATTTCGTGTGTTAAATCGGCAATGGCATCATACCCCATTGTTCCGGCCATCCCTTTTAAAGTATGAGCGGATCGGAAAATTTGATCGATAACGGCTTCATCGTCGAGTCGTTGTTCAAAAATCAGCAAACTCGAGTTAATGGCTTGTAAATGTTCAATCGATTCATCAAGAAACAATCCTAAATATTCATTTAAATCCATGGAACGTATCCTCCTTTATGGTTAGCGGACACGGCTATGCCGTTTTTTCAAACGATTCAGTAACCGGTCTAAAAATTTCTGTTCCTGGACCTGAAGTCCTGTCAGCGATGTCGTGATATGATCAAGTCGCCAACTGACATCACTCGTCCGATCAAATACATAAAATGGTCGTTGGGCTTTGACTGCCTTCATGACAGTCGGATCATCCGGCAAAAAACCGACGAAGCGCAACGATTTTCCCAAAAAGTTCTGACTGACCTGTTGTAGCCGGTCAAACGTTTCAAGCGCTTCTTGTCCGTTCGTTGCCCGATTGACGATGACAGCGACAGGAAGTTCATTTGCATGGTGATGCGCAAGTTTGACGAAAGCATATCCGTCCATGATCGACGTCGGTTCAGGCGTCACGACCAGCCATGCTTCATCCGCACTACTGATGAAATCAAAAGTCTGATGTGTCGCTCCGGCACCTAGATCAAGTAAGACGAAATCATATTCATAGAAAAACCGAAACTCGCTCATCATGAATTCGACATCATGATCCGTCAGATCCATCAGTTCTGTGAATCCGCTCCCGCCATGAATGAAATGCAGATCCGGCGTCGCTTCGACGACCGCTTGGGTCAAGGGTGACCGTTCCTTGACACAATCCATTAATGAAACTTTCGACGATTTTCCGAGTAGCACACCGACATTCGCCATACCGATGTCCAAATCAATGATTAATACTTTTTTAGCTTGCAACGATAACGCGACACCCAGATTCACCGCGACATTCGTTTTTCCGACCCCACCTTTACCGCTGACGATGGCAATGGTTTTGGTCTGCCGTACGGAAACTTTTGATCTTAACGCTCGTGCCTGATCCTCTGGCATCATCTTAACCCTCTTTCTACAATCATTCGGGAAACTTCTGCACTTGTCGGCCAGATGATGTCTTCAGGTACTTCTTGTCCGGTCGTCAGACAAAACACAGGCAATTGTGTCTTTTTCGTAAGTCCGTAAATCGACCACAAATCTGTTGTCTCATCGGCTTTGGTAAAAATGAATCCGGACAACGGTACTTGATCGAACCGTTGTTGAATCTGTTCTAAATCGCGGTACTTCGACGTTAAGCTGAGTACAAGAAATACATCTGTCTCTGAAAAATCATGCCGCTTTTTTAACTGTTCGACATAACCCGCGTCAAGAAAATTTCTTCCCGCCGTGTCGATTAGGATAACGTCACAGTCGGATAAGTCGACTTTCGCTTGTTCGAATTCTTGTAAATCATAGGCGACGTGTAACGGAATATCGATGATGTCGGCATAAGTCCGTAATTGTTCGATGGCTGAAATCCGATATGTATCCGTCGTAATCAATCCAACGGTTTGTTGTTTCGTGAGACGGTAATAAGCAGCCAGTTTGGCAAGGGTCGTCGTTTTTCCGACTCCCGTTGGTCCGGTCACCATGATGAAACGGGAAGTTGCCGTCGTGACTTGAATAGGAGCAGTCACAGTCGTGATGAAGGCTTGTTCGACCTGTCTCACATCATTGGTCTTGTAGTAAGTTGACACTAATAAATCATAGAGTGCCTCCGCTTCATGTTGCAGGGCAGGTTCAGCGAGCAAGACTTCGTATGAGCTAAGCGCTTCCGGCAACCGCCGTGAACTGAACGAGACAATCTTCGGGCTAAGCGGCTCCATCATTGATGGGTGACTTTGAACGACTGATTTAGTTGGTTGTAGCTCATCCGAGACCCGTTTTACAGGCTGTGTTGTTTTTTCGACCGGATGTTCTTCGACTGAGGCGACGAGCTCCACTTTTTTTTGTGCAAACAAGCCGAACAAACCGCCCACTTTGATCTGCCGTGTGTTCAAAATGATGGCATCATTTCCTAAGTCTTGTTTAACCAGTTCCATCGCTTCGCTGACAGAATTTGCGATAATTCGTTTTACCATCATGTGTTAAATCACCCCAATACTCTTGACTTCAATGGTCGGAATCAGTTCGTTATAAGACAGAACAGGCACATCCGGGAAATAACGTTCTGTTAATTGACGAACAAACATCCGAATACTTGGCGATGCCAAAACGATTGGCTGAGCTCCGTATCGTTCGAATTCTGCCGTCAATTCATTTAGTGACTCGATGAAACGTGTTGCCTTATCCGGATCAAGCGCCAAATAATTGCCGAACTCCGTTTTTTGAATCGCTGACTGGATCTCCATCTCCAGTTCACTCGATACCGTCACAACGTGTAAGACGTCTCCTTGTAAGACTTGTTCCGTAATTTGTCGAGCCAATGCTTGACGGACATATTCAGCCAACAAATCACTATCTTTCGTCACGGCAGCATAATCGGCCAATGTCTCAAAGATGAGCGGTAAGTTTCGAATCGAAATTTTTTCTTTTAACAACTGCACGAACACTTTTTGTAGCTCGCCGATCGACAACAATTGTGGTGTCACTTCGTCGACTAAAATCGGATGCGATTCCTTTAAATGATCAACCAGTTGTTTTGTCTCTTCCCGACCGAGTAAATCGGCCGCGTGTTTTTTCAGAAGCTCTGTCAAATGTGTTGCGACAACAGATGGCGGGTCGACGACTGTATAGCCGGACATCTCTGCTCGGCTTCTCGTCCGTTCGTCAATCCATAAGGCCGGCATCCCAAACGCGGGTTCAACCGTCTCGATACCTTGGATTTCCGGATCATCCACTCCCGGACTCATTGCCAGGTAATGATCGAGTAACAGTTCGCCGGTTGCCATCTCACTTCCACGGATTTTTATCCGGTAGTGGTTCGGTGGAAGTTGCAGATGGTCACGAATCCGGACTGTCGGTAAGACGAATCCAAGTTCAAGTGCCAACTGTCTCCGGATCATGACGACCCGGTCGAGTAAATCCCCACCTTGTGCTTCATCTGCGAGCGGGATCAAACCATAGCCAAATTCAAACTCAATTGTATCGACGTTCAAGAGGGAAATGACCGATTCGCTAGATCGCAGATTTTCAGTTGGTGCTTCTTCGACAGCCACTTCTTCTTGTGCTGCTTTTGACGTTCGTGTCAATCGCCAAGCGAAGAAAGCCGCTGCAGCCGCGACAGGAATCGTCACGTAATCGGGAATTGCTGTAAAGAGTCCTAGCAGGAAGATTGCACCGGCTCCAATCATGACGAGGAGCGGTGTCCGTGAGAGCTGACCGATGATGTCTTCTCCTAAGTTACCGTCAGAAGTCGAGCGGGTAACGATGATTCCGGTTGCAACAGAAATCAATAAGGCCGGGATTTGACTGACAAGACCGTCACCGACGGTTAACAGCGTATACAGCTTGACAGATTCCCCCATTGGTAACCCTTGTTGCACGACACCGATGATCATTCCGAAAATCAAGTTGATGATGACGATGATGATTCCGGCAATCGCGTCTCCTTTGACGAATTTCGAAGCTCCATCCATTGCTCCGTAAAAATCGGCTTCCGATTGAATTTTTTGGCGGCGTGTCCGGGCCTGTAATTCGTCAATCATACCGGAATTCAAATCGGCATCAATCGCCATCTGTTTTCCGGGCATGGCATCAAGCGTAAAACGGGCCGACACTTCCGATACCCGCTCTGATCCTTTCGTGATGACCAAAAACTGAATCAATACGAGAATCAAGAAGACGACGAATCCAACCAGGGCGTTTCCGCCGACAACGAAACTACCAAATGCTTCAATGACTTCTCCACCGTTCCCGTTCGAGAGAATCGCACGGGTCGTCGAGACGTTCAATGCCAATCGGAACAAAGTCACAATCAGTAAGAGTGTCGGGAAAACGGAAAATTCCAATGCTTCTTTCGCGTTCATTGCGACAAGTAAGACCATTAAGGCAATTAAAATATTGATGATAATGAGAAAATCGAGTAAAAATCCTGGCAGTGGAATGACGAGCATGAAGACAATCATAATGACGCCTAGCAGGACAGATAAATCTCGTGTTGAAATAGTCATGATGCTTCATCCTTTCATTTCGCTTGTTTCATTTGATAGACAAAGGCGAGTGTTTCAGCGAGTGCCTGATAAAATGATTCATCCACTGCCATTCCTATTTCTGATTTTGCGAATAATGCTCGTGCGAGCGGTCTATTTTCAATAATCGGGATCTCAGCTGCTGTCGCCTTCTCCCGAATCCGGAATGCGACAGCATCCACTCCCTTGGCGACGACAATGGGTGCGGCATGTTTGCCGTCATCATATTGAATCGCTACGGCGTAATGGGTCGGGTTCGTAATGACAACATCGGCATTCGGTATTTCTTGCATCATCCGCCGCATCGCCATCTCCCGTTGTTGCTGTTTAATTTTCCCTTTGATTTGCGGGTCACCTTCCGTATTCTTATGCTCATCCTTTAAGTCTTGTTTACTCATCCGAATCGACTTTTCAAAATCAAATTTTTGATATGCAAAATCTAGTACAGCAAGGACAATCAACGCAATACTGACCGAAATCCCTAACAGGAACGTCAGATGACCGATAATCGCCAAGGCGTCACCAATCGGTTCTGACGTCAAACGTGAAATTTCTACTTTGTTATTCCATAAGACAGTTCCGCTCGTCACACCGATGACAAGTAATTTAAAAACAGATTTTAAGAATTCAATTAATGCTTTCATGCTGACGATTCGTTTGACGCCTTGCAACGGATTGATCCGGTCGAGTTTCGGTTGAATCGATTCGGTGCTAAGCAATGCTCCGATTTGTACAAAATTCCCTAAAATGCCGATGACGACAGCCGTCAGAAAGAATGGTGCAACAAGAATACTCATTTGGACCAGCATTTCAATCATGACTTCCTGGACGCGTCCTTCTTCGACAGCGACTAAAACCGTTTGGGCGCTCAGCCCATCTTCTAATACCATGACGAACCGTTTCCCTAAAAACGGACCAAAGAAAAATAGAATCAAGAACATTCCGAACAACATCAAACTGCTCGTTAAATCAGCCGACTTTGCGACCTGACCTTTTTTCCGAGAGTCATCACGTTTTCGAGGTGATGCCTTTTCCGTCTTTTCGCCCGCAAAATACTGGAGGTCAAGCGTTAATGTGTATTTTTTCATCTCAACCTCCTAGTAATTGAATCGCATCGGACAGTACGTTTTGTAATAAGGGAACAAATCGGGAAATCCCGGTAATGGTCGCTCCGGCGAGTAAAAACAAAATCGCATAACCCATCAATAACTTGACGGAAAATCCAATCGCAAAAATATTGAACTGGGGTGCGGTTTTCGCTAAAAAACCAAGCGCCAAATCGACTAAAAACAAGGCAACCACAAGTGGCATCGCCATTTGAAGAGCCGTGAGCATCGCGAGCCCGACGACACGAACGACTAAGCTCATGCCGGCTTCTCCGGAAACGTTAATCGCACTGCCGGGCGGAAAGATTTTAAAACTCGTATAGATGCCATCCAGTAAAATCAAATGCATATCTGACGCCAGCAGCACGAGCAGTGTCAACATGTAAAAAAATCGACCGACGATCGGCGATTGCCCACCAAACATCGGATCATATGCGGAAGCCATCGCCAGCCCCATCTGTAAATCAATGATTGATCCGGCCATTTGTGGCGCATACAGTAAAAAACTGGCGAGCAAACCGAGGGCGAGCCCAATGATGACTTCTGTTCCCATTCGAAAAAAGAAATCGATGTCATCGACTTGAACCGTTGTCTTGACCGCGTAACTGGCAAAATAGGCAAGTCCTGCAGCAATTGCCAACTTATGCTGAGCGGGTAACTGCTTCGATGAAAACAAAGGAGCAGCCACTAAAAATCCAACAAGTCGGCCAAATACAAGTAAAAAAACACTGACAAAGGACAGTAACGTCATTTTCGCGAAACCTCGGCAATCTGTTTGAAGATTTCAATCGTAAACGTTTTGAGTTCTTCCATGATCCATGGTCCAAAAAAGACGAGTGCTAAAAAAACGGCAACAATCTTCGGAACAAACGATAAGGTCTGCTCTTGAATTTGAGTCGTCGCCTGCAAGATGCTGACGAGAAGTCCAACGACGAGTGAGACGAGCAAGAGCGGAGCTGACACCTTTAACAAGGTCCAGACGGCCGAACTGGCTAATTGAATAATCATTTCCTGCGTCATGTCGTCCCTCCCTATCGCATGCTGACGAGTAGTGATTCGACAATCAAATGCCAACCATCTACTAAAATGAACAATAATAATTTAAACGGTAAGGCAATCATGACCGGTGGTAACATCATCATCCCCATCGACATCAAGACACTCGAAACGACCATATCGATGACGAGGAACGGAATGAAAATCATAAATCCGATTTGAAACGCCGTCTTTAACTCACTGATGGCATAGGCCGGTACTAACGCGACGAGCGGAATATCTTCCACCTTCTCGGGCTTCTCGTAATTGCCATACTTCAAAAACAGTTCTAAGTCATTGCTCCGCGTGTATTGAGACATAAAACGTTTCATCGTTCCTCCGGCTTGATCAAAGGCTTCCTCTTGACTGATTTTGTCGTCCATGTACGGTTGTAATGCCGTCGTGTTCAATTCTGTTAAAATAGGTGCCATAACGAACAATGTGATGAATAACGCCAGTCCGACGAGCAGTTGGTTAGGCGGTGTTTGTTGTGTTCCTAAAGCAGAACGAACAAAGGATAAGACGACGATGACGCGTGTGAAACAAGTCATCAAAATCAGTAACGACGGTGCTAATGATAAAAGCGTAAGTAAGACCAGTAATTTGATGGAAGTCGCCGTCCCGGACGGCGTATCCAAGGAAATCAAGTTTTCAATCGTCGTCATGACCGTCCTCGTTTCTTCTGGAACTGATCGAGCTGTTGCTTAAATGATTCCAGAAACGGGGATGCGGCTGACGGATGTGGTAGGCTGTCGGATGTATCCGTTGCTAACCATTCGTCGTCTTCTTCAATCGTATCAAGCAGTTCAACGTTCTGACCGACACCGACAACATAAATCTTACCGTGAACCCTCACGAGCTGAACGGATCGATCTTTGCCAAGCGGGACACCACCGAGATGCGACAGTCGGCTCGATTGACGGACTCCCTTTGTCCGTTCATTGATGAAACGGACGGCAAGAAGGAATCCACCAATCAAAACTGCGAGTGTCACGACGATTTTTACGACCGTGACGACTGTCGATGACCCGTCGACCTGTTGTGTTGTAGGTTCATTTTTCTTAGATGGGTTGAGCTTCTCTTCCACTGTTTCGGCACCGACCTGATGCGTCAGCAGGAACAGGAGAAGACAGGTCAAACAGGTCAGTCTTCTCATGATGAAATGGTTTTCGAAACGGCTTCGAGTACACGGTCTGCCTGGAACGGTTTAACGATGAAGTCTTTTGCTCCGGCTTGAATCGCATCGATGACCATCGATTGTTGTCCCATTGCAGAACACATGATGACTTTGGCAGCCGGATTAAAGGCTTTGATTTCTTTTAATGCTGAAATCCCGTCCATTTCCGGCATCGTGATATCAAGTGTGACGAGATCCGGCGCTAACTCTTTATATTTCGAAACTGCTTCACGTCCGTTTTCCGCCTCACCGACGACGTCATAGCCGTTCTTCGATAAAATTTCCTTAATCATCATTCTCATGAAAGCTGCATCATCTACAATCAAAACTTTTGCACTCATCCTATTTCCTCCTTAGAACATCCGCAGACGTTCTTTTTTATTGACAATCTCTGTAATCCGGACACCGAAGTTTTCTTCGATGACGACGACTTCACCCGTTGCAATCAATGTATTATTGACGAACACGTCAACGGGTTCTCCTGCTAATTTATCCAGTTCAATGATTGAACCTTGCGTCAGTTCCAAAATGTCCCGGACTGACCGGCGTGTCCGTCCCAGTTCGACTGTGACATTCAATGGTACATCGTAGAGCATGCCGATATTTCCGGGCGGACCTTCTTGTTGCACTTCAGAGAACTGACCGAATTGGACAGGACTGACACCAACCGGCTCTTTTTTGTATTCCGGCGGTGCTTCATACCGGGGTTCCGGTTGTGGCTGTGGCGCGGCCGGCTGTTCCCGGACCGGTTCTGGTGTAGGGACTTGAGCTGTGGGTGCCGGTTCGGTCGTTGTCGTACTGGCACTGAATAATTTCTGAATCAGTTGTTTGGAAAATTCAAGTGGTGCCAATTGTACGATTTTTGAATCGATCAGCGTTCCGATCTTCAAATCAAACTCGATGATGACCATGCTTTCCCATAACGAGAAGCTATCCACGATACTTTTTTCTTGCGAGAAATCAAAAACTTCGACCGCTGGAGGCGAGATATCGATACGCATTGAGAAAACGGTCGACATTGAGGTCGCAGCCGCTCCCATCATCTGGTTCATCGCTTCCTGGACGGCAGATAACGCAATCGGTTCCATTTCAAGACTCTCGTCAACGACACCATCGCCGCCCATCATCAAATTCGCAATGACGGAAGCATCCCGTTGTGTCAAAATTAAAACGTTTTCTCCCTTGAATCCTTCTGTATATCCGACACGAAGGGCGACGTGGGGAATCGGATAACGACTCCGCAATTCTTCCATCGTAATCATCCGCACGTGTGGTGTCGTGATTTCGACTTTTTGATTCAATAACGCGGACAGAGCCGTCGCGGAATTCCCTAGCGAGATATTCCCGACTTCTCCAAGCGCATCAATTTCCATCTCATCCAATTGATGTAAATCGTCTGTTGATTGGGTATCGGTTGGTTCTTCAGCCGATGGGGTTCCACGTAATAATGCATCGATTTCATCTTGCGAAAGCATATCGCTCATGTTATTCCTCCTCAATTCGTTGTAAGACTTGTAAAGCGAGATGCTTCCCGTTCAGACCAGGCCGCGCTTTGAACATTTTCCGATCATCGACGAACAATTCAACCGGATCGGATGTACGTGTCTGGAGGGACAGGCAATCGCCTACCTCGAGGTGTAACAATTCTCCAAACGAAAGTTCCGTCTGGCCGAGCACTGCTTTCAAATCGACGATTGATCCCATCAACTGTGTTTGCATATGTTCTGACTCTTGGTTATCGGCTGACTTTCGTTTCTCTTGTTGCATCCAAAAGTGACTCGAAAGTTTCGGAATGATTGGTTCGAGTGTCACGAACGGCAGACAGACATTAAGCGTTCCGCTTACTTCTCCGACCGTCACGTAAATCGAGACGAGAATGACCGTTTCATTCGGTGAGACGAGTTGAAGAAATTGTGGATTGATTTCCAAATCATCATACTCGGCTTCGATTTCGGCAATCGATTCCCACGCTGCCCCGTATTGAACAAAGGCGCGTTTGAATAACTGCGTCAAGATCCGGGTTTCGATTTCCGTCAAGTTCTCAATCTTATTCATGCCTTCACCCGGTCCGCCGAGCAATCGATCGAGCATCGCATACGCGATGTTCGGATTCACTTCGAAGATGACCCGTCCGTCTAACGGATGAAGATTCACTAAATTAATCAAGGTCATGTTCGGAATGGAATGAATGAATTCATCATAAGGCAGCTGTTCGACCGTATTGACCGTAAACTGGACGTATGTTCTAAGCTGTGCTGAGAAATGGGTCGTCAAGACTCGGGCGAATTGTTCATGAATCCGCGTTAAGTTCCGCATCTGGTCTTTTGAGAATCGCAACGCCCGTTTAAAGTCATAGACTTTCACACGACGTTCTTCTTCTTGACTGCGTATTTCCTCGACTTCCATATCTCCGCTTGAAATGGCTGATAGCAGGGCGTCAATTTCATGTTGTGATAATACTTCGCTCATGCGGCCACCTCACTGGATGATTTTTTTCGTCGTGTAGACACGTTGAACATCGCCTTCTTGCAGGAGCTTTTTAAATTGCCCCCGTAATTTTTCTTCGAGTTTCGCCATGTCTTGTTTAGAATCTAAATCTTGTTTTTTCATCGAAGCTAAATCCCCTAAGATGATATTGTTGATTTGAAACTTGCGTAACTCCAGTTCTTCCCGCGTCGCCGCGTCATCCGTGACGATTGTAAACTGAACATTTAAGAATCGTTCGTCTGCAATGTTCGTCGTTAAATCATCTGTTTGAAAACTTCGCTCTTCGAGTTCCGCTCCTGTCGGTTGTTCGACTTTCGCTTCGGTCGGATCACTCGTTAACAAATATTTTGAAAGCATGTAGCCCGCGCCTACCATCATAATCGCGACGACGACCATGATGAGTGGTAATTTCAACTTACTCTTCTTCTTTTCTTCTGCCATCTTCGAGCCTCCTAGCACTGTTCAAGCCCGTTAAACCGACTTGTCGGTAAAAATCGATTGTGGCTGCTTTTACCTCTTCCAATGTTTCTTTGACGACATAAGTCTGTCCCCCGACCAACTGGATCGTCGTATCGGGTGTCGACCGGACCGCTTCGATTAAGATTGCATTTAAGACAAGCGGTGTTTCACGTAATGTCGTTAAAGTAATCATCGTTTCAAGTTAACGAGTTCTTCTAAAATCTGATCTGATGTTGTAATGATCCGGGTGTTCGCCTGGAATCCGCGTTGGGCGATGATCATTTCCGTAAACTCTTCCGATAAGTCGACGTTTGACATTTCAAGTGTTCCGGATGTTAATTGACCAAGACCGTTTGTGCTTGGCGTTCCAGTCGCTGCGATACCCGAGTTTTGAGAAGCGGCAAATAAGTTCACTCCTGATTTTTCAAGACCACCCGGGTTAGCAAAATTAGCCATTGATACGTAACCAACTCGTTGCAAGTTACCCGTTCCATCGACAAACGTGACTAGTCCATCTTTTCCGATTGCAAGGTTCTGTGCTCCTGTCGGAATTTGTAACTTCATGTAGCCATTATTTACTTTGTTTGTGATTTGACCTTGAGCATCGTATTGGTTGGCAGGTAGGTTTGCTTGATCGGCAGGTGGCTGTCCAGGGTTGGCAGGCGGTGGATCAGACAATCCTACGAGATAATTTCCATCTCCCGTTACGATATTCCCTTGAAGATCTGTATAAAAGTTACCGGAACGAGAATAACGCACACCGTCTGCCGTTAAGACTTGATAGAATCCTTCACCGGAAATCCCGACATCAAGCGTTCGACCTGTATTTTGTAACGCTCCTTGATTGTAAACGTTATCGACCGTTGACATCGAGGCCCCGAGTCCTACCTGTTTCGGGTTTGTCCCACCGACACCTCCACCATTACCTGATGCGGAACCAACTGATTGGTTGACAAGATCCTTAAACGTGACACGGCCTTTTTTATAACCAAATGTATTGACGTTGGCGATGTTATTCCCGACGACGTCTAACTTTGTTTGGAAGTTCTTTAACCCACTGATTCCTGAATACATTGAACGTAACATTATTTTTCCTCCTTTGTTTTAATTTCAGTCAATTCGTAGACACTGACACTTTTTCCGTTCGATAACTCGGCAATGACATCGACCCCGTCACGCTTTACACTGAGGACGTTTGCCGTCACTTTACCGGTCGATGTCACATCTGCTCCTGTCGCATCTTTCGTGACAGTCTCACCTTCATAGCTGACACTTTTTCCAATCAAATTACTATAGTTCATCAGAGCCGCCGCATGCTGATTGAGCATCATCGTATCCATCCCTTTTCCAATCGCTTGCATCTGTTCAAGAGAAGAAAACTGAGCCATCTGCGAAATGAACTCCTTGTCTTCCATCGGTGCCGTCGGATCTTGATTGGACAGTTGGGCAATCAGGATTTTCATGAACATGTCTTTGTCCATCGAGTTACTGGATGGTACTTTCGTTTTCTCCGGTAACTGATAGGACGACGCATCATTTTTGATGGATTCAGTCATCTTCATCCTCCTCTAGTTCTTCTTCGTACGGTGCAGGTTCTTCTTGCTGACGCTCTCGTCGTTCTTGCGGTAAACCTTGTTCAAAGTCTTTGACACTCGATGCTAACATCCCGGTTTCGACTTTGACGAATGGTGCTTGCGGCTGCAACGAAGTATGTAACTTTCCTAGTTGCTGATCCAGCATTTGTTTCGCTTGTTCCGTCGCTGCGAAAAGCTTTACCGTCAATAAACCATCTTTTTTATCCAATTGGATGACGACCTCACCCAACTGTTCTGGATATAATCGGATGGACATCCTTGTCGAACCGTCCGCGCCTTTTAAAAATGGTGCTTGTTTCATCGCCGCTTCAATCCGTGACGTGAGTTGATCATCGACACTTGGCTGCATGACGGATGGCCGAACGCCTACTCCTAATGCACTGTTCATTCGTTCAAATTTCAAACCGGTTAGTGCTGATGGTTGGTCTTTCCCTTCCGGATCAGCAGCTATCTGAATGGATTCAATCACCTTTTTAGTCATGACACTTGTTTTCAGTGTTGGTGTATTTTGTTCAGGAAGTACAAGACGGTTCGAAAACGGAGTCACAACTGCATCTTTTTTGATGCCTGTAGAATCAACCAACTTGGGATTACTCACCGGTGGAGCTGACAAGGCAATTCCTGGAGTGTCAGTCATCCGTATAACCGGAGTATTCATTCCGACCGGTAATTCATTTGATTTCACATTTTCCTTATCGACTCCGATGACAGTTGAAACGGCCGCTGCGAGTACTTGTTGGACCGAGACAGGAAATTGTTCGAATAACTCCATCGCTTGTCCTTGTTGTCCGTCTTGTATCAACTTGATGAACTGAATCAGCTCCGTCGCTTTTTTTGGATCATGTATCATACCTTCTACTTCGGGTTGCTCCAAAAGTTTTAAGACTTTTTCCGGCTGTGCGGTCAATTGTTCCAACAGCGGTTTGACTTCAAGATTCGTCTCCCCTTCAGTTGGTATTGTCTGTTGATCCAGTGAAGGATTCTGTACGCCCTCAGCTAGAGGTTGCACTAAGTATTGAAGTAACGAAGCAAAATTTCCAACGCCATTCGCCGGGAGCTCTTTCCCGTTCCACTTCGTAACCGGTTTAGCTGTTTGTGCTTGCTGTACATCCGTCGTCAAGTTCATTTTATTTTCTCACCCCTTATTGGACTGCCAACAATTGTGTCAACGCTGCAGCTTTTTTAGGATCCATCTTTGCCATGATGGCCGCCTGTTGTTCAGCATCAATTTCTTTAATGATTGCAACGACTTCCGTCGGACTCAATTCGTTAAAAATATTGGCTGCATCTTTCGGCGTCATCTCCGCATAGACATCTGTCACATCAGCAGTCTTTTTCGACGCAGACTTATCTGTCACTGTCGTTGCAGGTGTAGCCGGCGTGTTTTTCAACCGATCCCGTTCCGCAATCAACCGGACGACTTCCTGTTCTTTCGCTTGGATGAGTTCTGCTTGATCAGTCGTCTTTGCCCGTAGTTTTTTGATTTCAGCGTTTGCTAATTTCAAACGTTGTTCGATCTCCGAACTTTTTGAAGACGTTACCTTCGTGTTCGTTACTTCTTCTGACGCAAAAGGCAATGAAAAAATCGGCCGCCCATTAGCGTAATTTAATACGAGATAGGCTGTAAATAATAACAATAACAACGGGATGATTAATAAGGGCAAAATCCATTGTTTTGATGACTTGTTCTCACTCATGTCGTTCGCCTTCTTCCAAACTGCAATAATGCTAATTCATCCATTTGGTTCTGTTCCACCAAAGCGAGTGTCCGCCGATTTTCTTCTAATTGATTTGATTGCAGTCGTGTAAATTTCTTTTCTTCAATCAAAGCCTCTTTTAGATCGACTTGAGCCCGTTCATACTGATTTTTCGCCTGGGTCACGTATAGCTGTTGTCGCTCAATCTGTTGTTTGACGACATCACGTGCACGTTCACGGTATTGAGAAGCAAGCAGCTCAACCGTTCCTGTTTCATTTTGTGCTTTTAAAAAAGCTTCATAACGAACGAGAAGATGGTACAGTTTCTCGACCTCGACTTCATATTGCTTCTTTTTTTCAGCAGTATGTTTTGAAACACGATCCTTTTCCGCTTCCGCTAAAGGAATAATACGTTCATATATGGTTTTCATTCGCACCCTCCCTTAACGGATTGTCGAAATCAGACGATCCATGCCATCTTCGAAATGGCTTTTTTCTTCCACCCGTTGTTTTAAAAAACCGATCAATTCAGGATATTTTTCAACAGCCCGATCAATGTCAGGGTTTGTACCACTTTTATAAGCACCGATATTGATTAAATCCTCGGCATCGAGGTATGTCGACAATAACTGTCTGAACGTAATCGCACTATCTTTATGTTCGGTCGAAGTAATTTGATTCATGACCCGGCTGATGGAGCGTAAGATGTGAATCGCCGGATATTGTCCTTTATTAGCGAGATTTCGGTCGAGGACAAAATGACCATCAAGAATTCCGCGGACCGCATCCGCAATCGGTTCATTCATATCATCGCCGTCAACCAGTACGGTATAAAATGCCGTAATGGAACCTTCTGTCGTTTTCCCGCTTCGTTCCAACAGTTGTGGAAGTAAGGCGAATACACTCGGTGTATATCCCTTCGAAGCAGGTGGTTCACCGGTCGCCAGGCCAATTTCACGTTGAGCCATGGCAAAACGTGTGACGGAGTCCATCATCAATACGACATTTTTTCCTTGATCCCGAAAATATTCAGCGATTGCCGTTGCCGTATACGCTCCTTTGAGTCGAACGAGTGGCGGCTGATCACTCGTCGCTACGACGATGATCGAACGGCTCATGCCTTCCTCACCTAACTCCGCCTCAATGAATTCCTTCACTTCACGGCCCCGTTCACCGATTAAGGCGATGACATTAATATCAGCCGTCGATCGTTTGGCAATCATACCGAGTAATGTCGATTTACCGACACCCGATCCTGCGAATAGTCCGACTCGTTGCCCTTGTCCGACGGTCAATAAACCGTCGATGGCACGAATACCTGTCGATAACACTTGATCGATCCGCGGACGATCGAGTGGACTTGGCGGCTTACGGACAATTGAAGTCGTCCGTAAATGCGCCAGTGATTTCCCGTCTAGCGAACGTCCGAGACCATCCAGGACTTTCCCGATCAAATCATCTCCGACAGGAACATGAAGCGGTTTTCCTGTTGCGATGACAATCGATCCCGGTGCAATGGCCGTCGTTTCACCATAAGGCATCAATAGTACATGTCCTTCTCGAAATCCAACGACTTCTGCCTCAATCTCGTCTCCACGATGAATCCGGATCAAGCACCGCTCGCCGATGGCAACAGCTGTCGGACCACGTGATTCAATCATCAAGCCAATGACTTGAACGACTTTACCAGAATGCTCGACAAGTTCTTCCCGACGAACATCTCGAATCGCTGCTTGTAACTGTTTGAGTTTATACATCGTGTAACACCTCGGTGAGTTGCTCCATTAATCGTTGATAACCGATTGACAATCCACCCGTGATGGCACCGTTCTCTGAATCAATCCGGAAATCTCGTGCAGGAAGCTCGGGATCAATCCGTAAACGGATTGTTGCCGTCCCTCCTAAAATGGTCTGTAACCGTTCATCCAGTAAGACAACCCGTTCAAAATCTTCAGCTGATGTATAGACAATCAATTTTTCGCGATCTCTAAATTGAAGAATCAACTGTTGAATCGTCTGATAAAGTGCTTCTTCATCCTTATCGTGAAGCTGCTCCAAAAACTGATGTGTCAATTGAAGGGCCAGTGCACACAATTCATCTTCCATCAGGAGGACTCGTTCTGAAAACATCTGTTCGAGCCGGTTCGCAAGTTGATTTGTTTCCTCAATCCGTTGTTCGTATTGTGTTTGTCCAGCTTGTTGACCCGACTGATACCCTTCTTTGTAACCCTGTTGTCTCGCTTCTTCAAACACGAGAAGCCGCTCTTGCTCCAAATCAGCCCGCCGTGTTTGTTCTTGTTGTTCGATCAACAGCTGCTGTTGCTTTAGTTGGGCTTGTCCTTCCCGCATCATCTCGTCATAAGAAACAAGCGGTTCGGTTTCAGTCACCTGCTCGGATTCCGTCTGATGGAAAATCGTTCGTTGCGTCCGGTCGAAAACAACTTGACGCTTAATGACGTTAGACAACGATATCATCTCCTCCACCACGGGCTACCACGATCTCACCCATATCTTCTAGGCGACGGATGATGCCAACAATACGACTTTGTGCTTCTTCGACATCCCGTAAGCGTACAGGTCCCATGAATTCCATATCCTCTTTGAACGATTCGACCATTCGCTGGGACATATTGCGGTACACCATTTCTTTGACATCTTCCGATGAAACTTTAAGTGAAAGCAATAAGTCTTCATTCGAAACTTCCCGGATAATCCGTTGGATGGCACGTGCGTCGAGCGTAACGATATCTTCAAAGACAAACATCCGCTTTTTGATTTCTTCCGCCAACTCTGGATCCTGAATTTCAAGCGTATCGAGAATCGTTCGTTCCGTCGTCCGATCGACACCGTTCAAGACTTGAACTACTGCCTCGATTCCGCCAGATTGGGCATAATCCTGCATTCCTGCTTGCGATAGATTCCGTTCAAGAATTTGTTCGACTTCACTGATGATTTCTGGATTCATCCGGTCCATCGTTGCAATCCGTCGGGCGACATCTGACTGGGCTTCTGCCGGAAGTTCTGATAAAATTTGTCCCGATTTGACCGGATCCAGATGCGCCAAGACCAAGGCAATGGTCTGCGGATGTTCATTTTGAATGAAGTTCAGCAATTGTTTCGGATCCGCTTTGCGGGCAAATTCAAACGGTCTCACTTGAAGCGTCGACGTCAAACGATAAATGAGTTCCATCGCCTTCTCTTCACCTAATGCTTTTTCCAACACGGATTTGGCGAATCCGATACCACCTTGCGTGATATAATTTTGCGCTGTCGCTAATTCATGGAATTCTTCTAACACTTCGAGCTTCTCATCCGGATCAATCCGTTTCATGCTCGAAATCTGTAATGTCAGCCATTCCATTTCTTCTTCAGACAAATGTTTGTATACGCTGGCCGCGACTTCCGGACCAAGCGAAATCATTAATATGGCGGCTTTTTCCCGACTACTCATCTCTAACTTCTTCATCTCATCAATCCTCCGCTAACCAGGTGCGTAACAACTTCGCAAATTCATCCGGATTGGATGCGGCAAGCTTCTCAAGCTGTTTCCGTTTGACCGTTCCTTCACTTGTGTCCTCTGTCGACAGTTCAGGAATCTCTGTCTCAATCGGAGTCCATTCTTCCAGTTCCTCAATTTCAGCTGTTCTTCTACGCATCAACAGGAAGATGGCTCCTACTACGACCAGTGCTGCGGCGCCTAATGCAAACCAGACCCACATCGGTGTTGTTTCCGTTGTTACTGTCTGTTTCGGTGTCTCGGCAAATGGTCTTGACATGACGACGACTTTATTCGCAAGCTCTGCATCGGTTAAGGTCGTCTTCGCATCCGTCTTCGTCAGTGAAGTACGAATGATCGAATACATCATAGTCTGTAAATCTGTTTGAAGTTGCGGATCAATTTGATTTTGTCCTTTAGGTGGCTCAACGATGACTTGAATTCCTAAATCCCGAATTTCATACGGCGCACCGGTAATCTGTTTTGTGATTCGATTGACTTCGTAATTGATGATGTCGTGCGTCTTCTCACTTGTGTCTCCTGCCGTACCTGTACCTTGCGGGAAGTTAATGGTCTCATTCTCACCCGTTCCTGCAGTTCCTTCATTTGCCGCTCCCGTATACGCTTCAGCGACTTTCTCTGCCGATGTCACGATTCCCTCGATTTTATCAGGATCAACCGGTTCAACTAATTTTTGTTCCTCTTGCCGTTGCGTGACATCGACATCTGCGGTAACAGAAACCAGTGCTTTTTGTGGACCGAGAACGACTGACAGCATCTGCTGAATTTGTTGGCGTAAATCTTTTTCCGTCGTTTTCTTCAGCTGCATCGGATCCGTTCCTCCTGCAGTCTGTGCTCCCTTACCCGGCTCATAATACGTAAAGTACTGATCCATGATGGTAATGTTTTCTTCTTTTAGATTCGGGATACTTTTCGCAATCAGATGATACAGACCTTGAACCGTCTGCTGATTCAAGTCGCTGCCGGCGCTTGATGTCAAGACGACTGAGACAGTTGACGTCTCTTCTTTATCTGATAAGAAAACACTTTTTTCCGGTAATGTAATCATGACCTTCGCAGCATCAATCCCGTTGACTTGCGTAATCAGATTTTCTAATTCCGTCTGCATCGTGTCCCGCTCGAGAATGTTCATTTCCTTATCTGTTGTTCCAAATCCGGCGTTTTCGCTGAAGAATGAATAATCGATTTGACCTGATTTAGGTATTCCAGCTGTCGCCAACTCCACTTTTAAGTTTTCGGCACTTTCTTCCGGTACAAGAATCGTTACACCGTCTGTCCCACTGACGACTTCGGACTGTACACCATCTTCATTTAATTTCTCAGTCACTTGCCCAGCCTCTTGTGGTGACAACTTTGAGTAGAGCGGTGTCATCGTTGGTTTACTTAACCAAATGGCTGCAACAATGATAGCTGCAATTAGAAATAAGATAATTCCGATGATCGTTGCTTTTTTAACGAGCGACCATTCCTGCCATGTCATTTTTAATGCGCCAAAGCGCGTTTTTAGTCCTTCATTCATCAAACATCTCCCACGCTTTCCTCAACAATCACAGTTGCATACGCATCATTTCTTGGTATGCTTCGATGCCTTTATTCCGGACTTCGATAGCGAGTTGCATAGAAAGCGATGCTTCTTCTGTTTTGATCATGATGTTATGTAAGTCTGTCGTTTTTCCAGTCGCAAGATCTACTCGTGCTTGCGAAGAGGCTTGTTGCGCCTCGTTCAGACCGTTCATGGCCTGACTCAATACTTCACTGAAATCACTTGGTGTCGTTTTGGTAACCGATTGAGACGGTAAGACCATTTGCATACTTTGAATCGGTTGAATCGCCATCGTGTCATCTCCTTCTTACTTGCCGATTTCCATCGCTTTAACCAACATTGCTTTTGTTGCATTCAACGCCGTGACGTTCGCTTCATAAGAACGTGTCGCCCCCATCATGTCGACCATTTCCTTCAGTAGATCGACGTTCGGCATTTTAACGTATCCCAGTTCATCCGCATCTGGATGATTCGGATTGTATTCCAATTTGAATGGTTCTTGATCTTTTCGAATCTCGCTGACTGTCACCCCGTTGCCTGTTTCTTTCAAAACGGCTAATTTGCGGGCATATGGTTGCCATTCTCCGTCAACTAGCTCACCGCGTGTCGTCTGAGCATTGGCGATATTCGCAGAGACGGTATCGAGTCGCAGACGCTGTGCCGTCAATCCCGTTGCGGACGTATGAAAACCTGAAAACATACTCATGAATTAACGTCCTCCCCGGATGACAGACTGGATTCCGGAAAATTTCCGGTTCAATTGTTCGACCAATGCTTCGTACTCAATTTGATTGCGTGATAATTCAGACATTTCGAGGTCAATATCGACCCCATTCCCATCGTTACGCATAGCAGACGATTGTTCGACGATACTTCCTGACGTACCGATCGTCGCGTGTCGTTTTAAACTCATTTTCATTTCAGAATCCAAGACATCTCCGAACACTACGCGCTTTGATTTATATCCAGGCGTATCGACGTTCGCAATATTTGCTGAAATTACTTTCTGCGCAGCTACCGTCCGATCGACGGCCTGTGTCATTGTTGCATAATCTGAACCAAGCCAGTTCATCATTCAACCTCCACCTCTATTTATCTGGTAAAAATTAATATTATAAAGTAAGCGGTTAGTAACATATCTGAAATAATTGAAACAAATAGGTCAATGTTTGAAAAGAAGTTTTTTGAAAAATAGGGGAATGAGATGTTAGTATTTCGCTTTTTAAACCCTTTTCTTATAAAAATGATAAATAATACCTATAAAAAAAAGAAGACCTAGTACTTTACTAGGTCTTCTTTTAAATTCTAATTCTTCCTTTTTTTAGTTCGATTTAATGCGCTCTAACTCATAGAGGAAATTGTCATTTAAAATCTTGATATATGTCCCTTTCATACCAAGCGAACGGGACTCGATGACGCCGGCACTTTCAAGTTTCCGCAACGCATTGACGATGACTGAACGCGTGATGCCGACACGATCGGCAATTTTAGAGGCCACGAGTAATCCTTCGTTTCCGTCCAACTCTTCGAAGATATGTTCGATGGCTTCAAGTTCCGAATACGATAAAGAATTGATTGCCATTTGAACGACGGCTTTCTTCCGCGCTTTATCTTCCGCTTCATGAGCTTTCTCACGTAAGATTTCCATTCCGACAACTGTTGCTCCGTATTCCGCAAGCACCAAGTCCTCTTCATTAAAATCTTCGAGCATCCGGCCAAGGACAAGTGTTCCAAGTCGCTCACCGCCACCGATGATCGGAACAATCGTCGTTTTTGATGTCTCGAACATATCGCGGTTATCGATCGGGAAAGCTGTATGCTCACTGTCGATTGCGATGTTCGCTGTCGTTTCCGTCACATTAAACAATTTTTTCGTATAATCTTCCGGAAACTGACGCTCTTCAAGGAATCCACGAATCCGTGCATTCTCGATTTGTTGTTTAATCGCAATTCCTAATAACTTTCCACGACGGCTGACGATAAAGGTATTTGATTCCATAACTTCACTTAAACGATCTGCCATGACCTTAAAGTCGACATGTGTGCTTGCTTCTTGTTGTAACATCGTGTTGAGCTTTCGTGTTTTTGCCAATAAATTCATGATTTTCTTCCTCCACTTATAAGATGAACTGACTTAAGTCACGATCATCTGCTACTTTTCCGACGCGGTCCATGACATATTGTGGTGTGATGGTGACGTCTGTCTCTGGCATCTCTGCCGCTTCAAACGATAATTCTTCTAATACACGTTCCATGATGGTATATAAACGGCGAGCACCGATATTATCTGTTTCATCATTTACTTGTGCTGCAATCCGTGCAATTTGACGAATCGCGTCTTCGGTAAACGTGACATGGACTTGCTCCGCTCCAAGCAAAGCCTTGTATTGTTTCAGCAATGCTTGATTAGGCTCCGTCAAAATTTTAACAAAGTCATCTTCGGTCAGACTGTCGAGTTCCACCCGGATCGGAAAACGTCCTTGCAGCTCCGGAATCAAATCGGATGGTTTTGCCATATGGAAAGCCCCGGCTGCAATGAATAACATATGATCCGTCTTCACAGGACCATACTTCGTCACGACAGTCGATCCTTCGACGATTGGTAAGATATCACGCTGCACGCCTTCACGTGATACACCGGCACTATCTTGCCCCTTCGTTGCAATCTTGTCGATTTCATCGACGAAGATAATTCCCATCTGTTCAGCACGACGAACAGCTTCATCGTGGACTTCATTTAAATCGAGTAATCGTTCCGCTTCTTCTGCTGTCAAAATCGGACGTGCCTCTTTGACACTCAGCTGACGTTTCTTTGTTTTTTTCGGCATGACTTGTCCGAGCATATCCTGCAGATTCGCAAGACCTTCCATACCTTGTTGTCCGGAGAACAAATCCATTTGGCGTTCTTCAATGTCCACATCAATCATGCGGTCTTCTAGTTGACCTTGAAACAATTGTTGACGAATGACGGATCGATCGGCTGTATCGCTGGCAGTTTCCTGCTCGGGCGGTTTTTGAGTTCCACCGAACAGCATCTCAAACGGATTTCCTCCGCCAAGACCAGTCGAAGCTTTTTTACCGACAAGGGCATCGACGATTCGTTCATTCGCAACCGCTTCAGCACGCTCTTTCAAAGCTTCCTTTTTCTCGTCTTTGACAAGCCGTAGTGAAGCTTCGACTAAATCACGGACCATTGATTCAACGTCACGTCCGACATAACCGACTTCCGTGAATTTCGTAGCTTCGATTTTAACGAACGGTGCACGGACCAGTTTAGCAAGTCGACGGGCAATTTCCGTTTTCCCGACTCCTGTCGGTCCGATCATCAAGATGTTTTTCGGTGTCACTTCATCACGCAGACTCGGATCGAGCAACTGACGGCGGTAACGATTTCGGAGTGCAATCGCGACGGCTCGTTTCGCGTCCGCTTGACCAATAACATGTTCATTTAGTTTTTCCACGATTTGTCTCGGTGTAAATTCATGCATCTGCACTTCCCCCAATCGTTTCTAAAATGATTTGATCATTCGTGAATACACATAACTCCCCTGCTGTTTCAAGAGCAGCGCGGGCGATTTCCTCGGCCGTCATGTGTGCAGCGTGCCGAGCCAGTGCCCGACCCGCGGCAAGCGCATAGTTTCCGCCTGAACCGATGGCCAAAATCCCGTCATCGGGTTCGATGACTTCTCCGTTACCTGAAACAAGAAGTAAATGTGTTCCATCCATGACAAGTAACAAAGCTTCCAGCTGGCGTAACATTTTATCGCCCCGCCATTCCTTTGCTAATTCCACGGCAGCTCGTTGCAGGTTCCCGTTGTACATCTCAAGTTTTGCTTCAAACTTTTCGAATAATGTAAACGCATCGGCTACACTTCCTGCAAACCCTGCAATCACTTTTCCACCATAGAGACGCCGGACTTTTTTTGCACTTTTCTTCATGATGACTTGATTACCAAAAGTCACTTGTCCATCCCCGCTCATTGCAGATTGACCGTTATGTTGAATCGCAAAAATCGTCGTTGCATGAAACATGCTATTTCCTCCCTTAGGCACGCGGATGCGCTTGCTGATAAACATGTCGTAGCCGCTCCGTCGTGACGTGTGTATATTGCCCTGTCGTCGATAATGAAGCATGCCCAAGCAATTCTTGCACCGCTCGTAAATCTGCTCCACGTTCCAGTAAATCGGTCGCGAAACTATGTCGTAAAGCATGTGGTGTCACATGTTTCGATAAAAAGGGATCTGCCTTTTTTAAGATTTTCCGAATCCCGTCCGTTGTCAAACGGCGACCTGAACGAGAAAGAAAAACGGCTTGTGCTTCATCCTCGGCCGGTTGCCGTTTCATCAAATACTCGGATAAGGCTTTTCTCGCAAATGATCCGATTGGTGTAATCCGTTCTTTTCGTCCTTTTCCGTATACATGCACATATTCCAAGTCCGGATCTAAATCTTTTACGTTCAATCCGGCTAATTCGCTGACACGCATTCCTGACGCATACAGCAACTCAATCAATGCCACATTCCGTACCCCTAATGAATCCGACGTTCGGAAAACTTCCAAAAATCGTTCGTATTCTGATGGTACTAAAAACGTCGGTAGCGTTTGGACACGTTTGGGTGCCTTCAATCCCTCAAAAGGATTGACGTCATTCGTATCCCGCGTCACAAAACGTCCGAACTGTTTCAAACAAGATACTTTTTGAGCGATCGTTGATTTAGATGCTTTTTGATCATAAAGAGCAAACAAATAACGCCGTGCAGTTGCCAATTCAATCGATCTCAGCTGATGATCGAGGCAAAAAGCGGCGTATTGTCGAAGTGTTTGATCATAAGAGCGGCCCGTATTTGGAGATAATTGACGCTCGATGTGTACATACCGTAAAAACGATTTTCGCAGTACGTCAAACTCTGAGTCTACTCCCATTGATGAGCCCCCTTCTAACCATTTCATACTCGAATCGCCCTTAGCATAGCACACCGTAAGTAGTCTGACAATAGACCAAAAACCGGAAAAATAACAAAATTATCACGCTTTTATGACAAATTAAGAAATGGGAGAAAAGAACGCTGAATTGCGCCTTCTCCCCCATCTTACTTACATATCGGTAAAGTCTTTGATTGCTTCCAATGCCCGCTCGGCAAGAAGCGCATATTTTTCTGGTTTCTTCATTCGACCGGTTTGGTTGGCAAGTCCCGGTACAAGTCCGAAGTTTGCATTCATCGGCTGGAAGTTCTTTCCTTCCGTCGTCGTGATGTAATGCGCCATCGCACCCATCATCGTTTCCTTCGGGAAGGCGATCGGCTCCGCTTCATTAACTAAACGAGCCGCATTGATACCTGCCGTCAAACCGGAAGCAGCTGATTCGACGTATCCTTCGACACCTGTCATCTGACCGGCAAAGAATAGATCCGGACGTGTTCGTGTCTGATACGTCGGTTGCAACAAGTTCGGTGAATTGACAAACGTATTCCGGTGCATGACACCATAACGAACGATTTCAGCATTTTCAAGACCTGGAATCAAACGGATGATCCGTTTTTGTTCGCCCCACTTCAGATGCGTTTGGAATCCGACGAGGTTAAACAATGTCCCGGCTGAGTTATCCTGACGAAGTTGAACGACGGCATACGGACGTTCACCCGTTTTCGGATCTTCAAGACCAACCGGCTTCATCGGTCCGAATAAAAGTGTCTTCGGTCCGCGTGACGCTAATACTTCAAATGGCATGCATCCTTCGAAGTAGATTTCCTTCTCGAATTCTTTTAACGGAACGACTTCCGCTTGAATCAACTCATTGTGGAAATGCATAAACTCTTCTTCTGTCATCGGACAGTTCAAGTAAGCTGCTTCCCCTTTATCATAACGTGACTTTAAATATACTTTATCGCGGTCAATCGTATCGCCGTCAAGAATCGGTGCGGCAGCATCAAAGAAGTACAGGTAATCTTCTCCGGTGAACTGCTTAAGGGATTCGGATAAGGAGGCACTTGTTAAAGGACCTGTCGCGACGATGGTCGGACCATCCGGAATCGCTTCAAGTTCCTCATGATGAACCGTGACGTTCGGATGATTTTTTAACGTTTCCGTCACGTATCCGGCAAAGTCATGTCGATCGACAGCAAGCGCACCACCTGCCGGCACACTCGCAAGATCGGCAGCCTTGAGGATAAGTGAGTCGAGTTGTCGCATTTCTTCTTTTAATACACCGACTGCATTTGTCAGTTGATTAGCTCGAAGTGAGTTCGAGCAGACGAGTTCTGCAAATTGATCGGTATGGTGAGCAGGTGTCTGCTTGACTGGTCGCATTTCATATAAATCTACTTGTACACCACGTTTCGCAAGTTGCCATGCTGCTTCAGAACCTGCGAGACCGGCGCCGATTACGGTTACCCGTTTCATCGGTCATTCCTCCTCTTGCTCCTGATCGATGCGTGTTTCATGATGTCCGCAAGACGTACATTCTACTTTCACACCGTTCTTGATTTTCTTTTGTACCATCATACTGCTACAAACCGGACATGGTTCTTCGACCGGTTTATCCCATGAGACGAATTCACATTCCGGATAATTCGAACAGCCGTAGAATAAGCGTCCTTTTTTACTCCGGCGTTCCACGATCTCACCTGTTCCACACGTCGGACATTTAACACCAATCTCAACTTGAATCGGCTTCGTGTTCCGACATTCCGGGAAGTTTGAGCACGCCATGAATTTTCCATAACGGCCCATCTTGATGACCATCGCGTGTCCGCAGACTTCACAATCTTCTCCGGCCGGTTCGTCTTTAATTTCGATTTTTTCGATTTCGGCTTCTGCACGTGTCAGACGCTTTTCGAACGATTTATAAATCGGATCGACGACTTCCGTCCACTGCATGTCCCCTTTTTCGATTGCATCGAGCAACGCTTCCATATCCGCCGTAAATTGAACGGTGATGAATTCTTGGAAATAATCACTGATCATATCGATGACCAGTTCCCCGAGTTCGGTCGGCAGGAATTTTTTCTCTTCGAGCGTCACGTAACCACGTTTTTGGATCGTATCGAGTGTCGGCGCATACGTCGACGGACGACCAATCCCAAGTTCTTCCATCGCCCGGACGAGGCGTGCCTCGGTATACCGCGGTGGTGGTTGCGTAAAGTGTTGTTTCGGCTCAATCATTTCCTGCTCCAAGACTTCACCGTCTTCAAGCGGCGGCAACAAACCGTCCTTGACGTCCGTTACCGTCTCATCGTCTGTATCTTCAATATAGACTTTCATGAATCCGGCAAATTTGACCGTCGAACCGTTTGCCCGGAACATGACATCATTTGAGACCAAGTCGACTTTGACTGTATCGAGAACAGCCGGAGCCATTTGACTCGCAACGAACCGTTCCCAAATCAATTTGTATAACCGGAACTGATCGCGGGATAAATACGATTTGACAAGTTGCGGGTCACGCATCGTCGATGTCGGACGAACAGCTTCGTGGGCATCTTGCGAATTCGCTGCTTTTTTCTCTTTCCGTTTTTCGACAGCGATGTATTCTTTCCCGTATGCATTTTCGATGAACCCCTGCGCTTCGATGTTGGCGGTTTCGGATGTCCGGGTTGAATCGGTCCGCATGTACGTAATCAAACCGACCGTTCCTTCTTTGCCGAGCTCGATTCCTTCATATAATTGCTGGGCAATCATCATCGTCTTCTTCGCACGGAAGTTCAGCTTGCGGGCTGCTTCTTGTTGGAGCGAACTCGTCGTAAACGGCAAGGCTGGATTCCGGCGACGCTCTTTTTTCGTGACGGAGTCGACCGTGAAGGACTCTGAAAGTTTTGCCAATACTTCATTGACTTCCTCTTCTGAGTGCAATTCACGTTTCTTCCCGTCAATCCCGTAGAAGTTGGCTTCGAGCTTTTCACCATTGGCATCAAGCTCTAGTTTGATCGTCCAATATTCTTCTGGTAAAAAGGCATTGATTTCTTGCTCGCGGTCAATGATCATCTTCACAGCAACCGATTGAACACGTCCTGCTGACAAGCCCTTTTTAATTTTCTTCCAGAGTAACGGACTCATGCTGTAACCGACGAGACGGTCCAAGATACGCCGTGCCTGTTGTGCATCGACAAGATCGTAGTTGATCTTGCGGGGTCTCTTGAACGAATCTTTGATGGCGTCTTTCGTGATTTCATTAAAGACGACCCGGCATTCTGTCGATTCATCGACACCGAGGGCTTTCGCTAAATGCCAAGCGATTGCTTCCCCTTCGCGGTCCGGGTCGGCTGCGAGATAGATTTTTTGTGCTTTTTTAGCGGCCGTTTTTAATTCTTTTAAAACCGGACCTTTACCACGAATCGTAATATACTTTGGTTCATAATCATGTTCTACGTCAACACCCATTTGACTTTTCGGTAAGTCGATGACATGTCCCATCGAAGCTTTCACGGTATAGTTTGAACCGAGATAACGTTTGATGGTTTTTGCCTTTGCAGGTGATTCGACAATTACTAAATATTTTGCCATTACAATCGCTCCCTATTAGAGGCGTACTCGTATTTTAATCTCACTTATCATAGTAGTCTCGATTCCTATTTGTCAACGTTCATCAAGATACTTTTTGAAACTTCTTCCGGATTCAAGAGCGGAATCGCCCCTTCCGCAATCAGTTGATTTGTCCCTTGAAAGTGTTTTTCTGTTGGACAACCAGGGATACAATACACGTCTTTTCCCTGTTCCAGCGCGTGACCTGCCGTGTTCATCGTTCCGCTTTTCCGGGTTGCCTCAACGATAATCAATCCTGACGCCAGTCCCGAGATGATCCGGTTTCGTTCCAAAAACTGATATTTCTTGACTGGGGTTGAAGCGGGATACTCAGATAAAAGCAGTCCGGCTTGTTGAATCCGCTGGAACAGTCGTGAATGCCGGACGGGGTACAAGTAATCAAACCCGCTCGCTAACACAGCAATCGTCGCTTGATGATGTTTAAGGGAAAGACGATGTACAAGAGAATCAATGCCAAGGGCGCCACCTGACACCGTGACGAATGGAGACTCAAAAAAGGGACGTAAGAAAGATAAACGTTTTGAGTGAGAAGGAGAAGGTTGACGACTTCCGATGATACTGATCATCGGCTGTTGTAATAGGGAAGGATCACCGCTGAAGAAAAGACCATAAACGGGCTGAGGAATCTGAAGTAACGACATCGGGAAACACGGGTCTCCGGGAACAAGAAGGTTCGTTGGGACTTGATCCAATTGTAAGGCTTGCTGATAACGGTTTTTGATGGATCTTGACACGGGTAAATCCTCTACCGGTAAAAGACCGTACTGCTCGATCAAGACAACGATTGAATACGGAACCCGGCAAGTCGCAAAACGTGCATACAGTTCTCTGTCCATTCATTACGCTCCTTTTATATAGAAGAAAGCCGTCCTGATTAAATCAGGACAGCTGACATCTTGTTTAGTTCACAGTTGAACCTGTGACACATTCATCGTAAATACCGGCTTCTTTGATGACACGAATCAACGTCTCACCGATGATAGCTGGCGTTTCTGCTACTTCGATACCATTGGCACGAAGTGTTTTGATTTTTTCTGCAGCAGTTCCTTTACCGCCTGAAATGATTGCACCGGCATGACCCATCCGTTTGCCTTCAGGTGCTGTTTGTCCACCGATGAATCCGATGACCGGCTTCGTCATGTTGGCTTTGACCCACTCAGCCGCTTCTTCTTCTGCCGTTCCACCGATTTCACCCAGCATGATGACGGCTTTTGTTTCCGGATCTTCATTAAACGCTTTAAGCGTATCAATGAAATCTGTTCCGTTGACCGGATCGCCACCGATTCCTACTGCTGTTGATTGACCAATTCCTGCTGTCGTCAATTGATGAACTGCTTCGTACGTCAATGTTCCAGAACGTGAAACGATTCCAACGTGACCTGGAGTATGAATGTATCCTGGCATGATCCCAAGTTTCGCAACGCCTGGCGTAATCACACCCGGACAGTTTGGTCCGATCAGACGGACTGGTTTTCCGTCTAGATAACGTTTTACTTTAACCATATCAAGAACCGGAATTCCTTCCGTGATACAAATGATCAAAGCGATGTTTGCATCCGCTGCTTCCATGATGGCATCCGCTGCAAATGCAGGCGGTACATAGATGATTGAAGCATTGGCAGCTGTCTTTTCGACTGCCTGAGCTACTGTATCGAAGACCGGTACTCCTAATACTTCCGTTCCACCTTTACCTGGTGTCACGCCACCGACGAGGTTCGTTCCGTAATCAATCATCTGTTCGCCGTGGAACATCCCTTGATTCCCTGTAATTCCTTGAATGATGACTTTTGTTGATTCATTTACCCAAATACTCATCCTTAGCTCCCCCTTACTTCACGAGCGCAGCAATTTTTTCTGCGCCGTCTGCCATTGATGTAGCTGCTGTAATCGCTAGACCTGAATCTTTGAGAATTTGTTTCCCGGCATCGACATTTGTTCCTTCGAGACGGACGACGAGTGGCAATTCTAAGCCCACTTCTTTTGTTGCGGCAACGATACCTTCTGCAATGACGTCACACTTCATGATTCCACCAAAGATGTTAACGAAAATCCCTTTGACGTTCTCATCCGATAAAATCAATTTAAAGGCTTCTGTTACTTTTTCTTTTGTCGCACCGCCACCGACATCAAGGAAGTTTGCTGGATCGCCGCTGAAATGCTTGATGATATCCATCGTCGCCATCGCGAGACCTGCACCGTTGACGAGACATCCGATGTTTCCGTCGAGTGCGATATAGTTTAAGTCATTTTTAGAAGCTTCCACTTCACGTGGATCCTCTTCTGACTCGTCACGGAGTGCAACGACATCCGCATGACGGTATAACGCGTTTGAATCAAAGTTGAGTTTTGCATCAAGTGCCAAGACATCACCGTCTTTTGTTGTGACGAGTGGATTGATTTCAGCAATCGAGCAGTCTTTATCGACGAAGAATGTATACAATTTCGTGACCATACCGACGAATTTATTGACAAGTTTAACCGGAACACCCATTGCAAACGCCAATTTACGCGCTTGGAAGGCTTGTAAACCAACTGCCGGATCAACCACTTCTTTGATGATTTTTTCCGGAGTTGCTTCTGCGACTTCCTCAATATCCATTCCGCCTTCACTTGAACCCATGATGACGACACGTCCCGTTACACGGTCAAGGACAATCCCGAGATAGTATTCCTTGTCAATCGCGCAACCTTCCTCAACAAGAAGACGTTGGATAACTTTACCTTCTGGACCTGTTTGATGCGTGACGAGTGTTTTGCCGAGTAACTCTGTCGCGAATTCTTTCACTTCTTCTTGCGATTTTGCCAATTTAACACCACCGGCTTTACCGCGACCCCCTGCGTGAATCTGTGCTTTTACGACTTTGATCGGACCTGACAATTGTTCTGCTGCATCGACTGCTTCTTCAACTGTAAATGCTGCAATTCCGTTCGGAACAGGTACACCGTACGAACGAAGTAACTCTTTTGCCTGATATTCATGTACATTCATGAAAAAATCCCCCTTAACCCCTTTAGTTTCGGCTCTTTCATTGTAGTTAAAATTGGAAGCGCTGTCTATCGTTATCGACCGAAAGCATTTATTTCTTCGAAATTCCTGTTTGATCGAGTTGATATAAAAAGGCGAATAACTCGGCAATGACCCCATATAATTCATTTGGAATTTGCTCTGAGACTTGGACGGCGTCGAGCAATGTGACCAACGTCTCGTCTTGCCGTATCGGAATACCGTGTTGGAGAGCTTCTTCGAGAATTCGCTCCGCCACCCGTTCTGATCCTTTCGCGACGACCTTAGGAGCCTGCATCTGTTCTTCATATGATAAGGCGATGGCTTTTTTCATATCTGATAATCCACCCTTCCGTTTCGATCCGTCGGTTGGAACGATATCCGTTCTTTTTCCGCTTCTATTTGTTCGAAGCGGATCAAATCATATCCCTGCTCGTACAAACGTTGTTCGATGGTCGGCTGATAGTGGGACATAAAAGCGGCAATCCGGTCATCCGGATGAAAAACGGAAATCGCGATTTTTCGATCCGTGATTAATAAATCCAATGCAATTTCGCCGACTTTCGGCAGTTTTAAGTAAAAAGCAATTCGTGCGTGATCCGGATTAAATTCTTTTTGATCAAAGGGTGCCTCCATCGTGACGTCGACTTCTTCGAAAGGACCAAATTGCGGTAATTGAAACAAAAATATACCGCGTCCGGTTTCATTCGTTGCTTGAATGACCTGTTGGGCCAGCACCTGATCACTCGTCTTCCGGTCGAGCTGCCCCTCTGTTGTACCATCCGCACTCCGAGCGAGTTGAACCAACTCGATGATGGCTTGTTTGAAGGCTGTTCCGGATCCCTCCATCACTTTTTGACCCAGCTGTTGCAACACCTCTCGTGTCGTTTGCGGGACGGATTCCGCTGAAAGTGGAGCAATCCGATCAAATGTCGGAAGCACCGGTAATTTCGGAGAACTGGTTTCCTGTGAAACAATTTTTAAAACGGGCTGTCCATCTGTACTCGTGACCAGAAACCGGTAGGTCGCTCCTTCTTTTAGCTCGGCTGTCGTCCCCGCCGTCAAGACACGTTGTCCGACTTGCAGTTCCATCAGACCGTCCGGAAGCAGTTTCAGTACTTTACCGATGACGTTTGCCCCTTCACGCAACGGTTGGTTAGCCGAATCAATAATTTTAAAGGGCAATAAGGCACGATGCTCAATCTGCACGATAGCTCACCTCCTAAAGTCGGTCGAGGACCGGTTTAAATGTCTTCCGGTGAATCGGCGTCAAACCTACACGGTCGAGTGCCTGTAAGTGTTGTGCCGTCCCGTATCCGGCATGTTGGTCAAAGCCATATTCCGGGTAGATCATGGCGTATTGTTCCATCATCGTATCCCGTGTTTCTTTCGCGACGACACTTGCTGCTGCAATCGAGATGCTCCGGGCATCCCCTTTGATCAAGGATTCCTGTGGGAGATCGACATCAAGCGTCATCGCGTCCACTAACAGGGCATCCGGCGTCAATTGAGCGACAGCCTGCTGCATAGCCTGTTTAGAGGCCTGGTAAATGTTGATCCGGTCAATTTCTTCCGGTTCGACGATACCGATTGCGACTTCTGCGACTTCCTGAATATGCTCATATGCAGCAAGTCGTTGTTTTTTCGACATCTGTTTTGAATCTGTCAGCCCGGGATGATAAAAATCCACTGGTAAAATAACAGCTGCTGCGACGACCGGACCCGCAAGCGGTCCCCGACCGACCTCATCCACTCCAGCAATACGCTGGTGACCTTGCGCGCGGTACTGGTCTTCAAAACACGATCGTTCTTGAAACTGAAGTCGTTGTTGCTCTTCGTTTAACAACCGGCGTTCTGCTTGTTTCAGGGCAGCGACGACTCCTTTTCGGGTATCTTGTGCGAACTCGATTTTTACTTGTTCAAATTCTCCCTGTGAGACGATTGCTAATCGTGCTTTGATTTCAGTAATGTTCATGATTTGACTCCTTTTCGAAAAAAGCTTGGATTTCTCATCTCGAGAAGTCCAAGCCTGTCTTATTCTGTAACAGTCGCCCACTCTTCGACGGTCTCGAGCGTAACCCGACCAATTTTCTCCGTTCGGAGCTCGTGAAGTAACATTTCACTTGTCCGCTCAAAGTCGACATAGCCACCGGTTACGAAACCACGGTTTTTTCCGATGGCTTCTAATACATCAACAGCTTCTCCCGTGATTTCCTTGAGACGATAACGCAGTTTTAATTGTTCCGGATAACGAGTCATCAACTCACGGATTGCAAACAAGGCAATATCATCAATATTCAGGATATCATCCTTAATGGCGCCCGTTGCCGCTAACCGGTAGCCGACAAGCTGGTCATCAAACTTCGGCCAGAGAATTCCCGGTGTATCAAGCAGTTCCATCTCACCCGTCTTCATTTTGATCCATTGTTGACGTTTCGTCACACCTGGACGGTCGCCTGTAATCGCGATGTTCCGTCCAGCCAACCGATTGATCAACGTTGATTTCCCGACGTTCGGAATTCCGATGATCAAAGCTCGAATCGCACTTGGATTCCGCCCTTTATCCCGCATCCGGTCATGTTTGTCTTTCATCAGGCGTAAGGCACCTTCATGAATCTGTCCTAACCCTTTGTTATGCTTCGCATCGACTGCGATGACGTCGACACCATCCTTCCGCAGTGCCTGCATCCACTTTTCGGTCAGACGGGCATCAGCCATGTCTGATTTATTCAGGACGATTAGTCGCGGTTTTCCTGCTGTGATTTGTTCGACCATCGGATTACGGCTCGACATCGGTAACCGCGCATCCACCAATTCGATGACGACATCAATCAACTTTAATTTTTCCGTGACTTCACGGCGTGCTTTCGCCATGTGTCCCGGGAACCATTGTATTGTCATTTCTTCCACCTCAAGTTTTCATAGTGCTTGGACTGCTAATAATGAACGATTTATACATCGTGTCTCGTGTGACCGATCCACTGCCTGTTCGAGAGAAACGATCCATTCTCTAGTATACGCAACTTTTAGCCAGAAAAGAACCCTGTGCCGGTCCGAACAAAAAAACGGAGTCCACATGCAGTGAACTCCGTTTCTTAATTACTTGCTGAAATCATCAATTGACCGATCGAACATCATTAAACGGATAAAAAACGAAATTCGTCGTACCGACGATTTGGTCTTCGTCTACAAAACCGATGTCCCGGCTGTCTTTCGAGTTTTGACGATTATCTCCCATTACAAATACTTTTCCTTTGGGAACGGTCGTTTGTGCTGTTTTTTCTTCCAATGTAAAGTCTTCTGTTAACGGAACACCGTTCATCTGCGCCTTAAACTCGTTCAAATAAGGTTCCTCGACTTTTTTATCGTTGACGTATAACGTATCATCTTTGTAGTACATCGTATCACCTGGAACAGCAATCACACGTTTGATGTAATCCCGTGTTTCCGTTGCATGGAAGACGACGATGTCTCCCCGTTCCGGTTCATTGAAATAATAAGGAACCTTATTGACAATCATTCGGTCCGAATTGTGTAACGTCGGCATCATCGATTCGCCGTCTACAATGACCGGAACGAATAAAAACGTTCGGATGATGAACGCAATTACGAGCGCCACGACCAGCGCCTTGATCCAACTAAATAACTCCTTCACGCGTTCCACTCCTTCAACTCAATCTCTTGCCTAAACCTAGTATACGCATAAACGGTAAAAAAAAGAAGCTTGTCCGGAGACAAGCCACTTTTTCACATGATTAACGACGAATTTCTTTAATACGAGCCGCTTTACCGCGAAGGTTACGGAGGTAGTAAAGTTTCGCACGACGGACTTTACCGTAACGAACGACTTCGATTTGCGCAACACGTGGTGAGTGAAGCGGGAATGCACGCTCAACGCCAACTCCGTAAGAAATCTTACGAACTGTAAACGTTTCGCTGATGCCGCCACCGTGACGTTTGATGACTACGCCTTCGAAAAGCTGGATCCGCTCACGCGTACCCTCGACGACTTTAACGTGGACGCGGACTGTATCACCAGGACGGAATGCAGGGACGTCTGACTTGATTTGTTCTTGTGTAATTTCACGGAACAATTGTTGTGTGTTCATGAATGATTTCTCCTTTTTTCACCAATGTTCGTATCTTCATTTGCCCTTGGCATCCAACAGCGGAACATCGTTAATAGGTGGCTTTTGCCACATGTTTTAACTTATCACAGTTTCAGTCGTTTGACAATCCTGAAATTGATTGCAAGTAACGACGGTCAGCCTCGGACAAATCGGCCTGTTCAAGTAAATCCGGTCGCCGTTCAAGCGTACGTTTCAATGCCTGTTCACGTCGCCATGTTTCGATCCGGGCATGATTGCCGGACAATAAGACATCCGGAACCACTAAACCCCGAAAGTCAGCCGGACGCGTATAATGCGGATACTCGAGCAATCCGGTCGAAAACGAGTCGTCTTCATGACTGGCTGATTTCCCAAGGACATCCGGTAACAGGCGTACGGTGGCGTCAATCATCGTCATCGCGGCAAGTTCCCCGCCCGTCAAAACAAAGTCACCGAGCGACACTTCGTCCGTCACGAGCTCATCATGGATCCGTTGGTCAAAGCCTTCGTAATGACCGCACAAAAAGACGAGCTCCGTTTCGGTTGACCATTCTTCCGCAAGACGCTGATCAAATCGCCGCCCCGTCGGTGTCAGAGCAATGATTCGCCGGTTGGCTTCTGGCAATGCCGCAATCGCGTCAAACACCGGTTGGGGAGTCAATAACATTCCGGCTCCTCCACCGTATGGAGAATCATCGACGCGCCCATGACGATTCGTCGAATAGTCCCGGAAATTGACATAGTTGAGTTCAATCCGCTTCTCCTCTTGCGCACGGGCGACAATTGAGTGATTGAGCGCCGTGAACATTTCCGGAAATAGCGTCAGGACCGTGATGTTCATCCTTCGATCAAACCCGGTAACGGTGTGATTTGAATCCGTTTTGCTTCGACGTCGATTGAGGCGACGACTTGTTCGATATAGGGAATCAGAACATCTTTTTTACCAGGACGTTTGATTGTCCAAACGTCATTCGCTCCCGTTTCTAAAATATCAGAGACGACACCGATTTCGTTCTCACCGTCGAAGACCGTACAGCCGATGATTTCATGATAATAAAATTCATGTTCCCCGAGCTCCTGTAAGGCTTCCGGCTGAACATACAACTTCGAGCCTTTATATTTCTCGACATCATTGATGTGTTGCATTCCTTTGAACGTCACCATAATGAACTGTTTGTGTTTCCGGTAACTGCTGATCGTAAACAGTGTGTATGTTCCGTTTGATTCTAAAAATACATCATTGCCGACTTTAAAGCGCTGTTCCGGAAAATCTGTGCTTGCCAGTAGTTTCAATTCGCCTTTCAAGCCGTGCGTGTTGGCGATTTTTGCGACTTCCAACCATTCCATCTGTTCCACTTCCTTATTCACAAGTCTTGTTTCCCGTTATTATTTTGCCATACAAAAAGGAGGTAAGCTTTCGCTCACCTCCAATCGTCTTACTTCGCGAGTTTCGCGTTGTGGAATTTCTCCATGATACCAGCTTTTGAGAAGAGGTTACGAACTGTGTCTGAAGGTTTAGCACCTTCAGCGAGCCATTTAAGAGCAAGCTCTTCGTTAAGTTTTACTTCTGCTTCTGGTTTAGCAACCGGGTTGTAGTATCCGATTTGCTCGATGAAACGACCATCACGTGGTGCACGTGAGTCTGCTACTACCACACGGTAGAAAGGTGATTTGTTTGCGCCCATGCGCTTAAGACGAATTTTAACTGCCATTCGTAAGTCCCTCCAGATAATAAATAATTTTTTGGTTTAGTCAAATTGACAACTTCACTAGTATACAACGTTCCAGCAAAAGTGAAAAGACTTTTAGAAGAATGGGAGGCCAAAGCCGCCTTTCTTTTTCCCTTTGCCCATTTGGCCGGAGAATTGTTTCATCATCTTCCGCATGTCTTCAAATTGCTTGATCAATCGGTTCACTTCTTGAATGCTACGACCACTGCCGCGCGCAATCCGTTTCCGACGACTCGCATTGAGAATTTCCGGTTCAGTCCGCTCTCGTTTTGTCATCGATTGAATAATCGCTTCGACATAAACAAGTTGCTTCTCATCGATTTGGGCATTTTTCAGACCCTTCATCTTTCCTTTACCGGCACCCGGAATCATTCCTAACAACTCATCCAAAGGACCCATCTGTTTCACTTGCTGTAACTGCTCGATGAAATCGTCAAACGTGAACGATGCATCGCGCATTTTGCCTTCGAGCTCTTTGGCGCGTGTCGCGTCCATTTGAGACTCCGCTTTTTCAATCAGCGTCAGCATATCTCCCATGCCGAGAATCCGTGACGCCATCCGCTCCGGATAGAATGGCTCGATTGCGTCCAGCTTCTCTCCAAGACCGACGAACTTAATCGGTGCTCCGGTGACTGCCTTGATGGAGAGTGCTGCTCCGCCTCGAGTATCCCCGTCGAGCTTCGTCAAGATGACACCTGTCACACCGAGCTTTTCATTAAAGCTTTCGGCGACATTGACGGCATCCTGACCCGTCATCGAATCGACGACAAGGAAGATTTCATTCGGTTTGGCGATTTCTTTCACATCAACCAGTTCCTGCATGAGGTCCTCGTCGATATGTAAGCGTCCCGCCGTATCGATCAACACGATATCGTGGTGATGCTCTTTTGCATAGTCGAGGGCATTAGTGACAATCTCTTGTGGACTGACCTGATCTCCCATTGAGAAAACAGGCAGTTCGAGTTGTTTTCCTAATGTCTCGAGCTGTTTGATCGCAGCCGGTCGGTAAATATCCGCTGCAACGAGCAGTGGACTGCGATTTTGTTTCTTCCGTAAATGATTCGCAAGTTTTCCGACTGTCGTCGTCTTACCTGCCCCTTGCAAACCGGTCATCATGATGACGGTTGGCGGACGGTTCGATAACGTCAATGGAGAAACTTCTGACCCCATCAGTTTCGTCAATTCGTCATGGACGATTTTGACGACTTGCTGACCTGGCGTGAGAGACGTCATGACATCTTGCCCGACTGCACGTTCTTTCACATCATTTACGAATTGTTTGACGACTTTGAAGTTGACGTCAGCTTCTAATAACGCAAGGCGAACCTCACGCATCATTTCTTTTACGTCCGCTTCAGAAATCTTACCTTTACCCCGCATTTTAGCGAGACTGGCTTGAAGCCGTTCCGATAATCCTTCGAATGCCATGAAATTGCCCCCTACTCTAATTGCTCGAGTGCCATAATGGTCACGTGAGCTTCGCTCGGAAGGTCTAGTTGCTTCAACTGATCAAGAAGTATCTTTCGCTGTTCATACTTTGCGAACAAACCCAGTCGTTCTTCATATTGTTCAAGCATCGCTTCCGTACGTTTTATGTTGTCGTAGACTGCTTGTCGGCTGACTTCAAACTCATCGGCGATTTCACCTAACGAAAAGTCATCTAAGTAATAGAGTGACATATAATTCCGTTGTTTCGGCGTCAAAAGCTCCTGATAAAAGTCAATCAGATAATTCATCCGGTTCGTCTTATCAAGCGTCATTCGAACACCTCCGCGGTTGTTAAGTGAAATTCCTTTACAGATAGTATAGTACAGCCCTCACAGTGTGTTGTCAAGTTTTTTTCTTTACAAGGAAATCGTGGTCAGTCCTCTTCTCGGACTTCTTCGACCGTTTCTTTTTCTTCAAAGACATCTCCAAATAATCCATATACGAATTGTTCAGCATCGAACGGTTGTAAGTCATCGATTTTTTCACCGAGACCAACGAATTTCACCGGCAAATCCAACTCGTTCTTAATCGCAAGGACGATTCCGCCTTTCGCTGTTCCGTCGAGCTTCGTCAAAACGATCCCGCTGACATCCGTCGCTTGTTTAAAGGCTTTTGCTTGAACCATCGCATTTTGACCGGTCGTCGCGTCAAGCGCAAGCAATACTTCATGCGGCGCCCCCGGAATTTCCCGTTCGATGACACGTTTTACTTTTTCGAGTTCATTCATTAAATTGACTTTGTTTTGCAGTCGACCGGCAGTATCGCAAATCAGGACGTCGACTTTTCGTGCTTTAGCGGCTTGAACCGCATCATAGATGACTGCCGCCGGGTCCGACCCTTCACCTTGACGAATGACAGACACACCGGAACGTTCACCCCAGACTTGTAGTTGATCGATGGCACCGGCCCGGAACGTATCTCCGGCTGCGAGCATGACCGTTTTGCCTTCGTTTTTCAGACGGTTCGCCAGTTTACCGATCGTCGTTGTTTTCCCGACGCCGTTGACACCGACAAATAAGATGACATTGAGTTCGTGACTGAGATCCAGTTCCGACTCTTCCTCTTCCACCAACATGCTCGCGACGACTTCGACCAGTACGTCACGCACTTCTTTTGTATCCTTGACGTTTTTACGTTTGACTTCAACTTTTAACTTTTCAACAAGATCCATCGTTGTCGTGACACCGACATCGGCCTGAATCAATACTTCTTCCAACTCTTCGAAAAAATCTTCGTCGACTTCACGGAAACGGTAGACGAGATCGTTGACGGCATTCGCCAACCCGTCCCGTGTTTTCGTCAAGCCTTCTGTAAACTTCGACGTCACTTCTTGCGTGGATGTCGTCAGACGATCTTTTAATTTTTTAAAGAAACTCATTTTTTTATCCCCTTTGGTTCTACTTCTTCACTGAGTGTCCGTCTCGCTTCTTCCAGTTTAACGGATAATACTTCAGAAATACCGTTTTGTTGCATCGTAACGCCATACAGGACATCGGCAGACTCCATCGTTCCCTTTCGGTGGGTAATGATGATGAACTGTGTCTCGCGTGCCAGTTGATGGACGAACTCTCCAAACCGGGCGACGTTCGCCTCATCGAGGGCCGCTTCGACCTCATCGAGAACACAGAATGGGACCGGTCGTGTTTTTAAGATGGCGAATAGCAGTGCAATCGCAGTCAAGGCACGTTCCCCACCGGACAATAGGGACAGATTTTGTAACTTTTTGCCGGGTGGTTTGGCTACGATATCGATACCGCTTGTCAAGAGGTCGGTTGGATCCACTAAAATCAAGTCGGCTTCCCCGCCGCCAAACAGTTCACGGAAGGTTTCCCGGAAATGTTCCCGAACGGCGGTGTATGTCTGTTTGAACAATCGGACGACTTCCCGGTCCATTTCTTCAATGACAGCATACAAATCAGTTTTCGCATTGACTAAATCGTCACGCTGCGTCGCCAAGAACGTAAAGCGTTGATCGACTTCAGCAAATTCATCGATGGCACCGAGATTGACAATCCCGATTTCCTCGAGTTGCCGTTTCAAGAGATGTAATTCTTCCTTGGCTTCCTCGAATGAAGTGGTCAATGGTTGGATCAAGTCCGCGACCAGCCCCATTTCTTCCAGTATTTCATGACGTGTCTCAAGACGTGTGCTGAGTCGTCCCTGGGCGAGTCGGGCTTGATCGAGACGTTGTGTCGTCCCCTGACGTGCTTCCGTCAATTTCGCTTCCTGAATCCGTAACAGACGCAAATCTTCTGCTGCCTGCCGGATTTTTTTTGTCACAAGCGTCAATTCATGTTCGACTGAAGTTTGTTCTTGTTGCATCTGCATTTTTTCAACGTGCAGCGCATCAATCTTCGCTTCATCGAATCCTTCCAGAATATGCTTCAAATCACGCCTTTTATGGCTTCTTTCTAATTTCGCATGACTCAGTGTCTCCCGGAGACGCATGACTTCACGGTCGATTTGATCGCGTGTCATACTGACCGTCCGTTCCTCAAGCAATGCTTCAGCTTGTTGTTGTTTCAATTCCTCGACTGCAACAGCCCCGCGTGACTGCGCTTCTTTCAGTTGATCGAGAGCCTGGCGCAGTTCCACTTGGCGTTTCGTCAACTGTTCCATGTCCTGCTCTGATGTTGCAATGATTGCTTTTGCTTCGGTCGCTTGTTCAGCAAGACGATTCAGCTGACCATCGTGAACCGATAATTCCGAGGCGGTGACGGCAAGACTGCGCTTCGCCTCTGTAAAGGCTTCACGGACACTTTCCAATTGCGCCTGGACCAGTTGAATGTTGCGGACCTTTTCTTCAAGTGAACCGGCAAGTTGTGCGTTAGCCGTTCTCATTTCATCACGGCGTCGCTCTTGTTCCCGAATAACAGCCTGACCTTGTTTTAATCCTGTCTGCAACTCTTCCAGTTCACGCGACTGGCTGAAGAGAGGTGTTCCTTTTTTCCGGCTGCCTCCCGTCATCGATCCCCCGACGTTGACGACATCGCCTTCGAGCGTCACGATCCGGTAACGGTGTCCTGTCGAACGGGCAATCGTATTCGCTTGTTCAAGCGATTCAACGACCAAAGTCGTCCCCAGCAGATTCTCTTTCAGTTTTGTGAAGTCTTCTCGTGTCGTGACCAGATTGCTCGCAACGCCGAGGTAGCCGGACATGCCGGATAGACTTTCTTGCACGGAAGCACTCAGTTCACGACGCTGAATGGACGCGAGCGGCATGAATGTCGCCCGACCGGCATTCAATCGACGTAGTTCTTGAATCAGTTTCCGGCCTGTGACATCTGTATCGACGACGACATTTTGCATCGCTCCGCCCAAAGCAGTTTCGATTGCCGCCTCAAAACGGGCAGGAACGGTAATCAGTTCCGCAACAGCGCCATGGATCCCTGCAATCCGGTCACGTTGTTTCAAAACGGTTTTGACGGCTCCGAAATAGCCACTGTAGTCCGCTTTGACCGATTCCAAAAACTCGATCCGGTCTTCCGTCTTATCGCGACGCCGGTGGAGATCGATGATGGATTGCTCCATTTGCCGCAACGTCTCTTGTTGCTGACGGTGCTGGTCTTGTTGTGCGTGTTCTTCTTGACGCAACGTTTCTAAACGGTTCCGCAACTCTTCCGCCTGTTGCCCCAGACGGATCGTTTCGGCTTCATACGTCGAGCGGTCCGTTTGTTTTGACCCGACATTTTCAGAAAAGCTGATTTGCTGTTCTTCTGCATGAAGAAGATCTTGTTTGGCACGGTGGTAAGCATTCGTTGCCGCCGCCAGACGGCTGGCCACTTCAAAGGCTTCCGAACGTAATTGTTCGGCTTCTTTTTCAAAATCCCGATCGGAGTAAGACAAGGCAGCATCGGCTTGTTCCCGTTGCGCAACAGTATCGAGGTACAGTTGCTGTGTCTGTTGCTGTTGTTTCAGCACCGCCTGTTCCTCTTGCTCGATTTGCGCTACGCGTTGTTCGGCAACTGCTACTTCCCGTTCCAGACGCGCCTTCATTTCCGCCCCGTGTTTTTCCCGCTCTTTCGCCAGGTTCAAAGCCCCTTCGATTTCAACGAGTTTATTCGAGACAAGCCGTAAACGATCCTGCATCTCCGTCTCAAGTCGCCGTGTCTCTTCTAGCGACGTTTCTTGCGTTTCCCGTGTTGCAATCGTATCTTGCAACCGGTCTTGTTCCATCAATAACTGAGCTTGGCACGATTCGATTTCCGTCGACACGTCAGCAAGCTGTGTCTTATATTGTTGAATTTCGGTTACAATGATGCCCCGTTCCAAGAAGTCGTACCGTTCCCGTGCAACTAAAAATTCTTTTGCCAGTGATGCTTGTTCCCGTAATGGCTCAATTCGTCCACCCAGTTCAAATAAGATGTCGTCGACCCGTGACAAATTTGTTTCTGTATCCGTTAACTTTCGTTCGGCTTGTTTTTTACGGTTCCGGTATTTTAAGACGCCGGCTGCCTCTTCGATGACCGCGCGTCGTTCTTCCGGCTTTCCGGAAATCACTTGTTCGACCCGTCCTTGACCGATGATGGCGAACGCGTCACGCGACAATCCGGTATCCATGAATAAATCCAGAACATCTTTTAATCGGCATGGTTTTTTATTTAAAAAATAATCACTGTCGCCGTTCCGGCTGACACGCCGCGTTACATTGATTTCTTGATACGGCAAGGCAACAGTCCCCGACTCATTGTCGAGCACGAGCGTGACTTCCGCAAATTGTTTCCGGTGTTCCGTGATACTTCCGGCAAAGATGACATCTTCCATCTTCCCACCGCGTAATGATTTAGCTGATTGCTCACCGAGCACCCAGCGCACAGCATCCGATATATTGGACTTCCCACTGCCGTTTGGTCCGACGACGGCTGTGACTCCCGGAAGGAAGTCGAGCTCCGTCCGACTGGCAAATGACTTGAAGCCATTGATTTCAATTCGTTTTAAGTACATCTTGACCACCCATATGTTTAAATTTCTTTTTGATTTTCTTTTAGTTTACCATAGCCGAAAGGTCTACAAAATGGTAGCTTTTATGGTAATGTTAGGCTTAAAGAAATGAAGAGGAGATTTTAAGACATGACAATTGAACAAATGATTGTAGACATTTTGGATAAATTAAACATTATCAACAAAGGCGTCATCAAGGCGGAACAATTCGACGGAACAAAAAATGATGATTTAAAAGAGATTTATGACTTCGTCATGATGCGTGAGTCCTTGACGTTAGCAGAAGTCGATGCTATCGTCGACGAACTGAAATCACTCAAAACCGTTTAAGATTCCTCAAAAAAAGGCACTCCATTTTAAAATGGGTGCCTTTTCCATGTCAGAAGCTGTTTTTAAGTTCCAGCAATGCTTGTTTAGCTGCTTGCTGTTCGGCTTCTTTTTTCGAACGACCGGTCCCGATGCCTTCCAGCTTATCCGCGATGTGTACGCGCGAGATGAACTCACGACTGTGCGCCGGACCACGTTCCTCAATGATTTCATACTCGATTTGTCCAAGTCCGACCCGTTGGATGGCTTCTTGGAGCTGGCTTTTAAAATCAGTTTGTTCTTCAAAAAATCCAGACGCCACTTTCGGAAAAACCGCTTCGGCGAGGAATCGTTCTGCAGCTTCAATCCCTTGGTCCAAATACAAGGCTCCGATGAAGGCTTCAAACACATCCGCTAATAGTGCCGGACGATTTCTTCCCCCTGTCAGTTCCTCACCTTTGCCAAGTAGAATCATTTCAGAAAACTCATAATGATTCGCGAACTGGACCAGTGACGGCTCACACACGATGGCCGCACGCAGCTTTGTTAATTCCCCCTCGGAACGTTCCGGATAGTGCTGAAATAAATACCTGGAGACCGTCAATTCTAATACGGCATCGCCTAAAAACTCCAGACGTTCGTTATCTCCATCTGATTCACGTTGTTCATTTACGAAAGAAGAATGCGTAAATGCTTGCTTCAATAGTTCTACATTCGCAAAATGAATATCCAGCCGTTCTTGCAACTGGCTGAACTTCTGTTCAATTTGCGCCAAAGCCCGTGAGTCTTTCCGTCGCTTTACATACGGTCCTTTTCGGACACGACGTCCCTTTTGATTCGTCATAATGCCTCCTAAACAGCTAAATCCCACCGCAAAAACGCGGTGGGTCCAGCTTCATGTATTAGACTTGTGTTTCGATGTAGCTGACGACATCGCCAACTGTTTTTAAGTTTTCTGCTTGGTCATCTTCGATTGTGATTTCGAATTTGTCTTCGAGATCCATAACGAGTTCCATGACTTCAAGTGAATCTGCTCCGAGATCGTCCTTGAACGATTTGTCGAGTGTGATTTCACTCTGTTCTTTGCCTAATTTCTCTGCGATTGCTTCTTGCACGTCTACTAAAATTTGTTCTTTTGTCATTTGAAAATCCCTCCATGAGTTGAGTATATAAGATGATTGCCAATTTGGCAAAGTAGTACCACAGTTCACTTACATTGTCATGCCGCCATCGACTGCCAAAGTTTGACCAGTGATGTAACGGGCATTGTCTGACGCGATAAAACTGACAAGCGACGCGATATCTTCCGTCTGACCAAATCGTTTTAACGGAATTTGGTCGAGTGTCTGATTGCGTTGTGTTTCTGTCAATTCATCCGTCATATCGGTTTCAATGAAACCGGGACAAATCGCATTTGCCGTAACGCCTTTGCTCGCCAGTTCACGTGCGACCGACTTCGTAAATCCGATCAGACCGGCTTTTGCCGCCACATAGTTGGCTTGACCCGGGTTACCGGTGATTCCGACGACGGAAGCGATATTGATGATGCGGCCGCTCGATTTCAACAAGGGGCGCGTCGCTGCTTGCGTCACAAGAAACGCACCTTTTAAGTTCGTATTCAGAACGGCGTCAAAATCGGCTTCTTTCATTCGCATCAACAGACCATCCCGCGTGATACCGGCATTATTGACGACGCAATCCAACTGGCCGTACGTATCCATTGTCGTCTTCAGCAATGCTTTCACCTGTTCAGCGTCTGCAACGTCTGCTTGGACGGCGATGGCTTCACCACCGGCATCAACGATAGATGATACGACTTCTTCTGCTTTTGCTGTATTACCGGCGTAGTTCACGACGATCCGGAATCCGTCTGTCGCCAATCGTTTGGCGATAGCGGCTCCGATTCCGCGTGATGCACCGGTTACGAGTGCTACTTTATTCAACGAATCGCCTCCGCTTCCAATTGTTCAAGTGTCGTGATGCTGACGATCTTGACATCTTTTTTAATCCGCTTGACGAGCCCACTAAGTGGTGACGACGGACCGAATTCGATAAATGTATCCGCACCCTCTTCAATCAATTTTTCCACACAAGATTCAAAACGAACCGGTGAATACAATTGTTGAACCAGTAAACGAATCAATTCATCCGGCTGATCGTGAAAATCACTATCGACGTTCGAGATGAATTTTGTTTTCGCCGCCTGGAAAGGTGAAGAAACCAAGATATCTTCAAATCGTGAGGCGAATGGAGTCATTAACGACGAGTGGAACGCTCCCGATACATCAAGCGGTAGGACACGTTTCGCACCCAACTCTTTTAATTTCGCAGTCGCCGCCTCGACAGCTGCAACTTGTCCTGAAATCACGAATTGTCCCGGACAGTTGTAGTTTGCAATTTGGACGATCTCTCCTGTTGCCGCGATGGACTCGACCGCATGATGTGCGGCTTCGACATCGTTCAGCCCGATGACAGCTGCCATCGTACCGCCTGTCACTTGATTCATCAGATTACCTCGTTCGCGAACGAGGTAAACCGCTTCACTTGCTGTTAACACAGACGCTGCAACGAGTGCACTGTACTCTCCGACACTATGTCCGAGTACAAAGTCCGGTCGATGACCAAGTGCCGCATAACGATTCGCAAGCAACGTGCTGTGTGCAACGATGGCAGGTTGTGCAATTTCTGTCGGCTTCAAATCTTCTTTTGTCCCCGTCGTCAATAAATCCGTTAAATCGAGACCAATCCGTGTCCCAAGGTCCATCAATGCTTGACGTGACTCTTCATGATGTAGAAGCGTTTGTCCCATTCCTGGCATTTGTGAACCTTGACCTGGAAACATCCAAACTGTTTTACCCATCCGTCTCACCCCTTTAGATTTCTTTCGTTGTCTTTGCCTCGATGATTTTTGTGACTACCTGCTGTTCAACCATTTGTTCTGCTTGTGCCAATGCCCGGCTGAATGCATAGGCATTACTTGAGCCGTGTGCTTTGATGACCGGAGCGGCAATCCCGAACAATCCGGCTCCGCCGTATTCTTCATAGGCAAGCAGTTGTTTCATTTTTTTCAGTTTCGGCTTTAGAATCAAGGCCGCAATTTTTGAACTGAACGAACTCATGAATTGTTCTTTCATGACGCCCATGATCATGCTGGCGGCACCCTCTGTACTCTTTAAGAGCGTATTTCCGGCAAATCCTTCCGTTACGATGACATCCACTTCACCGCTCATCGCTTCTCGCGCCTCAACGTTCCCGACAAAATGGATTGGAGCGGCCTCAAGCAGGGGATATGTCTCTTTCGTCAGTGCGTTCCCTTTACCGGCTTCTGATCCGATATTCAGCAACGCCACTTTTGGCTGTTTGATTCCTCTGACTTGTTCTGCGTAGACCGACCCCATGATCGCATAATCCAAAAGATGTTCTGCTTTTGCATCTGGATTGGCACCGACATCTAAGATGACGACCCCTTTTCCATTTCGTGTCGGGAAAGTCGGCGCTAATGCCGGACGGTCAATTCCTTCGATTCGACCGATCACGAACAATCCGGCTGTCATGAGTGCACCCGTGTTGCCTGCTGAAATCAAAGCATCTGCCTCTTTTGATTTCACCAGGTTTGCAGCCACCACGAGTGAGCTATCTTTCTTGCGACGGATTGCGCGGACCGGCTCGTCTTCCCCGGTAATGACGGATGCAGCGTGGACGATTTTCACACGTGGATCCTTGATGTCATACGAACGTAACTTTAATTCATCGCCGACCAACCGAATTTCAACCTGTTCCGTTGGACGTTCCGCTAAAAATTGGACGACTCCTTCTACGATGGCGCGTGGAGCATGATCTCCTCCCATTGCGTCTACTGCTAAAATCATCTTGACTCCTCCTTACTACTTCGATACACCGTAAATTCACCGATGAACACACACTCATCGCCGACAAAACTCTCGACGTTAATGTCCGATCGTCCATCTTGTCGATGCGAGCTGACGAATGCTTTCGCCACGACACGTTCACCAACGTGGACGGATCGCGTAAACTGGACATTGGCTTTTGTCGTCAAGGCCAGTTCATCATCAATCAGGGCGATTGCCAATGAGTTCGCTTGGGCAAACAAAATATGTCCGCGGGCGATCGCATTTCGGCTGAACGCGTGTTCCGGTAGGATTTCTAAAATCGAAATCGCCGATGTATCCAGTTTCAGGTCAATCATATCACCAATGACTTCATTTTCAGTCAATGTACGCACATCATCTAACCGTTCCGTCGCGACGTGTTTAATACGTTCACGTAGTTCCGGAATCTTCATTTCCATCCGGTCCAGACGAATCGTCTGGATACTGACGTTGAAATGAGTCGCTAATGCTTCATCCGTAATGAACGGATTTTGTTCAATTGTATGCTGTAATTCAGTTTGTCGCTCTTTTTTAGGTACCCGCATGTACGTTCCTCCCACAAGAAGGATGTCTACCATTATCACCTGGTACTAATAGTAGTATATATCCCTTGTTGTTCACTTTCAAGTATTATTCGATTCTTTCTCCGTCCAGCAGTCCCTGCTGTTCGATGTATTGCCGTAAAACTGCGTACTCCGGTTGTTGCCAAAAGGCATCGGAACGTAACAGACGAACTGCGTCGTTTCGTGCAGTCTCCATCACTTGGATGTCGAGTGCCGGATCCGTCAGCACGAATCGGGGCAATCCGCTTTGCTCGGTTCCAAAGAAGTTTCCGGCTCCGCGTAATTCCAAATCTTTTTCAGCCAACTTAAATCCGTCGTTTGTCTCTGTCATCGTTTTAATCCGTTCTTTTCCTGTGTCGGAAGACGGATCGGCAATCAGGATACAAAACGATTGGGCTGCTCCCCGCCCGACCCGACCACGTAACTGGTGCAATTGGGCCAAACCAAATCGTTCCGCGTCATAAATGACGATGATCGAGGCATTCGGGACGTTGACACCGACTTCGACGACGGTTGTCGAAACCAGGACTTGCACTTGATTTTCCTTAAAGGCTTGCATGACGTCGTCTTTTTCTGACGAACTGAGACGACCGTGCATCAATCCGACACGTTGCGTGGAAAACCGTTCTGTCAAAAGCAAATGCAGTTCGATTGCATTTTGAACATCAAGTGATTCAGATTCCTCAATCAGTGGCGTGATGACATACGCTTGATGACCGAGCAGTAACTCTTTTTCGACAAACCCAAAGACACGTTCCATTTGTTCCGGTTTTGCCCAATAAGTTTCAATTTCTTTTCTTCCTGCCGGCATCTCGTCAATGATTGAGACATCCATATCACCAAACACGGAAATCGCAAGTGTCCGTGGAATCGGTGTTGCCGTCATATAAAGAACATCCGCCTTCTCCGCTTTCGCCCGGAGACGTTTTCGTTGTTCGACACCAAACCGGTGCTGTTCATCCGTGATGACAAGATGAAGATCCTTAAAAATGACCGTATCTTGAATCAAGGCATGTGTCCCGACCAACACATCAATTTCCCCTTGCCTTAATGCTTCCAGTAGGAGCACCCGGTTTTTTCCTTTGACGGAGCTCGTCAGTAATCCTACTTTGATTCCCAGCGGCTCGAGCAATGGAGCCAGTGATGAAGCATGCTGTTCCGCTAAAATCTCTGTCGGCACCATCAATGCCCCTTGTTTATTGGCACGGACTGCAGTGAAGAGGGCGATAGCTGCCACTACCGTCTTCCCGCTTCCGACGTCCCCTTGGAGAAGCCGGTTCATCCGCTCCGGTCGATGCATGTCGGCTAAGATTTCTTCCGTCACACGTTGCTGTGCTCCCGTGAGCGGAAAAGGTAACGCTGCGATGAATTGGTCGATTTCTTGCTGGAACAACGGCAAAGCAAGACCTTGTCCCTTTCGTTTTCCGAGACGTAACGTCTGTAACTTCAGTTGGAAGTACAGGCATTCCTCATACACATAACTTCTCCGGGCGGTCGTCAAATCTTGCCGGGTCGTCGGGAAATGCAACCGACGCAACATCGTCATGCGATCAAGTAACCGGTACGTTTTGCGAATGTTATCCGGAACGCGTTCTTCGAGTGTTTCGCTTTCGGCAAAAGCCAGTTCGACAACCCGCCGGAATGTCTTCATCCGCATATCTCCTTTTAGCGAATAGACCGGCGTCAATTCCCCCTCAATCGCTCCGAATTGTAATTCCGTCGCCGAAATCGTCATTCGGTGTAAATCCCATTTGCCACTGACCGTCACTTCTTCGCCGAGTTTTAACTGATCTTTATAAAAAGCACGGTTGAACATCGTCACGGTGACGCTGTAACGGTCTTCGACAAGCAGACGGAATGTGAGCCGGTTTTTTCCTTTTCCATAATAACGGACAAGCGCTTCCGATTGAACCTGCCCCGTGAATTTCACTTTGTCTTCATGGATCGCTTCTGTCAGACTGCCGGTCACAAAATCGTCATAACGAAACGGGACGTGCTCAAGCACGTCCGCAATCGTCAGCATATCCATTTCTTCGAGTTTACGGGCTAAATCACGCCCTACTCCTTTTAGTGCAGTCACTTTACTTAATGGATTCATTCGAGAGTTCCCCAAAGATTTTTGATTCGAGCCAGCGTCCGGTCGGTGTGTTGGCAAGTCCGCCTTTGGCCGTCTCCCGTAAAGCGGATGGCATCATTTGACCGATTTCATACATCGCTCCGATGACTTCATCACACGGAATCCGTGACGTAATACCGGCTAACGCCATATCAGCTGCAACAAGCGCATTCGCTCCGCCCATGGCATTTCGTTTTACACACGGTACTTCGACAAGTCCGGCAACCGGATCACAGACGAGTCCGAGCATATTCTTAAGGGCGATTGCAAACGCATGGGCCGATTGATCGGGTGTGCCGCCCGCCATTTCAACGATTGCCGCCGCCGCCATTGCCGTTGCCGAACCGACTTCCGCCTGACATCCGCCCGCTGCGCCGGAAATAGACGCATTGTTCGCGACAACGAAGCCGAATGCTCCGGATGTAAACAAGAAACGTAGCATCTGTTCGCGACTCGGATTCAAACGTTCCCGAACTGCGAATAATGTTCCCGGGACGACGCCCGCACTACCAGCCGTCGGTGTTGCACAAATTTTGCCCATCGCGGCATTGACTTCATTCGTTCCAATCGCCTTGCTGACGGCATCTAACAACAGATCACCGGATAAGCCTTGACCGCTCGCCCGGTATCGTTGCAGCAAGACCGCATCGCCGCCGGTCAGACCGGTGACGGACTCGACGCCGTCCCCTGTCAACGAACGTTCGACCGCCGCTTCCATTACTTCGAGATTCCGTTCCATCATCCCGAGGACTTCATCCCGCTCGAGGTGCCTAACGGTCATTTCCTGTTCAATCATGATTTCTGAAATCGGTACATTTTTTTCAGTCGCCAGTGCGACGAGTTCTTTTACGGATTTAAACATCTCTTCACTCTCCCATCATGACAGAACGCTCGACTTGTGGTAACCGGTTGATTTCTTCAAGTACAGCAATCGGCATCCGGTCATCGATTTCTATGGCCATTAATGCCTGTTTACCTTTTTCATGACGCGATACTTCCATGTGTCCGATATTGATTTCATAATCGGCCAAAATACTTGTGACGGCTGCGATCGCACCAAAGCGGTCATGATGCAGGACGATCAAGGCCGGTCCACCGCCTGACAACTTTAACGGCACACCGTTCAACTCGGTAATCTCAATCGTTCCCCCGCCGATTGAAATACCCACGAGTTCAAACTCCGCCTGTCCATCCGTCAAATGAACGCGAGCCGTATTCGGATGGTCCGTCAACGCCTCACTTGTTTCAAAATGAATCCGGATCCCTTTTTGTTCCGCAATCTTAATCGATTCCGGAATCCGGTCGTCAAACGTGTCATAGCCAAGGACACCGCCGATAATGGCGACGTCCGTTCCGTGTCCCCGGTACGTGTCCGCAAATGATCCATAAAACGTAATCGTAATATCCGTCGGTTGTTCGCCAAACAGTTTCCCTGCCATTAATCCAATTCGCGCTGCCCCCGCTGTATGCGAACTGGATGGTCCGACCATAATCGGTCCGATGATATCAAATACACTTCGGTACTTCATCTTCTTTTTCCCCTCTCTTCCAACTAAACAAAAATCCCACCTCTATTATCGCAGATGGTGGGATGTGTGAAAAGGTACGTTCACGTTTTATATTATTCGACGCTCAGGATATACGAGTAGAGTGGCTGTTTGCCGTCATGCACTTCTACTTCCGCTTCCGGATTGATGGATTCGATGTAAGCAACAAGTTCGTCAACCTCTGCTTGCGCCACGCCTTCACCAAACAGGACTGTGATGATTTCATCTTCGTCCGTCACGAGTGTGTCAACGAGTTTCTTGACCGCACCGAGACTCGAACGATCCGTTGCGATGATTTGCTTTTCAGCAATCGCCATATGATCATCTTTTTTAATTTCGACACCATCGATACTCGTATCGCGGACGGCATATGTGACTTGACCAGATTTGACTGCTGCGATCGCATCCATCATATGACGTTCGTTTTCAGCGACTGTCGCTTCCGGATTGTAGACGATTGTCGCGGCAAGTCCTTGAGGAACTGTTTTCGATTTCACGACTGTCACACCACAAGAGGCCACTGATGCCGCTTGTTCGGCCGCCATGATGATGTTTGAGTTGTTCGGATAGACATAGACATGTTCCGCATGGGCATCTTCGATCGCTTTAACGATGTCTTCCGTTGACGGGTTCATCGTTTGTCCGCCTTCGATGACGACACTGACACCCAGTGATTTAAAGAGTTCGCTGATTCCTTCACCCATCGCTACCGTCACAAGTGCCGACTGCGCTTTTGCTTTCGTCGCGACTGGAGCTGCCACTTGATTGACGCCCTCTTCTTCAAGGATCGTCGAGTGCTGTTGACGCATGTTTTCGATCTTGACGGCAACGAGTTCACCAAAACGTTGACCTTTCGTGATGACTTCACCCGGTGTTTCGACGTGAACATGGACCTTCAGTAACTCTTCGTCTGCGACGACGAGTAATGAATCCCCGAATTCCGCGAGCTCATTCCGGAAGGTTTCTTCGCTAAATGGTGTTTTCGCCAGTTTATCGTCCTGGAAACGAACCATGATTTCCGTGCAGTAGCCGTAATGAATTTCTTCCGTCGACATGAAGCTTTGAGCCGATTTGTGATGCTCTGCTTCGACGAGTGCTTCCATGACCGGTGCATGCGGTTTTTCAAGTTCTTTCCCTTCAAGTGTCGCAAGGAATCCTTCATAAATACAAACAAGACCTTGACCACCGGAATCGACGACGCCGACTTCTTTAAGTACAGGTAACAAGTCTGGTGTGCCTTCAAGTGATACTTTTGACGCTTCAACGATACCGCGCATCAACTCAAGCAGATCGGTCGTTGATTCTGACTGGGCAATGGCTGCAACAGCTGTCTCGCGTGCTACTGTCAAAATCGTTCCCTCGACAGGTTTCATGACTGCTTTATACGCTGTGTCGACCCCTTTTTGCAGGGCATCTGCGAATTCCTTTGTATCAATCGCATCTTTTCCTTCGATTGATTTCGAGAAACCACGGAACAATTGGCTTAAGATAACGCCTGAGTTCCCGCGTGCTCCCATTAAAAGACCACGTGCAAAAACCGTGGCAACTTCTGAGACCGAGTCTGTCGTTGTTTTTGCGGCTTCTTTCGAACCCGATGTCATCGTCAAATTCATGTTTGTTCCCGTGTCACCGTCTGGGACCGGGAAAACGTTCAGCGAATCGACAAAATCCGCATTTTGATAGAGATTCGCTGCGCCATTCTGGATCATCTTGACCAGTTGCGCTCCTGTTAAACGATCTACGCTCACTAAAGTTTCCTCCTCTATTCCCGCCTTAGACATTCGTCAAGCGGACTCCTTGGACAAAAATATTCACAGATGTCACTTCTAAACCAAGTGCCTGGCTGAGTGAATATTTCACACGGCTCTGGACGTTGTTTGCGACTTCTGAGATTTTCGTACCGTAACTCACGATGATATGCATATCGATGTGAACTTGTTCTGATACCTGCCGCACGATGACACCACGGGCAAAGTTTTCGCGTTTCAGCAGTTCAGCCAGTCCGTCTTTGATTTGCGACTGGGATGCCATACCAACGACACCAAAACATTCCATCGCTGCTCCGCCTGCAAGTTGCGCAACGACATCATTGTCTACGTCAATTTTTCCATAAGTCGTTTTCATCTCGATCGCCACTTGAGTAGCCCCCTTTGTTAATTGTGTTCTTCTCATAATTCTACTATAAGGACCTACTATTGAAAAGTCGCCGTACTGACTATACAATGAATATGTGAAAAATAGTAGCGGTCAAATGAACTTTTACCATCATCCTCATTCATTATTTTAAATTTTGAGGTTGTCTGTCAAGTTTTTTTCTTGTCAGCTACTTTTTTTATGTTGCAACCGTCTTAACAGCATGCTAAGATAGCAAAGTGTCTATTAGGACGAACGCAAAACAACATAAAAGGAGGCGGAACACATGGCACGTAAATGCTACGTTACTGGGAAATCGCCGAAGTCGGGAAACAACCGTTCACACGCATTGAACAAAACGAAACGCACTTGGGGAATCAACGTACAAAAAGTACGTATCCTCGTTGACGGTAAACCTAAAAAGGTTTGGGTTTCAGCTCGAGCGCTCAAATCAGGTAAAGTCGAACGCGTATAAGGCGCAGTAACCGGATGGGAATCTTCCCTTCCGGTTCTTTTTTTGTTCTTTTTTTATTTTTCTTATAAACTAATTGTCTGAATAATTGAAAACGCTTACAATAAGTGAGCAGTTATTTTTTTCAAGGGGGAAGGGTCAACATGCAGTTAAAAAGAGAAATGACAAGCCGACATCTCTTCATGATTTCACTAGGAGGGATTATCGGTACGGGACTGTTCCTCGGTTCTGGATTGACGATTTCGCAAGCGGGACCGCTCGGGGCGGTTCTCAGTTACATCGTGGGTGGGACCATCATGTATCTGACGATGTTATGTTTAGGGGAGATGGCTGTCCATATGCCGGTCTCAGGATCTTTCCAAACGTATACGACACGGTTCATCGGACCGGGTATCGGATTTGCCGTCGGTTGGATTTACTGGCTCGGTTGGGCTGTCACGGTGGCGCTCGAAATCACGGCAGCCGGCAGTCTGATGGATCGATGGTTTCCGGATACACCAATCGTCATCTGGTGTGCGATTTTCACCGTCATTTTATTCGGTCTCAATGCGGTCTCCGCAAAAGCCTTCGGGGAGGCTGAGTTTTGGTTTTCGAGCCTGAAAGTCCTTGCCATTCTATTTTTCATCGTGCTCGGGGGAGCGGCTTGGTTTGGCTGGATTGATATGGCGGCAGCACGTCCGGAAAGTTTGTTCGCCAATTTTACTTCAAACGGATTATTCCCGAACGGCGCCCTGGGGGTATTGACGACGATGATTGCCGTCAACTTTGCGTTCCAAGGAACCGAATTGATTGGGGTTGCTGCCGGAGAATCAAACGATCCAGAAAAATCGATTCCAAAAGCAATCCGTAATACCGTCTGGCGGACGTTCATCTTCTTCGTCCTCTCGATTACGATTGTCGGCGCCTTGATTCCTTACGAAACAGCCGGCGGCATCAGCAGTCCGTTCATCATGGTATTTGATGCCATCGGAATTCCTTATGCAGCTGATTTAATGAACATCGTCGTGTTGACAGCCTTACTGTCGGTCGGGAACTCGGGGTTGTACGCTGCTACTCGGATGTTATGGTCGATGTCACAAGAAGGCATGATTTCGAAAAAACTTGCCATCGTCAACTCACGCGGAGTACCTATGCGCGCTTTGTGCTTTACGATGCTGTTTGCGATGTTATCACTATTGACTGCCTTTTTCGCGGAAGATACCGTCTTCATCTGGTTGTTGTCACTCGCCGGACTCGGTGCGCAAGTCGGTTGGATTTCGATTTCCGCTTCACAGATTGCCTTCCGTCGTCAATTCATCAAAGAGGGACATGCTGTCAGTGAATTGAAATTCAAGACTCCGTTCTTCCCGGTCTTGCCGATTATCTCGTTCTCTTTAAACATGCTTGTACTGATCAGCTTGGCATTCCAAGCGGATCAACGGATTGCGCTGTATATAGGCGTTCCATTCTTCCTCTTGACGTGGGCCTCTTACCACCTGTTCGTCAAAGGAAAACATATTGCGGCTCAAACTGAACGTCAGGCAGCCAGCTCGACATTAAAATCTTAAAAAACTACAAAAAACGTGATCGACTTTTAGGATATCCTAAAGCCGATCACGTTTTTTAGTGGTCTGACAAACTTCTTAAAGCAATCACTTCACCGGTATGCACCGTCACGTTCGCCACTCCGTGATGTGTCCATTCATTGCTGACGGTCAATGATCCGCCGACCGGCACGTCATGATTCGTCAACGGGTACTTGACCCCGCGGAGGGTCAGACATGTCGGAACGAGCGGGATGAAAGAGAGATAGTGAAATCTATCTGCCTCGATCTCATACGTCCCCGGCTGTAAGAAACGAACCTCTTCCCGCTTCGTCATCAAGCGGACTGCCGGAAATTGTTTTAGCAGATAGACGTTTTGAAGCGTCATATCAAGTCGTCCTCCGGTCGCACCGAATATTAACACTTCCGTTGCTTCATACTGTTGACTGACATGTCGTAAAGCCAGTTCCAAGTCGGTCTCATCCTTTTCAGCCGGATGGATGATCGCTCCTTCCGGTTTGTATCCGAGAGAATCAAAGTCCCCAATCGCCAAGTCAAAAGCGAAACCTTGCTGTGCCAACACGGTGACACCTCCGTCAACAGCGATGACAACCGTCTTCTCATCCATAAACGGTTTCAGGTACGGGATGTCTTCCGCCGGACCGGCCGCTACAATCACAACCCGCATCAGACACCCCGTGCTGAATAACGAAGAAGTCGTGGTGCTGTCGTAAACAGGAGTCCTGCGACAATACCACATAACAGATACGATGGAACCATATACGTCGCGTTATAGATCAACGAATACGGGACGACCGGACCTTCCGCATACTCAGCGAAGAACACGATTCCACTAATGACGTGACAGACATAACGGAAACCTGCACCAAGCAATGTCGCACCTAGTACAATCGCCATTAGACGGCCATTTTTCCCGGCTGCTGCTGCTTTTTTGACTTGCCGTGCGAACAGTCCGCTCAGCCCGACGACTCCAAACGCGATCGTATAATCGAGTAACGGCTGGACGACCGTCAGGATTTGTGGAGCGAACATCAGTTGAATCGTTCCGACGAGCGCTCCCGTCACGACCCCACCGACAACGCCGTGACGAAACGCCATGACGAAAATCGGTAACATCGCTAAACTAATTGAACCACCTTGCGGCATTTTAAATGGGATCAATAAATCGAACACCACACCAAGACTTGCAAAGATTGCAATTTCCATTAACATTTGTAGCCGTTTCATCCTTTTTTCCTCCTAAAAAATAAAATCGCAGGACGGCAAAAAGGCAGTACGACGAACGCCGTACTGCCTGCGTGCGCCACATCCCTACGTCCGTCTGAACGGAACAGGTTCGAAGGGTTAAAGTCCAATCACTTCTCTCAGCCGCTTGACGCGACACCCCTTGCGGTCATCATTTAATTTTGATTCTGCCCCTATTATACGTGAGCAGCATTCCGAATACTAGTGATTGCTTCTGAATAATCCGGTGCATTGTAGATAGCGGAACCTGCAACAAGTACGTTTGCCCCATTCTCAATACATAATTTTGCTGTTTCCGCATTAACTCCACCATCGATTTCAATCTCGAAGGATAGATTTTGTTCTGCTTTCATTGCAGCCAGTTGATTTAATTTCTTCATCACACCTGGAATGAACGCTTGTCCGCCGAATCCCGGATTGACCGTCATCAATAAGACCATGTCCACATCTTCAAGAACGTGTTCGATCGTCGACAGCGGCGTATGCGGGTTGAGTACTACTCCTGCTTTCGCTCCAGCTGCTTTGATTTGTTGCAACACACGATGGACATGATTCGTCGCCTCCACGTGGAAGGTTACGATATCAGCACCTGCTGCAACGAAGGATTCGACAAAGTTTTCCGGACGATCAATCATGAGATGGACGTCGAGAACCATATCTGTTTTTTGACGTAAACTGCTTAATACAGGGAGTCCAAAGGAAATGTTCGGAACAAATTGACCATCCATGACATCAAAATGGATATAATCGGCTCCCGCCGCTTCAACTGCTTTGACATCCCGCTCTAAATTTGCAAAATCTGCTGATAAGATTGATGGTGCGATTTTAATCATCTTAATACCTCCGCGTCCGATTCTTGATTTCCTCTACAAACATACCATAATTCGTATACCGGGAAGCCATGATTTCATGGGCCTCGACGGCTTGTTTAACGGCACAACCGGGCTCATTCAAGTGCAGACAGCCACGGTACTTGCATTCGTCCTGTAAAGCAACAAATTCAGGGAAACACCATCGTAACTCCTCGAGTTCCATTTCGTGCGGAAAATCGAGATTCGAAAATCCCGGGGTATCTGCAATTAAGCCTTCGCCAAGCGGGATCAATGTCACATGACGGGTCGTATGGCGTCCACGACCAAGTGCCTTCGAAATATGACTCGTTTCCAGTGCCAACGAAGGTTCCAAGGCATTCAACAACGAACTTTTCCCTACACCGGATTGTCCTGCCAGGACACTCGTTTTATCTTTTAACAACGGACGGACAGATTCGACTCCGGCCAATGTCTCACTTGAAGTTTCGATGACGTGATATCCGATGGTCCGGTAAGCGGCAATGGCTTCCAATACCCCTTGTTCGGCTTCACCTTGTAACAAGTCCATCTTCGTCAAGATGATGATCGGTTGAATTTCCTTTGCTTCAATCAACACTAAAAACCGGTCCAACAGATGGGCAGAAAAATCAGGTTCTGCTGCCGATACGACCAACAAAGCTTGATCGATATTGGCAACTGGTGGGCGGACCAAGAAATTTTGACGGTCTTTTACTTCCAGGATATATCCGGTCTCACTTTCGATGTGTAACACGACTTCATCGCCGACGACAGGGCTGATGCCCCGTTTTCTGAAATTACCGCGTGCCCGTGAACGGATTTCACCTTGAGGCGTCATGACATCATAAAAGCCACCCTGTAAACGGATAATCGTTCCATCCCGATTGTCTTCAATTCGATTTTCTGCCATCCTATGCCCTCCTTTGTCAGGATTAACGTCCTGCTCGTTATTCTTGTGATTTTGCCTGATTGTACGTAATCGTCTTCGCCCGGTAAACTTCGTCATCTTTATAAATCGTAATCTTGCCTTCTTCTCCCGGATCAATCGTCAATGGAACATCAAACGTTTCATCCTGATCAATCGATTCTTCGATGACGGTTCGTTTTCCTTTGGCATCTTCCGTCTCAATCCGGACGAGTTGACGTGGCGCAGGCTCCTCGTCTTCACTGACGCCATCATAGACTACTTTCTCGGGGAACGTCGCCGTGATGGTCTTTTCTTCCTCTCCGCGAGAAATAAAGACCGTTACCGAATCGTTCGGTTCGACTTGCGCACCGGCTTGCGGATATTGACGAATGACCTGATCGAGCGCGACCTCACTTGAGAACTCCTGTTCAAACGTTCCGTCCAGTCCCATCTCATCCAAATAAGCTTTTGCTTCAGCACTCGATAAGTCAGTCAAATCTTTCAGAACGAATACGGGTGATCCATTTGAGACCGTGATGGTAATCATCTGTTCTTTCGCGATGACTTCCGTTCCAGCTGAAATGGATTGCCGGATGACATTCCCACGTTTGATGTCTTCAGAGTCTTCCCGTTCGACATCCACTTTTTCAAAACCGCTGTCCTTTAAGATGGCGATCGCTTTTTTCTCTGTCTCATCTGAGACGTCCGGCACCTCGACCGGATCGCTTCCTGTCGAAACGATCAAATCCACCGTCGATCCTTTTTTAACCGTCGCCTGTTCACGCGGTGACTGACTGATGACGAACCCTTCTTCCACCGTATCACTTGAGCGTTCGGTCGATTCCACGATGAATCCCATTTTTTCAAGCTTCGTTTCCGCGTCGTCGGCATCTTTCCCCGTTACATCCGGAACGACGACCGTCGGGTCAGGCCACATGGCAAAAGTCGTTGCGGCTCCAGCCATTATGAATAACAACAATAAGATGATCCACCACGCACGTTTCTTTTTCTTTTCTGGTTTTGACATGACGGTAGCGACCTTCGGAACCGGTGCTGTGTGTTCGATGTCTGCTGTTGGCAGGGACACTGGACTGAGCACCATCGTTTTTTCCATCAAATCGTCACCGCGAATGCCTTCACTTGCCCGTTCAGCTGACATCGCGGTCACCATGTCTTCTTTGAAGGCAGCGACCGTTTGTTGCCGATCATGCGGCGCTTTCGAGAGAGCTTGCATGATGCAATTTTCTAAAGCTTGCGGCACAGCCGGATTTAACGAGGTCGGACGACGGGCAGTATCTTGCAGATGTTTCAGTGCGACAGCAACCGGTGAATCGCCTTCAAACGGAACTTGCCCCGTCACGAGTTCGTACAAAACGGCTCCCAGCGAATAAATATCTGATTTTTCATCCGCAAATTTTCCTTTTGCCTGTTCCGGCGAAAAGTAATGCACGGATCCGAGGACTGACATCGTGTGGGTCAGGGTCGCATTCGACATGGCGACCGCAATGCCGAAATCGGTCACCTTGACAGTCCCATCCTCACGGACCAGCATATTTTGCGGTTTGATATCGCGATGAATAATCCGGTGTGCATGGGCATGATCAATTGCATCACAAATTTGGCTGATGATGTCAATCGCTTTTGCGACCGGCAATGCTCGCCCTTCACAATACGTTTTCAGTGTCATGCCATCAATATATTCCATTACGATATAATAAATCGCTTCTTCTTCTCCTACGTCATAAACCGCGACGATGTTGGGATGATTTAAACTCGTCGCAGCATGTGCCTCTCGTTCAAATCGACGGATGAATTGTTCATCATGCGAAAACTCTGTACGTAAAATTTTGATTGCGACAGTTCGATTCAAGATTTCATCATATGCCTGATAAACGTTTGCCATCCCGCCATTTCCAACTAACCGTTCTATGCGGTAGCGGTCGTTCAATCGATCTCCGTAACGCATATTCAGATCCTCTCTCTTTCTTTAAAACGGATTGCAGCAATCGTAATGTTGTCTGCGCCTCCCCGGTCATTCGCCTCGGACACGAGATGTTCGACAATCGTATCGAGCGGTGCATCTTCTTGAAGCAACCGCTCGATGACTTCATGAGGCACCTCATCCGACAAGCCGTCGCTGCACACTAACACGATATCATAGTCCGGTGCATCCCGGACTTGAATGTCGACATCCACGGACTCGTTCGAACCGACGGATCGTGTAATGACATTACGACGGGGATGATTTTCAAGCTCTGCTTCCGATAATTCCCCTAATTGTTTGAGCATGTTGACATAGGAATGGTCATCCGTCAGCTGTTTTAATTGTCCTTCTTCCAGGGCATAGACGCGGCTGTCCCCTACGTGTCCAATGACAAGTAAATCATCCGACCAGCAGACACAGGCCATCGTCGTGCCGACAATCGACAAATTTTCGACTTGAGAAAAACGTTGAATCTGCGCATTGGCTTCTTTCACTAATCGTTCAATCCAGGAAGATAACTCCATCGGGCGGTTTGGCATATCTGCGTATGCTTCGGCAAAAATCTGCTTGACGATGGCACTCGCCGTTTCACCGGCTGCATGTCCCCCCATGCCGTCAGCGACGACAGCTAATCCTTGTGTCGCATCGCCTACCAATAAGACCGTGTCCTCATTTTTTGAACGGACCTTTCCAGTCGTCGTCAAATAAGCTAACTCCATACCCGTCCTCCTCATCGTTTTTTATTATCCTGTTGGTTCATTCACTTTTTTGAATGCAGCGATATAAAAACCATCTGTACCAAGTGATGTCGGGAGTAATTTTAATTCAGCCCGTTCACCAATCAGCGATTGAACGGCTTCCGGCATCCGTGTTTTGAATGTCTCGTCAAAAACAAATCCTTGGCTGAGAATATAGTCCGTTTGCTGCTCATTTTCGAACGGATCCATCGTACAGGTTGAATAAACGAATGTTCCATCCAGTTTGACCAGCGGAAGAACCGCTTCCAGAATCTGCCGCTGAATGACCGGCAACTGCGTTAAGTCTTCCGGACGTTTCGTCCACTTGATATCGGGTTTCCGGCGAATGACACCGAGTCCCGAACACGGTGCGTCGACCAACACCCGGTCAAACGACGCCTCCTCAAAACGTGTTCCCGCTTGACGGGCATCCAGTGCTTCCGCCTGAACATTTTCAAGTCCAAGACGAACTGCCTGTTTTTCTAGTAATTTCACTTTGTGTGGATGAAGATCCAGTGCCAACAACGAGCCGCTCGCCAAACCTTCCGCGATATGCATCGCTTTCCCGCCCGGGGCCGCACAGCTGTCCAAGACACGGTCTGTTGGTTGTGCGCCTAACGCTGCAGCAACCAGCATCGAACTTTCGTCCTGGAGCGACAGGTAACCACGTTCCAATAAATCCGTCTGTTGCACACTGCCACTGATGATTTCTAGACCGTCTGGTGCCGCATGGGCTGGTTTCGCACTGACGCCCTGGGCTTCCAGTAATTCAATCGCTTCTTGTCTGTCTGTCCGGGTCCGGTTGACACGTACGGTAACGGGGGCCGGTTCATTGTTCAGTCGGCACATCTGCCACGTTTCTTCTTCTCCGAATAATTCAATCCACCGTTCGACGAGCCATGCCGGATGGCTTGTTTCGATACTGATTCGGTCGACCACTGAAGGAATCGCTGAGAAATCAGGTTTTCCTTGTCGAAGGACGTTCCGCAACACACCGTTAACAACTTTCGCGATATGCGGTTTACCTCGTGTCTTGGCAATCTCGACTGCCTCGTTGATGACGGCGTGATCCGGAATCCGGTCGAGATAAAACAGTTGATAGACACTCATCCGTAATAACGGACGCATGAATGGGTCCAGCTTCTTTTGTTTCGTTAAGAACGGTTCTAAAATATAGTCGAGTGTCAATTCACGGCTGAGCGTTCCGTACACCAGTTCCGTATATAAGCCGACATCCGCTTTTGAGATAGCACGTTTTTCAAGCATCTGGTGGACGGAAATCGTGGAGAAAGCCCCACCTTGACCAATTTTTAATAAAGTTGTTACTGCTGCATCTCTGACATTCATGCTTGTTCGCCTACTTTCTGTCCAATCGTCAATGTCTGTCCGACACCACGCATAAATGTAGCACCGTCCATCCGTTTTTTTCCGGCCGGTTGTACATCTACTAATTTCAATGCGACATCAGATCCGGTTGCGATGACCGGTCCGTCGGCTTCGAGGGCAATGATTTCGCCCGCCGGTCCGTGACCCGGGACTTTTTCAGCAAAGTAGACTTTCAGACGGTCTGAACCAAGCATCGTATACGCACTCGGGAAGGGATTCATTCCGCGAATTTGATTGTATAACGCTTCTCCGGGACGTGAAAAATCAAGTCGTTCCCGTTCCCGGCTGATATTCGGAGAAAACGTGACGTCTTCCTCCCGTTGCGCTTCCGGTGTCAACGTACCTGCAATCAACTGCGGTAATGTTTCGATTAATAATCGGGCACCGGCAGCACTGAGCTTGTCAAACATCGTTCCGACCGTGTCACGCTCTTCAATCGGTACGATGATTTTTGATAACATATCTCCAGCATCCAACCGGTCCACCATATACATGATCGTGACTCCCGTTTCCGTTTCACCATCGATGATGGCTTGATGAATCGGAGCGCCGCCGCGATACTTCGGCAACAAGGACGCATGGACATTAATCGCACCATATCGCGGTGCTTCAAGCACGGCCGTCGGAACGATTTGTCCGTAAGCAGCGGTAATGATCAAGTCCGGTTTCAAATCGAGCAAGTCTTGATAATCTTCCCGGATTTTAACGGGTTGTAAGACAGGAATGTCGTGAGCCAGCGCAACTTCCTTCACCGGTGTTGGTTTGATTTCACGTTTGCGTCCAACGGGTTTATCCGGCTGAGAGACGACACCGACGACATCATAACCGGCATCAATCACTTCACGGAGCGTATTTGCGGCAAAGTCCGGCGTCCCCATGAAGACGACGCGAGGGGATGCTTCTGTTTCGACTAATTTATCCGTAAACAATACACCGTCCAGATGATCCATTTCGTGCTGAATCGCCCGTGCAAAAAAACCATTCGCCTTAATTTTGACACTCCGTCCTAGACGGTCTTGTGATTTGACAACGATTTGCTCAAACCGTTCGACCGGTCCGAAAATTCCCGGCATGCTCAAACATCCTTCGTCATCGATTTCTGAACCGGATGCTTCGATAATTTCCGGGTTAATCAGCTCGATTGGTCCCGTTTCATCATCCGTATGGACGATGGCGACACGAATCGGCTGATTGATTTGCGGCGCAGCGAGTCCGACGCCGTCATATTCGTACATCGTATCGAACATACGATCAATCATTTTCCCTAATTTCTTATCAAACTTCGTTACTCGTTGGCATTTTTGACGCAATACTTCATTTGGTACTTCTACAACTTTATACATAGTTTGCCACCTCACATGAATACAAATGGATTTAAATCCACTGTTACTTGGACTTTTTGTTTGATGCGTAATGCAAGCATCGCACGGAGTGCCTCCCGTACTTCTTCTTGACCTTTATGTTTTAAAATCACCTGTTGGCGATACATGTTTTTCAACCGTGCGAGCGGGGCTTCGAGCGGACCGTTGACAATTAAATCGTCTGATTCCAAATGCCGAAGTTGTCCGGCAATCGCTTCTGCTTCCGCTTGGGCTTCAAGCGGATGGGCCGCTGAAATCGTGATCAATCCTAAAAACCAGAAGGGCGGGTGCCCCCCTAACTTGCGCAACTGCATTTCCCGCTTATAAAACGCTTCATAGTCATGCCGTTTTGCCGTCTGGATGACGTAATGATCCGGGTTATACGTCTGGATGATCGATTGCCCGGCAAGTGCTCCCCGACCGGCCCGCCCTGAAACCTGTGTGATCAACTGAAACGTTCGTTCACTCGCCCGAAAATCGGGAATTCCGAGTGTGGCATCCGCAGCAATGACACCGACCAGTGTCACATTCGGAAAATCAAGTCCTTTTGCAATCATTTGTGTCCCGAGCAAAATATTTCCTTCGCCGCGCTCAAACGCATTTAGTAATTTTTCATGCGCCCCTTTACGTGACGTCGTGTCTTGATCCATCCGAATGATTTTGGCTTCCGGAATTAAATGTGCCAGTTCTTCTTCGATTTTTTGCGTTCCGGTACCGAACTGCCGAATTTTTTTCGATTCACACGACGGACACGTTTTCGGCATCGCTGCTTCAAATCCACAATAATGACACTTCAGACAATCTTGGTGTTGATGATAAGTCAGATTGACAGCGCAATGAGGACATTGAAGCGTTTCTCCACAATCCCGGCACAGCACGAATGTCGTGTATCCCCGTCGATTGAGGAGCAAGACCGTCTGTTCGCCCCGCTCGATGCGCTGTTTGATTCCTTCGACAAGCGCGAGGCTGAACGGCGTTCGATTGCCGCGTTCTAGTTCTTTTCGCATATCGATGATCTCGACCGGTGGAAGTTCGCCTCCGAATCGTTCTGTCAGAGGGAGGTAACGATAGACCCCTTTCTGAGAGCGTGCATACGTCTCTAGAATCGGCGTCGCACTTCCAAGGACGACGGGACATTTATGGTATGCCGCTCGCCATGTTGCCACGTCCCGGGTATGATACCGCGGATTTTCTTCTTGTTTATAGGTCGTTTCATGTTCTTCGTCTAAAATGATCACACCGATGTTCGTTAACGGTGCAAAAATCGCAGATCGTGCTCCGACGACGACGTCCACTTCTCCATGCGAAATCTTGCGCCATTCATCGTATTTTTCACCTAACGACAACCCGCTGTGAAGCACGGCGACACGGTCACCGAACCGTCGTTTAAAACGTTTGACCATCATCGGTGTCAAACTGATTTCCGGTACGAGCAGAATGGCTTGGCGTCCCCGTTCAAGCATGGTATGAATCGATTCGAGATACACTTCCGTTTTCCCGCTCCCGGTCACCCCATGGAGTAAAAACGTATTCGTTTCATCCGGTGCCGTAATCGCATCGACGGCATCCTGCTGGTGCGTCGTCAACGTAGAAGGAACAAAGATATCCTGGACAAGATGTTCATACGGATTCCGGTTCACATCAATCGTCTCAACCGTAATGACGCCTTTTTTCTCCAGACTATTGAGAATGCTGACGGTCAAATCGAGTTCGTGCATCACTTCACTCCACAACACCTCCGGACGTTCCATCAGATAATCACGAAACAGGATCTGCTTGGTAGCTTGTTTTGATAATTCAATCGTCTCATCAAGCAGGCGGATCCGTTTGTCCGTTTTAGAGGTTTTCTTTTCTTTGACAACCGGTTGGAGGTGCACCTCTCCCTTTTGAGCAGCTACTAAAATCTGTTGCTGGACCTCACTCGGAAACTGGCTGATTTTCTTCTGATTCCAGTGAACCAGTCGCGGGTCTTCCGCCAAAATCAGTTTATCATAACTGACTTTCAAAGCAGCAGGTAACATCGCGAGGAGCGCTGTCGCCTGATAGCAAAGTGTCGTCTCTGATAAATAACCCGACAGTCGAAGTAATTCTTCCGTATACGTCGGGGTCTCATCGAGAACACGTACGATCGGTTTGATTCGTGCGAGATCGGTCTCATCCTTCACGGCTACGACGATTCCGAGTAAGGAGCGCGGACCAAACGGAACTTCGACACGCATACCGGGAACGACGAGATCACGCCATAAATCCGGTACTTCATAGTCAAATGGCCGATCGACCGTCGCAGCGGCGACATCGACGATGACTTCAGCAATCATCGTAAGGCCTCCGCGAACTGTTCGATTAATGCGGTTGCTAATCGGGTCTTCGATTGTTGATCGTAATGGACGGCTCCATTACTTTTACCGTAGACCGTGACTTGATTTTCATCACTTGAAAAACCGATATCCGAACGTGAGACATCATTCGCCACGATGAAATCCGCCTGTTTTCGAATTAATTTTTGTTTCGCATGTGTTTCCAGGTTTTCCGTCTCTGCTGCAAAACCAACTAAAATCTGTTTGGTCTTCCGCTCACCAAGTGTTCGTAAGATATCAGTCGTCTCTTCCAGTTCAATCCGTAATGGTCCGTCGATTTTCTTTTGTTTGCGATCATACTGGACAGTCGGGCGATAATCTGCGACCGCCGCTGCCATGATGACCAAGTCTTGTTTGTCATAGACGGCTAACATCGCTTCGAGCATCTCCTCACCGGATTCGACAGCAATCGTCGTCATACCGGTCGGCACTGTCCCACGGACCGGACCGTGAACAAGTGTGACGGTCGCTCCGGCATCCCGAGCCGCTTCCGCAAGCGCGATGCCCATCTTTCCAGATGAATCGTTCGTCAAATAACGAACCGGATCAATTCGTTCCACCGTCGGACCGGCACTGATCAAGACATGACGATTTCCCAGTTTTTTGGTTTCGAAAAGACCGGATAATGTCTCGACCAATTCTTCCGTTTCAGGCAACCGCCCTTTTCCGACCCAACCGCATGCCAAATTCCCGACGCCGGGTGCAATCAAATGGACTCCGTCTGCCATCAGCCGGTCCATATTTCGTACCGTCGCCGGATGTTCGAGCATATTGACGTTCATCGCCGGAGCGACAACGACGGGACAAGTCGCAGCCAAGATGGTCGTCGTGATAAAATCGTCGGCAATCCCGTGGGCAAGTTTCGCAATCAGATTCGCTGTTGCAGGAGCAACGACAATCAAATCGGCTTCATCTGCTAAATCGATGTGGGCAATCTTGGATGCATCATGCTCAATGAAGACATCATCATAGACCGGTTTCCGCGTCAGTGCGGCAAACGTCGTTTTCCCGACGAATTGTTGGGCATTCTTCGTCATCGCGACTTGAACGTTCGCTCCGGCCTGAACGAGCTTCGATGCCAAGGCCGCTGCTTTATATGAAGCGATTCCGCCTCCGACACATAATAGGATGTTACGATTCGTTAGCATGATGAATTCCTCCTTATTGAAAAAAACAGCCACAATGAGGAGTGGCTGCTTCAAAATTAGTCTTGCGGTTGGTTCGTAACCACGACTTCACCAGAAAAGAGTTCTTCGAGCGCTTTTCCGACTGGTTTGTATGATTTCGGGTTCGCTACTTTCACGCGTTTCCCGTCTTGGATTTGACGCGCACGTTTTGCTGCGACCGTCACGATTGTGTATTTCGAAGGCACCGTCTTTTGAAGCTTGTCTACTGATGGATATAACATGTTATTTGACCTCCATGGCTTTTTTATACAAGGACGCAACGCGTTCCCGGCTACAATGTTCTGCAGTGACGATTGCTTGAATTCTGTCACATGCTTTGTGGATCTCATCATTCGTGACGACGTAATCATAAGCATCCATCATCTCAATCTCTTCTTTCGCGACAAGAAGACGTTGTTTGATGACTTCCTCTGATTCCGTTCCACGTCCAACAAGTCGGTTACGAAGTTCCTGTAGACTTGGCGGAGCCAAAAACAGAAAAACAGCTTCCGGAAAATGTTCCTTAACCTGCATCGCACCCTGCACTTCAATTTCTAAGATGACGTCTTTTCCTTCATCCAAGATTTTGTTGACCCAATCGACGGGTGTACCATAGTAATTGCCGACGAATTCCGCATGCTCGAGCAATTGATTATTGGCAATCATACTTTCGAATTCTTCACGTGTCTTGAAGAAATAATGGACACCATCCACTTCTCCCTCACGCGGTTTGCGTGTCGTACAGGACACCGAATAGTGCAAATTGTTGTCTTCGTCTTCGCGTAAAGCACGGCAAACTGTTCCTTTACCGACACCACTCGGACCAGACAATACGAGTAATAAGCCACGCTCTTTAAAAATCACTTCAGAACCCCTCCATCTAACAAACTTCACATTGTTTCATATTAGCAGTAGAGACAGGAAGTTCGCAAGTGGTCTTTTTCAGCTCGACTGCTTAATCATACCATAAACGTGCACTTTCTGTTACCTTTAGAAAGTGGAAACGAAATCAAGAAAGAAGGTAATATCATGGCTTTTGATGGACTAATGACGACACGTGTCGTCCGGGAACTCCAACCGCTCGTTGGAGCACGGATTAATAAAATACATCAACCGTATGCACTCGATTTGATTTTCAGTGTCCGGGCAGAACGAAAAAACGTGATGTTGCTCGCATCGGCCAATGCCATGTACGCACGGCTTCATCTGACATCGGAGTCGACCAGCAATCCAAGCGAACCCCCGATGTTTTGTATGATGCTCCGGAAGCATCTTGAAGGTGGATTCATCGAATCGATCGAACAACTCGGACGTGACCGGGTCATTTTAATGCGCGTCCGTTCACGAAACGAACTCGGAGACGAAGAAGCCAAGAAGCTGTACATCGAACTGATGGGCCGCCACTCCAACATCCTGCTGACAGATGGACAGGATAGAATTTTAGATGCCATCAAACATCTTCCGCTCAGCCAAAATACATTCCGGACTATCATGCCGGGTTTACAGTATCAATTGCCACCGGAACAGGATAAAATCGATCCGTTGACCGGTGACATCGAACAGACGTTACACCGGATTGATTGGAATGCCGGGAAAATCGATCGTCAATTATTAGGATTGTTCAGTGGTTTTTCACCACAAATCACTGCCGAGATCGTATCACGGGCCGGACATTCAAACCGGACGTCACTGGCGCAGGCAATTCATTCCATACTGGGCGAACTGAAAGGACCTTATTATTTCCAGCGTCTCGCAAACGGAAAAGAACGGTTCTCGCCTGTCGCGCTCCATCATGGAGAGATTGTTGAAGAAAAGACGTTCGCAACTAGCGGAGACGTCCTCGATGCGTTTTTCCACCAGAAATCGAATCGGGATCGCGTCAAACAGCAGGCTGCCGACCTGGAACGGTTCATCAAAAGTGAATACGATAAAAATATTCTCAAACGAACGAAACTAGAGCGTGATCTCGCCGCCACTGAAAAGATGGACGAGTTGAAACATAAAGGGGAATTATTGACGACCTACCTGTACCAGCTCGAACGCGGGATGAAAGAAGCAACGGTCGTCGATTATTATGAGGAAGACGGCAAGGAAATTACGATTGCCCTTGATCCCCGCTTTTCACCGAATGAAAATGCCCAGCGCTATTACAAACGGTACAACAAACTGAAGACCGCTAAAATCGAAGTGGCGAAGCAACTTGAGAAAAATCAGCTCGAAATCAATTATTTTGAGTCATTGCTGGCGCAACTCGAGGTCGCTTCCCCGGAAGATATTCGGGAGATGCGGGAAGAGCTCGTCGAAGAAGGTTATGTTCGGGAGCGTAGTAAAAAGAAAAAGAAACCGCTCGTCCCGAAACTCGAGTCGTATCAATCTTCGACCGGTATTCCATTTTTCGTCGGGAAAAACAATAAACAAAATGATTATGCGACCTTTAAATTTGGACGTCGGTCCGAGACGTGGTTGCATACAAAAGATATTCCCGGTTCACACGTCATCATTCGCAGTGAACAGCCGGATGAGACTACCCTGAAAGAAGCAGCAATTGTCGCCGCCTACTATTCAAAAGCACGTGAATCGAGTCAGGTCCCGGTCGATTTCACAGAACTCCGTCATGTCAAAAAGCCGAGTGGTGCAAAACCGGGATTCGTCATCTATACGGATCAAACGACACTTTACGTCACACCGGACGCCGATCTCGTCCAGTCATTGCGGACACCTTAAACCAAAACGTCGCCCTCACTCTTTTTCGATTGAAAAAGGGTCTCGAGGACGACGTTTTTTATTTCATTTTTTCGAGTTGTTCCCGGTAATCTAGCAAGTGTCCGTTGATGATGTCTTTGACCTCACTGACTTCCTGGTCAAAGCTGAACATCGGCTGATCGCGTTCATGTGAAAAGATCACATCATAATGATGGCTGAGCAGAAAATCGATTTCTTGTCCAAGTATCTTCTCCTGCTCGTCTGACATCGGCAAGTCACGATGACTGGCGATACTCTCGAGAAGCAACAGAAATTTATCTTCCAGATCAACAAGCTGTTTCAATTGAATGAACGCTTTACTCTGACCACTGGCAACCAGTGGATATTTCTGATCTTCTTGCAACATGATGATCATTTCCTCATGTTTTAAGACCTGTTTACGGACCGTCAGTAATTTCGCATCGTCTTTGACCAGACTCCGCCAGTCCTCCATCAATTGTTTGGTCGTCTTTTTGACGAACAACAACAAGCGGTCTTCGTAGTGCGGCGGGAAGACGATATAGTTGACGGCGACAGCGGATAAGACGCCGACGACCGTCAATAAAGACCGAGTCAACGCGTAATGGACATAGTCTGCTGTCGGACTCTCAAACATCAGGACGATCGCAAAAGCGGCAAACGTCGACATGTCGGTCCGTCCAATCATCGAGTTGAAGACAAGCGAAACGATGACCGCGAGACCAATCGTCAACGGATTTGCTCCAAGCGTAGCGACGACCGCCAGTCCACAAACTAATCCAAGAATCGTTCCTAAAATCCGATTGAAGACGATTTTAAACGACCGGTGAATCGTCGGTTGCATCGCAACGATGGCAGCGACGGCGCCCATACCTGAATAGATCCCGAAGACATACCAGGAAAAGCTGAGGGCAATCGCTACAGCGATTCCGGTCTTGATCGTCCGGAGACCAATACGAAACTGGAATTTCACTCGAGCGTCACCTGCCCGACTTCACTCTCGACAGTCACTTCCGGTTTTTCTTGTTTGGATAACTCGAATAAAGCCACATCGTCGTCTTTTTGTTTCGTATACCGGTCGGAGGCTTTAATGTCTCCCTCTGTCGTTACAGCAATCGTTCCCGCTGCTTTCGTTGGTTTCAATCGAATCGGACCATCAATCGTTGAGACGGTCAAATCGAGTTTTGCACCGTATTCCGATAAACTGACCGATTCTGCCGTCACTTCAGCATGGACGGCATTCATATTCGATGCTTTGACATTGCCTTTACCTGTCAGAACAATATCGTCGGCGTCCATTTTATTTAAGTCCATCGTCTCGGCTGACAGATTAATTGATTTGGCATAAACACCCATCCCTTTGATCGACTCGGCGTCGACATCAATACGATTCATATAGTTCGGTAATCCGACTTGAATCGAAAAATCACCCGGCTTCTCACTCGGACGGTTCCCGAGTCGTGCTGCAAATCCGTCTCGCCCTGTCACCGTCAATGTATTTCCTGACGTCCCGATCTTTAATCGTTTTTGACTTGACGCACTATCGACCAATTTCAATTGAACGTTTCCGTCCGTACTCCGGACAAAGTTGATCGTGCCGTTCGGGGCATCGATTTGCAACGTTTTATACCGCTTCGTCGTTTTAAATGCTTCGCCCCGCGATAAGGAATCCGTCGTCAAAAACAACGTCACCGTATATAAAACCAGCAAACTTAAAAGAACCGATCCATACACAATCAGTGGACGCCGGATCGGTTTGCGGGTACCAATCCGATCAAATGATGCCGTCATTTTCCGTCGTTTGTCCTTTAGCCGCGTAAACGAGGATTGTTTGCGTTTTCGTTCTGTTCTGCTTGTGTTCTCCTCCATTGGTCTACCTCCATCCAATTCTCTCCCATTATTCCGAATTTATGATTCGTCTGTCAACATTCCTTCTTTATCATACGAAATTGTTCACATATTGCCATCGGGCGGAGGTTGGAGCACAACAAAAAACGAACACCTCTTCCTGCTTTATCAGAAAAAGTGTCCGTTTCGATTACCGAAGACCCTTCGCATGGAAGGGCTCACTGTATTTTAGAGTTCGATGGATGCATCAATTTTTAACGCATGACCCGTCTGCCCTTGTGCTTCGAGATTCGCACAAAATGCCTCGGCGTCCTGTTTGATTAAATCGAACGTATCGTAATGAACCGGAACGACCGCTTTCGCTTGCAGCATGTCTGCTGCAACTAACGCATCATCAGGTCCCATCGTATAGTTATCCCCGATTGGCAAGAAGGCGAGGTCGATATCATAATGCGCACCGTAGAGCGCCATATCACCAAACAGTGCTGTATCTCCCGCATGATATATGACTTTTTCTTCAATCGTCAATAAGAAACCGGCTGGCATCCCCATATACGTGATCGTCTGTTTTTCTTCGTCAATGATGCTTGAAGAGTGGAATGCCTGCGTCATTTTGACTTTACCAAACGGAAACTCGAACTGTCCGCCCAGGTTCATCGGATGCACGTTCAATCCTTTGAAGCTGAGGTAAGTCGCCAGTTCATGTGTTGCGACAATCGTTGCGCCGGTCGCTTTTGCGATGGCTTCTGCATCCAGCATATGATCAGCGTGTGCATGCGTCAGCAAGATAAAATCTGCTTTGACGTCTTCCGGTTTTGTCATCGCGTGATCGTTACCGCTGAAAAACGGATCAATCACGATATGGTGCCCGTTCGTTTCGATGGTGACAGTAGACTGTCCATGATAAGTCAACTTCATCTAAAATGACCTCCTGAGATTAATGGTATCAACAGAAGATTTAGTTCCCTTCTCCCCAGGCACATAAACCTTTTACCGCAGGTTGCAACGTATAAGCGGCGTCTGTCAAGCGGTACTCGACATGCAGGACGGCTTCATCAAATTCAATCCGTTCGACCATCCCGAGCCGTTCGAGTTCCTTTAACTGATCGGTCAAGACTTTCCGGGAAATACCGGGAATCGCGCGTTGTAACTCTAAAAAACGTTTCGGACCGTCCTCTAGCGTGCAATATAACTGTGGACGCCATTTCCCGCCGATGATGGCGAGCGCCCGATTGACTGGAAATTGTTCTGTCGTCATTACTTCCGTCTCTCCTTCAGGTAGTTACTTCAAAGTGCGTACTATGCAGTCGAGTGTATCGTAAGTTATCGTTGTCGTAAATCAAAATGCAAAGGAGCTGGATGTTATGACATATCCACGTAATTTTTCGCACATCGGACTGTCTGTCCCAAATTTAGAACAAGCCATTTCGTTTTACTCGGAGGTCATGGGCTGGTATATCATCATGGAACCGTCCGATGTCGTAGAAGACGATTCACCAATCGGTGTCATGTGTACGGATGCCTTCGGAGCCGGCTGGGAAAAATTCCGCATTGCGCATATGGCGACGGGTGACCGGGTCGGGATCGAGTTATTTGAGTTCCCGAACAACGAAAAACCGGAAAACAACTTTGAATTCTGGAAAACAGGCATTTTCCACTATGCGATTCAAGATCCGGACATCGAAGGCATGGTCGAAAAAATCGTCGCGCACGGCGGCAAACAACGGATGGTGTACTGTGAAGATCCGTTCGGCAACCTCGTTGAACTGTACTCCCATTCGTATGAACTGACCTACTCGGAAGGAGCGTATTAAAATGAAAGCATGGCTAAATCACGCAGGCGACACTATCGATCAATGGACATTTGAAGAAGTCGAAACACCCACACCGGGTGAAGGGCAGGCCATGATTCGCGTCCAAGCCGCCGCCTTGAATCCTGTTGATTATAAAGCGACGAAAAATCCGGCTTGGACGTACCCGCATATTCCGGGTGTTGATTTAACCGGTATCGTTGAACAAGTGGAGAAAAACGTAACGGGTGTCGAGCCCGGTGACCGGGTGGCAATCCATACGAACCTCCAAAAAAACGGAACCTTTGCGGAATATGCAGTCGTCGATGCCCGTGCCCTGGCCAAAATTCCGGATGCTGTCAGCTTCACCGAGGCAGCGGCGATTTTGTGTGCCGGGATGACCGCCTATGAAGCAATCGTTCAAAAGATGAACACGAGCGGTAAAGAAACGATCCTCATCCATGCCGGTGCAGGTGGTGTCGGCGGAATCGGTATTCAACTTGCCAAACGTCTCGGGTTATCCGTTGCGACGACGGCCTCAAAGGAAAATCACGATTGGGTCAAGAAACTCGGTGCGGATCTTGCCATCGACTATAAAAAAGAAAACGTGACAGAAGCCATCCGAAACTGGACGAACGGTCGCGGTGCTGATTTGATTTTCAACACGGTAGGTCGTGATGAAGCAACAGCGGATTTCGGACGCCTCGCTTTTTCCGGTCAACTTGCCTTCATCGCCGGTGGACCCGATCAATCGGTCGTCAAACCGTTTACGCTCTCTCCGTCCGTTCATGAAGTCGCACTCGCTGCTGCTTATGCGAGCGAAGATGACCGTGCCATCCGGAATCTCGGTCATATGGCAAGTGAGCTTCTAAAACTCGTTGCAGCAAAAGAACTGGATCCGCTCGTCACGGAAGAAATTCCGGCGGCAGACATCGTCAAAGGCTTACAACGTTTGTCAGAGCGCCACGTCCGCGGAAAAATCATCGCGACGTTTTAACATATCTTATTTCTACAACAAAAGCAGCAGTACTTCCTCATGATTCAGGAAAGCACTGCTGCTTTTTCATGCTGTCATCCGGTCATTGGTATTTCGGACGTTTCGTAATTTGTACCGAACGTCCGACGAGTTTAAAGCCGACTGCTTGATAAATCTTGTTCGACGTCGGATTCGACCAGTCCGTGTACAATGACACCATCGGATACTGCTGTAATAAATGCTCGGACAAACATGCCACTAAGTAAGAAGCAATCCCTTGTTTCCGCCATTTTTGCGGGGTGAAGACATACGAAATCGTCACACCCGAAGCAGTTGGTCGACTGGAAGACGCCATCGCGAGTAACTGCTCCCCGTCGAACAGACCAAACAAGGTATCTGCTTGAATATGTTTTAGGATCGTTTGTTTATTTTTCAAACGACTGCGTTCTGTCGCGGGTAAGGCGCCGGTCTCTTGGATGAATGACCAGCCGAACGCAACAGCCTGATCAGCAAACCGTTCCTCGATTAGACGGAACTCATAGTCGAGCGTTACCGGAGGAATCACCGTCGTCAATGCGTAAATCCCTTGATCCATCTTGATTTGAAACGGACTGTGCGAAGCCAGCAACGGTTTAATGATTGCCTGCTCGCCGACATATCCGGGGCAGTTCAAAATCCGTGATAACTTTCGAATTCCTTCGTATGTAAACACATCCCCTGCCAGGATCGCCTGTTCTTCAATTGTTTGCAGGACGACAATCGTCCGGTCTCCCTCTTCTGCAATCGCCATCAAAATCGGGACATCCCCCCGTTCGAGTATCCCGAGCGGCAACTGATGGACATCAGGTCGTCGTTCAAGCAACGGGACCGCAACCTGTTTGAAGCTCTCATAATCACGATAATGGGTCAACATCTGAAAACAGCTCCTTTTCTTTGTTTTCAGTGTATCAAAAAAAAGAACGCATGACGGATGATTCTCATCATTTCCGTCATGCTCGGCTCACTTCACTCATGCTGTCGTAATTAATTCTGTTTTGCGACCGCCAGGAACGCTTCACTCCACTTCACCGGATCCACCGACCAGGTCTGTAAAGCGTCCTGTTCTTCTTTGGAAATGTAGGCCGTCTCGACAGCTGTCTCCAGCAATTCTGTAAACGTCAGTAACGCATCCGCTTCCACTTCGGCCGCCGTTAAGTTTTCCTTCAGTCGTGTCATGCCGTATGAGAAGATGGCTTGAATCCGGACAACGGTTGCCCCGGCTGCTTCAACTGCTTGGGTGGCTTCAATCGAGGACGTCCCCGTCGACAATAAGTCTTCGACGACGATGACACGTTGTCCGGCTTGCAAACGTCCTTCAATCTGATTCCCTTTTCCGTGTCCTTTGGCACTCCCTCGGATATAAATCATTGGAAGACCGAGTCGTTCCGCGACGAGCGCCGCATGCGGAATACCGGCTGTTGCCGTCCCGGCGATGACATCGACGTTTAAGAGCCGGATGCGTTCCGCTAATTTGTCGGCAATCAGCGTCCGAACGGCCGGACTGGATAAAGTCAGCCGGTTGTCACAATAAATGGGCGACCGTAACCCGCTCGCCCACGTATACGGTGTCGTCGGTGCTAACGTGACCGCTTCGATTTCGAGTAAAGCCTTTGCCAGTTGATTCATGATCTGATCCCCTTCCATTCTGAGAGTAATGCTTCATAGACGGCTTTCGGATCCTCTGCCTGTGTGATGGCACGTCCGATGACGAGATCCGTCGCCCCGTTTCGTCCGGCGTCCGTCACGGTCGCAATCCGTTTTTGATCATTTGCTGCCGTCCCGTTCGGCCGGATTCCCGGAGTGACCAGTTGGAATCCGGGTCGACAGATGGCCTTGATGTGCGTCGTATCGAGAGCGGAACACACGACTCCGTCAAGACCGGCCTGTTCGGCTTCGCGTGCATAGTGCGCAACCACCTCGTCCATCGTGTGTGGAATCATAAGTTCGGTTAACATCGCTTGATCGGTCGATGTCAGTTGGGTGACGGCAATCAACCGTGTATCGGCCGACGTCTCACGTAATCCTGCAAGGGCCGCCTGCATCATTGTTTTTCCACCTGCTGCGTGGACGTTCGTCAGTTCAACACCGAGTTGACCAATGATCCGCATCGTCCGCCGGGCCGTTTCTGGAATATCATGGACTTTTAAATCGAGAAACACAGCATGTCCTTGCTTGATCAAATGCCGGACAAAAGCAGGACCTTCCGCATAATACAGCTCCATCCCGATTTTGACTGCCGGGCGGTGTGGTGCCAATTTTTCTAAAAATCGTTCGACTTGGTTGGCTGACTCAAAATCAAGCGCGATGTAAAGTTGCTCCATATGCTTTCCCCCTGATGTCCAAAATGTGTTCAATTCCTAACTCGTCCATTCGTTTCGGTAATGCCGTTATCAGTTCCTGACAAATGAACGGATTCACGAAATTTGCCGTTCCAATCGCTACCGCTGACGCGCCTGCGTAAATCATCTCGAGTACATCATCCACTTCCATGACGCCTCCCATCCCGATGATCGGAATCGAGACGACTTGGGCGACATCGTGAATCATCCGAATGGCAACCGGTTTGATGGCTGGTCCGGACAATCCGCCGATCCGGTTAGCCAAAATCGGTTGACCGGTCCGAACGTCGATCCGCATCCCGACAAGTGTATTGATCATCGTCAGTCCATCCGCACCCGCCTGTTCAACTGCTTGGGCCATCTCAACAATCGACGTGACATTTGGAGATAATTTGACATAGACCGGTTTTTCGGAAACCGCTTTGACGCGCCGTGTCAGCTCAGCCGCCATCTTCGGATCCGTTCCGAACTGCAACCCGCCGGACTTGACGTTTGGACAGGAGATGTTCAACTCGATTGCTTTAACGACCGGATCCCGGCTGATCCGTCTCGTGACTTCCTCATATTCTTTTGGTGTCGAGCCGGCCACATTCGCAATGATTTCTGTATCAAACTGACTGAGAAACGGTAATTTCTGTGCGATGATTCCGTCGACACCCGGATTTTGTAAACCGATCGCATTCAGCATGCCCATACCGCTCTCTGCAACCCGCGGCGTCGGATTGCCATACCGTTCTTCCCCGGTCGCCGCTTTAATCATGATGCCTCCAAGCATGGATAAATCGTACAGTTTGGCAAACTCTTCACCGAATCCGAAACATCCGGACGCCGGAATGATCGGATTTTTTAAATTCAGACCGGGTAACGTCACATGTAGACGGTTCATAGAATCACCTCTTCTGCCCGGAAGACCGGACCATCGGAACAGGTTTTGACATAATGTCCGTCAGGTGTCGGACAGACACAAGCGAAACAGGCGCCAATGCCGCACCCCATCCGGTTTTCAATCGATAAAAACTTATGTTCGATCGGAACCTGTTGAATCGAGCGTAACATCGGTTCCGGTCCACAGGCGAACAGTGTATCGAACCGGTTGCTGTCGAGTGCGGCGGTCACGAATCCTTGAATTCCTGCTGTCCCGTCGACGGTCGTCACCGTCGTCGGACCAAGTTTTCGAAACTCGTCTTCATAAAAGACACTGTCTGCCGTATCGAATCCCAAAATTGCTTCGCAGGTAATTCCCCGTTCGACCAGTCGACGCATCGTGTAATAGAGCGGTGGAACCCCGATACCTCCCCCGACCAACACAATTTTGGCATCACGCGCGACATGTTCGACCGGAAACCCGCTTCCGAGTGGGCCGAGTGCATCGATTTGATCCCCCGCCCGAAGACGCGCCAGTTCTTTTGTACCTTGACCGATTTCCTTGAACAAAAATGTGATTAAATCTCCTTCGACGTTAGCAATCGAGATCGGGCGACGTAATAATGGACCGACCCGCAAATGCATGAACCGCCCTGGTTCGATAGGCGTCGCGTCAGGACGGCGACAGACTAATTCTGTCGCGCCTGAAGCAATTTGTCGTCGTGTCACGACCGTCAAAAGTTGAATCATCGAGTCACCACCTTTTTCATATAGTCGAATGGCTGAATGGCACTGGCTTCAAAGGACAGGCTTTCAATGACCCGTAATAAAGCTTCCGCGGTATCAAGAGAAGTCAGACAGACGACATTGTTTTCTGCTGCTGCCCGGCGAATGATGAAGCCGTCTTTCGTGACTTGCGAATCCCGACTCATCGTATTGATGACATATTCAACTTCCGCTTTTTCAATCCATTCGAGCATTGACCCTTGTTCCGAACCGAGCTTACCGACGACTTGGACATGCAGACCGTGCTCCGCCAAGACACCGGCTGTTCCGGCCGTGGCAAGAAGTGTAAAGCCGAGTGCCGTAAAGCGTTTGGCGAGATCGAGCATTTCCTGTTTATCCTGATCAGCGACCGTCAACAAGACACGGCCGTGTTCCGGAATCGCCATACCGGAGGCAAGCAACCCTTTATAAAGCGCTTTTTCGAGTGTCCGGTCCGTTCCAATGACTTCTCCGGTCGATTTCATCTCCGGTCCGAGCGACGGATCGACTTCCTTCAGCTTCGCAAACGAGAAGACCGGTACTTTTACAGAGACCAGTTCTTCTTCCGGTAAAACGCCACTCGTCAATCCGTAAGATGCGAGCGTATCTCCCAAGATGACATTCGTCGCCAGGCGTGCAACCGGTAAGCCGGTGACTTTTGAGATGAACGGGACGGTCCGACTTGCCCGCGGATTGACTTCGAGCACATACAGTTCTCCGTCTGCAAAGACGAATTGGATATTAAGCAATCCTTTGATCCGGAAGGCTTTGGCAATCCGCGTCGTATAATCGACAATCAAATCCTTGATCGCTTGCGGTACCCGTTGCGGCGGATAAACGCCGATGGAATCCCCGGAGTGGACGCCGGCCCGTTCGATATGTTCCATGATGCCCGGAATGACAACATCTTCTCCGTCACAAATCGCATCCACCTCAAGTTCCATTCCGGTCAAATAACGGTCGACGAGAACCGGACGTTCCGGCGAGGCAATGACGGCGTGTTTCATATAATGTTCCAGCTCCTGCTGTCCGTAGACAATCTCCATCGCACGTCCGCCCAGGACATAAGACGGGCGGACGAGAACCGGATACCCGAGCTCGCTTGCCGCTTCTGTCGCTTCAGCTACTGTGACAGCTGTTTTCCCCGGAGGTTGCGGAATTTCAAGCTGTGTCAGGGCCGCTTCAAACTGTTTCCGATCTTCTGCCCGGTCGAGATCCTCAAGAGCCGTTCCAAGAATCTTCACCCCTTCCGCTTCCAGCGATTCAGCTAAATTGATTGCCGTCTGTCCGCCGAATTGCACGATGACCCCGATCGGCTGTTCGTTTCGGATGACTTCGAGTACATCTTCCGTCGTCAAGGGTTCAAAATAGAGCCGGTCAGAAATCGAGAAGTCAGTTGAGACCGTCTCCGGGTTATTGTTGACGATGATGGCTTCATATCCCGCTTCACGAATCGCTTGAATGGAATGGACCGTTGCATAATCAAACTCCACCCCTTGCCCGATCCGGATCGGTCCGGAACCGAGGACAAGAATCGACGCTTGTGTTGTTGGTGTCGCCTCGTTTTCAACTTCGTACGTGCCGTAGTAATACGGTGTGTCGGATGCAAATTCCGCTGCACACGTATCGACCATTTTATAAACTGGATGCAGTCCCGCTTCGTTACGGATGGACCGGACAGCTGTCTCGGTTTGTTCCGTAATCCGGGCGAGCATTTGGTCACTGAAGCCATAGCGTTTGGCATGACGCAGGCGTTCCTGTGTCAATCCATTCTTGACGATGTCCTGTTCAATTCGGTGGATGTGATGCAGTTTTTCTAAGAATAACCGGTCGATGCTTGTCCATTCGTGCAACTGTTCGACGGTATAACCGCGTTCGATGCCGGCATAGAGGGCAAACAATCGTTCATCCGTCGCTTTGACGATTTGACGGTGCAGATCGGCTTCATTCATTTCAGCAAAACGTGTCATGTGTAAATCGGATTGACCGATTTCAAGCGAACGGACTGCTTTCAGCAAGGCTTCCTCCATCGTCCGTCCCATGGCCATCACTTCACCCGTCGCTTTCATCTGCGTCCCGAGTGTCCGGTCCGCCGACTCAAACTTATCAAACGGCCAACGGGGAATCTTGGCGACGACATAGTCAAGTGCCGGTTCGAACGAAGCAAAACTTGTTTCCGTAATCGGATTCTTCAACTCGGATAAGGCATACCCGACGGCGATTTTCGCGGCCAGTTTAGCAATCGGATATCCTGTCGCTTTCGAAGCCAGTGCCGAAGAACGCGATACACGCGGATTCACTTCGATGACATAATACGTGAAACTCACCGGATCGAGTGCGAATTGGATATTGCACCCACCTTCGATCCCGAGTGCACGAATGATATCGAGCGATACATTACGCATCATCTGATAATCGCGGTCGGATAACGTTTGTGTCGGAGCAAAGACGATCGAGTCACCCGTATGGACACCAACCGGATCAAAGTTTTCCATCGCACAGACGATGATTGCCTGGTTCGTCGCGTCACGCATGACTTCAAATTCGACTTCTTTCATCCCGGCGATTGATTTCTCAAGTAAAACCTGTGTCGCCGGACTGGCTTTGAGTCCACCTTCGACAATCCGGATGAACTCATCCATCGTTTCAGCGATGCCGCCACCGGTTCCACCAAGCGTATATGCCGGTCGAATAATGATTGGAAGACCGATTTTCGCACAAAAGTGTTCGGCTTCTTCGACTGTATGCACGATCTCACTTTCCGGAACACCGTGCCCGAGTCTAAACATCAATTTTCTGAACAAATCACGATCTTCCGCTTCCTCGATTGCCGTCAGCTTCGTCCCGAGCAGCTCGACGCCATATTCGGCAAGAACACCCAGTCGATCCAGTTCAACAGCAAGATTCAGACCCGTTTGTCCGCCGAGAGTCGCGAGTAACGCATCGGGACGTTCTTTCCGGATGATCCGGGAAACAAACTCTGCTTGTAACGGTTCGATGTACACTCGGTCCGCTACTGTCGGATCCGTCATGATGGTCGCCGGATTGGAGTTAACGAGAACGACTTCGTACCCTTCCTCTTTTAAGGCTTGGCAGGCTTGTGTTCCGGCATAATCAAATTCCGCCGCTTGTCCGATGACGATTGGACCGGATCCGATAACGAGAATCTTTTGAATATCTTGACGTTTAGGCATGAGAGACCTCCTGTTGGTTCGTGATTTCTGTTAAAAATTGATCAAATAAATCATTGGCATCCATCGGTCCGGGAGAAGCTTCAGGGTGATACTGAACGGAAAAGACGGGGTGGATCGTATGCCGGATTCCTTCAACGGTCCCATCATTGATCGCCCGGTGCGTCAGCATGAGATTCAACCCGACCAGCGACTCTTCCTCGACAGCGTAACCATGATTTTGTGACGTGATACTGACTTGTCCCGTTTGAAGATCTTCGACCGGGTGGTTTGCTCCCCGGTGACCAAACGGTAATTTAAACGTATCTGCTCCATGCGCCAAGGCAATCAATTGATGACCAAGACAGATGCCAAAGATGACGACTTGACCGGTCAGTTCCTGAATTAAGGGAATCGCGGTCGGAACATCTTTTGGATTCCCGGGACCGTTCGATAACATGACACCGTCCGGTACGTAACGCAAGACATCCTTCGCCGTCACGTCGTGCGGGACGACGACGACTTCGCATCCGCGTCGGACAAGCTCCCGGATAATCCCGAGTTTGGCACCGAAATCGACCAAGACGATCCGTGGACCGGCACCCGGGATGACATAGGCGCGTTCCGTCGAAGCCCGTTTGACCTGATCGGTTGCAAGCGTCATCTGTTGAATCCGGTCCAGTTGCTCGGACAACTCGTACGCTCCATCGACGAGGAGTCCCCGCATGACTCCTTTTGAACGCAGGTGTCGGGTTAACTGACGGGTATCGATTCCCGTTAAACCGGGAATGTTGAATTCCGCTAGAGCCGCTGCAAGTGACGTCTGGGAGCGGAAGTTTGATGGTGTATGACAGACTTCCCGGACAATCAGTGCTTTCGCAAGCGGACGGGTCGTTTCATAGTCATCACGGTTCATGCCGTAGTTGCCGATCAACGGATTGGTTAAGACGATCATTTGATCACAGTAGGAAGGATCGGATAACATCTCTTGATACCCGGTCATGCCTGTTTGGAAGACCACTTCCCCCATCGTCACCTCGCTTGCACCAAATGCTTCTCCTTCAAACACCATTCCATCTTCTAAAATCAACGTCCGTTTAGACATGTGTCATTTCCCCCTTGAATACAATTTCTCCACCGACGAGCGTCAAGACCGGATAGCCCGTTAGTCGTTCTCCACTAAATGGTGTGTTTTTCCCTTTCGAGAAAAACTGATCCGGTTGAACCGTCCGAACTGTCTTTAGATCGAGTAAGACAAGATCGGCAGGTGCTCCGACTTCGATTCGTCCAAATGGCAAGTCAAACAAATCAGCCGGTTTACGTGACAACCAATCGAGCAACTGGGCAAGCGTGACGATGCCCGGTTCGACCAGCTTCGTATACAACAACGGAAATGCTGTCTCAAATCCTGTAATTCCGAACGGAGCCCGCTCGATGCCGAGTGCTTTTTCCTCTGTTGCATGCGGCGCATGATCCGTTGCGATACAATCAATCGTCCCGTCCAGCAAACCCTCCAGCAATGCTTGGCGATCCGCTTCGCTCCGAAGTGGTGGATTCATCTTGAAGTTTGGATCGCGTCCGACGATATCGTCTTCCGTTAACACCAGATGATGGGGCGTGACTTCCGCCGTCACCCGAATCCCTGCCCGTTTTGCATCCCGGATCACCCGGACGGATTCCTTTGTCGAGACATGGCAGACGTGATAATGACAGCCGGTCGCTTCCGCAATCAAGACATCCCGCGCGATATGAACGCTTTCGGCCAGTGACGGGATTCCCTGTAATCCTTCGCGTGCACTATACGCTCCTTCATGGACACAACCTGCCTTCAGCGAATCATCTTCACAATGGGCGATGATACTTTTATTGACGGCGGCGGCGCGTATCATCGCTTCCCGCATGACAGCGGCACTTTGGACACCGACTCCGTCATCCGTGAAAGCAAAGGCATCGGTCAGTTGTTCAAATGCGACGAGTTCCTGCCCTAGCTGATTTTTTGAAATCGCCGCATAAGGGAAAACACGGACAGATGCCGTTTCTTCAATCTTTTTAAAGAGCGCATCCAGCGTCTCCCGGTCATCCGGAACCGGTCGCGTGTTCGGCATCGGACAAATCGTCGTAAACCCGCCTGCCGCCGCTGCTGCCGTTCCCGTCGTGATCGTCTCCTTATGTTCGCCGCCCGGTTCGCGTAAATGAACATGAATATCGACAAATCCTGGTGCGACCGTATAACCTGTCGCATCAATCACCTGATCCGTCTCGCGTGGTGTCGCATCGAGCTCCGTCAAGACACCCTCTTCGATGCGAATGCTCGACTCGTGCCGTTCCCCATTTTTATACCATGTCGCATGATCAATTCGGATTGCCATCTTATATCGTCTCCTTTGTCGTTGCTGTCTCAAACGCCCGTTCTAAAATCGCCATTCGCGCAAATACACCATTCGTCATCTGATCAAAGATACGCGATTGCGGATGTTCAACCAGTTCTTCGGCAATTTCAACGCCGCGGTTGACCGGTGCGGGATGTAATACAATCGCATCCGGTCGAATCCGGTTCATCCGGTCCTCCGTTAACCCGTATCGTTCATGATACTCATCTGTTGCAAACGAATGCTTATCCGCATGCCGTTCATGCTGAACGCGGAGCAGCATGATGATATCACTCGTGGCTACTGCCTCATCCATCTCCCGGTATGTGATTCCCATCGTTTCATCGAACCAGTCCCTCGGTCCGGAACCGATGACGGTCGCTCCCAACCGCTGTAAGACGTGTGCATTGGAGCGGGCAACCCGGCTATGCCGGAGATCCCCGCAGATGACGATCGTTTTCCCGCTGACATGACCGTATGTCTCGTACATGGTCATCAAATCCAGTAAGGATTGTGAGGGATGCTGTCCGCTGCCGTCTCCGGCATTAATGATTGGAATCGACAGATGGTGTTGCAGTGGTTCGTAATAACCGGTCTCTCCGTGACGGATGACGAGCGCATCGACGCCGAGCGCCTGTAACGTCTTACATGTATCCAGTAACGTTTCACCTTTTTGAACGGATGAGGTCGCCGTTTCGAATGGCAGGACGTGCAATCCGAGATGATATTCCGCCATGTCAAATGAACATTTGGTCCGGGTCGAATGTTCGAAAAATAAGTTAGCGACGGTTTTCTTCGGCAACGGCCGGGCGGGTGCGCCTTGTTTCAGTTGCAGTCCCCGCTTTATCAATCGTTCGATTTCAGTTGTCGACAGCTCGTCAAGACTTGTAAAATGGGCAATCCGTTGTCGTGTCTGCATGTTCTTCTCTCCTTTGGGCCGCAAAAAAGCGCACCTTCTGATGTGAAGGTGCGCTGAAGAAGACAGATGTCGCCATCTGTTTCTGAAGGGCCTCCACTTTATCGTTCTCTCTGGAACGTCTTAAAAGTCGTTAGCTGCTCGTTTCGGTTGTGATGATTCTTGTTCTTGTTCTGCCACTTCGGTACTCGTTTTCGGCAAGATCAGATTCAAAAGGACTCCTAGAATCGTCGCCAGTGCCATTCCTTCTAACGAGAAATTACCGATTTTCAAAGCAGCCCCGCCGATTCCGATGACCAGGATGACAGCAGTGATCGTCAGATTGCGTTTATCCGCAAGATCGACTTTACTTTCAACCAGAGTCCGCAGACCGTTCGAAGCGATGACTCCAAACAGCAGGATACTGATGCCTCCCATGACAGGTGTCGGAATCGTTTTGATGAATCCTTCGACATAGCCGAGGAATCCGAAGCTGATGGCAAGAACGGCTGCGCCTCCGAGGACAAAGACGCTGTATACGCGGGTAATGGCCATGACACCGTTGTTTTCACCGTATGTCGTCACCGGCGGACCGCCGAGCATTGAGGCAATCGTCTTCGCCAGTCCGTCTCCGAGAACCGTCCGGTGCATCCCCGGATCAAGAAGCGTCTCGCGCCCGATAATCCGTGATGTCACTTTTTGTTCTCCGATGTGTTCTGTTAATGTGACGAGTGTGACCGGGACGATGAGTGCAAGTGCTGCCCAGTTCAAGGTTGGTGAGTAATCCAGGAACGGTACCGTAAAGTTAGGAATTTGGAAAAAGCTCGCCTGTTTCAGTGAAGTGAAATCAACGATTCCCGCCGCGACAGCGACCAGATAACCCGTCAAGATACCGAACAGGATCGGCACCGTACTCCACATGCCTTTGAAATACGTCATGGCAAGTAACGTCACGGCGAGTGTCGTCAAGGCGACGAGGAGGAAGGTACCGCTGTACTTTCCGTCCGCTCCGTTCATCGCCATGTTGACAGCTGTCGGCGCAAGCGATAATCCGATGACCATGATGACCGGTCCGATGACGACCGGTGGCAAGAGTTTCATCAGCCAACCGACCCCTGTATATGTGATGACGAGTGAAACGATTCCGTAGACCAGCCCGGCGACCATTCCACCGACAAGGGCATCTTCCACTCCCCAGCGTTCACTGACAGCAATGATCGGGACGATATAAGCAAAACTTGAACCTAAGTACGTCGGGACTTTAAAGCGTGTGACGGCGAGGAAAATCAAGGTGCCTACTCCGCTTGCGACGAGGGCAACGGATGTGTTTAATCCCGTTAATAACGGAACCAGGACCGTCGCGCCAAACATCGCGAAGACATGTTGGAGGCTGAGCATCAGCCATTGCAGGGGGTGTTTTGGCCGTTCTTGTACATCAAGAATCGCTGTGTGGGTTTTCATAAGGATAACTCCCTTTCTGGTCTCTCTGGACCACGTTAAAGGTATTTGTGTTTAACGTTTGATAAATACTTGATCGGCGTCATCGACTTCAGATAAGGCGACGACGACTTGTTCTTCGCGTGATGTCGGGACATTCTTCCCGATGAAATCTGGTCGGATCGGAAGCTCCCGGTGTCCCCGGTCGACGAGGACAGCGAGTTGAATCATACTCGGACGACCGTGATCAACGAGCGCATCCATCGCAGCGCGGACGGTGCGTCCGGTGTATAGGACGTCATCCACCAGGACGATGATTTTTCCGGTCACCGTCTCCGGCATGTCCGTGCCTTTGATTTCCGGCTCAAGACTTTTTTTCGATAAGTCATCCCTGTACATCGAGATGTCCACGACACCAAGCAGGACCGGTTTGCCTTCAATCTCTTCAATCCGGCGGGCCAGACGGCGGGCCAGTGTCTCACCACGTGTCTTGATACCGACGATCATCAGTTGATCAATTCCTTTGTTGCGTTCGATGATTTCATGGGCGATGCGTGTCAATGCCCGACTGATTGCGGCTTCATCTAAAATGACGGATGGTTTCATCACTTGCTCCTTTCTGCAAAAAAACCTCCTGCGTAAAGTCGCAGGAGGTTGTTGAAGACAATAAGTGTGGGTAGCTCACGCTACACGTATCTACACAAATGAAGTGTCTCCCTTTCGTAGCCTCTCCGGACTCGTTTAAAGGTGTGCTATGGGTAGGATCGTCAACGCGGACGACCGGTTGTGTGAGGCAGATGTCTCGCATCGCTCTCTAGGTGATACTCTACCGTTTTATTAGAAAAACGTCAAGACTCTAATTCAAGTTTTTTCAACTGACTGATCTCGAACGTCATCTCTTCCGGCAACGGTGCCTCGAAATGTAACATCTCACCAGTCCGTGGATGCTTGAATCCAAGAACAGCCGCATGAAGCGCTTGACCGTTCATTTTCATCGTTTTCCGTGGTCCGTATTTCGGATCTCCGGCAAGCGGGAAACCAATATAACGCATGTGGACACGAATCTGGTGCGTCCGTCCTGTCTCGAGCTTACATTCAACAACCGTGAACCCTTCGTAACGGTCAAGGACGCGGAAATGCGTCACAGCGGCTTTTGAGTTTTTATCCGTCACAGTCATTCGTTGACGGTCATTTTTGTCACGGCCGACCGGTGCTTCAATCGTTCCCAGTTCATGCGGAATCTCGCCGTGGACAAGCGCGATGTACAGACGCTCTGTCGTCTTGTCTTTTAGTTGTTGTGCCAGGGATTCATGTGCCAAATCATTTTTAGCGACCATCAGGAGACCGGATGTATCTTTATCGATTCTGTGGACGATCCCTGGACGTTTGACACCATTGATGCCGGACAAATCCTGGCAATGATGGAGCAAGGCATTGACGAGTGTTCCGGATACGTGCCCCGCTGCCGGATGCACGACCATCCCTTTTGGTTTGTTGATGACGATGACATCACTGTCTTCATACACGACATCCAGCGGGATATCTTCCGGTAAAACTTCCAGCTCGACGGCTTCCGGAATCCGGACGAGGATCTCTTCCGTACCGGACATCTTATAGTTCGGTTTGACGATTCGTCCGTCCACTTCGACGTGTCCCGCTTTTAACCAGTCCTGGACTTGTGACCGGGACCAGTCTTGTTGTTCCGCTAACCATTTATCAATTCGACCGGTAGCACCATTGGCTTTAACAGCCCATTCATTTTGTTCATTCATTTAATCAATCGTTCCCTTCTTAGTCAAACGCTCTTCAAACATGACGCTGATCAGCATCAGAATAACCCCAAACGTCAAACTGACGTCTGCCACATTAAATATCGGGAAGTTATACCCGAACGGATAAAAATGAAAAAAGTCGACGACTTCTCCACGTACCATCCGGTCGATGAAATTCCCGACCGCTCCGCCGAGTAATAAGGCGACGCTCCAAGCAAATACTTTGTTTTTTGTGCCTTCTTTGTAAAGAAAATAAATCAGCCCAATGACGACGACCAGCGTGATGACGAAGAAAAATCCAAACTTCCCTTCAAGCATCCCCCAGGCAGCGCCACGATTCCGGTATGAATTTAAATAAAAGAAATTGGGAATGATCTCAATCGCTTGACCAATCGTCATCTGTTGGACGACGATCCATTTCGTCAATTGATCCACTCCGACGAGTACAGCAGCAATCGCTAAGTAAAGCCACATTCTTTTTTCCTCCACATCCAAAAATAATGAGGGACCGCTACGAAGTCGCCGTAGCTGCCCCTCCCTGATTCATTATAAAGAATTGACGACTTCAGTACAACGTGGGCAAAGTGTCGGATGAGCCGGATCTTGTCCAAGCTCAGTCGAATATGTCCAACAGCGTTCACATTTTTCGCCATCTGCTTTCAGAACAGTGATACCTGTTGTCCCGTATGATTTCTCCGCCGAAGCGACGAACTCAATCTGTGAAACCTGCAATAACTGCTCAAGATGATGGATTGTCGCAAGCAATGCTTTCGTTTCGTCATTTGGTGCCAGTTCCAGTTTCGCTTCGAGCGTTTTCCCGACAAGTTTCTCGGCACGTGCTTCTTCGAGTGCTTTCAAGACATCATCACGGAAGACGAGGAAACTGTTCCATTTCGCAATCAATGCCAATCCTTCCTCTGTCACTTCCGGTGCTTCCGGAAGATCCGTCAAGAAGATGCTTGCCGTCTCGACGCCAGGAACGAATTCCCATGCTTCGTCTGCTGTATGCGGTAAGACCGGTGCCATCAGTTGTAACAATGTGACGACCGTATCGTACATGACCGTTTGAACGGCACGACGCGCTGGTGCATCTGCTTTTTCGATGTACAAGATATCCTTCGTGTAATCGAGATAGAACGAAGACAAGTCAAGGACACAGAAGTTATGCAACAATTGATACACCGCCATAAAGTCATACGCGTCATACGCCGCTTTTACTTTGCCAACGAGTTGATCCAGTTTCGTCCGCATGAAGCGATCCGATTCCGGTAAGTCAGCAAAGGCAACACGATGCGTCGTATGATCGAACTGATCCAGGTTTCCAAGCAAGAACCGGACCGTATTCCGGATTTTCCGGTATGATTCCGAAACTTGTTTGAAGTTATCCATTGAAGCCCGGACGTCCGATTGATAGTCGACAGAAGCGACCCAAAGACGAAGGATTTCTGCTCCGAATTGTTGCATGATTTGGATCGGGGCAATCGTATTTCCGATTGATTTCGACATCTTCCGCCCTTGACCGTCAAGGACGAATCCATGACTGACGACAGCTTTGTAAGGTGCTTTCCCTGTCGTTGCGACAGCTGTCGAAAGAGACGAGTTGAACCATCCACGGTACTGGTCAGAACCTTCTAAATACAAGTCAGCCGGACGTTCGAGTTCCGGACGTGTAGCAAGAACACCGGCATGAGATGATCCGGAATCGAACCAGACATCCATGATGTCCGTTTCTTTTTTGAAGATTCCGTTCGGGCTTGCCGGATGGGTAAATCCTTCCGGTAACAAATCAACGGCTTCCCGCTCATACCAGACGTTTGATCCGTGTGCCGCAAACAGGTTCGCGATATGATCGATTGTTTCCGGTGTGACGATTTCCGTACCGTCTTCTGCATAGAAGATTGGCAGTGGAACACCCCACGCGCGTTGACGGGAAATGACCCAGTCTCCACGGTCTTTGAACATGTTGTGAAGACGTGTTTCGCCCCACTCCGGTACCCACTGGACTTCTTTGATTTCGTCGAGGATTTCAGCCCGGAAATCTTTGATTGAAGCGAACCACTGGGGTGTCGCACGGAAGATAACCGGTTTTTTCGTCCGCCAGTCATGCGGATACGAGTGTTTGATGAATGACAGTTTTAATAAAGCACCGGCTTCTTCTAATGCCACACCGATTTCTTTGTTGGCATCTTCATAGAATAATCCTTCAAAACCAGGAGCTTCTGCTGTCATGACACCTTTATCGTCAACCGGACAAAGCACATCCAGACCGTAAGCTTGACCGATTCTGAAGTCATCTTCCCCGTGTCCAGGTGCTGTATGAACAACACCCGTCGCTTCTGCCGTGACGTGATCGCCGAGCATGACAAGTGATTCCCGGTCATAGAGCGGGTGTTTCGCTTTGATGTACTCAAAGTCTGTCCCGTTAAAGACACGACCAACCGTAGCATTTTCCCAGTCGAGTGCTTCGATCACTTCCGGTACGAGGGTCTCGGCTACGATATAGCCTTTTCCTTCGTGTTCGATGCGTGCATATGTCAACTCACCGCTGACTGAGATTCCGAGGTTTGCCGGAATTGTCCAAGGTGTTGTTGTCCAAATGACGAAATGATCTGTCGGCTCCAAGATATTTTTTCCGTCCATGACTTGGAACGCCACGTAGATGGCAGCAGAACGTTTATCCTGGTATTCGATTTCGGCTTCTGCAAGAGCAGATTCCGATGACGGCGACCAGTACACCGGTTTTTTCCCTTTATAGATGTAACCTTTATTGGCCATATCGCCGAACAAACGAATTTGTGCTGCTTCGAATTCCGGTTGCAACGTGATGTATGGATTGTCATAGTCACCGAGAACACCAAGACGCTTGAATTGTTCACGTTGATGATCGACCTGTTCGAGCGCATACTTCGCACACAGCTCACGGAATTCCGCGACCGACATCGATTTACGGTCGACACCCGCTTTTTGAAGAGCCGTCTCGATTGGAAGTCCGTGTGTGTCCCAACCCGGTACGTACGGAGAACGGAATCCGTTCATTGATTTATAACGGACGACGATGTCTTTTAAGACTTTGTTCAATCCGTGTCCCATATGGATGTCCCCGTTTGCATAGGGAGGACCGTCGTGCAGGATGAATGTAGGTTTTCCGGCATTTTTTTCTTGAACTGCTTCATAGAGATTCATCTCGTTCCAGCGTGCCTGCATATCTGGTTCACGTTTCGGTAAGTTTCCCCGCATTAGAAATTCCGTTTTCATCATCAATAACGTATCTTTGTATTCCATTTGGCATTCCCTCACTTGTCTATATTTTACGTACAAAAAAAAGCCAAGCTCATCCCCTGATAGGGACGAGCTTGGCTTGAACTCGCGGTACCACCCTACTAGCAATCCTGACAAACAGATTACCACTTAAGAGCCCGATAACGGAGGCGAAACGGCGGAACTTAATGAATATGTTCAGTCCCACACTCAAAGGGGATATCTTTTTTCATTTACTGATCGGGCTCGCACCAGTCCCCGATTCGCTGACAGTATCCTGATAAAAGACGTGTCCTTCTCATTGATTTAGCTTATATGACATCGTCGTCATTATACGCAACTGCCGGAATCTCGTCAAGCGCACCCCGGGTCGAAATATCGAATGCATCCCAGTCATGGCTCGTCAACAATTCCATCTGTGCGTCAATCAACACTTTGAATCGATTCCGGTACAATTCGATTTTTTTACGCATCTGTTCGACTTCGAAATCAGTCCGCTGTGCTCGACGTTGTGCTGCATCTTGCAATTGCTCGGCTTCCCGTTCCGCTTGTTTGACGATTAAGCTCGCTTCTTTCGTCGCATTGGCTTTGACTTCTTCTGCCGCTTCTTGTGCCACGATGATGGATTTGTTTAATGTTTCTTCCATCGAGCTGAAGTAATCGACACGCGACTGCATATTTTGAATGACTTCTTGCTGTTGACGGTTTTCCCGGAGCAACAATTCAAAATCTTTGATGACTTGATCAAGAAATTCATTGACCTCATCTTCGTCATAGCCGCGAAACTTACGTGTAAATTCCTTATTGTGAATATCAAGTGGCGTCAATGGCATGATGAAATCCTCCCTCAGCTTGTTGGTTATCCTTTTAGCAGACCGTATTGCAATTTAATCCGATCCCGTTTCGTCGAGCCGAGTACGGCGATTAACTTGACACGTCCCGTTCCGCGAAGGGACAGTAAGTCGCCTTCCTCTAACAAAAAACTTGGATCTTCGACGATTTTATAATTCACTTTGCTTTCACCTTGTTTAATCAGGCTTTGCGCTTTTTGTCTTGAAAAACCAAGGATTTCACTGACAACCGTATCAAAACGAAGCGAACTGACGAATCCCAGTTCTTCTTGCCATTCTTGATCCTTAATCTTCAACTGTTCTTCTGAATCCACGAGCGACAACCGAATCTTCGTTTTTCCCGCACGATCGACATTTGCTTCGATATAAGAAGCCACTTCTTTCGCAACGGCAAATTGGACGACTTGATCTTGGATGACCACGTCACCGAATTTCCCTCGCTTTAATCCGACATTCAGCAATGTGCCTGTCACCTGGCGATGCGAGAGCTCCACGAATTTGGTGGGATAATGGATACGATAAATGACAATATCAAAATCGTTGGCCTCAAGCTCATAATAATCAGGGGCAATCAGCGCACGCTGTCGTTCGGCGCCTTCAAAACCGCCCTCAAAAAAGAGGGCACATTTTGTTCCGACGAGTTCTCGGGTAATTTGTTGTTCACGCGGATCCAGAAAATCTGTCACTTTAAACGTATAGGTCGCTTCGACATGGTCGATCCAATTCAAGACGAGATCGACGAACTCCCGCTCATGTCCGCGATAATGATCATAGACACTCATTACAGGAAGATTGCTCGAATACCCGACTGTGCGAGATTAAGCACAAGAAAGGCAACAATAGGTGAAATGTCAAGCATACCTCCGATGGGCGGGATAATCCGTCGGAACGGCGCGAGGAAAGGTTCAACTAACATAGCGAGAACTTGACCGAATCGTGATTCACGTGCGTTTGGGAACCACGATAATAAAATATAGGCAATCATGACGTAGCTGTAGTATTGAAGTAACGTGCTGAGTGTACGACCGATTGCGTACATGACTTGCGAATCCATGCTTACCACCCCTTATGGTTGATATCATCTTCACCGAGCAGATTTGAAATACTTCCGGCCAGCTCGACGTTGTTCGGAACACAGAGGAGTGTATTTTGACTGATTGTCGTAATCGTTCCATCAAGGGCAAACACGACACCTGACAAGAAATTGATCATTTGGCGTGATTGATCTTTAGACATCCGCTGCATGTTAACGATGACAGCACGATTTTGGCGAAGATGTTCGCCAATTTCCTGTGCTTCGTTAAACACACGCGGTTCACTGAGAATGACTTGTGATTTTGTCTTTTTTGTATGAATGGGTACGATGTTCGATTGTCTCACAGGGTCCTCCTTTTGAGTAACACTCGGGGTAGATTCCTCGTAGTACTCGTCGTATTCTTGCTGTGATGCACCTCTACCTTTATTTATTGTAGCATCATTTTCATATTCGAGTTCATCTAAATCGTCTGTGTTACCGAGAAATAGATTTTGCATTTTTGATTTGAATCCCATATCGATTCTCCTTTCGCATATCTAGACAATTTATGATTGGACTAACGTCGTTCCGATTCGGACGTATGTCGCACCTTCTTCAATGGCAATCTGATAATCTGATGACATACCCATTGATAACTCCGTGCATGGTGCGTGCGGTAGATGGCGGGAAGCCACTTCATCCCGCAACACACGCAGCGAATGAAAGACTGAACGCAGTACTTGCTCGTCCTCCGTCAATGGGGCCATCGTCATCAACCCGATGACGCGGACCATCGGATATTGTCCGACTTCATGCAAAAATGAATGGACATCTTCCGGATCAATTCCTTGCTTTGATTCTTCCCCGGAGACGTTGACTTGAACAAAACAATCGACGGGTCGTTTCGCACGTTTGTTGATTTCTTCCGCCAAATGCAGCCTGTCCAAGGAATGCAACACATCAATCCGATCAATGATTTGCCGGACTTTACGAGTCTGTAACGTTCCAATGAAATGCCACTCACAAGCCTCACGTCCTAAGACCGTTTGTTTGTCGGTCAACCCTTCCGGACGATTCTCACCAAGTGCCGTTATCCCTGAAGCGAGTAGCTCGGCTGCCACTTCACTTGACACTGATTTCGTCACGCCGATCAATTGTACCTGCTTTTTTTGCTCAGTCTTTTCATACGCCTGTTTCATGTTTTGTCGGACATGTTGTACATTTTCAGAAATTGACATCGAGAGACTCCTTTACAATCAAACTGGCAAACCGTCCACCATGATCTCCGTGACGATAGGAGAAATAGTCTTCTGCCTGACAGTTCGTACAGATTCCTGTATCGAGCACATCGCCGACACCACTGCGTTCGGCTAACATAGCATTGGTTTTTTGAAGCGATAACATGGCTTTCCCGTCTTCTTTCTTGATGTAAGGAGATTCTTCAAGACCAAGTTGATCTACAGCTTCAAGGACCGGTCCATCGACTTCATAACAACATTCACGAATCGAGGGTCCGATGACCATCTGAATAGAAGACCGTTCGGCACCGGCTTGTTCCATCTTTGTCAGAGTTGCTTCGACGATGTTAGCGACCGTTCCGCGCCAACCGGCGTGAACATTTGCAATGATACCGGTCCGCGGATCACAGAACAGGAGCGGTACACAGTCAGCAAACAGCATCATCAATAAAACGTTTGAGTCCGTTGTCACCAGTCCGTCTGTACCCTTGATTGCCGTTTCGTAATCAGAAGCTCCACGACCGGACTCGAGTGTCGTTACTTGTTCCACGTGATTGCCGTGCACTTGTTCAGCCCAAACAGAGTTTTCTAAAGCTAAATCCAGTTGTCGGACGATGACTTCACGATTTTTGATGACCCCTTCCGGATCATCCTTGACGTGCAGTCCTAAGTTGCCCTTGCCATGAGGGGCTGAAAATTTTGTCGTAAACGCTGCGCGAACAGTACCTGTCGGCGTATCCCATTTTATCCATTGACCAAACATTTCATCCCATCCTTTTTAAAAAAAAGAGGTGTCGCTTACGCGACACCTCTTAATCTAGCAGTCGTGTCTTTGGAATATCGGATTAACGATTATTCCGGCGAAGGAAAGAAGGAATATCCATCGTCTCTTCAACATCTGACCCTTTTGCTGATTCTTGGTTCGAGCTACTAGGTGTCTCTTCGACTTGCGGTTTAGGTTCTTCAGCTACCGGTGATGGTGCCGCTTGCTTTTTCTTAAGCAAGTTTTTCATCATCTCTTGTGCTGATGGGATTTCAAAATCGAGTGGTTCGTTTTCGAATTCAGTTGCGATGACCGTAACAATGATTTCGTCTTCCAAGTTGTCGTTGATGACTGATCCGAAGATTAAGTTAACTTCTTCATCCGCAGCGCTTTGAACGATTTGAGCCGCTTCCGTTACTTCATAAAGGCTCAAGTTCGCACTACCGGTAATGTTCATCAGGACGCCTTTTGCCCCTTCAATCGATGTTTCAAGCAATGGACTTGAAATCGCTTTTTTCGCAGCTTCCGTTGCACGGTGTTCGCCGGTTGCGACACCAACACCCATCAATGCTGAACCTTTTTCCGTCATGATCGTTTTAACATCCGCGAAATCCAGGTTGATGAGACCAGGAACGGCGATTAAGTCCGTAATCCCTTGTACCCCTTGACGAAGAACGTTATCGGCTTCTTTAAAGGCTTCAAGCATCGGTGTGTTACGATCGACGATTTCAAGCAATTTATCGTTCGGGATGACGATGAGTGTATCGACTTTTTCTTTAAAGTTCTGAACACCTGAAACAGCATGTTGCATCCGTTTACGGCCTTCGAACATGAAAGGTTTTGTGACGACACCTACTGTCAATGCGCCGATTTCTTTAGAAATTTCTGCGATGACCGGTGCAGCACCTGTTCCGGTACCTCCACCCATTCCTGCCGTTACGAAAACCATATCGGCACCAGATAAAATTTCTGTCAACTGTTCGCGGCTTTCTTCGGCAGCTTTTTTACCGATTTCCGGATTTGCTCCGGCACCAAGACCACGTGTCAGTTTAGCTCCGAGTTGAAGTTTTACATCTGCCTGTGACATGTTTAATGCTTGTGCATCCGTGTTGACAGCGATGAATTCTACGCCTTGGACACCATGTTCGATCATTCGGTTGACAGCGTTAGATCCACCGCCACCTACTCCGATGACTTTGATTTTAGCTACTTGGTCCATCATTTCATCAAAATGCAACATAAAAGGGGCCCCCTATTTTTTTTACTGATAATTTTTTATTTAGCCGAAAAATTTCTCAAAGAAACTGCTGAATGACTTTCGCTCTTTTGGAGGCTGTTCCTTCTGTGGTCGCTCTTCGCGTACTGAAGGTTGGGAAGGGTGTGCAAGTAACTCCTCTTGCTCACGGCCTTGTGCGGCTACTCCCTTTTCGTCCGCACGGTCAAATCCTGACTTCGAAACGGCACTGCGTGATAAAACATATCGTAACATCCCAGCAGCGACAGCATACTTCGGATGACGAATCCCCAAGCTGGCTGGTTGATACACATTCACGCTTTGTTTAAAGATTCGCTTACCGAGTTGGTCAATTCCTGGTAGGGAAGAACTGCCACCACAAAGAATGATTCCACTGTTCATTTGTGTATACCCAGCCTGTGTCATTCGTTTCTGAATCATCTCAAAAATCTCTTCCAGACGGGCTTCAAGGACAAAGCCAATCTCCGTCTGTGGTTCGAAACGGTGTTCCCCGTTGATTGTCACGTACGAGACTTTCTCTTCCGGGTCACCTAACGCTTCTAATGCGACGCCGTATTCTTCTTTGGCTAGTTTCGCATCCTGGTATTTACAATTCATTTTATACGTCAAATCGCGTGTCAGGTGATCTCCACCGTACGCAAGTGTCGTTGTGTAAACTAAATCGTTTTTTTCATAAATTGAAAGAGTGGTCGTTTCATGTCCGATATCAACGATCCCGACACCCAGCTCCAACTCATCAATCGAGGCTGCGATTCGTGAGACGGCTAAACTTTCCAGCACATACCCCGCAAGTTCCAACCCAGCCCGTTCGATGGAACGTTTGATGCTATGTAGAATCGTCTTCGCTCCGATAATCAGCTTCCCTGTCACTTCTAGACGATAACCAATCATTCCACGTGGATCTGTGATCTCCGTCTGCTGATCGACAGTAAACGTTTTAGGTAACACATCGACAACGCTCAATTCGTTTGGAATCCGCATCACCATTGCTGAGTGAAGGACATCCTTCACGTCGTCATCCGTGATTTCGTTATCTTCCCCTTTGATTGATGTCATCCCTTGGCAATCTTTGACTTGGATGTGCTCACCGGAAATTGCTACATATACTTCACCAATTGGTTCGCCGAGTGTGCGCTCCACTTCTGCAACCGCTTGTTTAATGGCATTTACTGTTTGATCGATGTCGACGATGACACCTCGCTTGACGCCTGCAGATGGTGCAGACCCTTCCGCTAAGACATTCAGTGTTCCACCTAGAAGTTCACCGACGATGAGTTTCACTTCCGATGTCCCAATATCTAGTGCGGCAATCGTACCTTTCGTTTCCATGGGAGTGACACCTCCACTTTCATAATACTAATCCTATCGTCCCTGTTTATATTTACAGGAATCGAGACAATCTTCTTCTCGTTTAAGTCTACACTATAAAAAACCTCACGAAAAGAAGTTATTGTCTAACTTACCCATCTAATAGATTACGATTTGATGACGATGTGTCCGCTTTCCTACTAATGAAAACAAACGTTTGTCAAACCCATCTAATCCATGATGTTATTTTCTATTTTTTACCTTTATATGGTTTGAAATAGATTCCTCCATCAATGGTGATTGTTCCAGTCTTTCCTTTTGGCAAAGCGGAAATCACCTTGACATATTCATTCAACGAGTTAGAAAAAGCCGATGTACTCAATAAGACGGTATTTCCGTCTGTCATGAATAACTTCAATCCCCCCTTGTCCGTCTGATCATTGGCTACGATTTCCGAAATCCGGCTCCGGACTTTCGGCTCGATTTTGACGAGTTCCTTTGTCAGACGTTCCAGGGACTGATCCGTAAATCCTGTTAGAATCGGTGCATCAAACAATTCTTCCTTCGACTTTCCGGGAAGAATCGTCCCATCCGCTAAGACAATCCGGGCACCCGGTTTATCTTTGGCATACGCAATCTCTTTTTCTTCGACGACGTCAACTTCGTAATGATGTAAAAACGTTTTTTTCATCGTCGCTTCACGAATACCCGGGACATCTTCAATCCGTTCCAACACGGCTTCTTCCGACACATTGAAGGCATGTGTCTCCTTCACCTTAATACGTGATGCTTGAATGATGTCTTCCTTCTTGACGTTCACGGTGCCGGTGACGTCAAACGTCGCGACACGCGAAAAACTCGATTGAAGATAGAAGACGACACCAATCAATAGACCGATCAGGATGAGGACATAGATTAAACGCCGGTTCGCCTTTTTCCGACGCTGCTCACGGACATATGGAATTTTATCTTCTAAGCTGCGGACAGTCGTATCCATCTTCGGCTGTCTTGCCGGTTGTTGTTCCTTCACGTAAGCCTCTCCCTCCATTATGTTTAATTTCAGTACCTTATCGGTCTATTCCTGCAATGCTTTAGTTTTTTTGCTGAATCAACCGTAATAATTCATCGACCAAATCACTTGCCGCATTTGGCATGCCGAGTGCGAGCGATGCTTTAGACATGCCGGCTTGATCGGCAATCGCCTTCGTACAGGCATCGAACAATCGATCCCCCGTCAATTCGGATTCCCGGATCAAAAGACTCGCTCCTGTCTCGACGAGTGAAGAAGCATTTACTTCCTGATGATTTTCCGTCACGTACGGACTTGGAATTAAGATACTCGGTAAACCGAGCGTCGTCAATTCGGCTAACGTACTTGCCCCGGAACGCGAGATGACCAGCTGGCTTGCTTTTAAAATCAACGGCAAATCGTAAATGAACGGTCGCAATTGAATCCGGTCCGGTAATGTTCCTACTTGTGTCTGGATGTCTTCATAGTGGACCTGGCCTGTGACGAACAACAATGACCAGTCAGTTGCTGTCAACATGGGAATCATCTCGACGACCGCTTTATTGATGGCCGGTGCTCCTCGGCTGCCGCCGTAAACGACAATCAGAGGCCGATCTTGTTCAAAACCGTATTTTTGTTTTTCTTCGATTGGATCAATTTGCAACATCGCAACTTCTGAGGCCCGGGGATTTCCGATTAGAATCGTTTTCCCTTCGTTTTTCCCGAAATGATGACCAGACCCTTTAAAGGACAATGCCACCCGGTCGACATAACGCGCCAAGAATTTATTGGTGATTCCAGGTAAGCTGTTTTGTTCATGGACCAGCGTCTTATACCCCATCTTCGCTGCTGTATAGAGGACAGGACCGCAAACAAAACCACCTGTTCCGACAACAATATCCGGTTGAAAATCACGCAGAAGCTTTCGGACTCGGACCACACTTTTCAAAAAGCGGACACCGGTCTTGACGTTCTCAAACGACAAGGAACGGCGTAGTCCTGAAATTTCAATTGATTCGAACGGAATGCCTGCCCGGCGGACAATGTCCGCCTCGAGTCCATTCTCAGTACCGATATATAACACTTCACATGCCATACGACGCTCAACTTCTCGGATCATGGCCAGTGCCGGATAGATATGCCCGCCTGTTCCGCCACCTGAAACTACGATTCTCATTTCGCCGTCCCCCCTACTTTTTGAACGGAACGGATGAAATGTTCGCCACGCTCTTCATATGTCTTATATTGATCCCAACTTGCAGATGCCGGAGATAATAAAATGATATCACCGGGCTTCGAAACATCAAATGCTGTGATAACGGCTTCTTCCATCTCACGTGTTACCGTAGAGGCGATCTGTTGATCGTCAGCTAGATCAGCGAAGCGTTGACCTGTCTCACCGAGTCCGATGACATGTTTGACATGGGTCATCGCACTTTTTAACGGTGTCAAATCTGCACCGCGTTCGAGTCCACCACAGATCCAGATGATAGACGAGTGAAAACCGGACAGGGCCGCTTCCGTCGCCACGTTGTTCGTGGCTTTTGAGTCATTGTAGACTTTTCGTCCGGCAAATTCTCCGATGTATTCTGTCCGGTGCGCGACTCCACCAAATGTCCGCAAAACCTCTTGAATCGCCGTTAAGGCAATCCCAAAAGGTTCAATCAATGTCAAGGCGGCCAGGACATTCTCGAGATTGTGTCCACCGCCAAGCGCCAGTTCACTGACCGGAAGAATTTTTGTCTGACCGACGAAGATCATACCGTTTTCGACATGTGCATAGGCCGGTTGACGACGTGAAAACGTCAATCGTTCCGCTGCCGCTGTTTCGCTCAAGCGCATGACTTCCTCATCGTCTGCATTGACGACAAGTCGTCCAGCTTCATTCATGTTTGAAAAGATCCGTGCTTTTGCTGCCGCGTAAGACGTTACATCTCCGTGATAATCAAGATGAGCCGGCGACAAGTTTAAGAAGGCTGCACTGACTGGTTGGAATGATTCGATTCCCATCAATTGAAAACTGGATAACTCGATGACGATGACATCATCTGCAGCCGTCTGCTGGGCAACTTCAACTGCCGGGAAACCAATGTTTCCAGCTAAATGAACGCGTCTTGACCCCTGTTTCAATAATTCATGGACCAGTGTCGTCGTCGTCGTCTTACCGTTTGATCCGGTAATCGCGACCCAATCTGCTTTCGTTGAACGGTAAGCCAGTTCCACTTCTGTCCAAATCGGGATGCCACGCTCGATTGCCCTCTGTAATAACGGAATCTGATACGGAATGCCTGGATTTTTTACGATTAATTCTGTTCCATCCAGTAAGGATAGCGGATGACTTCCGAAAACCGTTTCGACCTCCAAAGATTCAAGCGTTTGTACGTCGGCTTCCGAAGGAGTCCCTCCATCATTCACCGTCACGACAGCTCCTGCCTTAACAAGATAGGTCGCTGCTGCAATTCCGCTTTTCGCAGTCCCAAGGACCAATACTTTTTTCTTCTCCAGTTCAGAACTCTTCATCATTAAATCGCTCACTTTCTTGACCACGAATTTCGATTACACGAACAGATAGGCGATTAACGCCACGATTAAGCTAATCGAAGCAAATGTTCCAACGATTCGCCATTCACTCCAACCGACCATTTCGAAATGGTGATGAATCGGACTCATCTTAAAGATACGTTTTCCTGTCGTCTTGAAGGAAATAACCTGCAGGATGACCGATAATGTCTCAACAACGAATACAATTCCAATCAATACTAACAATAATTCCAGTTTCAATAAGATCGATAAACCAGCAAGGGCTGCTCCTAAAGCAAGTGAGCCGGTATCACCCATGAAGATTTTAGCCGGGTAGACATTAAACACGAGGAACCCGATCAATGCACCGACAGCTGAAAAAGCAAATAAGGCAACACCTGGCTCATCGGCTATGAACCATCCGTAGAGGCCAAAGAACAGGAACGTCGGAATAGCCGTAAAGGATACGAGTCCGTCCAGTCCGTCCGTCAGATTGACGGCATTCGAGAATCCGACGAGCCAGAATAACGCGACTAATGGATACAGGATACCGAAATCAATCGACCAGGTCGTAAATGGAATCGACAGATACGTCGCCTGACTCGAAAATCCACCGCTCAACCAGACAAACAACAGACCAACAACAATTTGTCCAACTAATTTTTGCTTCGAGTTCAAACCAAGATTACGTTTTTTGACGACCTTGATGTAATCATCGATGAAACCGATTGCCCCGTAGGCAAGCGTTAAGAACAGCAACGACAGATGACTCCGATCCAAGTCTCCCATCAATAAGAGAACAATCAGGCTGCCGATCATAGCCAGCAAAATGACGATTCCACCCATCGTCGGCGTCCCTGATTTCACTTGGTGCCAATCCGGACCTTCTTCCCGAATCTCTTGACCAAATTTAAGGCTGTGTAAAAAAGGAATCGCTTTTGGCATCACGAGTACGACAACCAAAAACGCAATAATTAAACTGATGAATAATGTAATCATTACAAACACCTACTTTTAAGGATTAAGTTTCATTTAAATATGTGAAGATTTGTTCCAGTGCGAGTCCACGCGAAGCTTTCAGCAAAACAACGGTTTGCTTGCCGAGCAACGGTTGGAGCAGACGGGCTGCATCTTCGACCGTGTCCGCAAATTGGACTTGGACGGTCGGATCAACAATTCCATCCGCGATATAACGCCCTTTCCCCCCTACAAGGATAGCATGGGATACAGGAAGTGCAATCTTCTTCCCGACAGAGGCATGCAACAGGCGTTCCTGTTGACCGAGTTCATACATATCGCCGAGAACGACGACTTTATTCGTAAATCCATCGAGCGTTGCAACCGTCTCGATTGCTGCATTCATCGAAGTCGGGCTGGCATTATATGCATCATTGATGATGGCAGTTTGACCATACATTAATCGTTCCATCCGCATCGGTGTCAATTGTACCTCGTTCAATCCTGCCTGAATCACTTCGTCCGTAAGACCAAGTGCTCGAGCTGTCGCAATCGCGTACGCTGCATTCCGGATTTGGTGTTTGCCAAGGACCGGTAGGTTGAACGTCGCACCATCAAATTTGAAAGTCGTCCCGATGAACGTCGCTTCCGCCTGTTCGATGATGTACGTATTGGTCGCATGATACCCAATGCGTTCAGCCGGCACTTCTCCCAACAACGGTTCATCTCCATCGACAAAGAGATGGCCATTCGGTTTTAAACCAGATCGAATCTCTAATTTAGCTCGGGCGATTCCACTTCGTCCGCCCACCTGTTCGGCATGCGACTCGCCAATGTTCGTCACGAGTGCAATATCCGGTTCGGCAAGATTCGATAAGAGTTCGATATCTCCAAACCCGTTCATTCCCATTTCGAGAACAGCAACTTCCGTCTCGTTCGGCATCATCAAGATCGTCAAAGGCATTCCGATATCTGAATTGAAGTTACCTGCCGTTTTATGTGTCCGAAACGACTGTTTCAGGACACTTTCAATCATATCCTTTGTTGATGTCTTGCCGTTTGATCCAGTAATCGCGATGACTTTTGGTGCCACTTGCTGTAAATACCGTTGTGCGATGACCTGTAACGCCTGTAATGGATCTTCGACTTCAAGAACCGTAATGTTCTTCTCCGGAAGAGGAATCCCTTTTTTCCACAACGTAGCAATCGCGCCTTGAGCAACTGCTCCCTCGATGAACGAATGTCCGTCGACGCGTGCTCCCTGGATTGGGATATACAACCCTTCCGTGAGTGTACTTCTTGAATCCGTCGCAAAATTTCTTAATGACCGTGTATCGGTTTCTTCCAATCCCAACCACTGGGCGATCTGTGCAATTGTTACCATCCCTATTTCCTCCACTCGATTACAGCAAACGAGGACGAACAGAAGTCAACGAATGACTCCGGTCCGTCCTCGTTTCACTGCAGAAATCAGGAGACCGCTGTTTCTTACTCTTTTGGTTCAGCGAGTTCCACCGTCAGCTTTCCATTTTCTTTCACTAGTGTACCAGTTCGTGCCGATTGTTTGGTTACAAAACCTTTACCAATCACGTCTAACTTTAAATCGTAGAGACTGACAAGTTTTTTAACATCCCGTTGTGACCAACCGGTGATATCAGGCATTTTGAACGTCCGTCCTGTTTTAAAGAGGACACGTTCCCCGCTGACGAATTCTTGTCCGCGCGTCGGTATTTGTGAGACGACTTCAACCCCGTCACCGAGAACGACCGGTACGGCCCCCTGTTCCTTCGCCATCTCTTCTGCTTGATTCATACTTTTCCCAATATAACTTGGAATGATTTTAGCTTTGACATCCACCGACTCTTTTTGAGTCGCAGGTTTGATGCTTCGATATTGCAAAGCGGTATTCATGACACTTTTGAAGACCGGACTCATGATACTCGGTCCGGAAACCGAAGACTCATTTTTCGATGGCCGGTCGACAGCGATGTACATGATCAATTCGGGATCATCTTTTGGCGCCATTCCAATAAAGGAATGAATAAACTGTCCTTGGATGTATTTTCCGTTTTCTGAAATCTGTGCCGTCCCTGTTTTTCCGATGACACGATAATCTTTCAGCTTATACATTTGTCCAGTACCGATTTTACTGTTGACGACACCATCCAACGCTTCACGGGTCGCTTTTGCCGCTTCCGCAGAAATCGGTTTTCCGACCACTTCCGTTTTTGCTTTATACGGCGCTTTATCCGTATGGTCCGCTTTTTGGATAATATGCGGTTTGACCATCTCACCGTTTCCGGCAATTGCTGTCGCCCCTTGGAGAATCTGCATCGGCGTCACTGCCGTCGATTGTCCCCATGATGTAATCAACGTATTCAACGGTTTGGACAGATCAGATTGGCTGTTTACTTCACCCGAAATATCTATACCCGTTTTTTGATCAAAATGAAACTTCTTGAAATAGTCTTTATACCGTTCGATTCCAAGCTTTTCAGCTGTCAGGATCGAGAACATGACGTTTGAGGAATGGTAGACCCCTTCAATCATCGGGATTGTTCCCCAACCGACATCATTGTAGTCTTTGATGACAGTTCCCTTATAATTGTAACTCCCTGATTTATACGGTTCGTTCGGACGGAAGACACCTGCATCGATGGCAGCAGCCAACGTAAAGATCTTCATTGTCGATCCGGGTTCAAACCGTGAGGAGACAGCAAAATTCGTAAAATCCGTCATATCGCGTAAATTCGGATTAAACGACGGACGATCCGTCATCGCCAAAATTTCGCCTGTCTTGGCATCCATTACGATTCCTGTCGCATTTTTAGGTTTGTATTCGTTGTACATCTTTTGCATCTGTTTCTCGAGTGCTTGCTGGATCCGATGATCGATGGTCAGATAGAGGTTCGATCCGTCTTTCGGCTCATTTGAAATTTTCGAAGTACCTTGAACCAGTTCTCCGCCGCTGCGATCTTTTTCAAAGACACGGGAACCAAACGATTCACGTAAAGCCTCATCATACTGTTTTTCGATACCCATCTGTCCTTTTAAGACGACCCGTCCGTTATCCTCTGTGATTTTCTGGACGAACCCTAACGTATCGGACAGGAAAATCCCGTTCGGATAATAGCGCTTCGGTTCTTCGATCAATCGAATCCCCGGCAGCTTCAACCGATCAATCTGTTCTTTCTGATCAACCGTCAGATCATTCCCTTTTTTACCGAATTCGATTTGGGAACGGTTTTTATTTTCAATCAGATAGGTTTCCAGTTCTTTAACCGACATGCCGAGAATCGGCGCAAGTCCGGTCGCTGTTTTCTTAAAGTCGACCACTGTCTCATCCGGATCTTTTTCCCCGCCTAACCGGTAGACGGCGACCAAATGATAGGACGGGATGTTAATCGCAATCGGCGAGCCCAGTCGGTCAAAGATTTCTCCACGTTCTGCCGGCAGTGTGGCCTGGGACTCCCAACGTTTTTTTTCCGCGTAGACAAGCATGTCTTCCCCGTGGAATTTCTTTGTCGTCGATAAGTACAAAAAGCGTGAAATGAACACCAAAAAGAGAGCAGCAAATATCAACATGACAATGGCTACTCTCCGTCGGGATTTAGATAGTGGATTCATTTAGGAATCACCTTGATGTTCCCTTTTCGCATATCAAGACCTTGTTCTTTCGCAATCTTGTAAATTCGTTCTGGAGAGCTTAAGTTGGTCACTTCGAGTTGAAGACGTTCATTTTCTTTCTTCATCTCTTGCGTGACTTGATTTTCCTTCGCGAGATCCCGGCTTACATTATACGCTTCGTTATGAGCGCCAATCGTCATACTGCCGAAAAGGACGATTCCGCCAATCATCGCACTGTACAAAAACTTCTCAAATGGATATAGACGATATTTCGGACGAACCGCAACACGACGTGCGATATCTTCCGTCTTACGTGGTTCTTGGATAGGTTGCTGCCGAACGGGTTCCATGGTTTGCATCGGCTTGCGAAGTGGCTCTGCCATTTGAATGCTCCTCTCAACTTTCCTTCATTTTTTCAACGATTCGTAACTTGGCAGAGCGTGATCGACGATTGTCATCGAGTTCATCATCTCCTGCTGTAATCGGTTTTCTTGTCACCAGGCGTAGTTCCGGTTCAAACTCTTTAGGAATCATCGGTAACCCTTGCGGAAGCTCAGGTAACGATGACTTCTCTTTGAACGCTTGCTTACACATACGGTCTTCAAGTGAATGGAAGGTAATGACACATAGGCGTCCACCAACAGCCAATAAATCAATTGCTTGATAGACGGCGCGGTCGAAGACATTCAATTCATCATTTACAGCAATCCGAATCGCTTGGAACGTCCGTTTTGCCGGATGCCCCCCTTTGCGGCGGGCCGGTGCCGGAATCGCATCTTTGATCAATTCGACCAGTTCAAACGTCGTTTCAATCGGTGCGATTTCGCGTGCCTTCTCAATCTTGCGTGCAATCTGTTTGGAGAACTTTTCTTCCCCATATGTAAACAAAATTCGAACAAGGTCGTTATACGGCCACTCATTGACGACTTCATATGCCGATAGCGATGACGTTTGGTCCATACGCATATCGAGTCGGGCATCAAAGTTGTAGCTGAATCCACGTTCGCCTTCGTCTAGTTGCGGAGAAGATACACCGAGATCAAATAAAATCCCGTCCACTTTTGTCACAGATCGTGCTGCTAATTCTTCTTTTAAATGTACGAAATTACTTTTTATTAAAGTAAAGCGACCTTCATACGCCGCGAGACGTTCTGCTGCATGTGCCAGTGCGACATCATCCTGATCAAACGCGTACAGATGTCCTGTCGTTAACTGTTTGACGATCTCTTCACTGTGTCCTGCTCCACCTAACGTACAATCGACATAAATCCCGTCAGGTTTGATATTCAGCCCTTTAATGGACTCCCATTTTAATACTGTTTCATGCTCAAACATGTGCTGCCTCACCTTTCACTGTCCAAACTGGACGTTACTCTTTTTCAATGTATCATATTCTTTCTTGAAAACGTTACGAAAATGAGACAGTTTCCTTGATTTTTTGAACTTTTATGTATCTTTCGTTAAAAAAACAAAAAAACCTGCTGATTTCGCAGGTTTATAGCATGATTTTCAATTGTTCCGCCTCAGTTTGTTCATATTGCATCCGCAAGGTCCGAACTAAATTCAAACCATAGCGATTCAGCCAAGGTAAGATCGAATGAATCCGTTCCTGGGGTGCATGATCGGGTGCCAATTGATATTGGAGTGCCCGATCCGACCGATTCGTTTGTTCATGAAGACGCCGTTTTTGTTCGACGATTGTTTCCAAGGCAAGCTGCAGCTGTTTATTAAGCTTCGTTGCGACAGCAGTCGTCTGCAACTCCTGTTTTTCAATCCGGGTGACTTCTTCGACCAGGACCGCACCTAACATGGTCGAGTCATGCAATTGTCGTTTAATCGCAGTCGCATCGAACGCTGCGAGAGGGACACCTGCCTGAAGCGCTTGTTCAAGGCTCAGACCATGACGCCGAAGCCCTTTCTCTTCCTTCGCCTGCAACATGACGGCCCCCATCCGTGGAATCAACAGCGGCATCGTCCAATCGAAGTGATGGAATAATGGTCGTAGTCTCGTCCAATATGCAATTTCACCCGGTCCTCCGATATAAGCGAGTGTCGGGAATAAGTAATCTTGCATCAACGGACGTGTGACGACGCTGTTTGAAAAACGTTCCGGGCTCGCATACAGCAATGCCAACAGTTCCAGTTCCGTATAGGTCTTCCCTTGTTTCGTCACAAAATCTTGGCCCGGGTATAACAAATCGCGTCCGATATCCTCAACAAAGAGGTGGGCCGCTTCTTCATTTAGAAATGTATCCGGCAATTCGGTGGTTTGTTGGATACCTTTTGATAAGGCTTGGCGGATTTCGGTATTGTCTTGAATCAGCCGTTCGAAAAACGGGATTTCAAGTTGACGGACTGCTTGCGTATCCGCGTCAAAGAAGATGATATCGTGATCGACAAGTTCTCCTAAGAAAGAAGCGAAAAATTCTCCATATGTCGAACTGGATTCGATTAACCGGTCCGACAATGCCAACAATTCTTTTGTATACGGCGTCTCTCGTTCAGTACATAATGCCTGACGTACGATTTCCTTAACGGCTGTCTGATCAAAGGCCAAACGGCTGACAGAGCGCGAAATCGAGTCCGGCGCCTGGACGGCCAGCTTCCGCGTCCGGAAATCATGTGTCGGAACGATCAGATGATTGATTTCATCAAAATCATGGTCTTCGGTTGCCAACCAGAAGATCGGGAAAACCGGGCGACTGATCAGTTCTTCCGTTTGGCGGGCAACCTTTAGACAGGTCAGCAATTTATAAACGGCGTACATCGGACCGCCAAAGATTCCGGTTTGTTGACCGGTAATCACAACTTGCGCCTCACCTGTCCGCAACAGTTCGAGACGGCTCTTCAAGCTGTCGTTCAACCTAGGATTTTGCCGCAACAGTTCGTCGACAAGCGGGTTCAGATGCGGATACTGCCGTTCTTGTAAAAGGCTGCTCCTTGCCCGCATTCCTTCTGTTCCAATATGATCAACGTATTTCGAAAATTCCTGGCGAGAGGCTTTATGCATCAATGAATCTTCGTCATACAAGGCATGAAATGATTGTACCTTCAAACAAAATCCCTTCTTTCTGACAAAATCAATGAATGAACAGTTGTTGAATTCCGATTCCAAACAGCATCAACTGAACTGGAAGAGCAATCAAGATTGTAATCCGCCAACTGTGTCGTATCATTTGTATATAATCCACGTCCACTTTTTTGATGCGTTGCCATAAGGCGTTGACCGCAAAAATCAAGAGTACGGCAATCAATAACCATCCTAAGTAATTTTGACCTGTCAGTGCAATCAACGCGACATGAATCCCATACAATACGATGAATGTACCTAAATCAAGTGCAAACCGAACTGCTTTTCCATGTTGGCGAAAGACAGCAAAAAAAATGATATATAGACTAACCAAGCTGAAGACTGGAAAGATAATAAACCACGTCACATCGAATCCCCTCTTTTTTCCTGAGATTTAATCTGATGAAAATAAAAAGTCAGTAAGGGCGTCGGATTCATCGCGTGTTCCAGGACAAAACCGACAATCGGTTCAATTTCTGTCTGTCTTCCCCGCTCTAGATCTTGAAGCATCGACGAACGATTCAATGCGGTCCGTCTGATGACCTGTGCGATTTCTTCATAACTGATCGGATGCTCTGGAAAGACGTTCCGTAACTCTTCAAAAATACCGTGTGCCTTTTCAGCATAGGGCGCTTCCAACAATTGACCGTTTGTAATCCGGTAATAGGCTGTTAATGGATTGATGACCGCATTCATGAATAATTTCGTTAACATGACCTGCTCGATATTCGGAACATACTCAAACTGTAACGGTGTCGCTTCAAGCATCGGAACAGGTACTCGTCCGTAGCGGATGCGTCCCATCCCGGTATGTTGCACCGCGTATCGTCCCGTTCTCATGGCACCGTGTTCGACGATTCCGAACAAAGCATACTGTACCCGCTCTGCTTCTTTCACATGCCCCATTCCGTTCTGTAAGAACATGACCGGCATCTTTCCGGTCGTCAGGTAAGGCATCACACTTTTTATATCATACGACTTTGTCGTCACGAACACCAAGTCTTGTGACTCGAATTGACTAAGTGGCCGTACCTCTACCGGTTGGCTGACTTGGTCATCCCGGAGGATGGTGATGTCGTGCCCTGTCGTTTGTCTCGTATAGAGTGTCACATGGTGTTGTTCTGCAAGGTAGGACGCGATTAACAATCCAATCGATCCGGCACCGATGATTCCTATATTACTCATCCGCTCACGCTCCTTCTTTCATCAAAAAAAGCGACCTGTCAAACCGATTGCTCGATTCTAGGGTCGCTTTTATACCGATCATTCAGCTTACTTGCTGACGATTTCTTTACCTTTGTACGAGCCACATGCTTTACAAACGCGGTGTGAAAGTTTCATTTCACCACAGTTTGGGCACTCGACCATACCTGGTACACGGAGTTTGAAATGAGTACGGCGAAGACGTTTGCGTGTTTTCGACGTTCTGCGGAATGGTACTGCCATCGTTGTCCACCTCCTTGAAAAAATACACTCGTCTTTTTATGAAAAGATTAGGAATCCTGATCTTTTTTAAAGAACTGAGCGAGACCCGCAAGTCGCGGATCAATTTTTGGTTCAGTTTCTTCTGGCGCTTCTTCAGAGAGAACCGTCCAGCCTTCCCCTTGAACCAACTGATTTTCTTCATCATCCCCATGCACTTGCACTGGCACATGAAGTAAAATCAATTCTTGCACGAGTGGTTGAAGATCAACCGTATTCCCGTTCGGTAAGTTGATCTCATCCGAATCACTCGGAACAGCATCAACCTCGAGCAGGAACGACTCGATGGATTCAATCTCGAACGGGTACGCGACGTCACTCAGCGTCCGGGCATCCGGAAGCGTCATTTCACCTGTAATCCGGAGATTGAATATTAATTGATTCGATGTAAACGATGCATTTGCACGAACGTGCACAGGTTGCACCGCCCGGATATCCGGATGGAGGGCGATAAGCTCAGGAAGCTCAATCGTCTCGTTAACCTGAAGTTGACCCAGATTGCGCAATTTATTCAATTGCATCAGGGACCATTTCATCCGAATCACCTCAATTGCAACAATATGAATTATAGAGAGGACATCTTGTTTTGTCAATGTTTTTTCTTTACACTGAAATCGCTAGAGAACGAACACTTTTGGACGTCTTCATCCATATTACCGCACTTAATTCGGTTTGCAAAGGAGAAAGTTTCATGAGAATGACTGCAATTATTTCTGAGTACAATCCGTTTCACAATGGACACCTTTATCAAGCCAAAATCGCACGCCAGGAAACCGGTGCTGATTTGATCGTTGCGATCATGAGCGGGACGTTCACACAACGCGGGGAACCGGCCTTTACAGATAAATGGTCGCGCGCGCAAGCAGCTGTCGCAAGTGGTGAAATCGATCTCGTTCTCGAACTTCCATTTTATTTCGCTGTCCAACGGGCTGACCGGTTCGCCCTCGGCGGGGTAACGATTGCGGAGACCATCGGAGCCGAAATTTTATCGTTCGGGAGCGAATGTGGTCAGTTAGCCTCTTTCATCCATGCCGCTGCTGAAAATCATGAAGCGAGTCCACGTTATCAAGAATTGGTCCAACAAGGATTAGCGCGCGGACTGTCTTCGGCAACAGCCGCCAGCCAAGCATTTCGGGAAATGACGACAACCCTGGACTTGACGACGCCGAATAATACCCTCGGCTACTATTACGCACGGGCTGCCTCTACGATTACCTTACACACGACTAAACGAATCGGGAGCGGCTATCATGACCTTTCGATCGGTGACATCATGAGTGCGACGGCCATCCGCGCCTACTATGCCAAACACCACTCGTTAATCGGTTTGCCGGCACTGACCGCTGAGACGCTGCAGAACGCGGTCTTCGCTTCATTTGAGCCCTACTATCCGTTTATCCGCCACCGCCTTCTGACAACCAGTCTCGATGATTTAACGCAATTTAACGGGATTGATTCTTCCTTGGCTCCGCGATTGATTGAAGGAGCACGCAAAAACGAGACGTTTGACGACTTCATGGCTGCTGTCAAAACGCGTCGTTATACCCGGACGAGCCTTCAACGCGCCCTGATTTACGTATTGACTTCAACTAAGGCAAATGAGATTGATGAGATTGCATTTGACCGGATTGACTATGTGCGTCCGTTAGCATTCAATGATAAAGGACGCCTCGCTTTACGCGAAATCAAACAACGGGTCCCGGTCATCTCGACATTCGAGAAACATCCTTGGCTCATCAAAGAAAGCCAAGTCACAGCAGCCTATGCTGTGCCCTTGGCTCGTTATGACGCACTCGAAGAGCATCGCCGTTTTGCTCATTTCGCCGGCAACGCTTCTAAATAATCCAGTGCATCTTCCACTGTCTTGATCGGGACGAGTTTCATATTCGTCTCGATTTTTTTTATGGACGGTTTAGCTTCTTTGTAATTTTCACCGGACGGGACAAACATGATTTCTGCATCCGCTTCGTCTGCTGCCACAACTTTTTGCCAGGCGCCGCCGATTGGACCGACTTTTCCACCTTCTTCAATCGTACCTGTCCCGGCAATTTTATACCCTTTCGCTAAGTCACCCTTCGTCAGTTGGTCGTAAATCTCGAGTGTAAACATCATCCCAGCCGACGGACCGCCGACATCCTTGACGTTAAAATCGACTTCTGGATCCGTCTTTACCGAAGACATCGGAAGCGGCTCATAAATCCCCAGTCCAACTCGCTCTGATTCCTTCGTCAGCTGACTGACTTTGATATTCGTTTGTCGTTGTTTTTTGTTTCGTAGGAACGTCAACTCTACTTCCGTCCCAGCTTTTTTACTGCTGATCGTTTCCATGAATCCGCTCAATGAAGTAATCGCTTCGTCACCAACCGCCGTGATTTGGTCCCCCGCTTTTAACTTCCCGTCTGCCGGACCGTCCGGAATGATGCCAGTTACATAAATGCCCTTGAAATCGACCGTCGCCTTCTTCCCTGCGAGCTCATACCCTTCAATCGTCGCGTTATGCTGGGCTTCTTCCATGTAAAGCTTCTGACGTTTCTCATACTGCGTATCCGACTCACCGTCATACAAATAGTCACTGACACTCGAACGATCCGCAAACGGCAAAAATAGGCTCTCTACGAGAAAATACGGAGTCGCCCGGCGCTGGGCAATCGTTAACATCATTAAATCCCCCGGCTCCTTCGTCGCTCCTTCGACATCAATCAATTGCTCCGTCGAGGTCGCATCTCCGGGATAAGAGATAAAATACGGAAGCGGAACAAAAAAAGCAATCATCGCTGCGAGTACAGCGGCCAGTGCCGGTTTCCAAGCTTTCATCTCAATTCTCCTTTGCTGTATTTATGACGTAATGCTTCTTCGACGGCAGGAGGCACAAGTCCGGCAACGGAGGCTCCGTATTTTGCGGCTTCCTTGACAATCGATGAACTCAAAAACGAATATTGGTTATTTGTCATCATAAACAAAGTCTCGATTTGATCATTCATTTTTTTATTGATTGAGGCGACCTGCATTTCATATTCAAAATCCGATACGGCACGTAATCCACGGACGATGACGTCGGCTCCGACCTCCGAAGCATAATCGACGAGTAACCCGTTAAAGGAATCGACTTTAATGTGCGGTAAATGTTCCGTCACTTTCGAAATCAGCTCCATTCGTTCACGCACCGAAAACAGCGGTTGCTTGGAGGAATTGTTCAGTACGGCAACGATTATTTCGTCAAAGATTGGTGCTGCCCGTTCAATGATATCAAGATGTCCGTTCGTGATGGGATCAAAACTCCCGGGACAGATGGCGATTCGTTTCATGCTTGTTCCTCCAGTTCTGTAAATTCATACAATGTAATTGAGATGACCGTAGAGTACCGCAGACGTTTGATGACCTGTAAACGACCGATTTCATCCGGTAACTCCGTCTCCGTTCCATGTTCACAAATAATGACGCCATTGTCTGTCAGCATGTCATGTTGATCTATGTACGCCACTTGGTCAGCAAGTTGCTCCTTCGCATACGGTGGATCAAGAAAAATCAGTTTAAAAGGTGAATCGCCCGAAAGTTCCGATAATGCCACCGTCACGTCCTTCTTTAAGACGCGGCTGCGCTCTGTAAAGCGTGTTGTTTCTAAATTTTCTTTGATCGTTTGAATCGCTTTAAAGTGTTGATCGACAAAAACCGCTTCATCACACCCTCGTGATAATGCCTCGATTCCAAGACCGCCACTCCCGGCAAATAAATCGAGTGCCTTTCCTCCGTCAAAATACGGTCCGATGACATTAAACAAAGACTCTTTGACTTTATCTGTCGTCGGTCGTGTCTGATCTCCAGGCACAGCTTTGATTCGCATCCCTTTTCGTTCCCCTGATATGACCCGCATGCATTCTCATCCTTTCACAAAAAAGCGACGAGGATGACCTCATCGCTCTACCTGTTAGACTTCTTCTTGTATCTTACCTTTTTTATTTGCATAAGTTTCACTGATGAACGGTCGTTCTGATCGAATGACGCTTTCGACAAACGGTAATTCTGTAATCCGTTCAACCACCTGTTCATGTCGTTCCAAATCAACGTATAAAAAGACGTATCGTTCCCGTTTTGAAGTGAAATAGACATTTCCGAACCGACGCAATTGACGTGATGCTTTCAATGCATTGACATAGACGATAAGTCCAATTCGATCCTTGATCACACACCGTTCCTCCCTTGTGTCGTTCTTAACCGCTACAGCTGCAGCTTCCTCCAGTCGAACATCCGCCTGCGCATCCTTGATCGAAAAACGGATTTCCGGTCGGTACTTTGATTTGAGGAGAGACTTGTCCTGCCAGGACGAGACTGACTTGTCCGAGAAGTGTTTCCAATTGTTTTTCAGCTTTTTTAAACTGCGCGACTTCCTCTTGTAAATCCAGTGCACGTTTAATTTCATGTACTTTTTTTGTGATGGTTTGATAATCCGGATGATACCGGCCAAATCGTTGCACCAATTCGTACTCTTCCTTGATTCGGTTGAAGTCCCGAATCACATCCTGTGCTTGTCTTGAGTTTGCACGTGCCTGTTTTGCTAATCTATATGCTTGACCTGTTTCGCTTTGCGAGAGAGAGTATGCAAGGTCTTCCGCTGCGTTGATGAGGTCGACTGTTTTATCTGAATAAATCACAACGAATCTCCTCCTTAACTTAACCATCATATCATAACATTTATCTCGCTCCTAGCACGCTGAATTGTGTATAATTTGTTCAGAAGGAAGGAATGAATTGTATGCAATTTTTATCATTTAACATGTTCCGGACGATTGGAATCAAAACCGAACATGCGAAGTCGGATTATCATTTTGATTCATTAAATAAAATCGCCCAGGCGGATGTCATCTTGTTCCCGGAATACTGGCAGATTCATTCCATCATCTATGGAATGAAAAAACCGATTTTCCCTTCGGCAGCGACGTTCCATTTGGGTCACGATAAAATCGAAATGACACGGATTTTCAAAACCGTTATTCCCGATAATATTCCCCGGACAGAAATTTACGGAAAAAACGAATTCACGATTTCCCGTGTACTCGATCAGTTCAGTTTTCCGTTCGTCGCCAAGACCGTCCGCAGTTCCATGGGTCAAGGCGTCCATCTGATCAAAAATGACGCGGACTGGGATAAATACGTGGCGCAACATGATACGTTTTATGTACAGGAATATATTCCGAATGAAAAGGATTTACGTGTCGTCGTCGTCGGCGATCACGTTCTCGCTGCCTACTGGCGGGTCGGCGGTACCGAGTTCTTAAATAACGTCGCTCAAGGGGGTGTCCTTGATTTCGAGAACATTCCACAGGAGGCACTTGACTTTGTGCTGACGCTCGCTAAGCAACTTGATATCGATCATGCCGGATTTGATCTCATTTTCCGGGACGGTCATATTTATGTGCTTGAATTTAACGTTTTCTTTGGCGGAGAAGGGTTAAATCATCTCGGCATCCATGCACCGGATACGATTCTTGAATACGTTGAGCGAAAATACGGAAGTTCATGAATTCTTCAAATTGACTTCACAACTTTTTCTTTATCGGTTGTTTCATTATGGTATGATAGCTTGGAAAGACTAGTGTACGCTAGCAAACTGGGGTATAGGGGGATTCACACATGAAGTTTGAACAGTTCGGAATCGAAAATAAGGAAATGAAGTTTGGGTTACTCGAAACGATTATGGCGCATCACCGTTTCGTCCGTGAAGGACAATGGGATTATGAGCGTGCCATGTATGACATGAAGTACGAAAAACAATCGACGGGCGAGGTATTTTACCTCCGTATTCCGGTCTATGCCATTCAAGGTGAGATCGAGGACCGTCAAGCAGTCGTTCGGATGTTGACACCGTTACTCGGAAAACATTACTATCCGCACGGCGTCGAGTACGATGAGGAGTTCCCTCCTGAAATCGTCAAAGACTGCGAACGCCGCTTGACTGCACTACTTGAAACGCTCGAAAAATAAGCATCAAACGAATCAAAATTCACCTTTCGTGGATTTTGATTTTTTTTTGCATATCCATTTCTTAAAAAAGGTTGTAAAAAGGAGGCACCTTCTCATGAACCGAGAAAGTGCCTCCTTTACTTTTTCCGGACATCCCGCTGGAATCGATGGGTTCCGGTTACTTGGCCACCAACTGAAGATAGTCGAGCACATCTTCCCCTAATTGGAGGTTTACTTGTTCACGCAAATAGTGATACAAACCCGGAAGCCGGGTGGCGTCGACCTGGACTTTCAAGCTGAATGAAATCGAGTCTCCGGATAATCGTTTGATCCGTGCTACAGTTGCGCCGAAATCAAGGACTGTACAGAGTAAAAGTTCTTCAATCGCTTGTACGGAGACCGTCACTTCGCCTGTTACTTCATACTGCTGTTCCATCACGGTATTCACTCCTTCGCAAGTTGTTTGACCGATGTCATTACTTCCTCTAAGTCAACCGGTTCGTCTGTCGTTTTTGCCATCGAAGAAATCGCCCGGACTTTATTATCCCGATCAAGGATGAACATCTGCGTGCCGTGTGTGACCAAGCCGCTTTCTGCTTTTGAATAATAGAAATTCAATTGGCGTGTCAGACGATCGATGACGACATCGTCTCCCGTCAAGACTTTCCAGCCTTCTGCATTCGCCTCGAAGTTGGACGCATATTTTTTCAGGACTTTTTGTGTATCCACTTTCGGGTCGACCGTAACCGCAACAAGTTCAACATCTGTTCCGTACAATTCTTCAGCACGTAACTGTTTTTCTAATTTGCGGTAATCGTTTAACGTCAACGGACAGATGTCCGGACAGTTCGAGTAGAAAAACGTCAAGACTTTGACTTTTCCATCTTCCGAACTAAACTGCTTTCCATCGACTGCATTCGTCAATTCAAACGGAGTTGGTTCCGCAATGACAGGTAATTTTTCTTTCATGAAAAAATAATAATATCCGCCTGCTGCAGCCACTAAAATCAATACGACTGCGGCGACAGTCAAATAACTGTTTTTCTTCAAATCAAGACCTCCTTAATGGTTCCAGATTGCCCGAAACACATTTGTTGTCTCTCCCGGCTCGTAGACCACGTATAAAAGACAGTAGACGATAACACCTGTAATCGCCGTTAAAAACCAAATGACCGATGCTTTCGGACCAATTTTACGGTGTTTCGCAAAGTTTTTCTTATAAGCAAAGAAAAGAGCCATCAGTCCAAGGACACCACCTGATGTGGCGAGCAGGATATGGAAAATCAAAAATCCAGTATAGTACGGTTTAATCGTATCGGGTCCTCCAAATGCAGTGTTGCCCAATAAAATCGTTCGTAACGCATACATGATGAAGAAGAGTAAAGCTAACGCAGCAGCAATCGTCATCACGAATTGGTGTGCTTTCATATTCCGGCGTGTCTGCGCAATCAAAAACCAACCGATTGCGACAAAAATCGCACTGATGACAATCAACGAGACACAAATCAACGGCAAATAACTCATGTTCCAACTTCCCCCAATTTAATCCGCTTTTGGCGAGAAGGACATACCTTCATCGACAGCAGTACTTTTAGAACGTCTGACCCATGTAAAGAACGTCAGACCAAAGAACAGCCCGTACACTAATTCTTGACCGAGTTTCATGAGAACTCCGCCAAAACGCTGGTCCTCAAGCAAATCTTTTGTTGTTCCGAATAGTCGTTCCATGTTGAGTCCACTTAAATCATTATTCGGCATACAGTATGCTAATACTTTCGCAAAAGTAGCCGGATCCTGATAGGCATCGTACTGAAAACTTTGACTAAAGATCATGAACGCACACGCTGGTGTCAACAATACACCGTTCGCCACGATATACACCATCTTCTTCAAGTCCGACAAACTGTCTTCTTCGTTGACGGGTGCAATGATCGGATACCACATCGTCATGCTGAGGAAAATCAGTGTTCCGTGGAAAATCCGGTGCACCGTATAATTCGTCAAGACATAATCAAAGATGAATGGCATGTGGTAAAACGTGAACAAGGAATTAAACAAAATCAGTGCAATCAACGGCAAAATGAAAAATCGTAATGTCCGTCCGAGATATGGCACCTCAAACAACCGTTTGAATACCCACCCTGGAATCGCCATCATCAAGAGCGGTGGCGCCACCATATACACGAATACCATCTGCAGCATATGGGCAGAGAATGTGATGTGCGCGAGGACGTCAAGCGGACTGCCAAAACCGATGTAATAGACGAATAATGCCGCAAGCATCGAAAACTTCTGCCCTAGCGTCGTCTCAGCTTCATCGGGTCGACGAATCTTTTCCGTCAAGACAGCGTATAAAACATATATACCAATCAAAAGTAATGCATAATATGGACTCCATAAAACCGTCCAGTCGAATTGTGATAAAGATCCCCTTAAATTGCCTAACATGTTTTCACCCCGTTCCTTTTTCCTACAGATTAAGATTACCGTTCCCCTATTTCATTGTAAAGGTTTCTCATAAAACGATTCCAAAATAAAAGACCATCCTGCTAAACGTTAGCAGAATGGTCACAATTTATTACCAGATCAAAAGACGGAGTGTCGCGACGATCGTCAAGGCGACGAAGATACCGAGTGCCATCATGACTTTGATCCATGTATTTCCTTTATTGTTCATGTGCATGAACATATAAAGTTGGAGGTACACTTGCACGATTGCCATGATGATCAGGAATCCACCGGCTGCCCAATGTGGCATGAGTTCTGCCATGACCGCACCAAAAGCAATCAGTGTGAGAAAGATCATCAAAGCGAAACTTGTGAGTTGCAACTGCATCTCGCGGCTGCGATCTGCTTTCATCTCGAGTTCAACTTGATTACGTGTTAATTGCGGTTCGTGTTTTTCCATCTTATTTCACCATCCCCATGAGATAGACGACTGAGAAGATAAAGACCCAGACGACGTCAATGAAGTGCCAGTAAAGACTTGAAACATAATACTTCGGTGCGTTAACGACCGTAATCCCGCGATTCCAGTTCCGAATCAACAATGTAGAGATCCAGAGGAGACCGAACAAAACGTGTGCTCCGTGGAATCCAACCAATGTGTAGAAGGCAGATCCAAAGGCACTTGAAGTAAACGTGTGACCGATGTGGTAGTAATGGTTGAACTCATAAATCTCACCGCTGAGGAACCCTAAACCGAGTGCAAGCGTGATGATCAACCACATTTTCATTTTCTTCACATCATTACGTTTCATCGCCATCATCGCAAGAACACTTGTCAGTGAACTTGTGAGAAGGAGCATCGTCATGATGAAGACAAGACCCATTTCAAAAATATCGTAACTGCGTAATCCTTCTTTCGCACCGGAGTTGTGCAACCCGATGTACGTCCCGAAGAGAGAAGCGAACAATGTCGTCTCTCCTCCAAGGAAGAACCAGAAGGCTACATATTTATTCTTACCCTCAAGTGTTGCTTTTTCAACATGATCCGGAATACCCGTAATCGGGTTGTTTGGTACTGAATGATGTCCCATCTTACTTCGCCTCCTTTTCAGCTTCAAGGCGTAGATCTTTTTCGATTTCCGCTTTCGGGATGTAGTATCCTTCATCGTCAATCCAAGAACGGAGGAACATTGCGAAGAGTGTCATCGCAAGACCGATCAAGGCGATAATCAGACCTACTGTACCGTAGTCAAGGCGAAGAATGAATCCGAGACCGGCAAGGAATAAACCGACAGACATGACGAATGGCAGGATCGAGTTGTTCGGCATGTGGATATCGCCGACTTCTTCCGAAACCGAAACCGTTTTGTTTCCAGCCATTTTTTCGAGCCAGTATGTGTCAAGACCTTTAACAAGTGGAATCTGTGCAAAGTTGTACTCTGGAGTTGGGACAGGAAGTGTCCACTCGAGGGTACGACCGTCGCCCCAGACGTCACGTTTAACGTATTCTTTTGACATCAATGCCGCAACGATGGATACGACAAGAACGATTGTCGAGACACCCATGAAGGCTGCTCCGATTGATGACAGTAAGTTCATTGTTTCCCAGCCTTGGTTTGGCAAGTACGTGAAGACACGACGTGGCATACCAGTCAGACCGAGAATGTGTTGTGGGAAGAACGTCAAGTGGAAGCCGATGAAGAACAACCAGAATTGAATTTTACCCCAGAACTCGTTGAGCTGTTTCCCGAACATGAGTGGGAACCAGTAGTACAGACCTGCGAAGAGACCGAAGACAACTCCACCAACGATAACGTAGTGGAAGTGGGCAACTACGAAGTAGCTGTCATGGTACTGATAATCGGCAGGAGCAACAGAAAGCATGACCCCTGTCATACCACCAACAAGGAACGATGGGATGAAGGCAACCGAGTAGAGCATCGCAACTGGGAACGTCAATTTACCGCCCCATAGCGTAAAGAGCCAGTTAAAGATTTTAACCCCGGTCGGAACGGCGATAGCCATTGTCGCAACCGCGAAGATTGCGTTCGCAACCGGACCAAGTCCAACTGTGAACATGTGGTGAACCCAAACCATGAATCCTAAGAAACCGATTAACATTGTCGCAAAGACCATCGTCGTATAACCGAAGAGACGTTTACGGGCAAAAGTAGGAATGATTTCTGAGAAGATACCGAAGGCCGGTAAAATCAAGATATACACTTCCGGGTGACCGAAAATCCAGAAAAGGTGTTCCCAGATGACGATGTTACCACCGGCTGCCGGATCGAAGAAATGTGCCCCGAACAGACGCTCAAACGTCAAGAGGAACAATCCGACCGTAAGTGGCGGGAATGCGAAAACGATCAATGCTGATGCAACGAATGCTGTCCATGTGAACAACGGCATCCGCATCAGTTTCATACCTGGTGCACGCATGTTCAAAATCGTAACGAGGAAGTTAATCCCCCCCATGAGTGTACCGAAACCAGAAATCTGTAATCCGAGTGAGTAGAAATCAACACCGAGTGATTCTGGAACAGTTGAAAGTGGTGCATATGCTGTCCACCCTGCGTTCGGAGCTGCGCCGAAGAACCATGACAGGTTCAACAAAACTCCCCCGAAGAAGAACAACCAAAAACCAAGTGCATTTAAAAACGGAAACGCAACGTCACGTGCTCCGATTTGAAGCGGAACAGCAGCGTTCATATAACCGATCAACATCGGCATGGCTGCCAGGAAGATCATGGTCGTACCGTGCATCGTGATCAACTGGTTAAATAATTCACCGCTGACGAAATCGTTCATCGGTTTAATCAATTGAAAACGAATCATTAAGGCTTCTACGCCACCAACCAGAAGGAAAAACAATCCAGAGATGATATAGAGAACCCCGATTTTTTTATGGTCGACTGTCGTTAGCCAGTCCATGATGCCGGTTTTTTTCTTCGGCATACCCATAGTATGTGTCCCCACTATGATTCCCCCTTAAATATTATTGGAGCTTTTTGTCCAATAGGTAGTCTGCAAGTTCGCTTAACTCTTCATCGCTAATCTTATCTTCAGAGAAACCAGGCATTTTTGTTCCTTGTTTTTCTTTTTGTGGATCGCGAATCCATTTTTCGAGATTTTCTTTGTCATGATCGAGGTATCCAGCGATACGCTGACGATCACCAAAGTTTGTTAAGCTTGGCGCGACTTTCCCGCCACCGTGACAGCTGAGGCAGTTTTGTGCGTAAACCTGCTCGCCAGTCGTCCAGTTTTTTTCATTTTTTGCATCCAATTGTTTTGTTTCTGCTTCTTTAGCTGATTTCATGTCTTTAAGCCATGCATCATAATCATCTTGTTCAAGCGCGATGACCTTGAAGTCCATCAAAGCATGCGATGGTCCACATAACTCGGCACATTTACCGTAGTACGTACCGGCTTCTTGTGCTTGTAACCACATTTCATTCTCAAGACCCGGGTTTGTATCTGTTTTACCTGAAAGAGCAGGTACCCAGAATGAGTGAATGACGTCTTTTGAAGTTAAGTTGACAGCAACACGTTTTCCGACTGGAATAACGAGCTCTTGTCCTGTTGAAACACCTTTGTCTGGATATTCGAACTCCCACCAGTACAGGTTTGCTGTAACGTTGATGACTTCATTTTTCTTCGCTTCTTTCGCATCTGCTAATTCAACCGTCGTTTTGATGGTTGGTACGGCAAGAACGACTAATAAGAGAATCGGAATGACTGTCCAGATGATTTCAAGTGTGTGATTTCCTTCCACTTGTTTCGGAACAGTGTTGTCTCCAGCTTTACGACGGAATTTCATAAGTACGTAAATATAGATGACTGCTACAATCGCAAGGACAAACAACATGACCCATAAGCTGAGCTTAATGATTTCAAGTTGCATTTGTGCGCCTTCCCCGCGAGGCTGTAGTGCGGACAATTCCGGGATTCCACAACCTGATAACAATAATGCCATCAAACCGATCGGAAGAAGCCGGAAGAGCATTTTTCCTGATTTTTTCACAACCATCCCCACTTTCTTTTCCCCAATTTTTTTCTTTCTTAATGGTGTCCGTGAAGTATGTCAAATCGTTTTAGAGAGAAACGAGTACGACCGTCACGATCCAAGCCGTGAAATAAAAGAGCGAGAAGAAAAACATCTTCGAAGCCCACTTAATCTCAGCTTGTTCTTCCTTGATTTTGAGACCTTTCAGTCCCATGTAGAGCCAGTATCCACCAAGCGCAGCCATCACAAGCATGTAAATGATGCCGTAATGCGCGAGGAGGAGTGATGATGGAACTAAAACTGCAATCCACCATACAATTTGCCGTTTCGTGATCGCAAAACCATTGACGACAGGTAACATTGGAATACCGGCAGCCCGGTACTCTTCCGTCCGTCTCATGGCGAGCGCAAGGAAGTGAGGCGGTTGCCATACGAACATGATGAGAAACAAAATCCATGCATCGATATGAAGTGTTGGAGTGACTGCCGCAAATCCAATGATCGGTGGCACTGCTCCGGAAATACCACCTACGACTGTATTGATCGTGTGTGTCCGCTTTAACCACATCGTATAGATGACGACGTAGACAAACGAACCAATCAATCCGAAAACTGCCGCGACATGGTTAACGATCAGCAAGAGAACGGTACCGGTAGCCAGTATCCCAAGTCCTAATGCCAATATCCGTTGCCCATCCATCTTACCGGTAACACTCGGTCTTCCCATCGTCCGCTCCATCTTGTAATCAATGTCACGGTCGATATAGTTATTGAGGTAACAACTACCGGCAATGACCAGTCCACTTCCGAGAAGCGTCCACAATAATGTCAACTTCGTCTGCCACAAATACAGTAGAACATCATCCGTTAAGTATGATGCTGCCACGACATAACCTGCGAAGACGGTGATGAGATTCGCACGAACGATTCCCATCTTTGCTAGGGTGACATAGTCCTTGAACGTCGGCTGATCCGATTGCTCGATCATGATGTCCAGGGTCTCCCCGTTTACTTTCGCCATGTTGTTTCCTCCTTCTAACCGTCCGCGTTCTTTCTGTACGTAGGATTCACGTATTTTCTTCACAGAAATAACACAGACACGCCACGAAACGTCCTTTTCTCTATAAAAGATACCACATATTCAAGGTCATGACGTATGAAAATACTTTCGACATAATGAACAAAATGTGAAATCTATGTGATTAACCTCACAGTTCACCATATTTACCTAATATTAGAATAGCGTTCTTCTAAAAGATTGCAAGCGTTTCGATATTTTTTATGCGATACTATTGCTAGGTATTTCAAGTATCATGTATTTTCTCTAGAAAGGTGGTGGCTGCGTTTTGAATCGAAAACTCTCGATTTTTTCAGCATTTGTCACATTCACGATGATGATCGTTCTTCTCATGGGGGGGACCGTCACGAAAACAGATTCCGGAAACGGATGCGGGACCGATTGGCCGCTCTGTCACGGAGAATTGATTCCAACTAATCCAAGTGTCGAAACGATGATTGAGTATAGTCACCGCGCAGTAACAGGAGTCGTCGGTTTATTGATCATCGCCTTGTGTCTTTGGACACTTGTCGCTTTCAAAGATCGCCTGGATATCAAGATTTTCGCTTTCCTGGCCTTCATTTTCATGTTGATTCAATCCATCGTCGGTGCAGGTGCCGTCGTTTGGCAACAGTCGGATCTCGTCATGGCACTCCATTTTGGAATCTCATTGATTTCTTTTGCTTCCTTACTTATCTTGACGATCTTGATTATGGAGCGTCCCGGTCAAGAATTCAGGGAATCGGTCCCAGCGTTCTTGCGTAAACTGTTGTACGGCTTATTGATCTATACGTTAATCGTCGTTTACACCGGAGCGTTCGTCCGCCATGTCGGTGCGACGTATGCCTGCGTCGGCTGGCCGGTCTGTTCGCAACCGACGATGACGTTCGAAGCGTGGGTTCAAATGATTCACCGGATTTTGGCCGGTCTGTTGTTCTTCTATACGCTGTTCGTTCACTACACGGCGATTCGCCTGAAACACCGGACCTCGCGTACCGGTATGTTGTTCGCAACCTTCTTTATCTCTTGTCAGGTTGCAACCGGTGCCTGGATCGTTCTTGGTGGACATGCCACGTACGTTCCGTTATTACACGCATTCTTGATCACATGCTATTTCGGAGTCATCTCTTACCTCGCCTACCATGCATTCCGGACGCGAAAAGACGATTCCCGGTTACGCTGATTAGACTTTCAACTAAAAAACAGGGAGAGGATTTAATCCTCCTCCCTGTTTTTTTTGCACGTTTTATTTGAAACGGGCAATCGCTCGTTTTCGGGCCATGTCATGCTCGACAATCGGCATCGGATAATCGTAATCTTGTCGTTGTTGTTCCGTTGGCTCATGAATCGATGTTTTAGGTAAATCCTTGAGTTCCGGCAAATAGTGGCGGATAAAGGTTCCATCCTTATCAAATTTCTTCGACTGAGTCGTCGGATTGAAGACTCGGAAATAAGGAACAGCATCCGTCCCGACCGACGCCGCCCATTGCCACCCGCCAATGTTAGACGCGGCTTCATAATCAACCAGTTTTTTTTGGAAATACCGCTCCCCTTTTTGCCAATCGACCAGTAAGTCCTTTGTCAAAAAGGACGCGACAATCATCCGCAGACGGTTATGCATCCACCCCGTCGTGTTGAGCTGTCGCATGGCCGCATCGACAATCGGATAGCCCGTTTTCCCTTCTGTCCAGGCTTTAAAGCCCGCCTCATCTGTTTCCCATTCAACCTTCGTATACTGCTCGTTGACCGGCAGTCGTTTGGACTCCGGATAATGCATCAAAATCGTGTAATAAAATTCCCGCCAAATCAATTCTGTCAGATACGTTTGTTTTCCCTTCGAACCTTCCTCCTGATTGACGGCTTCATAGATTGTCCGAATTCCGATTTCACCGGTCCGCAGGTAACGGGACATCAGACTTGTTCCGTCGACCGCCGGCAGATCCCGTTGCTCGTCATAAGAAGACAGATTGTTTTTGATGAATGCCTGCAATCGTTTCGTCGCCTGTTCTTCCCCTACACCAAAGTCAGCCTCCGATGCCGCCTGTTTAAAGTAATCCAACATAAATGCATTGTTTTGACGTCGTGTATGATAACGTTCTTTCAGGAGATCCAGATTGACCGGATACGGCTTACTGATATCTTTCTTCAAAAAAGTATTTTTATATGGTGTAAACACTTTATAATAGGAACCGTCATTTTTTTTGACGGCATGTGGATGAAGCAGATGACGGTCAAGTAGACGTTCCGACTTTTTGTCACCCCGCTTTTTCATAATCCCGTCGTCACGACTCTTAAACGGTTCTACATATTCAGCGTTAAACAATAAGACATCTGCCATATCTGTCGCCTCGAGAAAATCTTTTTCCTGCCCTTCGATGAATCGAATCGGCATCCCGTGTGTTTTACAGTTTTTTGCGAAGTGTTCGAGTGCCTGAAAGAAATATTGTTGCCTCGCATCATACTCTCCGATATAGTCTGGGTTCACCCAAAAAACGAACTCGACGTTTGCCTGTTCATCCTTTTCTAGATAGTCGACCGCTTGTGCCAACATGTGATTGTCCTCGATTCGAAAATCACTTCGAATCCAGCAGATGATGTTCATATTCGTGCCTCCCTAAAATAATGATGAACGAAAAGCAGGCAATCCGCCATGCGTTTTGCCTGCTTTCGTCATACTGTATTTATGCCGATTTACGTTTCGTGTGTTAAATGAATTCAATCAATAAGTCTTGACTCGCGATAGCTTCGCCTTCTTTGACGTGGACCGACTTGATCTCACCGTCTTCAGGTGCTTGAATCGTCGTCTCCATTTTCATTGCTTCCGTTACAAGCAACTGCTCTCCCTTACGAACCCGCGTTCCAGGCTCAACTAAGACTTTCAAGACGCTACCCGGCATAGACGCACCAATCTGTTTCGGATTCGAACGATCGGCTTTCGGACGGCTTGATGAGCTTTCTTTAATGCTGATATCTTTTACTTCGACTTCACGCGGCACACCGTTCATCTCGTAGTAGATGACACGGACACCATGATCGTTTGGTTGACCAATTTGAATCAACTTCAAATACAACGTTTTTCCGCGCTCGATTTCGACCTCGATCGTTTCCCCAAGACGCATGCCGTGGAAGAACGTGCTCGTATCGAGAACTGAAATATCACCATATCGTGCAACGTACGAACTGTAATCGAGGAATACCTTCGGATACAAAGCGTATGCCAAGGCATCAAACTCCGTCACCGGACGTTCCAGTTTTTCGAACAGTTCATGCTTGATGGCATCAAAATTGAGTGGCTCCATCATTTTTCCAGGACGCTCCGTCAGCGGCTCGACGCCTTTGAGGATTGCCGCCTGGACTTGTTTCGGGAAACCGTCTGGTGGCGTCCCAAGCTCCCCTTTCATCAATTCGACGACAGAATCCGGGAAATCGAGATTGCTGGCACGTTCCAGTACATCTTCTTCCGTCAAATGATGCTGGACCATGAATAAAGCCATATCGCCGACGACTTTTGAAGATGGTGTAACTTTAACGATGTCACCGAACAGCATGTTGACACGGGCATACATCGTTTTAACTTCAGACCAACGATCCGCGAGACCGACAGCTTTTGCTTGTTGTTGAAGATTTGAGTACTGACCACCCGGCATCTCGTGATCATAGACTGTCGGATTCGGAGCTAACATATCAAGTTCAAACGCTTGATAAAGATGGCGTACATCCTGCCAATAGTCCGACACTTGTTCGAATTTTTGGACAGATACGAGCGGCTGACGTTTATGACCGCTTAATGCATGAATCAAACTTCCTCCGGCAGGCTGACTTGTCAGACCGGCCATACTTGAAGCAGCGACATCCACGATATCGACTCCGGCATCGACAGCCCGGGCATACGTGTAAATTCCGTTTCCGCTTGCATCATGCGTATGCAGATGAATCGGCAAATCAACAGCATCTTTTAATGCTGAGACCAAAGCATAAGCGGCTTCCGGTTTCAGTAATCCTGCCATATCCTTGATGGCAATGATATGAGCACCACTCGCTTCGAGCTGTTTCGCCAGCTTGACGTAATACGGTAGATGATATTTCGGACGGTTCGCATCGAACAAGTCGCCTGTATAACAAACTGCTGCTTCGGCGATTTTTCCCGTCGGCAAGACAGCATCGATCGCAAGCTGAATGGATTCCGGATTGTTTAAGCTGTCGAAGATTCGGAACACATCGACACCTGCTTGGGCTGCTTCTTTTACGAAGGCATGAATGACATTGTCCGGATAGTTTTTATAACCGACTGCATTGGCTCCGCGTAACAACATCTGAATCAAAACATTCGGCATTTTTTCGCGTAATTGCATCAAACGGACCCACGGATCTTCTGACAGGAACCGGTATGCCACATCAAATGTTGCTCCACCCCAAGCTTCCACTGAGAAGAGTTCCGGTAACAGTTTAGCTTCCGCTTCCGCGATGGCGATTAAATCCTTCGTCCGCATCCGCGTCGCAAGTAACGACTGGTGGGCATCCCGGAATGTCGTATCCGTCAATTGGACGCGTTCTTGTGCTTTTAGCCAGTTGATGACACCAAATGGTCCTTCCGCGTCAAGAATCGCTTTAGCTCCTGCTTGATAGTCGGCAGGCAGATCTTTTGGAATCCGGACGTCACGGGCAATCGGTTTTTCGATTTTTCCGATTCCGGGGAAACCGTTGACAGATACTTCTCCAATATACGTCAGCAGCTTCGTTCCACGGTCTTGTCGTTTCGGGAAGATGAACAATTCTTTTGTATCATCGATGAACGACGTATTGTAATCACCGCTGATAAACGCATGGTGTTTCAATACATTACTTAAGAATGGAATATTGGTTTTAATGCCACGGATTCGGAATTCGCTTAAGTTCCGGCTCATTTTTGCAACGGCTTGATCATAGGTTAAGCCGTGTGTCGAAATCTTAACGAGTAAAGAATCGTAATAAGGTGAAATCTCAGCACCGACATAGGCATTTCCACCGTCGAGACGAACACCAAAACCGCCTGGTGAACGGTAGGCCTTGATTTTGCCCGTATCCGGCAAGAAGCCGTTTTCCGGATCTTCTGATGTAATCCGGCTTTGGATGGCGAAACCTAACATTTGAATCTCTTCTTGTGCAGGAATACCCACTAATTTACTATGTAGTGATTCCCCTTCCGCGACTCGGATTTGTGTCTGAACGATATCAATCCCGGTAATCATTTCCGTAATCGTATGTTCAACCTGAACACGCGGATTGACTTCGATGAAATAGAATGATTCGTCTTGTGTCACCAAAAATTCAACCGTTCCGGCATTTTCATAACCGACGTGCTTCATCAATGTGACAGCTGCATCACAAATCTTTTGGCGCCCCTCATCTGATAACGTGACACATGGCGCGACTTCGACAACTTTTTGGTGTCGGCGTTGCACTGAACAATCACGTTCGAACAAATGAACGATGTTGCCATGGGCATCTCCAATGATTTGAACTTCAATATGTTTTGGACGTTCAATCAATTTCTCAACGTATATTTCGTCTGAGCCGAATGCTTTTAAGGCTTCCGATTTTGCCCGTTCAATCATGTCCGGTAACTCTTCTTCGGTCCGGACGACACGCATACCGCGTCCACCGCCGCCTAAAGAAGCTTTGACCATCAATGGATAACCGGCCTTTTCAGCAAAAGCATACGCTTCATCAATTGATGTAATCGGACCATCCGTACCCGGAATAACAGGTAAACCGGCTTCAATGGCCGTCGTCCGCGCACGGACTTTATCGCCAAAACTGTAGAGATGTTCTTCTCGGGGACCGATGAAAATAATGCCTTCTTCGCGGCATCGTGTAGCGAGTTCAATATTTTCTGATAAAAAACCGTACCCGGGATGGATTGCATCACATTCCGCTTTCTTCGCAGTCTCGATGATTCCTTCGATATCAAGATACGCTTCAATCGGCTTTTTCCCCTCGCCAATCCGGTATGCTTCATCTGCTTTATACCGGTGAAGCGATCCCTTATCTTCTCGTGAATAAATAGCGACTGTCCGAATCCCAAGTTCGGTTGCCGCACGGAATACGCGAATCGCGATTTCTCCGCGGTTGGCGACAAGAATCTTTTTGATTTTAGTCAACTGATGCTCCCCCTTTAGGTAATGAACTCGTAGCACTCATCTTTCGTGCTTCCTGTACTTCTTTATGATACGCTATCCGGTGCTTGTTTTGCATCGAAATATTTGCCACGACACCAAGCATCGTACTCATGACGAGAAGCGAAGACCCGCCGTAACTGATGAACGGTAACGTCACACCGGTCCCCGGAAACAGACCGGACATCGCTCCGATATTGATGCCGGTTTGAATAAAGATGATGGACGAAATGCCGAATGCCACCATGCTCGAGTAGATGGAAGCCGATTGCCGGGCAATGAGCGCACCTTGCCACATTAAAAAGAACAACAACCCCAGCACAATCAGGACTCCGACGAATCCGAGTTCTTCCGAGATAATCGACATGATATAATCGGTCTCCGGTTCCGGCAGATAACCGTACTTTTGAAAGCTATTCCCTAAACCAACTCCAAAGAATCCTCCGTGGGCAATCGAGATGACCGAATTGATCAATTGATACCCTTTTCCTTCCGCATCCAGAAAGGGATTGAAGATGGCATTGATTCGTTCCATCTGATTGGCGGAAAAATTGTTCCAGGCATACAGAGCGGCTCCTGCTGCGAATACAATGGCAACAGCGATATAGCCGCGCGGTAATCCGACTGCAAACCAAATCATCGCCGTAATTAAGAGTAAAATGAATAATCCGCCATCATCCGGTTGCATCCGGATAATCATGGCATAAGGGGCGAGCAACACGATGAACGGAATCAAAATCCAGTCCGTGAAACTGAGCAAAATCCGCTTGCCGGATGAATCCGGTGCGATTTGACGATGAATGAAGTGGTGGACGATTCCAATCACACCATTCATCTGCCCTTTATGTTTTTGATCAAAATAGTTGGCAAGACCGATGACGAGAACAAATTTACACAGCTCGATCGGCTGAATCAAGAAAATCCCGAAATTCAACCAGGCACGCGCCCCGTTCAACGGTGTAGCAAACAGCGTTGCCGTCAACATACCGAACGTGATGACATATAAAGCCAACCGTACCAATGGTCCTCGGAAAATCTCATGATTCAGATGGGCGACAAACAAGAAGATAGCAATCGCCATCACATCAAACATCAATTGTTTCTCAAAAAATGAGGTGTTTGCGTAATCGCCACCGTTCCAGACACTGGCACTGTAAACCATCACCGTGCTGATCGCCATCAGAATCAGCATCGTGAAGAAGAGGCGATAATCAAAAAACGCACGTTTTTCCTTAAACTTCGATTGCATTATGTACACGTCCTTTTTCTAATTCCTAGTTCTAAAAAAAAATACCCAAACGCCGCATTTCACGTTTGAGTAGAAAATCAGCACGTCTCCGCATCATGTAAATCAGATAATTGCTGTTCTAATGAGTCGAGTAATTGTTTTCCTTCACTCGCATCAATCAGTTCGAGACGAACGGCAAAATCAATTTGGCGTGACAATCCGAACATTTGTGTATCCAATACTTCCTCATACAGAGGACATTGTGGCATCGTTAAATTCGCAAGCTGGACCTCGATCAACCGGCGGATTTTATGGGCATCCGCTTCTAGTAGCTCAAGAGCGCGCTGGCGATGAACTGTCCCGATTTCAGTTGACAATCCAATCCCTCCTCATCAAATGACGCGTTCCTGTTATAGCTAAACTTTACCTTACTTTCGCCAACAATTCAACGTTTCGGTATAATGGATTTGCACGACTCATACATTTAGGGGGAATAATGATGATTTTTCCGATTACAGGTAACGTCCGCTATCCACTGACGATCGACCCAACGGTTTGGATCTTCGATGAACGGAAGATTGAAGTCGACCACATTGGGAAAGAAGTCGGAGATAACGCACAAGAAGCTTATTATGCCAAGATGGGGGCCGCTTGGGATAAAGGAATTACGGAAGGCAGCCGGACTGACCATAACAAACCGATGACGCGCGAAGAAAAAGATGCCGCCTTGCGCGGGTCATTTGCCATGCCGCTTGCACCGTTCATTCAAAATGCCGAGCCGTTCGAAGGCGCAGCCGCTTTACGGTTCGAAGGAACGGAAACGGTTGAACTTGATCTGAATACGTTACCGGAACTGTACTTACAGTTTTCAAAAGACGGAAAAGTGTTAAGCGATGGTCCTGTCCATCTGCTTTACCGTGATCAAATCGTCCGCTCTGTGACTCTTATAACTGTAGTATGATCTAAAAAAAGATATAAAAAGCCGCTTCTGTGCCTTCTTAACGTGAAGGAAACAGAAACGGCTTTTTTGTCGCGTTTGCTTAGAGTAAGTCTGCTGCCAAGCGGGCCAGGCTTGACCGCTCGCCTTTAACGAGTTTGACATGCCCCGTCATCTTTTCACCTTTCAATCGTTCGACTGCATAAGACAACCCGTTCGAATACTCATCCAAATACGGATGGTCGATTTGTTGGGGGTCGCCGACTAAGACAATTTTAGAATTTTCACCGACACGGGTCAAAATCGTTTTCACTTCATGTTTCGTCAGATTCTGTGCTTCATCGATGATGATGAATTGCCCCGGCATACTCCGTCCTCTGATATAGGTCAGGGCTTCCAGTTGAATCGATTTCATCCCTGCCAAAATGTTTCCTAGTTCGTCACCGGAACTCGTGTTGAACAAATGTTCCAAGTTATCATAAATCGGCTGCATCCAAGGCCGGAGTTTTTCTTCCATCTCCCCCGGTAAATATCCGATATCATTGCCCATCGGCACAACCGGCCGCGCAACTACCAATTTCTTATACCGGTGTTCATCTTCGACCTGCAATAACCCCGCCGCGAGTGCCAGTAATGTTTTTCCGGTTCCCGCTTTCCCGACGAGTGTGACAAGTGGAACGTCATCCCGAAGCAACAGTTCAAATGCCATTCGCTGTTGGACGTTTCGCGGAACGACACCCCAGACTTGATCGATGTCGAGTGATAGTGCCCGAATAATCGGCATTTCTTGATCGACGACGGCAATGGCAGATGCTTTCGACACATTACTCTTTAAAATGACGAATTGATTCGGATGCACTTTTTCCGGAAGAACATCGACTGACAATCGTTTATCTTGATAAAAAGAATCGATGTATTCTTGATCAACGACCAGTTCAACAAAACCCGTATATAGTCCTGTCAGGTCAGCGATATGATCCGTCAAGTAATCTTCTGCGACTAACCCATACGCATCCGCTTTCACCCGGACTAAAATATCTTTCGAGACCAGGATGACATCCCGCCCGCTTTGTTGTTCTTTTTGTTCCCGATGAATCGACCAGGCCAGTTCAAGAATCTTGTTGTCGTTTGATTCATGCGTGAACGGTGAAACTTCACTGATGGAATCTCCGATATCAACCCGTAGAATCCCTCCATTCCCGAGCGGAACACCGGCATGGAGATGTCCGGTTTCCCGTAATTGATCAAGAATCCGCGCCGTTTCCCGTGCATTTCGTCCGACTTCATCCATATTCCGTTTTTTCCCATCCAATTCTTCTAAGACAATGGCCGGAATCACGACATCGTGCTCCTGGAATTGAAACAGAGACAACGGATCATGTAGCATGACATTGGTATCGAGCACATATATTTTTTTCATTCCATCGTTCGCTCCTTTAGAGTCGAGTTTTGATGAATGTTATCCTTTTAAAATATCCTGAATTTGTTGATCAAGTTTCAGAGCTGCTGCTTCATCATACGTTTTATGAACACGCGGCCGGTCCGACACGGCGGCCCCGTAGAATAAGATATCGCGGACTTCTTGAATCTGTCCTTCATACAACGCTACCTGTAAAGGTAATCGATTGTTCGTTTCCCAGGCTGCGACATCCGTACACGTTAAACTGTACGTTGATTGATCGGCAAAGAAAATAAGTGTAAAAACGGGATGATCAGCTAACGTTTTGACAAGTAACGAATCCGCTTCAATCGCAAAACGAATCGTTGTTTCATCTTTTGCGTACACCCAACTGATGGCATGTGTAATCGGCCAGCTTTTGCTCTGATCATGTGTGATTAAAAACACGAGTGGTAAATCTGTTAATGCCTTCATCTGCTGTTCACTCAGACGATGTTCCACTTTATTTGCCATGATACCACCCCCTCCGTTCCTTATTTTATTACTATTCGATATCGAATAAACGCATCCCTTTTTCAAGTTGAATAATTCTTAAATATGATATACTAAGAAAAAAAGGAGGACCTACCATGCGTGTTAAATGCACCATCTGCGATAAACGAGAAACCATCGACGACTGGTCCTTCACAGCCAAAAGATTGCGAAACAAACCAGTGCGCGTCTACATATGCGATGAATGCCATGAACGTATCACAAAGCGGACCGTTGCGCGGCAAGAAACAGGACAGTTCAACCTCTATCCGACCTGGGCGACAACTAAAAAAAGATGGTAAAAACTACTTTGGTTTTCAAAGTAGTTTTTTTACGGTTCGAGACGAACTAGGACATCATCTTCATCCGACGGATTTCCTCGTCCATCGCTATTGTTCGTGACGTAATACAGGTGTTGTCCATCCGTCATCACGTCCCGGATACGCCCCTGGTCCGTTACGAGTTGTTCCACTTTAGAGGTCGACGTTTCAATTGACCGGAGGCTCTGACCGACCAGCGTTCCAAAATACAACTTCCCCCCCTGTTCTGCTATTCCGCTCGGTGCAACTGAATTTTCACCCACTTCGTACCAAGGCGTTACTAATCCTTGCTGTTTTTCCGTTCCTTCAATCAATGGCCAACCATAGTTTTTTTGTTCAATCCGGTTGATTTCATCATGACCGCTCTGACCGTGTTCCGTTGCATACAATGTTTGATCGACAAAAACCAACCCTTGTGGATTACGATGACCGTAACTGTAGACGTATTCTCTTAAATTCCCCTTCGCCGGGCTGCCGTCGAGGTTCATACGGAGAATTTTTCCGGATAAAGAAGATAGTTTTTGAGCGTTTTCGGGGACTGCCGCGTCACCTGCCGTCACATATAATAATCCATCCGGTCCGATTTCAATTCGACCGCCATTATGAATCGATGCACCTGGAATCTCATCAAGTAACACGCGTTGCTCTTTCCACGATTCGTTCTCTTCCGTGATTTCAATGACTCGATTCCAAAGTGCACCCTCTTTCTCATACGTATGATAGACATACGCTATTCGGTTCTTTTGGAAGTCTGGATCAAGCGCCATCCCAAGCAGTCCGCCCTCCCCTTCTGCAACGACCGGTTCGGTCAATTCGAGCTCCATCCGGCTATACTTCCCTTCTGTTCCTTTGACGATTGTCCCTTCCCGTTCTGTAATATAAAAGGTCTGTTTGTTTTTTTCAATATTCCACGGTATCTTTAAATTTTTGAAAATGATATTACTTTCGACCGGCTCAGATGTTTTCGGAACCGATTTCGATGGATCTTCGGTCGTGGTTTCTGAACATCCGGCTAAAACAACAGCAAGACTGCACGGGATGCTCCATTTTCGGTTGATCATATCTATCACCTCTTGCTATTTTTTTCCCGAACCTGTCGTAAACTATTCCTGGAATCGAACACGGAACGCATTTCCCTTCATTTCACACAAAAAAGTCCCGTCTCCAAAAGGAAACGGAACTTTTTTATGTTGATTTACAATCAAGAAGCGGTTCGTTCTCGCTCACGTTTGACCATCCACATCCGGAATCGGTAAATTCCGAGAATGACAACCATAGCAAGCAATACTTCAGGGATCGGCCATGTCCAAAAGACAAGTGTTAAAGCGGCAGAGAACACCGCGAGCAACAAGTAGACGATCAGTGATTTCCACCAGGCTAACTCTTTCGCAAATCCTAATTTAAAAACGATTAACGTCAAGATGACGACCGTAATCATCAGTGCATTGAAGCCGGCACTCAAGTTATTCGGATCACTTCCCACACCAAGCAACTTCGCAACGGCGGGAATATCAAATTTCGAGAAATCAGAAGCAACGGCAGGTTGTGCAGTCATTGCCAGTCCCCCTTACGTGTTAAGAGCTCAGTCTTTACCAAGACGACGACGCTTGTCTTGTTTTTCACGTTCGTTTTTGTTTAATACTTGTTTCCGAAGACGAACTGATTGCGGTGTGATCTCACAGTACTCATCTTCATTCAAGAATGTTAATGATTCTTCAAGTGAGAAGACACGTGGACGTTTAAGAACGTTTGTTGTATCTTTCGCAGATGCACGCATGTTCGTCAATTGTTTCGCTTTAACAACGTTAACAGCGAGGTCGACGTCACGGTTACATTCACCGATGATCATTCCTTCGTAAACTTCAAGGCCTGGCTCGATGAAGATCGTTCCGCGGTCTTCAAGTGCAGAAATCGCATATGCAGTCGCTTTACCAGCTTCGATTGAGACCATAACACCACTGCGGCGTCCACCGATATCCGCGTTGATGAACGGACGGTATTCTTCGAATGTATGGTTCATGATTCCGTATCCGCGTGTTGCAGATAAGAATTCATTCCGGTATCCGATCAATCCACGTGAAGGAACGATGAATTCCATTTTTGTTTGTCCGTTATCCATTGTTTGCATGTTCGTCAGTTCACCTTTACGGAGACCGATCGATTCCATGACGCCACCTGTGTACTCTTCAGGTGTATCAATGACAACGCGCTCAAACGGCTCAACTTTAACGCCGTCTTCAACTTTGATGATTACCTGCGGTTTAGATACTTGAATTTCGTATCCTTCACGACGCATGTTTTCAATCAAAATCCCGAGGTGAAGTTCACCACGGCCAGAAACGATCCAGCGGTCTGGTGAATCTGTGTTTTCGATACGGAGTGAAACGTCTGTTTCAAGCTCTTTTTCAAGACGCTCTTCGATTTTACGCGAAGTGACGAGGTCACCTTCACGACCAGCGAATGGCGAGTTGTTGACGATGAACGTCATTTGAAGAGTCGGCTCATCAATGCGAAGTAATGGGAGTGGATCGACGTGTGAAGTCGGGCAAACCGTTTCACCGACGTTGATATCTTCCATACCTGCAATTGCAATCAAATCTCCAGCTTTTGCAGCTTCGATTTCAACGCGTTTCAGACCAAAGTATCCGAATAATTTCGTAACACGGAAGTTTTTGATTGATCCATCAAGTTTAGAAAGCGAAACGCTGTCTCCAACTTTGATTTCTCCACGGAAGACGCGTCCTACTCCGATACGTCCAAGATAGTTATCGTAGTCGAGCATTGTAACTTGGAATTGTAAAGGATCCATGCTGTTGTCAACAGGAGCCGGAGTGTGTTCAAGAATTAAATCAAGTACGTTTGTAATTGTGTCTTCTTGATTTTCAAGTTCAGGGTCAAATGAACTTGAGCCGTTGACTGCCGATGCATAAACGACTGGGAATTCGAGTTGATCTTCATCTGCTCCAAGATCAATCAAGAGGTCGACGACTTCGTCAACAACTTCGAGTGGACGGACCATCGGCTTGTCAATTTTATTGACGACGACGATTGGCTGGAGACCTTGCTCAAGTGCTTTTTTCAATACGAAACGTGTTTGTGGCATACAGCCTTCACGCGCATCGACAACAAGGATAACGCCGTCAACCATACGCATGATACGTTCTACTTCACCACCGAAATCGGCGTGACCTGGTGTATCCACGATGTTGATGCGTGTATTTTTATAATCAATTGCCGTATTTTTAGCAAGGATCGTGATTCCGCGCTCACGCTCGATATCATTTGAGTCCATTGCGCGTTCTTCGACTAGTTCATTCGCACGGAATGTTCCAGATTGTTTTAAAAGCTCATCGACGAGTGTCGTTTTACCATGGTCAACGTGGGCGATGATCGCGACGTTGCGTAAATCGTTTCTTACTACTGTTGTCATAGGTGTGTACCTCTTTCTGTTCATTTAAATAATCCATTAATACTTTCGGTCAACTTTAAGAGTATAGCACAGGTTGACTGGTAGTTGGCAATCACTTAGATCGAAGATGACAGCGAAAGCCTTTTCATTGCCCTTGATTCACGCTAAACTAAAGACGAGTTCATGTATCGCAAGGGGGAAATGACAAATGCGGATTCTTTTTTTATTGTTAGCCATCATCGCAGTCGGTTCAATGGCTGCCATCGGTATTTTTATTGCGGAACAAAACGTACTCATGATCGTCGTCTCACTTCTTTTGACCATCGGGACAATGGGAGTCGGCTTCGTCTTGAAAGCACGTTTACGTAAACAAGCCTAAACGCCCTCTACGGGCGTTTTATTTTTTCACGTACGTCAACACATCCTCGACGAATTGCCGGCTTCCTGCCAGTACGCTCGTTTGTTCAAGATATGTCATGTCCATTCCCTCGATTGTCCCGACACGTCCGCCAAGTTCTTCAATCAATACTTGTCCACCTGTATAATCCCACGGCATATTTCGCATCGTGATGTAACCATCGACCCGTCCCGCCGCGACCCACGCAAGTTCCAGTGAGGCCGCACCGACAGCCCGAACGCCAACCGCATCCCGGACAAGTGGCGCCAATAAATTAGAATCGATTCGCCGGTTCGCCGTCACCCATGTCGCATTCATACAAATGATGGCTTCTTTGACCGGTCTATCCTGGATTGGTGCGAGTCGAATCCCGTTTTCGTAAGCCCCTTGCCCTTTGATGGCATGAAATAGTTCATCAGCCATCACATCATACACGAATCCGTAACGCAATTCCCCTTCTACCATAATGGCAATCGAAATCGCGAATAAGCGTTTTTGACGGATGAAATTCATCGTCCCATCAATCGGATCGACAAACCAGACCGTTCCTTCCAGTGTATCCGGACGAACGATTCGCCCTTCTTCTCCATACACATGATGATCCGGGTATCGATCCAAGATTCCTTGAATCAATAAATCTTCAACATGTTGGTCAATTTCTGTGACGAGATCACTTTTATTTGTTTTTTCTTCTATATGATACGCTTGATCCATCTTTTGACGAATATATTTGCCCGCCCGTTTGATTAGATCGATCGCATGTAACTCAATCCCTTGCATCCGACTCACCCTTTCCTTCTCCTTCAAACCGTCCTACATTCTCATGATAACAAAAAAAATCAACCAACAAAAATTTCGCTGGTTGATTTTGGGATTATTTTATTATCGTTTATTCTATTTTAAAAGATATCATCTTGTTTACGCTTCAAGACGAACCATCTCTTGGCGGTATTTTTCAAGACGTTCCTTACTGGCACCCATCGCTTCCGTATCACTTGCTACGATTGCATCATGCAATGTCGCAAGTTCATAATCGATTTCAAGGCGCAAAACAGGAATGCGTTTTTCTGCATCTTTTCTTTTGTATGCTTCGATCACTTGTTTCACAGTAACCACACTCCTTCGCGGGATAAAAAACTCAGTTATCAGACAATTGCGACTAATTAGTGGATTGAATCCATAATAGTACGATTTAACTTAGATGTAAAGTATCTATTTTTCAATTTTACAGTTGTACGATATCGTCTTGTATGTAGTATATAACCAGTTTTTGTTTTTTCTAAACAAGCACCCCCTCTTCTGAACGGTCAGAAGAGGGGGTGCTTGACGATACGAATGTCGTTACTTTTTTAAACGCAACAAAGCATCTGTTTGTTTTCTTGCTTGCTGAACAGCCCGGTAGCTCGAACATCCTGTCTCTTCAAAATAAAACTGGTCGAGCTGTTTTTCTTCCGACTTTGAATTGACGATGGTTTTAAAAGCCTGGTAGGCATTCAAAAAGACCATTCGATCGATTCCTTTTTCGTAAGCCTCTTCGACCATATTAAAAAATTGGATGACTGTTACGATTTCGTCCGTAGACCAGTCCGGATTAATCGGATAATTGACCGCCATTGTGACACTTCCTTTCTTGACGCTTCCTATTTTACAACGAAATCGAACATAAAACAGTTGCAACCTTATGAAAAATTGTTATAGTTAGCTTGTTTGATTGTTTTTTTATTCGGTTTTAAGGGGGGAAATCTGGTGCAAACAAAAAGCTTAACACAGCTCGATACACCTTTATTCGATGCGCTGCTGGCGCACGCGAAACGTCAACCAATTCAATTTCATATTCCCGGTCATAAAAATGGCCAAGGAATGGATCCTGCTTTTCGATCATTTATCGGTCAAAATGCGCTCGATATCGATTTAATCAATATCGCGCCGCTCGATGATTTACATCATCCAAAAGGAATCATCAAGGATGCTCATCAATTAGCAGCCCAAGCTTTTCATGCAGACGAAACATTTTTCTCCGTTCAGGGAACGTCGACCGCCATCATGGCAATGATCATGAGCGTCGTCGGTCCGGACGATAAAATTTTAGTTCCCCGGAACGTTCATAAATCGGTCATGTCGGCTATCGTTCTTTCTGGAGCGCACCCGATTTTCATTCACCCCGAGTTTGATGAAATGTTTGGCATCGCTCATGGTATTACGCCAAGTGCCGTCGAGCGTGCTCTCAGTCTTCACCCGGACACGAAAGCGGTCCTCGTCATCAATCCGACATATTTTGGTGTCGCAGGTGACTTAGAGAGCATCGTTACGCTTGCCCATAGTAAAGGGATCCCTGTCCTCGTCGACGAAGCACACGGTGTTCATATTGCGTTTCATGATGATATGCCGCTGTCTGCGATGCAGGCAGGTGCAGATCTCGCTGCGACAAGTGTTCATAAATTAGGAGGATCGCTGACCGGCAGCTCCGTCTTGAATGTACGTCGCGGACTCGTCTCACCGGATAAAGTCCAGGCCGTCCTGTCGATGCTGACGACGACTTCCACTTCCTATCTATTGCTCGCATCACTCGACTGCGCCCGCCGCCATCTGGCGATTAACGGAGAAGCAATGAACCGCCGGGCGCTCGAACTCGCGACACGGATGCGGATGGGACTCGCGAAATTGCCTTATCTCGCCGTGTTTGGTGAATCGGATTTGCATTCAAGTGCGACATTTGCCTTCGATCCGACAAAAGTGTTGATTTCCGTTAAAGGACTTGGTATTTCGGGCCATCTCGTCGAAGAATTTTTACGGGAAGAACACCGGATTGAAGTCGAACTGTCAGACTTAAACAACATCTTGTTGATCATCACTTCTGGTGATTCGGAAGAGACGATTGATGCCTTGCTTGCAGGAATGGCTGATCTTGTAGAGCGTCACCGGGATACGGGATCGAAAACCGCGTCCCACTCGATCGTCTTACCCGATATTCCGGCACTCGCCCTCAGTCCGCGTGATGCTTTTTATGAAGAAACAGAAACGATTCCACTCGCGGATGCTGTCGGTCGGATCTCGGCAGAGTTCATGATGGTCTATCCACCTGGCATTCCGATTTTCATTCCAGGTGAAATGATTACGACAGACAATTTGGCGTATATCAAAGAAAATATCGAAGCCGGTCTACCCGTTCAAGGACTCGAAGATCATACGCTCGAGACAATCAAAGTCATTCAACAATCGAACGCGATTCGTTAAAAAACGTGCATTAAAAAAAAGACCGCAACTGCTGAAAAAGCAATTGCGGTCTTTTAGTCTGCCTGTTCATAACTCGGAACATCCGGCAACAGTGTCGCTAAAAATTCCCCTACCGGCTCGGCATCAATGGTCTCGATGCCGAGTAACCGGTATAAAGCGTCTGCATCCAATACATCTGTGTGATCGAGCAATGCAGCGCGCCCGCTCGTGAGACTGACAACTAGCATCTTCCCAAAAAATTGTTTGGTAAAGACGACACCAAAATCGTACCGTGCTTGTTCCGTCGTCACACCGATAAACCTGACTTTATCTGTTTCTGAGACATGATACAGTTCTTCGAGTGGCGATAATTGCGATTCCATCGTGTCTCACCCTTTCTTTTTTATCCTTTTCCTGTTTTAAAGAAAGGTTAAACGAAACAAAAAAACCTTAAGCGGTCGGCTCCCCGCTTAAGGTTTTCTTGATTATTTAATGATGTGGATCGGGCTACCGATTGCAACTTCAGCAGTTTCCATTGCGATTTCACCGAGTGAAGGGTGCGCGTGGATTGTGAGTGCGATATCTTCAGCAGTCATTCCAGACTCGATTGCAAGTCCCATCTCTGCGATCATGTCAGATGCGCCTGTACCAGCGATTTGAGCACCGATCAAGAGACCGTCTGATTTACGTGTGATCATTTTCAAGAAGCCGTCTGGCTCGTTGAGTGCAAGAGCACGTCCGTTTGCAGCGTAAGGGAATTTAGAAGCGAGGTAATCAAGACCTTCTTCTTTTGCTTGCACTTCTGTATAACCGACTGTTGCGAGTTCTGGGTCTGTGAAGACAACCGCAGGAATCGCGCTGTAGTCGAGGTATGCCGGGTGTCCAGCAGCCGCTTCAGCAGCAATTTTTGCTTCGAATGAAGCTTTGTGTGCAAGTGGTGGTCCAGGAACGATGTCCCCGATAGCATAGATGTTTTCGTTCGACGTACGGCACTGATCGTCGATTTCGACGAGTCCACGTTCGCTGACTTTAACTTCTGCCATTTCAAGACCGAGATCAGATGTGTTCGGGCGACGACCAACTGTGACGAGGACGTAGTCCGCTTCGACAGTTTGTGTTTCACCTTTGACTTCAAACGTAACTTTCACGCCTTCTTCTGTCTCTTCAACACTTTGTGCAAGTGCTTCGTTGTGAATCGTGATGTTCCCTTTTTGTTTGAGCTTTTTCTTGACGACTTGTGTCATTGCCGGCTCGAATCCAGAAAGGATATCTTTTGTTCCTTCTAAGATGACAACTTCAGTATCAAAGTTAGCATACGCTGTTCCGAGCTCCATTCCGATGTAGCCGCCGCCGATGACGATGAGTTTTTTCGGAAGTTCAGGAAGGTTCAATGCGCCTGTTGAAGAAAGGACACGTTTTGACCATTTGAAAGCCGGAAGTTCGATTGGAGTCGAACCAGTTGCGATGATACATTTTTTGAATTTGTAAGGTGTAGAAGAATCTTCATTGATGATACGAACTGTATCTTCAGATTGGAAGTAAGCTTCCCCAACGACTGTCTCGACGTTGTTACCTTTAAGAAGGCCACCAACACCGCCAGTCAATTTGTTGACAACAGACTGTTTCCAAGACTGAACTTTTGAAAAGTCGACTGCGACGTTTTCAGATGTGATTCCCATTGAATCTGAACCTTTTGCATGTTGGAAGTTGTGTCCAGCTGTGATCAAGGCTTTTGACGGGATACATCCGACGTTCAAACAAACACCACCGACGTTTTCACGTTCGACGACTGTTACTTTAAGTCCGAGTTGCGCACCGCGGATTGCAGCGACGTAACCACCAGGGCCAGCCCCGATTACGAGTAAATCTGTTTCTTGTGCGAATTCACCTACTACCATTGCTTATCCCTCCATAATGAGAAGTTGTGGGTCATTTAACAAACGTTTAACCAAGTTAAGCGCGTTTTGTGCTGTAGCACCATCGATGAGACGGTGGTCGAAGCTGAATGAAAGAGCAAGTACTGGTGCTGCAACGATTTCGCCGTTTTTGACGACCGCTTTTTCAGCGATACGACCAATACCGAGGATTGCAACTTCTGGGTGGTTGATGACAGGTGTGAACCATTGTCCGCCAGCAGAACCGATGTTTGTGATTGTGATCGATCCGCCTTTCATTTCGTCACCAGAAAGTTTTCCGTCACGTGCTTTACCAGCAAGGTCGTTAATGTTATCTGCTAATCCGAAGATTGATTTACGGTCTGCATCTTTGACGACAGGAACAACAAGACCGTTGTCTGTGTCTGCTGCGATACCGATGTTGAAGTAGTTTTTGTAAACGACTTCTTCGTTCACATCGTCGATCGATGCGTTGATTGCAGGGTATTTCTTAGCCGCTGCTGTCAATGCTTTCACAACGAATGGAAGATACGTTAATTTCGTACCTTGTGCTGCCGCAACTTCTTTGAAGTTTTTACGGAGTGCAACAAGATTCGTAACATCGACTTCATCCATCAATGTAACGTGTGGTGCTGTATGTTTCGAGTTGACCATTGCTTTCGAAATCGCTTTACGGATTCCTTTGATCTTCTCGCGTGTTTCAAGCTCAGGTTGAGCTGCAACATACGGTTTCACTTCAGATTTAGATGCTGAAGCTTGTGCTGCCGGTGCTTTTTCTTCTGCTGCTGGTGCAGTTGAAGATTGTCCACCGTTTGCAAATGCATCGATGTCTTCTTTGACAACGCGACCGTTGTCACCAGAACCTTGAACTTCACGGATGTCGACACCTTTTTCACGTGCATATTTACGCACTGAAGGCATTGCGATAACGCGTTCTGATTTATGGATTTGAACTTCATTCGGTTTGTCTTCGACTTTTTTATCTGTGTCTTGGACGTCTTTTGCATTGTCTGCCGCTTTAGGCTGCTCTGATGCTTCTTCTTCAGAAGGAGCTGAACCTTCGCCTTCCACATCAAACGTGATCAATACGTCACCAACGACGGCTACGACACCCTCGTCGACTTTTACTTCTTTGACTGTGCCATCAACTGGTGACGGAATTTCAACGACTGCTTTATCGTTTTGTACTTCAAGAAGAATGTCATCCTCTTTGACTGTGTCGCCTGCTTTAACGAACCACTTTACGATTTCACCTTCGTGAATACCCTCACCGATATCCGGTAATTTGAATTCAAATAAACCCATTTGAATTAGCCTCCTTTTATTTCACTCTTCTGGTCGATTGTTATCTTTAAAACGGAAGCAAGGAGAGAATTACCTCTCTCCTCTTTTTCCGGTTCACTCTTAGAAATTGTAAACAGTTTTCACTTTTTCAACGATATCTTTGTGGTCCGGAAGCCATGAATCTTCACCTTGTGCGAATGGGAAGATTGTGTCAGGTGCCGTGACACGAAGAATCGGTGCTTCGAGGTCAAGAATTGCGCGCTCTTGAATTTCAGTTGCGACCATTGCAGCCACACCTGCTTGTTTTTGAGCTTCTTGAACAACAACCACACGGTTCGTTTTCTTAACTGATTCAACGATTGTATCGATGTCAATCGGGCTGATTGTCATCAAGTCGATGATTTCAACGCTGATGTTTTCTTTTTCAAGCTCTTCAGCAGCTTTCAATGATGCGTGAACCATTGCACCGTACGTTACGATTGTAACGTCAGTACCTTCACGTTTGATGTCTGCTTTTCCGAGTTCGATCGTGTAATCGCCCTCTGGCACTTCACCGCGGAATGAACGGTACAGTTTCATGTGCTCAAGGAAAACGACTGGATCGTTATCACGGATTGATGCAATCAAAAGACCTTTTGCATCATACGGAGTTGAAGGGATGACGACTTTAAGTCCTGGTGACTGAGCCATTAATCCTTCCAGGTTATCTGCATGAAGCTCAGGTGTTTTAACACCGCCACCAAATGGTGAACGGATTGTGACAGGTGCGCTGTACGTGCCGCCTGAACGGTAACGTAAACGTGCGAGTTGTGCTGCTACAGAATCAAATACTTCGAATACGAAACCGAAGAATTGAATTTCCATGATTGGACGGAAACCAGTTAAGCTGAATCCGACTGCAAGACCACCAATACCAGACTCGGCAAGTGGTGTATCGAAGACACGGTCTTCGCCTAATTCGTCTTGAAGACCTTCTGTCGCACGGAATACCCCACCGTTTTTACCGACGTCTTCACCGAACAAGAGAACTTGCTCGTCGCGTTTCATCTCGACGCGCATTGCGTCAGTGATCGCTTGGATCATCGTCATTTGTGCCATGGGTTATTTCGACTCCTTTGCTGTATACTCATCAAGCTGCTCTTGCAGGTTTTGTGGTAACTTTTCAGCCATCACGTTGATGAAGTCTGTTACTTTTTGTTTCGGTTCTTTATCTGCTTGAGCGAGTGCTTCTTTTACATCCGCTTTTGCTTGTTCGATGACTTCGTTTTCTTTGTCTTCGTTCCAAAGACCTTTTGTTTCCATGAACGCACGGAAACGAACGAGTGGATCTTGTGCTTGGTACTCATCGTCCATATCTTTTGTACGGTAACGTGTTGGGTCATCTCCAGCAAGTGTATGCGGTCCGTAACGATATGTGAGTGTTTCGATCAATGTCGGCACCCCGTTCAGTGCTTCAACACGAGCTTGTTTCGTTGCTGCGTAGACAGCAAGAACGTCCATTCCGTCAACTTGGATTCCGTTGATTCCGGCTGCAACGGCTTTTTGAGCGATTGTTTTCGCCATCGATTGTTTTTCAACCGGTGTTGAAATCGCAAAGCGGTTGTTTTGGACAACGAAAATTGCAGGTGCTTTGAATGCTCCAGCAAAGTTCATACCTTCGTAGAAGTCACCTTGTGATGATCCGCCATCACCTGTGTACGTAATTGCGACTTGCTCTTTTCCACTTTTCTTAAGACCGAGTGCAACACCGGCAGCTTGCACGATTTGTGCACCGATGATGATTTGCGGCATTAAGACGTTAACACCTTCAGGAATCTTACCACCTGTGATGTGTCCGCGTGAGAATAAGAATGCTTTGTAAAGCGGGAAGCCGTGGAAAACCATTTGCGGGATATCACGGTATCCTGGAAGAATCCAGTCATCTTTATCTAAAGCAAATTGTGAACCGATCATTGACGCTTCTTGCCCAGCGACTGGCGCATAGAAACCGAGACGTCCTTGACGGTTGAGTGAGATTGCGCGTTGATCCCAAATACGTGTGTAAACGAGACGACGCATTAATTCCGTAAGTTCTTCATCTGAAAGATCCGGCATAGCGTCTTTGTTGACGACTTCACCTTTTTCATCCAGAATGCGGAATGTTTCAAAGTTTTCTTCCACGTTTTTAAACATGTTTAAGTTCATCTTTTCACCTCATCCTTTCACTGTGCTCAGCGAAATATTCCTCTGACTGATTTGCTCACATACGAATAGTGTTCAAAAAATGAAGTCCCGTATGACCTTTTCTTGAACATATATCTGTGTACCTATCCAGTTGAGTAAACTGTATTAACATGACTAGACACGAAAGCATGTCTTGTTCATTACGTTACAAGTATAAAACTGTAACACCTATAAAATCAAAGGAAATGTTTTATTTTTTTTAGCGGATGTTCTTGTGAATGACCTCACATTCGAAGAACGGCTTTACTTCTGTACTATTCATCATTTTACAACTGTGTTAGTTATTAATATTCCTCCTTTGATATGCTATAATTTTTCTAGATGAAAGGGGTGTTGTTCATGATTACCATGAATGAAATCGTTCGGGAAGACGTTCCTTCGCTTCACGAACGTTCTGTCGATGTTACCTTCCCCCTCAGCGAGGAAGATAAAGAAACGATGCGTCTGATGATGGAGTATCTTGCCAACAGTCAGGACGACGAGTTAGCTGAAAAATATGATTTGCGTAGCGGGATCGGACTGGCGGCTCCCCAAATCGGGGTCAACAAACGGATGTTTGCCATTCGCCTGCAAGACGGGGATGATATTCTCGAGTTCGGGATCTACAATCCGAAAATCGTCAGTCATTCCGTTGAACAAACATATCTTGCCGGCGGTGAAGGTTGTTTGTCCGTTGACCGGGAAGTCGAAGGCCATGTACCGCGCTATATGCGTATTACCCTGTCTGGCATCGATCATAACGGAAATCCTGTAAAATTAAGATTAAAAGGATTAAAAGCAGTCGTCTGCCAGCACGAATATGATCATTTGGATGGCATCATGTTTTACAATCGAATCGATCCGAAAGAACCGTTCAAGGAATATGGTTCATCGCTTTAATTTAATTAAGAAACAACAAAAGGACATTTCCAACATAAGGAAATGTCCTTTTTTATTTATACTTCCATGATGATTGGCATGATCATTGGATGACGTTGTGTTTTTTCAGTCAAGTACGGTGTCAATGTATCATTGATGACTTGTTTGATATCCGTCCATTTTGTATTTCGATTCGCCAAAGATTGCTCAAGTGAACGCTTCAACAAGCGTTCTGCATCCTTGATCAAGTTACCTGATTCACGCATGTAAACAAATCCGCGTGAAATGATATCCGGTCCTGAAACAAGACGATTTGTTTTAGAATCAAGTGTTACGACGACGACGACCAATCCTTCTTCTGAAAGAATTCGTCGGTCACGCAGGACGATATTCCCAATATCTCCAATTCCTTTTCCATCTACATAGACGGCATTCGCTTGGATTTTACCGGTAATCGCAGCTGCATTGGCATCGAGTGCCAAGACTTCACCGTTGTCCATGACGAAACAGTTTTCTTCCGGTACACCGGCGTCCATTGCAAGCGACATATGTTTTTTCAACATCCGGTATTCTCCGTGGATCGGCATGAAGTATTTCGGCTGCAGGAGACGAAGCATCAACAATTGTTCTTGTTGACTGCCGTGACCTGATGTATGGATGTCATTTAACTTGCCATACATGACATCTGCACCGGCTTTGTACAATTGGTTGATCGTTTTTCCGACAGAAACGACGTTTCCTGGAATCGGAGAAGACGAGAAGATAACCAAGTCGTCCGGAATGATTGAAATCTGACGGTGTGTCCCGTTAGCGATCCGGCTCAGGGCTGCCATCGGCTCCCCTTGTGAGCCTGTGCAAAGAATCGTCAGTTCGTTCGATTTATACCGTTTCATTTCATTCGGTTCAATGATTGTTCCTTTAGGTGCTTTGATGAAATCAAGTTCCTGACCAATCATCATGACTTTATCCATGCTCCGACCGAACACGACGATTTTACGCCCTGCTTCGACCGATGCATTGACGACTTGTTGCAAGCGATAGATATTCGAAGCGAATGTCGCAAAGATAATCCGACCTTCTGCTTTACGGAAGATGTTTGAAATCGTATCTCCGACGACACGTTCACTCATCGTAAAGCCTTCAATCTCAGCGTTCGTCGAGTCTGATAACAGACAGAGAACACCTTCCTTGCCGAGTTCCGCCATTTTTGTTAAGTCAGCAGGTTCTCCGACTGGTGTGAAATCGAATTTGAAATCACCGGTATGGACAATGTTGCCCTGCGGTGTTTTGACAACGACGCCAAACGAGTTTGGAATCGAGTGTGTCGTCCGGAAAAACGAAATGCTTGTCTTCCGGAATTTGATGATTGAATCCTCATCAATTTCATGTAACTCGGCCGTCCGTAACAAACCGTGTTCTTCAAGTTTTACTTTAATGAGACCAAGTGCAATTTTCCCAGCATAAATTGGTAAGTTGACTTGTTTGAGTAAGAACGGTAATCCCCCGATGTGGTCTTCGTGACCGTGGGTGATGAAGACCCCTTTTACTTTATCTTTATTTTTAATCAAGTACGTGTAATCCGGAATGACGTAGTCAATTCCAAGTAGTTCATCTTCCGGGAACATAACACCGGCGTCGATGACGATGATCTCATCTTGAAATTGAACGACGTACGTGTTCTTCCCGATTTCTCCTAAGCCACCGAGTGCGAAAACGGCTGCTTGATGGTTTTTAACGAACTTCATGCGAACGTTTCAACCTTATAGTCTGGGCTTAGTTTTTCATATTCAAGGAATTCGCCGCTTAACTCACGGATGAATTCGACATTGATATCTTTGATGAGGTGATCAATCGCTGTTCGCACTTCACGAATGTTCTCTCCCTCAACATACATCACTTCTGTCCGTTCCCGTACTGGGGCTTCCGAACGAAGCGGTTGATAAAATACTTTAAAAATCATGTTTAGCAACTCCTTATCAGTCCATTGTTTTTTGTCCTTAGATTAGTATACACGATATCCTACTATTTTTTCATCCTATTCCTAAACCAAGGTCGGCGTAAACGTTAACGCTATGCTATAATTCCACATGTATCCGGCTGAACAGCCAATTAAAAAGAGAAGGTGAAACCATGGCAAATCAGAAAGTCGTCTTTTTCGATATCGATGGAACCTTACTTCACGATGGTCATTTTGTTCCCGAGTCGACCAAACAGGCAATTAAACAGCTACAAGCAAATGGTGTTTATGTAGCCATCGCGACCGGACGTGGTCCGGCGATGTTATCCGGTGTGCGCGAACTGCTCAACATCGATACGATCATTGGTTATAATGGTCAAATCGTTGTTCATCAGAACGAGGTCATTTACAGACGCCCACAACCGATTGAAGATCTTAAGCACTTAACCGCTCGCGCACATCAAAACGGTCATACACTCGTCTATCTAGGTGAAACACAGGGTTTCTCAACTAAACCGTCAGATCAGTTGGTCCAGGAATCCCTTGGAGAACTGGATATTCCTTTACCCGCCTTCGATGAGCAAGCATTTACGACACATGATGTCTTCCAAACGCTTGTCTATTGTACCGCTGAAGAAGAAGCCGAGTACACTCAAAATTACAAAGCCTTTGACTTCATCCGCTGGCATCCGAATGCGATGGATGTCATTAATGTCGGTTCGTCAAAAGCTGATGGTATCAGACAATTCCTGAAGTTGACGAATATCCGGCGCGAAGATACGTTTGCCTTCGGAGATGCGCTGAACGATCTAGAAATGTTACGTTATGTCGGAACCGGCATCGCAATGGGCAATAGTCTTGCTGAAACAAAAGCGGCGGCTGACTTCGTCACAAAACACATTCTAGAAGACGGCATCGAACACGGTCTGAAAGAATTCCAACTCATTTAAATGTAACAAGTACTCAAAAGGCCGAGGAATGATTCCTCAGCCTTTTTTGATATTAATTTTTCACTTTATGGATGGCACGTTCCAAACGGTCCAAGTCATCATTTTCGCCAATGACGACAAGGTAATCCCCTTTTTCAATCAATTCATCCGCTTGTAAGGAAATCATGACGTTTTCGCCTCGTTTGATTGCAACGACGTTGGCACCGTACTTACTCCGCAAATCCAAGTCGATTAATGTCTGATTGGCCATTCGATCACTGACTTTGATTTCAACGATTGAGAATTCTTGTGATAAATCGAGATAATCTAAAATATTTGAACTCATCAGTCCGTTCGCAATCCGGACCCCCATATCCCGTTCAGGGTGAACGATGAAGTCGGCTCCAATCTTACGTAACACCTTTTCATGGTAATCATTTGTCGCTTTGACGGTAATCGATTGAACACCGAGCTCTTTTAAAATTAAAGTCGTCAAAATCGACGCTTGAATATTTTCACCAATCGCAACGATGACATGGTCAAAATTGCGAATCCCAAGACTCTTTAAGACGTTTTCATCCGTCGTATCCGCAATGACAGAATGCGTCGCAATCCCCATGTATTCATTGACACGCTCTTCATCCGAATCAATCGCCAGAACGTCATATCCATTCTTTGATAATTCCCGGACAATCGAACCCCCGAACCGACCTAAACCAATTACTGCGAACTCTCCATTCATGTTCAACTCTCCTTCACAATTCTGCTTCAGTAGTAGTGTACCCGATTCACTTCTAAATTACTATGAACGCTTTTTTAATGCGGTTTTCCGTTTTCAATCCCTTAAAGTGAATGACAAATCCGCTCAAAAAAGTGTGCCACCCTTTATATGGATGACACACGGAATGGTTACGTGACACAGGTTCTGTTTATTTTGCTTTTTTCCCACTGACATAGTCGTTATCAAACAGGAACAATCGTAAGATCAAATACAATGCCGGGATCAATAACATCAATCCGAAGATAAAGACCACAACAAGTGCCGTTGCCATCGTTTCATTAACGACCGCTTTATTGATATCGATGTACGGATAAAGAATGTAAGGAAGATGTGTGTATCCGTATCCGAACCAGGCAACCCCGTATTGCGCCATAACAGCGATAAAGGCAATCCCGTAGTTTTTCTTCAAGTAGACAAGTGTCACCGCGACGCAGAAGAAAAGGAAACTTGCTGCGAACCACCACCAATTACCGTTCAAGATGTTTTCATAATGCCAAGCCGCTTGATTTTTTAAGCCAAAGAAGACTAATGCACAGACAACAATCGTCGGAATACTCCAGAACAATGCCCATTTACGAATCAATGGTGTTGCATTCTCGTCCTTTGCTTTATCCGCATAGAACAACAAGAACATGGCACTGATATAGAGGACGGATACGATCGCAAGCGCGACGACCGTCCAAGAATAAAAGTTCGTGAACAGCTTCGTCCCAAGGAATTCGACTGTCTCATTCGTTTTCCGAATGAATCCACCTTGACTGATCGTCAATGTCGTGGACATCGCTGCCGGAATCAATAGTCCTGTTGCTCCATATAAGAAAGTATAGAACATGCTGTCGTTTGAACCGTAGTTGGCAAACGCGTAAAAGCTACCGCGAATCGCGATTAATACTAAGACGATTGAAGCGGGAACGAGTAAAGCTGTTCCGTAATAATAAGCCGTATCCGGGAAGAACCCGACAAGTCCGACAAAGAAGAAGACGAAAAACACGTTCGTCACTTCCCAAACCGGAGAAAGATAACGGAGAATCAAACGGTTCGTCAAATGATCCCGTTTCGTATATTTTGAATAAAACGCGTAAAAACCGGCACCGAAGTCAATTGAGGCAACGATGAGATATCCATAAAGGAACGTCCAAAGTACGGTTATTCCAAGTGTTTGAATGTCCAACTCGTTCCCTCCTTATTTGTTGTCGTCCGCAAACATCGCTTCACCACGTGTATGATGATCATCTGCGAGTTCTTTGCCGACAGGGTTATTTTTAAACATCCGGAGCAGGACGACTGTACAAATCGTTCCGAGCAACAGATACAGTAAACTGAATAAAATCAACATCGGTCCGACAGCGGTCGAAGTGGTCGCCGCATCAGCCGTTCTCATAATACCATAGAGCGTCCACGGTTGACGTCCGATTTCCGCATACATCCAGCCTGCTTCAATCGAGACGATGGCGAGTGGTCCACCGATAAAGATACCGCGTAACAACCACTTGTTGTATGGATTCAACTTTTTGAGTCGGAAAGCCAATACGAACAGGGCCGAGATGGCGGCTAAATACATGCCGATCGATACCATGATATCGAAGAAATAGTGGACAAACAGTGGTGCCTGGTCCTCTTTGGCGAATTCGTTTAACCCGATGACTTCTGTATCCGGCGCTCCGCCCGCGAGAATGGATAAAGCATACGGAATTTTGACGGCACCTTTGATTTCATAACTGCCGTCCGCTTGTTCATCCAGGATTCCACCGAAAATCAACTCGGCTTCACTTGTTGTTTCAAAATGCCATTCTGCTGCTGCTAATTTTTCCGGCTGGTATTTCGCCAGGTATTTCCCGGAGAAATCTCCGACTAACGCAGTTGAGAACGCAAAGATTAATCCGGCCATGACCGTTAAGCGAAGAGCTTTTTTATGATATGCCGTTTCTGCTGCCGACAAGGTTTTCTTCCGTAACAGATGGAAAGCCGCAATCGCTGCCAGGATAAAAGCAACCGTCAAGTAAGCGGATACGATGACGTGTGTTGCTTTTGTCGGTGTCGCCGTATTAAACATCGCTTTTAACGGTTCGATTTGCGTGAGTGTCCCGTTGACGATTTTAAATCCTTCTGGTGAGTTCATGAATGAGTTGACCGTCGTGATGAAGAAGGCGGATAATGTTGCCCCGATGACGACCGGAATCCCGATTAACCAGTGTAACCACGGATTTTTAAACCGGTCCCATGTGTAGAGATAAATACCGAGGAAAATCGCTTCAAAGAAAAAGGCGAAAGTTTCCATGAACAACGGTAATGCGATCGTTTGACCTGCTACTTGCATCAAAGAAGGCCATAGGAGCGACAATTGTAATCCAATTGCTGTTCCGGTTACGACACCTACCGCTACAGTTACGATATAACCACGCGTCCAGCGTCGAGCCAGAAGAATATAGTCTGAATCTTTTCGTTTAATTCCGATGTACTCCGCTGCGAGTACCATCAATGGAACCCCTACCCCAATCGTCGCAAAGATGATATGGAATGCTAATGTGAGCCCTGTCAATAATCGACTGAGCATGACTGGATCATTGAACATGTGTATAGCCCCCTCTTTCTAGACGTACTTCTATATATTGTTTATATCCGTATCATAGAGAACATAATCATTTGTGTCTGTTTTAAATGTTTGATGTAACAAATTGTTCACATATACTCGTGATTTATTTCACAAAACGTTCGAAAACTGTTCTCTTCTATAAAATGAAAGCCCTTTATCCATTTTTTTCAGGAATAAAGGGCCGATTGTCACGTCTTTTGTTTAGACATATTCGCGGAAATAATGATCGAGTAAATTAATGACGAAGGGAATGGCATCTTCATCCGGATTCAGGGTCGGCTGGTGTAATCCGGACGTAGCATTATTGACACCAAGCCAAAACATCATGCCGGGAATTTCTTTTAACATGAATCCAAAATCTTCTCCTGTCATTGCAGCATCGCACTCAATATAATTCGCATTCATTTTGACGAAGGACGAAAATTTATCAACGACTCGTTGATCATTGACGACTTCATAATACCGATTTCCAAACTGTAAATCGATTTTTACGCCGAATGAAGCTTCGATGCCGCGTACGATGTCACGCACACGTTGCTCTAGTTTTTCCATGTCTGTTCCGTTAAGCGCACGCATCGTTCCGTCGAGTAAAGCACGACCTGCAATGACATTTTCCCGGATTCCCGCTTCCACTTTCCCGATCGTAATGACACTGCAGTTCATTGGATTGATCGAACGACTGACAATCGTCTGAAGTTGCATGATCAATGCCGCCTGAGCAACAACCGTATCAATCGTCAAATGCGGAAAGGCTGCATGACCGCTTTGTCCATAAATCGTGATATGAACTTCCCGGGCACTCGCAAACAAGACACCAGGCCGGCTTGCAATCGTCCCGACCGGATATTCCGGCGCGACATGCAGACCATACATCTCACTCGGACGATACTTTTCAAACAGCGGGCTTTTGATCATCGGTTCCGCCCCACCCGGTCCTTCTTCAGCCGGTTGGAACAGGAAGACGACATCATCCATGACAGGCAGTTCGACAATCCGGCGTAACAAACCTAAGGCGATGGATGCGTGAACATCATGACCACAGGCATGCATGAAGCCCGGGTGTTCAGAACCAAATGGTAACCCCGTTGCTTCTTCGATTGGTAATCCATCGATATCGGCCCGATATCCAATCGTCCGGTTCCCCGTTAAACCTTTTACGCGGACAAATACTCCTGTTTCGAATGTATCATAACTAACACGATCTTCCGGGTACGACCGGATTTGATCGAGGATAAAAGCTTGCGTTTTAAACTCCTTAAAACCCGGCTCCGGTATTTTATGAAGTTCTCGGCGCATTTCAATTGCGTATTCCATCTGACTGACTTCCTCCTTCTTCTTTGACGATGTCCCAAAACGCTTGGACTTGTTTTAATTCAAGCATCGACTCCGTCGATAGAATCCACGTGTCCCGCTTTAAAATTTTTCCCGATGACGTTTTAAGCGGAATCTGCATCACTTCACTCGCTTCATGAATCGTTGATTCCGGTAAGATGGCAAAACCAATCCCGTGAAGCGCCATCTGTTTACACGTCTCAATCTGGTCAACGACGAGCGTCCGGGCCGGTGGACTCGAAAAACGGTCCTGCCACCATTCTAAAATCTCCTGATAGTACGTCGAGTCACTTTTAAATTGAATGAAAGGACGTTCTGTTTTCCGAAGCTGTTCGAGTGACGTCAGTTCACTGTCAACAAGATATAACGGATCCGAGAACAGCCGTTCCTTCACGCCTTTCCAATCAGGATTTCCGCGGATGATACCAATATGAAAATGCTCTTCCAGCATATGGCGCATCATCTCACTTGACCACCCTGTGACCAATTGGACACGGACATGCGGATAACGTTCGACAAACCGTTTCAGGACACGGGGAAGCCAATATTGTCCCATAATGGACGCGACAGCAATCCGAAGTGTACCGTAAACAGCCCCCTCTTCCGCCGTCAATTCACTTTTAAGCTCCAGTTCTTTTCGGTTCATTTCTTTGGCGAGTCCGATGACTTTTTCACCTTGCGGGGTGATACTCAGTCCACGTGATGAACGAATGAACAGCTTTGTTGCCCAGCGCCGCTCGATTGCGACCAGACGCTGGCTGAGAGCAGGTTGCGAGACAAAAAGACGTTCTGCGGCCCGTCTCATGTTCAATTCTTCTGATAACGTAATCAACATTTCCATTTCCGACACTTGCAATGTATGATTCGACTCCTCATGATATAAGATGGCATTAGTTTAACACGTTAGAGAGGAAGGTACATATGTCACGCTATCATTTTATGTTGATCGTCTCAACGGTCGCGACTTTAGGCAGTTTGTATTTCAGTGAGATTCGCGGATTCATTCCTTGTCCGTTGTGCTGGTGGCAACGTCTGTTCATGTATACGACCGCCATTTATTTGCTTGTATCCTTATTCCGTAATCGCCCGGTCGATGGATTTTTTCTTCGATTATATACGTTACTCGGATTTGCGGTCGCAGCCTATCACGTCATACTCGAACGCTTACCGGACGGAGAAGCACTCTGCACGAACGGTTGCCTCATCAAGTGGGTCAATTATTTTGGTTTCCTGACGATTCCGATGATGAGTTTGATTGCTTTTACGATTTTGATTGCTCTTGCCTTTTATCCGAAACAAAAAAACGCTCAATGAGCGTTTTTTTGTTTCCATTCCGCTGCTACGTTCAACGCGCTCGAGAAAGACAATTCCGATAACTGCCCTTCTCCTTCACACCAATCCCCGACAAAAGCCATCGTCTCCTTATGTCCATCCTGCATAAAATTAGGGAGGGGAGTTTGCCCCATCTTCCATTTGATTTCTTGAACGATCGCCCGCTTCATTGTCCGTTCGACGACCAGACGTTCCTGCCATTGCGGATAATGCTGATCGAGAAGCCGGTGAATCTGTTTGACCTTTTCCGCTAAATAATCTGGATTTCCGACTTCCTGATGCGCAAGATAGGCGACGACTTGTAAGACCTGACCGTTTTCCGGTGCGATACTCGGATCGTAATGAGATAAATCGGTGACGAACAGTTGATGGGTACGGTCGTAAACGTATGAAAACGGTGTTTTGAGATATGGACTGATTCCGACATCGTACACAAGAACTTCTACCGGTTCATATTGGGCAAAAGGTTCGATAAAGGATTGGACGGTGGCAGGTAAGGCGAGCTTTCGCATATCACGGGGCGGAAGCGCCAAGACAACCCGGTCAACAGTCCATTCCGTTTTTTTCCGGTCACGTAACCGGTATCCTTGTTCCTTTTCTTCAATCGCTGTAATTTTAGTTTTCCGGTGAATCGTCCCTCCCTGTTCTTGCAGGACACGTTCCAATTCATCAATTAGGACTTGCCATCCGCCGGCGATATACGAAACCGGTTTTCGTGTCCGAAAAAGTTTCCGGTAATAGTCAAAATAGACGACTGACGGAATGTTTTCAGGTTCGGTCGTAAAAAAATTACTGGACGCTAAATCAAGCATCAAGCGTGACACGTCTTCTTCGACTTTTTCTTGCACCAGCCATTGACCAATTGACAACTCTGGCACTCCTTTTTCAAGACGGAGAACTGTTTTCACAACTTCCCATGTAAAACGAAGTTTATCCGTTCCGCCAATCACTTCTGTCTTCAAGAGACCAATCGCATTAGCCGGAGCAGCAGTTAAGTGGCCGGAAAATTCATATTTTGCTTTCGTCGAAGAAAAGTCCAGCCAGGTAATCTCTAATTTCAAGCTTTTAATGATCGTCTTTAACACGGAATGATCCCGCCCGTACACTGCATGCGCCCCGTAGTTAAACGTATACCCTTTGATGATTTGTGAGGTCGCTCTTCCGCCTAACATCGCTGCATCATATAGCTGAACACGTTTTCCTTGTTTGGCAAGCAAGGCTGCGGCTGATAATCCCGCTAGTCCACCACCAACGACTGCAATTGATTCCATGTCTTTACCTCCCGTCCGACTCTCTTATTGATGTGTTTTGAGTCTTTTCCCGATTTTCAGACGAAAAAAACGACAGCTGTTTCAGCTGTCGTCTGCAATGGATTACTCATTTCCACCAAGTATCCAGTGGCGAGACCGGCATATGGTGTTTATGTCCCACTCGTTTGTACTGACCTTCCAGCTTAGCCTGGCTTTCACTGGAAATCGTTTTACCTTCTAAATAATCATCAATTTCATTGTATGTCATGCCCAGCGCTTGTTCATCAGGCAACCCCGGCTGATTGTCTTCTAAGTCGGCTGTCGGAACTTTTTCAATCAATCCTTCAGGTGCCTGTAATTCACGGAGTAACTGTTTTCCTTGGCGCTTGTTCAGTCCGGTCAATGGTGTTAAATCACATGCTCCATCCCCGTGTTTCGTATAAAAACCGGTTACGAATTCTGCTGCATGATCTGTTCCGACGACTAAACAGCCGTAATGAGCCGCTATATCATATTGCACCTTCATTCGTTCCCGTGCTTTTGTATTTCCTTTGCTAAAATCAGACAAAACGCCTCCCGTTGCCTGTTCAAAAGAAGCCATGGAAGCAGCAACGGCCGGCTTGATATCGACTCGCAACGCATGATCCGGACGGATGAATGACAATGCAAGCTGGGCATCCGACTCGTCTTGTTGTTGACCATACGGTAATCGTACGGCGTAAAATTGATAATCTCGATTCGTCTCACTGCGTAACTCTTCAACAGCGAGTTGACAAAGGCGACCCGCTAATGAGGAGTCCTGTCCTCCTGAAATACCAAGAACAAGTCCTTTTGCCCCTGTATGCACAAGATACTCTTTTAAAAATTGAACGCGTTGTTTAATTTCTTCTTCAGCAACGATGACCGGCTTGACCCCCGTCACTTGAATGATTTCCTGTTGCATGAAACCGTCACACTCCTTCAGCTTTTTTTATACTTGCCTAGTTCGAGATTTCATTTTGCGCTTTCCCGTTGGAAATCGCATCTCCCTTTACTTGACGGATGGTCATCGCCTCGACTTGCGTCGGATGACTGGAATCCGGAAGCTCAATTCTTACTTCGTAACGTTTTGTCTCCAACCCTTTGAAGCGCTCTTGTTCAATCGCTTGCGTAAACACCTGCTCTTGCGAAAAAGTATAGAGCACTTTTTGATCCGCATCCTTGATTTTTAATTCAAATCGCTGGGATGTCGGGAATGTCAGGGTCACCGCTTGTTCATTCGGATTTTTTAATTGGACGACAGCTAAGACGACGTTTGGTTCTAATTGTTTTCCGGACACCTTGATTTCAATCGGTTGTTCCGTGGCATCGCCTTGTGTCGTCGCTTTCTTTTGTTCTTGCTGGTTACATCCAGCCAACATCAAGGTCAGTACGCATAAACAGGATAACAGGATAATCCATTTCAAAACAATGCCTCCTCTCTTCTCTCTTCTCAATTTTAGCACAAAAAAGAGGCAGGATAAGGTTCTCCCCCATCCTGCCTCTTTGATTCATCAATTAAGCAACCGGAATGGCTACTGTCATTTTTGATGTAGAAAACAATTGTTCAATCCCCGTTACAAACAATTCATCGCAAATGGCATCCGTTGCCGTTGCCGGTGCCACAAGTGTAATTGTCCGGCTGTCCATTGTTTCAATCGTTACGAATACACCCGAAGCCGTACGTTCTTTGTATCCTACTGCTAGATCTGTTTCAGCAAAAAGTATCATGTCCCCGAATCTCCTTTGTTATGTCAGATGTCAGTCAAACCAGAATAGCTGTTTGAAATCGAATCAGTTATTGTGATTTCACTTTATCAAAACAGGAAAAACATCGGAAAATTCTCGTTCGACATTTCGTGTCAAAACTTTATTCCAAAAAATACAACCATTTATTGGAATGTTAAAATAGTTGGGTTATACACCTTTAAAATGGTGATTTATAACGACATTTCAATTCCGTTTCAAAACCATTACAAAATATTTTTCATATTTTCCCATATCTTTTCGTTAGAAGGTAAAATATACCTAGACATCTTAATTGTTATTTTGTCGAATGGTTCTTCATACACTTCTTTTTTGAGGTTCTTATGAACTTTCACCCGACATTCGATTCATTTGTTGCCAAACCGTACCTAGTGCTTCTTCCCCACTTTCGATTCGTGCCAATGCCAGTTCCGCTTGAAGCGCGACTTCATATTCCTTATCTTGCACGGCTTCCTTTAACCGTGGAATCGATTGTTCCGTTCCAACATCAAATAAAAAGCGGGCAGCCCGCCAACGGACCAGTTTATTTTTATCCGTCAACGCTTCAATCATCATCACTTCCGCCTCCGGCAAGGCCCAGTCGGAAATCGTATCTCCGGCCGTTCGCCGTACACTGCTTGACGGGTCGTGTAGCGCATTTGTTATATAATCCAGCAGCTCTAATCGGTTATCTTCAAACATTCCGAGTTTGACTACAGCCTGTCTTCTGATCTGCATCTTTTCATCTTGAAGCATCTTGGCGTATGCCGGGACCCAGTTCAATTCAATCGGTAATTCATCTAGAGCTGCAAAACGCTGTTTCCAATCTGACGACGTTAACGCCTGTCCGTCAAATGTGACTTCTTCCCCTGAAGCAATAGTCTTTAAGCGATCAATCCGCTCTGCTGGATACGCGACTTCGATTTCTTGAGCTACTTCTGCCAAACTTTCATCTAAATCCCCGTAACGCGGTGCCTGTTCGACCCAGCGGCGGTCACTGATGACATTCTTCACATAAGGTTGAACGAATAGCGCAGCTTCCCGGAACCGGTCGGGTAATCCGCGGCGTTTTTCTTCTAGTCCTTTGACTCCTTTTAGTTGCATCGGTACACCTAAAATAAATTGAATGAACAGATGAACAGGCTCAAATGCCTCATCCGTCTCATGTTGTTCGACATCGCTGAGTACTTCGCCAAAGGACCGGCGAATCTCGATGACTAGCGTACGCCAATCATATTTCGGAAACCGTTCAACGGCTAAAAAGTCACTCACTTGATAAACCGACTTAATGCCTGGAATCTCCAGTAATTTTGCTACATGATCCGGTGCACCAAATGCATGTTCAAACGTTTGTCCCTTTTCCGAAAACGTTTCATCAACGATGACCTTCATATTATTTGGACTTGGTGTTGGTTCAATTGCTATAATTTTCATCTTAATCCCTCCCCTTTCATCATTCAGAAATTCAATTAAAAATGCAACGCATACGCTTTTGTATCTTTTTTCAACCGGTTACGTAAAAGAAGCAAGAAAGCGCCCACCGTGTGGTGAACGCTGATCAGACAGATTGCCCTCAAGACTTCTCCTCTGAGAACACTTCTTCTAAAATTTCACAAAATGCATCCGGTGTCTCAAGCATCCCCATATGACTGCTGTCCGTCGAACGTTTTATAATCCGTTCGTTTTGAGGCGCAAATGCACTCGCTTCCGAAATTAAAGGATCCTTCGTTCCGTGGATGATCACTCCTGGAACATCCGTTCGACTTAAGACGGCTGTCAAATCTCTACGGTCACGCATCGCTGTCAGCGCCCGTATTGCCCCTTCGACAGTCATCATATAACCGATTTCCTTCGCTTCAGAGACGATCATCACATCAGTACCTTCAGCGAATAGGCCGGGAACTAACCCGTCAACAAATTCCCGTACACCGATTTCTTGGACTCGGCTGATGTTTTGATTTCTTTTTTGTTTGGCTTCGTCCGTATCTGCTTTAGCCGTTGAGTAGACAAGACCAAATCCATTGATTTTTTCCGAATACATCTCGACAATCGAGGAGACGATATAACCGCCAAACGAATGTCCAATCAGAATCGGCCGTTCAATCCCTCTTCGTTCCAAGTCCTCCATCACCCATGAGGCAAATTCTTCAATCGTCTCCGGACCGACTGATTGTCCTTCATGACCAGGCAGAGCCAGCACGAGTACATCAAACGACAGACGCAGTTTCGCTTCAACCCGATTAAAATAATCCGTTCCTCCGGCAAATCCATGTAGTAACACAAGTGATTGTTTCGACATTCGACTAGTCATCCTTTCCATTCCGATGCAAGCATTCGGTAGATCGTTAAATCCATAAATCGTCCATGACTGTACGCATAATCTTCAAGTAATCCTTCTGCTTGAAAACCAAGTTTCTGAACCAGTGCATTGGACGCGATATTTTCAGGTGCAACGAGTGCACTGATTCGGTGCAGCGCGAAGTCTTCAAATCCGTGTGTCAAGACTGCCCGTGCTGCTTCCGAGGCCACTCCCTGTTGCCAATAGTCTTGGCTGACTTCAAATCCGATTTCTGCCCGGTGATACTGGGTCAACCAATTATGAAATCCAATCGTTCCAATCAGTTGATTCGTTTGTTGGTCGGCAATCGCCCATCGAATCGCTTTCCCTTGGGTGAATTGTTCTTTGAAGTAACTGATGACATTTTTTGCTTCATACACCGTGACCAGCGGATCTGATCCGTAGTAATACATGACCTCATCATCCGATAAAATCTTAAATAGATCTCGTGCATCTTTGTTTTCCAGTTCTCTCAAGATGAAGCGTTCTGTTTTTAGTTCCGGGAATGGTTTTCTTAACCCCCACATGCCCAATCACCTCTTTTTTATATTATGCCCGTTTTCAGAAGGAAATACCCTTTTCGCTCATTAGAAGTTTTGCTACTATTGAACTTATTCACGTCCTGACCACGAAAGGAAGTCGCTCGTTTATGTCCAACTCCCTGCTCTACTTGTATGAAGATGCCGAAAATCATCGTTTGACGATGTCCGGTGTTACTTTTGCGGACTTTATCACGTCTATTGATTCAAAAAGTGCCCTGCTTGTCTCAGGAGCCGCTTTCAAATCCATCAAATATTCTTCGCGGACCGCCTTTCATTATGTCGAGGCGCATGAAGTCGAACAATTTGTCCAATCGAATGATGTAGAACGTTTTCCACTGAACGCCATTGATATCCGTTCTTCTCATTCCCTGGATATCCTGACAGATGTTGAAATTGCAGAGCTGTTGTTTTTAATGCATATGAAACGCGGAATGCCTAGTCCATTCATGACTTCCGTCGAAAACGAATGGGCCTATTTCAGTGAGCATGATGGGACACAGGCAACGGCTTATTTAAAAGATTGGCCCAGTATCGAACAAGTCTTATCCACATTAGTGCAACAAAAAATCCGTCGCGAACTCCGTATTCCGACCCTTTCACCTCTTACAGCGGAAATCATCATTAATCTGCGTCAATTGTTACAAGAAGGAATTTTGATCGATTTCACGCATACACGGCAATCGATGTTCACACGTCAAACGACCATTCCGGTTTATATCGCCGGTCGATACGAAGACATGCATGTTCTGAAAGAAGATCTTGAGACAAAAAAAGAATCGATCATCCTTCGTGGTGAGTTGATCCATCGTAAAAAAAATTGGAGTTTGGAGTTACGTTGATCCTAATCACTTTTTTTACTTGATAACAGGATAGTTTTCTCATATTTTTCATACGGTACTTTTTGCTCGTTTTTTGTATAATCCTCTATATGACAATACCATTACTGATTAATCGGAATTTTCACATAAATTAAGACTGGTATCTGGTCCAGACTTCGTTATAATGAGATTAACCTTTTGGAAGTTAGAAGTTGGAACCGCTTTTCTGATGATTTAAATAAGTTTGGATCAACCGAAGGAGGAATTTAGCATGGATCAGTTAAAAGTGAACGGTATCGGTTCATTCACCAAGTTTGCAACGAACGGAAACATCCTGAAATTGAAGGATGCCACAACAGGCGAACTGAAAGTATCGTTGAATGAAGCGAGCTCAATGACTATCTCACCTATTGATGAAGAAACAGGATTATTTATTATCCATGGTCAGCAGCAAGAACCACTCGTGGAACTGACCCTCCCTCGTCAATCGTGCGAAGTCGTTCACGCTTGGCTCCTCCATAAATTAAGACGACAAAAAAAAGGTCGTTTCATGGCGTCTAGCTAAACCACTTACTCCTTTACTTTATCATTCCTGCAACATCCTGCTCATGTCACCGTTAGAGATCTTCTAACCATGACATGGGCTTTTTTTGGTAAAGTCAAAAAATAAACCTTGAAAACAAATGAATTTTCTAAAAATTCTTTCATCACTTCTCATCCGGTGATATAGTGAATAACGTAAAAAAAAACAGGAGGTAAGATATATTATGAGTAAAAAAGATGTTTTTGCTTTAGGTTTTATGATTTTCGCATTATTCTTTGGTGCGGGTAATTTGATTTTTCCTCCTGAACTCGGTGCCCTGGCCGGAACACAGTTTTTTCCTGCAATACTCGGCTTCATTGTTACCGGTGTCGGATTACCTCTGACTGGATTGATTGCTGTCGCATGGGTCGGCGGGGGAATCAGTACACTTGCCCGTCCGCTTCCTAAATTCGTCGGTGCTCTACTGACTTTTGCTTTATATGTCGCCATCGGACCTTTTTTTGGAATTCCACGGACTTCCGTCGTCACGTATGAACTTGGTGTTGTTCCCTTCTTAAGTGGTCCTAGTCAAACGACGCTGTTGATTTCTTCTTCCGTTTTCTTTTTAATCACGTTGTATCTTGTCCTTAAACCGGGCAAACTGCTCGATATCATTGGTCGTTTTATCACTCCGTTGTTGCTGTTGGCACTTGCGACACTCAGTATCAGCAGTATCTTAACGCCATTATCGGCAGTTCAACCCCCCGCCTCTTCGTACGATGGTTTTACAGATGCATTCATTCAGGGATTTCTTCAAGGATACTTGACGCTTGACGCTCTCGGCGCTCTTGTATTTGGTGTCATCGTCCTGCATACGCTACATGTCAGAGGTTTAAAAAGTCGAAAAGTCCAATTAAAGACCGTGACACAAGCCGGATTGATTGCTGCACTATCACTGACTCTGGTTTACACCGGACTCGGCTTCATTGGTCGGAATAGTTTTGGAGCAGTCGGGGTAATCAATGGTCCTTCATTATTACAACAATATGCCGAAAGTACATTCGGAACGATTGGTCTGATGATTTTGGGAGTCGCTATTTTGCTTGCCTGTTTAACGACATCTGTTGGTCTTGTCACAGCTTTTTCAGAATATATGATGTCGCTCTCAACCCGTCTCACACTTCCGGTCACCGGCATTATCACAACCGTTTTAGGTTTTTCCGTTTCAATTGTCGGACTTGATGCCTTACTTGCGATTGCGGTACCTATCTTGATGTTCCTGTATCCGATTGTCATCGTCCTGATTGGTTTGACCTTTATCCGTTCTTTGCTGAAGAGACCATCACTTGTGTATCGAATCACTTTATCGGTCACGGCCTTGTTCTCTTTATTAAGTGCTCTCCATACGTTAAAAGTTTTGCCTAATCCGATAGTCGCTGTATATTCATTCTTGCCGTTATCCGATAAAAGTTTAGCTTGGCTGTTGCCTGTTTTGATCACCTTCTTCATCAGTTCATCGATTAGACACGTTTCTCCAAATTCTATTCCTGAAAAACAGATTGGCTAGTGATGCCGCTTTCATCGCTATGGTATGATTAAAAAAATGAAATTCTACTGGAGGCGTCGCTTTAATGGATAAGATTGCTTGGATTACCGATAGTATGGCTTTTTTCCCATCCGGGGAAGCTGAAAAACTCGGAGTCCATGTCGTACCAACAGTCATCATCATCAACGGAGAATCATACCGGGAATATGCTGATCTGTCGATTGAACAACTGGATCAAAAAATGCGCGAAAATTCTTCTGTCATCCCGACGACTTCACAACCGTCGTTTGGTGAGTTAGTTGAACTTTACGAGCGTTTACAAGCAGACGGTTATGATTATGCGTATGCTGTTCACATCACGAGCGGCTTAAGTGGGACGTATGCCAGTTCTGTCGCCGCTGCGGATGCTGTCGGTTTTAAGTTATATGCCATTGACTCTTACACCGGTGCTACGAATCAACAAAACATGTTACGTCTTTCCATCGAAATGGCGCAAGCTGGTAAGCAGCCGGAAGAAGTCATGCAAGTCTTGGAACAGTTCAAGCACCACTCTCATTTCTATCTGATTATCGGCAACATGGAGACGATGCGTCGAAGTGGTCGTGTTTCCAGCAGTCAATTTTTACTGGCCAACATGCTGAACATTAAACCGATCGTGAAGTTCGACGAGGTCGGTAAACTGGTTCCGTTTAAAAAAGTGCGGTCGATTAAAAAAGCTTTTCACGAAATGTCATTCGAGATCGCTACTAAAATCGAACAGTTTGGTTTATACAATCAGACCCTTTACATCGGCCATACACTCGCGCGGTCTTCTGCCGAACAATTACGCGATTTGCTGCAAACAAAATTGCCACAGATTTCAATCGAAATTACACAGTTTGGTCCATCCATTCTCACGCACGCTGGATCGGAAACCGTTGGTGTGTACTGGTTCGATGATTTGACTGTCAACGTATAAGAAGTAACCTTGAACGACTTCCTTTATTTTGGACGCTGCTCCCGCTTATTAGGTGATTCCGATATTACATCAGAGTCATCTTTTTTAGTGCCCGTATAACAGTCCATCTACACAAAAAAACCGAATGGGACCTTTGAATTAAGTGTCCCCATTCGGGTAAGTGTTATCCTTGCTGCAAATCATTCATTTGTTTAAAGACATCATCAAGCATCTTCGCTTCATCTTCTTGGCGCAAAATCGTCTGATGCGGACGAGTGATTCGTTTTTCCCATGCTTCTGCCGGATAAACGGTCCAATCGAACTGCTCCACTTCCTCTAAATAACGGAGTACCGTTTCCAGAGAAGGGTTTTCTTCGTATTGTCGTAACCAGTTTGCATAACGTTTATCTGGTTTCCCATCCTTCAGCAAGGTTCTACCACTCTCAAGAATAGACCATTTCGGCTTCGCATCGATTTGAAACAACTCCAAATGCCGGAATCCCTCAAACGTGCGGCTCGTAAATGGAATCAAACCGTTCTTTTCAACGAGACGTTTCAATCGCAAATGCGTCCGCATCGTCATGAACCGTTTTTCTTCTCCTACTCGCTCTACTAATAAAGTAGGAACTGCAATCGTCTTCATCGCCGTTTCATCAAAAAGCAGACTGTGATCGATATCAATTAATAACATGATGACCGGTCTCCTTTTGTTTACGTCGCGATGAGATGAAGGCATAGGACAGACACAAGATGAACGCAGCAAAACAAAAACCACCAACAACATCTGAGAAGTAATGCACGTTCAAGATAATACGTGACGAACCCATTGCTAAAATCAACAGACTAAGAAAGATTCCCAAAATGATTTTCCCGGCCCGGTTTAAAAACCGCCAACTCAAAATCAAAAATCCACCGTACACTGCAAAAGCCATTGACGAGTGACCGCTCGGAAAACTGTAGCCGACTCCGCCAACCAATTCATTGAGTGAAGGACGATCCCGGACAAAAAAAGCTTTAGCAACTTGATTGAGAACGGCCACCGCCAAAAAGGATAACAGATACCAAATACTTCCCACCCGATCTCGCCACAGGTAATAACTGATGGCGGTTAACAGAAGTGTCACCGTTACGGCTCCTACTCCTGATCCTAACTGCGTGAACCAACTGACATAGTCAGCCGGGACTTGTTTCGACATGCGATTGGACAGTTGCGCGTCAAATAAAAAATAGCCCGTCAACCGGATGGAGATAGCGATTCCGAGAAAGATGACGAACGCAATTCCTGAAACAGCTAAAGCTTTTCGATTTAGTTTCATCAATACGTCCCTTTCCGTTGCTCAAGTTCTTCGGCCGAATAATCTTCTTTATCACGTAATCGGTGTGCAAGACGTCCAGACGCATTGGCAGCGATGGCTGCTACGATATCATCCATGAAGGTATTGACGCGTCCGTCATCGACCTTTGTATCCAGCTCTTTGATAATCCCGATCTTAGCCTTATCCAAGTAACCAAACGTCGTTACGGCAATCGAACCGTACGTATTGACAGCTCCAATTGCAATCGTCTCGTCGACGCCAAACAATCCTTCATCACTACGAATGATGGATAAAAGCGGTTCAGATAACAATCCTTTTTCGGCTAAAATATCGAGTTCTGCCCCAACGAGAATAGCATGCTGCAACTCCCGTTTTTCGAGAACACGTTCCACGGAGCTGACACAGGTTTCAAGCGTAAGTTCAATCGTGTATGGTGCTTGCATTTGATACACGATTTCAGCAATTGCATGAATCGTGACACCTCGCTCATGCAGCTTATCGATTGCTGCTTGTTTTACTTCTTTAGAATGTGCTTTTTCTTTCATGACAAAATCCACCTCTCTGACAAAGTTCTTCACAAGTATACACGGATTGCTGCTCTCCCCTCAAACTTCTTTGACATCACACCGATAATCCGTCATGATTATCCTGTAAAGCGTTATCATTTCAGGGGAAAGTAGGGGATTTTCGATGAACATCGGGGTAGTTTTGTTTCCATCGAAACGAATTCAGGATTTTGCGAATTCATACCGAAAACGGTACGATTCCAAGTATGCGTTAATCACACCACACATTACGATGCGAGAACGGATCAGTGTCGATGATACCGAACTTGATTCCATCGTAGCTGCTCTCAATCAGGTAGCAGAGCAAACGAAACCGGTTTCACTTCATATCCAAGGCGCTCGGTCTTTCCATCCGACGAATAATGTCTTATTTTTAAAAGTCATGCCGACGGATGAATTGGAACAATTACATCAAGCCTTGCATTCGGGTGATCTTAGTCACACACCGAAGTATGATTTCTTACCTCACATTACAATCGGTCAAGATTTATCCGATGTCGAATTATTCGACGTTCTCGAACGATTGAAAATGGAAGATATCCGTTTCCAAGAAGATGTCACCAAGATGGCTCTTCTGTATGAACTCGAAAATGGTTCATGGAGTGTGTACGAAACGTTCCGATTTACAGGTCAATAACATCAAACTTCCCGGTCGAACTTGCGACCGGGAAGTTTTAGTTCTGGCAAAACCCCATAAGCATTTGCTTGTTCTTCCAGCTCAGCATGATGCGGCTCGACACGCTTGATCGGATTGATGCGGGCGACCGGTTCTGTTTTCCGCTCCAAATCGACTCTTACTTGCCGATTCACATATTGGACTACCGTAAAATCTACTTGGTACATAGAATATCCCTCCCTAAAGTTCAGCTCGTTATTCTGTTATTCCCAAAATCTCTTTAAGAAAAACAAAAAACCAAGGTTTCCCTTGGTTTTAACTGTACAGTTTAGTTCGGAATGAACGAAAATTCTTATTATATTATAAGATATGGAAACCGCTGTCGACGTGAAGAATCTCACCCGTAACACCGCTCGACATCTGGGACAAGAGGAATAATCCACTTTGACCAATTTGTTCTGTCGTGACGTTACGGTGAAGTGGTGCCCTCTCTTCAATACTTTCGAGAATCGAATTGAAATCACCGACACCTTTTGCAGAAACCGTTCGGACCGGACCGGCTGAAATCGCGTTGACGCGAACACCCTGCTTTCCGTACTCTGCTGCTAAGTAACGGACACTTGCATCGAGTGCCGCTTTCGCGACGCCCATCACGTTGTAGTTCGGGACCATCTTTTCGCCACCAAGATACGTCAATGTAATAACAGAGGCATCTTCCGTGAAGAAATCTTTTGCCGCTTTCACAACAGCCGTCAAACTGTATGCCGAGATATCGAGTGCTTGCGCAAACTGTTCGCGTGTCACACCTGAGAATTCACCACGTAATGCTTCTTTATCGGCAAAAGCAATCGAGTGAGCGATTCCTGAAATCTGTCCGTGATCGGCATGAATCGTTTCAAATACTTGTGTGATTTCAGCATCACTCGTGACATCACACGTATAATACGTCGCCGGTCGTGAAAGTTCTTGACCTAATTTTTCGAGTGGCGCCTTGAAGCGTTCTCCGACATACGTAAAGGCAAGACTTGCCCCTGCTGCATCAAGAGCACGTGCGATTCCCCATGCGATTGACCGTTGATTGATGACACCCATTACAACATACGTCTTTCCCTCAAGCGAAGGATAAATATTCATTATGAGTTCCCCCTTAAATTAGTACCTGGTAATAACACCTATATCTAGGTTACAAAAACGTAACGCTTCTGTCAACCATCGCTCTTGATATTGCGATTTTGATAAATTACGGTAATATAGAAAGAGACAGAAAGTAGGGATGGAATGAACCGTTTTAAATCATTTACACAACGTTATGATAACACGTTGCTTTTTTTGCTCGGTTGTTTGATGGTCATCAGTGTCATCGCAATCTATACCGCGCAACCTTTCTTACAAGGGGCAATCAGTGAAATCAATTTCATGGCAAAACAGATTCAGTGGTATATCATCGGATTTATCGCACTGTCTGTCGTCATTCTCATCGATTATGAGCAGCTGAAACGTTTTCACTGGTACTTATATGGAGCAGGGATCATCTCCCTGATTGGTCTCGTTGTTTTACGTAATACGCCGTTGGTCGCAAACATTAAAGGGGCGTACGGTTGGTATCAGTTCCCCGTCATCGGAACCGTTCAACCGGCTGAGTTCATGAAGTTTTTTCTGATTGTTACGTTAGCTGCGGTGATTTCGGAACACAATGCCCGGTATGTCCAACATGAACGGGACTTCCTGCTGTTAGTCAAGATGGCCGCGATTACGTTGCTTCCGCTTGCTTTAATCATCATTCAACCTGACTTAGGAATCGGTTTGATTCTCTGCGTCATCTTAGCGTGTGCGATGTTACTGTCCGGCTTGAACTGGAAATGGTTGCTTACTATGTTCGGCTTGTTGACCGTCGCAATTGTCGGATTCTTTTATCTGTTTTATTTCCAGAATGATTTACTCGCCACCTTCTTCCCGGGGCATGCGATGAACCGGATTATGGCTTGGTTACAACCGTTTGAGTATGCGGATGACCTTTCCTATCAGCTGGTCCAATCGATTAACGCCATCGGCTCAGGTCAGATGTTTGGTGTCGGGTACGGAAAACTGCAAGTATCAGTTCCCGAACTGCATACCGATTTTATCTTCACCGCAATCTCAGCTCACTACGGCTTTATCGGTGCAGCCGTCGTTCTAATTATCTTGTTCCTGTTCATCTACCGGTTGATTCAAATCGCGCTGGAAACAGCAGATCCGTTTGGAACGTATATCGTAACGGGTTATGTCGCCATGTTCACATTCCAAATCTTCCAAAACATCGGTATGACGATGGGTGTCTTACCGATCACCGGTCTCCCGCTTCCCTTCATTAGTTACGGAGGGTCGACGATGATTGTTAACTTGGTTGGACTCGGCTTGATCATGGCAATTGCTTCACAGTCCCGTATCTCGATGTTTGATGAAGATTAACTTCAAAAAAGAGTGGCATCCAGTCGGGTGCCACTCTTTTGGTATTCACGAAAGACTTAAGTCGTCCGGCAACGGTGCGACGAATGTCATCACCTCACCTGTCCCCGGATGCGGAAACGTAGCAGATGCGCTGTGTAGTGCTTGTCTCGCAATCAATGGTGTCCCTTTATACATCGTATCTCCGACTAACGGATGACCAAGTGCAGTAAGGTGAACCCGGATTTGATGCGTCCTTCCCGTCTCCAGTTTAATCGTCAATCGGGACAATTCACGCGAAAACGCAGTAATTCGCTCACTCGTTAAGATATGCGTTACTGCCTGTTGACCATCCTCCCGGACCATTCTTTCCATGAAGGAATGATCGGTTTGACCGATCGGAAGATCAATTGTCTGAGGTTTGATTGATCCTTCAATCAACGCCACGTACCGGCGATCGAGCAAACCATTCTGTTGCATCTTGCTCAACTGATGATGCGCAAGGGCATGTTTTGCAAAAACGACCAAACCACTCGTGTCACGGTCCAACCGATTGACGATATGAATCGCGTATGGAATTTGATGTTGCCGGTAATAACCGAGCACGAAATTCGATAATGACCGCTCTGGATGGAGTCGGGACGGAATGGAAGCCATGCCCGGTGGTTTATTGACAATCAACAGCCATTCATCTTCAAAGAGGATATCGAGTTCCCCGCTTGTCGCATGCATGTCCTGAGCAGGCTGTTCTTCCGGAAACCGGACATGAATCCGGTCGCCTTCATGAACGGGCTCGTTGACGTTGACATGTTGTCCATTCCGTAAAATATTCCCGTGGTGCTTGATCGAAACTAACATTTTTCGGGAAATATGGAGGCGTGTCGTACAAAAATGACCGACACTCCAGCCATCTTCAATAGAAGTTACTTGTTGTTCAATTTGAAATGCCATCACGTTACCTCTTTATAATTAACTTCTTTCTTCTGCTAAAAATGATTCTCGGACGCGTTGCCAAAACGGGAAAGAGCGGAATCGGGCGAATTTGACTTTTTTATCGGACACACGACAACGGATTGACTTAACATTTTGATGCACAATCGATGCATAATGATCGTATGTCAATTGAAAATCAATCGGATTGACCGGTTGAATCTCGACATCGTGGTGCTTCGGCAATAACATCGGGGATCCAATCGTCCGGTACACCCGGTTATTGATTGAAGCCATTTCTGTGATCTGGATCGCCTCGAGCGCCGGGTGCACAATGGCCCCGCCCAGTGCTTTATTGTAGGCTGTTGAACCGGATGGGGTTGAAATACACAGACCATCACCACGAAACGTTTCAAAATACTCTCCGCGAATCGACAGATCACAGACCAATGTCTGATTAAAACTTTTAATCGTACATTCGTTTAATGCCAACAGTTTATTCGTCGAACCGTCTGCATAATCGATCGATAATTCAAGTAGCGGATATTCAACGGTCGCTATGTTATCGTCCGCGATGTGTTGAATCAATTCATCCATTTCTTCCGGTCTCCAGTCGGCATAAAAGCCGAGATGCCCGGTATGAATTCCGACCAGCGTGATTTCCTCGACCTGATCCAAATAAGAATGGAAGGCTTGCAACATCGTACCATCCCCGCCGATTGAAATCACGATTTCCGGAGTAACGACGTCTCGATGACTTCCCCGTTCGATCAACGCCTGTTCTACTTGTTCCTTCAGCATATGGGAACGTTCATCGCCCCGAGCCGTAACCGCAAAACGCATCGTCATCCCCCTACTCTTTTGTTCGATTCTTTGCTTCGGTCGCCTCTCGTTCATGTAAAACGACTTGAGCATCTTGTATCTCTACTTTCAGCTGACTCATCTCCGCATCGAGCAGAAACGCTGCTTCAGCCGCACGCCTCAATCGTTCCCGTGTCTCTTCGGGAATGTTCCCCTGATATTTATAATTCAAAGAATGTTCGATCGTCGCCCAAAAATTCATTGCAAGTGTCCGGATTTGAATCTCAACAAGTGTCGGGATTTCTCCTTCAATCGTTTGGACAGGATAAGCAATGATGATGTGGTACGAACGATACCCACTCTCCTTCTTTTGTGTAATGTAGTTGCGTTCCTCGACAATCTTAAAGTCTCCCCGTGAACGTAACAGTTCTAAGACATGGATGATGTCATCCACGAATTGGCACATGATCCGGAGACCTGCTATATCTTGCATATCTTGTTCCAATAACTCGATATCAATCGATTTTCGTTCAGCCTTCTGTAAGATACTCTTTACAGGTTTGACACGTCCTGTGACAAATTCAATCGGTGAATGTTCCCCACGTTGTTGAAATTGTTTTCGAATGGCTTTTAATTTTACTTTTAATTCATCCACTGCGATTTGATACGGTGCGAGAAATAAGTCCCAATTTTCTTTTGTCATCGTTATTGTCACCACTTTTAGTCTAAATTGTTAGTTCAATTCGTTCCACTACACCATTCATGGTATCATATTTTCAAGCATTCAACTAGAAAGGTGTGGTCGGAAATGAGACAAGAAATGGAAATTGAATTTAAAAACCTGTTAAACGAAACGGATTACACCAAACTGATGGAACGGTACAATACATCCGGGTCTTCTGTTTGGCAAGCAAATGACTATTTTGATACACCTACGTTTGAACTTCGTAGCTACGGTGCTGCATTGCGCATTCGTGAAAAGAAGACCGGTTTGGTTTTGACTTTGAAAGAACCGCAGGACGACGGGTTACTTGAAACACATGTGTCTTTGTCCGAACAAGAGGCGGAAGATTTATTCCAATACGGTTTGATCCACTCTCCTGAAATGAATCAGCAGTTGGAAAAATTCGAATTAACGACTTCACTTGAACATTTAGGACGCCTTGAAACAGAACGATTCGAGAAACAACTGGAAAGCGGTTTGTTAGTTTTAGATAAAAGTACGTATTTAGGCACCACAGATTATGAACTTGAATTTGAAGTGACAAACTACGCGGCCGGTAAACGTGCGTTCGAAGAACTGTTGCAAACAAACAAGATTCCCCTTCGTGAAACAAAAAATAAAATCGTCCGTTTTATGGACCGTAAAGCGCTTACACGTTAATCGTGTAGAAATGTACAAGCAAAACCTTTGCTCTTTCTTTTTTTTCGTTGCTAAAATAGGGTAACGATATTAAAAAAGAAAAGGGGTGAACGGATGGAACACGAACAATGCAACGGTTCATATTGTTCATTGGACGAACCATCAATTCAACAACCGACAAAACCACTAGAAATCTATCATTTTCTAGACATCACACAAACGGATGGTTTACGGTTGATTCCCGTTCTCAAGAAATTAGAATTAGAATACGGTCATCTGTTCCGTCTTCGGACAATTGCAACAATTCCTTGTGCGCCTTCGCGATCAGCGTGTGATATGTCACCTCTGCTGATTCTAAAAGCAATTGAATTGCAGGGGAAAACGTTTGGCATGCGATTCATGCGTCGTTTACGCATGTTGCATAATGTCGAAGGAAAAAGCGCTTATTCGCGCTCTTCCCTGATGCGATTGGCAGAAGCATTAACGGAATTTGGTCTTGATTTAGCAGAATTCCATCGTGATATCGAATCAGATACCATTCAATTGATGCTCGAAAAGGAAACTGAACTGGTGACCGATTGGGACGTACGTATTCTCCCGACGCTTGCTTTTGTTGGAGATGAGGAAGCAATCAAGGCTGAAGGCCATTATGAATACTTGATTTATGTATCGATTCTGAACGAATTGTTAGAACAACCGTTTGAGAAACAGGCAAAGCCTCCTCTCGAACAATTCTTGAGACGGTATGACACCGCAACGACTTCTGAAATTGCATTTATCTATGATGCAACAGAAGCGCAGGTTGAACACGAATTGAAAAAGTTAATGCTTCAACAAAAATGCGTTTCACTGACGTATTGTGACGGTAAAGTATGGCGTCATTTAAAAGATTCTGCCCATGCTTAACTTAAAGAAGCTGCTTCCACGTCAATCGCGGAAGCAGCTTCTTTGTCGTTCTTTTAAACTCGGATGGGGGAAAAGAGAATCATCAGGGGGAATGTGATTCGCTTCACATGTTTAGTATAATCGAATACATCCCTCTTCGAAAGCCCTTTGTTCATATTTTCACAAAATTGTCATTCTCCGAGCAGTGCTTCAAATTCATCGAGTACCCGTTCGAATTGACGGAGGGCTGCTTCAACCGGAGCTTTCGTCGTCATATCGACGCCTGCCGCCTTGAGGACTTCAATCGGATAATCACTTGATCCTGCTTTGAGGAAGTTATTGATGTAGCGCTCGACCGCCGGCTCTCCTTCTTCTAAGATTTGCGAAGTCAGTGCCGCTGCTGCAGAAATACCTGTCGCATACTGATAGACATAATAGTTGTAATAAAAGTGTGGAATCCGTGCCCATTCCAAACCAATTTCTTCATCTAACACGATACCCTCACCGAAATACGTTTCATTTAAGGCATAGTACGTCTTAGTTAAGAATTCAGGTGTCAGCGCTTGTCCAAGACGTGCCGCTTCATGAATCTGGTGTTCGAACTCTGCAAACATCGTCTGACGGAATAACGTTCCACGGAATGTTTCCAATTGGTTGTTCAAGAGGTACAGTTTCTCGTTTTTATCCGTCACACGTTTCAACAAGTAATCATTTAGGAGTGCTTCGTTTGTCGTCGATGCTACCTCAGCGACAAAGATTGAATAATCACCATAAGCGTATGGTTGATTCTGACGTGTATAGTAGCTATGGACGGAGTGACCAAACTCGTGTGCTAATGTAAACAAGTTGTTGACGTTATCCTGCCAATTCATCAAGATGAACGGCTGTGTATCGTATGCGCCTGACGAATAGGCACCACTCCGCTTACCACGTGTTTCACGGACATCGACCCAGCGTTCCGCAAGACCTTCTTCAAGAATATGTTTGTATTCAGGTCCTAGTGGTGCTAATCCATCCACCATCAACTGTTTGGCTTCTTCGTACGTCACCTTCATTTCGACTTCACTGACGAGCGGTGTATACATATCATACATATGCAGTTCATCGACGCCTAAAATCCGTTTACGTAAAGCAACATAACGGTGTAACAACGGAAGGTGTTCGTGAACCGCTTCAATCAATCCGTCATATACCTGCTCCGGAATCGTGTTTCCGTGTAACGCTGATTCGCGGGCCGTTTTGAACTTCCGGACCTCGGCATAGAAGTTATCTTTTTTGACGGAACCGGCTAAAGTAGAGGCTAATGTGTTCGTATACTGACTATACGTCCCATACATCGCTTTAAACGCGTCCTCGCGGACAGAACGATCTTTTGACTCCATGAACGTGATGAAACGTCCGTGCGTCAGTTCTGCCTCTTCCCCGTCCTCACCTTTGATTTTCGGGAATTTCATATCTGCATTATTTAACATGCCAAATGTCGTTCCCGACTGTCCGAGAACTTCTCCTGCTTTTGCGAGAATTGCCTCTTCCGCTTCTGACAAGACATGTTCCCGTTCACGGTTCAACTCGTCAAATGCATGACGGTAAAGCGCAAGATCCGGATTCTGATCCAAGTACGAAGCGATCGTCTCTTCTGGAACTTCCAACAGCTCAGGTGTCATGAAGGCTAATGTTGCACCAATTTGCGAAGCCAGCGTCCGGGCACGGTCATTCATCGCCTGATAAAAACTATCCGCCGTATTTTCATCGTAACGCATATGTGCATATGTATAGAGCTTATGCAGCCGTCTTGAGATTTCGTCACGAAGTTGAAGTCCTTCATATAAAGTTGCATCCGACTGTGCAAGACGCCCTTTATACTCGACAAGTAGTGGAAGCATTGCTTTCACTGACTCAAACTCCTCTTCCCATTTTTCGTTCGTTTCATAAATCGATTCTAAATTCCACGTTTCTTCGTTCTTGACGTCTTTCCGTGTTAATACTTCTGCCATATGAATCACTCCTTTACTTCATTTATACCTGTTTCCCTTTCGACAAACAAACGAAGCGCTCCTGCTAACCTTTGATCTTCTTCCAAACGAGCCGATAAATCAGCAGGACGGTTTTGAAAAAGTTCAGACAGGTGGTATTGAAGAAAGTTGATAATCGCCATCCACTCTTCAATCAGAGCATATAAATCAGCTAGCTCAAATCGAATCTTCATCTGTGTCAAACATTCTGTGAGAAATGAAAGGAGATTGGGCACGGAGTAATTTCCTTTTAAACGCAGGTAAACTGCTATTTGAATTTCAAAAGGATGGACGGGTACGGAAAGTAACGCAGATAAGGGCAAAAAACACCAGGATGGAAGTGTAGAGACATAAAGATTGGAGTGATAAAGAGGAAAGCGTACATAACGATGCGGTAACGAAGAAAAAAACGGACGAAGCCGATAGTGTTTTATCAGTGTCGTCCATGGTCGTTCGAGGAATTGTCGCGGAACCGGACGTGGGAAAAGAAATTGCTCCACTGTCAAGGACACGCGCTGACAGATTACAAAACGTTGTGCGAACGGAAGTGGATGCATGTAGCGGATAATTCGTTCCTGCTCGATTAAATCAATATAACCATTCTTCATAAATGCCGGTTTCATCCAGCCATCGAGCTTAAGAAACTGACCGCTCGACTCATGAAACCCGATCCACCGTACTTGATATCCGCCTTGTTGATCGATCGACCATCTTCGTCGCCATTCTTCAGCGCTCATTTTCGAGCGCTGAATCTCAATCCCGATTTCTCCGGGCCATATTAAAAGGTCAAATCGTCTTCGCCCCCGTACCGCCTCAATTTCAACCTTAAATCGTAAATTTTCAAAATGGGCAGCAAGTCGTGTTTTCCAAAATTGATGTTCTGACGATTCACCGGTACAGGCCGTTACGTGAACAAAATGTAGCCGTTTTTTCCCTTGCCGGATCCGAAGGCGTGTTTGGCAATACGGACAGTAAAGTATTTTACCTGCTAACGATTGTAAGGTCTCAAGCTGACTGTTGATTCGATTTCCTTGCTCATCCATCGCCTCAAACATCTTACTCCTCCTTATTAGAGCAACGGTGAAAATAACCGCGAAATGGATTCGATCAAACGTTGACTAAAACTTCTTTGAATAAAGACACTCCGTTCGACCTGTGAAGAATTCGAAAAATCTTCATAAAAATCACGTGTCAATTCATGGACTGAATTTGTCCCGTACAAAAAGGCATTTACTTCAAAGTTCAAATGGAAACTTCTTAAGTCCATGTTCGCTGTGCCGATCGTCGCAATCGCATCATCGACTACGATGACTTTCGAGTGCATGAACCCTTTGTTGTATTCGTAAATCTTTACACCTGCTAATAATAAGTCTTCAAAATAAGAGCGGCTGGCATAAAAAACAACTTTATGGTCCGGAAAACTCGGCAAGAGGATTCGGACATCAATACCAGACATGGCGGCGGTCTTCAAAGCTGTCATCAGGTCCTCATCCGGAATTAAATACGGAGAAGCGATGTAAACCGAACTGCGGGCTTCCGTGATTAAACCAAAGTATAAAGACTTCATTGTTTCATGTGGTTCATCCGGTCCGCTCGCAATGATTTGAACACCCCCTGTCGCTTCCGCCATGACTTCGAGCGGTTTCATGTAATACGGTGTAAACAACCGTTCTCCCGTCATGTAGTACCAGTCCTGAAGGAAAATCAGTTGCAACTCCGAGACTGCTTCTCCCCTAACCAACAGGTGGGTATCTCGCCAAAATCCAAACATCTTATCTTTTCCCATATACTCGTCTCCGACATTGATTCCACCGGTGAAAGCAACTGTACCATCAATGACAACGATTTTCCGATGATTCCGGTAATTGGATTTACTCGAGATAAAAGGAAGGACGACAGGGAAAAATGGGCGCACTTCGATTCCGACCGCCTCCATCTTTTTGAAGTAGGTTTTGTCCGTTGAGAAACAACCGACAGCATCATATAAAAAACGAATCTCTACTCCCGCTTCTGCACGTTCAATCAATGCTTCTTGCAATTCTAGCGCAAGTGCGTCATCCCGGACGATATAGTACTCCAAATGGATATGGCGTTCTGCTTGACGGATTTCTGCTAACAATAACGGAAATTTCTCTTGTCCGTTCGTCAATACTTTCGTATGGCTATTATACGAAATCGGCAATCGGCTGATCGAATCGATAAGTTTAACAACTTTCGTGTAATGTCCATGTCGGAACACCCGATTGTGTATCCCATGATCAAACTGGGTACGATATTTAATGTAAGACTCTTCATCGAGCATCGCTTTCAGACGAAACATTCTTTTTCGTCTATAATTTTGACCAAAGGTGAAATACACGAAAACACCGACGACCGGTAATGCCATCATGACAAGTGCCCAGACAAGCGTTCGTTCCGGATTCCGGTTCTCAAGCAAGATGATGACGAAGACACTCAGTACGACGAGAATGATGACGAGAGAGAGCCATCCTACCATGTACACACTCCAGTAATAAGAAAGAAATCCGATCAGACTGACTGTCAACAGCAGCGTCATAAGTAATTGGACACGTCGCAACATGGTATCCCCTCCTGTAATTTGTTATGAATGACATACTTTTATGTAGAAGGGACGATTCAAAATGAAAACGTATCTAGTGACTGGTGCAACAAGCGGAATTGGTGAAGCTACCGCCTTACAACTGGCACAAGAAGGACATACTGTCCTTGCGCTTGGACGAAATGAGGAACGTGGTCACGATTTGGAACGTCGCGGTGAAGGACGGATCAACTTCTTTCCAGTCGACTTGTCGATTCCATCCGACATCGATCGATTTTTCGAAGACACAAAAGAACAATTCCCAATACTTGACGGGATTTTCAACAATGCCGGAACCTTCGGAAAGCCGGTTGCACCAGAACGGGTGACTGACCAACAGAGCGAAGTCTTTCAAGTCAATTATCATGCACCGGAGCAGATCATTCAACATGCAGTCAAACGGCTGAGTCGTGGTGCTTCCATCGTTAATAACAGTGCAATTGTCGGACATGTTAAATTCCCTGCCATGCTCTTGCCGTATGCTTCCTCCAAGAGTGCTCTTCTTACGCTTACGAAAACATATGCTGCTCGGTTTCACGGAAAATATCGTTTTAATGCTATCTGTCCCGGTCCTGTCGACACGAAGTTAAGTCATTCCTTATATGGTGGAAAAGATAAGTTTGATTTAGCGATGAAACATCATTTACGTGGTGAAGCGGCTCAACCGTCTGAAATCGCAGAAGTCGTCTGCTTTTTATTATCCGATAAAGCAAGTTACATCAATGGACAAACCTTAGTCGTCGATGGCGGTTACACCCTCACTTGATTATTCTACACAACAAAGGACTGCTTCCAAACAAATTGGAGCAGTCCTTTTTGATTGTACCGTTTGATTCTGTTAATTCGGAAAATGCTTCCGAATGAACGTAAAGACATCGCCAGGTACGATTATTTTTCCATACTCTGCTACAGGATGAATCGTCTGTTCACTAAAGCTCAAGTACTCTGCAATCAGACTCATTACATTTTCCTGTTCTTCCACTTCTGTTTCTTCTTTAAAGTGAAGGTGCAACAGGTAGAGTCCGTCTTTTTGATAAAGAGACGTTTTCACTTCTTCGAAGATCGGTGCTTCTGCATATTGGCTAAGGGCAATGATATGCTCGAAATCTGTTGTTTCAAATAAGACATCTTGACTGAGTTCCGTTTCTTTTTCTTCCGCATCAGACATTGCGGAACGAAGTAACGAATCCAACTCATCTTCGTCAACTTGTTCTCCGTCAATCGTTGTTTTAGCGATTGTAACGGTGACTTCTAAACCTTTTTCAAATGCCTGTACTTGTATCCATAGTGGACCTTCGAAGGAGATGGACTCTTTTTCATTCGCTTCATCCATCATCTGCCAGAATAACTGTTCTCCACGTTCACGGTTGTACCAAATCTCGTCTCGGGCGAAGCCGCGGCGTTCGATGTCCGTGTACGTAATGAAGAACTTGACGGTGTTGTCATTGACGCGTTCGATTTTCAATATGTCCACTCCTTTCCTCTCGCTCTTATCTAGTATACGAACGAGCACTTCACATAGATTCAAAAGAATCATTAAACATATAGGGTATATTCCTTTGTTATCTCTATTTTAACCTTTTTAGGCGGTAACAAAAAGCACACTGCTCAGAAAGCAGCGTGCTCATGACAATTTACTCGTTGACAAGGCGCTGAGCTTCCAACAACTGGAAGGTACGGACTTTTCGCGGTAAAAAGCGGCGGATTTCATCCTCATTGTATCCAACTTGAAGACGTTTTTCGTCAATCAGAATTGGACGGCGTAATAAACCTGGATATTCTTGAATCAAATCATACAAGTGTTGTAACGATAAGTTTTCTACCGATACATCTAATTTTGAAAAGACTTTCGAACGTGTCGAGATGATTTCATCTGTTCCGTCCTCTGTCATACGAAGTATTTGTTTAATTTCATCAAGCGATAATGGCTCTGAGAAAATATTACGTTCCACAAATGGGATTTCATGTTCTTCAAGCCACGCGCGCGCTTTACGACAAGAAGTACAGCTTGGTGAAGTATAGAGTGTTACCATTGAAAAACATCCTCCCCCTGATTTCACATCATTTCTCCTGCGTAAATTTATTACCCAGTAGTTGATGATTCTATTACTTGACAGTTTACTTTGATTTTCATTAAAAATAAAACCCGATATATGTTTTGAGATGAAAGAACTTTTCGTAAAAAACTTGCTAGAGCCACCAGGTGGCTTCAGCAAGCTGGTGTGTGATCAAAGGGTTGAGAAATCGTCTCTTTTGCTTTAGGGAGTTTAATCTCTTTTAATTTTTTTTCGAAAATGTCCCGCAAAAGGCGTTTTTTCAACTTTTTCTTTTTATCACGTTCTTTCATACTCCGACACCTCACTCGGTCCGAAAAAAGAACTGTTAACCAACGAAAGCTAAATTATCATCTTCTACATTAATTAGTATACCACGTTTACCTGATTTCTATTCCTACTTGAAGCAATTAATTATGTGAGATTGTCGATTTGTCTTTAGTAAATAGTTGCAATTGCTCGCCACTTCACGTAAAGTGTATAGAAATACTTACTCGTGAAAGGAGTTATTTTTTATGCCAGTTACCCTTGTCACTATCATTGAACATCCGATTGCCCAAAAATATTTAGAACGATCCGGCTTGAATCATGCCATTTCTGTAGCAGAACAGGCGTTGAGACTCGCTACCCAGCGTGGTCTGGATGCAGATACAGCAACGAAGGCTGCCCTGCTTCATGATATCGGTCATTATGAATGGTATACAGACGGCACATGGAATTATGATCTCTACCGTCAAAATGACATCCATGCGATCAAAGGAGCGGAACGGGCCCATAAATTACTGATTCGTCTCGGTGAAGAACCGGAACGGGCAAAAGAAATCGCCCTTGCCGTTCTGTTGCACACAGATTCCTATTTACCACCGGGGACGATTAACCGGACTCCATTGCAACAATTGGTCCATGATGCCGATACGCTTGAAGAACAACCGGGTGGTCTTCATCATTATGAGAAAATTCCATTCGAAGAAGCCGTCAGCCGTCTGCATGCTCTTGACTCGGTTGTCCACCGTTTCAACAACCTTCCCCGTATTGCTTCCGAAAATTAAAAAAAGGCATTCCCGAATAACTTCAGGAATGCCTTTTAGTTTGGTTAAATTACACAAGTTGTGCTTGATACGCTTCGAGTTCTGCATCTGTCATCGAGACATAATGACCCGGTTCGATTTCGCGCAACGGCGGGATGCTTGAGTCTTCACTCGATTTCCCAACCGCTCCGCCTGTCGGGCGATCATAAATGATCCGCTTACGTGTCCGCTCATGCTCTGGATCCGGAAGTGGAATTGCTGATAACAAGGATTTCGTATAGGCATGGACTGGATTTTCATAAAGGCGATCCGCATCACACAATTCAACGAGGTGACCTTGATACATGACTCCGATTCGATCTGAGATATATTTGACCATTGATAAATCATGGGCAATAAACAGATACGTCAGACTGCGATCACGTTGCAATTGTTTCATCAGGTTGACGACCTGGGCTTGAATCGATACATCTAGCGCAGAGATTGGCTCATCGGCAATGATGAAGTCTGGTTCGACGGCTAACGCACGGGCAATCCCGATCCGCTGACGTTGTCCACCTGAGAACTCATGCGGATAACGACTCGCGTGTTCTTTCGTTAGACCAACTGTTTCAAGAAGATCATACACACGGTTGTTCCGCTCGTCTTTCGACTTGGCAAGACCGTGAATATCGATTCCTTCAGCGATAATATCCCCGACCGTCATCCGTGGGTTCAACGATGCATATGGATCTTGGAAAATCATCTGCATCGAACGGTTGAATTTCAATTTCTCTTTACGCGATTTTTTAGCATGAACATTTTCACCTTTGAAAAGGACTTCTCCGTCTGTCGCATCGTATAAACCGATGATTGAACGCCCCGTTGTCGATTTCCCACAACCTGACTCTCCAACAAGACCAAGAACTTCTCCTTCATAGATATCGAATGATAAACCGTCAACTGCTTTGACGACACGACCACGACCGATATTAAAGTGTTGTTTGAGGTTCTTTACTTCAAGTAATTTACTACGATTCTCCATTACTTTAGACCGCCTTTCAGAAGCGATTTCGCGAATGTGCTATCTGGACGATATTTCAGCGCAAGATCGCGGATGGCTACCGGTGGTTCTACATACGGTGCTTGTGGATGTAATAACCAAGTTGCCGCTTCATGAGTATCTGTGATCGGGAAGAACGGAGGCTCTTTCTCGAAATCAATTTTCATTGCGTACTGATTACGTGGTGCAAATGCATCACCGACTGGTGGGTGCAATAAGTTCGGTGGTGTTCCAGGAATTGCCGGTAAGTCTTGCGAACGATCGTCAGACGGTCGTGGCATTGATCCAAGCAGTCCCCATGTGTAAGGGTGACGTGGCTCATAGAAAATTTCATCGACCGTTCCTTTTTCAATCAACTTCCCAGCATACATAACCGCTACACGGTCTGCCATGTTCGCTACGACACCAAGATCGTGTGTAATGAAGATGATAGCTGTACCTGTTTTTTGCTGGATGTCTTTTAACAACTCAAGAATCTGTGCCTGAATCGTAACATCGAGTGCTGTCGTAGGCTCATCGGCAATCAAGACTTTAGGATTACAAGCCAGTGCAATCGCGATAACAATCCGTTGACGCATCCCGCCTGATAGTTGGTGCGGATATTGTTTCAGACGTGCTTCCGGGTTCGGAATTCCGACGAGTGTCAGTAATTCTAACGTCCGTTTTTTAGCTGCATCGCCTGTCAATCCCTGGTGGCGTTTCAAACCTTCGGCAATCTGTTTGAAGATGGTCATCGTCGGATTTAATGATGTCATCGGATCCTGGAAGATCATCGCGATATCACGACCACGTACTTTTTGCATCTCTTTATCAGAGAGTTTGACCAGATCACGGCCGTCAAACATGATTTCACCTTTCGTGATTTCACCGGGAGGATTTGGAATCAAACGCATGATAGCTTTTGATGTAACCGATTTACCTGAACCAGATTCACCAACGATGGCAAGTGTTTCGCCTTTCTTTAAATCAAACGATACGCCGCGGACGGCTTGAACCGTCCCAGCATACGTATGGAAAGCGACAGTCAGGTCGCGTACTGATAAAATAGTTTCCATTGTGGATGAACTCCTCTCTTATTTCCGTTAGCGACGCAGACGTGGGTCGAACGCATCACGTAATCCATCGGCTAGCATGTTAAAGCTGATCATGACAAGTACGAGGATTGTCGATGGGATGACGAGCAAGTAAGGGAATGTTTTTAATTCTTTGTACCCTTCATTGATCAATGTACCCAGTGATGGTTGTGGTGGAGCAAGACCAAGACCGATGAAGCTTAGGAAAGCCTCGAAGAAGATTGCACCTGGAATCGTGAACATCAATGAAATGATGATTGTACCGAGTGTATTTGGAATCAAATGCTTGAATACTAAACGTGCGCTAGAAGCACCAAGTGTGCGTGCTGCAAGAACGAATTCCTGGTTCTTAAGTTTCAGGATCTGTCCGCGGACGAGTCGACTCATCCCGATCCAGCCGGTGATCGTCATCGCGAGGATGATGGTCGTGATTCCGGGTTCAAGAATCAAGATGAACAAGATGATTAAAATCAAGTTCGGAATCCCTGTCAGGATTTCCGCAATCCGTTGCATGATATTATCGACACGTCCACCGTAGTAAGCAGAAATTCCGCCATACGTGACACCGACTAGAACATCAATGATTGCTGCGACAAGACCGATGAAGAGTGAAATTCGTGTTCCTTCCCAGACACGTGACCATAAGTCACGACCGAGATGGTCCGTACCAAACCAAAATGTATCTTTGACTTGTTTCGTTTCATAAAAATCGATTGGCTTTTCACCAAGTGTTGCCATTCCGTCAAAACCAGCCCACTCAAGACCTGTAATTTTTGGCGGTAGTTTAGCTTGAGTAATCGTTTGGTTATAAGCATCTCTACCGGACAACATCGGTCCGAAGAGTGACAACAGTGCGATGATGACGATGATGACGAGCGACAGGATTGCCGCTTTGTTTTTACGAAGGCGTGTCCAGGCATCCTGCCAGAAGTTTAAGCTTTTTCCGGCAATCCGCTCACCCGCTTGTTCATTAAATTCTACTGGTTGGAACAGTGATGAGTCGAACTGTTCTGCTTTTGCGTTTGAATTTTGTTCTGCCATTATTTGCTACCCCCCAAACGAATCCGTGGATCGACGACACCGTACAGAATATCGACGAGCAAGATCATAAAGATAAAGACTGCCGAGAAGAACAGCGTTGTCCCCATGATAACCGTATAGTCATTTTGTGTGATGGACGAAACGAACAATTCACCAAGACCCGGTACGGCAAAGATTTTTTCAATAACGAATGTTCCTGTAATCAAGGCTGCTGTCATTGGTCCAAGAATCGTGATGGCTGGAATCAAGGCGTTACGCACCATGTGTTTCCAAGTGATCGATTGACCGTCTAGGCCTTTTGCTTTAGCAAGTGTCACGTAATCCTGACCGGTGACTTCAAGCATCTCCGTTCGAACGAAACGGGCAATTGAGGCTGTTACTCCAAGCGATAAGGAAACGGTCGGAAGAATCGTATGTGCTGGACTTTCCCAGAAGGCTACTGGCAATACGCCCCATTTCACTCCGATATAATATTGAAGAAGTGACGCAAATACGAATGATGGCACGGAAATCCCTAGTACCGAAATGAACATCGCACCGTAATCAACTGCTGTATTGTGGCGAAGAGCCGCGACAACACCGAGGACAAGACCAAGAACTACACCGAGAACAAGGGCTTGAATACCTAATTGAGCGGATGGTCCAATTCGTTCCATAATCAAATCTGTTACTGGACGGCTGTCATATTTAAATGATACACCGAGGTCTCCTTGAACTAAGTTGACCATGTACGCTGCATAGCGTTGTGGAAGCGGATCATTCAAGTTGTACTTATCCCGCAGGATATCTAACTGTTCAGGAGAAAGTTTCTCCTGGTTTTGGAACGGTGAACCTGGTAACAGATCCATTAGGAAGAAAGTGAACGAAGCGATGAGTAAAAACGTCAGTACGCCGTAAACAAGGCGTTGAGCTAAATAACGGCCCATAGATGGCACCCCCTATAAAGATTTTCTGTTTTTTTCGAAACATCAATAAAATCAGTATGACCCAAAATTGTCGGAACATTCAAGAATTTTGTCGTAAAAATTAAAATTCTTTTTTATTTTGGACTGATTGACGCCCCCCTGGCCGCTGTTTTTTCACAGTTAACCAATATTTCAGAATTTTTCGTTTGATTCCATTATACTTTGCTAACAAAGTAATTAGAACCTATTTTTTACGAAAATTTCACATTTCTGCTAACAAAATGAGTTTCCATTCAGAAAAAATCGTATAAAACAGGAGCGTTCCTTGAAAACGTTCTCAAGGACGCTCCCATTTTCAATTACTTCACATCAACATATTTGTACTGGAAGTCAGCACCAAAAACTTGACGGTTAAAGTCTTTGACCGTCGGACGACTCAGGAATGCAGCACCCGCTTGATAAATCGGTGCGATCGCTTGGTCTTTTTCGATCAATTGTGACTCTGCTTGTTTAAAGAGATCAAGACGTTTTGCGACATCTGATTCTTCGTTGGCAGCGTTCAACAATTTATCGTAGGCAGACGATTTGTATTTGACGTCATTTTGACTGTTTGTCGATTCAAAGATCGATAAGTTCGACATTGGATCTTGATAGTCCGGACCCCAAAGCGCATAAGACATTTGGTAATCGCCTTTTGCTTCTAAATCCAGTTTATTTTTGAACGGTTGTTGTTTGATCGCAACAGTGACATTCGGAAGGTTTTTCTCAATCTGTCCCTTCATGTATTCACTGATTTTCTTCGCGTCTTCGCTATCGAATGACAAGAGTTCAATCGTTGCTTTCTTATCACCGTTTGCTTTTTTCCAAAGATCAGCTGCTTCTTTCGCATCCCGGTCGAACCAATTGATGTCGCTTGTATAGTCTTTACCTGCGTCATCTTTGATGAATTCTTTCGGAATGAAGCTTGTAGTCGGAATCGAACCGTTCGCAAGTAACGTATCCGTGATCCCTTTTGGATCGATTGCCCGTGCGATCGCTTTACGCGCATTGACGTTTTTCATTGTGGCGTCTTCATTGTTGAACTTCAAGTAAGCAATCGATGAACGGAGTGCGGTCTTGAATTCAGGTTTTGATTCATATGTCGCAACTTGCTCTGACGTGAGGCCGGCATAATCGATTTCGTCCGTATCATACAGATTTACAACGGTAGAGTTATCTTTAACGACACTGATCGAGACCTCATCGAGTTTAACGGCATCTTTATCCCAATAGTTTTCGTTTTTCGTCAGAATACGTTTTGAATCCGTTTTCCAAGATGTCCAAACGAAAGGACCGTTGTAAAGAAGTTTATCCGGTTTAAGCGAGAAGTCTTTTTTGTTTTTGTTATAGAAATCTTCGCTGATTGGTGTATACGTTCCGAATGATGTGAGTGAAAGGAAGTATGGTGCCGGACGTTCGAGTTTAACTTCAAGTGTCTTGTCGTCAATCGCTTTGACACCTAGCTCGTCGACTGGTTTTTTTCCTTGTGAGACATCAGCACCATTTTTGACCGTATCAAAGATGTATGCATAACCGGAAGCAGTTTTTGGATCGACGGCACGTTTCCATGCAAATTCAAAATCCTGTGCTTTGACTGGTGTACCATCTGACCATTTAGAATCACGAAGCGTAAACGTATATGTGAGGTTATCACTTGAGATATCTGTTTTTTCAGCAAGTGCCGGAATCGCTTTCCCGTCTTTGTCTAACCGGTAAAGACCTTCCATCGTGTTTCCGATCATGTTGAACGCAACTGCATCTGTTGCTTGTGCCGGATCGACCGTCGTAATATCAGAAGTATCCGTTAATCGTAAAACTTTTTTGCCTTTAGAAGAACCTGCATCTTTATCTCCGTCACCTGTTGTTGAACAACCTGCAAGTACAACGCTTCCTGCAAGCATAACTGATAACGCGAGACCGACTGTTTTTTTATTCATCGGTGAGTCATCTCCTTTTCATTTTCAAAACCGCTTAATATAAACGATTTTTGGACATCTCGTCGAAACTGCCTCAACGTTCCCCAAAACGCATTGACCTAGTTTCAAAAACTTAAACGAAGTGATAAATTGATTTTATGTGAGAATAACAATATCGTCAAGTGAATAGTCACACTATTTGCTATTTTATACGTCCTGAATAGTACAGAGTCGTAACAATCCTTGACTTTGCGTATAATGAAATCATCATCTTGCCGTAGGAGGTTCATCATGTCTGCTAAACTATTACGCCCGCTTCTGATTGCTTTGATTTTAACAACTGTCTACACGATTTGGGCCGTCGCCACCGACGCTACCCATTCATTTGTTTATCACTTGTCAGGCGGCTTGTTCATTGCCGGCTTCCTGTTACTTGCTATCGGATTCTTCTCCAATATGTCTGCCAATGGATTTTTTAAAGGCATCACTGCAGGCTTTAAAAAGCAACGGGAAGCGAAGTTACGGGAAGTCGATGGGGATTATTACGAAGACGAGGATGAAGAAAGTGAACTTTTAGAAGCAAAACAAAAGCGGGCTTCTAACCGGACGGTTCCTTATCTCTCGAGTGGTTTTATTTGTATCGTCGTCTCTTTACTCTTATCGTTCATTTGACGGAATTTTGATGACGATTAGAAGAAACATGTGCTAAAGTGGAGATAACGTTATACGAGAACACAGTGATGGAGAGTAGTACATCTGATAACCACTTACAGAGAGTCCATGGATGGTGGAAATGGACAGTCGGCGCAGATGGAATGGACTTCGGAGTGGCTGATTCGAAATGATGTAGAATCAGACGGGTCTGCCCGTTACAGCAAATGAGCGGCTAGTTTTCTAGCAACTTGGGTGGCAACGCGATGACTCGTCCCTTGAATGATTCAAGGGATGTGTCATCTTTTTTATTTCATTTTTTGGAGGGATTCTCATGAAAACGATTTTTTCAGGCATTAAGCCAACGGGTACGGTGACGCTTGGTAACTACATTGGCGCGATGAAACACTTTGTTAATCTTCAGGACGAACACGATGCATATTACTGTATCGTCGACTTACATTCCATCACGGTCGAAATTGACCGGATTGAACTTATGAACAATACACGGGCGCTTGCTGCACTTTATATCGCAAGCGGACTCAATCCTGAAAAATCAACAATCTTCGTCCAGTCGGAAGTTAAAGCGCACGCTCAGCTCGGGTGGATGCTGACATGTCTGTCCGGTATGGGTGAACTGGAACGTATGACACAATATAAAGATAAGTCGCAAGGCAAAGACCGGATTGGTGCTGGATTATTTGTTTATCCAACCTTGATGGCAGCCGATATTCTCTTATATGATGCAGAGCTTGTTCCAGTCGGCGACGATCAAAAACAACATATCGAGTTGACACGTGACTTAGCGCAACGTTTTAACAGCCGCTATTACGAAACATTTAAAATGCCGGAGCCGGTCATCGCCGAAACGGGTGCCCGTATCATGAGCTTGACGTCTCCCGATAAAAAGATGTCAAAAACGGATACAAATCCAAAAGGCTATATTTCGATGCTCGACGCTCCGGACGTGATTCGCAAAAAAATCAAGTCTGCCGTAACGGATTCCGAGGGGATCGTTCGATTTGACCGGGAAAACAAACCGGGCGTCTCAAACTTGCTCGAAATTTATTCATTGCTGGCTGGTATTTCAATCAAAGACTTGGAAGCAAAGTATGATGGATTGAACTATGGTGTATTTAAATCAGATGTCGCAGAAGTCATCGTTGCTGAACTAGAACCGATCCAGCAACGTTATTACGACTTAATTGATTCAGAAGAACTCGATTTGATTCTTGACAATGGTCGCGACAAAGCAGATCTGGTTGCTTCACGTAAATTGGCGAAAGTCGAAAAAGCGATGGGACTCCAACGGAAACGCGCAAAAGTAAAGAAATAATTTTAGGTGTCTTTCAACGATTCTTGCCTTTCTTCTTATTTTTTTAGAAGAAAGGTTTTTTTATTTGCGCAACAAAAAAAGCGCTCCCAGTTAAGGGAACGCTTTTTATACTTATTTACCTTCGATTGAAGCCCATTTGTACGAGAAATCTGCGCCGAAGTTATGTTCGACAATCCCTTTAACGTATGGTTTAACCATGAATGCACGTCCACGCTGATAAACAGGTGAGATGGCTGCAGAATCAAGAAGGATTTTCTCTGCTTCTTGAAGCTCTGACCAACGTTTTGTAGCATCCGTTTGTGTTTTTGCATCGTTGATGAGTTTATCGTACTCTTTATCTGACCACTTACCACGGTTGTATGGTCCGTCAGTCAAGAAGAGATCGAGGAACGTCATTGGATCTTGGTAGTCAGGACCCCAGCCGGCGAATGAGAACTCAAAGTCGCCTTTGTTTTCGAGATCAAGTTTGTTTTTGAACGGTTGTTGCTTGATTGTGACTTTCATGCCTGGAAGGTTCTTCTCAAGCTCACCTTTCAAGAACTCACCGATTTTCTTCGCGTCATCACTATCGTAGTTAAGAAGCTCAAGTTCAACCGATTTTTGACCGATCTCTTTTAAGCCCTCTTCCCATAGTTTTTTCGCTTCGTCTGCATTGTACTCGTTGAATGTCGGGTACTTTTCACGGAAGTCTTTTCCGTCAGCATCTTTCGCGAAATCTTTTGGTACGAGATAGTTTGCAGGAAGTGATCCGTTCGCCAAGATGACGTCCGTGATTCCTTTTTTATTGTAACCCATGTCGATTGCGCGACGGATTTTTTCGTTGTTTAATGCTTTGACTTTCGTGTTCAAGTAAAGGTAGAAGATTGTAGATTCACCCTTTGTTTTGAACTCGTCATTATCTTGATACTGAGCAACGAATTCTGAAGAGAGACCAGCACGGTCGATATCGCCTTTTTCGTAAAGGTTAACTGCTGTTGAAGTTTCTTTAACGACCTTGACGTTGATTGTGTTCAACTTGACGCTATCTTTATCCCAATAGTTGTCGTTTTTGACCATTTTCCAGCCTTGTTCACGTGTCCATTCTGTTAACTTGAATGGTCCGTTGTAAAGTGATTTATCTGCTGTCGAACCGAAGTCCTTACCGATTTTTTTCGAAAGTTCTTCCGATTTCGGCATGAATGGACCGAATCCAGTTAAACCAAGGAAGTAATCCGCTGGTGCTTTCAATTTGACTTCGAATGTCTTGTCGTCAACTGCTTTGACGCCAACCGCATCACGCTCGCCTTTTTTCGTGTTGTATTCTTCAGCACCTTCGATGTTGTAGAAGACATACGCGTATTGCGAAGCATTTTCCGGGTTCAAGACTTCTTTCCAAGCATATTCGAAGTCTTTTGCTGTGATTGGTGTACCGTCCGACCATTTAGCATCACGTAGCTTGAATGTGTACGTCAATTTATCGTCAGAAACTGTGTGACTTTCAGCAATACCTGGTGTCGGCTGTTGCTTGTCATCTAAACGATAAAGACCTTCCATCGTGTTGTTCAAGACGTTGAACGACACGGCATCCGTAGAAGTTGTTGGGTTAAGCGTCGGAATATCAGCACTTTCGATCAAGTTTAGCGTTTGCTCACTTGATTTTTTGTCTGAACTTTTGTCGCCCGATGATGTGTCATTTGAATCAGTCGTCGAACAAGCTGCAAGGAACGCGCTTGAAACGAGGGCTACAGATGTAGCCAGTGCAAAACTTTTCTTTTTCATGATACGATGACCCCCCTAAAATTTCCAAAGCTAGTAATCTAAGGTTTTTGAGCGAAAAAAAAAGTCGTTACTTTTATTCGACCAAAACCTCTCGTTACAAATAGTTTACAATGTTCTGATAATTTTGCAAACCTTTTATCCGATTTTTCTAAATATTTTTTCAAAACAATTTGAAAATAAGTGGAATTTTTAGTTTTTTGTGTGACTTTTTATAAAATAAAGCTAAATTTCTTTATTCAAAAAAAGCGATTTAACGGTCATCCGAACCGTTAAATCGCTTTTCCTTCTTCTATTCCTATGCGATATTACGCGTGATAGCGTTTAAAGACGAGTGAAGCATTATGACCACCGAACCCAAGCGAGTTGCTGAGGGCATACTCCACATCCCATGACCGGCTTCCCTCGCGCACGTAATCAAGATCACACCCTTCACTCGGTTGTTCCAAATGAATCGTCGGGTGAACGATTTGTTCTTGCAACGATTTAATTGTCGCGATGGCTTCTACTCCACCGGCACCGCCTAGTAAATGACCAATCATCGACTTCGTCGAGTTGATGGCTAATTTTTCAGCATGATTTCCAAATACGGTATGGATCGCTTTCGTTTCAAGTACATCATTCATCGGCGTACTTGTTCCATGAGCATTAATATATTGAACGGCGGCCGGTTCAATACCTGCATCTTGAATCGCCATCGCCATTGCGCGCGCTCCGCCGTCGCCGTCTGGATCTGGTGCTGTGATATGGTAAGCATCGGCTGTTAATCCGTATCCGCTGACTTCTGCATAGATTTTGGCACCGCGGGCAATCGCATGTTCATACTCTTCAAGTACCAGGATTCCGGCACCCTCTCCCATGACAAATCCGTCACGGCCTTCATCAAACGGACGGCTTGCCGTGTTTGGATCATGGTTCGTCGACATCGCTTTATTGGCACAAAAACCAGCAAAAGCAAGATTGGTAATCGGTGCTTCTGCTCCACCGGCAATCATGACGTCCGCGTCGCCGCGTTCAATGACGCGTAACGCTTCACCAATCGCGTTTGTACCGGAAGCACATGCAGTGACGGAACAGTTATTCGGTCCTTTTGCTCCTGTATAAATCGAAACTTGGCCACTTGCCATGTTTGGAATCATCATTGGAATGAAGAATGGACTGACACGACGATGTCCCCGTTCAAAATAGATTTTCGCCTGTTTTTCAATCGTCTCGACGCCGCCGATTCCTGATCCGATCCAGACGCCGATACGTTCAGCATTGGCTTTAACATCCAGTTCAGCATTTTTGACGGCTTCCATACTTGCGACGAGCGAATAATGAACAAAACGGTCCATTTTCCGGGCTTCCTTTGCTTCGATGAATTCCGTGACATCAAAATTCTGTAATTCTCCTGTTACTTTCGTCGGATACTCATCGATATCAAGACGTTCCATCGGACGAATCCCGTTTTCACCGGCTTTTAACGCATTCCAGAATGTATCGACATCATTACCGATTGGCGTCAGTGCGCCCATACCTGTTACTACTACACGTTTTCTCATCATTTTATGTGTTCTCCCCTTTAGTCCAAGTAATGTAAGCTGCCCCCCATGTCAAACCTGCGCCGAATCCGGCGAGGACAAGTGTCGTCCCCGGTGACAATCTTCCTTGTCGCCGTGCCTCTTCTAGTGCAAGTGGTATTGACGCAGCAGATGTATTCGCATGTTCGTCAATCGTCACGATCACTTTCGCTTCTTCAATTCCAAGCCGTTCACGTGCTGCATCAATAATCCGTAAATTCGCTTGATGCGGAATCAGTAAATCAAGTTCGGCCAGTGTTCCGTCCGCTTTTTGAATGACTTTTTCCACGATGTCCGGTAACTTGCGGACTGCGAACTTAAAGACTTCCCGACCGTTCATTTCAATCGGACCATCCAGGTTTTTAAATAACAGATGTGCTCCGCGGCCATCCGTGCCAAGTTCAAAGGCATTCAATCCTTGCTGCTCGGTTGGACCGAGGACAACCGCTCCAGCGCCATCACCAAACAAGATGGCTGTCGACCGGTCTGACCAGTCAACGATGCTGGACATCTTCTCTGCACCAATGACCAGTGCATGCTTCGATTCCGTTGCCGTCATCATACTCGAAGCCGTCTGTAGGGCAAAAATGAATCCGCTACAGGCTGCGCTAATATCAAAAGCTGTCGCACCGAGTGCGCCGATCCGCTCCTGAACGATACAGGCAGTTGACGGGAAAGCACGTCCGGTTGCCGTTCCGACAACAATCAATCCGATGTCGTCTGCTGTCAAGTTAGCATCCGCTAATGCTTTTTCCGCTGCTTCCGTCGCTAAATCAGTGACATCGACTGCATCATCTGCAATCCGTCGCGCGCCGATTCCTGTACGTGTCCGAATCCATTCATCACTCGTATCGAGTGTCGCTGCTAAATCATCATTTGTCATCCGATGTTCGGGTAATGATGTACCGAGTCCTACAATTCCGATATTCATATGATTGCTCCTTTGAAATTAGTATCTGGTACTAATATAAAGCGTTAAACACATTTTGTCAAAGAGAAAAGAAGGTCTCCCGTTGAGAGACCTTCTTTCACGTAATCCAGATTACTCTGAATCAGCTAATGTGCGGACGACTTCCATGACCATCTTCGCTGAATTAATCGAAGCAATCTCCAAGAATTCATCAAATGACAGAGATGCTTCTTCATCGGCACTGTCAGAAATCGAACGTGTCACGACGAACGGAACATCGAACTGATGGCAAACTTGTGCAATCGGTGCCGCTTCCATCTCAACTGCCGCGACATCCGGGAAGTTCGTTTTAATGAGATTTGAACGCTCCGTATCATGGATGAACGAATCACCTGTCACGATCAAACCATGGACGACCCGAATCGCATCCATTCGTTCAATGACAGCTTCCGCTGTTGCAATCAGTTTTGGATCAGCTGTATAGGCAGCCGGCATTCCCGGTACTTGACCATACTCGTAACCGAACGCTGTCACGTCGACGTCGTGATGACGGACTTCCGTCGAAACAACGACATCACCGACTTTTAAACCGGCTCTGAATCCGCCGGCTGAACCGGTATTGATGACGGCACTCGGCTTGAAATGATCAAGCAGTAATGTCGTTCCGATTGCGGCATTTACTTTTCCGATACCGGATTTTAAGATGACGACCGGGACACTGTTCAACAATCCTTCATAAAAATGATAATTGGCAATGACGGTATCTTTTCGTTCCGATAATTCATTTCGAAGTAAGTTTACTTCTTCTTCCATCGCTCCGATGATTGCGATTGGCATGTCTTTTCCCCCCGTTCAAACAGAAAACCGGATTGCTCCGGCTGCTGTCCGTTCTTATTTACTTGATTGATGTAATTTTTACAGCGAAATCTCCGCCGGGTGCTTGAACGGATACTTGCTCACCGACGCTGTGACCGAACAGACTTTTAGCGATTGGTGATTCGTTCGAGATTTTCCCAGTGAACGGATCGGCTTCTGCACTACCAACAATCGTATACGTTTCTTCTTCATTGTCTTCAAGGATCAAGAATGTAACTGTTGTCCCGATACCAACAACCGAGATATCCTTCTCATCTTCCGAGATGATGGCGACGTTGCGTAACATCTCTTCCAATTGAGCAATCCGGCCTTCGACCATTGCTTGTTCTTCTTTCGCTGAATCATATTCCGCGTTTTCCGACAAGTCACCAAATGAACGGGCAATCTTAATGTTTTCGACAACTTCTTTACGGCGGACTGACTTCAGTTCGTTTAATTCGTTTTCAACATTCGCTTTACCTTCAAGCGTCATGTAATACTGTTTTTCTGCCATTTTTGTCACGCTCCTTTTTATTCCACTAGTATAGTATATTCACATCTTTTTTGGAATCAATATCCTCTTTGATCAAGTGAAGACCGATAATCGAGAATCGCCCGGATCTTCGTGACGAGTAAATCGATTGCCACGTGGTTTTCGCCACCTTCGGGAACAATGATGTCGGCATATCGTTTTGTTGGTTCACAAAACTGAAGATGCATCGGACGGACGACTTTCGTATACTGCTCGACGACAGAATCAATCGAACGTCCCCGTTCATTCATATCACGTTGCATCCGGCGCAGAATCCGAACATCGGCATCTGTATCCACGAAGACTTTAATATCCATCAATTCCCGTAAACGTTCATCTTCAAGCGCTAAAATACCTTCGACGATGATGACGTCACGTGGATCAAGCGGAATCGTCTCCGTTGCCCGTGTGTGCGCAACGTAATCATAGACCGGTTTTTCAACCGCCTGATTTTCTCGCAGTGCCTTAATGTGTTCAATCAGCAAATCGTTATCAAAGGCAAACGGGTGATCATAGTTCGTTTGATAACGCTCTTCCATCGATAATTCACTTTGATCCTTATAGTAAGCATCCTGCTCGATCATGACGATGGATTCACTCGGGAACGCGTCGACAAGTGACCGTGCGACCGTCGTCTTTCCTGAACCTGTTCCTCCAGCCACACCAATTACAACCGGTTTTTGCATTGAATTCGTACCTCCATCATTCATTCCGACTTTACTTTCCGACTGACGGACACACCGTCTCCAAGTGGGAAAATCGTCGTATCATATTGATCTTGCTCCATCATCCATGCCGTGAATTCTTTAACCAGACGGACAAGGCGCCGTCTTCTCCGGTCAAAGGTCTTCGGATCTGTCTCAAGGACATCTCCGTGCAAAAACAGGTTATCCGTATATAAAACTCCGCCTATTGGCACCAATCGCCCATAACCGTTAAAGAATTTTTTATACTGTCCTTTCGCTGCGTCGATGAATACGGCATCGAACTGCTGTTCAAGGGTTTCGGCTAATTCTACTGCATCAGCAAAAACGATGTCAATCCGGTCCGCGACGTCTGATCGTTCAATGAACATCTTGGCTTCGGCGTATCGTTTCGCATTTCGTTCTACTGTCGTGATCCGGGCATCCGGTAAGGCACGAGCCATCCGAATCGCACTGTAACCAATCGCTGTTCCAAGTTCAAGAATTCGTTTCGGTTGTTGTAACGTCAACAACGATAACAAAACTTCCGATCCCGTCAGTTCAATGATTGGAATATGGTGCTCTTTCGCGTATGCTTCCATTTCCTGTAACAAGGGATCACGCGGTCGAATCATCCCTTCGACATACGCTGTAAAATCATTCATTCGGAATTCACTCCTTCTGCGCATAAACAGGTTGACCGGGAACGAACATACCGTTCCCAATCAACCCCCTGTTCATTGCTCTTTACTTGCTTCGTATTCGACCCATTCCGGTTTATACTTCACAACATTTCGTTGATGTTCCTCATAGGTTTCCTCATAAAGAATTTGCCCCCGTGGATTTTTATCATTTGGTGGTCGGGCAAAGAAATAAACATATTTCGTCTTTTTCGGATTAAGGACGGCAAGAATTGAATCTTTACTGACCGTTGAAATCGGACCAATCGGAATACCTTCATACTTGTACGTATTGTATTTCGAATTGTTCTCAAGATCCTTCAATGTCGTCAGTGCTGTATTCTCTCCTGTACCGTACCAGACCGTTGGATCCGATTGGAGTTTCATCCCGTCGTTGAGGCGATTCGTAAAGACACCGGCAATCTCACGACGATCGTCTGGTGTTGCGGCTTCCCGCTCGACCATCGATCCGAGACTCAACACTTCATGGAAGGTCATGCCTGATTTCTTAATCGCATCGGTGTTCTCATCATAAATCTTTTCCGTCTCATCTAACATCGTTTCGGCAATTTGATTGATACTTTTTCCTTTGTCGAATTCGTATGTCGCCGGGAAAAGGTATCCTTCGAGTGAATAAAGGACTCCCTGCTTCGTCACTTCATCCGTTAACATCGGATACTTGTCAATTAATGTCTTGATATACGCCTCATCCGTCAATGATTTTCGGATCGAGTCAGCTTTAAAACCGGTTGCTTTCGCAATGATGGCAATTTGACGATCCATCGTGATTCCTTCAGGGATCGTAATTTTAACATCTGCTGCTTTCATGATCGTTCCGGTCTTTAGCTCATTGATGATTTCATCCGGTGTCATCGCTTGCGTCAATGTGTATGTCCCGGCTTGGAATGACGATTCATTCTTATAGCGGACATAATAGCGGAAAATCGTTTCGTTCGCGATTAAATCTTTTTCCTTGAGAATGCTTGAAATCGTACTTGTTCCGGCGCCTAAGGGAATTTCGACTTTGACGGACTTCGTTGCCTCTTCGTTGACCGGCTCGAGTGAACTCTTTAAAAAGATGTAGATGGCTGCTCCTGCTACTAAGAAAATCGTGAATAATACTGAAAGGATGATTAACGTAATCCGGCGCGATGTCCGGCGACGTTTCTGTTCGATTTCAGCATTTTTCTTCCATTCATTCTCCATCGGTTCCTCCTTCTTCTCTTAAAACAAGGTGATATCGAAAGAGCTGCTGCTCTGACGACACCACCTTATACACGAGTCGGTTTAGTCAAGCTCGTCTTCTAATGTATTAAAGACTTCTTCAATTTCATCCCAAGTTTCTGCATCGTCTTCTGCGATCGGAACTAGGTTGAAGTCATCATCACCATCACCATATTCTTCTAACTCATAAACAAAGATGTCGACTTCTTCTGCTTCATCATAATCCGCGCCGACTGGCTCAAGGAAAATATACGTTTTGCTTGAGCGCGGGCTTTCATACCGTAAACGCTCGGCAAATTTAAATTCATTACCTTCTCCATCGGGAATTACGTAATGTGTAGGTTCATTCTGTTGCATCATTCATCCGCTCCTTTAATGCAGCCTCAAGTTCATCCCAAGTCTGCTCATCGTTTTCATCAATCAGGCTCAATTCAAAATCATCTTCGCCTTCGCCAAACTCGTCGATTTCACAAATGATCAAATCATCTGCGCCCTCTTCCGGATGACCAATCATTTCGAGAAATAGATAGGTCTTGCCGGTTCGCTCACTGACATAACGGTACCATTCTTCGAAAAGATGTTCGCCCCCGTCTTCATCAGGAAAGAGATACTGCCGTTTTTCTTCAGACATCTCATTTCCTCCTTATCGATTTGCCCGATCCAAATAAGATTGTAGGATCATGACTGCTGCCATCTTATCGATGACTTGTTTCCGTTTTTTTCGACTGACATCGGCATCGATCAGCATACGTTCTGCCTGCATCGTCGTCAATCTCTCGTCGACAAGAACGGTCGAAAGGCCTGTCTGCGTCTCGATTTCACGCGCGAACGCTTCACTCGCCTCAGCTCTGGGACCAATTGATCCATTCATGTTTTTCGGATGTCCGATGACGATGATTTCGACACCGTATTCCTTAATAATTGCCTCGAGTCGCTTGAAGGCGACCGGATATTCAGGTTCTGTCCATTTGATGGTCTCGATGCCTTGTGCTGTCCAGCCCATCAAATCACTCACCGCAACACCGATCGTCTTCGAACCGACATCAAGTCCGATGGCACGCTTCATTTTTTGTCTCCACTCTCCGATAGATAAGATTTCACGAGTTCTTCCAGTAGTTCATCACGCTCAATCTTTCGGATCATATTACGTGCATCGTTATGACGAGGAATGTAAGCAGGATCACCGGAAAGTAGATATCCGACGATTTGGTTGATCGGATGATAGCCTTTTTCTTCTAAAGCATGATAGACCGTCAGCAATACTTCGCGTGTTGCCGCCTGGCTATCGTCTTCTGGAAAATTAAATTTCATCGTTTGATCCATCTGACTCACGTTAATCACCTCTTTCATTTACACTACTTCTCTATTATGCCAGTGATTGCACGTAATGTGAAGTAAACGCAAGAGCTTCGTTTAATTTTGCAGGATCTTTTCCGCCAGCCTGTGCCATGTCCGGGCGGCCGCCACCGCCACCGCCGCAACGCGTCGCTACTTCCTTGATCAGTTTACCGGCATGGTATCCTTGATCAATCAAGTCTTTCGAGACACTTGCAACGAGGTTGACTTTGTCTCCCTGCGCGCTGCCGAGGACGATGATTGCCGAACCGAGACTCGACTTCAATTCATCCATCATACCGCGAAGCGCATCCATATCTGAGACGTCGACTTGCTTCGCAAGGACTTGGACTCCATTGATTTGCTCGACATCCTCTTTCAATGATGCTGCTTCAATGTTTGCCAGTTTTGCTTGTAGGGATTCGTGTGCACGTTCCGTTTCGCGGAGCTGGACTTGAAGTGCTTCAATCCGTCCCGGTACTTCAGTCGTCTTCGTTTTCAGTACGCGTGCTGCCTGCTCGAGTGTCTGCAGGTGACCGTTCATCACATGGTATGCTCCAGCGCCTGTGACTGCTTCAATCCGTCGTGTTCCAGCTCCGATTCCTGATTCGGAAACAATCTTGAACAGACCGATTTCTGCCGTGTTTCGAACATGGATTCCACCGCATAATTCGATGGAATATGTTCCAGCCGAAACGACACGAACCGTCTCACCGTATTTTTCACCAAACAGAGCCATTGCACCTTTTGCTTTCGCATCAGCAATGTTCATCTCTTCAATGTCGACTGCAAGTGATGCCCAGATTGCTTGGTTGACATCCTGTTCGATAGTTGTCAATTCTTCAGCCGTGACTGCTCCGAAGTGCGAGAAGTCAAACCGGAGACGATCTGCCGAAACGAGTGAACCAGCTTGGTTGACGTGTGTCCCGAGTGTATCTTTTAATGCTTTGTGCAACAGGTGGGTTGCAGTATGGTTCTTTGTGATGGCTTGACGTGACGACGCTTCGACTGTTGCATGAACTGTCGCATCTGCCAAAGCAATCCCCGTCCGAACAATAACGGTATGCAGGTTTTGACCGTTCGGTGCTTTTTGAACATCTTTGACATCAAGGACGAAATCAGGACCTGTAATGGTTCCTGTGTCCGCCACTTCTCCACCGCTTTCTGCATAAAACGGTGTAATATCAAGCAACAATTGTGCTTCTTCGCCGGCAGCGACTTCTGTCACTCGTTCTCCATCATGCAACAAAGCAATGATTTTAGCATCCGTCTCAAGGTCCGTATAACCGATGAACTGGCTTGGAACAGTCAACGTTGCTAACACTTCTGATTGTTGTTGCATCGAACCGCCGTCTTCACGGGCAGCACGAGCACGCTTCCGTTGCTCATCCATTGCCCGTTTAAATCCTTCTTCATCGACAGACATCTGATGATCTTCCGCATATTCAACCGTCAATTCGAGCGGGAAACCATACGTATCATACAAACGGAAGGCATCTTCTCCGCTGATGACGTGTTCACCGTTACTCTTCGCTGCTTGTGCCACGGTGTTTAAGATGGCAAGACCATCATGTAACGTCTCGTGGAATCGTTCTTCTTCGTTTTTAATGACACGTTTGATGAAATCTGCTTTTTCTGGAACTTGTGGATAGAAATCGACCATGACGCTACCGACTGTATCAACGAGCTCGTACATGAACGGACGTTCGATTCCGAGCATTTTTGCATAACGGACAGCACGACGAAGCAGGCGGCGTAAGACATAACCGCGTCCTTCGTTCGAAGGCAACGCACCGTCTCCGATTGCAAAGGCAACCGTCCGGATGTGATCAGCAATGACTTTGAACGCGACATCCAGTTTTGTGTCTTCACGGTAAAGTTTACCGCTGAGTTCTTCTGTCTTATGGATGATCGGCATGAACAAGTCCGTGTCAAAGTTCGTCGGCACATCTTGCATGACGCTCGCCATCCGCTCAAGACCCATCCCGGTATCGATGTTTTTACGCGGTAATTCTGTGTAATTGCCGTGTCCATCATGATTATATTGACTGAACACGATGTTCCAGATTTCGAGATACCGTTCGTTTTCGCCGCCCGGATACAATTCAGAATCGTTCGGATCGTCGCCGAAAGCCGGTCCGCGGTCGAAGAAAATCTCTGTGTTCGGACCTGAAGGACCCTCACCAATTTCCCAGAAGTTATCTTCCAGCGGAATGATACGTTCAGCCGGCACACCGAGTTCAAGCCAGATTTGACGTGCTGCGTCGTCTTCCGGATGAATCGTCACGGAAAGACGGTCCGGATCAAGTCCGTACCACTCGTCACTCGTCAAGAGTTCCCAGCCCCATTTGATTGCATCTTCACGGAAGTAGTCGCCGACAGAAAAGTTTCCAAGCATTTCAAAGAATGTATGGTGACGTGCTGTTTTTCCGACATTTTCGATATCGTTCGTCCGGATCGATTTCTGCGCGTTGACAATCCGCGGATTTTGCGGAATGACTCGTCCATCAAAATATTTTTTTAACGTAGCGACACCCGAGTTGATCCACAGTAATGTTGGATCCTCGATTGGAACGAGCGATGCGCTTGGTTCGATTGCATGTCCTTTAGACTGGAAAAAGTCGAGATACATCTGACGGATTTGTGCACCCGTCAACGGTTTTAATGGTTTCATCGAAAATACCCCCATTGATTAATTTGTCCTGAACGCAAAAAAACGATACATTCATCCCTGAAAAGGGACGAAAGCATCGCTTTCGTGGTACCACCCTCGTTCGTAAAGACATGTGCTCTCTTTACCTCGAAAAATCCGTTAACGGAGATTACCCGCAAGTGTTTGCACTCGACTCCGGAAGGAGCTTCAATCGAATCGTCATGAAGATGGTTGCAGCAGATCCATCTCTCTCTGGTCATGAAGATTACGACTTACTTATCTTCCATCAACGTTTTGCGTCCATTCATCTACCGTGATTATTACCTATTTGGTGCATTCAGTCAAGTCTTTGTCATACCGCCGAGCCGTTCAATCAGCCGGGTCCGCCGGCGTGGTTCTTCCTCTTGGGAAGCTTTATAAAAGGCACGGGGATCTCCGAACAACAACAAACTGGCTTTTGCCCGTGTGACGGCCGTATAGATGAGATTACGGGAATGTTTAAAGGCTCCGGTGAAAAAGACCGGCATCAGGACAATCGGAAACTCCGACCCTTGTGCTTTATGAATCGTAATCGCATACGCATGTGTGAATTGATCCCACTCACTCCGGTTGTATTCGACTTCCGTCTGATCGAACCGGGCAATGATTTTGTCCACCTTGTCGACATTTTCCTTTGCAAAAAAGATGTTGACGATTTCGCCGATATCCCCGTTATAGACATTTTCTTCCGCATTATTGACGAGCTGAAGAATTTTATCTCCACTCCGGTAAATTCGTGTCCCTTGTTTGACTTCCCGTTTTTTGGGCGCTTCCGGATTATAGACCTGTTGCAGGACGATGTTCAGTTCATCGATTCCTACCTGTCCACGATACGTCGGCGCCAGGATTTGGACGTCAAACTTCGAATAGCCTTTCGCCAGTGCTTTTTCCGCGAAGGCGGCGATACCGCGTAACGACTCTTGCGGGGCGAGCGAATAAAATCGCCGGTCAGATAACGGAGCAAGCAAGTCAGCTGACGTGACCCGGTTTTTCAAATCGTGAGCCAGCCGAAGAATCGAGGAATCCTCGGCTTGCCGGTGAACGACATTGAGCCGAACGACCGGAATTCCGTCTGTGTCCATTAAGTCGGCCAGGACTTGTCCCGGTCCGACCGACGGCAGTTGATCACGATCGCCGACAAATAAAATCTTCATGCCATTCGGTACCGCTCGTAACAAACTCGATAACAGGTAGATATCTATCATCGATGATTCATCAATGATCAAAACCTTGCCCGAGATCGGTTGGTCTTCGTCCAATTGAAAATTTGACCCGTCATATTTTAACAAACGATGGATGGTCATCGCCGGAACATCCGTCGCTTCCGACAAGCGTTTTGCCGCTCGTCCGGTTGGAGCAACAAGGACATAGGGATAGACCTCACCCGACTTGACCTGACTTTTTTCAAGCGGCCAATCATGAATTTCCTGAAGCGCGTGCAAAATCCCTTTAATGACGGTCGTCTTCCCGGTACCCGGTCCACCCGTCAAGACCATCAACGGCGCTTTGACCGCCAGTTCGATGGCTTCCCGTTGTTGGACTGCATATTCCATACCGAACCGTTCTTCGAGCTGACCGATGGCCGACAGAATCGTCGCGACATCAACTTCCTGCTCCGCTCCGTTCGCCATGACACGGGCCAGTTCCTTTGCCGCCCGGACTTCCGCATAAAAAATCGTCGGCAAATACAAACAGCCTTCTTCGAGTTTGACCTTATCTTCGTTCAACAACAGTTCGATGGCTTGTTCGAGACGTTCGCCGGGATCTTCTCCGAGTAGACGGGGTGCCCGTTGCAACAGTGATTCGACGGTTGCAAACGCATGCCCCTCTCCCGCCTCCTGTTCGAGTATATGCATGATGGAGGCTGCGACCCGTTCCGGATGCAAGCCGATAAGCCCCAGATGCGAGGCGATTTGATCGGCTGTCTTAAAACCGATGCCACTGACTTCGTACATTAAAGAATAAGGATTTTCCCGAATTCTCGCCATCGCGTCTCCTTCATATGCCGCATAAATCTTCGCCGCGAGTTTCGGAGTAACATCAAACGGGGCTAAAAAAAGCATCAATTGATCAACACCGTATAGGGTTGCGAGTCGGCTGAAGATGACATCGGCCTGTTTTTGTTTCAGTCCAGGGACACGGTCAAGTGCCTTGCTGTCTTTTAAGATGATATCGATTGCATCTTCACCAAGAGCATCGACGATGTTTTTCGCTGTTTTCGGACCAATGCCGGTAAACGAACCGTTCGTCAAAAAACGGACGGCTGCGTGTTTCGTCATCGGAACCGACCGGCGGATCAACTCTGCTTTTAGTTGTTTACCGAATCGCGGATGATCAATCAATCGTCCGAATGCTTGATACGTTCCGCCGAGTTCGATTCCGACACCGGTTCCTGTGACGACGAGTTCTGTTTCTTTTAATTCAAAGTTCTTTTCTTTAATTGCCATCAAAACGATGGAATGGGCTTCTTCTTCGGAGGAAAAAAGCACACGTTTAATGCGGCCGACTACTTGATGGGGGTGCTCCATCACTCCACCTGCTTTCTGTCTGAACTCCATTACGCTGTTCCAATCATAGCATTCGTTTAAGGGATTTTAAATGAGGGAAACATTTCTTGAATCAATAATTGAATGGAGGAACAAATCATGGGACGATTGCCAGTTGCCGGATTGTGTGAATTAGTGCTGGAAGTGGAAGATATGGAACGGGCTGTTGCCTTTTGGAACGGGACGCTTGGTATTCCGATTGTTGAACAGTGGGCACCGGAAGATGCCGAGCCGAGTCATGAACAGGAAAAGCAGGACGGCGTTTGGGCAACGTGGTTGTACATTGGCGGAAACACCCGTCTCGGCCTTTGGCTCAAACGTGACTTTACAATGGAAGAACGGACAGTCAAACACCTTCCTGTCACAGAGTGGGACAGCTTGTACGATGAAGGCGGAGTCCATGTCCATTGCGCCTTTTATGTCGAGAAAAATGAATTCAAAGAAGCCCTTGATCTGTTGCGTACTGCTTCAATTGATGTCAAAATTCGTGAATGGGATGAACAGGAGACATCGAATGATAAGGAGTACTCCGCTTACTTTAAAGATACGGAACAAAATGTCATCGAACTGTATACGAAAAACATGGACGAAGCGTATGAAGACTTTTCCGGTCCACCGTTACGAATCGTACGTGAAGTCGGACATTAATGAAAAAAGCGTTGCGAAACCGGGATGTTCATCGGTCGCAACGCTTTTTTTAGTTCAATAAGGCATCCATCTTCGCTTTCGCATCCTGTGCCATCGTATGGTTCGGCTGATAAGCAAGAACAGTTTCGAGTTCCGTATAACATGCTTCCTGCTGACCTAAAAAAGCCAGTGCAATGGCATAGTTATAACGGGCATCCGTGTGTGTCTCTTCCAGCAATAATACCTGCTCGAAGATTTCAGCCGCTTCTTCAATCTGTTCGTTCTGAGCAAGGGCAAGACCGTACTGGAAGGCGATTTCAACATCTACACCGTTCAGTTCCGTGGCTTGCTTCAAACGTGGAATTCCCCGGACCGGATCACCCAACTTTTGATATGTCAGACCGAGCATGAAATGAAGATCCGCGTCATCGAGTCCATGTAACAAAGCAAGGCGCAATGATTCTTCGGCTTCCACCAGTAAATCCGCCGAGAAATATAATGCCCCTTTGGCATAATGGGCACTGGCAAACGTTGGATCAATCGTCAATGCCTTATCGTAAAACCGGAGTGCCCGGTCAGCATCGTCCATTGATTGGAGCAATGTCCCTAAATTGACGTAACCTGTCGGATCATTTGGTTGTTCTTCGATGGCATCGTTAAAAGCTTGAGCCGCCAGTTCATAATTCCCGGACTCCAGATGTCGGAACCCGACTTCGTTGTAGTTCATTTCATTCTCTCCCTTACGCAAGATACGTTAACTGTTTGCCCGCTTTGTATGCATCGTCAATCGTCGCCCCGCCAAGACAGATATCTCCGTCATAGAAAACGACAGCTTGTCCCGGTGTGATTGCCCGTTGCCGTTCGTCGAACGCGACGTCTAACCGTCCGCCGTCCAAAATACGAACGGTCACAGGTGTATCCGTTTGACGGTAACGGAACTTCGCTGTACAACGGAATTCTGTCCCGACCGGCATCGTTGCCGTCCAGCTGATATCAGACGCATATAACCCCTCTGAATAAAGCAATTCATTATGGAATCCCTGCTCAACGAACAGGATATTCTCTTTGAGGTTTTTCCCGACGACGAACCATGGTTCTCCGTCTCCGCCAATCCCGAGACCGTGGCGTTGTCCCATCGTGTAATACATCAGACCGTCATGACGTCCCATCGTTGTACCGTCAAGTGTCCGCATTTCACCCGGTTGCGCCGGCAGATACTGACTGAGGAACTGTTTGAAATTCCGTTCCCCGATGAAACAAATACCGGTCGAATCCTTTTTCTTCGCCGTCGCGAGGTTCGCTTCTTCGGCGATTTTCCGCACTTCTGATTTTTCCATGTGTCCAATCGGGAACATCGCTTTAGCGATTTGATCCTGCGACAGTTGGTTCAAGAAATACGTTTGATCTTTGTTTGTATCGACGCCGCGTAATAATTTATGCTCACCGTCTTCATATACAGCCCGCGCATAATGGCCCGTCGCAACAAAATCTGCCCCTAAGCGCATCGCATGGTCAAGAAATGCTTTAAATTTAATTTCTTTATTACACATGACATCCGGATTCGGTGTCCGGCCAAGTTTATATTCCTCCAAGAAGTACGTAAAGACTTTGTCCCAGTACTCTTTTTCGAAATTGACTGCGTAATACGGAATGCCGATTTGATTGGCGACAGCGATGACATCTTCGTAATCTTCCGTTGCTGTACAAAATCCGTTTTCGTCGGTATCGTCCCAGTTCTTCATGAAGATTCCGATGACGTTGTATCCTTGTTCTTTTAATAAATAAGCCGTAACGGACGAATCGACGCCGCCGGACATCCCGACGACGACCGTTGTTTCCTCCGGTGCTTTTGCGCGTGTATTCATTGTTTTCACCTCTTAATTGTTCTGAAACGATTTTACGACATCTATCAGGCCTTGTGCGAGCAGTTCGACTTGTGCCGCATCGTTTCCACGGCCGAAGCTGATCCGGACCGATTGTTTCGTCCGCGGATTTTCACCGTACATCGCCGACAGGACATGCGACGGCTCAACCGATCCTGCCGTACAGGCACTTCCGCTTGAAACGGCAATCCCCCGCATGTCGAGCATAATTAAAAACGGTTCAATTTCGACGTTTGGGAAATACAGGTTGAGGACTTGCGGCAATCCTTCCGCCCCGTTGACTTCAAAATCAATCGTTGAGGCTCGCAGCCGTTCGAGCAACATCGTCCGTAACAGCCGGTACTGTCGAGTCTGCTCTTCCCGCTCCGTTGCCGTCAGCCGGACAGCTTCCGCAAACCCGACAATTCCGGCGACGTTTTCCGTTCCGGCACGACGCTTGCGTTCCTGTTCCCCACCATACGATTGAGGCGCTAACTTGATAGCAGACCGGACATATAATATTCCGACGCCTTTTGGTCCATTGATTTTATGACTCGATGCCGACAGCAAATCAATGTGCATCGCTTCTACATCGATGGGCGACTTCGCAAATACTTGAACAGCATCCGTATGGAACACAATCTGTTGTTCACGCAAGAAACGACCGCATGCCGCAATCGGCTGGACCGTTCCGACTTCGTTATTCCCGAACATCATCGATACTAAAATCGTATCCGGTCGAACTGCTGCACGTAAAGCCTCTTCCGTCACGATGCCCGACTCCGGAATATCAAGATACGTCACGTCAAATCCACGTTTCTCCAGTTCCTCGAAAGCATGAAGTACGGCATGGTGCTCAAACCGCGTTGTGATGACATGACGCCCTTTCGATTGATACTGGATGGCAGCACCGAGGATGGCATAGTTATCGGATTCCGTGCCACCGCTCGTAAAGATGATTTCCGTCGGTCTGGCGTTTAATTCCGTCGCCATCATTCGTCGTGCCGTGTCAATCGCAGCCCGCCCTGTTCGTCCGAATGCATGGACGCTTGACGGATTTCCGAATTGTTCAAGCATGTATGGTGTCATCTTCTCGAGCACTTCGGGCCGCATCGGCGTCGTTGCAGCGTGATCAAAATACATCATCGTTTTTCACCTCTCATATATAAAACATATAACCTGTATCGTCTTCTTCCGCTAAATCCTTTAATGTCGTCGTATCAAGTACTTGATCCACGGCACTTTGAATTTTATCCCACAATTTCCGTTTCGTCACTTCGTCACAATTGTCGCCTTCGACGACGACAAGCGGACCTTCGAGCAGACGGATGATATCCCCTGCGGTAATGTCTTCGGCTGAACGGCCTAATTTATATCCACCGTATGCTCCGCGAACACTTTTGACGAGACCGCCGTTACGGAGCGGGGCAATCAATTGCTCCAGGTAGTGCTCGGACAGATCATACATCTGCGCAATTTTTTTTAAAGACAATGGCTTTGCCTCGCCTCCTTTGGCGAGTGCAATCATGATTGTCAGACCATAACGGCCTTTTGTCGAGATTTTCATCATGCGAAAAGACATCCTTTCTAGTATAGTAGTAGCTAAAAGTTGAAAGAAGGAACGCTACCTATGGCTAATTTATTTGAATCACATTCTCCGGCCGGGCCACTTGCCAATCGGATGCGCCCTCAATCACTGGATGAAATCGTTGGCCAACGCCATTTGATTGGAGAATCGACCCTGTTACGCCGGGCTATTTTGGCTGACCGGCTCGGAACCGTTATTTTCTACGGACCCCCTGGAACCGGAAAAACGACGCTCGCCCGTGTCATTTCCAGTTATACGAAATCAGCATTTGAACAGTTGAATGCCGTCACGGCAAAACTGGATCAGTTGCGTGAAGTCTTAAAAGCAGCGGAATCCCGTTTGCAGTTTGACCAACAAAAAACCATTTTATTTTTAGATGAAATCCACCGTTTCAATAAAATGCAGCAGGATGCCTTACTGCCGGCACTCGAAGCCGGAACAATCACGTTGATTGGCGCAACGACGGAAAACCCAAGTTTTGAAGTCAATGCTGCCCTGTTATCCAGGGCGACTGTTTTCCGGTTCGAGACACCGACGACAGACGATTTGCGCGTTGTTCTGCACCGGACTTTAGAAGACCCGGACCGCGGTCTCGGCAAGTATCCGGTCACTGTCACCGAGGAGGCCGTCGAGCATTATGTGAAGCTTTCGGACGGTGATTACCGGGCACTGCTCAACGCCCTCGAACTCGCCGTTCTGACAACACCGGAAATTGACGGTGAAATCACGATTGACCTTGCTGTAGCCGAAGAATCGATTCAGCAAAAAGCTTTGAAATACGATAAAGACGGAGACCGGCATTACGATGTCATCTCGGCCTTCATCAAGTCGATTCGCGGCTCGGATCCCGACGCTGCCCTTTACTGGCTTGCTGTCATGATTGAAGCCGGGGAAAGCCCACGCTTCATCGTCCGCCGCCTCTATGTCCATGCAGCAGAAGACATCGGATTATCCGATCCACAAGCGCTACTGATCGTTGATGCGTGTGCCCGGGCCTGTGAGTACATTGGTTTTCCGGAGGCACGAATTCCGCTTGCTGAAACTGTGCTGTATCTCGCGACTGCTCCGAAATCAAACACTGTCATTACAGCGATTGATCAGGCACTTGAACTCGTCCGTCGATCAGATGGTGGTCCGGTCCCTCCGCATTTACGGGATGCACATCATGCCGGTGCCGCAGCACTCGGCAATGGTGTCGAATATCAGTATCCGCACCAGTTTCCGCATGCGTATGTCAAACAGAACTATTGGCCGGAAAACCTGGCACGAACCAAACCGGTTTTTTATAAGCCGAGTCCACGCGGATTCGAAAAACAATTACAGGCACGGCTCGATTTTTGGAAAAAACAACCGTAAACGATTAGAAAAAGCGACCTGCTGAGGTCGCTTTTTTAACGGACACGTTCGATGATGACGCCAGCTTCCCGGACAATCTCATTGATGACATAACTTGCCGCAATCAATCCACCAACCGATGGAACAAACGCGTTTGAACTCGGCGGCATTTTAGCTTTCCGAATAAACGCTTCATCGTTACCGACGACTTGACGGACTTCTTCGATGATTTTGACCGGTGGTTCATCCGAAAAGACGACCGGGACTCCTTTATGGATCCCTTCCTTACGCAGGCGCGTCCGGATCACTTTTGCAAGCGGATCGTAACTCGTATCTTTAATATCAACGATCTTGATTCGTGTCGGATCCATCTTGTTCGCCATTCCCATACTCGAGATAATTGGAATCTGACGTTGTTTACACTCTTTAATCAAATGAATCTTAAACGATACTGTATCCGAAGCGTCAATCACATAATCTGGATTTTCTGCAAAAAAGGCTTCGAACGTTTCTTCGTTGTAGAACATTTTCAAGCGGACAATTTCTAAATCCGGATTAATTTGCATCAAACGATCCGCCATTGCATCGACTTTCGGCTGACCGACTGTCGGTAACAAGGCATGGATCTGACGGTTGACGTTTGTGATATCGATATCATCTTTATCAACAAGAATCAAACGACCGACGCCGCTGCGGGCCAGGGCTTCCGCCGAAAACGAACCGACGCCGCCGATTCCTAAAATCGCAACAGACTTGGATGCCAATGCGTCAAGTCCGGTCTTACCGATTGCCAATTCATTACGTGAAAATTGATTTAACATCTCATAACCTCACAATACTCATACTGTTTTACTCGGAATTATATCATAAAAAAAAACGTCATGCGACGTATGGTGTGATTCATCTAAAAAAAGAAACGATGGGACCCGAAGTGCCGTGTCGATACCTTATTTTTGAACCTGCTGCGCAGGTGGGTGTCTTATCCGATTCCTATTCGTACGTCCTCCTGCTGTGTTACGAGGCATGTACTACTAGTTGGAACGTCAAACTCCCTATCAAAAAAGAGTGGCTCAAAGATAAAAGGCGGCTCTCGTACATCTCAGGAACCCCATCTGTTGCATTTAATATAGCATTCCCCTTATTGAAATGCAACTGGTTCTGACTCTTAAAATTTGGTCATTTTTCAGTCGTTTCGCTTGACATCCAGCGCCGGATAAATGCTTTGGCCGGATCATATTTTTGTTGTTGAAATTCAGGATTAAACCGTGGTGTCCGGGTCGCATTTCCAACGCCTGCAATATAAGCCCAGTTCCCGTAATTGGAGGCTACATCGTAATCAATCAACTGCTGTTCAAAGTATCGCGCACCGATCCGCCAATCCTGCTTTAAGTCATGAATCAGATAACTGGCCGTAATCTGACGTCCACGGTTCGACATCCAGCCGGTCTCCTTGATTTCCCGCATGAACGCATCGACAAACGGTTCACCCGTCTCCCCTGCAATCCAGGAATTAATCGCCGCTGGATCCGTCTTCCAGGTCAAGTGTCCGTCCCGTAACCCATTGGAACGGAACAGCCGGTATCCTGTCTCACGCATCGTCAAGTGGAAAAAGTCGCGCCATAACAATTCGAAATACAACCAGTATGTTGATTCATTAGCGTCATGCTCGCGTTCGGTCCGTTGAAGTTCTGCCATGACCCGTCGCGGGGACAGCGAACCGTTTGCCAGCCAGGCGGATAATTTCGAAGAGTCATCAACGTCAAAGCCGTTTCGTGTTTCTTTGTAGGTAAAAATCGGCCGTTCCAAATATGCGGCTAATCGGTCCAGTCCTGCCGACTCGCCTCCCGTAAACGGGAACGCAGTTCGCGGGTCGTAGCCTGCTCTCGTTTGCGGTGATTCGATGTACCGAACTTCCCCCGGTGCTTCGATTGGATCCGCAAAGCGGCCGTCATGCTCAACTCTTTTCCGGAACGCCGTGAAGACACGTTTCAGTTCGTCACTGCCGATATCTTCCCGGAGATGAAGCGTCTGGGTCTCATACATTCGCGTGGTAAAATGTTTTTGCACTGCGTTTTCCTGTCGTGCTTCGTACTCACCCGTCATCCGGTGAAAGTAAACGATGTCCTCCGGTTGAACAAACGATGTCAGTTGTTCGACTGTCTCCCCTTGTAAAATCGTCAGTTCGACGCCAAGTTGTTCTAAGTGTTCCCGCAAGGACTGAAGCGTTTCCTGTTCAAACCTTACTTGCTGTTTTCCACGGTCTCCGGATTCCTGCTGGATAAATACTGCACGGACCGTGTTTTGTTCGTTGCATGCACGCATCAATGCTTCATGATCGTCGACCCGCAAATCTTTTCGATACCATACGACTCCTGCCACGTCATCAGCTCCTTTCTCTTTTCTACCCGTACTATCTCAATCTTATTTCCTTTCGCAAAGAACCGATGTGCCGGAAAGGTTTTAACTTTTTGCTTTCGTGGAATATGATTAGTACAACTTACTAAGGAGTGAATTATTTCATGGCTGCTAAAAAAGGTAAATTAAGAACATTAATCACGCTTGCTACGACGGTCGGACCAATCGTCTACAAATTCTATAAAAAACAGCAATCTAAAAAATCAATCAATACACCAAAACGATAAAACAGCAAAACGTGCTTCTCTTTTTTGAGAAACACGTTTTTTTGTGTGTGAAGGATGTGTCCGTCAGCGATAAGTTTATCTGCCGATCCATTTATTTTTTACTGACCCCGGTGCTTCCCGCTTCATAAAACCGCCACGGATAGGCTGTCGCTTCTCCGGCATTCGGAATCCCGATCCGGGTTGTCTGGATGACGTCAGTAACTGGACCGGCTTCAATCTGAAAACGGTGATCCGTATAGAGATCCGTTCCGGAATCCTCCGTCATCAACCCGAACGCTTGGCATAATTTGGCGGGACCATTGACAAGATTTTTTTGTTCGGTTTTCGTCAGTTCCGCATACGGTTTTCCGAAACGGCGGGTCGCAACGAGATCATGTCCGTGGACGACTTCCGCCCCGCGCAACAAAATTCCGTATCCTTCCCCTACTTCCCCGCAGACGATGTTCAAACAATGATGCATGCCGTAGGTAAAATACACATAAATATGACCGGCCGGTCCAAACATCGGTGCCGTCCGTTTTGTTGGTCGTCCACTGTAAGAATGGGCGGCTTGATCGTGCGGTCCGAGATATGCTTCCACTTCGACAATCCGCATCGTGACCTCATCAACCGTCAACAGACTCCCTAACAGTTCCGGGGCCACCTCAACCGGTGACCGTTCAAAAAAAGTGCGCTCCATCACGAATCCTCCTCCATTAAAAAAACAGATTCCCCTCATGACTGAAGGAAATCTGTTGGTATTATGATTGTTTGACAGCTGTCCGAATCGACAGTTCATTCAGTTGTGCGTCTGAAACCGGGCTTGGTGCCGCTGTCAGCAGATCGCTTGCCGAAGCTGTTTTCGGGAATGCAATCGTATCACGTAAGTTCGTCCGGCCAGCAAGCAGCATAATGAGACGGTCAAGACCGAGTGCAATACCTGCGTGCGGCGGCGTGCCGTACTCGAACGCCTCCATCAGGAAACCAAACTGTTCATTTGCTTCTTCTTCCGTGAAGCCAAGCAGTTTAAACATCCGCTCCTGGATATCACGTTCGTAAATCCGTTGTGATCCGCCACCGAGCTCATACCCGTTCAAGACGAGATCATAGGCTACGGCAAGGACGCTGCCCGGGTCTGTCTCGAGTTTCTCGAGATCTTCCCGGCGCGGCATCGTGAACGGATGGTGGTTCGCATAAAAACGGCCGTCCGCTTCTTCGAACGTTACGAGTGGGAAGTCTGTTACCCACAGGAAGTTGAAGACGGTTTCGTCAATCAAACCGAGTTCTTTCCCGAGTTTTTGTCGCAGTGCACCGAGGCTGTCGGCAACGATCGAAGCTTTTGCTGCGACGAAAACAAGTAAGTCACCGGCTTCAGCTGCCGTCGCTTCCACGAGTCGGGCCGTTGCTGTCTCGTCAAAGAACTTCGCGATTGGACCGTTCAGTCCGTCTGCTGTCACTTTGACCCAGGCAAGACCCTTCGCTCCATAAATCGCTGTGAATTCTTGTAATTTATCGATGTCTTTGCGGGAGAACTGATCGGCTGCGCCTTTGACATTCAACGCTTTGACTTCGCCGCCTGATTCTAGCGCCATGTCGAAGACTTTAAAGCCGGCTCCTGTGACTGCTTCTGCGACATCAATCAATTCAAGACCAAAACGCGTATCCGGTTTATCTGAACCGAACCGGCTCATCGCTTCTGCATACGGCATCCGCGGGAACGGTGTCGTGATGTCTTTTCCGAGCGTTTCTTTCATGACACGTGTCATCATTGATTCCATCATTGCATATAAATCTTCAACATCCATGAAGCTCGTTTCGATATCGACTTGTGTGAATTCCGGTTGACGGTCGGCCCGTAAATCTTCGTCACGGAAACAACGGGCAATTTGGAAGTACCGCTCAAAGCCCGAAACCATCAACAATTGCTTAAACAATTGCGGTGATTGCGGCAAGGCGTAAAACTCACCCGGGTGAACACGACTCGGAACCAAATAATCCCGTGCGCCTTCCGGTGTCGATTTTGTTAAGATCGGTGTCTCGACTTCGAGGAAATCCTGTTCGTCAAGGAAGTTCCGCATGATGTTCGAAGCTTTCGAACGCAGACGGAATGTCTCTTGTAACGACGGACGACGAAGATCGAGGTAACGGTATTTCAGACGCAAATCTTCTGATGTCTGTTCCGCTTCCTCACTGATCGGGAACGGCGTCATTTTTGAAGCGTTTAAGATGATGACTTCGTCTGCGACGACTTCGACTTGTCCGGTCGGGATGTTCGGGTTCGGATTTTCACGCTGGATGACCGTGCCTTTGATATCGAGCACGTATTCCGAACGAATCGATTCCGCCAGGCGGTGCGCCTGTTCGTTTTCCGGTTGGAAGACGACTTGGACGATCCCGGTCCGGTCACGAAGATCAAGGAAAATTAATCCTCCGAGGTCACGTCTTTTTTGGACCCATCCTTTTAATTGAACGGCTTGGCCGATTGTTTCTTCTGTTACGGTTCCGTTCATGTGTGTACGTCCGATCATTATGCTTCCTCCTTTAATTTCGCGACAATCGTATCGGCGACAGCTGATAATGGCACATCAATCTGTTCACCGGTCGACATGTCTTTTAACGCTGCTGCTCCACGTTCGACTTCTTCGTCTCCCAAAATGACAGTGAAGCGGGCTTTCATCCGATCGGCTGCTTTGAATTGTCCTTTGAACTTCCGTCCGAGATAATCACGGTCAGCGGCAAGTCCTTCGAGACGCATCAGTTGCAACAGGCGTGTTGCCGTTTTTTCAACTTCTTCGTTGCCTTGCGCGACGATGAAGACATCAATCGCATCATCGATTTCCGGCAGGACACCTTCATTTTCAAGCGCCATCAACAGACGTTCGATCCCGATTCCAAATCCGATTCCCGGTGTAGCCGGTCCGCCGATTTGTTCGACGAGTCCGTTATAACGTCCGCCGCCGCAAAGTGTCGTGATCGCGCCGAACCCTTCTGCTTCCGACATGATCTCAAACGACGTGTGATTGTAGTAATCAAGTCCTCGGACCAGTGTCGGATCAATCACGTATTCGATGCCGAGCGCATCCAGGTGCAACAGGACTTGATCGAAATAGTCTTTCGAAGCCGGGTTCAGGAAGTCGAGGATCGACGGCGCTGTCGCCATGCTCGGGTGATTACGGTCGACTTTGCAATCCAGTACCCGGAGCGGATTCGCTTCGAGACGGTTCTGACAATCCTGGCATAACTCGTGGGCGACCGGTTTGAAGTGATTGACCAGTGCTTCCCGGTGCGCGGCGCGGCTTTCGCTGTCTCCGAGCGAGTTGATGACGAGCTTCAGTTTTTTCAGACCAAACGAGCGGTAAATACTCATCGCAAGACTGATGACTTCTGCATCGATTGCCGGTTCTTCGCTGCCGAGTGCCTCGACGCCATATTGGTGTAACTGGCGGAAACGACCGGCTTGCGGACGTTCATAGCGGAACATCGGTCCGATATAAAAGAGTTTGACCGGTTGATTGGCGGCGCCGTAGAGTTTATTCGTCACGAATGAACGAACGACGGCTGCTGTCCCTTCCGGACGAAGCGTAAATTGTTCCTTCCCGCGTTTTTCAAGCATGAACATCTCTTTTTGAACGATGTCCGTCGTCTCACCGACACCCCGTTTGAACAACTCTGTTTCTTCAAAGATCGGTGTCCGGATTTCTTTATAGTTGTACCGTTTACTGATCTCCCGCAATTGGTTTTCAATATACTGCCAACGTTCTACTGTACCCGGAAGTACATCAAACGTTCCGCGTGGTAATTTCATCCTAATTCCTCCTTTTTGAATACAAAAAAAGTCCTCGTCCGCAAAGGGACGAGAACCTGAAGATCCCGTGGTACCACCCTGGTTGCTGAAAATTCTCAGCCACTCGGTGCAGTTAACGCCTGCCTACGATTTTCCCTACTCTGTTCGTTTCAGGAAAATACCTCAAAAGGGTCTTTCATCTAGTTCGTCTGATCACCCTTTCAGCCGGGGGGCGACTCTCTATGCAGCCGAGATCTAAATTACTCTTCTTCGTCATCGGTTCTTAATTCGTTCTGTTATCCTTTATATTGCCTCGTTCAAAAGATCCTGTCAAGACTTTGGTCACTTTTCTAAAATCAGCGTGACCGGTCCGTCATTGACGAGTGCGACGTCCATCATCGCTCCGAACTGTCCCGTTTCAACAACAATTCCCTGCTGACGTAAACGCGCGTTAAACGCTTCATACAACTCGTTCGCAAGATCCGGTTTTGCCGCTTCCGTAAAGGCAGGACGACGGCCTTTTTTGATGTCTCCGTATAAGGTGAACTGGGACACCGATAAGATTTTACCTTCGACATCCTGCAACGAACGGTTCATCCGCTCTTCTTCATCCTCGAACACCCGTAAACCGGCAATTTTGTCCGCCAACCAGTTGACTTGCTCCAGCGTATCGTCATGCGTGATCCCGACGAGTAAAAGAAATCCTTGATCGATTTGACCGGTAACTGCCCCTTCGACCGTCACACTTGCTTCTTTGACCCGTTGTAATACGACTCGCATTTCTATCCGCTCCTTATGTCATCATGACGCGATGCACCGCATAGACGTCTGATATTTGTTTAATCCGATCAACGACCTTTTGCAAATGGTTGACGTTGTCGATTGCAATCGTCATTGAAATCTTCGCCTGTTTGCTGTCGTTTCCCTTCCCGCTGACGGCTACGATATTCGTATTCATCGCGGATACCGATTGGAGAACGTCATTTAACAGACCTGCCCGGTCAAAACCCGAGATTTCGATTTCGACGTTATAACTCTTGACTGTTTTTCCTTCGTGTTCCCATTCGACTTCAAGCAACCGTTCCGGATTCTGTTCATGAATGACGTTCAGACAATCGGACCGGTGAATCGAAACCCCGCGGCCACGGGTGATATAGCCGACGATGTCGTCACCCGGAACCGGATTACAGCAACGACTCATGCGGACTAACATATTGTCGATCCCTTTGACGCGAACCCCTTCCGGATTCTGTTTCTGCGGCCGGTCAAATGTCTTCATCCCGCTGATGGCTTCGTTTAATTCCATATTCTTCGATTCTTTGTCTTTGCGCAATTTTTCCGTCAATTTATGGGCGACTTGAGCCGCGGTCAGTCCATGATAGCCGACTGCCGCATACATATCTTCTTCCTGACCGAAGTTAAACTTCCGTGTCACGTCTTCGAGCGTCTTTTCATTGATGACGTCTTTTGGCTCGAAACCGAGTTTCTTCACTTCCGCCTCAATTAATTCGCGGCCCTTTGAGACATTTTCTTCCCGTTGCTGGCGTTTGAACCATTGACGGATTTTATTTTTCGCCTGACTCGACACACAAATTTTCAGCCAGTCTTTGCTTGGACCATAACTGTGTTTGGATGTGACGATTTCAATGATGTCACCGGTCTTCAATTTATAGTCAATCGGCACCATCCGTCCGTTGACTTTGGCACCGATTGTCCGGTGACCGATTTCTGTATGAATCCGGTACGCGTAATCAATCGGGACCGAACCTTTCGGCAGCTCGATGACGTCTCCTTTTGGCGTAAAGACGTATAACATATCACTGAAGAAATCGACTTTGACTGATTCCATGAATTCTTCCGCGTCCGCCGTATCTTTTTGGAGTTCCAAGATTTCACGGAAATGAGCAATTTTATCTTCAAAACCTGATTTGGCTTCCTGCTCTTTTCCTTCTTTATACGCCCAGTGAGCGGCAATTCCGTACTCGGCGATGAAATGCATATCGCGTGTCCGAATTTGCACTTCAAGCGGTTCACCCTTCGGCCCGATGACCGTTGTATGCAACGACTGGTACATATTCGGTTTTGGCATCGCAATATAATCCTTGAAGCGACCGGGCATCGGTTTATATTGCGTATGAATAATTCCGAGCACCGCATAACAATCCTTGATCGAATCGACGATGATTCGGACCGCCATCAAGTCATAAATCTCACTGAACTCTTTTTTCGAGTTTTGCATCTTGTTATAGATGGAATAAATATGTTTTGGACGACCATCGACCTCAGCTGCAATCTCAACTTCTTCCAGGACCTCATTGACTTCATCGATGACAGACGTGACGAGTGCTTCCCGTTCGGTCCGCTTTTGTTTCATCATCGAGACGATCCGGTAGTACTGTTGCGGGTTGATATAACGCAGACTGATGTCTTCCAGTTCCCATTTGATCGTCGAAATCCCGAGACGATGAGCAAGCGGGGCAAAGATTTCAAGTGTCTCTTCCGCTTTTTGTACTTGCTTCTCTTTGACCATGTGTTGCAAAGTCCGCATATTGTGCAAACGGTCGGCCAGCTTGATCAAGATGACCCGAATGTCCTCGGCCATCGCGATGAACATCTTCCGATGATTCTCGGCCAGTTCTTCCCGTTTCGACTTGTATTTGATTTTACCAAGCTTCGTCACACCATCGACGAGCATCGTAACATCTGCTCCAAATCGTTCCGTCAGTTGTTCCAGCGTAATATCGGTGTCCTCGACGACATCATGAAGAAGCGCGGCAACAATCGTTGTCGCATCCAAACCGATATCCACTAGTATCCCCGCTACTTGAACGGGGTGAATGATGTAAGGTTCACCCGATCGACGAAATTGTCCGTCATGCTCGTCTTTTGCGAATTGATAGGCGCGTTCGATATCTTTAACTTCTGCCTCTGTCATGTACTCCGCACATCGAGCGAGAAGGTCTTCTACATTTACGATTTGTTTATTTGTCATCCCTTATCCTCACCCAGTCCCCGGGATTGATTACGCTGAATCCCTAATATATATCCTCTATTATCGTGAAATTTTGATAATATGTCAAAATAAAAAGAAATACCCCCCGACCACTGTCGGGAAGGTACTTGCGATTCATTAATCTGCGTAACGAATTAAGGAAAGAATATCGTATCCTTCTAATTTTTCACGTCCACCTAAACCGTCGAGCTCGATCAAGAATCCGATTCCGGCAACCGTTCCACCAAGTTGCTCGATCATTTTGATTGTCGCTTCGATTGTTCCGCCTGTTGCCAGTAGGTCATCCAGGATGACGACGCGTTGTCCTGGTTGGATCGCATCGTGATGCATCGTCAAGACATCTTTTCCGTACTCAAGACCATACTCGACACGGACCGTCTCACGTGGTAATTTCCCTTCTTTACGGACAGGTACAAATCCGATTTCCATCGCGTATGCTGCCGGGCAGCCGACAACAAATCCGCGTGCTTCCGGTCCAGCGATGACGTCCGCTCCTTGTTTACGGGCATAATCGATCAAGGCATCGACCGACTGCTTGTAAGCAGGACCGTTTTGCATCAGGGATGTGATATCTTTGAAACTGATTCCTTCTTTCGGCCAGTTTTCGACCTCTTTTATATGCTGTTTGAACTCCATGTCATTTCCTCCTGCTTCGCCGCTTCTACCAAAGTATCAAAACGCTCTTTCAACTGAGCGAGTGACGAATAAATGTATTGTTGCTCAAGACGTTGACGTTCCTCATGACGCTTGTACGTCGCAGCTTCCGTCAAGTCTCGTTTTTCAGCGTTCGGGTTCACACCCGGCAGCCCGTCCTCCATTGTAACAAGAAAATCAAGTTCCGAAAACACTGAATGCATAAAGTTAATCGAACGTTTCGACCATTTTCGCGATTTCGACAAACGAACAAGTCCAATTCGGAGCTCATCACGGGGGCATTTCGCAAAGTAATTAAAGTAATGCTTAAATTCTTCCCGGGATGGAATCGTCTCGAAATAGTATCCTTCGTCTTTAAACGCACAGTAAATCCGTTCGGCTTCGTTCAAATAAGGCAAGAAGGCCGACTCTTCTTCCGGCAGATCCAAAAAGACGACGTTTGCCTTAGCAGATCCATTTAGCGTACGCTCGGCATATTTGGTTTGTGTTTCTTCCGAGAAGGCGACAAACGTCGTCGTATCATGCGGAAGTTCAAACACATCCGTCAACGGTTTCTTGCCACCACGGTAATCAAATAGTTGGTAATCGACGACTGCTAAATCCTGAATCATCAGTTGCGGTTTACGGAAACCGTTCCATTCATTGATATTCAGACTCCCCATTAACGACACTTCTGCGAGTGATGACACTTCGTCGACGGCGTCACCAAAACCGAATCCGATTCCATCCAGTTCGGTCTTTCCGTCGGTCACGAGAACCTTCAGGTGGGTCAAATCACGGCCAATCCGTTTTAAGTCTCGGATGCTGGCACCTTCCACGACGACACGCGGTGACGGATTCCCCATACCGAACGGTGCGAGTCGTCCCATCTCTTCAATCAAGCCGATGGAGACATCCGAAACATTCAGGCGTAAATCAATTTCTGTCGTCGCGATGAACGCTTCTTCCGGCAAACTTGCCGCTTGGGCATTCAATCGTTCCCGTAAAACACTGACGTTTTCTGATGACAATGTCATTCCGGCAGCAGCCGGATGTCCTCCGAAGTGCGGTAGTATATCAGCTGACTGATTCAACTCGGCAAAGAGATCAAATGCGGCAATCGAACGGCCAGAACCTTTTGCCGTCCCTTTTTCTGCATCATGACACAAAAGAATCACAGGTCGATGATACTTTTCAACAAGCCGGGACGCTACGATTCCGACGACACCCGGATTCCATTGATCCGAATCGACGACTAAGACACGGTCTGCCAGATAATGCTGTTCCACGAGGTCGGTCGCTTCTTCGGCAATCTTTTTGACGATATCCTGCCGTTGTTTATTTTGTTGGTCGAGTTGTTCTGCAAGCAGGCTGGCTTCTTCTATTGTTTCCGCGAGTAACATCTCAAGCGCCGGCATCGCCGAGTCGAGTCGACCGGCTGCATTGATCCGGGGACCAAAGGCAAACCCGACCGACTCTTCCGTCAACTCGTCTTCGACGAGACTGCAGACTTTCCGTAACGCTAAAATACCCGGTCGTTCACTGGCATTTAACGCTTCAATCCCTTTCGCTGCAAGCAACCGGTTTTCACCGACGAGCGGCACTAAGTCGGCAATCGTTCCGAGTACAGCCAAATCAAGCAATTCTTCCGGCACACGTCCCAGTAACGCATGGGCGACCTTAAAGGCAACACCGGCACCGGCAAGCTTCGAATACGGGTAATTGGAATCAACACCCGGATGAATCATGGCGAAAGCGTCCGGCAAGACGTCTTTTGCTTCATGGTGATCGGTAATGATTAAATCAACGCCGAGTTCTTTTAAGACGGCGGCTTCCTCGATACCGGAAATTCCGCAGTCGACCGTGATGACGAGACCGAATCCTTCTTCTGCCGCCCAGCGGAACGCTGCCTCGTTTGGTCCGTAACCTTCTGTAAACCGATTCGGAATGTAGCATTCCGCCATCGCACCGATTTCAATCAACGCATGCCATAAAATCGCAGCGGAACTGACGCCGTCGACATCATAGTCTCCGTAAATCAAAATCATCTCACCTTCATCAGCCGCTTGCTGGATCCGGGCGACTACTTTGTTCATGTCCTGGAACAGGAACGGATCATGAAACGCCATTTGATCGGTTTCCAAAAACGCTTTAGCTTGATCCGCTGTCTCAAAGCCACGTTGCACGAGCAAGTGTGCGACTTGATGGGAAACGTTCACCTGGCCAGCCAGTTCGTCTATTTTAACGGAATCGACTTGCTTATCGATCCATGTTTTCTTTGAATGATACATCTAATCCCTCCAATCAACTTCATCATTATAGAACAAAACCCGCGTTAGCGATAGCTAACACGGGTCAGGTTATGAGGCTTGTTTTGTTGATTTCAGCGTCCGACCTTTCATGACGAGCCACAGTTGGGCTGCGATGAAGATCGAAGAATACATGCCCATGATCAGACCAACGAGTAAGGCAAGACTGAATCCACGGATCGCTTCACTACCGAAGATGTAGAGTGCCGCTGCCGTCATGATGACTGTGACGACCGTGTTGATTGAACGAATGATTGTCTGTTGAATCGATTCATTGACGATATGCGACAATTCACTGAACGTCACTTGACGGCCACCTTTTTCAGCAAGACCCAAGTTTTCCCGGACCCGGTCAAAGGTAACAATCGTATCATTGACCGAATAACCGATGATCGTCAAAATCGCTGCGATGAAGTACAGATTAACTTCAATCTGGAACAACGAGAAGAAGGCAATGATCATCAACGCATCATGGAGCAAAGCAAGGACAGTCGCAATCCCGTATAACGGTTGGAAACGGAACGAGACGTAAATAACGATTCCGAGTGAAGCCAGCAAGACGGCATAAATCGCGTTACGGGCGATTTCCTGACCGACCTGTGCCGACACTGTCGAGATGCTTGGTTCTTTTTTATATTTTGCTTCAATCGTTTGTTTCATTTTCGAGATTTGCTCCTGATCGAATTCTCCGACGAACGTCACGTTCGCGAGCTTTCCGCCTTGCGCGAATTGCACACCATTGATTTCAGTGGCATCAATTCCGGCCTCTTCAATGACGGAACGAACCTCTGCTTCTTTGATCGTGTTCGTTGAAGAAATTTCAACCCGTGTGCCTTCTGAAAAGTCAATTCCAAGGTTCAAACCGCGGAATGTCAGCAACAAAACAGAAATGACGACAAGGGCAATCGTGATGATGAAGTAAATGTTCCGGTGTTTTACATAATCAAATTTCGTTGGATTAAAGTTCACGAATTTCATCCTCCTTTACGCCAAACCAGGTTTTTTTCTTATCAAACCAGCGGCTGCTGACGAGAAGTTGCATCAAGTAACGTGAGATGAAAACATTCGTGATGAACGTAACGGCAATCGAGACCATCAACATGATGGCAAATCCTTTGACGGTACTTGTTCCGAAGTAATACAACACGCCTGCTGAAATCAACGTCGTCAAGTTGGCATCAAGAATCGTACCAAATGAGCGGCGGTTACCGGCTTTAAAGGCGGACAAGACGGATTTCCCGCTTCGGAGTTCATCTTTGATCCGTTCTGCCGTGATGATGTTCGCATCCACTGCCATCCCGACACCCAGTACGAGCGCAGCGATACCCGGCAATGTCAAGACTGCATTGATCCCGTTAAAGAAAATCATGACGAGATAGATATAGAACAACAATGTAATGATCGACACTAAACCAGATACCCGGTAGAACAGCAACATGAAGAGGAAGACGGCTGCAACACCGATCATTGACGCAAACAATGTCTGATCGAGGGCATCTTGACCAAACGCGGCCGAGACAGACGTCGAATAGATTTCATCCAGTTTGACGGGTAGTGCTCCGGCATTCAGGATTGACGATAGTTGTTTTCCGTATTCTGCTGTAATGTCACCACCAGAGATGATGGCTTTATCCGAGTTGATCGGCTGTTGGACCGAAGCATCGGAGACGATTTTTGAATTTTCTTTTTGAATCTCTTTTTCGTACGTATCCCCTTTTTCATAGTCGAGCCAGATGACAAGACGATTTGCAGGAGGTTGCATTTTAGACACTTGTTGTGTCACTTCATAAAATTTTTCTTTCGACTTCATTGTCAGTTCGACGAGCGGTGCGTTTGTTTGCGGATCGTATCCGACTTTCGCTCCTTTTGCCTTTAAGTCTGATCCATCAAGTAACACTTTGTCGTTGATGTCCCGGAATGACAGTTCGGCAGTCGAGGATAAAATCTGACGGGCTTCACTTTGATTTTTGACACCTGCCAGTTGAACACGAATCCGGTTGTCTCCTTCGATCCGGATGTCCGGTTCCGAAACACCCAGTACGTTAACCCGGTTTTCGATTGCCGTCAGCGTCGCGCTCATCGCATTCGCATCGATGACGTCACCTTTTTTCAATGGTTGTACTTCATACAAGACTTCAAATCCGCCTTTTAAGTCCAGACCGAGTTTGGTGTCTTTTAAGAGCCAATTCGATGTCGTGCCAATCAAAACGAGCAGCGCGGCGACGATAATGAAGAACGTGGCCAGTTTTCCCTTCTTAATCATGCTACATTGTCCTTTCTCTCAATCCCTGTATATTTTCAGACAACTTTCTTATCCTATCCTAGCTTACATAAGAATTGGTAATCTTAGCAATCGTTTTTCTCATATATAAACAGAAAAGACGCTTCCGAATTCGGAAAGCGTCTTTTTCGAGCCTTATTCGACGATTTCGTCGTCCATGACAGTCGTAGTTTTTTTCGTAACTTCTGCGACCGCACTACGGTTAAACGTCAATTGCGCGTTACCCGACTTCAATGTGACGGTTGTCTCATCTACTTTTTGTACGACCCCATGAAGGCCACCGATCGTTACGATCGAGTCACCGCGTGATAATTGGGTTTGCATCTCACGCACTTGCTTCTGGCGTTTGTTCTGTGGACGAATCAACAAGAAATAAAACACCACGAAGATCAAGATCATCGGGAGGAAAGTCAATAGTTGTTGCATCTGAGTCAGCTCCTTTTCATTCAAATCACGTTCATTATACCGTAAAAAGAATGGAATTGTCAGACCATTTATCAGAAATTCTTTGCGTTCGGTAAATTATAACCGTATTCTTCAAAGAATTCGTCTTTGAAATCAAGCAGACGGTCTTCGCGAATCGCTTGACGGACGCCTTCCATCAACTTGACGAGGAAGTGAAGATTGTGTGTCGAACAGAGGTGAAGACCAAATGTTTCCTGTGCCCGGATCAAGTGATGGATATAAGCACGTGAGTAATTCTTACACGCATAGCAATCACATTTCTCATCGAGTGGACGGAAGTCACGGGCATATTTCGCATTCCGGACGACAAGACGTCCGCTTGATGTCATTAACGTACCGTTGCGTGCAATTCGAGTCGGCAAGACACAGTCGAACATGTCGATACCGCGAATGGCACCTTCGATCAAGGCATCCGGTGAACCGACGCCCATTAAGTAACGCGGCTTGTCTTCCGGCATGAGTGGTGTCGTAAAATCAAGGGCGCGGTACATGACGTCTTTTGGTTCTCCGACTGAAAGACCACCGACCGCATAACCCGGGAAATCAAGTGATGCAAGATCACGGGCACTTTGACGGCGTAAGTCTTCATACTCGCCGCCTTGAATGATACCGAACAATGCTTGATCCTGCGGCCGTTCGTGTGCTTCAAGGCAACGTTCCGCCCAGCGGCTTGTCCGCTCGACAGAAGCTTTCATGTATTCATGAGAAGCCGGGAACGGTGGGCACTCGTCAAACGCCATCATGATGTCAGAACCGAGGGCATTTTGGATTTCCATTGCTTTTTCCGGTGACAGGAACAGTTTATCTCCATTCAAGTGGTTCCGGAAATGGACACCTTCCTCTGTGATGTTACGTAAATCAGCGAGAGAAAAGACTTGGAATCCACCGGAATCGGTTAAGATGGCGCCGTCCCAATTCATGAATTTATGCAGACCGCCGGCTTCTTTAATGACATCATGGCCCGGACGGACCCACAGGTGATAGGTATTGGACAAAATGATGTTCGCATTCATGTCTTTAATCTGTTCCGGTGCCATCGTCTTGACTGTCGCTTGTGTACCGACCGGCATGAAAACAGGTGTCTCGAAGCTGCCGTGCGGCGTATGGACGATTCCTAACCGCGCACCAGATTGTTTACACGTTTTAATATGTTCGTACGTTACTGCATGTTTTGTCATCGGTTTAATTCCTCTCTCGTTAAGAACATTGCGTCTCCGAAACTAAAGAATCGGTAATTTTGCGCAACAGCTTCTTCATAGGCATGTAATATGTGTTCACGGGTCGCTAGAGCGGATACGAGCATGATCAACGTCGACTTCGGTAAGTGGAAGTTCGTGATCAAGCCGTCGATTCCTTTGATTTCCTGCCCCGGATAGATAAAGATATCCGTCCAACCGGATGCTTCGACGAAATCCCCGTGATCCCGGATGACGGTTTCAAGTGTCCGGGTCGAAGTTGTTCCGACGGCAATGATCCGTCCGCCGTTTTTACGGGTCTCCCGTAAAATCTTTGCAGAAGACTCCGGTAACTCGTAGTATTCACTGTGCATTTTGTGGCTGTCGACATCATCGACGGAGACCGGACGGAATGTCCCGAGTCCGACGTGCAACGTCAACGGCGCAAGCTGAACCCCTTTATCCGTCAAGGCCTGCAACAGTTCCGGTGTAAAATGCAGACCTGCAGTCGGGGCTGCCGCACTCCCCCGTTCCCGGGCGTAGACCGTCTGGTAACGGTCCTGATCTTCGAGTTGCTCATGGATATAAGGCGGCAACGGCATCGTTCCGAGCTGATCGAGTACCTCATAAAAAATTCCGGTATACGAGAACTTCAGAATCCGTCCGCCGTCTTCGAGTGCTTCGACACATTCTGCGCGGAGCAACCCGTCACCAAACGACAGGACCGTTCCCGGTTTGACGCGTTTCGCCGGTTTCGCGAGCGTCTCCCAGACGTCATCGCTTGTCTGTTTGAGTAACAGCAGTTCGATTTTGCCGCCGGTCTCTTCTTTGACACCAAACAGCCGGGCCGGTAAGACCTTCGTATCATTGATGACGAGCGTATCCCCTGCATTAAAATACGAGACGATATCGTGAAACGTTTCATGCCGAAGGGCGCCGGTTTCCCGATTGACGACCATCAGCTTCGAACTTGTCCGATCGAGCAAGGGCACTTGTGCAATCTGTTCTTCCGGTAAATGAAAATCAAATAAATTTACATCCATCTTTAGTTTCCTTCTTTCAATCCTAAATGTTGCCGCGCAAACGGCGTCAAAACACGACCGCGTGGTGTCCGTTGTAAAAATCCTTGCTGCAGCAAGTATGGTTCATAGACGTCTTCAATCGTCTGAGCATCTTCACCGATCGTCGCAGCAATCGTTTCAAGGCCGACCGGTCCACCGGCAAACCGTTCGGCAAGCGAACGTAACAGACGGTGATCGACGTCATCCAGCCCCAGTGCATCGACATGCAGACGATCCAGGGCGCTCGTTGCCAGTGTCGCATCGATTGCCGTTTGGTGCGCGACTTGTGCAAAATCACGGACACGTCGCAACAGACGGTTCGCGACGCGGGGTGTTCCCCGGGAACGGAGCGCAATCGCTTCCGCTGCCATCCGGTCCGCTTCAAAACCAAACAAGCGGGACGTCCGCGTAACAATCGCCGACAGTTCCGGCATCGTATAGTACTCGAGTTTCAGCGTCACTCCAAATCGGTCACGAAGCGGAGCCGATAACATTCCGGCCCGCGTCGTGGCTCCGACGAGAGTAAACGGCGGTAAATCAATCCGCACACTGCGGGCGAGTTCGCCTTGACCGATGACGATATCGAGACAATAGTCTTCCATTGCCGGATAAAGAATTTCCTCAATTGACCGGCTTAACCGATGGATCTCATCGATGAACAAAACATCTCCCGGTTCGAGCGAAGATAAAATGGCAGCCAAATCGCCCGGGCGTTCAATCGCCGGGCCGGCTGTCGTCTTGATGCCGACCCCCATCTCATTGGCAATGATCGTCGCAAGCGTCGTCTTACCAAGACCGGGAGGACCGTATAAAAGGACGTGGTCCAGTGTTTCCTGACGGATTTTTGCTGCTTGGATAAAGACACTCAGATTGCCTTTCGCCTTTTCCTGACCAATGTACTGATCCAGTGTCTGAGGACGCAAACTCCACTCTTCCTGATCTTCCGCATGTGCGGATTCTGACAAAATCCGTTCTTCCACGTTCTCACCTCACATTCAATAACAACTGCAACGCCCGCTTCACATATTGGTCCGTCGACAACACTTCACCTTGAAGTGCTTTTTTGACTTTCTCGACTTCCCGTTCACTGTATCCGAGTGCCGTCAAGGCTTCACATGCTTCATTCAATTCCGCATTTCCCTGGGCAAATAATCCTTCACTTGGAATATAGTCCGGTGCGAGCTCAGCCAGTTTCCCTTTTAAATCAAGCGTCATCTGCTTCGCTGTCTTTTTACCGACACCCGGGAACTTAATCAAATAACTTTCCTTCTCCTGCTCGATTGCTTCAACAAGCGCATCGACATCTCCTGACGCCACGATGGCAAGTGATCCTTTAGGACCAATCCCTGTTACGCCAAGCAATTTCGTAAACAGCGCCCGTTCACGTCTTGAACGGAATCCGAACAAGACTTCCTGGTCTTCTCTGACATAATGATACGTATATACGATAACCTGTTCGTCTCCGGTCCGATAAAAAAACGGGTTCGGTGCTACGATTTTGTAGCCAATCCCCCCGACCTCGATCGTCACGAATTCCGCACAGACATAAGCGACTTCGCCGCGTACGAATTCTATCACTTTTGCACGCTCCCATCCATTAACAAACTCTCGTGTTATTGTAGCATATAACGAGGAGGCTCTTCAAAACGTAATTCTCCATAACTGAGACTGTCACGATGGAAATTTGCGTATTCTACTTCTCTCAAAAAAATGAAACAGGGCAACGGATGTCGCATTCCGTTGCCCTGTTTCGTAGTGCATGAATTGTTCGAGTCCGCTTTACTTTTCGTACTGTTACGAGCGTTCCAGCATCCGTTCGAGTGCGAGGACTGCATAGCGTGTCGTTTCCGGATCGACGGTGATGACATTGACCGGCTGACCGGATTCAATTTGTTCGAGTGACCAGGCGAGGTGCGGTAAATCAATCCGGTTCATCGTCAGACACGGACACATGAATGGATTTAAGGACACGATGTCGAGTTCCGGATAATCTTTTGCCAGCCGTTGGACTAAGTTCATTTCTGTCCCGATGGCCCACTTCGTTCCCGGTTCCGCCTGTCTGATTTGATCAATGATATACGCTGTCGAACCATTCAAATCTGACGCTGCGACGACTTCAAAGGAACATTCCGGGTGAACAAGAATTTTCCGTTCGGGATCTGCTTTACGGAACTGCTCAATCTGTTCGACCGTGAACTTCTCATGAACAGAACAATGTCCCTTCCACAGTACGACCCGGATGTCCTCATCCGCTCCGTCAAACACCAACTGATCGGCAATCGGATCCCAGACAGCCATCTGTTCGAGCGGAATCCCCAAGGCATGCGCCGTATTCCGTCCGAGATGTTGATCGGGCAGGAAGAAGAGGATGTCGCGTTCAGCAAGTGCCCACTCGACCATTCGAACTGCATTCGAGGAAGTAACGGTTGCTCCGCCGTGACGACCGACAAACGCTTTGATTTCAGCTGTTGAATTGACATACGTCAACGGGAGAATCGATCGTCCCAACCGGTTCGTCAACACGCCATATGCCCGTTCCGTCTGAAAGCCGTTCGCCATATCAGCCATTGAACAGCCGGCCCGCATATCCGGCAAGACGACCGTATGCTGTTGATCCGTCAGCATATCCGCCGTCTCTGCCATGAAATGAACACCGCAAAAAACTGTATAGTCGGCATCCGTCATCTGTTTCGCCACTTGCGCGAGTTGGAGTGAATCTCCTGTTGCATCCGCAAACTGAACGACCTCATCTTTTTGATAATGATGCGCCGGTAAAAATAGCCTTGATCCCATCCGCAGTTTGACCCCTTCGATGATTGCCACTAATTCTGCATCTGTTTTTTCTAAGTATGTTCTCGGAATCCCTTGCTCTGTAAATAAATTAAGACTCATCTTTTTTTCCTCCCGCAATTTTCATACTGATGTCTAACGCCGGTGCCGAATGGGTCAATGCACCAAGTGAGATATAATCTGCTCCGCACTCACCATATGCCGGTAACGTATCCAGTGTGATTCCGCCTGATACTTCGACCGTAATCGTTCGCGGAATCCATGACCGGAACAACTTGATCTCTTCCGGTGCCCGGTTGTCGAGCATGATGATATCGACACCGGCTGCGACTGCTTCCTTGACCTCTTCACTTGTCTCGACCTCCACCTCAATCGGTGTCGTGTGACCGACTTGTGCCTTCGCCCGACTGACGGCAGCTGTAATTGAACCGGCGACGGTGATGTGATTATCTTTGATCATGACGGCATCATCGAGTCGACCGCGGTGATTAAATCCGCCCCCGATCCGAACTGCATGTTTTTCAAGCATCCGGAGACCCGGTGTTGTTTTCCGTGTATCGGCAATCCGGACTTTTCCACCGACAAGATTTACTGCCTGGTGCGTCAAGGTCGCGATTCCCGACGTTCGTTGTATGAGATTTAAAGCGACCCGCTCTCCCGTCAGAATCGCCTGCAGGCGACCGGACCATTTCGCGACCACTTGTCCGCGGGAAATCGGTTGTCCGTCCCGGACGATCGTTTCGTGTTCGACTTCGAGCAGTCGAGCTAATTCGCCCAATACAGCTTCACCGCAAAAAATACCGGACTCTTTCGCCATGAATTGACCGGTTCCTTGTTCATCGCCAATCAGACATACTTCACTCGTCACGTCCTGATGACCGATATCCTCCACTAAAAAATCTTCAAGTTGTCGTCGTAGGTACCATCTGTTCATGTGATTGTTCTCCTTTTAATCGTTGAATTGCTCCTTCAAGTAACAGCTTTGCCGTCATCCGATGCAGACGCCTCAGTTCAGCGTCCCGTCCGGATCCTTGTTCATCCGGTTGATGTTGGAAGGTTTCCAGCGTTTGTTTAAGCAGGCGTTCATCGAGATGAACGCTTAACGCTTCTGCCCAGGAGGAATCGAGTGGTTCCGGCTCTCTCTCCTGTACGATCTCTATGTCCGGTAACGGCTGGCGTGTCGGCAACTGAAGCCGTAATGCCAATTCCTTGCCCATTACGAAACATTCGAGCAGCGAGTTTGAGGCCAATCGATTTTTTCCATGCAATCCTGTTGATGCCGTCTCACCAACTGCATACAGTCCCGGAACGGTCGTCCGCCCGAGACGGTCTGTTTTAATCCCGCCCATTAAAAAGTGAACACCGGTCGTCACTTCAACGATACCAGGTGATATGTTCAACGTTTCACATTTCTTAACAAACGTCGGAAAGCGTCGGTGCAATTGTTCGACAGACGTCGTATTGAGATAAACCGGTTCTTGTTCGCGTACTGTCGTGATGCGCCTTGCGACTTCATCCCGGGCGGCCAAGTCTCCTTGCGGATGATCCGCCATCACACGGCGACCGTCTGTTGTCATCAAATACGCACCCGCTCCGCGTAATGCCTCCGTAATCAAGCCTTGACTGACACCGTCATGAAGAAGCACGGTCGGATGATGCTGGATGTACCCTAAATCGGATAGACGTGCTCCGACCTGCGCCGCGAGTGCCAGACCGTCACCCGTCAGGTCCGGTTCGTTCGTCGAAGCCGTGAACAAGCCGCCGATTCCGCCTGTCGCCAGGATGACAGCCCGAGCAGAAAAGACGACCGCCGTTTGACCGCGATACCCGCGTGCGCCGACGACCTGTTGTCTGTTCATCAACAATTCCGTAATGACGGTATCCTCGATGACAGGATGATCCAATTGCTGAAGCAGTTGTGTCATCATTCGTTCACCTGTCCGGTCTCCTCCAATGTGAAAAATACGGGGTCTTGAGTGCGCCCCTTCTTGACCTAAGGCATATTCGCCCGTCACTTCACGGTCAAACACGACACCAAATGTTTCAAGTTCTTGAATGACCTGCCTGCCGGTCGCGGTGATAAATGAAATCATCGTTTCATCTGTCCGTCCCTTCGCGGCCTGCTCCGTGTCAACTTGATGACTGAAATGGTTCTCCTCCAGATATGCCGACGCAATCCCGCCTTGTGCCCGCATCGAATTCGTTTCCGTCTTCGTCCCTTTTGAGACAAGGATGACCTTCAAGTGAGACGGGAGATGCAGGGCAGCTGAAACGGCTGCTAATCCTGTGCCGATGATTAAGACATCAACTTCCTCTACATTATGTAAAGACATATGATAAACACCTCTATACTTAAATATTTACTATTGACTTGACAATAATTTTGGCATATTTTTAGCTGAGTGACAAGACGAAAGGATACGATAATGAATGATTTATTTAGATCACGCGGCAACGACCCCCATGCACCCGGACGCCCTTGAACAGTATCGATACACGGCAGAACATGCATATGGCAACAGTTCGTCGCTTCATGACACGGGAGATACCGCCCTCCGATTGTTAGAGCAGGCACGGAATAAATTAATGGAATGGCTTGGTGTGACCGAAGGAACAATTGTCTTTACGGGGAGCGGATCTGAAGCCAACTACATCGCTTTAAGTCATCTCCTCCGTCAAACCAATAAGACAACTGTCTTGACACTTAAATCGGAACACGATTCTGTCTTGTTACCCTTGAAACGGTGGCAGCATGACTGGCAGGCAATCGACTTACAAACGACTGGCGAATTCGATTGGGCGTTGTTCGAAAAAGCGTGTACGGAAGAAATCGGCGTCGTTTCAATCCAACACGTCAATTCAGAAACAGGTTTTATCTTTCCGGTTTCTGACATCGCTGCCTTTTGCCGAAAAAAAGGCATTTTGTTTCACTGCGACGGGATTCAAGGTTTTTTGAAAGATCCGGTTGATTTAACGGACGTCGAGGCCTATACCATCAGCAGCCACAAGGTCTATGGACCGAAAGGACTCGGAGCCGTCTATTTGCGACGTCCCCTGTTCAGCCCCTATTATGAGGCGCACCATGAGTTCGGAATTCGTCCCGGAACTGTCGACGTCCCGGGCATCGCTGCTTTCCTGATGGCGTGTCATCGTTATCTTGAGGAAAATCAGCAGATCCAGGCATCGAGCAAAAGATTTCGTGGTATGCTAAAAAAAAGACTTCCAGCTGCTTATTACCAAATCATTGAATCACCTCAGCAACTCAATTCGATTTGTGCCATTCATACGAAACAACGGGATGGTCAATTCGTCCTCCTCGCCCTAAATCGTGCCGGAATTGCCGTCTCGGCGGGAAGTGCTTGTCGTGCAGGTGAGAATGGACCCAACTCGACTTTACGTGCGATTGGTTTTGATGAAGCAGCGGCTCACGGATTGATTCGACTCAGTTTCGGTCGGATGACGACAGCCGAGGAAGTAGAGCGATGTATCGATGTCCTTTGTTCTTTGGAGGAATCAGATGAACTAGAAAGGTAGGAATGGTCATGGGAAGAAGACAGTCCGGAGAAGAACGCCGGCAAGAGTTACTAGAGATGATTCAGCAAAGCGATCGGCCCGTTACAGGTACGAAGTTAGCGAAACAGGCAGGTGTCAGCCGCCAAGTCATCGTACAGGACTTATCATTACTAAAAGCAAAGGGACATCCTGTCGTCGCGACGGCCCGGGGATATTTATTAAATCACCCCGAGCTTGACGGATCCCGCCATATCAAAAAAGTCGTCTGTCGGCATGGTCGTGATCAATTGAAGGCGGAGTGTGATGCCGTCGTTGACGAAGGTGTCATCATCCGCGATGTCATCGTTGAGCATCCCGTCTATGGATTTTTGACCGGGGAATTGATGCTGAAAAGCCGCCGGGATGTCCGAGCATTGATTGAACAACTTGAAGAAACGCAGGCAACGCCTTTATCTACTTTGACGGACGGCGTTCATATTCATACGCTCGAAGCCGATAACGAAGAAGCTTTACAAGCCGCAATCGACGCCCTTGACCGGTTAGGGATTCTTGTTTCAGAGCTCAATGTCTAATTTTGTATACTTCTTGATCTGTAGATCTTGTCATCACAAAAAAGGTCCATCCCGTTAAACGGAATGGACCTTTTTTGTGATTGGGATCAGACGGTTGGATCATCCGTCCCTTCTGATGATTCATTTTGCGAGAAAACAGCTGAGACGGTTTGAACACGCCGGTTTTCGACATGCAGGACGGTTAAGGTCACCGGTCCATACACCATCTGAGTCCCCACTTCCGGAATATGACCGACATCTTCCATGATCCATCCTCCAAGTGACTGGGCTTCCGTTTCCGGCATCGCCAAGTCAAATTGATGACAGAAATCTTCAATGTCGTACTCCGCCAGACATTCATAGCGGTTAGGACTGACTTGTTTCGTATATTCGAGTGACTCATCATGTTCATCCCAAATCTCTCCGACCAGTTCCTCGAGAATGTCCTCGAGTGTAATCAAACCGGCTGTACCGCCAAACTCATCCAGTACAACAGCCATATGTGACTGTTTGACTTTTAGTTCCGGCAACAGATCGATGATATGGGTTTGCGGAACAACAAATGAGACCGGACGAATCAATTCACGAATCTCGACACGTCCGTGCTTGACGAATTCCCGTAAAAAGTCACGTTCTGATAAAACGCCGATGATATGATCAATCGAATCTTTATAGACCGGCAATCGCGAGAATCCGCCTTTTTGCACTTCACGTAAAATTTCATCAAAACCGGCATCAATGTCAATCGCTTGAATATTCGTTCGCGGTGTCAGTGCCTCTTCGACCGTGACATTCTTGAAGTCAACCGCCCGGTGCACGATTTCCGCCCCTGCTTCGTCCATGACACCCTCTTCTTCACTGATATCGACCAGAGCCCGTAATTCCTGTTCGGTGACGAGCGGTCCTTTCGGATCAGCCCCGATCAGCAGTAACGCAACCTGTCGCAATTTCAGAAACAAGAAGATGGCCGGCTTAAACAGAAGTAGACAGACATGCAGCGGACCACTAATCCAAAACACATAGGTTTCCGCATGTTCCCGCGCATAGGATTTAGGAATAAGCTCCCCAAATAACAAAATGAGCAGAAACGTCAGGAAGACAATACTGATTCGAACCAATAGATCCGTTGATACCGTCATCGTCAACCATCCACCAATCATCGCTACACCCAAATTGGACAGGGTGTTCCCGATTAAGATGGCTGTCAGCGTTTCCTCATACCGTTGCAACAGACGGAGTGCCTGGGTCGCACGGCGGCTTCCTTCTTCCGACTGATGCAAAATCCGTAACCGATTCGCGCTCGACAACGCGGTTTCGGACGATGAGAAAAATGCCGAGACGACAAGCAAGACGAAAAACCAGATGATCTGAACCGCGGGAAGTGGGTCCACGATGCTCTCACACTCCATTTCTCAAATGAACTTGTTTTTTCTTAGAACGAAGACTCGATGAATTCGAATTCGAAGTCGCGGATTCGAACGACGTCGCCGTCAATCGCACCCATCTTACGAAGTTCTTCGTCGACACCCATTTGACGCAACGTCCGGGCAAAGCGTTTGATTGACTCTTCACGCATGAAGTTTGTCATCGTGAACAGCTTCTCGATCCGTGGCCCTTTGATGACGAAGCAATCATCTTCATCTTTCGAAACCGTAAATCCGGCTTCCGGTGCTTCATATCCGTAAACGACACGTGGTGTCGCTGTTTTTTCTTCCAGTTCTTCGAGACCGAATTCAGGCGTCGCGTCAACAAGATCAGCAATACGGAATAAGAGGTCACGTAATCCTTGACGTGTTGCTGCCGAGATGGCAAACACTTCAAGACCCGGGAACGCTTCTTTGAACGCTTCGAGATTCGCTTCCGCATCCGGCATATCCATTTTGTTTGCGACAACGACTTGTGGTCGTTCTGTCAGACGAAGGTTGTAGTCCGCAAGCTCTTTATTGATGATATTGTAATCTTCAATCGGATCGCGTCCTTCCATACCACTCATATCGATGACATGAACAATGACTTTTGTCCGCTCGACGTGACGGAGGAACTGGTGACCAAGACCCACACCTTCGCTTGCGCCTTCAATCAGACCCGGTAAATCGGCCATGACGAAGCTGCGGCTGTCTTCCGTTTCGACGACACCGATGTTCGGTGTAATCGTCGTGAAGTGATACGCCCCAATTTTCGGACGCGCTGCTGAGACGATTGACAGCATCGTTGATTTCCCGACACTCGGGAAGCCGACGAGTCCGACATCTGCGAGCATTTTCAGTTCGAGTTTCAAGTACTTCTCTTCACCCGGTTCACCATTCTCCGCGTGTTCCGGAGCTGGGTTTGCCGGTGTTGCGAAACGTGAGTTCCCGCGTCCGCCGCGTCCACCTTTAGCAACGATTGCCTGTTGTCCGTGATGGACAAGGTCAGCGATGACTGCATCCGTGTCATCATCATAGACGACAGTGCCGGGTGGAACTTTGACGACGAGGTGCTCGGCTTTACGTCCGTGCATCCCTTTCGACATTCCGTTTTCACCTTGAACGGCTTTAAAGTGACGTTTGTAACGGAAGTCCATCAACGTCCGGAGTCCTTCATCCACTTCGAGAACGACGTGAGCACCATGTCCACCATCTCCTCCGGCTGGACCGCCGTCTGGAACATATTTCTCGCGACGGAACGCCACTTGCCCGCGTCCTCCATCTCCTGCTTTTACATAAATATTTACCTGATCGACAAACATGTCAGATCCCTCCTATTACTTTTCTTCCTCTGCAAGAAGACTTTCGATTTCAATCACACACTCATACTCCGTCTGTGACTCGATCTCCATCGGCGTCACTAGATCTTTAAGGCGCGACATATCTAGTAGATCCCGATAGATCTCGATGGTCACGCCCTCATGGAAGGTCACGGATACTTCTCCATTCCCCACTTCTATCATGTCAAGCGCAGCTTCAAGAATAGACGCTACACGTGCATCCTCGATCTGCTTTGGTGTTTCGATTACATCATATTCGACAGTTAGGCCTGTCCAATCTGCTCGTTGCAGTGCGAGTGCCGTTTTCGGTAGTCCGATCAGGGAAAGTCGTCCTTCTCGTGACGCTTGTTCCCGATACATGGAACAAATCGATTCAACAGCCGCCTCGTCACCCATCGCGCTATATGAACGAACAAGTTGTAATCGATTCAACCATTCGTGACGAAGTGACTTCAAAAGATCCAGTACCTGCTCATCCTTCATCAGTCCGTTCCCTCCTAAAAAAAACAGACCCTAACCCCTGAAAGTGGCTAGAGTCTGCTTCATCGATCACTTATGCTGGGTAAACGCTGACTTGTTTTTTGTCGCGTCCGAGACGTTCGAAACGAACGACACCAGTTGCAGTTGCGAAAAGTGTATCATCGCCACCACGTCCGACGTTCATACCTGGGTGAATCTTCGTACCGCGTTGGCGGTAGAGGATTGAACCAGCAGAAACAGTTTGACCGTCTGCACGTTTCGCCCCAAGGCGTTTCGATTGCGAGTCACGACCGTTCTTTGTCGAACCTACCCCTTTTTTCGATGCGAAGAACTGAAGATTAAGTTTCAACATGTGGAATCCACCTCCTATATTTGTTCAAGTTGGATAAACTCACCGTAACTTTCAGCGATGGTTCCAAGCTGGACCAACATCGCTTCCAGTAACAATTGGGTGCGTTCACTGACATCCGGTGCTAAGTCAGCATACGGTTCTACATAAAAGTAGCCACCTTCTTGTTGTTCTGCCATTTCAAGGAGCAGGACCTGCCCGAGCAGTGATTCGATGGCATTGTATGCCCCGAAGATCACACTTGATGTGCCGGCACAGACTAAATCCAAACCAGGCTCAGCGAACTCGGCATGTCCTGTCACTTCGATGGAACGGATTAACTCCGCTTCATCTCGTCGAATCTTGACACGTATCATGGCTTACGCTTCGATTTTCTCGATGCGGACCTTCGTGTAAGGTTGACGGTGACCTTGCTTACGACGGTAGTTCTTTTTAGCTTTCATTTTGAAGACTGTGATCTTTTTCGCGCGAGCGTGTTTGATGACCGTTGCTACGACCTTCGCACCTTCTACGAGTGGAGCGCCGACTTTAACATCGTCACCACCAAGGATCAAGACTTCGCCGAATTCTACTGTGCTGTCGACGTCTGCGTTTAATTTCTCAACGTAGATCTCTTGGCCAGCTTCGACTTTAACTTGTTTACCACCAGTTTTAATAATTGCGTACATTACGTGCACCTCCTCTTAGGAACTCAGACTCGCCATCACGGGCAGCGGATGCTTTAAAGACCCGGTCTGTGCGGTTGTAGTCATTTGGGTGCTTCCAAACGAACTAACGTTATTCAGAATACCAAATGAAGTTGACTATTGTCAATAACGTTCTGCCGGATTCTCAATGTCTTTTGACAAAATCGTCACAGTCGGCTTTCGTACCGGTAAACAGAATGCCCGGTTCACCTTCTATCAGAAGTAATTCAAGAGGACTTTCGGCGAGAAGCAACGGACTGAGCAGAGCGAGCGGAGCGCGAACGACCGCTGCTTCCGCGTGTATCGCGAGTTCCATCAACCGTGGCTCGAGTTGACGGTGGATGGCGACCCGGGACAACTGACCATGATCCCGTGACCGTTCGAACAAGGACTTCCCGTGTCGCTGACGTGTCAGTTCACATAAACCCATTTTCGTAAAACCGTATACTTCGATCTGTTTCGATTCGTGCGCTGCCCGTTCCTTCAACAGTTGTGTCACCCGTGTCTGTCCTTTACTGGATCCCCTCAAAAAATCGACGGCAATCATCCCGCTGATATTTCGCAGACGGAGCTGACGCATGATTTCAACCGCTGCCGCTTCATTGATTTGATCAAACGTCCGTTTTTGTTCCTTGACGGAAACCGTCTTGCCGCTGTTGACATCAATCACGGTCATCGTTTCGACTTCTTCAATCAGCAGGTAAGCCCCGCCGTCGAGCCACACGACCCGGTCCAGCGCCTTCTCAATCGTCCGGTCCACCTGTTCCATAATCGGCAGGCGGCCTTTGATGACGGGACGTTCGACCTGAAACCCCATCTGCTCCAGGCGCTCTTTCTCCATTCTGTTCGTGACGAGTGCCTCTGTGACATGACTCAACCGCTTCGCCTCTTGAATGATCAACGGCTCATCCTGTTCAAGTGTCGTCTGCTGTAACATATGTTGATGACGTGCACGCAGTTGCTTCAATTCCGCCATCAATACCTCGACTTCGGCTTGCGCCGCTTCTGTCCGGTATAAAATCCCTTCCTCTTCCGCCACCGGAATCACTTTAGCCAGTTGCTGTTGGACGACCAAATCCAGCTTCCGGCTGAAACGCACACGGCGTCCGTACGGGAAATAGACGAGGAATCGTCCGCCATACGTGATGTTTTGTGTCACTTTATGCTGTTTCGGGGCTGCCCCTTCTTTTACGACCTGTACGAGTACGGTCTGACCGACTTGAACAGCTTGCCCGATCGTCGGAACTTCCGGATAACGGCGTAACGTCTCCAGCGTTTCATTGATCGGTAAATAAAGCGGCGTCCCGTCCGTCGCAATCAAAAATGCCGCTTCAAGCGTCGGGTGCAGGCGGTCAACTTTCGCATGCAACAAGGTACCGACCCGAAGTTCATCCCGCATCCGTTCGTGGTATTCAACGACCCGCCCCCCTTCGACCAACGCTACCCGTTCCAGGGACGGAGTCTGTTCACTAATCCATTTCATCTTCATTCCTCCATGAAAAATAGACTAGAAGCATAAAACCCTTCTAGTCTATTTTTCCCCATCTTATTTCATGCCAAGCATTTTTTTCAGTTTCACGAAAAATCCTTTTTGCGGCTGTTCCATGATGTCGAGTAACGGAACCGATTCGCCGAGAATCCGTCGTGTGATGTTCCGGTAGCCGAGACCAGCCCGGTTATCCGGATTCATCGTTACCGGTACGCCCCGGTGAGACGCCGCGATGACTTCTTCGTCATCGACGATCAAACCAAGCAGATCGATCGACAAGATACGCATGATTTCGTCGATATCGAGCATATCTCCAGCCGCCATCATATGCGAGCGGACACGGTTAACGACGAGCTTCGGCACGATTTGACGCTCCGAACGCTCCAGCATCCCGATGATCCGGTCTGCATCCTGAACCGCAGCTTTTTCCGGTGTCGTGACAATAATTGCTTCGTCTGCACCGGCAATCGCATTCATGAATCCTTGCTCGATTCCTGCCGGGCAGTCAATCAAAACAAAGTCATACTCTAATTTTAATGAGTCAATGATGCCTTTTACCTGTTCCGGTGTGACGGATGATTTATCCTTAGACTGAGCAGCAGGTAACAGATACATTTCTTCAAAACGTTTATCACGGACGAGGGCTTGATGCAGTTTACATTGTCCGGTCACGACGTCAACGATATTATAGATACTCCGGTTGTCGAGGCCAAGTACGATATCCAGATTCCGAAGACCGATATCTGTATCGACGAGACAAACCGAATTCCCCATCAGCGCAAGTGCTGTCCCGATGTTTGCAGTTGTCGTCGTCTTACCGACTCCACCTTTACCAGATGTGACGACGATGGCACGTCCCACATGCGTTTTCGCATCTTTATGTACCTGTTCTTTCACTTGTTCCATATCTGTCACCCTCTTTCACTATCAATCGCAAATTGATCCATCCGCGCAAGCGGAACGGTTTGAAGACGAGAAAATTCGACTCCTGTTTCCCCTACAAAAGCACAACCCATTTCTAACGCCTTGATCGGCGCATCATCCGGATCTTCATGTACGAAGTCGGAAATCGAAATCCATTTCGGCTGCAGGATACTTGCCGCAATGACAGCCTGCTCGTTCCCGCCTTTTCCTGCATGAACCGTTCCCCGTAACGCCCCCAGACAATAAATACTGCCGGTTGCGTGAACGACGGCTCCCGGATTGATGTCGCCAATGACGACGATCGATCCTTCAACATCTACGACATGCCCACTGCGGGCCGTGCCGCCAAAGTAATGAAACGTTCGGTCCCCGTACAGAGCTTTTGCTTCATCCTTCGTCAGACACTCGCTGTCGTACCCATTAAACGAAAATGAATCATGACGCGCAACGATGGATTCGACAGCCGTCACAACGCCTTCGTCGACGTAACGGCGACCGAAGAAGAAAGTAATCGGAACGGCGCGTCCGTTCTCGACGGATTTGTCTGCAAGCGTCAATTCTAAATCGTCAAGAAATTCATCCACACTGCACCTTTCATTTACATAGACGGCGAGGCCACCACGATGGCCCTTCATCGTTACATAACGCTTACGCTCAATCATGACTCATCCTCTTTTCTCATCAAATGTGGATTGCACCAGTCGCGTCATCGGATAATACAGCACGATGATCCCAATCAACTGAGCAATGAGACTCCTTGGAATGATTTGTGTCGCGAGTTCCTTGAAGGGAACACCGACTCCTACGACCGAAGCCGTGAAGAAATAAATATCCAGTTCAAACAAAATAGCGCTGAACGTAAAGGTGACGATAATCGTTAATACGTTCTCCTTTACATATTTTAGCACGAAGCTACTAAAAAGCGGAATGGCAGATAGCGCAAATAAATAAATTCCGATGATATCCGAATAGACGAAATCATATAACAGACCGAACAGCAGTCCAAAACCAAGCGCTTGCTCAATTTTTCCATAACGCCCTAAAAACATCAACGCGATCAACGTAACATGAATGACGTAAGGAGAGCCGTCTCCAAGCGGACCTGCGAACAACGTTCCTTCCAAGATAAAAAGAAGGAACACGGCGAAAAACAACTTGATGTTATTCACTAGTGTCCCCTCCCTTGTCGGTCTCAGCGAAAGGTTCCTTCGCTTCGCGTTGAATCACAAAAACGTGACCAAACTGTTCGAAGTCTGCTGCCGGTTTGACGTATGCGATTTTCGAAGCACCGTATTGATCCGATTTCACTTGTTCGATCTTTCCGACCACGATACCACTCGGATACTTACCACCGAGTCCGGATGTCGTAACAGTCTGACCTTTTTTCAGTTTGGCGTCGTTCGGAATCTTCGTGAATTTCAAGAGATTCGTCTCTTCATCAAATCCTTCGATCGTACCGAAGACACTTTTTCCTTTCGTATCGTCCGCAACTGCTGAGACATTGTTCGTCCGGCTCGTATCTGATAACAATTGAACGAGTGATGTGTAGGCACTTGTCTGAATGACACGGCCAATTAAACCATCTGCTGTCACGACGGCCATATTGGCTTTGACACCTTGTTCTTTTCCGATATTGACCGTGACGAAGCGTTGCCATTCGGATGACGTTCGACCGATCATTTCTGCCGGCAATAACGTATAATCCCGAATCGATCCTTTTAGCTTCAACATGTCTTTTAATTCATTGTTCTCACGTTCCAAATCGCGGACTTTGACGGAATTTCCGGCATAGTCGCCCAGTCGTGATTTTAAATACTCATTTTCCTTATACACATCGCGCACTTCTTTAACCGAAGTGACCGTATCATCAATCCAGCCAATCGGTGTCGCAAAAAGACGTTGGCCAACCCCGACGGTATCGCGGACAAAACTTTGATACCAGTGGGTCTGGTTACGTCCTTGGAGCGAAATTCCGATTAAAATCACCAAAAGGAGAAAACTAAGGAGTGTGATGAGCAGTTTTCGATTATTTAAAAATCGCTTCATCGCTCATCCCGTCCTTATCTTTTTTGTGAGATGCCTGATTTCGAACGTAACACATTCATCATCTCCAATGATTTACCTGTACCGATTGCGACACAATCAAGCGCGTTTTCCGCAACGAGTGTCAAGATGCGTGTTTCATCTTCAATCACGGCATCCAAGTTTTTCAGAAGGGCGCCGCCGCCTGTCAAGACAATTCCGCGGTCCATTACGTCTGCTGATAATTCCGGCGGTGTTTGTTCAAGCGTGTGTTTGACACCGGCTAAAATTGCATCGACCGTATCTGATAACGCATCACAAATTTCTGCGCTTGTGACTTCGATTTGTTTCGGAAGTCCCGTCACGAGATCACGTCCACGAATTTCCATCGTCTCGTTTTCCGACTCTTCATCAATCCGGGCATAACCGATCGTCATTTTCAACGTTTCAGCCGTCCGTTCACCGATCATCAGGTTGTATTTCGATTTGATGTAACGAATGATTGACTCGTCCATCTCGTCTCCACCGACACGAATCGATTGGCTTGTTACGATACCGCCAAGTGAAATGACCGCGACTTCCGTCGTTCCGCCACCGATATCGACGACCATTGATCCTGTTGGTTCAGAAACCGGGAGACCTGCTCCGATTGCTGCTGCAAACGGTTCTTCAATCGTATAGGCTTCACGTGCACCAGCAAGTTTCGCCGCGTCTTCGACCGCACGTTTTTCAACGGACGTAATCCCGCTCGGTACACAAATCATGACGTTTGTTTTAGAAGAAAATAATCCTTTTTTCTTTGTTGCTTGATCCATGAAGTATTTGATCATCGTAGCCGTTGTTTCATAATCGGCGATAACCCCATCTTTCATCGGGCGTCGTGCCGTCACGTTTCCCGGTGTCCGTCCAATCATGTTTTTTGCTGCGTTACCTACTGCTTCAATCTTGCCTGTATCGGTACGGAATGCGACGACAGAAGGTTCGCGCACGACGATTCCTTGCCCCTTCACATAAACGAGCGTATTTGCCGTACCTAAGTCAATGCCGATTTCACGGCTAAATGATCCAAACATTATTCAAAAAACCCCTCTCTGAGAATACACTTCACTAATTATAACGGAAAAGCCTTCCTTGGAAAGCGTTAAAACGTTACAGCTTGTTTACAGTTCAATGGTTATTACAAAACTAAAAACGCCTGAGGTCAGGAAGCACAGTTCCCCCTCAGACGTTATTCTTACATAAATCCCCGCTGTTTCATACTAATAAATTGTCCATGCCCGATGACGAGGTGATCGATGCAACTGATTCCGATCAATCTGCCCGCTTCGACCATTCGTTCCGAGACTTCGATATCTTCCCGGCTCGGCGTCGGATCGCCGGACGGATGATTATGGACAGCAATGAAGCTTGCCGCCGAACAACGGATGGCCTCCCGAAATATGTCGCGCGGGTGAACAATCGATGTATTGAGCCCTCCGATAAACAGCGTCTTCTTCGAGATGACCTCATTTTTTGTATTCAAGTACAGGCAGATGAAGTGTTCCTGCTGATAGAGCCGCATCTCTTCCATCAATAATTCGGCGGCATCATCGGGTGAGCGGACGACCGGACGGACCCATTTCGGTTCCGTGACAAGCCGCCGCCCGAGTTCAAGTCCCGCCATGATTTGAAGCGCCTTTGCTTTGCCGACGCCCGGTGCCTTTTCCAGTCCCCCGACACCTGCCGCTTCCAGTTCAATTAGCGACGGATAAATGTCGAGTAAATCTTCAGCAATTTCAAGAGGGCTCCGGTTCCGTGTCCCGCTGCGGACGAGACATGCCAATAACTCCACCGTCGTCGCCTGTGCCAAACCCTTTAACTGAATCATATCCTTTGGCCATTCAATCACTTCATCCGACCTTTCTGTTCATGAAATTACGCGAACATCGGCTTGATTCCAAATGTTTCGAGACGACGGCTGATTGGATTGATCGGTAAACCGACGACATTATAATAGTCGCCGTCAATCGCTTCGACGAATAGACCACCTTTTCCCTGAATCCCGTATCCGCCTGCCTTGTCATACGGTTCCTCTGTCGCAACATAAGCCAGCATCCAGCTTTCCGGGATATCGCAGAATCGGACCTTCGTCGTGATCGTAAACGTCTCCTCCCGCTCGTCCGTTAATATCGTCACGCCGGTCACGACTTCATGTGTCCGTCCGGATAACCGTCGTAACATCTCGAGAGCAGCCGCTTGATCGACCGGTTTTTCAAGAATGTGCCGATCCAGGGCGACAACCGTATCTGCTGCCAGGACGATTTCACCGGACTTCGCCACGGTCCGGGCTTTTTTCCGTGATAAATACATCACGTACTCGTCAGCTGACATCGGATACGGGGCTTCCTCCAACACATCGGCCGGTCGTATCATATGGGGCACACCGATCTGCCGTAACAGTTCGGTCCGTCTCGGAGAGGCCGAAGCCAGAATCAATGAGTGTTGCGTTATCATCAGTATCACGCTCTTTTCCTTCTTTTTCGACCAGTCTTACTGGAATCAACTTTCAGTATAACGAAAAACAAGTGCCGCTCCGAGTCAGAGCAACACCTGTTTTGGGGTTAATTACCTGTAACATCGACAAACGGATCCGATTTCGGGGTCGTCTCCTGAAGCGGCGTCTGTTTATCCGGAATCAACTTGGTTAAATCCGGACGGTAGTAACTTTCGATTTCCACTGTAAAGGACATCATTTCGTCTTCAAGGACAATCGTCTGGCTCCCTGGACCCGGTTCATCCGGACCGGTCAACTGGATTTGGCGTAAAATCGTAATCCGGTCCGTCCGTTCGATTTGTTTAAGAAAAGCCATCAGTTCGAGATAGGACGGGGCTTCGACCGTCAAAGAAGCAGGCAGTGCCGTCGCCGTTGTGGTCGCAACCGGTGTCTCTGCCGTTGCCGCAGCTTCCGTCTCGGATTCCGTCGCCATTGCACCGTCCACGGCAGGCGTTGACTGGACCGGCGATGCAGGAGCTGCTTCCGTTCCGGTTGCGCCAAACGTGATGGCTTGGACTTTCACACCGGCAATTTGACTGGCCGCATTGATCGCATCAATCACATCATCATTCGCCGGTACGACCGGCACCTGTTTTTGGAGGAAGCTGGATTCAGCAACATCGACTTTCTGTTCATTCGCTTTTGCCGCTTCAAGCGCCATCTGTTCCCGTTCAAGCGTTGCTTCGGTTTGCTGTAATTCCTGATACGTCGTGTACGTCGTATAACCGAAGTAGCCGAGCCCCCCGACAATCAAGACAATCGTCAAGGCAAGAAGAATGAGACCACTGTATCGTTTCAATTTTCTTCCACCTCCTCTACTTCAGTCGAAACCGGTTCGTCCGCTTCTGTGCCAGTCGTCGGTGGTTCCACCGTTTCCGTCGCATCCGCTCCCGGGTCGACCACGGCATCCGTCGTTGCATCTTCCTTCGGCGCATCGGGATCCGCCTGGTTCGTTTCCCCTTTGATGACTTCCGCCGGGACAACCGTCAGACCAAATTGCCCGATATAGCGGGGTTCTTCCGTCTCCGTCTCGTCCGTCGGCGTAATGGTCGTCGTCGGAATCTCTTCGCCGGTCGTCGGATCAATCGTCGTCGATGTGACGACTTCCGCTTCTTCATTCATCGTTTTCGTCGTGACATTCGTTAACGTCACTCCGGTAAAGGCCGTATCCGTCAACAATTGACGGTAAAAACCGTTTAACTCATCTAACGTCTCAAACTGGGCATTCATCGTCACAAGATGGTCGGCTCCATAGGCAAACTGGAGAATATAGCCGCGTTCCGGCAGATACCGCGTAATCCGTTCCAAAGCCGGCACAGCCGGACGTGGTGTCGCTTCCAGTCCGTCGACGGTTTGCTTGAGCTGCGCAACTTCTTGTTTGGCCGACTGAGCCGATTCCGATTGCAACGTCCGGACGATTTGGATCTGATTATTTGCCGTCTCGAGCCGGTCAGCAAATTGATCGGTCTGCCAGTACAGATATCCGCCTGCCACCCCGCCGAGTAGCAGCAGGATCAGCGAGGCAATCAACGGAAACTTTGGTGCGACATCACTGTCCGGCAATAAATTAATCCGGTCTTTATGGACTGTCGCTAAACCGACGAGGGGTAAGTAAGCTTTTGGAATCGGCTGCCCCGCTACATCGAGTACATCCGGAACTTGTTCCAACCGGACGTCAAAGTTCGTTTCGAACCGGCGCACCAGTTCCTCTTGAAACGGAAAATCTCCCGTCAGCATGACACGGCTGATTTCCCGCCCGTCACGCGCTAACGAAAAACGATAGAAATCAAGCACACGTGAAAATTCCAGTAACATCTCTTCCAGGATGAATTCGACGTTGGCATCATCTGATTGATAGCGGTAATGCAACCGGTCCTCGATGACATCGACTTCCCAGGCATTCGCGACAAATGTATCGACCGAACGTATCAGACGCGGGACTTTGTCTTCGATGATGATCAACTGATGATTCGTCGCATTGACGTTCCAAATCAACAGATTGCTGTCGGCTTCGACTTCATACAGCGAATCGAGACCAAAAAATGTCGCCAGTGGTTGCGGTTCCGCTGCCACGAGGCGGATATGTTTTTTCCGGAATAGTTCCATGTATTGTTTTAACGCTTCGTTTGGTGCTGCATACAACATGATTTCCCGTTTACCGTCTTCTTCGAGCAACGTGTAATCAAAATAAGGTTCTTCAAACGGTAAGACGATACTGTGTCCCAGTTCCATGAACAAATAACCGCGAATCTGATTGGTTTCGACGGTCTCCGGAATTTCAAGTTTCCGTGCCAGGACGAGTGATCCGTCAATCGCGAGGACCGCCTGTGAACCGCGGGGCACCTTCAACTTCGCTAGTAAGCTGTCAAAAATCAGATCGAGTGATGCTTCCGGTTGGAGCCATCCACCCTGAAGGGTTCCGGGTGGTAAGGAAACGACATCCCGCCGCTTAATGACCCCCTTTTTGACGACCGCTCCAAAAATCCCGACATCTGTGAAATTAAAGTAGATATATGTACCTCTGCGCCGAGCTTGCGCCATATGTATATTCTTCCTTTCCTAGAGGAACAGATCGAGATAAAGCTTCACCCAATCGTCCGCGAAATAATATGTCAGTAACGTTCCGACAGCAATCGAGGGAACAAACGGAATCGGCTGTTTTCGTTCAACGCGCTTGAAGCCGAGTAACCCGAGTCCGATGATTGATCCGACGAAAGCGGAAACGAACAAGGCGATGACGACGTGTAACGGTCCTAAAAAAATTCCGAGCACCCCAAACAGTTTGACATCTCCTGCTCCCATCCCTTGTCGTGACGCAAGAAAAATCACGAACAATAGAAAGAATCCGACGATTCCGCCAATAATTGGATTATACCAGTTCTCAAGGGGAGAAAGGTAGCGAACAATCAGACTAATCGGTAAAAAGAATAATAAGATTTTATTCGGAATCAACATGTAGGCAAGGTCTGACATAACGAGGATACTGAGCAGGCTCGTCAACAAAATCGATAAGACGAATTGCATCGACCAACCGAACTGATAAAAAGCATACGCATACAAAATACCGCCGAGTAATTCGAGTGCCGGATACTTGATCGAGATCGGCAGCTGACACGTCCGGCATTTGCCGCCTAGCATCAAGTAGCCGATGACCGGTGTCAGTTCGAGCGGACCAAGCACATGCCCGCAGTTCGGACAATGCGACCGCGGACGGACGATTGATTCCCCGACCGGAACCCGTAAGCCGACGACGTTCGTAAAGGATGTCACGAGCATTCCGATCAGAAAAAAGTAAACGGTAAAGACGACTGTCATCATACAGTTCCCTCCTTAAAAAAGTTCAGAAAAAAACCCCCGAGATGGGGGTACGAAACTAATTATTCACCTGCTGCTGTCGTAGCAACATTGTCACGCTTTAATTCGCTAGGAGCTTTTGTAACGAAGTAATCTTTATCACCTTTTAGAGTAACCGTGTAAGTATATTTACCGTTCTCTTCTTTTACAGAAACAAAAGCATCTGAATATGAATTTGGCGAGTTGAAAGGATCTTCCATGCTATCGATGTATTTATCTAGAAGCACTCCACCACCAGTTGTCGGGAATGCTCCTTTGTCTTTTTTCACTCCCATTACAACTGTTTGACCAGCTTTAATTGGATTAGAAGAAGTATACAACTTCGCAGCCGAAACCAATTGTTTCGCATCGGATACAACGGCATCCTTACGTGAGTTTTCAATCAATCCGCCGATTGCGACGACAGCGATTGCTGCAATGATTCCTAAAATAACGACAACAACGAGTAACTCGATCAATGTCAAGCCGCGCTCGTCACGCATTTGTTTGGCATCGAGCCAAATCTCTTTCAGACGTTCTAACATGTTTATTATTCCTCCCTAGTACTTTTTTACTGTTCCTGACGTATAGGTCATACTATCCAAATCGATACTATTATAGTAGCACCATATTTTTTGTAGAAAATGGATTTTTTCTACATCAGGTAAATGTTTTCGCAGTTGTCAACTTGCCTGAATATCGGAATAGATTTTGAACATCGGAACAACGACAGCGATGACAATCACACCGACGATAACCGCGAGTACGACAATCAATAACGGCTCGATGATTGACTTCAAGCGGTCGGTCGTCGTCTCAACTTCCGTTTCGTAAAAATCGGCGACTTCCGTCAACATCGAGTCGAGTCGTCCCGATTCTTCCCCAATCGCAATCATTTGCGTGACAAGAGGTGGAAAATATTTGTTTTTCGCTAACGGTTCGTGCATCGGAATCCCCCGCGACATCGCTTCGTTGGCGGCAGCAATTCCTTTACGGATGACCCGGTTCGTGACGATGCGTTCCGTAATGTCAAGCGATGTAAGAATTGGAACCGATGCATTCAATAAGACAGCCAGTCCACGGGTCATTAACGCAATTTGTGACTTTTGAATCAACGGACCGAACACAGGAATCATCAACAGTAAACGGTCGAAGACAACCCGTTGCCGCTCATTTTTTAAGTTAAAGTACAGTAATCCGAGTAAACCAAACACAATCAAGAGTAAGACCCACCAGTAGGCAACAAAAAAGTCAGAGACGGCGACAACGATCTTCGTGATCAACGGCAACTCACTGCCGAGCTGATCAAAAATCGAGGCGAACGTTGGAACGACGTTCAGCATCAAGAAGACGACGACCCCGACGGCGACAATCGAGACGACCGCCGGATAAATCAATGCCGAGATGACTTTCCGTTTGATTTCATACTGTTTTTGGAGCTGGGTCACGATGTTATCGAGCGCTTCTTCCAGGTTTCCGCTTGCCTCCCCTGCCATTGCCATACTGACAAAAAACGTATCAAAAACACGCGGATGTTTTTCAATCGCTTGTGAAAATTGAATCCCGCTCCGCAAATCATCTTCGACTTCGACCAGCGCCCGTTCCAGCGGCTTTGATTCCGTCTGTTTCCGTAAGATTTCCGTCGCTTTGACGATTGAGACACCGGACCGTACGAGTGTCGCGAACTGACGGGCATACATGACGAGATGCTCGATTTTCGGTTTGGCCGTTAAAAATGTGATTTCCGTATTTAAGCCTTTGGACTCTTGCTTCTCAAGTAACGTCACGGCAATTTGATCCGTCCGTAAGCGTTCCGCCGCTTCCCGTTTCGTAAGTGCCGTAATTTTTCCTTTTTTACGTTTACCGGTCATCGTACGACCTTCATATTTGAAGACTGTCATTGGTTCACCCCGATATGTAAGGTGTCGCGGCTGATGCTGGAATCAAACCTCGACTCACTAAGTCTTGTAATGCCATCTGCATCGTCTGCATGCCGTATTGCTTCCCTGTCTGTAAGACCGATTGGATCTGATATTCTTTCCCGGTCCGGATTAAGTTTGAGACGGCGGGTGTATCAACCATGATTTCAAGTGCTGCGACACGACCGGTTCCATCCGTTCGTGGCATCAGCCGTTGTGAGACGACACCGGCTAGAACGTTCGCGAGTTGAGCCCGAATCTGGTCTTGTTGCTCGGATGGAAAGACGTCGATGATCCGACTGACCGTCGATGCTGCCGTCGACGTATGGACCGTCGCAAAGACTAAATGACCGGTCTCTGCTGCTGTCACTGCTGTTGAAATCGTTTCAAGATCCCGCATCTCACCGAGCAGAATGACATCCGGATCCTGCCGGAGAGCAGACCGTAAGCCGGTCGCAAAACGCGGGGCATCGATACCGATTTCCCGCTGGTCAATCAGACTTTTCTGATGACTATGTAAATATTCGATCGGATCTTCGAGCGTGATGATCCGCTTATACATCGTTTGGTTGATTTCATTGATCATCGCTGCCAGTGTCGTCGATTTCCCGGAACCCGTCGGACCGGTCACGAGAATCAAGCCGTGCGGCTTCGTCAGGAAACGTTTTAAGACCGGCGGCAATGACAATTGATCGAGTGTCGGTACTTCAGTCGGAATCGTCCGAAAGGCCATCGACAACGCCCCGCGTTGATAAAAACAATTGACGCGGTAGCGTGCCACTCCTGTCACACCAAATGAAAAATCGATATCCCGGTCCTGTTTTAACTGTAAAAACATTTCTTCGGTAATAAGGGACCGGACGAACCCTTCGATGATGACCGGTTTCATCTTTTCTGTACCGAACGGTGTCAAGGTGCCGTTGATGCGAAAGACCGGCGGTGAACCGGCCGTCAGATGGACATCGGATGTTTCTTTTTCTTTCGACGATCGTAAGATATCTTCAATTTGGGCGCGCTCCATCGTACTCATTCGGAAATCACCGTCCGTAGAATTTCTTCCGTCGTCGTGATACCTTGCGCGACTTTGGCTAAACCGTCCGCCAACAATAACCGTTGTCCTTGTGATCTGACATACATTGTGATTTCACTCTCCGTTGATTGATTCATAATCATCCGTCGTAAGCTCTCATCCACCACGACGACTTCCTGAATCGCCAGACGTCCACGATAACCTGTCATATTACAAGAGGAACAGCCGCGTCCACGCATGACGGTCGTCGCCGTGATACCTTCTTGCGCAAACAACTCTTCTTCGCGCTTCGATAACGGCTGAACTTCCCCGCAGTCACGGCAAACGCGCCGGACAAGCCGCTGGGCGATCAGTCCGGTGACCGAAGCGGCCACAAGGAACGGCTCAACTCCCATATCAATCAATCGGGTAATCGAGCTGACGGCTGAATTCGTGTGCAGAGTCGACAGGACCAGGTGACCGGTTAATGAAGCCCGGATCGAAATCTCGGCGGTCTCGATGTCACGAATTTCCCCGACCATGACGACGTTTGGATCCTGCCTGAGAATCGAGCGGAGTCCGCTGGCAAACGTCAGACCGATTTTCGAGTTGACCTGGACCTGATTGATGCCGTCCACTTGGTATTCGACCGGATCTTCAACCGTAATGATATTACGTGTTTCATCATTTAATTCATTTAAAGCCGCATACAAGGTCGATGACTTTCCTGATCCGGTTGGTCCCGTGATTAAGATAATTCCGTTTGGCCGTTTGAGCATCTCACGAAATTGTTGTTCGTTCCGTTCACTGAATCCGATTTTTGCGATCGAGATGTTCGAGTTCGAACTGTCGAGAATCCGAATGACGACTTTTTCGCCGTAGACGGTTGGTAATGTCGAGACCCGGAAATCATAGGCAACCCCATTATGTAGGAATTTAATGCGTCCATCCTGTGGTAAGCGAGTTTCCGTAATATCCAGTTCACTCATGACTTTGATCCGGGTCGTTAAAATATTTTGAATCTGTTTCGGATAATTGTTTTCTGTACGTAATTCACCATCAATCCGGATCCGAATCGAAAGTGACGTTTCTTGTGGATCCATATGAATATCGGATGCCCGCTGGGAAATTCCGTTCTCGAGTATTTGATTGACCAGACGGATGATTGGAGCATCTTCACGTGTAACCGTATCACGTGATGTATCCGAAATCGTCATCTCGTCTGACTCGAGTAGTTCTCGCAGTGACGAATCGATATCGTAATACTTTAAAATTGTCCGTCGGATTTCATCGCGTGTCGCAAGGCCTACCTCAATCATTAATCCTGTTTGAAGTCGCAAGTCATCAATCGCAATTAGGTCCATCGGGTCTGCCATCGCGATGAACAGCCGATTCCCCTCGCGGTAAACCGGCACAAGCGTATGTCGTTGTGCCAGTTCCTTTGAAATCAATTTCGTTACCGCCACATCGACCGGATAATTATACAGTTGAATGACAGGAATTTTTAATTGATGATGTAATGCTTCAATCAACTGTTGTTCCGTCAAGTGACCAAGTCGTAATAACGTATCCCCCAGTTTTTCAGATGTCCGTTTGACGGATAGCGCCTCTTCAATTTGCGCTTCCGTCACCACACTCTCTTCTAACAGCATTTCACCTAGTCGTTTTCGTTTCATTGCCATTTACGTTGTCATCCTTCCGCGTGCCATGTTTCTTCCTCGTCCAGTGGTGTCAGTTTCTGCTTTCTTTCATCCACGACACTCGTGATTGCCGTCACAACGAGAATCGATACAACGTAACCGGCAATTACGAAAGGATTCGAAATCCAGTCAAACTTGACGATTAAATAGAGGGAAGTGACCAGGACGAGCGCCGTCAAGGACAGAATCACTTTTGCTGCCGTAGTCGTGACAAAAGGGATTTGAATCGCAAACATCAAACCACAAATGATGGTCGCTAGACCGATGATGATACCAAGTTCAATTGCTAAGTCCGTCCAGTTCATATTCATCCTCTTTTCTTTTTGGCAAGATCAGCCAACAGCGCCTTCCGTCGAATCATCTTCGACCGGAGATGCCGGGTCTCCTGTCGTTGGCGTATCCGGAGTGTCCGGTACCGTCGGTTGATCCGGTGTTACAGGTTCTTCTGGTGTCGTCGTTCCGTCTGTTGTTCCATCCGTTGAGTCAGTTGTTGAGTTATCTGTCGAGTCATTGGTTGTTTCATCATTCATTGTATCGTCCGTCGAGTCGGTTGACGGTTCTTCTGCCGGTGGTGTGACGACAGGCGGTAACTCTTCTTGACTGCTCTTCGTCACAATGGCTGGTGTCGCCGCATAAAAATCAAGGGCCAGTAGTCGTTTGACTTCTCCTTGATTGGATTTCGTGACACGATACAATTCAATCGACTTTCCTTCAATCCCCGACTGCGTATCACTGCTTGTTCCTGCAGACAGCGTCGCAGAATACCGTGTAATCGTCCGGTACGGAATTGTTTTTTCCGCTTCGAGTACGGCCGTGACCGTTTCTTTGAACGGTGTCCCGCGTAATTCCAGCGTGACATCACTCCCGTTCTTCGTCGCGACGACTTGGTAATTAACCGCTTGAGTGTTTCGAACGGCAAAATCAGTTTTCTCATCAATCTTGACATCATAACCCAGTGTGATGTCGTCCGGTAATTCCTTATGCGGCATCCGTTCGACAATCTCAAACGGTGTTTTCGCGAATAGTTCATACAATTTACTGCCAATAAAGGAGGCAGCCACTGGATCCATGCCGTACGTCTTAACATTCATCAATTGGCCGGCTTTGATGTCGACTTGAGCCATTCCGTCAATCATCTGTTCTTCTGCTGCAGAACGTGTCGTAAACGTGACACTCGAGACGACTTCTCCTGCCGGATCAATCGCTGCTGCTGTTTCAGCCGGGTCAAAGTTTCCTTCTTCCAGCTTTTGACTTGTTTTAATCAACCAGGTGTTAAACGTCTTCACCTGTTCTTCTGTATATGTAATCGGTTGTGAGGCAAGATAGGCTTCCATTGCAGTTTGATTGACAGTTACCTTTAAAGATCCGCCTTTTTTCAAAGAAGCTTGTTTGATGGATTCTTCGACCTTAAATGTCACCAGTTCGGTCGGAATCGGTAATGTCTCTTCTCCTGTTCCAACGGTCAATGGTGTTTTTTTAGACCAGGACGTGACGGCTTCCTGCACTTTCGGTTTTGCTTCTTTTCGTGTCAGTCCGCTGACTGGAACGGAACCGATTCGGGCGGTATCAGAAAATTTTTCGATGACTGTTGCTTTGCCTGTAAAAGAAATCAAGGCAAATGAAGGAACATAGATTAGAGCAATTAACGCGACTAGCAGCAACGTATGGACAGCAAAACGTTTGAAATTTATCATCATCTGTTTCCTTTCCGTATGAAATAACCATTTCAGGTGTCTAGTATTTCCATTATAATGAATATTATGATGAAACATAAGTCCTACCTGACAAATACTTTCTCTACGTGTGAATACATACCTTTTTTTAATTTTCAGTCCAGAAATCCTATTGATTTAGACATGAGGTGAATCCGTGCCAAACAAGCAAGCTGGTTTTTCATTAATTGAAGTATTAGTCAGTATTACGATTTTATCGATTATTTCTGTATCGTTAATCAGTATCTTTTCCCAGTCCCTCGCAGCTTCAAGGGACAGTACCGAATTGACGTTTGCCAATTATTTAGCAAAGAATGCCGCCTCCTATATCGAGCGGGAAGCTATCGAGACAGAATCCGGTCCCTTTGTTTTTGAAGATTTGAAGGAACAAGCACAACAAACGATTTATCAGAATGGTTCTTTTGAAATACCGACGCCGAACACGCCGTCATGTGGTGTATCGGCTATTTGTGACTCAATCTTCAACGATGCTGAAATAAATAATCTACCGTTTGATGTAAAGTTCAGTGTCACGCCCCGTAAGATTAACGGTGAAAACGATCCAAATCTGCTTGATTTGTATATTTATGTCTATCCGGATGGACAACCGGAGCCGATTACGTCTTTGAAAGGATCGATCACCAATGCGACGCTTAATCAAAGTTTTCCCTCAACGAAATGATGGCTTTTCGCTTGTCGAGTTGCTTGTCGCCATCGTCATCGCTGCTATTTTCAGTGCCGTCATTTTGACAGTATTCATCTCCGGTACAAAAAGTTTTCAAGCGACCGGTATCATCAGTGAATTGCGGAGCGAAGCAGACAGTTCGGTTGGTTTGATATTAAATGAAATCACAGGGTTTGATGCCATTCGAATCGACCAAGCAAACGAACTCGCATTCTACAAAAAAACGTTACCCAGTCTCAGTCAAGCAACCGGCTTACTTGAACGGTCGGCTGGTTTCGTCCCGTATAACGCGAATCAAGAAGATGTGGTCGAGCCCGTTACGTATAGATTCGACGATAAACAGACAGAACAAACGACCTTGATTTATAAGAGTCCGCTCGAAAACATCAATGAGCAGACGAGCATGCAAAAAACGTTTACCCTGTCCCGTCCGGAAACGGTCACGATTACGACAGGTGATTACCCCGGTGTCTATGTGGTCCACGGTATCTTAACGATCACCTTAACGATTCAGTCCGTCGATCAAGAAGAAACACAAACCCTCACAAGCACGATTGGCTTTTAAGAGAGAAAGGATGACCCATGCGAAAATCCGAAGAAGGTTATACTTTATTATTTGTATTAGTAACATTAACGGTGCTATCCGTTTTGGCTGTCGCGACGATTGGCATCAGTCTCCAATCCACACGACTGACAGAAATTCGTGGGACGAATATCGAAGTAGAATCAGCGACACAAAATGAATTGAAACAAGCGATTGCTGCTTTACAGCAAATCGTCGCGACGACAGCCGGAACCAGTCCGACGAGTTCGTCGAAGGAGTTATTTAATGACCCGACCAATCAAATCATTTTAAAGCTTGCGACTGCAGCACCGAACGTCAAAGTGACATTAAATGAAGCCGCATCAAATGTCCGCGTCAAAGCCTTCGATTTGACGGCACAGGTTGAAGAAACAAAAGGCGATCAGCCGACGGTCCGGAAAAAGTATGCGCAACGTGTCTATTTGTCCGCTATTCCAAGTTTCTTATATTACATTCTAGGCTCTGATAATCAAGTCATTTTAAACGGTGCCCCGCGGATTCAAGGAAATGTCTTCTCCCGGCAACCGTTACAAGTATCCGCGTCACCAAACTTCATCTACAATGGCGCAACCGGCTCCTACACGGATAAAACAGCCCGTGCCTATATTGATGGTCAAGTCAAAGTCTTCCAGCCAAAGGATCAGCCTTTATTGAGCTGTCGTGACTTCTTATCTTGTGATACGAGTGTATTCGATCCGACCGTCAAGACAGACCTGATCGCAACGAAAGAAGCACTGGTGCCTTTCGATTTTGAATTTGCCTTGAATGATTTTTTAAATATTCCAAGTACAACACCACTTGCGACATTGCCCGGATATTTGCGGACTCAACCTATTAAACAAGCTGTCTTAACGGGACCTTTTTTGAATGAACTCAGTACAGACAAACAGTTGATTCGTCCGGCACCAACAGAAAACAATACAGTGACAATCACTGATGATATCGTTAAAGCCTCCATGGAACCCCTCATCATTGATGGAAACTTAACCATTTCCTCTTTAAATCCGGTGAATCAACCACTTGAAATCAAACGCCCGATGATTGTTCTCGGTAATCTATTGATTCGAGGAAATGTCAGCTTTGCGACGACGATATTTTCGACGGGCTCGAGTCGACTCGATGATGCAAATATCCAAGGAATCGCCAGTTCGTCGAATCAAAATACGTTGATTCTTCTCAGTAAAGGAAGCCTGACGATTAATCGTGTGAATAAGTTTTCAACACCACAAACAACCAAACCTGATATGAGTGCTTTTTTATACAGTGATGATCCTGCCTTGAATCGAATTTATTCGGTCGGTTCTACGATGAACCTGCAAGGCGGAATCTTTACGAAAGGTATTCTCGAAGTCAATGCCTACCGTGGAACGCTGGATTTACCGGAAAACAGCTTCCCGCAAGATGTAACAGCACTCGAGACCTTTATGAAAGCCAAGCAATCCGCGGACGCTGAAAAATCCCGCCTTCGTCTGACCTATGACGCCAGTGTTCTTCAAAACCCGACGGCAATGCTTCCGCTCAGCCGAGCCGTTCAATTATATGTTGAAACACCTAAACGCCTTCCATGACATACAAAAACACGGCATCCTTTTTATGAGGATGTCGTGTTTTTTGTTACTTAAATGATTCTGCCCCGTAGTTGTTTGCTATTTTTTTAACTTGTTTCGTGTTTGCTGAGGCCCCACTCGTTTTTAACAATTGGTATAAGTCGGTCCGATTTTGTTTAACGGTCTCATAAATCGGTGGATCTGTTCCTTTGTCTGGAACAGCGCCTGCTGCGAGTAGCAACTCCATCGCTTCTTGATTTTGATCGACTGTCGCATAATAAAGCGGTGTATGACCAAATCGATCCAATTGATTCAGCTGACTTTTTGAAGCTTGTTTGACGAGTAAATCATAAGCATCAACAGAACGATTGATACTTGTTGCGACATGCAAAACATTTTGTTTGTTCTTATTTACTTGTTTCATCGAAGCGCCCGCCGCTAACCATTGTTTGACGATATCGGTCGGGGCAAACTGAGCGACATAAAACCAATTTTGTTGATTTTTGGCACTTGTCCGGTCTAACAAAACAAGTGCTTTTTCATACTCAAGCGTTTCTTGAAATTTCCGAATGTATCGGTTTCGTTCTTTTGTTGATAAATCAACCGTCGCTACAGCCTGTTGCAACTTAGTGGCATCACTCGCCTTTAGGCTCTCTTCAAACGTTTGTTGATTTCGATAATCAATTAACAGATAGGTCGTTCCTCCAATTCCAACTAAGAACAGGAGAACGACGAGCATGATTTTTTTTCGTGTCACGTCGCTTGCTCCTCTTTAATACACATCCGTATCACTTTCTCCTGTTGATCCGTCAGATGAAATCGTGACTTTAAAGGTTGTCGTCAACGGTTGCTTCTCTTTTTCCCCGTCTTTCAATACTTCAAAAACACTCTTGTCTTCTTTTAAGGCAGTCACTTTGATTCGGGCAACACCCGGACGAAGAGCCTTTAGCGTCTGAGCAGTCGCATCCGTCTTGACGTATTCTTTTCCTTGCATGACTTCGAGACGATAGAAACGTTCTGTCGTCGTAACGGGCAACCAATTGAGAAGAGGGCGTTTTTGATCATCTTGTAACGTCATCGTCAAATCATTTGCCGTCAACGTCAATGGATTTTCACGCACATTGATTTTTGTTACAGCACGGGTATCCGGGAAGTCACTTAGTTGTAATACCGCATCGACTGGACCGTTTGGAGTCCCGGTCAATCCTTTGACGGTATATCCGGTACCGGTTGCAGTCAATTCAATGGCATCACTGATTTTAGAAAGAACAAACGGTAAGCGGATATCCGGCGAAAACGTTGCGGTCATATTTTGAGTCGTTCCCGCCCATAGTTCCAAGTTGCTTGGATTCACAGTTAGTTCCGGAACCTTGACTTCAATCGTATAAACTTGTGATTGCGCCAAGTAGGTCGTTGCGCCTGCTGTAGCTGGTACGACCGCCTGCACAGTCAGCATACCGGGTTTGACACCCGTTAAAGTCAACGTATCCGTTTCTTTTCCTTTCGATTCAACCGATCCAGGATTCGTCACTATCCATTTAATCGGTGCATCCGTTCCAGATAACATGATGGCATCCCCGGTCATTGCCTTCGTTTGTCCCACGTACAACACATTCGGAACGTCACGGACAATCAGTCCGCCAAATACATCATTGATGGTCAATTTAGAGGTTGCGACCAATTCTTTGCCATTTGCAACAGGGACAATCAATTTAATATCCGTCGTGCCGATTTTTTTCGGCACAATGATTCCCTCTTGGTTGATGGTTGCAATGTCCGTGTCTGCAATCGACCACTTCAACGTTCCGTATTGACTGCCTACCGGACTGATTTCCGGCAAAACTTTATAAGACGGTGTATTGAGATCGATTCGGACTGACGGAATCTTCACTTCTGTTGCAAAAGGTTTTGATAAAGCATACCCTATCGTCGGGAAAGCTTGTGTATCATTGGACACCGATGACGATTTGTCTTTTCCATTCTTTTTATCGCGATAAATCGTTTTGGTCGAACTGACTGTATTGTCTTTTTTATCAAATAAATGAGTACCAGCGCTGTCTTTCGCCCGAACTTTCACTGTAAAGGTGAGTTCAGACGGCTGTGCAATCCATAAGCCTTTATGGACACCTTCGATTGCTTCATCATATTCAATATCCGGAATATCTCCAGTCAATTTTTGATCCACAATTTTAACGTTACCGAGTCCGGTCGCTGAAATGACATCAACATTTGTCGGGAAATTTTCACTAAAAAGGATGTTCTCCATCGTGACAGAGAATTGCCCCATGATATACCCATTATTTCCAATCGCATCTTTTTGGAGCATTGGACTTGTTTTGACAGTGTAGGTGATGTCAGCTGTTTCACCTTGCGGGATTGTAGCCGGATCGATGGAACGTGATAAGATGAACGGCGATGAAGCAGAGGGCTGAACGATTTGAATCGTTCGTGTTTCAACCGTCTTCGCTCCACGCTGGTCCTCGGCTTCAATCCGAATCACGGCTGACGTTTTCCCCGCCAATTTACCGTTAAACGTCTGACTGACAAAGGAATTATTTTTCAATTTATCGTTCTCAAATACCTTTTCGTTATCGATATAAATACGTGTTTTTAATTGGCGATCCCGTAAATCATAATCATTCACTTTATACGAAATTGTAAGTGGCTCATTACTTAAATAACCGGCTTGATTATCCGGCAAGATATTTTTAATGAGCGGCTTATGGTTTGCTCCAATAAAAGCGCGGTACATTGTATTTGAAAACAGTTCTTTTTCTTGCTGTTGACTGAATGTCGAAGTATGTCCAGCACCCGAATAGGTGATATTTCCTTTTGTATACATATAATAATGATTTCTTGCGTCGCCAACTGTTCGACCGGTATCTTGGTTCGAGGCGGCAACACTATTTTCGCGAATGTTATACCATGGAATTAAATCAGGTTGTTCCAAGTCCAGTCCAAAGTATTGGTTGTGGGTCGTTGCAATTAAGACATTACTTCCTAAGGTGAAGGGGTAAGTTGTCATGACGCCATCGTTTTGCTTAACTGCTTGTCCCGATGTACGCGGCGCCGCATAGCCCATATTCGTAAAATTCTTTTGTCCTGCTAAATCAGCAAACTTCTTTTCCCAGAACAGCTCGGGAATCGCTGATTGATTCGGACGGAAAATCGTGTCGTGAGACAACATCAATCCTTGGCCCGTGTTCGTAAACCCAAGGATCGCGTTCGATGCAGCGTCACTCAAAGATGCGGCACCATAAGAATCTTGAAAACCAAAAATCAACATATCGTAAGCCGTATTTAAATTCTTAGTCGAATACGTTTGATTAAATGTGTCTGCAGTAATGACTTCGACATTAAAGTCATAAAATCCATCCTGCTTCAGTAACGTTCCAGTATTCATAAATCCATTGATGGATCCGGTCGTTCCTGTCCGTGTCACTTGAAGAATTTTCGCTTCCGCGACCTGATCCTTCATTAAAAAACTGCCGGTTTTATAATCCGTCAAACCGTCACTACTAGAAACGCGAATCATCCAGTTCCGTGGACCGGTATAACTTGGTGCATCGAAGTTATAGCTTAGCGTGCCTGTCTTACCGGCCGGCTTCTCATCGACTTTTTCCGACTCTTCAAATTGATCGTTGCTGTCAAAATCAATGTACAGTTGAACAAGTTGATTTGTATTTTCGATACTTGTCGTATACGTAAAATCGATCGGAACGTTCGGAACAGCTGTTGTTCCTTTATCGACTCCCGTCAAAGCCGTTCCTTGTTGTCGAACGGAAACGCCTTCTAATCGAGGGCGAATGATTTTAGATGCCTTCAATCTCGTGATAACGCTTGAAAGATCTGTATACGTTGGAACACCTTTAAAAACCGATGTAAAGTTACTTGATGAGTGCGTCAGAACATCTTGATGTAAGAAGACCGGTAATCCCTTTTTAATGTATGCAGTGTTGATTTCATTTGCCTTTAATTTCGTAATATCATTTTCAATTTTACTTGTATTATGCTGTTTTGATGTATCGGAAATCTTGACCGAATAACGGTCTAGTCCTGTAAACACAGACGGATCAAAAACAATCGCATCAAATGCCCCGTCGAGTGGAAAACGCGATGCATTTAATTCTTTGACTGTCATCATCTTGATCTCGAACTGATTTTTATCAAGACCCGTCAACATCGAATTCACAACTGTACTAGGATCAATCCGGTTCGTCGTCGACCAGTCATCCCGCACTTCCAGAATTCTGAACTTTTCTCCGGTTGCTGCCTTTGTATATGGTGGTTGTATATACGTAATACTAGTAAATATCAATAAGCTGACTAAAAACAGACGTACCCAACGTTTCATCTCCATCGTCTCCTCGTCTTAAGATCATGCAATCTAGGACTATATTACCCCACCATTAGTATACAAGGACTTTCAGCGTTTCCCCTTTTTTGTAAAAGACTGCGCCTTTAGTAATGTGCGAACCGTGCTGATGAAATAGAGCGATCCCGTGACGATGAGCGTCTTTTCCGTCGTATCCACTTCCTTGAAAAAACGGTTGAGTTCCATCGCATTCGCTCCGTCCATCTTCAATTCTTCAAGCGACCGCGCCCGTGGAAAATCAAACGTCGTTTCGTAGATATTCGGCGTCACTTCCTGCAACTGCCTGAGCATTGCTTCGCGGTCCTTGTCCCGTAAAATCGAACACAGGACGAGAACCGGTTTTGACTCTTCCTTCAGTCGTTCAACCAGTGCCGTCACCCCTTCCGGATTATGGGCACCGTCCAAAATAATCCGCGGCTTGCGGGAGATGATCTCAAACCGTCCCGGATGCGTCGCATTCCGCAGTCCGCGCCGGATAGAGGTCTTCGACCAGCCGAGTTGTTTCGCACAGACGACAGCGTTCGCCGCATTGTGGACTTGATGAATCCCTTCCAGCCCTAGACGTGTCTCGGGAATCCCTTCATAGGTCGCCCATGTGCCGGTCTCACTCAGCCGGTAATGCCGGATGACTTCCTGACTCCAGGACAGGCTCGCCTGCCGATCGCCACAATAGGCCATCAACGGAACCGTTAATTCTTCCTGCAGTTTTCCCGCAATGACTCGTGTACCTTGTTTAATGATCCCGAACTTCTGTAAAGCAATCTCTTGGAGCGTATCTCCGAGAATCGCCTGATGATCGTGACCGATCGAAGTAATAATTGCGGCTTTTGGTTGCTTCAGGACATTCGTCGAATCATACAGACCGCCCAGTCCGACTTCATAAATAACGAAATCAGGACGAATCTGATGAAAATGATAAAAGGCGAGTGCTGTCAGAGCTTCAAATTCCGTCACTGCCCCGATTACCGGTTCTAATTTCAGGATTGCAGCTTGAACCATATTAGCCGCCTCAACCAGATCCGCTTCACTGATCGGTACACCGTTCAACATGATTCGTTCCTCAAACTGAATGATATACGGTGACGTAAAGGTTCCGATTTGCAATCCTTCCGCTACACCCATCTCCCGCAAAAAAGCGACCGTTGATCCTTTGCCGTTTGTTCCCGCAACATGAATCGTCGGAATCGTATCCGGATCAATTGCAAGTTCCGCCAGTATCGCGTTCATCCGGCTCAACCCTGGTTTGATGCCAAATGCCAGTAACGCCGATAACCATTCGAGCACATCTTCTCGTGTTCTCACGCTTGGTTCACTCCTTTAAAAAAAGTGACTCAAGAAAACTTGAGCCACTGTTAAGATTATTTTGCGAGTTCGCTGATCCGGACTTCGACTGCCGCCCGTTTCTCTTTATAGTCTTGTGCTTTTGCCTGTTCTTCTTCAATGACGTGTGCCGGAGCTTTCCCGACGAAGCCCGGGTTGTTGAGTTTCTTCTCGACCCGTTCGACTTCTTTTGTATATTTCACCAGTTCTTTATTCAGACGTGCGATTTCTTCTTCGATGTTGATCAAATCAGCTAGTGGAATGAACAATTCGGCTCCCGTCACGATGGCACTCATCGCTTTTTCCGGTGCTGGCATATTCCGTTCGACGAGCAATTCCGAGGCATTCGTGAACTTTTTCAAGTACGAGACGTTTGTCTCTAAATCGTGCTGGACTTGATCGTCACTTGTTGCAATCATCAACTGGATTTGTTTCGACATCGGTGCGTTGACTTCAGCACGGATGTTTCGGACTGAACGGATGACGTTCTGAACCGCCTCGAACGCCGGAACAGCTTTTGGGAAGTCCAGTGAATCGTTGCGTGTCGGCCAGGCAGCACGTGTGACCGTTTCGCCTTCGTGCGGCAAGTGTTGCCAAATCTCTTCCGTGATGAACGGCATGAACGGATGCATCAGACGCATGATTTGATCCAGCGTATACGCAAGAATCGAACGTGTCGTCAATTTAGCGGCTTCATCTTCACCGTTTAACGGCAATTTCGCCATCTCGATGTACCAGTTACAGAAATCTTCCCAGATGAAGTGATAGAGAACACGACCGGCTTCACCGAACTCATACTTGTCCGAAAGACGTGTTACATCATCAATCGTCGTGTTCAGACGCGTCAGGATCCATTGGTCGGCCAGTGATTTCTCACCTGACAGGTCAATCTGTTCATGTTTCAGTCCGTCCATGTTCATCAACGCAAAACGGCTTGCGTTCCATAATTTATTCGAGAAGTTCCACGTCGCTTCGATTTTCTCCCAGTAGAAACGTAAATCGTTTCCTGGTGTTGAACCGGTCGTTAAGAACCAACGCAGCGAATCGGCACCGTATTTCTCGATGACATCCATCGGATCAATTCCGTTACCGAGTGACTTCGACATTTTCCGTCCTTCCGAGTCGCGGATCAAACCGTGAATCAGTACATCGTTGAACGGACGTTCGCCTGTGAATTCATACGACTGGAAGATCATCCGTGAGACCCAGAAGGCGATGATATCGTAACCCGTCACGAGTGTTGACGTCGGGAAGTACTTCTGATAATCAACTGCCCCTTCATTTGGCCAACCCATCGTCGAGAACGGCCAGAGCGCTGAAGAGAACCAGGTGTCAAGCACATCATTGTCCTGTTCCCAGTTTTCGATGTCAGACGGTGCTTCTTTGCCCACGTAGACTTCACCCGTTTCTTTATGGTACCAGGCCGGAATCCGGTGACCCCACCAGAGCTGACGGCTGACACACCAGTCGCGGATGTTTTCCATCCAGCGGACGTATGTGTTTTCGAAACGTTGCGGAATGAAGTTGATTTTGTCTTCGCCTTGCTGCTCTTTCAATGCTTTTTCAGCGAGCGGCTCCATTTTAACGAACCATTGGAGCGACAAGTACGGCTCGACGATCGCGTCCGACCGTTCCGAGTGACCGACGGAATGCAGATGCGGTTCAACCTTGATCAGGACACCTGATTCTTTTAGATCTTCAACGATTTGCTTGCGGCATTCAAAACGATCCATGCCTTCGTATTTCCCGGCATTTTCATTCATCGTGCCGTCTTCGTTCATGACAAGGACACGTGGTAAATCATGTCGGTTTCCGACTTCAAAGTCGTTCGGATCGTGGGCCGGCGTGATTTTAACGACACCTGTTCCAAATTCCATGTCGACGTACTCATCGGCAACAATCGGGATTTCCCGGCCGACGATTGGCAACGTGATCGTTTTTCCGACGAGGTGCGCATAACGCTCATCTTTCGGATTGACGGCAATCGCCGTATCGCCGAGCATCGTTTCCGGACGTGTCGTCGCCAGTTCGACGTGACCGCTTCCGTCCGTCAACGGATAACTGAAGTGATAGAAAGCTCCTTCGATGTCCTTATAGATGACTTCGATATCCGAGATGGCTGTTTTCGTCGCCGGATCCCAGTTAACGATGTATTCACCACGGTAGATCAAGCCTTTTTCATACAATTTAACGAACACTTCCTGAACTGCTTCCGACAAGCCTTCATCGAGTGTAAACCGTTCCCGTGAATAATCGAGTCCGAGTCCGAGTTTCGACCATTGTTCGCGGATCGTTGAAGCATACTCTTCTTTCCATGCCCATGATTGTTCCAGGAACTTCTCACGTCCCATTTCAAGACGTGACTTGCCTTCCGCCCGGAGTTTCTGTTCGACTTTTGCCTGCGTCGCGATTCCGGCGTGGTCCATTCCCGGCAGGTACAAGACGTCAAAACCTTGCATCCGTTTCATCCGTGTCAGCATGTCCTGAAGTGTTGTATCCCAGGCATGACCGAGGTGTAATTTCCCGGTGACGTTCGGGGGTGGGATGACGATCGTATACGGCGCTTTTTCCGGATCCTGATCGGCTTTGAAGTATTCCCCTTTCATCCAAAAGTCGTACCATTTTTCTTCTGTTGCCTGCGGATCATATTTGGTTGGCATTGATAATTCCTGCATCTGAATCGCTCCTTTAATCCATAATAAAAACGGCTTCTCTCGTCCTCATCTAAGGACGAAAGAAGCCGTTGCTCTTCCGCGGTACCACCTTAGTTCACTCTTTACAGAGTGCCCTCTAGCCCGCGTAACGTGCGGCAATCCGGATCTCGCTTGCTGTTGCTTACGAGACCAGCTCGTGGGGTGACCTTCATCAGGACGTCCTGTCACATCTCTCAGCCATGGATGTGTTCTCTCATAACAGTCCGTTGATTGACTACTCTTCCCGTCATCGCTGTTTTCCAAATTAATCTTTCTTCATTTTATCCGAGACGTCCGTAGCGCGTCAAGAACTGCTTAACGATTAAATTCGAGTTGCAATTCCTTGAATGTCAGTTCGACTGCTGCAATCGTCTGCTCGATGTCGTCGTCCGTATGAACGGTCGATAGGAAGAGTCCTTCAAATTGTGACGGTGGTAAGAAGATGCCGCGTGCTGCCATCTTTTGATAATACGAACGGAACATGTCGAGATTCGACGATTTTGCCTGCTCGAAATTCGTCACCGGCTGATCCGTGAAGAAGACACCGAACATGGCGCCCGCCCGGTTCGTTGTTAACGGAATATTGTATTTCGCTGCTGCTGCGAGATACCCTTCCGCCAGTCGACCGGCTTTCCGGTCAAACTCTTCGTAATGTTCCGGTTTCAGCTGCGTCAATGTCGCAAGACCGGCTGTCATCGCAAGCGGATTACCTGATAACGTCCCCGCTTGGTAAATCGGACCTTGCGGCGCAATTTGTTCCATGATATCGCGACGTCCACCGTAAGCACCGACCGGCATACCGCCGCCGATGACCTTACCGAGACACGTGATATCCGGCGTGACACCGAAGTATCCCTGCGCACAGTTGAAGCCGACACGGAAACCGGTCATGACTTCATCAAAAATCAAGAGTGTGCCATACTGTTCCGTGATTTCGCGAAGTCCTTCGAGGAATCCCGGTTGCGGTGGAACGAAGCCCATGTTTCCGGCTGCCGGTTCAACGATGACTCCTGCGATATCATCTCCGTGTTTTTCAAATGCAATCCGGACCGCATCCATATCATTGTATGGAACCGTCAATGTCATGCTGGCAATTTGTGCCGGTACGCCCGGTGAATCCGGGAGTCCGAGAGTCGCCACGCCTGATCCGGCTTTAATCAACAGCGAATCGCCGTGACCATGGTAACAGCCTTCGAATTTCAGGATTTTTGTTTTTCCGGTATAGCCGCGTGCGAGGCGAAGCGCAGCCATCGTTGCTTCCGTTCCCGAGTTGACCATCCGGACGACTTCAACCGACGGGACACGGCTGATGACGACTTCTGCCATCGCCGATTCGATTTCGGTCGGTGTTCCGTAGCTCCAACCGCGTGTCGCTTGTTCCTGAATCGCTGCTGTCACGATCGGATCCGCATGACCAAGAATCATCGGTCCCCAAGACAAGACATAGTCGATGTATTCTTTGCCATCGATGTCATATAACCGTGACCCTTGTGCCCGTTCTGCAAAAATCGGTGTCATTCCGACTGATTTATAGGCACGAACCGGGCTGTTGACGCCACCCGGCATGAGCGGCAAGGCGCGTTCAAACGCCGCTTTTGATTTTGAGTTCTGATTCGTTAAGCTCATTTTGACCCCTCCAAGTAACGACAAATGTCTTTCGCGAAATAGGTGATGATTAAATCGGCACCGGCCCGTTTAAATCCAAGCATTGTCTCCATGACGATTCGTTCTTCATCAATCCAGCCGTTTAATGCAGCGGCTTTGACCATCGCATATTCACCCGATACGTTGTATGCAACGATTGGCAGATCCACGCGTTCGCGGACGTCACGAATGATATCCATAAAAGCAAGGGCCGGTTTGACGATCATGAAGTCTGCACCTTGATCAACATCCGCTGTTGCTTCACGGAACGCTTCCCGACGGTTTGCAGGATCCATTTGATACCCTTTGCGGTCGCCTTCACCAGGAGCCGAGTTTGCCGCATCACGGAACGGTCCGTAATACGCGGAAGCATACTTGACGCCGTAACTCATGACCGGGATATGGCTGAAGCCGTTCTCATCCAGTCCTTGGCGGATCGCTGCCACGAACCCGTCCATCATCGAAGACGGTGCAATGATATCGGCACCGGCACGCGCTTGTGAGACCGCTGTTTGAACATGTAACGGAAGTGATGCATCATTATCGACGGTTCCGTCAGCAACGATGCCGCAGTGTCCTGTAGACGTGTATTCACATAAACACGTATCTGCGATGACCGTCAGTTGCGGTGCCACTTTTTTAACGAGTCGTGTCGCTTCTTGAACGATCCCGTGATCATGAAATGCCCCTGTTCCCTGCTCATCTTTTAAATGATCGTGCGGTACGCCGAACAGGATGACTGATTCAATACCAAGTGAAACGACTTCTTGGATTTCTGCTTCAAGATGATCGAGTGATAAGTTGAACACACCCGGCATCGAGCTGACTTCCCGTTTGATGTCGTCCCCTTCCGCGATAAATAGCGGATAAATCAAATCGGATTTGTGCAAATGATTTTCCCGGACGAGTGAGCGTAATGACGCTGTATTGCGTAAGCGGCGGTGGCGTGCGAATTCTAATGTATTCATAACAGTTCCTCCTCTAAAATACAGTCAATCAGCCCGTCGAGCGTATAGACAGCAGCGACCAGAAGCGGTGCCAAACCAGATCGTCGGGCGGCTTGCTCGGTGATTGGTCCGATCGTCACATAAGTCGCGGTCGTCCCCTTGCAAAATGGAGCAATCGCTTCGACAGCTGAAGGACTTTGTAATCCAATATACGTAGCACGTTGCAGCACATCAGGCGGAAGCCCCCGTAACTTCGTTTCGTACGTGATGACTTCCAACACTTCAGCCGCAACGGCGTTTCTTAATCGTTCGAGCGGTTCTTGACGTGACCGGTTCCCGCGGGCAAAACAAATCCGTTGACCGGTCTCGAGAAGCGGTCGTAATTCTTCGACGAGCACATCCCCAGTAAAAGCGGATGGCATGAAATCAGGTGTCCGTCCCTGCCGGATTAACGCCGCCGCCGTTTTCGACCCGACGACGGCAATCTTTGTGTCCTGCAAAGACGGAAGCTGTGACTGGATACGTTCGACGCCGGTCGGACTCGTGACAATCAGCCAATCTAATGCTGTTGGCAATTGAAAGGCGACAGGAATCGTTTCGATGACCGGGTGATGGACGACTTCAATCTGTTGTGCCGCTAAACGCGCCACTTGCTCTGCAGTCGGCCGCCGACTCCCCGTCAAGACCAGTTGTTTATAAATCATCCGGTAAAGATGCGAGAATTTCACGGCCACCCGCATCGAGAAGACGCGTCGCAACCGTTTGACCGAGTTGCATCGGATCAAGTGATGTTTCCCGTTCAAGCAAGATTTGTTGTCCGTCCACTGAACCGAGGAATCCGACGAGTGTCGTCGACAAATCTTCGTTGATTGTCGCAAATCCACCGACAGGTACATGACAGCTTCCTTCGATTGCCGCTAAGAAAGAACGTTCGGCGAAGGCTACTTTTTCTGTCATCTGATCGTGGATCAAATTCAACAAGTCGCGCACTTCTTGATCGTTCGCTCGGCATTCGATTGCCAAAATTCCTTGTCCGACTGCGGGAATCATATCATCCGTTGAAATGTATTCCGAAACGATTTCATCCGACCAGCCCATCCGCTGAAGACCGGCAGCAGCAAGCAGAATGCCGTCAAACGGACCTGTTTTCAGCTTTTCAAGACGTGTATCGATGTTCCCACGAATCGATTCGATTTTTAAATCCGGACGCAATTTGAGTAATTGGGAACCACGGCGTAAGCTGCTTGTTCCAACGATTGCGCCGTCCGGAAGCGAGTCCAGTCCGCCGCCTGTTGTCGTAATCAAGGCATCACGCGCATCGACTCGTGCAGGTGTCGCGCCGATGATGAGCCCTGTCGGCAACTCAGACGGGAGATCTTTCATGCTATGCACTGCAAAATCAATGTCTTCGTCAATCATCTGTTGTTCGATTTCTTTGACGAACAATCCTTTACCGCCGACTTTAGATAGTGTCACGTCAAGGATGCGGTCACCCTTCGTGATGATATTCTTGATTTCGAATTCGTATGGTGCACCTGCTTGTTTCAATTGTTCGATGACCCACTTCGTTTGTGTCATCGCAAGTTTTGAACTACGTGAACCTACTATGATTTTTCGCATGCTGAAATCCCCCTGTACAATAATAAAGGGGCGGCACAAGTCCGCCCCATGCTTTTCTATTGTAACACAATTCGGTCTATGTTCATCGATTCACAGCTTTCCGTTCAGCTGTTGTTTCTTCCTGTAATACCATTTCCTCAGCGGCACTGTCAAACAGTTCTTCGTCTAATGCAAACGTATCCATGAACTGCGCAATCCGTTGATCGGCATCCGGTTTTGCGGCTGCATCTTTGATATAGGATAATGGCTCGCGCAGCAATTGATTGATGATGGATTTCATGTGTTTTCCGATCACGGTTTTTTCCCGATTTGTCATGTTCGGCAACTTCCGCTCCAGGCTTTGCATTGTCTCTTGCTGGATTTTAAGCGACTGGTCACGGAGTTCCGTAATGATCGGAACGACACCAAGTGTCGTCATCCACCCTTCGAACTCGGCAATCGCAGCTTCAATCCGGCGTTCGATTTTTGCTGCTTCTTTCATTCGTTCTGCCATGTTTTGCTGGACGATCGACGTCAAATCATCGACATCGTATAAATGAACACCCGGCAAGTCACCTGCCGTCGGTTCGATATCACGCGGAACCGCGATATCAATCAACAGGAAGGGACGATCACTTCGGAACAATTGTGCTGCAGCAATGTCTTCACGTTTGATGATTGCCCGTTTTGCTCCGGTTGAAGAAATAACGATGTCAGCCCGAAGCAGACCGCATTGCATTTCATTGATCGAATGTGCGGATCCTTCGAAACGATTCGCCACTTCTTCGGCTTTGGCCAGCGTCCGGTTAAAGACGGTGATATCACGGGCACCCGCTTCATACAGGTTAAGTGTCGTCAATTCGCCTGTTTCTCCGGCACCGATGACCACGATGGATTTATCTTCAAGCGATCCAAGTAACTGTTCTGCGAGCGTGACGGCAGCTGCACTGACCGACACCGCATTTTCACCGATTCCCGTTTCAGCATGCGCGCGTTTCGCAAGCGTGACCGCTTCTTTAAACAATTTATTGAAAACCGTTCCTGTCGTCTCGAGTTTTTGTGCCGTGAAGAAACTGGTCTTCACTTGCCCGAGAATCTGTGTTTCGCCGACAATCATCGAATCGAGCCCGCTCGTCACCCGGAAAAGATGCTTCATCGCGTCAAATCCCTCGTGAATGAACAAATACGGCTCTAATTCTTCCATCGTCAACCCAAACCAGTTCGCCAGAAAACGTTTTGTATAATAACGCCCTGTATGCGGCTGATCCGTAACAACATATAATTCCGTCCGGTTGCATGTCGAAACGATGACGCTCTCGAAAATACTTTTTTCGTCACGTAGCGCAACGACCGCTCCCTTCATCTCATGTTCCCCAAATGAGACTTGTTCGCGGATTGATACAGGCGCCGTCTTATTATTTAAACCGACAACTACGATATGCATGCGCTCTACCCCTTACGTCCAAAGATTTCATTCTCATCTATCTTTCGTTCTCTACTCTACATTATAACCATTATAAAAAAGATTCCAATCAATTTATAAACTAAAATGAGTCGAAGTTGTGAAACTTATCTTCTTACCATATCCCTCTCAGCAACAAAGTACAAACCCTCTGCTTTCATCATAAGCAGAGGGTTGTGGATTTCTTATTTCGTCGAATCGGTAATGATCCGTGACTCCTCGATCTGGACATCCAACTTTTGTTGACGCAGACGATAAATCCGGGCAATGTTTTGAACGACGACTTTGGTCACGGCATACGTCGGGACCGCTAAGATGACACCGATGATGCCGCCAATTTTACCGGCAACGAGTAAGACGATGATGATGGTCAACGGGTGGACCTTCAACGTCTTCCCTTGGACGTAAGGTGAAATCAGATTCGATTCAATCTGTTGGGCAACGACAATCGTAATGATGGCGTAGAGCGCTTTGATTGGATCATCGATGAATCCGACGATGACTGCAGGAACAGCACCGATATAAGGTCCGAGATAAGGAATGATATTCGTGACCGTACAGAACAGCGCCAGCAGCAACGCATATTGAATGTCCGAGAGGAAGAATCCGATCAACGACATGAGACCGACACATAACGAAACGATGACTTGACCATTCACATAATGTTTAACCGTCACATGCATGTCATGAAGAATTTTACGTGTTTCCGTTTCATAGCTTTTCGGTAAAAGTTTGACGACTGAATTCGGAAACTTATAACCGTCGAGTAACATGTAGACCAAAATGAATGGTACAAGCACGATGATCAGCACGGTCGAAGAAATGACACTGAAAATCGTCCCGACAGAGGTCGACACCGACTTGAACAACGTCCCGATGTAAGATGTCGCTTCATTCGTCCATTTATCAAACAAATCGGTATTTTCATGTACCCAGTTGGAAATGAGTCGATTGTTCATCAGCTGATCCCGGAGGTTCAGCGTCTGGTCCCGCAGTTCGACGACCAGATTCGGAATGCTCGTTACGAAGTCCGAGACTTGCTCGACCAGAATCGGTCCGATGGATGCCACGGCAATCGTGATGACACCGAGAAATCCGAGCAGGACGATTAAAACAGCAAGACCCCGCTTCTTGACCCGCTTTTGCAGTGCATCAACAATTCCAAGTGTGAAGTAATAAAAAATACCGGCGATAATCAACGGTGGGAAAATCAGGGCTAACATCACTTTAATCGGTTGGAATAAAAATGAGATTTTCGTTCCGACCCAGATGACTAAGAATATCGTCAAAATCCAAAGTAAGGCTTTAAACCATTTGTTTCGAAGTAAATCCACGAACAGTCCTCCTACGAGTTTACAATCAACTTGTTTTTTCTTTCGCTTCTTCTGTTACGACATCATCCAGTCGTTGTCGTTCCATTTTACCCCATTGACCGCGTCCCGTCATGAACTGAATTAATCCGCCCAGTTTAAAGAACACGAGGATCGGCCGGTACCAAAACGATTCTGTCAGTGACCACAGGAACAATCGAATCAATTCCTTGACGTTTTTAAAGCGGTGCATCGTCCATTCTTCAAGCAAGACAGCCCCTGCCGATAATAATGAGCCATACAATAGAGCCACCGTCAACAGAACGATGCCAAACTCAAAATTAAGCGTTCCGACAAGTAGATTTAATGGAATGATGAAATAACCGATCAGTTCGACGATCGGACCCAATAATTCAATCAAAAAGAAATAGAGCATCGAGACACTTCCGACAAAGCCGTAGCGCGGATTTCCAATCATCCGCTTATGCGTCCATAACGTTTCCGCCAGTCCACGATGCCAACGGCTCCGTTGTGAGCGTAAGACTTCCATCGTATCCGGTGCCTGAGTCCAGCAGACCGGTGACGGGACGTACTCAATTCGTTTGTCGATATCATTTTCTTTCATGTACCGGTGCAGCCGGACAACCAGTTCCATGTCCTCGCCGACAAGTCCTTCTTTGTACCCGCCAGCCTGAACAACGATTGCCTTTTGAAATAATCCAAAAGCCCCGGAAACGATAAGGAGCATGTTAAAACGGCTTAGCCCAAGACGACCGAACAGGAATGCCCGGAAGTACTCAATCATTTGCATCAACACGATCCGTTGTTTTGGTGTCCGAATCTCAACAATTTCACCGCCCTCGATTGTACAGCCGTTGACGAGGAAAATCGATCCGCACGTCGCAATGACATCTTCATCGGACTCAACAATCGGTTTCATGACTTTCAAGAGCGCATCCCGCTCAAGAATTGAATCCGCGTCCAGTGAACAGAAATACGGATAACTGGAATAGTCGATTCCGGCATTCAAAGCATCCGCCTTTCCGCCGTTTTCTTTATCGATGACAATCAAACGGGCATCGATTCGGGAACGGTAGACCTGTTTAACCGGTTGCGATCCAATCAGGATCCGTGGAAACCGCAATTCCTTTTCCAGTTCGTACATCTTAAACAGTTCACTCATTGTCCCGTCACTTGATCCGTCATTGATGACAATGACTTCATGTTCCGGATAATCGAGTGCAAGCAACGCCTGAACACTCGTGACAATCGTATACTCTTCATTGTAAGCCGGAACAAGGATACTGACCGGTCGTGTATAAAGAGAACGCATCAACGGAAGATAAGAACTTTCCTTTCGTCGGAATCGTTGTTTTCGGACCATTTGTGCCGAAATCAGATACAACGAGGAATAGAAAATGATGACGAGAATCATATAAATCAGGACAGTCCATGATAAAACATCAATGATTTTTTGAATGGTTTCAGATGACAACATGTTGTTTCATCTCCTTTGCTAGCCGTTCCGTCGCTTTTTGTTTCGCATAGCGGTCAGGATGATCTTTTGCGACAAGCGCCAACTGTTCGAGACCACCACAGGCAAGCAGGGCATCAAATGCCGCCGTTCGTACCCACCAAGAACGACTGCCGACAAACGGCAGGATGTAGTCGACAGAATCCTTTGGTGTCACATTTTCTAAAAAGCGCAAAGCTAACATCTGCTCGACCCAACTCGTTTCGTCTTCCAGATAGGGAGTATAAAGCTGCCAGTCTTCTTCAAGACCAATCCGTGTCAGCGCACGCAACGCCCGTTTTCGGATTTCCGGATTGACGTCGTTCGTTTTGCTCCGGACCAGCTCTGCATATTTTGTCTCGTCGCGGTCATAAATCAGTTGGAGAATCGCCATTTGAAAAGACTCTGTCAGCTGATCAAAGTCTTTTATCCATGGCGATAAATCGTGACTTCGCCCGACAGCGAGTACCGCTCCAAAAAAACTGATCTCGTTCTTCTGTTTTGCTTCCTCGATGGCTAGGCTCGGAGAAATCGAGACCAACGTCCGGATGATGACGTCTTCTTCTTCTTTTGACAGTTGTTTATGCAATTTTTGCTGAAGAGTGTCAGCGACCGGACTCAACCGGAACTGGGCAATCGCTTCATAGGCATTTAGACGGCGATCTATCCGACGATGCCGGATTTGTTTTTGATAATAAGACAATAATTTCGTTTCGACATAACGGTAAATTTTTTCCTGATGCGCCTCGGTTGCCGTTAAATTCGTCAAAGCAAACAACTCCAGTTCAACCAAGTCTTCATTTCCCGGCACGATATCTGGCATGTCTGTTTGTTCACCTGTCGCATAATCGTAGATGTCGTCCCGAAAACGCAGTTGCCATGTCAGCCGGTTATCCTCTTGCCTAGCGCGTTTACGTTTTTGAATGACCAGATACATGAGAGCAGCCACCTGAAGAATGACGAGGATAAGGATGAAAGTCAGAATCCATCTCATTCGTTCATCCCCTCCAGTTTTCTGAGCCAGGCACGGAATTCTTCAATTTTAAGCGGCAACGTCATAACACCATCTACGCCACGTTCGATGGCGAGGACATGATCCCGTTCACGGTTGTACATCGAAATCATGATGGCGTGAAACGGCATCACACTTTCTGTTTTAGCACGTAAGAGCAGTTCAAGACCGTCCGCACGTGGAAGCGCGGAAGAAAAGACCAACAGATACGGGCGCGTTGCTACATGTTCTTCCAAAAATGATTCTGTCCGTTCGTACACGGACAGATTCTCAAAACGGTTGGTCAGTTCACGCTCCAAGAGACGTTTTAAATGCGGATCCTCGGTCACGATGACGGCATCAACAATTCGTTGAACCCGCTTGTAGCGACTGATCCGGTCAAGCAACACATCTACCGTGACATCAGCCGGTATTACTTCACGTGCATTATCAAGCAGATACAGAGAACTGTCCGATTCATTCGGATTGAGATAGAGAACTGGTATTCGTTCTTCTTCAACAGCACTGCTCGCGAGGACGACATCTGCATAAGAGATATCTGTCCGGACACAACGTCCTTGCTCAATTAAATCATTAACCGTTTCCGGCATTAAACCAATAGTATGGATGAACATAACACCAGAGGTCGATTGCTTAATTTCTTCATCTGACGCCATATGCGCAGAACTCGTTTCCTCGTCTAGCGGTGCAATGGATGCATTGATCAGTTTCCACATCTCTTCCCGGCGCATTTATCTCACTCCTTCTTTAAACGCTTTTTGCATCGTTTGATAAACCGGTTTCAACGCTTCACGCTGTTGCGGATTCGTCCATTCCGACCAATTGTAAAAACCACGGTCTTTTTCCGGAATTCGTGTCGTCCCGATTTGACCGGTCACTTCAATCCCTTCCGTGATCATCTTCGCTTCGAGCCCGTCTTTCCAAAAATCTCCGATGATTTCATGTTTGCTTGGGTCGCGCATGTTCAATAACATCCATGGAATCCGGAGTTCGATTTGTTTCCGCTTCATGTCGGAGATATCGGTCAAGATACTTTCCGGTGGTCCTTCATGTAAGATACCGGTGTCCCACTTCACTGCCGGCTTGATAATTTTTTTAGTGACCGGATCCCGTCTTGCATAGTCGAGCATTTGGTAAATCGGATTAAAGTTTCCGCTGTTTTGTTGATCGGATGGTGGTTTGACCATCTCAAACGGTTTTTTCAATCCGTAATGGTAACGGAAGATGTCATACCGTTCATCGACATCGAGCCGTGCTTGATCGGCAATCGTTAAACGATATTCTGCTCCTTCTTCCAGTTTCAACGGTCCCACTTGTAAGTTGCCATCGTTCGGTTTCGTCGAAAAGGCGAGTGTCGTCGGTTCCGCTTTTTTCCGGTCAATCCGGACATACAGATAGGCTTCATCTGATGTCATGTAAATGGCTTGACCGTCCGTTTCCGCTACTGGCGCATAACCTTTCCAATCATCCATTTTTCCGTCAATCGTAATATCGGATCTTAAGAAACCGAGCATTCCGAAATGTTGTTCGCTCGTTTGAACATTTGACCAACGCGGACGCGTGTTGGCATCATCGTAGTCCATCGTGTTCCACGTCCGTTTAAACCATTCATCCTGCCAGATGAAGACCAGTCCGCCGGCCATTTTCGTTTCAACGATGTCCTGATACAACTTCGCCACAAGTTTCCCCTGGTTTTCTTCACTGACATGCCCTTGATCAAATCCATTCGGTCCAAGGTGAGTTTTACCGCGCGAACTCGGAATACCAAATTCGGAAACAAGTAACGGCATATCATGATAGTCTTTCATCCGTTTAAGATACCGGCTGTATGACTCTGAGTCGGTATCCCCTTTCCGTCCAAATTCTTCCTTGATGAACGATGGATAGTACGGGTAAATATGGTACGAGGCAAAGACGCCGCCTGCAAACTCTTTTGTGGCCTGGATATGATTGAAATCAATCGATACTAAATCCTGTTCTTCTTCCACTTCATTTGGGTGTGCAAGCGGATCCGTCGTCGGCCAGTTCGTCGCTGCGATCGGCCGGGTCGTTTTGTACGCGTCGAGCTCATGTTGTGTCGCACCATCCATCCGACCGGCTAACCACGACTCGAACGGAGATGCCTCTTTTGTCGTCGTCACATATTTCCCGTCGTATCGAAGTCCTTTATTCTTTTTGTTTGTTCCGATTACGGCATCCGGTAACCATTCAATCCCGAACACAAATGCCGAGACGTATTGCGAAACATCTGACGTATAGGTTCCGGAAGCATGACCGACAACTTCTTTGACGACAGCATTGCCGTGAACCACGTCGACCATCCGCTTCGCTTCCGTATCCGTCATCTTCAAAAATTTCGGTTCGAAGGCATTTTTTAATTCCTCGAACGGTTTTTCTTCGACCCACATGCCTTGCATTAAATAAATCGGTGTTTTCGCCGTTTCATTGTAAGCTTTTAACGCATCATAAAAAGCGGGAGGATGGAGGGTATAAATCCGGATGGTATTGACGCCCATCTCGCCCATCTGCTTCAGCCACCGGTCGTATTCATTGCGGCTGATGGCGTGTTCTCCCGGGAAAGCGCCGGGACGTCCTAGCCCAACATTCACACCTTTAACAAAGTATGGTTTCCATTTTCCGTCTTGATACATTTCAAGTGTATCTTGACCAGAACGTGCCCGTGTACGGACCGTCTGATTGTTAACTTTCGTTTGTGCCAACGGTTTAACTTGCGCCGACTGCTGTTTTACGACTTTCGTTTCTTTCAAGATACGACTGATCGTCGGTGCATAGACTTTCCAAAAGAATGCAGTCTCGCTGTCTGCACTATCCAAAATGAATTGCTTACGGAACCACTCGAGACCGGCATAACGATAGTAGCGCGGAATATCGGCCACATCTGTGAAGTCACCTGCAAAATAATGACCGCTTCCCTGTTTGACATATGCGGGGAATTCAAGTGGCAATTGCCGTTCACGCAACATGGCTTGTGTTTTCTTTGACGGATTCCAAGAGAAATGCGCCTGTTGTTCGCCTCCGTCAAGCTCCAACACTTCAAACCAGTAGTTGTAGCGGACTTCATCCTTCGCCTGTCCCTGGTTTTTATCCCATGTGTATAAAAGTGGCGTCTCATCATTGACGAAAAAGACTTCTTCCGTTGAGTCGTTGATGAAGACATAACCAGGTCCCGATAATTTAAATGCTTTATCTTTTGCCTGAAGCTTCAATTTATCAATGACGGTCTGATCGAGTCCCTGTAATTTTGTTAAGTCCGGGAAAAAGCGTCCGATCCATCCTGTCCATGCCGTACCAAACAATTGCCGAAACGCATTGGAGCGGTCGGATGGTGTCGGGCTGGCTGCTGTATTAAACTCTGCGACGACTGTCTTTCCTTTTGAAATCGCATCTGTTGCCAATGCCACATCCTCAGCCGTCAGTCCGCCACGATGTTGTTCCTTACCATCGACGGTATAGGATTTCCCGTACGTGTCCGTAAACAACAGGACATCCGCCTTTGATGCTTGTTTGAGCATCGTTTCGCCTTGCGTCCCGTCATAACGGTTTACGTAATCCGTGTATGTATAGTTCTTTCCCTCATTCTTCGTGATTTTCAAATGATTCAATAACCAGGTCGTTCCTGCATGCTCCCGTTGTTGTTTTCCTACCGTGTAATCAAACAGGATTACGTTTAATGTCCGTTCCTTTTGAATGAACCAAATCAATAATGGTGTCAAAATCAAAAGGAGAATTACTGCTGCGATCCATTTATATCGCTTCATCTTTACACGTCCCTTTCCGTCCCCTTTGTTTTTTCTATTGTAACGTGAAAACAATCTATCGCATATATGGGAACTGCTTATTTCTGAAAGGTATATTTTGGATAAAAAAAAAGAAACGACTACCGTTAGGCAGTCGCTTCGACTCATTTGCATTATAAGTGACGGTAGATGGCTTCCCATGCTGCGTCGACACCTTCACCGGTTTCCGAAGAAAAGGGAATAAATGTGTCTTGCCCGTCAAACTGTAATTTCCGTTTAATCGCCGCAATCTGTTTATCCCGTTGACCACGCTTGATTTTATCGAGTTTCGTCGCTACGACGATGACCGATAAATCGTAGTATTTCAAGAAATCATACATGATGACATCATCTGCTGAAGGTTCATGGCGGATATCGACGAGGAGGACTACCCCTTTTAAGATTTCACGTGTCGTGAAATACTTTTCCATCATCTTGCCCCATGCCTCACGCTCGGTTTTTGAAACTTTCGCATATCCATAACCGGGTACATCGACAAACATGACTTCATCATTAATATTGAAGAAGTTTAACGTCTGTGTTTTACCCGGTTTTGATGATGTGCGGGCGAGTGCTTTTCGCTGAACAAGTTTGTTGATGAACGACGACTTTCCGACGTTCGAACGTCCGGCGAGTGCCACCTCTGGAAGGAGTGGTTCCGGATAATGTTCCGGATTGACACCACTCGTAATAAAATCTGCTTTATAAATTTTCATGTTACTCTCCTTTTAATGCATGTTCGAGCACTTGATCCATTGTCGCGACCGGTATGAAGCGAATGCCGTCCCGGACCGTTTCAGGAATGTCATCGATATCACGTGTATTGTCTTGCGGCATCAAAATCGTCGTCAGACCCGCACGATGAGCGGCGAGTGACTTCTCTTTCAGACCACCAATCGGCAAGACCCGTCCCCGTAATGTAATCTCTCCGGTCATCCCGACATCTCGCCGCACCGGACGTTTCGTCAAGGCGGAAATCAATGCTGTCGCGATCGTAATTCCTGCCGAAGGACCGTCTTTCGGGACTGCGCCTTCCGGAACGTGAATGTGGATGTCTTGTGTCTCATAAAAATTCGGATCAATCTTAAACGCTTCCGCATTCGCCCGAACAAAACTGTGCGCCGTTTGAGCCGACTCCTGCATGACGTCTCCCAATTTCCCTGTTAACTGCAATTTTCCTTTACCTGGAGCGAGACTCACTTCAATCGTCAGTGTATCGCCCCCAAATGCAGTATACGCTAAACCGGTCACCGCGCCAATCGTATCTTCGAGTTCACTTTGACCGTAACGGTAAATCGGTTTACCTAAAAAGTCAGGTAAATTACGTTTTGTGACCGTGACCCGTTTCTTTTCGCCCATCGCGATTTGTTTCGCCGCTTTTCGGCATAACGCACCGATGACACGCTCTAAACTCCGCACACCAGCTTCTCGTGTATACCGCCGCACGACCTCTTGTAAGGCATCCGGTTTAACCGTCAGTTGACTTTTTTTCAGGCCGTGCTCTTTTAATTGTTTTGACAATAAATGCCGGATGGCAATCTCTGTTTTTTCCTGTTCCGTATAGCCGCCGATTTGAATCAGTTCCATCCGGTCAAGCAGTGGCCCCGGAATATTTGAAACATCATTTGCGGTCGCAATGAACAGGACGTTTGATAAATCAAACGGTTCTTCGATATAGTGATCGGAAAAACTGTTGTTTTGTTCCGGATCCAGCACTTCAAGCATCGCTGAAGACGGATCGCCCCGGAAATCGTTTGCCATCTTATCGATTTCATCGAGCAGGAAGACCGGGTTGTTTGTTCCGGCTTGTTTCAAGCCGCGAATGATGCGGCCGGGCATGGCTCCGATATAGGTCCGGCGGTGTCCTCGGATCTCGGCTTCATCACGGACTCCACCAAGCGAGACACGTACGAATTTGCGCTCGAGCGCTGTAGCAATTGAACGGGCGAGTGAGGTCTTCCCTACTCCCGGAGGACCGGCCAGGCATAAAATCGGACCGCGTAACGAATCTGTCAACTGGCGGACTGCCAAGTATTCCAAAATCCGTTCTTTTACTTTCTCGAGACCGTAATGATCTTCATCCAACTGTTCCGATGCGGCTTCGACATTCAGGAAGTCGTCGGTCGCTTCGTTCCACGGAAGGGAAAAGAACCATTCGAGATAGTTTCGGATCACACCGTGTTCCGGACTCGTTGCCGGCACGACGGAAAGACGATTAATCTCTTTTTCGATATTGATGACTGCCGTTTCCGACAAATCAAGCATTGCCAGTTTTTCTTTATACTTCACGGCGTCACTTTCAGCGGAGACTGCTTCTCCACCAAGTTCCTGTTGAATCGTCTTCAGTTGTTCACGAAGATAGTATTCACGTTGCGACTGTTCAATCGTCTTTTTCGTCCGTTCCCGCATTTCGCGTTCCAGTTCGACGACTTCATATTCATGTTTCATGACATCAAGCAGCATGACCCCGCGTTCAACCGGATCGTTTTCTTCGAGGAATTCCTGTTTTTTCGCGATGTCGATCGGCAATTTCGACGCGATGTAATCCGTCAACGAGTCGAGTCGTTCATATGTTTCAAAACGACGTCGTTCGTCCGTCCCGATTCCTTTGATGCGTGATACCAATTGCCCGAACTGTTCCTTGATCAGACGGACGAGCGCTTCCTGCTTCGCCCCTTTGATGTCTGCTTTTTCAATCGGTTCAATGTTTGCTTGGTACCCTTCGTCCGTTTCCGTTACTTGATCAATCCGGACACGTTCTTTACCGATGACCCGCACGCGGACCGTATCGTTTCCAAGCTCACTCATTTTTGCAATCTGAACAAGTGTACCGATCGTATGCAGGCCGTCAACAGACGGTTCTGCTTCCGGATCACGTTGCGTAACGACGACCAGATCAATTTCATGTTCTTTCGACGCCAGTAATGCTTTTAGCGAGACAGGACGCCCGACATCAATCGTCAGGCCGATTAATGGGTATGCGACGACACCACGTAGTGGCAATAATGGATATTGTTTTGTCTTCATCAAAAATCTCCTCCTAAACAAAAAGACTCGGAAAGGCGTACAAGTAGCCTCCGAGCCGATTTGTCACGGTGTTACGCCGTTTCTTTTTCTTTACCATGTTCAATTGTGCCATCTTTCAACTCGAGCGTTGGACCGCGTTTTCCAGTCAACGTTTCCGCTGTGATGATGACTTTCGCAATATCTTCACGCGATGGAATCTCAAACATGATATCAAGCATCGTTTCTTCAATGATTGAACGAAGACCACGTGCTCCTGTTTTCCGTTCAATTGCAAGTTTCGCAATCTCAACGAGTGCATCATCTGTGAAGTCGAGTTCGACATCATCCAGTTGAAGCATTTTTTTGTATTGTTTGACGAGTGCATTTTTCGGTTTTGTTAAGATTTGAACGAGCGCTTCTTCGTCAAGTGGCTCAAGTGTCGCCATGACAGGTAAACGTCCGATGAATTCCGGAATCAATCCGAATTTCTGCAAATCTTCCGGTAAAGCAGCCGCAAGGATTTCTTTTTGTGTCAGGTTACGGTTCTCAGAATCGTTTCCGAATCCGATGACCTTTTTACCAAGACGACGTTTAATCGATTGATCGATTCCGTCAAAGGCACCACCGACAATGAACAAGATGTTCGTCGTATCGATTTGAATGAATTCTTGATGCGGATGTTTCCGGCCACCTTGTGGCGGAACGCTCGCAACTGTACCTTCTAAGATTTTCAGAAGCGCTTGTTGTACACCTTCACCTGAGACATCACGTGTAATCGACGGATTCTCAGATTTACGGGCAATTTTATCGATTTCATCGATGTAGATGATACCTTTTTCTGCTTTTTCGACATCATAGTCAGCAGCTTGAATGAGTTTTAAGAGAATGTTCTCAACATCTTCCCCCACATATCCGGCTTCCGTCAGACTTGTTGCATCCGCGATTGCGAACGGAACATTCAGAATACGGGCCATCGTTTGTGCGAGGAGTGTCTTACCACTACCAGTCGGTCCAATCATGACGATGTTCGATTTAGACAATTCCACGTCGTCAGCACGTCCACCAGCATTGATCCGTTTATAATGATTGTACATCGCGACAGATAACGATTTTTTTGCTTTTTCCTGTCCGATGACATAGTCATTTAAAGTCGCACGGATTTCATGCGGTTTTGGTACGTTCTTCAGTTCGACTTCTTCTTCTGTACCAAGCTCTTCTTCGACGATCTCATTACAGAGTTCGATACATTCATCGCAAATGTATACGCCAGGTCCAGCAACAAGTTTGCGCACTTGTTCTTGTGTCTTTCCGCAGAAAGAACATTTTAGCTGACCTTTTTCTTCGTTAAATTTAAACATAAAGGTCCACCCCTTTAACGTGGAATTTGGATAGATCCGTTTCGCATCTATTCTCACGTTTTACTATTTATGATTGTAGCATGAACAAGGAAACTCTTTCAAATCTTGGATGAGCGTTTTACAGTTTGATTTGAAAAATATAATTTTGTTTGTCCTTGTTTGACCTATCGTACAAAAAAATCGACTTCAAGACCAGAAATTGGTCTTGAAGTCGATCCTGTTCGGTTGTTTGCTTATTTTGCTTTTGCGTTGTCAACGAGAACGTCGATTGCTTTACGGAACTGAAGATCACCTTTAAGTGTATCCAATCCGCCTTGTGGTGCAAGCATCGTTTCGAGTTGATCTGCAGGAATGTTGTAGAGTTCAGACATCGATTGAAGTTCAGCTTGCGCTTCTTCTTCAGTGACTTCGATTTTTTCATCTGCAACGATCTGTTTAAGAACGAGACGAGCTTTAACGCGCTCTTCTGCTTGTTCTTTCATTTCAGTGCGCATCGCCTCTTCAGTCGTTCCAGTTAACTGGAAGTACATGTTAAGGTCAATTCCTTGTGACTGAATGCGTTGTGTGAATTCTTGGACCATACGTTCAACTTCGTTTTCAACCATGACTTCTGGAAGATCAACTGTTGCGTTTTTAGTCGCAGCTTCAACCAACTCATCACGCATGGAAGCATCAGCTTCTTGTTTGCGTGTGTTTTCAAGACGTGTACGAATTTTTGTTTTCAACTCATCAAGAGAAGAAACTTCTTCGTCCATTTCTTTAGCGAACTCATCTGTCAATTCAGGAAGTTCTTGTGCTTTGATTTCGTGGATTGTTACTTTGAATACGACTGGTTTTCCAGCGAGTGATGCTTCATGGTACTCTTCTGGGAACGTGACGTCGATATCTTTTTGCTCGCCTGATTTAAGACCAACCATCTGCTCTTCAAATCCTGGGATGAAGTTTCCAGACCCGATGACGAGTGAGTAGTTTTCTGCAGTACCGCCGTCGAATTGGTTTTCACCATCGAAACCTGCGAAGTCGAATACGACTGTATCGCCATTTTCGATCGCGCCGTCTTCTTTAACGACGAGCTCTGCACCGCGTTCTTGCATTGTTTTGAGTTCAGCATCGACATCTTCGTCTGTAACGTCTGTTTCGACTGCTGTGTACTCAAGGCCTTTGTACTCACCGAGTGTTGCGTCCGGCTCAATCACGAATGTGATTTTGAACTCAACTGGTTTTCCTTTTTCGAGTGTTTCAACGTCAATGTTATCAAGCGCGATTGGCTCGATTCCAGATTCGACGACAGCACCTTCGATTGTGTCTTGATATAAGATATCAAGTGCATCTTGGTAAAGTGCTTCTTCGCCGTACATTTTGTTAAACATTGCGCGTGGCATTTTTCCTTTACGGAAACCTGGTGTGTTCAATGTCTTAACGACTTTTTTGAACGCTTGGTCTACCGCTTTATCAAATGCTTCAGCAGGCGCTTCATACGTGAGAACGCCGAGGCTACCTGATTGTTTTTCCCATTTTGCAGTCATGCTGAGTCCCTCCAAAAATGTCAATTAGCGTACGTGTGTGTACAACAAGTCACATTATAGCACAATCGTTCTGAGGATTACCACTGTTGAACAAGGCATTCTCTTGAATTAGAGAAGTAATGCCTGCTCATACTGTTTCCCTTCCGGTAACACGAAATGAACAGCCTGATAAATCTTTTCAGCTTGTTCACTCAAGTCGGATGGTGGTGATTCCGAAATGAAATCGAGTTCAGTCAATTCATCGACCGCATCCAACCACTTCTGCCAGCCGTCGTCCCCCTTCAGTGTTTCATTTGGAAAGACGATTTGATACCAATTCATGAACAACAGTGCCTTGAACGGATCCATTCGTTTTAACTTAAACGTCTCATCACTAAAAGCCTGTAGTTCCATCGCCTGTCTCGCCACATGTCTGTTGAGTTGATCCGGATCTTCAAAGACATGCTCTACCCGGATGGACGGAATGTATATCTGCACCGGAAATAGATCCACATTCTGAGGCAGTTGTGGAAGTAACGCCTGAATGACGAGAACACTCTGTTCTTTGACATCTTCTCCCGTGAGGTAGTCATGAACGATATAGTGGACGAAAGAAGGATTCGTTCTTAAATCGATTTGTCCGATCGAACGAAACTGTTCCTCCATCGTCCCGAGCCGGTAAAGCTCGACCCACTCACCTTCATCTGCGTGCATAGGTGATGTTTCACGGATCTTCACATAGGAGGAATCATCCGTTTGTCGCGCATTCCCCTTCTTACGCGAAAGCGATTGGGCCATTTCGTCTAATTTTAATGCAAGACCATAAGGAAGATAGGGAGAGGCAGTTCGTAAGGCCACGTTAAACGAATACCGCTCTCCCTTTTCATACATGAACAGCGCGATGAGTTGTTCGACACCGTCTACATCCAGAAAAGGATCTGCCACTTGTAAATAAGCTTCCACACCATGTTCAGTTGTCAAAAAAGCTTCCTGAATCGTGTAGAGTACATAGAGAACGTCTTCTTCTGTTTTCCAGTCCTCCAATTGCACGAGCTCAGCTGCCAACTCGTCTTGGCTCAATCTGGCAAGCCGCTTGCGTTCGTCTTCCAAGGGTTGTTCCATCCAACGTGATTGCGACTGATTCACAGTCATCCCACCTTTTTCATATCTGTCTTACTTTGTGAACGGATCAAGCAAAGACGTCCAGTTCGAGATAGCCTCTTGTAATTGCCCCGCCTGTTCGATTCCCATTTTGTTAAGTGTATCCAAGGAAACATCCGTTTCCAATAACCGTGTGATGTCTTCCGATTGATTCACGTACTGCTCAAGTTTTTCACTTAAGTTCTTCAGTTCTGCTGGCGGACTGTCTAAGTTTGCAAGCCGTTCATCAATCTGGTTCAATTCTTCGTTCAACTGTTGGACCGTTCCATCATTTTTTAATTGTTCGATTTGCTGATCCAGGGCTTGTTCCGGATTCGCCGCATCACGTGCTTCCGTCGCTGCTTGATCGAGCTTTGTCGATAACTCAGATGTCACTTGCGACGTATCCTTGGCAATGTCTTGCAATTGTCCTGCATAATCGACACTATTCTTTACGTCTGTCACTTGCTGTTTTGCATTATCCACTGTATCCGTAACCTCGCTACAGCCGGCTAAAGCCACTGTCAATACGAGGATTCCACTCATTCTCTTTAACATCCTTATCATCCCTTTCAAGTTCATGATACCTTAAGTATACCCGAAAAAAGGGATAAAAAAAAGAGACCTCCCTCATAAGGGAAGCCTCTATTTTAATTATAGTGTCCCAAGAGGGATTCGAACCCCCGACCGACGCCTTAGAAGGGCGTTGCTCTATCCAGCTGAGCTATTGAGACGTGTCAACACGAATAAACTATACTAAAACAATTCTTTCGTGTCAATCACATTCGCAAAAACTCTTTTTAAAGCACTCCCTCGAGATACAGGGCATTGATTCTTTCGCCTGTCAAATCATAAAAATCAACCGTAAATTGATTATTTTCTACCGTCAACAAGGCATATGTCTTTTCCGGGCGATGACGTGGCATCCGAATCGAGCCCGGATTGATAAATAATTTCCCGTCCCGCTGTTCGGCTTTCGCGACATGCGAATGACCGTATAAAACGATTGCTGCCGCTTTCTGATCGGCATGGTGAACCAATTGATCAAGACTGTACTTGACGTCCTGCCGATGACCGTGGACACATAAGACACGAAACGGTCCTAGCTCTTCAACGACGTCGTCCGGAAAATCATTCCCATAATCACAGTTCCCTTTCACAACACGATAGGGGTATAACGATTCGGCATCTCTTGTCAGTTGGGAATCACCGCAATGAAAGGCAACATCTGCTTCTTGGTGGCGGTTGAATATCGTCAATAGTTCCTGATCGAGACCATGGCTGTCACTTACGATTAACGCTTTCATTTAAAATCACTCTCCCAAAAAAGTAGTTAATGTCGCTTCAAGTTTTCGCAACGCTTGTCCACGATGACTGATGGCCGCCTTTTCACTTTTCGTTAATTCGGCCGCCGTCTGATTTAAAGGCGGAATAATAAACAATGGATCATAACCAAAACCGTTTGTTCCTTTTAATTCAAATCCAATCCGTCCTTCCATCGTCCCACGGACAGTCAATGTTTCACCCGACGGTTTTGCCAGTGACAAAGCACAGACAAATCGGGCTGTTCGCTGTTCTGCCGGTATGTCCGCTAACTTTTCTAACAGCAACGCGTTATTAGCAGCATCTGACTTGTCCTCTCCTGCAAAACGGGCCGAGTAGACACCCGGTGCTCCGTCTAACGCATCCACTTCAAGCCCGGAGTCGTCCGACAGTACGGCATGACCAAAATAGGCCGCTGCCTCTTTGGATTTCAATTCCGCATTTTCTTCAAATGTCGATCCGGTCTCTTCGGTCTCAGGCGCCGTCTCATAATCCAGTAAGGATTCAACGTCGTATCCGAGTCTTCCAAGCATCGCCTGAAACTCACCGACTTTTCCGGGATTTCTCGTTGCTACGATAATTTTCATCCGTGCTCCACCTCTTCCCCGACATACCACCACGAGGCGCCTAACGATTGTTCCGCCGCATGGAGGAGTTCTTCAATACCCTTTTCCCCAAGTTCGAGCATATCGAGCATTTCTTTGCGAGAAAAGGTTGCTTCTTCTCCTGTCGCTTGCAGTTCGACGATTTTTCCGGACGATGTCATGACGAGATTCAAGTCGACATCTGCCGCTGCGTCTTCTTCATAACAAAGATCAAGCAATAACTCCGTCCCGACTTTCCCGACCGATACTGCTGCAATTCCTTCTTTGATTGGTGTATCTGTCAGCTTACCGCTTTGAATCAATCCGTCAACCGCTAAGACGAGCGCCAGGAAACCACCTGTAATGGCCGCTGTCCGGGTTCCTCCATCTGCTTGAAGAACATCACAATCAATCCAAACCGTCCGTTCGCCTAATTTCTCAAGATTGACGACAGACCGCAATGCCCGGCTGATCAATCGCTGAATTTCCATCGTCCGTCCTGTCTGCTTGCCTCGAACGGATTCCCGGCCTGTCCGTTGTGCTGTCGCCCGCGGTAACATCGCATATTCGGCATTGATCCATCCGTGTCGTTTCCCACGCAGGAAGGGCGGTACTTTTTCTTCGACCGTCGCTGTACATAAGACCCGTGTATCACCAACCGATATCAGCACCGATCCTTCTGCGTGTTTATTGACACCCGTCTCGAACTGAATCGTTCGCATGTCTGCTTGTGCTCTTCGATCTAAACGCATTTTTCTTCCTCCGTTCCTAACACTAACCGTTTTGCCTGGACCGGTTGATTTAACCAGTCACTGGCGATTCGTTCAAAAGAGCGTGTATCACCGGTCGCATGATAGACATGCTCCGGAACGGTATCGTGTGCTGATGTGATGCCGTTATAATCAAGCAAAGCACTTACTTCAAGTGCGGTTTCGTCTCCCGAAGAAATCAGCTGGACGTCTGGTCCGATGACTCGTCCAATGACTTCTGCAAGCAGCGGATAATGTGTACACCCTAAAATCAGTGTATCCATATCGTACGAAAGCAAGGGTTTTAAAGTGTTCGCAACGACACGTTCCACATACGGTCCACTTGTCTGGGATGATTCAACAAGCGGGACGAACGGTGGGCAGGCCAACGACTCGACGACGACTTGTCCCTCGACATGACGTAATGCTTTTTCATACGAGTTACTTTCAATCGTCATTTTCGTACCGATGACACCGATTCGTTTCGAACGTGTGACTTTAACCGCAGCCCGTGCACCCGGATCGATGACACCGATGATTGGAATCGACAACTTTTGCCGGGCTTCCTTCAGGACGACGGCTGTCGCCGTATTGCAGGCGATGACAATCAATTTCACATCTTGGGCGACAAGAAAATCAATCATCTCCCACGTAAATTGACGAATTTCTTCTTCCGGCCGGGGACCATACGGACACCGTAACGTATCTCCGACATATATGATTTGTTCATGGGGCAGCTGACGCATCAATTCACGTGCGACCGTCAATCCACCAACCCCAGAATCTAATACTCCAATTGATCTATTCACGATTTCCCCTCACTTTCCTCTCATCTCATATGGTAACAAAAAAGGACGACGGTGCAAGACCGGCGTCCAAGAATGTACGATAAAGGATTACTGAGCAAGACCTTCGCTTGTCAGCATATCTGAAAGAGTCGTGATAGCTTCAGAAGCATCGTCACCGTTTGCAACGATTTTGATGTCTGAGTCTTTTGCGATTCCGAGTGAAAGAACACCCATGATCGACTTGAGGTTTACAGTCTTTCCGTTGTATTCCAAGTTGATGTCTGATTGGAATTTAGAAGCTGTGTTGACGAGTTGTGTTGCCGGACGAGCATGAATGCCTGAATCCGCGATGACTTTGAATGTTTTTTCCATGATTAAGAAATCTCCCTCCACTAATAACGTACTAGTGAGTCGTTTTCGAATATGTGAACTCATTATCAAATGATAACGGATTCGAATCGATTCTGCAAGGAATTTTTATATGCTTCATTCCATGGAAAGGCATTCCCGGAACGATCAATCTGAACCATCGAGGTCCGTCCTGTAAACATCAATTCCTCTTGTTCGCTGAACGCTGCGTAATGCACATCACACGAAGCCGTACCGACCTGTACAGGATAGGCGTAGACGGCAAGACGGGCCCGCGGATAGACTTGTCGGATGTAGTTACACTGTGCATCCGCGACGACGACGATGCCGTCGTCAGCAAGCGAGTAGCCCGTTTCTTCTAGCATCAGAGTCCGGACATCTTCGAAATAAACGAAGGGAACCCGATTATTCATATGACCGTAAGCGTCGGTTTCAGCGAACCGGACCGCGACATCAAGTCGCGTCCCGTGTTTCATCTGTTCCAACCACGGATCTAAATCATTGATATAACTAGGTACACGCACAATCATTTCCTCCTTAAACTATAAAAAGAAGGAGCATCGCCCCTTCTTTAATTTTACGTTTTTGTATTAATGACTAACTGCTTCACCCGTACGTCCTTCGTCACTTCCGAAGAATTTCTTGAATGAGTGCAATGTCGTCTGACGGTTCATTGCCGCGATTGATGTTGTCAGTGGAATCCCTTTCGGACACACTTCAACACAGTTTTGTGCGTTTCCACACTGCATGATTCCGCCGTCTTCCATCAAAGCTTCAAGACGCTCTTCTTTGTGGAACGCACCGGTTGGATGCGAGTTGAAGAGACGGACTTGCGAAAGCGCTGCCGGTCCGATGAAGTTCGACCGGTCATTGACGTTCGGACACGCCTCCAGACAGACACCGCATGTCATACATTTCGAAAGTTCATATGCCCACTGGCGTTTGTTTTCCGGCATCCGTGGTCCCGGACCTAAATCATACGTACCGTCGATCGGTACCCAAGCTTTGACTTTCTTCAAAGCATCAAACATCCGTTGACGGTCGACCTGAAGGTCACGGACAATCGGGAACGTCTGCATCGGTTGAAGACGAATCGGTTGCTCGAGCTTGTCGACAAGTGCTGTACATGATTGACGGGGCGTTCCGTTGATAACCATTGAACACGCGCCACATACTTCTTCGAGACAGCCCATATCCCAGTTGATTGGTGTCGTTTTTTCTCCGGCTGCATTGACCGGATTACGACGAATCTCCATCAAGGCCGAAATGACGTTCATGTTCGGGCGGTAAGGGACTTCAAATGCTTCATCATATGCTTTACCATCTGGTCCATCTTGACGTTGGACGATGAATTGAACCGGCTTTTGATTCGTTTTCTGTTCGAGTGGTGTCGCCATTATGCCTTCACCTCTTTCTTCGACTTCTTGCTGTAGTCGCGCTTACGTGGTGGAATCAATGATGTATCGACTTCTTCGTAATAGATTTCCGGATGACCGTTCGTATAACGGGCCATCGTTGTTTTCAAGAACCGTTCGTCATCACGTTCCGGGAAGTCCGGTTTGTAATGGGCACCACGGCTCTCGTCCCGTTTCAGGGCTCCAAGCGTAATCGCTTCCGCAAGATCAAGCATATGATCGAGTTGACGGATGAATGATGCGCCCTGGTTGCTCCAACGTGCTGTATCCGTTGCCGAAATACGTGTGAAGCGGTCACGGAGTTCCTTGATTTTCTCAAGCGTTTGCTCGAGTTTGTCATTGTAACGGACAACCGTGACATTATCCGTCATGACTTCACCGAGTTCACGGTGAATTTGATACGCATTTTCCGTACCTTCCATCGCGAGGATGTCGTTGAAACGGTTGATTTCTGCAATCTTATGTGCTTCGACGACTTCTTCCGGCATTTCATGGACAGACTGATCGAGATCGTTCATGTAAGCGATGGCTGCCGGTCCAGCGACCATTCCGCCGTATACGGCAGACAATAATGAGTTCGCCCCTAGACGGTTACCGCCATGCATCGAGTAATCACACTCACCGGATGCAAATAAGCCCGGGATGTTCGTCATTTGATCATAATCGACCCATAATCCACCCATTGAGTAATGGACTGCCGGGAAGATTTTCATCGGTACTTTTCGTGGATCATCTCCGACGAATTTTTCGTAGATTTCAAGAATCCCACCCAGTTTGACGTCCAGTTCTTTTGCATCTTTGTGGGAAAGGTCAAGGTAGACCATGTTTTCCCCGTTGACACCAAGCTTCTGATTGACACAAACATCAAAGATTTCGCGCGTCGCGATATCACGTGGCACAAGATTTCCGTAAGCCGGATATTTTTCTTCCAGGAAGTACCATGGCTTGCCGTCTTTATACGTCCAGACGCGTCCGCCTTCACCACGTGCTGATTCGCTCATGAGACGCAGTTTGTCATCCCCCGGAATCGCTGTCGGGTGAATCTGAATAAACTCGCCGTTCGCATAAATGGCACCTTGACGGTAGACAGCTGCCGCCGCCTGCCCTGTGTTGATCACCGAGTTTGTTGATTTTCCGAAGATAACCCCCGGACCGCCTGTTGCTAAAATGACTGAGTCAGCTGCGAACGCTTCGATTTCCATCGAACGTAAGTTTTGACATACCGCACCGCGACAAATACCTTCTTCATCGATGATTGCACGAAGGAATTCCCATCCTTCATATTTTTCTACCAAACCTTGCGCTTCGAACTTACGGACCTGTTCGTCGAGTGCATACAACAATTGTTGACCTGTCGTCGCACCGGCATAAGCCGTCCGGTGATGTAATGTTCCTCCGAAACGACGGAAATCAAGCAATCCCTCCGGTGTCCGGTTGAACATGACACCCATCCGGTCGAACATGTGGATGATTTTCGGTGCTGCTTCCGTCATCTTTTGAACGGGTGGTTGGTTGGCTAAGAAATCGCCGCCATATACCGTATCGTCCAAATGTTGGTAAGGTGAGTCACCTTCCCCTTTCGTGTTGACGGCCCCGTTGATCCCCCCCTGCGCACAAACGGAGTGTGAACGTTTGACGGGCACAAGTGAAAATAATTTAACGGGTACACCTTGTTCTGCTGCTTTTATCGTAGCCATCAAACCGGCGAGTCCTCCACCGATGATGACAAGATTCTTATTCGCCATGTTGTTAGTTCCCCTTTCCTTACAACACGCCTGCAAACGTCAAGATCGAGCGTACGCCTACAAACGATAATCCGATGAATACGAGGGCTGCCACATAAGACATCGCTTTTTGAGAAGCGGGTGATTGTGTGATTCCCCATGTGATGCAGAACGTCCAGAGACCATTCGCCAAGTGGAACGTCGTCGCTAAAATTCCGACGATGTAGAAGGCAAGCATGAATCCGTTATCGACGATATTTTGCATCATACTCGCATCAACTGCCGTACCCATTGCTGCTGCAATCCGTGTTTCCCAAACGTGCCATGTGATGAACACGACGAGGAAAATACCTGAAAAGCGTTGTAGCACATACATCCAGTTCCGGAAGTATGTATAACGACCTGTGTTCGCGGAACCTGTAAATGCGATGTAAACACCGTAGATACCGTGCAGGATGATTGGAATGAAGATGACAAACACTTCCAAGAACAACCGATACGGAACGCTCCCCACGACTTCCGCAGCCTTATTAAAGTCTTCCTCCCCACGAACGATGAAATAGTTCGTCGTAAAATGAGAAAGTAAAAATAACCCGATTGGAATGACGCCGAGCAGTGAGTGTATTTTACGCCCCACGAAATCACGATGATTCGCCATCCAAATCCCCCCTTTTGTTTGCCAATCAAACGTTGGCGCATTTTGGTAGAAAAGCGCTTTCATAAGGAAATTCGTCTTTTCATCACTTATTCTACTCCTGTCCTTTTTATAAGACAACCCGAGCCGTTGCATTTAACTGCAAATAACTGCAAATTTTTTCAGGAAAACAATGACCGAGGAGAATTACCCCGCTATAATAGTTTCAGAGATAGGAGTGATTGTTGATGGATTCAGTACCAACGCCCTCTTCCGCATTCGGAATCGAACTGATTCGCGACTATGTGCTGATGGATTTACTAGGAACAGATTATCGCCATGTCATCTATTGGGCAGGCAAGCGACTGGCACGTGAATTCCCGATCTTAAGTGCCGAAGAAGCGACTCCCTTTTTTTACGAAGCAGGTTGGGGACATCTCGAACTAAAGAAACAAAAAGGAAACTCCCTGAGTTTTTTATTAACACCGCCCGAATCGACACGCCTCGACCGTCCTGCAGGTTATTTTCAACTGGAAGCCGGCTTTTTAGCGGAACAATTTTCCCGACTGCATGGTTGTGTGGCTGAAGGATACGCTGAATTAAATAAAACCCACGTGCAGATTTTAATTGAGATGGATCCAAAAGATCCGATTGAACGTTCACTTTGAAATCCGGACAGGAGTTTGAAGGCAAACCTCGAATTCTTGAAACATGAAACCTTTTTAGTTTGATTGCCGTATCAATACTCAGTCGCATCTACCAAAGGAGGAATTTTTTATGTTCAAGAAACTAGCAGCCGATTTAACAGGATTCAGTGATATTGGGCAAGTGATTCACCCGGACGATTTTGACAAGGCCGCCGCGGATGACTATGTGTTACATGAAGACGGCGAAAAAATTTATTTTTTAATCAAATCGAAAACAGATGAGTATTGTTTTACGAACCTAGCGCTTGTTCACCTTGATGGCGAAAGTGCCGTCAGCTCAAAACGTGTTCTCTATCGTTATCCATATGCGCATTACCCGATTCGTCATGTCATGTTTGAAACAGCCGGTACAGTCGACCTTGATGTCGAAATCAAGTTCGAAATCGGTGGAAAACATTACTCGATTGATGTCGATAAAAAACAGCTTGAACACGTGAAGGATCTCTACAAAGCACTTCTTGCGATTGCCGAGAAGCAATACGAAGGACAAAAAATGCTTGAGTTCGCCAACAGTTCACTGAATCATTCCGTGACGATTCTCGGCGGTCTTCGCCAAGGCGACATGAATGTCCCGCAAACGTTCAAAGACTTATCGCAAGAGTCGTTCGACTGGTTACAGGGTCATTATTACAAATGGAATCAAAAAGACTTTGGTTCGTTCTACGAAAAATATATCAACAATTAAAACCAATGCTTTAACTTAATCTGAAGGACCACTATAAAAAACGCGCCAGCCTCTCGCTTTCTATCAGAAATCCGAGGGAATGGCGCGTTTCTTTTTTTATTTTATTCTTCATTCGTCTGACTGAGATATTCCGCAACCGCCTCCGCTAACTTAACGGGTAAGCCCGCTTCCGTCAGCTGTTCGATGTTCGCTTTCTTCAAACTCCGCATCGATCCAAAATGACGGATCAACTGTTGACGGCGTTTTGGCCCCACTCCGGGAATATCGTCAAGCAACGACCGGGTCATTCCTTTTGAGCGCAATGACCGGTGGAATGTGATGGCAAATCGGTGGACCTCGTCTTGCATGCGTTGCAGCAGATAAAACGCACTCGAACGTGGATGCAGTTCAATCAACTGCCCGCCTTCCCCGAACAATAATTGACTCGTCCGGTGCTTATCATCTTTTTTCAGTGAGCCGACCGGCAGGGATAACCCCAGTTCATCTTGAATGACTTCAAGTGCCGCATTTAATTGGCCGAGTCCACCATCAATCAAAACGAGATCCGGTAATCGAGCTCCTTCGAGCAGAAGGCGTCGGTAACGCCGTCTGACGATTTCCCGCATCGATTCATAATCATCCGGTCCTTTGACCGTCTTGATTTTAAATTTGCGATACTCTTTTTTGAGCGGCTTCCCGTCTTCGAAAACGACGAGTGCCGAAACGGCATCAGCACCTTGGATATTGGCATTATCAATGATTTCAATCCGCGATAACGGATGGATACCAATCGCATCGGCAAGTTCCTGGACAGCCTGAACGGTTTTCTTTTCATCACGGGCAATCAGTTCGAACCGTTCGCCGATTGCATTCTCCGCATTTTTCGTCGCAAGATCAAGCAACTTACGTTTTGACCCTCGCACCGGGACATGGACACGCAAATCAAGCGCTTCTTTGAGCAACATCTGATTGACGAGGGGGGGCACATAAATTTCGCTGGGCTTGATATTTTTTTCGTAGAACTGAACGATAAAACTCTCGAGCTCTTCTGCCGGTGTTCCGTAAATCGGAAACAGTGATACATCGCGCTCGATCATTTTTCCGCCGCGCAGGAAAAAGACCTGGACACACATCCATCCTTTATCGACATAAATCCCGAAGACATCCCGGGCAGTCAAATCTGCTGTAATCATATTTTGCTTATTCATGATGGATTCAATCGCCCGAATTTGGTCACGTAACTCCCCTGCCCGTTCGAATTCCATTTCCTCCGCTGCAACACTCATCTTTTGTTGCAACGACTGGACCAGGTCTTTTGTTTCTCCCGACAAGAAACGGCGGATTTCCGAAACGATGTCTTTTTGAACGCCTTCCAGGTTCGGAATTTCGCAAGGACCGAGACATTGACCAATATGATAATACAAACACAATTTCTTCGGCATCGGCTGACATTTTCGCAATGGATACAATCGGTCGAGCAGACGTTTCGTTTCGTTCGCAGCATAGGCGTTCGGATAAGGACCAAAGTAATGTCCGCCGTCTTTTTTTAATTTACGGGTCGTAATCAGACGCGGATACGTCTCATTCGTAATTTTAAGATACGGATAGGATTTATCATCCTTCAGCATGATGTTGTATTTCGGATCGTGTTTCTTGATCAGCGTCATCTCAAGAAGCAAGGCTTCGAGCTCGCTTCCGGTGATGATGTATTCAAAATCACGAATGTCTGCGACAAGCCGTTCTGTCTTTAAATCATGCGCTCCGGTGAAATAAGACCGGACACGGTTCTTTAAATTTTTGGCTTTTCCGACATAAATGACCTCATCGAATTGATTTTTATGCAGATAGCAGCCTGGTTCGTCAGGTAAAAGGGATAATTTCGCCTTAATATGTTCTTGATGACTCACAAAAATGTCTCCTTCCACCGTTTCTAGTTTTACGTTATAGGGTAAATATCATACATTGATTATGACACATGGGGGATAAAAAATGCGTACATACGATTGCATTGTAATAGGTACAGGCTCAGCCGGGAATCAAGCAGCTTATAAATTTGCTGAAAAAGGACTTAACGTCGCCATCATCGAAAATTTTACACCGGGCGGTACTTGTGCCCAACGCGGTTGTGATGCTAAAAAGATTCTACTCACCGGCAGTGAAGCAAAGGATGCCGTCGAACGTCTGCTGGGATATGGACTAAAAGGCCTTGTATCCATTGACTGGCGCCAACTGATGGAACGGAAAAATGAATACACACGCGCCATCCCGGAACAAACCCGAAATCGGTATGATGACTTGGGTATTGACTACTATCACGGTGAACCGCGTTTTCTATCCAATAAAAAGCTTCTGGTTGATGATATCGAGTTGGAGGCCGAACAATTTTTGATCGCGACCGGCCTTCGACCACGCGAGCTGTCCGTTCCCGGAAGTGAACGTTTCCTCAACAGTAATGAATTTCTGGAATTACGGGATGTCCCCCGTCGCCTGGTTTGCATCGGTGGAGGATACATTTCGTTTGAATTTGCTCACCTGGCACGAATCGCCGGTGCCGAAGTGACGATTCTTCTTCGTTCAAGTGCACTTAAACAATTTGAACACGAATTAGTTTCCGTCTTGCTCGAAGCGACACAAGCGCTCGGTATTCAGATTCTTCATGAAACGGAAGTCGTATCATACTCGGATACGACGTTGACGCTTTCCGACGGAACACGCTTAGAAGCTGACGTTGTCTTGAATGCAACAGGTCGTATCGCAAGCATCGAACATTTGCAATTGGAAAAAGCAGGTGTTGTTTACGAAGAAAAAGGAATCCATGTGAACGACTATTTACAGTCTTCCGCTCCGAACATTTATGCAGCGGGTGATGTCGCAGTCAGCGGAAACCCTGCCTTGACTCCTTTCGCTGGGACGGAAGGACGTCTTGCGGCCTGTAACATGCTTGAAGGTAATAGACGCCGACTGGAGTTACTTCCTGTGCCGAGTATCGTCTTTACCACGCCGAACCTTGCAAAAGTCGGGCAGACGGAGGCCAGTCTAAAACAAAACAATACAAGATACCGCGGGAAATTAATTGATACCTCGAGTTGGCAAACAAATGTCCGAATCAAAGACCCGTTCGCTCGGGCAAAAGTATTGATCGGGGAAGACGATCAGATTCTTGGGGCACATTTCATCGGCGTCCATGCTGCAGAACTGGCCAATTATTTTTCGTTCGCGATGCAACACCGGATTCCAAGCTCCGCCTTGCAAAAAACAAGTTTTGCTTATCCGACACCGGCATCTGACATTGCTTCGTTACTTGAAGACTGATTGATGAAAGCGAGGGGTTAACATGGTTCGTTACGGATATACGATTCTATACATTACTGATCCCGTAAAGACCCGCCTGTTCTATCATGGTCTGCTTGGGCTTCCGATTAAAGCTGAGCATGGAAGTTATACGGAATTTGACACCGGATCAACGATTCTTGCCTTCAATACAAAAGAAGACGTTCGTTCCATCATTCCCTATGAAATTCCGGACAAAACCGTTCAACAATCGATGGAACTTGGTTTTGTGACGGAGGATGTGGCTCATTTGTATGAACAGATTAAAAAGGCCGGTCACAAAATCATCTTGCCTCCGACTGAAAAACCGTGGGGGCAAACTGTTGCCTACGTGCTCGATCCGGACGGTCATCTGATTGAACTTTGTTCGCCGATAAATTGATTTCACTCAAAAAAGGCATTCCGTTGATTGACGGAATGCCTTTTGAAAGTGTGCTTAGAATCAGTTTGATGTTTCGACGAATTCTTTTAATGCATCTTTAGGCATGAAGCCCATTGTTTTGTTAACCGGTTGACCGTCTTTGAACAAGACGAGTGTCGGAATACTTTGGACTTGGAAAGCTCCAGCGACTTCCGGGTTAGCGTCAACATCAACTTTAACGATTTTCACGTTTTCCATGTCTGCATCGAGTTCTTCAAGAACAGGAGCAAGCATGCGACAAGGTCCGCACCATGTTGCCCAGAAATCAACGAGAACGAGACCTTCTTGTGTATCTTCTTTAAACGATTGGCTAGTTGCGTGTACGATTGCCATTGAGAAAAACCTCCTATTTTTAGATTGGTTTGATTTATTTATCGAACCCATCTTTTTACTGACTTGAGTATAGCACAGCCCTACCTTACAACAAACGAAACTGCTCAGACAAGTCATAGCAAGAAAAAAGAAGCAAAGAAGTTACTCTTCGCTTCCTTTCCGCTGTCTTAATGGACAAGCATTTTTTTGAATTCTGCTGTTAACAACGGGACGACATCAAATAGGTCGCCGACGATTCCGTAATCTGCCACCGAGAAGATATTCGCTTCCGGGTCTTTGTTGATGGCGACGATGACTTTCGCGTTCGACATGCCGGCTAAATGTTGAATCGCACCGGAAATCCCGCAAGCGATATACAAGTCGGGTGTAACGACTTTACCCGTCTGACCGATTTGCAGGGCATAGTCACAATAGTCTGCATCACAGGCACCACGTGATGCACCGACTGCGCCGCCGAGTAAATCAGCCAGTTCTTGAAGCGGTGCAAACCCATCCGAACTTTTGACCCCCCGTCCACCGGCAACGATGACTTTTGCTTCCGATAGATCGACTCCGCCCGTTGCTTTTCGAACGACTTCCGAAACGATTGTCCGTAAATCCTTCAATTCAACGGTTACCGATTCGACAGTCCCTTCGGAAGAGCCTTCAGCCAGTGGTTCGATGTTGTTCGGGCGGACTGTAAAGAGCGTTTTTCCTTCTGATACCTTTACTTTTTCAAAAGCTTTTCCTGAATAGATCGGTCGGATGAAAGAAGCATCTTCTCCCGTTCCTTCGATTGACGTGACATCACTGATCAATCCCGCTTGCAGTTTCGCTGCAATTTTCGGTGATAGGTCTTTACCGAGTGATGTATGACCAAATACGATGACGTCTGGCGCAACACGATCCAGCAGTTGCATGAAGACTTGTCCGTATCCGTCCGGTGTGTAATGCTGCAATCGCTCGTCTTCAACGACGAGGACTTGATGGGCGCCTCGTGTCGCAAGTTGTGCTGCATCTGCCGCCACGTTTTGTCCGATTAAGGCAACTACGACTTCATCTGCCACTAGATTTGCTGCTGCAATTGCTTCAAATGATACATTTCGTAAATTCCCGTCCCGTGATTCCGCAAGTACAAGTGCTTTTGACATATCGTTTCTTCCCCCTTAAACTACTTTTGCTTCGTTGCGTAATAATGAAGCGAGTTCCTGGACCTGTGTCGACAAATCACCTTCTAGAATTTTACCGGCTGCTTTATTTGGCGGCAAAAAGCGTTCGACCGTTTCAAGACGGGGTGCAAGTTCATCCTCATCTAATTCAAGATCAGATAATTCGAGTTCTTCGAGTGGTTTCTTTTTCGCTTTCATGATGCCCGGAAGACTTGGATAACGGGGCTCGTTTAATCCTTGTTGTGCCGTAACGAGCAATGGTAACGATGTTTTAATGACCTCCGTATCCCCTTCCGAGTCACGTGTTACGACAGCATCCGTTCCGTTTAACTCCAGTTTCGTAATCGTCGTGACATACGGGATGTCAAGCAGTTCTGCGACGCGCGGAGCGACTTGCCCGCTTCCTCCGTCAACCGCTACATTCCCGGCGATGATCAGATCGACCGTCTGTTCCTTGAGATATCCGGCCAAAACTTCTGAAATCGAATAGTGATCCGCTTCTTCAATATCGTCTTCAATCGAAATCCGGACTGCTTGATCAGCACCCATTGCGAGGGCTGTCCGAAGTTCTTTATCCGCATCTTCCGGTCCGACTGTTACGACCGTCACCGTTCCGGATTGTGCATCCCGTACACGGATAGCTTCTTCGACTGCATATTCGTCATAAGGATTGATGATGAATTCTGCACCATCCTCTTCGATTTGACCATTTTCGAGCTGAATTGCTTCTTCCGTATCAAATGTTCGTTTTAACAAGACGTAGATTTCCATTCTTCGTTCCCCCTCGTATCAACTTCTATTGACCACCATCATTTTTGTATCCGCTTACAAAAAGTTTTTCATGAAAAGGGCTTAACTCAGCCCTTTAATTAACATGCGATGAATACCGTGACGCGTTTCGAGCAACTCGTATTTAAACCCGCTCGCCATCCAGCTCGTCACGACCTCGTCAATCGTGCCGAACACCATTTGCCGTGCCAAACGATAATCCAGCTCGTTTGAGAACTCTCCCGATTCCATCCCGTTTCGAATCACACGATCAATCAGATGGAGATACGGTTTTAAAACCGTTGCGATATTATGGCGCATCTCTTGATTCGATTGGCGTAACTCGATTTGCGTGACGACGGCCAAATCATAATCAACCGACAACTGTTCAAGATGCGCTTCAATGAGCGCTGCCAGTTGTTGTGTCGCTGATTGATGATGTGCGATTTGCGCCTCCGAATATTCGATGAAACTACCCATCTTGGCTTGGAACAAAGAAATTAATAAGTGCTCCTTGTTCTTGAAGTAAAGATAAATCGTTCCATCCGCTACGCCTGCTTCTTTCGCGATAGCTGTTACTTTGGCACCGTGGTAGCCATTTTTCGCAATCACCTTCACTGCCGCATCAATGATGCGATCACTCTTAGACATCGTTCTTTTCATAAGGCTATCTCCTAACACATAAAATGAATGATGGTTCATTCATATTTATTCTATCATGTCATTTCGAGCTGTCAACTGCTTTCTTCCAGTTGTTTTGCCCGTTCTTCCTCGACTAAGACACGGCGCAGGATTTTCCCGACAAACGTTTTTGGTAACTCTTGTCTGAACTCATATTGCTTCGGCACTTTGAATGACGCCAAACTTTTCCGGCAGAAGTGATCCAGTTCCTCTTCTGTCGTCTTCATGTCATCTTTCAAAACGATGAAGGCTTTAACTGTTTCTCCACGGTAGGCGTCCGGCACACCGATGACGACGGCTTCTTTGACCGCCGGATGTTCGTACAAAATCTCTTCGACTTCCCGGGGATAAATATTGAATCCCGAGGCGATAATCAAATCTTTTTTCCGATCAACAATCCGGAAATAATGGTCCTCTCCGATATATCCAAGATCACCTGTGTGCAACCATCCGTCACGCAGAACAGCCTGCGTATCTTCCGGACGTTTCCAGTATCCTTTCATGACTTGCGGACCGCGGACAAGAATCTCCCCGATTTCTCCTGGTGCAGCCGGCGTTTCTCCGTCCGGTTGAACGATTTTCGCCATCGTATCCGAAACAGGAATTCCGACTGTTCCGGGAACCCGTTTATCCCAAATACAGTTCGTATGCGTCACCGGACTTGTTTCCGACAACCCGTATCCTTCGACGATCCGCCCGCCCGTTACCTGTTCAAATTTTTCTTGTACTTCAACCGGTAACGGTGCCGATCCTGAAATACACGCTTCGATTGAGGATAAATCATATTTTTTCAATTTTGGATGATTCAACAATCCGACATACATCGTCGGTGCACCTGGAAACAGGCTTGGTTTTTCTTTATCGATCGTCTTCAAGACTTGTTCTAAGTCAAATTTCGGTAAAATGATCTGTTCATATGCATTGAACATACCGAAGTTCAAGTTACATGTCATACCGTAGACATGGAAATAAGGGACGACTGCCAACAGCTTTCTCCCGTCTCCCCGTGAATATTTATAGAACCAATGACTGATCTGTTCGACATTGGCACTTAGATTAAAGTGCGTCAACATGACTCCTTTAGGCGCACCGGTCGTTCCGCCTGTATATTGTAACACTGCGATATCTTCTTTTGGGTCGACACTCACCGGTTCAATCATCCCACTCCCGCGATGGGACAGAAAAGGAATCGATCCTGTCGTATCAATGATGATATTATTGTCTTTCCGGGACTTGATCGGATACAGTTTATTTTTAGGAAATGGCAGATAATCAGCAATGCTTGTCGTGACAACGGTTTTTAAACGTGTATTCGCTTTGACACGTGAAGCTTTCGGATACAGCAAATCGAGTGTGACGAGCATCTTCGCGCCTGAGTCGACGAGAATTTGTTCCAGTTCACGGTCCGTATATAACGGATTGACTTGAACAACGATTCCACCGGCGTACAGCACTGCATAGTAACTGATTATATACTGCGGACAGTTCGGCAACATCAAACCGACGCGATCCCCCTTCTCAAGCCCGGCATCTTGCAACACTTGTGCAAAACTCCGGGCTTCCTGCCGTACTTCCTGAAACGTCATACGTTTCCCGAGAAAACTAAGGGCTCTCCGCTCCGGAAACTCATCTGCCGCCTCTTCAAGTGCCTGATAAAGCGGTACTTCACGATAGTCGATTGATGCAGGTACTTGTGCCGGATAATCCTTTAACCATGCTGAATCCATTCCATTCCCTCCCTGTAACTGAATTACTATTCATTTTTATTATACGTTTAATTCAGCCATAGCGGCTAGTCTTCTGTTAAAATAAATTTCATTTTTTCCAAATAACAGGTATTTCAAAACATACAAAAAAAACCACCCGTGAGATTTCACGAGTGGTTGACGCTTTAAGACATTTAACGGGATGGATACGTAAATCCTTCTCCGATGACTTCCCGTACTTTATGAATGACGACAAAAGCACGCGGATCGGCCGCTTCGACGATTTGTTTCAATGGCGCGAGCTGACGTTTATCGACAATCATGTATAACATGTCGTTTTTCTGTTTCGTAAAATGACCGTGACTGTGGATGACGGTCGCACTGCGTCCCAGTGTTTCAGTCAAAATCGTCGCGATTTCTTCCTGACGGTGACTGATGATCGTGACGGCTTCCCGGACATTCAATCCTTCACTGACCAAATCAATTAAATACGAACCGATGATGATGGCAATTAACGTATAGAGCATCGTTTCTTCGCCGAACAAAAATCCGGACGCCCCGACAACCGTCACATCGATGATGAACATCGATACGGCAATTCCTAAATTCAGATATTTGTTCATCAACCGGGCGATGATGACACCACCGCCGGTCGTTCCACCTGCCCGGATGACAAGACCGATTCCGAGACCGATCAAGATTCCGGCATAGACCGTCCCGATCAGCCGGCTGTCGGAACTCGTTGCGAGTGACGCCGTTGACGACAGGACAAACGAGGTCGTTGCAACGGAAATGACAGAATAGATCATCGTTTTCCGACTTAAGAAGCGATAGCCGACGACAAACAGTAATGCATTCGCAATTAACGAGACTAAACCGGTATCCCACCCATACAGGTAGTAGAAGATGACGGTAATCCCGATCAATCCTCCTTCAGACAAGTCATTCGGAATCGTGAAGTAGTTGATGCCGAACGCCAGGATAGCTGAACCGATGATGACCCAAAAGATATCTTTCCAGGAAATCAGTTGCATCGCTTCAAAGGCGCGCCGCCGTATTTCATTCGTATTGGTTTTTTTGACATTCATAGTCGTTTCCTCCTTCATTTTTTTGTGTCCTGCCAATAAAAATTCCGTACTGAATCAATCTCAGTACGGAATAATCACTCGGCAGAGCCAGTTCTTTTAATTCATAAAAATCCATAACAGACCGACGACCAAAAAGGCAATCGATACACCGAACATGATTTTTGCTAATCGTTCTAACACCTGTTCACCCCACTAACGCTGAACCAATCACATAAGACATCCCGATCGATAACGAACAGGAGATGATGCCGACAGCGATATTTCCTTTTTCGATCTCCCGGTCGACCGGAAGATTCGGAGTTAAGAATTCAAAAATCCAATAGGTCGAAATCAATAGTAAAAATCCGAAGGCACTCTCTAAAAAGATTGCCCCGACACGCTGCTCACTTTGAACAGCAAAATGAACGATATTTGCCAGACCAATGATCTTGCCACCGGTCGCCAGCGCTACAGCGATGTTTCCACTCTTGATATGTTCCCAGTTTCGGTATCGGGTTGTCAACTCAAAAAGTGCCAGACCCATGATGATCAATAGTCCCGCAACCGAATATAAAGCTGTCGTGTAGACATAGACGTTTTCAAAAATATTCACCTAACCGCGCCTCATTTCAATTCGATGATCGTCACACCGTGTCCACCTTCACCTTGACCGCCTAAGCGATGCGTTTTGACATGACGGTTGCCACGTAGATATTCTTGTACTCCTTGACGCATTGCTCCTGTCCCGAGACCATGGATGACACGAATCTGTTCGTAGTTGGATAACAATGCCTGATCCATGAACCGGTCGAGTTTCGCAAGCCCTTCCTCAACGCGGACACCACGTAAGTCCAGTTCGGCTGAAGCAGCGGATTGTTTCGTAATGCTTGTTCCACCGGAGCGTTTTTTAGTTTTCGAAGCCGTTTTCGCTTCGCCGACTTTGGCGAGATCCCCCGGCTTGACGTTTACTTTCATGATCCCGACTTGAACCGTATATTCACCATTCGAATTTTGATTGATGATATATCCTTTCTGGTTGAACGTCGTCACTTTTACTTCTTCACCTTTGGCAAAGACCGGAGCCTGATTCGTTTTTGCTTTGACCTTGGCAATCCGTTGATCTTGTAACGAAGGTTTCGCTTGCTCGAGCTGTTTACGGGCTTCAATCAGTTCGTGCTCTTTGACAGCTCCCGCGTCACGTAATTCTTTCAGACGTTTGATGACAGCTTCCGCTTCTTTTTGTGCCCGTTCGACTGCACGCGTTGCCTTTTCTTCTGCTTTGGCCAGGATTTCATTTTTTTCTTGATGAATCTCTGCTTGTTCCCGCTCGAATTCTTCCCGTTCTTCCACTAATCGTTGTTGCTCCTGCAACAATTCCCGCTCTAAGGATTCAGCACGTTGTTTTGCTTCCGCGAGTCGTCCGATCATCGTTTCAACAGACTGGGCGTCCGTTCCGACTTGATCGCGGGCCGCATCAATGACACGGTCATCTAACCCAAGTCGTTTCGAAATTTCAAAGGCATTCGAACGTCCCGGTACACCAATCAGCAAGCGATACGTCGGACTGAGCGACTCGACATCAAACTCCATCGAGGCATTAACAACGCCTTCCCGGTTGTAACCGTACGCTTTCAGCTCCGAATAGTGAGTCGTCGCAGCGACACGTGCCCCGCGTCGTTTCACTTCATCCAAGATGGCAATCGCAAGTGCCGCCCCTTCCGTCGGATCTGTTCCGGCTCCGAGCTCGTCAAACAGGACAAGACTCATGAAATCAATTTTCCCCATCATCGAAACAATGTTCGTCATGTGGGAACTGAATGTCGAGAGATTTTGTTCGATGGACTGCTCGTCCCCGATATCCGCATAAATCGCGTCAAAAACACTCAACTCTGTCTCATCCGCTGCCGGCACGTATAACCCGGATTGGACCATCAATTGCAGTAAACCGATTGTTTTCAGCGTGACGGTTTTCCCGCCAGTATTCGGTCCCGTGATGACAAGTGACGTAAACTCACCGCCGAGCGAGACCGTGATCGGTACGACTTCATCATCCGGAATGAACGGGTGCCGTGCTTCTTTCAGGACGATATGACGATTTTCATTTAATTTTGGTTCAACGGCACGAATCGTGTGACCGTATAAGGCTTTTGCCATGATGAAATCAAGTTCTGCCAAGACGTCGACGTTGATTCGAAGTGAATCACCAACCGAGCCGACCAGCGCCGAAAGTTGGGCTAAAATCCGTTCGATTTCCGCTCGTTCTTTAAGGCGGGCTTCCTGAATTTCATTGTTGGCGGCAACGACTGCTTGCGGCTCAATGAACAAAGTCGCACCGGACGCCGATTGGTCATGGACAATTCCGCCAAAAGCTTGACGGTACTCTTGTTTGACAGGTACACAATAACGATCATTCCGCATCGTGACGATGGCGTCGGATAACATCTTCGACTTACTGCGTAATACACCGTCGATTTTCGAGCGGACCTGCCCTTCGAGGGAGCGTAATTGACTCCGTAAAGAGCGAAGTTTATCGCTTGCCGAGTCTTGAACGGTTCCTTGATCATCGATGGCGTGACGAATTCCTTGTTCGATTTCCACCAGTTTCGTAATCTGCTCGATCCGGCTATCAAGCGCCGGTAATCGGAGATCCGGGTGATCTTCATGCAACCGTTCCTGGAAGGCTTTGACTTGACGTCCGGAATAGACGACGTCGGCAACTGCCAACAATTCACTGGTCGAGAGGACAGAGCCGATTTCCGCCCGTTTTACCTCACTGCGGACATCCGTCAGTCCACCAAACGGGTAACGGTCGCGCAGCCGGTAGACTGTCGTCGCTTCTGTCGTCAAAGCAAGCAACGATTTCACCTGCTCGAAATCTTCCGCCGGCTCCATCTTCCGCACAAATTGAGCCCCCAGTGAACTGGCTGTTTGTTTTGCGAGTAGTTCTTTTAATTTATCGTATTCTAATACACGTAGTGCATTGGTATTCATTTACTTCACTCCTAAACGTTTTCGATCAAAAAAAGCACGTGCTTCTTTTGCAGTCCACGTATTAATGACATCGGATGGCTCCAAATATGCTTTACGTGCATGCAGGACACCAAGTTTCATATCTTCTAACATTTCCGGACGATGGGTATCGGTATTGATCATGATTTTAACCCCTGCCGCCTTCGCTTTTGCAAGGGACGAGGCGGTTAAATCAAACCGTCCGGGATTTGCATTCATCTCCAGTGCCGTCCCGGTTTCAGCCGCCAACTCGACGAGTCGATCGATGTTGACTGCATATCCGTCCCGCCGTCCGATGATCCGTCCGGTCGGATGGGCAATTAAGGAGACATAGGGATTCCGACAGGCATTTTCAAGCCGTTGCATGATTTCCTCTTCCGTCTGATCAAACTTGGAATGAATCGAGGCGATGACATAGTCCATCTCTTGTAAAAATTCATTCTCGTAATCCAGTGAACCATCCGGTAAAATATCCATCTCGACCCCGCATAAAATCGTCATTGCCGGATGTTTTTTGCGTGCTGCTTCAATTTCGACACGCTGCTTCCGCAATCGTTCTTCCGTCAATCCATTGACGAATTTCATATATTTACTGTGATCGGTAATCGCCATCCAGGAATATCCCCGCGCCGCACAAGCATCGACGAGTTCATCGACAGACAACGTACCGTCCGACCATGTCGTGTGCATATGGACATCCGCTTTGATATCCGCCTCTTGAATCAACTTGTCTAAATCTGCTTCGAACTCCAGACGACCTGCTCGCAACTCCGGTGGGATGAACGGCAAATCATAACGGGCAAACAGCTCCTGTTCCGTTTTTGGCTGGAACAGACCGTCCTTGGTTTCGACACCATACTCCGAAATGCTTTCGCCGCGCTCTTTCGCCAGTTGCCGCATCCGGACATTATGATCTTTTGAGCCCGTAAAGTGATGTAACGTCGAAGCAAATGCCAAATCATCCACTAATCGGAAATCAACTGCAATATACGCATCGTCCCGTTTGAGGACAATCGAGACCTTCGTTTCCCCGGCAGCAATGATTTCATCGATTTGTTCAATTTCAAGCAATTGTGCTTTCACTTCTTTTGGTTGATCTGTCGAGATGATGAAATCGAGATCCTTACAAGTTTCTTCCGCACGCCGAAAACTTCCTCCGACTTCAAAACGAATGATCTGATCAATCCTGGCTAATGTCCGCTCCAGTTCACTGACACTTTTGCGCATCACACCATACGGTAATCGTTCTGGTCGCGTCTCGAACGTTTCCAGTGCCTTACTGTATTTTTCGACGGTCTTTTTTCCGAAGCCTGGCATTGCTTCCACTGTACCATCCGCCAGTTTCTCAGCGAAGGAATCTGCATCAATGACCCCGACTTCATGCAATTTTGCTAATTTCTTCCCACCAAGTCCCGGAATCTTCAATAAGGCGATCAATCCTTCCGGCACCTGTTGCTCCAGTTCTGTCAAAGCTGTACTCGTTCCGGTTTCACGAAATTCTTCAAGTACTGTGGCCGTACCTTTACCGATTCCTTTCATCGCTGTAAAGTCTTCAATTGCCATGAAATCCAGTTCTGCCGCTTCAAGCAGACTCGCTGCCTTTCGAAACGCATTGATTTTAAACGGATTTTCCCCTTTTACTTCGAGATAAACTGAAATTCTTTCTAAATGTCGAATCGCATCTTGTATCGTCCGCATGTTCAATTCTCCCCTCAAAAAAAGCTCCCATTCAACGGGAGCACGTTATTTTATCAAACCGACTTTTTGCATCAACCAATCTGCAAGCACTGGTGTATGTTGAATCATGAACGAGGCTAAACTCGAATTTGCAATGGCATCCTGAATCGACTGAACCGGAGCGAAGGCGGCCAAGAATAAAATCAGGAAGATGAAAATATACATCTCGATGAATCCGAATACTCCACCCAATAGACCTTTTACCTGCTTGAGAACCGGAATATTCGTCAGTGAATCAAACATCGCAATGATGATGGATAACACGATTTTCGTCACAAAAAACAAGACGATGAACCAAAAGGCTTTGTAAAACACTTCATCCAAACCGACTGAACTCGGGATGGAAAACATCGTCAAATCAATTCCGGCATCATCCAGCGTCGATGGATAGGGAATCCATAACTTGAACTTCTCGGCCAGTTCATCGTAAAACGATAAAGCGACGATAAACGAGATAATCAAGCTTAATAAATGACCTATCTGTAACACTGCACCCCGACGGACGCCCGTCATCGTACCTAAAGCTAAAAACAATAAGATAACAAGAGAAATCATGTTTAAAGTTCACCCAAATTCTTTTTGATTTTGACATAATCACTACCGATATTGAGAGCTGCCAAGACAGCAATTTGTCGAACGTCGAGTTGTGGTGCCTGGTCTCTGATTTCACGAATTTTTGTATCCACGAGGAGACCCACTTCGCGTACATGTTCAGGTGACTCCGTTCCGACAATCGTATAATCGTTTCCTGCAATATGAATCGTCGTCCGGTTCAACCCTTCTGAATCAGCCATTTTCCTGTCCTCCTCATACTTTGCTTCATTCATATAGTACCATCATTTTTGAAATAGGAAAAGAAGTCCACCATCCGACTTAAGGATGGTATGCTTATTTCCGAAAGGGTGATTAAGCCATGGGAACAGTCGTTTTAAAGTTAACAAAAGAAAAACAAGAAACCGTCATTTCGGATTTTGGACGTCATCAAGTCTCTCCTCCTCCGTATGCACGTTTCGCCGCCCGAACAACCGGATGTATTTTGACCGTCTATAATTCAGGTAAAGTCATGTTTCAAGGGCAAGAAGCAGAAACAGTCGCTGCCCGGTATGGCTCGCCTGTTGCAAAAAAAGCAGCTTCGACGGCAAGCGGCTCTTTACCTGAAGGATTTGCCAATTGGTCGGTTGTCGGCAGTGATGAAGTCGGAAAAGGTGACTTTTTTGGTCCCTTAGTCGTCGTTGCTGCTTATGTCGACAGCACGAAAATCAAACTGGTCCGTGAGCTCGGGGTCCGTGACTCTAAAAATGTCTCTGATCCGGAAATCCGAACGATTGCGCGTGATCTGCATGCTGTCATTTCTTATGAATATCGTATCCTTCATAATCCGGATTACAATCAAATGCAACGGACGATGACACAAGGCAAAATGACCGCCCTGCTTCATAATGCGGCGCTTAATGGATTACTCACTCAACTGGAAGAACCGCCGCAAGCCATCTTAATTGATCAATTCGCCGAAAAGGCCACCTATTATAAACATCTTTCCGGAGAAACAAAACAAGTCAAAGACAATGTCTATTTTTCAACGAAAGCAGAAGGATTACATGTCGCTGTCGCGGCAGCTTCTATCCTAGCACGGGCCATCTTCTTAAAGGAGATGGACAAATTGAGCCGACAGACCGGCATGGAAATTCCTAAAGGAGCCGGTGCTAAAGTCGACCAGGTCGCTGCTTCCCTCTTGTTAAAATACGGACCTGAACGCTTACAAGAATGGACAAAATATCATTTTGCCAATACGAAAAAAGCAGAAGCTTTAGCTGAGAAAAGAAACCGACCATAATCAAAAATGGTCGGTTTTTCACATGGCAGACTCTTGACCGGATAATCGAATCAGTTCATCCGTTAAAATCTTGATTTCATCGAACGGAACATGCTCCGTCCCAATCTGTTCAAACCGTTCATGTCCTTTACCGACGATGACCATCCGCTTTCCGGCCAATGCAATCTTTGCCGCAATCTGAAGTGCTTCTTTTCGTGACTCATGACACGTAATGATTTTCCGGGGAGCGATGTCACTCAGAAGCTCTTTAATGATCTGCTGCGGGTTTTCGTGCCTCGGGTCATGAACCGTCACGATGATTCCATCACAATACTGACTGGCAATACGTCCCATCACTGCCCGTTTGGAACGATCCCGTTCACCGGCTGCACTCAATACCAGATATAAGGGTTCACCCGGAAGAGACAATGCTTTCAGACATTTCTCCAGTCCGTCCGGTGTATGTGCATAATCAATATACACTTCACACCCCTCGAACGGAATCTGTTCCAAGCGTCCTTTTGGCAAACGAAGTTCCGGTATGTGTCGAATCAATTGGTACATATTGACTTCACCTGCCTGCATCAGTCCGATTGCCGCCGCAAGATTCGCCGCATTGAAGTCTCCAAGAAGAAAGACCGGAACCTCAGTCACTGTCCCGTCAATCCGGACACTGACTGTTTCTTCTTTCCATTCCACCGTGATGGGTGCTTCCGACAACGCATTTGTCGCATACCAAGTGACAGGTACCCCTTCCGCTGCTCTCGCCATGACGTGGCTCGCCGGATCAGCTTCATTAAGAATGACCGCTTGACCACCGCTCGTTGCGACTTGTTTAAACAACAAGGCTTTTGCCTCCGCATATTCTTCCATCGAGGCATGATAGTCGAGATGATCATGGGTCAGGTTCGTAAACGCCGCTGCATAAAACTGTACTCCTTCGACGCGCCCTTCCATTAAAGCATGGGAAGAAACTTCGATTATACAATCCGTGACGCCCTGCTCGACCATTTGATGTAACAGACGATGTAAAATGATGGCTTCCGGTGTCGTATTCGGTGTATCAATCATCTCTCCGTCAATCATCGCACCAATCGTACTGATCATTCCTACCTTATGTCCGGCAGCACGGAATAAATCATAGGTCAATTTTGTTGTCGTCGTTTTTCCGTTCGTACCTGTTATTCCATAAACCCGCATTTTTTGACTCGGATGGCCGTAAAACAAATCCGCCACTTGTCCTGCAGCATGTTTTGTATCCTGTAACATGACGACCGGAACGGCTAATCCACGTAATGGCTCTTCCGCTAAAATTGCAACGGCTCCGTTTGCAACGGCCTCTTCGGCATACTGATGACCATCAACGGTATATCCGCGTACACAAATAAACAGACTCCCGTTTGTCACTTCGCGCGAGTCTGTCGCGATACTCGTGATGGAGGGATTTTCTTCGCATGTAAGTTGGAATGGAGCAATTAATTCTGACAGATGTTTATATGGACGATTCATGATGTAGGTTCTCTCCTCCTAAGTTTAAGCGAACGGTGACATTGTTCAGACCGGTTTTGCCGCTAAAAAATACAGGTCATCTCATCTCCAGTTAAACTTCAGGTGATGATGGTAAAATTAAGTTAAGTAATGAAAGAGTACATCTCCGACTTTTTTAACATGTATTGTTATTCAGAATCAAAGGTATCATTCGACGAATTCAGCCCAGTATCGAACAACAGCTCTCTTTTCGTAAAATTACCCTATTTCCGGCAAGCTGTAACGTTTTATTTTTAATAGCCGATCATTTTGGCTTCTAGAAATTTCAAACTCTTCATTTAATGCGCTTAACTAATCCGCTATGTGCTTAACTAATGTGGTGACTCCATCATCTGATTGATGCACGACGACTACTCGAATCGACTGCTAGCTGCATCAATTACCTTCATGTTGACCATCCTTTCCGCTTCCTTCAGAAAAATCACTTGTCATCGTGTCATCGATCCGGTATACTCCTTTAAGTTAACTAGTTAACTTAAAGGAGTTTTTTATATGAACACATTTCAAGAAGATTTGTTAGGACAATTATCCAAAGTAGCACGCCTCGCCAAACGTGATATCGATGCGGCGCTTCTGCCTTTTTCGTTACACACCGGACAATGGGGTTTAATCAAAGCGGTCGCCATTCTCGAACCCGTTTCGCAAGTTGCCTTATCTAAATACTTAGTCATTGAAAAACCCGCTGTCACCAAGACCGTTGCGCGTCTCGAAGAGTTGGGCTACATCACGCGAACGGGTTCTGGGCGTAAACGCCTGATTACTTTAACCCCTTCCGCCCGTCAGTCTTATCGTGAAATCGATCAAGCAGTCCAGTCGGCTCATCGTGCATTTCTGCAACCTGTTTCAGTCGACGACCAAACCATCATTGCAGCAGTCATGACACAATTACTGGCAACACACCGTCCAGATGAACAGGAGGATTCCCTTTGAAAAACCGTTTATTTCATCGTCATTACGTGCTGACTTTATTGATTAATCTGTTGTTGTTCATTACATTTTATCTACTCAATGCTTCGCTTCCGTTACTTGCCGCTAAACAATTTGATGTTTCTCAAGCTGCACTTGGCTGGGTCGTGACCAGCTTCATTTTAGCAACCGTCTGTTCCCGACCATTGATTGGTCATTGGCTTGACCGCCATGACGTCAAACGGATGCTGTTAATTTCAGCAGCATTGTTTACAACAATGAGTGTCTTCTATCTGTTGGTTCTTCCTTTGAATTCTTTTTTGTATCTCATCATCATCCGCATTTTTCACGGTTTTAGTTTCGGAATGTTATCTTCATCCATCAGCTTGGCCGTAACGACACTCATTCCGAAAACCCGCCAAGGTGAAGGCATGGGGTACTTTGTTTTATCCATGAATCTCGCATCCGTTCTCGGACCGGTCATTGGACTCAGTTTGATTCAACACGATGCCTTTTTCCTTTATTTCATCACGGTCGCACTGCTTGCATTCGTTTCACTCGTACTTATGATCCGTTTGCCGTTGACGAGTCAACATGTACCGAATACGCGGGTATTCCGGCTTCATCAATCACTTTTCCTGTCTCGTCCGTTATTATTACTTGCAACTGCTCTGGCCGGTGTCGCAATCTCCAGTACAGCGGCTTTTATTTCGCTGTATACGGATTCGATTGGCCATATTTCCTACGCCTCTTACTTTTATGCCCTCGTCGCCCTTGGCATGGTGGCAATCCGTCCGCTTGCCGGCAGATGGTTTGACCAAAAAGGACCAGGCTTCGTTTTATTTCCTTCTTACCTGCTCTATGGTCTCGGTTTTATTCTCTTAGGAGTTTTCCCTTCGTTACCCGGGTTACTTTTGGCTGCACTCATCATCGGAATCGGATCGGCTTCGATTTTCCCTGGACTCCAGACGGTGATGCTGACCTATGCCGCACCACACCAAAAAGGGAAAGCCATTTCCACCTTTTTCTTGGCTTACGACAGCGGGTTTGGTCTCGGCGCATTACTACTGTCGGGTCTTGCAGCCAAAATCGGCTACTCGAATATGTTTTTGTTTTGCAGTGCCATCGTCCTCACAAGTGGTTTCATCTACTTTATTTTCAACCGCCGAAATGAACCACCGCATGAGCAAGAACTTGCTTCATGATTTTCTGTATGTATCAAAAGGGAGCTGGATGTACATTCATCCAGCTCCCTTTTTCGGGCAATCATTTACTTTTGAGTACATCTTGAACGCTGTATGACACGATTAAGAACGTAACTCGGCTTCAAACGATGATTGAAGCGCTTCGATTACTTGTTGATGGGCTGTCGCGACTTCTTCATCGACGAGTGTCCGTTCTTTATTTTGATACCGTAACGAGAATGCAAACGACTTTTGATCGGCTCCGACATTATCACCGGTATACACATCAAACAGTTCCACTTGTTTCAACAGAGGACCTGCTGCTTGCATGATGACGGCTTCGACTTCACTCGCAGATACTTCACGCTTCAGCACAACCGCGACGTCACGTGTCATCGATGGGAAACGTGAAATCTCTTGGTAGACGCGAGCTTCTTTTGAGTGCAATGTCATCGCATCGAGTTCGAAGACATATACTTCCTTCAGACCGTATTCTTCTTTAGATAATCCAGGATGAACTTGTCCGACAAAGCCAATTGCTTCACCGTCAAGGAAAATCCGTGCCGTCCGGCCCGGGTGCATCGATTGCATGGCTACAGCTTCATACGTTAAGGAGACATCAAGTGCTTCGGCGAGCGTCTCGACGATTCCTTTCATGACGAAGAAGTCTGCTTTGACATGCGTCCCGTGAACACGGTGTTGCTCTGCCAGCCCTACCATGATTCCTGCTACCATTTCTTGTTCAAGAGGCAAGGTCTCAAGTGAAGCATCACGTTGCAGATAAACACTTCCGAGTTCATAGTAGGCAAGGTCTGCATGTTGCCGCGCCGCATTGTGTTGTGCGACTTCAAGCAATCCTGGAATCAACGAGGTCCGGAGTGTTGAACGGGCTTCACTGATCGGCATCGCTAGTTTAACAGGATGTAAATCCTGCTGTTCGTTGAATTGCATTGCGCGTTGCTCACTCGTCAAGGAGTACGTAATCGCTTGTGAGAGACCTGCACCTTGAAGAAGGTGACGAATCTTACGGCGATGCTGGTTACGTTTTGGTAAGAAACCGCGACTCGCTTCCCGCGGTAGGCTTGACGTCAACGCATCATATCCGTAAAGACGGGCGACCTCTTCCGCTAAATCAGCCGGAATCATTAAATCTTGACGACGTGTCGGTACACTGACTGTCAATGCATCTGCTGACAGCTCGACTTCAAGACCAAGACGTTCGAGCAAATCTTTCATGACAGTTCCTTCAATTTCCATACCAAGACGGTGGTTAATATACGAGACACTACCTTCAATCAGATGATCCTCCAGTTGAAGTGTACCGGCTTGGGCTGTTCCGGATAATACCGTACCTCCTGCAAGTTCAGCAATCAGCATTGCGGCCCGATCAAGTGCCAACACGACACGACGCGGATCGACACCTTTCTCAAAACGCGAGCTCGAATCTGAACGAAGACCTAACACGCGGCTTGTTTTCCGAACGGATGCCGGTTCAAAGTAAGCAGATTCGAGGACAATCGAAGTCGTCGTTGTATCAACTTCCGTGTTCGCTCCCCCCATGACACCGGCAAGTGCCACCGGACGTTCGCCGTCTGTAATGACGAGCATTGACGGATCAAGTGTCCGTTCAACTTCATCTAATGTCTGGAACGTTTCACCGGCTTTTGCTTGGCGCACGACGATTTGTTGTCCTAATTTTTTTTCATCAAAAGCATGCAACGGTTGTCCCGTCTCCAGTAAGACGAAGTTCGTGATGTCGACGACATTGTTAATGGGGCGGATTCCGTTCGCGATCAGACGATTTTTTAGCCATAATGGGGATTCACCGATTGTAATATCACGAATTTCCCGGGTCGCATAAAACGTACAGGCTTCCGAGTCCAGTTGAACGGTGACTTGAGTCGATGCCGTTCCCTCAGCTACTTCGACGTCCGGGAAGACAGGTGTTGAATTCAAGATTCCAGCAACTTCGTGTGCCACGCCGTACATACTCAAACAATCCGAACGGTTCGGCGTCAATCCGAGTTCCAATACCTCATCATGCAGACCAAGCAATTCAAGGACGTCCTGACCCGGTGTGACCGGTTCACGGAACGTATGAATGCCATCCTGTTCATCTTCACGGATGTATTTTTTCTCAAATCCGAGTTCTTCAAGCGAACAGATCATGCCTTCTGAAACAACACCACGCAGTTTAGCGCGTTTGATTTTAATGCCAGGCAGACGGGCTCCGACACGAGCGACGATGACATCTTGTCCGGCATCGACATTCGGTGCACCACAAACGATTTGAACCGGCTCTTCTTGCCCGATATCGACCGTCGTGACGTTTAATTTATCGGCTTCCGGGTGTTTTTCTTTCGTCAGAACATGACCGACGACGATATTACTTAAGTCAGCATCCCGCACCTCGACAGATTCGACTTCAATCCCACTTTTCGTAATCAAGTCAGCTAATTCCTGACCTGTCTTCTGACGAACATCAACAAATTCCTGTAACCATTGTTTTGAGACTAACATCTGTTTTCCCCCTTAAAACTGTTCGCTGAAGCGAACGTCATTCGTATAGAAGTGGCGAATATCATCAACACCATATTTCAACATGGCGATTCGTTCAATCCCCATTCCGAAGGCGAAGCCAGACATTTTCGTACTGTCATATTCCGCCATTTCAAGCACGTGCGGATGAACCATACCTGCTCCTAAAATTTCAATCCAGCCTGTCTGCTTACAGATGTTGCAGCCTTTACCGCCACATTTAAAACAGGACACATCGACTTCGACCGATGGTTCAGTGAACGGGAAGAAGCTTGGACGTAAACGAATTTCACGTGCTTCACCGAACATTTGTTTAACGAATGCTTCAAGTGTTCCTTTTAAGTCTGCCATTGAAATCTCTTCGCCGACGACCAGACCTTCGACTTGCATGAATTGGTGCGAGTGCGTCGCATCATCTTCATCCCGGCGATAGACTTTTCCGGGACAAAGAATCCGGATGGGTTCACCTTTTGAAGCGAGCATCGTCCGCGCTTGTACCGGTGATGTATGGGTACGCATTAAAATCTCATCCGTGATGTAAAACGAATCCTGCATATCACGGGCCGGATGATCTTTCGGCAAATTCAACATTTCGAAGTTGAACAAGTCCTGTTCGACTTCCGGACCTTCAGCAATCGTATAGCCAAGTCCGACAAAGATATCTTCGATTTCATCCGTTACTTGTTGTAGTAAATGCGCTTGTCCGACCTGTTTCGGACGACCCGGAAGTGTTACATCAATCGCTTCGAGCGCTAATTTCGCATCCATTTCCTGTTGTTTTACATCGACAAGGCGTTGTTCGAGTTCTGTTTGAATCACACCGCGGACGGCATTCGCGATTTCTCCAACGACCGGTCGTTCTTCTGCTGAAAGTTTTCCCATTCCCCGGAGAACTTCTGTAATTGGTCCCTTTTTACCAAGATATTTCACCCGGACGTCGTTTAATTCTTTTTGTGTACTTGCCTGCTTGACCAGTTGTAGCGCTTCATCACGCAATGCTTCTAATTGTTCACGCATATTCCTCACTCCTTTTCCAAATAAAAAAATCGTCCCTCCGGCAAAATGCCGAAGGGACGATTCAATTTAATCGTGGTACCACCCTTGTTCGACCTGAATTCCTCAAGTCCTCAAGTGGCGCGGTAACGGGCGCCTCCCGTCACGATCTCTCGTGCGACTCCGGAGTGAATTCAGCTAGCAGACTCGTAAAGAAGCTCCCAGTCTAAGGCTTCCTCTCCCTGATCGAATCGTTTTCTAACCTACTCTGTTCCATCGTTGTCTAGGTAAATATGATGCTGTAATTCACTTTAGCATGAACGTTCCTTGGATTCAATCAGCCGGAGCAAAATGATACAGTAAAATACCAGCGGCAACTGCCGCATTTAAGGACTCTGCTTTTCCGCGAATCGGGATGTATGCCCGACCATCACACTGATCAAGCAACTCGGGAGCAACACCTTGCGCTTCGTTTCCGATAATCAATCCGATGGCACCCAGGTTCTCAACATCTGTGTACGGTTGAGCTCCACGTAAGTCAGTCCCTAAAATGAAGACACCCAGTTCATGTAAGTCTTGAACGGCTTCTTCAAGTGACATCATGATGACCGGTAAATGGAAGATGGATCCTTGTGTCGCCCGGAGGACTTTACTGTTGTAGACATCAACCGTTCCATGTCCGATGATCACTCCGTCGAATCCGGCAGCATCTGCCGTCCGAATCATTGTACCGACATTACCTGGATCCTGAAGACGGTCGAGTAAGAGGTAACGTCCGCGTTCCAAGCGTTCAGTTTGCTGTTTCATCTCACAGACAGCAAAAATCCCTTGTGTCGTTTCTGTTTCAGAGAGTACTTTTGCGACTGATTCATCAATCGTGATCAAATCAGCGGCATTCTTTTTCCACGAACCCGGTACTTGAACATCTTCGCGCACGATTAACTCTTTAATGATTCCGGCACGAACGGCTTCTTCGACTAAGTGTTCCCCTTCAATCAGGAAACGTTTTGTTTGCAGACGTCCTTTTTTAGTCAGTAATTTTTTCCATTGTTTAACGATTTCGTTTTTTGCAGATGAAATGTGTTTCATAGTTTACCCCTCGTAAATCGCTTGGACCGTCTCTGCATCTAAACGTTTTGTTACCGCGACGATCAAGTCCACGGCTGCTTCGAAATCTGCTTTATGCATGATTGAAACATTTGTATGCAGGTAGCGAATCGGAACAGTCAGTGCAAGAGAAGGCACACCTGTATGAGACAGATGGAATTTCGCTGCATCTGTTCCACCACCCGGTGTCAGATCCAATTGATATTTAATGTTTTCTTCTTTAGCAACAGTTGTGACAAAATCAATCAATCCACGGTGTGCAATCATTGTGGCATCAAACAGGATGACTTGAACGCCTTCTCCGAGTTTCGACAAAGCTTCACGGTCCGTCATACCTGGTGTGTCTCCTGGAATTCCTGTATCGACTGCAAACGCAATCGTCGGGCGAAGCAGATTTGCAATCGTTTGAGCACCGCGTAAGCCGACTTCTTCCTGCACGGTAGCACCGGCAAAAATCGTATTCGGGTGCCCCTCTTCTTTTAAGCGTTTGATCGCTTCGATTGCAATGGCGCACCCGACACGGTTATCCCACGCTTTTGCCATCAAGAAATTATCATTTTTCATCACAGTAAATTCGCAATGCGGAACAACCGTATCTCCCGGTCGGATCCCCCACCCCTCGACTTCTTCTTTCGAAGTAGCGCCGATATCGATGAACATCTCTTTGATATCGACTGGTTTATTGCGCGCTTCCGGTGGTAAAACATGAGGTGGTTTCGCACCAATCACACCTGGAATGACTTCGCCAGATGACGTGACAATATTCATACGCTGCGCAAGAAGAACCTGCCCCCACCATCCACCGAGTGGTTGGAAGCGAAGGAATCCCTTCTCATCAATCTTCGTGACCATGAATCCGACCTCGTCCATATGCCCGGCAATCAAAATCCGTGGTGCATCTTCTCCCGCCCCTTGACGTTCGGCAAACAAACTGCCTAATCCATCTTGATGGAAGTTTTCTGCATGCGGTTCGAGATATTCGCGCATTAATTGACGTACTTCTTTCTCATTTCCGGGAACACCCGTTGCGTCCGTAAGACGTTTCAGCATATGTAATTGTTCATTCATCTGATTTCCTCCTCAGTAACCGTTGTCTTGGCGAACGTGATTCGCCTCGTTTTTCGCGACATAAGCTTTGAAAATCATTTCTTGTGTAAATCCAAGTGTAGCACCTAATGCGAGATAAGCACCAATCAGAACATCGTAACTTTGTTCTGTCCGCGAAATCGCAAACACGTTTGTCTTATTATAGACATCTAAAAACGCATCTGTCGCCGTCAGGTAGTAATCACCTTCGACAAATTCGTTTTTACGATACTCTAAAGAAAGTCCTAACGAAAGTAGAAAATGGACACCATCCACATACTCTTCGAGAATCGTGACTTGAGCCGATGGTCCTTTTGTCGACCAGAATTTAAAACAACGCGTTTCGTTCGCAAGCTCACCAAGCTCCACTAATAGCGCCAGCAAACGTTCATCAAATTGATTTCCCGTCAAATTATGTTCTGACTGAATCCGTTTATCCAATTGTTCCTGCATTTCAAAAAGTGTCAACCAGTCCATCTTAATTCTCCTTTTAATCTAAAAAAATTGCCTCAGCCCATAAAATGCGCTTTTTTATTTTACCATGAATCCAAAAAAAACGCCGGAGAATTAAATTCCCCGACGAATTGTAGAACTTAAGCGTTCAATTTTGCTTTTGCTGTGTCAGCAAGTGAAGCAAATGCAGTTGCATCTGTAACTGCGAGGTCAGCGAGCATCTTACGGTTAACGTCGATACCTGCTAATTTAAGACCATGCATCATGCGGCTGTAAGAAAGACCGTTGATACGTGCAGCCGCATTGATCCGAGTGATCCAGAGGCGACGGAAGTCACGTTTCTTTTGACGACGGTCACGGTAAGCATACATGAGAGATTTCATGACCTGCTGTTTTGCAACCTTGAAGAGTGTATGTTTCGAGCCGTAATAGCCCTTAGCTAATTTGAGTTGTTTTTTACGACGTTGACGAGTCGTATATCCGCCTTTTACGCGTGGCATATAAATTCCCTCCTAAATCTGTGTACGATTGGGTAAATTACTTAGCGATCATGTGACGGATACGTTTAAAGTCACCCGATGATACCATGCTAGCTTTACGTAATTTACGTTTCGCTTTAGTTGATTTGTTACCGAATAAGTGGCTTGTGTAAGCACGACCACGTTTCAATTTACCAGAAGCAGTACGTTTGAAACGCTTAGAAGCACCGCGGTGCGATTTCATTTTAGGCATGAGAGATTCCCTCCTACTTCGATTCGATTAGTCTTCTTTCTTTGGAGCAAGCACTAGGAACATGCTGCGTCCTTCCATCTTCGGTCTCTGTTCAATGACACCGAACTCGCTTAATTCTGTAGCGAGACGTTCGAGGACACGTCTACCGATTTCTGAGTGAGTGATGGCACGTCCGCGGAAACGAATGCTCGCTTTCACTTTGTTACCATTCTCCAAGAATTTCTTCGCATTACGGAACTTCGTTTGGAAGTCATTCTCCTCGATTGTCGGGCTGAGACGGACTTCTTTCATCTGAATCACTTTCTGATTCTTCCGAGTTTCTTTGTCCTTTTTTTGTAACTCAAAACGGTATTTACCGTAGTCCATGATTTTACATACTGGCGGCGTAGCTTGTGGTGCGACCATGACGAGGTCAAGGTCAGCTTCCTCAGCTAAACGTAACGCTTCTGTACGCGACTGGACTCCAAGTTGAGCACCATCCGCTCCGATAAGACGAACTTCTCGAGCGCGAATGCCTTCATTGATTAACAGATCTTTGCTAATGGTTAGCACCTCCATCGTGCAGAGCACGAAAAATGAATGATATAAAACGCTATAAAAAAAGCGTCGGCAGTTTTTCCCGCCCACACTCATAAAGTATACAATAGTCAGAGAACACTCTACTATCACATATCATCATGATGGACCAGCATAGATTGCTATACGTGGTGAGAAGCGGGATGCTTCTGCTTTGTTGTCATTTCACTTTGCTATCATAGCACTTGTTTTCCCTCGATGTCAAGCCGCTATATCTGTTCGGTTAGAACGTTGCTCAGATACTTGATTATAATAGCAATCCTGTCTCGTTTTAGCAAGAAGTTTCTAAGGTTGTTACCCTGGGTAAATAAAAAAGGGCAGAAAAAGTTTTCAGAATTTGCAGAGCATTATTCTTTATTTAGAATAATTATTGTTTTATAATCAATGTAATCTTTTACATAAGGGGGAGTTATTAATGAATGAAAAACGATTAACCACTAATCAAGGTGTTCCGATTGGCGACAATCAGAATTCGCGCACGGCAGGTCGTAGAGGTCCTACATTACTCGAAGACTATCAATTGATTGAGAAAATGGCCCACTTCGACCGGGAACGTGTTCCGGAACGTGTCGTTCACGCCCGCGGTTTTGGTGCACACGGGGTCTTCACAGTGAAAAACTCGATGAAGAAATATACAAAAGCTGCGTTCCTTCAAAACGAAGGTACAGAGGTTCCTGTATTCGCTCGTTTCTCAACCGTTATTCACGGTACACATTCTCCTGAAACATTACGCGATCCACGCGGCTTCTCGGTTAAGTTCTATACAGAAGAAGGAAACTGGGATTTCGTCGGTAATAACTTACCGGTCTTCTTCATTCGTGATGCGATGAAATTTCCGGATATGGTCCACTCGCTAAAACCGGATCCACGTACGAATATTCAAGATCCGGACCGCTACTGGGACTTCATGACATTGCGTCCGGAATCGACAAACATGTTGATGCACCTGTTTACAGATGAAGGTATTCCGGCAAGCTACCGTAAAATGCGCGGTTCATCCGTCCATGCTTTTAAATGGGTGAATGCACACGGAAATACGGTTTATGTCAAATTGCGTTGGGTGCCGAAAGTCGGTGTCCATAACCTGACAGCGGACGAAGCGACAGAAATTCAAGGAAAAGATTTCAACCATGCTTCAAACGATACGTTCCAAGCAATCGAAGACGGAGACTTCCCGGAGTGGGATCTGTTCGTCCAAGTTCTTGACCCGTCAGATGTCGACAATTTTGACTTTGATCCGCTCGATGCAACAAAAGACTGGTTCGAAGATGTCATCCCGTTCCAACATGTCGGCACAATGGTCTTAAACAAAAACGTCGATAACTACTTTGCTGAAACTGAATCAGTTGGTTTTAACCCGGGTGTCTTAATTCCAGGCATGTTGCCTTCTGAAGATAAGTTGCTTCAAGGACGTCTCTTCTCTTATTCAGATACGCAACGTTACCGGATCGGAACAAACTACCAACAGTTGCCGATCAACTGTCCGTTCGCTCAAGTCAACAACTACCAACGTGATGGTGCAATGCCGGTCGGACAGCAATCAAGCCCGGTCAACTATGAACCGAACCGTTATCAGGATGAGCCGAAACAGACACCGGAATACACGGAAGAAAACCAACCGTTGTATGATGACATCCATGGCCGTCTCGAAATCGAAAAAACTAACAACTTCGGTCAAGCCGGTGAAGTATACCGTCGCATGACAGAAGAAGAACAAATGGCACTCCTGAACAATTTAGTGGATGACTTAAAACAAGTCCGCCATGAGAATACCGTCTTGCTTGCCATCTGTAACTTCTACCGCGCGGATGAGTCGCTTGGTAAAAAATTATCAGAAGCGCTAAAAGTCGATATCCAACCGTTCTTACAACAAATGCAAAAATAATGTTTCCATAAAAAAAGTCTATTCCGTAAAGGAATAGACTTTTTTTATGGAACAAAATTAAAGCGTTCCGATGTTTCCGCCGAAAAAACACCTAACTTGGAAAACAAAACGACTTGATTTACTGTTGCTTGATTTACTTCGTTCTGACGAAAGCTCAGTTTTTCTTTATCCGTAAACCGATTGTACAGCGGCTTGAATCCATAATTGACGTGTGGCTGAAATTGAATGGCCCGGTCGATCTTTTCCAGACGATTCTGTTTGATGCTGCCACCGACTACTCCTCGTCCCAAAATAGCGATGCCTTTCCCATCTGGACGGTGAACGTTTCGAATCGTATTGTATTGAATGACCGGTTGGTTCCAGTTCATCATTGAAATCGCATGATCTTTCGTCCCGTCAATCACGTTATTTAAAATACGGATCGCCGTATGCGGACGATCTTGAGAGTATTGGTGTGTGCCGATTGCGACATTAACATTAGTGAAGCCGTTATTTCGAATCGTGATGTCATGATTCGGTGTCCGGTCTTGCGCCGACCATTTCCATTGAAATCCTTTCGTGACCGGATCCGGCGTATCCAGATTAATGGATTCATTCGGACCTGTCCCGGCAATCATCTTCGCATCGACAAAGTGCATGTTTTCAATGAGTGCCGTTTTTGTCGCATCCAGTTCAATCGCATGCGATCCTTGTTGATGACGGATCGTGATTCCCCCGAGATACAGATTTTCATTATGTGCGATGGCAAAAGCCGAGCCGCGTGGAAAATAATTCAAATCGATTTGAGCACTTCCCCGTCCGATGATTTTGATATTTTTGGATCCACTGTATGTTCTGACCGTTGTATTTAACCGTAAAACAGAGGGCGGTACTAAATCAAAGATACTTGTTGTTGCTTGAAGCTTTGGCGTCCCGGTCTCCTTCGTCTTCTTGATGATGACACCATCCTCTAAAATGATGGTCGTATTGGAAGGAATCCCGACGCGTAACGGGGAAAGATACACGCCTTTTGACAAGACTAACGTCCCTCCGCCTTCTGCCTCGATTTTTTCAAGGTACGACCGGAGAGTATAATGATTTTTGGTTTGGCTATTATATGTCGAATAAGCGCGAAGTGCAGGATCAATTGGCTCTGTCTGTGGCGTAATCCGGTAACTTTTCATACTGATCGCATGTTCTGTATCAGGTAAAAGCAGAAATACCAAGACCAGACATACTCCGAGCATCATTCTTCTTTTCATTTTTTCATCTCCCTTCTCTGTCCCTATTATCGGTATTCAGACATAGAATCTGTAGGACAAAAAAAGAGGGCAGCTGTGAGCCACCCTCTTATTGCTATTACTAAATCCTTATTTTGAACGGTTTGCGATTTCTTGTTCCAAATCACTGACGAACTGTTCCAGTGATGCGTTGCTTGAATCTTTTGAACCGTAACGGCGGATATTGACTTCACGCGCTTCGATTTCTTTATCACCCAAAACGAGCATGACCGGTACTTTGTTGACTTGCGCTTCCCGAATCCGGTAACCGAGTTTTTCATCCCGGAAATCTGTCTCGACACGAATCCCTTTTTTCAAGAGCATCGTTTTGATTTCACGTGCGTAGTCTTCATGTACGCTTGAGACCGGGATCAATTTGACTTGAACGGGTGCGAGCCACGTCGGGAACGCTCCTTTGTACTCTTCAATCAAGTACGCTACGAATCGTTCCATCGTCGAGACAACACCACGGTGTAAGACGACAGGACGATGATCTTGTCCGTCGTTTCCTTTATACGTCAGCTCAAAGCGTTCAGGCAAGAGGAAGTCGAGTTGGACGGTCGACAGCGTTTCATCTTTACCGAGCGCTGTGCGGACCTGCACGTCAAGCTTCGGTCCGTAGAATGCGGCTTCGCCCTCTGCTTCGAAGTACGGCAGTTCGAGCTCATCCATCGTTTCTTTTAACTCACGCTGCGCCATTTCCCAAATCGCATCGTTGTCGAAGTATTTTTCTTTATCGGCCGGATCACGGTACGACAGACGGAACTTGTAGTCTGTGATGCCGAAGTCGGCATATACTTCCTGAATCAAGTGGACGATTGCTTTGAACTCTTCCTTCATTTGGTCCGGACGAACAAACGTATGTCCATCATTGAGAACCATGTAACGGACACGCTGAAGACCTGTTAACGCACCCGACATCTCATACCGGTGCATGCCACCGAGTTCTGCAACGCGGAGCGGTAAGTCACGGTACGACCGCGGTTCATTTTTATAAATCATCATATGGTGCGGACAGTTCATCGGACGGAGAACCAACTCTTCATTGTCCATCTCCATTTTCGGAAACATATCATCTTGATAGTGATCCCAGTGTCCTGATGTTTTGTACAATTCAACCGAACCAAGAACCGGCGTATAGACGTGCTCGTATCCTAGTTCAAGTTCTTTATCGACGATATAACGCTCGACCGTCCGGCGGATGGCCGCCCCTTTTGGTAACCACATCGGTAATCCTTGTCCGACATCTTGAGATGTGAAGAACAAGTCGAGTTCTTTGCCGAGTTTTCGGTGATCGCGTTCTTTCGCTTCCGCCAAGAAATGAAGGTGTTGTTTCAGTTGGTCTTTGTTTGCCCATGCTGTTCCGTAAATCCGTTGCAACATCTTATTTTTCGAATCCCCACGCCAGTAAGCACCGGCGATGCTCATCAATTTGAAGACTTGTAACTTAGCCGTCGCCGGCACATGTGGTCCGCGGCATAAGTCGAAGAACTCGCCTTGACGATAGAACGTTAAATCCTGATCGGCAGGAATCGATTCAATCAATTCGATTTTAAGCGGATCATTTAATTCCTGATAAACAGCTAATGCTTCATCGCGTGAAACGACTTCCCGCTCAATCGGTAAGTTTTCACCGGCAATCTTATTCATCATCTTTTCGATTTCCGGCAGGTCTTCCTCTGTCAGGCGGCGCTCCATATCGATGTCGTAGTAAAACCCGTTTTCGATCGTCGGTCCGATTCCGAGATGGATCGTTTCGTCCGGGTACAGGCGTTTAATTGCTTGTGCCATTAAGTGAGCAGATGAGTGACGGATTAAATCCAGTCCTTCTTCCGAATCCGGCATGACGAGTTCAATCGAACCATCTTGCTCAATCGGACGACGGTAATCGATGACTTGTCCGTTTAATTTTGCGGCAAACGCTTTTTTCCGTAATCCCGGGCTGATTGAAGCGGCGACTTCTTCAGCTGTCGTTCCGGCTGTAAATTCCTTTACTGCACCATCTGGAAATGTAAGAGCAATGTTTGACATGACTGCTTCCCCCTATAAATTAAAATAAAAAAGACCCATCCCTCAAAAAGGGACGAGTCTCAATCTCGTGGTACCACCCTCGTTCCCGAACATGTTTCCATGCACCGGCTCGAACACGCGATAACGGGCGTGACACGCAAGCGGATTAGCCCCGCTTGAGCTATGAGGGAGTAAAGAAATGACGGATTCCATGAGAAGCTTTCACCATCCTTCTCTCGCTTGTTTGGTCCCTGTTCATTTTTCATGTCCTCAATCGTAGCTGACATCTATACAGATCGTGTCCTTAGTATAGCGAAAGTCGAACTTCTTTGACAAGAGAAATTAATAGCGCCGTCGGTTTTCACCTAAAAACTCGACCGGATTCGTCGTCGTCCGGATCCGTTCCATCAGACGCATCGCTTTTAGTTTATCTCCCTGGTCATTCGTAATCCCGAAATGCAACTCCAGTTCGTCATACGACAGGTTGGAACTGAACAGGGTCGGCAGACGGTGCATCATGCGGTATTGCAGGATGATTCCGAATAATTCATCGCGGACCCACGGACTGATTGACTCCGCTCCGATGTCGTCAATCAACAAAACCGGCACAGTCTGAAAACTTTCCAAAAACGTATCGAAACTGTCCGACCGGATCCGCCGCTTCGCTTCCGAGACGAAACCGGGTGCATGAACCAAAATTGTCGCAACCCGTTCCTTTTTTAATGCATTCCCGATTGCAGCAAGCAAATACGTTTTCCCGACACCAAAACTGCCGTGCAGGTACAATCCTTTGACTTGTTGTTTTGAACGGACTGTATTTAAAAACTGTGAAGCTGCACGCAAAGCGAGCTTCCGGTCCGTCGTCGTCAAATCAAAGTCACTGAAGTTCGCATCCCGGACTTCATCCGGTAAGAACAGACTTTTAAATTTCTTTTCGAGAGCCCGCTCGTTTTCACGGTCGCGTAACGCCTGGGTTTTTTCATAAGCAACCATGATCTGACCTTTTTCTAAATGCAGGACAGGTTGATACCCTTCGATGACGGCCTTCTTTTCAATGATTTGATTCCCGTGCATCTGTTCAGCATACTCGTTTAGTTTCAGCATGCCCCGTTCAATCGTCCGTTGATCAATTTCCGGGTGCGTCCGTAAAAACATGATAACTCCCGGATGTGACAAGACACGCTGATGAATGGCTCGAACCGATTCTGCCACGTCCGGCCGGTTTAAAATCTTTTCAATCGATGATTGGATATGTTCCATCTCACTACTCCTTTATTTGCCTTTGAGTTCCCGCAGAATCCGTTCCATTTCTTCATCATCTGGCACCTCAGCTTCAAAACTGGCTTTTTTCGTCGCTTCATATTGCTGTTGTTTTTCTTTTTCTTCCTGCAACCATTTCGGATTCGGCCCGGTCGCATTGGAACGACCTCTTCGTCCACCGACCGTTTGCCGTGAACGCTCTTGTTTCTGATCCTGCTTTTTCGAAATCAATTCGTCCTGTTCTTTCGTTTTCGCCAATGCTTCGGCTGCCGTGACGTATCCTTTTTGTTTCCAGTCATCCACGATCGAGAGAAGGAAGTTCTTACTGAAACGGTTATCCTTTTTAATGACTAACGCATAATAATAGGCTGCGTTGACGATTCCGGACGACATCTCATAGTCGATGATCAATTGCTGAATCAACTCTTCATCACGCTCCGACAGTGCTTTGACTTTTCTTAGTTTCGCAACGTAATGCTTCGGATGCGTTCCTTCCATCGTCTCCGTTTCGCTCAGCTCCCCGACCTCTACTTCTTCGAGAACGGCAACCTTGGCTTTCTTTTCCCGGCTGAGTTTCTGCTTCGCCGACAGCATCATCTGTTTACACCGTTCTTGCTTTTCACTGTCCGTCATCGGCAAGTACGCTTCATGACGGAAACGGGCGTTCAGGAGTTCTGCCATGAGGGCTTCGTTCGATTGTGTGACGTACGCCAGTTTCAACAACAGATGGTCAATCGATTTCGTATAAAAACTGCGTGGCAAGAAGCGATCGGTTTGGCGTTTCATTTCTTCAAGGTCAAACGAATAATCAAATTCGTAAGCTGCCCGTTCCTGTTTCGCATAGGATTTCGGCTGATGCGCAGAGGCGAGTCCTGCCTTGACGTCAAATACTTGATCAAACCGGACAGTCCGGTCGACGACGTTTTTCGGTAGCGGATCAGTCCGGAAACGATTTTGTAAAGCACGGAAACGAATTTCGCCGACGCGGTAGAACAGTAAGCTCGACAGCACCCCATCGTTTAAAAATGTGTTTGGTGCTAACGGGACACGGATTTGATAGACATAACGGTAAGCGGCCTGTTTCGCTTCAAAGGTCCGGATCAAACCAATCCCCTCGAGCTTAAACAGTTCTTCTTTGAATTCATCGACTGAAAATCCGAGCAGCGTGCCGAGTTCTGCATGCGAGATGTATTGCGATTTCGTCTTACCGGGAATCATCTCGCTCCAAAACGTTTGGTACAGACCAAGCGCTTTCACACCGATAATTGGTTGATACAGATAGTAGAGGGACTGATATGCTTCCCGGTCGACGACACCATTACTCATGATCAAGCAGAGATCGGTCCCTGACAATTCACGTTCCATCATTTGCTTCATCCCTTCTTTCGTGAGAAAAAGAGAGGGCGTTCTGAACAGTCAGACGACCTCTCCTTCATTAGGTTTGATTTTCCCGTTCAGTGTCTTGATGACGTTCCATCAATTCGGATAATTCCTGGAAAAAGACATTGATGTCTTTAAATTGCTTATAGACACTGGCAAACCGGACATACGCTACTTCATCGACAGAAGCGAGTTCATTCAGCACGAGTCGTCCGACCTGTTCGCTCGGAATTTCATGTTGTGCCGTTGCTCGTAGTGTTTTTTCAACCCGGCTGACGACTGTTTCCAGTTGTTCAATGGAAATCGGGCGTTTTTCACATGCTCGGACTAATCCACGCAAGATTTTGTCCCGATTGAATTCGTCACGTGTTCCATCTTTTTTGACGATGATGAGAGGCGTTTGTTCTACCATCTCAAATGTCGTAAAGCGATAGCCACATGATTCACATTCCCGCCGTCTGCGAATCGAACCAAAATCTTGCACGGGTCTCGAATCTAATACTTTTGTCCCGTTATAGTTGCAGGCTGGACAACGCATGTCGTACCTCCATTCACGTAATTTCTTTCGTACCGATCATTTTTAAACGATACGTCGAATCAAGCTCCTGATAAATGGATTCAATCCATTTTTCAAGATCGGGACCAAGCAAACCGTCGCGGTGCAAGAACAAATCAACAGCCGTACGGCCGGATCCCACCATGATGACAGTCGCCAGACCATCTAAGCCAGGTGCACTAAACGCAAGTTCTCCGCGCCCTTGATCGATCCGCTTAACTTTTCCCTGTTGTTTTGTTACTGTCGCTTCCAACCCCGTAAATAGCATCTCTACGGTCGCTGCATAGTAATGGGTCCGTAACTTTTCGTTTTTATGTGTATCTGACGTTTCCATTTGTTTTTGTAACCGTTCTTTCAGTCCCATTCCCTCATCACCCTTTTTCTGTTTTCTTCTACTATTAAGAATAACAGACGTCAGACATATTAAAAAGCCCTCGCCATAAGACGAGGGCTTGTTGATTCGTGTTTTTGTCAGTTAACGTGCTGAACCTTAGCAGCCGGAACTTCAACAGGTCCCATACCACGTGGAATTTCGACATTTTCACGGATTTTCGCATCGAGTCCGTCAGCGATATAATGCGCTGCGATGGCCGGATCGATTCGATCGCCACATGTAAATACATCAACAGATGCATAACCATGCTCTGGGAAACTGTGAATCGTTAAATGCGATTCAGAAATAATAACGACGCCGCTGACGCCGTGTGGAGCAAACTTATGGAATGCGACTTCGCGTACTTCCGCACCTGCTTGAAGTGCTGCATCAACAAAAAGTCGTTCTACAAATTCCATGTCGTTCAATTTTTCAGGATTACAATCCCAAAGTTCTGCAATAATGTGTCTTCCCATAGTATCCATTTGTGGATCCCCCCTACATTCAATGGTCTTCAAAGTAGTTGATCACTTACTTTGCGCCTGAGTCGTTCGCACCCACGGGGGAAAGTTAGTCCAGAGAGGTCCTAACCCTTTAAGCTGCGATTGCCAGACCGATTGAAGTTCACGATTTGAATTATAGCGAGTATCAAAAAGATACACAAGGATAAATTTCGAATTTTAATATATTTTCTCGAAGAAAACGCTCTACAGGTTGCTGTAGAGCGATTCTTCATTATTATTTTATTTTAACTCCAGTTGTTTTTGTTCGTTTCCGCTTGCCTCGATATGTGCACCAACCAGATGAACGAGATCGACGACACGACATGAGTATCCCCACTCATTGTCATACCAAGCGAGGACTTTGACCTGTCGTCCCCCCATGACCATCGTCGACAGACCGTCGACGACTGTTGACTTCTCTTCTCCGTTGAAGTCGATCGAAACGAGTGGTTCCATCGTCAGACCGAGTATTCCGTCGAGCGCTCCGTCCGCTGCCTTCACGAATGCCTCATTGACTTCAGCGACTGTCGTATCGCGGCTGACTTCCACAACCAGATCGACCAGTGAGACGTTTGGTGTCGGAACACGGAGTGCCAGTCCGTTGAGTTTTCCTTCGAGGTGCGGTAAAACGAGTGAAATCGCTTTGGCTGCTCCGGTCGAAGTCGGAATGATCGATGATCCGCAAGCCCGTGCCCGTCTTAAATCCTTATGCGGATTATCGATATTATTTTGATCATTCGTAAAGGCATGAATCGTCGTCACAAGACCCGATTCAATCCCGAACGCCCGGTCGATGACTTGAACGACAGGTGCGAGACAGTTCGTCGTGCACGAAGCGTTCGAGACGATCGCATCCGTCTCGTGATCATACATCTCGTCATTGACCCCCATGACGATCGTACGTAAATCCCCTTTGGCTGGCGCCGTGATGACGACTTTTTTAGCTCCGGCCGTCAAATGTTTTTCAGCACCTGTTTTTGAATTAAACTTCCCGGTTGCCTCAACGACGATATCGATGCCCAGTTGCCCCCACGGCAACTGTTCCGGGTCGCGCTCGCTGACGATTTGAATTTGTCGTCCATTCACCATCAATGCCCCATCAATGATGTCGACTGGATAAGCAAATTTCCCGTGAACCGTGTCATATTTGATGAGATGTGCCAATGTTTCCACCGGATAACTTGCATTAATGGCGACAACCTCACTTTTCCCCTCAGCGATTAGACGCCGGAATACCATTCGACCAATTCGACCAAAACCGTTAACTGCCACCTTGACTCCCATTTTCGGATCCCCCTTCAATGTGACGGATGATGCTCCGTTTACAGATAGAACTATATCATGAAATGTAAGCGATTTCATTACGTAATCTAAAAAAAGTGAGAGAAGTTGGTAACTTTCTCCCACTTTGATTACGAAAACACTTTTCCAGGCAGAAAACCGATCTAAACGGTTTTCCTTTATGCGGAACGAATCGTTTTTAGCCAGTCATCGATTTGCCGGTATAATGCTTCTCGTGTACTTTCATTAGTCAGAACGTAGTCTGCCAAACGCTTTTTCTGCTCGATATCGAGTTGCGCATCCATTCTGGCTTGCGCCTCTTCTGCTGTTAGATGATTCCGCTCCATCAAACGTTGCTTTTGTAATTTAGCAGGGCAATAGACCACTACGACTTGATCGACAAGTTGTTTCCAGTCTCCTTCTAGCAGTAATGGAATATCAAAAACGATGATGGATTGTCCGGCCTGTTCGTTTTGAGACGCCATTTCTAACATCTGTTGCCGAATTTTCGGATGCATCAGTTCATTCAGGATGGTCCGCTTTTCATTATCGTGAAAAATGATATCCCCGAGTTTTGAACGAACGAGTTCCCCTTCTGAAAAGGCTGTCGGAAAAGCGGCTTTGACTTCCTCATAAGCCAACCCGCCCGGTTCGATGACTTGACGGGCGACAAGATCCGCATCGATGACGACGACACCCTGTTGTTGTAGATAGGCAGAGACCGTACTTTTTCCGGTTGCAATTCCTCCGGTCAGTCCGATTCTCATAAAGCCACCTGTTGGCATGTCGGACAGAAGTGCGTCCCTCGTCCACCTACTTTGATTTTCTCGATTGCTGTCCCGCACCTCGGACAAGGTGAACCGGTTTGTCCGTACACAGCAAGCTGTAATTGGAATTCACCTTTTCCGGTCGGAGACACATAACTCCGAATCGTGCTCCCGCCGCCTTCAACGGCTTTCCCTAACACATCCACACCGGCAACATGAATCCGTGAGATGTCATCTAACGTCAAAGCCCCTGATTTCGTTAACGGATGGACCCGGGCAGCAAACAACGTCTCATCGACATAAATGTTCCCCAGTCCTAAAAAAATCGATTGATCGAGTAGCGCGGTTTTAATCGGGCTCCGCTTTTTCCGGATCAGGTTTTCAGCCAGGACTTCTGCCGTAAACGTCGGATCAAACGGTTCCCGTTCGAGTTGGGCCAGTGGCGGGACCGACATCGCGGTCTCTTTCTCGCGCAGCTCCATCGTGCCGAATTTCCGGACATCGTTGTAATGCAGTTCCGAACCGTCTGTAAAGCGGAAGATGACATGTGTATGCTTATCCTTCTCAATCGCCTGCGGATAAGGGAAATACTTCCCTTCCATCCGCAAATGACTGACGAGATAAAATCTTTCAAACGTAAACAGTAAAAATTTCCCCCGACGCTCGACCCGTTCGATTCGCTCTTGCTTCAATGCATCAACGAACGGTGCGACTTCCATTCCCCGAATCATCTTCGGATGAAATACTTTGACGGAAGAAATCGTTTTTCCGGAGACCGTCCGTTCCAAGCTTCGTCTGACGGTCTCGACTTCAGGTAATTCAGGCAACTTACTTCCTCCTCTGACCACTTCTTATTTGGTTTCGTACCATGAATGACCGGCATCACCATCAACACGTAATGGTACAGACAAGTGAACCGTCTGTTCCATCGCTTGTTTGACTAGCGTCTTGAGCGCATCCAGCTCTTCATCCGGCGCTTCAAAAATCAATTCATCGTGCACTTGCAGTAACAGACGAGCCTGCAACGGAGATGCTTCCAGGGCGGCATGGACATCGAGCATGGCTTTTTTGATGATATCGGCTGCTGAACCTTGGATCGGCGTGTTAATCGCCGTCCGTTCCGCAAAACCGCGCAAATTAAAGTTTTTCGAATTGATGTCAGGAATATTCCGGCGGCGATTCATCAGCGTTTCGACAAAACCGTTCATCCGTGCTTTCTCAATCGCTGCATCCATGAACAACTTGATTTGCGGGAACAATTCGAAATAACGGTCGATGAAGTCTTGCGCCTCTTTACGTGAAATATTCAAGTTCTGCGACAAACCGTAATCACTGATTCCGTAAATGATTCCAAAGTTGACGGCTTTCGCCTGACGACGCATATTGCCTGTGACGTCATTCGGTGCGACACCAAAGACACTGCTCGCTGTCTGCGTGTGAATATCGGCATCATCCAAGAACGCTTGGACAAGTGTTTTGTCTTCCGACATATGAGCCATGACCCGCAATTCGATTTGGGAATAGTCGGCGGCGTACAAGGACCAGCCTGATTCACTCGGCACAAACGCTTTTCGGATTTTTCGTCCTTCTTCGATCCGGACCGGAATGTTTTGTAAGTTCGGATTAACGGAGCTGAGACGTCCTGTCTGAGCAATCGTTTGAGCAAATCGGGTATGAATTTTTCCGTCTTCCTTGATGACCTTCTGTAAGCCTTCGACATACGTCGATTGCAGTTTTTGCAATTCGCGGTACAACATGATGTGGTCGATGACCGGATGCAGCGGACGAAGTTTTTCTAGTACGTCGGCCGCTGTTGAATAACCGGTCTTCGTTTTCTTGAAGGCAGGTAATTCAAGTTTTTCGAACAGGATGACGCCGAGCTGTTTCGGCGAATTGATATTGAACTCTTCCCCGACTTCCCCGTAAATCAATTGTTCCAAATCGTGTAGACGTCCTCCCAAATCGGTTTGCATCTCCTGAAGTGTTGCCACGTCGACGCGAATTCCGGTCCATTCCATTTCAGCCAATACGCCGGATAATGGACGTTCCAGTGTCTCATATAACTCAAACTGTTGGTTTGCCTTCAGTTCTTCTTTGACTTTCGGGAATAACAGTTCAATCATGCGGGCTTTTTCCGCCAAGTAAGGATGCAACACCTCGTCTGCCGGAGCAAGACGTTTTGCGCCTTTTCCTAAGACAGACTCTTCGTTCGGTGCCATCAGCATATAATGTCCGGCAATCGACGCCAGGGTCGTTCCTCCGCTCAAGTTTAATAAATAACCGGCGAGCAACAAGTCATCGAATGCCGTTAATTTCAGCCCGTGTTTACGTAAAGCGAACGCGACTTGCTTCGCATCGAGGCAAATTTTTTGATGTTCTGATTCAATCCAATTACGGAAGGCCGGATCATGGACAAGTTCCAAGGACGCGACATAAATTTGATTCGGTGTCGCGATACCAAATCCAATGATCTCTTCTTCCATGTAATCTTCACGCAGTTGTTCAACGACCAACACAGCATCTGTAACATCTGTCGGGAAAGAAGTAATCGTTTGGACGTTTAACTGTTCTTTATCCGCTTCTTCAACGACGGGAGCAAACCGGTTCGTTAAGGATTTAAAGCCAAGTGATTGGAACAATGAATACGGTACTTGTGTATCGACGTCACTGATCTGTAAGTCATCGAGTGTGACATCAAGCGGAACGTCCAGCTTGATTGTCGCGAGTTCTTTTGACAACCGTGCCAATTCTTCATTCGCGATGACTTTTTCTTTTTGTTTCCCTTTTAAGTCTTCGACATGTTCGTACAGACCTTCGACTGATCCATAAGCAGAAATCAATTTGACGGCTGTTTTTTCACCGATTCCCGGAACTCCTGGAATATTATCGGATTTATCACCCATCAAACCTTTCAGATCAATCATCTGAATCGGCTTTAATCCGCCGTAAGTTTCAGCAAATAACTCTTCTGTCATACACAGAACGTCTGTGATACCACGCTTCGTAATCAACACTTCGACCTGATCCGTCACGAGTTGAAGTAAATCCTTATCTCCCGTCACGATTCGGATGCGATCAGCCGGCATCGTTTGTGCCAATGTCCCAATCAAGTCATCCGCTTCGTAGCGGTGAAGTTCCATCATTTGAATGCCTAACGCTTCACAGATGTCCCGGACAATCGGAAACTGTTCCCGGAGCTCTGAAGGCGTCTTTTCACGACTGCCTTTATATTCTTGGTACACGTCATGCCGGAACGTTTCGCTTGATGCATCAAATGCGACGAGCATGTGTGTCGGTTGTTCCTCTTCAAGTAATTTCAACAACATCATCGTAAAACCGTAAGCTGCATTCGTATTGCGTCCTTGCGCATCCGTCATCGGTGGTAACGCAAAAAAAGCTCGATACGTCAGTGAATTTCCATCAATCAATAAAAGTTTGTTTTCCATCATCTACGCCCCTTTGGAAGATTTTCTGTTCTTATTGTATCACTCTACACACATTTGTTCGCTAAAAAAGCAGACAAAAAAAGACGACCGGCTAAATAGCCAGTCGCCACTGCGTGTCCCGACATGGGAGCTGAACCAGTCGAGGCACAGATGATGAAGAAGGTACTTTAAGCATACGATTATTCTGTAAAGGAAATATGAACCCTCATCCCTTTTTTGGTAAACGTATCGTAAAGGTCGTCCCGACATTTTCCTCGGATTCAACCTCGATTGTCCCATGATGAAGATCAATGATATGTTTCACAATTGCCAGACCAAGACCGGTCCCGCCCGAATTTCGACTCCGCGCCTTATCCACGCGGTAAAACCGTTCAAAAATCCGTTGCATCTCTTTTGGATGAATCCCGATTCCATCATCCTTGATTCGGAGCATGACGGCTTCTTCCCCGTCCTCTAGACTGACCCAGACATTACCGCCGTTCGGCGTATAGTTCAAGGCATTCGCGACAAGATTGACGACGACTTGCTTTAAACGATTTAAATCCGCCCGGATAAATACTTCTTCTTCTGTCTCGAGATGAATCGTCATCTGCTTTTCCGTTGCTTTTCGTTGTAACAGTGTTTCAGTTTCACGGAGTAAACTCGTAACGTCGACAATCGTCGTCTCCAGCTGATAATTGTCCTGTTCGAGACGCGACAGTTCAAGTAAATCTTCGACCAGCGTCTGCATCCGCTCTGATTCATCGTGGATGATGTTCAGGAACTGCTCCCTGATTTCCGGTACGTCTTGTGCTCCATCGAGCAGTGTCTCCGCAAATCCTTTGATGGAAGTCAACGGTGTCTTCAGCTCATGACTGACGTTTGCAACGAAGTCTTTACGCATCTGTTCGAGCTTTTTGATTTCTGTAATATCGTTAAAAACGACCGTCGTCCCTTGGACACGTCCATTTTTCCCGAAAATCGGTGCTGCACTGACCATAAAGGTCCGACTGTTTAAACCAAACCGGACACTTGATTGTTTCCGGTTTGGTTTTTCCGTCAAGTAGACATCTTCAATCACTTGACTCATCTTTTCATTTGGTAAGACCCGGTAATACAATTGTCCATTTGATTGACCATAGATATTGAACATTTCCCGGTACGTTCGATTGACAAGCAAGACATAGCCTTTTTCATCAATCAACATCAAGCCGGCACCCATGTATTCAATCAGTGACTCAAGTCGCGCCCGTTGCATCGCTTCGCCGGAAGACGCATTCTCTAGGTTCCGGGCCAACAGATTAATGGATTTCCCGAGATCTCTCGATTCATCCGGTGCCGTCAATTCGTAGACACGTGATTTATAGTTCCCGTGTGACAACTCGTATAAGACTTCTGTCGCTTCCGCAATCGGTCGTAAAAAACGTTTTGTCGAACTGTAGACAGCGAAGAAAATAATACAAAGCGAAGTCAGAAGAGATAAGATGATGACGGTCCAAATCCGCGAATAAATCATGTTCAAATCTTTTGTATAGCGGATGAAACTGATGTAGACTTCCCCACCGTCAGCCGTCAGGACGGGTTTCGTATATTGAAGACTCGTTTCATCGACTTTCGATTCGAATGTGCCATCGTTTGGGATGGCAGAAAAATTAATGGCCCTAACGTTTAGCTTCGTGACATCGACCGGGGTTCCGGCAATGATTTCCCCGCGACCGTTAAATAAAATCATGTCGAAATTCGATTCAGCATACATCTTATCGACGTAGGCTGCCATATCCGGCACTGTCCGCTCCCGTAAAATGGACTCCACCAGTGAAGTTTCATCCACTAATTTTTCTTTTTCATTATTGATATAAAAATCTTTAAATGATTGTCCAAGCAAAAAGCCCAGTGCGATTAAGACCAGGCTGATGAAAGACAACATTTTCAGAATGAATCGTTTGCGGTATTTACTCATTCCGCTTTCGGCTCCTCCATTTTGTAACCTAATCCGCGAATCGTTTTAATGTAGATCGGCTTTTTCGTATTCGGTTCAATTTTTTCTCGAACATGACTGATGTGCACATCAACGATTCGCGTATCCCCAACGAAGTCATAATTCCAGATGGCGGACAACAATTGGTCCCGCGTCAAAACACGTCCTTTGTTTTTTGCGAGATATACTAACAGCTCAAATTCCTTTGGTGTCAATTCGAGTCGCTCTTCCGCCTTGAATGCTTCGTAGTTATCCGGTACGATTTTGACGTCTCCAATCAGGATCGTTCCATCCGTCACTTCTTCCGCGACATTCTGCTGGTTCATTCGGCGCAGGATGGCTTTAACACGGGCGACGACTTCACGCGGACTGAACGGCTTCGTCAAATAATCATCTGCTCCGAGTTCCAGTCCGAGCACTTTGTCAAACTCATCATCTTTTGCCGTCAGCATTAAAATCGGGGTATTGATTTTTTGTTGGCGTAGTCGCTTGCAGACTTCCAGTCCATCCAGTTCCGGTAACATGAGATCCAGGACAATTAACGCTGCATCTTGTTTCTCCGCTAACTTCAACCCTGTCATTCCATCATGGGCCGTTTCAACAACAAAACCGGCTTGCTCTAAATTAAATTTTAAAAGTGTGGCAATCGAGAGTTCATCATCAACAACGATTATTTTATCTTTCAAGACAGTTAGCCTCCTCAGCACATTTCATCTTTGAATGAGGAATTCCGTGGAATCCGCTTCTTCTGTCTTCATCTTAACGACTTTCGCTACTAAACCACAAATCTTTCTGGTCTTTCTTTACATAATCTTTAAGGTCGGACACTTTCTTCCAGTAGTTTCCCGTGTTGAAATGACGGAATTGGGGAAACAGTTACATATCGTGATTATGTGGAGGAATGAAAATGGAATGGAATCACCCGTTGTTTGCAGCAATTACGGCCTGGTTTATCGCACAAGCCGCCAAACTCGTCACCGGTTTAATCAAAACAAAAAAATTTGACCTTGAAATCATGTTTGCTTCAGGCGGCATGCCGAGTTCACATAGTTCGACTGTCGTCGCACTGGCTGTCGTGATTGGTTTTCAAGAAGGCTTTAGTTCTTCCCTGTTCGCACTTGCCGCCATTTTCGCTGTCATCATCATGTACGATGCGACCGGCGTTCGCCAAGCCGTCGGGTTACAGGCTAAGCTGTTAAATGATTATTTCAAAGGAATCCGGCACAAGACACCTCTGCTCAATGAACTGGTCGGACACACCGAGTTTCAGGTCTTCGTGGGTCTTCTGCTTGGTCTTGCCGTAGGTTTCCTTTGGCCCGTCTTGTTCTTTTAATCATGACGCCCACCCGGTACATCAGATATAATTTTTCACACAAAAGACCGCTTCGGATGTCAGAAGCGGTCTTTATGCTGGTTGCGTTATGGTTTTAAGATGACTTTAATGCACCCGTCCTCATGATCGTTAAACGTTTGGTAGGCATGGGCTGCCTGTTCCAAATCAATTTTGTGCGTAATGATATCGGTTGGATCAAACTCCTGATTGATGATTTTTTGGAACAATTCGGGCATCAGATGAACGACCGGAGCCTGTCCCATCTTTAGCGTGATGTTCCGCGTAAAGAAATCTCCGAGCGGGAATTGATTGTATTTTTTGGCATAGACACCTGTCAATTGGACCGTTCCAAATTTCCGAACAGCATCTTTCGCGATATTGATGGCACTCAACGTTCCACCTTGCAAACCGATTTTTTGTTCCACTTTTTCAACAGCCGACATCTTACCGTCCAGTCCGACACAATCAATGACGACATCTGCGCCGCCCTGAGTCAGTTCCTTCAGATATTGACCGGTCTCTTTGTGATCCTGCAAATTGACCGTTTCGACGCGGTTCGTCATCTTGGCATGATTTAACCGGTATACTTGCTGATCAACGGCAATGACCCGTTTTGCTCCTTGCATCCAGGCAAATTTCTGTGTCATCAATCCGACCGGCCCCGATCCGAGAATGACGACCGTATCCCCTTTTTTAACGCCGGCATTCAAAACACTCCAGTAAGCTGTCGGAATGACATCGGACAGGAACAGTAAGGCTTCATCTTCCAGTTCACAAGACTCCGGAACAACGAGTGGCATGAAGTTTCCAAACGGGACTTTTAAGTACTCTGCCTGACCGCCCGGATGTCCTCCGAATTCTTCCGTAAATCCGAAGTATCCGCCTGTATCGACGTGCGGATTCCCGTTCGAATTGTCGCATTGACTCTCCATATCATGTTCACAAAAGAAACAATGTCCACACGCGACGTTGAACGGCAGGACAACTCGGTCTCCGCGCTTGACCTTCGTTACATCCGGACCAACTTCTTCAACGATTCCCATCGGCTCATGTCCAATGACATAATCTTTTTTTGCCGGCATATTTCCTTGATAGATGTGCAAATCTGACCCACAGATGGCAGTTGACGTAATTTTGACGATGATATCATCGTTTTTCTCAATCGACGGATCCTGAACATCTTTCACTTCGACATTTTTTGTACCTTGATACGTAACGGCGCGCATGAAATTTCCCCCTTTAAAGTTTTAAAAAACAGGTATACTGTAAAGGTTTACCCTAAAAAACAGGCATTCATGTTACATGTTTCTTACAAAAAGAGGATTTTTTAATCCAATACAAAAAGACACCCAATCTTTTGATTGGATGCCTTGTTTACTAAAATTGAAGTCAGAGCATTTCCAACACAGAACGGACCGTTGAAACGGATCGATCCAGCCCTTGCTTTTCTTCTGACGTCAAGTCCAACTCCAGTACCCGTTCCACGCCGTTCCCACCAAGAATGGTCGGAACACCGAGATACAAGTCCTCATACCCGTATTCTCCTTCGAGATAGGCAATCGCCGGCAAAATTCGCCGCTGATCTTTTAGAATTGCTTCCACCATCTCGACGATGGCAGCTGCCGGTGCGTAATAGGCCGAACCGTTCCCGAGTAACTGAACGATTTCACCGCCGCCTTTGCGTGTCCGTTCGACGATGGCAGCTAATCGTTCCGGTGTCAGCAGTTTCTCCAGCGGAATTCCGCCCGCGTAGGAATAACGTAACAACGGTACCATATCGTCGCCATGCCCACCGAGCACGAATCCGGAGATATCCTTAACGGAGACATTGAGTTCCATTGCGACGAACGTCCGGAAACGCGCCGTATCGAGCACACCGGACTGACCGATGACGCGTTCTTTCGGAAAACCGGATGCTTGAAAGACGGTATACGTCATCGCATCGACAGGGTTCGTCAACACGATGATGATCGATTCCGGTGCATGGGTCACGATTTCTTTCGTGACGGCTTTCATGACGTTTGCATTCGTGCTGACAAGATCTTCACGACTCATCCCCGGTTTTCTGGCAATCCCCGCCGTAATGACGACGATGTCAGAACCTTGAATGTCTTGATAATCAGATGTCCCGTTGATCCAGGCGTCAAAACCTTGAATCGGTGCTGTTTCCTGCATATCAAGTGCTTTTCCTTTGGTCGCGTTTTCCTGTTGCGGCATATCAACGAGCACGATATCCCCTAACTCTTTTTGAGCGAGGTACAGTGCTGTTGTTGCCCCTGTAAATCCGCTCCCGATGACCGAAATCTTTTTTCGTCGATTCATTGCCCCGTCCCCCTATTCAAGATTACATATTCTTGATGAGTTCATCTGCGAATTCAGAACATTTCACTTCTGTCGCACCATCCATGAGACGTGCGAAGTCATATGTGACGACTTTATTTTCAATTGATTTTTCCATTGATTGAATAATCAAGTCTGCAACTTCATTCCATCCAAGGTGACGGAACATCATTTCTCCTGAAAGAATGACAGAAGATGGATTTACCTTATCAAGTCCCGCATATTTCGGTGCTGTACCGTGAGTCGCCTCGAAGATCGCGTGACCTGTCATGTAGTTGATGTTAGCACCAGGTGCAATCCCGATTCCGCCGACTTGTGCTGCAAGCGCATCAGAAATGTAATCACCATTCAAGTTCATCGTTGCAACGACATCGAATTCTTTTGGACGCGTCAAGATTTGTTGTAAGAAGATATCAGCAATCGAATCTTTGACGATCAACTTGCCAGCTGTTTCTGCTTCAGATTGTGCTTTGTTCGCTGCATCAGCGCCTTCTTCATCCTTGATGCGGTCATACTGGTTCCATGTGAAGACGTGTTCTGCATATTCACGTTCTGCGAGTTCATAACCCCAGTTTTTGAATGCACCTTCTGTGAACTTCATGATGTTCCCTTTGTGAACGAGCGTCAATGAAGCACGTTTGTTTTCGAGTGCATATTCAATCGCTGCACGGACAAGACGTTCTGTTCCTTCTTTTGAGATCGGTTTGATCCCGAGACCAGACGTTTCAGGGAAACGGATTTTGTTGACACCCATCTCTGTTTGCAGGAAGTTAAGTAATTTTTGTGCTTCTTCGCTGCCTGACGCATATTCGATCCCAGCGTAGATATCTTCTGTGTTTTCGCGGAAGATGACCATGTCTGTATCTTCTGGGCGTTTAACCGGTGAAGGAACACCTGTGAAGTAACGGACCGGGCGAAGACATGTATATAAATCAAGTTCTTGACGAAGCGCAACGTTTAACGAACGGATTCCGCCGCCGACTGGTGTCGTGAGTGGTCCTTTGATCGCGATGATGTGTTCGCGGATCAGGTCAAGTGTTTCTTCTGGAAGCCAGTTGCCTGTTTTGTTGAATGCTTTTTCTCCAGCGTACACTTCTTTCCATTCAATCTTTTTTTCACCGTTGTATGCTTTTTCGACAGCAGCATCAAAGACACGAACTGCAGCATTCCAGATATCAGGTCCAGTGCCATCACCGATGATGAACGGAATGATTGGAGCGTTTGGTACGTTAAGTGTGCCGTTTGTTACCGTGATGTTTTCGCCTTGAATTGTAGCCATTTGTAAAATCCCCCTTGAATATGATTGATGTCATCAAAAAGCAGGAGAGGATTTCTCCTCTCCGTCTTTTTTAACGTTCGTTCATGGACACGTATGTCCGGTGTGTTTCACCAATATAATCGGCGCGTGGACGAATGAGGCGGTTGTCACTATACTGCTCTAAAATGTGCGCTAACCAACCTGACATACGACTGACGGCAAAGATTGGCGTAAACAATTCCGTATCAAGTCCAAGTGCATGGTATGTGGAAGCGGAATAGAAATCGACGTTCGGTTTCAATCCTTTTTCCGACTGGACGATTTGGTCAATCTTGACTGACATCTCGTACCATTTCGGTTCTCCGATTTGAGCTGTCAATTGACGGCTCATCTCCTGGAGGTGCTTCGCACGCGGGTCGCCGTCTTTGTAGACACGGTGACCGAAGCCCATGATTTTTTCCTTGTTCTTAAGTTTATTATGAACATACTCGTCAACCTTTTCAACTGAATCAATTTCAAGCAACATGTTCATGACCGCTTCGTTCGCTCCACCGTGAAGCGGACCTTTCAAAGCACCCATGGCAGCTGTGACGCCTGAATAGACATCTGACAGGGTTGCAACACAGACACGTGCTGTAAATGTTGAAGCGTTCAGTTCGTGATCGGCATGCAAGACGAGTGCTTGGTTAAAGGCTTTTTCTGCTACTTCTGTCGGTTCTTCGCCTGTCAGCATGTAGAGGAAGTTTGCCGCATAAGAAAGACCTGCTTTCGGTGCAACCGGCTCTTGGTCTTTTTTGATTCGTGCATACGCTGTTACGAGTGTCGCAATCTGCGCCTGGAGTTTGATGGCTTTAGCGTAATTCGCCTCTGTCGACATATCTTCAGCCGATTCATCATATAATGCGAGTTGGGATAAAGCCGTGCGAATGGCTGACATCGCGTTGGCGGTTTTCGGCGCCACTTTTAATGTCTCGAGAACTGCTGGTGCGACCGTTGCTTCAGCAATCAAAGCTTCTGACAGTTGCTTCAGTTCGTCTTCTTTTGGTAAGCGGTCATTCCAAAGTAAAAAGACCACTTCTTCAAATGAGGCGTGCTCCGCCAAATCATCAATTGTATACCCACCATACGTCAACTGACCATCAATGATCGAACTGATCTTCGATGCTGTCGCGACGATTCCTTCTAAACCTTTTGTTTGTGTCATACAAAAATCCCCCTTTTTTTCCCCCAGAAATTTAAAACGCTTTCATTTCCGTATTGAAAAAAAGACGTCTACGCAAGAGTCGTTCCCCACTCTGAACCGTTTGCTCTTGAATAGACCATCTTGTTTCTGTTCTTAGTATAAACAAAATTAACCAAAAAGTGAACGAACTTGCATACTATTATCAAAAAATTAATTCAGTTCACTATTGTTACATAATTTAACCACTGATTGTTTTAACGATGATATCCCACATTCCGATAACAAGAGCTGCAATTCCTGCTCCGATCAAAGGACCAACCGGTACACCGCGGAACAGTCCGACTGCAAGAATCGTTCCGGCAAGCAGTGCTGTCGTGACGAGTGGATCTTCCTTCATCAGACCAACGCCGTGGGCTGCAATGATGGCTACAAAAATCCCTGCTAAAAATGAAATGATCCCGATATGTCCCCGGATACTGTTCAGTAATTCTCTAAATCCGATGTCTCCCGTTGCAATCGGTACTAAAATCGCCGCCGTGATCAACGTGACCCCCCATGTGATGCCTTTCGCCTGTAACGACGGGAACAGGCGACCGTCGAGCCCGATTGCTTTGATGATGAGTAAAAATGCGGCCGCAATGATCAACGATTTATTTTGAGCGATGACACCAATCAACACGAGACCAATCAAAAAAAGATAGGCTTCCATGTTCAAACCCCCGATTTGAAAAAACGGACATGGCTTTCGCCACATCCGTTTCATTGATTATGCGTTGTACAATTTACCTGTTAAAGGATCGATTGAAATACGTTGACCATCCGTGAAGATTGTCATGGCATTTTCAACACCGACGATAACCGGTTTACCGAGTGAAGGACCAACGATTCCAGCATGGCTTGTCAATCCGCCGTCTACTGTGACCATTGCTGCAGCCATCTCGATTGCAGGCATCATATCGCGATCCGTTGAGTTCGTGATCAGAATCATACCTGGTTTTGCTTTTGCGTTTGCTTCTTCAGCTGTATGAGCGATGACAACTTCGCCAACGACACCACGTTCACCGATTCCGCGACCGTTTGTGATCTCTTTACCGACGATATGGATTTTCAACATGTTTGTCGTACCTGCCGTAAGAGCCGGGATACCTGCAGAGATGACGACGAGGTCACCGTCTGTAACGAATCCTGCTTCTTTTGCTGTATCAGCAGCAAGTGTCAACATGTCATCCGTGTTGTCTGACAAATGATCGACAACGATCGGGTAAACACCCCAAACGATATTGAGTTGACGTGCAACACGCGCGCTCGGTGTAACGGCAACGATGTTTGGCTCTGGACGGTATTTTGAAATCCGGGCAGCTGTGTAACCAGACTGAGTCGGTGTCAAGATTGCTTTAGCGTCCAGGTTGATCGCTGTATGCGTAACTGCTTGAGCGATTGCATCCGTCACAGTGTGCTCACTGCGTGTTTGACGATCTTTCAAGAGCATTTTGTAGTCAAGCATTTTTTCTGTGCGCTTCGCAATCGTATGCATCATTTGAACAGACTCAATTGGGTAGTCCCCGGCTGCTGTTTCACCTGAAAGCATGATCGCATCTGTTCCATCAAGAATCGCGTTTGCGACGTCTGATGCTTCGGCACGTGTCGGACGTGGGAAACGTTGCATCGAGTCAAGCATTTGCGTTGCTGTGATGACCGGTTTACCGTAGTCATTACAAATTTTGATGAGATCTTTTTGTGTTGGTGTAACTTCTTCCGTCGGAATCTCGATTCCAAGATCACCACGTGCGACCATCAAACCGTCTGAAATCGCGATGATTTCTTCGATGTTGTCGACACCTTCTTGGTTTTCAATTTTCGGGAAGATTTTGATATGACTTGCATTGTGTTTTTCGAGCAATTGACGAATCGCAACGACATCAGATGCGCGACGAACGAATGAAGCAGCAATCAAATCGATGTCGCTTTTGATTCCGAACTCGATGTCTGCGATATCTTTGTCTGTCAAAGCAGGTAAGTTAACTTTTACGTTTGGTAAGTTAACGCCTTTTTTCGTTTTGATGATTCCTTCGTTTTCGATGTCACAAAGGAGTTCACGGTTTTCGAGTTTTTCTGCGACACGAAGTCCGATTAATCCGTCATCTAACATGATCATCGAACCGACCTCGACATCATCATATAAACCATCGTACGTGACAGAGAACTTGTCTGCTGTTCCGACGATTTCGTTCGCGTCACCACTGACGACGATGACTTGTTTGCCGCGTACGAGAAGAGCTTTGCCTTCTTCAAATGTATGCGTACGGATTTCAGGACCTTTTGTATCTAAAAGAATCGTAACTAATTTATTTGCTTCTTCTGCTGCACGGCGGATGTCCGTAATACGGGCACCATGTTCTTCATAGTCACCGTGTGAGAAGTTCAAACGAGCGACGTTCATACCCGCTTCAATCATTTCTGGAAGACGTTTTTCTGACGCCGGTCCAATCGTACATACAATTTTAGTTCTGCGCATATTCCATAAACCTCCTACAATGTTTGGCTGTTCAATCACAATGCCAATAAAACCTATTCTACTCCGACTGATATCGGTCGATCTTAAATTGATAGTTGTTTTGACAACTCTAAGATTCCAAGATCCAGTTCGTGTTTGTTTTCGTCCAATGCCTCATCGATATCAAGATCAATCATCTTGCCACCGCGTACCCCAACGACACGTCCTTGCTTACCTTCAAGCAAGATGTCGATTGCATAAGCACCCATCCGGCTTGCCAATACACGGTCAGCAGCTGTCGGCGCACCACCGCGTTGAACATGACCTAATACTGTGACACGTGTATCAAGTCCTGTTTCTTTGGCGATCTCGTCTCCCACATCCTGCGCGCGTCCGGCACCTTCTGCCACGATGACGATCGAGTGTTTTTTACCACGATTGACACCGCTTTGAATCCGGTTTAGGACTTCTTTTAAATCTTCTGGTCGCTCTGGGACCAGGATTGATTCCGCTCCGCCGGCTAATCCAGCATAAAGAGCGATATCCCCTGCGTCGCGTCCCATGACTTCGATGACATACGTCCGCTCATGCGACGACGCTGTATCACGAATCTTATCGATCGCTTCCAGTGCCGTGTTGAGTGCTGTATCGAAACCAATCGTGTAATCCGTACCTGGAATATCGTTATCGATCGTTCCAGGGAGACCGATTGTCGGGAAACCAAGTCCCGTCAATTTTTGGGCACCACGATAAGACCCGTCACCACCAACGACAACGAGTGCATCAATTTCGAATTTCTTCAGATTGACGACAGCTTTCGCACGTCCTTCTTCTGTCCGGAACTCTGGGCAACGTGCAGAACGAAGGAATGTTCCGCCCCGTTGAATGATGTCACCGACTGAACCAAGGTTCAATTGGACGAGATCTCCGTTAATCAGACCTTGATATCCGTTATAGACGCCAAATACTTCCAGTCCATGAAAAATCGCCTTACGTGTTACAGCACGCACTGCAGCGTTCATGCCGGGTGCGTCGCCTCCACTTGTTAAAACAGCAATCCGTTTCAAACTCACGTTAATCACCTCTCCATTAATCTTAGTCTAAAATAGCACGTAGTTTTGTTGTTTTACAACAGGGCAGACTGCATAAACTTTCTACAGCAGTTTGTTCATCCTATCACGAAATAAGGAATGCCAATCATGATAGCGATTACATGCAGGTTATGTGCCAATTTGGTGATATTTTTCTGTGCGCTTCTCGATTAACTGCTCTGGTGTCAAACGGGTCAGTTGGGCAAGTCTTTGTTCTAGAACAGATTTTACTTTGTCGGCCTGTAATGAAACATCTAAATGCGCTCCACCGATGACTTCCGGGATGATTCCATCCGCGATTCCAAGTCGAAGTAAGTCCGGCGCCGTAATTTGCATTGACTCTGCCGCTTTTTCAGCAAGACTCGCATCTTTCCAAAGAAGGGCAGCTGCACCTTCAGGTGAAATGACGGAATACGTGGAGTTCTCCAACATCAACAACTGATCACAGACACCGATTCCAAGTGCTCCACCTGATCCGCCTTCACCGATGACGATCGAAATAATCGGGACCGGCATTCCGGCCATTTCAAAGAGATTCTTCGCGATTGCTTCGCTTTGTCCCCGTTCTTCCGCTGCCCGGCCGGGATACGCGCCTTTCGTATCAATGAACGTGATGATCGGACGATTGAACTTCACCGCTTGTTGCATCAATCGTAAAGCTTTTCGATAGCCTTCAGGATGCGGCATACCGAAATTCCGGCGGATATTTTCTTTCGTATCTTTTCCTCGCTGATGACCAATGATTGTCACGGCTTGACCATTCAGCATCGCAATTCCTCCGACGATTGCTGCATCATCGTAACCGTGCCGGTCACCATGTAATTCAATGAAATCGTCACAGATCAGACGAACATAATCAAGTGTCGTCGGACGCTCCGGATGCCGTGCCAGTTGGACACGGTTCCACGCTTTCATATTCCCGTAAATATCGAGTTCTAATCGACGTAGCCGTTCTTCCAATAAATTCAGCTCTTCTTTAAAATCGAGCCCTTGTGTCTCTGCCATATCGTGCAGTTCTAATATTTTTTCGCGCAATGCGATTACTGGTTGATCAAATGGTTGCATGATTGGTTCCCTCCGAGTGCATCATCAGAATACGTGTGTAGTAGGTTTTCAAGTCGTGTCGCGATACGACATCGTCGAGTTGTCCCGCCTGCAATAAAAACTCTGACGTTTGGAAGTCTTCCGGTAATTTTTCACGAATCGTCTGTTCAATGATCCGGCGACCGGCAAAGCCGATCAAGGCACCGGGTTCTGCAATATTAAAATCACCTAACATGGCAAAACTGGCTGACACGCCACCTGTCGTCGGGTGTGTCATACATGAAACGTACAATAATCCGGCATCCGAATGTTGTTTCAGGAATAAGCTCGATTTCGCCATCTGCATCAGGCTGACCATTCCCTCTTGCATCCGTGCTCCACCGGAAGCCGAAAAGATCGTTACAGGCAACCGTTCTTTCGTTGCATAACGGATGGCTTCTGCAATCGCAGCTCCGACTGCCGCTCCCATTGAGCCCATCCGAAAACGTGCATCCATGACACAGGCTACAAGCGGATATCCATTCACTTGACCAACACCGCAGACAATCGCTTCTTCAAGTCCTGTCCGTACTTGATCTCCTTTCAGCTTTTCCGGATAATCCTGAAAATCGAGTGGATCTGCCTTCACTGCCGGTAAATCGAAATACGTAATCGTTCCCGCATCAAACAATTGTTCAAATCGTTCGGTAGCAGTTAACGGATGATGGTAGCCACAGACACAGACTTTTAAATTGGCTTCGAGTTGTTTCGTATATTGAATCAGTTTGCACTTCGGACATTTCGTCATTAAACCAACCGGTACATCGACCCGTTGTTCTTTTGATGTCAAAGTGACAAATTTTTTAGGTTTTCGAAAAAATGCTTGCACGTTAGTTCCCCCTTGTGGTTCCTACGAGCGTTTTAGAAAAGCTTCCCGTTCCGCTCGCGTATAGAGCTCCCCTTGACCAAAACTTTGATAGAAGGCATTCACTTGCCGCCAAATCCGCTCAAACAAATCGTTATCGATTGTAGCGATCAGCGTTTCCCGAAAAGCCGCATCGGAATCGACGTGCACTTCTAGAATGGACGCGTCTGCGAGTTGAACAAATGCTGCTTGTTCAAGCAAACGAAGTGTTCCTGCCAGATCTTCAAACTTTGAATCGCCGGTCACTAAAAATTGTGCGATGATTTGAATATAGGTATGGTCATCACGGTTTAAAAGAAAACTACCTCCGCCGTGCCTCGTCTCGATGATTCCGAGATAAGCTAACGTCCGAAGTGCTTCCCGGACAGACGGACGACTAATCGACAGTCGTTCTGCCAATTCACGTTCTGATGGAATTCGATCTCCCGGCACAAAACCATCCTGTTCGATCATCGTTTTGATTGCTGAAATATTCATTTCAAAAGCATTCCGCTTTTTCTCCATTTGTACAGCACCACCTTCCTGACGCATGCGTCATTTCCTTATTCCGGCGGTCATTGGTCAGACCAATTACCCCTTATTATAACAAATCTTATTACCTACTACTAGTTCGAACGAGGGACATTTTTCAAGATGATATTCGTTTCCCCGAATCGAATCCGGAGTTGCGCCATCAATTCTTCTTCCTGTTGGATGGCATACATTCCCGGCAGTGATTTGGTCTCATTCGTATCGGCATAACGAACGACGACCGGAATATCCCCGGGGACGGTCTCGAGCATCCGCTCAAGAACCGCGAGATCATTTTTGGACGGTAGTTTGACGAATAACACATCTTGCCCTAAAGGACGTAACCGCTCCAGGACGAATTGCCGGTTCCCTTCGCGTTCCTGCACCTTCACTTCAATCAACAAGACGTTTCCGATATACAACGAACGTTTAAACGCTGCATACTGTTGCGGAAAAACGACAACTTCTTCCGTCGAATACCCATCAACGGCATGCATGACCGCCATCGTTTGGGCGCGTTTTGTCTTAAATTCACGGATTTGCTCAATATAACAGACCAGGTAATTGGTTTGATTGCCTTCAAGGGAAACCGTTTGAAAATGCGTCGTTTCAACCGGCGGCTTCATCGCGGTCATCAATGGGGAATAGGTCAACCAAAATCCGAGTGATTCACGCTCAAGGCGTGCCCAGTCCGTTGCTGTCCGGTTCGTTTGTGCCGTTGTCTTTCTTCGCCCGAGACTTGCGAGTTCATCCGGAAGAAGTGTATTCGAAGCCATCGTAAAGTAGTCAAGGACTTCCTGTTCCGCTAGCCCACGGTCTCCATGAGTTGCCCGATCGAGCGCTCCGCTGTATAACAAAAGTTCAATCTTAGCCCGTTCTTTTTTCCCCCAACCAACTGCTGACAATAATTGTGTAATCGTTTGCGAGGTTTTGGCCGCTTCCCGTAACGTCTGAAAATCTTTTTCCGTGATTCCCCGAAGTGTTTGAACGCCGAGCCGGATTCCTTTACCTTCTAATGTCGAACGGTAATCCGACATCCAAATATCAGGCGGCAGTACCGGAAGACGTTTTTCCCGCATGACACGCACGAGACGTTCCGGTTGATCGATCGATACCAATGAAAAGATTTGTGGATAATGGGCCTTCATGTATCCGAGGGCATAACTGATTTTCGTATACGCCACGGCATGACTACGGTTAAATCCGTATCCGGCAAACCGTTCAATTTGATCGTACAACGTTTCGGCGACCGTTAAATCAAAACCGTTTTGCAGCGCCCCTTCAATAAATCGTTGTTTTTCCGCCTCTACAGACTGACTGCTTTTTTTCGAGATTGCCCGCCGTAATAAATCAGCTTGCGCCAAGGTGAATCCGGCGACCCGGCGTGTAATCTCCATGATTTGTTCTTGATAGACGATGACACCGTACGTCGCGGTTAAAATCTCTTCTAAAATCGGATGGACCATTTGATAGGGTTGACCGGCTTTTCGTTTCGCATAGAGATCGATGAATTTCATCGGTCCCGGACGGAACAGTGACATCGTCGCGACCAGATCCTCGAACTGATTGGGCTTGACCTCCCGTAACGTCTGTTTCATTCCGGCCGACTCAAATTGGAAGATGTGATCCGTCTCCCCTTTGGCGAACAATCGTAACGTCGCTTTGTCCTCGTCCGGTATCCGTTCCACCAAGAAATCGGGGTACGTATGTTGAATCAATTGTTCCATCTGCCGCAGTCGTGTTAAATTCCGTAACCCCAATAAGTCAATCTTCAGCAATCCTTGTTGTTCGATGGCCTTCATTAGATATTGTGTAACGAACCGTCCGCTGGCATTCAAATCAACCGGTGTCGTCTCGATCAACTCATCTGATCCGATGATGACACCGGCAGCATGAATGGAACGTTGGCGTGGTAATCCTTCAATTGCTTGAGCAAGCTGCAGTAATTGGCGTCGTTTTTCACTGCCCGAGAACCAGCGGTAAATGGAAGCCTGTTGTTCAAGGCCTTGTAATGTCGTCACTTTTCCCAACTGTTTCGCTGCCGCATCTGTTTCATCTTTAGAAAACTCCAACACCCGTGCAACATCGCGTAATGCTGCTTTCGCTCCAAGAGTCGATAACGTTCCGATCTGACCGACATGTTGCTTCCCGTACCGTTCGACCAGGTACTCAAGCACTTCTTCCCGCCGCTCATCTTCGATATCAATATCGATATCGGGCATCGAGATCCGCTCCGGATTTAAGAACCGTTCAAATAACAACCCGTATTTCAGTGGGTCTACCGTCGTAATCCCGAGAGCATAACTGACGAGCGACCCTGCGGCCGAGCCCCGTCCCGGTCCTACACGGATGCCTTTTACCTTCGCATGGCGCACTAAATCTTCGACGATCAGAAAGTAATCAGCAAATCCCGTTTTTTCAATGACTTCCAGTTCATACTGCAACCGTTTTGTCGCTTCTTCCTCGACATGTCCATGTGCGAGCAAGCCATCATGCGCCAAACGGTTCAATGCATGATTCGAATCATCCGATACTTGCGGGAGAGGACGTGATTGAAACGGCAACGTCAATGTTTCCTGCGACTCTCCCCATTGTTTCAGCAACCGCAGTTCCCGATCAGTATACTGCTCGTGCAACTCCTCCATTAGTTTAAAGTGAGCCGTCCGACTGACTTTTTGATCAGCGAACGTCGACCCTTCGTCAATCGCACGCAAAGCTTGAAACGCTTCCGCCTCTTCCCGAAACAGATAACGAACAGGATCGATGGGAATCGTTTCGATTCCGAGCGCATTTGCCGCTTGACGGTACTGTTCCCTGCTGTCGCGCTCAACGGTCGACCGGACCGCCTTGACGCCGAGAAAAATCTTCGCTTTGTGCGCTGATCCCATCCAGTGGGCGATGAGACGCCGTAAGCGCGAGTCATCTTCCGGTGCTTGGCGTTTTGGTTCCAGGACAGCGATCAATTGTGAATAGTCTTCAACAGGCATTTCACTGGCAAGCCGGTAGAGTGCTTTTAGTCCATGACTCGTCTTCGCATACCACAAAATCGTGAGTTCATCCGGTTCTATGACTTGTTCTAGTCCGATGATCGGAGTCAGTTCCCGTTGCGCACAACCTGCCATGAACGCCGGCACGCCGGTCAAGGACGTTTCACAGATGGCTGCAGCTGAAAAGCCGCGTCGTTTGACCTCATCCAGATAACGATCCATCCGAATCGTACTTTGCAAAGGACTGTATGCTGTACGGACATTTAGTTGGATCATTCTTTTTCCTCCATTCTCATCTGCTTTTATTCCTTCCATAAATGAAACGTTTTCAGAAGTTTCATATCTATGCGTTTCTGAGTCTCGCCATCCCCATCATTTTTCGCTACAATAAAAAGAGAACATCATGACTTGCAAGGAAGGAGAGTTTGCCATGATTTTAAACCGTAGCCAAATTGCCCGCGAAAAAGTAGAACAACTGAAATTAGGGGTAACCGCATTTACCGAGACTGAAGAAATCGCTGAAAAAATCCGGAAGTCCGTTAAAGAACTTGAATTAAACGTCATTGAAGATCACACAGAACGGGGAACTTGGTTCATCCCTCAAGAAGAGGCTTCCACTCATTGATGCTAAAAAAAGCTGTTCGCCATGTATCCGAAACAGGATGATGGCGAGCAGCCTTTTTTTATTAGAACGTAAAGGCTTCTGCCACTTCATTCAAACGGGAGACGACCGTATCCACTTCCGTCAAATCTTTGATCGTCGCACCTGATGCCATCGGATGTCCGCCACCATTAAATTCTTTGGCTACCTCATTGATGACCGGACCTTTCGAACGCAGGCGGACACGAACTTCCTTATCAGTTTCGAGGAATAATGCCCATGCTTTTAAGCCTTTCAGACCTGCGAAGCTATTGACGAGGAGGGACGCTTGTTCAACGGTCGCATCGAATGTCGCCAATGTATCCTGTGTCAACACGACATACCCGACGCCGGCTTTCGTCAACTGGATATGTTGCAAGACATAGCCTTGTAACTGTAAAGCAACCAGTTCCGTCTGATACATGTTGCGGTAGAGCCAATCCGTATCGATTCCTGTATCCAGCAGTTGCGCTGCGACGGAAAATGTCCGGCTTGTCGTGCCTCTGAATTGGAAGCGGCCTGTATCACCGACAATTCCTGCATAAAATTGAATCGCCGCCGTTGCCGGAATCTCGTACTCCCATTCATTTAAGAGGTGAACCAATAATTCTGACGTCGAACTGACGGTTGTATCTACAAGTTGAACGTCGGCGTATGGATCTTCGTCCGGATGGTGGTCGATTTTAATCGTGTGTTGACCGTTTAAGGCTTCCGCTCCATCGATCCGTCCTTGATTGGCGGTATCCAGGACGATGACGAGTGCATGCGCGTACTCTGCTGCTTCTACAGCATCGAGCTCTCCCATGAATGAAAGGGAGGTCGCCATCTCGCCCACTGCCTTTATTGTTTTATCGGGAAATCGCTTTTGTAAAACCAGCTGTAATCCAAACTGACTGCCTAGCGCATCAGGGTCCGGACGTTCATGCCGATGAATGATGATTGTCGATGCTTGTTCAATCAATTGTCTGATTTGTTCTTTCACAGTGCACAGCTCCTCTAAATATTGATATGATACAAACAGATATAGAAAGAAAAGGAGGTCATCCATATGCAGTTTGTTCTCATTCTGTTAATCGTCTTGTCTCTTGGTGGATATTTACTTGCAAAACGACGTGCGTTTCATACGAAAAGCACGAACCGGAAATTTTTATTCAATACGCAAGCGAGCATCTGGCTCAGCTTGTTCGTCATTCTTTTTGCCGTTAACCAATTTGTGTCTGGTGACGGATTGACGACGACGATCGGAAAAGTCGTCTGTTCGATTCTAATTGTCATCGGTGTCGCTTCATTTATCGCAGGTTTCATCCGCTATAAGAAAATCTATCCGTATGTCGTCCGTGAAATGGAACAGTCGGAACAATCGTAAAAAAGACGGTAGCTACCGTCTTTTTTTGTGTCCAGTCCCTGTCATCGATCGATTAGTTGTGACGTCACGAGTGCTTTCGCCACGATTTGTGTACCTTGATACATCTCGACATCCACTTTTCCGAACTTCCGTCCGACATCAAACACATTGGCTCGAATCGTAATCGTACTCTCGATTTGAACAGGTTTGATGAAATAAATGCTGACATTTTCGATGACGAGGTCACCCTTTTTCATATGACGCAACATCCGTGTCGCTCCTTCGACGAGCAAGGTCGTCAAGACACCACTCGAAGCCGTCCCCATGAAGTTCGTCATCTGCGGTGAGACTTCGAGTGAAAGGTAAGGTCCTCTCGCATCTTCTGCCGCTTTGATCTGTCCTGTGATCAAGTCATCAAACGTTTCGCCGACTTGCGGTTGACGGTTCGCCAGTTGCAGGGCTTTCAAGACATCTTGCCGGCTGATGATGCCAAGCAGACGTCCGTACTGATCGATGACCGGTAACATCTCAATCCCTTCCCATACCATCTGGTGCGCGGAGTTCGTCACGCTTGTCCGGATTCCGACCGTGATCGGGTGACGGGTCATGACTTTTTCGACCGGCCAGTCATGTGGACGGTCAATGATATCCTTCGCCGTCACGACACCGACAACCTTCATCTGTTCATCAATGACCGGATAACGGTTATGTTTTGTCTGCTCATTAAGTTCATGCCATCTGGCAATCGGGTCGTTCGTTTGCAAATAAAACGTATCGTGTAAAGGAATTAAGATATCGGAGACCAGTAAAATTTCTTTTTTGATCAGTCGGTCATAGATGGCCCGGTTGATCATCGTCGCGACAGTGAACGTATCGTAAGACGTGGAAATGATCGGCAACTCCATTTCGTCTGCCAATCGTTTTGCGTCTTCCGTCGTGTCAAAACCACCGGTAATTAAAACTGCTGCTCCTGCATCCAAGACCAGCTCATGTGCTTTTTCCCGGTTTCCGATGATGACGAGACTGTCGACATCGATATAACGCATCATCGCTTCTAACTTCATCGCGCCGATGACAAACTTCGTCAATGTCTTATGAAGTCCGTCACGTCCTCCGAGAACCTGTCCATCGACGATATTGACGACTTCCGCAAACGTCAGTTTTTCAATATTTTCTTTTTGTTTCTTTTTAATGCGAATCGTCCCGACACGTTCAATCGTTGAGACGAACCCTAAATTTTCCGCTTCTTTGATGGCACGATATGCCGTACCTTCGGATACCGTTAAGTCCTTTGCGATTTGCCGGACGGATATTTTGGCGCCCACATCGAGATCCTCAATGTGCCGGATGATCTGTTCATGTTTTGTAGGCATGCTGTATCCCTTCTTTTTCCTATATTCTACTCTTCTGTCATTATACTGTACCACTCCAACGAATGAAAAGTGTACTAGTCCCGATTTGCGAGAAATGTTTTCCGTTTCTAACGATGGTATACTGAATCCTGAAACGAACAGAGAGGTGGAAGCGATATGTTAGAACGGACAAATCAGATTAGTCGTGTATTACAGGAATCAGGAATCGACGTTGCATTGATTACGTCAAAAGCGAGTGTGTTTTATTTTTCAGGTGTCTATGCGGAACCTCATGAACGTGTGATGGCTGTCATCGTAGATGCTAACGGAAAACGTGCCCTCTTCTGCCCAGCCCTCGAAGCCAACATCGTCGCTGCAAGTCCATGGGACGGCGAAGTCATTACGTATGCGGACCACGAGCATCCATTTGACAAAATTAGCGAAACCCTGAAGACATTTTCGATTTCCAATAACCGAATTGGAATTGAAGGCGAACACATGACTTTCAGCCGGTTTAAAGAGTTGGAAGCCCGTCAGGAAAATGCGGCAATTCTTGATATCGGTCAACCCTTGCAAGCACTACGCCTAAAAAAAGACGCTCAAGAAATTGCAATTCTCCGCGAAGCAGCAGCATTAGCTGACGAAGCGATCGAAATCGGCAAACAGGCGATTCGTCCCGGCGTCACGGAAATGGAAGTCATTTCAACAATCGAGTTCGAAATGAAAAAGAAGGGCGTCCGTGAGATGTCGTTCGATACATTGGTTTTATTCGGAGCAAACAGTGCCGATCCGCATGGTGTGCCCGGTGACCGAGTCATTCAAGAAGGCGATTTCGTTCTGTTCGACCTTGGTGTCGTTTGGAAAGGATATTGCTCAGACATTACTCGGACGTTCGTTTACGGGGAAGCCAGTGAAGAACAACAAACTATTTATCAAACAGTTCTTCAAGCACTTGAAGCAGCAACGGAAGCCAGCCGGGTCGGCGTGACTCTTGGTACATTAGATCAAGCTGCCCGGAAGGTGATTGAACAAGCCGGTTACGGTGACTATTTCACCCATCGTGTTGGACACGGTCTCGGCATCGATGTCCATGAATTCCCGTCACTCGCATCGAACAACTTGCTGACAGCGGAGTCTGGAATCGTATATACACTGGAGCCAGGGATCTATGTCCCGAACGTCGGCGGTGTCCGTATTGAAGATGACATTCATTTAACCGAGAGCGGACCGGAAGCACTGACCCGCTATCCGAAGCACCTCCAATCCTTACCGGTAACAGCCGTACAGTAAACGAAATCAGAATCTAATAAAAACAAAAATCAGGTGGACGGAATTCGAATTCCGCCCACCTGATTTGTATACACAGCCAAATCCAGCTGTTAATCCTTCTTCCGAAAAATCACGGTCGTGATTGATGCACAACATTGACACCACCGGTCACATCAAGAATCGCCCCTGTAATCAGACTGGATTCTTCCGCTACTAAAAATGAAATCGTCCGCGCGATATCTTCTCCGACACCTGTCCGTCCGACCGGCGTCTGTTCATCCGCCGTCGCCTCTTCAATCCGTTTTGACTTATTGTCGCCCACAATATTACCGGGATTGACCATGTTTACCGTAATTCCGTATTCCGCCTCTTCAAGCGCTACACTTTTCGTCAAACTGACCATACCGCTTTTCGCAGCGGCGAATGCAGCTCGCTCCACCCACCCGGGTGCAGATGCACTCTCCGGAAAACCGTATGTAATGATACGTCCGTATTGTTGTTCGCGCATAATCGGAAGGATTTTTCGCAATAACCAAAAACTGGCTGTCAGGTTACCGGTCACTACTTCATTCCACTCTTCATCCGAATAGTCGACAAGCGATTTCCGTTCGAAGATATACGGTCCCGCGTTTAAAATTAACGCGTCAATCCGACCGTGGGCAGTCATCGTTTGTTCAACCGCATCCATCAATTGATTTTGCTGCGTGACGTCCGCTTTAATCAAATGAAGTCGTTCGTGAACAAATGTCGGCTCCGAGCGGTGAAGCGCAGTGACGTGCCACCCCTCCTCGAGTAAACGACGGGTCACCATTTCACCGAGTCCTTTTGTTCCTGCTGTAATTAACGCGTGCCTCATCTTGGCATCGCCTCCTTTCATCTCTTTCCATCTTACGGGTTCCGCTGGCGAAGAACAATTTTAAAATCTCCTTAAATGTTCCTCACCTTCTACTTGAGGGAATGGTATAATAAGGGTGTAAAATCAGAGGAAGACGAAGGGATGGATACAAGATGGCAATCGTATATCATAACATTTTAGTAGCAGTCGACGGATCAAAAGAGGCAGAACGTGCTTTTGAAACGGCGATTGACGTCTCACTTCGAAACAATGCCAAACTCGTCATTGCTCACGTCATCGATACACGGACTTTCGCAACTGTCGAGGCCTACGATCGGACGATTACCGAACGTGCCGAATCCTATGCAAAAGAACTGCTCGATGATTACGTCAAGACAGCTCAGGAGCGTGGTGTAAAAGATGTTGAAGTCGCTATTGAATACGGTTCCCCGAAAGTAACCATCGCCAAAAAACTTGCACCCAACCATAATGTCGATTTGATTATCTGTGGAGCAACCGGCTTAAACGCTGTTGAACGTTTCTTTATCGGTAGCGTTTCAGAAAGTATCACACGTTACGCGAAGTGTGATGTCTTGATTGTTCGTCTTTAATTGAACTCATTTTGAGCACTTTCTCTTTCAAGAGGAAGTGCTTTTTTGGACAAAAAAAATCAATCGCACCAATGTACGATTGATTGAAATGACTTATTTGTATTTAACAGTGACGTTACGACGACCCCAGTTAAATGCTTCGGCACGTGAGTAGTACAAAATGTCCATCTTCTTGCCTTTGATGGCACCACCTGTATCTGCTGCTGTATATGTCCCTTTTAATTTCCCTTTGTAATACACTTTGACTGTTGAACGAAGCGGAATCACACGTGGATCAACTGCTACGACTTTCTTTTTCGAGCTCTTGATGTTCCAGCCGATTGCCGTTAAATTACCGCTACCTGGATCGTATGGTGTATAAGCTGTTGCACTTACGTTTGTGATTGTTTTCCAACCACCTGTTGATTGTTTTTTCGATCCGCTTGATGTGACGACTTTCGAATAACGGGCACTGAGGTACGCCGTTTTTCCTTTATAACTTACTTTATACCAGTTTCCTGTTTTAGCTTTGTACGGTAACGTTTGATTCTTATATAGAAGACCGAGTTTCTTGGACGCTGTGGTAGCTTTCTGGCGAACAATCAGACTATCGACCGACGACTTGACATTTTTTTTAGTTGCAGCTTCCGCTTGAAGACCTGCAAACGAACTGAGTGCTAACAAGACTGCTAAAACACTAGCGATTATTCGTTTCATCATCATGTAATCTCTCCTCCATAATTGTCCCTGTTTTGTAACTTACATTAATATACATGACAAAATGAAGCTGTGCCGTTACATATAGACCACAAAAAGATGACGTCATTGTTACTTTTATATTACAAAAGTCTCATTTTTATCGGTTTCAAACCGTTTTTTCGACAATAATCGGTTTAACTTTCGTTTTCACGTTTTTTATATGACAAACCTTGTAACAAACGTTTTTATTACGAGAAATCATCTCACCTGTTTTCACTCCGTTGAGATGATTTTCTTCAAACAAAAAAACGCCTGAATACAACTTTCGTTGTGATCCAGACGTTTGCTCAAAAAGATTTAATTATGCGTTTTGCTCGACCAATCCACCGATACGAACCGTGTCACGGGCAATCATCAATTCTTCATTCGTCGGAATGATGATGACTTTGACCGGTGAATGCGGATAGTTGATGAACAATTCTTCTCCGCGTGCACCGTTGTTGAGTGAAGGATCCCAATAAACGCCCATGAATTCAAGGCCACGTAAGACACGCTCACGGATCGAATCCGAGTTTTCACCGACACCTGCTGTAAAGATGATGGCATCGACGCCATTCATCTCTGCTGCATACTGACCGATATAGCCATGAATCCGGTTAGCGAAGATTCGTAACGCCATTTCCGAACGGTGATTTCCTTCTGTCGCTGCAGATTCAACATCACGCAGGTCACTTGAAAGACCAGAAAGACCGTAGATGCCTGACTCTTTGTTCATGACATTTAGAACGTCTTCTGCTGTCTTGCCGGTTTTCTCCATCAAGAATGGGATCAAGGCTGGGTCAAGCGAACCAGAGCGCGTTCCCATCGTGATTCCTTCGAGTGGTGTGAAGCCCATTGTTGTATCAAGTGATTCTCCGCCTGCGACAGCTGCGATCGATGCTCCGCTACCGAGGTGACATGAAATCAGACGCAAGTCTTGTAATGGACGGCCCAACAATTCAGAAGCACGTTCCGTGACATATTTATGGCTTGTTCCGTGGAAACCGTACTTCCGGATGCCGTACTCTGTGTAGTATTCGTACGGAAGACTGTACAGGAAGTTTTCTTCCGGCATTGTTTGGTGGAAAGCTGTATCAAAAACAGCGACTTGCGGTACTTCCGGTAAAATCGCTTGGAACGCACGAATTCCGATCAAGTTTGGCGGAATGTGTAACGGACCGAGCTCCGTGTAAGATTCGATGTCTTGCATGACTTCTTCTGTAATGACAACAGAGTCCGCATATTTTTCTTTACCGTGTAACACACGGTGTCCGACACCTTTGATCTCATCATACGATGAGATGATGCCGAATTCCATGAGTTTCTCAAGTGATAATTCAACTGCTTCTTTATGTGTCGCAAGCGGAAGAACATCCGTGTATTTCTGTCCTTCGCCATATTTAATCGTAAAGATGGCATCGTCTTTTCCGACGCGCTCTACTAAACCAACTGCAATCATCGTTTCATTCGGCATCTCAAGTAATTGGAACTTCAGTGACGAACTACCGGCGTTTACTGCCATAATCTTTGCCATGATTTATTTCCCCTTTTCCATTCAAATCGATCGACATTCACATCTGTATGAGTCTTGCTCTTTTTCTGTTCTACACTAGAATAGTCAAATTAACGACAGATTTCAATCACTTTGCGCATTTCATTTTAATTCTGTGTTAATCCATTCATCAATCTGTTTCACCATCCCGCCGAAGGCACGGGCGTCGGTAAACGATGGCAACTCGGCCAACAATGCCTGTTTTGGCATCGTCATACCCGCCAAGTGGTTCCGGACAATCAAATAACTTTTAGCTGCTTGTTCCTGCTTGAACATCGTCAACGGTAACTGGAGGATTCCGACGACATGGGCTTTTGTTTCGAAATATTGCTTCAGCTTACCTTCTGTATCATGTTGAAAGAGTCCGTTCGGAATGACAAACACTCCAAACCCGCCCGGTTTCACATAATTCATTGCTTGTTCGATCAACAGGAAATGGCTGTAACTCATACCTTCATCCCGTTTTAAAACGTATGTTTTCGAGACTTCTTCATCCGGATAATAGCCGATCGGCAAATCTGCCATAGCTAAATCGACCGGATCAAGCAAAAGCGGACGCAAAGCATCCTGATGCGTATAGTTGACCGGATAATCCATGAGTTCAGAAACAGATGCCGACAATCGAATTAATGTTTCATCCACCTCAACGGCTTCGGCAACCGTATCTTTCGGAAGTTGACTGAGGACAGCATGCAACATACCGCCTGTCCCGCTGCCAAGATCCAGCAGACGGACATCCTCCTTCTTGATTAGTTTCCCGATTAAATAACCCGCAAACAATGCGACGCTGTCCGGTGTCGGCAAGTGATTCGGTTGTGCCTGTTTCATTCCTTCGAGAATGGCAAGTGATACGGCTTTTCGGACGGTTTCCGGTTCTACGTTTTCCGTATGCCGTTCATTCAAACGGTCGATGACTTCCGTCAGACCTTCAAGGTACGGCATGTCTAAATCACGTTCTAATTTACGCGTTTGCTGTGTCAATTCTTTATATAATTTTTCTAGTGATTCCATGTGTGTTCCATCCTTTCAAAACGAAACGGCCCCCGCACTTCTTGGGAGCCGTTCTTTCTCATTACTTTCATTGTAGCGGTTTTACGCCGTTTGTAAACCATTCTTACTTCGTTGTTTTGGCTCCTTTGGCAGCCGCAAGTGCTGATTCAAAATCAACTTCATTCGTTGACTCTTCTAGATATTCCGCATAAACGACTTCATTTGCTGCGTCGATGACGAAGACCGAACGAGTCAGTAAACGAAGTTCTTCGATTGCGACTCCGTACTGTGTACCGAACGAAAGATCACGGTGATCTGACAGCGTCACGACGTTGTCGAGTCCACTCGCCGCACACCAACGACGTTGTGCAAACGGTAAGTCGTTTGAAATCGTCAAGACTGTTACACCTTCAATAGCCGCTGCTTCTTCGTTGAATTTACGTGTTTGGGCATCACAGACACCTGTATCGATTGATGGTACGACACTGATAATTCGAACTCCTTCATACGTATCGCGTGTCACCGGTGAAAGATCGTTTGCTAATACTTCGAAATCCGGTGCCTCTTGTCCGATTTCAACAGGTGTTCCGATTAATGTGATTGCGTTCCCTTTAAATGTTGCCATGTAAATTCCCCATTTCCCGATAGATTCATATGTCGTTTTCCATTCTACTATAGAAATGCCACCACGGTAACACAAGATTTCTGCCCGCACTTCGAGCTGGCAGTACCGATTTTTGTCAAAGACGGGTATAATAAAGGAGTTCATGAAACGCTTTCAAGGGGGAATTGACCATGGCTCGAAACAATGTCTACCTGTATTACCGTAACAAACAAAGACACGAGACGCAGGTACGTAAACTGATTGAAGTAGGAAATCGGTATGGACTGAATGTCGTTCAGAACCACAAACAAGCCAACATCATTGTCTCGATCGGCGGAGACGGTGCCTTCCTTCAAGCGGCACGCTTTACAGGATTCCGGGAAGACGCGATTTATGTCGGTTTTGCCGAAGGACCGAACTCATTTTATTGTGACTTCGATATCAACGATCTCTCTTCGGTTGAAGCCATATTCAAGGAAACCGGAAGCCGTGCTTCTGAAGGTGAAATTGAAGTCCGTCGCTATCCGCTCCTCGAAGCTTCAATTAACGGTGGACCGGGTATGTTGTGTCTAAATGAATGTTCCGTTAAGTCGAGCATCATCAAGTCGCTGGCAATTGAGGTCTATATCGACGGGTTCCTGTTTGAGACATTCCGCGGGGACGGTATGGTCATCTCGACACCAACCGGTTCAACGGCTTACAACAAATCATTATCAGGGGCAATCGTTGATCCATTAATCCATTGTCTTCAAGTCAGTGAGATTGCTTCCGTCAACAACAACCGGTACCGGACACTCGGATCGGCATTCCTCTTGAATCGCGGTCGTAAGTTGTCTTTACGCATCATCGAAGATGGCAACGACTATCCGATCATCGGAATGGACAATGAAGCGCTCAGTTTAAAACGGACAGATTCCGTCGATATTCAATTATCGGAAAAAGAACTCAAGACCGTTAAATTAACGAATAATACATTTTGGCATAAAATCCAACGTTCTTTCCTGTAAAACAAAAAAACTGCCGATTGGCAGTTTTTTTTATTTTAATTCATGACTGGTGTCGCCTCAAAAACAGTTCTTCCTGCCTGAACAGTCTCCAGCAACCGGTTGGTTAAGACAGCTTCCCCGCTTAACATGTAGAAATCCTGTTCAAAGATGACGAAGTCTGCATCGTATCCCGGAAGCAACATTCCTTTTCGTCCATGTGTATCGGTTGCGATATGTGGATTTTTCGTGAACAACAGCAGGGCTTCATACATTGATAATACTTCGTCCGTCTTATTGATGTTACCTGCTGTCCCCGTCGTCGCAGCATACAAGGCACGCCGGACATCCGGACTTGAAATCGGCGCATCGGATCCACCGCACAGAAGCGCTCCCGTATCCGCAAGAGATTTCAGCCGATAGGCCCAGTCCAAGCGATTCAACCCGAGTCGGTCTTGCGCAAAATCAGCATCATCGAGCAGGAAGACCGGTTGGACATCGATCAAGACCGGCAATTTTCGAATTCGTGCCAACAACTCCGGACGTACGACCGTTGCATGAATGATTCGGTCCCGTGCCCCTTTTGGAGCCGGGTATTTTTCAAGGACGGCTACGAAACGTTCGATCGCCAAGTCCCCGATGACGTGTGCCGCTACCGTAAAGCCGTAACTCCGGGCCCGTTTGACGAGTTGTTCCAACTGTTCCGGAGAATGGACTTCGATGCCGCGTGTCGTCGCATCATCCGAATATCCTCTGCCAAGCAGTGCCGTCCGTCCTCCGAGCGCCCCGTCGACGAACAGTTTCATCGCACCGGTCGACAACGTCGGCGGCAGGACGGGATTCAGTTGAATAAGTTGATCAATGACTAAATGATGAACGAGCAGATGAGCATGGAATCCCGTTTCTTCCGTCACTTCCCGGTATGCTTGCAAGACTTCTTCTAAATCGCCATGATACGCCAAATCTTCCGTATGCGCAGCAACAATACCATGACGGTACAAATCTTTAATGGCTGACCGCAACGAGGATTTATTCCGCTCGACTGAGCCCGATTGCAGGGCATACAATGGTTCGATCGCCGCATCATAAAGAAATCCGTCCGCTTCTCCCGATTCGAGTAACCCGATTTTCCCACCTTCAATGACGGTTGACGCTTTGTATCCCAACTGTTTGAACAAAACATCGTTGACGAGTACGGTATGCCGATCCGTCCGCTTCAACAAGGCCGGTTCTGTCGGAAAGAGCTGATTTAACCATGCTTTCGTCGGTGCCCGGTCAAGCTTCGTTTCATCGTATCCTTCTGCCACATGTAATCCGTTAACGGCTTCTGCCTCGACGAATGCTTTTCCCAATTCCGCTAACGTTGCATAACGCGACGCATCCACACGTCCGATGGCTTCACCGTATCCGATCAAATGAATATGTGCATCGGTGAAAGCCGGATAAACCGCTTTCCCGTTCAAATCAACGATCGACAGAATCCGTCTTCCAAACCGCCGTCGTAACTTGCTTTCTTCACCCATGGCAATGATCCGTTCTCCTTCAATGAACATCGCCGAGTGAATATCTGTTTCGTGCGTCATCGTTCGAATGATTCCGTTTACGTACAGTTTCCCCATCTCAATCGCTCCCTTTTTTTACAAAAACAGGGTGACCTGGACGGCCACCCTGAATTGTCAGTGATGATTATGCATGCATCGTTTCCGGTTGACCACATGCTTTTCGAATACGTTCAATCGAATTAGGATCAAATTGTTGCAGTACTTGTTCTCCTAACGCAATCGTCCGTTCATAGTCTCCTGCAAGGAACTTCGTCTCAGCAATCGTCAACGACATATGTATCTCGTTATCTTGTCGGCGGAATCGATTGGCGTATTGAACGAGCCGTTCTGCATAAGTGACTTCGAATACTACTTTATCTATCCGTTCTTGCAATGTTTTAAACGTTCCGTTGACATCTTCGCTTTGGGAAACGATGTAATGGACGTTAAACGGTAACTCTTCGAGCCGTGTTTCAAGCGTCTGCAGCGAACGACTTGATGCTTGTAAAGCTTCTTCGACGTCTGCAGGGATTTTCGGAAGACCGAGTCGTTTTAAGCGCAAGCGGATGGTCGATAACAATTGTCGCCATTCGGCAACACGTTGACGGACTTCTGTTTCTTCTTTCCGTAACGCCTGCAATTCAACCGCGAATCGTTCGTATTGAAGCATCAATTGTTCTTCCAATCGGACAGCATCCCGCATTTGATCTTCCAGCATACTGAAGGGGATGATCCGGCTTGCAATCGATTCATCCAAATCTTTCGCTGCTCCAAATAACATTTCTTCATCCCGTTGAATCGATTCGTAATGTTCTCCTAAATCTGCCGAAATCTCATAGTTTTCCCGCAACATGCTGAATTCTTGTGCCAATTGATGAACCTTTTCACGCATCCGTAATGCTTTTTGCTTCAATGATTGATTTTCTTTTTTCACATGGTGCCGGGCATCGACTTCACGACGGAACGTATCGTACATTTGGTCGATATCTGAAGCAAGTTGCTGCACCTGCTCTTCAAGTCCGTTAATTTCAAGGAATTCGAGCTTCTTGACGAGACTCAAACGTTGTTCTTCAAATCGTTTGATATCAGATTGCATACCGAGTGGTTCAAGCGGATACCCATCTAATGTCATCTCTTTATAGCCGGCTCCGAGCTGATCAATGCGCTGTCTCAATTCGTGAGCGAGTGTCTTCCACTGCTGTGGAATCACTTCGACGAGTTGACGTGTTTCTTCTACTTTTGTTTCAAGTAACAAACTTGTCTCATAGGCTTTCGTCACTTCACCCGCTTCTTCAAAGGCAACCATCTCAATCCGTAACTGGTCAATCTGTTCCGCCTGTTCTTCCAATTTAGGTAACGCAGGTCCGAATGACGTCGCCTGCAACAATAACGATTTACGAATTTGACTGGAGTTTGTTTCGCCTTGTGCCTTAAGCTCCGCCAAGACCGATTGATTTGTCTTGAACGTCGACATGTCTACCAGCATCCCATCAATTAATCCCTCGAGTTCGGCAATTAATTGTTCTGTTACCTCCAGATCATTTTTAACCGCAACAAACCGGTAACGATCCAGCCCTTCTTCCGCTCGATATAATGTCTCATCGATTTGTGCGACGTGGACTGTCACTAACTCCTCCCATGCCTGATGCCAGGAAGTGAATTTCGTCTCCGTCTCACCCGCCATCGGGAGTTCCTTCAGTTCTTGCAACTCCTTCGGAATCGACGCGCTGATGATTCCTTGTTTCCGAAGATCAAGTTCATCGATTTTCGTATAATATTTTTTCCGACTGATCATGCTAAACAGCATGACGAGTAATACGATGACGATGACACCAATCACCCATGCCCACATTTGCTACGACCTCCACCCTATCAAGCGACTTTATATTTTGAGAAATTCGCTTTAATCTTATCCTTATAATAGTATAGCGCAACCGATTTGCATAGATTTACTCGGGCTTTTACTAATTTCTTCCGAATTTTTAGCCGGGTTTCTTGAAATCAATTGTTTGTCAGTCGTGTGAAAACCCGATAAGATGATTAAAATATGATTTTTCAGGAGGAATTCTATATGTTTGAGACAACGACTTATGATGGTGACCGGACAAAACAATACGAAATGCTGAATAAACAGCTTGATGCGTTACTGACTGGGGAAACGAATCAGATTGCCAACCTTTCAAATGCAAGTGCCTTACTCGGTCAATTTCTCGACCGGACGAACTGGGTCGGGTTCTATTTAATGGACCCGGAACAAAACGAGTTGGTCCTTGGTCCATTCCAGGGACTGCCGGCGTGTGTCCGGATTCCGCTCGGACGGGGAGTTTGCGGAACAGCCGCTCAGGATCAAACAACACAACTCGTCATGGATGTCCATGCGTTCCCGGGACATATCGCCTGTGACGCAGCAACTAATTCGGAAATCGTCGTGCCGTTGATCAAAGACGGAAAAACGATCGGCGTCCTCGACATCGACAGTCCTGAACTCAACCGCTTCGACGAAACGGATCAAGCCGGTCTTGAAGCATTCAGCGAAATTCTTCTTCGCCATATTTGATTGACAGCAGGAATCAGCAGACGTATACTTGTAAAAGTGCAGAAATGATAACGATAGCGGTCAAATCGCTTACGTATCACATTTCATGACTCGGCTTTGCCGGAGGGGCATCGTGTAACTTTGCTATCAAGCGAGGGTGCCACATCATGAAATGGGCGTAACGTGGGTTTGATGGCGTTATTATTTTTATGCAAATAATAACGAACACTAAGGAGGAGTCTTATTATGGCTCGCTATACAGGTCCAGCTTGGAAACTTTCACGTCGTCTCGGTATCTCACTTACTGAAACAGGAAAAGAAATCGCAAAACGTCCGTACGCTCCAGGACAACACGGTAACAGCCGTCGCAAAATGTCTGAGTACGGTCTCCAACTTCAAGCGAAGCAAACGCTTCGTCACATGTACGGAGTAAACGAACGCCAATTCAACCGTATCTTCAACGATGCTGGCAAAATGCCTGGTATCCACGGTGAGAACTTCATGTTCTTACTTGAAGCACGTCTTGACAACGTTGTTTACCGTATGGGTATGGCTCGTACACGCCGTGCTGCTCGTCAGCTCGTCAACCACGGTCACATCCAAGTTGATGGCGCTCGCGTCGACATCCCGTCGTTCCGCGTGAAACCAGGTCAAACGATCTCAGTTCGCGAAAAATCAAAGAACTTTGTCGTTATCAAAGAAGCACTCGAAGTTGCACCAGCAACTAAAGACTTCGTTACTTTCGATGCTGAGAAGCTCGAAGGAACGTTCGTCCGTCTTCCAGAGCGTTCTGAATTGAACGATCAAATCCAAGAACAACTCGTCGTTGAGTACTACTCACGTTAATCAGTTGTTTCAAGCATCCACTCCGGTGGGTGCTTTTTTTGTTTCCCTTTTTCACGTTTTGTGTTAACCTTTATTTTATATTGGTTAACACAAAACATAGAGGACGTGTCATCTTATGAAAACAAAAGATCTTACATTTATCGCTTTAGGTGCTGCCATCATTTCTGCGGTCAGTTTACTGCCGCAACTTCAACTCGTCGGTCCGGTACCAATCACGCTTCAAATGCTCGCCATCATGACGGTCAGTGCCATTCTCGGTGCCAAACGCGGTGGACTGGCTGTCCTGATCTTCTTATTGCTTGCCGCTGCCGGTCTTCCCTTACTTGGTGGAAAAGGAGGACTTGCCCCATTCGTCGGTCCGACCGTCGGTTATCTGATTGCGTTCCCGATTGCCGGTTTCTTCATCGGTCTCGTCGCTGAAAGGACACGCCGTTTCATTCCGCTATTCATCGGGATGCTCGTGTTTGGACTCGGACTCGTTTATCTGCTCGGCACGTTCGGTTTGATGGCCGTCTTGCATCTGTCGTTCCTCGATGCCCTGACAATCAACATTCCGTTTATTCTCGGTGATGTCCTAAAAGCGTTGCTCGCAACAACGATCGCCGTCCGTTTGCTTCCCCTTCGCCTGTTCCGTGTCGCTTAAACAAAAAAAACAACGCTGACGAAATCGCCAGCGTTGTTTTTTATTCGCTTCAAGCGTGCTCGAGCACGAAGTATTTCTTTTTCCCACGACGGATGATCGTGAAATCACCAATCGCATCTTGTTTCGTAATCTCTTTTGTCAATTCCTGTTCTCGGTCCCCATTGATGTAAATCGCACCGTTTGTCACATCTTCGCGTGCTTGACGCTTCGACGGACTGATTTGGGCTTCGACAAGGATGTCGACCAGGTTTGTTGCCTCTCCCAGTGCGAAACGTGGCATTCCTTTGAAGGCATCGGCAATATCTTCTGCTTTCAACGATTTGATTTCACCGCTGAACAATGCTTTTGTAATCCGTTCCGCTTGTTCGAGTGCCTCTGCGCCATGAACGAGAACTGTCATTTCTTCTGCCAACCGGCGTTGTGCAACTCGTTTTTCAGGTGCCGTCTCGACTTCCTGTTGAAGGGCGTTGATTTCGTCAGGTGTCAGGAACGTAAAATATTTTAAGAACTTGATGACATCAAGGTCATCGACGTTGAACCAAAACTGGTAAAACTCGTACGGTGTCGTTTTATCAGCATCGAGCCAAACTGCTCCACCGGCCGTTTTCCCGAATTTTTGACCATCCGATTTCGTAACGAGCGGCACTGTGATTCCGAAAGCCTTTTGGTCATGACCGACGCGGCGAATCAATTCCATTCCTGCCGTGATGTTTCCCCACTGATCACTTCCACCGACCTGCAGGCGACATCCTTCATTTTCGTACAGCTTCAAGAAATCGAACGATTGAAGCAACATGTAGGAGAACTCCGTGAACGAGATTCCGTTTTGCAGACGTGAGTCAACGGAGTCTTTCGCCAACATGTAGCTGATCGGGAAATGTTTCCCGATGTCGCGCAAGAAATCAATGATTGTCAAATCCTTTGTCCAGTCAAGATTGTTTGCAATCGTTACGGGATTTTCGCCATCAAGCGGCAAAAAGCGTGACAATTGTCCTTTAATCCGGTTGGCGAATTCTTCGACGATATCCGATGTATTCAATGAACGTTCTGTCGATCGGCCACTCGGATCACCAATCATTCCCGTTGCCCCTCCGACTAATCCAATCGCCTGGTGTCCCGCTTGTTGGAAACGTTTTAACACAAGAATCGGCAATAAGTGTCCGATGTGGAGTGAATCTGCTGTTGGATCAAATCCAGTGTATAGTGTCGTCGGACTTTCAAGTAATTCTTTAATTCCTTCTTCGTCCGTCATTTGACTGATCAATCCGCGAAACTCTAAATCTTCCAGTAACGTCATCTGTCTTCCCCCTAAAATAGTCTAAAAAAAACCGTCCCCTCGTCTGAACGAAGGGACGGAATATTCCGTGGTACCACCCTAATTGCATGAACATCATGCCACTTAGATTGCCGATAACGGGGCAGACCGCCTGATTTCTCAAGAAGCTCCTGGAAGCGTAATTCATGAAGCGCTATGTCCTAGTTCGCAGCACCACTAGGTCTCTGATACAGGGAGCGGTTCATTACTTTTTTCCAATCACAGCTGATTCTACTATACGTTTGATTAAGATGTTTCCATGATACGTTGAAGCAGAATCCACTGTCAAGCCATTTTCTAATACTTCAGTTATGGTATAATACGTCTATCTGTGATTTAATGTTAATTTACACCCAAGTTTAAGATGTAAAGGAGATCATTTATGCGCGAGAACTGGTTCAAGTTTTGGAATCATCCCCGGACGAAAGCCGTTCGGCACTGGTCGAATATCACATACGACGTATCTTGGAATATCATTTTATTCCTCATCATAGGGGTCTTGTTAGTCGGAAGTTTTTCTGTCGGAGCAGCGGGCGGTTATTTCGCTTCGCTTGTCAAAGATACAAAAGCACCGAAACTGACAGAAATGAAACAACAAGTAAACAGTTATGCCATTACGAGTGAGATTTATTGGGGAAGTGGCGAAAAGCTGACGAACATTGCCACGGACGAAGAACGTCAACCTGTCAATATTAAGGAAATTTCTCCTTATCTGCTCGATGCTGTCCTATCGACAGAAGATGTTGATTTTTACGAGCATGATGGAGTCGTACCAAAAGCTACATTACGTGCCGTCTTACAAGAGGTGACGAACTCGTCTTCCCGGACAGGCGGAAGTACGTTGACACAACAGTTGATCAAAAACCAAATCCTCACGAATGAAGTCTCGTTTGAACGGAAAGCCAAAGAAATCATTTTGGCTCTGCGTCTCGAAAATGCGATGACAAAAGATGAGATCCTGCAAGCTTATCTGAATGTCGTTTCGTTTGGTCGAAATTCACTGGGACGAAATATCGCCGGAATCGAAGCTGCGTCACGTGGTGTGTTTAACAAACCGGCCAAAAAACTGACGTTACCACAAGCTGCTTTCCTCGCAGGTATTCCAAAAAATCCTTACTACTACACACCTTACCTTCAAGGTGGAGTGGTCAAAAAAGATTTGACGCCGAGTACCAACCGGATGAAAACGGTCTTAAAGCGAATGTATGTCGCGAAAAGCATTACAAAAGCACAATATGAGAAAGCTGTAAAATACGATATTACAAAAGATTTTTCTAAAACATCAAAACGTTCACGTGATACGTATCCGTATGTCTATGATTTAGCTGAAAAAGAAGCACTTAAAATCATGACAAGCTATTTCATGAAACAGGACGGGATCAAAGAAGATGAGGTTAAACCTTCTGAACTTGCCGAAGTCAAAGCCAATTATCGGGATCAGGCATTGATTGCGATGCGACAAGGCGGATATAAAATTCATTTGACACTGGATAAAAAGATTCACGAAGCGATGCAAACACCGGCTAAAAATGCGTCGAACTTCCCGAGTGCGCCGCAATACAAACAAGTCGTCAATCCAAAAACGAAAAAGACAGTCACGAAAAAAGATCCGGAAGAAACCGCTGCTGTCATGGTTCAAAATGAAACAGGTCGGATTTTAGGATTTGTTGGTGGACGTTATACGGATGGAACAGCCGATGACTTCAACCGTGCTTTCCAGGCGAAACGTCAAATCGGTTCGACTGCTAAACCAATTCTTGTTTATTCGAACGGAATTGAAAATGGATTAATCACACCGGCATCGACCATTAATGACGAAGAGTATTATTACCAGACCGTTCCGCGTCAACCCGGTGATAATCCAATCAACAATGAAGGCGGACGTTACCGTGGAAACGTCACCGTACGCGAAGCATTGGAACTGTCTCTAAACGTTCCTGCCGTTAAAACGTACGAGAAGATGAATATGTCGAATTCGATTCAAAAATTAGTCGATATGGGAATTGAAATTCCGGATAATATCCGCTATGCCCCATCTGCCGCTTTAGGAACGATGGAAATTACACCAGTTGAACTTGCCGGAGCTTATGCAACGCTTGCCAACTACGGTGAATACGTCAAACCGTATGTCATTTCGAAGATTACGAAAGACGGTAAAAACATCTATAAAGCAAAATCAAAGAAAAAGCGTATCTACCAAGATCGTACCGCTTATTTGACGCTTGATATGATGCGGGGTGTCTTTGATAAAGGAACGGCGCAATATGCCAATTCATTACTCAAGGTACCTGGTGATTGGGCAGGTAAAACCGGGACGACCAATGAAATCAAAGACTCGTACCTGGTCGGTTCAACACCTGGTGTCACCCTTGCCGTCTGGACCGGACATGACCAAAACAACTCATTGATGGGTGCAACCACGTACTATCAACGGACACAAAATCTTTGGGCTCAAATGGCGAATCTGACGTATAACGCAAACAGCAGTTACTTTAAGTCAGGTGCCCGATTCAATCAGCCGGCCTCTGTCAGTGCAGATGACTTCAAAAACACCGGTCGTTTCAAAGAGGAAGACCAAAAGAAAAAAGAAGCGGAAGCAAAGAAAAAAGCAGAAGCAGAAGCAGAAAAGAAAAAACAAGCCGAACAAGATAAAAAGAAAGCGGATGAAGCAAAAGCCAAAGCGGAAGCGGATGCCAAACAGAAAGCGGACGATACAAAAGCCAATGCCGACGCGGATGCTAAACAGAAAGCAGACGAAGCAAAAGCGAAAGCCGATGCGGATGCCAAACGCAAAGCAGACGAAGCAAAAGCGAAAGCCGATGCGGATGCCAAACGCAAAGCAGACGAAGCAAAAGCGAAAGCCGACGCGGATGCCAAACGCAAAGCAGACGAAGCAAAAGCGAAAGCCGACGCGGATGCCAAACGCAAAGCAGATGAAGCAAAAGCGAAAGCCGACGCGGATGCCAAACGCAAAGCAGATGAAGCAAAAGCGAAAGCCGACGCGGATGCCAAACGCAAAGCGGATGAAAAGCAGAAAAACGCTGAGTAATCCAAGTTCCGTCACTAAAGCATCGACTCTAAAAGAGTCGGTGTTTTTTTAGTTTCCGTTCAAAACAAAAAACAAGACCACCTACTTCCGCTTTCTCCGGAAATAAGTGGTCTGTTTTTATAAGATAAACTTAGTCTTCCATCGTCGAAAGATCTCCTGTTTCAAGATTCAATTCCCAAGCCTTTAAGACACGGCGCATGATTTTACCGCTGCGTGTTTTAGGCAGTTTATCGCGGAAGTCGATTTCGCGAGGAGCCGCGTGGGCTGCCAGCCCCTCTTTAACGAATTTTTGGATTTCTTGTTTAAGTTCTTCTGTCGGCTCATATCCATCTCTTAGCGAAATGAAAGCTTTGATGATTTCACCACGAACCGGATCCGGTTTCCCGATGACACCCGCTTCTGCAACAGCCGGATGCTCAACCAAGCGACTTTCTACTTCGAATGGTCCAACACGTTCTCCGGCAGTCATGATCACATCATCGACACGACCTTGGAACCAAAAGTAGCCTTCATCGTCCATATAGGCCGAATCACCTGATACATACCATCCTTTGAAGAAATACGACTCGTATTTTTGTGGATTGTTCCAAATTTGACGCATCATCGAAGGCCATGGTGTTTTTAACGCTAAATTCCCCATCCGGAAAGGAGGCAACTCGTTTCCTTGATCATCTACAATCGCTGCTTGCGTTCCCGGAATCGGTTTCCCCATCGATCCTGGTTTGATATCCATTGATTTGTAGTTACAGATCATCATAGCACCCGTCTCCGTCATCCACCATGTATCGTGAATGCGTTGATCGAAAGCTTCTTTTCCCCACCGGATGACTTCCGGGTTAAGTGGTTCTCCGACCGAAAGGACATGCCGTAAACTGGACAGATCATGTGTATTTGCAATTTCCGCCCCAGCACCCATCAACATCCGGAAAGCTGTTGGTGCACTGTACCACACAGTCACTTTATATTTCTCGATGACACTGTACCAGAAGTCAGGATTAAATCGACCGCCAACGACAACATTCGTCGCACCGTTCAAAAAAGGTGCAAAGATACCGTAGCTTGTTCCTGTGACCCAACCTGGATCAGCTGTACACCAATAAACATCTTCTTCTTGTAAGTCGAGGACCCAACGTCCTGTCATCATATGTTGAATCATTGCGTTCTGAACATGTAAGACCCCTTTCGGTTTACCGGTCGAGCCCGATGTATAATGAAGGATTAAACCATCTTCCCGGTCTAACCAGACCGGTTCAAATGATTCCGATGCTTGATTGAACGCTTGTCGGAAATCCTTGATTTTATCACCTTCCTCTACGTCTTCATCAACTAAGAGAATCTGTTCGAGTGATGTCAGTTCATCAACAGGGACGCGTGGTAATAATGCTTTTGTCGTAATCAACATTTTTGCTTCCGAATCCAACAAGCGATCCCGGACTGCTTGTTCCATGAAAGCTTCAAATAACGGGCCGACGATCGCACCGACTTTCAACGCACCGAGTAAAGCAAAATACAATTCCGGCGAACGTGGCATGAAAATGAAAATCCGATCTCCAGCTTCGATACCCGCATCTTTTAAGACGTTGGCCGCTTTATTTGTCATTCGTTTCATATCAGCATACGTAAACGTTTGTTCCGTTGTCCCGTCAAAATAAATCAGCGCCGTCTTATTGGCACGTTCACCTTCTGCATGACGATCGATTGCTTCGTAGGCCATGTTGACTTTCCCCGTCGTCGACCACGAAAAATATTGTTCCGCTTCTTGCCAATCGTATGAATCTGAACCATCATATTCGGATAACCAATGCTTCCCCGGAAGCGCTTTCAAAACTTTCATGTCTCGTTCCTCCCCTTCGCTGTTCTCTCCTACATTATAAGCTAGTTAGCCTGTAGTTCAATCAATTTGCCGTCAATTTGTTAAAAAATCCCTCTCTTTCTTTCTCTGCTTTCGATTATAATGAACAGGAAGGTGGTGACGCTTACATGTTTGAAAAACAATTCAATCATCGTGCTCATGAAACATCGCTTGGTCCAGTAGAAATCGAAGGACCAGTCACAAGCCAGGTACTTGCTGCTTATACACTTGATCCAGGCCTAACAGCTTTTCGACAACCTGCGGAACAGCATGAAGCACTCGTTGAAATCGCCGCTTTGGAAGAAGGACGTATCATCATCGCCCGACAAGGAAATGACATCATTGGCTATGTAACGTTTCTGTATCCCGATCCTTATGAGACATGGAGCGAGGGGAATAATCCGTATATATTGGAACTCGGTGCCATCGAAGTAGCGGCCCGCTTCCGGGGACAACAAATCGGAAAAAAACTCTTAGAAGTTTCGATGCTTGATCCAGCGATGGAACAATATTTAATTTTAACGACAGAATATTATTGGCACTGGGATTTAAAAGGAAGTGGTTTGTCTGTTTGGGATTACCGTAAAATCATGGAAAAAATGATGAACCACGGTGGGTTGGTCTTTTTCCCGACGGATGATCCAGAAATCGCCTCGCACCCTGCCAACTGTTTGATGGCACGAATCGGTAAACATGTCGCACCTGAAGTCGTCGCGCATTTTGATGCATTACGGCTCCGTCGTCGCTTCATGTACGATTAAGGAGGGCTCGCATGTTAATCGAACAAATCATGAAGACACATTGTATTACGATTCAACCTACAAACTCGATTGCTCACGCCGCCGAGTTGATGCGCCGTCACCAAATTCGGCATTTGCCTGTGATAAATGCCCGACAGGAACTGTTAGGCTTAATTGGTCTGCAGGAGATACAAAGTGCCAGCAGTGTGTTTCACCCGGAAACTTTTTTAAAGGATCAACAAAATGCGGTATCAAGCATCATGCAACGAATACCAATCACGGCTCACCCTCTTGATTTCATCGAAGATGCGGCTGTCTTATTTTATGAACATCGCCTCTCCTGTCTTCCGATTGTTCGGGGACGTCGCTTAGTCGGTTTAATAACAGAAACGGATTTGCTCCGGACCTTCGTCCAATTAACCGGTGCACTAGAACCGAGTTCACAAATCGAAGTCCGTGTCGAAAACACGGCAGGAACACTCGCTAAAATCGCTGGACTCCTGGCGAAAACAAACGTCAATATTTTAAACGTCTTAGTCTATCCGACAGATGATCCATACGTTCGGATCGTTGCTTTTCGTGTCCAAACGATGAACCCGATTCGCGTCATCGAAAAATTACGAAAGGAAGGATTTGATGTGGTTGGTCCTGATATGAGCCGATGAAAGAGTTTGCTTATGTATACAGCAAAGAAGAGGCTGCCTACCGCTTCTCCGACTCCCATCCGTTTAATCCGATTCGACTCGAATTAACCCTGTCCTTATTGGAAGCAACCGGTGCCCTCGAGAATATCGACTGCATCGTCCCCCGTCCGGCAACAGACGAGGAATTATCGTTGATTCACGATCCGGATTACATACAGGCGGTGAAACTCGCAGGACACGGCGAACTTTCTCCGATGAAGGCGCAAATGTACGGATTAGGAACCGAAGACACCCCTCTTTTTGACCAGATGCATGAAAGTGCAGCCTTGCTCGTCGGCGGAACGATTGAAGCATGCGAGCTTGTCCTGTCCGGTCAATACCGGCGGACATTCCATATCGGAGGAGGTCTGCATCACGGCTTTCGCGGACGGGCTTCCGGTTTTTGTATCTACAACGACACTGCCGTCGCGATGGCAGCCATGATTCAAAAATACGATTGCCGGATTTTATATGTCGATACCGATGCCCATCACGGCGATGGTGTTCAATGGGCGTTTTACAACCGGGCGGATGTCATGACGTTGTCACTTCATGAAACCGGACGTTACTTATTTCCCGGAACCGGAATGGTGACGGAGCGTGGAGCAGAAGAAGGTTATGGTTGGAGCTGGAACGTTCCCTTTGACGCCTTTACGGAAGACGCTTCTTTTTTACATGCCTACCGGACTGTCCTGTTTGAAGCATGTGAACTCTTTAAGCCGGATTTGATCATTACTCAAAATGGCGCCGACGCACATGCCCTTGACCCGTTGACCCATCTGTCGTTAACGATGGAGAGCTACGAACAGATTCCTCAAATCGCCGTTGAGGCTGCTGACCGGTACACAGGCGGCCGGATTGTAGCTTTAGGTGGTGGCGGTTACGACTGGTACCGCGTCGTCCCTCGCGCCTGGAGTCAAGTATTTGCTGCTTTAACGAATCAATCTCCCTTCCAGGGGAATCTTCCGGAAGAATGGATTAAGCGATGGCAGAAAGAGAGTCCGAATGTTCCGGTGACATGGGCCGATCCTGTTCCACTGTATCCGATGATTCCTCGTCGTCCGGAAATCGAAGAAAAAAACTGGGAGACCGTTAAACGATTACTGTGGCCGTTCGTCGATGATTCTAAAAAAGAACACTTATCGTTCTCCTCCCCTTATTCAAATGATTAAAAATGTCTTGTTCTTTTCACAATTACTTCGTGGGCATTTCACAAGTTCTTGTTATACTAAATAAGCTTTCATTACTTTATTTAGTAAACGAAAATTGGGGGAATCCGTGTTGAAGAAAAAAACAATAGGCTTCATGGGGATGTTTTTCGCGACAGGACTTTTGCTTGCCGGATGCGCGAATGACAAACAAGCAATGGATCACGATACAATGCAAGGATCCGGAAAAAAAACAGTCGACGTTAAGGTTGATGTACCGGCGAAGACGATGGAAAATCAAAAAGTGGTTTTCCAAGCGACAGCACTTGAAAATAAAAAGGCTGTTAATCTGGAAAACGTAGCTTTCGAAGTTTGGAAAGCGGATGAAAAAGAAGCGGTTCATCAAAAGTTTAAAGCGGCATTGAAAAAGACAGGTACTTATCAAGCTGAAGCCAAGCTTGCTGAAGGCGAATACGAAGGACTTTATCATATCAATGATAAAAACGGACTTCACCATATGGATAAAATCTCATTCGTCGTCATGGACCACTCGCACGAAGGCGCGAAAAAGAACACGACTGAACATACACACAAACACGCTACCATTGAAGGATTATCCGTTCATTATATGGGCGCTAAAACAGTGAAGGCCGGGGCAAAATTCCCCGTCTCCTTTCATGTCTTTCTAAACGGCAAACCACTCAAGGCAGATGTTCAAATTGAAGTCATCGAACCCGGTGTCGAAAAACATACGTATCTGCCGCTCACTAAAAAATCGGATCAATACGTAGGTGAAGTCTCGTTGACACATCCAGGAGAGACCATCGTCCGACTTCATGTCGAGAACGATCAATTACACCATCACCAAGACCAAACGATAGTCGTTAAACGATGAAAAAAAGTCTGTTTCTTTTCCGGTTGGAAAAAGAACAGACTTTTTTTTGATCAAGAACGGGTAGAATCCCGTTGTTCGATTCGGTGTGGTAAGGTCACATCGTTTGTCTCGATTTCTTCTTTGTTGAGGATTTTCGTCAACAAACGCATTGAAACGGCTCCGATATCATACATCGGTTGAACGACCGTCGTCAGTTTTGGACGAATCATCGTTGCAAGACGCGTGTTATCATGACCGATGACTTCGAAGTCTGCCGGAACTTGATGACCAGCGTCTTGAAGAGCATGAATGACACCAAGCGCCATTTCATCTGTCCCTGCAAAAATCGCACGTGGACAAGCATCGCCAAGTTCAAGTAATTGGTTCATCGCTTTCATGCCTGAATCGTACGTGTAGTTTCCAAGGACAACATTTTGCTCATCAAACGGTAAATTGGCTTCTTCCAACGCGCTCCGGTAGCCGGCAAATTTCTTTTCTCCATTAATCTGTTGTTCAAGTGGTCCAGTAATGAATCCAATCCGCTTATGACCATTGTCAATCAGAGATTTTACAGCATCATGTGCAGCACTTTCGTAATCAATATTAACGGCCGGAAGATCATAATCTTGGTTTAAAGTAGCCGCCAATACGATTGGAACAGGTGATGTTTTAAATTCACGGACAAGATCTTCATGAAGACGCCCACCCATGAAGATGATTCCATCGACTTGTTTACCAAGTAACGTATTCAACAAATGAATTTCTTTTTCAGGATTTTGGTCCGAGTTACATAGGATGATATTGTACTTATACATCGTTGCAACGTCTTCAATTCCCCGTGCTAAATCTGCAAAAAAGATATTTGAAATATCCGGTACGATGACGCCGACAGTCGTCGTTTTCTTACTGGCAAGACCTCGTGCGACGGCGTTCGGACGGTAGCCGAGTTGGTCGATGGCATCCTGTACTTTTTTCCGCGTCGACGGTTTGACATTCGGATTTCCATTCACTACACGCGAGACGGTCGCCATGGAGACCGCGGCTTCCCGTGCGACATCATAAATCGTTATATTACTGTTCAAAACAAATTCCTCCTTATTTTAGACAACCTTTTTGTTTTCATTCTTGTTTTCATTTTTAGGCAACACGAAAGGAAGACAGGAAAAGATAACTTTCTTTTCCCATTCTTCCCTCATTGTAAAACGTTTTCATTCGCTAAAGAACAGTCTTTTTAGAAAATCATTGAACGTTTAGTGCCGGAAAAGTAGAAGTCAGATTCTCGATGAACGAATCGAACTCATTAAAATCTAATTGTTGGTTTGCATCCGATAACGCAAGCGCCGGAAACGGATGGACTTCTACCATAACAGCATCTGCTCCGATCGCATACGCTGCTTTTGCAGTCGGAAGAAGTAAATCTTTACGGCCCGTCGAATGGGTTACATCGACCATGACCGGAAGATGTGTTTCTTGTTTGAGAATCGGAACGGCAGAGATATCGAGTGTATTGCGGGTCGCCCGTTCATACGTCCGAATTCCGCGTTCGCATAAGATGACCTGTTCATTCCCGCTTGCCATGATGTATTCCGCAGCGTACATGAACTCTTCAAGTGTAGCAGACAAACCCCGTTTCAACAGAACCGGCTTGTTCGTTCGCCCTACTTCTTTCAACAAGTCGAAGTTTTGCATGTTGCGGGCACCGACTTGAATGATGTCCACGTAAGGCAGAGCTGATTCAACTGCGCTTGGTGTCATGATTTCAGTAATGACATGAAGACCGTGCGCATCAGCTGCTTTTTTCAACATCTTTAATCCGTCTAATCCAAGACCTTGGAAATCATATGGTGATGTCCGCGGTTTGTAAGCACCGCCACGCATGAAGCGTACACCATGCTTTGCCAGTTGTTCTGCCACCTCAAAGACCTGTTCTTCACTTTCGACCGCACACGGTCCTGCAATCAATTGTTGGGAACCGTCACCAATCACATCATCCCCGATGCGAATGATCGTATTCGTCGGTTTTTGTTTTCGGGAGACCAACAACTTCCGTGTCCGATCCTCCCCTTGAAGTTCAAGTGAAGCTTTGAAAATTTCTTTAAATACGTGCTGTAGGCGTCCTGTTTCAAATGGACCATGATTGCTCGCTGCAATCGATTCAAGCATCTGACGTTCACGGACCGGATCATACCGATCGATTCCCTGGGCACGTTTGACTTCACCGATTTCAACCGCTATTTCCCCTCGTTTATTGATTAACGCCAGTAACTCAGCGTTTACTAAATCAAGTTCATCCCGTAAACGTTTCAATTCTGCATGTTGATCCATTCTTCTACCACTCCCTAATCAGCATATAGCTCGTAATAGCAACTAATTATAGCGAACTCTTGTGAAATTGTACATAAATAAAGCGTACTCACTATTTAAAGTCAGTGAGTACGCTAAAACGTTGCTTATTTTTTAGGTTGTTTTTCATGACTTAACTTTGCCTGGGGATCATTGTCCTCATCTTCTGTATCTTCTTCGTTCTCTTCTCCTTCGAGATCTTCACGTAATTCAGATAGCTCAGCAACCGTTTCAGTATCAAGTTGTTCTGCTACCGGAGCCCCGTCCACTTCGTCACCGATTTCTCGTTCGATATCACGGACCAATTGTTCCGCTTCTGCAAGTGCAGCATCGATGCTCGATTGGTCTTTTTCAAAACCGGCATATTGTGCCGCTTCCTGGACCGTCGGATTCTTTTTCGCTTTTTCAATGACAGGTGCTGCTTTATCTTTTGCTAATTGAATCCATTCGCCGACGAGTGGTTCTGCTTTTTCGCGAACGACTTGTGTCTGTTCGTTTAAACGTTGGCGTGCTGGCGCTGTCCGCTCATCGAGCATTCCGCGCATTTCACGGCCTGATTTCGGACTTGATAATAAAGCGGCTGCTGCGCCGATTAGGCCACCGACGATGATGCCGGCAAGGAATCCGCCACCTTTAGAAGTATCTTGTGTTTGGTATGGATGTTGTTTTGTCATTATGAACGATCTCCCTTCAACTCATCTGGAATACTTTCGACATCCGGAACAGAAACGATTTCCGGTGTAACCGGTGTTTCTGCTTTTTTACGGAAGCGACGACGCGGTTTCTTTTCGACTGTTGTTGTAGCTGTTGTCGAAGAAGTCACGTCTTGGCCTGGTTCAGGCTTATTTTTCTTAAAGAGTTCCACCGCGACTGATCCCCAACGGACGGCTTGTGCGATTTGTTCTTTGTTTGTATCCGCAGCACCTGCGACCGTGTCAGACACAGTCCGAACTGAATCAGTTACTTTATTGAGCGATGTTCCGAGTTCTTCGATTGAGTTCGCAACCGGTGCAAGCAATTCTGTTTTTTCTTCAATCGTATCGACAAGACGATTCGTTTTGTGTAACAACGCTGTCGTCTCCATCATGATGCCGTCTAATTGACGCTCGAGCCCTGCTGTCGTATCCGCTACGTTGTTAAGTGTCTTACCTGCTGCGCTCAATACGCGTGCGAGGAAGATGACGAGTACTACGAATGCAATCGCAGCAACCAGTCCGGCAATTCCGCCTAATGTAATTTCCATGGTTCGTGCCTCCAATTTCTTTTGCTAGTGTCTAGTTGGTAGTTCGACGTCGGGGCAGTTGTTCCTGCTACTCCAAATGGTTTATTTCCGTTACAATGATAAATGAAACCTACATACATCATTTTGAGGAGGAACTTTTCATGCGTGACCCGCGCCTAACACAACTCGCAACGAATCTTATCAATTATTCAGTAGCACTTGCTCCTGGTGAAAAAGTCTTGATCGAGAATTTCGGAATCGAACGTGAACTTGTCGAAGCACTCGTTGATGCCGCTTATGAAGCCGGTGGTCTTCCATTCGTCCTCTTAAAGGATAACCGTGTGTTACGGAAATTGTACCGCAATGCGTCGGAAGAACAACTTCAGTTAATGGCAGACATCGAACAAAAACAAATGCAGGCGATGGATGCTTATATCGGTCTGCGTGCCGGAGACAATATCAATGAACTTTCCGATGTCCCGTCTGACAAAATGAAGCTGTACGGTAAAACGCTCGGTAAAATGCATACCGAAGATCGTGTCAAAGGCACGAAATGGGTCGTGTTACGCTTCCCGACGACTTCAATGGCACAACTGGCGAACCAGTCGACAGAAGCTTTCGAAGATTTTTACTTCGATGTCTGTACGCTTAACTACGCGAAGATGGGTGAAGCCATGACGCCCCTCGTCGATTTGATGAATAAAACTGATCGCGTTCGTCTCGTCGGTCCCGGAACAGACCTGACTTTCTCAATCAAGGACATTCCAGCCATCAAGTGTGCCGGCAATGCCAATATTCCGGACGGAGAAGTCTTTACGGCGCCTGTCAAAGATTCGATCAACGGAACGATTTCATACAATACGCCTTCCCCTTACCAGGGCTTTACCTTCGAGAACGTCAAACTGACATTTAAAGACGGTAAAATCGTAGAAGCAACAGCAAACGATACGGAACGGATCAATCAAGTATTTGATACAGATGCCGGAGCACGTTTTGTCGGCGAATTCGCAATCGGTGTTAATCCGTTCATCCAACATCCGATGAAGGATATCTTGTTTGATGAAAAGATTGATGGTAGTTTCCACTTTACACCCGGTCAAGCATATGCCGAGGCTTACAACGGAAATGACTCATCCATCCATTGGGATTTGGTGAACATCCAACGTCCTGATTACGGTGGCGGAGAAATTTGGTTTGATGATGTCTTGATTCGTAAAGACGGTCGATTCGTTTTACCTGAACTCGATGTCTTGAATCCTGAAAACTTAAAGTAAGGAAAAACGGACGGCTCATTCCATAGAGGATGCAGCCATCCGTTTTTTTTGACTTATTTTTTTAATGTTGCACGCAACATCCAAATTTGTTTTTCAATTTCTTTCGCTTGTGCCAATAAATCGTCTTCAACCGTCACATCCTGCGATTCAAGATGTACGATTGCATCCAGCATTTCCTTGCGAATCTGTTGGAAGTCACTGATGACCGACTCGACCATCTCATCTGCTGATAAGCCTGGTTTAGCTTCTTCAAGCGTCGTTTGCTCCAAATATTCCTTCAGTGTTGCAGAAGGCATTCCGTTGTTCATCAACAGACGTTCTGCCACGACATCGTACTGTTCCGAAACCCATGTGTATAATTCTTCAAGCTTTACATGTAACGTCAAGAAATCAGGACCTTTAATGTACCAGTGGTAGTTATGGAGTTTTACAAACAGGACACCATAGTTTGCCACCTGTTGATTTAAAGCCGTCTTAGCATGATTACTAATCATTATCGATTTCTCCTCTCATAAAACTATGTTTTGTTCTATTTCATCTTTATCCTTAAATAACAAAACTTAAACATGATTTCATGAGAGATTCTTCGAGCATGCAGTAAAAAAATTTCTTACTGAGACCGTTTCAATCCTTTGAGCATATAACCGCCTTTGAAATCCACCGAATCAAAAGCGACAAGAAACGCTTTCGGTTCATACTCCTCGACCAGGTTACGCAATACTTTCATTCTTGTCCGGGCTGCCAGTACATCCAGTCGATAACGAATTCCATCACGACCCTGACCTTGATAATGTGTGACTCCGAATCCGTTATCCCGGATAACTTGAATCAATTCTGCCGGAAACTCTTGTGTGTGAACTTGAATCATATTGTATCCAATCGCCAGCTTCCGTTCGACGAATCCTCCAATCAGAATACCAAGACCGAATCCAAGCGCATAGACAATCATTCCGACTGTCGTCAAGTCACGGAATACGATACCGAGCGCAAAGATATAAATCAACGTTTCAACCGTTCCTAACACACCTGCAATGATTGTTCTTCCTTTGACGAGCATGATGGTACGTAATGTCAAAACAGGTACGTAAATCAGCTGTAAGAGTAAGATGAGTAAGATTTGTCCCATGACGTCTTTCCTTTCTAAATAACATACCCCCACTATTCCAAAAATCAATTCAAGATGCAATCAAAAATTTACAACAACCTACCTCAAAATCACTTCAGTTTTTTTGTTTCATGAAACCGACAAAAAAGACACTGACAAATGAATGTCAGTGCCCGTTCTTACTCAGGATGTTATTTCGTGTTTTCGTACTGGTGTTGATACGTTTGAATGTCTCCTGCTCCCATAAAGAGCAATACGGCATTTTCGTGTTTACTTAAGAGTGATACATTGTCCCGTGTCAAAATATCCGAGCCCGGCACTTTTTCTTGTAAGTCTTCTACCCGGACCTGGCCTTCCTGCTCACGTGCCGATCCAAAGATTTCACACAGATATGTGGCATCTGCCTCGCGTAACGATGTCGCAAAATCATCCATGAATGACTTCAAGCGAGTATACGTATGCGGTTGAAAAATCGCTACGACTTCACGATCCGGATATTTCTTTCGTGCAGACTCAATCGTCGCACTGATTTCTTTCGGATGGTGTGCATAATCGTCAACAAGAATCTGCGAACCGAAGTTAGATTCACTAAAACGGCGTTTCACTCCGCCGAATGTAGACAGACGCGCCGCTACCTCTTCTTTGTTCAATCCTTCATACTGGCAGATTGCGATGACAGACAGTGCATTCAAGACATGGTGGCGACCAAATCCAGGAATCAGGAATGTCCCGTAGAAGTCATCCCGGAGATATACGTCAAACGATGTTCCATCTGGAGTCGACGTTGCATTTTCTGCACGGAAATCATTATTTTCGCCAAAACCGTAATACAGAATCGGAACATTCGCCTGAAGGTTTTGAAGATGTTCGTCATCTCCACAAGCTACGATTGCTTGTTTGACCTGCATCGCCATCTCCTGGAATGCAGATACGACGTCATCAATGCCTGTAAAGTAATCGGAATGATCAAAGTCAATATTCGTCATGATGGCATAGTCCGGTTTGTAATACAGGAAGTGGCGTTTGTATTCACACGCTTCAAAAACAAATGCTTTCGCATCTTCTACACCGGCACCCGTTCCATCACCAATCAAAAATGCCGTTGGTGTAATTCCACTCAAGACATGTGACAGTAACCCGGTCGTCGATGTTTTACCATGCGAACCGGTAATGGCGACAGACCGGTACTCATCTGCTAAATAGCCTAAGAAATCATAATAATGATAAATCGTTAAATCCAGTTCCTTTGCCCGAGCAATTTCTGGATGATCATCTCCAAAAGCATTTCCTTGGATGATGACTTGATTTTCTTTAATGTTGTCCGCACTGAACGGGAAAAACGGAATTCCTTTTGCCCGCAAGGCATCTTCTGTAAAAATATGCTTGTCAATATCAGAACCTTGTACTTGATGATTCATTTCATGCAGTACTTGGGCGAGTGCACTCATCCCTGTCCCTTTAATCCCTACAAAATGATAATTTGTCATATATGAGCCCTCCAATTCACGTTCCGGTCCGTACCATCGGGCTTGGGTACAAAACCTGTACCATTATAGCAAACCGACTTATTATTTACCATTTAAATTATTTTGTTCCCGACGTGCACGATACATGGCCATCAAGTCTTTCGTCGTCATCACGACGTTTACCGGTGGTCCGACCGGTTTTTTAATTTGAACCGACTGGTCTGTAGGTACCTTTTCTGCCCCACTATTTTCTACTTTGATTTCAGCGACTAAATCGTTTTCAGCAGAGGGCAGTTCTTCTACCTGTGTGACCGGTTCCTCCGTTTTGTGATCAACGTGTAAAGTACCTGTTGATAACTGGACAGGTTCCGCATCTTCTCCGTGAACAGCGTGCTCTTTCAAAGTCATTTCAGACTTTTCTTCCACAGGACTCTCTTCGGTTAATTCTTCCATCGTCTCTTCTTTACTCATTTCTTCTGTAGCAGGATTTTCTAACGCTTGAACGGTATCGTTTACTTCAACAATATCGTCTGCTGCAGGAAGAGAACTTTCCGTCGTCACTTCTGCTTCGACTTGTTCTTCCGAAACATCTGACGGAGAATTTTCTTCGATTGTCGGTTCTGGAACGAGGATGTCTGCATCTGTCGTCGGTACTAAGCCAGCATCCGCTTCGGTTAGATCCGTCTGTTCCATCGTCTCGATCCGCGACTCTTCGTTCAATTCTGATGTCTCATGTTCAAGCGACTCTTCTGATTTTTCCTCTTCCTGTACACTTGAAACATCGACTTCAGATTCGTCAGAATGGATTTCCTCTTGGATCGACCGTTGCTTTCTAGGTCGTTGGAATCCGTAAATAGGCGATGGAACATCCGTCAACACGAAACGATCTTCACGCTCTTCTTTTTTAGGCCGTTCAACGGGTTTTGTTTCTTTTTCGCCTGCTAATTCACGTCGAATTCGTGCTGCCTGTTCCTTTAACGACTGTTCATAACGATTGCTCATTCCCTCACCCCTCCATCTTGTTAAAAAATCGGCCGAATTATCGACCGATTAAAAATGCTTCTCCCGTTTTCGCCGTATCCTCAAGGACAAGAATTCCTTTTTCCTGCGGTGCATCCGGCAATGCGAGTTCCCGTGCAGAACAAAGCATTCCGCTCGAAGCCACTCCACGTAACGCGGACGGACGAATGATTAATCCGGACGGCATGACTGCGCCAGGTTTAGCGACCACTACTTTTTGTCCGGCAGCAACGTTTGGTGCTCCACAGACGATTTGCAATGTCTGACCATCCACCTCTACTTGACAGACCGACAACTTGTCCGCATCTGGATGTTTTTCAGCAGATGCTACGAATCCGACTACGAATTTAGGTGAATAATCAATTTCACGTGCTTCGAAATCGACTCCGTTTTCTCCTAGTACGCGTTGAACCGTTTCAACAAGTTCCGGTGTCAATTCGACCGGTCCTACAGCGTTCAATTCAAACTGCTTTGATGCTTCGAAGATGTTATAGCCAATGACGTCTTCGCCATGGAAAATCGTTGCTACATCGCCTTTTCTTTCGGCAGTGATTTCAGCGCGTGGTGCATCTGCCAAGATGACCATCAGGACGTCCCCGACACCTTCTTTATTATAAAAAACATTCATGCAATCCATGACTCCCTTCAAACTTTCTCACAATGCCTATTGTAGCAGATTATTCAACTTTTCGGATGCTTGTTTTTTGCAAGAACGAAGACAGGTTCCAGTTTACCTTCTTCATACATGAACGGAAGCGCCGTTACCGGAACCCGTCCGTTCGTGAAGAAATCGAACATCAATTGTTGTAAAACATCGTATCCTGCATCATTTCGGATATCGGCAAAAATCAGCACATCCTGATGCGGAATCCCGACAGCAAACTCACCTGTCATTTTTTCAGCGTAATCGCTCAATAATTGTTTATTTAAGACACGACTTGCTTCATATCCATCACCCGTACTCAGGAAGTAAAAGATGTTCCCGGCTACTTCGTCCATTTTAAAGGGGGCTTCCAGTGTTTTTAAATTAAAGCGGGCTGCTTCTGACAAATGTTCGGTCGTCCACCCTGCCTGATGTAACAATTCTTCGTCAATCAACCGGTACGTGGCACCTAAATCAAGCGCGTACATGATTTTCGTTTCACCGGTATGGGGGGTGCTGATGATTTTCTTACCATCTTTCGTTTCATCCGCAAAAGATTTTGCCCGAATGACCGGAAAGACTTGTTGCTCATGACCAATTAAAGAAACCGGTTCCGTCTGTTCCAAAACGGCTTTGATGTATTCGATTGTCTCTTCGACTGCGATGACACCGCGACGCTTCGCTTTCGCTACAAGTGGATTTAATCCCAGATCGACTCCTGTACGATCTTTTTTCCGTTCGATGCGAAGCACCGATTTTTCACGATCGAAATACGTTGTATAGTGGGTTGTATCAAATGCCTCAGTAACAAGGCGACGAATTTGTTGTAGTTCCATGAATCCATTTCATCCTTTCCTATTAAAAAAAGCGAGTCAGCACTCGCTTTTGTCTCAGACTGTTTCTAAAAAGGCTGTAACCTGTTCAGGTGTTTTTCGTTCTTTCCCGACATAACGGCCTGTCTCTTCATTTTCACGATACGCGACGAAACTCGGGATTCCGAAGATGTCCATTTCCTGGGCAATTTCAATGTGCTGATCGCGATCGACGTAATAAAAATTGAATTCATTAAACGTCTGTTCCATCTCCGGCATGAACGGATCTAAAAACCGGCAATCCGGGCACCAATCCGCCGAGAAAAGGAAAATCGATTTTTCTTTTTTTGCTTGGTCAAATTGTTCTTTTGATTCTAATTTTTCCATCTGTTACACTCCCTCAATACTTGCTTTTTCATTGGGTTCATCATAGCATATTCGAATGTTTCTGTGCGTTTTGGCGCTCTGTTTGCTATACTGCAACTAGAAAATGTCCTGAAAGGAAATTATTATGACTGATCAACCTGTTAAACATCCTTTCGAACGATTTGTAGGTTTTGTCGGCATGACAAGTTGTCTCCGATATGGATATTCGTTCATCGATTCCGAGCGTAGCCTGCCTCAAATTCTTATTTTTCTTGTGGTCGGATTCGCCATCATCATGTTACTCGAAGCCATCGGGAAACGGCTCGCCAGAAAATTACCAATCGTTCGGATGCGTTACTTGATTCCGCTCTATCTATTGTACTTGTATGTCTTTTTCACAAGTTTTTACTCCAGCTCGTTTGGTTTTTCCCTGTAAGTATACGTATGTAAAGAGAAACAGGCGGTGGATGCGCATCCACCGCCTGTTTCTCTTTCTTTGCCTCTTTCAAAAAGCCAATGAACAAGCATATTCTCATTAGTACTCGATTTTCAAATCTCCGTCTTTAATCCGTCCCATGCGATGAAGGGCCCGATAAATCAAATAACTCAGCAGCGCTGGTGCCAAGAAACATAAAACAAAGACAGCTAAATAATACTCCGCTTCAAATCCCATCGTTTTTAACATCATCAGCGGACCGACAAGTCCGCTTGTCCCCATACCCGATCCTTCAGGATTACTTTCGAGTGTCAACAAGACGGTCGCGAACGGTGCGAGCAGTGCTCCTGCCAGTGTCGGCGGGACAATCGTCCATGGATTTCGAATGATATTACCCACTTGTAACATCGACGTGCCGATTCCTTGGGCAATTAATCCGCCAATCCCGTTATCCCTGTAACTGATGACACCAAATCCGATCATCTGTGCCGCACAGCCAATCGTTGCAGCACCGGCCGCCAGTCCGTCAAGACCTAACATGATACCGAGGGCAGCACTTGAAATCGGAGCTGTTAAGGCGAGACCCATGACGGTCGCGACAAAAATCCCCATGATCAAGGGTTCTCTTTCTGTTCCCCACCGGATGACTTCTCCTAAATCGGTCATCAATGTTCCAATCCAAGCTCCGACGTACTTACCACTCACAAAACCGACGAGCAACGTGATCAATGGCGTCAAGATGATATCAAGACGCGTCGTCTTTGAAATCAATTTTCCGATTTCGGTAGCAATGACCGCTGCGACATAACTTCCGGCAGGGCCTCCTGCTTCATAACCAAATGCACCGACAGCAACGGCAGAAAACAAAACGAGTGGTGGCGCTTCAAGTGCAAACGCGACAGCCACTCCGATTGCCGGACCCGTCAGCGCGATTGCCTGTTCTCCGACCGTAACGAGCATTCCCGCTTCAATACCTCTTGCAATCAATCCTTCACCTATCGTCTTTAAAATTAATCCCATAATCAAAGAACTGAATAACCCTAATGCCATATAGCTGAGCACTGTAATAAAATATACTTTCGGACTAAGTAAAATCCCTTTTCTTTTTAACAAGATGCCACTTCCTTCTGTTTGAAATCAGATTCATTATAACAAACCCCCAAAAAAGGTCATACATTTGTTTTTCATGTGACAAGACAGTCGGGATGTAAAAAGAGGATGCACAAAGGCATCCTCCATTATCTTCATTTGATTTGTAATGTTGCGAGCGTCGTCGCATCGAGTTGCGTGACAAGTTTCTTGAGCAATTCTTTTGCCGCATCGTAGTCATCCGTGTGCATGATCGAGGCATGCGTATGAATATAACGTGCCGGAAGACCGACGACCGTCGTCGGAATACCGTTGTTTGAACGATGAATGACTCCCCCGTCCGTTCCGCCTGCACCAACATAGTATTGATACGGAATCTTGTTCGATTCTGCCGTATCAAGAACATAATCTGTCATTTCTTTCGATAAAATCATGACGCTGTCCTTAATCCGTAACAACGGTCCTTGACCGAGCTGACCAAATTCTGTTTTATCACCTGAAGCATCGTTGGCCGGTGAGGCGTCGACGACAAAGGCAACATCCGGATCGATCAGATTCGTTGCTGTTTGTGCGCCGCGTAAGCCGACCTCTTCTTGAACCGTCGCTCCTGAGAATAAGATGTTTGGATGATCCGACGCTGTCGTCTCTTCCAACAACTCGATCGCCATACCGACGCCGTACCGGTTATCCCATGCTTTCGCCATGATTTTTTTAGGATTGGCCATCGGTGTGAACGGGAAGAACGGAACAGCCGGAATACCCGGACGGATGCCGAAAGATTCCGCTTCTTCTTTTGAGTCTGCCCCGACATCGATGAACATATCTTTGATTGCCATCGGCTTATTCCGGACTTCATCCGTCAATAAATGTGGTGGTATCGAGGCAATGACACCGGGAATGATGCCGTTATCCCCACAAATCGAGAACCGTTGTGCGAGCAGTACCTGACTCCACCAACCGCCGAGCGGTTGAATCCGGAGCATGCCGTTTTTCGTAATCTGCGTTACCATGAAGGCCACTTCGTCCATATGACCGGCAACCATAACCTTCGGACCATTTTCCTGTCCCGTCCGTTTGCCAAAAATCGAACCGAGACCGTCCATGACGATTTCATCCGTCACCGGTGTAATGCGTTCTTTGACAAAGCGTCTGACATCGTGTTCAAATCCAGGTGCACCATTTAATTCTGTCAACGTTCGAAACAAGTCTCTTGTTTTTTCATTCATATGTATCGCCCCCTGTTCATTCATTATACAAAATTTTGCTTCAATCACTTAACCTTTTGTTTCTCACTGGACGAATTATTTGGTACAGTAGGAATAGAACCTGTAAGGAGGGGAATTTTAATGAAAAAACGCTATTGGATTATCGGTCTCGCAGCAGCGGTCGTTGCCGCTTTCGCAGTCAAGAAGGCTGTCGACAACAAACAACTCTCTGCCGAGGAAGCGCTCGAAATCACGAAACGCACATTTTCAGCAAAAGGACGTGTCCAAGGTGCATGGATCTCTGCAACACCAGAGGCGTACGCATACGAGTCACGTGACTACCAAAGCTACAAAGGTGGCATCTCGGTCCTTGAAGGTGACGATGAAAAAACGTATCAATTCACAGTTGATGCGGAAACAGGTGCTTTACTCGAATACGCATAATAGACGGACCATACTTCGATCGACGAAGTATGGTCTTTTATAAAGAAAGGAGTCACGACATGTCTTTACTCGCTATCTTCTTTGTACTGCTAGTCGCTGTGGAACATTTTTATATCATGGTACTTGAAATGTTTCTTCTATCATCTAAGTCTGCCAAACGTACATTCGGACTGACCGAAGAAGCGGTCTCAAATCCGCAAATCCGGACATTATTCGCCAATCAAGGTCTTTACAACGGTTTTCTTGCCGCCGGTCTGATCTTCGGACTGATTCTTGATTCCCCGGCTGTTCAGTTGTATTTCCTCGGATGCGTCATCGTTGCTGCCCTTTACGGTGCAGCTACTGCAAATGTCTCGATTCTTTTCAAACAAGGACTTCCAGCCATCATCGCTTTTTTACTCGTTTTATTTATCTAAAAAAAATCCCTTGTCCGTCCCGACGAATCGGGTCAGACAAGGGATTTTCATTTGTTTAAAAAAGATTAACGCGGGTTATCATTACGCTCGTAGATCGGGTTCATGTATTCCGTAGTAGAGTACAGACGCGGTACAACAACGTATAGCATGATAGCTGGTACAGCAATTAATAAGATCATGAGTAACATCGGCAACCAGTAGACTACTTTTTGGTGCAGGTTATCCGAGTTGCTGTCAATGTATTCTTTGACGCCGTCTACTTTAGCCGCATCTGCGCTTGTAAGTAATTTACCGCTGTCTGCGTTAAAGAAATGGATTTCACGTTTGATCGTGATGAAGATTCCATCACGAACAGTCTCGATTACCGCGATTCCGCCGATAATCTGTTCACCTTTTTCACCAGTGAATGTTTTTGGATCTTCAATTTCTACAGAACCTTTTTTATAGTCGTAATGTGTACTCTTCAAATCCTCGTCAAGTGCTTTTTGCATAGATGACGTATCAATCGCAGCGAATACCGATTGTCCGATACTCAATGCGAGAAAGAGTGCCGTTACGAAGGCTAAGCTTTTTTGCCACATCCCCAATTTCCCCCTTTACCTGTAAATACAGTTCTTCAGTCAACAACATTGTACCAATTAATAAGAAAAAAGTGTGAAAGAAATGCTAGGAAAATAAGAAAACTTTTTGTCTAAATTATTTCGTATACGTTGCTTCCATCCGATAAATCGGTTGACCCAGTGCTGAAAAACGTTCTTCGTATTCCGTTCTGACGTTATTTTCCGGCTCATTGGCATGTAAATCAAGCGACATCCAATCGAATGTCATGCCGTAAGCAGACATCGTCATCAGACTGGATTCAAATAATTTCCGGTTATCCGTCTTAAAATGAATCTGCCCTTTTTCCGGTAAAATATCTTCATACGTCGCTAAAAACGTTTTGTACGTCAAGCGGCGTTTGGCATGGCGTGATTTCGGCCAAGGATCGGAGAAGTTCAAATAAACACGGGCAACCTCTCCTTTTTCAAAGAAGTCACGCAAATCTTTTGCATCAACCGTCAAGACACGAACGTTTTCAAGTGGTTCTTCCACCATCTTTTGAACGATTGCGACCGCAACGCTTTCAAACAACTCGATCGCGATAAAGTTGACCTCCGGATACTGTTTTGCCATCCCTGTGATGAAGGCCCCTTTGCCTGATCCGACTTCGATGTAAATCGGATTTTCATTTTTAAATTCATTCGACCAGTTTCCTTTTAAAGTCGACGGGTCTGCTATATAGATGGAGGATTGCTCTTTCATATAATCCAGCGCCCATGGTTTGTGGCGTAAACGCATATTGTTCATCCTTTCGATTCTTAAATTATCCGCAGATAAGTTTATCATGATTCGGGTAAATATATAAGATGTTCTTGATTGACGCCAAAAAGAAAGTTCAGCAGATCGTCACTTGAGAATAACTGAGCAATCTACTACACTTACAGTACAAAGTTTCTTGAAGGAGGTTTTAATGATGGATGACTTCTTAATTGCCTGGGGTTCTCCGATCGTCCTTGTCATGGGTGTAGCAGCCCTCTTTGTTTGGGCGACATTCGGGAAAGTTAATGCGGAATAATGCTGACGTGTCAGACATCTTGTGTAGATCACAAGGTGTCTTTTTTAGTTTCTGAACGATTCACCTTGGTTTCTCATTAAAACAGATGTATACTTTTCACGAAACAGTTTTTATATTACAGCTATCGAACAACCAAAACTACTGGTAGAAAAGGAGAATTGTAATGATTGAAAAACAAAACAGCGAATCAGAAGAATTAGTACAGAAGAAAACAGGGGCCGATTTGGTCGTGGATACTCTCATCGAACAGGGTGTCGATTACATTTTCGGAATTCCTGGAGCTAAAATTGATTCTGTCTTTAACGTTTTGCAAGACCGCGGACCAGAACTGATCGTCGCACGTCATGAGCAGAACGCTGCTTTCATGGCGCAGGCGATCGGTCGCTTGACGGATAAACCCGGTGTGGTTCTTGTCACGTCAGGACCAGGTGCTTCGAATCTTGCGACCGGTCTTGTCACGGCAAACTCTGAAGGCGATCCTGTCGTCGCGATTGCCGGCGCCGTCACAAGAGCTGATCGTTTGAAACGAACACATCAATCGATGGATAACCAAGCACTGTTCAAACCGATCACGAACTTCAGTGCTGAAGTTCAAGATGCCGATAACATTCCCGAAGTGTTATCCAATGCTTTCCGGACGGCCGAAACGACATCAGGTGCTGCGTTCGTCAGCATTCCGCAAGATGTCGGATTAAATGAAGCAAACGTCACTTCGTTTAAAGCCGTCCAAACCCCTAAACTCGGAATTGCACCGGAAGAATGGATCGATGAGACAGCTACCTTAATCGAACAAGCGAAATTACCGGTCTTATTACTTGGTATGCGTTCAAGTCAACCCCGTGTCGTCGAAGCAATCCGTGCTTTGTTAACACGCGTTTCGATTCCAGTCGTTCAGACATTCCAAGCGGCCGGCACACTGTCGCGCGAGCTTGAATCCAATTTTTATGGCCGAGTCGGTCTTTTCCGTAACCAACCGGGAGATGCTTTGCTTGCTGAAGCCGATCTTGTCTTGTCGATCGGATACGATCCAATTGGGTACGATCCGAAATTCTGGAATCAACCGTCTCAGGAGCGGACATTAATCCACCTCGATCAAATGCGGGCTGAAATTGATCATTTCTATCGTCCTGACCGCGAGCTTGTCGGTGATGTCGCAGCAACCATCAATGCTTTATCAGAACGGTTAAACGCATTGACACTTCCAGAAAGTTCAACTGAGTTTTTACGTGGTCTTCAACAACGGTTGGAAGAACGGGACATCCCGCCAATCGTCAAAGACTCGCCACTCACTCATCCGCTTTACTTTATGAAAACGTTACGCGAACAAATTGCTGACGATGTGACGGTCACAGTCGATGTCGGTTCACATTATATTTGGATGGCGCGTCACTTCCGTTCGTATGAACCACGTCACCTTCTATTCAGTAACGGGATGCAGACGCTTGGTGTTGCATTACCATGGGCGATTGCGGCGACACTCGTTCGTCCCGGTAAAAAAGCCGTCTCGATTTCCGGAGATGGCGGCTTCCTCTTTTCTGCAATGGAACTGGAGACGGCAGTCCGTCTGAATGCCCCGCTCGTCCATTTCGTCTGGCGTGACAGCGGCTTTGATATGGTAGCATTCCAGCAGGAAATGAAGTACAACCGAAAATCCGGTACATCGTTCGGTGAAGTCGATTTAGTGAAATATGCTGAAAGTTTTGGTGCAAAAGGACTTCGTGTCAATCATCCGTCAGAGCTCATCTCGGTCATGGAAGAAGCATGGCAAACAGACGGTCCTGTAATCGTTGATGTCCCGATTGACTACAGCGATAACATTACACTCGGCAAAGAGGTACACTTGGATCAACTGAACTGATAAGGAGATGGAAGCGATGCAACACGAGGATACGTTACTTCAGATTTCGACAATGATGGCTTTACTCGACGGCGTGTTCGAAAGTGAGACACGCTACGAGTCTATTCTTCCCGGACATGATTTCGGGATCGGAACATTTGATCATCTCGACGGGGAAATGATCGGTTTTGATGGTTTCTTTTATCAATTACGGTCGGACGGCAGTGCACGTCCACTCGATCCGGAGACGACGACGCCGTTCTGTTCTCTGACACGATTTGTTCCGGAACAGTCGTTGTCCGTGAAGCAAACGATGACGAAAGCTGATTTCGAACACTGGTTAAGTGAGCAGCTGAGTACAGTCAACAGCTTTTACGCGGTACGGATTGAAGGACGATTTTCCGAGGTCAAGACACGGACCGTCGCCCGACAGGAAAAACCCTTCCGTCCGATTACTGAAGCCGTCGCGACACAAAGTGCCCGGACATTCGAACAAATTGATGGGACGCTGGCCGGTTACTTCACACCCCGGTTCGGTCATGGAATCGCAGTCGCAGGTTATCATCTTCATTTCATCGACCAGGAACGAAGCGGTGGAGGACATGTTTTCGACTATACGGTACAGGACGTGACGGTCACGTTTGAAGAAAAACCAAGGCTGGATTTACGTTTGCCGACGACAGAAGCTTATCGTCAAGCGGATCTCGAAAATCACGATATCGAAAAAGAAATACAAATTGCTGAAGGCTAAAAAAATGTGCGGACACAGAATGATTCTGTGTCCGCACATTTTTTTAGCCTTTAAAGCTCGTTATATCGAAAGTACCCAGCGCTGATTTAATCTTCCTGCTCCATCTCAAGCAGTTGGGCCAAGAAAAGATAACTCTCTGCTGCATCCGGATGCACGGTATCTTCATACCAATAAATTGAGAGTACCGCCTGAGCCACGACATACCAATACATCCGCTGCTTCAGATCTGCCGTCAACGGATGTCCGTAATTCGCAAACCATTCCGGCCAACACTCTTCGTCGACATAACTGTATAACATCATTCCAAGATCATAAGCACGATCCGCAATGATGGCATCATCCCAATCATTAAGATACAGATGTCCATCTGTTCCGACCAACCAGTTATTATGATTCAAATCCGAGTGACAAACGACTTGCTCGTCCGTTCTAACAAAAGGTAATTGTTCTGACAGATAGTCGATTGCCTGTTCAATCAATTCCGGTTGTTCCAGTTCAGCAGGTTGAAAATACAGCCGGCATTGCCGTAAAAGTTCATCCGGTTCGATCGGACGCTGATCCAGTTGTTGTAACATGAACAGCAATTCCTTCGAGTCATGAATTTTTCCGAGCAACCTTGCGACTTCCGGCCGTTCCATCATTTCCGGTTCCAGTTCTTGTCCCTCAATGAATTGTTGGGCACTGATGACATCTCCGCTATAAATCCGCTTCGTCCAAAGCAGCTTCGGTACGATTCCATCCGCTGATAAAATCGCCAAAAATGGCGAGGAGTTTCGTTTTAAAAAGAGTTTTGACTGCCCTGTCGAGGCAATATATGCTTCTCCCGTGATTCCGCCTGCTGGCGTAAGGGTCCAGCCTTCGCCAAGCGCATCTAAAATATCTAATTCCATTATAATCCGCTCAACTTTTTAGTAGATTTGCCTTAAGGCACAATGATTATCTTAACATGTGGCGATCGTTGTTGACAACGGAAGGACCGTGATCTGCGAAACACCCTTTTCAAGTGGCGTAACGGATGCTTCGTTGCCGTGGACATGTACATTCCATCTCGGATGATCGAGCACAATTTCAATTTTTTCAAACGTCACATTATGAACGACAAGCGTCCGTTGCCAGGCATCATATGAATGAACGGCCCCTACTTCGTAGGCGATGACACCCGGATGCATCGGCAAAAAATGCATCAGTTCTTGCACCTGGTTGGCTCGGTGTAATCGGAATCCTCCGTGCATTCGACGGATTTGTAAGATATTTTTTAAATAATCGACCATATGCGCATGGCGATCGCGTAACGTCCAATCCATCCGATTGATCGTATCAGGTGCATTGTAACTGTTCTCGACCCCTTGTTTTGTCCGTCCGAACTCCTGTCCGGCGTGAATAAACGGAATACCGGCCGCTAAGAAAATAATCGTCTGAGCCAGTCGACTCATTTGTAACCGTGTCACTTCATCCAAATCCGGTCGGGCGAGCGCTAACTTATCATACAAGGTATGGTTGTCATGTGCTTCGACATAATTGATCGAATACGTCGGCTCAGGAAAACGCCCGGTCGTTTGACCGTCCAATGTGATACTCCCAGCCATCCCGTTTCGCACTTCCCCTTCCCACCAACCATTACCCGATACAAAACCACAATCCGTTTCATTGAACGTCGAGCCTTTTAACGCATCCCGGAAAACATCGTTAAAATGACCAATCCGAGGCATTTGCGAAGCAACTGAACTGATGGCCTTTTGACGTTGCGGTAAAGGTGTCGCCAAGTCCCAGCCTTCTCCATAAACAAGAATGGTCGGATCGATATGATCCAATGCTGCCCGGACATGGTTCATCGTCTCAACATCATGAATCCCCATCAGGTCAAAGCGAAAAGCATCCACCTGAAAAATGTCCGCAAAATACGTCAGGCAATCAACAATCATCCGTCTCATCATAAACCGTTCCGATGCCGTATCATTCCCGACACCTGTTCCGTTGGCAAGTGTCCCGTCCACTTCGTAACGGAAATAGTAACCCGGTACCAGATGTTCGAGTGCGGATTGCTCCCGAATATAGACATGATTCATGACAACATCAAACGTCACCCGAATTCCTGCCGCGTGCAACTGTTCGATCATCTCGACATATTCAAGAATCCGGACTTTCGGATCAGTCGGGTTACTGGCATAACATCCGGTCAGTGAAAACCATTGAACAGGATCATATCCCCAGTTATAAGGAAGACGACTGACTTCCTCTGTCGTCGTAAACAGGTGAACCGGTAACAATTGAAGATGGGTCACCCCCAACTCAAGTAAATAATCAATGCCTGTCGAACGTCCTTCCGGTGAAACGGTTCCTGTTTCCGTCATCCCCATGTATTGTCCGGGATGATGCGAGCCGGAAGACGAATCAATCGTAAAATCCCGGATATGCGCTTCATAAATGATGGCATCTGTCGGTTTGATCAACAGCGGTCGTTTTTGTCGATGCGGAAACTGCCGGTTAATTTCTTGCTCGACATCAAGCAAAACAGCAAACTGTCCATTTACGCTGACTGCCTTTGCATAAGGATCGACGACTTCATGTGTTCCCCGATACGTCGTGACCCGGTAACGGTAAAGGCTATTTTCCCATGTTCGGGGAACTACTAAACGATACGCCCCACGTTCTTGCCGTTCGAAGTCCCGGCTGTCGATTTCGACACCGGCTTGATCGTAGCGAATACACTCCAACCTCTCTGCCAGCGGTGACCAGACGTATAAAGAAATCATTTCCGTGTCATAGACGGCACCTAAAGGTCCTTCATAACTGTATTTGCGGTCGAATCCCGCCGTTTGGACAATCCGGTTCGGCAATACACGGACTCGTTCCTGATCGGGTAAGATGATTTCATAACACCGTTCTACTTCAACCGCCCGGTCGAGCAGCAGTGTCAATTTGATTGTTCCGTCCGTATCTTCTCGACGTTCAATGAAATAGTTCATCGGCTGACCATCACAGACGAGCAAAAACTCACCTTGTTCAACCGGTGTCGTCGTCTCCATTAGAATGGTTTGAAATGTCACGAACTCAACTGAACACAATCCGACTTGCTGCGTTTCCGATTCATTATTTACCATCTGTTTACGCGACAATCAAACATCTTGCCGCTTCCCTCCCTATTTTTGAATCCGCCCGTTTTCTTGACTGTTCAGCGCCATTTGAAAGGTCACCGAAACCGTTTCTTTTAAGATCTGTTCGCATACCCGCATTTGAGAAGCTTTTGTATGCACAGCCGACAAATTCATTTTCCGTAGCCAATCCGTGAAGTCCACCTTACTGACATATGTCGTCGTTGTCTCTTTCGGAATTTGATCGAAGTAACCTTGCGATGCAATGACAACACGTTCGATTGGTAATATGAATTCGGAACCTAGAATCAATCGCAGAATATCCTCCGTCCGCTTTAAGCTGATTAATGGATTGACGATATTCTTTGGCGGGGCTTTAAAGGGTTGTTCCCGCCACAGTTTATTTCGCTTGATATGATAGATACTTTCTTCCCCGTCTAACCAGTCCAGTATATAGATGGCAGAAGGTCCTACGACAAACGGACTGAGTTCAACATCTCCTTGCTGGTATTGAATGACGGCACGATAAAACATGCCGAATTGATCGTTCAAGAGATGCAACATTTGATAAAAGTCAAGATGGCGTCTTAAAGGCAAGCGCCAGATGTCTTCTTCCGTCGCTCCGCCTGCCACGTAAATTAATTTTTGGACTTCTACTCGCTTTTTATACCATTTATCAAACGCCGGCTTTGAGATTTGTTTTCCCGGCACCTGAAACCTCTCTGGTTTTTTAAAAGGCTGCCACCATTTTTTCGGCCGAATGATCGTCTCACCCGGAAACAGTTCACCCGACTCCCATTTTTTAAGGACATTCGCATAATCCACCAGCTGTTGTTCTTTGAAACGCTTCGAAGCTTCCAACGGATTTCGTTCATATCGGCTTTCTAAATCATAAAGTTTCATCAATAATGCCAATCATATCACCTCGTTATTTCTTCCCAAATGGAAATCGTGTGTCTGCCTGATACCGCGGCTGATCGTCGGGGCAAATCTGATACAGAACGATTTCATTGACATTCAAGCTGCCGCCAGGTGTTTGTTCGGGTGGATGGAGCGCCACTTCTTGATTCCACTTCTTCGCAAGAGTAATGTGCGGAACAAACGGTTTAGCCGGATCCGGATCAATCCGTCGGGCAAGCTGAAACAGTTTTTCCTCATATGCCGGTCCGACGGCAAAGACACGAGGCCTCTCGGCTGATCCAAACCGTTCAAGGTGATCTAATTTCAAGGTAAAAGCAAAAGTGAGCTGAGCAATTTCCGTCAGTTGACGTCGCCAATTTCTCAACTCGTCCTCTGTTAACGTTCCTAAAAAACGTAGCGTCAGATGATACTCGCCTGATTCGTACACCGTTTTGTAATAACGGCCAAGCGCTAGAGGAGCCGCGAATCGCGTCAACATCTCGTCAGCAACCGGAATAGCGATGAAGTAGTGTTTTTGCATACGGATCACTCCTTGATTTTTGAGCTGACCAGATACAAACAAGCACCTAACAAGCTACTACCTGTATATACCCAAAATACGGCATAGATGGTCCATTGATCAAAAACAATCCCACTCATTAAATTAAACAATGCCGTCGCAAGACCGGTCGTCGTCGCCATATATGTACTGACTGCCGTCGCCACTGTCGAAGGTGGAACGAGCGAGCGAACATACTCAAGTGCGACCGGAATCAACAGACCGATGATGAATCCTTGTAATGCTGCCAATATCCAGAGTGTAAAAATCGGCGGCTCAAGCGCCAGTACCCCTGTCCGTACCGCGGATAAAACAGAGATGAACACCAGGACAGGAATCGGTCCAAACCGCATCATGACACGCGTCGCAACCCGCATGAACGGTATTTCGCATAAGACAGCGACAAAAAACAGTGTTCCGACGAGTGCTGTTGATTCCCCACGAATCGTCACATAACTTCCAAAGTAATAGTTATTCGCAAAAATTGGTCCGAATACTAAACTTCCACCTGCTAAAAACAGTAAAAAACGTTTGTTTGAAAATAACGATTTCAGCGGAATATGTTCACGCTCGACGGTCGAAACCGGCGTTTCTTCAATTCCGATCAACACAAGAAATCCAAGAACAAGCGCAGCTCCGCTAGCATAAAAAATCGCACCGAGTGATCCTTGTTCCGTTACCTGTCCAAGGATAAAGACAGCCAGTGCAAAACCGGCGGAACCAAATAAGCGTAATGCTCCGTAGTCGACTGATTTTCTTTTGGAAAATTCGATGGCCAACGTATCGACAAGCGGAATATGTGCACACTGGAACAATGCCCAAAGTGAAGAAATTAATAACAGGAATAAGTAGACAGACGTCAATAAATAACTGAGCGTTAAGAGCCCCGCAGCGAGTAAAGCCACTAACAACAGACGTTTCGGTCGTCCGAAGCGGTCTGCCGCCATGCCCCAAACCGGTTGTAAAACAATTGATAACACTGGACCTACTGCAACAATCGTTCCGATTTCGGATGCCGATAATTGAAAGGCATCATTGGAAAAATAGAGTGCCAAGTATGGAATAAGTGCACCTTGCCCAAAGAAGATGAAAAAATAAAGGGCTTGAAAATGATATTTTTGACGATGGATCACAACTGAGTCTCCTTCAAGAATCAATCCCCCTATCACAACGGATTTGGGGGATTCATTTCGTTATACTATTTTTTTAAGATGCACTGATGCTTATTTCGCCAATTCGTAAATCGCCTCTGCATAGATGGCAACGGCTAATAAGAGTTCTTCAAAATCAACATACTCATCCACCTGGTGCGCGACTTCCGGTCCACCAGGGAAAACAGGTCCAAATGCGACACCTGCTGTCAATGAACGGGCATAGGTTCCGCCGCCGATCGCAATTAAGTCGGCCTTTTGATTCGTTTGCCGTTCGTAAACCGCACTGAGCGTCCGGATCAGTTCATGGTTCGGATCGACGTGATGCGGTGGCATATGCGTCCGTGTTTGAAGTTCGAATCCGTATGCAATCGCGGCTTCTTTAATCAATTGCAACCGTTCTGTGAAATCGGTACTGTAAGGGTAACGGATATTGATTGAAGCTGTCCCTTGTCCGTTTTCGTAACGGAACACTCCACCGTTGATCGTCAGGTCGCCTGTTTCATCAGATGCCGCCACTCCGAGTGCAACACCGCGTGAGTCGCGGAACATGTGCACGATCATTTCAAGATAACGGCGGCCGCTGTAATCCAAGTGGAGCGTATGCAAGAAACGCGCCAGATGAAGGGCGGCATTTTTCCCGTTGTCCGGTTCCATCGCATGGGCGGCGACGCCAATCACATCAAAGATGAGGCCTTCTGCCGTCTCCTTGATTGTCCCTGTCACACCTTGCTTTTCTAAATACTGGTGGAAATCTTCTTCAACCGTTCCCCGCTCAGCGACATGTACCGTCGCTGTCGCGTGACCCGGTACCATATTCGGACGTTCTCCGCCTTCGAAGCGAATCAGTTGGTAGCCTGTATCTGCGGCTTTAACCGGTTTACCTTGAGTCAGCAGACCATCGTACAATCCTTTTTCTGCATTGATGATTGGAAAATCGGCATCCGGTGCAAATCCAAGCGTCGGCATTTCTTCATGCTTGAAGTAATGATTCACACACCGCCATTCACTTTCTTCGTCCCCGCCGGCAATCAGACGAATTCGTTTTGAAAGCGGAAGTCCCAACTCTTTAACGATTTTTAAGGCATAATATGCTGCCATCGTCGGTCCTTTGTCATCAATCGCACCCCGCGCAATCAATTTTCCGTCAGCCAATGTCGGATTAAATGGGCCGTACGTCCAGTTATCCCCGCCCGCTGGGACGACGTCCAAGTGGCAAAGAATACCGAGCAATTCATCTCCTTGACCATATTCAAGGTGACCGGCATACCCATCAACGTTTTTCGTGATGAATCCATCGCGGTCCCCGAGCGCGAGCATCCAATCGAGCGCACGTTTGACTTCGGTTCCGAATGGAGCTCCTTCCTGAATCGTTGTTTCATCGAGAATACTAGGTATGCGTAACAATTCCTTTAAATCAACTAAAAGATCTTCGCGTCGTGCCATGACTTCTTCTTTCCAATTGACCATATGACTTCTCTCCCTTATCCGCTGATTCGTTCACCTTTAAGTATAGCGAAAATTTGACAATTACGAACATCCAAAATACCAAATCTTTTGTTATTACGTTTTTAACGAACATTGAAAGATAAAAAACATCTTTCATTCGCTATTGGGTGTTGAAAGTTTGTGTTGTTTTTGCAAACGTTCGGTTAAATTACTTGCATTCTATACTAAAAGAGTTATACTAAAGGCGAAACAACTTAATTAATCATCGTCTTTTGTCACCCGAAGCTTTAGAACACTATTCTATCCATTGGGGGAGTGGTTATACCAATGAAAGATTCTACAGACCGTATGTTGACCCGGATTAAATCGATTTATCTCTATATCAATGAGAACGGAGCTACTACGACAGCAGACTTGGTTGAAGAGTTCGGCATTACTTCAAGGACCGTCCAGCGTGACTTGAATGTGCTTGAATACAACAACCTCATTGTAAGCCCAAGACGCGGTACTTGGACATCAAGTAAAAAACAACGACAAGCCGGCTGATTAAGATGTTTCATCAGACTATTTTCTGTTACGACGCGAATTCTTCGCGTCTTTTTTTTGTTATTTTTTTTTCAGGCAGGGTATATCTAGTTTGAGAAGGAGATGATGAGATGAATATTTTAATTATTGGAGCAAACGGAACAACCGGGCGGAAAATGGTTGAGCTGATCGGCAAGCAAGGTCAGCATCAAGCCATCGCTGTAGTCCGGGAAGAAAACCAGATCAATGACTTGATTGCACTTGGAGCATCTGAAGTCCGCCTTGGTGATTTAACGAAAGATGTCACGGACGTCGTCAAAGATGCCGATGTTGTCATTTTCGCTGCTGGTGCCGGTGGCGCTTCCGAAGAATTGACACGTGCCGTTGACCAGGATGGCGCAATCAAAGTCATCGATGCGGCTAAAGCAAGCGGAATTGAGCGTTTCTTGATGCTCAGTTCAGTTGGCGCTGATCACCCGCAAGGTGATTTGAAAGTTTATCTGGAATCTAAGGGTGCGGCGGACCGTCATTTAAAAGACAGTGGCCTTGATTATACGATTGTTCGGCCGGGTCCACTCAGTTACGATGAGCCGAGCGGCTCGATCGAGACACAAGAACATTTTGATTCATATGAGGGACGCGAAGTCTCACGAGATGATATTGCGGCTCTGTTCGTCACATTGATTGATCATCCGACTCAAACACGTCAGTTTGAAGTACTCAGTGGTCCCTTCCCGATTGCGGAAGCCCTTCGTAACCAGTAATCGACAAAGAGGCTGGGACATAACTCGGCTTTAAATAAAAAGACCCTCGAAACTTTTTTCGTTTCGAGGGTCTTTACTTATTCCGGTTTCCAGTCGAACAGGGCTAATTCACCACGTGTGAGTTCCCGGTATTCGCCTGCTTCGAGTGTCGAATCGAGCGGCAGTTGTCCAATCGACAAGCGTTTCAAATACGTCACTTCTTTTCCGAGAGCCAACATCATCCGTTTGACTTGATGGAACTTCCCTTCGGTAATCGTCAGCTCGAGTGTAGACGTTTCATCCGTCGCTTCCAGGATGACCAGCTTTCCCGGTTTTGTTTTATACCCGTCTTCAAGCGTGACCCCTTCTGCAACTTCTTCCACGTCCTCTTCCGTCAGCGTACCGATGACTTCCGCATAGTAGACTTTTTCAACGTGTTTCTTCGGTGACATCAACGCATGATTAAAGGATCCGTCATTTGTCAACAGCAACAATCCTTCCGTATCCTTGTCGAGTCGTCCGACCGGAAAGGGTTTAAAGTACGTCACATCTTCAAACAGTAAATCAATGACGGTTTGATCCCGCTTATCTTCAGTCGCACTGATTACGCCCGGCGGTTTGTTCATCATCAAGTAGATGAACTTTTGATACGTGACCGGTTCCCCGTATAAAAGTACGTGTTGCTGTTCGGTATCAACATGTTGCTTCGGATCATACACGATTTCTCCGTCAACTTGAATCGCACCGGATTTGAGTAATTGTTTTACTTCTTTCCGCGATCCGGCTCCCATGTTTGAGAGTAATTTATCTAGACGCATTTCCTCGTCCTCGTTTCATTGAAAATTTTCTTCCTAATACAGCTTCCGCTAATCCGCTCCAAATGGCAAGACCTGCAAAGACGACGATTCCAATTCCTGCTCCGACGATTAAAATGACGAGCGAACCGACCGTCGTAGCGGGTAACATGACCGATAATCCCCATTTCACCAGCGCGACGCTCGCACCCATGATGGCACTGATGATCATGATCAGTGACGTCCGGCGTAAGACCGTACTGAACGGAAACTGAACCGTTTGCGTAATCCGGAAGAACATCAATCCCGTCGCGACGACGTATCCGAGAATCGTTGCATATCCGGCACCCGTTCCGTCTCCTGTCCAGTGAATCAGGGGAGCATTCAACAGATATTTCGTCAGCAATCCTGCCAATGTCGCAACAATCGTGAAATACTGCCGGTTGATGCCTTGCAATACAGCGGCCGTGACGGAATACAGCGCAAGGAACAGCGCACTTGGTGCATAACTCAATAAATAGACCCAGGCAGCCTGATCTTTCGGGAATAAGACATGGAACGTCTCTTCACTCAGCAAAATCATACCGACGACCGCTGGAATTGTTACGAAAAAGGCCAGTTGATAAATTTGCGAGATTTGTTTCCGGACTTTCCGCATATCCCCTTGTGTAAACGAGGCCGTCAACAATGGTGTCGCGGATAAGGATAACCCCGTCGCGACCGAAACCGGAATCAGGACAATCTTATGACTATCTGCAATCAGATAGGCCGTTGCATTCCCCGCTGCTTCCAGCGTGTAACCAATACTTTGTAAAGCCGCATTCATCGTGTTTTGATCAATGACCTGATAAAGCGGTGTTGATAACCCGACCATGACGATTGGGATCGCATACGTCAACAATTCTTTGTACAGTCCTGCTAACGGACGATCCGGCGATATCGTCGTCTGACCATCGCGTAAGGCTTTTAAACCGGGTGCACGTTTTCGGAAATAATAAACGAGTACGACAACACTGCCGATTGCCCCGATGAAGGCACTGAACGTCGCAATCGTTGCTGCCCACGCTGCATCCGTGTCAAACAGATAAATCGCGATGCTGACACCGGCCAGTAAAAAGATGATTCGCACGATTTGCTCCAGGATCTGCGAAATCGCTGTCGGTCCCATCGATTGATACCCTTGAAAATAACCCCGTGTCATACTCATCGCCGGAATCAGAATCAAGGCAAAGCTGACACCACGGATCGTCATCGTGACAGCATCGACATATGAAGCCGAATCGACATCTCCTCCGGGTATTGCCCGGTGAGCCAAATACGGAGCCAGTAAAAATAAGGCCAGAAAGGAAACTACACCGGTGATGGACATGATTTTTAATCCGGATCGGTATAATCGTTCGCTTGTGTCGTATTCCCCCATCGCATTATACTTTGCGACGAACTTCGAAACGGCGACCGGAATACCGGCTGTTGCGAGACCAATCATGATGGCATAATAATTATAGGCATACGTGTAGAACATGATTCCCGTCGCTCCGACCATGAACTGAAACGGAAACAGATAAATCAGACCAAGGGCACGGGAAATGAGTGATGCACCGGATAACAACATCGTTCCACGAACGAATCCGGTATTACTGGATGAAGTTTCTTGCTTTTTGCTCACAGTCGACATGGATAACCTTCCTCGCACTTTCTATTTTTTCTTAACTCAATAAACGTCTCAATATACAAGTTCTCTCTTGCACAATTGCAAATCATTATACCGCTCAGCTTCCATAAAAGAAAGAGACGGTTTGTTTACAGTACAAACTTCTGCTAAAGTGAAACAAGCAGAATCCAACAAATGAGGTGACCACATGTATGATGTAATCGTAATCGGAGGCGGCCCAAGCGGTTTAATGGCAACTCTCGCCTCGTTACAAGCAGGCGCGAAGACGCTTTTGCTCGATAAAGGAAGTAAACTTGGACGAAAACTGGCGATTTCAGGGGGCGGTCGGTGTAACGTCACAAATCGCAAACCACTGGAAGAGTTGGTTCAATCGATTCCGGGAAACGGCCGTTTTCTCTATAGCGCCTTTTCGCAGTTCAATAACGAATCGATCATTGAACTGTTCGAAGGGTTTGGTGTCGCCCTAAAAGAAGAGGACAACGGACGGATGTTCCCTGTTTCCGATAAAGCGGCCGATGTCGTTCGTGTGTTGATTGATCAAATTCGTCAACACGGCGCCGAAATCCAAATCAATGCCGAAGTCGAAACCCTCGACTTTCATCCGGATGGTTCGTTTGCAGCCGTCTTGCTCGCTGACGGAACCCGCCTTGAAGCCAAAAGTTGTGTCGTCGCTGTCGGCGGACAATCGGTTCCCCACACTGGTTCAACCGGTGACGGCTATCATTGGGCACGTAAAGCCGGCCATACGATCACGGAACTCTTTCCGACGGAAGTCCCGATTTTACTGAACGACACGTTCATTCAGGAAAAGACATTACAAGGTCTTTCCTTACGTGACGTTGCTCTGACCGTCCATGGCAAAAAAGACAAACCGATTAAAACGCATACCGGTGACCTCCTGTTCACGCATTTCGGTCTGAGTGGTCCGATTGCGTTACGGTGCAGTCAGTACACGATCAAAGAAAGAAAACGATCAGATGAGCGAGTCGTCCATCTCTCGATCGATTTGTTCCCGGATGAATCAATCGGTGCGTTGACGGAACGATTCCAAGCCGCCCTTGCCGCTAATCCGAAAAAGACAGTCCGTAATGCGTTAAAAGGATTTGTTCCGGAACGGTTACTCGACCTGTTATTTGCTAAAATCGGTTTCGGTGATGAAGTGTGTACGCAAATTAAGAAGCAGGACTTCACCCAATTGTTAGCAACGCTCAAACGGTTCCCCCTTCAAGCAGTAGGAACACTCGACTTTGATAAGGCATTCGTCACCGGAGGTGGCGTTTCGATTAAGGAAATCCAGCCGAAAACGATGATGTCGAAAAAAGCAGACGGTCTCTTTTTCGCCGGCGAAATCCTCGACATTCACGGCTATACAGGCGGTTACAACATCACAGCCGCTTTCGTGACCGGACATTGTGCCGGAACGAATGCTGCCTTGACCGCATTATGACAAAAAGGCTAGTTCCTACACGGAGCTAGCCTTTTAGTCGATTGGCGTAAACGAACGGCTCGAGAATTTATCCGTTTGGATGAGTGCAAACAACTCATTGTCCTGAACAAATATTCCTTCTGCCCCGTACACTTTCGGACTCGCTGATTCCCCCGTGATTGTCACATCTTTCGTATCAATCGAATACAGGAATAACGCTTCCGAATCCAATGTATAAATCCGCCCTTGCCGCTCGGCCAGACCGATCGGACGGAAGTTTTCCGTGAAGGCTTTTTTCGCATCACTGCGCATGCCACTGGCCGTGTCGATCCGTTTTCGTGCCACGATCGTCAAATACGGTGGTTTTTGTTTTTTCTTCAAGGCACGCTTTTCCTTCGCAGTCGCCTCTTTATCAATCTTGATTTCATCTTGTTTCATCGCAAAATACGTCAGTTCACTTCGTGCTAACGAGCGAATGTGATTGATCGTATAAAATTGTTTTTTCTTGGCATCGTAACCGAGTCCGTGAAAGCTGTCACGGATTGTCGTACCTGCTACCCGCTCTCGTTTGTCTTCTTTCCAGACGCCCTCTTCCCGTTTGACTGTCACGAGAATTTGATTGGATGTCAATAAGGCGACGGTCTCGCCGTCAACGAGCGTCATTCCGTCAAGTCCCGATAACATCAACTTGCCTTCATCCTCGATTTGGAATGAAGCATTGATACGTTCTCCTGTCCCACTGATTTCAAAAAAGTGATAATCTTCCGTTACAACAAGATAAGAACCAATCGAATCATCATACAACATCTGTTGGACATTCTTGATCAACGGTTCTTCCGGATTTGGAATCGAAGACGGCGTTTTCGGTGGTACTTGTTTCACAGCTGCTTGGTGTTTGGATTGTGTCTCAATTTTTGCAAACGTCTCTTGAATTTGTGCTACGGTCTCAGGTCTCGAAAAGACGAGGGCCACACAAAGGATCAGACCGGAGACGACGGCAAAAATCGTTGTATAGACTATATAAGTTCGTTTCATTTACACAAATCGCCTTTCTGTCTCGGTTTCTGATTCAGTTTAGCAGAAGGCGCCCTAAAAAAAAAGCGGACTTGCGACGGAGATAATCGAAAACCCCTCGATCTGATTAAATCAGATGAGGGGTTTCAGCTTAGTTTGCTACGATGTTGATCAGTTTTTTCGGGACGACGATGACTTTTCGAACCGTTTTATCACCAATCCACTCTTGTGTTTTTTCATCTGCAAACGCAAGAGCTTCAATTTCTTCTTTCGTTGCGTCGATGCTGATGACGAGCTTCGAACGGACTTTGCCGTTGACTTGAATGACGAATTCCATTGTATCGCTGACGAGTTTCGTTTCATCGAATGTCGGCCATACCGCATATGTCAAGGTGTCGTCAAAGCCAAGTTGTTCCCATAACTCTTCCCCTAAGTGCGGAGCAACCGGAGTCAATAATTGAATGAATCCACGAAGGAAATGGCGTGGCAAGACCGGTTGTTTGTTTGCTTCGTTGACGAAGACCATCAACTGCGAAATGCCGGTGTTGAACTGAATATTCGTGAAATCTTCCGTTACTTTCTTAACCGTCTGGTGGTAGACACGTTCAAAGTCCACATCGACTGTCGTCACGTCTTGAATGTCCGCTGTCCGTTCAAACAGACGCCAGACGCGGTCAAGGAAACGACGTGCTCCGTCTAGACCGTTCTCCGACCAGGAAACTGAAGCATCCAGTGGTCCCATGAACATCTCATATAAACGGAGCGTATCCGCACCGTGCGATTTGACGATTTCATCCGGATTGATGACGTTTCCGCGTGATTTCGACATTTTTTCGTTGTTTTCTCCGAGAATCATCCCTTGGTTATATAACTTTTGGAATGGTTCTTTCGTCGGTACGACACCGATATCATACAAGACTTTGTGCCAGAAGCGGGCGTAGAGTAAATGAAGTACGGCATGTTCAGCCCCTCCGATGTAAATATCAACCGGGAGCCAGTATTTTAATTTTTCCGGATCGGCAATCGCTTCTTCATTGTGCGGATCGATGAAGCGAAGGTAATACCAGCAGCTGCCGCCCCATTGTGGCATCGTATTCGTCTCACGACGCCCTTTAAGTCCTGTGACCGGATCCGTGTAATCGAGCCAGTCTTCAGCAAGAGCGAGTGGAGATTCACCCGTTCCCGACGGCTTGATTTCCGGAATCATCGGCAATTCAAGCGGAAGTTCTGATTTATCGAGCGTCTTCATCGTTCCGTCTTCCATGTGGACGACCGGAATCGGCTCACCCCAGTACCGTTGACGGCTGAATAACCAGTCACGCAACCGGAAAGTGATTTTTTTGCGTCCGACTTGATTCGTCTCAAGTTCAGCGATGATTGTCTCAATCGCTTCTTGTTTTGATAGTCCGTCGAGCATCTGTGAATTGACGTGCTCTCCTTCACCCGTGTACGCTGCTTCGTCGACGTTACCGCCTGTTACGACTTCGATGATTGGCAGGTCAAACTGTTTCGCAAATTCATGATCTCGCTCGTCATGTGCCGGTACGGCCATGATGGCGCCTGTCCCATATGTCGCGAGGACATAATCGGCGATCCAGATCGGCAGACGTTCTCCGGAAATCGGATTGACGGCAAAAGCTCCCGTGAAGACGCCTGTTTTTTCTTTCGCAAGATCTGTCCGCTCCAAGTCTGATTTCGTCTGAACAGATGCGATATACGTTTTAACAGCTTCTTCATGATCGGCTGTCGTGATGTCCGCGACGAACGGATGCTCCGGTGCAAGAACAAGGTAAGTTGCCCCGAAAACTGTATCCGGACGTGTCGTAAAGACCGTCACTTGTTTTTTATGACCGTCAATCGTAAAGTCGATTTCCGCCCCTTCCGATTTTCCGATCCAGTTCCGTTGCATTTCTTTCACCGATTCTGGCCAGTCTAGTTCATCTAAATCTTCGAGTAAACGGCCCGCATACTCTGTGATTTTTAAGACCCACTGCCGCATCGGAACACGGACGACGGGATGATTGCCACGCTCCGACAGTCCGTCGATGACTTCCTCGTTCGCAAGGACTGTTCCAAGCGCCGGACACCAGTTAACCGCGACTTCGTCAACGAAAGCAAGTCCTTGTTCATACAATTTCGTAAAGATCCACTGTGTCCATTTGTAATAATTTGGATCCGTCGTATTGATTTCACGATCCCAATCATATGAGAATCCTAAATCTTTTAACTGACGTTTGAACGTCTCGATGTTTTGCGCTGTAAACTCCCGCGGATCATTCCCTGTATCAAGGGCATACTGTTCCGCTGGAAGTCCAAACGCATCCCATCCCATCGGATGAAGGACGTTGTACCCCTGCATCCGTTTCATCCGTGCGAGGATATCCGTTGCCGTGTATCCTTCTGGGTGTCCGACATGGAGTCCTGCTCCCGATGGATAAGGAAACATGTCTAACGCATAAAAACCTTCTTTTTCCGGATCTTCTGTTGTGACGAACGCATTGTCCTGTTCCCAGCGCGCTTGCCATTTCGGTTCGATTTCACGATGATTGTACGGCATCTCTATTCCTCCTCTGAATATACAAAAAACCGGTCTCCGCCCCTAGGAATAGGGACGAAAGACCGGTTTGTCTCCCGCGGTACCACCCACGTTGTCTGCTGAAGCAGACCACTTGATTCACGGATAACGGTGTGAAGGACCGGAGTTCGCTACTTGATTTCACGAATCATGCTCCCTGACGAGTTCACGGACGATTCCGACTGGTTTGCACCGATCACCAGCTCTCTAAACGGAATGACTCCCTTACTACTTCAGTTCGTCGCAATGGACTATCTATGTGTTAGTGTAAGCTGAATCTTCCCTTATCGTCAACGGTTCCGTAAAATTTCTCCGATTGCCGCATGCGACGAGACGACGTGGTCCGCGTGATGCAGGATTTGTGCCGGCATCCGTTCATCCAGCAAGGCGATGACTTCCATTCCTGCTTCCTTCGCCCCGATCATCCCGTTCGCTGCATCTTCAATCACGATACAAGCCTCCGGTGCTTGATCAATCCGTTGCGCCGCCAAGCGGAAAATCGCCGGATCCGGCTTCGACCGCGGGACTTCAAATCCGCTCGTGTACGCATCGACCGTCAATCCATAATGCGTGATGACGCGTGTGATTTTTTCAAGTGAACTGGAAGAAGCAATCGCAATCCGGTATCCTTCCATGCGGGCCAGTTCCATCAATTCTTTGACTCCGTCTTTTAGGCCGCATGCTTCCGGCTTCGCGTGTTGCTGGAATAATTCATGTTCGAGTGCCAGTAATGCTTCCGTAGAGTGAGGTAACTCATGTTGTGTAATCAGTTCTTCCCACATCTCGTCTCCTGTTTTCCCCATGAATGTCGCATACTGCGTATGATCGAGCGGGATAGATAACGTCTTAAACATGTGTTGGTGGACTTTAAAATATTGAATTTCACTGTCGAGAATGACACCATCCATATCAAAAATCAGACCTGTTTTTTTCATTTTTTCCCCTCCTGCTATCAGCCTACCAAAAAACCTGATCATCCGCAGACGATCAGGTGGATTCATGTCGCTAAAACCGTCTCTTGGTAGCGGTATTCCGGGAAATAGTCTACGTCTTGATCACTTCCATAGCGTTGGCACAATTTTTCATAGACATGAGGCAGAAGAATCGTTTTTCCTTGGTGGTATTCAAACATCCGGTATCCTGTGTAACGGCACTTGCTTTCAAACAGACTGTCCCGTTCCTTATATCCGCCGCCTAAATGGTGTTCGACCATCCCTGCCGTCTTGGAATGTAAGATCGCCTCATATTCCAGTCGCTGATTCGGAAACAGTTTATGTTCATCCCGTTGACATCCAATCAAATGTCCGTGTGCATACTCTTGTCCAAGCAATACGAAATAACCACCGACGGCTTCCCCTCTCCACTCGGCAATCAACAATAACGGTTCACACAGCTGTGTCGGCTGAAACAGTTGTTCAAAGTATTCAGGTGTAAAATAGTAATGGGAAGAGGCATCTTTCCGGTCCATCGTTTGGTAATAAAGACGGATAAAAGTTGGCAAATCTTCTTTTGATCCCCGACGGACTGTCAGCTCTGACGCCAATGACTTCCGGATCATACTCCGGTTTTTCTTATGAAACGTTTGCATGATTTCTTCCACGGTTGGCCGAAGATCGATGCTCGTCGTGTGGCGGATGAATTCCGTTTTCGTCCAATCCGCTATCCGTTTTTGATTTTCCGTCAATGGATTAAACCGAATCAGCTCCGAGACAATTTTGTGACGCATGGCCCATTGCCGAAAAGAACGCTTGGCATCTGCCAGTTCTTCCAACGTCAGTTCACCAACAACTTCCGGACCTCCATAACCATAAGGTGTAATCATATCAAAATACTCGGTGTCGAAAATACGCCTCTTCAAAAAAGGATAAAATAGTTCGCCTGACGCACCTTGAAAATAAACCAGTCCCGCCGTTTCATCGGCCCGTGCATTTAAACGGACGTATTCATAGCTATAAAAAATATCAAGTGATTTATTTTCGACAAGTGATGTCCAAGTCAGCTGATCTTCAACGAAAATACATTGCCTCATCTTTTACACCTCCGGCACACGACACGTCAAACATATTTTTTCTTTAATTTGGTTAATCAATTAATATTTTCCTTTTAATTGAATACCCGTTTTACATGTTTATTATGCGTCCTCAAAAAAAGACAGATGGCGGCATCAAACGACCGCGTCTGTCTTTCGAACTTATTTTATCGCCTTACTTGGTATAGCACGAATGAATGTGAATCCTGCCACCAGAATCAATCCGATCAACGTCAGGAACACGGCATTCATACCGGATAAATCATAAATCAGTCCCCCGACGGTCGGACTTATCATCCGGCCTGCCGAAGCGGCGATATTGACGTATCCCTGAAACTCACCTTCTTTACCAATCGGAGCCAAGCGCGCTGCCATTGCAGGAACTGCCGGCCAAATGAACATCTCACCAATCGTCAAGATGATCATCGCCACTAAAAACATTTTGAATCCGCCCGCAAAGGGAACGATGGCATAGGACAAAAGAAAAATCCCTGTCCCCGTCAGTAACTGACGTTTCAAATCGTCTCCAAACCATCGTAAGACGGGTGTCAATAACGGTTGTGCAAACACAATTAGCGCCCCGTTGATCGTCCATAAAATCGAATACTCGGAAATTGTTACTCCAAGTGACTTTGTATGCACGGCAAACGTTCCCTGCCATTGAACATACACAAACCATAACAGTGCATAACCAATCGAGACATACAACATCGTCCGGACAGAACTCCGTGAGAGCGGTTCCCGCACTTCCTCGCTTGCCGACATCGATTGACGTCTGATTGGATGGACCTGAATCCAATTCAATCCTACCAACAGAACCACAGCAAACAACAAGTACAGTATCAGATTTGCGATGAAGATGAATTGGATATCAATCGCCGCAATTTGCCCACTGATAGCAGTTCCGAGCGCCACACCGACGTTTTGAGCAACATAGATTGCGTTAAACGCCCGTCTCCCGCCTTCCGGCCAGATCACACCGGTCAGAGCATAGATGGTCGGAAAAACCATTCCGCCGACGAATCCGATTAATCCCAGCATCAGAACATAACCGGTGAAAGTCTGATGGAACATCCAAAGTCCGATTGAGGCAAGGACGAGTCCGATGACACTGATGACAAGTGTGCGTTTCCCACCTAACCGATCAAATGCTTTTCCACCAATGTAGTTCCCGATGATGGCGAGAGCCGAGTTGACGAATAAGGCCATTCCGGCCTTCGTCATCGACTCCCCTAAATAGTCATGAATGTATAATGTATTAAACGGCCATAAAAAAGAGGACCCTGTCGTATTGATTGCCATCGCCAATACCAGAATCCAGACCGCGCGAGGTAATTTCGGCATGGTAAGTATCCTCCAATGTAGTTTCCAACCTTGCCACTTTACGAAATTATTCTGTCGTCTGTCAAGGAACTTCGATTTAAACGAACAATCGGAAAAATGATACAATTAACTAAAGGGTCGATTTTGCGGGTACTTAGAAAAAAATAGAGCATATCAATCAAAAAGAGGAGTTTTTGCCATGTCACTTGCACGTGTGTTACCTTATGCCAAAGAATTGTTGGAATCAGTCATCCATGAAGGGGATTGCGTCGTCGATATGACTGCGGGGAACGGTCATGATACGCATTTCCTTGCTGAACAGGTCGGACCGGGCGGACGGGTCATCGCTTTTGATGTCCAGGAGCAGGCAATCGAAGAAACGACCCGTCGGTTGCAGGCGGCTCACGTCTTCGATTGGGTCGATTTGTATCACGAAAGTCATATCCATGTCGGCGCTCGGTTATTTGCTGAACAACGTCCGATTCGTGCCGGAGTCTTTAATCTTGGTTACTTACCGGGAAGCGATAAATCCGTCACGACGACAGGAGAAGAAACGCTAGAGGCACTCCGGGCCCTTCTTCCGGTCCTCGTCCCCGGTGGTCTGGTTGTCCTCGTGATTTATCACGGTCACTTGGAAGGGCGCCGCGAACGTGATGCAGTGCTGGAGCATGTTTCATCGCTCCCCCAGCAGGATTATGCCGTCTTGCAGTACCGTTTCTTGAATCAGCAAAATAATCCGCCGTTCATCGTTGCGATTGAAAAAAAATTAAAAAAACAAATACTCGATTAAACAACAGAGGAGTGCCGTCGTATGCGACGGCACCCCTCTTTTTAAAACATATTAATCTTCCACTAATTTCAGGAACAGCAACAACTTTTCAGCAAACCGTGTGTTCAAGCGTTCGAAACTGAAGTGCGGGAACCCGTGCAGACGTTGCAGATAAATCTGGTCCCCACCCATTTTCCGGCATACCTCAAGCGTCAACTTGACGTCAGCAAACTGATCGTCCGGCGCATAAAAACAAGCGAGTTGGACCCGCGGCAGTTTCTTACGTTCTTCATCATGGATGACAATTTCTTCTTCAATCTCACGATATTCAGCGTACGTCAGTTCACCGAGACGAGCAGCATCCTCATTATTTTGTCCGAACGGTAATGTCCCAAGCGGAGCATCCGGACGGAACCGGTCGAAGGCACTCGCGAAGACTTGTTTGACGCCTCCCAATTGCTTGGAATTGTGCCAATCAAATAACGGCGAGATAAACGTCAGGCTCGCCATCGGCAACTCATATTCTTGAAGCAGTCGGTTGACGACAAGCGCTCCCATACTGCAGGCAATGATATGAATCGGTAATTTCCGCTTACCGGCTTCGCGTAGTGCTTCTTTTAATAACTGTTGATGTTCTTCAAACGATACACGACGGGGTGCGTCGACCAAGAGGACCTCATATTCGTGCTCTAAGACACGAATCAGTGCTTCACTTGGCCGGGCACGTAATTGGAGTGGATATACAAGAACGATCACTCCGGTTGGTTGTTCTACCACAAACTCACCTCTTCATTCGATATCTGTTTAGTATGCAACAAATCCGACTTCAGCCAAACCGCCTTAAGTCGGATTCCGTTTCTTTAATATATACGTTGTAGTCGCGTCACAGGTTCCACCTGTCCGAAGACTTCCTCTGTCGTCTCGCTGATTTCCTTAAATCCGTATGAAGTCAAAAAGTGACGGGCTTTATAGTTTCGGGATTCAACATACACTTCAATCGGAGACGCCCCTTGCAATTCCAGTTCGCGGATCAGCCGGCGTCCGATTCCGTTTTGCTGGTATTTCGGCAAGACATACAGCCGGACGATTTCCCACGTTCCATCCACATCGATGGCGTGGATAAAACCGACGATTTCCCCGTCGATCAGTCCGACATTGAAGTATTCTCCACGTGCTTCTTCCGCTGTCCGGATTGCTCGGACCACTTCTTCCTGCGGGTACGCTTCTTGTACGAAATGGGCTTTCGAACGCTCTGAATAGATTTCCTCATATGTGTCCATCCAGGACGTGAGCGCAATATCATGAATGCGTGCTGCATCAGCCGGAACTGCTTCGCGTATCTCCATACCGAAATCCCCCTTTTCCTTTTACAGGCTCATGTTCTTTTACCCTTTTCTAGAAATTTCAGTCGTTTCCCTGCAAAGTTCCGGAGAAACAAAAAAAGTTCAGAAACACCCTTAAAAGGGAGTTTCTGAACTCAGGATTATGCGAAACGTTTTGCCTGCTCTTCAAGAGTAGCGGCTTTATCTGTTTGCTCCCATGGTAATTCGATGTCTGTACGACCGAAGTGACCATAAGCTGCTGTCTGACGATAAATCGGACGGCGGAGATCAAGCATCTTGATGATCCCTGCAGGACGGAGATCAAAGTTTTCTGCGATTAATTCAACGAGTTGCGCTTCAGGAAGTTTTCCTGTACCGAACGTATCGACTGCGATTGAAACCGGGTGCGCCACACCGATTGCGTAAGCAAGTTGAACTTCTGCTTTGTCCGCAAGACCAGATGCAACCAGGTTTTTCGCGACATAACGTGCTGCGTAAGCAGCTGAACGGTCGACTTTCGTTGGATCTTTACCAGAGAACGCTCCACCGCCGTGACGTGCATATCCGCCATACGTATCAACGATGATTTTACGACCTGTCAACCCTGCATCTCCTTGTGGTCCGCCGATGACGAAACGACCAGTCGGGTTGATGAAGAATTTTGTGTCTGCATCGATGTACTCTGCCGGGATGACCGGTGCGATGACATGTTCTTTCAGATCAGCTTGAATTTGCTCAAGCGTCACTTCTTCTGCATGTTGTGTCGAGATGACGATTGTATCGACGCGAACAGGTTCATTGTTCTCGTTGTATTCAACCGTAACTTGCGTTTTACCATCCGGACGGAGGTAATCGAGTTGCCCCGTTTTGCGGACCTCTGCCAAACGACGAGCCAGTTTGTGTGAAAGCGAGATTGGAAGTGGCATGAGTTCCGGTGTTTCTTTCGTTGCATAACCGAACATCAGACCTTGGTCTCCTGCTCCGATCGCATCGATTTCTTCATCGGACATGTTTCCTTCGCGTGCTTCAAGCGCTTGGTCCACACCGAGAGCGATGTCTGCTGACTGCTCATCGATTGATGTCAATACAGCACAAGTGTCTGCATCGAAACCGTATTTAGCGCGTGTATAGCCGATTTCACGAATAGTTTCACGAACGACTTTCGGGATATCCACGTAAGTTGATGTCGTGATTTCTCCAGCTACTAATACGAGTCCTGTCGTGACAGAAGTTTCTGCCGCAACACGTGCGTTTGGATCGGCTGCAAGAATTGCATCCAAAATTGAATCCGAAATCTGGTCACAGATTTTATCCGGGTGACCTTCAGTTACTGATTCCGACGTAAATAGTCGGCGATTAAGGTTTGTCATGTTTGACCCTCCCAAAAAAGAATTTGACGGTGTACTCATTTCCCCTAGTTGAGTGGGACGGTAAAATGAAAAAAACCTTTCCATGTCCAAAAATGGTCAGGGAAAGGTTGTGCGTTCTTCCTTTACCCTCTTATCGTTCGAAGTGTTTACTTCGCTTCAGGAGAGCACCTTTTCCTACATTAATGATGAAATTAATATAAGACGGTTGCCGGGTTTCTTCGGGCCTTGTTCCCTCCACCTGCTCAGAATAAGAGTATCCGTTACGAATTACATGATATAAACTTGTGCTCACTCTGTCAAGCAACGTTTTAATTTCTAGTCGAAAAATTTCGGAAGAGATGTTAAACTGTTAATGCTGAAAGCGTTTCCAGATAAATAGAAATCAGCGCAGGAAAATGATTGCCCTATCATTAGTATGTCATATATAATAAATGTGTCATACTAATAGTAGAGCTAAAACCAACGTAGGGGAAAGGTGGGGTCAGGATGCCGATGACGGTCCTGAATATCGAAGAGCTACTCAAGAAGGAGCATGTGTTCAAACAACTGTCAGTTGCTGAACTAGTCGAACATGCGATTCGCAACAAAGAAGGAGTTCTTGCAGAAAATGGTGCTTTGTCTGTAGAAACGGGGAAATTTACAGGTCGTTCACCGAAAGACAAGTTCATCGTCCGTGATCAATCGTGTGAGATGCATATCGATTGGGGTCATGTCAATCAACCAATGGAATCGGACAAATTCGAGCAACTGTTACAAAAAGTTCTTCGTTATATGAACGAAGCAGATCAACTTTACTACACAGAAGCTGCTGCTGGTGCCGATACGCATTTCACCCTTCCAGTGCGCGTCGTAACCGAATATGCTTGGCATAATTTGTTTGCGAAACAGCTATTCTTACGCGAATATCCTACGGTTGCGGCCTTTGAACCATTTACGGTCGTCTACGCACCACATTTTAAAGCGGATCCGGCGGTCGACGGGACAAACTCGGAGACATTCATCGCGATGTCTTTCGAACACCGTATTGTCTTGATCGGTGGTACAGAGTACGCCGGAGAAATTAAAAAATCAATTTTCTCGGTCATGAACTATCTCTTACCACAACAAGAAGTGTTGTCGATGCACTGTTCCGCCAATGTTGGACACGAAGGGGATGTCGCGTTATTCTTCGGACTATCCGGGACTGGTAAGACCACACTGTCTGCAGATGAGAGCCGTCAATTGATCGGCGACGATGAACACGGTTGGTCCCATGACGGTGTCTTCAACATCGAAGGTGGCTGCTATGCGAAAACGGTCAACTTGTCACGCGAAAAAGAACCACAAATCTTTGACGCCATCCGCTTCGGAACCGTTCTTGAAAACGTCGTCCTCGACGACACCCGGATTCCGGATTATGATGATACCTCACTGACGGAAAATACGCGTGCGGCTTACCCGATCACAGCAATCGAGAATATCGCCATCCCGTCACGCGCCGGTCATCCGAAAACGATTGTCTTCCTGACAGCAGATGCTTACGGTGTACTGCCTCCGATCAGTAAACTGACAAAAGAACAAGCGATGTATCACTTCTTGTCAGGTTATACATCTAAACTTGCCGGCACAGAGCGTGGTGTCACGGAACCGGAAGCAACGTTTTCGACCTGCTTCGGTTCCCCGTTCCTGCCGTTGATTCCAGAAAAATATGCGACGATGCTCGGGGAACTGATTGATCGCCACGGCGTCACCGTTTATCTCGTCAACACCGGTTGGACCGGTGGGGCTTATGGTACCGGCAGCCGGATGAAACTTTCGTATACACGGACGATGGTCAATGCAGCCGTCAACGGCCTGCTCGCAGACATCCCGACAGAAGAACATCCGATTTTCGGTCTGCATATGCCGATTGAAGTACCCGGTGTTCCGACTGATTTACTCAATCCGGTCAAGGTATGGGCGGATTCATCTGTTTACGAACAACAAGCGACTGCACTCGCGCAAAAGTTCACGCAGAACTTTGCACGTTTCGAAAGTGCGACGGATGCCATCAAAGCAGCCGGTCCCCGCGTTTAAAAATGATTGATGATACCAAAAAGGTTGAGCTCCTTAACGGATGCTCAACCTTTTATGTTAGACGATTGAATCTGTCTTATCTTGTAAATGAAGCTCTTTTTGAGAAAGCCAAACTTGGCTTTCTTTTAATAATTCATAAGCGCGGTGCTTCGCAATCCCGAATCGATTGCTCAGCATCTCGAACCGTTCGAACTCTCCCCGGTCTGCGCTGATCGCAAGGAGCAGGCAATCCCGAAACGGATGATCATCACCTTGTAAGACGTTTTTCAAAGCCGGTTCAATCGGAAGCTGATCAATGATTTCATCAATATCGACTGAGAGTAATGCATCAATATGAGACAGTAATCCAATCATATAAGCGCTCTCTGCTTTCAAGGTCTTCGTTTCCGTCGCAAACAGTTCACACAGCTTTGCACAATGCAAAGATGAACGTAACAATTCATCCGACCACCTGTACGGACTTGCGAGTTTCATTTCACGCAAAACGATTAACGAAATCCAGCTCTTTAATTGCGAAAATCCAAGTAAGGAAATCGCTTGTCGGACGGAACTGACGGTGTTCCGAAGACCGATTCCCGGAGAATTGATTAATTGCAGTACTTGTACACTGATGTAAGGATTTCCTTCGATTTCATCGACGACGTCCTCATAATGATCGTCTGTATCCAACCACTTCAGCATCTTCAACAGGACAGGTACTTGCGGAGGAACCGCCTTCCCTTTCATCAGCATCGGTTTGGCATAAAAGTATCCTTGAAACCAGTCATATCCCATCTCAAGGCTTCGCGTATGATCTTCATGTGTTTCGACCCGTTCTGCCAAAAAGCGCATATGCGGATAATTCCGCTTTAAAATATGTAAGATTGCACTTTGTTCGCGTGGGTTGATGGCTTCGATATCAATTTTAATCAAATCAATCAGATCAAACAGCTCTGCCCCATGATGACGCAACAGATCGGTTACGAAATCATCCAGTGCCAATACGAAGCCTGCTTCTTTCCACTTCTGCAACGTCAGGAGCATAGCAGCATCAATGTGAACCGTCTCTAACACTTCAATCACGAATCGGGTCGGATCCAAGTGATCGATCAGCTCAGACTGTAACAGATCGCCTGTGAAATTAATGAATAATCGTTTCCCTTCTGCTACACGGTCTACTCCCAAATGAATCAGTGTATTCGTCAATACATCCATCGTTGCCAAGTCACCATCAAACACTGCAGGTGTTTCAACGGAACGATAGAGCAGTTCAAAAGCGTCAATCGAACCAAACCGGTCTACAATCGGTTGTCGCGCAAGTAAGATTTCCATCTCATATATCCCTTCTAAATCCGTTAATCTGGCTTATTTTATATGTTCTAGTATATCAAATATCGTTTTCCCTTAAAAAATCTCTTTTTTAAAACATATCAATGTTCCCATCATTTGGAGAAAAAAACATCTCAATGCGAGGCACTGAGATGTTTTCACGAATCCTTTTACTTGGATAACATCCAATCGATGACTTGTTTCGTCACAAGCATTTTTTGATGGATTGGAAATTGATGCGCATATTGATATACCCATAAACGGGTCTTTTCCGGATAGCGGGCTGCATAGTTCGTCGCATGCCGCAACCGAACGTTTTGATCGTACAATCCATGAATCAATAAGACGTCTCCTTGCGGCGGAAAATAGAGTGGTGACCGGACGCGATATGCCTCCAGCCGTTGCTCTGGAACGCCACCGGTAAATCGTCTGAGCATTTTTTGCATCGTCCGTTGTTCTTCATACGTCCAAATCAAATTCGTCACGCCGGCCCAGGAAACTGTCCGGGCGACTTCACGATGATGCGCCAGTAAAAGCGCCATCTGACCGCCGCGGGAAAAGCCAAATACCGATGTCCGCTCGACATATTGATCGAGCCAATCAAAAGCACTGATGGCGTCAAGGATATCCCGTTGTCCAAAATCTTCTTTTCCGGTCCCCCCTAAGTTACCGCGATAAAAAGGAGCCATGACCAAATAACCGGCTTGCGCGAACTGCATTAAGCGGGTCGGCCGAACCATGCCGATATTACGTGTCCCACCACGTAAATACAAGAGACCTTGTCCGTTCGCCCGAACCGGTAAGATGATGTACGCCCCGACCCGTTCTCCGTCGGATGTTTCATAAAAGACCCGAAAGGTACGAAACGGTCCCTGGCGGGGGAGCTCAAACCAGTCGGCGTTCGGCGAGTACACGAAGAGTCTCCGGAAGGACACGGTCCTTCATCATGAAGCTGTATTGGCGGTTCGTATCTAAACGTTTCGGGATATCGTCTAGTAAATAGGCACCGTCCGTCTCATCGACAGCAAGATGCGGCACCAAGGATGCGATTTCGGCGAAGTAGATATTCTTGATGATCGTATCCCCCCGACCTTCAACCCGGTATTGTCCGATGTACTGGAGACGTTCGATATGTCCCCCTGTCTCTTCCATGACTTCCCGGTGCGCTGCTTCCTCGGCCGTTTCCCCCGGTTCGACCTTTCCACCCGGAAATTCGTAGCCCCGTTGCTTATGATGTGTCAGTAACCATTTCCCTTCGTACACGGCAATGACCCAGACATGAAGCGGATGGACTGAAAACGGATGGTCCTCAAAACTCAGTTCAACCCGATTTTGATAATAATCTAAAAACGTAATCACGTGCGTGCACCTCATTTCTTCTTCTCTCTTCACTTTACCTGTTTCGAAAGCATTCTAAAAGTGAAAGTGCGTAGGAATTTGCCAGAATGACAAAAAAAGACATCCCTCTGAATCGAGAGATGTCCGGCTTCTTATTTCAAGCGAGCTTCAAGCTCTGCTTTTTCTGCTTCAAATCCAGGTTTACCAAGCAAGGCAAACATGTTTTTCTTGTACGCTTCCACACCCGGCTGATCGAATGGGTTGACACCAAGCAGGTATCCACTCATTGCACATGCCTTTTCAAAGAAGTAGAACAAGAATCCGAGATGATACGGTGTCATCTCCGGCAACTCAACTGTCAGGTTCGGAACTTGTCCATCTGTGTGGGCAAGCAACGTTCCTTCTGCTGCCTTGTCGTTGACGAATTGAATCGACTTGCCTTCAAGGAAGTTTAAGCCGTCCAAATCCTGTGCATCTTTTTCAATCGTCAAGGTATGACGCGCTTGTCCGACTTTGATGACCGTTTCGAACAAATCACGACGTCCTTCTTGAACGTATTGTCCCATCGAGTGAAGATCCGTTGAGAAGTCGACTGCTGCCGGGAAGATCCCTTTAAAGTCTTTTCCTTCTGACTCTCCGTACAACTGTTTCCACCACTCCGACACATAGTGTAAAGCAGGTTCATAGTTGACGAGCAACTCGATTGTTTTTCCTTTCGCATATAATGCGTTTCGAACGACCGCGTACTGGTACGCTTCGTTTTCCGCCAAGTTCTCATTTGAGAACTGAACTTGCGCATCACGCGCACCTGCCATCAAGTCTTCAATCGAAATGCCGGCAGCTGCAATCGGTAATAAACCAACCGGTGTCAAGACAGAGAAACGACCGCCAACGTCATCCGGAATCACAAATGTCTGGTATCCTTCCGAGTCAGCAAGTGTCTTCAGGGCACCACGTGCTTTATCCGTCGTCGCATAAATCCGGTCCTTCGCTCCGGCTTTACCGTACTTGTCTTCCATAAATGTTTTCAGGAGACGGAATGAAATCGCTGGTTCCGTCGTTGTCCCTGATTTTGAGATGATGTTGACCGAAACATCTTTTCCTTCAAGTACTTGGAACAAATCGTGTAAGTACGTCGAAGAAATGTTATGTCCGGCATAAATGATTTGCGGTGCTTTCCGCTCGTCTTTTGACAGTAAGTTGTGGAACGAATGACCGAGCATCTCAATTGCAGCACGTGCTCCGAGATACGATCCGCCGATCCCGACGACTAACAAGACATCTGAATCCGACTTGATTTTTTCAGCCGCCGCCTGAATTTTTTCAAATTCCGCTTTGTCATAGTTTGTCGGTAAATCGACCCATCCTAAGAAATCGCTGCCGGCACCTGTGCCGTTGTGGATTGCTCCGTGTAATGTTTTTACCGTATCCGCCATATAGTCCACTTCATGTTGTCCTACGAATTGTAGGGCCTTCGAATAATCAAAACGTACCGTTGTCATTCACTCGTCCTCCTTATTCATTCGCAAACAAATGCGACCTTCCTTTTCATTAAAACGCAAGAAGGAAGGTCGTTCAAGTCTTTTGTGAAAAGATTAGCAAATGTTATGACGCTTACAAAGCAGCTGTTACGATTTGACGAACATCTTCGTTGCCAAGTGATTTGAAGTTACCAAAGTCTCCACGTGTCATCGCTGACTTCACGATTGAATCGACCGTTTCTTCTTTGATGTCATAATCCGCAAGGCGGTTTGGTGCACCAAGTGATGTCCAGAATGCACTGATTGCATCGATTGTAGCGTGTGCTGCTTCCATTTCTGATTTACCTGTCGTATCGACATCAAAGACGTTTTCACCGAGCGTAACGAAACGGTGTGCGTTTGACTCATCAAGAACATGACGCATCCAGTTCGGGAAGAGAATCGCCAGACCGCCTGCATGCGGGATGTCGTGAACCGCTGAGACCGCGTGCTCAATGTTGTGTGACGCCCAGTCGCCGCGTGCGCCCATTTGAAGAACACCGTTGAGTGCCATCGTACCGGCAAACAGGATCGTACCGCGGAGTTCAACGTTTTCAAGATCGTTGACAAGTTTCGGTGCAGCTTCAACGACTGCTTTCATGACACCTTCCGTCATCCGCTCTTGAACCGGTGCATGCGCCGTGTGGAAATATTGCTCGAGGCAATGACTCATCATGTCGACGATTCCGTAAATCGTTTGATCTTTCGGAACGCTGACAGTGTACTTTGGATCAAGGATTGAGAATGTCGGGAACGTCAACGGGCTGCCCCAACCGTATTTCTCTTGTGTCTTCCAGTTCGTGATAACAGAACCTGAGTTCATTTCTGAACCTGTCGCAGCGAGCGTCAAGACTGTTCCAAACGGGATCACTGTTTCAGGTGTCGCTTTACCGATGACGAGATCCCATGCTTCACCCTCGTAAGGGATACCTGCAGCGATTAATTTCGTGCAGTCGATGACAGAACCGCCACCAAGAGCGAGCAATGCGTCAACGCCAGCTTCACGTGCGATTTTAATACCGCGTTCTGCTGTCTCGATGCGTGGATTTGGTTCGACGCCGTCGCATTCGACGTATTCGATTCCTGCCGCATTGAGTTCGCGCGTGACGTCATCATAGACACCATTACGTTTGATACTGCCGCCGCCAAATACGAGCATGACTTTTTTAGCATCTAAAGCTTTCAATTCGTCTTTGATTTTGTTGACTTGACCGTCACCAAAAATAAGTTTCGTTGGATTACGATATTCGAAGTTTTCCATTGTGTGTTGCCCCCTTGATAAGTAATGAACACCTTACATTATCCACACATTCCCCTTTTGCATCTATTTTAATGCTTATAACGCAAAAAAAGAGAACCGACCGATGTCGATTCCCTTTCAAAATCTTATTTTTGGAAGTTTGATTTTTCAATCCATTCTTCCAATTTGCCTTTTAACACGTTGAAGCCAGGAGCTTCTTCTTGTTTGAAAGCAGGACCTGCATCGCGACGGCCAGTGTTTTTGCGTGGGCCTTTAGCGCGTGCTTCGCGTTTTGGAGCTTCCTGTGTTGCTTTGATCGAAAGCTTCATTTTTTTGTTAGCTTCGTCGATGTCGAGAACTTTAACAGTTACTTCATCGCCAACTTTTACGTAATCGTTGATGTCTTTTACGTAATCGTGTGAGATTTCTGAGATGTGGACGAGACCTTGTGTTTGCTCGTCAAGTGCTACGAAAGCACCGAAGTTTTGAATACCAGTTACTTTACCAGTAACGACTTGGTCTTTTTCAAAGTTTGCCATAGTTTATACACTCCCTAACTAAATTCATCAACTTATAATAACATACTTTTTACGGATGGTAAAAAATATTTTTCAAATTGTTTATTTTTTATTTTACCAGGGAACAAATTAGTAGCAAGACTTCAAGTATTCCCCCTGATTCTGCCGGACTTTTCGAGTCCGGCCCTTTTTTGTTTCAACTTACTTTTTCACGCAAAAAGGACAGGTCCGGTCTGCCCGCTTTCCGCGGACAAGCCATCATGCCGCTTCAGATGCGATGCATCTTCCAGGGTCAGGATTGACTTGTATTTCCGCAGGAGTCGAGCATGACCTCACCTGTCCTAGCGTAAAGGAAATTTCACGGTGAAGCAATCAAAAAATAAAGATTCGGGAATGGCTTACAAATCGTCAAATCCGTTTGCATCCGTCACTTTCGCATATGACCGTGATTTTTGCTCGAAGAAATCGGATTTCGTCGCATTCATCGAGTCGTCGGAATACGCCCGGATCCATGGCATGACGTCTTCATCATGTCCTTCATACAGATCGTCGAGCCCGATGACACGGAGACGTTTGTTGGCGAGGTATTTGACATAGTCACGCATCTCGCTGACATCAAGTCCGTCCAAGTCACGTAACACGTATTCACTCCACTCGATTTCGAGATCAACAGCACGCTCGAATGTGGCATAGACGAACTTCGTGAATGAACCGTCGGCATCGATTTGCGGATGTTCTGTCAAGACGGCACGTAACAGCTGACTGATGAAGTACGAGTGTTGCAACTCGTCGCGTTGGATATAACTGATCATCGTCGACGTTCCGACCATTTTCTGATGGCGCGCCAGGTTATAAAAGAACGCAAATCCGGAGTAGAAGTTGATTCCTTCAAGAACGATTGAGGCGACGAGTGATTTCGCAAAGTTTTCCGGTGTCCGGTCGTTTTGGAAATCTTCATACAGATCTAGAATAAAAGCATTCCGCTTCATGACCATGTCATCATCTTTGGCGATGTCGAAGATCCGGTTTTGTTCTGACAACGGTACGAGACTCGACAGCACGTAGCTGTACGATTGGTTATGCACGACTTCCTGTTGGGCCACAATCGCGAGGATCGCATGAATCGAGGCGTCTGACGTAAACATTGCCGACTCCAGGATATAGCGGGTCTGGACAGAGTCAAGAATCGATAACAGACCGATGATCCGCTTAAACGCATCCTGTTCCCGCTCGCTCAATTGATTCCACTGTTGCATGTCTTTTGACATCGAAATTTCGTCCGGAATCCAGAAGTTCGATAACAGTTGTTTATAGATCGAATAAAACTGCGGATATGCGATGTCGTTCCAGTTGACGATCGAGCTTGTCTCGCCACCGATGATCGCTGTCGCACGATTTGGATGACGGGCATCAAGCAGTTTGATTTTTTGTAGTTGTTCCATGTTGTTCGGCTCCCTCTTGCTGTAATTGCAGTAGTGTTCGGCGTGTCCACTCTTTGACCATGTGCGGCCGGTTTCGCGGCGATTGTTCGATTTTGAGTAATTCACCTGCGAGCGGTACCCCGAACTTCGCGAGATGATACGCCATCTCATCGACGGCGCGGCAATATTTGACAAACATTTTATCACCCGTCCCAAAGACAGCCGCCTGCGGAATCGCGTGCGGACTTTCCTTTAAGACCAGCTTCAGACAATCCCGCATCTCATCCGGCAATTGTCCGTCTCCCCAGGTGTACGAACCAAAATAGACGATATCATAAGGGACCAGCTGATACGTCGTCACATCATCGGCAAAGATCATCGTCGGTTCGACCTGCATTTCGGAACATGCTTTTGCAATCAGTTCCGCAACCTCCTCTGTATTTCCGCTCATTGACGCATATACGATTGCTGCCTTCATGATATCGTCCTCCTTCTCTTATGATGAACACGACTCACATTCATCGATTTCGACGGTCGTCGAACGTGTGTAGTAAATCGTCTTCATCCCCAGCTGCCATGCCTCCATGTGCATCTCGAGTAACTCTTTTGCTTTGACACTGTTTTTGACGTAGAGATTAAAGCTGATTGCTTGGTCAATATGACGTTGGCGTGAGGCATTTTGACGGATGCTCCAAAGCTGATCAATCTCAAACGCTGATTTATAGAACCAGTTCGTTTCCGGTGTCAAATCGGGCACTGTGACTGGAATCTTGTAGTTTTTCTTCTCTTCCGCATAAACCTTCTTGTAAATCGGATCGATCGAAGCCGTACTTCCGGCGATGATTGCCGTCGACGAGTTCGGGGCGACTGCCATCAGATAGGCATTTCGCATACCGTGTTCTGTGATGTCGGCTTGCAGACGATCCCAGTTCAGTTCAGTCGTTGTTTTGTAGTGACGGCGGGCGATGTATTCCCCTGTCTGCCATTCCGATCCTTCAAAGAGACGGTAAGCGCCTTTTTCTTTCGCCAGTTGCATAGACGCATCAATCGTCAAGTACGCAATTTTTTCGTAAAGACGATCGGCATACTGAACAGCCTCGACCGACTCCCAGCGGATGCCTTCGAGAGCGAGCAGATGATGCCAGCCGAATGTTCCGAGACCGACGGCGCGGTATTTTTGATTCGTAATCTGTGCTTGCGGCACGTCAATCGTATTTAAATCGATGACGTTATCAAGCATCCGCATTTGAATCGGAATCAACCGTTCCAATACATTTTCACGGACAGCACGCGCAAGCGCAATCGAAGATAAGTTACAAACAACGAAATCGCCCGGTGTTTTCGTGATGATGATTTTGCCGTCTTCCGTGTACTCTTCTGTGACAGTCGTCGGGCTCATGTTTTGCATGATTTCCGAACAGAGGTTAGACGAATAAATCATTCCCGCATGTTTGTTCGGGTTGGCACGGTTTACTGCATCACGGAAGAACATGTACGGTGTGCCTGTTTCGAGCTGCGAACGCATATAGCGTTTGACGAGATCAATCGCCGGTACTTTCGTCCGGCTCAGACGCGGTTCATTGACACACGCTGTGTATTTCTCCGTGAAGCTGCCGCCTTGTTCCGTTTCATCAAACGAATCTTCCAGGCTGAAGCCCATCACCGTCCGAATTTCGTGCGGGTCGAACAAGTACCAGTCACCGCGCGCTTCGACCGTCCGCATGAAATGGTCCGGTAAGCTGACGCCTGTGAACAAGTCATGTGTCCGCAACCGTTCGTCCCCGTTGTTCAATTTCGCATCGAGGAACTCAAGAATATCTTTATGCCAAATATCGAGATAAACGGCGATTGAACCTTGGCGCATACCGAGCTGATCGACGCTGACCGCTGTGTTGTTCAACTGTTTCATCCACGGAATGACACCGCTTGAAACTCCTTTAAATCCTTTAATGTCTGACCCGCGTGAACGGATTTTCCCCATGTAGACACCGATTCCGCCGCCGCCTTTTGACAGTGTCGCAACATCGGTATTCGAATCATAGATACCCCGCAACGAATCATCGACTGTATCGATGAAACATGATGACAGTTGTCCGTATGATTTACCGGCATTCGATAAAGTCGGTGTCGCAACAGTCATGTAGAGATTCGAAAGTGCCCAGTAAGACTCTTTGACGAGCTCGATCCGGCGGTCTTTTGGTTCTGTCTGCATGAGTGTCATCGCGATGATCATAAAACGTTCCTGCGGCAATTCGTATAATTTCTTGACGTGGTCGCGCGCTAAGTAACGGTCGGATAATGTCCGGAGTCCGATATACGTGAACAGATGATCACGTGACGGGTCAATCGATGCCGCAAGTTCCTCGACTTCTTCTTTCGAATACGTCTCCAGAAGGTGGGGTGTGAAAATACCAATCTCCGTTAATTTTTCAATCAAGTGATATAGCGAGCCGTACCGTTCGTCCGCTGCATAGCCGCGGTTTTCACTCGCTTCAAGATACAACCGGTTCAAGTACGTTGCTGTCGCAACAAACGTCCAGTTCGGTTCTTCTGCCTTCAACATGTCAAGTGCATGCATGGTTAAGAGTTCATAGACTTGATCCGCCTGTAACGTCTTCCCTTCGAGTGCCCGAATCGCGCGTTCTGTGTAACGCTCGACGTCGAGCTCCGAGTATGATGCTGTAATCTGACGGATGACCGTATATACATCTTCTATTGTCATTGCACCTTGATAGATGCGTGCTGTATTCAGTGGAGATGCCACTATGAACCACTCCCATTCTCTAACTTTAAAATAGGTTCCGTTGCCGTAAAAAATGCGCTAAACTAAAAAAAGACGCCCTACATATAGAAAGTGTTATTCAATCTTCACTCTATATATAGACGTTTCAGGCATTTTTAAACCTATTTATCTACAAGATATAGGTTATCACTAAATGCCGGAAAAATAAGCCCTTGCATTGAAATTCAGGTCAAACAAATTTGAAAAGGCGGACTACCGCCTTTTGAGATATATTGAGATAAGGAGTTTTAGTGATTATGAGTTCAGAAGAACTTTTAAAAAAATATGATCCATTTCACCTAGGAGAAGGAAATTATCCGACGGAAATGTCTGCTATACTAAGCTTACTGACGGTTCATGATCAAATAAGCCCGCTTGCGGAAGCAATCGGGAGCGTTTTTGAAGAATCATTTGATGAACGACCGGATCAGCAGGAATTGATTTTACTCGCAACGAACTTACTTTTATGTGAAGCTTCGTGTGAACTTTGAAAGGAGACTGATTATGCAAGTTGACTACACGCCTAACCCGAACTCAGTAAAAATCACCCTCGACGGAGACCGTTTCGGTGCCAAGAGCACCAGCGTCAAAAAAGGGGATACACCGGAAGATGCTTTGCTCGCATCACTCATTACGATTGACGGCATCGATAATCTATTTGCATACGGTGATTTCGTCACCGTCACAAAAGAAGCTGACGCTGAATGGAATGACTTACTTCCGACAATCGAAGAAAAAATGTAAATATCTCACAAGGACACCTGAATTTCAAGGGTGTCTTTGTTCTAAGGAGACGACTTAAATGCCGATGGTCTCAGTCATCATCCCCACATATAACAGATTGCGTGAGTTGCGCGAAGCACTGACCGCACTGACAAAACAAATCTATCAGGATTTTGAAGTCATCATCTTAAACAATAACGGCGAGCCGCTGACTCCTGTCCTGACTGACTTTCAGGACAAACTGACAATCACGTCAATCGATTTGCCGGAAAACCACCATGTCCGGGCACGAAATCACGGTGTCTCGTTAGCAACAGGAAAGTATATCCTTCTCCACGACGACGACGATTTATTGTTGCCTTCACATATCGAGGAAGTTGTCGGCGATCTTGAGGCCGGTGCGGACTTGACGTACGTCGATGCCGAACTGTTCACTTACGAGTGGCAACAGGACCGGCGTGTCGTAAAAACGACGGAACCTTTTGCTTATCCGTATGACCGGGAAGCGATGAAAGAGGATTCGACCTATATCCCGTCCGGTTCCCTCTATCGCAAGTCACTTCATGAAAAACTTGGTTTATTTGATGAAGACGTCTTCAACTATTGGGATTGGGACTGGATTTTGCGTGTCGGACAGGATCATCTCGTTCTGCACCCGGCCCGGGCAACCGTCCTGTATGCGTTTAATCCTGCGGGCAACCACCAATCGGCTAAGCAGGATGCGTCGCGTCGCGTCTATTTTGACCGACTCGTCGAAAAGCATCATCTCCCGACAACTGATATGAAAAATTTCCACATCGTACAAGAGGAACGTCGCTCCCGGCTACGCGAGACACGCCGGACGTTCCATGGCAACCTGACAGAAAGCGAGTGATGATTGTGTACACAGACAAACAACTAGAACTACTGGAATTATTGACGCAGAATGGACCGGTCGATCCTGTCTTAGCTGCTCAAATGCTTAATTTGACAGAGGAAGAGGTGTCATCTTCACTCGAGACGTTTAAACAAGACGGGGTCCTGCTCGGTTATACAGCCGTTATCGACTGGCAAAAAATCCATGCTCACCATGGCGTGACCGCTTTCATCGATGTCAAAGTGACACCGAAACGGGGACGCGGCTTTGATGAGGTCGCAGAACGCATCCACCGCTTCCCGGAAGTGACGTCACTCTATTTGATGTCAGGAGCATACGATTTACAAGTCGTCCTTGACGGAAAATCCCTGCAGGAAGTATCACAGTTCGTCTCAGAAAAATTATCGACACTCGATTCTGTCATTTCGACGACAACCCATTTCCGTCTCAAAACGTATAAACATGACGGCGTTTTATTCAGCCAGGATGACGGGGACAAACGATTGAAGGTGTCTCCATGAAACATTTATCTGAACGTGTCGAACGATTGGCCCCTTCCGGTATCCGGCGTTTTTTTGATTTAGCCGGTTCGATGGAAGATGTCATCTCGCTTGGTGTCGGCGAACCTGATTTTGTCACCCCCTGGAATGTCCGGGAAGCCAGTTTCGCTGCGCTCGAACAAGGTTATACGGCATACAGTGCCAATGCCGGATTAGTCGAATTACGCCAGGAGATCCGTTTGTACATGCAAGAAAAATTTTCGATTGACTATCAGGTCGCGGACGAAATCATCGTCACGACCGGTGCTTCGGAAGGACTCGATTTAGCCTTTCGGACGTTGATCAATCCGGGAGACGAAGTCATCGTCGTTGAACCGGCCTTCGTCTCGTATGCTCCATTGATTGAACTGGCAGGCGGTATTCCTGTCGCGGCAGCCTGTCGTGCAGAAGACGGATTTACGATTCAGCCGGAAACGATTGAAGCGGTCATCACAGACCGGACAAAAGCGATCATCTTTTGTTTCCCGTCCAATCCGACCGGTTCCGTCATGACACGCGATCAATTGGCTGATCTCGCGTTGCTTGCCAAGAAACATGATCTTTATGTCATCAGCGATGAAATCTACGCTGAACTTTCTTATGAAGACGAGCCGACTTGTTTTGCGACCCTTCCCGATATGCGGGAACGGACGATTGTCATCAACGGGTTTTCTAAAGCCTTTGCGATGACCGGTTGGCGGCTCGGTTTTACCTGTGCCCCGCCCGCTATCAGCCAGGCGATGCTGAAAGTTCATCAGTATGGCATGATGTGTGCCCCGACGCTCGTTCAGTTCGCCGGAATCGAAGCCTTACGTTCGCGTCATAAGACAGTTCCGGATATGGTCCGCAGTTACCGGCAACGGCGGAACTATTTCGTCAAAGCGTTAAATGACGCCGGACTGCCGACGCATTCACCGGGTGGGGCGTTCTATGCCTTCCCGTACATCGGCGGAACCGGTTTGACGAGTGAGGAATTCGCAGAGCAACTGTTGCTTGCGGAACGCGTCGCGGTCGTCCCCGGTTCTGTATTCGGTGCAAGTGGAGAAGGTTATGTCCGGGCCAGTTATGCCAGTTCGATCGAACAGCTCCAACAGGCGATTCACCGGATCAACCGTTTCATGCAACACTTGAATCAGAAACAGGTCGAACTATCGAATCCCTCAAGATGATCTACACCAAAAGAAGCATCCATTCCAAATTGGGAAAGGATGCTTCTTTTTTAGTTACTCATCGACATGTAGGACGATAAACATCCGGTGGTCGTCTTCCGCATGATACGGCGATACCGGACCGAGTTGAGGGGCATAGACATCAATCCGGTACGGTGCTTCTTTAAACGACAGCGGTGTCTGTTCCTTAATGATTCGTCCGATTTCATCAGCCTGATCTTTGACGCTTCGTAAACTGTCAGTCCGCTCGATCGGAGCCTCGATGACGAATCCATCAATGCCTTCAATCCGGGCACAACGCAAGAACCGGCGTAACGACGGCAGTGACGCCCGAATATGCGCCTCGAGCGAGAGGCCGCTTTCATGGACGGGTGCACCCCAGAGACGTTCCGTATTGCCCGTTGCGCTTCGGAAGTGATCAATCGTCGCTTCTGTCACCGGATCACGTGTCAAAGCAAACCGTTTACGGTCACGATTCAGATTCTTCTCGTTTGTCCGGTCGATTTCTTTCAGGAGGTTGATTCCGAGGGGACGGGCCAACCGGAACAGTTCACGCTGGAGACGGGCGAGCGATGTCCCGATCGGAATGACGTCTTCCGTCTTTTTCGGCGGCTTGTCACCTTCATATCCGTTCATGACACGAGCGACCTGCCCCGTTTCATGAACAAGGCGGTAAAACGAACCTCGCACCTCGTCTTCGATCGTCCCGAGCTGTTGATGTTGCTGTGCCAAATCCGTCACGTATTGATTCGCAAGACAGGTCGAAATCATCAGGACATCGACCAGTTCCGCTTGAAACGACGACTCGTCTCCGGTTTCGAGCGCCTCCCCGACTTCACCGACCTCCTCAATCAAACGGGCTAATCCAGATAACGGGCGAAAATATCCTCCGAGCGCTCGAATCGTTTCATCAACCTTTTGTTGAAGAAGAATCATCTCCTGCATCGTCCTGCACCTCCGCCAGTCCCTTCACAAGCCGGTCTTCCGATTGTTCCTTAAATCGTTTCGTAAACTGTTGGTTCTTCCGCCATTCCCGAACAGCCAGTCCGCTCGCAACGGCGAGCGAGACGAGTAATCCCATTTCTTTTCGTTTCATCTGAATTCCTCCCCTTTTGAACGATACGTTCGTCTGACAAACATGATATGATGATGACATTCCATACATAGTAAGAGGTGTTGCTTATGTCGACTGAACGTTTGTGGCAATTAGCCCGTTTCATTGGCGTCATCCTTGCCATCTTTTTCACCGGTTGGCTGATCGTTCGCTTGTCTTCTTTCATGTACCCGTTCGTCTTTGCTTTTCTATTGGCTTTATTCAGTCGGCCGCTCGTCGACTTTTTCCAAAAACGACTTCGGATCAACCGCGGTTGGGGTGCTCTGCTGTCCATCATTTTAATGAGCGGTTTATTGATCGGCTCGCTCGTCTTGATCATCATGCAGTTGATTCGTGGACTTGTGTTTGTCGCCAATCAGCTGCCGGCACAAATCCAGGAGCTGAGTCTTTATTTCCAAAAACTCTACAACGAAAAGCTGGCACCGATTTGGAACGATGCGTCGGAAGCCCTTCGCTCACTTGAACCGTCACAACAAAATACGGTCCAAAACAGTATCCAGTCCCTCGGCAGTTCCCTTGCCAGTGCGATCGGTGAAGGCTCCAAAAGTGTCGCCGGGATGTTGCAGACGATTTTAGCGACATTACCCTCCATCGCGTTGATTTTAGTCATCGTCTTGCTCGCCTGGTTCTTCATCTCAAAAGACTGGCACAAGTACGAAATCAGATTGAAGCAATACGAAATGTTACCATGGTTCGCCCGTGCCGAATCGGTTGTCACGAGTCTCCGGTCCGCTTTGTTCGGTTATATCAAAGCGCAACTGACATTGATTACGATTACATTTTTCATCGTCCTGATCGGACTGTTGATCATCGGAGTCGAGCATCCGTTTGCGATCGCCTTTATCGCGGCATTTTTTGACATCTTACCCTATCTTGGAACCGGCTCCGTCTTTTTGCCTTGGATTGCCTATTCCATCATTACGGGAGATACGGGTCTTGCCATCGGTCTTGCGATTCTTTACGGAATCGTCATCTTACAACGCAATATCATGGAACCTAAAATCGTCGGCGATAACATCGGTATTCAACCGATCACCGCCTTAATCGCCTTATTTGTCGGTATTCAGGTGTTCGGCGTCTTCGGATTGATTTTAGGTCCCTTGATTGCGGTCATCATCAAAGCGTTACACAACGCGAGGATTTTTCATTATCTTTGGGACTTTATCAAAGGATCACCTACACCATTTCGGTGAAGGTGATTTTTTTCGGTAATGCGGCATATAACGGAAATCCCATCGAATCAACCGGACGATCGTCCGGCACATAGACTGCCGGTAACGTGGCAGCAACTGCCAGGAGACAGGCATCGATCCAGTCGTCTGTCGCGACACCGCGCACATTTAGTTCCCAGTAAGCCGGACAACCGTACCGTCGCAACAGTTCTGCCCGCTCTGCCATTCCCTCGACCGTCCGTTTACTGTGACGTGCCGGATGACCGGTCAGGCGGGCAAAACAGACTTCCGGATGGGATTCCACCATGCCCGGTCGATAACAGTTCCGTACCTGTTGGATTTTCGGTAACAGATACCACGCTTGTTTGGAGAGACCGAAACCTGCCTGCTGCTTCGAATACTCGTTTGCTTCCGGATAACCGGCTTGCTCCAGTGCTGCACGCAACGGGGCATTAAAGACACTGCTCGTTCGGCCAGGCTTCAATTCTTCCCGTAACAACTGATCGACTGCCCGGCGTTTGTCTTCTTCCAGTCCAATCGGCATATCGATATAGGTCCGGGTTCCGCATTCGATTTCGTCGAGTGACGGAGCGACCGTCCAGGAAAACTGACCGTCTTGAATCGATACAGCCACCCATCCGGCTTTCGCCGCATCAATTCCGGTGACGTCCATTGGACTTCTCCCGCAGACTCTTAAGGAGCGATAAAATCATAAAGACACCAAAAAAAGTCGCTGCCGCTAAAGAAATCTGTTCCCGTGCATCCAGGTACCAGACGATACTAACGATTGTCATTAAAATGAGGACGCTGTTGACGCGCATCATTTTTCGCGTTCGACGAAATGATACAGACTGCGGACCATGACACCGGTCGCCCCTTTTGGACCAAGTTCCGTCGCGGCTTTTTGTTCGGATGTTCCGGCGATATCAAGGTGGAGCCACGGGGTCTCACCGACAAATTCACCGACAAACGCACCACCGAAAATCATATGTCCCATCCGTCCCGGTGAGTTATTTAAGTCTGCGACGTCCGAGCGTCGGACCTGCTTGATGAACTGATCAACGTACGGCATCTGCCAGACCATTTCGTTTGTCTCTTGTGTCACGGCTTCAAATCGTTCGTACAGATCAGCATCATTCGTCAATGCCCCTGTGATTTCTGTTCCAAGTGCCACTAAGACTCCGCCTGTCAGCGTCGCAAGGTCAATGATCATCTTCGGCTTGTATTCTTTGGCGTAGGTGACGGCATCTGCCAGGACAAGGCGTCCTTCCGCATCGGTGTTCAGGATTTCAATCGTTTTTCCTGCCATTGACGTGATGACATCATCCGGTTTAAAAGCATCACCGGAAATCATGTTATCCGTCGCCGGAATGACTCCCAAGACGTTTACATTCGGTTTAAGCTGACCGAGGGCTTCAAACAATCCGAGGACGGCTGCGGCTCCTCCCATATCCCCTTTCATCCCGACGATTCCGTCTTTTGGTTTAATCGAGTAACCGCCTGTATCGAAAGTCACACCTTTTCCGACGACGGCAATCGGAGCCTCGTCGCCTGCTCCTTTGTATTCAAGGACAATCAGTTTCGGTGGAATTGTCGACCCTTGATTGACGGCAAGCAATGCACCCATCCCGAGCGCTTCCATATCTGTTTTTTCAAGAATCTTCAAATCATGCCCGTGACGCTCGGCAATAAAGCGGGCTTCATCCGCCAAAGCAGGTGCAGTCAACAGGTTACCCGGCATCGTGACGAGACGGCGCGCGAGATTCGTCGCTTGCGCAAGTGCTTCCCCACGTACAACATCCTGATCTCCCGCGTCTGACCAGATTGTTAAATCCAGATCATATGTGCCCCGCGTGTTTGTTTTATAATGTTTGACTTCATATGTAGCTAAGCCAAACGTCTCAGCAATCAGTTCGACCGGTTGACCCGGGAAAGTCGTCGCATCAATCGTCACTTTGGATAACTGGCGTGCTTTCAAGAACTGAGCTGCTTTTCCGAATAATCGGCGAAGGCTGTCTGTCGTAAGTCCTTCGGCTTTCCCAAGACCGACGAACAACACACGTTCCACGGTTCCCGTCAGTGTCGGCAACAAGCGGAGTTCTCCTTGTTTCGTTGAGATATCCCCTCGGCGTACCCATTCATCCAAACGATCCGGATAAAGTGACCGGATCCGTTCCTCGACCGGCTGGTTTCCTGAAATACCGACAACGAGTACTTCGACATGAGCTTGTGGATCTACTTGATTCCATCGCATATTCAAATCCCCCTTTAGTGATACATATTAGTATGAAGTGTTTAATCCAATTTTCCAAATGATAGCCTCCGAGAAAAATGAAACCGTTCTCAAAGAAGACGTTCTTTAATTTGTCGATTTGAAGCGTTTCAAACAATTGTTGCCTGTTTCACAATATGATAGGATTAAACAGGTGAAAAGGACAGGCACTTCTATTTTAACGGTCATTTGGCAACGACAGAAATGTCTACGTTTTCATTCAAAGGGAGAGTCCGCAAGCGACCCGTTAAGAGAGATGCGTTTATGGGTATCTATAGATAGCAAAGAAATGACGTCGCTGCGGCGAAAAAACTTACTGAAAAGAGGGTAATGCACATGGCACAGCACATCAAAGGAATTGGCGCTTCTGCAGGGATTGCGATTGCAAAGGCATTCGTAATGGAAACACCTGTCTTTGACATTCCAACGAATAAAATCGAGGACTCGGCAGCAGAAAAGGAACGTTTCCAAGCCGCCATCGTTAAGTCGAAGGGTGAACTTGAAATCATCCGTGAAAACACATTAAAAGAACTCGGTGCAGACAAAGCGGAAATCTTCTCAGCTCACCTCTTGATCTTGGAAGACCCGGAAATCGTCAGCCAAGTCAACGCAAAAATTGACGATGAGAAGACCAATGCAGCCCAAGCACTCGATGAAGTGTCACAGATGATGGTCATGATTTTTGAATCCATGGATAACGAATACATGCGTGAGCGTGCAGCCGATGTCCGTGACGTTACAAAACGGACGATGGCCCACTTGCTCGGTATCACATTCGTTACACCGGCTCAAATCAATGAAGAAGTCATCATCATTGCAGAAGATTTAACACCTTCAGATACAGCACAACTCAACCGGAAGTATGCAAAAGGATTTGCTACGAACATCGGTGGACGGACTTCGCACTCGGCGATCATGTCCCGTTCTCTTGAAATTCCGGCTGTCGTCGGAACAAAAGTCGTCTTGACGGAAGTCAAACACGGTGATTTCTTGATTCTTGACGGTACAGAGGGTGACGTCATCGTCAACCCTTCAAGCGAACAAATCGCAGAGTATGAAGAAAAACGTTCAGCGTATATCGCTCAAAAAGAAGAGTGGAAAAAACTAAAAAACGAAAAAACAGTTACAGCAGACGGTCATCACGTCGAGCTCGCAGCGAACATCGGAACACCAAACGATGTAAAAGGCGTTCTCGAGAATGGTGCGGAAGCAGTCGGATTATACCGGACAGAGTTCCTTTACATGGACGCTGAAACGTTCCCGACGGAAGACGAGCAATTCACGGCTTACAAAACGGTTCTCGAATCGATGGGCGATAAAAAAGTTGTCATCCGGACACTCGATATCGGCGGCGACAAAGAGTTGTCTTACCTCGATCTCCCGCATGAGATGAACCCGTTCCTCGGCTACCGTGCAATCCGTCTTTGTCTGGACCAAACAGATCTCTTCCGGACACAGCTCCGTGCCCTTCTCCGGGCAAGCGCGTACGGAAAACTTGCTGTCATGTTCCCGATGATCGCGACACTCGAAGAATTCCGTGCAGCAAAAGCGCTTCTCTTGGAAGAAAAAGCAAACCTTCAAGCAGAAGGCGTGACGGTTTCTGAAGACATCGAAGTTGGTATGATGGTCGAGATTCCATCAACAGCTGTCATGGCGAAACAATTCGCGAAAGAAGTCGACTTCTTCTCAGTCGGAACAAACGACTTGATTCAATACACGATGGCAGCTGACCGGATGAATGAGAAAGTTTCATATCTCTACCAACCGTTCAACCCGGCCATCTTGAACCTCTTAAACAACGTCATCACAGAAGCACACAAAGCAGGCAAATGGGTCGGCATGTGTGGTGAGATGGCTGGAGAAGAACTCGCGCTTCCAATCCTTCTCGGACTCGGACTCGACGAATTCTCAATGTCAGCTTCTTCCGTCCTTCGTGCACGCAGCTTAATGACGCGCTTGAACAAAGCAGAATGTGAAGCAGTCGTTGAACAAGTACTCGATATGGATACAGCGGAAGATGTCGTTAACTTCCTCAGCACAACATTCGATATCAAAAAATAAGGTTTTTCAGACACGTCCCGTCTCGGGGCGTGTTTTTTTGTCTCGTTAACAAAGTATCCCCTTTTCCTTTACTTTGTGCGGGAAATCGGATTATCCTACGTCGAAATCATTCCTCTTTGTACTCGCTTTTCTCAGACGAGACACAAGCCAGTTTTCCTGCCCCGTGTGGGCAGAAAAGCGGGTCTTGTTTGTCTCTGACAGCGCAGTTTGCACTTGCGCTTTTTCCTGCAGGAGTCTCGTGCATTGAATGATTTCGAACAACAAAAAAGGAAAGCGGATTTTGACATCCACTTTCCTCTCGTCTGTTAATGTTTATCTAAATCGCTTTAACTACACATTATGCTTGTTTTGCTTTTGGTCGTTCGCCTTGTCCTTCTTTTAACGTCGGACGTTCATTCCCCATCAGGAACACAAAGATAACACCGAGTACTGCTGGAATCAAAGCCCACAGGTAGACGGATGAAATCGATTCGACAAGTGATGACTTGATGGCATTCGCTACTTCCGGCGGCATCTTCGCAAGGGCCGAAGCCGTCGGGAATTGTCCGCCATCCGGTGCATTGCCATTTGGCAACTGTTCACTGATCGTCGATGAGAATGTCCGCGACTGGACAATACCAAGAACTGTTACCCCGAGCGTCATTCCGATGGTCCGGAACGTCGATCCCATCGATGTGGCAGCACCGCGCCGTTGCATCTCAATTCCGTTGATACTCGCCAGGTTGAGTAACGAGAAACTGAATCCGACACCAAACCCTAAAATGATCATATAGATCGTGATGGCTGTTCTTGATGTTTCAAGCGACATCGTACTCAAGAGATAAACGCCTAATAAGAAGAAAACAGCTGAAACGAGCATGACATTCCGGAATCCGTATTTATTCGGTAGACGTCCACCGAGTTGGGCCGAAACGACGGATGCAATCAACATCGGCATCAAGATCAGACCCGAATTGGTCGCGCTACCACCAAATACACCTTGGACAAAAATCGGAATAAAGACACTGGCGGAGATAAAGACAAAGCCATAGAAGAAGGCTACGCCTTGTGTCGCCGCAAACAATTGCCGTCTAAATAAGCTGAACGTGATGACCGGATCAGCTGCCCGGCGTTCGATGAAGCCAAAGACGATGAAGGCAACAAGTGCTGCTCCAAACAAACCGAGGATTTGCGGTGAGTTCCACGCATAATCTTTTCCGCCCATTTCAAGTGCCAGCAGGAATAGGACAAGTCCGGCAACCAACGTCACCGCTCCGGCATAATCGATTTTTTGTGTCCGGTGAACCGGTGACTCCTTGTAAAACAGTGAAACGAGTGTTAACGCCAAAATCCCTAATGGAATATTGATATAGAAGACCCAGCGCCAATTGATGGCATCCGTTAAGACGGCACCAAGCAACGGACCAAAGATACTTGAAATTCCGAAGACGGCCCCAAACAATCCGCTGACTTTCCCCCGTTTTTCCGGTGGAAAAATATCAAAAATAATCGTAAAGGCGATTGGCATTAAAGCACCGCCGCCAAGACCTTGAACGGCACGATATACGGATAGTTCCACGATCGAGTCGGCCATTCCGCAAAGAATACTTCCTGCGATAAACAGTAACATTCCAAATAAGAAGAATCGTTTCCGACCATACATGTCACTCAATTTACCAAAAATCGGCATCCCGGCCACAGTCGCAATCATGTAGGCCGATGTGACCCATGCATATTGATCAAAGCCGTTTAATTCACTGACGATTGTCGGCATTGCTGTTGCAACGATGGTATTATCCATTGCCGCTACCAAAATCCCGATCAATAACCCTAACACCACATAGCGTGTTTTTGTCGAAGTCGTAGCCATCGACTCACCTCTTTCTTTTCAAAAAAATAGCTAATCTTCATAATAGCTTATTCATTGTATCATCGTATGTGCAAAATCTCACTGTTAAATGTTCGCTGCATATAAAAAAACACGATTCCAAAAACGGAATCGTGTTCATCGTACCGCTCATTATTTAATGTCATACGAAATCTTTTCACCGGCTTCGACTGTTTTTCCAACATCGACCGAGACTTTCCGGTCGCCGCTGTTCGTGACGATGATTGGCGTGAGTAACGATGGAACAAGTGGCCGGATTTGTTCTAGATCAACATTTAATAATGGTGATCCCGGTTCGACCCGATCGCCGGCTTTGGCGAGTGCTTCGAATCCTTTCCCTTCAAGCGAGACGGTATCGATTCCGATATGAATTAAAATTTCGTCTCCATTATCAGCAAGGATGCCAATCGCGTGTTTCGTCGGGAAGAACGTCGTGATTTCACCGGATACAGGAGAAACGACATATCCTTCTGTCGGCTCAATCGCATAACCGTCACCCATCATCCGTCCAGAGAAAACCTGATCCGGTACGTCATCAAGTGAACGAATCACACCGCTCAGTGGCGAAACATATCCTTCAACCGGTACATAGGCTCCATCTTTACCGGCTAAGTCAGAGCGGTCATCCGTCCGCGCTTCCGCTCCTGTTGGCACTTGTGGAATCGGATCAGCTTCCGGCTTAGCCGGCGGTTGATAGTTCGGGTCGTTCATAATTTCTGCCATTTCGGTCTTGATGCCATCCGACTTCGGACCAAAGATTGCCTGGACGTTATCCCCTACTTCGAGGACACCGGCAGCACCGAGTTGTTTCAAGCGCTCTTTGTTGACCCCTGATTTATCATTGACGGTAATCCGGAGTCGTGTGATACAAGCGTCCAAGTGTTTGATATTCGCGGGTCCACCAAAGGCTTGGAGAATTTCATACGGCAATTCACCGGCTGTCGCACCGGCTGTTGCTGCACCTTCCTGAATCGCTTCGCGTCCAGGAATCTTCAAATCAAATTTCTTGATGACGAAACGGAAACCAAAGTAATAAATGACCGCGAAGACGAGACCTACCGGAATGACGAGCCACCAGGAAGTCCGGTTTGGTAAAATACCGAACAACGTATAGTCAATCAATCCTCCGGAGAAGGTCATCCCGATCTTGACGTTTAAGATGTCCATGATCATGAACGACAATCCGGCAAACAAAGCATGGACTGCAAACAATAACGGTGCAACGAATACGAACGAAAACTCAACAGGTTCAGTGATCCCTGTCAGGAAAGAAGTCAGGGCAGCCGAGAAATATAACCCTTCAACTGCTTTTCGGCGATCTTTCGCAACCGTATGATACATCGCAAGACAGGCAGCAGGAAGTCCAAACATCATGAACGGATATTTTCCCGTCATATACGTTCCGGCTGTAAATGGAACACCATCTTTTAACTGGGCGAAGAAGATCCGCTGATCCCCGTTGACGAGATTACCGGCTTTATCGGTGTATTCACCGAACTGGAACCAGAAACTTGAATACCAAATATGGTGGAGACCAAACGGAATGAGGGAACGTTCGACTAATCCAAAAATGAAGGCAGATAACGTTTCGTTTGATTCGATGATGGTTTTCGAGAACGTGTTGATTCCTGTCCCGATTGGTGGCCAAATATAAGACAGTGCAAAACCAGCGACTAAACTGAATAGCGCTGTAGCAATTGGTACAAATCGTTTACCGGCAAAGAATCCAAGGAAATCCGGAAGTTTAATCTTAAAGAATTTATTATAGCTGTACGCCGCAATCAATCCGGCGATGATCCCTCCGAATACCCCCATTTGCAGGGTCGGTATCCCTAACACGGTGGCATACGATAAATCACTCGACTTTTGTGCTTCTGTAATCTTTTCAGGTGTAATCTGTAAAAATGAGCTGATAACTTTGTTCATGATCAAAAATCCGACAATCGCAGCTAACCCGGCGACCCCTTCACCATTCGCAAGGCCAATCGCAACCCCGACGGCAAACAGTAATCCTAAATTGGCAAAGATGATGTCCCCTGCATCTTGCATGACCCGCCAAATGACCACTAGTGCATCATTTTCGAGAAACGGAAGATACTGCGTCAGGTTCGGGTTTTGAAACGCCGTACCAAACGCCAGGAGCAGCCCCGCTGCCGGTAGGATTGCGACCGGTAACATCAGCGCTTTACCGATCCGTTGCAATACACCGAACACGTTTTTCCACATCAGTGATTTCCCTCCTTTTTTTGACCAAACTACTTACTTCATACCCTTAATGTTTCTTCCACAAAACTATTTCCTTCAGGTTTCTTTCCACAAAAAAAGAGCCTTCCCAAATCGGGAAAGCTCTTTTACTCATTAGACTGATTTTTCTTGTTTACGTGATGCGATGACAGCTTGAATTTCAGATTTAATGTTATCTGATTTCGGTCCGTAGATCGCTTGAACGTTGTTACCAACTTCAAGAACTCCTGCAGCACCTAATTTTTTCAATTCATTTTTGTCAACTTTTGATTTATCAAGGACTTCAACACGAAGACGTGTGATACATGCGTCCAGGTGTTTAATGTTTGATTCAGAACCAAGTGCATCAAGAATACCTGCTGCGAGTTCAGAACCTTGTGCCATTGATGTCTCTTGAACTTCGTCTTCACGACCCGGTGTTTTCAAGTTGAACTTGCGGATTGCGAAACGGAATCCGACGTAGTAAACAACTGCAAGAACAAGACCGACGACGATGACGAGCCACCACTGCGTGCGTCCTGGAAGGACACCGAAGAGAAGGAAGTCAATCAATCCACCTGAGAATGTCATACCGATTTTAACGTTCAAGAGTTGCATTGTCATGAACGAAAGACCTGCGAAGACTGCGTGAACTGCGAACAAGATTGGAGCAACGAATAAGAATGCGAATTCGATTGGCTCTGTGATACCTGTCAAGAATGCTGTAAGTGCTGCTGATCCAAGAAGACCACCAACGATTGCGCGACGCTCTGGGCGTGCTTCATGGTACATAGCAAGTGCTGCTGCCGGAAGACCGAACATCATGAACGGGAATTTACCAGTCATGAATGTACCAGCTGTCAAGGCAACGTTATCTTTTAACTGAGCGAAGAAGATCGCTTGGTCACCGTGAACAACTGTACCGGCTTTGTTCGTGTATGAACCGAACTCGAACCAGAATGGTGCGTAGAAGATGTGGTGAAGACCAAATGGAATCAATGAACGTTCAATGAGACCAAAGACGAATGCTGCAAGTGTTGGGTTTTTCTCCATCATGAAGTGGGAGAATGTGTTCAACCCGTCTTGAGCGAACGGCCAAACGAAAACAAGTACAAGACCTGCAAATAATGAAACAACTGCTGTAACGATTGGAACAAAACGTTTTCCTGCGAAAAATCCGAGGAATTGCGGCAATTCGAGATTATGATACTTCCCGTATGCCCAGGCTGCGATTAAACCGATGATGATACCACCGAAAACACCTGTTTGAAGTGTCGGGATACCGAGTACGTTTGCGTATCCTTGTCCGTTAGCAACCATTTCTGGTGTAACGCCGAGCCAAACGCTCATTGTTTTGTTCATGATCAGGAATCCGACGATGGCAGCAAGTCCGGCAGCGCCGTCTCCTGCTAATCCGATCGCGACACCGACCGCGAATAAGAGTGCTAAGTTACCGAAGATGATATCCCCGGCTGCTTCCATCAATTTTGCAACCTTGATGATTGCATCATTTTTTAAGAACTCGAGTTTTGACGTCAAGTTCGGATTTTGCATCGCGTTACCGAATCCAAGTAAGATCCCGGCAGCAGGCAAAATCGCAACAGGAAGCATCAACGCTTTACCGACACGTTGAAGAACAGCAAAAATCTGTTTGAACATGTGTGTTTCCTCCTTTTGATGTACGAGCTAAGAATAAGGAATAATACCAATGACAGGTCGAAAAAAGTCAGACATCTGACCGATTTTTACAGAAAAAAATCAGGCACAAGCGGATTGTAGACAAAATACACTTATCCCGTAAAAATAGAAACGGAAATAAATCATCTTGCCCGACATCCCACTCATGCCTGATCGTATCAGTAACACGTAGTCCGTGCGGTCATTTACCTAAATCGTACTGCACTAAGCGTTGCAGATGCATCGTAAGATACGTCGCTTCGCCGCGCGGTACCGCTTTCTTCAACTGACGTTCCATGATGGACATCAGCTCCCAAGCAGTATCATAGCACAGCGGATATTCTTCGCGCAATAGCTTTTCTACTTTTTCTGGCGCCTCTAGGTACTCCCCATTGGAAACCCTTTCAATCGCCGATCGTAAGTGCCGGATTAAACGCTTGTAATCCAGTGATTTCCGGTCGATTTTAATCTGTAACCGTTGTTCGATATGACTCGCAATTAATCCAACCAATTGATGGTGCCGGTTGACTTCGAGTACATCTTTGAAGTTCGTCGCCGAATGAATATGAAGGGCAATAAATCCGGTTTCAGCCGGCGGTAAATAAAAATTCATCTCGGCGCTGATGAATTCAACGATTTCTTCAGCTAAAGCATACTCTTCCGGATACAAGGCTTCGGTTTCAGCAAGAAACGGATTCGTCACTTCCATCCCTTGTTCAAGTCGCTTGAATGTAAACGTCAAGTGATCCGTCAAACCGATGTGAATATGTTCATCCACCCGTTTTCCGAATCGCGTTTCAATCATTGAAACGATTTCATTCATCAAGGCGATGAAGTTTTCATCCAAATGTCCGACAAGTGCTTTATACTGCGCCTGTTCGTCTTTATCCTTTAACGTATACACTTTTTCTAATTTATCAAGATCCGTTAGTTGATCGCCTGGCTTCCGACCGAAGCCAATCCCTTTTGCGAGGATAATGACTTCCTGGTTGGCACCAGTCGAACAAATGACGACATTATTATTCAAGACTTTGATAACGTGGTACATTTGTTTATCCATTCGCTCTCAACCCTATCTGCTCTTACACATTTTTTAAAAGACACTGTTTTCATTATAACGTGTTTTCACATACTAAAAAAGCCTACTCACTCAAGTAGACTTTAAAACATTTGGTAACCGCTCTTACGCAGGAAGCGAATCGACATCCCGGCGATGATGATTCCGGCAAGACCGGCTACGAACATCGTGATGTCTGCCGTCTGCAGACCCATGATACGTTCCCCGAGTTTCGGAATCGCTTCACGCGCACTCGTGAAATAATCCAGTGTCGACTGGTTATCAATCATCATGATGATGATGATCGGATACAGGACAAGCATGATCCACGTACTGCGTAATAACATGTTTAAGATAAAACCGATACTAAAGAACATGACGAGATAAAGAACGCTCCCGATCACGGCTTGAATGATATGCATAATGTTCCCCCTTTAAATCTCTTTTAGTATAACCGACAAAAAAGGCAAATGCACGAGTGTACATTTGCCTAAAACGTGAACTTAGAATTTACCTTTTTTGATGGCAAGACCAATCTTTTTAAGCTCAAGGAAATGTTTGTTGTCGATGACTTTTTTCATGAATGATGCATTACGGCCGTAAATCTTCTTACCGAAGACCATTCCGATTCCATCTTTATGACCAAGTGAAGCGACAGTTCCTTTGTTTTCATATGTGAATGTCGATGTTTGACGTCCACCGATGAGTGCTGCAATGTTTTCAGCCACTTTGTGTGCCTGTTGTGTCGCGATTTGTGCTGTCGGCGGGTACGGACGGTTTGAAGCCGGATCCATAACAGCTGAACAGTCACCAATCATGAAGACATTTTCATGTCCAGGAACACGGAGATCTTCTGCAACGACTACACGGTTACGCATCGCTTCGAAACCAGATGCTGCAACAACAGGGTTTCCGCTGACGCCACCTGTCCAGATGATTGTGTTCGCTTCGATTGTTTCTGTCGTATCACCTTGAAGTGGTCCGAATGTCACGCTACCCGGTCCACATTCCTTGATGCCGTTACCGAGTTTAAACTCGATGCCTTGGCGCTCAAGCCATTTGTGTGCGTAGTTAACGAGATCGGCATCAAATCCAGGAAGGACTGTTGGAGCCGCTTCGATATTGACGACACGAACAAGTTCGCGTGGGATGTCATACTGTTTGCACAGTTCAGGGATCCGGTTGACGAGCTCACCCATGAACTCGATTCCTGTAAACCCGGCACCACCGACGACGATCGTCAAGAGTGAACGGTTTGTTGAACCCGTCGTTTTGTACTCTGCGAATGAGTAGTCGATGTGTTCTTTGATTTTCCGGACACTGTTCAATGAACTGATTGTTAGAGCATTCTCTTTCAACCCTTTGATGCCGAATGTTTCAGGAACTCCACCGAGTGCCACGACGACATAATCGTAAGGGACTGTCCCGCCATCCACAAGCTTCACTGTATTGTTTGCTGTATCGACTTTTTCGACGATTCCTTTAACAAGCTTAACGCGTGAAGGATTGATGACATCATTGATATAGATACGTGCTTGTTCAGCAGACATCGTACCTGCTGCTGGTTCGTGTAACCACGTTGTTTGGTAATGATAATCGTGTTTGTTGATTAATGTAATGTTCGCTTGGTCGACGCCAAGTTTTTTCTGAAGGTTGACTGCTGTGATCAATCCACCGTAGCCGGCTCCGAGAATAACAATATTTGGTGTGTTCATGTTCTAATACCCCTTACGCATAATAGTTTTGTTGTGATTTTCTTCACATTCAATTGCAGATAAATGCTCAAAAACTTTGTTCAAATAATGTTCACACGTCTATACGTTTATTGAACCATTTTCTATCATAGATTGCAAAGGGAAATTATGCAAACCCAAAAAAATGTGAGATGTCCCGTACTTGCAACATGGAACCCCTCTTCCTATATAATAGAGGTATCCAACTTTAGGAGGGACTCAGATGCACCAACCATATGATGTAACGATTATCGGCGGCGGTCCGGTCGGACTGTTCACCGCGTTTTACTCAGGCATGCGTCAAATGAAGACGAAAGTCATCGAAAGTCTGCCGCAACTCGGCGGACAACTTGCGACGCTCTATCCTGAAAAATATATATACGATATTGCCGGCTTCCCGAAAGTCAAAGCTCAGGACTTAGTCGACCGCCTGCTTGAACAAGCAAATGAATTCGATCCGACTTACGTTCTCGGCGAAACCGTCCTTGCTTATGAACGACTTGATGACGGACTGATCCGTCTCGTCACGAACAAAGGTGAACACTATACGAGAACCGTCATTCTGACAGCCGGAAACGGTTCGTTTGCTGCCCGCCCGCTCGGTGTCGCCGATGCCGAACGGTTCGAAGAAAGCAACTTACACTATTTCGTCAACGAGATGGACCGCTTTAAGGACCGTCAAGTCGTCTTGCTCGGCGGCGGCGATTCTGCCGTCGACTGGTCACTGATGCTTGAGCCGATTGCAAAATCAGTTACCCTCGTCCACCGACGTGATAAGTTCCGTGCCCATGAACATACGGTCGAATTGTTGCATAACTCGTCCGTCAATGTCATGACACCGTATACACTCGAATCGGTTACCGGTGAAGACAGCATCGAAACGTTGACATTCAAACACGCCGAGACGGATGAAGTCATCGTCGTCGGTGCCGATGATGTCGTCTGCAACTTCGGTTTCGTCTCATCACTCGGTCCGCTCAAGGAGTGGGAAGTCGAATTCGAACGGAACTCGATCCGTGTCAACTCGAAGATGGAAACAGCGATTCCCGGTGTTTTCGCCTGCGGCGATATCGCGACCTATGACGGTCGTGTCAAATTGATCGCGACCGGTTTCGGTGAAGCGCCGATTGCCGTCAACCAAGCGAAGTTGCTTGTCGATCCATCGGCACGTCATCCGCAGCACTCGACAAGTCTGTTTGAAAAAGTTAAAAATCATTAAGGTATAACCAACAACAGCGCCACCTCGATTTCAGGATCGAAGGGACGCTGTTTTTTTTTGACTCAACTGTCGGATGATGATTCAAATAGAATCCGATACGTATACTCGACCAGTTGTTTCCCGCCCCGCGCGATTGATTGTTCGGAAACGAGTCGTCCGCCGAAACGTTCGTAAAAGTGACGGGACGGGTTATCTGCCAGCACACTTACAATACAGGACGGGAAGCCTTTCCGTCCGAGATCTTCCAACACGTGATCAAACAACCGTTTACCGGTTCCTTGCCCCTGATGGCTTTTCAAAAGATAGAGCGCGTACAGTTCTCCTTCCGTCGCATCATTTTCCCTGTTTGATCCACCGTTCGCAAAACCGACGATTTCGTTTGTCTGATCAAGCGCGACGAAAACCGGACCTTCGGCAAGGCTTTTCCGCCAACCCGGTTCCCGCTTCTCCGCAGATAACTGATCGAGATACGGATCCGGCATGATCATCCGGTACGTTTCCCGCCAGGATACGACATGAATCCGGGCAATCGCAGCAGCGTCTTCAAGCACCGCTGCACGAATCAAAACAGGCATCCTCATAACGGAATGATGAAGCGACGTGTCTTTCGTCCATTGCGAACAGTCGGGTCGATTTCCTGACCACCGTTCGCTACGATGACACGGCACGATGCGACATTGTCGACACCACACGTCAGCAATACTTGATCGAGTCCCTGCTGTCGTGCTTCCTCGAGTGCGAGCCGAAGCCCTGTCGTCGCATATCCTTTCTTGCGCTCGGACGGTCGGATGCCGTATCCGATATGCCCGCCGTACAACTTCAAATTCTCCGTCAAGTCATGTCGGAAGTTCAACGCACCGACAATCCGTTGTCCGTCGACCATCCAGTACGTTGAATGCGTAACACGTCCCGGGCTCACTTTCGATTCCTCCGCTTCTTGTTCAGAGAAATAGGCTGCGAGCGGTTCATACGTATCTCCGACAACTTCCGGTACGATTGTTTCTCCCGATTTTCGCCAGTCTTCTAAAAAGGCACGGTATTCTTTTTCCCATGCGACCGTTGGTTTCATTAATTTCATCATTTGTGGTTACGGACCTCCTCTTCAATCAGTCGATCGAGCCAGTCGTCGACATGTTGGAAGATATAACCGGCCTTCTTGGCTGCTGTCGTGTCCATATAGAAGTCATGTGCCGGTGCAAGCGGTGACGGCTCTTCGCCTGTCGTCTCAAAACGCGATGTCGTTCCTGCCACGTGATCAATTTTATCCATCAAATCTTGAATCGACAACACGCCGTCACTCGCGGCATTTATCGGTCCGGTCATTGTCGAACGGCCGCACCATTCAAGGAAAGCTGCCGCTTCATAACTTGAGATGTACCCCACCTTCGCATACAAGTTTTCAGCAACGATCGGCTGATCGGCCAAAGCGCGTTTGACATGAAAGACAAGCCGTTCCGTGTAATCATCCGGTCCGAGGACAACCGGGAAACGGACGGCAATGACGGGGAAAGTCGCCCGTTGGAAGAAATAACTTTCCGCCTGACGCTTTCCTTCGCCGTAATCATGTTCTTTTTCGAGGTCGTATTTCCCGGGAAACGGATTATAGGACCGTTCGGAAACATTTGTCCCGCCCTGCTCATAGACCGACATCGTCGACGTCAGAATGTAACGACCGACTTTCCCCTCGAATGCATCAACAGCAAGCTTCGCCTGATACGGATTAAAGCAGATATTGTCATAGATGATATCCCAGTTTTGACTTCCAAGATCCTTCATTGTACTGCTTGATGTCCGGTCCCCTTTAAAAAATGTCAAGCCCTTCGCGACAGGCGGCGTATGTTCCCCACGCGTGACAATCGTAACATCATCCCCCGATTCCGTGAGCCGTAATGCCAACCGTCGACCAAAGTAGCGTGTTCCACCGAAAATCAGTACCTTTCGCATCGATAGTCCTCCCTCGTCATAGCGTGCTAACGTTCTTGTTAATTCTTCTCCACGTGCCTTAAAAAGTCCTGTCGCTTTGCGCTGAAAACAAAAAAAACGCAGACGGCATCGTCTGCGATAAAAGTTTTTTGATTAGCAACCACCGGGTGTCCCGGCATTTGTAGCCGTCCGGAACGACGTCCCGCAACCGCATGTCGCGATCGCATTCGGATTCGTAATCGTGAATCCGCCGCCGAGCATCGATTGTTTATAGTCTACTTCCAGTCCCTTGACGACCGGATAATCTTTTTGATCAACGATGACTTTAACCCCGTGTTGCTCAAAAGTTAAGTCCGTTTCTTTTTCACTGTCAAAGCCCATGCCGTAGGAGAGACCACTGCATCCGCCACCTTGAACGAGCATGCGCAGATTTTGTTCATCGTCCGGCGCCTGCAACATCATCTCTTTGACTTGGAGTGCGGCCGCTTCTGTTAAATGAATCATGTCATCACCTTCCCTTTTTTATTAGTATACGCAATTTTAAGGGGAATCGAAACCTAGTTGCTTGAAACAATCTTGAATTCGTTGTATAAAGGAGTTGTATCAAAAAAAATTAAATCGTTCCATCTTCAGGGCAGGGTGAAATTCCCGACCGGCGGTAAACAGGCGATTCGTCTGAAGCCCGCGAGCGAATAGGGCGCTATTTGCTGATTCTGTGTGACTCAGGAGCCGACAGTATAGTCTGGATGGGAGAAGATGGCGGCATGTTTCTTTCTTGAACCGGTTTTTGCAAAAATCGGTCAGGCTTAGTTTACTGCGGACTTCTCCCCTATCGAACACTTCGATGGGGGTTTATTTTGGACGCAGACATGCCAATACTTCATCGAGAGGAACGAGCAAAAGGAGATTATACTCGTATGAAACGCACACAAAAAATGGTCACATTATCCATGTTAGGTTCAATTTCGTTTGTTCTTATGCTACTGAATTTCCCGCTTCCTTTTTTACCGAACTACTTGAAGATCGACTTCAGTGACGTTCCTGCTTTGATTGCTGCCATCATGTTCTCACCGGTAGCCGGCGTCATCGTCGAAGCACTCAAAAACGTCCTGTACTACATCTTCCGCGGAAGTGGTGTTCCGGTCGGTGAACTTGCCAACTTCGCAGCTGGCGTTGCTTTCATTCTTCCGGTCAGTTGGTTCTACCATAAAAAGAAATCTACAAAAGGTCTTGCAACCGGTCTTGTCGCTGGTACAATCACGATGGCACTCGGTCTTGCAATCCTCAACTATATCTTGATTCTTCCAGCGTACGCTTGGTTCTTCGGTATGGACTACATGCTTGACCCTGCCGTCAAGTGGACGACGATCACGGCTGGTATTCTGCCGTTTAACATCATCAAGGCGATGTTCATCTCAGCACTCTTCATTCCGCTGTTCCTGAAACTGAAGCCATGGATGACGCGCCGTCAACAAACTGTCTAAGTCCGAAGCTGCGCCCGCTGACAGACACGAATCCCCGGTCTCATCTGAGACACGGGGATTTTTTTAAAGTTCATTCTCTTCGATTTTCTGATAAATCTTTTCAAGCAGTTCTTCCGGCGTCTCGCCGACAACGGTTTCCCCGTCAACCAGACAGAAATGATCGAGGGAGCAGATGCCGCAATAACCAAGACAACCATATTCGACAACATCGACATTCGGGTCCCGTTCGAGTTGTTGCATGACAACCTGGGTCCCTGTCGCTAAGTTACTGATACAAAATTCAATAATCGGATTCACTTTTTTTCCTCCTTCAGGCAGGAATTATCTTTCCTCATGTCGTATTATACAAGGTCAGACTGATTTAGGGGAACTAAGGGGGATTTTAAGTTATGAAGCAACTGGTTGTTTTAGGTGGCGGATATGGCGGTATGCGGATCTGTGAACGATTCAAGGATGAGGACGTGGCTGTGACGCTCGTCGATCGTTTACCATATCACGCGTTAAAAACAGAATACTATGCACTTGCTGCCGGAACATTATCGGACCGGGATGTCCGGATTGCGTTTCCGGAAGGAGAACATCTCTCATATAAGTATGGACATGTCGTCAAGATTTCACCCGAGACGAACTCCGTCCATCTGCAAGACGGTACGGAACTTTTTTATGATGATTTAGTCATCGCGTTAGGGTGTGAAGATAAATACCATAACATACCGGGCGCACAAGAGTTTACGTACAGCATCCAGACACTTGAAGAGTCGCGCAAAACACAACAAGCGATTTGCGGACTTTCTCCCGGTGCGGTTGTCTCAATCGTCGGAGCCGGTCTATCCGGAGTCGAACTTGCCAGTGAACTGCACGAAAGCCGGAAAGATTTAAAAATCCGCTTATTTGACCGCGGACCGTCTGTCTTGTCGTTCCTTTCGGATAAGGTCTCGACCTACGTCCAGGAGTGGTTCGAGGAGCATGATGTCGAGGTCATCAATAACTCCAACGTCACATTCGTCACGGCAGATGATGTTCAAAACGGTGATGATGCCTATCCATCGAATTTGACGATTTGGACGGCCGGGACACAACCGGTCAAAGTCGTCCGTGATCTCGGTTTTGAAGCCGACAGCGGCGGACGGATCAAGCTGACGGAACACCACCATGTGCCGGAACATGAAAATGTGTTTGTCATCGGGGATTGCGCCAGCCTGCCGTACGCACCAAGCGGTCAGCTCGCCGAACATCAAGCCGATCAAGTCGTCGATGTCCTGCAGGCGAAATGGGCTGGAAAGAAGTTACCGAAACTGCCGGAGATCAAGTTACGTGGGATGCTCGGGTCACTCGGAAAATCAGATGGTTTCGGAATCGTCATGGGGAAACAAGCCTTGACAGGAAAAGTTCCGCGTCTTCTGAAGTCCGGTGTCCTTTGGAAACACAAAAAGATTAAATAAGAAAAACGGCGCCGGTCATTTCGGCGCCGTTTTTTCGATTCTTTGATCAATCGCTTGGGTGATTTTCTTCAGTTGAACGTATCCTTCATCAACCATTTCACCATCGAGCAGGACGAGCGGATAAAAATAGACATCGTCCTTTAAGGCTGTCACCCACTCATCTTCAAACGGTTCATCTTCAAAATCGACGTATTCAAATGTTAATGTCGTCCCGTATTTTCGTCCGAGAACGGCTTGCAGCCAGCTGTACGTCTCTTCGGAACTCGGTGCTCCGACACAGCTCGGACAAGTCTTCGCAGCCCCGTATACCTTGATTTCCATCCCATATCCCCCTTTTCTTTCTACACTTCTTTTTCAGTATACAAGTTTTCCAGATTGAGAACATTTTTCAACCCTGTTACAATGATTCTATAAGAAAGGATGTGTTTACGCATGGAAATGTTTGATCAAGTAAACGAAGTACTCGAAAAATTGCGTCCGTTCCTTCTTCGTGACGGAGGAGACGTTGAACTCGTAGATGTAGAAGATGGTATCGTCAAACTCCGTTTGATGGGTGCTTGCGGCAGCTGCCCAAGTTCAACAATCACACTGAAGGCTGGTATCGAACGTGCCCTGCTTGAAGAAGTAGCCGGCGTCGTTGAAGTCGAACAAGTTTTCTAATCAGTAAAATCCCCACTGACATCCGTCAATGGGGATTTTTTTGTTTAGAGAATCCATTCCGCCAGCGTATCGACCATATAGGTCGGTTGCGCGTCTTGTCCTTGAATGAAGACCGGTGTATGGACGCCGGAATTGACATGCATCGTCCGGATGCCACCATTGATGCCGAACAAGATGTCCGTATGGTAGTTGTCCCCGACCATGATGAGGTCTTCTTTCGCAAGTCCAATCATTTCTGCTGCGATATTGACCATGACCGGTTCCGGTTTCCCGATATAAAACGGTTCTTTTTCTGTCGTCACGCGTAAAACGGATGTTAATGCGCCGTTCCCCGGTAAGAATCCGCGTTCTGTCGGAATCGCGATATCTCCGTTCGTCGAGATAAAACGGGCTCCGCTCCGAATCGCGAGGGCTCCGACCGCTAACTTCTCATACGTAATCTGACGGTCAAGACCGATGACGACATAGTCGGCATGCTGGTCTGCGACGACCTGTAAGCCTTGACGCTCAAGAGCATCAATCAGCCCGCCTTCTCCGATTGCATAGACCTTCGCACCCGGATCGAGTTCTGCGATGTAGCGACCTGTCGCCATCGCACTTGTTAAGACGTGTTCCGCGTTCGAGTGGACACCCATGCCGCGTAATTTTTCCGCGACCGCTTCTGCCGTCATCGAAGCATTGTTCGTGACGAACAGATACGGTACGCCTTCTTCCTGCAACCGGTTCACGAAATCGACTGCTTCTTTGACCGGTTCTGTCCCGTTATACATCGTACCGTCTAAATCAAATAAATATCCTTGTGCTTTCATCCTGGCTCACTCCTCATTTGGTAAAAATGCAGAGACGGGTCCGAGTTCTGTCTCTAAATAATGTCGGACGGCGTCCGGAAAACGACGCAATTGCGTTTCTTCCTCAAAAAGAACAGTCCGGATCTCTGCCGTACTCGATGTCGTAAATTCACGGACGATTCGTGTCCGCAATGCAACGATCCGTTTTAAGCTCGTCGCAAGTGACGCATCGATGACCCGTTCATCTTCTAAAATCATGACGATATCTTCATAACTTCCCGGATCACGCATGATGAAACCATCAATCATACTGTTCCCGATATCGATGATACTTTCAATCACTAAAAACCCGATCCGTTCCCACGCAAGTGAAACTGTCAAAGCATCCCCCGTTAACTCTTTGCTTTGACGCAATGCCGTTTCAAAACAAACAACGGTTTGTTCAATCTTTTCACGATTTACAAAATACACCTTACATTCCCCCTCACATCCTTCATTTTAGCTCTATCGGCGAAACATGAAAAGCAGAAAGGCTGTTTGCATCACATTGTCCAATGTGTTATCCTCAATTTAGATTTTTACGAAAATAGTATGTCACATTAAGTGACTTGGAGGTTATTCATAGATGGAACGCGAATTAGCACTAGAAATCGTCCGAGCAACAGAAGCAGCTGCACTGGCATCCGCCAAATGGATTGGCCGGGGGAAAAAGAACGAAGCCGATGATGCGGCAACAACGGCCATGCGCGAAGTCTTAAACACAGTCAACATGGCAGGAACGGTCGTCATCGGTGAAGGAGAACTCGACGAAGCACCGATGTTATTCATCGGCGAAAAAGTCGGGACGTCAAACGGACCAATCGTCGATATCGCAGTCGATCCACTCGAAGGGACGAACATCGTTGCCAAAGGTCTCGGTAATGCGATGGTCGTCATCGCGGTCGCCGATCAAGGTGCCTTGTTACACGCACCGGATATGTATATGGATAAACTGACCGTCGGACCGAACTTAAAAGGCCATGTCTCACTTGACGATCCGCTTGAATTCATCATTCAAAAAGCAGCGGAATTGAATCATAAACGGATTGAAGACGTCACCGTCATCATGCAGGACCGTCCACGCCATGACCACTTCCGGGAAGCCGCGATGCGTGTCGGTGCCCGTGTCCGTCTGTTTGAAGACGGCGATGTGTCAGCAGGAATCGCTCCGCTTTCGCCATCGACAGGAATCGATATCTTCATCGGAACCGGTGGGGCACCGGAAGGCGTCATCACGGCAGCGGCCGTCAAGGCGATGGGGGGCGACATGCAGGCCCGTCTGCACCCGATGAATGAGGAAGAAACGGCACGTGTCATCCGGATGGGTCTTGCCGATCCGCTGCAATTGTTGACACTCGATGACCTGATTAAAAGTGACGACTGCATCTTTGCTGCAACCGGCGTCACAACCGGCGAAATGCTCGACGGAGTCCGTTTCTTGACCGATGATATCGTTGAGACGACATCACTCGTCATGCGCTCAAAAACACGGACAATCCGGAAAGTCATCGCAGAACACAGCCTTTCACGTAAACCGTACTTGCAAAAGGTTCCCCAAACCCTTTAATCTAAGCAGAGATGAAGGAAATGAGGGAACTGACAGATGATGCAAGAACGTGATTTTTTATATGATGACGTCGAACAGACGAAAACCCGATTCGTTTGCTGGATCGGAGAGACGAGCCGGTTTGATTTAGCGATCACCCATTCCGAACATTTTTTCGGAAAGATTTTAGTGTTGAATCTCTTATCGAACCGGTTTGCCATCATCGGTACGGATGACTTTGATGAACCCGGCTATATCGCTCATGCCTTTGATTTAGAGGATGAAGCGGCGGATGAACTTGAAGGATACTTACGCGACTATATCGGTCTGTAAGCAAAAGAACAGCCAATTCCCGAGGGAGTTGGCTGTTTTTTACTGTTACAGTAACCGGTCGTTCCGCTCATTGAGTGTGTTAGGACCGCTAAAGACGTTGGTATTATCTGATTCATCGTGGGCTTTACGTTCAGAATGTTGATCCGCTTCGTCGCCGACGAGTAAGACGAATTGTCCCTCTTCCGCTGCTTTGTTGGCACGGTTGACATCATCTTTCGTCAAGCCGCTTGCTTCGAGAACATCACTGTGTGAAGAACCGGCACTGTCTTTTTTAAAGATCCCTTTGATCTCCTGCCACAGATTCATGTGTTCTTCTTGCGACAGACGTGTTGATGTTTGATGATTATTCAAATCTGCCAATTCCTCGATTTGTTCCAAATCATATCGATCATGGGCAATGACTTTTAAATCCGTTGATACAACACCTGCGACACGTAAATCATGAACAGCACTGACGACTTCTGGTACTGAATGGTAGATTCCGACGATTCTCATGGATAGTTCCCCCTATAGGTGCGTGATACTATACTATTAGCCGAAATCACCCATTCAGAAACGTCTTTTCAGATGTCATTTTGATTACTGCTCTTCTTCCGTCTCTTCTTTCGCCGCCGAAAACTTCCGTTTCAGTTTTAACGTATTCGCTGAAGATCCGTCGAAGCGAGGTGGTGCTTCTTCTCCTTCTACGAATTCCATCCGTTTGACGATAAAATAGGCACAGCCGAAATTGCAGTATTCGTACAAATAATCCGCCACATGGGAGATTTTTGTATCGAACGTTGCTTTTTCATGGTTATCTTCATAGAAACCACGGAGCCGCAATTGTCCGTGTCCCCAGTCTCCGACGATGTAGTCATATTTTTCGAGCACATCGCTAAAGCGGCCGATGAAGGCTTCTTCGTGGAATCCTTCCCGTTTTTCTTCGACGATTTCATATCTTTCACGATTGACTTGTATCATTTTTCCACCCCCTGCTTCTTTTATCTTACCATAATCATGATTGAAAACGAATCGTCAGACAGCAGAAAACCGTCCTCGCAGATGGCGCGGACGGTCTGTCAGTATCAATCAATCGGTAGAGCAGCCTTATTTTTTTTCGCAGCATTGACCTGTTCGTCGGCGTGATAAGACGAACGGACAAGCGGACCGGCTTCACAATGCGAGAACCCTTTTCCGAGCGCAATCTGCTTGAGTTCGGCAAACTCTTGCGGCGTGTAGTACTTGATGACATCCAAGTGCTTTTTCGTCGGTTGGAGATATTGACCAATCGTCATGATGTCGACATCATTCGCCCGTAAGTCATCCATCGTCTGTAAGATTTCTTCCCATGTCTCACCAAGACCTAACATCAGACTCGATTTCGTCGGAATTTCAGGAGCCAGTTCTTTTGAACGGCGCAGGAATTCAAGTGTCCGATCGTATGTTGCTTTCGCCCGGACGGTCGGTGTCAGACGACGAACTGTCTCAATGTTATGGTTCATGATGTCCGGCTTGGCTTCGATCAGCGTCTGCAACGCTTCGAAGTTCCCACCCATGTCGGACGGTAAGACTTCAATTGATGTTTCCGGGTTCATGCGACGGACTTCCCGTACCGTCTCTGCATATACCCCTGCCCCGAAATCATTTAAGTCATCACGCGCAACTGCTGTGATGACGGCATGCTTCAGATTCATCAGACGAACGGATTCCGCAACGCGTTTCGGTTCTTCTAAGTCAAGTTCATTTGGACGTCCTGTCGTCACGGCACAAAAACGGCATGCACGTGTACAGATGCTTCCAAGAATCATGAATGTCGCCGTCCGGCGCACAGCCCAACACTCGTGAATGTTCGGACATTTTGCTTCCTCACATACCGTGTGAAGCTTTTTTTCACGCATCATACTTTTGAGTTCTGTGTAAGTCTCATTCGTGTTCAGCTTGATTTTCAGCCATTCTGGTTTACGTTGTATCTCTCTGCGTCCCATGAATCGGTTTCCCCCTTTATCCGTAAAAAACTGACCTGATTTCTGTTACAGTATAACAAATATTCAGTGTTTGCGGATGGGTAATTCACCAAATTCTGACTGCTCCGATAGGCGATCAAAGAGCAGATCCCGTAACAATTCCGGCATGAAATATTCTTTCGGCATTTCTTTGATTTCCGGAAATAAAGGACCAAATGTAAACATATCCGGAAGGACCACGGTGTAATGTTTTTCGTCATCCAGATGTTGACGGTTTCCGGCATAATGCATCTTGCCCATCAGCTTCCCGCGGAAACCAAGTCCGCGGACTTTTAATTGTTCAAAGCGGTTCGTATCGACTTCGGTGATGAATTGTTTTAATTCAACCCCCGTCATCGTCACTTTACACGGATTGATCGGATGCGGACAAAGCCGGTGTAAATCGTAAGACGAGACCGGTCCCGGGGACAATGAACCAAGAAGCATACCGGCCGGCACACAGGCAAGATCCGCCTGACACCAGTCCCGCATCGTATCGGCAAGCAGCTGTGTAAACGGTGATGGATTAAACCAGTCATTCGCTAGACCTGATGTCCGGCCAATCGGTTGTTTCATCTGACGTTCTGCTAAATACTGTTCTTTATCGAGTAAGACCGTTGTCGCCTCGTCTGCCGGATACGCTTCAAGCGCATGCAGGACCGCCTCTTTTTCGCCTGTATCCGTGTTTAAGTAGATTTCCCCTGCGTACTGACCATACTTTCCAGCCTGGGCAATCAACACACCGTTTTTGACGACCCCGTCATCGAGGACGTGATGCGTATGCGCTCCGATGATCAAATCAAGCTCCGGGAACCGTTCCGCCAGCTCTTCGTCCTGATAAAAACCGAGATGACTGAGACAGATCAGTACATCGACCTGATCCCGCAAGGCTTCGATTTCGCGGGCAGCTGCTTCAAACGGATTCTCAATCGACCAACCAAGTAACTCGTACAATTCATAATACGGCGCCGTCAGTCCAAAAATACCGACTTTCCCAGTCGGTAATTCCTGAATCATCCCGGCTTTGGCGAATGGGGCCGACAAGTTCGAGACAAGCACCGGGAACGTCGCATCGCTGTATAGTTCCGCCAGCCAGTCATGCGGAAATGTGATGCCTTCATTGTTTCCAATCGTGACAGCCGTCGGCGATAATTCGTTTAAGAGATGGGTGTTAATTTTTCCTTGCGTCGCTTCCGTTGCCGGGGCAACCCGGTCGGCATGGTCCCCCAAGTCAAAGACGAGGGAGTCATATGTCCGGTGTTCTTTCATAAACGACATATAGCGAGGCCACATATCAAAGTGTGAATGCAGATCGTTATAATGAATGACGTGTAACTTCACGCATAAGCCTCCTCCAGGTATTAAAACAGTGAAATTTGCCGGGGCGCGAGCGATTCATAATCGAGACCTAAAATCTCGATGAGACGTTTCGCATTGGGTACGGCATCTCCTGCTGAGTTGTTATTAAAGAAAACATACACGTCTTTTGCCTGTTCGGCAAGTGAACGGATATGTAGGGCCAACTCTTGTAATTCTTCTTCTGAATAGCGGTATAGACACCGGACCTTCCGCCAGTCCTCGCTGCTTTGTCCGGGCTTCTTCAGCCATCCGGCGACATTCCGGCCGTGCAGCCGGACAAATGCCGTCTCCTGTGTGACGACCGGGACGAACGGCACCGATCCGTCTTCCGTCTGCGGCTCATCACAAATCGTATGGATGAACTGATGCTCGGCTAAGAACCGGAGTGTCCGTTCCTGATAAGCCTCCGAATACCAGGACGGATTACGAAACTCAATCGCGACAGGCAGTCCGGCAAGCGATTTCCGGATTGTCTGAAGATATTCAAGATGCACTTTACTGACGTCGAACCAGGGTGGAAGCTGGACGAGAATCGCCGCAATCTTTCCACTCTGCCGCATCGGTTCAATCGAAGCGAGATACTGTTCAAAGATTGGACCGAGCGGGTCTTTGTTCTCCCGGTCATGACCGCTCATCGCCCGGTGGACCTTGACGATGAATCGAAAGTCGTCGGGTGTTTCCGCGACCCATTTTTGATAATTCCGTTCCGGTTGAATCGCATAATACGTCGAATCGACCTCGACTGCTGGAAAGTGGCCCGCATAGGCGGCAAGCTTTTCCTTCCGGTCCTGTGGTGTCGGATAGAGGCTGTCGTGATCGCCCCAACCGGTCACGCCGACATAAATCATCCTGCTCCCTCCTCATCTGTGTGCGTTGCATATTTTTTATCATAGCATAGCGGAATCGGGAATTTCTTCTTCAAAGCTCGTCTTGGAAAAGACACAGGTTTTCCATATAAAAAACAAGCAGATCCTTCCCACTCCTGCAAAAATCAGGGGGATGGACTGCCTATTTCATCAGCCTTCTCACCTTTTGAATCAATCATTCCGGATCCGTTCATACGTTAAGGCGATACAGCCGGAAGCAAATGTCTGCTGATCAACGAGCCGTAAGGACAACGGTTGCTCAAACAACGGAAACATCCGCTTGCCACCTCCGAGTAGGACGGGATAGATGACGATATGGTAGCGGTCGATCAAGTCCAGACGGACGGCTTCTGCCGCGAGCGTCGCTCCGCCGATTGCAATCTGTTTGCCGGGCGCCTGCTTCAATGCCGCGAGTTCCTCAGCGAGCGACCGGTTCGCAAGACGGGCATTCCCCTCAACGGCCGTCAACGTTTGCGAGAAGACGACTTTTTCAAGTGCCTGCCATGTTCTCGCATACTCGACGATGATCGGTTCATCTTCCTGATCGGCCGTTTCCCAGTATTGCATCATCTCATACAGAAGACGGCCATAGACATGGGTATCAAATGCTTTTTCATAGTCATTGAAATACTGATGCAGTTCCGCGTCCGGTGACGCAAACGCGATGCTGCCCGACGCATCCTCGATGTAGCCGTCGAGCGAGACTTGAAAAGAATAGATGAGTTTACGCATGATGACGCCCTCCTTTTTCAATCCTTTACCCTCTTTTACCTGTGTACAAAAAAATCCCTCATCCGAAGATGAGAGATTGAGAAACAAATTATCCGATTGAACCTTCCATCTCGAACTTGATGAGACGGTTCATTTCGACCGCATATTCCATCGGCAATTCTTTTGTGAACGGCTCGATGAAGCCCATGACGATCATTTCAGTTGCTTCTTCTTGTGAAATCCCGCGGCTCATCAGGTAGAACAATTGCTCTTCCGAGACCTTCGATACTTTCGCTTCGTGTTCAAGCGAAATGTTATCGTTGAGAATTTCGTTGTACGGAATCGTATCTGATGTCGACTGGTTGTCCATGATCAACGTGTCACATTCGATGTTCGAACGTGCGCCGGTTGCTTTACGGCCAAAGTGGACAATCCCACGGTACGTTACTTTACCACCATGTTTCGAAATCGATTTCGAAACGATTGTAGACGACGTGTTTGGTGCGAGGTGAATCATTTTCGCACCTGCGTCCTGGTGTTGTCCTTTACCCGCGATGGCGATTGATAATGTCATACCGCGTGAGCCTTCCCCTTTAAGGATGACAGCAGGGTATTTCATCGTCAATTTCGAACCGATGTTGCCATCGACCCATTCCATCGTCGCGCCGGCTTCACAAATCGCACGTTTCGTAACGAGGTTGTAGACGTTGTTCGCCCAGTTTTGGATCGTCGTGTAACGGCAGTACGCGTTTTTGTTGATGAAGATCTCAACGACTGCTGAGTGAAGCGAGTTCGTCGTGTAGACCGGTGCTGTACATCCTTCGACGTAATGAACCGATGCTTCTTCGTCAACGATGATCAACGTCCGCTCGAATTGACCCATGTTTTCCGAGTTGATCCGGAAATAGGCTTGAAGCGGCGTGTCCATCTTGATACCTTTTGGTACGTAGATGAATGATCCACCCGACCAAACCGCTGTGTTGAGGGCAGCGAACTTGTTATCTGTCGGCGGAATCAATTTCCCGAAGTACTCACGGAATAAATCTTCGTTTTCTTTCAGTGCTGTATCTGTATCTTTGAAGACGATCCCTTGATCTTCCAGTTCACTCTTCATGTTGTGGTAAACGACTTCTGATTCATACTGCGCGGAAACACCTGCGAGGTATTTTTGCTCCGCTTCCGGGATTCCGAGTTTGTCAAACGTGCGTTTGATTTCTTCCGGTACTTCATCCCAAGATTTTTCAGCACGTTCTGATGGCTTGACGTAATACGTGATATCATCAAAACGAAGATCTGATAAATCGCCGCCCCATGCTGGCATTGATTGTTCGTTGAAAATCTTAAGTGATTTCAGACGGAAATCAAGCATCCATTGCGGTTCTTCCTTCATTTTAGAAATCGTCTCGACGACTTCCGTCGTCAAGCCGCGTCCAGAACGGAAGATCGAGATATCGCGATCGTGGAAACCATATTTATAATCGCCAATTTCAGGCATGTTCTTAGCCATGTTCGTTTCCTCCTCTTACTTACTGACCGAAGTTACTTCCCTTCTTCGACGCCGCGTTCGAGCGCCTTCCAGGCAAGTGTCGCACACTTGATTCGCGCCGGGAATTTTGTCACACCAGACAGTGCTTCCGCGTCTCCCAGATCAAATTTCTCATCGTCGTAGTCTTTTCCTTGAACCATCTCGGAAAAGACGTTGGCGAGTTGTAATGCTTCTTCGACTGTTTTTCCTTTGACGGCCTGTGTCATCATCGACGCAGACGCCATACTGATGGAACATCCTTCTCCGTCGAACTTCGCATCTTTGACGATATCGTCTTCGATGGCGAGTTGCAGACGGATTGTGTCGCCACATGTCGGATTGTTCATATCGATTGTCACACCACCGTCAATCGCACCACGATTGCGGGGCGTTTTATAGTGGTCCATGATCACTTGACGGTACAAGTGATCGAGATTGTTAAAATCCATGACTGAAATACTCCTTCGTTTGGCGAAGTCCTGTCACTAATGCGTCTACTTCTTCCTTTGTATTATACAGGTAGAAGCTGGCTCGTGCCGTAGAACTGGCTCCAAGCCAGCGCATCAGTGGTTGCGCGCAATGGTGACCGGCACGGACGGCGATTCCTTGCATATCGAGGACCGTCGCGACATCATGTGCGTGGACATCACCGAGATTAAAGGTGACGAGACCGACGCGTTCTTCCGGACCGTAAATCGTCAGCCCTTCGATGTCACGCATTTGTGCCATCGCATACTGGGCGAGCTCACGTTCGTGGGCTTCGATGTTACTGAGTCCGACTTGTTCCAAGAAATCAATCGCTGCCGATAAACCGACTGCCCCGGCGATGATCGGTGTTCCTGCTTCGAACCGGTACGGTGATGGTTTGAACGTCGACTCTTCCAGCCCGACGTAGTCAATCATCTCACCGCCGAATTCGACCGGCTCCATCGCATTGAGCAATGCTTTTTTACCGTACAAGACACCGATACCGGTTGGTCCGCACATCTTATGTGCCGAAAACGCCAGGAAATCACAGTCGAGATCGGTGACATCAATCTGTTGATGTGGCGCGCTTTGCGCAGCATCGACGACCATGACGGCACCGGCAGCATGGGCAAGTTGCGTGACTTCTTTAATCGGGTTGATTGTTCCAAGGACGTTTGAAACGTGGGCCATTGCCACAATTTTCGTCCGATCAGAAATTTGTTCTTTGACCGCTTCGATCGTCACGCGACCGTCTGCCGTCAAATCCACATATTTCAGTTTCGCTTTTTTCTTTTTCGCGACTTGTTGCCACGGAATGAGATTCGCATGGTGCTCGAGGTACGTGACGACAATCTCGTCCCCTTCTTCCACATGCTCCATTCCGTAACTTGAGGCGACGATATTGATCGCCGTCGTCGTACCGCGGGTAAAGATAATCTCTTCATGGTGTTGCGCCTTGATGAAACGACGTACGTTCTCACGCGCACCTTCGTACGCATCCGTCGCTCGTGTTCCGAGCGTATGGACGCCACGGTGCACATTCGAATGAACCGTCTTGTAGTAGTTCTCAATCGCCTCGATGACGACGAGCGGCTTTTGTGACGAAGCCGCACTATCTAAATAGACGAGTTTCCGGTCATTAACCTGTTGGTCAAGAATCGGAAACTGATTGCGGATGGATGCATCGATTCCCATATTAGTTTACTTTCCCTTCGATCACTTGAACGAGACGTTCTTTGACAGAGTCAATCGCGAGTTCTGAAACGACCGGTTGTAAGAAACCATGAACGACAAGACGTTCTGCTTCTTTACGTGAAAGACCGCGGCTCATCAAGTAGTAGAGTTGGAGTTCGTCGACACGGCCGACAGATGCCGCGTGTCCTGCCATGACATCATCTTCATCAATCAAGAGGATCGGGTTCGCGTCACCACGTGCCTTTTCAGACAACATGAGCACACGTTCCGTCTGCACACCGTTTGATTTTGAAGCGCCATGATGAATCATGGATGTTCCGTTGAAGATCGATGTTGCCGAATCTTTTTGAACACCGTGAATCAAGATGAAACCTTCCGAACCTTTACCAAAATGGTCTGTCCGGACGTTGAAGTTTTGTTTTTGATCGCCACGACCAACCGTTACGGCTTTCGTATCCGAGAACGAATCGTTACCGACGAGGTGTGTTTTCGTTTCCGTGATCGTGTGTCCGTCATTCATGTGACCGAGTGCCCATTCGAGCTTCGCGCCTTGTTTGACGACACCGCGACGGTTCATATACGTGACAGCACCTTTCGCAAGCGTATCGACGCCTCCGAAAAGAACTTTCGCATTGTCTTCGACGAAGACTTCCGTGACGACGTTGACGTTATGTGCTTCTTCTCCGTACGAGACGAAGCTTTCGATATACGTCAGTTCACTGTCAGCATCTGCGATGATGATTGCATGGTGGTACAACGCACCGCCTGTTTGTTCCAGCGTATAAATCGCCTGCATTGGAACAGTCAACTTCAAGCCTTTTGGTACGTATAGGAATGTACCGCCGTTCATGAGTGCTGCGTTGAGTGCTGCGAGACGATCTTCGTTGACGTTGACGCCTTCTGTCATGAAGTATTTCTCGACGAGCTCCGGATGGTGCTTCATTGCGTCTTCAAGCGTCGTGAAGATGACGCCGTTCGTCGCTTCGCTGTTTTGCGCGTGGACGAGTTGTCCGTTACGCGTAATCAGCATATGGTCACGGTTTTCACCGATCAACGATTCGATATCCGGTGTCAAACCAGTTACCGTTTCGAGATCTGCTGTACCTTCTGTGAAGTTCCAGCCACCGATTTTAATTTTTTCTACTTTTGGCAATGCGAGCGTCGGGGCAAGATCAAGTGCATCTTGACGCTTGGTAATCATCCAAGCCGGTTCCCCTAAGCGAGTCGCACGTTCTGCCACTGCCTCGCGATTTACGGCAAGATTCAGTTCTACAGTCATCATGCTTCCTCCCTCGTCTTACGCTTTTGTTTCGATTTCGACTTCTTCGATGCCGAGTTCTTTTTTAACCCAGTCATAACCTTCTGCTTCGAGACGGTGAGCAAGTTCTTTACCACCAGACATGACGATTTTTCCGCCCATCATGATGTGGATGAAATCAGGCTCGATATAGTTCAAGAGACGTTGATAGTGCGTGATGATCAAGCAGCCGAATTCAGGTGAACGCATTTCGTTCACACCTTTTGCGACAACTTTAAGCGCATCGATATCAAGACCTGAATCGATTTCGTCAAGGATGGCGATCGCTGGTTTCAGCATCGTCATTTGGAGAATTTCATTCCGTTTCTTCTCTCCGCCCGAGAAACCTTCGTTGAGGTAACGGTGTGCCATTTCGCCCGGCATTTCGAGAAGACCCATTTGCGCGTCGAGTTGACGTATGAATTTCATGAGTGAGATTTCATCGCCTTCTTCGCGGCGTGAGTTGATTGCTGAACGCAGGAAGTCTGAGTTCGTCACACCACTGATTTCGCTTGGGTATTGCATTGCAAGGAACATACCTGCTTGCGCACGTTCGTTGACTTCCATTTCGAGGACGTCTTCGCCGTCGAGTGTGACTGATCCTGATGTCACTTCATACGTCGGGTGACCCATCAATGCAGATGCGAGTGTTGATTTACCAGTCCCGTTTGGTCCCATGACCGCGTGGATTTCGCCGCCTTTGATTTCTAAGTTGACGCCTTTCAAAATTTCTTTGCCGTCGATTGCAACGTGTAAATCTTCAATCTTTAAGTGTGAAGCCTTCATGTAGAATCCCTCCATCTATTCATTTCGTGTCTGACGATTCAGTTCACGAGAGTTACTAATTTAGTATCATTCTAATCTTAATGAATCATACCACATTATTCAAGCGTCATCGCTCATGGTTTTTTCTCAAAACCGAGCCTTTTAGTGAGAATGACTTTAAAGTGAGACGACTTCCTTCTCTTCTTCCGGTTTCGTTTGTCGATGAACCCGCTGTGACAGTAAGAGCAGTGGTATTCCGAGAACTGTCAAGAGGGCTAAAATACCGAAAATCGGCAACGGACGTTCCGGTCCAAAATAAAGTAACAATTGACCGCCGACGACTGGTCCGACTGATTGACCGATTGACGTCAAGCCCATCGCCCCGAAATAACTACCCCGTAATTCCGGCTTCGCAAAGCTGTCGGTCAAGATATCCGTCATCGTGAACATCATCACTTCCCCGCATGTGAAGATGAACATCGCGCCGATCATCAGCCAGACCGTACCGGCTGTTCCCATGACGAATAAACCGACGGCGACGGTCGCAATGCCGACCGTGATCGATACGAGCGGCGACGTCTTGACACCGAACTTCATGATCGGGTACTGGACGACGAGTACCGTGATCGCGTTAATCGTAATCAACAAGGCAAACAAACTCGTCCCGCCCGACAATAGCGTCGTCGTCGTTAAAAACTGCGGCAATGTCGAGTTGAACTGACTGTATCCGAAGACTCCGAAGATGATCCCGGCGAGCGCGAACGTAAAGGCGACGTCGGTCTTCAGCAGACGGACCGTTGCCCCGAACGACACCTTTTTCCCGCCGTGACTTTCCGTGATCGGATGCCGCCGGAACAGGATGAAAATCGCGACGCCGTAGCCGAAGTAAACGAACGCCGTAATATAGAAGGTAATCGACGTATTGCCCGCACTGAGCAACAAGGCAATCCCCGGTCCAATCGCCGCTGCGATATTGATGCACGTATAACGGATATTAAAGACGAACAACCGGTTCTCTTCCTCCGTCGTATCACTGATCAACGCCCGGGCCGACGGTTCGAAGACGGACCGGAACACTCCGTTCAGAGCACTTAAGACGAAAAACGCCCAAAACGTCTCGACTTGTGCCAGTCCGATAAAGACGAGCACGAAACCAAACGTTCCGCTGAGCATCATCGTCCGCCGGCCATAGCGGTCGGATAATGTCCCACCGACGAAACTCATGACGAGACTGGCGATGGCCGAAATACTGAGAATCCAACCGACGTCGACCGGGCTGAACTTCAGGACGACCGATAAGTAAATCGCAAAAAACGGCATCGTGATGAAAGTCCCGAGCCGGGCAAAAAATGTCCCGAGCAAAACCCCGACCGTCAATGGATGAAGCTGTTTCAAACGTTGCATGGAAATCCCCCTTTCGCACAAAAAAACAATGCATCCTTCCATTATATAGGAAGAATGCATTGAATGAAGCAACTTATTTACTGACCGGAACGACGGCCCCTTTGTATTCTTTCGTGATCCAATCTTGGTTCTTTTTCTCGTGGAGAATATCGAGTAATGTCGTGACACGTTTGTCTTTTTCATCGCCGTCACGTGTGACGATGATGTTGACGTACGGTGAAGACTCGTCTTCAAGTGCAATCGTATCTTTCAACGGGTTTAAGCCGTTATCGATCGCATAGTTCGTGTTGATCAAGACAGCATCGCCTTCGTTGTTTTTGTAGGCTTGCGGTAAGAGTGATGCTTCGATGTTTGTTTTGAACTTGATGTTTTTCGGATTTTCTGCGATGTCGTTGAGCTGGGCATCGGTTGTTTTACCGTCTTTTAGTTTGATCAGTCCTTCGTTTTGAAGGAACGTCAAGACACGTCCTCGTTCTGCGACGTTTGAGCTCGTCAAGATTGTTGCGCCTTTTGGCAATTCATCCAACGACTTGTATTTTTTAGAATAAACGCCGAGTGGTTCAACGTGAACGCCGCCGGCACTTGCAAATTTGTAGTCTTTGTTTTCTTTTTCCTGTTGCTCAAGGTACGGCACGTGTTGGAAATAGTTCGCATCGATTTCTTTTTCAGCCAATGCTTTGTTCGGAAGAACATAATCCTGGAACTTCTTGATTTCGAGTTTATAGCCTTTTGCTTCGTATTCTTTTTGAACGTGCTCGAGAATTTCAGCGTGGGGAACGTTTGACGCCCCGATGACGAGTGTTTTTGATTCACCGCTGCCTGACGAAGAAGATTCTTCTCCGCATGCCGCGAGGCTGATTGCTAAGACCGATACGGCTGCTGTGCCGACGAATTTTTTCCAAAGTTTCATGAATGATTCCTCCCAAGTTAAATAAAATAGGTCTTACCGTTTATCGATGGCTTTGACGAGCAGGTCACCAATAATTTGAATGATGAAGACGATGACGAGAATCAACAACGTCGCGATGACGGTGATGTTATTTTGTGAGCGCTGGAATCCTTCGATGAAGGCCATATCGCCCAGTCCACCACCACCGGCTAACCCGGCCATTGCCGTGTAACCGACGAGTGCGACGAGTGTGACGGTGATCCCGGATACGATTGCCGGAAGAGCTTCCGGAATCAGGACTTTATAGATGATTTGGAACTTCGTTGCGCCCATCGATTCGGCTGCCTCGATGACACCCTTATCGACTTCACGAAGAGCCAGTTCGACCATCCGGCCGTAAAACGGTGCTGCACCTAGAATTAACGCAGGTAGCGCAGCCGTTGGTCCTAAGAATGATCCGACGATGATTTTCGTAATCGGAATCAACAGGATCAATAGGATAATAAACGGGATTGAGCGGAAGATATTGACTAAAAAGCTGAGCACGGAATACAGTGCCCGGTTCTTAAACAACAGATCTTCGTTTGTCGCATATAACAACAGACCGATCGCCAGTCCGAGGACGAACGTCGCGAGTCCTGCAACAGCCGTCATATAGACGGTACTGCGGGTTGCTTCCCAAACCATATCCCAATCCACATCTGTAAAAAATGTACTCATCGGTGATCCACCTCCACTTCAACGTCACTCGCTTGAAGTTTGGCGATGACCGCTTGTGCTTCCTGTTCCGACCCGAGCAGCTGAATGAACAGCGTTCCGAGTGCCCCGTCCTGCGTCTGTCCGACGTTTCCGCCGATGATATTGAATAATAAGTTCGAGTCTTTCATGACTTCGGCCAGGATCGGACTTTCCGCCGTCGAACCGACGAACGTCAGCTGGACGATTTTTCCGGTCGGGTAGCGTTCGCGTAATTTCGCAAACGTCAATTCGTTTTCAGATGGTGACGTCAATTGTTTGACGAACTCTTTTGTCATCGCCTGTTTCGGGTGACGGAACACTTCTGCGACCGGTCCCTGTTCGACGATTTTCCCGGCTTCCATGACGGCAACCCGGTGACAGATTTTCTGAATGACGTGCATCTCATGTGTGATCAAGACGATTGTCAGTTTTAATTTTTTGTTGATGTCGACAAGCAACTCGAGGATCGAGTCCGTCGTTTTCGGATCCAGCGCACTGGTCGCTTCGTCACAGAGTAAGACATCCGGGTTGGATGCCAGTGCCCGGGCAATCCCGACCCGTTGTTTTTGTCCACCTGACAGTTGCGACGGGTAAGCACCTTCGCGTCCGTCGAGTCCGACGAGTTGAATCAGTTCGGCGACCCGTTCTTTACGGCGGGCTTTCGGATAACCGCCGAGCTCAAGCGGGAACATGATGTTTTCTTCGACTGTCCGTGACCAAAGCAGATTAAAGTGCTGGAATACCATTGAGACGTTTTTGCGGACGCCACGTAATTCTTTTGGTTTGAGCGTCGTCATTTCGACACCGTCGATTTGAATCGAGCCGCTCGTCGGTGCCTCCAGCATGTTCAGCAAACGAATCAGTGTTGATTTCCCTGCCCCTGAATAACCGATTATTCCAAAAATTTCACCGCGCTCGATTGACAAGTCGACATTGACGACGGCTTCAACCGATCCGCGCTTCGAACGATAAATCTTTCCTACATCCTGTAAGCGAATCAATACGGTCCCTCCTAAATATAAAAAAAGTGCGCACGTTTTAGAGCAAACGCGCGCACTTTTTCAGTACACAAAACCATTTGCTCTCATCTTGCAGACATTCGTCTGCTGGAATTAGCACCACTTCGGAATAAATTCCGCGGTTGCCGGGTTTCATCGGGCCAGTCCCTCCACCACTCTCGATAAGAGTTATCGGTATTTAGTTATTTTTAATATAATCTGAATATTAGCAGGGGTTATTTTGCTTGTCAAACAGTTTTTTCTGAAACCGGTTGAAGCAGGCTGAAAGCACGTGCCAAATCTTCTTTCAAGTCTTCCGCGTCCTCAAGACCTACGGAAATCCGAACGAGACCGTTCGTGATCCCGAGTTCTGCACGGCGCTCTGCCGGAATCGACGCATGTGTCATCCGTGCCGGGACAGAAATCAGACTTTCGACCGCACCAAGACTTTCAGCCAGTGTGAAGAAATGTGTCGCTTCGACGAGTTTCTCCGCATTTTCTGCTGAACCGACATCAAAGCTGATCATGCCGCCGAAACCGGTCGCTTGTTTTTGTTGTGTCGCGTGACCCGGATGTGATGCCAGTCCCGGATAAAAGATGTTTGAGACGACATCCTGTTCCTGTAAGAACTGAACGAGATCGTGTGACGTTTCTTCGATTGCATCCATCCGGATACCAAGCGTCCGTAAACCACGGACGAGCAAGAAGCTGTCCTGCGGTCCAAGAATACCGCCGGTCGAGTTTTGGATGAAATGAAGATCTTCTCCGAGCTCGTCGCTGTTGACGACGACGAGTCCGGCGACGACGTCCGAATGACCGCCGATGTATTTTGTCGCACTGTGCAAGACGATGTCTGCGCCGAGTGCGAGTGGTTGCTGCAGGTATGGTGTCGCAAACGTGTTGTCGACGACAAGTTTCAGGTTGTTGCGTTTTGCGATCTCAGAAACAGCTGCGATATCCGTCACTTTCAACAACGGGTTCGTTGGTGTTTCGACGTACAGCATCTTCGTGTTGTCTTGAACCGCAGCTTCCGTTGCAGCAAGATCCGTCGTATCGACGAATGTCACTTGGATGTTGAACTTTGGTAAGACACGTTGCATCAAACGGAACGTTCCGCCGTAGACGTCATCCGTCATGACAATATGGTCGCCTGACTCAAGCAGGTTGAATACGGCATGAATCGCTGCCATTCCTGATCCAAAGGCAAAACCACGTGCGCCGCCTTCAAGATCGGCGATCAATCGTTCGATGCTCGTCCGTGTCGGGTTTGCTGTCCGTGAATATTCGTAGCCTTCTTTTAGTTGACCGATTTTCTCTTGTTTGTACGTACTTGTCTGATAAATCGGAGGTGTAACGGCACCAGTTGCTCGATCGACGCCTGTTCCTCCATGAATCAATGCTGTCTTTTTACGCATGTGTCTCGTCCACCTTTTCAAAGATTTGTTGGCTTAAATACCGCTCGGCACTGTCGGCGAAGACGGTGACGATGGTACTGCCGGGAAAACGATGTGCCAGATCAAGTGCTGCTACGAGTGCTGCACCGGCTGAACTGCCGACGAGCAATCCTTCACGAGCCGCCAATTCATGGACTTTCGTGAAGGCATCATGATCCGAAACCGTATGAATTTCATCTACTAAGTCACGCGAGACGAGGCTTGGCCATTTGGCCGTCCCGATACCTTCCGTCTTATGCGGTCCGGCTGGTCCCCCGTTGAGGACCGAGCCTTCCGGTTCGACGATTGCACCTTTCGTCCCGAGACGTTCTTTTAAATAGGCCGCTGTTCCGGCAAACGTTCCGCCTGACCCGCATCCGGCAACGAACCAATCAATCTGATCCAGTTCCGCCATCAGCTCAGGACCAAGTGTCCGCTGATACGTGACCGGATTTTCTTCGTTTTCGAATTGAAGCGGAACATAGCTGTTCGGAATCGTTTGTCCGAGTTCTTTGGCTTTATCGATCGCGCCCTGCATATCGAGCTCAGTCGGTGTGTTGACGACAGTCGCGCCGAGTGCCCGCATCAACGTCTGTTTCTCCTGGCTGAACTTTTCCGGAACGACACAGATGACCTGTAAATCATACTTTTTGGCGGCGAGCGCTAAACCGATGCCGGTGTTGCCGGCAGTCGGTTCGATGATCGTTCCACCTGGTGTCACATATCCCTGTTCGATCGCGGCATCAACGAGTTGAATGCCCAGGCGGTCTTTGACGCTGCCCCCAGGGTTCATCCATTCGAGCTTCGCCAAAATCCGCGTACCAGCAGGCAAATCGAATGAAGTAATCTCGTAGAGCGGCGTATTTCCGACGAGGTCGCGGACTGATTTCGCGATCATCCGAAGACGATGTCCCATTCATCACGACCGGCAAGCATTTTCTCGGCATAGTGCTTCGCTCCTTTAAGGTCGTGGGCGCTTGCGAATCCGCATTGGACTTCATTTTGCGCTGGAATTTCTTCTGCTGCTAAGACGTCTTTTAATGTTTTCTCAACAAGCTCGCTCATTTTTTCGACCGAATCGAAGTTCATCATCGCCATGTAGAAACCAGTCTGGCATCCCATTGGCGAGACATCGATGACATCGTCCGAGTAGTTGCGGATGTTTTCCGCAAGTAAATGTTCGAGTGTATGCATTGCACGCATCGGCATTTGCTCAACGTTTGGTTGCGTGAAGCGGATGTCGTATTTAACGACTTGATCGACTTTACCGTCTTTGTATCCGGCAACGCGAATATATGGTGCTTTGACTTTCGTATGATCCAGGTTAAAGCTTTCTACGTTCATTTTTTTAAGTGTCATGATTTATTCCCCCATTTTCTCGGCTTCTACGAGCCAGACGAAGTGATTGTATTGTGTAAATGAAACATCAAACCCGCGTGACGCAAAAATCTGTTCCATCACCGGAATCAGTGGATAAAACTCACGTTCCAAATCTTCCGCCAGTCCGTTAAATCCTTGTGCTTTCGCTTCAGCAATCGTTTGTAAGCGGGCTTCTTCCGAAACAAACATCGTATCGGCATAAACGATTTTTCCGTCGTGCGGCAAAATCTTCGCCATCAAATCAACAGCTTCTCCCTTTTCCTCATCCGTCAGATGATGAAACGCATACGTCGAAACAAAGCTTTTCGCATCATCTGCCGTAAACGACAGGAAATGTCCGTCCTGCACCGGAAGTTCCGGAATCTTGTTGATGAGAATATCACGCATCTCCGGACTCGGTTCGACGGCGAGGACATGATCATGTCGCTCCAGCAACCGTTGCGTCAGGTTACCGGTTCCTGCACCAAACTCAACAACCGGTGAGAGAGCTTTCGTTGCGACCGTATCTAATATTTCTTCATAACGACGAAAGACTTCTTTGTACTCCGGATCATGCCCCGTTACCGTGTCGTCGTATGTTGACGCCCACTCTGTAAAAACATCCATAAAACGTACTGTCATGCCTGTTCGTCCTCCGTATCTCTCTTTTAATTCCGACTAATCGGATATGAATTAAAGTAATTTACCTTAATCGCATTGTAGCAGGGACATTTACGAATGGCAAGACGACTGCTTTAAATTCTTTTGAAAACAAAAAAAAGGCGCTGCCGGAGAACCGGCAACACGAATAATGTGGTTAGAAATGCCACGAAGGAAAACCCAGCTCTGACACGAACTTCTTCGTTCGTCGTATCAGAGGGCGGCGCCTTTTCGATATATCAGTTGAACTGGACTCCCATGACAGATCTCCTGCTCGAATCCCGAATTGTTTCCTTGCGCCGCTTCGTCTTTGGGGGACGACTTAAGGGGAGACAAGCAAACAACACAGGATTTTTTTGAACGGTTCTGGAATGAAAAACAACAGCCAACTCATATCTCTGCCAGACTTCCTATAAAAGCATTTCTAGAAGTTGATATGAATATACCATTCATAATTTAGCATTGTCAATGAATTATTGTAAATATTCCGACAATTTAGCGTAAAGAGAAATCTCAGACGGATTTCTCTTGTTACTCGGCACAGAATGCGAAGACATTTTGAACCGATTGAAAAGCGTAAAGCCTTGATACGACTTGATTCTCTTCAATTTTTAACAATGCCGGCACACTCATGACCTGCGCTTGCTCTAAAAAGTCCGGAATGAAGTTTCCGTTTGCCTGCACGATCCATTCTTCCTCTTTCGTCGCTTCGACGATCTCAAGCATCCGACTGGCGATGGCGCATGTCCCACACATCGGTGCATAGACATACAAAAAACCGTTTTCCGGGACTTGTGTGACTTCTTTCATCCGTTCCACTCCCCCTCTGTTTTGTTTTATCTTGTGCCAGTATACAGAAAAAAAGACGACGAGGAAACGATATCGTTTCCTTGCCGCCTTTTCCGTAAGTATTACTCGTTAATCATCGATTTGTAAGCAGCTGCGTCCATTAACGCTTCTACTTGTGCATCATCTTCGATTTCGATATCAACCATCCAGGCACCTTCGAATGGTGATTCGTTGACGAGTTCCGGGGAATCAGACAGTGACTCATTGATGGCAACGACTTTCCCTGAAATCGGTGCGTACAATTCGGATACCGTTTTAACCGATTCAACTGAACCAAACGGCTCGTTGGCAGAAATCGTATCGCCGACTTCTGGTAATTCGACGAAGACGATATCGCCAAGTTCGTGTTGCGCGAAATCCGTAATCCCGATTCGTGCCTTGTTTCCTGTTACTTCGACCCATTCATGCTCTTCCGAATAACGTAGATTGTCTTTGACTTGACTCATTTGCGATTCCCCCTGTGATCTATAGTGGACTAACGCATTTAGTATACCAAATGAACTAGCCTTCTTAATACCATTTTCCTTGATAGAGTTCTTCTTTAAAGCCGATTGTCACGTCTTGCCCGTCTGTGACGATCGGACGTTTCAGCAACATCCCGTCACTTGCAAGCAATTCGTATTGCTCCTGTTCGGAAAGTTCCGGCAAACGGTCCTTGATGCCTTGCGACCGGTACGACTGGCCGCTCGTATTAAAAAACTTTTTCAGCGGTTCGCCGCTCTTTTGATGGAGTTCCCGAATCGTCTCGGCACTCGGTGTCTCATTGACGATATGCTTGTAGTCAACTTCGACACCGTTCGTTTCCAGTGCTTTTTTTGCTTTGACACACGTACTGCATTTTGGATAACCGTACATCGTTACCATTTTTTCATCACCTCTGTCTTCAGATTAGCAGATGCATCAGTTTCGTTTCAAGCGTGCCAATGCTGCATCGATTTGATCCTGATGGTGGTGGTCATGGGCAATGAAGGAGTCGACAAACGCTTTTGGCTGAAAGGTCCCCTCATATGTCCGCTCATACTGTTCGTCCGTCAACCGGTCGAGGAGCGTGACCAGTTCCCGGCGTACACCGATGGCTTTTTTTACTAAAGCGAGGGCATCGATATGATGGGCATATTCGACCGCCAGGCGATTGAACTCGTCATAATCGGTCTGAACAAGCGTCAACCGTTCATCCGGCAGCTTGGATACGGCATGATCGAGATAGTACCGGTCCCATAAAAACAAATGACTGACACATTCCTGAATGGTCCATTTATCGACAGCAAGCGGTAATTCCCATTCTTCATCAGAAAGCCGTTCAAGTGATTTATAGTAGTCGATGGCAAACTGGAGTTCCGTCAATTCTTGTCGCATGTTTGCTCCCTCCTTCAATGAAAAAATTCGCCCTTACAGAGATTTTCCCTGCAAAGGCGAATCGGTAAACCTGACTTAGACTGTATATTTGTTCGCTTCGATCAAACGTTTCGCAATCAAACGTTTTGTTCCGATCGAGTTGATCGGCTGGTACCGGCTGAATTTCTTCAGTGCCGAGAGCAGCATCCGGAGTTCGTCGCCGCTCGCTGCCGCGTACAACGTTTCCTTCGCGTCCCGCTCGACGCCTTCAAAGGCTTGTTGCGCGAAGACTTCCGTGTAACGGATTTTCAATTCGTTTTTCTCGACGCCTTTGGCGGCAATCGCTTTTTCCGTCCGGACGATGGCTGACTCCAGTGCATAGATCGCACTCATGATGTCTGCCGTGTTCGCAAGGATTTCCTGTTCGCCTTGGAGCTTGTCCTGATACTTCTGAACGGCTGTTCCGGCCGTCAGCAGGAAGATCTTTTTCATCATCGCAAGTAAATGACGTTCACGGTCAAGCGGCTCTGATCCGACTTCCGTCGGCATGAAGCTCATGATTTCCTGTTGCAGACGTTGCGCTTCTGCGAGAAGCGGTAGGTCGCCTTTCATTGCTTTTTTCAGCAACGTGCCCGGTACGAGCAGACGGTTGATTTCGTTTGTTCCTTCGAAGATTCGGTTGATCCGTGAATCACGGTACATGTTCTCGACTTCGTATTCGGCCATGAAGCCGTACCCGCCGTGAATCTGGACCGCTTCGTCGATGACATAATCAAATGTTTCCGAAGCAAAAACTTTGTTCATCGAGCATTCAATCGCGTATTCGGCAATCGCATCGGCGATTTTCTTGCCATCCTTGCTCTCTTCTTCCGACAACTGATCGAGACTGTCCTGGAACAATCCGCCGGTCCGGTAGACCGAGCTCTCCATCGCATACGTCTGCGCTGACATCGTCGCCAGTTTTTCCTGGATCAACGGGAATGAGCTGATTGGTGTCTTGAACTGTTTCCGCTCATTGGAATACTGGACGGCAAGGTCGATCGCCCGTTTTGATGATCCGACCGCACCAACTGCGAGTTTATACCGTCCGACGTTTAAGATGTTAAAGGCGATGACGTGTCCGCGACCGATTTCACCGAGGACGTTTTCAACCGGTACTTCCGCATCTTGCAGGATCAACGTCCGTGTTGACGATCCTTTGATTCCCATCTTCTGTTCTTCGAGTCCGGTCGAGACGCCCGGGTACTCGCCTTCGACGAGGAACGCCGTGAATTTGTCACCGTCGATTTTCGCGTAGACGACGAACAGGCTGGCAAAACCGGCATTCGTGATCCATTGTTTTTCCCCGTTCAGGATGTAGTGTGTGCCGGCTTCATTCAGGACAGCCGTCGTTTTCGCACCGAGCGCATCCGAACCTGAGCCCGGTTCTGTCAACGCGTAAGACGCAATCCATTCACCAGACGACAGTTTCGGGAGATATTTTTGTTTTTGCTCTTCGTTTCCGAAGAAGACGATTGGCAACGAACCGATCCCGACGTGGGCACCGTAACTGAGAGCAAACGAACGGCCGCGGGCAAACTTCTCCGTGATGATCGACGATGAAATCTTATCCATTTGATAGCCGCCGTAGGCTTCCGGAACGTCTGCACCAAGCAAGCCGAGCTCGCCTGCTTCGCGCAGTAAACCGACCGACAATTCGAACTCATGTTTTTCGATCCGGTCGAGGACTGGAACGACACGGTCTTCGACGAACTTCGCCGTCATGTCACCAACCATTTTGTGTTCTTCCGAAAAATCTTCCGGTGTAAAGAGACGATCCGCTTGTAACTCATCCAGTACAAAACTTCCACCTTTAATCAATTCGTTTGTTGTTTGGCTCATTGTCCTGTTCCTCCTTCAACTAGTTCGAATACGCCGGCAGCACCCATGCCGCCGCCAATACACATCGAGACGACGCCGTATTGGACGTTCCGTCGTTTCATTTCATGCAAAAGTGTTAACGTCAGTTTCGTTCCGGTACAACCGAGCGGATGACCAAGCGCAATCGCGCCGCCGTTAACGTTGACGATGTCTTCATTCAGACCGAGTTCCCGGATGACACCGAGTGACTGGGATGCAAAGGCTTCGTTTAATTCAATCAATCCGACATCTTCGAGCGTGATGCCAGCGAGTTCCAGTGCCTTTGGAATCGCGACGACCGGTCCGATTCCCATGACTTCCGGACGGACACCACCGACGGCAAACGATTTGAACTTTCCGAGAATCGGCAGTCCTTGGCGTTCCGCTTCTTCGCGTTCCATGATCAAGACGGCAGCAGCACCGTCTGATGTCTGAGACGAGTTGCCCGCTGTGACACTTCCGCCGAGGCGGAATGCCGGACGGAGCTTGGCGAGACCTTCCGGTGATGAATCGGCGCGGACACCTTCGTCATGTTCGACGATCCACGTCTTTTCTTCAATCTTCAACTCATCGTTGACGTATTGTTCCGTGACCGTCACCGGGACGATTTCGTCGACGAACTTGCCGGACGCAATCGCAGCGGCTGCTTTTTGATGGCTTTTCAGTGCAAAGGCATCTTGATCTTCGCGTGAGACTTGATAGGTCGAAGCGACTTGCTCTGCCGTATGCCCCATGCTCATATAATATTCCGGTGCCGTCTCGACGATTGATGGATTCGGTCGTACGACGTGTCCTGGCATCGGAATTTGGCTCATCGATTCGAGTCCACCGGCGATGACAGCTGTCGCTTGTCCTGTCATGATCTTCATCGACGCATCGGCAATCGATTGGAGACCGGACGAGCAATACCGGTTGATCGTGATCGCCGGCACTTCATGCGACAGTCCTCCGAGGACCGATGCATACCGGGCGATGTTCATCCCTTGTTCAGCTTCCGGTAAGGCACAACCGAGAATGACGTCATCGATTGCTCCGGTGTAGTTCGCGCGTTTCAATGTTTCCTTGATGGCGATTCCTGCGAGTTCATCAGAACGCATCGACTTAAACGATCCTTTTTTGGCTTTGCCGACTGGTGTCCGTGCACCAGCGATGATTACTGCTTCCTTCATTCGAATCCCCCCAGTCATCAGTTACGGAGCGGCTTGCCTTTGACAAGCATATGCTGCATCCGTTGTTGTGTTTTCAGTTCGCCGATCAAGCTCAAGAAGGCTTCCCGTTCGATATCGAGCATGTACTGCTCATCGACTTGTGTGCCAAACGAGACGTTCCCACCGGCAATGACGTGTGCGAGTTTACTTGCAATTTTTAAATCATGTTCCGAGATATAGCCGCCGTAGAACATCTCGCGAGTTGCAAGTTCAAGCGTCGCTTTCCCTGCACGACCAACGACTGGAATCCGTGAACGGGCTGGAGCCGTGTAACCGGTCCGGTCGAGCTCAAGGATCAGTTGTTTCGCATCATGCGTCAGGTGATCACGGTTCATCGAAATTTGATCGACGGTCCGGACATACCCGAGTTCCCGGGCTTCAAAGGCCGATTTCGAAACCTTCGCCATCGCGACGTTCTCAAACGTCTTCTGCGCGGCTTTTTCGATGTTGACGAGTCCGTCCGGTGTATTTTCGAGCAGACGACGATACGTGTTGACGTTTCCGCCGCCTCCTGGAATCAGACCAACACCGACTTCAACCAGTCCCATATACGTTTCAAGACCTGCCTGCAGACGGGCTGCCGGAAGCGAAATCTCCGTTCCGCCGCCAAGCGTCATCCCTTGCGGTGCAACGACGATCGGACGGGACGCGTAACGGATTTTTTGAATCGACTGCTGGAACTTATTGATGATCCAGTCGAGTTCGAACCAGTTTTCATCCTCTGCTTCCATCAACATCATCGCGAGGTTCGCTCCGACACAGAAGTTTTTGCCGTCGTTGGCGATGACAAGACCCCGGTGATTTTTTTCAACGAGATCAATCGACTGTTCGATCATCTGCATGATGTCGACGCCGATCGCGTTACTCTTCGACGTGAATTCAAGGACTGCGACATCGTCACCAAGATCAAGCAGGCGAGCACCGTTGTTTTCAAGTAAGACGCCGTTTGATTTGCGGACGTCGCGTAAGCGGATTTCTTTCGGATTGACGGCACTGCCGACATACGTTTGTGTCTGCGCATCATAGAACTGACCATCTTCGTTGTAGAAACTGGTTACGCCTGACGCGAGCATTTCGTCGACCCAAGCCGGTACGTCATAGCCGTCCTGCTTCATCTTCGCGACCGTCTTCTCGACGCCGAGAGCATCCCATGTCTCGAACGGTCCCATCTTCCAACCGAAGCCCCATTTCATCGCTTCGTCAATCGCTTTGATGTCATCCGCGATTTCGTGTGTCAGTTGAGCCGAGTACAGTAACGTCTTCGCATGGATCGGCCACAATAAGGCACCGACACGGTCCTTCGCAAAGACAACGGCTTTCAGTTTGTTTTTGGCGCCCGGAAGAGCTTTTGCTTGGCCGATCGACGGCTCAGTAAGCGCTCTCTTTTCGACGTATTCAAAAGTTGCAAGATCAAGTTCCAGGATCTGTTTGCCGACTTTTTTGTAGAATCCTTGTCCCGACTTCGCTCCGAGTGACCCTTCGTCGACCAACCGTTTCATTTCTGCCGGCACGGCGAACGTGTCTTTTTCCGCTCCGTCCGGTAACAAGTCGTAGACGTTGTTCGCAACGTGAACGAATGTGTCGATCCCCACGACATCAAGCGTCCGGAACGTCGCTGAGCTTGGACGACCAAGTAATGGTCCGGTGACGGAATCGACCTCCCCGATCGAATAGCCGCCCTTCTTCATCTCATCCAGTGTGACGAGCAGACCGTATGTGCCGATCCGGTTGCCGATGAAGTTTGGTGTATCTTTTGCGATGACGACCCCTTTACCGAGACGTTCTTCTGCAAACTGTTTCATGAACCGGACGACTTCCGGATCCGTGTCACTTGTCGGAATCAGTTCCAGTAACTTCAAGTAACGCGGCGGATTAAAGAAGTGAGTCCCGAGGAACCGAGCGTTAAAGGAATCCGAACGTCCTTGACGCATCGCTTCGATTGAAATCCCTGACGTGTTTGAACTGACGATCGCATCTTCGCGTAAGAACGGTTCGATTGTCGCAAACAACTGTTGTTTGACGTCAAGCCGTTCGACGATGACTTCAATCACCCAGTCCGCTTCTTTGAGACGTTCCAAGTCGTCTTCGAGGTTTCCGACTTCAATTAAATCGAGTAACTGCTTCGAAGCCAGTGGTGCCGGATTTTGTTTGAGCAACTTCTGACGGTTGTCACGGGCAATCCGTGAACGAACTGCTGCATCATCAAGCGTCAATCCTTGTTTCGTCTCCTGTGCGGTTAATTCTTTTGGTACGATATCAAGCATCAATGTCCGGATTCCCGCGTTCGCGAGGTGTGCGGCAATCCCTGCACCCATGACCCCTGAACCGATAATGACGGCGAATTGAATATGTTTCGTCGTGTGTACTGTGGTCGGCTGACCGATTTGACTCGCCATGATAGACCCCCTGATTCGTAATTGAATGAACAACCATTCATTATTCTGACAAAAAAAGAAGCCGTCCGTTTTTCCACTGCTTCCTTCTACCTCTCCATCATAAATGAATTATCATTCAGTAGCAATAAAAAATCAGCTATTGGTCAAATTTTCCTGTTAGACTGAAAGCAAAGGGGGAATTCTCATGAAACCGACGGAACAATTATGGGATCAAAAAGCGACGGATTGGGCGGAACGATCGGAGATGATGTGGACGACAGGCAGCCGGAAAACAATCATTCCGTTTCTGAAGTCGGTCATCACGTCCGGCAACTTACTCGACTTAGGATGCGGCGACGGCGCGGCCTGCCGGTTACTCGCGGACGCGTTTCAGGTCACAGGACTTGATTTGTCGGAAGAGATGATCCGGATCGCCCGTGACAAATCACCGGCACTCGACTTCGTCGTCGGAACCGGCGAAGCGTTACCGTTTGCGGATGATACGTTTGACGTCGTCCTTGCCGTCAACTCACTCGAATGGTCGACGCATCCCCTCACGGTACTTAAAGAGATCAGCCGCGTTTCTCCACTCGTCGTCATCAGTCTGCTCGGACCAACGGCGGCACCACGAGCGTTATCGTACCGTCGCCTGCACGGAGAAGACGCACCGATGGGCAATACGATGATGCCGTGGGAACTCGTCCAACTGGCAGATGAACTCGGCTGGACGTTGCTTGACGAAGCTGTCATTCAAAAAGAAGGTGCCGTCATGACCGGACACCGGTTACTCGATCAGGCCCATGCGTTTTCTTGTTTGTTTGCTTTTCGGACGCAGTAAATGGATTGAGTGCTGAAGAACCACAAAATCATAAGTTCTAAAACAGACGTATGTCCATCCGCTTTTCTCGGGCGGGACGCAAGCCGCGCCCATCTAACGATGATCGGGTCTTGCCTGTCCCTGACGGAAGCAAGCTTCCTTTTCCCGTAGAAGTCGAGTGGACACGTCTGTTTTTGTTTACTGATAGCGTTGATGGATTTGAAACAACAAGTGTTCAATCAGTTCCGGGAGCGTAGATGTCTTGTCTTGCCATTTCACCCGAAAGTACAGTGTCCGTAGTAATTGTTTTGTATTGCGGAGGACAGTAAATCGTTCGTCGCTCCAATTCACCGGTAGATCAAGCAATGCTTGGACTGATGTCTCAATCGTCGTAAAAAAGATTTCGTCTGTCATTCCTCGTTCTCTTGCCGCTAACCAAGCTGTGATGACACGTTCCTGTTCTTCATCGATAAAAACATAGTCTGGTGTCATCAAAATCTCGATGAACCGGGCAATCGCCGCTTGCTCATTCTTGACCTGACACCGGGGATGCTTGAACCAAGCGTCGTAGGCATCGGCAATATGGGCAATACTATGCGCCCAACCATAGTCAGGAACAAACCCCCTAAAGTCGGTTTCGTTACTCAGATATTCCAATAATTGATTAGATATCTGTTCGTATGTCTTCTCCTCCAGTTGTGGATGCGCAACGTCTGTTTCAAGTACTACTGCAAGAAGCAACGCTGAAAACGAACGGGTAAAGACTGCTGTATCATCGGAAGTCTTCATTTTATAAAACAAGCCGTCCGGACTGAGTACAAACGAGACAATTCGTTTAGCAGACGTCACCGTGAACTCTCCTGACATGATCCATTCCGCTAGTTTTGAAAAAATCAGGTCATCGCGAAGGACCGGATCCAAACTGCCGATGTGGTGCAGCATCTGATCAAGCAGTTCCTCCGAAATAATAGTATCCTCTTGTTGCAGCTGCATTTTCAACTGCTGTTCCGTTACATCCATGACCATACCTCCTATGTAGTATATGTAGTAAGTGAAGAAAGATTTTTTCCCGTGACTCCTACGGGAAAAAGCGCGGTTTTTGCGCTGTCAGAGACAGGCGAGACCCGGCTCATTGATCCGATGGGTCAAAGAGCCGCGACTTGCGTCTCGCCCGAGGAAAGCACGGGAAGAGAAAAATCTTTCAAACGATAAAACAAAAAGATGAAGCCATGACAGCTCCATCTCGCATTTCCCTATTAACCTTTGACCATGCCTTTGAGTACAAATGCCACGTTCGCCGGACGTTCCGCCAAACGGCGCATGAAGTAACCGTACCAGTCACGGCCGTACGGGACGTAGACGCGGACTTTATAGCCAAGCTTCACGAGTTCAAGCTGACGCTCGACACGGATGCCGTACAGCATCTGGAATTCGAACTTGTCGTTGCCGATACCGTTGTCTTTCGCATAGCGGATAATCTGTTCGATCATCGCATCGTCATGCGTCGCGACCGCGGCATAGTTACCGAGTGACAGTTGAAGTTTTACGAGCTTGATGTAGTTATGATCGACGTCTTCTTTTTCCGGGAAAGCGACCGTTGCCGGCTCTTTGTAAGCCCCCTTGACGATCCGTAAGTTTGTCTCGAACCGGCCGACACGTTTGATGTCGTCTTCCGACCGGTACAAGTACGACTGAATGACCGTTCCGATATTATCAAATGACTGACGTAATTCTTCGAACAGTTGAATCGTCTTTTCACAACGAGGCTCGTCTTCCATATCGATCGTGACGAACACGCCGACTTCCTTCGCCCGTGTCAAAATCCGTTCCATGTTCGAGCGGATCAATTCATCCGAGATATCAAGACCAAGTGATGTCAATTTCAGTGAAAGTTGCGAGTCTAATTTCTCTTCCGCAATCATTTCCACTGCCCGAATACATTCCTGCGTCATCATTTCCGCTTCAGCAACCGTCGAGATGAATTCACCGAGGTGATCCATCGTGACGCACAATCCCTTTGAATTCAAATCTTGAATCGCCCGTTTTGAAGCTTCCAATGAATCCCCTGCCACAAAGCGCCCTGCACCGAACTTCAGACCATACCGTTTCGCCAGACCATTCAAAGTCTTATTTTGCGATAAGAAGATAAAACCATCCCGTAATACTCGTTCCATCACTCATTACTCCCCCTAAATAAATGCTAGGCTGTTTTACCATGTCGGTTCACATCTCTGCATTCATATTATGACATAAAGCGCTTACATGTGCTCGATGTTTTGTTTTTTTCGAAGTTTTCGTTGTGCAAAAAAACCGATGATGAAAAAGAGCAGGTACAAAAAAATCGCAAAGAAAAATTGCCAGGAAAACGGGTCCCGGAGACTGGCGCCGATATTGTTGTAGACAAAAGCTCCAGGAATGATACCGAGGTAACTGGCGAGCGCAAACTGCCGGAATTTAATTTTCGACAGACCGGATGCATAACTGATCGCGTCAAACGGAAACAGTGGAATCAACCGGACAATCAAGACGACGACGAATCCATTCGTTGCGATCCGTTCATCGAGAACCGTCAATTTACCGGTTCCGATGATCTTTTCGATGCCGCGTCGACCGAGCAAACGGGCAATCCAAAAACTTAATAAACTTCCGGTCCCTGCACCGACGACATCGAGAAGCGTCCCGATCCACGGACCGTAGGTATAACCGCCAAACACCGTCAACAGACTCGCCGGGAAAAAGACGAGCGGACGGATCGTATAAGCCAATATGTACAGCAACATGCCGAAGGCGCCCTGCTGACGAATCCAGTCAGACAAGGCTTGAATATCAAACTGCTCCATCATTCCGGAAAAACGGAAATACAGGAGCAGTCCAACACCAATCAGCATGTAGAGTGTAAACGGGAGCCAGTCCCGTAACTTTAAGTTTTTCAAGACAGCGGTGCCGATGCCGGCGCCACGTAATAGAAGATTGACAAGAAAATTAAGATGCTGCCGGCGAGGACAAACAGATGCCAAATCGCATGATTGTAAGGCAAACGGGCCCAGACGTAAAAGATGACACCAAGTGAATAAGCGAGTCCCCCACCAAGCAGGAGAAGGAATCCTTGTAAACCAAGCGCTTCATACATCGGTTTGATTGCGAATATACAACACCAGCCGAGAATCAAATACGAGGCGTTCGAAATCCAAACGTGTTTTCCGGTCGAATACAATTTCCAGATGATCCCGAGTATCCCGACACCCCAGACGATGCCGAGCAACGTCCAACCGAGTGGTCCGCGCAACGTGATCAAGGCGAAAGGCGTATAGCTCCCGGCAATCAATAAGTAGATTCCCGCGTGGTCGAGAATCTGCAACACTTTATTGGCACGCGTATGCATGAGTGAGTGCATCAATGTCGAGAACAGATAGAGTAAAATCATCGTCGCCCCGAAAATACTGACCGCCGTGATGTTCCAGGCACTGCCTGACTTCGTTGCTTGCAAGATTAGCAATACTAAAGCGACGATGCTGAAGATGACACCCAGTCCGTGCGTGATCGCACTAGCCACTTCTTCTTTTAACGAGTCGCCTTTCGCAAGCAACTCTTCGATCGTTTCTTTTGATTGTTCTTTGATTGTTTTCGTGATCTCTTTTTTCGTGATCAAGATGACACCTACTTTCTTGACAAACAGACTATGCTCTTGATTATACGCCCGCTTTCTACTAAATGCCTATCAAAATGTTCTGACGATTTGATGACACTTCCTTTGTTGTTTTCCCGTTTTTTTCAGCAAAAAAACTCTGCATCCCGTTTGAGGAATGCAGAGCCGTGGATTACCACTGTTCGATATCCGGTCGATCCTTGAACGTCGACTTCGTCCCGTGACGTTCGTTCAAAACGGCTTCAACGTCCGTAAACGATACTCCGCGATCAGCGAGCAACACCGTCAGATGATACAGCAGATCCGCTGTCTCTTCCGCGAGTGTGTCGTCGCCCGCGAGGACGACTTCAAACGCCTCTTCGCCAAACTTCTTGGCGATTTTTTCCCGCCCGGCTTTAACCAGGTAGTTCGTATAAGACGCCTCATCTTGTGACGCGATTTTTTCTTTTACCGTGCGTTCAAGTTCATGTAGCATGCGGCACCTCCACTTCTGTATAGAAACATGTCCGATTGCCGGTATGGCACGTCGGTCCGTTCGCTTTAACGGTGATCAACAGACTGTCCTGATCGCAGTCAATCCATATACGGCGTAGTTCGAGCGTATGCCCGCTCGTCTCGCCCTTCGTCCAAAGCCGGTTTTTCGTCCGCGAGAAAAACGTGACGAGTCCGGTCGCAAGCGTCTTGTCGTAAGCCGCCTGATCCATGAAACCGACCATCAGGACATCGTTTGTCGTTTCATCCAAGATGACAGCCGCGACGAGTCCCTTTGAAAAATTCAATTCGATCATCGGACGTCGACTCCTCTCGCCTTCAAGTAGTCTTTTGTCTCCGGCATCGTATAGGTCGCTTCGTGGAAAATCGATGCTGCCAGTGCCGCATCGGCTCCCGCTTCGAGACCTTCCGCCAAGTGTTCGAGTGTCCCGACCCCACCGGAGGCGATCAACGGCACATTGACGACTTCGCGTAAGCGTTGGATCAATTCCAAATCGTAGCCATCCTTTGTTCCGTCGGCATCCATCGACGTGACGAGCAGTTCACCGGCTCCAAGCGAGACGGCTTCCTTCGCCCATTCGATTGCGTCCCGTCCGACGGCTTGTGTGCCGCCGTGCGAGAAGACGCCCCACGAATCACCGGTCCGCTTGGCATCGATCGCGACGACCGTCGCCTGAACACCAAACAGACGGCTGATGTCTTGAATCAGTTGCGGGTTCTGTAACGCCGATGAGTTGAGGGAGACTTTATCGGCACCGGCACGGATCAATCGTTTCGCGTCTTCCAGCGTCTTGATGCCGCCGCCGACCGTAAACGGCATGTAGATGACTTCCGCCACCCGCTCGACGATATCGAGCATCGTGTCGCGTCCTTCCTGCGTCGCTGAGATATCAAGTAACACCAGCTCATCGGCACCTTGTTCGTAATAGTATTTCGCGACGGCGACGGGATCTCCGAGGTCGCGCAGATTTTGAAACTTCACGCCTTTGACGACGCGCCCCTCCTTGACATCGAGGCAAGGAATGATCCGTTTCATCAACATACGCGAAGCACCTCTTTCAACGACAACGAACCGTCGAGCAAGGCACGACCGATGACGGCACCGTCCATCCCGATTTCTTTTAAGCGGGCGACGTCTTCGACCGTCGTCACACCACCGGACGCAATCAGTTCAACGCCGTCCCGTTTTAAGCGGTCGAGTCCGTCAACATCCGGTCCCTGCATCATCCCGTCGCGGGAGATGTCCGTATATAAAAAGGTCTTGATGCCTTTTTGAATCAAGTGTTCGATTGCCCGTTCGAGCGTCCAGTCACTCGCTTCGAGCCAGCCGCGTGTCTGAACGATGCCGTCTTTGGCATCAAGTGCCACAGCCAGCTTATCACCGGCCCGCTCAATCATCTGTTCGAGCAACGCTTCGTCTTCGAGCGCAACCGTCCCGATCAAAATCCGATCAATCCCGGCGCCAACGTACGCTTCGACCGTTTCGATGTTGCGGACGCCGCCGCCGGCTTCAACGAACAAACCGGTTTCTTTTTTGATGTCCGCGATCAGGCTCAAGTGAAGGGGTTCACCGGCTTTGGCGCCATCGAGATCAATCAGGTGAATCGCTGTCGCACCGTCTTCTTTAAACCGTCTTGCGATCGTCAACGCATCCCCGAAAAAGGTCTGCTGTTGAAAATCACCTTGTTTGAGCCGGACGGCCTGTCCGCTCATTAAATCGATTGCTGGGTAGAGTTGCATGTCGTCTCTCTCCATTCCTTAAGTAATTTCAATCCGACTTCGCCACTCTTCTCCGGGTGGAATTGCATCCCTGTCACCAAGTCCTTTTGGACGATGGCCGGGACGAGTCGTCCGTATTCGACCGAGTCGACGATCCAGTCCGGTTCACAGACAGCACCGTACGAGTGGACGAAATAGACGGCTTCTCCATGGTTCGTCAACTGGTGCCAGCCCATGTGCGGCAAGCGGACGTCACTCGGTAACTTTTCGACCGTTCCCGGTAAAATACCGAGCCCTTGTGTCTGTCCGTCTTCATCGCTTGATTCAAACAACAGTTGCATCCCGAGACAAATCCCGAGGAAAGGTTTTTTCGTCGCTTGTTCCTGTAAGAACTCAATCAATCCCGTCTCTTCTAACCGGGCCATTGCCGGGGCATAGGCACCGACACCCGGTAAGACGAGCGCTTCCGCCTGTCCGAGCAATTCCAGATCACTCGTGACGATGACGGCTTCTCCGAGCTCTTTTAACGCCCGTTCAATATTGGCGATATTGCCGACACCATAATCTACGATCGCGATCATTGGTCAATCAGTCCTTTCGTCGACGGGACGCCGTCACCGGTTACGGCAACCGCTTGACGGACAGCCCGACCCAGCGCCTTGAACAGTCCTTCGATCATGTGGTGCGTATTCGAACCGTAGAGGACTTGGGCATGAATCGTCATCCGGGCACTGCGGGACAAGCCTTGGAAAAACTCTTCCGCCAGTTCCGTATCAAAATCACCGAGCTTCGGATTTTTGAATTCGGCGAGGAAGACCGTATACGGACGACCGCTGAAGTCGAGAACGACCGAGGCAAGCGTCTCGTCCATCGGCACACGCGATTCGCCGTACCGTTCGATACCGGCTTTGTCGCCTAACGCTTCCGTCAAGGCAGCTCCGAGAACGATCGCCGTATCTTCAACCGTATGGTGGGCATCAATCCAGAGATCGCCCTTCGCTTCAATCACTAGACCAATCCGGGCCTGGAAGGCAAACAACGTCAACATGTGATCAAAGAAGCCGACGCCCGTCTTGATCTCAACCGGTCCGCCACTCAGGTCGACCGCCACCTTGATTTCTGATTCTGAACTTACTCGTTCACTTGTCCCACGACGCATTGCAGTTCCTCCTCTACACATTTCTCTAAGATTTCCATCGCTTCCGTCGAGCCGCAACTGACGCGGAAGGCTCCGTCAAACAAACGGATCCGCAGTCCGGCGTTGGCACAACGTTCAGTGAAGCGTTCAGCTTCGTCGTATTCAACGTAAACAAAATTCGCAGCACTCGGATACGTTCTGCCAAGCGGTTCGACCAGACGGGCAATCGTGTCCCGGCTCGCAAACGTTTCTTCTAACACAAGATCCAGCTCCGGCTCGGCCATGATGGCGATTCCGACGGCGGCCGAGAGTCCGGAGACGTTATATGGCGACTTGATTGATTCGACTTCGGCAACGACCTGTTCACTGGCAATCAGGAATCCAAGCCGCAGGGACGCGAGACCAAACGCTTTCGACAACGTCCGGAGAATGATCGCGTTCGGATACTCGTCGAGCAGAGCGACCATCGATTGTTCGAGGGCAAAGTCGATGTAGGCTTCGTCAATCACGACATATTTTCCGCTATCGAGCAATCGGCGGACATCCGCTTCCTTCCGTAGGATCCCCGACGGATTATGCGGGTGACTGAGGAAGATGATATTGCCCGGTGCAGCGAGCAGTCCATCGACATCGAGCGCCATCCCTTCGAGCAACGGGACTTTACTGAAGTCGGCCCGTGCGCGGTCAGCATAAAACTGATACATGACGAAATCCGGTTGCGAGGCGATGACCGGTGACTCTGGACCGGCGTAGCGGGCACAGAGGTAACCAATCAGTTCGTCGGAGCCATTCCCGGCCACAAGTTGGGTGGGACGGACACCGGCATAGGCGCTGTAAGATGCTTTGGCTTGATCGATGACTTCGACCGGATATTCATTGATCGGAAACGTCTCGACCAGTTGTTTAATGGTCTCGATTCCCGTCCGGCTGTGGGCCGTGAATCGTTCGTTTTGGTGTAATCGCATCAGTTTTCCCTCACTTCTATCGCTTGTGCGTGTGCTTCGAGTCCTTCGACCCGAGCGACCGTTTTCGCGGCATTCGCTAGTCGAGCGACACCTTCCCGTGTCGCTTCGAGCATCGTCTGGTGACGTAAGAAGGTTCGTGCCGATAAGCCGGACGCAAAGCGTGCCGTCCCGGATGTCGGTAAGACGTGGTTCGTGCCGGCGACATAATCGCCCAGTGTTTCCGGTGTTTCGTGTCCGAGGAAAATCATCCCCGCGTGACGGATCAACTTGACGACCTCTTGCGGGTTCGCGACAGCGAGCTCCAAGTGTTCGGCTGCCAGACGGTTTGCTTCTTCAATCGCATCATCGAGTGAAGCGACGAAGACCCCACCGTTTTCCATCGCCCGGCGTGCAATCTCCTGGCGTGGTAAATGTTGCAGACGGCGTTCGATGTTCGCATCGACGTCCGCTTTCATCGCTTCTGTCGGGACAAAGGCAATCGCGACCGCGTCACGGTCGTGTTCTGCTTGCGCCAGGAGATCGGCAGCAATCCGGTCCGGATGCGCCGTCTCATCGGCGATGACGACGACTTCTGACGGTCCGGCGACTGAGTCGATACCGACGATGCCGTAGACTTGACGTTTCGCTTCGGCAACAAACCGGTTACCCGGTCCGACGATCAAATCAACTGCTTGAATCGATTCCGTACCGAACGTCAAGGCAGCGACGGCTTGGGCGCCACCGATCGTATAGATTTCCGTCACACCGGCGATTTTCGCCGCGACCAACACTTCTGTGCTGAGTCCAGTGACCGGTGTCACCATGACGACCCGTTCGACGCCGGCGACTTTAGCCGGAATCGCGTTCATCAGGACGGTCGACGGATAACTTGCTGCTCCGCCCGGGACATAAATCCCGACCGAGTCAACCGGAACAAACCGTTGGCGACGGGTGACGTCCGCTTCGACGAGCTCGATGTCGGACGGCAATTCTTGTTCGTGCCACTCGACGAGTCGAGTCGCCATCAGTTTTAACGAGTCGACCAAATTCGGATCGGCTTGATCAAACGCTTCTTGGATCTTCGTTTCATCCAGACGGAAGTCGGTCAGATCCACGCGGTCAAATTCACTTGTATAGCGACGGACGGCTGCATCGCCGTCGTTTGCCACTTGTTCCAGAATCGACCGGACGGCTTGCTCCGTCTCGCGGTCGACACTGAAGTTTTTTGTCGTTGCCATTACCGAGTCACTCCTTCTGTCAGCTGTTCAAGTAATTGAATCACTTCGACGCGTTTGCGTTTCAACGTCCACTCGCTTGTAAAGAATCGGGCGTTGATATCGATGATTTTTTCGTATTCATTAAGACCGTTCGCCCGGAGTGTTTCACCCGTTTCGACGATATCGACGATCGCATCGGCAAGTCCGAGCAATGGTGCCAGTTCAACCGAACCGTTCAGCGGCACGATATCGACATCGACACCAAGTTCACTGAAGTAACGTTTCGCGATGACCGGATATTTGGTCGCAATCCGGACCCGGCGTCCGCCTTCGAACTGCAACGGTTCTTTTGCACAAACCGACATCCGGCAAATCCCGAATGGCAATTCTGCCAGTTCCGACAATTCCTGATCCGATTCGAGCAAGATGTCGCTACCGGTGATCGCGACGTCGAGGACGCCTTGGGCGACGTACGGAATCAAATCTGATCCTTTCATGAAGACGAATTCATGTTCGCCGCGCTTGACGATCAATTCACGTTCGATCGCCCCCCACGTTTCGACGCCTGCTTCTTTTAAATACCGTTCCGTCGTTTTCGACAGCCGGCCTTTCGTAATCCCAATCCGCATTTAGAGCACCTCCGCGAGTCGTTCGACGGAAAACCCGATCCCGAACGCTTGTTGTTCCTGACCAAATTGTTCGTACAGCCGGTCGTATCGTCCTCCGACCAACACCGGCTCGGTCACACCTTCGATGAAACCGTGAATCGTCACTCCATCATAGTATGTCTGCAGCCCCATCTGTCCGAAGTCGAGATCGGCATTGACGGCGTCTGCTAAATCGATGACGGCATTTAAGCGGGTTTCGTCGACATACGGCAAGATCTGTTCCGCCCCTTCCCGACCAAATAAGAGCGGGAGTTTGGCGAGCAAGGCATCATCGAGTTCCCGGGCAATCCGTTTCAGTTCGATGACGTTCCGTAACCGCAACATCTGTGTCACTTGATCCCGCAGGTGGTGATCACCGACCCGGGTTTCAATCAAGTGTTCAATCAGTCCGGCGTCGCCGATCGACAACGTCACTTCTTTACCCGTCAATTCTTCGATCAACCGGACACCGAGTTGGATCGCTTCAACCTCGGCAATGACGCCCCGCTCTTCAAAACCGACTTGGAACTTTTCTTCCGGCTGGAAGACCGAACCACTGTAAAAGACCCGTTTATATTGTTCGCGGCCCCGCTCACTGAGCGCCCGCGCGACACTTGTCGTAAAATCCATCCGAATTTGTTCCCGACCACCGACTTCTTCAATTAAAGGGGTGATTAATCGGGTATAGTTAGATTGTTCGAGCCCATCCTCGAGTTGGCGGATGACACGTTGCAGGCGTTCAGCTGATTGCCCGACGTAATCCGTCGCCCCGTCTTTGAGTCGAATCGTAGAAAATGATTGCATGTCGCCACTCCTTTATCTTGTTATCACTGTACCACGCTAAATTATTTAACGATAAGATACCTTTTTTGTGGTTCGATTGTCAATCCTTTTGCCTGTTTTCGTACCGAAAAAAACATATTGGAGGTTTTGTCATGCAATTGATTAAATGGGACGGTCACGTCCACAGCCCGTATTGTCCGCACGGAACAAAGGATCCACTCGAAGCGTATATCGAACGCGCCCTGTTACAAGGTCTCGAACGGATCAGCTTCACCGAGCACGCCCCGCTGCCGGAAGGACTCGTCGATCCGGCACCCGATAACGATTCCGGGATGTCGTTTGCGACAGCCGAACGCTACATTGAAGAACTGAAGACGTTACGCGACACATACAAAAACGATATCGACATTCGGATCGGGATGGAGTTTGATTACTGGGAGCATGACGTCGACGGGACACGGGACATCATCGCCCGTTACGGTCCCGAGCTGACGGACGGCATTCTGTCACTGCATTACCTTTGGATCGAGGACCGGTATTACATGGTCGACTTCAGCAAGGAAAGTTTTGGTGAGATCGTCACGGCGACAGGCAGTGTCACAGCCGCTCACGAACGCTATTACGAAGGCATCCAAGCGCTCGTCATGACGAACCTCGGGACGCATCAACCAAAACGTCTCGGTCACCTGACGTTGCCGACGAAATTCATTCAAGCCTATCCGCTCGAGCAGACGCCGGCGAACCTCGACGAGACAGTGCGTAAAATCCGCCAGGCGGACTTTACGCTTGATCTCAATACGGCAGGACTGCGCAAACCGTTATGCGGTCTTTCCTATCCTTACCCGGAACTCCTGCAACTCACGCAGTCTTTAGGGATTCCGCTCGTTTACGGATCAGATGCGCATTTGGCGAAAGACGTCGGGGCTGATTTTGACATGAAGTGGTAAGACATTAAATATGTAAAAAAAGAATCGCTCGTTTTCATCAACTCTGTCAGGAGTTGCGGGAAACGGCGATTTTTTTATTCTGCTTCAGGATACGGAAACAATCCTGAGTTCACGGAAGGCAATGATTCCGCAAGTATTTTAAGACTGGCAAGCGGGACGTTACCACCTAAGAGAACCGTCTGTTCGCCATCCTGATAAGACAAGCTGGCTTCCCGCCTCGTCTCGTGGGTGTATGCTGTGATGCCATTTGATAATGTCACACTTGCTGACCGCTTATCGTCGATCGTCTGCTGTGACAGCTTCGAGACTGTGATAATAGACTGTTTCCCGGTAAACGTCCACGTGGTCGAAGCGTCTTTTTCGTCATTCCAGACCATTTCATTTTTCTTAAACGTTTGAAACGGAAGCTTCAAGCCACGTGATTTCGAACGTTCGGACTTACTTGGACCTGCCACTGGAAGAATCCCGGTTAATGTCCAGCGATTAGACCGTTCGTAAAATAAGATGATGTAATTATTCTGTGCTTTCGGTGCATGCAGACTGACAACCGCTTTTTGACCGAGAATTGCTTCCGACAAGACATCGTCTTCGGTCGGGACAGCCGTTTGTCCATTTTTAAATGTCAGTTGAATCTGTTCGACGGCCGCTTTTCCCGGTGTATCCGCATCTTTCGATGGCTCTTTGATTAAAAATTCCTCCACCTCATTTTTTTCTTTAACTGGTTTTACTGATTTAACGTCAGCAGGCGGTTTCACGACAGGTTCTTCCGTCTCAGTCATACATCCCGACAGCAGACAGCTGCTGATCAATACGATGGTTGTCATCGGCTTTACAAAACGCATTCCCCGTCCTCCCTTCCATCACTCCGTTTCTTTCAGTATGGCAGGTCGATTCCTCGTGTTATTCGAACAAATTCATAAAAAGGGGAAATGTTTTATTAAAATTCAGACCAAAAAAAAGACCGGCAAACGTATCAAACACGTCTACCGGTCTTATGATTTCTTCTATTCTAAGTTGGCATGTTTGCCGTACATCGTTTTTGAATCAAGTTGTTTCGCCGCCATGATGTGAAGAATCAATGCGTCGTAAAACAGCAACATCGTTTGTTCAAACAATGATCCCATCGGCTGAACCGTTTCATCCGCCGTGGCTGTCCGCTCTTTCGGCACTCCCGGCAGTTTGACGGTTAAGTCCGCTAACTTCGCCAGTGTCGACGTCGGCTCAATCGTGACGACCGCGACGGTTCCACCGATCTGTTTCGCTTTCTCGACTATTGGAACGAGTGTTTTCGTCTCACCGGATCCTGATCCGATGATCAACAAGTCTCCTTCACGCAAGTTCGCGGTGACCGTCTCACCGACGACATATGCATCGAAGTTCATGTGCATCAGGCGCATGACAAACGCTTTGCCCATCAAGCCGGAGCGACCGGCTCCAGCGAGAAAGATCCGGTCTGCCTTCAGAACGGCTTCCGCGAGTTGCGTCGTCTCGGCTTGATCAATCGCTTCAACCGTCGACGTCAACTCTTGTAAAATCGTTTGAATATGTGTCATTTACGCCTCTTGCAGCATCCGACGCATCGTTGACGCTGTTCCTTGTTTGTCGTCTTGTCCGGTAATTCCGCCACCGACGATGATGAGGTCTGGACGTGCTGCGATGACTTCCGGCAATGTCTCCATCTTGATACCACCAGCAACGGCTGTTTTTGCGTTTTTGACAACCGATTTGATTGTCGCGAGATCCTCGAACGAGTTTTGGCCGACGGCTTGAAGATCGTAACCTGTGTGGACACAGATGTAGTCAACACCAAGTTCATCAAGTTCTTTCGCACGTGTCGCGATATCTTTGACAGCGATCATATCAACCAAAATCTTCTTGCCTGATTTTTTCGCTTCTTCAACAGCACCTTGGATCGACATATCTTCGGCAGCTCCAAGAATCGTCACGATGTCAGCACCGTGTGCGACAGCTTGGCTGACTTCATATCCGGCAGCATCCATGATTTTTAAGTCGGCGAGAACTGTTAAGTTCGGGAATGCCGCTTTCATTTCTTTAACGGCGCGAAGCCCTTCGTTGATGACGACCGGTGTCCCGATCTCAACGATATCTAAGTTTTCTTCACCAATTTCTTTGACTAAAGCGATGGCACCTGCTGTATCTACTAAATCGATTGCGAGTTGTAATTTCATAATTTCTCTCTCCCATTCTTCTCTCTATTTGTGAATCCTGGCACTTCCTTCTGACGTTCGTGAAGGAACATGACTAAATATAATCCTCATAGACGAACTTGGGAAGTACGCACTTTTAATTTACATAGTGCGGTTTTTCATACATAGTGCGGAAAAGTATACTGTCGATGACAAGAGGGCTATACTAAAAAAGGAGGTGGATCGATGCCACATTTTGAAGACCGGCAGTTTAATTGTGAAAAGGAATTGACCCTATCAATCATCGGAGGCAAATGGAAGATGCTGATTCTTTGGCACCTTGGTAAAGAAGGCACCAAACGCTTCGGAGAGCTGAAAAGTCTGATGCCCGGCATTACGCAACGGATGCTCGTCAATCAGTTACGGGAGCTGGAAGATCACCATATCATCCACCGGGAAGTCTATCCGGTCGTTCCGCCGAAGGTCGAATATTCGTTGACGCCACACGGCTACAGCCTGATGCCGATTTTGGACGCGATGTACGATTGGGGTAAGGATTATGCCAAAAATGTCCTCGAAGTCGAGTTCGAACAACAGAAATTATCCCAATAAAAAAGGTGCTCGTCTGTCCCGTCTCAATCTGAGAGGAGGCAATCGAGCATCTTTTTTTAGACTTCTTCTGCTGTAAATATTTTCGACATCGCCAGTTCGTCGACGTATTCGCCGTCAATAAACAGCGAAGCAATTCGTGTCCCTTCGATGTTAAAGCCAAACTTATGATAAAGCTCGATTGCCCGCAGGTTATCTTTCCGGACTGTCAGTTCGAGCCGGACAAGTCCCGCTTCAACGGCAAAGGCATCAACTGCTTCGAGTAATCCGGCACCAAGCCCGCGCCCCGTATAGGCATCCAGCAAGCCGATCACGAGGTTCGCCCGGTGACGGATTCGGCTTGGTTTGCCACCGACGACCAACACATAGCCAACGAGTTGCTCATCGACATCGACAACGAAGATATCTGAGTTCGCTGCCTGACCAAATCGTTCAATGAACGCTTCTGCCTGTTCCGTCGACATGCTGCGTTCTTCCGGTTCATACAACATATATTTTGTTTCCCGATCAATCCGTCGCATCAAATCCGATAAGGCCTTTCCGTCCATCAAGGTGGCACGTCGTATCATAGGTGTCAGCTCCGTTTCAAAGTATTTCGTGAATGTCTTCTATACTCTATGTTTTATTCTGATAAATTTTGAGAATTCGAATAAAATGGATTAAAACCAGTTTTTTTAGGCGTAACTAGATTTACAAAGTTATCTGGTTTAATATTTAGATTTTCATATTTTTCATCATCAAACATAAAGATTTGTAAATTATCTTTTCCTATTGATTGATATGCTGAATCAATAATACTTCCTAGTGCCTTCATATTATTTTGATCAAAAGTTTGAGATATATGATCAATCACTAATATCGGAATTAGAGGATATTTCCTTTCCGATAAAAGCATATCAAGAAAACCTAAGTATCCACTTAATTGAATCAGTGTATGTCTAGCCATACTACCGATGTAATAATTTTCGCGTTCGTTTTCGTTTTCGTTTTGATTTATATTAGATGAATTTTTAAGAATAGAAGGTTGTAAAATATTACCTTTCTTTAAATAGTTTATTTTAAATTCATTTTGCTTGATATCAGCGCTAACTACTGAAGAAATATTTTTTGCGGATTTATATATATTTGTTATAAAGGTAGATAACGATGCAATTTTTTCAACGTCATCTGTATTTTGGAGCAATTTCAATTCTTTTTTTAGCTCATTTATTTCATTTCGAACTTTTTTCATTAACTCCTCGTCATATTTTATATCTTCTGATAAGTAATCTTCAATAACTGCAATTGCTTTTTCTTTATCCATTAATGAATACATTTGAAAACCTGTTTGAGTGTCAACTATTTCTGTTTTCAAAAAATCACGTTGCTTTTTCAGTTCCAAAATAGTTTTGTCATTTAATAAATAATTCCCGAAAGAAATTGTAGTTTCAAGATTTGAGGTCATATCCTTTAGAGGAGCAATTAAATATTCAAAATCCTGATTAGAATCTAATAATTTTTCTAAATTTTTCAATAAGATAACTCTATTTTTATTATTTTTTTCAATCTGTTTCAAACTATTATTTTTATTTTCGTAAATTTTAATTTGTTCAGTTACATTGTTGTATATGACTTCTAATTTAGTGATCGACTCAGTATTTTTTCTCTTAGTTGTCTGTTCTAATTTCTTTAACTTATTTATTTCTTCTATAACTTCTTTTTTATTTTTATTATAAACTATCCCAATATCTAATTTTTTAAGATTATAATTAACCTGTTTGTTTACAAAATCATACTTTAAAGAATCGTTTTCAATTTTTTTAAGCTGTGTAGAAAGCCTCTTTAGTTTAAATTGAATGTTGTAAATTCTCTCTAAATTTTTATTGAATATATAATTTAAAATCGAAGGTAGCTTTGTTGCGTATTTAATTTCACTACATTTATCAAAAAAGTCTTGTATTGTGCCCTGTCTTTTTTCACCTAAAAAATTAAATAACGTGAAAGTTCTATACGTCAAATCTTCTTCCGCAAATTCACGAATACTTTTTAAATATTCAACATCTTTCGTAAATACACTATTTAGCTTTTCTTTGTATTGTTTTAAATCTAGAATTTGCAAAATTCCGAAATCTGAATAACCGAATTTACACTCAGTTGTGTTAATCGATCTAACAGCTCTGTATTCAATATTATCAAATATAAAAGTCATTCTTGCTTCTTTTAATGAATCTGAATACCAAGGCTTTTTACTTATATTTTCTGATGAACCAAACATGTAATCTATAAAATTATAAAATTCTGTTTTACCAGAGCTGTTTGTTCCTTTGAAGTAATTTAAGCCTTTTTTAAAATCGTATGTATAACTTTCTCCTTCATTACTAATCAAAACAATTTTCTTAATCTCAAACAATTTGTAGTACCTCCTTTAAAAATTGCTTATCATTAACTTTTTTTGATTCTTCAATAGCATTATTTAAAAAGGTTGTAGCTTTATAAATCATCTTCTTTTTCGATGTAGAACGGTTTAATAATAAAACTTCATTCTCGAGGTGCAATATACGATTTTCTAATAATAAATGAATTGCTTTTAAGATAAATTCAATACTTTCACAAAAGCTTTCATAATCTCCAGATAGCATTGATATACTTTTATTCATTAAATCGTTTTTATTACTTCCGTTATAAATTTTTTTTCGAAGGAAGTTATCATTTTTTATTAAGTATGCGTACAGTAAAGTTTTAACAACACTCAAGTCTTTATGCTCATAAAGAATATTCTCAACTATTTCACAATACATACTTACTTGTATTGTTTCAGACTCAAGTTTAATTTTTTTATTGTTCATTGGTCATCACTCCATGAAATTTGGTTGTATTCAATATCTTCACCGGTTAAATGGATAGCAACTCCATATCTAATTTGGTCAATGCTTGAATAAGAATTACTTCGATTTTTGGTTTCTTGTAATCTATTATATGGATCATCATTGTTATTTTTTATTAAACTAAATTTCACGTCTTCAAAGTTCTCATATGCTGTTTCTTCCAAATTATTTATTAAATTTATTTTATTATTTTCTAAATTCATAAATTTAAAATCTTTATAAAATTCATTATATTCAAGATGTCTAGCTATCATTTTTTCATTAATACCACAAGTAGTCAGCTGATAAAATTCTCTTGAACTAGCTATTTTCAAATCTTCTAGATTTACAGGGTTTGCATTTTTAAAATCAATATATGAAGGGTCAATTTTTTCTTCAGATATTCGAATTGAAATATCTTCTATTAATTTCATGAATTCTTGATATGTAAGTGTATATGGTATACCTTTTCCTATACTTGATAGTACTTTGACACTAATATGCTTCATCAATTCTGTAATTCTAAAACTATAAATTATTTCATTAACAATCCTTCTAAAATGAGTTGAAAATTCATCATTTATTAATTGATCAATATCAGATAAAGATTTAAATGAATACTTGCTTTTAATATTTAAATAGTCGATCTCAAATTGAGTATAGTTGTTAATATACTTTTCTTTCACTTTACTGATTGTTGCTTTGTTAGATTTATCCGAAGAAATAATTTCATCAAAGTATTCCTTAGCAGATTTATTAAACATATTATCTTTATTTTTATATTGATTGTCCGTCAACAAAATATAACTTTTAATATCTAATTCCGATTCTTCTAGTAAAAGCCAATTAAGAAAAACTTTAAATGAATCTGACGGAGACAAAGAAGTTCTCTTAACTTGCATAACAGTATGAGATTCGTTTTCTATAATCTTATTACATAGACTTCCCCATGATTTTTCAATCCCCTTAAAATTTGTTATACTTACATCTTCAATTTTTTCAAACTCTATTTTTGTTCCTTCCTTTAAATCTTTTAAAAAATATATAAAAATTTTTATTTGATAAGCAAAACCACCTAAACTATTAATTCCACCTTCATCAAATGTATTTTTTTTCATATTTTAAGTTCATCTCCCCCAACAATAAATCTAGATCACTAACATCTTATTATAACCATTTATTTTATTTACTACCAAAATAAGCGATAATTGTATTTAGTAATTAAAAAAACTGCCAAACTCCGAATTTAAGAGTTTGACAGTTCGTTGAAATCCACTGATTTCGTCGTATGGAGACGGTGGGAGTCGAACCCACGTCCGAAGGCATCGTATACTTAAGCTTCTACGTGTGTAGTCAGTTTATTGGGATCTCGTCGTCAGGCTGCCAATTGACAGGCGTCCGTCCGACCAGTCTGATTCCATCTCTTCTCTTTCCCTCCAGACGGAAGGGTCCAAGCGTAGCCTGTTTAAAGTGAGACCCTAGAAATCAGCCGACCAGGCGACGGCTGCTAGGATCCGTAGTAGCTATTAAGCTGCTGCGAGTTGTGTGTTAGTTTTGCCAGTTATGGCTGATGCGTTTTAACGAGGCCGACCCCTCGACACGCCACAGAAGACCGAACTACCCCCGTCGAATCCGTAACGTCCCCAAGATATAAAATTGGGGCTTTCCGAATACTATTATAATAGCAGAAAAGTGTTACGGGTTCAATACTTTTGCTTGTCGCGTAATGCGCGGTCGATATCGCGTTTCGCATCCTTCTTCTTAAGATCGTCACGTTTGTCGAATTTCTTCTTACCGCGGCCGAGTCCGATCAGACATTTCGCGTAGCCGTTCTTGATGTAGACCTTCAGCGGCACGATTGTATAGCCGTCGCGCGAGACAAGTCCCATTAAGTTTGCGATCTGTTTTTTGTGCAGCAACAGTTTCCGCGGACGGAGCTGTTCGTGGTTGTACCGGTTCCCTTGTTCGAAGTGGGCGATGTTCGAGTTCCAGAGAATCGCTTCCCCGCCGTCGAACCGGACGAACGCGTCGCCGATACTGATTTTTCCTTTACGGACCGATTTGATTTCGGTTCCCGTCAAGACGAGACCCGCTTCGATCGTATCTTCAATCGCATAATCAAACGACGCCCGTTTGTTGTTGGCTAATACTTTTGAACTTGTACCTTTTGGCATCTCTCTTCCACCACATTTCTAAACAGAAGCGCTTATTTGCGCTTCCGTTTTTTATTCGAGACCGCTTTATGGAACGGCGGTTTATCCTTCTTGTCCTTCAGCGCGAACCCTTTGCCTTTCGACTGGTCCTTCGGCTTACTCGGACGCTTCGACTTCCCGCGACGGTCGTCTTTCTTATCGTCGCGTTTTTGTCCCGGACGGCCGCCGCTTGAACGGATCGTCTTCGACTCAAAGCGTTTTTTCGGTTGACGTTCCGGCATGCCGACGACTGCAAAGTCGATCGTCTTCTCATCGATGTTGACACCGGTGACTTTAATCTCGACGACGTCGCCGATCCGGAACTGTTGTTTCGTCCGTTCGCCCATCAATTGATAGTTCGCTTCATCATAGCGATAGAAGTCATCCGTCATCGCCTGGATGTGGACGAGTCCTTCGATCGTGTTCGGTAACTCGACGAACATACCGAAGTTGGTCACGCCACTGACGACCCCTTCAAACGTCTCACCGATGTGTTGTTCCATATACTCGGCTTTCTTGAGCGCATTCGTTTCGCGTTCGGCATCGACGGCACGGCGTTCCCGTTTTGAAGCGTGATCGGCGATCTCCGGCAAGATGGCAGAGTAACGGTCCTGTGTCTTTTGCGATTTATCATTAAAGATGATGTACTCGCGCAGGAGACGGTGGACCATCAAGTCCGGATACCGGCGGATCGGTGACGTGAAGTGCGTATAGAAATCAGTCGACAGACCAAAGTGACCAATCGGTTCGACGTCATATTTCGCTTGTTGGAGCGACCGTAACATGACCGTACTGACGACGGCTTCTTCCGGTTCGCCTTCCACGGCATTCAGGATCGATTGCAACGTCTTCGGTGCGACCGATTCGCCTTTGCGCTCGACATTGATCCCGAAGTTCGCGATGAACTTGAAGAACGTATCGAGACGTTCTGCTTTTGGCTCATCGTGGATCCGGTACATGAACGGCAGTTTTTGGTGCTGGACGTGCTCCGCGACCGTTTCGTTCGCGGCAAGCATGAACTCTTCGATCAGTTTTTCAGCAACCGACCGTTCGCGCAAGATGATTTCGCTTGTCTTGCCTTCTTCGTTGACGAGGACTTTCGCTTCCGGGAAATCGAAGTTGATTGCGCCACGACGCGAGCGGCGTTCGCGTAAGATCGCAGCCAGTTCCGCCATCTGATCGAAGTTAGCGACGAGATCATGGTATTTTGCGACCACTTCTTCGTCTTCACGTTCGATGATTTTCCGGACATCGGTATACGTCATCCGTTCCACCGTCTTAATGACACTCTGTAAAATCTCATGGTTGACGACAACCCCGTTTTGATCGATTTCCATAATACAGCTGAGTGTCAACCGGTCAACGTGCGGGTTCAGTGAACAGATTCCGTTTGACAGACGGTGCGGAATCATCGGAATGACCCGGTCCACGAGATAAACACTCGTTCCGCGTTCGCGTGCTTCTTCGTCGAGCGGTGAATCTTCCTTGACGTAATGTGAAACGTCGGCGATGTGAACACCGAGCTCGTAGTTGCCGTTGCTGAGCTTCTTGACGTGAACGGCATCATCCAAGTCTTTTGCGTCAGCGCCGTCAATCGTGACCGTCACTTCCTTACGTAAGTCGACGCGACCGACGAGATCTTTCTCATCGATTTGATCGGGAATGTCATTTGCTTCCGCAATCGCGGCGTCCGAGAAGTCGACATTGATGCCGTGCTTGTGGACGATTGACAGGATATCGACACCCGGGTCGTTTTTATGACCGATGATTTGTAAGACTTTTGCGGTTCCGGCATAACGGCCGTCCGGATACTTCGTAATCCGCGCGAGGACTTTATGTCCGTCGACGGCACCGAGCGTATCTTCGTTTGCGACGACCGGCAGGAACGTCAGCTTCGAATCATCCGGCTCGATGTAGGCGATCGACTCAATCCGTCCTTTTGGATTGACGAACGTCCCGACGAAATCAGCCGGTCCGCGCGAAAGAATCTTGAGTAACTTTCCTTCACGGCGGTCCCCGCCGTTTGATTCAGCAAAGACTTTGACGAGGACACGGTCCCCGTTATAGACATTGCCGAGCTCCGGTGCCGGCAGGAAGATATCGCCTGCTGAACCGTCTTCCGGTGAAACGAATCCGAATCCACGTTGGTGGACCGAGATTTTTCCCGCAACTTGCCCGATTTGGGCGAGTGTCCCGTATTTGTTCGAACGGGTCCGCGCGACAAGCGCTTCTTCTTCGAGTTCATTTAACGTCCGGATCAGTTCCTTGAACTGTGCCGTATCCGTTAATTCCAGTTTTTTCGTTAATTGATCAATCGACAACGGACGTTCGTCCGCTGCGATGACCTCTAATATGCGTTCACGTAATTCCAACGTGACACCTCCAGTTAATGGCTCCAGTTCAAGCCGTCCAAAAATTCATGGATGTCTTGATGGAGCGTTTCTTTTTCTTTGTCGAGCGTAATGACATGACCTGAGTTCTCATACCAGATCAGATCTTTTTGTAAGGCACTGACACCATCGTGGATGATGTTGGCTGAATCCGTGTTGATCATATGATCATTGCGGGCTTGGATGACGAGTGTCGGTGCATAGACATCTTCGAGTGAATCGCGTGTATCTTTCAGCAAGGCTTGCAGATCCTTTAAGGTCGGCATCGGTTCGAACACAGCCATCTCCTGCTCGATTTCCTCGACCGATTTTCCTTCTCGCTTCTTAAATTCTCTGGCATACTCCGTGACTCCTGCATACATGACATCTTCACTTTTGATGTAAGCCGGCGCACACATCGGAATGACCGCTTTGACCGGACGGTGCATCGAAAGTCGAAGCGACATGACACCGCCGAGCGACAGTCCGCAGACCGCAATCTCGTCGTATCCTTTCGCTTTTAACTCTTCGTAACCGTCGAGGACATCCTGCCACCAGTCGGCTGGCCCGGTCTTCGTCAGCTCTTCGGGTGGGGCAGCGTGCCCTTTATATTGTGGTGCCAGTGATGTATAACCATGTTTTTGCAGGTAACGTCCGAGCATCCGGACATCGGCGCTTGAGCCGGTGAAGCCGTGCAACAGCAGGACTGCCCGGTTGCCGCCTTCAAAAAAGAATGGTTTTGGTAATGTAATTTTCATAAAATGATTCCCCCTCTAACTCTATACCCCAAAATGAAAATTTAGAAATCGAGAAAATAAGAAAAAACGACAGCGCGATCGGACGGCTGTCGTTTCAGTACTCACTTATAAAAAGCGACGAGTAACGCCAAGATAAAGAATAATGCCCCTAAAATAGACGCTACACGATTTAGGACCGCATCCAAGCCACGGGCTTTTTGGCGACCAAATAATTGTTCTGCCCCACCTGTCAATGCTCCGAGTCCAGCCGTACGGCCTGACATCAAGAGAACGACGATGATGAGAAGAACGGAAACGACGATGAGGCCGACAAGAGCCACGTTATGAATGATCATCGATGATCCTCCTTCAGTAATATACGCTTCTTTCATTATAGAGAAAAACAACTACGGGAACAAGGTATAGATTCGCGAAGTTCATCTTACCTCCAAAAAACACCAGCCGGCTGACAAAATCAGCCTGGCTGGTGAGGAAAATTATTGTTTGATGAGATCGAGTTCGACTGGAATGTTCTTCTCGACTGTTTCCCCTTTAAGGTGTTTGATCGCTGTGTCGATCCCCGTTTTACCGATTTCTGCCGGTTTTTGAGCAACGGTTCCGGCCATTTTACCATCTTCGACTGCTTTGACCGCATCATCTGTTGCGTCAAACCCGATGACTTTGACATCTTCCATGCCTGCTGCTTTCAACGCTTCAACGGCACCAAGGGCCATTTCATCGTTGTGCGCGAAGACCGCTTTGATGTCTTTGTTGTTTTGCAGGATGTTTTCCATGACCGACAGACCTTTTGCCCGGTCGAAGTTTGCTGATTGTTTAGCGACGACGTCAAGCTTGCTGTCGACTGCCGCGTGGAAACCTTCGCCACGGTCGCGTGTTGCAGATGCGCCCGGGATTCCTTCAAGTTCAACGACTTTCGCTTTGTCGCCAACGAGTTCGATCATGTACTCACCCGCTTGTTTCCCACCTGCTACGTTATCCGACGCGATGTGCGCGATGACGTCACCGGCTTCTGCATTGCGGTCAACTGTGATGACCGGGATGTCCGCATCGTTTGCTGTTTGAACAGCTGCACCGACTGCTGCTGAATCGGTTGGGTTGATCAAGATAAGATCGACTTTCTTTTGAATCATGTCTTCGATGTCGCTTGCTTGTTTGGCCGCATCATCTTGTGCATCCGCGACTTGTAATGTTGCGCCTTGTGCTTTTGCTTCTTTTTCTGCCCCTTCTTTAAGTGAAACAAAGAACGGGTTGTTGAGCGTCGAAATCGACAGACCAATCTTGAAATCTTTTGTTTTCTTCTCTTTTTCCGTGTCACTGCCCGGTTGTTCCGTCGAACAAGCCGCTGCGAAGACCATTAAAGCCATCATGACGAGTGCGAGTAGTTTTTTCATATCAATATCCTCCTTTTGGATGGTAAATCACGTAGTTTGTTTCCGGTCCGCGAGTACCGCGAACAGGATGACGAGCCCTTTGACGACAAGCTGGAAGAAGGACGAGACACCAAGCAGGTTCAGTCCGTTGTTGAGTGTCCCGATAATCAAGGCACCGATCAACGTCCCGACGATCCAACCGCGTCCACCAGATAAGCTCGTTCCACCAAGGACGACCGCTGCGATCGCATCGAGTTCGTACGATGTTCCGGCTGTCGGTTGCGCCGAGTTTAGACGCGACGTCAAGATGATTCCAGCAAGTGCTGCCATTAAACCAGACAGCGAGTAGATCAAAATCTTCACTTTGTTGACTTGAATCCCCATCAGTTTTGCAGCTTCTTCGTTACCGCCGATCGCATACGTGTAACGCCCGAACGTCGTTTTCTTCAGGATGAAGTACAGAACGCCAAAGGCAATCAACATCGTGACGACCGGAACCGGGAAGATCCAAATGTAGCCGCGGCCGAATAATTCGAACCAGCCACCCTGGCTGAGTCCGGTAATCGGCTTCCCGTCCGTATAGACGAGTGTCAGACCACGGAAGATCGTCATCGTCGCAAGTGTCGCGATGAATGGTGCGACTTTCCCGAGTGAGATGACCATTCCGTTTAAAGCACCCATGATTGCCCCGACGATCAAACCGGCAAGCACGGCGAGAATCGCGGACGTTCCGTCGGTCATCAGACCAGCGACGAACGCGGATGACAAGGCGAGGATCGAACCGACCGATAAGTCGATTCCGCCCGTTAAGATAACGAACGTCATCCCGAAAGCAATCAAGGCATTGATCGAAACTTGGCGTAAGATGTTAAATAAGTTATTAAGCGTTAAAAAGTCCGGTTCCATGATCGAAACGACGAGAATGATCGCGAACAGTCCGGCGAGCGGACCGAGCTTTTGACCAATCCCGAGTCGTCTCGGTTTCTTTTCTGTCAGTTTCCCTTGCATCAATTCCATGTCATTGTCCTCCTGTCGCAAGCGTCATGATACTCTCTTGCGTTGCCTCTTCTTGATTGAGCATGCCGCTCATTTGCCCTTCACGCATTACATAGACGCGGTCGCTCATGCCGAGGATTTCCGGCAGATCAGAACTGATCATGATGATTGCGACTCCCGATGCGGCCAGTTCGTTCATAATCATATAAATCTCTTTTTTCGCCCCGACGTCGACACCGCGTGTCGGTTCGTCGAGAATCAGGACATCCGGTTTTGTTCCGAGCCATTTCGCGAGGACGACCTTTTGCTGGTTCCCGCCTGATAAAGACTTCGCCGGTTGATCCATCGAGCTGTGCCGGACAGATAACGACTTGAGATATCCTTCGGCGAACTGCCGCTCCGATTGATCGGAGATGACACCGGACTTCGATAACGACCGGATTGTCGGCAAGGAGATGTTTTCCCGGAGTGAAAAATCGAGGAACAATCCTTCGCCTTTTCGGTCTTCCGTTAAGAAACCGAGTCCCTGTTTGATCGCATCGTGCGGTGATTTGATTTTGACGACGTTGCCGTTTAAGCTGATCGTCCCTGCTTTCATCCGGTCGACCCCGAACAAGCCGCGCATGACTTCTGTTCGTCCTGCTCCCATCAAGCCAGAAAATCCGACGATTTCACCGGCACGGACCGAGAACGAGACATCTTCAAACCGTTTGCCGGTTGCCCCGGTGACTTCGAGGACCGTCTGACCGAGTGTCACTTGACGCTCCGGATAGCGTTCGCCCATCTCGCGTCCGACCATTTCGCGGACGATCTGTTCAAATGAGGTGTCGGCAATCCGGTGGGTCGAGACAGAGACACCGTCCCGTAAGACCGTGATTCGGTCACACAGCTCAAAAATTTCTTCCATTCGGTGTGAAATATAGACGATCGAGACTCCTTGACCCCGCAATGCCGTCGCGACACTGAACAAAGCGCGGATTTCGCGTTCCGTCAAAGCGGCCGTCGGTTCATCCATGATGATGACCTTCGCGTCCGTCATCAAGGCTTTGGCGATTTCAATCATCTGCTGTTGTCCGACCGATAACGTCCGGGCGAGCTGATTCACGTCCATGAAGACATTTAATTCTGCCAGTTCGCGTTCAGCGAGCCGTTTCATTTCCGCCTGTTTCAGGACACCAAATCGGGATTTCAGTTCCCGTCCGAGAAACAGATTTTCAGTGACCGTTAAGTCCGGTAAGATATTCAGTTCCTGGTGGATGAAGGCAATTCCCGCTTCTTCCGCCAGTTTTGGATTTTTATACTGCTGTTCGACGCCGTCGACGAGAATCGTTCCTTGATCGGCTTTATGAACACCGGTCAAAATTTTCATAAGTGTCGATTTTCCGGCACCGTTCTCTCCCATCAAGGCATGAATCTCACCGGTCGCGAGAGTGAAGTCGACTCCCTTCAAGACGGGAACGGGACCAAACGCTTTTGTGATACCTGTCATCTCAATTTGCATCGTACTTCCTCCCCTTAAAAAATGACGCCGGCGTGTAAGATGACGTTCGCATACGGTGTCGCTTCACCCGTCCGGATGATGACTTTCGCCTGCTTCGTCAATTCCTTGAATGCTTCGTGCGATACATAGTCTTGCGGTACGTCGAGTTTCGTTACGGCCTCGAGTGCAACTGAATTAGCTTCTTTGATTTCTGTCGCCAGTGTCACCTGTTCGACGGCCATATCGTCGGCAACGATCCGAACAACATCGACGAACGATGGCGTTCCGAGTTCAAGTGCCAAATCAATCCGTGCTACACCGGCCGGAATCGGCAGACCGCAGTCGGCAATGACGATTGTATCGGTATGACCAAGATCGGCTAAGACTTTACTGATCTGACTGTTTAAAATACCGTGTCGTTTCATGCTTCAACCTCCATCTGTTCACGTGTCGGCATCCCGCCTTGTGCGCCAAGCGCGCGGACGGACATACCGGCTGCTTTATTGGCAAAGCGAATCGCTTCCGTTAAGGTTGCACCGTCGGTCAGGCTGACCGCGAGTGCACCGTTGAACGTATCACCGGCACCTGTCGTATCAACGACGTCCGTCTTGATCGCAGGGACCGTCACGATCGCCTCCCCGTCATAAAAGCGGGCACCCCGGCTGCCTTCCGTCACGATCAATTTATTCGGGTATTGCGTCAACCAATGTTCGAGCGGTTGCTGTTGTCCGAAGATCAAAGCGCATTCATGTTCATTTGGTGTCAAATACGTCACGTCTGCAAGTAACTCGTCATCAAGCACGATGGCTGGCGCCGGATTCAAGACGACGGGAATGCCGTGTGTCTTGCCGTAACGCGCCACCTGTTTGACGGTCGCGAGCGGAATTTCGAGCTGTAACAAAATCATGTCTGCCTGACCAAGCAGGCTATCGAGTTGATTCTCGTCATAGACGACCGCTAAGTTCGCCGACTGGACGACGACAATCGAGTTGTCACCTTCTGCGAGCGTGATGTGGGCCGTTCCGGTCCGTTCATCCGCAATCGTCTGCAGATGGGTCGTCCCGACGTGCTCTGTCTCGAAGTTCTGACGAATCGCCACGCCGTTCGCATCGTCGCCGACACAGCCGACCATTTCGACGTGACCGCCGAGGCGGGCAATCGCAACTGCCTGGTTCGCCCCCTTGCCTCCCGGTACCGTATGGAAAGCGGATCCGATGACCGTTTCGCCTGCTGAGGGACGACGATCGCTTTCGACGACTAAGTCCATCGAGATACTTCCGACTACACTGATTTGTTTCATAACTGTTCATCCTTCCGCTTCGTTGTTTCCCGTTCAATGACTTCGACCATCAATTCGTGATGGACGGCTGCAATCTCATTTCCTTCAATCCGTTGAATCAACAGCTTCGCTGCCAGTTCGCCCATCTGATAAATCGGTTGGGCAATGGTCGTCAGTGGCGGCGAAATCATCTGACCGAGTTCAATTCCGTCATAGCCGATGATTTGCAACTGCTCCGGAATCGCGATTCCCCGCTCCGCTGCAACCTGAATCGTCGCCGCTGCGATGACATCGTTTGCTGCGAAAATTCCGTTGCAGTCGTAATGGTCAAATAAGTAGTTGGCTGCTCCGAGCGCCCCCTGGAAATGAAACGGCGACTCGATGCTTGCGACCAGATGTTTACCGGCAATTTCTTCAAATCCGTCACGCCGCTTGCGGATCGTTGGTAATTTCGACGGACCGCTGATGACGACCAGTTCGGTTGCCCCGTGATCAAGCAGAAACTGGGCGGCTTTTTTCCCGCCGTCATGCCCGTTTGAGGTCACTGTCGGAATCGCTCCCTGTAACACACGGTCCAGGGCGACGATCGGTACTTCAAGTTTTTCGTAGTTCGGATTGTTCGAATAGTTAGTTGTGATGATCAATCCGTCAACATGCATCGCTTCGAGCGATTGAATATATTCTTGTTCTTTCTGAAACTGTTCGTCTGTGTTACACAAAATCACCTGAAATCCGTGTTGATGTGCCATATCTTCCACAGCACGTGCCAGTTGCGGAAAAAACGGGTTTGTGATGTCAGGTACGATCAAACCGATCAATCCGGATCGTTTTTGAAACAACGACCGGGCGACCCGGTTTGGTCGGTAGTCCAGCTGCTTAATCGCTTGCAGGACGGCTGTTCTTGCTTTTTCGCTGACGTATCCTTTTTCATTCATGACACGCGATACCGTCGCGACGGATACATTGGCCACTTTCGCTACTTCCCGGATGGTCGACATGTTCGCCACCTCTTTCTTTTGATAACGCTTACAATATGTATCATATTGTGTAACCGGTTACACATCAATCCTTTTTACGAAAATATATTTTATTTTTTTCGGAATGCAACAAAAAAAGTCCTGATAAACGTTGCAGCAGAACGTTTGTCAGGACTTTTTCGAATGATTCGGATGACGCTTTTCATAAAACCGGCGAAACAATGCTATCAGAAATGCTAGAATCGCGAGTGGCTCCAGCAAATAAATCAGTAAAAATGTAATATCAATGATGGCATCTTCCGGATTATAGCGAAGAATATAGATAGCTCCCGGCAACAAAGCAATCAGACCCGTCACTCCAAGGAGCGTACCGAGAATCATGCTTTGGCGTGAGAAACGGCTCGTAATTTGAAACAGTCCGATAAAGAAGATCAGTTCTGTAAAATAGATGATGCGCAACTGAATATCGTCCATCGTGGGGTCCAGACCCAAAAACAAGTAACGAAACAGCATCTCCATCCCCCCCTACCTCTTTCTGTACCCGGTTATCCGCTCCCTTAATGCCCTGATTCCAGTTTATCTGCATATCCTATCTGACTTTAGGGAATAGCTTGATAGTAACAGTACTTTTAGAAAGTTGGGGGTTCGTATGAAAGAAGATCATTCGATGAAAGTCGTCAGTTGTTTAAACGATTTTTTTCAACGGAACGAAGAACCACTACAGGTCGATCTATTGCGTGGTCTTCCACCGGTCGTCTTATTATTAAAAGATGAGGCCAAACGGTCTTTTACAGCGGAAGAAAATCTTCATGACGAACTGCTCAGTGACATCAAACGCCTGGTTCAGGAATGTCTGGACCCACAGACGTTACGTGAACTCGATATCGATGCCGACTTACCAGAGTTCTTCGTCACGCGTGCTCCACTCTATTCTGCCCATCATTACCTCGTTACGTTTATCGAGGATTGATTTTAAGCAGTATAATTCTATTTTGATACTACGGGATTCGACGTTTAGTCGGTCTCGTTTTTTATATGTACCAAAAATCATTCATTCGCTCGCTTTTCTAGGGCGGAATGCGAGCCGCGGATTTCTTTCAGATCTCCGGGTCTCGCCTGTTCCTGACGGAAGCGTTGCTTCCTTTTCCCTTAGAAGTAAGTCGAGCTATGAATGTTTTTCTGCTTTCCTATGAAACTGTTATCACGCATTTCACGCGACTCCTACAGGAAAAAGCGCAAGCCTGCTTGCGCTGTCAGAGACAAACAAGACCCGATTGCCTGCCTCAATGAGGCAGACAAACTGGCTTGTGTCTCACCTGAGGAAAGCGCGTGAAAAAAAGCGTGCTCCCTTTGCACCTAACCTTAGAAAAGCAAACGAACGGCTAGTTTTGTCAAACCATACTCAACGCAAAAAAACAGCCTCCCGCCAAGCGGGAAACTGTCAACTCAATCCGTAGATTACTTACTTAATTTTCGACTTCAAGAATAGCTTCGATTTCTGCCTCGACTTCTTTATTCACCATCTGCGAACGTTTTTTTCTTAATTCAAGATCCATTTCCTGATCAATGAACTCGTTCGTATGCTTGTCAAAACAGCTGTAGCAAATCGGATAAAAGTCTTTTTCCTCTGTCTTCAACGAATTGAATTCCCACGTGTTCAGTTCCAAATAACTGACTTGGTTATTCGTTTCTTTTCCGCATATTTCACACGTCATTTTCATTATTCTCCCCTCGTCATGCATCGATCTTATTTTTTGCTGATTGGCGATCCTTGATACGTTTCAAACGCCCATGATATTTCATGATATTCGCTTGGGATTGTTTGGCCTCTTCGCTCGTAGGTTGCAAGTTCTCAATATCCCAGTATTTCACGACGACATCTAATACCTGGTCAAAGTATTGGAGGGGTCCGTAATTCGTATCAATCGCAATGGTCTTCATACGCTCGGTAAAGTCCGGCATGATCGCACCCGGCATCGAGAAATTGATGATGACATCTTCAAAGAACACGATGAAGTTTGGATCGAGTTCAAGGTGCGCTTTCACCGTGTCACGGTAGAACGCATAATGAAGAGCTTCGTCTTTTGCCAAACGGCGGAGCAGTGTCGCCAAGTCTTTATCATGCGCACCGGCCACTCGTGCTACGTTGTTATAGAAAACGAGTGTCGCAAGCTCTTGCAACGACGTATACGCCATAGTCGCTAATGGATTCGTGAAGTCCGGGAACCAGCCGCTTTCAACGACGCGTCTTCTTAACTGATGCAACCGTGTCGGATTGACGTTTCGCGTCACGAGTAAATACGTTTCCAGTAAGCTCGAATGCTGGTCTTCTTCCGCTGTCCACGTACGGACGAAATCATTGATGACTTCCATCGAGTTTTTAAACGTGTAATCCAAGTGCGACGTATACCAAGGTAAGTTCACTTCTGTCAGTAATGCCGTTTCCACGGCAACGATGACACCTTCCGGAAGCGTGACTTGACTCTCCTCCCAAGGAACGCGTTTAAACGACATCGCCTTGTCCCATGGAATGAATTCGTGATAACTCCAATCAATATTGGCTGAACGCTCCTTATGTAAGCGATACAATTCTTTAATGCGTGGTTCTAAGCGTATATCTAAATCTGAATTTAACATGATCATTTCTCCTTTAGATGTTTTTTGAACCTTCACCCGTTCAAATGTATTTAAGCCTTATAATGATTGTGCTTAAACTTATTTATAACTATAACATTTTAATGACCAGGTAGTAAAAGAAAGGTCTCATAAATTTGATTTTTTACCCCTTGGAATTGAATGGCGTTGGTATGTACTCAATGGCAAAACCATTTGTTTTGAATCATTTCTGATGTCAGATCGAATTCAACTTCTTTTACTCAATGAATCATGAACACAAAAAACCTCCTATTCGTGTGCGGATCGCACACATGAATAGGAGGTTTCGGCTGTACAGTGAATGTACAACACACGTTAAATTATCAACCTGGAATTACTTCTTAAGGTTGTAGAATGATTTGATTCCGTCGTAGACAGCAACGTCTGAAAGCATGTCTTCGATGCGGAGAAGTTGGTTGTATTTCGCGATACGGTCTGTACGTGAAAGTGAACCAGTTTTGATTTGACCAGCGTTTGTCGCAACAGCGATGTCAGCGATTGTTGAATCTTCTGTTTCACCAGAACGGTGAGAAACAACTGCTGTGTAACCAGCTTTTTTCGCCATTTCGATTGCGTCGAATGTTTCAGTCAACGTACCGATTTGGTTAACTTTGATGAGGATCGAGTTCGCGATGCCTTTTTCGATACCTTCAGCGAGTTTCTCTGTGTTTGTTACGAACAAGTCATCACCAACGAGTTGGACTTTGTGTCCGATACGATCTGTAAGAAGTTTGTGGCCATCCCAGTCGTTTTCGTCACAGCCATCTTCGATTGAGATGATTGGGTATTTGTCAACGAGTTGTGCATAGAATTCAACAAGCTCTTCTGTTGTAAGGACTTTGCCTTCGCCAGCGAGGTTGTATTTTCCAGCTGCTTTATCGTAGAACTCAGAAGAAGCGACGTCCATAGCGAGGTAAACATCTTCGCCTGCTTTGTAGCCAGCTTTTTCGATTGCTTCAAGAATAACTGTGATTGCTTCTTCGTTTGATTTCAAGTTTGGAGCGAATCCACCCTCGTCACCGACTGCTGTGTTAAGACCCATTCCGCTAAGAACTGATTTCAACGCGTGGAAGATTTCAGCACCCATACGAAGAGCTTCTTTGAATGTTGGAGCTCCAACAGGCATGATCATGAACTCTTGGAAATCAACGTTGTTGTCAGCGTGTGATCCACCGTTGATGATGTTCATCATTGGAGTTGGCAATGTTTTCGCGTTGAATCCACCGAGGTACGTGTAAAGTGGAAGACCAAGCTCATCTGCAGCAGCACGTGCAGCAGCCATAGAAACACCAAGGATTGCGTTAGCGCCGAAGTTCCCTTTGTTTTTCGTACCGTCGAGGTCGATCATCTTTTTGTCGATTCCTGCTTGGTCGAAAACATCGTAACCGATGATTTCAGGTGCGATTTTTTCGTTGACGTTGTCAACTGCTTTTAAGACACCTTTACCGAGGTAACGTGATTTGTCGCCATCGCGAAGCTCAACTGCTTCGTGCTCACCAGTTGATGCGCCTGATGGGACGAGTGCGCGACCAAAGCCGCCGTCTTCTGTATATACTTCTACTTCTACTGTTGGGTTACCGCGTGAGTCAAGAATCTCGCGTGCATAAATCTCTGTAATCATTGACATTTAAATTCGCTCCTTTTTGTTTGAGAAAGATTAGTTTGTGGTGAGACAGTGACAAGTCGATCGATTGACGGGATTATTTCTTTAATACAATCGATTTCCCCGTCATTTCTGCCGGTTGATCTGCTCCGAGTAAATCGAGAACAGTTGGTGCCAAGTCTGCCAATACGCCAGTCAATGGCTCAAGGAGTTCGACGTCCTCGACCGTGACGATACATGGAACAGGTTCTGTCGTGTGAGCCGTCATCTTGCTACCATCGGCATTGAGGACTTTGTCCGCATTCCCGTGGTCGGCTGTGATGATGGCTGCGCCACCCTTGCTGAGAATCAAATCAACGACTTGTCCAAGACATTTATCTACCGCTTCGATCGCCTTCTTCGTCGGCTCGAGCATACCCGAGTGACCGACCATATCGGGATTGGCGAAGTTGAGGATAATTGCGTCATGTTCGTCCGAGTTGATTGCGTCAACGAGCGCTTCTGTGACTTCATAGACACTCATTTCCGGTTTCAAGTCGTATGTCGCGACTTTTGGAGACGGGATCAGAATCCGATCTTCTCCTTCGTACGGCTCTTCACGTTGACCGTTAAAGAAGAACGTGACGTGCGGGTACTTTTCAGTTTCCGCAATCCGCAATTGTTTAAGGCCTTGTTTCGATAACGTTTCACCGAGCGTATTTTTGATGTCTTCCGGTGGGAAGACGATGTCCGTATCAATCGCATCCGAGTACTTCGTCATCGAGACGAGCAGCAGGTTCTTCGGCGCATTGTCCGGCAATTCAAAACCATTGAAGCCTGTTTTTTCTTTATACGTCTTGGCGAGCTGAATCGCACGGTCCGGACGATAGTTGAAGAACATGATCGCATCGTTATCGTGGATCGGTGCTACTGGAGTACCGTCTTCCTGCACGACTACCGTTGGTTCAATGAACTCATCTGTAACGTCTGTTTTGTACGAAGCTTCGACCATCGCGATTGGGTCTTTTGTTGTCGGACCGTCTGCGAACGTGATGACGTCATAGACTTTCTTGACGCGTTCCCAGCGGTTGTCGCGGTCCATCGCATAATAACGACCAGAGACACTTGCGAATTGACCGACGTTTAACTCGTCCATCTTCGCTTGGGCATCACGGAGGAAACCGGCTCCTGATTGCGGATCACAATCGCGGCCATCCGTGAAGGCATGGAGATAGACTTTTTCGATTTCGTGAAGTTTTGCGAATTCAAGCACGGCATACAAGTGGTTGATGTGACTGTGGATTCCACCGTCAGAGACCAGACCGAAGATATGAAGGGCTGAACCGTATTTTTTCACGTGACCTGCCGCATCGTTCATCGCTTGACGCGAGAAGAACGAGCGATCCTTAATGGCATTGTTGATTCGGGATAGCGATTGGTAGACGACGCGACCTGCACCGATGTTCAAATGACCCACTTCTGAGTTCCCCATTTGACCTTCAGGCAAACCGACGTATTCTCCTTGCGCATTCAACAACGTATGCGGGTACTGTTCCCAGTACCGGTCGAAGTTCGGTTTGTTTGCTGCCGTGACAGCATTTCCGAACTCCTCGTCACGCATACCGAAACCATCAAGGATGATCAGTGCGACTGGACGTTTTTTCATTTAAATCGCCTCCAACAGTTTGAGGAACGATCCTGTCTCAAGACTTGCGCCACCAACTAAAGCACCGTCGATGTCAGGCTGAGCCATATATTCTTTGATGTTGTCCGGTTTGACACTGCCGCCGTACTGGATGCGGACTGCTTCTGCAGCTTCCGTACCGAATTCAGCTGCGATGACATCGCGAACGAATTTACAAGAATCTTGTGCATCTTGTTCTGTTGCTGATTTTCCTGTTCCGATTGCCCAGACAGGCTCATATGCGACAACAAGGTTTTTAACCTGATCGACTGTTAAGCCTTTCAAGCTGTTCGTTGTTTGTTCACGGATGACTGATTCGAATTTCCCGCCTTCGCGTTCTTCGAGTGTTTCACCGACACAAACGATTGGCACGATACCATGCTCAAATGCTTTTTTCGTTTTGCTGTTGATGAACGCATCTGTTTCTCCGAAATACTCACGACGTTCTGAGTGACCGAGGACGACGTATGTTACGCCAAGTTCTTTGAGCATCACTGGGCTGATTTCACCTGTGAATGCGCCGCTCTCTTGGTCATACATGTTTTGAGCGCCGATTTTCAGGTCCGTTCCAGCTGTCGCTTCTGTCAAGTGTGCAAGGAATACAGACGGTGCACAGACAGCCGCGTCGACTTTCGAAGAAGCGGGTACAGTTCCTTTGACTTCCTCAGCGAATGCCACAGCATCCTTGAGGGTAAGATTCATTTTCCAGTTACCTGCGATAATTGGTTTACGCATTGAAAACACTCCCTTGTGAACTTTAGATTACTTGTCGTTAAGCGCTTCGACACCTGGAAGAGCTTTACCTTCCATGAACTCGAGGCTTGCGCCGCCACCAGTAGAAATGTGACTCATTTTATCTGCAAGACCGAATTTCTCAGCCGCTGCAGCAGAATCTCCACCACCGATGATCGAGTATGCATCGCTGTCCGCTAATGCTTGAGCGACACCTTTTGTTCCGTTTGCATATTTATCAAGTTCGAACACACCCATTGGTCCGTTCCAGACAACGAGTTTCGAATCCTTGATTGCTTCTGCATACAGTTCGATTGTTTTCGGACCGATATCGAGTGACATATGATCCGCTGGGATACTGTCGATATCGCGTGGTCCGACGTATGTTTCTTCGCCGAATTCCTTCGTGATGACACAGTCGACCGGCATCAAGAATTTAACGCCTTTATCTTCTGCTTTTTTCATGAATTCCTTCGCCTGTTCGATTTTGTCAACTTCAAGAAGTGACGTACCGACTTCATAACCTTGAGCTTTAAGGAATGTATAAGATAATCCTCCGCCGATGATCAACGTATCGACGATATCAAGCAAGTGATCGATGACGCCGATTTTGTCCGCGACTTTCGAACCACCGATGATCGCTGTAAACGGACGATCCGGGTTTGAGAGGGCTTTACCGAGAACCTGAAGTTCTTTTTCGATCAACAATCCTGCTACAGCTGTCTCGACATGGTGTGCGATTCCTTCTGTAGAAGCGTGCGCACGGTGCGCTGCACCAAATGCGTCGTTGACGAAAACGTCTGCAAGTTTCGCAAAACCTTCTGCGAGTTCAGGATCGTTTTTCGTTTCGCCTGGGTAGAAACGAACGTTTTCAAGAACGATGACGTCTCCTTCTTCAAGCTTGCTGACCGCTTCTTCAGCGACCGGACCGTATGCTTCTTCAACGAGCTTGATGTCCTTACCAAGCAGTTCGCTAAGGCGTGCTACGACTGGTGCAAGTGAGAACTCAGGGTTTTTCTCGCCTTTTGGACGTCCCATATGGCTTGCGAGGATGACTTTCGCTCCACCGTCAACCAAGTGTTTGATTGTCGGAAGGGCAGCACGGATCCGTGTATCATCTGTGATTTTGCCGTCTTCTAGCGGTACGTTGAAGTCCACACGTGTAAACACGCGTTTTCCTTTTACATCGATATCGCGAATTGATTTCTTATTCATACATTCGTCCTCCGTCTCATACGTATAGTGAGGGGCTGATGCGCCCCTCCAGACTTTTTTCCGCAATAAGAGCGGAGACTGTATCGTTTCCGCTCTTATTCAATTGCTATTTAATTGCTCGAATTACTTAGCGATTTCTGCGAAGTGTTTGAGTGTGCGAATGAGCTGGCTAGTGTAAGACATTTCGTTGTCATACCAAGCAACTGTTTTAACGAGTTGTTTGTCGCCGACTGTAACGACTTTCGTTTGTGTTGCATCGAAGAGTGATCCGTAAGAGATACCAACGATGTCAGAAGAAACGATTTCGTCTTCAGTGTAACCGTAAGATTCGTTAGCTGCTGCTTTCATTGCCGCGTTAACTTCTTCAACTGTTACTTTCTTCTCGAGAACTGTTGTGAGCTCAGTGAGTGAACCTGTAGCAACTGGTACACGTTGTGCTGCACCGTCAAGTTTACCTTGAAGTTTTGGAAGAACAAGACCGATTGCTTTAGCAGCACCAGTTGAGTTAGGAACGATGTTAGCTGCCGCTGCACGTGCACGACGGAAGTCACCTTTAGGGTGTGGAGCGTCGAGTGTGTTTTGGTCGCCAGTGTAAGCGTGGATCGTTGTCATGAGACCTTGAACGATTCCGTACTGATCTTGAAGAACTTTAGCCATAGGCGCGAGACAGTTCGTAGTACATGAAGCACCAGAGATAACTGTTTCAGTTCCGTCAAGAATTTCGTGGTTCGTGTTGAAGACAACTGTTTTCATGTCGCCAGTAGCAGGTGCTGAGATAACGACTTTTTTAGCGCCGGCTTTCAAGTGAAGCTCAGCTTTTTCTTTGTCTGTGAAGAAACCAGTACATTCGAGAACGATGTCAACACCGAGCTCGCCCCATGGGAGTTCTTCTGGGTTGCGGTTAGCAAGTGTTTTGATTTCTTTACCGTTGACGAGGAAGTAACCGTCGTGTACTTCAACTTCTCCGTCGAAACGACCTTGAGTCGTATCATATTTCAAGAGGTGTGCAAGCATTTTAGTGTCTGTAAGGTCATTGATTGCGACTACTTCGATTCCGTCAAACTGAAGAATTTGACGAAGTGCCAAACGTCCGATACGTCCAAATCCATTAATACCAACTTTTACCGCCATGATAATTTTCCTCCTTTTAATGTAAAGCGAGTTATCTATTATTCAAAAGGGGGCTACCCTTTCAAAATCGTTGTTGCTGCCCCTTCATCCGTAATCAGGATGATGTCCGGGGACTGTTTGACATACGCATTGATTGCTTCTGCTTTAGAATGTCCTCCGGCGACGACGATGACGTGTTCGACTTTTTTTAAGTCGTCGAGTTGAAGACCAACCGTCTTCACCCGGTGCACGATCTTTCCGTCCCGATCGAAGTAATAACCAAATGCTTCCGCTACCGCATGTTCCTGTTCAAGCTGTTCCAGTAACTCGGTCGAAGCGCGACGACGTTTTGCCATCGTTTTTGCCTCACCAATTCCATGTACCACGATTGAGGCATCTTTAATCATTTGTAACACATTTTTAATGCTCGGCTCTTCCACCATCTTCACAAACGTTTCCTTACTGACCATGTCTGGTATGTGCAATAAGTGATAATCACTTTGTGCACGGGATGCCATCCGTGAACAGACCGTATTCGCTTGTAATTCAAGGGTTTCACCTAAACCGCCACGTGCCGGCACGAATGTCATCGGACGGTTTTCCTTATCGGGCGACATCATCGCCGCGACGGAAGCCATCGTCGTACCTCCTGTGACTGCAATCGTGTTGTGTACAGATGAAGAAAGTTCTCGTTTCAAACGTGCGACCGTCGCACGTCCCATATCGCGTTGCACCCAGAAGGTTTGATCCGAATCTCCTGGTACGATGACGACATCCCGGACACCCAGTTTTTCCTGTAAGGCTTTCGCCATGTCAGAAATACCGGCCAGTTCTGCCATCACGCTGTGCATACTTCGTAAGACGATCCGCCCTTCATCCGTCAAAGACATTCCTTGTGTCGCCACTTCGAGCAATCCCTGCTCTTTCAGGAAGTCCACTTCCCGGCGTAATACCCGTTCCGTCAAGCCGAGGCTTGTTGCCAGGGTCCGCCGGCCAATCGGCTGCATGAGCCGGACATAATGAAGTATGTCGTAACGTGTCTGCATTTCTTCGATCAGATCAGGCACGATTCGTTTTTGGATCTGTACTAACTGCCGAATCATGTATTCCCGCTCCTCTCAAGTTGCTGGACACTTTACGTCCCGCGTGTCATATCTTGTCCCACTTGGTACATCCTCATCATAACAGCCCTCGTACAAGGATTCAAGCCTCGCCCTTTAACTTTTTTCAAGTAAGCGGTTTCTTATCGCCTCTGTCTCGAATTTGCCATAACTCCAAATTTCGGACTGATGCATGACGACAGGAATTTCATATAAAAACCGGAGACTGAGCGCAGCATCTTCTTCAATGTTCACTTCTTCGAATGTCCAATCCGGAAATTCATCGAGCACGAAATCAAGTAAGAAGGCGGCTTCCTCACATAGCGTACATCCGGGACGTGAATACAGTGTTAAGGTCGTGTGTTCTTTTGATGGCATCATTCATTCGCCTCTCGTCGTTTCGTCATGTCGGACCGGGTCAAGTACAGACCCGCCCGATACTTCGCGACTGTCCGTCTTGCGACCCGGATGCCTTCCAGGTCGAGACGGTTGACGATCTGTTGATCCGACAGCGGCGAGGTCGCTTCCTGAATCAATTGTGCGATTCGGGCCTTGATTAAAAAGCTCGATGTGCCGCTTTTCGTCTTCGATACAAAAAAATTCTCAAGCTCAAGGGTTCCCTGAACCGTCCGGATCGTTTTGTTGGCAATCGCCCGACCAATCGTCGAAGGATGGTATCCCGTTTGTTCGGCGACTTCTTTTTTCGTCAACGGTTCTAAATGAAGTTCCCCTTTGAACCAACGGATTTGCCGCGCAATGATAACGTCCAGAATCGAATGCAAGGTTTTGCGTCGTCGTTCATAGGCGCTCAAAAAAGGTGTTGCTTCCTCAAGATCCGTCCACGACGTATCAAGTGTTAAGCTATACCAGTTGACTTGCACCTGACCGTCGACCCACTCGACATCGGCTTCCGGGATCGTCATCGTGGTCGATGTCGGTAAGAGTGGGGTTTTCGGTAACCGTTCAATCCGTAGCTTCATTTGTTTCCGCTCTGTCCCGTCATTAATCTTTTCCAAGACGTTTGTAAGAGATTGCCCGTCTGACAGATCAGCGACCAAATCAATCAAACGGTCTTCCTCAAGCTCCATGGCATGCAACAGGCGACACTCCGCTTCCGAGCGTGCCGCGATTCCGGTCGGTTCACATTGCTGAAGCAGTTGTCGTGCCTGCTTGATTGTCGACTCCTCACAGTCAAGCAAAACTGCTAATCGTGCATCGGTCGTTCTGAGTAATCCATCCGCGTCTAAGTACAGGATGAGTTGTTCCGCCATATATCCTATTTCCTGTCTGACCGATTCTAAACGTATTTGCTGAAGAAGTTCCGCTTCAAATGAGTCAATCCGGTCTGCAACCTGCGCTAAATCCGGCGGAATCATTTTTCTTCCATTATGTTCAGTCCGAGTAGCACGACGGATGATTCGGTACAATCGTTCCTCGAGTTCTGCCCGCGTCTCTTCCAGCACCGCCAATTGAAACAACTGAGCGGCTGACATCACGAGACGCTGTTCTTGTTCCTGTCTCTGTTCCATCCGTTCCCCTCCCTTTCCCGATTAAAATAGATTCTGCTTCTATTATATAGGATGGACCTTCATTCAATCGTCTCTTACGTTTTGACAAAAAATCAGTAAACTTGAAAATCTAGTATTGCTTTTCTGAAAAAATGTCGGTATACTATTAATTGTTCAGTAATTACATGCACCCGTAGCTCAGGGGATAGAGCACTGGTTTCCGGTACCAGGTGTCGGGAGTTCAAATCTCTCCGGGTGTACCATACTTGAATCTTCAGGCAATGCCGTTTACGGTATTGCCTTTTTTCTATACTGATATGTTTAACAGGAACTGTTTCAGGAAAAATATATAAAACCAACAGCGTATCTTTTGACCAATATTGACCAAAGGATTATGATAAGGACAAGTCGAATATGAGCTACATACCAACCATAAGGAGGCAAAGACTATGTTAATTCCAACAGTCATCGAACAAACCAACCGCGGGGAACGTGCTTACGATATCTATTCCCGTTTGCTGAAAGACCGCATCATCCTTCTCGGGAGCGCGATTGACGACAACGTCGCCAACTCAGTCGTTGCCCAGTTACTTTTCCTAGCAGCAGAAGATCCAGATAAAGAAATCTCACTTTACATCAACAGCCCGGGCGGCTCAATCACAGCAGGTATGGCGATTTACGATACGATGAACTTCATCAAACCGCAAGTTTCAACCATCTGTATCGGAATGGCTGCTTCAATGGGTGCATTCTTGCTTCAAGCCGGCGCTAAAGGAAAACGTTTTGCACTTCCAAACGCCGAAATCATGATCCACCAACCACTCGGTGGAACACAAGGTCAAGCATCGGATATTAAAATCCATGCGGAACGTATCATCAAAATGCGTGAACACTTAAACAAAATCATGGCTGAAAACACAGGACAACCACTTGAAGTCATCGAGCGTGATACAGAGCGCGATAACTTCATGTCTGCTCAAGCAGCCGCTGACTACGGTTTAATCGACCGCGTCATGGAACGTGCATAATTTTCACCAGACCGTCTTCGCAACTTGCGAGGACGGTTTTTTCATGTGTACAAAAAAAGACCACTGTCCTTTGCGTCACTCTTCTCAGAACAGACGCGGACAGAGGTCCTATTTTTTAGTCAATCAAATCTGTGATATCAGATACGATATCGTGGTTTTCGCGAATCAATGTGTAGATTCCGTTCGCATGAGGTGAAAGTTCTTCTTCCGCCTGCAATTGTTTCAGGAACAACGATGTCGCAAAAGCGACGAGCGTACTTTTTGGTACACCGATTGTTTTCGCTTTTTTCGTAAGCACTTCATCAAACTTCGCATCAACTGTCAGCGAAATACGTTTTTTCTCATTAGCCATTTCAAAAACTCCTTAATTCGAACATTTAGTTGCATCGACTATATATTATAGTAGACTATTGTTCATCTCGCAAGTTACTCCCTAAAGAGCCCCGGTCATCGACTCGCCGTTTCGGATTTTATCCGCAATTTGATCAATCTTGCGCAATCGATGATTGATCCCGGATTTCGAGATGGAACCACTCTCGACCATCTCACCGAGTTCCTGCAAGGTCACGTCTTGATGTGTCACCCGCAAGATGGCGATTTCTCTTAATTTGTCCGGCAAGACATCAAGTCCGACCGTCCGTTCGAGAAACTTAATGTTCTCGACCTGGCGTAACGCCGCCCCGACGGTTTTGTTGAGGTTCGCCGTCTCACAGTTGACGAGCCGGTTGACCGAATTCCGCATATCTTTTAAAATCCGGACATCCTCAAACCGTAACATCGAATACGTTGCTCCGACGAGCTTAAGAAAATCAGAAATCTTCTCACTTTCCTTGATGTAGAGAATATGTCCTTTTTTCCGTTCAATCGCTTTTGCATTCAAATCAAACTGATTCGTCAGGCTGCGTAAAGCAGCATTATGTTCTTCGTACAGACTGAAGATTTCCAGATGGTACGAAGACGTCGCCGGATTGTTCAACGAGCCTCCGGCTAAAAAGGCACCGCGCAGATAGGCCCGCGCACGCCGTTCGTCGTTGACGATCGAATCACTAATCGAACGGATCATCGTAAACCCTTCCCCTAAAATACCAAGGTCTTGTAAAATCTTATCCGCCTGTTGTTTGACGCGGACGATATAGACATTATTTTTCTTCAGACGCATTTTTTTCCGGACGAGTAAATCCAGATGGACGGCATAGGCGCGTTTGAGCAAGGAATAAATACGGCGGGCAATCGAAGCGTTTTCCGTCGAGATATCCAGTGTCAGTCCACGTCCCAGTCCAAATGAGATTGCTCCATTCATCCGGGCCAAGGCAGCAAGTTCCGCCTTCATTTCATGATCGGTGATCGCGATTTGCGTTAACTCTTTTTTGACTTCTGATGCAAAACTCACGTCAGTTCCTCCTTCCCTTCGAATTGACGCACGCGTCGAATGGATAGAACTTTCCGCATGACGAGGCTTGCGACAGCATCCGAGTCATGACGGATGAAGTGATGGTTATAATCCACGATATCGTCCGCGAGTACTTCAATTCCTGCTTCTTCAAAGCTTGATTCATCATAGGTCACGATGTCGGCATGATCCTTTTGATACTTCCGCAGATAACTGACATCAATCGATTCGTTGTTGACGATGATTGTATCAATCACCCCTTTACCGAGGAATCGTTCCAACACATTCAAGTGATCATTTGCCGTAAAGGCTGTCGTCTCACCCGGTTGCGTCATGACGTTACAAATATAGACGACCGGCGCAAGCGATTGACTGATGGCGTCCCGGATTTCCTCAATCAGGACGTTCGGAATGACACTCGTATAGAGACTGCCGGGACCGAGGACGATGACATCAGCATCAAGAATCGCCTGAATCGCTTCCGGAACCGGACGGACATCCTCTTCCTCGAGGAAAATCCGCTCGATGACTTTGCCGACTTTCGGAATCAGGGATTCCCCTTTGACGATCGTTCCGTCTTCAAACTCGGCGCATAACGTAATCGTCCGTTCCGTCGCCGGATAGACTTTCCCTTCGGCATTCAAGAGTTGTCCCATGACACCGATCGCTTCGACGAAGGAGCCGTTACAGAGCTGCGTCGCTGCCGTCAGCATCAAATTACCGAGTGAGTGCCCGTGCAGACCTTCTCCCGTCTCAAAACGGTACTGCATGATCCGGTCCATCAACGTTTCCGATTTAGACAGCGAGACGATGACGTTCCGGATATCGCCCGGCGGTAACATGTTAAACTCTGTCCGTAGACGGCCCGAGCTTCCGCCGTCATCCGCGACGGTGACGATGGCCGTAATATCAAGCGGGTAATGTTTTAATCCGCGCAAGAGAGTCGATAGGCCCGTTCCTCCGCCGATAGCGACGACTTTTCGTTCCCATTTCATTATCTCTCCTCCTTCGCGTGGACATAATCCCGGTGATTCGTCACGATATGGTATTGGTTCTTAAACTCTTTACTGATCGCTTCAGCAAACGTAATCGACCGGTGTTTTCCACCGGTACAACCGAGCGCCACGACGAGCTGCGATTTTCCTTCCCGCTCATACTGGGGAATCAGGAATTCGAGCATGTCGACGAGCTTTTTATAAAACAGCTTCGCTTCCGGCCACTGCATGACATAAGACGAGACTTCAAGATCGAGACCGGTCTTCGGTCGGAGTTCCGGAATGTAAAACGGGTTCGGCAGGAAACGTAAGTCAAACACGAGATCTGCGTCGAGCGGCAGACCGTGCTTGAAACCAAACGACATGACATTGACGGTGAACGGAATCCGTTCCCCTTCGGTAAACTCTTTTAAGATCCGTTCCTTTAAGGCGAGCGGTTTAATATCACTCGTATCCATCAGCAACTGGGCTTTATCGCGGAATCCTTCGAGCAATGTCCGTTCCCGTTCGATGCCGATCAACGGAGACGCGGTCGGTGCGAGCGGATGCGACCGGCGGGATTCTTTATACCGGCGGACGAGTACATCATTGCGGGCATCAAGATACAACATCCGGATTTGCAGATTCGTTTTTTTCAAATCTTCATAAACGACAAAGAAGCTGTCAATGAAATCACGAGCCCGTGTATCGATGGCAACGGCGATTTTCGGACGCACCTGCCCAATCACTTCAATCAATTGTGGCAATAACGTCGGTGGTAGATTGTCGACACAAAAATAGCCTAAGTCTTCAAAGCTGTTCATTGCGACCGTTTTTCCGGCGCCACTCATTCCTGTAATGATGACCAGTTGCGGTTGATTCTGTTCCATCTCTTCGCCCTCCAGACAACAGTTCCGTGTGTATTTTTTACTCTCGTTTCAGTATAACATAAAAAAAGAGCCAGCTTGATGGAAGAGCTTCCCAACCAAGCTGGATCTTGAATTAGACTTGTGATGATTCCTGTAATTCTTCAAGCAACGCTTCGATATAGTGTTGCGCGTTTTGCGCCGCAATCGAACCGTCGTTTGTTGCTGTGACGACTTGACGAAGTGTTTTTTCACGGACATCGCCGGCTGCAAAAATACCTTTGATGTTCGTTTCCATGCCTTCGTTCGTCACGACATATCCTTGATCGTTTAAGATGCCGAGATCCTGCACATATCCTGTGATCGGGTTCATCCCGATGTAGATGAAGACACCATCAATCGGATACGTCGTCGTTTCCGCTGTTTTCGTATTGATCAATTCCACGCCGCCGACTTTTCCGTTATCTTCGTTGATCTGTTTGACCGTATGGTTCCAAATGAAATCGATTTTCGGATTGTCGAATGCACGTTTTTGAAGAATTTTTTGAGCGCGTAACTCTTCACGACGGTGAACAATCGTGACTTTTTTCGCGAAGCGTGTCAAGTAGACACCTTCTTCGACAGCCGAGTCACCGCCACCGATGACGAACAGTTCTTTTTCTTTAAAGAACGCACCGTCACAGACCGCACAGTAGGAGACACCGCGTCCGCCGAGTTCTTCCTCGCCCGGCACACCGATTTTCTTGTACTGGGCTCCTGAGGCGATAATGATCGCCCGGGCATGGTAATCCTTGTTGTGTGCGTGAACGGTCTTGAATGCCGGACCGTCTTCGATGCTGCGAACGTCTCCGTACGCATACTCTGCACCAAATGCTTTGGAATGGTCGAACATTTTTTGTGAAAGATCCGGTCCAAGAATGCTGTCATAGCCCGGATAGTTTTCGATGTCTTCCGTGTTGGCCATCTGTCCGCCCGGAATACCGCGTTCAATCATCAAAGTCGAAAGGTTCGCACGTGATGCGTAAAGTGCCGCTGTCATGCCGGCAGGACCGGCACCAATAATGATGACGTCATAAATTTTCTGTTCAGTTTCTGTCATGATTCCACCCCATCTGTATTTTCGTTGTAATTTGAGTATAGGTGAGAATCGTACAAACGTCTAACACTTTGCACGGGCCGGGTTCAAAACGCGTTGATAGGAACGGATCGTCGCTGCGGTATCATCAAATGAAACATGAACGAGTGACGCACAGTCTTCAATCAACATGCCGTCGCGGACATCGTGAAACAGATAGATCAAGGCCGCAGCCGACTGTTCGACCGAATCAAACGTCTCACCGCTCAGGAAGAGTCGGGCAAATCGTTCGTAAAAATCACCTTCGAGGCTCATTCGTTCTTCATCCGAAACAAAACGTTCCGCCAAACGGATCGTCATCAAGGCACGTTGAATCCGAGCATTGATCACTTCGTGCTCCCCGTTCATCTCATGAATGATTTGTTCGGTCAGTAATAAAACGTCCGGATGATCCGTCACTTCCGGCATCATCGATAATGCGAGCTTCGCTTCTTCATCGTTCAGCTTGCCGAGTAACAAGGCCGTAAAAATCCGCGAGACATCATCTTCTGTCTTCAAGGCCTGGATCAAGGCGGAGCGGAACTGGAGGTTATGACGGATGTCGTAAGCTTCCCGTTCTTCCCGCATGCCTTGCGCTTCTTCTGATTGAAGGAACGCAGCCGCTTCTTCGATGTGTCCCGTCTTGAATGCTGAAATCGACAACCAGTGACCAAACAACGGGTCTCCCCGGTAGCCGCGACGTTCAAGTAACTTCAGTTCTTCGTACGCCAAATCGTGGCGACCGATGATCGCAAGCGTTGAAGCGACCTTATAGCGCGTCTCAAGATTCACAGAGCGGACGTGTTCGAGTTTGTTCGACAAACGGTGTGCTTCTTCATCTTGTCCCATCTCATGCAACAACACGAGCGTGTTACAGAGAGCATGCAGGTTTCCCGGATTTCCATCAAGGACTTGTTCGAGTGAAGCAAACGCACGATCATTTTCACCGAGGTAAAACTCGACGATCGCAAGATTGTTATAGGCCGGCCAAAATGTCGGATACTGGGCAATCAACGACTCCAATGTGTCCTGCGCCGCAAAGAGCATCCCTTTATCGATTTGACGTTGTGCTTGAGCATGTAAACGAATCAATTCATCCTCATCGTCATCTTCCATCTCTTGTTCGAGATCGATTAATTCCACGAGCGCGGCCGATGCCTCTGCGTGTTTCCCGTTTGGTGCACTGGATAAATATTCAAGCGCGTACTTTTTCGCCTCTTCATATAAGGAGACATGCGCGTAGTTATTCGCTAAATAAAACAAGGATTCCGTATTTGACTGGTCGAGCGTCCGCACTTGTTTCAAGACATCATTTGCATGATTGATTTCGCCTGTCTCGAATAAAACACGGGCGTAACGTAAAAGGTAACGGATGTCACTCGGCTGAAGTGTTGTCGCTTCGTCGAGGTGATAGACCGCCTCTTCCAGTCGCCCTTCCCGGTGCGCCTTCCGTCCGCGGAAATAAAAAAGCTCCGCTTGGCGCGTTGTAATCGCAAAGGGGTCTGCTTTGTATTCAGTTAATTCCATCATGATTCAAGCCCCCATAGATCTAAATCTGGTTTCGTAGTTGCAGAGACAAGAATAACCTATCTCGGAAACCGTTGCAACAGAAAAAAACGCCGGGGTTTATCCCCAGCGTTTCGCATAAATCGATTCCAGTTCCTTGTAATTCTCCAAGCATTTTTGTACGAAAGCATCCGTCTCCGGGTTTTGTCCATTCAAACGTTCGACTTCCTTGTCATATGCCTGGCGTAAGCTTTCGGCATAGCTCGGAATCTCACCTTCATAGGCATAGACGACACCGGGGGCGACCGTCACTTTTTCGTGCGGGTGTAAGGCAGTACGGACATGGAAGAGCGGGACGTCGACCTGATTCGGATTGTGCAGATCACCTTGAATCGGATGTTTCTCGACGGCCAATACTTCGACGACCAACCCTTGCGGACGTTCGGCAAATAATCTTCCGAAATACTTTCCTGTTTTATACGTAAAGCGGATTTGATTCATCTCGTCCTCTCCTCCTTCTCACATTTTTGTCACATTTCGTGCCGGCGGAGCGGCTGACTCGAGACCCGTTCGCCGGGCAGAATATCCCGGTGGACGACGGATCCTGCTCCGACCATCGCGCCGTCCCCGATTGTCACTCCGGGCAAAATCGTCACATTTGCGCCAATCAACACATCATTCCCGATCGTCACGTTCCCGATCCGGTATTCGGTCGTCAAGTATTCGTGACAAAGAATCGTCGTATTAAATCCGATGATCGTATTGGAGCCGATCGTAATCCGTTCCGGGAACATCGTATCCGGCATGACCATCAAAGCGAGTGCCGTCCGGTCACCGATTTTCATCCGTATACACGTCCGGTAGAGGCTGTTCTTGAAACGAAGCGATGGTGAGAACCGGCCGATTGTGATAATCGTAAAACACCACATCACTTTGAAGAACGACACCGTCCGGTACATATGCCAAAGCGGGTTCGTTGCCCCGACGTAATACCGGTCAGTCCGCCGTGGCATTTTCGGCCTCGATCCAGTCACTTAACTGTTCCATCGAATCAATGATTAAGTCCGGCTGCAATGCTTCGAGATACGCACGTCCTTTAATGGCCCAGCCGACAGCAACGGTTTTCAGACAGGCATTTTTCCCGCCGTGGATGTCCGTATCATTGTCGCCGACCATGATCGTTTCTTCCCGGGTCGAACCGAGTAACGCCATCGCCTTTTCAAACGGTTCGACAGCCGGTTTCTCTTCCGTCACATCATCTGCTGCAATGATGGCATCAAACAGATGCGTCAATCCAAACAGTTCGATTCCTTTTAACGCGACGCGGCGACTCTTCGACGTGACGATCGCTAATTTATAACCCTGTTCCTTCAATTTTCGTAATCCGACCAGCACCCCCGGATACTCGAGGACAAGCGCATCATGCATCGCGATGTTGTAACTCCGGTAAAAAGCGACCATCTCTTTCCACTGGTCCGCATTCATTTCCGAAAACGACTTTTCCAGTGTCGGTCCGATGAACGGAAGCAGTTCCGCTTCCGTAAACGTCCGGTCCGGATAGTAATAATCGAGCGTGTGGGCAAAACTTTTTAGAATGAGCGGGTTCGTATCAATCAACGTCCCGTCGAGATCAAATAGAATCGTTTGAATCATCGGTTCATTTCGCCTCCCGTTTTGTTCCGTCCAAATAACGGACAGCATTTTTACGAACGAATAGCATGATCAGACCAAAGACAATCAAACAAATCGAGACGATTTGCGCGGTCCGGAGTCCGCCTCCCATCATCAAACTGTCCGTACGTAAACCTTCGATGTAAAAACGACCAATCGAATACCAAATCAGGTAACCGAGGAACACATAACCGCGGCGCGGGTTGAACTTCATCCGCCAAACGATCAATAAGATGACACCGATTATGTTCCAGATACTTTCATATAAGAACGTCGGAATGTAATAGACACCGTCGATGTACATCTGATTGACGATCCAGTCCGGTAAGTGCAACGTATCCTGCAGGAATGTCCATGTCGTTTCTCCGCCGTGGGCTTCCTGGTTAAAGAAGTTCCCCCAGCGTCCGACCGCTTGTCCGAATAACAGCGACGGCGCCAAAATATCAGCAATTTGCCAAAACGAGATGTTTTTCTTGCGCGTATAAATCAGAACGGTCAAAATCGCACCGATGATCGCACCATGAATCGCAATCCCGCCCTGGCGGATGTTGATGATTTGATCAAGATTCTGACCATAATAATCCCATTCAAACGCGACATAATAAATACGGGCACAGATGATACTGATCGGAATCGACCAGATGACAACGTCGACGGCATACTCTTCGTTAAAGCCAATCCGTTTGGATTCAAAAATCGCAATCATCAGACCGACGACAGCGCCAAGCGCGATGACGATCCCGTACCAGTAAATCGGAATCGGGCCCAGTTCGATGGCTACCCGATCAAACGTCGGTTGGACACTCGCTAATGTTCCCATCAAAGACCACCGTTCCCATCTTCAATCGCTTGCGCGAGACGTCCCGCAAACTCTTCTGCTGTGTTGATGCCCATATTTTTTAGACGGTAGTTCATCGCGGCTACCTCGATAATGACGGCTAAGTTTCGTCCGGGACGAACCGGAATCGTCAAGAACGGGATTTCCGTATCGATGATTTGCAGTGTTTCCTGGTCCAGTCCTACCCGATCGTAGACTTTCGCCTGATCCCAAATTTCCAAATTACAGACGAGGCTGATTTTCTTGTGCGAACGAACGGCACCGGCACCGAATAACGTCATGACATCGATGATGCCGATTCCGCGGATTTCAAGCAGATGCTGAATCAATTTCGGAGCCGTCCCGACGAGGATTCCGTCACCGGTTTGACGAATCTCAACCGAATCATCGGCGACCAAACGATGTCCCCGTTTGACGAGTTCAAGTGCCGTCTCGGATTTCCCGACGCCGCTTGCCCCTTTGATGAAGACACCGACGCCGTATATGTCGACGAGCACGCCGTGCATCGCGGTCGTTGGTGCCAGTTCCGCTTCGAGGAAGTTCGTGATTTGCGATTCGACCGATGTCGTATGTCCCTTCGTCGTCAAAAGCGGGACGTTCGTTTCGTCCGCTGCTTTGACGATCGCTTCCGGCACATCAAAACCACGTGTAATCAAAATTCCCGGTGTTTCATCCGTACAGAGAACATTCGCCCGTTCCAGCTGTTCTTCGTACGTCAAGTTGTTGAAAAATGTCAATTCCGTTTTTCCGAGAATCTGGAGACGTTCTGCTGGATAATAGGCATAATACCCGGCGAGAACCAGACCCGGTCGACAAAGATCAGCCGTCAGAATCGGACGGTGTAAGCCCTCTTCTCCGGTGACGATTTTTAAATTGAATTGCTTTACGATTTCAGCTGTTCGCACTTTTGGTTGCACGCTCAATCAGCCCCTTTCACTTGAAGTATTGTACCATATTTTTACGGAAATCAAGGAATTCGATTAGAAGTGGACGATCTTGGGAATGGATTACAGATAACATAAAAAGGAGGGATATTATGATGGACGCTTCAGGCAGTGGCATAGGTTTCATCATCATCATGATTTTATTCGGTATTCTTGCCATCGTCGGCTTTGTTTACCTTATCATCGCACTGATCGACATGTGGAAAGCTTACTCGCGCAATCAGGATCAAACAGCATTACTGTTCTTCATCATCTCGATTATCGGAATCTTTATCAGCGGTTCATTTATCTCGTACATTCTGGCTATCATTTTCTATTGGAACCGCTCACGCCGGAAGAGTTGGATGGGAATCGGATTGATCGTTCTTTCGATTGTCCTCGGCATCATCGGTGTCATCGCATTGCTCTCGTTTGGTTATGACATGAACAATTTCGAAAACATGAATTTTGACGATCCGATGATGGATCAGGATTACGATTATTAATGAGTATCACTTTTTGACTCGGCGACTCCCTATCCTCTGATAGCGGGTCGTCTTTTTTCGGCAAAAAAATCCCTGCCTCCCGATTGATTCAGGGGCAGGGATCACTTTATAGGGTTTGAGGGCTCAAATGAACACCGTGTGTGACTGAAATCGTACCCGTCTTCGTATCGGCAGCGACTTCAATTTTTGGCGTCCGTCCACGACCTGACAGGAAGTGGAGTTTCCGGTTGACGACTTCTTTTTGATCACGGATCAATTCCATCTCATCCAGGTTACAGTTCAATCCGCCAAAGTTCGTTTCCAGTTCACCGTAGACTTCCGCACCATGCGGTAACGTCAAGGCGATACTTCCCGCAAGCGATGAGGCCTGAATCTTCGCATCCTGAACCGTCTTCAGTTCACACCGGACGTTTCCGTTCGCCGTCTTCAGCTCAGACCGTTCAAATACACCGGTTGCGATGACTTGACCATTGGCTGTCTTCGCTTTTAACGACTTGATTTCCGATTCTTCGATTTCAATCGAACCGTTGGCTGTTGATGTCTTCACTTCTTCACTGAACAGGTCGCGGACATGAATCCGTCCGTTTGCTGTCATCAGTTGCACCGACGTCGCATCGAGTGACGATAACGTCACTTCCCCGTTTAACGTCTGCAATATCAATGATTCATAGTGACGGCGCGGAATCTTCAAATGAACCGTCGCCCGAACACGTTTATCTTTTAAACGAATCGATAACGTATTCGCAGAGACAGAGTGCTGAAGTGCTGCTTGCAGTTGCTCCAGTGCCTGTTCTTCGTTAACTTGACGGAGCGGGCGACCGGTAACGGTCAACTCACACTCTTCCAGGTCACCGGGCTCAACGATGGCATTGGCATTAAATAAATCCAAATGAATCGTCTCACCACTGAACGGGAATTGTTTGACGTACGTGACGTTCGGTCCGGATGTTTGGTTGAGTGACAAGTCACTCTCTTTGATCCGGTTGACGAGGCCGTCAAAAGCTGACATGACCTTTGTTGTCAAAGAATCGACCGTATAATGATCGACCCGGTCGTATTGTTCCGGTTCATCCACATATTTATGCTGACTTGCCGACGACGGGTTCTGATCGATTGCTTCAAGCCGTTCGAGTTTGTCGAGCGCTTCGTCAATCGTCAGCTTTCCTTCTTTCACCTGTTCAAGTATCAGTTGGCGCATATCTTGCTTCATCAATATTTCCCTCCTCTGATCTGGTACACGTTAATCGATGTGACTTGCTTATTTACTTCGTTCTACTTTCCTTACTTCCCTTTTTACGATTCCTGAATCAAAAAAGTTTCACGATTCGATTCGGGCAGCGTCTCGTTCAAGAACAGGAGCGAGGTAATGACCTGTATAGGATTCCTTGACTGCTGCGATTTCTTCAGGTGTTCCGGTCGCGACAATCTTCCCGCCACCGTCTCCGCCCTCTGGTCCGAGATCGATCAAATAGTCGGCTGTTTTGATGACATCCAGGTTGTGTTCGATGACGAGCACCGTGTCTCCGTTGTCGACGAGTCGTTGCAAGACTTTCAGCAACCGGGCGATATCGTGGACGTGCAGCCCTGTCGTCGGTTCATCGAGAATATAAATCGTTTTCCCGGTCGACCGTTTATGCAGTTCCGATGCCAGCTTGACCCGTTGTGCTTCTCCGCCGGACAGTTCCGTCGCCGGTTGTCCGAGACGCATGTACGTCAGACCAACGTCGGCAATCGTCTGCAGTTTGCGGCTGATTTTCGGAATCTTTTCAAAGAATTCCAACGCATCTTCGACTGTCATCTCAAGGACATCAGCAATCGTCTTGCCTTTATATTTCACTTCCAGCGTTTCCCGGTTGTAGCGTTTCCCGTGACAGATTTCACACGGCACGTAAACATCCGGCAGGAAGTGCATTTCGATCTTGATGATTCCGTCGCCGCGGCAGGCTTCACAACGTCCGCCTTTGATATTGAAACTGAAACGGCCTTTTTTGTAACCGCGGAGTTTTGCTTCATTCGTCGACGCAAAGACATCACGGATATCGTCAAAGACACCGGTGTAGGTTGCCGGATTCGAACGCGGTGTCCGACCGATCGGAGATTGGTCGATATCGATGACTTTATCGATTTGATCGAGTCCGGAAATGCCTTTGTGCGCCCCCGGTTTTTCTTTCGCCCGGTTCATCTCATGGGCAATCGTCTTGTAGAGAATCTCATTGATTAATGTCGATTTTCCGGAACCGGATACTCCGGTCACGGCAACGAACAAACCAAGTGGAATGTCGACATCGACGTTTTTCAAATTGTTTTCCGATGCTTTATGAATCTGTAAGGCCCGACCGTCCGGTTGTTTCCGTTCAGACGGCACCGGAATGAACTTCTTGCCGGAGAGGTATTGTCCCGTCAACGAGTTCGGATCCTGCATCAATTCTTCTGGACGCCCCGCTGCCGTGACGAATCCGCCGTGATCGCCGGCTCCCGGTCCGATATCAATCAGGTAATCCGCCGCCATCATCGTATCTTCATCGTGTTCGACGACGATCAACGTATTCCCGAGATCGCGCATCGTCTTCAATGTATTGATCAGGCGGTCGTTATCGCGTTGGTGGAGTCCGATTGACGGTTCATCGAGGACGTAGAGAACGCCTGTCAAACGCGATCCGATTTGCGTCGCAAGACGAATCCGTTGCGCTTCCCCACCGGATAATGTTCCGGCAGCACGCGAGATCGTCAGATAATCCAAACCAACGTTTTCGAGGAACGACGATCGTTCATGAATTTCGCGGACGATCATCCGTGAAATTGTCTGATCCTTTTCTGATAATTTACTTGGTAACTCTTCAAACCAGACGACTGCTTGTTTGACGGACATCTTCGTTACGTCACCGATGTGGATCCCTGACACTTTGACCGCAAGTGATTCGCGTTTCAAGCGGTGTCCTTTACACGTCGGACAAGCTTTTTTCGCCATATACCCTTCCATCTGTTCACGGATGTAGTCCGATGACGTCTCTTTGAAGCGGCGTTGCAGGTTATTCAAGACGCCTTCAAAAAATAACGATGTATTCCGGACCATCCCGAAGTCATTTTCATAGCGGAACTGAATCTCTTCCTTACTGCTACCATTTAATACAATATCGCGGTGTTCTTCCGACAACTGTTCGAACGGCGTATCCATATCGATGTTGAAGTGACTGCAGACCGCTGCCAACAGCTGCGGATAATACTGTGAACTGGTCGGTTCCCAGGCAATGATTGCCCCTTCGTTGAGCGATTTATCCGGATGCGGCACGACGAGATCGACATCAACTTCCAGTTTCGTTCCGAGACCGTCGCATGACGTACAGGCACCAAACGGTGAGTTGAACGAGAACATCCGTGGTTCAAGTTCACCGATGGAGAAGCCGCAGATCGGGCAGGCATGGTGTTCGCTGAACAACAGTTCGTTCCCATCCATCGTATCTACGATGACGCGGCCGTCGGCAAGACGGAGTGCCGTCTCAAGAGAATCGGCGAGGCGGGCTTCGACGTCCGGACGGACAACGACCCGGTCGACGACGACTTCAATCGAGTGTTTTTTATTTTTCTCGAGTTCGATGTCATCCGTCAAATCAATCGTTTCTCCATCGACACGGACGCGGACGAAACCTTCTTTTTTCAAATCTTCGAAGACTTTGACATGAGCGCCTTTTCGTCCGGAAATGATCGGCGCGAGAATTTGCAGACGGCTGCGTTCCGGCAGTTCCATCACTTGGTCGACCATCTGACTGATCGTCTGGCTCGAAATTTCAATGCCGTGATTCGGACAGATTGGTTTCCCGATCCGTGCATAGAGCAGGCGGAGATAGTCATAGATTTCCGTGACCGTCCCGACCGTCGAACGCGGGTTTTTACTCGTCGTCTTTTGGTCGATTGAAATGGCCGGACTAAGTCCTTCAATCGCATCGACATCCGGTTTGTCCATCTGACCTAAAAACTGACGGGCGTAAGCGGACAGACTTTCGACATAACGCCGTTGTCCTTCCGCATAAATCGTGTCGAACGCGAGCGATGATTTCCCCGATCCTGATAAGCCCGTCAGAACGACGAGCTGATCGCGCGGGATTTCAACATCGATGTTTTGTAAGTTATTGACGCGAGCGCCCTTGATGATGATCTTGTTCTTTTTTTCTGCCAACTTAGGCACCTGCTTTCAATTCTAAGATAAGGTCACGCAATTCTGCTGCCCGTTCAAACTGCATATCTTTCGCCGCTTGACGCATCTCTTGATCGAGTTGTTCGAGCAATGTTTCGCGTTCCGGTTTTTTCAATTTGTTGAACTTCTCGAGTTTTTCGACGGTATCATCATTCTCAATCGTCGTACTGATGACACCCCGGACATCTTTTTGAATCGTTTTCGGCGTAATACCGTGTTCTTTATTAAAGGCGAGCTGAATGTTGCGCCGCCGTTCCGTTTCATCAATGGCCCGCTGCATCGAGTCGGTCATCTTATCGGCAAAGAGAATGACGTGTCCCTCCGAGTTCCTTGCGGCCCGGCCGATCGTCTGAATCAGCGACCGTTCCGACCGCAGGAATCCTTCTTTATCGGCATCGAGAATCGTTACGAGCGAGACTTCCGGAATATCAAGTCCTTCCCGCAACAGGTTAATCCCGACAAGGACATCGTATTTGCCGAGCCGCAGATCGCGGATGATTTCAATCCGTTCGAGGGTCTTGATTTCCGAGTGCATATAGTTGACCTTGACGCCATGTTCTTTCAGGTAGTCCGTCAAGTCTTCCGACATTTTTTTCGTCAGCGTCGTCACGAGAACCCGTTCATTTTTCGCGACACGCTCACGGATGTTATCCATCAAGTAGTCGATTTGTCCCGTGATCGGATGAATCTCGATCGTCGGGTCGACCAGTCCGGTCGGCCGGATGATCTGTTCGACCATCTCTTTTGTATGTTCGATTTCGTAAGGACCCGGTGTCGCCGAGATATAGATCGCTTGGCTGACCTTCTCTTCGAACTCCTCGAACCGGAGAGGTCGGTTATCCTTCGCCGACGGCAGACGGAAACCGTGATCGACGAGGACTTGTTTCCGCGCCTGGTCCCCGTTATACATACCGCGGATTTGCGGCAATGTGACGTGCGACTCATCGGCAACGAGTAAGAAGTCTTTCGGGAAATAGTCGATCAGCGTATACGGTGTCGAGCCCGGTGGCATTAAGTTCAAGTGACGGGAATAGTTTTCAATCCCGGAACAGTAGCCCATTTCACGCATCATCTCGAGATCGTAGTTCGTCCGTTGTTCGAGACGCTGGGCTTCAAGCAACATGCCGTCTTCACGCATCTTCGCGAGTTGCGTTTCGAGCTCAGCCTCAATGTTCGTAATCGCTTTTTGCAGACGGGTATCCCCCGTCACGAAGTGGGATGCCGGGAAAATCGAAATGTGTTCCCGGTCGGCAATGATTTCCCCTGTCAATGGATCCATATCACGGATCCGTTCAATCTCATCTCCGAAAAATTCGATCCGGACACACTGTTCATCGCGGGACGCCGGGAAGATTTCAACAACATCCCCCCGAACACGGAACCGCCCGCGCTGGAAGTCGATATCATTTCGTTCATATTGAATGTCAATCAGACGACGCAACATCTCGTTTCGTCCCATCTCGTTTCCGACACGCAACGACAGCACGTGGTTGTTGTACTCTTCCGGATTACCGAGACCATAGATACACGACACCGACGCGACAATCAGGACGTCTTCCCGTTCGAACAAGGAAGATGTCGCCGAGTGACGCAGCTTGTCAATCTCATCGTTGATCGATGAATCTTTTTCGATGAACGTATCCGTCGACGGCACATAGGCTTCCGGTTGGTAGTAATCATAAAAGCTGACGAAATATTCGACCGCGTTATTTGGGAAGAACTCTTTGAACTCCGAATACAGCTGACCGGCAAGCGTCTTATTGTGTGCCAAGACCAGCGTCGGCTTCTTAATCTCTTTGATGACGTTCGAGACGGTAAAGGTTTTCCCTGTCCCTGTCGCGCCGAGCAACGTCTGATGGCGTTCACCTTTCTTGACGCCTGCAATCAATTTTTTAATCGCTTCCGGCTGATCGCCACCCGGTTCAAATGGTGATACTAACTCAAAATCCATCGTATTCTTCCCCCTCATCCAGTTCACAAAATCTATTTTTATTGTACCACTTTACGAACAAACATTCGACTTTGAAGTGCTCCTCTTAGAAGTTACCCGTTTTTCGCCAAAAGAAAAAGTCCAGCCCGTAGGCTGAACTGTTTTTTGAGCTGGATTTTGATTTTGAATCACTGAAGCGTCCGGATTTTCGTCCGTTTATTACCGGGCTCACTGACGAACAAAATCCCGAGATCGTGATGATCCTGTTCATAAAAGGCCCGCTGTGCGAACCGGACGTCTCCGTTATGGTTCATGACTTCGAGACGCAGGTACGGTTTATGTTTTTGAATCGCTTCATAAAATGATTTCTCCGACTCGACGAACTCCCCGTTGACTTTATAGATTGCTTCACCCGGAACAAGCCCCATCTCGGAAGCCGGTTTCTCCGGTAATGTGCCGAGAATGACGACCCCACGTTTACCGTTCAGGAACAACGGGGTCTGGGACCGGTTAAGTCGTTTCGTCCGCTGATGCAGAATCAGGTGAATAATGAGCAGGACCGGCAACCCGTACAACCAGATGTCCTGTCCGGCCAGGAATGCGCCTACTGCGAGCACGACGGACAACAAGAACGTAATCAGCCGCCCTTGGATCAGGGGACGGATCAGCTGGTCCGGCAACTGGCCGGTAAAGAGGAAACTGAAGCCGATCGGCAGGAACAAGACAATCGGAACAAACTCCGGAAACGACCATTGCGGAATCAAGGCTTCGAAACTGCTTCCCGGCACGAAGACGATGAGCGGAATCAGCCACAGTTTGTTGGACGACAGCCCGCCGATGTAACGTCCCCGTTTCGATAAGACGAGCGAAGGCGATAAATTCTTTTTCCCCCGCCAGATCAGCAACAGCAATTCGGCGCCTAACGACAGGGCCGCAAGCAGCATCCAATCGCTGACACTGACATCACGGAGTCCGTCAATCCGGTCACTCGTCATGAACCAGGTGAGACCTGCCAGGATGACAAGCGGTCCGAGCGGTAAATTGAATCGGATGATACCCGTCAACAAAATCAAAAACGTCAACACCATGAAGGCGATCAGAAACTCTGACGAGACCGTCAATGTCAGACTTACACTGATGACGGATAAGACAAGACCAACGACGAAGCCTGGAATAAGCGTTTCGAAGACATCGGTCCGCTTGCTACGCGTGCGTGACCGGAACAGATTCCGTTCGCGTTTGATACGTCGCATACTGAGTAAAAAACTGACTAGAATTGCTAACCACAAGATTGGACTAGCGAAGAGACTAATCACTGTCCAACCGAATCCATCGAGTAATTCCACGCTCATTCAGACCTCTTTCTGTGAGTTATTGTGCCGCGACGTCCAGCGCTTTGATGCGCTGAACATCATTTTTTTCATCTTCCAGTTTCTTCAGGAGACGGGTTTCCATTTCGGACGCCGTCACTTGATCGATTTTACCGGTCACTTCGAGTTTCGCTTCTTTTTGAAGACGCTCGACGGCCTGCTTCATCGTATCGCCATAGTAACCGTCCTGCCCTTTTGGATCGAAGCCGATTGCTTCGAGGACCAGGTGCGCGTTTTCGACGGCTTTGCCGTAATCCCCAGTCGCAAGTGTCTTGTCATCGGTTAGAATCTTCGTCACATTAAAGTAATCTGGCTGCTTGACTTCGACCGTCGGCTTGACCCCTTTTTTATGAATCCAGTTTCCGTCCGGAGTCAGCCATTTGTTCGTCGTCAGCTTCAAATCACTGCCGTCTTTTAAATCATAGGCACTTTGGACGATTCCTTTCCCGAATGACTTCGTTCCGACCACTTCCGCACCGGCGCCTTCTTTGAGACCGGCAGCCAGAATTTCCGAAGCTGAGGCCGATCCGCTGTCTTCGAGGACAACAAGCTTATAAGGTTTCTTCTCGTCCGCTTTCCCGAATTCCTGCGTCCGCTCCCCTTTGTTGTCCTCTACCTGGAAAATCGGTGTCTCTTTCGGAATGAACGGCGCAATCATTTGCGAGACGGCCGTCAGCAGGCCGCCCGGATTTCCCCTGACATCGATGACAAGTCCATCAATGTTTTTCTCCTCGAGCGCTGCGAGTTGTTCCTCGAACTCTTTTGCCGTCGGATCCGAGAATTGTGTCACCTGCAGGACACCAATCGTCTTGCCATTAACTTTTTCCGTCTTCGAATAGACGGTTTCAATCGGAATCGTATCGCGGACGATCGAAATCTTCATCGGATCCTGTCCGCCGCGTTGAATCGTCAAGACGACTTTCGTCCCTTTTTCGCCGCGGATTTTCTTGACCGCTTGATCCGTTTTCTGTCCTTTTGTTGATTTACCGTCGATTTCTAAAATAATATCCCCCGGTTTGATACCGGCTTTTTCAGCGGGCGATCCCTTGATCGGTGAGACGATGACAATCGATTCACCTTTTTGTTCGAGCGTCGCACCGATGCCTTCGAATGAAGACGACAAATTCGTGTTGAACGATGCCGTTTCCGATTCGTCCATATAGACGGAATAGGGATCTTCGAGGACTTCCGTCATTCCCGTCAGTGCCCCTTCGAGCAACTCCTGATCCGTCACGTCCTCGAGATAATTTTGGGAAATCATCTGTCTGACCTGATCAATCTTTTTCCAATCTCCCGTTGCGTTAGACGAAGAACTCGTCGCCACTGAATCCGTTCCACCTGCCGCTAACATCCCGACAGCCCCTGCTCCAAGACCCAAACCAAACGTACTGACCGCTATGACGGCCGTTGTCGATTTTTTCACGCGTAATTCCTCGTTTCTGGTGTAAACCTGCTATTTTTTTCAGTATAGCAAAAAAAGATAGGTTACCCTATCTTTTCGTCAGTCGCTCGTTGAAGTTATAAGATGTACGGTGCCGGATCAACCGCATTTGGTTGCCCGACAGCCCACTCGCCGCGATGGATCTCAAAGTGGAGATGCGGTCCTGTCGACCAGCCGGTTGAACCGAGTTTGCCGACGATATCCCCCGGCATGACTGTTTGTCCCGCCTTGACCGAAACCGAATCGAGATGGCCGTAAACAGTCGTCCAGACCTTTCCGTCAATCAGGTGTGTAATCATGACGACATTTCCATAGCCGGTCGCACTTCCGGCGCGGAGGACAATCCCCCCTGCCGCTGCTTTAATCGGGGTTCCTTTAGCATTAACGAGATCCAGTCCGGTATGCCGTTCCGATTTTCCGGTCAACGGATTGTTGCGGGGACCGAACGGGGACGAGACGTAGCCGGTGACAGGCAATAGGAAAGGCTTTACGATCGTGCCCGGTTCCGATGTCTCCGGTTGGGCAGAAGGTATTTCCGTCACCGGTTCCGAAGCCGTCGGCGGACGGGACGTTGGTTGATTTTGTTCTTGCTGTTCTTTTTCTGCTTTTGCTTCCTGTTCTGCCTGCCGCTCAGCTTCTGCTGCTGCCTCTGCTTCCCGGGCAGCGGCTGCTCTTTGCGCCGCTTCGGCACGTTCTTTTGCTTCTTGTTGCGCCCGTAGTTCGGCCGCCCGCAATTCTTCCAACTGACGGCTGATCAGACGTTGCTGGTCTTCAAGGATTGCAGCTTCTTCCGCTTTCGTGAACTGTTCCTGTTGTAACTGTTCGACCTGACTGTTCAACCGGACAACCAACGTCCGTTTGACTTCTGATTCCGCGATGATCCGGGTCTGCAAAATCAACAGCTTCCGCTGCTCTTTTTTTAATTGTCCGAGTACGAGTTCCTGCTCGGACCGTTGTTCGGTTAACTGTTTGACGTTCGCCTGGTATGTCTGCAGGACACCGTCGTCCTGCTTGATGATTTCGCTGACAGTACTGAAACGTGAAATCAAATCCCCGAAATCCTTGGCATCGAGCAATACTTCGATGTATTTGACATCCCCATCCCGTTGGACGGACCGCAACCGGTCCCCGATCAATTTTTCCTGTGTCCGGAGTTTGGATTCCGTTTGACCGACGGCACGGGTGACGATCGCCAGTTCCTCTTTGGCAACAGAAACAGCCGCCTGTTGATCCGCAATCTTACTCGCTAAATCTTCCAGACGGCTGTTGACTTCATCAAGACGCACTTTCGCTTCCTTGCGCTCCTGTTTCGTCAAGACTAACTTCTCCGATGTCTGATTCTGCGATTGTTCCGTCTCTTGCAGACGGGACTCGACCTCCTGTTGTTCCTTCAACAAATCTTCCTTGGACGTTGCCTGAACGGATACACTTGAACCAATTAATGCCAAGCTTAGGACGGTAGAACAGAATCGGACCTTCATGAGAAGCATCTCTCCTCTATCTTTTATTTGATTTTCAGAATTTAAATCTTCAAGAAACGGCCAAGTGACGTCGTTGACCCCCATACACCGATGAAGGCACCGAGCGCCAGCAGGATGACGGAAACCTGAATCGACAGTTCACCCGGTGGAATCAAGGTGAAGATCGAGGCATTCAATGATACGAGCTGTGGTTGCAACGCATTGTACGTCACTTCGTATCCGAAGTAGACGACGGCAATCGGGATTAAGGCCCCGAGGACACCCATCAACAGTCCTTCAATGAAGAACGGTGCACGAATGAAGCCGTTTTTTGCACCAACGAGTCGCATGATTTCAATCTCACGGCGACGTGAGAAAATCGTGACCTTGATCGTATTCGAAATGAGGAACATCGCCATGAATGTCAAACCGACAATCAGGATGATTCCGCCGATCCGAACCCCTTCAAGGAAGTTGAACATCTTCTCAACATAATCTTCGCCATATTCGACACTATCTATATTTTCCATTTTTTTGACGGTATTTGCAATAGTTTCTGTCTCATTTGGTGAAGTCGCCTTGACGATATACCGGTCGTGGAGCGGATTATCCTTCTCAACCGACTGGTAGGCTTGTGATCCTTCGCCAAGCTGTTCCTTGAAGCGGTCCAGTTCTTCTTCTTTTGAGCTGTAACGAACAGATTCAACACCCGGCATCTGTTCTAGTTTTTTTCCAACTGCATCGATTTTTGCCTGATCGGACTCTCGTTCGACGAACACTTGAATTTCGACGTCTTTTTCGACGTTATCGGAAATCTTGTTGACGTTGAACATGACCATCGCAAAAATCCCGACGAGTAATAAGGTCACGGTAACGGCACTGACGGAAGCGAATGTCATCCAGCCGTTTCGGACGAGACCTTTTGCCCCTTCCCGTAAATGACGGAATCCATTAAACTTCATAGCCGTACATTCCTTTCTCTTCGTCTCGGACGATTTTTCCACCGTCAATTGCGAGGACGCGATGACGCATCTTATTGACGATATCTCGGTTGTGGGTCGCCATTACGACCGTTGTCCCACGGCGATAAATCTCTTCAAATACTTCCATGATCTCCCATGCTGTATCCGGGTCGAGGTTTCCTGTCGGCTCATCGGCGATGACAAGTGAGGGACGATTGACAATGGCTCTCGCGATCGAGATCCGTTGTTGTTCTCCACCGGATAATTCATCTGGATAGTTTCGTTCCTTGTGCTTCAGCTTCACAAGATCGAGTACTTCAAGCACTTTCTTACGGATTTGCGAGCGGTCTTCCCCGACGACTTCAAGGGCGAACGCGACGTTTTCATAAACCGTCAAGGACGGGAGTAGTTTAAAGTCTTGGAAGATGACGCCGATTTGGCGACGAAGTTCGGGGATTTGGCGGTTTTTCAACTTACCTACTTCAATTCCTTTAAATAAAAACGAACCGCTTGTCGGACGTTCTTCGCGATACATCATTTTCATGAATGTCGATTTCCCGGCTCCGGATGGACCAACGATGTAGACGAATTCACCTTGGTTGATCGTCAAATTGACTTCACGAAGTGCCGTGACACCGTTCGGATAAATTTTGCTGACTTGTTGCATCTTGATCACTTGCTTCACATCCTTACTTGATTACTGATGGTGATCAGATAGGTCTTAACGCCTACCGAACCCCATTATAACAGGCAACAATTTTTAAGCACATTACAATCAAATGTCATTTCCGGCTGATTTACATAAAAAAAGGGAGCCGGACAGCGAACATTTGTCATGTTCATCATCTCTAGCCCCATACTATCACATAATTATTTTTTGTCAGCTAACCAATCCGCAACGGCGACGATTTCTTTATCGTCTTTCAGGATACCGGCCGGCATTTGCCCTTTACCGTTTTTGATGATTTCCTGAATTTCTTCCGAAGAATATTTCGCTCCGACTTTCGTCAAGTTCGGTCCGACATTTCCCTCGAGATTATTCCCGTGACACGAGGCACAGTTGTTGGCGAAGATTTTTTCAGCGTCAACCGCTGTTTCTGTTTTTGACGAATCATCGCTCATCGTCGATTCGTCTTTTGATGTATCCGACGAACTTGAATCGTCACTGCCACATGCACCGAGTACAAGCGTCGCGCCGAGTCCGGCTGCGAGTAAAAGGTTTTTCAGTTTCATCCGTATATCCCCCTTAGTAAGTACCAAATAACGTCGTTTGTTATTAGAGTATAACCGTTATCGCTACTTTTTAAGCGTGATTTCACAAAAACTTCACGAATAATAAACGATTACGGCACATTCCGGTACCGTTTATCATCTGAAAAACCAAGTCCCAGCACTTCATGGGCTTCACTGACGACCAAAAAGGCTGTCGGATCGATGTGCTTGACGATTTCCTTTAACGTCGTGATTTCCCCCTGCCGGACGACGACCATCAACATCGGTTTGCGTGTCCGTGTGAAGGCACCGGCGGCTTCGATTTCCGTCGCTCCCCGGTCAAGCGTTTGGAAAATCTCTTTGACAAGCGCTTCCCGTTGATCCGAGATGATATACGCCAGTTTGTCATTCGTGATACCGAGTTGCACAACATCAATCATCTTGATCGTAATGAACAAGGCGACGAGGGCATACAAGCCGATTTCAAGCGAGAAGATGATCGCAGCACTGATGACGATCGTTCCGTCGAGCATGGCGATGCAGAAATGGAGCGGAATTTTCGTGAAGCGGTGCAGAATCTGGGCAATCAAGTCCATCCCGCCGGTCGAGGCGCGGGCTTTAAAAATCAGACCGAGACCGATTCCGACACCGGCTCCGCCGAAGATGGCAGCAAGCATCGGATTCATCGTCGCTGCCGGTACGTCAAACCGTTCATAAACCAGGATGACGACCGGTAAAAAGATCGAGCCGACAAGTGATTTGACGCCAAATCCCATCCCGAGAATCATCCAGCCGATTGCGAGCAGGACAATGTTAGCAATCAATTGAAACAAGCCCGGTGAAATCCCGAACAGATCGTTTAAAACGATCGACAGACCGCTGACGCCTCCGGAGGCCAACTGGTTCGGTGCCAAAAATAAACTGAAGGCACTGGCGACGAACACAGAACCGAGTAATAAATAAATATAGTCGCGAACGACTTCCTGACGTGTTGATGTCATAACGTTACATTTCCCCTTATATAAGTTCTACAACCCGTTTTTCATTTTAGCGGAAAAACAGAGGAGCGACTAGAAGGGCTGAGCAACTCGCAGTGGTTCTCTTATACCGCACTAAAGGGTTTCGAGTACCGGACGACACCACGAATCCCTTTTAACGCCTGCCGCTCGAGCGGCATGACGAGAAAGACGTCCGTCGGTACCGGGAATGGCGCTTCGATACCGTAATCGACGGCCCGCTCGAACCCGAACTGTGGATAATAACTGTCATGACCGAGGACGACGATATGCGATTCACCGGCTTCCCGGGCATCTTCAATCACTTGACGGATCAGTTCCGACCCGATACCTTTCCGTTGCCAGTGTGGTTTGACACCGACCGGCGCAAGTGCGAGCGACGGGATGTCTTCGATGTAAATCCGGCTCAGTAAGACATGTCCGACAATCTCTCCCTTGTCCGTGACGGCGACGCGGCTGTAGTGCGGGAGTGACGCCTCGTCTTCCCGTAACGCTTCGACAAGATCGGCTTCCGTCCGCTGACCAAACGCGGCTTGATGGACAAGCCGGATTCCGGCCGCGTCTTTGAATATTTCTGTACGAATCTGCATCTGTTTCGCCTCCTGAATCGATTAGTAGAAAAAAACCGCCGACACAAAGGCCGACGGGATATAAACTTACATATTCATTAAGCGCAGGTACGCATCGATGAAGCCCATGATGTCTCCATCCATTGCCCCTTGCGTATTCCCGACTTCGTAGTTCGTCCGGTGATCCTTGACCATGCTGTATGGGTGGAAGACGTACGAACGAATCTGGCTGCCCCACGCGATGTCTGATTTTTCACCGCGGATTTCGTCGAGTTTCTTTTGCTTCTCTTCGATTTCACGTTGGTAGAGTTTTGCTTTCAACATCTTCATTGCCGCTTCACGGTTCTTGATTTGCGACCGTTCCTGCTGACATGACACGACGACGCCTGTCGGGATGTGTGTGATCCGAACGGCAGAGTCCGTCGTATTGATGTGCTGTCCACCGGCACCGGATGCCCGGTACGTATCGACACGTAAATCTTCCGTGCGGATATCGATATCGATGTCATCGTTGAATTCCGGCATGACGTCACACGACACGAACGACGTATGGCGACGGCCTGACGAATCAAACGGTGAAATCCGGACAAGACGGTGAATCCCTTTTTCCGCTTTCAAATACCCATAGGCATTGTGCCCTTGAATACGGAGCGTGACCGATTTGACACCGGCTTCGTCACCCGGCTGATAGTCCATCGTTTCGACTTTCCAGCCCTGCTTGTCGCAAAAACGCTGGTACATCCGGAGTAACATCGATGCCCAGTCCTGCGACTCGGTTCCGCCGGCTCCCGGGTGTAATTCGAGAATCGCGTTGTTGGCATCGTATTCGCCGTTCAACAGGATTTGCAATTCGAACTCGTCAAACTTCCGTTTGATGTCGCCGAGTTCCGACTCCAGTTCTTCCTGCAATTCGACGTCCGGCTCTTCTTTAATCAATTCGTACGTCAGGACGATGTTTTCGTGACCGTCTGCGAGGTGCTGGTATTTATCGACCATTGCCTTCAGACCGTTTGATTCGTCGATGACTTTTTGCGCCGACTCCTGATTGTTCCAAAAGTCCGGGTATGTCATCTCATTTTCAAGCTCCTCGATGCGTGAGATTTTGTTCTCGAGATCGAGTGATGCCTTGTATTCATCGAGTTTCTTTTCCATCCACTCGGCGGTATTGCGTATTTCTGCTAATTCCATTGTGTTCCACCTTCTCTTTCCGTCAAAAGAGGCAGGAATCTCCCGCCTCTCTCAGCCGCTTCGTCACTTATGCCTGACGGCCGTGACAGTTCTTATATTTTTTACCGGATCCGCACCAACATGGGTCGTTACGTCCGATTTGTTCATTTGGATTTTTACGGACCGGTGCTTTTTTGACGACCTTGTCCTCTTTACCGGAAACGGCGACTTCGTCTTTGACGACTTTTTCGCGTTTCAAGTTCGGATCAAGATCCGCCCGGAGAACGAACTGTGTCACTTCTTCCGCAATCGCTGCGTTCATCGTATCAAACATCATCGAACCTTCCGATTGATACTCACGAAGTGGATCGTTTTGACCGTAGGCACGTAAATGAATCCCTTCACGCAATTGATCCATCTGATCGATATGGTTCATCCAGTGCTGATCGACAGCGCGGAGAACGATGACTTTCTCGAACTCGTCAAACGCTTCTGCCGGTACTTCCGAGCGTTTGTGCTCGTAATGGGCGAAAGTCCGTTCTTTTAACAGTTCGATGATTTCTTCGCGTTCCTTGCCGAACAGATCCTGTTCCGACACTTTTTCTTCGAGCGCAAGTGTCTGGTTCGCCCACTCTGCTAACGCACCGATGCTCCACTCTTCCGGCACGAACTCGATTGGCGTGTACTGATGGACACCCGCTTCAATCGTCTGTTCGATCATCGGACGGACGATGTTTGAAACCGACTGGGCATCAAGAATGGCTGCCCGGTCCGCGTACATGACTTTCCGTTGGTCCGCCATGACGTTATCATATCCGAGAACTTGTTTCCGGGCATCAAAGTTATTTCCTTCGACCCGTTTTTGTGCCGATTCAACGGCCCGTGAGACCATCCGGCTTTCGATGGGTTGGGAATCGTCCATTCCGAGACGGTCCATCATCGATTGCAGGGAATCTGATCCGAAACGGCGCATCAATTCATCTTCGAGTGACAGATAGAACTGTGATGCCCCCGGATCTCCTTGACGTCCGGCACGACCACGAAGCTGGTTATCAATCCGGCGTGATTCGTGACGTTCTGTCCCGAGGATATAAAGACCGCCTTTTTCGATGACCCCTTGTCCAAGCTTGATGTCGGTACCACGACCGGCCATGTTCGTTGCGATCGTTACCGAGTTCGGTTGTCCCGCATTTTCAACGATTTCCGCTTCCCGTGCATGGTTTTTCGCATTCAAGACTTCGTGGCGGATGCCGCGTTTCTTGAGGATGCTGCTGAGGAGTTCAGACGTCTCGACCGCTACCGTACCGACAAGGACCGGTTGTCCTTCGCGGTGGGCACGTTCGATTTCGTCCGCGACTGCCGCAAATTTCCCGTTCATCGTCTTGAAGATCAAGTCCGGCTGATCGTCCCGGACGATTGGTTTGTTCGTCGGAACCGGAACGACATGCATGTTATAGATGTTACGGAACTCTTCTTCCTCGGTTTTTGCTGTCCCGGTCATTCCGGCAAGCTTCGTGTACATCCGGAAGAAGTTTTGGTACGTGATCGTCGCAAGTGTCATCGATTCACGTTGAATCTCGACGCCTTCCTTCGCTTCAATCGCCTGGTGCAGACCTTCCGAATAACGGCGGCCTTCCATGACACGTCCCGTGAACTGGTCAATGATCATGACTTCGTCTTCACGAACCATGTAATCAACGTCCCGGTGCATGACGGAGTTCGCACGTAGCGCAAGACTCAAGTGATGGTTCAACGCGATGTGGTCGAGCGCAAACAGGTTATCGATGCCGAAATATTTTTCAGCACGGTCGATTCCCTGTTCCGTCAGTAAAACACTTTTCGTTTTGATGTCGACGGTATAGTCTTCGTCTGCTTTCATCATCTTCGCGAACGTATCCGCCTGCGAATAGAGCGCTGTCGATTTTTCGGCAGAACCGGAAATGATCAGCGGTGTCCGTGCTTCATCGACAAGAATCGAGTCGACTTCATCGACGACAGCGAAGGACAGCGGACGCTGCACGCGGTCTTCTTTATAGAGGACCATGTTGTCACGCAGGTAATCGAATCCGAACTCATTGTTCGTTCCGTATGTGATGTCACAGTTGTAAGCCGCTTGTTTTTCCTGGCGCGACATGCTCGACAAGTTCAGACCGACTGATAAACCGAGTGCTGCGTAAAGTGGTTCCATGATGTCCCGGTCACGTTTCGCCAAATATTCATTGACGGTGATGACGTGGACGCCGTTTCCGGCGAGGGCATTCAAATAGACAGGAAGTGTCGCAACAAGCGTTTTCCCTTCCCCGGTCTTCATTTCAGCGATATCGCCGTTGTGCAGGACGTATCCGCCGATCAGCTGGACACGGTAATGACGCATCCCGAGGACACGCGTTGAAACTTCGCGACAGACCGCAAAAGCTTCCGGTAAAATATCATCGAGGTCTTCCCCGTTCTCAAGACGAGTCCGGAATTCGACCGCTTTTCCTTCTAATTCTTGATCCGATAAGGCAGCGACTTGTGCCTCAAATGATTCCACGGCATCCGCCGCTTTTTCTGCTTTTTTCAGAACACGTTTCGTCGGTGCGAATAACTCTTTTAGAAAATTAGCCATGCCTTACAGTCCCCTTACTTCGAACGATTCTTTAAACGAACAGAATTCCGAGATTTTTCCTTTATTCAGTGTACCGAATACGCCGTCAAATTTCAACACGCGGACCATCCGCGTCACGGGAAATCCAACTTTAGTCTGAGACAACTTCTATTCATGAATAGTTTTTTATCATACCAAAAGAGGACTTACTCCATGGAGTAAGTCCTCTGTAGATTCATTATTCTGGTTCAATCAAGCCGTAACGGCCATCTTTTCGACGGTAGACAACGTTCGTGTTACCCGTTTCAGCGTCCGAGAAGACGAAGAACGTGTGACCGAGCATATCCATTTGAAGAATTGCTTCTTCCGTATCCATCGGTTTGAGTGTGAAACGTTTTGTCCGAACAAGTTCGAGTTCCGCTTCATCCTCTTCGTAGACAGGTGCTTCTGCCTCCGGTCCTTCGAGCGTTTTGAAGTACTCCCCAATACCGCCTTCTTTGGCACGGCCTCTCCGGTTGATCTTCGTTTTATGTTTCCGGATCTGACGTTCGAGCTTATCGACGACAAGGTCGATGGCTGCGTACATGTCGCCATTGACATCCTCTGCCCGTAACAAGAGGTTTGGCATTGGAATCGTCACTTCGACTTTTTGTTTCTCATTGTTAACTTTGAGATTAACATAAGCCGTCTGCGCTTCCGTAGGAGTTGTGAAGTAACGAGTTAACTTTTCAAGCTTTTTCTCGACGTAATCCTTGAGAGCATCTGTGACGTCCAAGTTTTCACCGCGAATGTTGTAGATCATGTAAACTCCTCCTTAAGTAACCGGTTGAACCTATGAATTCGTCATCGTTTCAGTCGTTTCCTTCTGAAGATTCAAAATTCTTTTGGTTCGTAATTATTATACCACGATAAGCCATGCAAGGAAATGAAAACGATGACATTCTGTTGAACATCCACCTTGAACCTTAGCGTACTATAATAGTTTTGCATGTTGATATTAGCGTATATACCCTTAACAAATTGAGATGAAACAAAAAAACCGCTTTTAGGAGATTCCTAAAAACGGTGGCGGCTGCTAACGGGATTACAGTTTCGAGACGTTTGCTGCTTGCGGACCACGATCGCCATCGACGATTTCGAATTCTACTTCTTCGCCTTCTTCAAGTGATTTGTAGCCCTCTGCTTGAATTGCCGAGAAGTGGACGAAGACGTCTTTTGCATCCGATGTCTCGATGAAGCCGTAACCTTTTTCAGCATTAAACCATTTTACTTTACCTTGTTCCATTCGAATTCACATTCCCTTCGCAAACTGGATAGCGAGAGCAAGCTCTCTACCATCTATACTAGCAAAAGAAACAATTATTGACAATTAAAAATTCTGATTAATTTGAATTCAATATCATATAAAACCTATTAAAGGCACTTATTACTCTTTTTTTCAAAAAATTACATTGTCATTACAGGTGTAGTATTGTATTATATCGTTAGTAATTACCTATTTTATCCATTGTCCTATCTAAGGAGGATGCAGTCGAATGCGACCATTCCATAATGACGAAAAGTATCGAATCACGAAGCGGACCGTTGCGATTTTACCGTGCTATGACATGATGAAACAATCCATCATCGTCCTGGAGGACGGGTCAACGATCATGACGCCGCTTCGTCCGTATCAACTCCTGCAGTTATCCTGCAGACAGTACAACAGTTCCATTGAGGAACGGATCGTCACAGCCAAACGTGTCGCTTCCGTGAAAGGAAAAGTCCCTGTCGTCATCGAACCGACACTCGGTCTCGTCTTTTTCCCTACCAAATCACCGAAACGTGATGATTGCGAGTGGTACGCCTGGAGCCACATGTCCGAAGTCATCGAGGAAGACGGACAGACTAAACTCAAAACTCGTAATGGCATGATCCTTCCCGTAAACGCCTCTCCTTACATCGTCCGCAACCAGATGAAAGCAACCGGCGAGCTGATGGCTCGTTACCAACAATTAAACGCGATGACATTAGAGGACCGCTTTAATGCAATTAAATCTTAAAAAAAATGGGTTGGGCGATGATTTCGCTCAATCCTTTTTTGTTTGTGCCGATATATAATAAGATGAAGAATTTTTCAAGAAAGGAGGTTCATCGATGAATATCCAGATGAATCCAACAAGTCCGACCCGTTCCGCCCCTGCTACTACCTTATCGGAGACTAAAACATATAGCGGGACCGTCCTTGAAAAGACAGGACCGAATACAGCCCTCGTCCAAGTCGGTCGCGAAAAGGTCGAGATGACCTTCACGGGAGATGTCCCGGAAGGCACCTTTCAATTCCAGGTCAAAGGCCAAACGACGGAAGGTTACCTGATCGAACAGGTGACGGAGCAGGCCGATGTCCTGGTGACCGGACCTGCCAAACCCGATTCGTCTGGTGTCGATGCCACCTTACTCGACGATCTCCCACCGGAATTAAAACAAGCCGTTGCCCGACTGCTTGCGACCGGTCAACTGCCGCAGACGCCGGAAACGGTTGCCCGCCTCGTCGCTGCCCTGCAGGGGACCTACAAGGACTTGGTTCTCCAGCTCGTGACACGCCCGTCCGACAGTGCGTTGCCGCCCGATGCCGATGTCTTGATTGCCCAGTTGCTCGGCTCAACCGATGCATTGGTCGACATTTTACCGGAACGACAGGCCGTCATCGACAAACCGACGCTCAGCAACGTCATCGCGCTCGACGTCGCCCGTACGACGCTTCCGACGCATCACGATATCGATCAAGCAACACCGGTCGCCCTCCGGCAGATCGTAACGCATGTCCCGCACGACGCTCAACCGGACATCCTCGCCCGGATCGACCGTGGTGAGTTGACAGAGGTCCGGGAGCAGCTGCGGTCCTATTTTCCGAGTGAACGCCCCACGCTAAAGGAACGGCCGGTAGCAAGCAAGCTCGAACAACTGACGGCCGTCATCGCCCAGGCGCAAGCAGCGCCGGCAGAAAAAATTAGTCCGCCCGCCGCACCCGTCCGGTCGAATCTGACGGTCATTGCCGAAGTGACACCCCGACTCGCCGAAGTGACAAATGACTTCCGGCGTGAGCAACGGACGATCGTCTCGCAACTGCGGCAAATTGAACCGCTTGTCGAGGAGCGTCCGCTCCAGATGGCCCAAGTCATCGAAAGTACGGCAAATCGCCTGCGGCAAACGTTCCAGCAGACGGACGCAATGTTACATACGAGCATGCGTGATGAAAAACAATTGATCCAACTGTTATCAAAACTCGAACGGGGAACGGAACTCGCCCTGCTCGGACGCGGCGCGGAAGCCAAAGCCGTCGTCCAGGATGTCCGCCAAACACTGGAAGCGTTCCGCTACTCCCCGGCGAATGTCCGGACAGCTTACTTACCGGAACTGAATCCAAGCTTACGGCCGGCTGTTGCAAATACGCAGCAAACGCCGGTACCGCAACAAAGCCAGCCGGCTTCGACCGCGCAACGACCGATTCCCTACGAACCGGGACAAAACAGTCCACGGGTTTTACAGGAGACAGTCCAGAAAACGCTCCAGTTGCAGACGGCAGAGTTGAAACTCGCGACACCGGCAGCGAATCCGGAAGCGGCGAAACTGCAAACGTTCCTGAACACACAGCAGCAGGTCAATAAACCGGACAGCAACCAGCAGTTGCAGCAACTGTTGCTCGCCCTGCCCGTCCAGCTCGTCGAAGGCACCGCCGGACTCCACGTCCACTTACAAAACAAACGACCGGATGAAGTGATCGACTGGGAAAACAACACGTTGTATGTCCAGCTCGAGACACCACGTCTCGGTGACATCGGCGTCCGTGTCGAGACCGTCAGCCGGAAGATGCAGATTACGATCGAAAATGATTTCCCGCTCCTCGAGCGTCTGGCAACACCGTTCCTCGAACGGACGACGGAAGCGTTACAAGCAACCGGTTATCAGGACGTCCGTATCCGCTTCGATGCTTTTACGAAAGATCAAACGACACCGGAAACCGTCAAACCGGACGAAATACCGACCGGTTACGATTACCGGATTTAAGGAGGCCCTATGTATCAGAAAATTGATTTAAAACACCGGAAGTCAGCGGCCGTCCTCCGGTACGATGAAGCGTCCGGTAATGCGCCGATCGTCGTCGCTCGGGCAACCGGTGCCGCAGCGGACCGCATTTTGCAAGAGGCGCGTGCCAGCGGCGTCGCGATTGAACAGGATACGTCGCTGCTCGGTCATCTGCTAGACCTTGATCTTGGAACGGCGATCCCGCCGCAACTGTATGATGTAATGGCCGAATTGTTATTATTGATTGAAGAACTTGATCACGCGAAAGGACGGAACTCATGACCGAACAGGAACTGTATCAAATGACTCCCCAACAATTGACGGAAACGATGTTAAAAGGTCTCGTCTTTCAATATGAACAGGCAATTACCGGTCGCGACGAGCGACGGTTCGATGCCGTCAACGTCCGTCTGCAAAAAGCCTACCAATTGCTTGAAAAACTGCAGTCCGGACTGAACGACGAAGGCGGCATCATCACCGCCCAGCTCGATCAACTTTATTATTACTTAGCAGAACAGACGTTACAGGCTTACATCGAGCCAACGCGTTTAAACGAATTGTTGCAACTGACGGAAGAACTGCTGATCACCTGGCAAGCGGCCAGTCTGAAGAAAGACCGTCCCCTCGTCCGGGCGGCACACCATGAGCGTTACGAAGGGATGGACTATTAATGCGGATTTCAAACAACGTACAGGCTTTGAAAGCCTACCGAAACTTAAGTGCTAATCAGATGAACGTCAAGACAACGATGGATAAACTGTCGAGTGGTCAAAAAATTAACCGCGGCGCTGACGATGCGGCTGGTCTCGCGATTTCTGAAAAGATGCGGAACCGTCTCAAAGCACTTGATAAAGCGGAACAGAACGTCCTCGACGGAATTTCAATGGTTCAAACGGTCGAAGGCGGACTCAGTGAAACACACAACCTGTTGCAACGGATGCGGGAACTGGCCGTTCAAGCAGGGAACGGAACACTTGCAACCGAAGACCGGACGGCGATCCAGGAAGAAGTCAATCAGTTGACGAATGAAGTCTCACGGATTGCCGAGACAACCCAGTTCAACGGTAAAAAACTATTGACAGGTGGCTTCAGTACAGAAGACAATGCGGTCTTCATTCAGACGAATGCCGGCGCGAACGAAGGCATTTCTTTAACGATTGATGATATGCGCGCACTCAACATCGGAATCAGTACGACCGTCAAACCCAACGCCGACGCCCGGACACTCGATTATCCAAGCGTCAACACAACACCGGAATACGCGCTCAGCGTCATGACGAACAGCGACGCCGATGAAGCTATCAGCCGTTATACACAGGCCATCGATACGATTTCCCAGCAACGGGCAAAACTCGGAGCGATTCAAAACCGGTTCGAAGCAACATCGTCCGTCCTCAGTGTCAGTAAAGAAAACCTGACGGCGTCCGAGTCACGCATTCGTGATACCGATATGGCGCGTGAGATGATGGAGTACGCGAAGTACAATATCCTCAATCAATCAGGCATGGCGATGATCGCCCAGGCAAACGCCTTACCGCAAGGCGTCTTACAACTACTCAACTAATCAAAGGAGGAATCACCCATGGACATCCGGCGCATCCAAGAAACAAGCCGCCTGCAGACACCGAAGACCGGACCACGTGAGGTTGAAGCGTCGACGACGTTTTCTGCCTTGATGCAGGATAAGCGTGAACATAAAGGCTACGAACGTCTCCAACAAAAACTGATGCTCGTCGAAGAGCACGGTCAGTTGCTGGCGGAAAGCCAGACAATCGAGAACCTCGAAGAATATAAAGAAAAGATCAAGGACTTCCTAAAAGATGCCCTCGATCAGTCGCAACAACTCGAAGAAAAGCGTGGCTTCAACCGCCGTGGCCGAACGAAAATCTACAAGGTCGTCGAACAGGTCGATGCGAAGTTGCTGCAACTGACCGACAACGTCATTTCCGGCGAATCCCGCCGACTCGAGATTCTCGACCAGATCGGTGAAATCAAAGGAATGCTCGTCAACGTTTTTGTCTAAATTTATCTTGAGGAGCACGTATCATGCCTGATCTTTATCTTAAAAAATGCCGTTGCCCCTACTGTCTCAAAGAAACGGAGACGAAACGTGTCTTGAGCCGCCATATTCGTGTCAAACACACCGATATGGATGGCTTCATTCATTATCAGGGACCTAACGTCTATTTTTACGAACCCATCCAATGTAGCCACTGTCGTTTCATTTTCCATGAAGCGTTTGAAAAACTACGGCCTGATGTCCGAACGCTACTAAAAACGGACATCTTATCAACGCTTCCGGTCTTACCTTTCTCTGCAACAGAACGTTCTGTGAAACAGGTACTGTATCTATACAAACTATGTTTGTATATGGCACAAGTCACGTTACAAAAAGACAGCATCCAAGCGATGCTTGGTATTCGAATTTCATGGATGTATCGGTTGCTGGAAGATTTGGAACAGGAACTTTCTTGGACGATGCGATCTGTCCAAAAATACGAAACCATCTATTTAGAGTATTCGGATGCGGTCCGAACGGGTATTCCTCACGATGTCTTACTTTTACGGATCAGTGATTTGTATGCGACGTTAGGCGATACAGATAACGCCAAACAATGGTACGGTCTCATTTTCCAAAGTAAAACGGTTTCCGATCGAATTAAAAAAGAAGCCCGCGAGCACTGGGAACTGTACCGCGAACAACATCCCATTTAATTTTCTCCCCTGTTTGTCTGCGATGTGTTGGACGAAACAGGGGTTTTCTTTTTGGTTGACGAAATCCATACATATAAGACATCGAGGAAGGAGGCGAACACATGACGAGACCTTACGCAACCAGTCTTTATTTACTTGTGACCTATCTGATTCTAGCATTGACGTTTGACCAGACGTGGACCCCTGCCATCGCCGGCAGCATTACCTTAATCGGCTTAAGTTTCTGTTCCTGGTCAGCGTTTGTTCATTTTTTAAGACGGCCGAATCATCCGTACCGTAGAATCGGTCAGGCGATTGTGTTATTTTGGCTCGGAATTGTCATCAACTCTGTTTTAGCATCGTTACCCGACCGGTTCCACCCTGTTTGGTCTGACGCCTTGGCAAATGTGACACTGACACTTTTCTTATTCTTGACCGCGATGACCTTGGCCCAACTAATCGATTGGTCCTCGTTCCGTCAAAATCGGTTGCTTTATCTTGATGGCTTTATTTTATTCGGCATGTCGTTCGTCTTCGGTTACGTGATGATTTTACAGAATGTGCCTGATTTTTCCCGAAATACCGTCGAACTGATTGCGATGACCATCTATTCGCTCTGTTTCATGGCACTGATTTTGTTTTCTCTGATCCTCTACACGACGGGGCTAAGCGATACAGTACGTCACCGGACGCTCATCCAGGCCATTGCCCTGTTTTGTGTAGCGAACTTCGGTTACTACACGTTTTTGATTCGTGGCCAGTTTGATCTTGCCGTTTTTTTCTTACCGCTTTATCCACTCAGCTTGTTTGAACTCATCCGTTACTTCCGCCGCGTCCCGGCATCGACGACACGAAAATATACGTTGTCGCGTCCGTATTTACCGTACATTAGCCTGGTGCTGTTGCTCGTCTGGATTTCCTTTTTCCAAGTTCCGCTTCTCGTTTACGTCTTGTCAATCGCCTTATTGTTTTCGTTGTTTTTAATTCGTCAGTACTTTTCAGAACGGCTAAACCGGCGTTTATTAGAAGAATACGAAGTCATCCAGCTTGATCTCGCGCAACAGGTCAAGGAACAGACATCCCTCCTCGAACTGCGGAAAGAAGAGTACCGGCGATTGTTTCTCGATCATCCGGAACCGATTCTTCAAGTCAACCGGATGGGGACCCTCCAAACGATGAATCCGCCGGCCTTGCAGCATTTCGGTCAGCAACTCCCGGAATACCTGTCGTCACAACTCCGTCGAGAAGTCGTGCGCCTGGAGACAAGCAGGAAGCTGTTGTTGCATGAAGGAACCAGAACATACGATACGACGCTGATTCCCGTTCCGGATCACGAATATGTCTACGTCCTGCTGTCGGATATTACTGAAACGCTCGAACAGCAACAGTGGCTCGAAGAACTTGGCTATCACGACGCCTTAACCCGGTTACCGAACCGTCGGTATTTTGAAAACTTTCTGCAGGACCGATTGGTGCAGATTGAATCCGGTTCGTTGCTGTTCATTGACCTCGACGGGTTCAAACAAGTCAACGACAGGTACGGACATGACGCCGGCGATTATGTCCTGCAGGAGACGGCGAACCGGCTCAGGCTTCATCTCAGGGAAGATGAAGTTGCTGCCCGGCTCGGCGGAGACGAGTTCATCGTTTTCTTACCCCGTTCGAAATCTGAGACAGTTCACTATACTGAAGACTTGATCAATCAGCTCAATCAGCCGTTTTTGTTCCACGGGACAGCAATATCGGTCACGCCGTCGATCGGGATTGCCCGTTACCCGGAAGACGGCGTAACGACAATTTTGTTACTGATTCAAGCGGACGAAGCGATGTACAGCGTCAAACAACATGAAAAAAATGCATACCGTTTTACATGAAAGAGGACCTCCCACGGTGGAAGGTCCTCTTTCGTTACAACGACTCGCGTCGATATTTTTCTTCTTCATACGCATCCGGTAAATCGGAAATCGGACGTTCGGCTTCTTCCCAGGATTCCGACTCGACATCCGGTTCGATGAACTGATCGTACGATCCATCGGAACGGTAAAATGGTTTGACGACCTTTCGTTTCTTGTCTTCACGTTTTGGCACGCGAGATCCCTCCCTACGTCTAGAAAGTTACTGACGAGAATCAAAATACGGTGAAAAACTACCTTCGACTTCTTCGTACGGATCGATATACGATTTCCGACTTGTTTTCGTCTGACGCAATTGATTGATTTGTACCCCTAATTTAGCGGTTTCTGACGATAATTTCAAGTCGATTTTTTGACTTTCTGCAACCAGCTCTTGAATGACGGCTTGATTGGCGCCGGCTAGTAAGTTCGAATGAGCGGCGATGAACGCTTCCCGTTCGTTCAACAAGTTCTGGATTTTCAGTAACCATTCGTCATAAACGTCTTCGTCCGGCGTCTGCTCCAGCAGTTCCATCAGATGTTTTGTCTTCAGACGGAGCGGATCGAGCGGACTCATCGTTGACGCGCGAGCTTCATCGCTTCTTTCCATGTCTCGCGGAACTCTTCCGCAAAACCAATCACTTCGTCGATTGCCACAACATCATTTTTGACATTGGCGTCAATCAGACGCCCCTGCATGTAGTCGTATAAATTATTTAAATCTTTTGATAAGGCAATTGACTGGTTGAGTGTCAGCTGAAGTTCGAGGATAATTGCCTGCGCTTTTTGAATGTTCGTGTTTTTTTGTTCAATCAGACCCTGTTCAATCGACCGTTTCGAAAGCATCGCAAACTTGATCAGTCCTTCATACAGCATCAATGTCAAGTCTTGTGGTAGTGCTGTTGTAACAGAGTTCGTTTGGTACGTTGCGTAGGGGTTCGCCATCTGAAGTCCTCCTTATTGTCCTAAGTATGAAGCGAGTGTCGCCGATTGGCTGTTCGCCTGGTTCATTGCCTGTTCCATCGCTGCAAAACGACGGTAATAAGCATTTTCTTTTTTCGTTAACTTATCTTCCCACGTCAGCATACTTTTATCCAGATCGGCTAATGATTTTCCGAGACGGTACGTCGTCGCTACGGCCCCATCAAGTCCTGCGACCTTCGAAATTTTGTCGCGCATCGTCGTCGCGAAACCTTGGATTTGACGAACAAATCCGTCCAGTCCAGCTGTACTTGGGATTGGACTTCCTTGAGCATCTTTTACCGGTTCCGGTGCATCTGCCGTAAACAGTTTATAGACGCCTTCCGGCTGTTCCTCAAGCATCTTTTTGAGTTTCGTTTCGTCAATTTTCAGCTTTCCACCATCCCGGAAGTCACTTGTTGAAGTGATGCCGATTTGTGACATATACTGCAATTGAATCGTATCCGCACCTGATGTATACGAATAGCCTGTATCAATCTTCGCAGAAATCGCACTTCGGAACGCGTTCATCCCGTCACGAAGGAAATTGTCATTTTTGAGTACACCACTCATCGCTTTTTCTTCCCACTTCTTGACTTCGTCTTCACTTAAATCTTTACGTTGCGCATCCGTCAATGGTTGAAAATCACGATATTTTTCTTCACGTACTTTCTTATTCATCTTGTCGATTAAATCATTATATTTATCAACAAACTTCTTAATCGAATCAAAATTTGCTTGCGTATCGAGTTTTGTATTGATTGTTGTGGCAGTTGTAGACGTTCCATTCAACGTAATCGTCAGACCATTTTGGGTGAACGTATTGGTCCGTTGTTCAAGCTCTTGTCCACCGATCGTGTACTTGGCATTTTTACCGTCTTGCCCCATCGCCGATGACTGTGAATTTACAATATCAACATTAGCATTCGCATCACGAATCGTTATATCTGCCCCACTTGAATTCAGTTTTCCAGTAATTGTTTTCGTGAAAACCAGCTTACCTGTAATGTCGTTATAGACTGTGCTCATTCCGAGGCTTGATTTAGCATTGATGGCTGATGTTAAATCCGATATTTTTTGTGTTGCATCTAGCGAAATGGTTTCACTGACTGCTGTTCCATCAGCAGAAAAGCTGTTGATTTGAATGTTTATTTTTCCATCCGTCACTGTAAACATACCACTGTCAGCAAGCGTTGTATTGGATAACTTCCCTGCTGTTGTCGTCATTGTTACAGAGGCAGCTGACGCCAATTGACCAATCTTATCAATCGTTACACTCCCTGCTGTTGCCACTGTACTTGCTGTAACGACGACTTTCGATGTATCCGAACTAGTGGCAGTCTTCGCAGTATAGTTTTTGGATAGCAACATATCACTTGCTGCCGTTCGTAAATCGAGTAAACCGCGGTTCATTTCGCGGTAAGCATCCCGTTGCCATGTCAACGTTTGTTTCTTTTGTGACAAACGGTCAACAGGTGCACGTTCTGCCTGCATCAATTGTTTAATCATCGTTTCTGTATCAATTCCACTTGCGAGACCACTAAGACGTATTCCTGCCATCCAACCAGTCCTTTCCCTTAAATTCGTTTATCGATCAGTTGATTAAATTCCATGAAAGCTGCAAAAAAATCGAGTTCCTTTTTGCTTGGAATTTCTTGAACGACATTATTATTTGTATCGACAACTTGAATATAAAACTCATTCAATTTCTCATGCTTAACAAACTTTAAACCAGTGCGTTGCGATTCGAGCTGAACGTTTGCCTTTTCGATAGCGGTTTCAAGCTTCGTAATATGTTGCGGCGTTGGTAAAATGACGATGCCATCCTTTGCCAAATCCTCTTGATTCGCTTCGACAAAGATATTTCGTGTCGCTTCGTAAGGCAAGACATTTTCAGGCAGGTGAAGCCGGATTTCCGTATTGATGGAATTCATGGACAAACACTCCTTTTTGTTCTCTATGTAGTATATCGGCATATTCGAGTAACTTGTAATACCTGTTTTTAAAATTCAATAGAAAAAGGCCATGGAACAAGTCCATGACCTTTAAGTAAAAAATATGATTAACGAAGTAATTGAAGAACACCTTGTGGCTGTTGGTTCGCTTGTGCAAGCATAGCTTGTGCTGCTTGTGCAAGAATTGAACTCTTAGTTTGGTTCATCATTTCTTTTGCCATGTCGACATCACGTACACGCGATTCAGCTGCTGTTAGGTTTTCAGAAGAAGTTTTGAGGTTGTTGATTGTGTGCTCAAGACGGTTTTGATTCGCACCGAGTTTTGAACGTTCAGCAGAAACTGTATCGATTGCTGATTGAATTTTTGTAACTGCACTTGCAGCGTTAGCGTGTGTTGAGACATCTAATGCTTGCTCAGTAGTGGTGTTGTTTGTTCCATCAGTAACTGCTAATTTGTCGCTTGTTCCTGAAGTTGTGATTCCAAGAGCAGACGCACGCATATCAGCGATATCAAGAGTAAGGCTTTGATTTTCGTTAGCACCGATTTGGAATTTCAAGCTTTTTGAAGAATCTGCAATTACTTCTGCCTTAGCTGCAACTCCGGCGTTATCGATAGCCATCGTTCCACCAGCAACAGTAGGGTTTGTTGCAGACTCAGCTCCAGTAGCTTGTGTAAGTTCAACTTTCCCACCAACGTTTGCTGCTGTGTATTTAGCAGTGAATGCTGCGTCAGCTGTCATTGCAGTTACAACTGCATCAACGTCTGCACCTGTGAAATTAGTACCATCAACTGTAACACCAGCAGTAACTGTATCTGTAACACCAACAGTAAACTTACCAGCTACAGCAGTAACTGCCGCGCTTCCAGCACCATTTTTTCCACCATCAAGAAGTTTTTGTGTGTTGAACTCAGTTGTGTTTCCGATACGGTTGATTTCAGAAGTTAAAGAGTTGATTTCTTTCTGAATTTCCCCACGGTCAGAAGATGTATTTGTATCATTGGCAGCTTGGTTACCAAGCTCGCGCATACGTTGTAAGATATCATGTGTTTCGTTTAATGCGCCTTCAGCTGTTTGAATCAATGAAATACCGTCTTGCGAGTTACGTGACGCTTGATCAAGTCCGCGAACTTGTCCACGCATTTTTTCAGAGATTGCAAGACCAGCTGCATCGTCGCCCGCTTTGTTAATGCGAAGACCTGAAGCCAGTTTCTCCATTGATTTCCCTTGAGCTGCAGTTGCGCTCGAAAGTTTGTTGTGTGTGTTAAGTGCTGTAATGTTGTGATTGATAATCATTGTAAGTTTCCCTCCATAGGAATAATTTTTTTGTCTCTTTGAAGATCCTTCTTCTCCGAGATGCGCCCCCTGGCCGGCCCAAGAGTAGCGCGGTGGTTGTAGTCGATGACTGCTTCCACTCTATATATCGTCGCCGTACCGAAATGTTTAACAGTTTCTCTCAAAAAAAATAAAAAAATTTAAACAAAAATCGCAGACGCTACTTCCGTCTACGATTTCTGATTTACAGACGCGTCGCGCCTGTCTCTTCCTGTAGTTGTTCTGCGACTGCAACCAACTCTTCCATCGCGCCGTTGACCTCACCAAGTGAAGCTGCTTGATGGCTTGACGCCTGCAAGACCTGTTCCGCATGTTTCGATGCTTCTTCGACCATCGCGAGGATATTCGCCGTCGTTAAACCAACCTGATCGATTTCCTTGTCTGACTTAATGACAAGTTGATCAACCGACTGGACACGTGAATAAACACTTTCTGTCGACTGATGGATCTCTTCAAACGACGAACCGGCTTGTTCGACGAGTCCGACACCAGTTGCAACTTCTTTTTGGACGTCCGTCATCGCATTAGCTGTATCGTTAACAAGACGTTTAACACCGGAAATTAAATCCGTGATTTCTTTTGCCGACGTTGCGGTCTGTTCGGCGAGTTTTTTAACTTCCGCTGCGACGACAGCAAATCCACGTCCAGCATCACCGGCACGAGCCGCTTCAATCGAGGCATTCAGACTGAGTAAGTTCGTTTGGGCCGAGATGTCACTGATGACATCGGTAATCCGCGAAATTTCACCTGTCATACCGGTCAGTCGACTGTTCAATGTCGCTGATTGTTCCATCTTACTTGAAATCATATGCATCGCTTCGACCGAATCTGTCGCCAGCGTCTTCCCGTTCTCCGCTTCCGTCTGCATGACCGTTGCTGATTTCAATGCTTCGTTCATTTCTTTGGCGACTTCGTCCATCGTCCGTTTGACGGCGCCGAGCGCATCCATCGACAGATAAGCTTGATCGACGTTTTCATTCATCTTCGTTGAGAGCTCTGCCATCGCCGAGCGGATGCTTTCGCCTGATGCATTACCTTCTTGGACAGCAGCCGCGATTTCCTGCGCTGACGCCGTCAATTTATCACTTGAATTGCCCATCTGTGTCGCTTGTTTGCGGATATGTAAGACCATGACTTCGAGTTCATGCATCAACTGATCAACTTCGTCGCCGCGTTTTGCTTCTTCGAAATCGACGTTGAAATTACCGTTTGCGACTTCCCGCGCTGTTTCCGTCGCCTTTTCAATCGCTTTGATTGGTTGACGGAGAATCAATTGGATCAATGCTGAACCAATGATGGATAAAACTAAGCCAATCCCGGCACCTAACCAAATCGACGGTCCGTCCGCGACATCAAGTCCTCGGTTTAAGAACAACGTCAACTGTGCTGAAATCCCACCGGTAATGACTGAAATCGCCAAGACCCAGACAAACAACCGCATCTTTAAATTTTTGCGTAATCTACTCATCTTCGAAACTCCCTTTCCTGTTTCAAATCTCATCACCCTACTTATCGGCAGGTTCTGAGAACGCTTTAAGTGAATTGACCTGATTTTGCAGTTCACACCTTCATACTTTCGTCACATCGATAATAGACATAACAAAAAAACATCCAGTCAATACCTTCTATAGAAGAAGGAAGTTGACTGGATATCTGTTGGTGTTACTTTATTTGCGGTCAATCTCAACGTATTTATAGGAAATATCTGTTCCGACATTGTGACGGGCCAGGTTTTTCACTTCCGCGTTTTGAAGGAAAGCATTTTTCCGTTGGTAGACCGGTGAAATCGCTTGATCGTCGAGTAACATCGTTTCGGATTCGCTTAAGAGTTCCAAACGTTTGTCCTGATCTAGTTCGTTTTCCGCCTGTTTCAGGAGTTTGTCATACTGTTTGTTCGAGTAGTCCATCATGTTGAACGGATTTCCTGTCATGAAGAGGTTCAAGTATGTTGTCGCATCTTGATAATCCGGAGCCCAGCTTGCGAGTGACAAGTCATAATCCCCTCGTCCTTCACGCGCCAACCGTTCTTTTTTCGGCAGTGACAACAGCTTAACATCGACATTTTGTTGTTTCAGTGAACCTTGGATGTATTCGCCGATTTTCTTTGAGACATCGTCGTCTTCAATGATCATCGTCAACTCGAGGTTTTGATCCGCGAGTACTTGTTTCGCTTGTGCTGCGTCAAACGATGATTCAATTTGACGGGTCTTGTCGTATTTTGGATCGAGTTCCTGCGGGACGATGTAATCGGCCGGCAGTGAGCCGTTTCCGAGTAACGTTTCTGTCAGTGCTTTTTTATCGTAGGCGGCATCAATCGCCTGACGTGTCTTCTGATCTTTAAGAGCTTCTGTTTTTTGATTCATCCGGATGAAGAACATCCGCGAATCGCTGAACGTGTTGTACTCTTTTTTGTTTTTGTACGTGACGACGTTTTCCGAATTCAACGGTGCAACATCGAGTTCTCCTGTTTCAAACAGATTGATCGCAAGCATCGGATCCTTGATGATTTTGACATCCACTTCGTCAATCTTGACGTTTTTGCGGTCCGCGTAGTCTGCGTTTTTTGCGAGCGTATAGCCTTGCTCGGCCTGATATTTCTTGAATGTGAACGGTCCGTTGTAGACGTTTGTTTTTGGATCCGTTCCAAACTTTTCACCTTGTGCTTTGACGATGTCTTCCCGGACCGGCATATACGTACCAAATGTCGTCATGCTGAGGAAGTATGGTGTCGGTCGTTTCAGTTCAATCTGTAACGTCTGATCGTCGATGACCTTTGTTTCTTTAACCGGCTCAAGCAGGTACGCGAACGGTGAATTCGTTTCGATGACGCGCTCGTAGGCATAACGGAAGTTTTCCGCTGTGACCGGTTTGCCGTCAGACCATTTAGCGTTTTTGTCCAACTTAAACGTATAGACTTTTCCATCTTCCGACACGCTGTGCGACTTCGCTGCTGCCGGGACCAGTTCATTGTTTGCATCAAACCGGTACAATCCTTCGTAGATTTGGTTAAAGATATTTGACGTGATGGCGTCTGCCGGGTCGACCGACAGGAGGTCATAACTTTCCATCGTGTGCAGGACTTTCTTGTCATTCTTATTTGGTGCTGCTTGTTCTGTATCCGTTGTGGAGCATCCTGCGAGCAGGAACGCCGTACTTGCCGCCGCGATCAATGTCTTTTTCATAAATAATTCCTCCTAAAGATAATGTGCGTTGGATGATTCGGCGTTCCTTGACGTAAACAAAAAAGACGCCCTCTATGCCACAGCAAAAGCTGATGCATAGAGGACGCCTGTATCCGCGCGGTGCCACCTCTAGTTGAGATTAAAAATCTCCTCTTGTCGCTGGTCCAACAACCAGCTAGCCCGGTAACGGGGGCAACCGTCCTGTCTACTGAATCGTTCAACAGGCTCTCAGCGGTCCATTCCCTGATCAGCTTACCGCGTCAGGCTCTCACCTTTCCTGACTCGCTTTGTCGGCAGTGTTGACGGTACTTACTCCGCGTCGTTGATTTGTTTGATATGGCTTAACTTGTTGTTTACTTTACACGGCTTGTTTTCAACTGTCAACGAAAAAAGCTTAGAACGGATGGTCCTCTTTGCGTTCCTGTTCTTTCCGGACCGGACGGGGACGGATCGGTTCGACGCGTTCAACATGTGTCCGCGTGATAACCCGATTCCCGAATGCCGCATCCAGTAAAATCGTAATTGCTGCCGCCATGTGCAACAGCATCCCGACAACAGGAATGAATCCGATTGTCGATGCGACGATCCCGACGATATTCCCTTTTGACACCCGACCGGCACGTGCCGTCAAGACGACGACCACGATATGGAACGCTAACATGACCCAAAGCGCATTGTAACCTGTTCCAAAGACAATAAATAATCCACCAAGCACCGGTATCCCGAGCATTGCCTCTAAACCACCTGATACCCACTTCAACGTCCGTAATGAATCTTTACGACATTCCATAACGTCGCCTCCTCTTTTTTTCCATATGTGTAGTATACGACAAAATCGCGAGAAGGTTTCAGATTTCTTTTAGAATATGAACTTGTTTTTCCCTGTTGTTTACTTCGCCATTTGTCACAAGTTTCCTAACAAAAAAGTTTCCGTCGTCCGGGCGCGACTCCTACGGGAAAAGGAAGGGCTTGTCCCTTCCGTCAGGAACAGGCAAGACCCGGTCGTCCGAAGAGGACGATCGCGGCTTGCGTTCCGCCCGAGGAAAGCGCGCCAACGGACAAACGGAAACATTTTTTCTATTTCAAGACCTGTGGTCTATCCAACAAAAAAAGCCCACTCGCGTGGACTTTCTTCTAAATCTATTATAAGCCAAGTACGTGGAACTGATAGCCGCGTCCGACAACAAAACCGGCCTCTTTATAGAGATCAAGCGCCCGCGCGTTATCCGTCTCGACATCCAGTTCAAGCTGCGTCCGACCGGTGCGGAACATCGCCTGGACCATCAGCTTCAGCATCTTCTTGCCGTATCCGTTTCCCTGTGCTTCCGGACGGACGGCAAACGCATGAATGCTCGCTTGCGTCTCAGATGCTAAGTAAGCCCGAATGACACCAACCGGTTTGCCGTTTGCGACACCGATATAGGTGACACGATCATCCGACTCAATTGCTTGATAGATGGATTCCGCTTCATCCGCTGTATTGCCGAATGACGAACCAAGTGTCTCGACGATGAACGGACGATCGTCCGCTGTCGCTTCCCGCAGTTCAAAATCCGGGTCCGCTTTTAGGAACAATTGCGCTTTTTTCAGGACCATGTTGTATTCCGTCATCCGGTACCCGGCACCGAGCTGACCAAGGACGGCCTGGCCCGATTTACTTTCATCATCAATGACGAACGTAAACGCTTCGACCCCTTGCGGACGGGCCGCCTCTTTCGCCGCTTCGACGAGTTGCGTGAAGACACCCTGTTTCCGGTAATCCGGATCGACGAAGACATTGATTTCCCACTCTGTCGGTAAGTAAGCGAACGCTTGCAGATAACCGATTAATTTCGTATCGTCATAAATCGCGAAATCATTTTGTCCGACCCAATCTGCGGCGACTTTCAATTCAATGCCGTCGTGATCGTTGACACATTTCTCAAGTTGTAAGACTTCTGTTGTTTGTTTAACTTCTGTTACTGTCCATTCCATTTCACTTCACCTCAACCTTTACTATATCGGACCATCAAAAGAAGCACTAGCAAAAGCTGGTGCTCCTTGCAGTTTCCTCATTTTAATTTGAATGTCTTCATCATCGCCGGCACATCGTGTGTGATCAGGTCGGCAATCTTTTGTTTCCCGGCTGCGCCTTTGACGGCTTCCGTCGGTTGCACATAATAGTATGTTTTATTGCCTTTTGTGCCGAGATAGGTTCCGAACCCGACTTGTTTCTCAAATTGTTTTTTCGTTAATTTTTTCGGTTCAAAGTTCAAGTTGACGAGCATTTGATCTTTTCCCTTTACTTTATAGTAGAGCGAAAACGTCCCGCTACGTGTCACGATACCGTATTTCGTCTTGACGGTTTTGTTTTTGACGACATCGATCTTATCCTGCTTGATCGCTGTCTGCAAGGCTGTCGTCGCCTTGACGGAATAGCCGAAGTCCTTGTTTTGAATCGTACCTGTTTTGTACGTCACATTACTTGCGCCGAAAGCTGTCACCGGAATTAGACATGCTCCGATTAATACCCCTGTCATTGCTACTCGTTTCATGCTAACTCCCCCTTAACTCTTCGATAGTAAAGGAATTCCCTTTTGTGAAATAGGTAAACTCTATTCTTGAAAAAGATTTGACGGAATTGTCTAAATTTCTTACGATAGAACTAACGAAACGAAATGGGGTTAAACTGATGGCTGAACAAGAACTATTAACGCAAGAACAGCTCGATAATCTGCTGAAAAATTCGTTTGCGATGCAGGTACCAATCCTCGAGAAGTTCATGAAAGATACACATGACCGCTATGCACTTGCAACGACATCGTTCAAACGCGACATGGATACGATGAAAGAATCAGAGTGGCACCAGTTCTTCGCCGGTAAATTGTTACCGCACTTCTTCCTCGAGCATCTTGGTTTCGGGGCGTCGTTCCGCTTTAACGGACACGACAAGGAAGTCGATCTTCCGGAAAACGTTGTCCCAGTTCGCAATGATGCCGATGATCAAATCGCAAAAGTCGTCCTCGGCGTTGAAAAAGCGATGAAGGATATGCACATCAAAAATCATAGTTTGGTGGCGAAATTCTATCAGGAGACACTCGAACTCGCTTGTCAGATGGGCAGCCGTGTCGGGATGAGCGATGAGTTCTATACGCTCGTCAAACCGAGTCTCGTTCAAGCCAACGATTCTGAATAACCAACAGGTCCCGCTCTTCACTCAGGTGAATGACGGGACCTTTTTTTCTTTTGCTTATTTGAACCGGATATAAAAGCAGGCACCGCCAAGTATGCTGTCCCGGACACCGTACTTCAGCCCGTGGCTGTCGAGAATCAACCGGCTGATCGCAAGACCGAGACCATGCCCGGAGCCGCCGGTCTGTTTGACATACAAATCCCAAATTGTCGAACGGTCGCGTTCTGCGACACCGCTTCCGGCGTCCTCCACCGTCAATTCGGTTGCTGTCAGCCGGACGAACACTTCACTTCCGCTCGGGGCAGCGACGTGGGCGTTCATCAGAAAATTGACGAGAACCCGTTCGAACATCCGCCGATCAAGCGAAAGCAGGACCGGTTCTGTCTCGACCGTCAAACGAAGACCGTCTTTTTTGAACGTCGACCGTAACCGTTCCGCTGTTTCTTCGACTAATTGATTCACTGCCACCTCCGTCCGGTCAAGCGGCATCATCCCGCCGGCCAGTTTCGAATAGACCAGCGTCTCATCAATCAACAGCCCGAGCCGATCCGTTTCTTCGATGATACTGGTTGTGACGTCCGGCAGTTCGTCGACTGGAATCACTCCGGCCGCCAGAGCTTCCGTCTCGTTGCGGATGATGGCGAGTGGTGTCCGCAAATCGTGGGTGATTCCGGCAATAAACGATTTTTGCAACGCTTCTTTCTGGATCAGTTGTTCCTGCATCTCATCGACGGCGTGAATCAGATCACCGACTTCATCATTCGGTCGGTCCGGTAACAGGACGTCTTTTCGTCCGTCGCCAATCTGTTTCGCAACGGTCCGCAGTTCCATGATCGGTCGGATGAATTGCCGTCCCATATAATAGGCCAGTCCGGTTGCGAGCAGTAAGGCGGCCAGTAACGCCACACCGATCGCCAGATAGACGCCGTCGAGGGCACTGCTTGCGAGCGGTGCTTCGCGGATTGTCGTGATGACGGTATCGCCGCTCATCAACTGATACGTCAACAGCCGGTTCCCCTGGACTTCGATAATGTCTTTTTGTTTGAGATCGTCAAGAATCGGCAGTTCGACGACTTGCCGTCCCCGTCCTCCGATTCGTTCCGTCACTTCGTCACGGGTGATAAACCCTTGAATTTCACGCGGTACCGGACGATTTTCTGCCAGTGCTTCCTCGATGATATTTGCTTCCCGCATCAACTGACTGTAACGTTCATCTTCCGCAAACCGGTTGACGAGGAACGCCGTCAGACTGAAACTGAGTACGCCCATAATCAATAACGGCGCAATGACCGCCAGCAAAAACTTTCGCATCAACTTACTCATTCGATTGCCTCCAACCGGTAGCCGACCCGGTGGACCGTCTTCAACTGCTGTTTAATCGTCGGCATCTTATCCCGCAACTGTTTGACATGTGTATCGACCGTCCGCGTATCGCCTCCGAACGTATAGCCCCAGACTTCATCGAGAATTTGATCGCGCGTCAGTGCTTCACCCATGTGCTCAAAGAAATAGACCAACAGTTCGAATTCCATTTTCGTGAGACTGACGGTGTCCGTTCCACTTTGGACACGGCGCGCCTTCTCATCAATCGTCACGTCACCTAACTGCCGACCGACCGGCAACCGGTGCTTCAACGCCCGCTCGAGCCGGATGATCAATTCCTTGAAGACAACCGGTTTGACGAGATAGTCATCTGCTCCCAGTTCCAGTCCGAACACCCGATCGTCCGCTTCCCCGCGTGACGTCAGCATGAAGACGACCGGAGCCGGAACCGTCGCTTTGATGCCCGGGACAAGCGACCAGCCGTCCCCGTCCGGCAGGCGGACATCAACGAGGGCAGCGTCAAACGACGTACTCGCAAGTTTTGTTTTAGCCTCCGCAAGCGACGCCGCGAGCGTGACCGTATAGCCGTGATGACGCAAAAAACGTTCCGTCACCTGTGCCAGCTTCAGTTCATCTTCTATCACTAAAATGTTCATCTTCATCCCTCCACTTGTAGTGTACCGTCTTTTTTGAACGGTTGACGTTTCTTTGCGATTTCCTTGCAACTTCCTCACAACTTCGCAGGCGTGTCCCGCTAACATAAAGGGTGAAAGGAGTGATCACCCATGCAATTCAAAAAACAATGGATCACCGCACTGACAATCAGCGCCTTAACAGTAGGAGGAGCTTCTGCTTATGCTGCAACCAATGACGACAGCTCAACAGAAACGAAATCAGAACGTCCGCATTTCGAAGGGATGAAACGACTCGATTTTACATTACTGCTCAAAAAATTGAATCTGACGGAAAAGCAGGTCGATGCGGCCCGTGAAAAAGGTTTATCGATCGCAGATCTGGCCAAACAAAAAGGAATTTCGTTCAGTGACTATAAAAAGGCGGAACTCGCCGCCGCAAAAGAACAGCTCGCTTCACTCGTCAAATCAGGTGACTTAACGAAGTCGCAGGCAGCGGATATGTTAAAACACCACACGGAACGCTTCAGCGGGGTTTCGAGTTATGCCGATTTAAAAGAACAGATGCCAAAAGGACATCGCGGTGACAAAGGCGGCTTCTTCAACGAATCGTTGATTGCCGACGTCTTGAAGGCACTCGGTCTGAGCCAAGATAAATTCGATGCAGCCAACCAATCGCTCGCTGCTTATGCGAAAGCCCAGTCAATCAAGTTCGCGGATTACAAAAAAGCATTGCTTGCAGCGCAGACGACACAGCTCGATCAATTCGTCAAAGACGGGAAGATGACGAAAAAACAGGCGACCGAGATCAAAGCCCGCCTGACAGAAGAGTTCTCGGATGCCAACAGTTACGATGACTTACCGGACCGCGGTCAACATGGACCAGGCGAACACGGTGGACCCGGTCATGACGTCTTCGGTGATACAACGTCCGCTATCTTGAAACGGCTGAATCTCGATGCGACGAAGTTCAAGGCAGCGAACCAACCGTTACCGGAATTTGCGGAAGCGAACAACATCTCCTTCGCTGCTTTTGAGAAGGCTGTCCTTGCCGAACAAACGAAAGCAATCGATGCGAAAGTCAAAAGCGGTGCCATCACGAAAAAACAAGCGACGGCGATCAAGGAACGGATGCAGGAACGGGCCGATGAAGTCTCAAGCTATGACGACTTACAGCAGGGACCACGCGGACATGGACCGGGACGCCATCACGGCATGAACGATGCCGACCGTCCGGATCAGGCTGATCCAAACGCCAGCGAGACTTCTGTTGATCTTGCCATCTAATATGTAAAGCACGGACAAACTCCAGCATGTGCCATTCAACAGGCATCGGCGGGGTTTGTCTTTTTGTCTTTTTGTCTTTTTGTCTTTTTGTCTTTTTGTCTTTTTGTCTTTTTGTCTTTTTGTCTTTTTGTCTTTTTGTCTTTTTGTCTTTTTGTCTTTTTGTCTTTTTGTCTTTTTGTCTTTTTGTCTTTTTGTCTTTTTGTACGTTTCCTTCGTTGATGATTTTTTATATTTTTTTGCCCGATTGAATGATTCGGGTACGTCTGCTTTCGAAGCTCGACTTCTACGGGAAAAGGAAGCTCTGCTTCCGTTCCACCTGAGAAAAGCGAGCGAAAGAAAGCAGACTTCCCATCCCACCCTCTTCTTTTCCATTCCACTTCCTCCCATTCTCCAAAAAATGATTCGCTTTTTTTGAAAAAAAAGTCTATTCTTCGAACTTTGATTGCAATTGATCTTCGTTTACTCCGATACTAAGAGTGAGAGAAAAAATTCGAGTGAGGAGATTTGTCTATGACTTTTTTCGACGCGATGCAACGGCTGAGCCGTTCATCTACATCCCCTCTGCTGATTGGCGGGTTAGAACTGTCACGCCCAAAACGTGTGGAACCTTTTTTTCAGCAAAGTACAGATGCTGTCTTTTTCTTTAATCATCTTGGTGAAATCATCTATTTCAACGAACAGCTTCCACGGATGCTCGGTTATTCGAAGGAAACTTTATATAATCATTTCGCCGTCTTCAATCCACCGGAACAGCATGCGTCCGTCACGGCATTTTTCGAGCGGGCCCTGGCCGGTGAGACGGTCCACTATACGGCACAAGGTCTGCATGCCGATCAACACCGGCTGACGCTCAAAATCACGAATATGCCGATTGAACAGGATGGGCATGTCGTCGGGGTGTACGGGATCGCACGTGACATCACACGCGAAAAACAGTTGGAGGATGATGTCGTCCACATCCGGTCGCAACTGGAACTGACGGAACAGATTCCGGAACTGGTCGTCTTTCATTACGATCCAGTGAACCGGACGATTGAGTATTCACCCTCTTTGATCAAATATTTGGGAATCGAGTCCAGTCCGGTGAATCCCTTTTCGAATGAACAGTTACATCAACGGATCCATCCGCGTGATTTTGATCCGCTCCGTTTTCAGATGATTCGCCTGCTTGATGGAGAAATCGATACGTTCGAACAGGAAGTGTCCGTCCTGAATGCTGACTACGAATACCAACTGTTACGTCTGAAGGCATTACGACGCGACGGTCCGACCGGATTGATTTCTCTGATTCTCTATGATTTGTCAGAAGTCAGTGAAGCGCGCCGTGAACTGGCACTCGAACGGGAACAGACGCGTGAAATCTATGAAGCACTCGAAGCCGCCATCTCGCAAATCGATTTATCAACCGGACGCCTGTTGTTTCATTCCAAAGGGTTTTTCCAGATTTTCGAAGAGTTGCCGCACGATTTGATCCTCAGTCAGGACTGGCTGTTCGAGCGACTTGACCCGCGTGACGTACCGGCAATGAAACGCTTCATCTTACAGTTGCAGTCTGGTAAAGCAAGTTCGATCCAGTACCGTCTGTCGTTCCCGGATGGGCGTATGAAATGGATTGAAGACCAACAAATCCCGGTCTTCCAGCTGGACGGTTCGATTGCCTATACGAACAGCATCATGCACGACATTACACTCCAAAAAGAGTACGAGGAACGCTTGCAACAGCTGGCGATGTATGACTCGGTCACCGGTCTGCCGAACCGCCTGTCGTTGACGGAGACGATCCGTGACTGGATGCAGGCGAACACGGCATTTTCGATTCTGTCGATTTCGTTTAACCGGATTTCGGATATCAACAATGCGTTTGGTCATGCTTCCGGTGACCAGTGGATTCAGGCGACAAGTGCACTCCTCAACACCTCAAAACCGGAGGGCGTCTTTTTCGGGCACCTCGGAGGCGACGAATATGCGATACTCGTTCCGTCGAGCCTCAAGGACGATATCACGTCCTATGCGGAAACGTTGTTATCTTTATCCGTCGAACCGATTTTGATTGATCCTTATGCCTTGTTCACCCGTGTCTCGATCGGCATCAGCCGTTTTCCGGACGACAGCAACGATCCGGTCGAATTGATGAAACATTCGTATACGGCGCTCCGGCGGTCACGACGTGAAAATCAGAGTACCGTCCATCATTATGCGTCCAATCTCGATATCGATTATTACCGCCGTTACCGGCTCGAACAGGATTTACACTATGCGATTGAACGGAAGCAACTGTTTCTTGAGTACCAACCGAAAGTCGACAGCTGGACGGGGAAAATCATCGGTCTCGAAGCGTTAATCCGCTGGCAACACCCGGAATGGGGACGGATTCCGCCCAATGATTTCATCCCGCTCGCCGAGGAAAGTGCCCTGCATATCGCAATCGGCGACTGGGTCGTCGAGACAGCGTGCCAGGCGATGCTTGACTGGTCCAGTGCCGGTGCCGATCTTGTCCCGGTATCCGTCAACGTCTCGCCGAAACGGTTTTTGATTCCCGGGTTCGAACACCAGATTGAACAGATACTGGCTACGTATCAATTGCCGGCCGAGCTGTTGGAACTGGAAATCACCGAAGCGGCATTGATCATGGATGATCCGAATATCAGCCGGACGCTGGAACATGTCAGCCGGCTCGGTGTCCGGATTGCGCTCGATGATTTCGGAAAAGGATATTCATCAATGGTCTACCTGCAACGTTATCCGATTGATGTCGTCAAGATCGATCGCCAGTTTGCGGTACATATCGCCGAGGATAAGAAAGCACAAGCTATCGTTAAAAGTATTCTCTACATGGCGAAGGAGTTTAATCTTGCCGTCATCGCGGAAGGCATTGAAACGATTCAACAGCTCGAGACGTTCCGGGCTCTTGAATGTCCGAACATCCAAGGGTATTTATTCAGCCGACCGGTGTCCGCGGCCGTCATGGAAAGTTTTCTGATCCGGGAAGTCTTGTATCCGATCGAAGCCTGTTCGCTTGCCTCGGATAACGTACCGAGCTTTACGGTCCAAGGCAAAATCAAGATGCTGCAACATCAAAATCAGACATTCGACTTTAGTTTTTCCGAGATTCAAGCCCACCGGACGAGTACACGTCATCTCTACTTTACGACCGATACTCCCTTACCTCTGCAAACCGCGACGTTTGAAGTCCGGTTGTCGGAAGGTCTTCAGCTGGTCTCCTGCACCCTGACTGTTACTGCTTTTGAGGACGGACAATATGTCGGACGCTATACGACGACGCAAGAAGCGGAACTGGTCTTACGGTTTTTCCAGACATTACGCTACAACGGGTGAAATAAGCACTAAGGTCGTTCTCGCGTGCCTTAGTGCTTTTTTGTTATAGTAATGAAAAGTGTATGCAAAAGGAGGGGTTCGATGCCCGCTGCTGAACAGGCCAAACGACACCGCCGTTCAACGAAATGGCAACTGGTCCGTCGTTTGTTGTTGCTCACGATCGGTGCCGTGATTTTCGCCATCGGACTCAAAGGATTCCTTGTCCCAAACAGTATCATCGATGGTGGGATTGTCGGCATTTCCATCATCGGATCGAAGTTGACCGATTCGACACTCGCGTTGTGGTTATTCTTTCTCAACATCCCGTTCATCTTCTTCGGTTATAAACAAATCGGGAAGACGTTTGCCTTATCGACGCTCTACGCCATTTCCGTCATGGCGATTGCGACAAAGTTACTGGAAGACATCGGTCCGATGACACGGGTCGATCTCCTCGCAACCGTCTTCGGTGGGTTGATTCTCGGAATCGGTGTCGGGATTGTCATCCGGGCGAGTGGTTCACTCGACGGGACCGAAATTTTAGCGGTCTCGTTCAGTCGCTCGACACCGTTTTCCGTCGGTGAAATCGTCATGTTCTTCAACGTCTTTATTTTAGGCGCTGCCGGTTTCGTCTTCGGTTGGGACCGGGCCATGTATTCCTTGATTACTTACTTCATCGCCTTCAAGACGATTGATGTCGTCATCGACGGGCTCGATCAGTCGAAGAGTGTCTGGATTATTTCTGAAAACCATGAAGAAATCGGTCTTGCCATCATGGACCGGCTTGGTCGGACGATGACGTACCTGAACGGGGAAGGTGCTTTTTCCGGCGACGACAAAAAAATCATTTTTTGTGTTATCAGTCGGTTGGAGGAAACAAAGCTGAAGGAAATCGTCCGCGATTTTGACGAAGAAGCCTTTATCGCGATCGGCAACATCCATGATGTCCATGGCGGTCGTTTCAAGAAAAAAGATATTCATTAACGTATCCTACTGCAGAGAGGAAGAATCGCCGTGTCGTTTTTGAAAAAACATCGCAAGAAATTGATTGCCGGACTGATTGTCCTCATCGTCTTAGTGTTGATTGCCATCGTCGGCATTTCTGCTTATGTCGGTTCTTCCTTAACGGAGCCGCCCCGGGAACCGTTGACGACTAATCCGAAAAAGGCGGAGGATCTGGCGTACGAAAATATCTCGTTCCGCTCTTACAAAGACCGGACCCGTCTGTCCGGCTGGTGGATTCCGAGTGAAGACGCCAAGTTGACGATCGTCTTTGCCCACGGGTACGGAAAAAACCGGGAACAAAACGATGTCCCGGTGTTGCCGCTGTTCAAAAAGTTCCATCAAGCCGGTTATAACGTCCTGACGTTTGATTTCCGCGGCTCCGGTCAATCGGAAGGCAAACGCGTCACGGTCGGAGCGAAGGAACAGGATGATTTATTGACCGCCGTCCGCTATGCGAAGTCCCGGGCATCAGAACCCGTCGTCCTCTACGGAATCTCGATGGGCGCCGCAACGTCTCTCGTCACGGCACCGAAAGCCGAAGTCGCGGGTGTCATCGCGGACAGTCCGTTCAGTGATCTCAAGAACTATCTTGCGACGAATCTGCCGGTCTGGAGCGGTCTGCCGAACTTCCCGTTCACGCCGGTCATCCTCCAGGTGACACCGCCTTTAACGGGACTGAACCCGGAACGCGTCCAACCGCTCGAAGCCATCCGCCGGATTGATTATCCGATTTTGATGATTCACGGGAAGGACGATGATGCGATTCCGGTCACGGAAAGTATGCGGCTGCAAAAAGCGGCTCCACGGTCTGAATTGTATGTGACGAAAAACGGCGGGCACGTCCAGTCGTACAAACATGACCGGCAAGCCTATGAAGAAAAAATTTTATCGTATCTCGAAGATATCCGCTAAAAAAAGAGACATTGTTCCGAGGAACAATGTCTCCTTTCGTCTATCCATTATCGTTTTAGAACGGCACTCCCGACAATCTTCAGGACTTCCGGCCGGCTGAGTTTTTCTTTTCCCCGCGCGAGCGCATCCAGTGTTCCGTGGGCGAGTGCAAGCGGAATCTTGCAGAACTCATAGATCGTCGTCTCTCTTGGAATCGAGGCGAGATATGCATCGGCTTCCGCCAGATTCTCCCGGGCATACTCGAACATCGTCTCCGTCGTCCAACCCGGTGGGAAATAGCCGACACCGCGTTCGGCGTCCTCCTGTTGATTGCGCAGGATGTTGACGGCCTGCAGTCCCCGTCCGAATCCGATCGCCTGCTGCTTGTCCGTCACGATACCGGCTTTCCAGTACCAGATGTCGGATAACATGACACCGACCAGTCCCGCAACGTAATACGTGTACTCGTCAAGATCTGCTGCCGTTTTGACCGTCCAGTCCCGTTCTGCCCAAGTGGCCATGCCTTCTGCCATCTCGGCTGTCGATTCCAGGACTTTCGTTCGAATACCCGCCGGACAATACGCAATCCACTCTGACAGGCGCAGTGTCACTTCCGGCAATTGATTCGCGTAAGGGGCAATCATCGTCCGGTATGTCTGCTCGTCGAATGTTCCCCGCATCATTAACGCCGTTTCGCGCAATAATGTCGTCTTGACCCCGGTCGGCAATTCTTCGTGGTCTTCGATTTCATCGATGGCCCGCATACATAAGTAAGCCGCTCCGACGGCTTCCTGTAGTTCCTGTGACAGACGGCTGATCGGTATATAAAAGGTCCGGCTCGTCGCTTTTAATACACGATTCGCATCTTTCTTCAGCTGCTTCGTCTCATTCATCCATTACACTCCCTCTTTAGTCAAAAAGGTTTCTTTTCTCTACATTACTATACACGATTCAAAAGAATTGAGCATTTTTTTGTTGAACGAAAAAACAGGACCGACATTGAAGTCCGTCCCGTCCTGGTCATGTATCTGTTCGTTGTTTTAATAATTGGCTCATCAGACCGGTACTTTGCGAAGCTTCCGCATTTTCATCCTGAATCGCCAGATAGATTTCTTTGCGGTGGATATCGATTTGCCGGGGCGCATTGATACCGAGTTTGACTTGATCCCCTTCGATCGCGAGAATCGTCAACTCAATATCATCCCCGATTTGAATCGCTTCTCCCGTTTTTCGTTTTAAGACGAGCATCAGCGGCCACCTACTTCGGTCAAACTGCCGATCATCCGACGATTCGCGTACGTTTCATCGAGAATGATTTGTTTCGCTTGACGGCGTTTCGTCTCCATGACGAATGGTGCCCGTAAGTTCGTCGTCGATTCCTGGAACGGTTCACGTAACGTGACCGTCGTATAGACGGCGACTTGTGCCGTTTCCTGAATCCCAAGTTGCTCCTTCGCCGATTCCGGTAATTCAAACACGTAATCCGGATCAATCCAAAATGGATTCGTCACGACAAACGCACACTCCGGCTGGTCAATCGATTGGAATGACCAAAAAGGAATCCCTTCGCCGAACGGTAAGAGGATAAAGCGTCGTGCTTCCGGAAAACCCGGTACTTCCGAAGCGAAAGTAATGATTTCACTTTCGTCCACTTGAACCGGACCAAAAAAATCAGTAATGATTTGCATATGATTATCCTTCCCCATCGAACATGCCGCCGACCGGCCACATATCCAGTTGATTTTGTTCCCGCAGATAAATTTCGACCGTACCTTCCGTCACATTCAACTCCGGTCGATTGACCTGAACCTCGATTCGCGGTCGTTCTGCTGTGTAATTGAGTTGCACTTCCACCGGTGTATAATTGATTTTGACGCGTTCGAGACTGCGTGGCGAAAAGCCGAGTGTCGTCACTTCAGCAGGCGGTGTGTCCCGCGATTTTGCGACGCGGGATACCGCATTTCCCCCTTGCTCGATTCGCATCAATTGATCGCCTTCAGACGCTGCCCGGCCAACTGCCTGTTGCCCCATCTGACGACCATATTCCGCATAACGCTGGACTGACTCAAAAGCTGGAAGTCGTCCCGTTTCAATCATCGCTTGGGTCGAATCAATTTCGAGTCGTGCTGCGACGGTTTCGATCGACAGATTCCCTTTCGGTTGTTCAATCGATAATGTCGCCGGTGCCTGATGTTGCTCAAGTGTCGCACGGGTGGTGTTGATTCCAATCTTCGCTGACGTTTGACGCATCTCAAGATGTGGCAGATTCACCGTCCGTCATCTCCTTCTTAACGTAAGAAATCAAGCAAGGTTGGCTGAATGATCCGCGCCCCCGCGCTGAGTGCCGCACGATGTAACGTTTCATACGACTTCAGTTCCATGATGACTTTTTCGGCTTCGATGTCTTCGTTATCCGACATGACCGATTTTGCGATAATTTCTTGATCTTCCAGACGAGATGCGTTCAGTTCAAGTCGGTTGACCCGCGCCCCAAGGTCAGCACGCGTTTCGACCGTCTGATTGAGCATACTATCAAGATCTTTTAACATCCCTGATAATTCGGCTCCATTATTTGAACTATCGACGGCACCTGCGTCTGAAACCCCACCAAGAGCATCGTATAATTTTTTGAGCGTCGTGAACGTCTCCGGACTAAATACATTTGTCGGTGAAACGTTGACTTGAACTTCAATTCCGGAAGAGATTTCATAACGGATGACTTCTTCTTCTTTTAGAGTTGGATCACCGTCTGTAAATACGGTATTAACCGACTTACCCGGTGTCGTTAAATATTCTTTCAGACCTTCCATCGAAATGAAGGGTTGATCCGTCTTTGTTCCATTAAAAATGGCTTTTTCATTATATTTCGTGTTCGCCAGTGTCCCGATATGTTCAATCAACTGACCCACTTCGCTCTGAATTGCTTTCCGTTGCGTAGCATCATACGTATCCGTCGCAGCTTGTGTCGTCAATTCGCGGACCCGACTCATGGCGGATGTCACTTCGTTGAGTGCCGAGTCCGTCAAGTCCATCCAACCTGTCGCTTCATTGACATTTTTTTTGAACTGTTCGACTTCACGCACTTCTGTCCGGTAACGAATCCCTTGCATTGCGACGACCGGATCTTCAGATGGTCGCTGAATCTTTTTTCCACTGATCAATTGTTCCTGCATCGCACTCAGTTTTTGATAACTGGCGGAGAGATGTCCGATATTTGTTTTCGTCAGCATCGTTTGTGTTACGCGCATTTAGTCATCACCGTCCTACGATTCCCATACCATTGATGATTTTATCAAGCATCTCATCAACCGTAGTAATATTACGCGCTGCCGCGTTGTATGCATGTTGGTACTGAATCATCATCGTCATCTCTTCATCGATTGAAACAGCCGAAACCGACATACGGCGCTGTTCCGCACTTTCCATCAAAACGGCAGAACTCTGACCGAGCCGAGCGACCTGATCCGTTGCGACTGCCATGTCTCCAATGACATTTTGGTAAAACGAACCGATTGTCGTCGTCGTATCGGATCGTTCAAAACGAATGCTTGCCGTCTTCATGTTGGCCAGTTTCAAGGCACCGGCACTATCACCGATGTTTCCGTCTGTCGAGGTAGCAATGTTATCCAGGCTCTTTTTAATGTCTGCTCCAAGCGTGATCGACTTCGCTGTGATTACTCCTCCGTTGGAAGAAACAAAAAATTCACTTGTACCCGCTGTTTTGTCTTTTTTTACATTCGTCGCATGCGCTTCGTTGAATGCTGTCGCAAACGTTGCTGCCATCTCATCCAGGTGTCCCTGCATATTGACATACTCACCCGTTGCTTGACCATCCTCAACGTGTCCGTACATCTCAATCAGACCAATTAATCGACCTGATGAAAAACCGCCGGCTGCGTCAAATGAGATCGTTTGTGAATCTGTTTTGAATCCTGTATAGAGACCATTGTCATCTGTTGTAAAGGTCAACGTTCCTGCTTTTGGTAAATCTGAATCCACTGCAAGCAACTTGTCACCATTCGGTAATTTGATTCGAACATCAATCCGGCCTTCTGCCGTTTTAACCGTATTCCCAAGTGTTCCTTGCTGAATCGCATCACCGTCGACTGATACTTTTTCAAAATCGACGTACTCTGCGAGTTCATCGAAATAACGGTCTCGTTCATCATAAAGTGCATTTGGTAACACACCAAGCGGTTCGACTGTATGAATTTCAGCATTGATATTATGAATCTTTTTGAACAGATCATTTACTTTTTTAGTCGAGACCTCAATTTCACTTTTCAGGTCACCTTGTACTTGATTAAGTGCCTTCGCCATGTAATTAAACGTTTGTGTCAATGTCTCCGCTTTTTGACGGACGACACTCCGGGCACCTGAATCCTGGGGATTCGTTGATAAGGTCTGAAGGGATTCCCAAAACCCGTCAAATGCTTTGGACAAGCCGGTATCGGATGGTTCATTGATGACATCTTCCATACGACCGAATGCTGCTTCTTTTGTACCATAGTAAGATGTCTTCGTTGCCTCGTCTCGATATTGTTTATCGAGCATGACATCGCGGACACGTTCGAGGAGTTCACCTTTTACACCCGTACCGATTTGTCCCATTTTACCCGTACCGATTGCCATCGACAGTTGTTCCGTCGTCGCCATGACAAGACGTTGCCGCGAAAAGCCGGCCGTTCCTGCATTTGCGATATTGTTTCCGGTCGACTGGAGCGCCCACTGATTCGTCGTCAGTGCACGACGACCGGTTTCAAGCCCCATGAATGTTGATCCCATGTATTTGCCTCCTTAAGCATTTCGATTGAAATGTGCGCGATCAAGCGCGGACTGACCATATGTAAAATCATCTGCTTCTGGTATCAACAATTCCAGATGCCAGTTTAAGTAGTGTAACGATTGGGTCAGTAAATCAGCATTTAATTCGTTGAGTACTTTTAACTGACCAATCGTTTGAAGTAACCGACGCATGGAATTGACATCCTCCGGGTGGGCTTGAAGCCACTCCGTCATCGTCATCGTGCCCATCTGCGTCAGGCGTTGTTGTTCCAACTGTTCGATTCGTTTTAAATGAATCGGCTCTTCCTTGACGAGTTGCGAAAGACGTTGCATATCATTTTGAATCAAGACCTGCTTTTTTTCTTTTGCCAATTCAAGTAGTGCGGCATGTTCCGCCGTCAGCTGATCGATGAGTTCCATCCGTCATGTCCTCCTCTTCCGTCTATGTTCGTTCATATAAAAAGCGACCCGCGCATCCTTGCCCCGAGTCGCCTCTATTGTCTAAGTTAGTCTTCTTACAAGTTCAAGAAACGTTCCGCGATTTTCTTCGCATCCGGTTTGTAGGTTCCATCCTGAATGGCTTGTCGAAGGGATTCGATTTTTTCGGTCCGTGAAGGCGTCGTTTCATTGAAACGCAGACGCGCTTCGCTTGAAATCGTCACTTCATCCGGCCGATTCGTGCGTGTTGGTTCTGTTCCTTCTACTTTTTGATTTCTTTCGTACGTTTTAGGCATGTTAACCCATTTCGTAGAATCAATTCGCATGTGAACACCTGCTTTCTAGACTACAAGATTCTTAATTCAAGTTCGATACGTTCGCGGTTTCGAAGGGGTAGAAGAATCTAGCATCGCTTGGGCGAGGTCACGTCGCAGTTTTTCACGACATCCGGCACAAATCGTGCCATCACGGGAGGGCTTCCCGCAACTCTCACACATGATGTCCATCTGAGAAATCTCAGAGATCAACAATCGCCCTTCTTTGATGTAACGGAAGACCGTTTCTCTCTTTACTCCGATAACCATCTCAACATCCTTAGGTGAGGTTCGGACTTTTCGCCGTTCTCGCAGGAACTCACGCACCTTCTCAAAATCAGTATGATCTTTTCTGATACAATCGACACACAGATCAGAAGATTGACGAACAAATAACTTCCCACAAGTTTTGCAGTTTAATACATCCATTTCCTTCACCTCATATTGAGTATCGGCAGAAATGAAGATTTTTTAAACACTTCGAAATAAAGTTACCGCAGAAATTTCTTTGGCGCCGGCTCCATAAAGCCGCGAAGCCGCTTGGTGCAAGGTGATTCCGGTCGTATAGACATCATCGACCAGCAAAATCGTTTTTCCGGTCACCGGCTGAATGACGTGATACGGATTGTCCCGTTCCAGTCGTTCGTGCCTCGTCTGATGGCTGAATGCGGCTCCATCCGCCCGTTCGAGCACAAGCCGGACCCGTCCCCGCATCATCCGGGCGATCAGTTCCGCCTGATTGAATCGGCGTTCGCGCAAACGTTCCGGACTGAGCGGAATCGGGACAATCCAATCCTGTTTGACTTTTACCTTTTTGAGCTCTGTTTTAAACACGTCGAGCAAAGCCGTGTCCCCGAGAAACTTATACCGTTTCATGAACGCCTTTGCTTGTGTCTGATAAAGAAATAGCGGGTGCGTGACCAATCGTCGTCCCTGGTTGCGCCAGTTCTGACAATCCGAACAGAGCGGCAGTCCCGGTTTTCCGCAATCCTCACACCCTCCGCATTCCCCTCTTTTTACAAATTCTATTTTACAGGTCGGACACAGGGTTTGACTAGTCCAGACATTTGATAACGTCCAGCCGGGTAAAAAGTCCTGCCTGCACAGGTAACAGTTCATCGAAATCCCTCCCGGTTCGCTCGTTTAATGTGATGAATCGCTTGGTACATCGCATCGGACCGGTCATTCGCAAACAATACGACGTCCCCTTCCGGAAAATCAGCATTTCGTCCGACCCGTCCGCTGATTTGAATCAAGGCCGCACTGCTGAAAGATTGATCGGCATCGAGAACTGCCACTTGAACGTCGACTAACGTCACGCCCCGTTCGAGGATCGTCGTTGTCAACAAAATACCGGTCGTCTGACGGAAACGGGCGACCTTTGTGACCCGCTCCGGATCGGCAGCATGGACGGTTTCGCACTCGATCCCCTGCTGATGCAAAAAGGTCTGCCATGTCTCAAGCGCCGCGACTTGCGGCACGAACAACAGACGTGGTTTAGTCGCATGCGTTCGAAGCCAGTCTACGATATCCTGTTTCGTATAGGGAATCTGCAGGCGGGGAATCGGCAACGGAAAACCATGATAGCGGCGCATCAAACGAACCGTTGGCAGGCGTTGATCGCGCAACGAAGGTGTCGCACTGAGTAAAATCAAAGAAGAACCGGGAGCCGTCGCCTGACGGACATAGCGGTGTAACGTCCGATCGGTCCGGTACGGAAAGGCATCGACCTCATCAATGAAGACGACGTCAAAACACGCGCGGTAATGAATCAATTGATGGGTCGTACTGATTGTGATGTCGCCGAGTCCCAACCGGTCAGCGGACCCTCCAAACAACGAAACGATGGTTGCCTGTTGAAACGCCCGTCTCAGATGCCCTGTCAATTCCCGGACGACGTCCGCGCGCGGCGTCGTAATCAGGACACGGCGATTCGTACAAAGTGCCCGTTCGATGCCCGGAAACAACATCGGCGTTTTTCCGGCGCCGCAGACGGCATGGACAAGCAGCTTCTCTTGTTGATCAATCGTCCGGCTAATCGCATCGGCAATCCGTTGCTGATCACTCGTCAAATTCAGTTCCGTATGATAATCGGGACGGACGGGGTCAAGCGGGCGCGGATCCGTGACAAGGCGGTCACACGTCCGCAGTTTGCCGAAAATCAAACAATGGCGGCAGTAATAACAGCGTTTCCCGCACGTACACGGTCCGCGGGTCGGTAATTTTCCGCACCGCTCGCAACGCCACGTGACAGCCGGCCGGTATTCAAGAGGAGCATCGACCGACATGTCGAGCCGGTAGTCGGGAATCAATCGTCCACGTAAATCCATAAGTCACTTCCTTTCGTTGACTGACTCTCCTTTTCGGCAAGTCGAACGGACTTCCTGCCGCCGCCTGGAAGCATCCATTTAGCATAACGGGACGAAAAAAGCGTACCTGCTTTCGCAGATACGCCGTTGTTCATTGTATGTCCTATGGATAATACAGGGTTACGCTTCTTGATACCAGGTGATGCCGATCGCACCGGGTCCTAAGTGGGTCCCGATGACAGGACCAAACACACTCATCTCAATCCGGGCGTCCGGGAACCGTTCTTGCAGGACGGCAATTTCCGCTTCCGCTTTTGAAGAGTCTTCCGCATGGATGACACCGATGACATGACCGGCACCGGTTCCTTGAATCGTCTCATCCATCATTTCCTCAATCCGTTTGACGGCCCGTTTGAACGTTCGGATTTTTTCGAACGGCACGATTTTCCCGTCAACGAAATGAAGCACCGGTTTGATTTTAAGGAAAGAACCGACGACAGCTTGTGTCATGCTGAGACGTCCGCCGCGTTGGAGGTGTTCCAAGTCATCGACCACGAAATAGGCACGGATGACTTCTTTTAATGCTTCAAGACGGGCGACGATGTCACGCGCCGTCGCACCGGCATCACGCATCCGAACGGCTTCTTTGACTAAAAAGGCTTGCGGCATACAGGAAATCCGCGAATCAATCGGATGGACCTGAACGTGTTCGACCATCATGTTAATCGTATGTAAGGCCTGGTACGTCCCACTGATTCCGCTTGATAACGTGATACCGATGATATCCGTCCCTTGCGGAAGTTGTTCAAACGAATCAACAAGATCACCGATGTTCGGCTGTGAGGTCGTCGGTAAACTTCCCGTCTGAATCCGTTGATAAAAATCAGGTACGGAAATATCGAGTCCTTCACGATACGCATCTCCGTCAAAGATGACACTGAGCGGTGCAACATGGACATTGTTTTCTTCACAATAGGTAGTTGGCAGATAGGCAGTACTATCCGTTAAAATCACAATCTGGCTCATTCGTGAATTTCCTCGCTTTTAAGAGTTCCGTCGTGACATAAGGTATTCTGACAGGTCACAATCGGTTTTTATCATATCACAGGTTGAAGTCTAAAAAAAAGAAAGACGGAGCCGACTCGGCTTCCGTCCTGACCTTAAACGACGACGACCCAGCCGCGGCGAATCGCTTCGACGACAGCACCGGTCCGATCGGGTACATTCATCTTACGTAAAATAGAGGATACGTGGTTTTTAACGGTTTTCTCACTGATGAACAACGTATCGCTGATCGCCCGGTTCGAGAAACCGTCCGCGAGCAGCTGCAGGACTTCACATTCCCGGCGTGTCAACACATGTAACGGTGCTTCGGCGACACGTTTTTCAATCGGTTGTGAAGACATCGTCTGCTTCATCTTCATCAGACGACGGTATTCCTGTAACAGGTTCGGTGTGACTTTCGGGTGGACATATCCGCCTTCCCGGTACACAGACCGGATCGCATTGACCAGTTCATCCGTCGCCATCTCTTTTAAGAGATAACCGACCGCCCCTGCTCCAAGCGCATGCATGACATAGGTTTCATCGTCATGGATTGACAGGATGATGACCCGGACTTCCGGATGGACTTCCATCAAACGTTTCGTTGCTTCGACCCCGTTGACTTTCGGCATATTTATATCCATTAAGACGATATCCGGCTGATGTGCTTCAACGAGTGGAATCACGTCTGCTCCACTCTCGCCCTCCGCGACGACGACGAACTCTTCTTCGAAATCAAGAATCCGTTTGACGCCTTCCCGGAATAACTGATGATCGTCGATGATGACTACTTTTACTTGCTCGTTATTCACAGTGTTTCTCCTCTCACTCCGGATTCCTCAACTGGAATCCTTACCTTGATGACTGTCCCTTTACCTGGCTGCGTCTCAATCTCAAATTCCCCGTCTATCAATTCAATCCGTTCCCGCATCCCGATCAGTCCGAATGACTCATCACACGATTCGACGATGGAATCAAAATCAAATCCGATCCCGTTATCTTTAACATGAATTCGAACGGAATGTTGATACTGTTCTATGATAATACGAATGTCCCCTGCTTTGGAATGCTTAACTGCATTTTGGACCGCTTCCTGCACAATTCGGAAGACGGCGACTTCATATGTGGACTCAATCCGTTCGCCGCCTCCGAGATAATTAAAGTGAATCGGGATGTTGGAAATTTCCTGCATATGTCGTAAATAGCGTTCAAGTGTCGGGACGAATCCGAGATCATCCAGCGTCATCGGCCGTAAATCATAGATGATACGTCGAATGTCAGCTAATCCATCACGAATCAATTTCCGCAGACGATGTATTTCTTCAAAGGCCGCTTCCGCGCCATTATGCTGGTGAATCTTTTCAATCAAATCAGCCCGGATCAACACGTGGGCAAGCGTCTGCGCAGGACCGTCATGCATATCCCGCGACAGGCGGCGGCGCTCATTCTCTGCCGACTGGAATACTTTTAAACCCATCTCTTGTTTTTGCATCGCTTTTTCGTACTTTTCGTTCATGACCTGCATGTCGTCCGTCAGGAAATTCAACACGACCGAAACACGGCTGATCAGCATGTCGGCACGTTCTATCGTTTCGTCCAGTTGAATCAAACGTCGTTCGAGCTCGTCCCGCCGTTTGCGGCAGTTCATCTCATCGCGTTGATTGATGAATGACTCGAGCTGAAGCGAGTTCGCCGTCTCATAAGCAGAACGAATATCTTGTTCCGAGTAGTTGTCGAAGTTTTTGCTCACGATGACGAGTCGCGCTTTCGAATCCTTAATGTGTCGTTCCAGCCGTTCAGCTTCTTTAATGTAGTCGTGAACACGTGTCTTCAACTCCCGTAGCTCCTGCTGAATTTCAGCATACTGCTCACGTGAACTTTCGGTAATCCGGACGATTTCTTCCCGGCTTTCTTCTACGACACCAATGATGTTCTGTACGATATCATTCAAGGACAGTCGCTCCCCCATCTCATTCGTCATACTACTCCCTCCGTTCCTTGCCAGTCCCCACGGTTGTCTCTCTCTCAAATCGTCGTTATGCTAGAAAGAACTAGTTAACGAGGAGGACATTTTTGATTATGACATTATTTAATTATTATACAGTAAAAGAAAACGGTTTCCATGAAATCATTATCCAAAAGTCACGATTTATTACATATTTGGCGCGTACCACCTCGGAAGAAGAGGCTCAGCGCTTCATTGCGGACCTCAAAAAAAAACATTCGGATGCCAATCATAATTGCTCCGCCTACATCATCGGCGAACGCAATGAGATTCAAAAAGCCAATGATGACGGCGAACCGAGTGGAACGGCAGGCGTCCCGATGCTGGAAGTCTTAAAAAAACGGAATCTCCGCAATACGGTCGTCGTCGTGACCCGATACTTCGGCGGCATCAAGCTCGGCGGCGGCGGATTGATCCGGGCTTACGGCTCGAGTGTCTCGGAAGGCCTGAACGCTGTCGGTATCGTTGAACGGATTGCCCACGATTTAGTGGAAATCACGGTCGACTACACCTGGCTCGGAAAGCTGGAAAATGAATTACGGGCAACCGAACACATCATTGATCAGATTCATTATCTTGATCATGTCAAAATCGATGTCTGGGTCGAGGAAACAGCCGTCCCCGCCTTCCTTGAGTGGATGACGAATTTGACGAACGGGCAAGCCCTGCTCGAGAAAACGCATTCGCGCTATGTCGAACGTGACATTCAACCTTGACCTGCTATACTGATTGTAAAGAATTTAAAAGTTTTCTAATAATTCAGTAAAGTAAGGAGTAATGAATCGTGGATGATTCCAAACGATCCCGTTCTACCAAACCAAAACCAAAGCGGTCGTGGTTTAAAGTGTTCGTCACCGTTTTTCTAGTCGTATTTATCGCTGGAGGTGCTGCATTTGCCTATGTCGCTAATAAAACGTTCCAAACCGCCAAACAATCAGAAGTCGAACTGTCACGTGGAGATAAATCAGATAAGCGGGCAGCTGCCGTCGACTTAACGAAAGATCATTTTTCCGTCCTGCTCGTCGGAACGGATGAACGTCCGGGTGATACGTCCTCACGTGCCGATACGATGATTGTCGCAACGTTCAACAAAACGGATAAACAAGTCAGTTTGCTGAGTATTCCTCGTGATTCCCTCGTCATGATCCCGTCTGTCGGGTACGAAGATAAAATCAATCATTCCTATGCGTTCGGCGGCATTGATTCAACGATTGAGACCGTCGAAAAGTTGCTCGATATCCCGATTGATTATTACGGTTCAATCAATTTCAATGGTGTCGTTGCGATTGTCGATGCTGTCGGCGGCATTGAAGTCGATGTCAAATTACCAATCGATACGTTAAACTCTTCCGACAAAAAGGGCGGCGTCAAACTCGAGCCCGGTCTTCAACGCTTAAACGGTGAGGAAGCTCTTGCCTATGCCCGGATGCGTTACGAAGATCCAGAAGGAGATATCGGACGGACGAAACGCCAACAACAGGTTGTCCAAGCGATCATCGATCAATCGACATCCTTTGGATCCATCACAAAGCTGAACAAGTTGATGGATGCGACCGGGGATAATTTCACGACAAACATGTCCCTGACGGAAGCGTTCCAATTACAGCCGTTCGTCAAATCCTTGAATACCGTCAACCGGATTGATTTAAAAGGGACGGATACCAAGATCAACGGTGCCTACTATTATAAGCTCGACCCAGGTTCTCTCGCCGATGCGAAAACGATGTTAAAGGAACAGTTGAACTTGCCTGATACAGCGGATGAATCGACTTCAACACCGGAGGTTACCGATGATTCAACGACTGGAATCAACTGATTATCCCGAACTTTACCGGCTTCAACAACAGGCTTACCGGGTCGAGGCAGAATTGATCGGTGCCGCTCTCTTTCCACCGCTTCTTCAGACAGAAGCCGCGTTGCACGAGGAGCACCCGATCGGTTATATCATGCGTCTTGACGGGCGACTCGTCGGAGCGGTAACAGTCGAAGGAGAGACCATCACCCGGTTGCTCGTTTCCCCGGATTATTTTCGTCAAGGTATCGCCACGCAACTGCTCCGGTATGCCTGCGAAAAACAACCGCTCCGCTTCGTCTCTACAGCTGCCTTAAATGAGCCGGCGATTGCGTTGTATCAAAAATTCGGATTTCAATCCATCCGTCAAGTCAAACAAGATTCAATCGTACTCGTGACACTTGAATGCGATGACGTTTCCGATACGTGATTGGTTATAGAGAGAGGTTAACTTAAACGTCAGTCTCTACAAAGAAAAGGGTGGCAGAACAATTCTGCCACCCTTTGTCTTGTTCAAAATCAGAACCAGCCCATGACGGATCCAATCAATGCACCCAAAATAACAATCCGGAGCGGTGATTGTTTATAAAATCGGAGCAGACAAAACAAACCGAATGCAACGAAAAAATCGACTCCTGTTTTGACGCTCGACGTGAAAATCGGATCATATAACGCAGCAAGCAGAATTCCGACGACCGCTGCATTGACACCAATCAACATCCGGCCGACCTGTTTGTTGCCACGGACCCGGTCCCAAAACGGCAGGACACCGAGGACAAGTAAAAAGCCAGGCAGGAAGATGGCGAGAGTCGCAAGGATTCCGCCCATCAGTCCGTTCACGACCGTCCCGAGGTACGTCGCGAAGGTAAAGAGCGGTCCTGGGACGGCTTGCGCTGCCGCATACCCGGCAAGAAAACTATCACCCGTCAAAAAGTCCGGCACAAGCGACTGCTGTAAGAATGGCAGGACGACATGTCCACCACCAAACACGAGTGCACCTGCACTGTACATGATACTCGTCAGTTGAAGATTTCCTGTCGCGTTAGCGGCTAGGAAAGGTGTCACGACGAGCAGGACGACGAACAAAATCAACGCACCGATGCTGAGAACACGTGGCACACGAATATCTAGTTTCCCACCACCCGCAGGTTCATCTTCAAACCAAAATAGACCAATCAGTGCCGCAACAAGCAAGACACCGACTTGTGCCAATGGATGGGCAAGCACCAAGACACCGGCCAACGCCAGCAACATTAAAAATAACCGTTTCGGACCAACTGCAAGTTTTGTTCCCATACCGAGAACCGCATCCGCAACGATGGCGACCGCAACCAGTTTCAGACCATGGATGAAACCGGCTTCCGTTAAATCAAATTCGGTTGCGAGCAACGCAAAAATGATTAACAGAATACTTGATGGTAACGTAAAGCCGATGAATGAGACTATCGCCCCGACGACTCCACCCCGGACAAGACCAATTCCCATCCCGACCTGACTCGAAGCCGGTCCTGGCAAGAATTGGCAAAGGGCGACGAGATCGGCATAGGCTTTCTCATCCACCCATTTCCTTCGCTTGACGTATTCCTCGTAAAAGTAGCCTAAATGGGCAACCGGTCCGCCAAATGATGTTAATCCAAGCTTCAAGGACACGATAAAAATTTCGATCCATCTGTTCATATAACCACCTCCACGCTGAATTATACGAAAAATTTGTAAATTTTCTGTGACCATTCAGACGTTTCGTGATTTTTCCCCGCCATATGTGACAGTTCTCCAAAAAGTCTCCACAGGACCTTGACGATACCGTTTCAGGTACCAGCTCGAGAACAGGATTTGCATGACTAGTACGACGATAACCAGTAACATTCCCTGCCAGAGCGGAATCGTCCCGTATCGCCCGGTTACGAACAGCACCAGTGTAAAGACAAACGTCTGCGTGAGGTAATTCGTCAAGGCCATCCGTCCCAACACTTGAAATCCCATTAACGGACGTCCTGACCGGACGAGTAAAGCAATCCCCGCTGCATAGGCGACAGCGAGTGTGCGCCCCGACAGCCAGACAAAAAAGTAGTTGGCCAGTCCATCCGGGATGCGCCCCTGATGAATCTGAACGATCGGATAGAGTAACGGTAACGACAGCAACAGACTGACGCCGAACACGAGACCGATTGTTCGGGTCGCCGGCGGTCGGGCCGTGAACCGTTCCATGAAGTAAGCCCCGATTAAAAACAGGGAAAGAATTTCCGGCCAAATCGCCAGTGAATTGTTTAAACCGTGCGGTAATTGAACGATCGCATGATAGGTGACGAATTCCATAATGTCACGTGCCGCCACGATGGATTGCAGGGTCATATCCGGGTTCGGAATCGACCGGTCCCCGACAGACTGGGCATATTGATAAATCGAGAGATAACGAAAGAAGACATACAGCTGTAAGGCAAGACCAATCCATAGTTTCGTTGATGATCGTGTGTGGACGAAGGCAAGCAACATCAAGCCGCAAAGGGCATACGTCTGCAGAATATCCCCTCTCCAGAACAACAGATGGATAAGACCGAATAGAAATAAAGCCAGCAAGCGGCGGACGAAAATCCACAGTGATTTTTTCTTCACCCGCAAGCGATTGATGAATAAGATAAAGCCGGCTCCAAATAAAACACTGAACAACGTGTAAAATTTCGTTTGGATGAACAGGTCAAAAAGCAGGCGCAACACCTGATCGGCAGTTCCCATCTCATTCGTGAAACGTTCCCCAAGGAAACTCGGCATATTGACAAAGAGGATTCCGCATAAAGCAAATCCCCGCAAAACATCCAGATAGACAATTCGGTCTGCTCGTTCAATCGGATTCATCTCGACTCTCCCATCGCCAAATCAGCCGCTCAAACGGATTTGAGCGGCTGATTGGTCATTTTGATGTCATGCGTTCCAGCAAATCCAGTAACGGTCGATAACGCTCACCCAGTAAGCCCAGCGATTCGACTAAAATATCGAGTACCAGCAATAACATCAGCAAGGATACCAGTGCTCCAAGCGAAGTCGTTTGTGAAAAGAGGATCGCTGTCATCCCGAAAACGGCACATAGTCCGTAAATGACGAGTACCGCCTGCCGCATCGTAAACCCAAGGTCGAGTAACCGGTGATGAAGATGGGCTTTATCCGGCGCAAACGGTGGTTTTCCCTGTAACACCCGTCGAACGATCGCAAACAAGGTATCGGAAATCGGGATACCGAGCAGGATGACCGGAACCGCGAGCGAAAACAAGGTGACGTTCTTGAAACCGAGCAATGACAAGACACCTAACATATATCCGAGGAATAACGCCCCGGTGTCCCCCATGAAAATCTTTGCCGGATAAAAGTTGTGGAACAGAAAACCAAATGTACTCATTAATAAGAGAATCGCGACAATCGTCACGTAGACATTGCCCTGAATGACGGCGAGACTGATCAGCGTCAGCAAAACGATACTCGACACCCCTGCCGCCAGGCCATCCAGCCCGTCAATCAGGTTGACGGCATTCGTGATACCGATAACCCATAGAAACGTCAGCGGGACACTCCACCAGCCGAGAAATAATTGTTGATCGAACGGCAGATTGATGAACTCAATCCGGATACCGCCGTTTAAGACGACCACGGCCGCGACGATCTGCCCCATTAATTTAAGCCGGGCATTTAATTGAAAACGGTCATCGAGTGCTCCCGTCAAAATCACGACAAAGCCTCCGACCAGGATATGTGTCGCATAGGGACTGGAAGGTTGCAAAATAAAGTAACCGATCATGAATGCGATGTAAATCGCAAGTCCGCCTAACCGCGGCATAATTCGTACGTGTACCTTTCGCGCGTCCGGACTGTCAACGGCACCGACTGCAATCGCAAAGCGTTTTACAACGGGTGTGATCAGTAAGGCCGCGATAAAACAGACAATGGACGCCGTCCATAACATAATAACATCACGCTCCTGCGCGAATTATATCATAAAAAAAAAGAGCCGACGAGCGGCTCACATGAAGATCGGGACTTCTGCAGATGGATCATATGTATAGATACCGCGTCCGACTTTTTTAATCGCAGGATTCGCTTGTTCCACTTTGGCCATCAATTGATAGATGTTGCTGATTTGGTGACGGTACCGGAGTTCGAGTTCCATTTGGATATCGCGTGCCGACATCGACTCGCGCTCACGCATCAAGTCACTGATTTGGTGGACATACACTTCCAGCGGGTAACGTTGATTCACTCGGCGTTGTTTAAGGGGACGTTCTTGTGTCACCGCGATTTCTTTTGCTGAATCGCTTGTTCCCCGGCTTAATTCTGCGATTAAATATTCAGCGCGTCGTTGCAAACGACGGTATTCCTCTTCGATTTCCATCAGTTCTCGGTAGATATGTTCACTCGATCCCATTTGTTAACCTACTTTCCTAAATTAAACATAAATATTTCAATTATGTTTCAATTGTATGTTTTTTGAAATAAAACAAACTACATTTTGCCTCTTTAATATATAATTTTATTATATATTTAATTATTCTGTAATATTTTTCTCTCATTGGTTGTCACTTGACTACACTTCATATTAACAGAAAGGAGCTAGAACGGAATAGATAAATTATAAATTAAACTATTTTAAAAATACTTAATTGACTATATAAGGTTTTATACGTATTCATTCTACTTAAAAGGAGACTGGAAATTTAATGGACAAATTAACTAAAATCTTAACAATGGCACTAGTACTTTTGCTTCTGACTACCATCGCTTTTCCGTCCTCATTAGTATCGGCTGCATCCGGCGTAACGTTTACGAAAACAATCTATCAAACAACAGATTTATTGAATTTACGTTCGACTAACTCGATCTCTTCGAAAAAATTAACAACGATTCCGAAAAAAACGTCTCTGACGTCCAACTACCGGATCGGGGAATGGTATCGTGTAACACACAATGGCAAGACGGGTTATGTACTCGGTCAATACTTAACGAAAGTCGTCACCGGGACGAACTTTACAAAAACGAATTACCAGACGACAGATGCTTTGTCGTTACGACAGGCAGCCTCGACGTCTTCGGCACGTCTGTTGACGATTCCCGCGAATACGACGCTCGCATCAAGCTTCCGGGACGGCGATTGGTACAAAGTGACGTATAACAAACAGACCGGTTTTGTATCGGGTGCCTATTTAAAGAAAGCGACGGCATCATCGACAGCTTATACGACGACCGAACGGCTGAACTTCCGGAGTGCCCCGACGACATCCGGTGCCTTATTGATGACGATTCCGAGCAATCAAGTCGTCCAGTCCCTATCCGTCAGTTCGAACTGGCATAAAATCAATTACGGGGGCAAGACCGGATACGTCATCGGTACGTATTTGAAAAAGGGAACAGCTTCCCCTACTGCACCGTCTGCCGGAAATGCGGATTACAGCGGTAGCAAGATGTATGTCCTGATTGATGCCGGCAGCACCGTTGCCTTACGGTCATCCGCTTCCGTCCTCAGCGGACAACTCACTCGTCTCGGCCGCGGTACGCCGGTTGTCGTGACAAACAGTCTTCATAAGACACGTGGTTTTGTTGCTGTCCAAACAGCGGACGGACGACGGGGATATGTCGAAGCCACTTACTTGACGATTTTCCAGCCAAGCCCAACGAATCGTCCCTTGATTGTCCTCGATCCCGGACACGGTGCTTATGATCCCGGTGCTGTCCGGGCAGGGCTCGCAGAACGGGACATCGTCCTGTCCGTCGCGCGTCAAGTCGCCGGTCTTCTACAGGGAAAAGTAGATTTGACGCTGACGCGTTACACAAACGATTATTATCCGTCATTAGGCGAACGGAGTGCGATGGCGAATGCCTTGTCAACGTCACGGTTCGTCAGTATCCATATCAATGCTTCAAATGCCGGTAGTGCGTCCGGTGCGGAAAGTTACTACTATAAGGGAACCACTTCGGTTCAACTCGCCCAGGCGATCCAACAACGGATGACAGGTTATGCCGGTATGCGTGACCGGGGTGTCCATTTCGCTAACTATGCCGTCATTCGGGGGACGCAGGCACCAGCCGTCCTGGCGGAACTCGGTTTCCTATCCAATACGTCTGACCGTGCGAAACTGGCGGATCCCGCTTATCAAGCGCGTTATGCCCGGGCGATTGCCGACGGTATTCTCGCGACACTTTAAGTACTGCAAAAACGCTCATTCCGTTTGTCGGAACGAGCGTTTTTTTATATGACAAAAGGACCGCTCAGGGAAGCGGTCCTTTTGTACTCACATGAAAAGAGATCAATCAGATAAACCTATCTGCCATCAGGGAATGGCGGATGGTCATTAGCGACTAGCTAGGATCTGCTCAAGGGAAAGCAAATCCGTCGAATCGACACGATAGTCTGCCTCATGTAACGTCGTTTCCGGACCGACGCCGACAGCATACATACCCGCTGCGTGAATGGCCGTGATTCCTGCTGCTGCATCTTCTACACCGATACAACGTTCAGGTGCGACGTCAAGCGCCTCTGCTGCCCGTAAAAACACTTCAGGGTGTGGTTTTGACCGGGCGACGGTTGCCGCATCGACGATGTCGTCAAAATAATGCCGAACTCCAAGTGCCTCAACGACAGTCAACGCATTTTTAGAAGCTGACGCCATTCCGATCTTCAGCCCAGTCGCACGGATTTCGTCAAGGAACGCAATGATTCCCGGCAGAAGATCCTGTTCTGAGATGTGCTGGATCAACGTGACGTAATGGTCGTTCTTCTTCGTTGCGAGCGCAACTTTCTCTTGTTCCGTGAAAGCATCCTGCTTTCCGCCAAGTGTTAAAATCCGCTCCAGCGAATCAGTCCGACTGACGCCTTTCAGTGTTTCATTGAACTCCCGGTCGAACGGGATATCCAACTCCTCACCCAGTTGTTTCCAAGCCAGATAATGATACTCGGCTGTATCGGTAATTACGCCGTCCAAGTCAAAAATGACCGCTTCAATCGTTGGTGCCATTCGACATCCATCCTTTCATCCATCGTACATGAAAGACAAGAAATCGAATGATTTGCGCAAACGATTGCACTTGCCTCAAGAATTATTTTACCTGTTCCCCACATTGTTTGCAAGCGTTATCAAAAAACAAATCCAAATCATTAGTCTTTCCCCAAAGAAACCGTTTTCAATTTCAAGGGAATGTTTTACTTATTTCGCTCTTTACTATTCGTTTTACAATTTTTAACTGTTATAATAAAAGCGAGTTTGACAGTCGAACCGAAGGAGTGACCAACTATGTTTCAGCGTGTTAAACAATTAATAGATGAACAGAGCCGCAGAATGCGCCGTTATGAAAAAACCGTTTTATTAATTAACAGTCTGGAAGCAGAAATGGAACAAAAAACGGATGAAGAATTAAGGATTTTGACACAATCCTTAAAAACCCGCCTTCAAGCTGGTGAGAAAATCGAAGCCCTCACCGGGACAGCGTTCGCGCTTGTCCGTGAAGCGAGCAAGCGGACACTCGGTCTTCGTCACTACGATGTCCAGTTACTTGGTGGATTGGCCCTTCTGTCCGGACACATCGCCGAAATGGCGACCGGTGAAGGAAAGACACTGGTCGCGTCACTTGCAAGTTTCACCCAGGCTTTACACGGTCAAGGGGTTCATGTCATCACGGTCAACGAATATCTCGCCCGGCGTGATGCGGAACAGATCGGTCAGATTCACCGGTTTTTAGGTTTAACGGTCGGCATCAATTCAGCAGAACTGTCATTCGAAGAAAAACAACAGGCCTATGCGTCTGATATTACATACGGAGTCGGAACGGAATTTGGTTTCGATTATCTGCGCGACCATTTAGTCATGCGACAAGAGGATCGTCTGCAACGCCCCCTCCGCTTCGCCTTGATTGACGAAGTCGACAGCGTCTTGATTGACGAAGCAAAAACACCGCTTATCATGGCGGAACGCGATACCGTCCATGAAGGATTACAGCAATTGGTTCGTCATGTCGTCAAAGACTTTAAAGAAGACGCTGACTATTCATACGACGAAGAAATCAAAGCGGTCGCCTTGACCGATCAAAGTATCGAGACGATCGAACGGATTTTCGGTATCGATCAGCTGTTCGCGGCCGAGCATGCCGTCCTGTTCCACTATGTCATCCAAGCACTTCGGGCCCACGTCGTTCTGAAACGGGATGTCGATTATATCGTCAAGGATGATAAAATCGCGCTCGTCGACTTATTCACCGGACGGTTGATGGAAGGACGAAGTTTATCGGATGGCCTCCATCAAGCGCTCGAGGCGAAGGAACACGTCAGCGTGACCGAAGAAAACCGGACGACGGCGCAAATTACGATTCAGCATTACTTCCGCATGTATCATCATGTGTCCGGAATGACAGGTACTGCTGCCACGTCTCGCGATGAATTTTTGAAGACGTACCGGATGGATGTTGTCTCAATTCCACCGAATCGTCCTAAAATTCGGATTGACGAAGCCGATGTCCTGTTCTTGACGAGTTCCGAGAAATATTCAGCGATTGCGGCAGCGACCGAAACGGCTCATTTGACGGGACAACCCGTCTTGATCGGAACGACTTCAATCGAACAATCCTTAAAGGTTGCCGATGTCCTTGATCAACGTCAGATCCCTTACGAAATACTGAATGCCAAGACCGTCGATCAAGAAATTCGGATTATCGAGTCCGCTGGCCGCCACGGTCGGGTGACGATTGCGACAAACATGGCAGGACGCGGAACGGATATCCTGCTTGATGATGCGGCGAAGGCACAGGGCGGTTTGTTCGTCATCGGCACGGAACGGCACGAGTCCGTCCGGATCGATAACCAGTTGCGTGGTCGGGCAGGACGCCAAGGCGATCCCGGCCTGACCCGGTTCTACCTGTCGCTTGAGGATGATCTGCCCCGCCGGTTTGCGCGCGAACGGTTAGAGCGTGTCACAAAGAAACTTGGTCCTGTCAACGGTCCGGTTCATGCAAAAGAAGCTCAGCAACTGATGGCCTATGCTCAGGAAACGTGTGAATCTGTCAACCGCAGTGTCCGTGACGACCTTGTCCAACTCGAGGAAGTCATCAGTGAACAGCGCCTTGCCATTTATCGTCTTCGCAACCAAATCGTTGATTCGGCGACGCTGGAACAATTTGTTCAGCCGTTTGCGGCTCGGACCATCCATTCCTATCTCGAGCAATATTTGACGGATGATCTCGTTCCGGAAGAATGGCCAATCGAATTATTGACGGCGGAACTGGAGCAGCTGCTGCATCAACCGGTTGAATTGGTCCTGGGTGACTCGATCGAGACCATCCAACAACAAATGGAACCGCTGATTACTTCAGTCGATCAAAAAATGGCCTTGCAGATTGCCGAAGATGAAGAGACGGCACGACGTTTCATGTTACTTGCCCTGGACGAACAGTGGACGAGTCACTTGACGGCGATGAACTCGCTCAAGGAAGGAATTCATTTACGCAGTTACGGTCAAGAACAGCCGGTTCGGATCTTCGAACGGGAAGGCATGGATTATTTCCGTTATGCCATCTTCAGTTTTGAAAAACAAGTCGTGTCTGGACTATGTCGTCTGGACGAGACTACTTTGCAAGGAGGACTGCTTCATGCAACCGTCGATTGATTCTGACATTCAACCCGCGCTTTACTTTACCGAGGATATGCCGATTGTCAAAGAAGACGAGTATGTCTTTCGCTATGCACTCAATCAGTTACCGAAACTCGGACCCAACCAGTTGGCGATCCATCTCTTTCAAGTGTTACAGACCGAACCGTTACACGTGATTGCGTTGTTCCAAAATACGCTTCCGCGTTCTTTCCAGCTGAATGATTTGGTCGTTCTCGTCCTGTCAGGTGACCAGCTCGTCGCCCGGAAAATATTCACGATTGAGGAAGTACCGGTCCTTCTTCCGACAGCGACCTTACCGCTTTGGCTCGAGTTTTCCGATGAAGAACAGTTCGTTGATTTATCGACGCTTGATGCACCGCTCGAACTCGTCTTCTCGAATGAACAGCTGACGGATCTCGTAATCGATGAGTCGTTCTCTGCTCCGGAACAGCGTTTGATTCGCCAAATCGCTTTCTCGCACCCTGCCCCGCCAACAGATGGATGGTCCCTGTTACCGGTCTCGATTTTTAAACAGGAACAAAAGGTCGAGGCCATCGTGCTGGTCCGTAATCCGAGCGGACAGTCTCTCGAGCTGGATTCGCTGTCGTTTGAGTTACTGCTTGGTGATCAGGCCGTCGCTGCAACCCGGCATACTTCGCTGACCGTGTCCTCGCAGAGTGAACACGCAATCCGTTTAAGCTTTGATTACGTAGCACATCCGGCCGATTCACTGGATTTACGGTATCTGCCGGAATAATCCCCTCAAAAAAATGGACTTCTCGTCAATGACGAAAAGTCCATTTTTGATTATCCTTTTAATAAACCGATTACACGTACATTAATCGCTTGCGGTTGGAATGCTAACATGTTTTCCATGTCTTGTGCAATCCGTTCCTGTACTTTTCCTGCTGTCTTGATGATCGACATCCCGTATTTGATATGGACCGAGAGACTGACCGTAATCGCACCGTCCACATCTTCGACCTTCACGAGTTTGACCATCTGTTTTTCCTGTAACTTCGAATCGTCCTGTGTAAAGGCAATTCCTTCTGTTTCCTGAACTGCTACCCCGGCAATCACTTCAATGACTTGTTGGGAAACGTTTACGACACCATCCGCATTGTTTAAGTTATATGACATACTTTCCACGCCCTTCATCTATTAATCGCTCTACTTTAAAGTGTATAGCATTTAGCCTTTTTTTGAAAGGTCTTGTCGTTCTTCGACGATTGGACGAATGTCGATTTCAATCAGTGGACGCATCAGGCGGACAACGAACGGATGAATGATTACTCCGACGATCAACAGGGCGACACCGATGACGACCAGCAAGGCGAGCCAAGTTTGCGGCACGAAGGCTGTCGTCGCGTACTGACGCCATGCCATGACGAAGAAAACATGAAGCAAGTAGACATATAAGCTGAGCTCACCCGCCCGTGTAACAAGCGGCAGACGACGCATCGGAACGAGCATCATGAATCCAAGCGATGCTGTAATCGACAGGAAGTAGATCACACTGTGCTTCAACACACCGATCCAGGCATCACTGTCATATTGTTCGACATACGGGAAGCGGTGCTTGAATGCATTCGCCAGAGCGACGATTTCTTGCGGCGTATCGCGCCACGCTTCATATAGGAGAAAACCGATGACACTCGCGAACGCCAGTCCGCCAATTAACCGGACATTCATTCTCCGTTTGAAGCTTTTTGGCATTTCAAAAATCCGGATGAACTCATGTTCCGACAAGTAGTTACCGAGCAGGAAGTAGGGATAGAACATGATCAATTTCCGTAAGGCCAAAAAACCTGTGTTTTCGAGCTCAAAGCCGTACAATAAAGCAAAGGCGAGTCCGAACCAGACATACCCACGCAGATGGACGACATACGGTGTAACGATATACCAGACGACCATGACGAACAAATACCAGAGTGCCCAGTAGGGACGCAACAGATGCGTGCCGAGATTTTGTCCGGACAACAACGGCAATCCTTCTCCAAACGTCGCCCATGAACCAATCAGGATTTGCCAGACACAATAGACGGCAAACAGTTGGATGACACGCAAGTACTTGTTTTCACGGAAGAAGTAGCCGCTTAAAATAATAAATAATGGCATGTGAAACGAATAAATGATCAAGTACACCGTTTCGAGTAACTTTCCATCGTAATCAAACCGTAAATCCGTCAGCATATGACCAATTACTACGAAAATGACAAGGAATCCTTTGATATTATCAAACCACGGATTTCGATTCATGTTACACTACCCCTTATACTCCCTCGAAAGGAACGATTGTTTTATGAAAAAAGCACTAGTCATTCTCTCGGTCGTCGCAAACGTCGTCCTCCTCGCCCTATTGCTCGGACGCAAACCGATCGAGTTATTCGAGCAGGCCTTTCCTGCCACCACTACACAACCCATCACGACATTCCAATATACGAAAAATCCGAACTACGTCCGGTTGAATAGTCTCTTTCATACTTATCAATACCCAAAATCACCGAATTCTGTCATGCTCGGTGACTCCATGACGAATTTTGGTGATTGGCGGATTTTGCTCAATGATCCGACAATCGTTAACTTCGGGATTCCCGGCGATACGACGGAAGGATTTTTGACCCGGCTTGACCTGATTGTCGAGTTGAAACCGAAACGTGTCTTCCTGATGGGCGGCATCAATGACATCCGTCACTTCACTCCGATTCCGACCATTACGGAAAACATGACGACGATCGTGACGACACTGCGAAAAAATAACATTGATGTCGTCATTCAGTCAACACTACCCGTCGCACCCAAGTATTCCGATTCGGTCCGCGTCAATCGTGACGTCGAAGCCCTGAACCGGAATCTTGAACAGCTTGCGAAATCTGCTGGTATTCCCTTTGTTGATTTACGACCTGAGTTGACCAATCAGCAAGGTTACCTTCAAAACCGGATGACGTACGACGGGCTTCATTTGGTCGGTGGCGGCTATCTTCGATGGAGCGACGCACTCAAACCGTTTGCTGAAAAAATTCAGATTACGGAAAACAAATAACAGTCATTAAAAAAGGAGATTCCGATTTTTACGGAATCTCCTTTTTTCAGCACTCATCTACACGGTGACAGGCACCATGTCATTAGTCTTCCTGGTTTTTGACACCCATGTATGCGGCAACGCTTGATGCTGAAAATACAGCAATTGCGACGATACCGACTGCAATCCATACCACTTGATCCATCATTTTTCCCCCTTGTATGTAACCGTTCACTTTCTTTTTTTAGCGTACACGAAATTCGTCAAGAAAGAAACACATTTTCTATGTCTAACGACTAGACGTTTCGGGAAAAAGTAACTATAGTAGAAGGACAAGTATAAATTGTCAGAAAATTCGATTATTTAAAAAAGGAGGTGATTCTGATGTCAACCCCAATCCTGAAACCCCGATTTCAGATGAAGCAACAACAACGAAGTATAGTCAACTTTAGTTATTGGCTTGTCATCGGTATCATTGGATGGACGATGATCAGTTTCGTAACCGGACTTCGCAATCAGCTGGCGGGTCTCCCGATCTACGAAAGCATCCCGCTTGTGTTGGCTGTCCTCTTAACCACCGGCGTCCTGTTAAAAATGGCCCGGGATGAATGGTGGATCCGGTATCTCAATCGTCAAACCCAGTTTTACATCGGTCATGAAACCGTCGTGACCTGGTGCCTCATCATCGATAGCATGTGGTTGATCCGTAAACCGATGCGCCGTGAACTCCGTCACCTCTACCGACACATCACCCAAACGAAAACATCATCAGAAGCCATCGAGACGCTTGCGAACGAGCTCGTCGAACGTGGTGTCCTCATCGTCTATTCCCGTCCTAAGAGCGACCATCCTGCTTGAACAAAAAAAGAGCATGGAATGTCAGGACATCTGCTCCCTGCATCCCGTGCTTTTTTGCTGTCGTTATTTTTGAGTCAGCCATTCTGCTGCTGCTTCGATCGTCGGCATGACGAGCTGATGACCGTGGTTTGACCAGGTCACATCAACCGTAGCTCCTGCCTGTTCAAAAATCGCTTTCAAATCTTCCGTCTCCGAAGCCGGACAGATTGGATCGTTCGTTCCGGCTCCGATAAAGATTCGAACCCGCGACGAATCCGGTAACGTCACACCGCGACGCGGTACCATCGGATGCAATAAAATCGCCTGTTCAAATAACCGTTCTTCAAACATCATATTCGCTGCGATGTTGGCACCATTCGAATAACCGACCGGGATGACATCTTGAAGCGAAAAGTCCGACGTGCGGCTCATGTCTTTCACGAACTCCATCAAACGGGCTGTCCGGAGGGCGAGATCCTCTTCATCAAAAACCCCTTCCGCCAATCGTTTGAAGAATCGGGGCATTCCGTTTTCCGTCACCTCACCCCGGACCGACAGATAACCGGCCTCCGGATCGAGGAGCCGGACGAGTCCGACTAAATCCTGTTCAGTCCCGCCTGTTCCGTGCAATAAAAGAAAAATGGGTGCGCCTGGTCGTTTAGCAGGTTCAAATAAATGAATCATATGAGTCTCCCCTTTGGTAGTCTGATGGGTGCGACATGTCCTTCAATTGTCGCCCGGTGTGCTTCGAACTGTTCCGGTAATTTTAACGCTTCTCCTAATACTTCAAATGCTTCATCGACCGCAAATCCCGGATTATCGGTGGCGATTTCATGCAGAATCCGTCCACGGTCGTGGAAGTAGACCGATGTAAAGTAATTCCGGTCTTTCACTTCTGTCGTCATCAAGCCAAACGTATTGATTTGTTTCATCCAGTCCATTTGCTGTGCCTGATCATCGGCCCGCCACGCGATATGGTGGACGGTCCCGGCACCCGGTCGCCCAACCGGTACGTTCGTATGCAGGATATCGACGGTGTTGCCGAATTCGCCTTCCGCTTCATAACGATCCATCGTCTCGGAACGTTTCGCAACCGTTAATCCGAATGCATCCGTTAAGAGACGTCCTGTATCTGCCGGATCATGCGACAACAAGGTCGCACCGGCAAACCCTTTGATGGCGACATCGGTTGAGATGCCGTCGATTTCAAAGCGGCTGTTTGCGCCTTTGCTGCGTTCGACGAGTTCAATCTGTAATCCGTGCGGATCCTGAAAGACAAGTTGTTTTTCGCTGAAACGTTCGGCTTCTTCAAAGACAACTCCTTTTTCCGTCAAACGGTTTTTCCAAAAGTCATAGCTCCCAGTCGGAATCGCATATGCCGTCGTTCCAACCTGCCCCGCTCCGACTTTCCCCTGCTGCATGCCTTCAAACGGGAAAAAGGTGATAATCGTCCCGGGTGCACCCGATTCATTGCCGAAATAAAAATGATAGGTTCCCGGATCGTCAAAGTTGACCGTTTTCTTGACGAAACGCAGACCAAGCGTCGTACCGTAAAAATCAAGATTTTCCTGTGGATTACCGACCATTGCTGAAATGTGATGAATGCCTTTTGTTTTCATATTCGTTCACGCTCCCTTCTCATCATTCCCTTTAACACAATAATAGTAACTTATTTACTAAAAGTAAATTTTTATGCTTGAACATCTCTTTTTTGGAACCTTTCTTCCATTTCCCCGTAAGAATAAGAGATACTTCAACTGGACCATGCATTTTATCTGAATGAGGGAGGACTGATTCCATGCTTGAAATCAAAGCCATCACGAAACGATTCGGGACGTTCACAGCGGTCGACGATTTATCATTCGAAGTGCCGGAAGGACAGATTTTCGGATTACTCGGAGCGAACGGGGCCGGAAAAACAACGACGTTCCGGATGTTACTCGGTTTATTGAAACCGACGGAAGGGTCGATCACCTGGAAAGGACAGCCGATTCCTTTATCAAAAATCGGTTACCTTCCTGAGGAACGTGGCTTGTATCCGAAAATCCGGGTCGACGAACAATTGATTTTTTTAGCCGAACTACGTGACATGAAACGAAAAGATGCTAAACAGTCTTTACTCGAATGGCTCAATTACTTCCAGATTCCGCAGTACGAAAAGATGCGTGTCGAACAATTATCAAAAGGTAATCAACAAAAGATCCAATTGATTTCTGCCGTCTTACATAAACCGGACCTGCTGATTTTAGATGAACCGTTCAGCGGACTCGATCCCGTTAACGTCGAACAACTGAAAAAAGCGGTCCGGAAACTGACGGCAGAAGGAACGACCATCGTCTTCTCGAGCCACCGGATGGATCATGTTGAAGAACTGTGCGAACATGTCGCTATTCTCGATCACGGGAAACCGGTCGTCGCCGGTTACCTGCCGGAAATCAAGGCCGGATACGGCAAGACACGGGTCTTGTTGACGACAGATGCCCCTGCCCTGCTTTGGGATGCATTGCCGGGAATTCTCCAGGTCGAATCAGACGGAACCGGTCACAATTTACAGGTGGAATCGAAAGAAGCTGCAGATTCCCTGCTCCGTCATTTGATTACGGAAGGATTCCATGTCGAACGATTCGTCTGGGATCAACTATCCCTGCAGGACATCTTCATCGAGGAGGTTGGAAAACGTTATGAACCGTAAATTCCTGACATTGTATCGGTTTAGTCTGTTTCAAAAATTACGCGCGAAAAGTTTTCTCATCTCGACCGTTCTGATGATTGTGTTCCTCGTTGGATTCAGCAACATCGAACGGATCATCGACTGGTTTTCGGGCGATGACCCGAAAATCGCAGTCGTCAGCTCCCTGGAAGCTCCGATCATTCCCGTCTTAAAAGACGTCGGTATCAAAACGAATATTACCGAAAAAGACTATTCCCTGAAACAGGCGCGACAAGTCGTCGACAAAGGAACGTATGATGCTGTCGCCTTATTGTCCGACGATCCGTACCGGGTGACGTTAATCAGTGCCAGTCCGGAACAGGAGTTGCAGACGCAACTGTCTGCCGCTTTAAAACAGGTCCGTGATCAGACGGTCATCACTGACGCCGACGTCGATCCGGCGTTGCTTGCTTCGCTTGCCGCTCCCATCGACGTCAAACAAGAATTGACATCGACCGGCGGCAAAAGCGAAGACGAATTGTTCGCTGCTTCCGCCCTCGTCTATGTATTGCTGTTCCTGATGTACTTTACGATTGCCATCTACGGCGGCATGATCGTGACGGAAATTGCCAATGAAAAATCATCGCGTGTCATGGAATTGCTGATTTCTGCCGCCAGCCCGATTCAGCATATGTTGGCGAAAATCACCTCGATCGCCACCGTCAGTCTGATTCAATTATCGTTACTCGTCGGAGTCGGCTATTACAGTGCCCAAAGCAGCAGTCTGTTTGATCAGCTGTCGCTTGATTCACTGAGCGTCAAGACGATTGTGTATCTGTTCGTCTTCTTCTTGCTCGGTTATCTGCTGTATGCGACGCTGCTCGCCGCCCTCGGTTCGCTCGTCAGTCGGGTTGAAGATGCCCAACAGGTCACCTTGCCGGTCATCATGTTGATCGTCGCTGCTTTCACGGTGTCGATTTTCAGCCTGAACGCCCCGACGAACCAGGCAGTCGTCATCCTGTCATTCGTGCCGTTCTTTACCCCGATGTTGATGTTCTTACGTGTCATGCTGACGGAAGTCCCGGTCTGGCAAGTCGCGTTATCCCTCCTCCTGATGGGAATCAGCATCGCCCTCGCCCTGTTCGTCGGAACACGATTCTATCGCGGGGGTGTCCTCTTTTACGGATCAAATCCGTTGAAGCAACTGCGTCGTATTTTAGGTGGCCGCCAGTAGTAGTTTACAAGACGAACCGTTTCCGCTATCGTTAGGTGAGAAAAAGCCTTGAGGAGGAATTACGTTATGCGGTCTCGTTTTTGGGCAGCGATTTTATTCACAGCTGCCGCCATCGTCTCGTCCCTTGTCATGTTTACGAAATTTCCACAAGCAAGTGAGACATGGAAGCTGGTCCTCGCTTATGGCGGAGTGACATTCATCGTCAGTTTATTTTATTGGTCTTTCGTCGCTGTACGCGTCCAGTCCTCCCGTTTATATGGAAGCTGGATCGGCGTCTTTATCGGTGGAACAACAGTCTTACTCGTTTGTGTCGCTCGTTTCCTGATTCGGGGAGACTTCATGATGATTTTAAAATGGCAGGCCATGCTTGGCAGTCTGACTTTAAACTTCGGATATGTCGGCTGGGTGCTTGTCATCGCAAATGCCTTCATCGGTTTCTTGATTGGACGGACACGACAAAAAGGACGCCGGGCACCACGTCCTGCACCACAGCGTTAATTCATTTAAAACAGAACTGACTTGAACGTCAGTGTTCATACAAACGAGGAAGACGGATATTACATCCGCCTTCCTCGTTTGTTTATCCTTCCGTTCGGATCGTTTATTTACGGTGATAACGTGCCCGGTCAACTGATTGACTGAACTTCGTATAACAATCGGTTACTGTCGTCTCGGTTTCTTCCGTCAGACGATTGAGGTATTCATCGAGTTGAAGCATCGTCGGGAGTTTGTCCGCAAACAATTCGAACGTCTCGTTCGCCTCTTCCCGTTGCAGTTCCCCCGCCTCCATGACTGCTTCCACCAATTCGTGAAAAATCCGCTGTTCCGTCGCACTCATGGTCTGTTCAATCCGTTTGACGTCTTCGTCATACATTAAATCGAACAGGCGCATCCGTTCTTCCAGTTGTTGTTCAATCATTGTTTCATCTTGTCCCATCGTCTGTTCATACGCCAATCGCATTTCTTCGAGCGGCGTTCTTTCCTGCATGACGAACTTCAAGGACTCCCCGGTCCAGATGTGTCGTGCCAAGTAACTGGAATCGATATGCAGGGCCTCCGCCAAAGATTCGATATACGCTTTCGTCGGATACACTTCGCTGAGTTCCGTACGACGAATGAAATAGGGGGCAACCCCAAGATTTTCCGCCAACTGGTCGATTGAAATTCCGGCACGTTCCCGTAAGATTCGGATGCGGTCACCGTATCCCCGGTAAGGTGAATGGTCCAGCATATTATCCCTCCTCGCTATGCTATTATCATACCCTTGAATCGGGTATCGCATACATCGAACTTTCGCACGATTTTTTCATCAGATGCCGCGGATAGCGGACCCATAAAGGCAAGATACTGATGAAATAACAGCCGGTGACGATTCCGATCCAGGTGAAGGATAAGGGAAGAAACGGACCGATTTCCAGTCCCCCATTCGATAAGATGACCTGAAAGAGCAACCAGGCATGAAAAATCGAAATGAAGTACGGAACCATCAAGACCGTACCGTATTTGATGAACAGGAAACGACGGATGCTCCGTTTACTGAAACCGAGCGCAGACAATGTCTTTAACCGCTTTTGTTCACGTTCTGCCGTCATCTGCATCCAGACGTGCAGGAAGCTCGCATTGATGACAAACAGCCAGACCGTCAACAGAATGACAACAAACGAGACCAGCCGGATGATGCGAATCCCGTCCAGTTTATCTTCCGTCTCATTGATCAGCTGGTACGGAACCGGAGTGTTTTTACCTAGCTCTGCTTTGGATTGAATTTCCCGGACAATCGACATCCAACGCGTCCAGCGGTCCGTCCCGTAATCGGCATACGATGGTGTATCAAAGACACGGATATGGAATACCGGACGATCCATCGTGGTAAAAGCACGGTCACTGACGACGAATAATGTTTCAATCCGGTCATTGTACCCGAATAGCAGACGATGTTCCGCCATCGGCTCAAGCCGGTAGCCGGCTTGCTTCATCCCGGCTTTTGCTTTTTGCATCGTCGGTGTCACTTCCTTGACTTGAACCGGACGGGCCGGAATCATGAAAGTTTGTTTGTCCGTCAACAGCGTCCGTTGCTCATGACCCAGATGCTTCATCAGTTCGTTATAATCCGATAACGGAATTACGTACCGGGTCTTGACTCCTTTGAGCCGGACATCCTGCCGGTATTTGTCCGGAAACGTTTTTGTCATCGTCCGTTCCAGTTTTTCCAGACGTTCGGACGGGACGGCAGCTTCTTCGTAATAGACCAGTCCGAATTGATTGTTCGACGACAGATCAAATCCGATCAGTTGAAAGATAAAGACGAGACCGACGGCCGTCAAAGCACAGGAGGTCAAGATTGTTCCGAGCGCGACCAGCGTACTGTTCGTTTTTAACTGAATCGCGATTTCCGAGACGATTAACTTCCGTAACGACAACCGTCGCGGACGATACAGTTTAAGCACCATCGGGATGACGTGACGGCAGAAAAAGAACGAGCCGACAAAGATGATGAAAGGAAAGACGAACAGAAAGGTATCTTGTTGTGTCAATGCCATGAAATATCCGTAAAACAGAATGAGCACTGCCACTCCCTGCATCGTAAGACCAAACCGGATCCGGAAGCGCGAACGGGACCGGACAGGACGATCCGGTCGGAATCTATAAATCGCGAGGACGGTCGCAATCAAGAGGGTCAGGAGCGCACCTGCAATCAACACTAAAAACGAGGTAAGGGACAGTTCGATCGTCAGTCGCGGTAAGAACATGACTTTTTCAATCGAGAGTAACATCAGTTTCGTCAGGACGACACCGAGCGTGATACCGCCGATGATCGCCAGCCCGCCGACAATCAGGATTTCAATCATAAAATATTTCAGGAAATGCGAAAATCCGCTTCCGAGCGTCCGCATCACCCGTAAATCGTTTTTCCGGTGCTCGAGCATCGTATACGTTGTCGAATAAATAAACAAGATACTAAAAAACAGGATGATGACTTCGGCAATGAATACAAACAGCATCGTCAGTTCGATGACCTGATTGAGTTGACTTAAAACTTTGGCGATGTTCTGAAACGATTCGCTGACGACGAGGTTCCAGTAACTCGTCGCAATCGTCATCGCGACGATGATCGTCAACGCGTATCCATAGTAGAGACGCTGGTACCGCTTGATGTTACGTAGGGCGTATTGCAGATAAGTGATGTTCATCCCCTCCTAATAACGAGAGCGACTCAATGACACGCTGAAAGAAGACCCGGCGTGGTTCATCCCGGAACAATTCCGTTTGAATGCTGCCATCTTTCAGGAACAGGACGTGATTGCAATACGAGGCGACCGTCGGATCATGGGTGACGATGACCATCGTCATGCCTGCCGCATTCAATTCTGCCAGCAATTCCATGACGTGTTTCGTCGCCTGAAAATCAAGAGCGCCCGTCGGTTCGTCCGCGAGCATCAGCCGCGGTGCGTGAATCAGGGCACGCCCGATCGCCGTCCGTTGCCGTTGCCCGCCGGATACTTCATCCACCTGTTTGTCGAGCAATTCGTCAATCTGCAACCGTTTTGCGAGATGTTGCATTTCTTCCCGGGCTTCCTTCGTCTTTTTTCCGCTGAGCATCAGAGGAACGAGCATATTTTCAGCCACCGTCAACGAATCCAGCAAGTTGAACTCCTGAAAGATGATTCCGAGCGTCTCACGCCGGAAGCGGGTTGTTTCTTTCCGTTTGAACGTTGCCGTATCGATATCTTCAATCAAAATCGATCCCCAACTGGGTTGATCGAGTGTCGCGAGCAGGTTGATCAAGGTCGACTTTCCGCTGCCGGACGGTCCCATGACGGCGACCATCTCCCCTTCCTCCACCCGAAAGTTGATATCCGTCAATGGTTGTTCCGTCACTTTTCCGGGATAGACTTTTCCTAACTGTTTGACTTCAATCATGTTGTTTCCCTCCTACCAGTGTAAGACGACAGGTCGTTCCGACACCTTCCGTGCTGTCGAGTTCAATCGTATGCCCGAGCTTCAGACAAATCTGACTGACGAAGTACAGTCCCATCCCGGTTGATTCTCCGTAACGTCGTCCATTTTCGCCCGTGAAAAATGCATTGAAGACACGCGGGACGTCACGTTTCGGAATCCCGACGCCGTCATCTTCAATCGTCAGCACGATTTTCCCGGATTGTTCGACCGCCCGAATGCAGACTTCGTGACCATGACCGGCTGTATATTTGACGGCATTCGTGATCAATTGCAACACTAAAAAGCGGAACCACTTCGAGTCGGTATAGATATAAAAATCCGGTGAGAGTTCCAGCTTCGGATACACTTTATTTTTGACGAACAGCCGTTTTTCCTGATTGATGATACTCGTCACCAGCGTCCGAAGATTTAAACGCTCCGCCTTCAAGTCCGTTTCAATCGCTTCGAGACGCGACGAATACAGCATCTGATCCAGTCCGATTCGCATCCGGTCGACTTCATGGCGTAAGTCCGCCTGGAACTGTTCCCCCGGATGCTCGAGAATCAATTCGATGACCGAAAGCGGCGTCTTCATTTGATGAATCCATTGATCGACGTACCGGTGCCGTTCCTTTTCCTTCCGCCGCTCCGCAAACAGACTGTTTCGAAAGACGGTCTGTTGCCGTTCTAAAAAGTGTTCGACGGCTGCCGCAAGCGGTTCGTCGCTGTCCGCCCGGATGGGTTCTGCGACCGATTGAATCGGTGTCTGCAATCGTTTGAGCAACGGTAACATACTAAAGAAACGGTAACTTAAATAAATCAGCAAGGCGATTGCATTTAAAAGAGCAATATAAAAAAAGGCAGCCGGGCGATAGAGGTCATATAACCATAAGATGAGGAACAAGGCTACCATCTGTCCGCTGAAGAAAAGAATGCCCGGAATCGTATGTCTGAAAAAAAGTCTCATTTGTCGAGGACCAGTTTATAGCCGACTCCCCGGACCGTTTCAAGGCCCCCGATTCCGATTTCCGCCAGTCGTTTCCGTACACGGGTGATGTTGACGTTCAGCGTGTTTTCATCGACGAACGCTTCATCATCCCAAATCCGTTCCAACAAGTCACCCCGACTGACAATCCGTGGACTCACCGTCAATAACATCTCTAAAATCAATCCTTCTTTTTTCGATAGTTCAATAGACCGTTCCTCATGTTCGACGATATAACGATCCAAATACAATGTCAGACCGGCACGACTGACCGTCCGCTCCTCACTCTCCTGGGACAATGTCCCGTACGCACGTCGAATCTGACTTTTGATTTTCGCAATGACGACGGCTCCCTGGAAGGGTTTGACGATATAGTCATCCGCTCCATATTCGAGTGCCATGACTTGATCCATCTCCCCGACACGGGCCGAGATGAACAGGATGGGTGCCCGCGTCTTCATCCGGAGCTGACGGCACCAATAAAATCCGTCAAACTTTGGCAAGTTGACGTCCAACAGGATGACGTCCGGTTGCGTTTCTTCGAATCGAGCGACGACATCTCCTAATCCATCTTCGTGAATGACATGAAAATCGTACCGTTCCAACAGTTCTTTTAATAACAGTGCAATCTGTTGATCGTCTTCTACTAATAAAATGGTTTCCATCTGCAGATTCAACTCCTTCTTCCTCCATGATACCGAACAAAAAATGGACTGGAAACGATTATTCGTTTCCCGCCCATTTGAATTAGATGACGATCCGCCGATAAGCACGCACCGTGACGAGATAGTACAACAGATAAACGATGGTATAACAACCGATTGCAAGTGACATCGGTAACCGCAAATCATAGTTCAACAATTTTTGCAGAACTTGCATCGCAAACAGACTGTGGACCAGACCAAGCAGATACGGCAAGACGAACATGAAACCGACCGAGCGTCGGATGATACCGGTCTGCTCTTGCTGATCGACACCAATCTTTTGAATGATTTCAAACCGTTGTTTCGATTCTTCTGCTTCCGCAAGCATTTTAAAGTAAATGATGGATCCAGTCGCCAGTAAAAAGACGAGTCCGAGGAATCCGGCGGCAAAGGCAAGCAATCCTGTCGTCGCCGTCGTCATGGCGTAGACCGGATAATAGGCTGCCATCTCTGTCTCTGCTTTTTCACCATACAACTGCTCCAGTCGGTTGATCAGCCCGTCATCCGACCGTTCGTCGGAGAACTGATAGTTCGTCAGCATGGCAGCTTTTTCCGGCATTATCGCAAAGGCATCATCCGAAACAGCAAAGGCCAACCGTTTTTTCGCATACAGTTGAGTAAGTGGTAGATTCGTCGCACCGGTAATCCGAAAGGACGAATGTGTGTCTTTAAACGTCACTCCGATTGGGGACCGAACGGATTCCTCCAATAAATCATTGCCTTTGAACGTCTCAAGGACAATCGCTTCGCCTGTTGCCGGTTCGGGTAGCACACGTTTTCCGTTACTCTTCGCGAGCTTCTGATAATCGGAATAACTGATATAACTGAACTGTCCGGGTTCCCCGTCAAACGCGTATGTCTGGTACGACGTCGTAAACGACAGCGGATTCGGCAGCTCCTCGAGCGTATGATTGACGTTCTTGACGTTGACCATCGTCCGCGACTCAATTGTCTGATTCGATGACCGGATTAATTTTTCTGCCTCTGCTTGTTTGCTTGCAACTGACAAGCTGTATGGCATTTGTTCCTCGACCGTCCGATCGATGTAATAGTAGATCGATGTCGCTGTCCCGACTGTCGTAAGCGTGACGGCAGTGATGACGGTGATCGTCGACAACATGACAGCATTCGATTTAATCCGCGATATCAATTGCCCGTGTAAAATCAAGTTCGTGCCACGGTAATGCCGAAGGCGTTTACTGACGACACGCAGTAAAAAAATCGTGAAGTAGCTCATCGTGCCGAACGTTCCGACAATGATACAGACCATCAAAATTGGTGCGACGATTGTAAAGTGAGCGAGCAACGGTTTCCCCGTCAAGTAATAACCGGTACCAATCAATAAGACGGACACTACGGCAAGAACCGGATGCACTTTCGGGATGGTTTCAACCTGCTGTTTCGCCTTAAACAATTCGATCAAGGTAAACCGGTAAATCGTCCGGGCTGAACGGAGCGCAATCACAAGGAAGATTGTCAAGAAGACAACAACCGTCTGACCGATTGCACCGGCGTTGATCGAAAAATCTGCTTCAATCGTCATTCCCATCACGTACGCCAACAGTTGGACAAAATACTTCGAGGCGACCGTACCAAGCAGAACTCCAATCAACAGCCCAATCAATCCATACCCCATCGTCTCAAGAAACAGCAACTTCGCAATCTGTTGGCGTTCGAGACCAAGTAAGGCATACAGACCGATTTCCTGTTTCCGGCGTCGTAAGAAAAAATCACTCGAATACCAGATAAAGATGGCGGAAAAGAGTGCCAGAATCACACTCGAACCTGTAAAGACCGTCCCGAGTTTTCCGTACAATTCATTGGCTTGTAACATCGCTTCATTGGAGCGGATTGCTAAAAACGTATAGTAAATTAAAATCGCAAACGTGACAGCACCGAGATACATCACATTCTGACGGATGTTCTTTAAATTCCGGAAAGCTAACTTAAACAAGTTCACGAACCGCACCTCCGAGTTCACGTTGAACTTCCATGATTTGCTCGAAAAACTCTTTGCGTGTCCCGAACTGATGAATTTCACGGAACAATTCGCCGTCTTTGACGAACAGAACCCGTTCCGCATACGACGCGGTTACCGGATCATGCGTCACCATCAAAATCGTCGCCCCCTGTTCGTTCAGACCGGCCATTGCTTCAAGCAGACCGGTCGCTGATTTTGAATCGAGTGCACCGGTCGGCTCATCCGCTAAAATCAGTGACGGCTGATGGACGATTGCACGTGCGGCGGCCGTTCGTTGTTTTTGACCACCAGACAGTTCGGACGGCCGTTTCGCGAGTAACTCCCCGATTCCAAGCTCTCGGGCGACAGATGCGACCCGAACCAAAATATCGGCTTTCGGGACCTGCTGTAACGCAAGCGGTAAGGCAATGTTTTCTTCGATGGTCATCGTATCGAGCAGGTTAAAATCCTGAAAGATAAAACCAAGCTGTTCCCGCCGAAAACGGGCCAGCTGTTTTTCCTTCATTGCGGTCACATCTTCCCCGTTAATCTGAATCGTACCGTCCGTCGGTTGATCGATCGTTGACAATAGATTTAACAATGTTGATTTTCCGGCTCCAGACGGACCCATGATACTGACGAATTCTGCGTCGTGAATCGTCAGTGTCGTCGGCCGGAGAGCCTCGTGTCGGGCATTTTTCGTCTGATAGACTTTCGTAATCTGTTCTGCGTGTAAGATGGCTTTCATGATGTGTTTCCTCCCGTATTCTTCATGTTGCTTTTAGTATAAGGAACACCATTCCTTTCAAAGAATCGGCTAGACTTTCATTCATCTTACAAAACAGTAAGCTCGGGTATGAGACGACAAAAAAAGCCCCCTCATCTAGGACAAGGGGACTGATTCGGTGTGTAATTATTTATGTGTTGCTTTGAAGAGTTCTGTTTCGCCTGCGACAACAGATGTTCCTTCAGCCGGTACTGCAGAAAGTGTAAATTGATCGTGGTTCGTCACGATGATTGGTGTGATTGTTGATGGTGCGTTCGCACGGATGAAGTCGAGGTCGAATTCAACAAGAACGTCACCGGCTTTCACTTTATCACCAGATTGGACGTGTGCTGTGAAGCCTTCACCTTTAAGGTTAACTGTATCTAATCCAACGTGGATCAATAACTCAAGACCGTCTTCGCCTTTAAGACCAATCGCGTGTTTTGTCGGGAAAATGGTTTCGACCGTTGCGTTGATCGGTGAAACGACTTTACCTTCCGTTGGTTCGATGGCGATACCGTCGCCCATCATTTTTTGCGAGAAAACTTGATCGGGTACGTTCTCGATGCTGACGATTTTACCTGTAAGGGCAGAAGCAATTTTCGTGTTTCCTTCATCATTACCACCAAACAATTTTTTAAAGAATCCCATGATACTATCCCTCTACTTTCTCGATCGTTTTCTTCTTGACGAAGATTCGATTTTTTTATAGGAGCCAGTTAAATACGAACTCGCTCACGTTCTCACAAAAAGCATACGTTTGTAACTCTGGTTTTGCAAGTATTTTTGTGTGATAATAGTTAGAAATCACAAGGAGGCGCTTACATGTTAACATTTTCAGAACTTACATATGTCCGTCCTGACCTGAACGTCCTTGAAACTTCCATGCATGCTGCAATCGCTCGTTTGCGTGAAGCAACTGAGGTAGACACAGCAAACAATGCCATCTCTGAGATTAATACCCTTAGAAATCAATTTGAAACAGCCAGTCAACTCGTGGAGATTCGTCACACGATCGATACACGCGATGGTTTCTATGAAACGGAGCAAGGTTTCTTTGACGAAGCCGGTCCGGTTTATCAAGGATATGTCTCGAGTTATTATCAAACGTTGACGACGCATCCCCTCCGCTCTTCACTTGAATCCACATGGGGGAAACAACTTTTCTTACTGGCGGAAGCCAGCTTAAAAACATTTTCTGACGCCATCATCCCAAAACTCCAGGAAGAAAATCGTTTGGCAAGTGAATATACGAAGCTGATGTCGGCGGCGCAAATTGAATTCGACGGCAAGACATTGAACTTGTCCCAGTTTGGTCCATATCTTCAGTCGGCCGACCGGACTGTCCGAAAAGCCGCTTCTGAAGCACGTTACGGCTACTTAAAAGAGCACGGCGACGCGATTGATACGATTTACGACAAACTTGTTCATGTCCGGACCGATATCGCGAAGACACTTGGTTTCCCGTCATTCGTTGAACTCGGTTACGCCCGGATGTTGCGTGTCGATTACGATCAATCGATGGTCGAAAACTACCGGGAACAGATTCTCGAGACGATCGTTCCGATTGCAACATCCCTCAAAGAACGCCAGCAACGCCGGATTGGTGTCGATTCTCTTTATTATTACGATGAAGGATTTGCTTTCAAATCCGGAAATGCGACACCACAAGGCGAAGAAGCGTTCATCATCGAAGGCGGAAAGAAAATGTACCGCGACATGTCACCGGAGACAAACGAGTTCTTCGAGTATATGCTCGAACGCGGCGCACTCGACTTGACGGCCAAACCGGGGAAAGCCGGCGGCGGTTATTGTACGTATATCGCTGATGAAAAACTGCCGTTCATCTTCTCGAACTTTAACGGAACGGCCGGCGACATCGATGTTCTGACACACGAAGTCGGACACGCCTTCCAAGTCTATGAGAGCCGTCATTTCACGGTGCCGGAATATGGATTCCCGACGTACGAAGCGTGTGAAATCCACTCCATGTCGATGGAATACTTCGCTTACCCGTGGATGGAAGAATTCTTCGGCGATCAGACGGCGAAGTATAAGTTCAGTCACCTTGCCGGTGGCGTCACATTCTTACCATACGGCGTCGCAATCGATGAATTCCAGCATGTCATCTACAATCAACCGGAACTGACACCGGCAGAACGCCGGACGGCATGGCGTGATATTGAGAAGAAATATCTGCCACACCGGAACTATGAAGAAAATGATTATCTCGATTCAGGTGCCTGGTGGCACCAGCAGGGTCACGTCTTCGGCAGCCCGTTCTATTATATCGATTATACGCTCGCACAAGTCTGTGCCTTCCAGTTCTATGCCTGGATGGAACAAGACCGGGAAGCCGCTTGGAAATCGTATCTCGAGCTCTGTAAAGCCGGTGGATCGGAAAGCTTCCTGACACTCGTCGAACGCGCCGGACTGAAATCACCATTCGCTCCTGGTACGGTCGGTGCAGCCGTCGAACCGATCAAAGCTTATTTATCAGAAACGGATGATCTCGCACTCGACCGTGTTTGATTGATTCGCAAGAAAGAACATCAAAAAACGAACCGCCGGATTCCTGATTAGGGTAATCTTCGGTTCGTTTTTTGATTGGTTGTTTCACGAGAAGAATCGAAAGAAAGTTCCGTTCAAACGAAAAATGACCGCTTCCCACCATCAGACGGGAAGCGGTCATTTTGTATCATCGAGCCGGTCATCATCCCGACAGTTTAATATCCTCTTGATACCGGTCATACCAGATTTCAAATTCATCGGCTGGAACCGGACGGGAGTAATAGAAACCTTGACCATATTCACAGTCCAGTTTTCGTAAATTCTCTCCCTGTTCGGCTTGTTCGATTCCTTCCGCCACGACATCATATTTTAACGTGTGGGCGAGTCGGATGATCGTCTCGATCAACGGTGCGTTTGAACAGGCATCGGTCCCGCTGATAAACGACCGGTCAATCTTCAGACGCTGAATCGGAAGACGGCTTAAATACGACAGCGAGGAATAGCCTGTCCCAAAGTCGTCGATCGCCAGTCGGTAACCGAGCTGATGCAACGTCTGCAACGCATCGAATACGCGTGTATCGGAAAAGACACCAAATGATTCTGTAATTTCAAGTTCCATCCGTTGTTCAATCCCGGGATAACGGTCCCTGACATCCGTTAATAACTCGACGATTCGTCCCGAGACCAACTCTTTGACGGATAGATTGGCAGACACACGAAGCGACGCAAGCGGTGTCCCTTCCCATCGTCTGACCTGATTGACGGATTCCTGGACGACCCACATCCCGATTTCTTCGATCAACATCGATCGTTCGGCAATCGGAATAAAGACGGCCGGACTGATCATGCCACGCTCTGGATGGAACCAGCGGAGCAGGGCTTCGCATCCATCGACCGTTTTTGTCTTCAGATTGATTTGAGGCTGATAAAACAGTTGCAGTTCGTTTCGGGCAATCGCTTCCCGTAACTCTGCTTCTAAGACGACCGATTCGCGGTATTCTTCACTCATCCAGGACTCAAACCAGATGGGTCCACCCGTTTGTTCCCGTTTCGCATGTTGCATCGCGATATCGACTGAAGACAGCAACGAGGTCACCGCGACCGCGTCATCCGGATAACGGACCATACTCATACTGATGTTGACATCAATTTTTTCACCATCGATTCGGTAAGGACGTTCCAAAATCGTTTTCAGATCGCGGTAATCGACAATGTCCTGTTGGAAAATCAGGACGGCAAACTCATCGCCGCCAATCCGGGCTGCCGAACCTGTCCCGATGAAATGATGCCGTAAACGATTCGCCATTTCCTTTAAGATTTGGTCACCGGCACTGTGTCCGTAAATATCGTTGATCCGTCTGAACTGACGTACACCGATCGTGACCAATTCTCCCGGTTGCGGTGCAGCGATGGCTTCTGCCATTTTTTGTTCAAACCCGTTCCGGTTCAACAAGGAGGTCAGCACATCATACAATGCCAATTGTGTGATTCGTTCTTCCCGTTTGAATTGATCCGTCTCGTCATGACAGGTTAAATAAAGTGCTGTCCCATTGTCATTTTTCGACGGGACATGAATGATATTGACGAACATGTTACGGATGTCTTGTTTGAAAATCATTTGGCAACGGATTGTCTGACTGTATCCCTCGATTGCCCGATTGAGTGCCCGGCGAAACCGATTTAAATCCGCCGGGTGAATCAGTTCTTCAATCGTCATCAATTCAGAGGATTGGGCCAAATGCTTGAAACGGTCGTTACTGCTAAGCAATTGAAAATCAGACGACAGCGCGACGATTGGATTCGTATTTTGAGAAAATAAGGACTCGATTTCCGCCTTCTTCTGTTTGATTTCCCTTGTTTTTTTATCGTTATAATCCAACAATCCGGAAATGATTGTCGTCATCGTCCGGAAGGCTTCGACGACCGGATGGAAGTCATTTGATTCCGGCACCTGATGATGCGACTGCTTCGGACCTTCCGCAAAAAAGTCTGCTTCTGCCTGCAGAATATGTAAGTCTTTTCGGAATGCCCGTAATAAGGATAACGTCAACAAAAGCAGCAATAGAATGACACAACACGTCGCGACGAACATTAACCAGGCATTTTGGATAAGTGTTGTCCCGTGTTCAGTCATTTCAGTCTGAACATTAGCAATCCCTTGATCGAACGAACGGTACATACTTGCCTGATACCGCCCTGCCAAGTCATCAATCGTTCCATATTGCCGGAGTTCCGGTTGATTGATTGTCGCATCAATCATTCGTAAGTAAGCGTACATCTGGTTGCTCATGACGGAAATATCACGGCGACGATCTTCATATTCCGGTCGCATCGTCGCATAGAGGGACTGGATTAATGCATTGTTCCGCGAATTCAGCTCCTGGCGTATCTGCCGAAGGCGCAACAAATCAATCGAATTCAATTGGTCCTCTTTAGTGACACTGACTAAGAACTGTCCCGCCCTTCCGAACTCTTCCTGCATTAAAAAAAGATTTGAGAAGAACGAGTAATAGGTGCCGGTCTCTCCGCTTAAGTACAGTTGGTTAAACAAGACTTCACTTTTATACGCAGTCGCTACCCGAAAGAATTGATGATCCGACTGATATCCTCCGGTCTGCAGACGGTTGATTTCAGCTAGGAGATCCTTTTTAGCAGGTCCTTCCATCTGTATTTTTTTAATCTGTTGACTCAATGCTGTCAGTTCAGTTTTCGTTTGTTGCCACGTATCGGTCCGTGCCGGAACGGCATCTCTCGTTGTTTCACTTAAGGTGAGGTAATACTCATTCGTCAAATCCCGTTCGACCTGATTGAGTTGTTCAAAAATATCCATCCTATCACTTGATCGTTTGAACTGATACCCGTCTTCAAGATTTTTAGCCAGTTGTTGCATCGCGATTAGTAACGCTAACAGACCAATAACTGAAATCATCCATGAGAACGTTTTGTAGTAGGAGCGTTTTCGGAATGCTTCTACGATGGAGACTGGTGATAAACGTCGCAACACATCGTCCTCCCTAACTTGTCATTATGTTTCTATATCGTCCAACACAACCGGTTCTTGAAGTGAAAACGGGTCAATAAAAAGCACTTCTCTCCACTTTTCGTGAAAATCAGTGCTTTTTTTACTGGATTTCAGTATTGAACGTTTTCCCGCGCTACTTTTTTAGCAAAGTAGTCAATGATATCGCGTCGACGAATGATCCCGATGAAGTGTTTTCCATCATCGATGACCGGTACGAAATTTTGATCGGTGATGACTTCAATCATCTCTTCCATCTGCGCTGTGATGGAAACCGGTTTGTACCGGACACGTTGCTTAATATCCGTTAAACGGGTTTGCAGGACATGATCATAATCCGCATGTTCAAGATTTTTTTCAAGTGCCCACAAGACATCCCCTTCCGTCAGGGTTCCTGCATATTTTCCCTTGTCATCAACGAGTGGGACCGACGTGAATCGATGATGTTTCATCTTTTCGAGTGCTTGTCTGACCGTTGATTCCGGATCTAAGTATTTGACTTCGTCTTTTGGTAATAAGAAAAAAGCAATATTCATTTCTGTTCCTCCCTAGCCACTCTGTGACACCCCTTCTATTTTATCATGAACTCCGGTTACGTTCAGTTCCCAAATCATGAAAATCTCCCCACAATTCCTTCATATTTAGTACTACCCTTCCGATAATCAGAATAGACAGATTTTATAGACTATTTCAAAAGATAGGAGAATTACATATGCGTCTTCCGATAACACGCCGTCTTTTCATCGGGTTGATTCTATTACCTGCCCTCACGTTAGGGGTCTCGACCTGGTTTTCCTACGATCAGACGAGTCAGACCGTCGAGCGACTGGTCGATTCGACTTCTCAAACGGCCTTAAAACAACTCGAACAATCCTTTTCCCGCATCATCGATGATACTAAAAAAGATACCACCCTGTTAGCCGGTCTTCCGTTCAACCGGACGAACGGACAACTACCGAATTACATACGCAATACTCCGGAGATTGGTGCGGAACTGCCTTCTCAAAAAGCAAAAGATATCTACAGTGTCCTTGAGAAATATGGTTCATCTAAAATCGAAAATTCTTTTGTTCAGTATGCCGATGTCAAAGGCGGTTATTTAAACTGGCCGAAACAGGAAGCAACGTCGGGTTATGATCCCCGTCAGGACGTTTGGTACAAACAGGCATTAGAAAATTCAAGTACGGTCGCAATGAGCGAACCCTACTATGATCAGGCGACCAAGCTTTCCGTCATCGGTTTTTCAAAAGCAGCGCTCGATGATCAGGCGAACATCAAAGGGGTCTTATCCGTCTACAAGAGTGTCGACCGGTTATCGGAAGACATGAAACGGATTGAAATCGGTCAACAAGGATTCGTCTTCAGTTATACGAAAGACGGTAAAGTCGTCACGCACCCGAATAAAAATTATTTCTTCAAAAAAGTCGATCAGTTACGTGAAGGTGGAAAAGCATACTTTGAAGCACCGAAACAAATGATCGACCAGGAATCCGGTTCGACGATCATGGATGTCGACGGAAAAAAATCGGTCGTCATCTGGCAGTTGTCCTCGAAGACCGGCTTTAAATTAGCCGTCGTTCTCGACTACGCCTCGTTGTATGCGCCGAAGGATGCGATGCTGAAACAATCGTTAATCAATTTCGTCATTGCGATTGCCTTAGCGACATTGATCGCCTGGCTCATCGGCCGGTCCATCAATCGCCCGTTAGCCGGACTGCGTAATGAAGCATTAGCGATTGCGAGCGGCGATTTGCGATCAACGACCCGTCCGAAACGATGGATCCGCGATGAACTGTCTGATCTTGGCGAAAACTTTGACGCGATGCGCCAAAAGCTTCGTCAAACGATTACCGCGATGACTCAGTCAGCCGGAACCGTCCGGGATGCTTCGCAAGATTTGTCATCAAATGCGACCCACGTTCAAAATGCATCGGTTCAAATCGGACAGACGATGGAAGAAATCGCTTCCGCCGGTGAGACCCAAACCAAGCAAGCGGAACGGTCTTCCCAGGCGGTATATGGCGTCAAGGAACGGTCTGTCGCAATGCAGGCATCGGCTACCCAAACACTGAATGAAGTCGCTTCCGTTGCAACTGCAGCGGCACGCGGCAGCAGCTTAACGAAACAAACCATCACCGATTTATTACAGCATTCCGACTCGCTGGAGCAGGAAATCCAGAATACATCCGATTTCCTCAGCAATCGTTCGGAAGAGATCGGTAAAATCCTCGGAACGTTACAGGCCATCTCGAGTCAAACCAACCTGTTGGCCTTAAACGCGGCCATCGAAGCGGCGCGGGTCGGAGAACAGGGACGCGGGTTCGCCGTCGTCGCAAGCGAAGTACGGAAACTTGCCGAGGAAAGTGATCAGTCCGCGAAACAAATCAAACAGCTGCTCGATAACATCCAACATGAAACACAGACGGCGATGGGCGCGATGAACGGCGTCATGGATGACTTAAAGCAATCGCTCGAATCGGTCAAGACGACCGGTGTCGATTTCGAACAGATCGCCGGATCCGTCCAGCATGTCTCGAAACGGACAGAATCCTTAACGGGTGACATCAGTGCGCTGACGACGGCCACCGAAGAAGTCTCTGACGCGATGGGAACGATTCTTGCCTTGACGGAAGAAAATGCTGCCGGGATCGAGACGAGTGCCGCAAGCATCCAGGAAACGAATGCGACAATCGAAGCGGTTACGACAGCAGCGGCCCATCTCGCGCAAATCGCAACGGAACTTCATGCCCTGACCGTCGATTTCCAAGTGGATGAACCGATTGGCGGGGACGACCTTCTGCCGCCTGCCGAAGTATCTGAACCGGTTGTTAATGACACATCTTACGATCAAGTAGCGACGGCCTCACTCGATGAGCTGCCTGAAACCGAGGACGTATCAACTGATATCGAATCAATTGATACGGTCGACTCAGACTCCTTTGACGACGCGCATCGTTAATCGATTTCACTTAAGACCAAACAGACATCAACAGCCTGAGCACGCAGGCCGTTGATGTCTTTTGATTTTTCGGCGTCCCCGTGTCCAGGCGATTCTTGCTATACAATCGCCTGGACACGACGTAAACTGAAAACAACACGTTTAGAAGAAAGGAGGATTTCCAGTGTCACCCTTATCAACAGAAGATTTAATTCAGATCGCGGAAAGTCTTTACGGGACGACTGGTTTTTTTGTTTCGTACCAGTCCCTGACCGGTGAAGAACTGGACATCAGTCCTGTTGCCCCCTCCCATCCAAGCCGTTTATCGATCGAACAGGAGTGGCCTGCACCGGATCAGACACCGCTCCTGTATACATTAAAAGACGGGACGGCCTATCTGTTCATTCCTGTCCATGAACAAGGGCAGTACCGGATCGGTCCGGTCTTACTGCAGTCGGCCTTGTTCCGTGCGCATATCCAGGATGAAGCGTTCCATCAATTTTATAAATCCTTGACCCGAACGACGGAAAACCGGCTGATTGACTGTGCTCATCTGGTCCACCGCTTATTGACCGGCCAGCAACTCGCCAAACGGGACATCCGGACTGTATCGGAAAGCGAGGAGCAGGAAATCCCGTTGATTGCCGACGTTTCTCCCCATACGGCCACAACCGCCTACATCAAAGCATGGGAGCGGGAACAACAGATCATTGAATGGATTTCTTCCGGACAAAGCGAACGCTTAGCGACGACCTACTCTCTCCCCGCTTACGGTGAGTTCGGATCATTGGCACGTCATCAACCATTACGGGCAGAAAAAAATCTTCTGCTCGGTACCGTTTTATTGAGCGCCCGGGCTGCCATCAATGGCGGGTTGGAACCGGATGAAGCCTTTATGCTCAGTGACCGGATGATTGAATCGATTGAGGCGGCAACCAGTATTTCCGAACTGCGAAACCGTCATGTCCGGATTACGGTCAGTTTTGCAGAAGCCGTCAAACAGATCCAGGAGTTACGCCATTCGCCGCACGTACTTGCCGCGATCCGTTATATCCAGCAGCATCTGTATGATCCTCTATCGGTCTCGTCAATCAGCCAGGCCATTCATGTCTCGGCGAATTATTTATCCGTCCTGTTCAAGGAAGAAACGGGTCTTCCACTCGCACGCTATGTCATTCGTGAACGGATCCGTGAAGCGAAAAGGTTATTGCGTTCGACGGATGATTCCTTACTGACCATCTCGAACAAGTTACATTTTTCGAGTCAAAGTCATTTCAGTCAAGCGTTCAAACAGACGACGGGCGAGACGCCGACTCATTACAGACAACATCATTTTTAAAGGAGCATGACATGACACAGCTATTTACGAAAATCCGTCGCAAGAAAATCCATAAAGGATTACTTCTCTATCGACTGTTTCAAAAGCTTCCGGTTCAACAGAATCTTGTCCTGTTTGAAAGTTTTTTAGGACGCGGTTATTCGGACAATCCGAAGGCGCTCTACCTGACGCTTCAAAAACAGCATCCGGAACTGCAACTCGTCTGGATTTTTGCCAAAGAACCGACCGCTACAGTCAAGGCAGCTTGTCCGAACTGGGTATTGCGGAATAGCCCGAAATACTATTATCAGATGGCCCGGGCCAAGTACTGGATTTTCAACACGCGTCAGCCGCTCAGCTTAAAGAAACGGCGGGAGACGCTGTATTTACAGACCTGGCACGGGACACCCTTAAAACGGTTGGGACTCGATATGGACGAAGTTCATATGCCGGGTACGAATACCGAACAATATAAAAAAAACTTTTCGTCACAGGCACAGGAATGGAATTACCTGCTTTCACCCAATGTCTATTCCAGTGAGATTTTTAAACGGGCGTTTGATTTCCGGGGACAACTTCTCGAAACCGGTTATCCGCGAAATGATCTGTTGTATGCCCCGAATCGTCAGCAACAAGCCGAACAGATCAAACAGTCATTACAATTACCGCCTGACAAAAAAGTCATCTTATATGCACCGACTTGGCGTGACGACGAGTTCGTGACGAAGGGACAATACCGTTTCAATCTCAAGCTGGATCTGGAACAGATGCAAGCCCGGTTAGGTGATGACTATATCGTTCTGTTACGAATGCACTACTTGATTGCGGAACATCTCGATCTCAGCGCACAGGCGGACTTCGCCTACGACGTTTCCTCTTACGGCGACATCTCAGAACTGTATCTGATCAGCGATCTGCTGATTACCGATTATTCGTCCGTTTTCTTTGACTATGCCCACCTGAACCGTCCGATGTTGTTTTTTACGTATGATTTAGAGAAATATGCTTCTGTTCTCCGAGGATTCTATTTTGATTTTGAAGCAGTCGTTCCCGGTCCCTTGTTAAAAGAAAGTGACCAGGTAATCGACTATATCGCAGACATCGAGGCACACTCCAGAAAATACGCAGATAAATACACGGCATTCCAGGAACGCTTTTGCAGTTTGGACGACGGGAAAGCCAGTCAACGCGCGGTGGATGCGCTATTCGCTTCTAAGAGCCAGTAAACATTACGCATAAAAAAACGAGAATCACTTCACCGTTCTTGCGGTAAGTGATTCTCGTTTTTTGTTAGTATAGAGATTTTTAGATTTCTTCACGTACGAACAAAGCAACGCTCTCAACGTGTGTCGTATGCGGGAACATATCAACAGGTGTTACTTCCATCAGCTTGTAGCCGAGTTCAGCCAAAAGCTTGGCGTCCCGCGCTTGTGTTGAAGCGTTACAAGAGACGTAGACAATCCGCTTTGGCGCGACTTCAGCAGCAGCACGGAGGAATTCTTCGTCACAGCCTTTACGCGGCGGGTCAACGACGATGACGTCAGGCTTGATGCCGCCTTTCACGAGTGCCGGCATGACCGTTTCTGCAGTTCCGTATTCGAACGATACGTTATCGATGCCGTTTGCTTTTGCATTCCGGCGTGCATCGTCAATCGCTTGTGGTACCATCTCGATGCCGTAGACGTGTTTCGCCTGTTGCGCAAGCGACAATGAAATCGAACCGATACCGCAATACGCATCGACAACGATTTCATCGCCAGTTAACTGAGCGTATTCAAGCGCTTTTCCGTACAGTTTTTCCGTTTGTAACGGGTTGACCTGGAAGAACGAATGCGGTGAAATTTCATACGTCAATCCGGCAATTTGATCGCGGATGACAGATGGTCCGTGTAAGACGATGTTACGTTTTCCTAAGATGACGTTCGTCTCATCCGGATTGATATTTTGCTGGATCGATGTGACGTTCGGGACAGCTTTTAAGATGCCTTCGACGATTTTATCAGCACCGCGCAATTGTTTGACCTTCGTCACGAGGACGATCATCAATTCGTTTGTGTGGTAACCGTGGCGTGCCATGATGTGACGGATGACACCGCTGTTTTTCTTTTCGTCGTAAGCCGGAACCTTCAGGTCAGCCAGTACTTTCCGGACGGCTTGAATTGCATCATCATTCTCTTTATTTTGGATCAGACAGTAATCCATGTCGATGATCCGGTGACTGCGTTTTTGATAAAAACCGGCCATTAACTTGTTGGATTGGAACGCGACCGGCACTTGTGCCTTGTTGCGGTAACCCCATGGATCTTCCATACCCATCGTTTCGTGGACCGGAATCTCAAGACCGGCAAGACGCGCGAACGCATCACGGACACGGTTATGTTTGAATTTCAGTTCCGCGTCATACGAGAGATGCTGCAGTTGGCAACCGCCGCACTGGTTATAGACCGGGCAAGGCGGCTCAACACGATCGACACTCTTCGTTTTTTGACGGATGATCCGTCCGAAACCGTACGATTTCGTCGTTTTCGTAATTCTGATTTTGACTTGTTCCGTCGGCAAGGCACCGGGAATGAAGACGGTGTAGCCGTCAATCCGGGCAACCCCTGAACCGTCGTGCGTCAAGTCGACGATATCGACGACGTGCTCATCGTTTTTTTGTACTGGGATCATGTTATTTTCCTCCTAGAAAATCCCGCGTCTTACGCGAGATTCGTTTCCTGTTCTTGTGCCTGTAGCTGTAAATTGATCGTTTCCATCTCGTCGATCCGGAACTTCGGCGTCATGACGTCGAAATGTGATTGAAGATTCGTCATCTCCCCTTCACAAATCCCGCCAAACTCGCCATCGATGTTCAAGCTCATCTCGGATGTATTTCGCATCCGGACAAACGACGTCGTCACATGTTCAATGCATGGATCAGAGAAGTGGTCTCCCTTTAACGCCAACCGCATGACACGGATTAACTCAACGAGATTACATTTTTTCAAAATGAATAAATCAAAGCGTCCATCATTGAGGGATGCATTCGGTGAAAGTTTTTCAAAACCGCCTACGGAATTGGTATTCGAAGTCAAAAACAACATGACTTCACCTTTAAATATCCCGCGTTCATGTTCAAGCTCGACATAGGTCGGACGGATTTGCGGGAGTTTTTCCATCCCTTTGACGTAATACGCCAATTGTCCAAGGGCCGTTTTGAGTTTTGATGGAACTTCGTACGAGAGTTCCGTCATGATGCCACCACCTGCGATGTTGATGAAATAGTGGGTACCTGTCGCCCCTTCGATCTTCCCGATGTCGACGGGCATCGTGTACCCTGTACAGATGACATCCATCGCACCCTCGATCGTCAAGGGAATCCGCATTGCCCGACCGAAGTCATTGGTCGTTCCGACCGGTAAGACACCCAGTTTCGGACGAACCGGATACGAGGCCATTCCACTGATTACTTCGTTTAACGTACCATCTCCACCTGCAGCAACGACAAGGTCAAATTCGGCTTCGCAGGCCCGTGCTGCTTCATATGTCGCGTCACCGACCGCTTTCGTCGAATAGACGGAAGTCTCATAACCCGCTGCTTCCAGCCGGTCTAAGATATACGGCAGATTACGCTTTACCATCTCTTTCCCGGAAGTCGGGTTATAAATCACTCGCGCTCTAGGTCTCATAAGATTTTCTCCTTTTTTACTCAACCGATCCATTTGATACATAACTGTTTTATTTTACATGAAGTTCTGACACATTACAAAGGCAAAAAAAGAAGCACCGCTTCCTCCCCCTGATTTAAGGAAGGACACCGGTACTTCAACAAAGCTTATTTTAATTTTTCGAGTTCTTCGTAGAACAGTTGATCGAGCAATGCCGGATTCGCCATTCCTTTTGTTTTTTTCATGATTTGACCGATGACGAAACCTTTTTTCCGGTCACGGCCGTTGACAAGTTCTTCAACAACCGCCGGATTTGCTTCAAACATCTCGACGATAAGTCCGCGAAGGAGTCCTTCGTCCGAAATTTGCGCGAGTCCTTGTTCTTCGACGTAAGCACGCGGCTCGACGCCTTGTTCGATGACAGCCGTGAAGACTTGTTTCGCGATTTTCGATGAAATCGTTCCGCCGGCAATCAGTTCGATCATTTCGGCGAGACGGGCTGGTGTCAGCTTGATCGTATCAAACGTTTCCGTCGATTTGTTCAAGTGACCTTGGACTTCCCCGACCGTCCAGTTGGCAGCGGCTTTCGGTTCAGCACCGGCTGCAATCGTTGCTTCGAAGTACTCGGCCATCTCACGTGTGACCGTCAATTGTTTCGCGTCATAGGCCGACAGACCAAGCGCTTCCTGGTAGCGGACACGACGGGCATCCGGTAATTCCGGAATACCGGCGCGGATTGCTTCTTTCCAGTCATGATCGAGGACCAGCTTAACGAGATCCGGTTCCGGGAAGTAGCGGTAATCGGATGCGCCTTCTTTGACCCGCATCAGGACTGTTTGTTTTTTCGTTTCGTCAAAGCGGAGTGTCTCCTGACGCATGACGCCGCCGGATAACAACAGCTTGCGGTGACGGTCTTCTTCGAACTCAAGACCTTTTAAGACATTTCCGAACGAGTTCAAGTTCTTCAGTTCGGTTTTTGTACCGAACTTCTCTTGTCCGTAGGGACGGACGGAGATGTTACAGTCGCAACGTAACGACCCTTCTTCCATCTTAACGTCCGAGATGCCTGCATACTGCAGGACTTCTTTCAGACGCTCGAGGTAAGCGACCGCTTCTTTTGGTGAGCGCATGTCGGCTTCACTGACGATCTCAATCAACGGTGCGCCGGTCCGGTTGAAGTCGACGACCGAATGGTTGGCGCCGGTGTGGTTCATCTTCCCGGCATCTTCTTCGAGGTGGACGCGTTCAATCCGGAAACGTTTTGTTTCGCCGTCGACTTCCGCATCGATGTAGCCGTCAAAACCGATCGGCTGATCAAACTGCGAAATTTGATAGGCTTTTGGCGTATCCGGATAAAAATAGTTTTTCCGGTCGAATTTCGTTTGATCGGCAACGTGACAGTTCAAGGCCATGGCTGCACGAACGGCGAGTTCGACTGCTTTTTCATTGATTTTCGGCAGGACACCGGGATGTCCGAGACAGATCGGGCACGTCTTCGTGTTCGTTTCCGCTCCGTATTCCCGGGCACAGCCGCAAAACATCTTTGTATTTGTATTTAATTCGGCATGGACTTCAATACCGATGACCGTTTCAAAGTTCATAAGGCATTCTCCTTTATAGCTTCGGAAGCGCAAATCCACCGGTCGCAAGCTCGAATGCATGCGCAGCACGATAAATCGTCGCCTCGTCAAAGTGTTTTCCGATGATTTGCAGACCGACCGGTAATCCGTCGACGAGACCGGCTGGAACCGAAATCGCCGGCACACCTGCCAAGTTGATTGGAATCGTCAGGATATCGTTGGCATACATCGTGACCGGATCATCGTTTTGTGCCCCGAGTTCAAAGGCAGGTGTCGGTGCAGTTGGTCCGATGATGACATCGTAGTTGGCAAGGACCTGGTCAAAGTCTTGTTTAATCAATGTCCGTGCTTGTTGTGCTTTTTTATAGTAGGCATCGTAGTAGCCTGAGCTGAGGGCATACGTTCCGAGCATGATCCGGCGTTTGACTTCGTCACCGAAACCTTGAGCGCGCGAATACTTGAAGACATCTTCGAGTGCATCGGCTTCGGCGCGGACACCGTAACGGATACCGTCGAAACGGGCCAGGTTGGATGAAGCTTCTGAAGAAGCAAGCAGGTAATACGTCGCCAACGCATATTTCGAGTTCGGAAGTGACACTTCATCAACCGTCGCACCAAGCGACTCGAGTTTCTTGATGGCGGCACGGATATTTTCCTTGACACCTTCACTGATTCCTTCTCCGAAATATTCTTTCGGAACGGCAATCTTCAGTCCTTTGATATCCCCTGTCAGTGCTTGTGTGTAATCCGTCGGGTTGACGTTCGCTGACGTCGAATCCATGTCACAATGTCCGGCAATCGCACTCAATAAGTACGCATTGTCTTCGACCGTCCGTGTCAATGGACCGATTTGGTCAAGTGACGAGGCGAAGGCAACGAGACCGTAACGCGAGACGAGACCATATGTTGGTTTTAAACCGACGACACCACAGTAAGCAGCCGGTTGACGGATCGAACCACCCGTATCAGAACCGAGGCTGAATAAGACTTCGCCTGCCGCGACAGCTGCTGCTGAGCCGCCTGACGAACCGCCTGGCACGTGTTTCGTATTCCATGGGTTGCGGACCGGTTTATAAGCCGAGTTTTCGTTTGATGAGCCCATCGCGAATTCATCCATGTTCAATTTCCCGATTGTGATGGCTCCTGCTTCATGCAGACGCTCGACGACCGTCGCATCATGCGCCGGAACGAAGTTTTCGAGGAACTTCGAACCACATGTCGTCGTCATCCCTTTCGTGACGATGTTGTCTTTGACACCAATCGGTAACCCGAATAACGGGTTTGCTTCATGTTTTGCAATCTCGTCCATCCGTTTTGCCTGCTCGAAAGCATCTTCGTTCAACGATAAAAATGCGCCGATGTTTCCGTCCACGCGGTCAATCCGGTCAAACGATTCCTGGACAAGCTCGGATACTTTGACTTCTCCGTCTTTGACGAGTGTGTGTAAATTCTTTACACCATGTTCAAAAAGTGACATATCGGTGGTCTCCTCCTTATTCGAATACTGCCGGGACACGGACTTGTCCGTCTTCCCAATCAGGTGAGAGTCGTTCTACTTCCGTGCGCGGAAGCGATGGACGTACTTCATCTTTACGCAAGACGTTTTTGAGATCGAGGACGTGTGTCGTCGGTTCGACGCCTGTCGTATCGAGCTCATTTAATTGTTCAGCAAACCCGAGAATCTTCTCAAGTTGAACGGTAAATTGTTGGACTTCTTCATCTGTTACGGCGAGACGTGCTAAATGCGCCACATGGCGGACTTGTTCTTCATTAATCTTTGCCATCTGATTCCACCTCCGGAACTTTTTCAATATATTTTACACTATTTCTAATCATAGCACTTTTTGTCCAGACAAAAAAGACGATGGTGCATCGGGGGGAGGTCCGCACCATCGTCCTTGTAGGGGTAGCAAAGCTTCCGGGCAGAAAGCTTCTAGTAATGAATTACCCGAGCTGCCGGTAAGCAAAACAAAAAATCTGATTATTCAAAATAAAAGATCAGCTAACAGATAGACGTTGAAGATGATAACGATACTGACAATCGTCCAAGCGGAACCTTTCGTCAGCGGCCGATTTTTATATTTGCCCATGATCCGTTCACTTGATGTGGCACGAATTAATGGAATCAACGCAAACGGAATCCCGAACGATAAGGCGACCTGGCTCCAAATCAACGCGCGTGTCGGATCAAATCCGGATAACAGCAAGAGGATAGCCGGTAACATCGTGATACTGCGTCTGAGAAAAAGCGGAATCTCCATCTTCAGGAAACCGCGCATGATGGCGTCGCCGGACATCGTGCCGACACTCGATGAAGCGAGTCCGGAAATCAACAGTGCTCCGCCAAACAGATAAGGTGCTGCACCGCCGAGTGACGTCCCGAGCCCGTGAAAAATACTTTCCAGCGTCTCTGCCTGTTGGCTCGTCCCGAAGAAAACGGTCGCCGCAATGACAAGCATCGCGGCATTGACTGCTCCCGCAATCAACATGGCCGCCCAAATGTCCATTTTCTGAATCCGTAATAATCCTTTTTTATCAGCGATGTTCCCCATCCGTCGTTTCGTTAAGTCGGAATGGAGATAAATCGCGTGTGGCATGACCGTTGCCCCGAGCATCCCCGCTGCGAGAACAATACTCGACGTCCCCGAAAATCCGGGAATCAATCCACCGGCAACATCCTGCAGAACCGGTCTGACTTCGATGACTTGGATCGCAAATGCGAGTGCGATGACAAGGACCAGGGTTCCGATGACGGCTTCAAAATGCCGTAATCCTTTTCGTTCGAATCCAAGGATGATGAACGAAGCAACCGCCGTCAGCAAGGCGGCGATTTTCAAATCGATGCCGAACAGCAGGTTAAAACCGAGTGCCGCCCCGACGAATTCGGCCAAGTCCGTCGCCATGGCAACGAGTTCGGCCTGTGCCCAGTAAATGATCCGCATGACCGGCGATAATTCATCCCGAATCACTTCCGCGAGACTCGTATTGCTGACCAGCCCCAGTTTCGCTGACAGCGTCTGAATCATGACGGCCATCAAGTTTGCTGCGATGATCACCCACAGGAGTAAAAATCCGTACTGCGCTCCTGCCGTCATGTTTGTCGCAAAATTCCCCGGATCGAGGTAAGCGACGGCAGCCACGAACGCCGGTCCGATATAGTGTCTTTTTTTCAAACGCTCCACTGGAACGATCGGTTGACTCATCACTTTGCCTCACCTCTCTTTAGTTGTTAGTATACGCTTTTTTTGCGTATAGGCAACATATATGTTTTACGTAAAGATATGTTCACTTAGTTAGTTTCTTCTATATAAAAAGAATGTCCGGCGCACGAGGCACCGGACATTCTTTTCGTTATCATCATACGACTTTCCGTTGTTGTTCTGCTCCTTTGAGTTGAGCTTGTACTTCATCGAATTCATCATACATCGCTTGACTCGGTGCTTTCGTCAAGAGACTGCCGACAACAAGTGCGACGGTGGAAGCGATGAATGCAGGAATCATTTCATACATCTCCGAGATATAAAACGGAAGATCTTTGACATACACCTTCACCAAAATCCAGACGATGACGACGACTGTTCCTGTAATCATCGAGGCAAGAGCACCATGTTTGTTCATCCGGCGCCATAATAAACTGAACAAGACGACCGGTCCAAATGCAGCGCCGAATCCGGCCCACGCATATCCTACAAGTGTCAGAATGGATTTTTGAGCACCAAATGATAAGGCAATTGCAAGGAGTGCGACGACGAGAACCATGATCCGTCCCATGACCATCAACTCTTTATCTGACGCATTTCGTTTCAGGAAACGCTGATAGAAATCATTAGTTGCGGCACTCGATGACACAAGCAGCTGCGTCGAAATCGTTGACATGATGGCAGCGAGCAATGCCGCCAGTAATAATCCCGTGATAAACCCCGGGAACAGATCACGTGACAGTTGAATGAAGACGTTCTCTGGATTTTCGAGTTTTCCACCTTGTTGCGTGAAATAAGCGTATCCGAATAGTCCGGTTACCATTGCCCCGACAATCGAAAACGTCATCCAGATCATCCCGACCCGACGAGCCGCTTTCATTTCATGCAAGTTTCGAATCGCCATAAAACGGACGATGATGTGCGGTTGACCAAAGTAACCAAGTCCCCAGGCAAGCAGGGAAACGATACCGATCACAGTCGTTCCTTTGAACAGTTCAAGTTTCGAACCATCTGTCGAACGGATCGTCTCAAGCGTCTCATTAATCCCGCCGCTGAGCGCAAGCGTAACGGCTGGGACGATCAGCAAGGCGATGACCATGATCATTCCTTGGACGACGTCCGTCCAACTGACTGCGAGGAAACCACCGAGGAATACATACGCGATGACGACACCTGCCAAAATCCATAAGCCGGTTGTATACTCGAGTCCGAAGACCGATTCAAACAAACGACCGCCGGCGACAAAACCACTTGAAGCGTACATTATAAAGAATATTAAGATAACTCCAGCTGAAACTGTACGCAGGACACCACTTTTATCGTGGAACCGCTTTTCAAAGTAGTCGGGAATCGTAATCGCATCCCCGGCATGCGCCGTATAAGCACGTAAACGTGGTGCAACTAGCAACCAGTTGGCATACGCACCGAGTAGTAACCCGATGACAATCCATCCACTGGACAGACCAGTTGCAAACATAGCGCCTGGTAATCCCATCAATAACCATCCACTCATATCACTCGCTCCGGCTGAGAGCGCTGTGACGACCGGTCCGATCGTTCGTCCTCCAAGCATATAATCGTTCATGTTTTTTGTCCGATAATACGCGACGACGCCTAGTATGACCATCAAACCCAGATACAACAAAATCGCGAACCACATTCCGTTCATCTCGTGCTCCCCCTTTTCTAAAGAAAAACGGGTATGCAGGTCGCATACCCGTTTCATCTATTAAACATCATTTTAGAACATTTCAGAAGTAGTTTTTGCTTGAAGGTGTAAAGTCAAGTAATCCGGTCCGCCTGCTTTTGAATCCGTTCCTGACATGTTGAATCCGCCAAACGGTTGGTATCCAACGATTGCCCCTGTGCAACCACGGTTGAAGTACAAGTTACCGACATGGAAGTTCGCACGTGCGTATTCCTGGTTCGTACGATCCTGAGTGATGACAGCACCTGTCAAACCATATTCCGTGTTGTTGGCGATATCGATTGCTTCTTTGAAGTCTTTTGCTTTTGTGAAGGCAACGACCGGTCCGAAGATTTCTTCCTGCATCAAGCGGTCAGTCGGTTGAACGTCAGCGACGATTGTCGGCGAGACGAAGTATCCTGTCGAATCATCCGCCGTACCACCCGCTGCAATCCGTCCTTCTTGTTTTGCGACATCGAAGTACGATGTGATTTTTTTGAAAGCTGCTGCATCGATGACAGGTCCTACGTTGTTCGTCACGTCGACCGGGTTACCGATACTAAGTTTGTTTGTGTTTTCGACGACTTTTGCGAGCAATTCGTCATAAACCGAATCAAGTGCGACGACACGTGAACAAGCTGAACATTTTTGTCCTGAGAAACCGAATGCCGCTTTTGTGATCATGTCTGCTGCGTAGTCAAGATCAGCTGACTCATCGATAACCATTGTATCTTTTCCGCCCATTTCCGCGATAACGCGTTTGAGCCAGATTTGACCGTCGTTCAATTTAGAAGCCCGTTCGTTAATACGGAGGCCGACATCACGTGAACCCGTGAAGCTGATGAAACGTGTTTTCGGGTGATCGACGAGGTAATCGCCGACTTCTGCACCTGGTCCCGGAATGAAGTTCAAGACGCCGGCCGGAAGACCAGCTTGTTCCATGACTTCAACGAATTTGGCAGCGACGACCGGTGTCGTCGATGCTGGTTTCAAGAGGATCGGGTTACCTGCCACGATCGCAGCAACCGCTGTTCCTGCCATGATGGCAAGCGGGAAGTTCCATGGTGAGATGATGACACCGACACCCAGTGGAATGTAGTCGTACCGGTTGTATTCACCCGGACGGCTCTCGACTTTTTTACCTTCTTTTAGTACGAGCATCTGACGCGCATAGTATTCGAGGAAGTCGATTGCTTCTGCTGTATCCGCATCCGCTTCGTTCCATGGTTTACCTGCTTCTTTAACGAGATAAGCCGAGAATTCATGTTTGCGTTTGCGAATGATGTTTGCCGCTTTGAATAAGACGTCCGCACGAACACTCGGATTGACGAATTTCCACGTCTCAAATGCTTTGACTGCCGCTTGCATTGCATCTTCAGCGTGTGCTTGTGTCGCTTTCGAAACGCGTCCGACGATTTCTTCTTTGTTTGCCGGATTGACAGAAACGATTTTGTCCTCTGTCGTCACACGTTCTCCCCCGATGACGAGCGGATAATCTTTCCCAAGCTCTTTCGATACAAGTTCAAGCGCCTCTTCGAACGCTTTCTTGTTTGCTTCCTGTGAGAAGTCCGTGAATGGTTCGTGTTTGTACGGAATCATCTCTATTCCCCCTTTTATACTTGCTTTTAATCGCTTACATTCTCCATTGTACAGAAGCATGTCGCCGCTTACAATTATTCTGGACAAAAAAATGAAGAAGACCGTGGAGGCCCTCTTCATTTGCGATTCATTGCTTGGCCTGCGAGAAGACGATCTCTTCATTTTGAACAGATACTTCGACATCCTGCCCCTGGAACAGCCAGTCATCCTGATCCGAGACGACGAAATGAATCCCGTCGACGGTTTCTTCAACCGCTGCCCGGTCGACGGTCTCCATGTGTACGCCGACCGAAAACCCTTGCGTCAAATCGGTTGATCCACCGTATTTAGCGAAAAAGCGGATTGTATCGCCTTCTTTTGCTTCCATTTCTTCTTTGAAATACTGTAATGCTTCGTCTGTTACGTGAATTTTCATGTTGAACCCACTCTCCTTTGTGATAATGTACCTATTTCCTACTCAAAAAAGCGAATTTCCTGTATGGTGAAGACATAGATGATTGATGTTGTTTATATAGGAGGAACTGAAAATATGAAACGATTACTGACGGTACTCGTGTCAACGGGTATCATCCTTGCAGGGTGCGGAAATGATGCTGCACCGTCTACTGATACTGAATCCCCGAAGTCAACGGAAACGAAACAAACGAAGCAGGCAGGTCATGACGTTCTTGACGTCTACAAGACGTATCAACAAACCGTTGGACAATCGGGTACGGCTGACGCCAAGGCACTTGCCCGGATTGAATATACCGGTGATGGAAAATTACTCCGTCCTGCCATGCTCGGTGCTAACAATTTAAACATCCGGCCGGGTAAGGTCGTCAAAAGCTTTCAGGAAGGTGATGTCGCCTATATCATCCATGAATTTAACGATGAGGACGGGTCTCCCTTACCGAACCGTGCTTCAAAACTGTTATTGAAACAGGACGGTGAATGGAAAATCGTCATCGTCCCGACGAAATTTGACCCTGAAGTCTTTACGACCCTCGCCTCCCTGTTCGAATCCTTTAATGCCGACGAGTACGGCGTCAACGCGAAAGCGGCGGAAGCGGTCGGCAACACGAAGGAAGACGAGCAGGATGAAGTTTTCACGCGGGTCAATGCCCAGACGGACTACATGGCGCTCGAGATGAACAGCAACATCCTGATGATTTACGGTCCTGCCCTTGGTAACAAAGGTAATCCGGAGACGCTCGTCAAGTATTATGAAGATTATGCCGACTGGTACCGCGAGGAACAGACCTTGCTGCTGAAGACAGCCAAGGCCGGGACCGATTACGAAAAATACCTGATTGCGCTAGATCCGTTAAAGGAAAGTCTGCAGAAGAAACTCGAAAAATATGCTGACCAGTTGAACATGGAACTGGGTTGAGGAGGACCATTCATGAGCACACTTGATTTTACACTGCCGAATGCACAGGGAGAGCCGATTACATTAAGTGATTACCGCGGAAAAAAAGTGATCGTCTACTTTTATCCAAAAGACTCGACCCCCGGTTGTACGACGGAAGCCTGCGACTTCCGGGATGCTTCCGCAGCCTTCGCTGCGAAGAACACGGTCATCCTCGGTATTTCCGCTGACAGTCAGAAGCGTCACCAGAATTTTATCTCAAAATACGAACTTCCATTCGAATTATTGTCTGACGTCGACCATACCGTCTGTGAGCAATACGGGGTTTGGCAACTGAAGAAAAATTATGGAAAGGAATATTATGGAATCGTACGTTCCACTTTTTTAATCAATGAATCCGGCGAATTGATTCAGGAATGGCGTTCCGTTAAAGTCAAAGACCACGTCACAGAAGCACTTTCCTTCCTCGAACAACTGAACTGATCGAATTAAAACACGCCATTTTATGTGCGTGTTTTAATTTTGGAATCATTTTTACCTCCCAATATTATCCTTCCCAAAAATTATTTTTACAAAAAAAACGTTGATATTACACGAAATTTTAATAAATTTGAAATAATCTGAAAATAATCTATTGATTTTTCTGAATATTGTATTTATTATTGGTAACAAGTTGATCCGGTGCTTTCCTTCAACAAAATAAAAGGCGATGACCCCTCTTATTTTTTTAATAGGACACCGGATCGCTATTCTAATCGGTACTCATTTTTCAATCATATATATTCATTCTTGGGAGGGAACTTATTATTATGAAGACGAAAAAAACACTTGCACTCGTTGGCGCCCTAGCTATCGCCGGATCAAGCCTTGCTGCTTGTTCATCGACAGATGATTCAAAAGATACTTCAGGATCGACAGACACGAAAAAGGCGTCGGACAAACAAGTCCTCAACCTGACAAGCGGTTCCGACATCCCGGCACTCAGCCCGACGGTCGCAACGGACTCGGTTTCATTCACGGTCTTAAATAACGTACAGGAAGGTCTTTTCCGACTTGATGACAAACAAGAGCCGACACCTGGTGTTGCTGAGAGTGTAGACGTCTCTGAAGATGGTCTTACATACACATTCAAACTACGTGATTCGAAATGGTCGGACGGCAGTGACGTCACGGCAAAAGACTTCGAATATGCTTGGAAACGTGTCCTTGATCCGAAAAGTGGATCGCAATATGCATACATCATGTATATCATCGATGGTGCTGAAGCCTACAACACAGGAAAAGGAAAACCGGCTGACGTTGGTGTCAAAGCGGTTGACGACAAGACACTCGAAGTCAAACTGACACAACCGGCCGAGTACTTCAAAGCGTTGACTGGCTTCGGTTCATTCATGCCGCTGAAACAGGAATTCGTTGAAGAAAAAGGAAAAGATTTCGCAACAAATCCAGAGAACTTTCTCTACAACGGACCGTTCCAACTGACGGACTGGAAAACAGAAGTCGGCTGGAGCTACAAGAAAAACGACCAGTACTGGGATGCTGATACGGTCAAACTGGAAGAAGTCAACTACAAGGTCGTTAAAGAAGTCTCGACTGCCGTCAACCTGTATGAAAAAGGTGACATCGATACAGTCGGTCTGACAAGTGAATTCGTCGATCAGTACAAAGACAGCGAAGACTTCGATACACGTCTTGACGCTTCGATGTACTACATCCAAATGAACTTCAAGAACGAACTGCTTAAAAACAAAGACATCCGTAAAGCAATCGATTCCGGGTATGACAAAGAGCAGATGGCGAAAGTCCTCTTAAACAACGGATCGATCCCTGCTTACTACTATGTACCAAAAGAATTTGCTAAAGGTCCGGACGGAAAAGACTTCCGTGACGGCAACGAAGGATTCGGATCGTTTGATGCTTCGTCAGCTAAATCTTCGTTTGAAAAAGGCCTCAAAGATATCGGCAAAAAATCCGTCAAGCTTGAGCTTCTTTCATACGATGACGACAACTCGAAGAAAATCTCCGAGTACCTCAAAGGCGAGTGGGAGAAAAACCTTCCAGGTCTTGAAGTGACGATCAAACAACAACCGTTCAAAAACAAATTGGATCTCGAGTCTAAAGGTCAGTTCGAACTTTCATTCGCAGGATGGGGCCCTGACTACCAGGATCCAATGACATTCCTCGACATGTGGATGACTGGCGGACCGTACAACCGTGGTGGTTACTCAAGCGACAAGTATGACTCCCTCATCAAGTCGGCGATGAAAGAAACAGATGCTGCAAAACGTTGGCAGTCACTGAAAGACGCTGAGAAAATCTTACTTGAAGACGATCAAGCTATCTCCGTTATGTACCAACGCGGTGCTTCCCTCTTACGTAAGCCTTACGTTAAAGGAATCGTTAACCACAAAGTCGGTGCGGATACTTCGTTCAAATGGACGTATATCGAAGGAAAATAAGTATGACTTAAGACCAGTCTCGCTCCATGCGGGTCTGGTCTTTTTTTCCATATGAGACAAATGTACTGTTTTTATCCTGTTCATTAAAAATTGGTAACATTCTGTTTTCATTTGAATTGCTTCGATTTATACTTAGCAGAAGAACGATTTTCACTTTATTTACAATATTTCACGGTAATTATTCATAATTAATGGAAATGTGCCGATATATTCTATACAGAGGACTTTTGCCTCAAAAATTATGATTTATTAGGAAGGAGGACTCACCCTTGAAACAACGTGTACTTACGAGTCAGCAAACGTGGACGGAAGAACAGCTTGAAATGATTCAAGCCATCCAAGCCTTAGGCGAACTCATTCAGGATCGTCCCCGTCGGACGATTTATCGTCGTTATGCCATCGAACATGGCTGGCCGCAACCGGAGACCATCATTCGTCAGTTCGGTTCCTGGCCGGAAGCTTTATCAGCAGCCGGTTACGAGTGGCATATCGATCAGCAGCCGGAAGAACTCGAGCGCGCTCCGAAATATACCAAAGATGAAATCCTGAAGTCGTTTCACCGGTATGCCCAGGATGTTGGATCAACCATCACCTTAAAAAAATATCAAATCTGGCGAAAATCGGTTCATCATGCTCCGAGTCATTATCATATCGTAAAGATGTTCGGATCTTGGCATGATGCCTGTACAGCTGCCGGATTAGAAGCCAGTGTCACGTATTCCAAAGCAGAACTTGCCGCTTCACTCCGTCAAGCCATCGAGGAAGTCGGTTTCTCGCTTTCATTTGAAGCGTACCGCGAGTGGGCGAAACGAAACAATAAACCATCGACGAAAGCCTTGTTACACCGTTACGGTTCCTGGTCTGCTGCCATTCATGCCATCGAAAGTGAAATCCGCATCAGCAACCAACAGGCCCAGTAATCCAGCCTTCATCTTTTTTCTTATATTCCATCCCTTATACGTTATAGCCGAGCCTCCTTCTCTTGCAGAACGAGGCTTTTTTCGTACGATTTGACGCCTCAGACAGCTTTTCGACAGCCCCCTCCTCACTACTCTCGACACGCTCTATCAGTCGCTAAGGCGTCAAAAAAACCGCTGACAACGTCAACGGTTCTTGCAGTGAAAGTTAGACAACACGTTCTTTCCATTCCTGGTAGGATGCGACACGGTCACGTCCTTGGAACTTCGCACCGATATACATCGCGCGGTCGGCGTTGCGGATCAGACTTGCTAAATCGCCCAACTCGTTTAACGTATCGACACCGATACTTGCCGTAATCGTTAACGAATCCGCTTCCACTTGAATAGGATTCGCATGTAACGTCTCGCGAATCCGCTCTGCTACGATTTGGGCTGATTCCAGATCCGTGTTCGGTAACAAGACGACGAATTCTTCACCACCATACCGGGCGACGAGATCGGTGATCCGTGTCGCCTGCATCAACAGTTTAGCGACTTCAAACAGGACGACATCCCCGACCTCATGTCCATACGTATCATTGATTTGTTTAAAATGATCCAAATCGATCATCAAGGCAGAGAATGGATATAAATCACGTTGCCGAATCCGGCGGTCGCCCCATTCCTGTAACGCCCGGTAGTTTGGCAATTTCGTCATCGCATCTGTCCGGCTGTCCGTCAACAGACGTTCCCGTTCCTGTGCCCGTTCGACTGCCCACGAAAGGACCCGTAAAGCCCGGTACAGCTCATACCCAAAGTCTTTTGTGAACTCTCCGCTTGCTTCAGAAGCCAAGAATAAGGAGCAATTGATTTTTTCCGTCGCTTCCGGTTGGATGAACAGAATCGATTGGGTTTCTTCCGGGACACAATCATATAAACGGATGTCCCACTCCTGTTGCATGCCGTACAGCAAAACTTCGTCTTTTTCTTCAATGATTTCTTCAATGATGATCCCACGGACATGGTCCGCCTTTAACTTCCGACCATCTTTCAACGAATAATAAATCGAATTCCCTTCACCGAAATCAAATTTAATCCAGGCGATGTCCGGACGAACAAAATGGTTCAACTGACGTAAATACCGTTCAATGATGAACTGGGCATCGCCATCTTTCCAGGCCGCTTCTTTTAATCGTTCAATTTGCTCCCAGTGCTCGATCCGGTCACTGGCATGGACGGAACTGCCAAGCGACCGTTTGATGATGAACAGCGCAAAGGCCGTCATGACAAGACCGCTGTTCCCGTTGTTTTGAACCATCAATGTACTGAAAATCCCGAATAACAATTCGGCAGCAATGACGACCGCCTCGAACCGAAGCAACGGTAGCATGACACTGCTTGGAATGTTTTCACCGAGTAAAAAATTCGATAACTTATACTGGAACAGTAAAACGAGCCATAAAATCAAGACCATGACGAGTAACGGTCCGATGTTTCCGATTAACGCGAAGTCGTTCCCGTGCGTTCCACCTAACGCGTTGTAAGCGAGTCCCGCAGGTAAAATCAATAACAGCTCGAGCGTGACATTAAACGGATAGTTATGTAGCATACGCCGGCGGCCAATCGCTGTGTGGAACGTCCGCAATTGATAGATCAACATCGTCAATTGTCCGACACAGACGGCAGACAACAATCCATACGTCAAAAACGTAAATAACACGAATCCGAAATGGAACGTAAAGCTCATATGTCTTCTGCGGACCGGATCGACGACAAAGATCGTGGAGAGTGCAACAACAAGCGTGAACGTAAAAAAGTCGATGCTGAGGCTGTAGTCTCTTGATTTCGCCAGTAAATCGATTCCGATGACGACAAGAAAAAATACAATCCAGCTTCGAAGGAGATATTGTTGAAAGCGACGCATGTTGACTTCCCCTTCCTAACACATTTTGTATATATATGGAAAACAAAATCTGATTATCACTCATTTGAGCATTGAGGTCTATTTTTAATGCTTTGATTTGTTACACTAGCAATAGAGGTGATAAATCAGTGACTACACATTTTACGAAAGAAGCATTTGATACATTTGAGATTGAAGGACTGGAACAACGGATGGACGCGATCCGGGAACGGATTCAACCTGTCTTCAAACAAATCGGGCAAGAAGTATCACCGGATTTAACGGTCCATCTGGCAGAAGATATGTATGTGCATATTGCACAGCATGCCCGCCGGAAAGTAAATCCACCGAAGGACACATGGATGGCTTTTTCCCCGAACAAACGCGGATACAAAAAACATCCGCATTTCCAAGTCGGCTTATTTGATGATCATCTGTTCATCTGGCTCGCTTACATTTACGAACTTCCGAATAAATCACAGTACGCTGCTAAACTACTGGATCACCAGGAGCTGTTGCATGCACTGCCGTCCGATTTTGTTGTTTCTTACGATCATATGAAGAAAGAGGCACAACGGATTGACGAGAACAGTCTAGAACAAGGACTCGTTCGGTTCCGCGATGTCAAGAAAGCAGAATTCTTAGTCGGCCGTCATGTATCTGCGGAAGAAGTCAGTACGATGTCGCACGAGGATTTAGTAAAATTGATTCGAAATACCTACGAACAACTCGTACCAATCTATAAAAAAATTCAATAAAAAGGATGGCCTAAAAGGTCATCCTTTATTCGTTAGTTATATTTTACTAGAATTGACATGACTTGTGTACGGTCAGAATTTAAATTTAGATAAATGTTGACCTCTTTTGTTGAAATGGTCATCAAGTTAAAGGTTTTATCGAGTTTCGCAGTCGAGTACGCTTTTTTAACTTCTTTGACGGTAATCGTCCGGTCGATCATTTTCGGATTGTAAACGATGGCAGAGACTTTGGCTTTGCGATCAGGAACACCGAATGTCGAGCAATAATGAATGGCTTTGTTTGGCGCGACCAGTCCTTTACCGCTCTGACACCACGTTGAATTTTTTTCCCCTTTGTACGCGCTATGTACTTGGGCTAATGTTGTTTTTTCTAATGTTACTTTTCCATCAAGTGACTTGGCTTTTGCAGCGGTCGTTTTGACTTGTTTCAGCCAATCGACATCCGTCGGCTTCGCTGCCTCGGCAGATTCGTTATATGAAGGACCTGAGACAAGGCTCATGGTAAGTGCAGCAGTTAAAATAAGTCCGAAAAATTGTTTCATGATGTGCTCCCCCTTGAAATGCTTTGATAAATATCTCATTCCCCCATTTTAGAAATAATATTCACTTTAAATACATTTCTTTAAAAAATATTTCAAAAAAAAGTTGTTACCCGTCCGGGCAACAACTTTTCTTGTTATTTCTTATGCATTTTGAACTCTAAAAATAGTTCATTATAATGAGCGAGCATTTCCTTACCTAAGTTTTCATATACTTCGAGTGTATCCGTGACCTGTTTATCCGGATAAAAACGTTTGTCTTCCCGCACGTCACGATCGAGCAATTTCAAAGCCGCTTCGTTTGGTGTCGAGTATCCGACATAGTCCGCATTTTTGGCGGCATTTTTCGGATCCAACATGAAGTTGATGAATTCATGGGCACCTTTTACATTTTTAGCCGTTTTCGGAATGACGATGTTATCGAACCAGACGTTCGATCCTTCCTTTGGAATCACGTAGTTCAAATTTTCATTTTCACTCATGATTTCATTGGCATCACCGGACCAGACGACACCAATCCCTGCTTCTTCGTTTGCAAGCAACAACTTGATTTCATCACCGACAATCGCCTTGACGTTCGGTGTCAGATCCATCAGGTTCGCTTTCGCTTTCTGCAGTTTGGTTTCATCGGTCTCGTTTAAGGAATAACCGAGACTGTTCAGACTCATCCCCATTACTTCACGTGCACCGTCTGCGAGAAGAATTTGATTTTTCAGCGCCGGATCCCACAAGTCCTTCCAACTGGTCGGTTTCTTTCCGTCAATCAATTTTTGATTGTAGACGATTCCGACCGTCCCCCAAAAATAAGGGATCGAGTACTTGTTGCCCGGATCAAACGATAAATCGAGGAACCGCGGGTCGATATTTTTCAGATTTGGAATTTTTTTCTGATCAATCGGGACGACTAAATCTTCTTCGATCATCTTCGCGATTGCATAATCGGAAGGGACGGCGATATCATACGTCGTTCCGCCCTGTTCGATTTTCGTCAACATCGCTTCGTTCGAATCAAACGTTTGATAGACGACTTTGATGCCGGATTCCTTTTCGAACTGATCAATCAATTCCGGATCGATGTAGTCGCCCCAGTTATAAATGTTCAAAACGTTTTTTCCGGAATACCCTTGTGTTGCATTCAACCGGTTCAAAGCAAACAAGATGATACCGGATATCAAAAAAATTGCGACAAATAATTGAATGAGCTTTTTCATCGCTTATTTCACCTCCGGTCGGGACAGCTTCATGGCAGAACGTTGGTTCAGGAAGTAGTAGCCGATGACGAGTAAGAACGTAAACAGGAAAATCACGGTCGACAAGGCATTGATTTTCATCGAAATTCCTTGGCGGGCAAGCGAATAGATTTCAACGGACAACGTCGTAAATCCATTCCCCGTGACGAAAAACGTCACCGCAAAATCATCCAGTGAATACGTCAATGCTGTGAAGAAGCCGGCGAAGATGCCGGGTGTGATGTACGGCAAGATGACTTTCGTCAGAACATCGAGTCGGCTCGCTCCCAAGTCACGTGCCGCATCGACGAGTGTCGGACTCATTTCCTGCAGTTTCGGCAGGACTAAAATGACGACAATCGGGACGGAAAACGCGATATGTGACAACAGGACCGAGGTGAAGCCGAGTTGAATGCCGAGCATCGTGAAAAAGATCAGGAACGACGCACCGATGATGACGTCGGGACTGACGATCAGGATGCTGTTCAGCGTCAACAGAGAGGTCTCGACCCGTTTTTTGCGGACCGCTTGAATCCCGATGGCCCCGAGGACACCGATGATCGTCGAGATTGCAGCGGACAGGAGCGCGATGACCAGCGTATTTAAGACGATGATCAAGAGACGGGAATCCTGAAAGACTTCCTTATACCAATCCCACGTGAAGGAATCAAAATTCGTCATGTTATCGGCACTGTTGAACGAGTAGAAAGCCAGATAAAGAATCGGTGCGTACAAGATGATGAAGACCCCGATCAAGTACAGATTTGCTAATTTTAATCGTTTCATCATGTCGTCGCCCCTTTCTTCCGTTTCGTACTCGTTAATGCCAGAATGATTGCCATCGCAATAATCAGGAAGACGGCAATCGTCGCGCCCATTCCCCAGTTTTGCGTGACAAGAAACTGTTGTTCAATCGCTGTTCCGAGCGTGATGACCCGGTTCCCGGCAATCAGACGTGTAATCATGAATAACGACAGCGCCGGAATGAAGACGAGCTGACAGCCCGATTTAACTCCGTCAAGCGTCAATGGAAAGACGACACGACGGAACGTCATGAAATTCGAAGCCCCGAGATCGCGGGCCGCAAACACAAGTGACGGATTCAATTTTTCAATCGCGTTAAAGATCGGCAGGATCATGAACGGAATGAAGATGTAGACGGAAACGAACACAAAACTGAAGTCCGTGAACAAGATCTGTTTCCGGCCGATTCCGATCGCTTCCAACGTCTGGTTCGCCCATCCGTATGTGCTGAACAGACCGATGAAAGCATAGGCTTTTAAGAGCAGGTTGATCCAGGTCGGCAAGATGATCAACAGCAGCCACAATTGTTTATGCTTTGTTTTCGTCAGCAGATAGGCGGTCGGATAACCAATTGCCAGTGAAAACAGTGTGATCAAAAAGGCATACCAAAACGAGCTGAGCGTCATCGTCAGATACGTCGAGGTGAAGAACTTCTGGTAGTTGACGAGTGAGAAATGTCCTTCGAGATCGAGAAACGAATAATAGACGACGAGGACGATCGGCGCAATGACGAACAACGCAATCCAGAAACTATACGGAATCAGGTACCAGTTACGTGTCTTCTGCATCACAGCACCCCATCGTAGGACTCAAGTCGTTTGTCGAATTCCTCTTCCGTCTCATTCAGACGCATGACGTGAATCGCTTCCGGATCAAACGTCAAGCCGATCTGTTCCCCAACCGTCGCTTTTTTCGTACTGTGGACGAGCCATTCGTTTCCGACTTCATCCATGCAGGCAATCTCATAGTGAACACCGCGGAACAGCTGGGAATCGACGGTCACGCGCAACTTCCCTTGGGCGACGCTGGTGATTTCCAAGTCTTCCGGACGGATGACGATTTCGACCGGTTCATTTAATTCGAGACCGCGGTCGACACATTCAAATTCTTTTTCTGCGAACGAGACCCGGTAATCCATCAACATCCGTCCCGGGATGATATTCGATTCCCCGATGAAATCAGCGACGAAACGGTTGATCGGTTCGTCATAAATATCCGTTGGTGTACCCGACTGCTGAATCAGACCGTGATTGAGGACAAAGATTTCGTCCGACATCGCCAGTGCCTCTTCCTGATCGTGCGTGACGAAAATGAACGTAATCCCGAGACGACGCTGTAAATCACGCAGCTCATACTGCATTTCCGTCCGGAGTTTCAGATCGAGTGCCGATAACGGTTCATCCAGTAAGATGACTTCCGGTTCGTTGACGATCGCCCGGGCGATAGCGACACGCTGGCGCTGTCCGCCTGACATCTCCGTGATTTCACGGTTTTCGTATCCGGATAAGTTGACGAACTTTAACGCATCGAGCACACGTGTCTTGATTTCCGCGTCTTTCATCTTTTTGATCCGCAATCCGAACGCGATGTTCTCAAAGACGTTGAGGTGCGGGAACAACGCATAATCCTGAAAGACCGTGTTGACCTGCCGTTTGTTGGCGGGAACATCGTTGATCCGTTTTCCATTGAACAGAATATCGCCTTCCGTCGCTTCGGTGAACCCGGCAATCAGCCGTAAAACCGTCGTTTTCCCGCAACCGGATGGTCCGAGCAGCGTATAAAATTTTCCACGTTCAATTTCAAAACTGACGCGTTCAAGAACCGTCTGATCGTCAAAACGTTTTGTCACGTCTGTAAATTGAATGATCGTATTGTTGTCTGCCAAATCTTATTCCTCCTTATAAGTACGAATCCGTGGCCGTCACGAGTACTTTCGTTTCCGCCTTTGAATCATTTCGTAACTGATGAATTTCTGAAGCTTTATAATAGAGCGTCTCGCCTTGCGTCGCCACGAATGATTCCCGGCCAAGCTTCAACGTGACCGCCCCTTCAAGTACATAGACGAACGTTTCCGATCCGGACGGTTCGTATGCTTTAAAGTGTCCGCCCGGTGCCAATCGCAGTAAGACAGGCTCCATTTCCTTTTCATTCGATTCCGGAATCAGCCATGTCACATGATACCCTTGTTCCGGGTCCTCATAACGCGTGACATCTTTTTGCGAATAAACGACCTTTTGATTTAATGTGTCTTCATCAAAGAAATCCTTTGCCGAGATGCCGAGTACTTCCAAAAGACTGAACAGCGTCTCAATCGACGGTGAACTGATCTCACGTTCGATTTGCGAGATGTATCCTTTACTTAAATCCGTCCGTTCGCCAAGCTCCTCTTGCGTCAAGCCTTTTTGAAGACGCAGATTTTTGATTTTGTTTCCGATCGTCCGCAATCCGCGCCCTCCTTTCCAAATAACAGTTTAGTATAAGACGACTTCAAGTTTACTAATCACGTACCGATTATAGCGTATTGGGCCAGTTAATCAACTAAAATGTTTCAAAAATTTAAGGGTTCATTTGACAGCGATAACGCTTACAACTACAATTAATACCAGGTACTAAAATAAGGAGGAAACAGCATGAAGATTGCATGGATTACAGACAGTACGACGATTTTGCCCGATTCGATTTCTCAGCACGAAGACTTGACCGTCGTCCCTCTTCTCGTCATGAAGGATGGTGAAAGTTTTACGGACGGCGTCGATGTCGAGGCCGAGACCGTCTATCAATGGATCGATGCGAAACATAAGGTCACGACCAGCCAACCGTCGATCGGTACGTTCACGGAACACTATGAACGGTTAAAAGAGCAGTATGATATCGGCTTTGCGATCCATCTTTCAAGCGAGCTGAGCGGGACGTATAACGCTTCTGTTCAAGGGGCTGAAATTGCCGGATTCCGGTTGATTGCCATCGATTCCCGTTGCGGCATCTATCCGGCGGGCCAATTGCTTGCGGAAGCGATGCAACTCGCAGCAGATGGAATGGCAGTCACAGAGATCGAGCAGTATATTTTAGAGCGCCGCTTCGATCATCATATCGAGTTCACGGTCGCGAACCTCGATCAGCTGCAGGCAGGCGGACGCATTTCCTCGACGAAGGCGTTTGTCGGTAACTTACTTCAATTGCGGCCTCTGTTTCATTTCGAAGAAGGGAAAATCGTACCGTATCAGACGGTTCGAACGTTCAAGAAAGCGCATGGGAAGATTTATGACCATCTCGTTGAAATGCTTGAGAGCGGAACGGTCACTGATGTTTCATTATTCCATGCAACTGCCTACGATTTGGCGTTCGAGTGGAAAACGAATCTCGAAAAGCGGTTCGATGTCACAGTTCGCATCGATAACTTAACGCCTGTTCTCGGTTCACATACCGGTAATCCGGCCATCGGCATGTCGTTCTTAAATCCGACGAGCCGACGCTGATGTCTAAAGAGTCAAATATCCGGGTAAACCTCCTTTAGAGATTAAAGGAGGTTTTTGTATTGAAAAACAAATGGATTTGGCTCAACTGGCTTGGTTTTGTTTTTACGATCGCTGTCAATGCGCTTGACGGTGGAAAGACAGGACGGATTTCGGACACGATCATGACCTATTTCAAACCCGCAGGTTATGCTTTCTCAATTTGGGGACTTATCTATCTTGTTTTGCTCGTCTGGTTGATCATGCAGACGATTCCGAAATTCAAGGAACATGATATCGCAAAAAAAATCGGACCGTGGTTCTTGATCAGTTGTCTGTTCAATGCCGGTTGGATTGTTACGTTCTCATACAAGTTATTCCCGCTGTCGGTCGTCGTCATCGTCGGTCTTCTCGTTTCACTGATCGTGATTTACTCAAAAATCGACCGCGAGACAAAAGCCTTACGCTTTAAATTGCCGTTCTCGCTTTACCTCGGTTGGGTATCGGTTGCGACGATTGCCAATATCTTCTTGACCATCGATACCGAAAACATCAACTCATGGCTTGGAATCGGCGATGCCGGTTGGACGATGATCATGCTTGGTGTTGGTGTAGTTCTCGCCTTGTTGTTCATGTTCTTTAACCGCGATCCGATTTATCCGCTCGTCTTCGTCTGGGCTTACATTGCAATCAACTTCCAGTCGGATAACGGGCTTGTTGATACAGTTGTTCTCGGAAGTGTCGTCGTCCTGCTTGCCGGATATGTCTTCCTGCTCGTCCGGATGCGCCGGCAAATGCGCGTGAGCAACTAACGTTATTTTCTGCCCGGTTCGGCGTATAATGAAGTCAAAGGAGTGAATGTCATGCATATCACATTTACAGAAACGGCTCTGGCACGCATCGACCAGTTACGCGGGGATACTCCCGGTCAACTGCATCTTTATTATGATACGGAAGGATGCGGTTGCGGGAACTCCGGCATCTTCAGCATCCGGCTCGTCGAAGGGGCGGCGGACGAAGATATGACGATTGATTCAAACGTCGGACCGGTCCTCGTTAAACGGTGGTCGAGCCATTTTCTCGATCAGGAAATGACGCTTGATTACAATCCCGAGAAAAAATCATTGATTCTAAAAAGTGATGGTCAATACTTCAATACGAACGTCCTCGTTACCGATCAGACCGGCTGCCAGTTGACAGCCAACCGGTAAGACGACAAAAAAGGCAGCTTCCCTTGTGGAAAGCTGCCTTTGTAGTGTGATGGACAGACAGGTACTGGATTGAGTAGAGAGCTGAGCAACCATCGAAATGTACGGCGATTCTGTCTGCATCTTGCACAAGTCGAACAAATTCCTGCCCGGAATTCGTTCACGAAGCCATTGCGTCCCCCATGATCGCACACATATTCCTCGTGTGCTTATCCAGTATACGTAAAAAGACACGGATTGGATTGAACGGATGTGCTGTCAGCCCACATCCAGGACAGTTCGTTCAATCGTCTGCTGGTCGAGATCCTTGACCTTGACCGGACGGCTGTAATAATAGCCCTGTCCATAGTCACATCCGAGTCGTTTCAGGAATTCATGCTGCTCAAGCGTCTCGACGCCTTCCGCCACCACTTCAATCCCAAGACTCTTCGCCAACTGGATGATCATTTCGGTAATCGCCGTTCCCCGCTCATCATGCGGTACTTCATCAATGAATGATTTATCAATCTTCAAGATATCGATCGGTAAATGCTTTAAATGCGTCAGCGAGGACAGTCCTGTCCCGAAGTCATCGAGCGCAATCGTCAAACTCAATTGCTTTAATTCTCCGAGCATCAATAAGGCCCGCTCCAGATTTTCCATGACGGATGTCTCCGTAATTTCCAGTTGAAGTTGCAATTCTCCGCCGTTCTTCAACGAATGATGAACGATTTCCTTGATCATCAGATTATGCGATTCCGACCGGAAATGCATCGCTGACAGGTTGACGGAGACTTGACGGATGAAGTGATCCTCTTCCCGCCAGACTTCCATTTGCTTGACAGTTTCCTGCAGTACCCACTGGGTCAGCCGATGGATCAGACTGTACTTTTCAGCGAGTGGAATGAATTCCGCCGGTGAAATGAAACCGAATTTCGGATGATTCCAGCGAATCAGGACTTCTGCCTGCTCGACCTTGCCTGTTGCCAGCGCAATTTTCGGTTGATAGACGAGATTAAACTCTTTAAAGTCCGTCATGGCCCGACGGAGGGAACCGACGATTTGTTGTTCCCGGCGATCCGAATGGAGCAGTTCATCGTAGATGACAAAACGGTCCCGTCCTTCATTTTTCCCTGCACGCAGGGCGCTTTCCATCTGACCAATCCGCATTTCCAGTGTATCCGTAATATTCGGAACGATGATGCCGATGGTCGCAGTCAAATGAATCTCCTGCCCGTCGAGAAAAATCGGTTGCCGGATTGCTTCCAGGACATCCGTGAAGGCCTCTTCGAGCAGATCGGGATGGATGTTTTGAATCAGGAAAAATTGGGTTCCATTGTAACGGATACAAGCTTCATCTTCTTGAAGTAACGCTTTGATCCGGTCCGAGAATTGCCGAATGACGATGTCTCCCTGATCAAAGCCGAATGTATCATTGATCCATTTGTACCCGTCCAGATCGAGCAACGCCATCGTCATCCGCTTTTTCGTCCGGCTGTATTGTCCGTCGACTTTTGACATATGATGATCCAGCCAACGGCGATTGTGCAATCCGGTCAAATGATCCGTATACGCCATCATCTGTAAGGCCCGCCGTTCAAGATGAATATACAGTCCGACGATCAACAGAACGATTAAAAAGACCGGAACTGCCACGTCGCTTAAGATATTTGATGTGACGGGGCTGGCTGAGACGTCCACTCCCGAAGCACCGGGAACACAAAACGTCGTCCCGAGCATTCCGACATAGTGCATCGTTGAAATACCAAACCCCATTAAGATGGCAACGGGAATCAAAATTCGTTTTTTATCGACATGCCGTGTCATATACAGCAACAGGAGGGCGACATAAGCGACCGTGATGGCAATCACAATCGATAACGTGAATAACGCCGCATCATAGCGGACATCCCCATCGAACTGCATCGCAACCATACCAAGATAATGCATCATGGCGATTCCCATCCCCATTAACGTTCCGGCAATGATGACTTTTTTCCGTGTCAGCTCCGAATAATATAAGAGATAAAAGGCAATCCAGGCAGCCGTCACGGCGGGGACGATTGACAGGAACATCAGCACCCAGTCGTATTTGACCGGTACCGCCAACTCAAATGCCCCCATGCCAACGAAGTGCATACCCCAAATGGATAATCCCATCGTCAAGGAAGAGACGAACAATGCTCTTTTCTTTAAAGATACGGCTTTTGCCAACCGGCGATTTAATTCAAGTGAGGCATAGGATCCGACAATGGCCACGATGACCGATAGGATGACCAGTGTCTCTTCGTAATGTTTCGTTAAGGTGATCCATTCATTCATGATAAGTGCCTCTCTTTTTTGACTGACATTCCTATTAGTATCGTCTGCTTACCGGTATTTTTTCAGTCTTCTGAAGAAATTTCATTAGAATGCGTGTGCTTTTTTCTAAAAAAGGCGGATATACTCGAAAAACGAACAAAAAAAGGGATGCTGTTGATATCGCATCCCCTTACTGTTATCTCTCATTCACTGATTGTTATAACGCGACGGAAGCCACGACTTCGCCGGTCGGTTTTTCTAAATCCGGTTCAGGTTCGACTGTGATGGCGACCGCATCAATTGTTCCGTCTCCTTTGATCGGGAAGACAGCTGCCGCTTCCCCGTCCTGTTCGATGACCCCGTTCGCACGAGGCGTATCACCTTGAATCGTCCAAAGTTGATACAACTCACCCTTCTTCAGCGGCGGTAAATCTTTCAGTTGGACAAGCATGAATTCCTGATCATCTTTTGTAAAAATCATGCTTGACCCCTTAATTGAGGCCGTACTTTCAAAGTTGCCCATTCCTTTGACTTCGTCCATCGCAAACTCTTCCGCCGGAGAAGACTCGTCTTGCGACAAGAAGTAGGCGTTGGCACCAAGTGACAGGATCAAGGCGGCTGCGATACTCATCAACCATCCGAGCGGCACAGACCGTTTTTTCTCTTTCTTCGATCGTACTGCGTCGAGGTCAGACAAGTGCGTCTCCTCTACAGCCGGTTTTTCAACTGCTGCTTGCACCGGTTTTTGTCCTTGTTTCGTCGATCCAAGGACTTCACCGAGAATTCTTGACTTCATGCCGGTTGGTATCGGTCGTTCCGGAAGTGATTCCGCGATGGGCAGCATCAAGTCTTGCATCTCTTGGAGCGCCTGTTTGCAGTCATCACAAGTCGCCAAGTGTGCCTCGAACGCGTCGCGATCGGCAGCTGATAATGTTCCGTTGAAGTAATCGATTAAATCATGACAACGTTCTTCCATCAACGTTCCCTCCCGTCTAGTAATTTCCGGAGTGCCTGGATAGCACTCCTTATTCTGGTTTTCACCGTTCCAAGCGGTAAATTAAGCTGATCTGAAATTTGTTGTTGTGTCAGGCCTTTAAAATAAACGAGTTCAATTAACTCTTGTTGATCGGGTTTCAGTTCATTGACGGCATCGCGGACTTCCGTCGCCGTTTCCCGCTGCATGACCGTCCGTTCGACCGGTTCATCATATCCGCCGTCCCGCTCCTCGACTTCAATCGTCGGTTGGCGTTTCTCGCGTCTCAGACAGTCGAGCGCTGCATTGCGGGTAATCGTTAATATCCAAGAGGAGAACTTTCCTTTATCGGTATTAAAATCGACCCGTCCGTTCCAAATCTTCATCCAGACTTCCTGGATGACTTCTTCTGATAAACGATCATTGTTCGTAAAGCGATGAGCGAATGAGAACAACAGTCTTTCATACTTGTCATACAGTACTTCGAGAGCTTGTTCATCTCCACTGCGCATCTGATGATAAAGCGATTCATCGGATTGAGTATGCATCCTTCTCCTCCTTGGTGATCAGTCAGCCTTATCATATAGTATACGCAAGCTGACGCAAAATCGTTTTAGTTTTTTCACTTTATTTCATTTTTTTGTCCACCACATCCATATTCCCTATTCCGCTAAAAAATATAGCTGAAAAAAGCGGTTAGATTGACAGCAATACCGTGATGGGCATAGCATAAAGGTATCGAACAGACGGATTGCATCTTAGAATGGAGGAAAATGAATGGATTACGATCGTAAAATGAAGAACCGGGTCAGCCGGATCGAAGGACAACTTCGCGGTATCTTGCGAATGATGGAAGAAGGACAGGATTGCCGTGATGTCATCACGCAACTGTCGGCTGCCCGCTCCGCCATTGACCGGACGATTGGTGTCGTCGTCAGCTCCAATCTGATCGAGTGTGTCAAAGAAGCCGAACAATCCGGCGAAGGACAGACGGAGGAATTGGTTAAGGAAGCCGTTAACTTGCTGGTAAAAAGCCGCTAATCGATTCCTTGGAATCGTTGATAGTCTTGCTCTGCTTGGATGCGGTGCAAGACTTATTTTTGTTTCCGCTGTATGTTTTGGAATCGAGATAAAAAGGAACAATAAAAGGCATGACGAAAAGTGACTTGAACATGAGGAGGAACCGAATATGGCTACGTATCAACTCGATCAGGACCACAGCTCCATCACATTCTCAGTCAAACACATGATGATTTCAAAGGTTAAAGGAGAGTTTCGTGACTTTACCTTCGATGTCAGTGGAGAAGCACATGATTTGGAAAACGCTTCTGCTGTCGTAACGATTCCGGTCGCTACGATAGACACACGCAGTGCGGACCGCGATACACATTTGAAATCAGCTGATTTCTTCGATTTCGAGCAGTATCCGAACATTACTTACCGTGTGACTTCGTTTAAAAAACACTCCGGTGACGAATATGAAGTGACCGGTGATTTGACGATTAAGGATGTTACGCGGACAGAAACGTTTAAGGTCGAGTATGAAGGCAGCGGTGTTGATCCTTGGGGTAATACACGTTCCGGTTTTGAAGTCGACGGGAAGATCAAACGGGAAGACTACAATCTCACCTGGAACGTCGCGCTCGAAGCCGGAGGTGTTCTGGTCGGCAGTGATGTGAAGTTCCAATTGCACCTCGAGTTCATTCACGGGTAATTAGTAGAGATCATAGTAGACGTAGGGGGAAATCAGATGACAGTTTCACTTTTTATTGATGTTGCATGTAAGACCGGGGAATCACCGGTGTATGACGCTAAAACCAAACGATTTTATTTCGTCGATATTCCGGGCAAGCTTCTTTTTTCATATGACTTAACGACAGAGGCTTTAAAACCGTACCAAGTACCAAGTGCCATCACATCGATCGCTTTGACGGATGCGCCGGATTTCCTTCGTGTCACGTCGGCACATGGTTTCGGAACGTTTGATTTAAAGGAAGGACACCTCTCACTGGAAACCCAATTGACGCTTCCTGACTCCGACCGGATGAATGACGGGAAACTTGATCCATCGGGTCAGTATGTGGCCGGAAGTATCAATGAAGAGGACGGCGAGACCGCTTCCCTCTATCGTCTGCGTCATGACGGTTCCGTCGATGTCCTCCTCGAAAACTTAACGAACTCGAACGGACTCGTTTGGTCCGAGGACGGTAAGACACTCTATCACATCGATACGCCGACGAAAAAAGTCTATGCCTTCGACTATGCTGCGGATCAACCGTTGACAAACCGCCGGGTGGCCATCGACTTAGAGGACGAAGACGGTTTCCCGGATGGTATGACCAAAGACACGGAAGGTCATGTCTTCATCGCCCATTATGCCGGATCATGCTTAACACGCTGGAATCTTGAAACCGGTGAAAAACTCGCCCAGATTGATTTCCCGGTTTCGAACCCGACTTGTCCGATTCTGTACGAAGACCGTCTACTGGTCACGACAGCAGCAGACGGGGACGATTCCGAACATGCCGGAGCCGTTTTCGAAGTGACGTATTAACACATTTGCTCCCTCACGAGAGGGAGTTTTTTTGTAGACGTCTGTACTAAAACAGGCGATACTAAAACAGAAGTGTATATTATGACGAGGGAGTGTAATCGGATGCATATTTCGACGATCGAACGACTTCATCAACTGCAAACAACGCCGTCCTTCTTCCCGGTCAACTGTTACTTATTTGAAGAAGCGGACAGCCTCACCCTGATTGATACGGGGATTTCACTGAATGCCAAAGCGATTTATTCCGTCATCAAGTCGTTTGACAAACCGTTACAGTCCATCATCCTGACTCATGCGCATGCCGATCACGTCGGATCCCTTGATTTTTTAGCAAGTGCTTTCCCGCTTGCCGAAGTCTCGATCAGTTACCGGGATGCGGCTCTCCTCAGCGGGGATGAGTCGTTGCGCGAAGGCGAGACGACACCGCTGAAAGGCGGCATTCCAAAAAACATCAAAACCCGTCCGGACCGGTTGCTCGAAAGCGGTCAACAGATCGGCAGTTTAAGTGTCATTGCTTCTCCGGGACACACACCGGGTTCCATCTCCCTTTGGCATGAAGGCAGTCGGACGTTGATTGCCGGTGACGCTTTCCAAACTCAGGGTGGTCTGGCGGTTTCGGGGGACACGCGTTGGCAGTTCCCCTTCCCGTCACTTGCGACCTGGGATAAGGAAGTCGCCCTCCAATCGGCACATCAGTTGACGGAATTGACACCGGACGTCCTGGCAGTCGGTCACGGACCGCTCGTCGTCGCACCAAGCTTCGATATGCGCCAGGCAGTCGACCGGTTCGAACAGCTCTTATCCTCGAAAAAGCGCAACGGTTATACGTAAAAAAATCAGCTGGTTCAAAAAAATCCGGACATTTCCTGCTCCTCATTTAGAAATGAAGAGTAGAAGATGTCCGGATTTTTTCTGTTGACCGTCGCCGCCAGTTAAGGCATCTCATATTGGTACAATCGGGCTTCGTACGGTGCCAATCGATTGATGTCCGCGGTCTCATAATTCGTCAGAATCAACTGTTCTTCCGGTAAACCAAACGTCGTCGTCACCGGTTCATCATGGACGTTCAAGACGATCCGCCAAACCACTCCGCCCAGGACCCGTTCATAGACATACAGGTACGGATCCTGAATCGCCAGATCACGATAACCTCCGTAAACCATGACCGGATGAGTCTTCCGTAAATCAATCAGTTGCCGGTAAAACACCAGCACGGAATGCGGATCCTGTTCCGCTGTTTCGACGTTGATGTCACGGTAGTTCGGATTGACCGTCATCCATGGCGTCGCTGCGGTGAATCCGGCTGCTTTGCCGGTATTCCACTGCATCGGTGTCCGTGAATTATCTCGCGCCCGCAACTGCATCGAGGACAGGACGGTTCCGGGTGATTCGCCGGCGGCAATCCGTTCGGCGTATTGATTCCGAAATGCGACGTCCTGATAAGACTCGGGATCAGAAAAACGAATGCCGGTCATGCCGATTTCTTCACCCTGATAAATGTACGGGATGCCCGGTAACGTGTGCAGCATCAAGCCCAGTAGCTTGGCACTTTCGACACGATACCGTTCGCTTCCGAACCGGGTCACCTGACGGGTGTGGTCATGGTTATTCAAAAACTGTGACGCGACTCCGCTCGGATAAAGCGCTTCGTACCAGCGCTTCTGGATTTGTTTGAAGCGCGGTAAATCCATCGTCTCCATGTCATCCGCGACTTCGAAGTGAAACAGCGTCCGCAACTCATTCCGTTCCTCACCGACATACAGTAACCCGTCTTCCGGGCCGACGAACGGAATCTCACCGACGGTAAAGAGATCGGTTCCCGCCAGTACTTCCTGGTGCATCTCCTGCAAGAATTCATGAATGCCCGGCTGGTTCCCTAAGTAGGATAAATTCAGAGGATCTGCGACATCATCATACGTCGCCCGTTTCTTGATCAGGTTGATGACATCCATCCTGAAGCCGTCGATTCCTTTCTCGGCCCACCACCGCATCATCGTATACACAGCCTGCCGGACTGCAGGATGTTCCCAGTTCAAGTCCGGTTGCTCCGATGCAAAGGAATGGAAGTAATACTGCTGGCGTGTCTCATCCCACGTCCAAGGGCTCGGCGCAAAATACGACCGCCAATTGTTCGGCGGTGTTCCTTTGACCCCGTCCCGCCAAATGTACCAATCGGCTTTCTCGTTTGTCCGACTGCTGCGGGATTCTTTAAACCACGTGTGTTGATCACTCGTATGATTGACGACCAAATCAAGAATCAGTTTCAGTCCCCGTTCATGGGCGGACGCAATCAGTTCTTCCAGATCCGACATCGTTCCCGCCTTCGGCATAATCGAGTAATAATCCGAAATGTCGTATCCGTTATCGACATCCGGTGATGTATAACAGGGATTTAACCAGATGACATCGACACCAAGGGAAGCGATGTAATCGAGTTTTTCAATTACTCCGCGTAAATCGCCCATCCCGTCTCCGTTCGAATCTTTAAAACTGCGCCAATACACTTGATAGACAACGGCTTCTTTCCACCAGGCCCGATTCATCCCATCAGCTCCTTTGTGATTCAATCGTATTCTAGTTCAGTGTATCAAAAACACGAAAGCCATCGGTTCTTTTTCCCAATTATCAGCAATTATTAAAAAACTCTTTTCTTTTTTCTGAAAATTCGTTATCCTTGACGACAATACCCAACAAGGAGGAAGACAGATGAAACATTTCGCCCCATCGATTGCGATTGATCGGTTACCCGCTCCGGTCTTCGCCGAGCTCGCCCAGCGGATCGGTGCCGTCAAGGCTGCTGGTCATGACGTCATCACGCTTGGTCAGGGAACACCGGATCAGACGACACCCGTACATATTCTGGATGCCTTGAAAGAAGCAATCAATGACGCTTCAAACCTCCAGTACCCGCCATTTCGCGGACACGATTTCCTCAAACAGGCTGTCGCGGATTTTTATCAGTCAGAGTTTGGCGTAAACATCGATCCGGCCTCTGAAGTCGCCATTTTGCTCGGCAGCAAAGCCGGTATCGTCGCTTTACCGCAAACGATCGTCAATCCCGGTGAAGGTGTCATTGTTCCTGATCCCGGATACCCGGATTACTTATCCGGCGCCGCCCTTGCCGGAGCTTACCCGATCACATTGCCGCTCCTTGCGGAAAATGCTTTTTTACCTGACTACACGTTACTTGATACGACAGATGTCGAACGGGCCCGGATGTTGTTCCTCAACTACCCGAGCAATCCGACCGGGGCGACGGCAACAGCGGAAGCCTTCGAGCAAACGGTTTCCTTCGCTGATGCGAACGACATTTGCGTCGTCCACGACCTCGCCTACGGCGGAATCAGCTTCGACGGTCCGACCCGCAGTTTCCTCCAGACGGAAGGCGCAAAAGACGTCGGAATCGAACTGTTTTCATTATCGAAACGTTTTAACATGTCCGGTTTCCGAATCGCCTTCGCCATCGGGAATCCGTCCGTCATCGCAAGTATCGAGACGTACCAGGAACACTTATACGTCAGTGCTTTCACACCGATTCAACAGGCAGCAACCGTCGCTCTTTCAAGCGATCAGACGTGTGTCCGCGAACTGAGCGCTCTGTATGAAGCGCGGCGTGATGCCTTGTTCGGCAAGTTACAGGAAATCAGTTGGGACGGACCGATCCCGGGCGGTTCGTTCTTCGTCTGGTTGCCGGTCCCGTCCGGCTACACGTCCCAAAGCTTTACCGATCACCTGCTCGACGAAGCGCATGTCGCCGTTACACCGGGACATTTCTTCGGCGAATACGGGGAAGGTTACGTCCGGATCAGCCTGATTGCTGACGCCGAACGACTCGTCGAAGCAGCTGAACGGATTGGTCAATTGAATCTGTTTCGCCAGACCGTTGCGGAATAATTCTGAAAAAACGTTTGACAAATGGGAATGATTTCCGTTACAGTAAGTCCCAACAGCATATCTACTTATCGAGAGCGACCGAGGGATTAGGCCCAACGACGTCCGGCAACCACCTTTAAGGAACGGTGCCACATCCTACAGAATGTTTCATTCTGAGAGATAAGTTACGAAATCTTACACTTCGTCGCTTTTTTCTGGTTGCTCTTAACTGGAAAAAGGCGATTTTTTTGTATAGGGAGGAAACGACAGATGATTGAATTTAAAGGGATCACTAAACGGTTCGTTCGTGACCGGACACCCATTTTTGCCTTACGTGACGTCAATTTAACGATTCAGCAAGGTGAAATCTTTGGCATCATCGGTGAATCCGGTGCCGGAAAAAGCACCCTGCTCCGTCTGATCAACGGACTGGAGACACCGACACAAGGAACGGTTAAAGTATCGGGCACTAATCTGTCCGGCCTCTCCAAAGGCAGCTTACGTGAACTGCGTTTGAACATCGGGATGATCTTTCAACACTTCCAATTGATTCAATCCCGGAACGTCGCCGATAATATCGCCTTCGCCTTAAAGGCTGCCGGCGTCAAACGGACTGACTTCCCGCAACGGATCAAAGAGCTCGTCTCCCTGGTCGGACTCGAAGGCTTCGAGACGAATTTCCCGAGTCAGCTCAGCGGCGGTCAAAAGCAACGGGTCGGGATTGCCCGCGCCCTTGCGAATAATCCGAGTGTCCTGTTATGTGACGAAGCGACGTCCGCTCTTGATCCGGTCACGACGCTGCAAATTCTCGAACTGCTGAAAGACTTGAATGAACGGCTTGGCCTGACGATCATTCTCATTACCCATGAAATCGATGTCGTCAAACAGATTTGTCACCGGGTTGCCGTCATGGCGCAAGGTGAAGTCGTTGAAGTCGCCCGTACATACGACCTGTTCAGTCAGCCGGCACATGATGTCACGAAACATTATGTCGATACGGCACTCCAGATCGAGTTACCGGAACGGATCTTGCGAACGACACCGGGAAAAATTATCCGCCTGCAATTCACAGGTGAAAAGACCGGTGAAAGTACGTTATCGGAAGCAATTAAACAGTTTGATATTTCCGTCAGCATCCTCCACGGTAAGGTCGACTATATCCAGAACGTCGCTTTCGGAGTGCTGATTGTCAGTTTGACCGGTCCGACCCTTCACGTGAACCGCTCCTTGACGTGGCTCGAAGAACAACTTCACACGCTTGAGGTGATCCAGGATGTGGCTTGAACGGATTGAAACCATGTTACCGGATCTTGCGAAAGCGTTAGCGGAAACGGCTTTGATGGTCGGAATCTCACTCGGCTTCGCCCTCATCATCGGGATTCCACTCGGGATCTTACTGTTCATCACGGACCGGGGACTATTTTTCCAAAACGTCGTCGTTCGCAGCATCTTGGACTTTTTCGTTAATATCGTCCGTTCGTTACCGTTCATCATCCTGCTCGTCGCGTTGATTCCGCTGACACAACTGTTACTCGATAATACAATTGGACCGACTGCTGCTTCCGTCAGCCTGAGTGTCGCCGCCATTCCGTTTCTCGCCCGACTGGTCGAGACATCGCTCCGTGAGATTCCACCGGGATTAATCGAAGCAGCAGAAGCCTGTGGTGCGACACCGTTTCGGATCATCATCAGTGCACTCTTACCGGAAGCCCTTCCCGGCATCATTCAAGCCGTCACTTTGACGACCATCAGTCTGATCGGATTTTCCGCCATGGCCGGTATCGTCGGTGGTGGCGGCGTCGGTGACCTGGCCATCCGCTTCGGCTATTACCGGTACGACAATGTCGTCATGATTGTGACGATCGTCGTCCTCGTTATCATTGTTCAAAGTATTCAAGGGCTCGGCAATGTTTTGGCCCGTCGTGCTGATAAGCGTTAACCAAAAATAGAGAATCGTAAGGGAGAGAATGAATATGAAAAAACGTTATGCCTTTTTAGCAACAGGACTACTCGGAGCCGGTATTCTTGCCGGTTGCGGCGACAGCAGCGCCAAAGAAGACAACAAATCGATCAAGATCGGGGCAACGAGCGGACCTTACAGCGACATGGTCAAAGAAGCGATCCAACCCGGGCTTGAAAAGAAAGGCTACGACGTCGAAATCGTCGAGTTCGGGGATTATATTCAACCGAACATCGCACTTGGCAGTGGCGACATCGACGCCAACTTGTTCCAACACTCGATCTACCTGAAGACATTTGCGAAGGAAAAGAACCTCGACCTTAAAGGACTGATTACTGTCCCAACGGCGCCGATGGGTTTATACAGCAAATCCTATAAATCGCTGGATGACGTCAAGACGGGAGCTGAAGTCGCGACACCAAACGATCCAACGAACCAGGCCCGGGCACTGAACCTGCTCGCTGACCAAGGTTGGATTGAACTGAAAGCCGACGTGGATCCGTTGACAGTCTCCGAAAAAGATATCGTCAAAAATCCGAAGAAACTGGTCATCAAACCGCTCGAAGCTGCCCAACTGCCGCGTGCCATTGACAGTGTCGATATTTCTGCCGTTCCGGGAAACTTTGCGTTAGCCGCGAAGTTTGATTTACTGGATGCACTGGCACTCGAAAAAATGGACGAGCAGTACCGGAATCTGGTCGCTATCAAAACATCGAATGCCGATAAACAACTGGCGAAAGATTTGACGGCTGTCGTCAAATCGGATGACTTTAATAACGTTATCGAAAAATCATTCAAAGGATTCAGTAAACCGGACTGGGCAAACTAACATAACTCTTTTTGTATATCAGTTTATCTAAAAATGATATAAAACCCCTGAAATAGCTGCCTCCCTTTACAAAAAAGAGGTGGAACGGTTTCAGGGGTTTTCCATTGAATGATGACTCTTGGAGAAGTCACGTCTTCCGCTCGACTTCTACGGGAAAAGGAAGCTTCGCTTCCGTCAGGAACAGGCGAGACCCGGTCATCAAACAATGACCGCGGCTTGCGTTCCGCCCGAGAAAAGCGAGCTGAGAAGACAAGGCTTCGTCAATCAAAAGCCTTCTCTCATTTTTCAAGATAGGATTTAACTCTAGGTGGTGCGTCATCCATCTACAGATTGATTCACACAAAAGAACCCCAATTTCTCTTTCGCGAAATCGGGGTGATACGTATATTTTCGTTTTAAATGTTACTTCAGGGCGTCCGGAAATTAATCGTAAAGTACGGTGCATTGTCACGGAACGCGACACCGGTATCCGCCTGTTCGAAGGTCTTGTTCATGATGTTATCACGGTGTCCTTTGGAGTTCATCAAGCCCCAGTGCGCTGCAAAGACATTCGGATAGCCCATCGACAGATTTTCTCCGGCTGCCGAGAAGCGGATTCCGTTTTCTTTCATCCGGTCAAACGGATCACGCCCTTCCGGATCGGTATGAGAGAAGAAATTATTCTTCGCCATGTTCTCACTGTGCGCGCGCGTGATCGGTTTTAAAGTACTGTACGGCGTCAGTGCTCCGAGGTTATAATCGGCCCGGTCCCAGTTCATCAAACGCAACATCAGCTTCTCATCCGTCGTCCGCAAGGCAGTGGACGCCTTGCCGTAAAATCCACTCTTCTTCGCTTCGACCTCTTTCGGTATCGCGAGTGTCGCTTTGACTTTGTTGCCATCGTGCTGGTCAAAGAAGTAGGTCACATACCGATCCTTTTTTTCATAGACGGCGGCATGATCGAGATTCAGCAAATAGTTCGTATTGCCTTTCCGGTACGACTTGACGGCTTTCCAGCCTTTTTTCGCAAGGGTCGTTTCCGTGTCTTTATTTAAGACGGCCCCTTGCGTCGTCACACCGTTTTTCGAACGGTACTTTCCGTAATCCTTGCCGTCTTTCGTCAACGCCACGAACTCTTCCGTCGCCGTCCGTCTGACTTCCCAGTCATAACCCGGATATTCACTTGTATATCGATCAATCAGCGTTCCGCCGCTTTTCGGATAATCTGCTTCTGCTTGTTCCATCGGGGTATTTTCATAACTGAAGAAAGCGACCGCTGCTACTCCGAGTACTAACCACTTTTTCATCTGCTTGCCTCCTCGGTTCTTCTATTGACTTCATTTTAAAAGAAACCTGTCTGTTCGAACAGTCTAAGCTATCGTTTCAAGTGAAATCACACGATTCCCTGTTCCGCTTCACAGTTTTGACACATCTCAGATTTTTTGTGCAAAAGAGGTCTGACGTCTTTATTTATGGCATTCTCACACCATTATCATACATAAAATAAACTATTCTTTCCCTGTTGTTAAAATGTGTGAACATTCTTTTATTTTTATTCCCTTTAAATGTTGTTGCCGTTCCTGAAAACCCTCGCTATCATTAGAACTCGTAAGGAAAAAATAAGGAAATTCCATATAATATTCACTTCCAAAGGAGTATGCCATGATTCTACTTTATTTTATCTATGAATCGATTACGTTTTTACCGATTCAGCAGTATCTGTTTTCCGGATGGCTCATTTTAGTTTTGTTGACTGTCTCATTCAGTCTCGCTAATGCCCATGAAGAAGTCCATATCAGTCAACGGTTCGGTTTCGAACTCCTTGTCCCGGGTGTCGGTCATCTGTTACGCAAACAATTTCTTCCCGGTCTTGCCATTATCCTGTTATTGATCATCATTCATTTTACGTACATGTTCCGTGTCATCCCGTTAAACCTCGCGTTACTGCTTACCCTCACGATTAGTCTGCTGTCCTTTTTCTCACTCTTTATCCGAATACACAAAAAAGCGGACAATTAAGTCCGCTTTTTTTAATACAACTGCTTAGTATTTCGTTGTTTCTTTTAATTTGTAACCATTCGACAGTTCAAGCCAAATCGTTTTCCCTTTTTTCGTTTTCACCTGGATATACGGACGACCTTGAGAAACACGCAGTTCAAGTAAATCTCCTTGTTGATCGGCATGTGTTTCGCTTGCCTTGTCCCACTTCCCGGCAAGTTGACGCTCGATGAAGATATGCTTTCCTTTTTGAACAGCACGCCATTTTCCGATTTCTGCTTTACCATTTACTGCGACAGCACTTTCCATTCCTTGAATGGAGATGATGGCTGGATCGTGGTCACTCGCACTGCCGTCCGCTTCCATATAATCCGAGTTGATGTTGACGATATCAGACGATGTATACGGCTTCAGGTTTTTCGAAATCAAGACATGGTCGAGAACCTGTGCGTTTCCGTTATAGACGTAAGAATAACGTTCCGATTTCGGAAGATCATCCACTGTGTTCCAGAGGTTGTCCCCTTTTAAGATATCAAGTGTTTTCGAGAACTGGAAGTCATTCAAGTCACCCAGTACGACGACGTTCGAGTCTTTCACTTCTGTTTCCAGTTCATTGACGAAGTTTTGGACGATGCCAGCGATTGCGTGACGCTGAACTTCACTCTTACGAACGACCGGCTGGTTTTTACCGAAGTCCGCTCCATCGCCACCTTTTGAATTAAAGTGGTTGACGATGATGTGATACGATTCGCCTTTAAAGATGAATTCGCCGACGAGCGGTTTCCGTGAGCTGTCAAAGTTTGGATCGTTCGGTTGAATGCGACCCGGGTTGTTCGTCAGCTTACCGTTTTCAACGGCAACAGCTTCTGTCGCTGTTCCTTTTTCACCTGGTGCAAGTGAAACACGAGCCGGGTTGTATAAGAAACCGACACGGATATTTCCGCCCGGTTGTCCGCCGTCTTTTTTATCTTCCGGTGCGATATCCGTATACGCATAACGGACACCTGTTTTCGCTTCGATTGCTGTAATCAATGTCTCAAATGATTTCGATGCATCGACTGTGCCGCTGTCTGTCGCCCCATCGTTATCCTGCATCTCTGTCAAACCGACGATATCCGGTGTTTTCAGGAATGTCGCGATTCCTTCCGAGACACGGTCGACTTTTCCGGCATCCGCCGTTGAAGCAAAGTTTTCCACGTTATACGAAGCAACCGTCAAACGTGAATCGCCTGTTTCAATGTTCGTCGGTTGACGATCGACTTCACTTGTAATCAGTTTCGGTAAGTCTGCTGCTTTCGCTAACACTTTATACGCTGAGTAATTATAGCTCATGACTCCTTCGATTGTTCCTTCGAAACGGTCCCCTGATTTCGCGCGGTACGAGCTGCTGCCCATCTCGACGAACAGACGCTCCGGATTGGCATTATCCGCTGTCAGAATCGGTGTGCCGCGTTTCGTGTAGACTTTATCCGCTGTTTGCGTACGGACCGGAATCGTCCGGTTGGCCTGCGGTCCCGTGACGATGGCATTTGGAAGCGCGACACGCATTCCTTCGACACTTTCGTATAAATCGATTGCATCTTCAGCCGGATCAAACTCAGCAAATGAATCGTTGTCGATGACTTTCGTCGGAATCAAGACACCGTTTTCCCCGAGAACGATACTTGCCGGCAATCCTGAGTTCAATGCACCTTTAACAAGATTAACGGTACTGATTTCCGTCACCGCGAGATCCGTATCGAACTTGTCACTGTATCCGCCAAGCAACCATTCTTTGACGTATCCTGTAGTTGCGACAGTCTGTCCGACTGCTGCACCGTGGTTTTTCGCGTAGACCAGCACTCCTTCAGACGTTTTACTGTTGTTATCCGGATTTGGATCCTGCATGTAGAAGTTGTTGGCATCGACGATATATGTGACGACACCCGTCGTCCGGACAAGTTGATCCGCGTATGGTGATGTATGCGCGACTCCTTGAATGCTGCTGATTTTCGTGATTGGAGGTGCGATGTAGTATTTGAATGTCGAAACAGCAGACGTTTTTCCGTCTTTGACGGCCACTGCCTGAATCGTCATTTCTTCATTAATTGTAATCGGACCGGAGTAGACCGGACTTTCAGCAGTCGGTGTTGATCCGTCGACGGTATAGTGGATCGTACCTTCTCCGTTTAACGTCACTTGATCGCCGCGATCGACTTCTCCGACCGGTGACGCCGTCGGTGCGACTAAAATGTCTCCGGCTTCAGCAGCGTGCGTCCCGAGATTCGTTAACGTGTCGACCGGGAAGCTTGTCCATTGTGATGGTTCGTATGTTTTCGAACCGGCTGTTACGTTTGAGTTCCGAACGAGTGTCGTATCTTTCGCGAAATCAGCACTTGAGCCGACCGGACCGATAATATCGAGGACGACATCGCCTTTTTTCAAGGCAACAGGATCATTTCCGTTAAAGTTTAGTGAACCTGTTGTTTGCTGAGCTTTTCCTTTAATGTCTGCATTCGCACTTGAATTGGCAATGACAAATGTTTTTCCCGGCTCAAGCGTTCCCGACAGTGTAATTTTTGACTCCGTCGGTCCACCATTCGTATATTGAACAAGCGTGTAATCTGAAAGATTGATGATTTGACCCGAACCATTATAAATTTCAATCGCTTTGTTGTTGCTTGACCCCTCTATGTACTCGGACAAGATGACGCCTTCGCCTTCTGCCCCGACCGTAATGCCTGCTTGTGGAAGAATTCCTGCTGTTAATGCTCCGACCAATGCCCACTTCCCAAACGTACTGACGTTCTTCATGATGTTGACCCCCTATGAATTTTCTGACACTTCTTTATATTATCAGATTAATTCATGAATAGTGTATGTTTTATGTAAAAAAAGATGTTAATATTCGTAAAAGAATAACTTGTTAACGCTTACAAAAATTAATCATTCGTCTTTCAGGATGGAATGCTCAGCTTCCGTAGTCATATTTATGAAAAAACGGCATAAAAAAAACGCCTTTTCAGCGTGTCTGTTTTTTAGGTGTCATGAGAATCGAGGATACAGGTGATCAAAACACCTGAAACGACGAAAGCCCTACCTCTCTTTCGTTGTTACGGCTCCTTGGCCGCGCCAGCTGAATCAAGCGTTTTAGCAAGAATCAAGTTACGCGTTGGGTTGCGTATTTACTGGGATTTTTAGAATTTCGCTCGGAAATGAGCTGAAAAGTATCGAATGGAAGGTTTATCTTGCTGGGTCAACTTCTTCTCGTTCAACAGAAGAAGGACAAAATAAAAGCGATGACTTATGTCTGACTCATTTGTCAGTAAGGTCTAAAAATCCTGACCTGATTATTAAATTGTGTATTTTTGTGATGGATTCTCACATGAGTGATCATCCCCGATTCATGACAAAATTTAATATACCACGTTTTATTTTATAAAGTCAATCTTTTTTAAGAAACTTCTATTTTGGATACGGGTCCTTTTGTTGATTCATCTCCCGAACACCGGTATCGTTAAGGTTATCAAAAGACGACTGACTATTACTATAGAAGAAACGAGGTTTTAGAGATGGCGACGAATCGACTGATCAATGAAAAAAGTCCTTATTTACTCCAACACGCCACCAATCCGGTTGATTGGTATCCATGGGGGGAAGAAGCGTTTGCCGCTGCCCGTTCGGCGAACAAACCGATTTTCCTGTCGATTGGCTATTCGACCTGTCATTGGTGCCATGTTTTGGCACACGAAAGCTTCGAAGACGAAGAAACGGCCCGGATGCTGAATGACTGGTTCATCTCGATCAAAGTCGACCGGGAAGAACGACCGGATATCGATCAGATTTATATGACGGCGGCCCAACTGATGAACGGACAGGGCGGTTGGCCGCTCAGCGTCTTCATGTCCCCGGATCAGACACCTTTTTACATCGGTACCTATTTTCCGAAGACACCGCAATTCAACCGCCCGAGCTTCCGACAGGTTCTTTTGCAGCTCAGTGAACACTACCGGACCGATCCGGGCAAAATCAAACGGGTCGGACAGGAAATCATTCAGGCGTTAACGGCGGTCACGACCTTCGACTCAGAGGATCCACTGGATGAGGCATTGGTCCACGAGACATTTGATCAGGCAATGCGTCAGTTTGATGTGGAGAACGGCGGGTTTGGCACAGCTCCTAAGTTCCCATCGCCTTCGTTGCTGACTTTCCTGCTCGATTATTACCGGTTCGCAGAAGATGAGACCGCCTTGCAAATGGTCATGCGGACCTTAACCGCGATGCGGGATGGCGGAATCACCGATCACGTTGGATTCGGTCTTTACCGGTATACGGTCGATGAACGCTGGGAAATCCCGCATTTTGAAAAAATGTTGTATGACAATGCCTTATTTGCGACATTATGTATCGAAACGTATCAAGTATCGGGCAGAGAACGGTTTAAACAATATGCGGAAGAAATTTTTGCGTACATCGAACGCGATTTGTCCTCTCCGGACGGTGCGTTTTATTCGGCAGAAGATGCGGACAGCGAAGGTCGCGAAGGTCTTTTTTATACGTTCACATTCGATGAACTGACGGATTTACTCGGACAAGACGCCGTTTTCCCACTTCTCTATCAAGCCACGCCTCAAGGAAACTTCGAAGGGCGGATTGTTTTTCGGCGGACCGGTCAATCGATTCAGCAACTCTCGGCTGATCGAAATACCGCTGTCCAAGATATCCTGATCCAACTCGAGCAGGAGCGCCGGACCTTGTTGCTCTTCCGTAGTCAAAGGACCCGTCCGTTCCGTGACGATAAGGTCTTAACGTCTTGGAACGCCTTGATGATTTCTGCCTATGCGAAAGCAGGACGTGTTTTTAACGATGAGCGGTATACAGAGCGTGCCCGACAGGCTTTGACGTTCCTTGAGACCCATTTGATGGACGACGACCGGTTACACGTCCGGTACCGTCAAGGTCATATTCAAGGAAACGGTTATCTCGATGACTACAGTTTCTTGACGGAAGCTTATCTCGAGCTGCATCAAACGACACAGCACATCCCCTATCTCAAACAGGCAATCCGGCTGACAGAGCGGATGATCGGGGACTTCTCTGACGAAGACGGCAGCTTTTTCTTTACTTCATTTGAGGACGAGACGTTACTCATGCGGCCGAAAGATGTTTATGACGGCGTCAAACCGGCCGGTAACAGCACGGCTGTCTCGAATCTGCTTCGTTTATCCCAGCTGACAGGCCGGACCGACTACCGGGATCAGGCCCAGCGGAACTTCTCGACGCTTGCTTCCGAAATTAAATCTCAACCGACCGGTTTCGCCAGTCTTCTGAGTGTCTACACGCGGACGTTGATGGAACCAAAGGAGTTGATCTTGTTGACGGAATCTTACACGGACGTCGCCTCGTTTCTGACGCAGCTCCATCAGCGCCGCCTGCCTGAACTTTCACTGCTCGTCGGTTCAAAAACGGACTTGCTCGAAATCGCTCCATTCCTTGCCACGTACGATGCTCCGACTCGACAGGCGACAGCCTATCTTTGTCATGATTTTCAATGCGACCGACCGACGACTAATCTGTCGGAACTTTTTCAAAAAATCATGATATGACTTAATTCCCTTCTGTTTCCTAAAACAGAAGGGTTTTTAAAAAAACTAAACCCCTTTTTTCAAAAAAAATCTAAATATACTGTAGATAAATGTTTTATTGTCGATAGTAAGTATAGGCAAATTAATTTCACATCTTAGAATTGACATCCTAGAGCCCGAAACGTCTTCGGACGAATTCTAACTAGGAGGATACGATCTTTGAACACGACACTATTCACGAAACCCTTGAAGATGCTGGTCAGCTTTATCCTGGTCCTCGGCATATTTGTTTCTTACAGCCCTTCACTCGAAGCTGCGACGACCAAAGCAACGACCTACCGTCTGTCTGCCGATACTTATCTGTATGACAAGACGACATCTTCACGGAAACGCTTGTTGACGATCAAGACCGGAACTATCGTTTCATCCACGTATGAGTCGTCTTCTGGCTATTTCAGAAGAGTAGCATACGGCGGAAAAACGGGATATGTCGCGTCAAAATATCTAACAGCATTTGATCAAAAAGAAACGATTTCGGGACAACGGTTCCTCGTTTCGAAAAAGACGCCTCTTTATAAATCGGCGTCGGCGACAGCTCCTGTCATCACTACATTAAATGAACAGGATGCGTACTACAGCTCACAAAAAATCACGAATTCGGTTGGTGAAATCTTTTATCGCGTCAAGTATGACGGCAAGACGGTGTATGCGCGTGCCTTGAACGCGACCCCGATTGCCTATACGAAAATGTCAAAAACCGCGTTAAAGACGACAGACGGCTACATTCTCCGTCAATATGCCGGTACAGCCTATCCGCGGCAGGTTGTCGTTCCAACTGGGACTTCCCTGAAAACGACCGGACGAATCGGTGACTGGTACAATGTCACGTATGCAGGCAAATCAGGTTACATGCACAAAGGTGCGTTTGCCGGCTCTTCTAAACAAGAGGTAACAACGATTCCGGAAACCGCATTCCAGACGAAATCGGCTCTTGTCCTGTACGACACGACGGACGGAACAAAACGACCGCTTGTCACGATTCCAAAAGGAGCGATCGTCAAATCGACTGCCCGTTCTGGTCTCTATCACCGCATCACGTATGACGGCAAAACAGGTTATGTCTTGACTGCTGCTTTAAATGAATACACGGCGAAGGTCAAGTTAGCATCGTCACGCTTCCTGTTGTCGAACTCGGTTGAGATCAAAGCCACTCCGTTTTCATCCGGTGCGACACTTGCCAGCTTACAGACGGGTAACGTCTACTACACTACACAACTCGTGACGAACCCGCTTGGCGAGCAATGGCATAAAGTCTCAAAAGACGGCAAAACAGGTTATGTCAAAGTCAATCAGGGAAAAACGATCAAGTACTATACGGTCCACGATCTTTCTCTAAAGACAACGACAGCAACGGCATTACACTCGTACGCCGGACCTTCTTACGGTGTCATCAAAACGATTCCAGGCGGCACTATCATCAAAATCCAGGGACAAATCGGCAACTGGTATAAAGTCTCGTACGATGGAAAATCAGGTTACGCGTCAGGTACAACGTTTACAGACTACGTGACGACACAACCGATTCCAGAAACAGCTATCAAGCTTCAAACAGATGTCGCGATGAAAGCCGCACCGAAAGCAACTGCTGCCACAGTCACGACATTCAAGACGAATGATATCTATCAAACGAATCAACTCGTCACGAACGGCTCATCTAAATGGCACCGTGTGACAAAAGACGGTCAGACAGGATACGTCCCGGTCGACCAGGGAACACCCGTCGCTTATACTTCAGAGAATTTGGCGATGAAAGCAACAGAAACAACTTCACTGCGTACATATGCAGGCAATTCATATGCGACTGTTGCAACGATTTCAACGGGTACGAACGTTCAAGTCATCGGAAAAATCCAGGAGTGGTACAAGGTGTCAGCGAACGGGAAAACCGGTTATGTCGCTGCAGATACGATGACCGAATTGATTACGAAAAAGACCCTGCCTGCTTCACGGTTCGTTTTATCGAAGTCGGTCGATGTCAAGAAATCGCATCACTCGACAGCCGATACGTTTACGACGCTGGCGGCAAATGACGTCTACTACACGACACAACTCGTCACGAACGGCCGGTCGGAACAGTGGCACCGGATGACAATCGACGGAAAAACCGGTTACGTTCGCGTCAACCAGGGAACATCGATCGACTATCAGGCATTACCGGCTACAAAATATAAAACATCAGCTTCAACACCGCTCCGGTCATATGCCGGACCATCGTACGCTTCGGTCACGACCATTCCGAACGGAACAGTCGTCACGGTGACAGGAAAGATCGGCAACTGGATGAAAATCACCTATGCCGGTAAAAGCGGTTATGCAGCTGCTTCCACTTTGACGGAGTTCTCGGACACAACGACGATTGCAGAAGTCCGCTTCTTACTCGATGCTCCGGTCGCTGTCAAAAGTGATGCAAAAGATACGGCAACAACAATCGCCAACTTAAACAAAGGCAATGTCTACTCGACGAAAACCCTTGTCACGACATCCGTCAACGGACAGTGGCATCAAGTCACTGTCAACGGAAAAACAGGTTACATCAAACTCGGTCAACCGACTTCACCGATCGCTTATGAGCCGATTGAAAAATCATTCGTCCGGGCAACCGGTACGACTTCGCTCCGGTCTTACGTCGGGGATGCCTATCAGCTCGTCGCTTCCATTCCGGTGAACACGATTTTACCGGTCACCGGTAAAATCGGCAGCTGGTACGAAGTTTCTTATGAAGGGAAGACGCTTTATGCGTACAACGGAACCATGGTCATGACATCAGCCAAGCTGAACGTCTATAATTCGGTCGCCACTCCGTATACGTTTGACAGCTTCATCAGTGCCCAAATGAAACTGAATCCGCCACCGCAAACTGATTTATATGCTTCGAAACTGATGTATGTCAGTTCGGATTACGTTCGCCTCGGCGGTGCACTTGATCCTGTCAACGGAACGATTGCCACTGTCACGGCAACGACACCGCTGAACATACGCTCCGGTGCGACGACTGCCAGTCACGTCTATGGTCAGTTCAAACCGAACGTGATGATTAAGGTCTACCAAAACGTCAGCGGATTCTATACGACCTATCCGCGTGTCTATACATCGACTACACGCTATTCAACGATTTATTGGTTGAACGCTCTTGAAGCCGATGTCCGGAATGCGGCCGACCCGTTAAAAGTCGACCGTCAATCCTCTGCCTATTACCAGTTCCTTGATCTATCCAAATCAACAGGTGCTTCAGCCGCGACGCTGAACAATATCCTCGCGACAAAAGGAATCTTCGGTAAATGTACGACAGGCAGCTGCGGCCAAGCTTTCATCGATGCCGGTGCGAAGTATTCGGTCAACGAAGCGTACCTCATCTCACATGCTTTACTTGAGACAGGGAACGGGACGTCGAAACTTGCGACAGGCGTCATTTGGAACGGACGCACGGTCTACAACATGTACGGAATCGGCGCGTATGACTACGATGCCATCAATACAGGTGCTGCATATGCGTACAGCAAAGGATGGTTCACACCGGAAGCCGCCATCGTCGGTGGTGCTGAATTCATCAGTACGACATACATCCACAATGCTTACGATCAAAACACACTCTACAAAATGCGTTGGAGTCCGATGCGTCCCGGTGTTCACCAGTACGCGACGGATATGGGCTGGGCGGTCAAACAAACAACCCAAATCTACAAGCTGTATGAACAGATGGACAGCTATACGGCCGTCTTTGATATTCCAGTCTTTACGCGTTAAGAACTACAAAAAAATCCAGACACTGAATCAATCGATTCGTGGTCTGGATTTTTTTGTGTGCTTTGACCGCCACCATCTGACGGAAGACGTCCCCTGCATTTACGCGGAAGAGACACCCTGTCAGACTTGATCATCAGCGACGATTTGCAAATCAATGCCCCGGTTTTGGCGCATGATTTGATTGACGATCGAACCGCGCCGGATTTCCTGCCACCGGGTCCGTGCGGATTGACCGAGCACGATTTGTGTAATGCGGTGATGTTTTGCGGCCGCCGTGATGGTCTCCGCAATCGAACGTTCTCCTTGAATCCGAATTAAAACTTCTGCGTCAAACAGGGCACCACTTTCCCGTAACATCGCCAGTACTTCTTTTTGAAATGCCGGCAACTGGTTTTCCGGTTTGGGTAGAATCGTCAAGATATAGAGATCCGCTTTCATCCGGCTCGCCATCCGAAATCCACGATAGATTAACTTTCGCGCATTTTCATTCAACTGGACACAGACTAAAATTCGTTCCTGTAACAATGTCGGATCTTTTTCGATCAAGAGACGTGCTTGATACACTTGATCGTCGACTTCATCCGCGACCTGCCGGAGCGATAACTCCCGTAAGCTCGCTAAGTTTTGCAAGGAGAAAAAAGAATTTAAGCTCTGTTCAATCTTCTCTTTTTTATAGATTTTCCCGTGTTCCAACCGCTCGCGCAAGGTTTGCGGCGTCACGTCCACGAGTAGAATCTCATCCGCCTCCCCGAGGAAGGGATCCGGAATCCGCTCCCGGACTTCGACCCCTGTCATTTCTTTCACCTTAAACAGCAGGCTTTCGAAATGCTGGATGTTGACAGCCGAATAGACATTGATTCCCGCTTCAAGCAGGACAGAGACATCCTGATACCGTTTTTTCCGAACCGATCCCGGCGCATTCGTATGTGCCAGTTCGTCTATCAACACGATGTCCGGTTTGCGGGCAATGATCGCCTCGACGTTCACTTCAAGAAACACTTTCTCTTTATAGTGGACTTCGAGTAACGGCACCTGTTCGAGCCGCCCGATCATCTCTGCCGTATCCCGACGGCCGTGCGTCTCGATCAAACCGATGACGACATCCTTGCCTTCCCGGACCAACGCATGGGCATCCGCCAGCATCTTATACGTCTTCCCGACACCGGGAGCCGAGCCGATATACAGCTTCAGCTTTCCGCGTGTCATGATGGACTCCGATCAAGTTTCAGATTCAACATCAAAACGTTCACATATTGATTATTCCCTGCTTCCTGATCGATTAATCGCTGAACAGCATCACGCGAGAGATTTCGTTCGGTTGCAATCCGTTTGACCTGTGCCCGCGCATAGTCGAGCGAGATGTGCGGATCGAAGCCAGAACCGGATGTCACGCGGGCATCGTCCGGAAGCGAAGCGCCGTCCACCTGATTCTGTTTTTCGTATTCCGCCATCTGCTTGCCAAGCTCCGGGTTTGACGCGGCCAGGTTATCCCCGGCAGAAGCTCCCGCTAATTGATCCACCGCTGACGGACGTCCGTGAAAATACTGTTTCGACGTGAACGGTTGAGCGATCAATTCCGATCCGATGAATTTTCCGTTTTCCTGCAGCAAAGAACCGGCTGCTTTGTCCGGGACGAGTAACTGACCGAATAAGGTCAGCAAAGCGGGAAAGACAATCCCGCACAACGCGGTGACGAAAACCGTCACACGAATGGCCTGTTTCATGATTCTGTTCTCCTTATAGGATGCTTGCGAGCAAGACATCAATGATTTTAATGCCGATGAACGGGACGATGACGCCGCCGAGACCATAGATGAGTAAATTCCGACCAAGTAGCTGATCCGCTGTCATCGGTTTATACGAGACACCTTTCATCGCGAGCGGAATCAGCATTGGGATGATAATCGCGTTAAAGATCAAGGCCGAAAGAATCGCGGTCGTCGGCGAATCGAGTCGCATGATGTTGAGCAGTTCCATTTGGGGAATCGCGACCATGAAGATTGCCGGAATAATCGCAAAGTATTTCGCGACATCATTGGCAATCGAAAACGTCGTCAACGCGCCGCGTGTCATCAGCAACTGTTTCCCGATTTCGACGACTTCGATGATTTTCGTCGGATTGGAATCGAGATCAATCATGTTGGCTGCTTCTTTTGCTGCCTGTGTCCCGCTGTTCATCGCAAGACCGACATCGGCCTGAGCGAGCGCCGGCGCATCGTTCGTTCCGTCCCCCGTCATCGCGACCAGGTGTCCTGCGTCCTGCTCGCGTTTGATGACCCGGATCTTATCTTCCGGTGTACATTCGGCGACGAAGTCATCGACTCCGGCTTCCCGGGCAATCGTCGCTGCCGTCAATGGATTGTCGCCGGTACACATGACGGTTTTAATCCCCATCTCCCGCAGGCGGTCAAATCGTTCCCGCATGCCGGGTTTGACCGTGTCTTTCAAGTAAATGACACCTAAGATCGTCGAATCGATGGCAATGACGAGCGGCGTGCCGCCAAGACGGGAAATCTGCTCGACCGTTTCCTGAAGATTGCCGGGGATGTCTCCCCCTTGATCAACGACCCACTGTTGAATCGCTTGACCGGCCCCTTTTCGAACGCGGCGACCGTCTGCTAAATCAAGTCCCGACATCCGTGTTTCCGCGCGGAACGGAATGATTTCCGCACCTTGCAAACGGTCATGTTCGATCGTCATGTTTCGCAGTTCGGCAAGTTCCAGAACCGAGCGGCCTTCCGGTGTCTCGTCGGCAAGTGACGAGAGCGTCGCGCCGGCAAAGGCGGCTTCCGTCGTTGCGTCACCGACCGGTAAAATGTCAGATGCCATCCGGTTCCCGAATGTAATCGTTCCGGTTTTATCGAGGATAATCGTTTGGATATCTCCTGCCGCTTCGACCGCCTTCCCGCTCATCGCAATGACGTTGAACCGGGTCACCCGATCCATTCCGGCAATTCCGATTGCTGATAACAATCCGCCGATCGTCGTCGGAATCAAACAGACGAGCAGTGCAATCAGGATCGGACCCGATAAGCTGAATCCTAAATAATTCGTAAAGACAGGCAGTGTCATGACGACGAGTAAAAAGATCAGCGTCAAGCTTGTCAGTAAAGTCGACAGCGCCAACTCGTTTGGTGTTTTTTGCCGGCTTGCCCCTTCAACGAGCGCAATCATCTGATCGAGGAATGACTCGCCGGGATTGCTCGTGATCCGGACTTCAATTTCATCACTGACGACTAACGTTCCGCCGATGACGGACGAAAAATCGCCCCCTGCTTCTTTGATGACCGGTGCCGATTCTCCGGTAATCGCGGATTCATCAATCGATGCCAGACCTTTGATGATTTCCCCGTCCCCCGGTACATATTCACCGGTCCGGACAAAAACGATGTCGCCTTTACGCAGTGTTGCCGAGGACACGTTCTCGATCATTTGACCGACCCGTTTGCGTGCCATGACATCAGCTTTCGAGGCTTTCAAGGAATCTGCCTGCGCTTTCCCGCGTCCTTCCGCAATCGATTCAGCGAAATTCGCGAATAAGACGGTCAGGAACAGAATGATGCTGACGGCTAAGTTAAAGCCGCGCATCTCATCGATGAAAATCGTATAACCGATTGCCAGCAGGCAACCGATCCAGACGACGAACATGATCGGTTGTTTGACCATATGCATTGGATTTAGTTTTTTCAGGGCATCAAGTGTCGCTTGTTTCGCAATCGATGGATTGACAGTTGCTGTTGCTTCTTTTTCCGGAACGTTCGGTTTCTGCCCAGTAGGTTGATCTTTGATTGGTTCCATCATCTTTCATTATCTCCTGTTCACATCGTCAGCCAATCCGCGATAGGTCCAAGCACGAGCACTGGCAGGAATGTCAGTGCACCGACGAGTACGACCGTACCGAGGAAAACTGTACCGAAAAGTGGGGTATCTGTTTTAAACGAAAATTCATCCTGTGGAACAGCCGGTTTCGCTTTTAACGATCCGGCAATCGCAAGCATCAGGATTAACGGGATGTAACGACCAAAGAATAAGGCAAACGACGTCGAGACATTCCAGTAGACGTTCGCATCGCCAAGTCCTTCAAAGCCGGAACCGTTGTTGGCCGTCGCCGAGGTGAACTCATATAGAACTTGGGATAGACCATGGTAGCCGGGATTGGAAATCGCTCCGACACCCGGTGCGACGTACATCGAAATCGCGGTTCCGACCAGAATCAGAAACGGCGGAACGAGTAACGTAATTGCCATCAGCTTGACCTCAAACGTCTCGAGCTTTTTGCCGAGGAAGGTCGGCGTCCGCCCGATCAATAGTCCGGTCAGGAAGACCGCGACAAACGCATACAGCAGTACGTTCAGGAAACCGGCACCCGTTCCGCCGTAGACGACATTCAGCATCATGTTTCCGAGCTGGATTAATCCGGCAAGCGGATGAAGCGAATCGTGCATCGCATTGACAGCACCTGTTTCAGCCGCTGTCGTAATGGAACTGTACAAGACAGTTCCGACTTGACCGAACCGGAGTTCCTGACCGTGTGCGGTCGGATTCGCAAACAAACTGCCCGCCATCCCGAACGTCATCAGCATAAACAGGATGGTCATGACACCGAGGAAAAGGCGGCCTTGTTTTGCTGAGCCGATCAGTTTTCCGTAAGCGATTGGAAGTGACATCGGAATCAGCAGCATCAAAAACATCTGGATAAAGTTGACGTACTGGTTCGGGTTTTCAAACGGGTGGGCGCCGTTCGCCCCGAAGAATCCGCCACCGTTGTTCCCGAGCTGTTTAATGACTTCAAAAGCAGCGACCGGTCCGCGGTAAATCAACTGCTTCGCGCCTTCGAGTGTCGTCACCGTCACGGCACCGCCAAACGTCTGCGGGACGCCGAGTAAAATCAGCAACACGCCAAATACGAAAGACACCGGAAGTAGGACACGGATGATGAAACGAACGAAGTCCGCATAAAAGTTCCCGAGCGGCTGATTCGCCAGGCCGCGGATGACGGCGATGCAGACTGTAAAGGCCATCGTCGGTGCGACGAACAGCATCGTTCCGAGGACAAACGTCTGTGACAGATAGGATAATGCTTCACCGGAGTAATGCTGTTGATCCGTATTCGTCATGAAACTGATGGTCGTATGCAGGGCAGTCGACCAGTCAAGATTAGCGGCACCGTTCGGATTCAAAGGCAGGATGCCTTGAAAACGGAGTAACACGTATCCTCCGACGAAGAACAACAGATTGACGAGCAGCAGACTTTTCGCATAACCGACCCATGACTGGTCCTGTTTTCGTTCGTCGACGCCGAGCAACAACAAGAGTCGTCGTTCCACCTTACCGATCCAGTCGTTTTTTCGAATGGCCACAGGTGCAAAGACCGTTCCGATGTACCGTCCAAGCAAAACGGCCGCTCCCAGGGTGATGATCAGTAAAATCCAAAATTGAATTAAAAATTGAGTCCACATGATTTGTTTCTCCTATGCGATTAGAATTTTTCTGGATAAATCAAACAATAACTCAGATACAAAAAGACAACACAACCGGTAGCCAGCAAAAACCAGGTCATTTCCGGTCACCTGCCCGCCATTGAATCCGTTCAATCAAACCAATCATCAAAAACGAACTTCCGAAAAACAATGCGAGTAACAAGACACTCCAAAGGTCCCCCATGTTGAAATTACCTCCATATTATTCAATATTTTTACAATTAAACACGGCAAAAAGACGATGTGAGGCAGTAACGGCCCCAGCATCGCCTAAAAAAATTGGCATCACTGAATAAGAGTCGTTCCCTCCTAAAACGCCTGCGAGGTTAGCTGTCGGATTCGGGCATACCTAGGATTTCGCCCTACTTCTCTTACCTGAGAAGATTCACCCCGTGTCACGTGTCGTGACGGTTGGGTCCCCCGCTTCAATCATGAATTCGGCGTACTTTGAGATCGAAGCATTAACATGTTAGTGTTCGTTGATGAGATGGATATTACTCCGATTATTCAAGCTTGTAAATAGAATTTCTAAAAAAAATATAGTCAGACTTTTTGATGACTTACTTTATAAAAATAGTGTTTTTACGACCTATGTTATAGAAGGAAAAAAACCGCAGGAACCGGTTCCTTCATCTGAATGGAAACACTCCTTCAGCAGGAACTCGGACTGCGGTTTTTTGAATCAACATCGGTTATGATTGCTCATTCAGTTTGGCCTGGACCGTCAAAGGAGCTAGCATCGTCACCCACAGGGCGACCACTCCAGAAACAAGAATCACAATATCACGTTCGAATCCGAGGGTCAGCAGTGTAACAACACTTGCAACCAAGACGAGACAAAGCGTCGCGATCATGACAAAACGCGATTGTTTCAACATCTTTCTCATGTGGCATCTCTCCTTTCTTTCCAAAGTCTTTTGTATTTTATCAAACTTTATAATTGTTCCGGGCGTCTGACACCGGATTGTGAAGGGATTGTCATCTGATGACCGTTTTTCAGGCGAAAGCCGGACGCATTTGATACACTGATGGTAAGACCATAAGGGGGAATTTTATGTTACAGGAACAGACGTTTCAGCGGATTGATGGTACGGAAGCAACGTTAAAAGATTATCCGGGACAGGCTTGGCTGATTGTCAACACAGCGAGTAAATGCGGCTTGACGCCACAGTTCGAAGGGCTTGAACAACTCCATCAGGATTACCGGAAACAAGGACTCGTCGTCCTCGGTTTTCCGTGTAATCAGTTTGCCGGACAGGATCCGGGAACGGACGAAGAAATTCAAAGCTTTTGCCAAATGAACTACGGCGTGACGTTCCCTGTCTTCTCAAAAATCGAAGTCAACGGAGAAGGAACACATCCATTGTTCGCAGAACTGAAGGCACTTGCGCCAAACACGACAGGCGAGCAGGATGTCGAATGGAACTTCACAAAATTTTTAGTGACGCGCGACGGGGAAGTGACACGGTTTGCTCCAAAAACCAATCCGACGGATCTTGTCGCAGCCATCGAACGGATTGTCGTTGCGGTCTAAAATCGATGAACAAGAGTTACGTATCACACACACATAACGGGCTGACTCAACGGTCAGTTTTACAAAGACAAGGGTGGCAGATTACAATTCTGCCACCCTCGTCTCGTTCAAAAAAGAATCACTTGCTTCACGTAATTTTTGCGTGATGACGTGCCGTACATCAAGGTGTCCCCGGCTCCAAGTGCCCTTTAATCATTTCTTCCGCCAATACTTTCACGTCCTCGACATCCCGCATTTCCGTAAACGGATGTCCCCAGACATCAAGCCATTCGATTTCTTCAATCGGCTGGGTCCGGAAACGTTTTCCGGTCGGCTCAAATGATCCGGCTGCCGTCGATTCGAAGGCGGCATACTTCAACAGCCATGGTTTATCGAGCAACAGTTTTGCCGTCTGTTTCGGGTTTTTGAACATGACGTCTCCGACCAGGACAACCGGATCAAACCGTTCGTGGAGCGGATGCGTGTATTGAACGGACACAATCAGCGCATGATTCGAGACTTTTTCATTTTGACGTGTGTAAGACCGGGTCAAAAAATGCGGAACCAGTGACTCCGCGCTGTCTTTCGTCTGATGAATGCTGATGCCGTGTTCCGTTTGGACGACATCCGGTAAAATCGGTTCGTACCCCCGATTGGCGAGTTGTTGATCGAGCTCCTTGAATAACAATAATGTATGTTCGACGAGTGCCCGGACTTGTCGAAATGACAGTTGAATCGACTGATTGATCATGGTGGTGACCTGCCTTCCAATTGATAGAGTAGTATAGTTTCTTTTACCCTAAGCGCCAGCGCTTCATTCCTTTTCCAGTCAACCATTTCCCTAAATTAGAAAAGTCATTTCAGGTTTAAACGCCGGACGATTTGTTCTGCCCGTCGCGCCAACCGTTGTTTCGTGATGAATGGATCGAGTGTCTTCCCTTCACCCGGATCATGAATTGCTTCGCAGATCCACGCCTGTTCCAATCGTTCCGTGACTTCTCCTGCCAGGACGATACAAGGAACATCCGCACAATCAGCTAATGCGCTGACTTGTGAAGGAAGCTTTCCCATCGCGGTTTGACGATCGACCCGTCCTTCCCCTGTCCAGACATAAGCGGCTCGTTCGATTCGTCCCTGCGCATGAATCATCCGGAGGACAAACGATGCTCCGGATTCGATTGAAGCGCCGAGCGCATATGCCGCTCCACCAAGTCCTCCGGCAGCCCCTGCCCCTTTGATATGGTCGATGTGAAGTTGGCTTCCAATCTCTTTTAACCGGCCATCGAGTAAATTGATGTCGGATGTGATCAGTCCTTTTTGAGGTCCGAAGACGTAAGCAGCTCCTTGTTCGCCGGCATACGAAGCCGTAACGTCGGCCAATACGTGTAAGGAACCGGACCTTGCCGGCAAACGGATTTGTTTCGTTTCCATCAACGGATTCGTTTGCCATGGAATCGGCGCACCGGTTTGTGTCAGCAAGTCAGCCCCCAGTTCCGCCAAAAAACCAAGTCCGCCATCGGTCGTCGCCGTACCGCCCAAGGCAAGAAAGACATCCGATACACCAGTCGCCAAAATCTGCCGGACGAGACGCCCGACTCCTCGTGTATGAACTGAAAACGCATCATCCTCCGGACGTTTCAAGTGCAACCCACAGATTGTCGCCACCTCAATCACGGCAATCCGGTCTTTTTGAGCATAGGACATTTCAATCGGCCGACCGGCTAAATCGATTGTCGGAGCAACGATTTTCTCAAATCCGTTGGCGGATAACACGTCAATCGTACCTTCTCCACCGTCCGCGACAGGGCTCCAATCAATCGTCGCGTCAGGATCGGCGTGTAAAATCCCCCGTTCGATGGCATGTGCTGCATCCGACGAGCTGATGCAGCCTTTGAAGCTGTCGATACAGATGAAATGATGCATCTTGATTGCCTCCTGTAACTTGTCTTTATTTTGACCATCTAAAAAAAGTAAAATATGATATGATAATTGTCATGCACACGACACGTTCTGTTTGTTTTCGCCGTCGAAAACAGACGATTTTTTATGAGGAGGTTCTACCCCGTGAGTCTTTCCAAGACATTATTACGGATGGCACGATTCGGAAAAACGATTTTGCCAGCACCGAAAAAAAACAGTCCAAAACGATCGAATTTCAAACAATTCCTGCAACTGGATTCCACATTCCAAGAACAGACCCTTTCAGGAAAACTTTCTGATACTACAGTGACGGTCGAAGCCTTACTTGTTCGCGATCGTCTTTTAAACGAAGTAATCGCCTTACCTAACACGCACAGCTCAGGAGGACATCAGTTTTCCTTTTCGTTGACGCATGACATACTTCCTGCCCTCGTCAATCGTGTCCTCGAAAATCAGGAACTGACCGAGCAGGAACAGCCGTTGCTTTTGAAAGAGGCTGAAGACACGTTAGAAAGCTTAGAGACAGATGCTTCTGACGACACGACTGAAGAGGAGACAGAACTCCCTTCCGGACGTTTCTCGCTTTGGCTCAAATTCTCGAAAAGCGTCACTGATTTCCAACCTGCGACGCTCGAGAAATGGGAAACAAACGGCTTACCGAGTCACGCCACGATTATTGATGATCTCTTCACACGTGAAATCATTCTCGGCCGGTTCTTGGAGACCCGGATCGCCGCGCCATTAAAACCACTGCTTGATGCGGACTTCCAACATGTTGCCCACCTGTATACGGATTTAAAAGGGAATCTTCGCCTGTTATTAAATAAGGAACCAAAGGTCAAACCGAAGATGCAGATTGATGCGATTGATTCTCCAGTCGCCGATCAAACGGAAATCAAAGGGAAAATCTTTACCCGGCATGCTTTCATCCGAAAAGGAACGTTACAACTCGTACACCGCGAGACGGGTGAGCAAATCCCGGTCCCGATTGATTGGGTATACGATAACGCCCGGAGTGCCGAAAAATTTGGTCTCTACCGGTATACGTACCGGACAGTCATCAATTGGACACGTCTGCACCAGGAGCATCAACTTTTACAAGAAGGCATTTATGATGCTTTCGTTGCTCTGGACTATTACCACCGTTCTGCCCCAACGTTGCTTCGCCTTGGACGGGCACGTTATATCACCCGTCAATTGACCCCCGAAACACGGGGGCAAGGAGATGCGACGACGATGCATATCATCCCGTACTTTACGGTCGGACACCGGAATCTGTCGTTCGAAATGACGGAATTTACGAATGACAACTATGCTTATTTGAATCATATGATGAAGTTTGCTCCGCTCTATCGACTGTTTGCCGAAAAGAATACATGGCTCGTCGGCGAACGTCCTTACAAAGCACAAGACAACGGTTATCATTTCTTTAAATACATGCGCGAGACGTATCCCGATCGTCCTGTCTATTACGTGATTGATCCTGAGTCCAATGAATATTCGCAAGTCGAACAGCTAGGACATGCGTTACCGTTCAAGTCAAAGGAACATATTTATCATTCACTGATGTCGAAAAAAGTCATCGGGACGCATCATGCTGAATATCTTTATCCGCTCCGGTCGGAAGCCTTCAAACGGAAGATGAAAGCTGATCGTGTCTTTATCCAGCACGGTGTCCTTGGGACGAAAAACATGGACGACCAGTACGGCAAATTCGCACCGGCGTTCGATACGGATTTATTCCTTGTCAGTTCAGAACGGGAAAAACGTCTTGTGACTCAGGACATGGGGTATCCGGAACGGGAAGTCCGGATTACCGGTCTGTCCCGCTTCGATGCTTTGCTTGCAAAAGATGTCGAAGTCAAACGACAAATGTTGATCATCCCGACATGGCGTTCTTGGTTACAGACACCGCTTCAATTCTTTGAATCCGAGTATTATCAACAATATCAGACGTTGCTGACAAGTGAACGATTACACCGATTCGCGGACGAACATCAGCTCGAAATCGTCTTTTGCCTGCATCCGAACATGCAACAATATACGAGTCACTTCGAAGACTTGCCGATCACGGTCATCCATCAGGGTGAACGGGACGTACAAGGATTAATGAAGGAAAGTCTGCTCCTTGTGACCGATTATTCGAGTGTCGCGTTCGACTTTAGTTTCTTGAATCGTCCGGTTCACTATTTCCAATTTGACCCGGTCCGGTTCATCGGACCAAAGGGTTCTTATCTGGATCTGGAACAGGAATTACCGGGACCGATCTCATCGACACTCGATGAGTTGTTTAATGATCTCGACGCGACGGCTGCCCGTTCGTTCGCGATGGCGCCGGAATATCAGGCACGTGCTGCAGCCTTCTTGCAACCCGTCGAGTCTTCGTATTCGGAGAAAATTCTTCAAACAGTCGTCGATTTTAAGAAGGAACGGAATTGGATCGAACAAATCCAGACGGCGGAAGCCGCCAATATTCTCTTCCGTCTGTATCGCCGGAGCCGGTTCTACTTCCCTTCAATGAAACTGGCCTATCGTTTAATGCAACGGTTGCCGGTCGACCCGAAACTTGTCGTGTTTGAAAGTGGACTCGGTAAACAGTATTCCGACAGCCCGCGTTATATCTATGAAGAATTAAAACGACGTGATCTCGATTATAAAGTCGTCTGGGTCTATCATAAGCGTCTGTATCTCGGGGATCCGAATGCCAAAGTCATCAAACGTCTGTCACCTGCTTACTTCTATTACCTGGCGACGGCGAAGTTCTGGGTCAACAACCAGAACTTCCCGCATTACTTCACACGCCGGAAAGAGACGACCTATATTCAGACGTGGCACGGCACACCGCTCAAGAAGATGTTGTTCGATTTGGACGAGATTCACGGACGGGACGAGGGATACATCGACCGGGTCACGAACTCGATCAAGCAGTGGAGCGTCTTGTTGTCTCCGAGTGCTTATGCCTCGACGATTTTCAAAAGTGCCTTCCGGTATGATGGACCGATTTTTGAATCCGGTTATCCGCGCAATGACTTGTTCTTCTCGAACAATCAGCCGAAGACAATCGAAAGCATCCGGACGAAACTCCAATTGTCGGATGATAAGAAAGTCATTTTATATGCTCCGACTTTCCGCGATCATCAGTCGCTCGGAAACGGAAAGTTCTTCTTTGACTATCCGTTCGATTTCAACCGCGTCGCTGAAGCGCTCGGAGACGAGTACGTCTTCTTGATCCGGACCCATGTCCTTGTGACGAAGAAACCGCGGATTCCTGCCGAACACCGGGAACGTTTCATCGATGTCACGAGTTATCCGGATATTCAGGAACTCTATTTGATCACGGATTTATTGATTACCGACTATTCGTCCGTCTTCTTTGATTTCGCGAATATGAACCGGCCGATGTTCTTTTATGCTTACGATCTTGATTTATACCGCGATACGTTACGCGGTTTCTATCTTGATTACTACAAAGACTTACCGGGACCGATTCTTGAGACCGAAGATGCCTTTATTGAGGCCTTGGCGAATATCCCGCAATTGACGAACGACTACCAGTCGCGACTCGATTCCTTCCGGGAAGCGTATTGTGCGATGGAAGATGGTTCGGCGGCTTCACGTGTCGTCGACAGCTATTTTGCGAAAGACACACTCGAGTTAACCGAGCAATCGGACGGCAGTTATTCCGTCTAAGAACATGAAAGTTTCATATGAGAAAGGATTCTTTCCACACCCGTGGAAAGAATCTTTTTTTCTGTTCAGCCGAACAACTACCGCCTTCAGCCAATTGCTTTTTGATTTGATTTCCAATTAATGTTATTCTAAATTAGAATTTCAAAAATATTATTCGACACAAAAAATATTATGTCATTTTACTTAGGAGGGATGGTTCATGGAACGTTGTTCACTTTGCGGAACACCATTGGAAACAGAAGCGACAGCATGTTCCTACTGCAAACATCCTGTCCTCAAAAAACAACGCTTCGATGAGGAATTACCGGTCACGCCGGTCAAATCCAGCCGTCACATCTTATCTTTCATTATCGTTTTCGCGTTAGCGGTTGGATCGATCGGGACATGGTATGCCTTGACGCAAACCGACTCAGCCCGCACGACGCTGGCGGCGCCCGTTCAAGCCTTACCTTTGTCGGATTGGTCCGATGAGACATCCGCCTACAATCAAACCTATTCGTCGGAAAACCCTCCGGCCTCTTACGATATCTTGAAGTTCGTCCGTCAATATACCCAAACGGTTCCGGAAACGGCCAATTATTCAAAAGCGACGGATACACTGGAAACGTTCTCCGCCATCCAGTTCGCGACCTTGGATGCCTTTCAGTCAGAAGTCGGGGCGTTACGGACGATCCATGCCGCTTCCGACAGTCCGATTCCACCGCGCCTCCAGACAGTTGACTTTAAGGGGTTCGTCTCAAAAGGAGATTCCTATCAGGTAAGGACGATTGAAACGTATCAACTTCCTGCCGGTCATCAGCTCGTCACGTACGTTGTCCGTTACAGTGTTCGGTTACATACGGATCACCTGCAGATCACGCACATCGTCCGGACGGAGGTGCCCGCATGAGAATGTTCGCCATACTTCTTTTATGCAGTCTGCTGATGGGGTGTTCCCAGGAGCCGTCACGTATCCAGGACGAACTGGACATGGGACAATATACGAAAGCCGTCGATCAATCGACCCGTCAGGACCCGATGGATGAAGCAGCTCAGTTGATGGTTCGCTTGGAAACGCAATTTGCGAGTTACCATTTTCATGACGCCGTCACTACTGCCCGAAAGATTGAACAGTTGCCGTTAACACAAGATAATTCGGTTCGCTTGCAGGCAAAGTCGATTCAACTCAGTGCCGAAGCGATGATCGAGCGCTTAAAACAAGCAGCGGGTACTTATCAAATCGAGCGCAGTATTCTCGATGACGGGCTGCAAGAACAATCCTTCCCTGCCACAGGTCAAGTGAAAGTATCATTCGGTAAACCGCACACGTTGCTGGCAACGATCCAGTATCAACAGTTCGGAACGACTGATGCAACCCGGAGTGATACAGAGACAGTCCGCTTCGAACCGGATTTATCGGCCCGCCTCGCCCAATCCGAAGGGCTCGTCAGTTATGTCTTCAGCCGGGCAGGTCTTACCGTCACCTTCGAAGGTACGGGCGGGAAACGAATCTATCAATTAAAAAAAGCTGATCAGTAAACGAAAAAAACGAACGCTGTCTCTTGATGATTCAAGAGGCAGCGTTCGTTTTTACTTACATAAAAGAATTACAATGCATCCAGTCGACTGACGATTTCCGCACACAGCTCGTGCGTCGCCAGGCTGTCTTTCCCCGTGACAGATGCTGACGGATTTCCGTGGACGGTTTCGATGAACGCATCTACCATCTCAACGAATCCGCGACGGTGAAGCGTCGGCTCCCAGTTGTCGAGCGGAAGACGCAACGTACCGGCTTTCGTCAGCCGTTCCACCGACGTCACATCTGTCGCAATCCGTTTTTCATTTGGTCCCATTACTTCGACGCGTTCTTCCGTCACGCCGTTGTTCCGGTTCATGATGCCGATCGCCGTGATACCGTTCGATTCGAATTGAATCGTCACGTGATGCAACAACCCATCGACTTTTTTACCGCGGACTTGCAACTGTTCGATTTCACCTCGTCCCGTCAGGAATCGAAGTGTATCCGCGACATGGACGAAGTCATCAAAAATGAAGGTCTTCGCATCTTCGATGAAGGATGTCCGGTTTTTTTGCATGACGACCAGATTCGGTTCTTCGACTTCGAGTAACGTCCGATGGGCAGATGCGAACCGGCGATTGAAGCCGGTGATGAAATGCAGTCCTTGTTCTTCCGCCTGTTCTGTTAAGGCCCGGACTTCCGCGACTTCGAGCGAGACCGGTTTATCAATGTAGAGATGGACACCTGCCGTCAGCAGCTGTTTCGCTTGTTCCGCGTGGACTTTCGTTGCCGAGTGAATCATCGCGACTTGAATCCCCTCTTTGATCACGTCTTCGAGTGAAGACAATGTTCCGGCAAACCGGTAAGCGTTCCGTAACCGTTCTGCTTTTTCCTGATCCGTTGAAACAAGATAGACCTCTAAGTCCGTCCGCTCCGCATAGACCGGTAAATATGCCTTTTGAGCGATATCGCCTAAACCAATTATTGCAATCTTCATCTAAATTCCTCCTTGGACACGTCTTTTGCTCTCATACCCTATGTTAGCGGTTTTCATACACTTCGTATAACTAAAGTATTTTTTTAAAAAAGAAGATAATTTCCTTTTTTTGTTTTATGATAAGAACATATTTTGCAAAAGGAGGGAATGAGTTTTTTTATGAAATCATTATTCAGGATTGGTTTGACGCTCGTCCTACTTATTACGTTATGTCTCCCGGCCGTTCCTGCCCAAGCAGCAAGCTACCAGGTCATCGTCACGTCGACGATTGGAGCGAACATCCGGTCGAAGCCGAGTACAAGCTCATCTGCAACCATTACCCGTCGTGCTCCGTATAAAGCTAAATTCACAGCGGTCTCCTATTCGAACGGTTGGTACAAAATCAAAGATGGAAGTGCCTATCGGTATCTGTCGAATCAAGTCGCTAAAAAGGTGACAACAAGTTCCGTCAAGACATATAAAATCATCGTTTACTCAACGGCAGGCGCAAACGTCCGCACGTCACCAAGTACAGCTTCCTCTAAAAATATCAAGCGGCATGCTACATACAAGTCAAAGTTCAATGCCGTTTCCTATTCGAATGGCTGGTATAAGGTCAAAGGGAAAACGAACTACTATTATGTTTCGAACCAAGTCGCCAGAAAGCTGACGACGAGCTCTCCTGCTCCAGCGAGCGGCAGTTATCCGGTCGCTTCGATGCGTTATTTCAAGCTTGGATCATCCGGTTATGAACTGACGAAAGAAAGCTTCGCCCGCCGTTACCCGGCGAGTACGACAAAATTATTGACGGCCCTTGTCGCTTATGACGCGGCTGCAAAAAAGGGGACACTCGATCAGACATTTACACTGACGTATTCGATGTTGTCTGTTCCTGCCGGCAGCAGCTCCGCTGGTTTCCGATCGGGTGACAAAGTCACGATGCGTCAACTGTTAAACGGGATGCTGATCCGGTCAGGCAACGATGCCGCGAAAGCCATCGCGGTCCGTACGGGCGGTTCGGAGTCGAACTTCGTTTCCATGATGAACAGCCGAGCGAAAGCAATCGGCATGTCGGCCAGTCATTTCATGAATCCACACGGCTTCTATCATCCAAGCCACTATACGACGGCGGCGGATATGCAGAAGCTTGCCAATACCTATGCCAAGTACAGTTATCTGATGACGGTCAGCGGACGTAAGTCGTTCCAGACGACCGTTAAAGGACCGTATGCCCGGACGTTGACGTGGTATCACACGAACACGTCACTTCCAGGTGATACGCGTGTCTATGCAAGCAAGACCGGTTACACTCCGGAATCTGCTTATACACGGGTCTTCTTCATTAAAAAAGGTTCAACACGTTACGGTCTCGTCACGTTAAAAGGGACCCTTCCTCAAACAGAAACGACGTTACGTTCCGTCCTTAATCGTTAAGAACAGACTCTCGGATCCGCTTTCTTCGGAAAGTGGAATCGCGAGTCTTTTTTGTTGATTTTCTCTTAAAAATTTCACTTGCAATGGAAGCGAATTCATCATATGGTGGAGATAACAATCAGACGTCTGACGTCTTAATGGAGGAATTCACGTGGGAAATGTAAGTTTGTTATTCGGAGGCGTCGCCCTCTTTTTAAATAGTCTGTCGCTGTTCGGTAAAGTCGATTTGAAGAGTGCAGGCCTGTTCAGTCTGTTGACCGGATTACTGCAGACGTTCATCGCGACCTGGCTCGTCATCGGGGCAGCCGGAGATCCGGCATTGACGTTCGGCTATGCGAGCATCTATTTATTTGCGTTTACGTACCTCTATGTCGGCATCACCTTTTTATTTGGTCTTGATGGGAGCGGCGTCGGCTGGTTCTCGTTGTTTGTCGCCATCTCCGCGCTGTTTTATGCAGGGGTCAGCTTTAGTACCGGCGATTTCATGGGTGGTGCGACGTGGTTATTTTGGGTCATCCTGTGGGGATTATTTTTCCTCGGGATGGGATTAAACATCAGCATCGATGCTCTGACGGCACGGGTTGCGATTGTCCTCAGCTGGCTGACGCTAATCGTTCCGGCTCTTGTCGGACTGCGGTTCGGGACGAACGATGCCAGCTACCAGCTCATCTGGAGTGCAGCCGCTATCATGACGGTCTTGTATTTCATCTATGCGGCCGTTAAGTTCCTGCCTGTCCGGACGATTGTCCGTTCGAAAAACTAAAGACAACCATCCATCCTGGCTTCAACGTCGGGCATGAATATGAAAAAGGGCGGCGGATTTTAATCTGCCGCCCTTTTTCGAGGACTATAACCATCATTTCAGTTCCTTTTGCAACTCGGTCCGGACCTGCTTCAGCGAAGCGGCTGTCGGATGCCAGTAATAGATCTGATCCGACTCAATGCCGCCGCTTCCTTCAAGCGACAACGTCTCGACTTGTTTCAAACTGTCCCGGTAATCGGTCGCAAGCTTCCGGACGACCGGGAACGGGATATCCGTTTTGACATTTTTACCGAGTGCCGTCAACACATCGTTAAAACGCGTCAAGGAAAAATCAGCCGTCAGTTTATCTGCGACGGCCTGAACGACCTGCCGTTGCCGGATTTGCCGTCCAAAGTCCCCCCGCGGATCATCGTGACGCATCCGGGCATACGCAAGAGCTTCCTTTCCGTTCAGTGACACTGGACCTTTCGGGAACTGCATCTCATAATAGGAAAAATTAATATCATTTTCAACGGTCACTCCATCAACGGCATCGACTAAATCGGTGAACCCCTTGAGATTGATTTCGGCGAAGTAGTCGATTCGCAGATCGAGTAGATGCTCGACCGTATCCCGTGCCATTTCCGGACCTCCGAAAGCATAGGCATGATTGATTTTGTCGTTCGAACCGACACCGATGATTTCCGTCTTCAAGTCGCGGGGGATGCTGAGCATCTTGCTTTCGCCGGTTGCCGGATTAACCGTGACGACGATGATCGTATCGCTCCGTCCTGCTTCGTCTCCCCTTTGATCCACACCAAGCAATAAAAACGACAACGCCTTTTGTTGATTTGCCGGTTTGCTCTTCGAGGCTTTTGCCGGTTGAGATTGAGTCGTCGCCTCGACATGTGTCGAATCGGCCACCTCCGCCTGCTTGCTCGTCGGATGATCTGCCTGCTGGATGTACCCACCTGATCCGAAAAAAACGAGTAACCCGATACCAACCACTGTTATGATCAGCCACGTCCATTTTTTCATCATGATATCCCCTTTTCCTTCGGATCAAGTCGATTTACGATTGCTGGTCGGAGACGATCATCACCGCATTGCTCCAACTGCCGAACAAGGCCGTGATGACACCGATGCTCGGCGCCTCCCGTCCCTCACTGAAGCGTTGATAGTGTGCAATCGTCAAACCATCCATTTCAACCGATGCCTCCCGTAAAATGCGTAACACTTCCTCTTCCGTCCAGCGTTTGCGTGGTTGTTCAATCCCGATGATTTCCAGAGCATTACTCCACGATCCGTACCGTCTCGCAATCGTTGCCACCGTCGGCCGGTTTTTTCCGGCTGCCCATTTCGTATACGTCTGGCTCGTCAGGACGGATAACGTCTCTTGTGCTTCGAGTAACGATTCGATGATCCGGCGCTCCATCTCCTGCACCCGTTCTTTTAAAATTTCTGCTTCCGATAATGCCTGCTGCCACGAGTTGAATTGATGGACGATATCGGTCAAGCTCGGCGCCTGATGTTGCTGAGCCCATTCACGATACGTCGCACTCGTGAAGGGTTCCAGTTCTTCCTTCGCGGCTCGTAAGGCCTCGACGATATCCGACTTGGTAAAGGCTACCCGGACATGGCCGATGCCGGCCCGTTCGAGAGCGATTTGCCATGATCCGAATAAAATCAGGATTTCCGCGACGCTTGGATACTGGGTATTCAGTTGCCAACGAAAGTAGGTATTTGCCGTCAGTTCATTTTTCCCGTTCGCAGCGAGACGGAGTGCTTCAATCGCTTCCTCCAAATCGCTCATCACGATGTCTCCCTCCCACACATTCATAACTGAACATTTCGTCGAACATCTTCAACGAGTCCCTGGCGAACAAAACGAATGACGAGTGCCTGATCCGTAAAACTCATTTGCGAAGCGGACGGTAAACAGATTCCTTCCTCGAACAGACGGCGACTGACATCCTCCTCATTCGCCGTGATATACGGAACATCCCGGTAGACGGGTTGCAGATGCATCGGTTTCCAGGCCGGACGCGCCTCGATATTTTTTTGCTGCAACTGCCGAATCAACATATCCCGTTGTTCCATGCCGCCCGGTAACGTCAGTGCCGTCAGCCAGCGGTTTGCACGGCTTCCTTCAATCTCCTGTTGATAATGCGAGGTATCGACCGTCTCGAACGCCCGGACGTATCGATTAAAAATCGTCCGCCGTGCCTCGACGCGCTCTTCGATCACTTCCAGCTGTCCGCGTCCGATGCCGGCAGAGACGTTACTCATCCGGTAGTTAAAGCCGACTTCCGTGTGTTCATAATGTAAGACGGGCTGACGGGCTTGAGTCGCGAGATAAAAGGCCCGCTCAATCAATCTGGTGTCATTTGAGACCAGCATGCCGCCACCTGACGTCGTGATGATTTTATTACCGTTAAACGAATAGATGCCGAACGTTCCGAACGTGCCCGTCATCCGGCCGTTGACCGTTGATCCGAGAGATTCTGCCGCGTCCTCGATCAACGGCACATCATACTCCTCACAGATGGCGGCGATCTCCTCGATCTTCGCAACGACCCCGTACAGATGGACGACGATGACGGCTTTCGGCAGGCGTCCCCGGGTCGCGGCTTGAATCATCGCCCGGCGCAGTGCCGCCGGTGACATGTTCCACGTTTCCGGTTCGGAATCGATCAGAACCGGTCTTGCGCCGACATAGCGGATCGGATTCGTCGAGGCGACAAAGGTTAACGACTGGCAAAAGACATCATCCCCTGCCGTAACGTCGAGCGTCGCCAAGGCTAAGTGGATGGCTGCGGTCCCGCTGCTTGTTGCGAGTGTCGCTGCTGCACCGCTGTACGTTTTCATTGCCGCCTCGAATGCTTCGACATTTGGTCCGAGCGGCGCGACCCAGTTCGTTTCCAAAGCTTCCGTAACATAACGTATTTCCTGACCACTGAGATGCGGGATTGATAACGGGATGTGTTTCATAATGACTGCTCCTCCCTTGGTGACAGTTGGCGGACAGGTGTCCGGTATGCCGGAAACCAGTCTTGCGACGACGGGATGTGGTGTGTGAGATACTGTTCGGATAATTGCCGGTACAGTAAAGGATGGAGCACTGATGTCCCGAGCGTATACGATGTCTGGCGATGGCTGAAGGAACGTTTATAGGCGAGCAGGCTGTCGTTCTCGTTCCGCGTCGTTCCTCCTCCAAGATGAAGGGCCGTTTTTCCGAGTGCCTTGGCACGGCGGATCATTTCAGCGAACAGAAGATGATTCGGACGGGCTGCCAGTTCCGCCGGATCGGATGCACCGAGATGATAATGTGCAAACTGTTGACCGTAGAGAACGATACAACCGGCAATGATCTTTCCTTCTCGCTCAGCGACCAATAATTCGGCCGGCAGTCGCCCATCCTGAAACTGGTGAAAGTAATGGTCGGTGAAGTAATAACGGGCATCGGCCTGGTGTTTGTCCATCGTCAGCCGGTAAAGCCGGATGAAACGGTCATATTCGTCCTGTCCCGCGACCCGGACCGTCACGTCTTCCCGAATGGCTTTTTTGATGTTCCGCCGTGTCATCGAAGAGAACCGACTTTCAATCGTCTCAAACGAATCGGTCAGATCGACCGTCACCGTCTGTTGCAGAACTGTCGTCGTCTCACACCAAACCTGTCCAAGTTCCTGATTTTCAAGGAGCGGATGAAAACGAATCGTTTCGCTGACAATCCGTTCCGCGTGACAATAATCGAGAAAGTGGCGGCGGATATCCTCGACTTGATCGCTCGACCAGCGTCCGACGAAGACCGGTCCGCCGTATCCGTATGGAGTCGTTAAGTCTTGAAACGGTGTGCCGGTTATTTTACGTTTCAAGTACGGATAAATCAGCACACCGGACTCGGAAGGATGAATGTACATCTCGGGTACCGCTTCCGGTTCTTGCGCCAGTTCAAAGTAAGCGTATTCATAATAACAATCAAGTCCATATCGGGCGACAAGGGCATCCCATTCCAAGGGATCGTGAATCAGACGTTCATTGCTTAGCGACATCATGATGGACACCCCCATCGAGTCCCTTGAACTCACCCATCCCCGTCTGGTGGTCGGTCGAATTCCCTTCTGAAGAAATGACAATCTTGACGGTCTTCCAAAGAATATATAAATCGAGTCGGAACGTATGGTTCGCTGCATACCATTGATCCTGTTCCAACCGTTCCTGCCAGGTCGTCGCGTTTCGACCGTGGATTTGTGCCCATCCGGTCAAGCCCGGCAGGACGTCATGCCGTGTCATCTGTTCTTTTGAGTAATGGTTCAAATAGCTGACGAGCAGCGGACGGGGTCCGACGAAACTCATCTGTCCCCGCAGGATGTTAAAGAACTGGGGGATCTCGTCGAGACTCAGGCGCCGGATCCATTCGACCGATTTTGGAATCCGGTCGGCATCCGGTAACAGCTTGCCGTCCGCATCGGTTTCGTTCGACATCGTCCGGAACTTATAAATCTTGAACAGTTCTCCTTTGTACCCCGGACGGACTTGATTAAAGAAAATCGGTCGTCCGAGCTTCGTATAGACGAATACGGCGACGAAGGCATAGACCGGCAACAGGACGAGGATAGCGAGTAGACTGACAGTGAAATCGAATGTCCGTTTCATGATAACGTCCTCCTTCTCATAAGTTCGAAAAGAGATTGAGTTGCCGCTTGATGACATCTGCTTCGTTAAAGTGTTTCATCGCCCGTTCGAATCCGGCCCGTCCCATTTCAGACGCGACGTCCGGCTGTTCGACCAGATTCAGCATCCGCCGGGCCAGTTGTGTTTCATCCTGTACCTCGACCAGATAACCGGTTTTGCCGTCGACTACTTCTTCCCGACAGCCGCGGATGTTTGTCGCAATGACCGGTTTCGCCGTCGCCATCGCTTCGATGATTGAGCGGGGAACACCTTCGCGGTGCGACGGTAACACGAACGCATCGATTTGATGCAACAGTTCCGGTACATCTTCGACGAAACCGAGATAATCGATGTTCGGGATTTCCCGGATCCGTTTCCTGAACGTATGTTTCGTCGTCTGATCGCGTTCGCTTTCCATCATCTCACCGGCAATCATCAACCGGACGTCCGGTTGGACCGCGACAACCTGTTCGAAAGCGTTCAACAGTTCGAGAATTCCTTTTTCTTCGACGATCCGCCCGATGAATAAAAACGTGAACGGTCCGGTCGTTTGGCGGGGACGTGGATAAAACCGGGTTAAATCAATCCCGTTCCCGAGGTGCATCAGGCGGGTCGTATTTTTGAACCGTTTGCGGTTCGCCAGTTCGTAGTCTTCCTGACTTTGGAGCAACAGATAATCGGTCGCGAACCGTGCCAGCCATTTCTCGACGGAATACGTCAGCTGGTAGGTGACACGTCCCATCTTTTCGTGAAAATAAAAACCGTGTGCCGTATAGACGATATGTTTCGTGCCGGCCCGCTTCGCCGCGACCCGGCCAAGGGCCGCCGCGACCGGCGTGTGCACATGCACGGCGTCATATTGTTCGGTCTTTAAAATCTGGACGATTGAACGAATCGTCTTCCAGTTACTCGTCCAGTCGATTTTCCGTTCGATTGGAATGTCGTGCATCGTAAATCCTTGCGCCGCGAGTTTCGATGCTGCCCCGGTGTCGGCACAGGCAATGCCGACTTCATGTCCGGCATTTTGCAAGGCTAACAGCAACGGTTGTAACATCGTCTCGGCCGTCGTATCGAGGGCGCAGACCTGAAGAATTTTTAAAGTCGCCATAAATGCACCCCTTCCGGTTTTTCCGCCGGTTCCAGCATCCCTTTGATATCGATGACGATTCCGCGACCGACTTTGAGCAGATGTTGCGCCAGCAGCCAGTTGCCTTCGACATATTCTTCGTGCGAGACGGCGAAGATGACGACGTCGGCGGGTTTCAAGTCTGCCATATCAACTAAATCGATTCCGTATTCGCGTTTGGCATCTCCTTTTTCGACAAGGCGGTCCGTCACCTGGACTTCGATACCGAATTCTTCGATTTCCTTGACGAGGTTCGCGACTTTCGAGTTCCGGATATCGCTGACGTTTTCCTTGAACGATAGACCGAGGACCGTCACCCGCGCACCGAGAACCGGCATGTTTTGTTTGATCAGATTTTTTACGAGCGAGGTGGCGATGAAACGTCCCATCGTATCGTTGATCCGGCGTCCGGCCAGGATGACTTCCGGATGGTAACCGAGCGACTCGGCCTTCATCGTCAAGTAGAACGGATCAACCCCGATGCAATGACCACCGACGAGTCCCGGACGGAACGGTAAGAAGTTCCACTTCGTTCCGGCGGCTTCGAGAACCTCAAGCGTATCGATGTTCATCCGGTCGAAGATGATCGCCAGTTCGTTCATTAGCGCGATGTTCAAGTCGCGTTGCGTGTTCTCGATGATTTTTGCCGCCTCGGCGACTTTGATCGAGGACGCCCGGTGGACGCCGGCTTCGACGACCGCTTCGTAGACTTCAGCAACGATATCGAGTGTTTCTTGATTTTGGGCTGAGACGATTTTTTTGATCGTCTTGAATGTATGCTCATGATCACCGGGATTGATCCGCTCCGGCGAGTAACCGACGAAGAAGTCGATCCCGGCCCGCAGACCGGATGCTTCTTCAAGGACCGGAATACAATCTTCCTCCGTCGCTCCCGGATAGACCGTCGACTCGTAGACGACGATATCGCCTTTGTTGAGTTGGCGTCCGACGAGGTGTGAAGCGCGCAGAAGCGGTGTCAAATCCGGTTGATTTTGGGCGTTGATCGGTGTCGGGACGGCGATGATGATGAAATCACTCACACCAAGTGCTGTTGCATCCGTCACGTATTCGACGTCGGCATTTTTGAGGACGAACGGACTGAGTTCAAGCGTTGCGTCGATGCCCTCTTTCAGTTCGGCGACCCGCTGTTCTTTGATGTCAAAGCCGACGACTTCCGTTTTTTCGCCAAAGGCGACGGCGACGGGAAGACCGACATATCCGAGACCGACGACGGCAATCGAACGGTTGGCGATGGGGAGTGATCGTGTTTCGGCTGCTGTCGTATCTACGATGTGTTTGACTGCCTTGTTCATGATGGATTCCTCCTATTTCATCGACTGTTTGACAATCAGTGTTTTTCCATTCGGTTCCTGCTTCATCTGCCGGACCGGCTCGAGGGTGACCTGCATCGACGATCCGAGGAGTTTCTGCATCTCCCGCAACAGGATTTTTTCATGTTTCGGCACGAACCGCTGCTCGTCGGGAATGTAACGGAGCGTCACATGATTCAGCGCATGTTGTTCCACCTGGAGGCGTAAGACCGAGTTCGGCAGTTCCCGGGCGATCGTCGTGATGTCGCCTTCAAAAACCTTGCCGCGTTTCTCGCTGACGATATAACTCGTTCCACGGCCGTCAATCGACTCGATGACAGGACCGTTCAGTCCGCATGTGCAAGCCTCTTGTCCGAGTGTCATCCGGTCGCCGATCCGGTACCGGACGAGCGGTGTACCGCGGGTCGTAAAACATGTGACGATGACCTCACCCCTGTCTCCATACGGTTCGATGATGCCGGTTTCGTGATGGAGATGGAGTTTGTGTTCCCGGCATTCCGAGATGATCGGTGCCCCTTCCGATGAACCGTATTGGTCAAAAACCGGCGCTTGAAACGCCTCTTCGATTAACCGGCGCATCTCCGGCGTCACTGTTTCCGATGTCGGGAAAATCGCGATCAGCGGAAAGTCGAGCCGTAACTCATGTTTCAGCAGATATAAGGCAATCTCCAGCATCGCGGTTGGTGTGCCGTCGAGTGCCGCCGGCCGAAACCGGTTCAACTCTTCGATATAAGCCGGAAAATTTTCTTCTTTCATATGAAAGATCGATAATAACAATTGATTGAGTGGCCGGTTCTTCCGCCAAAAGATCGGTTTTTTCTGATCGATCGCGGTTAACGTCCGCCCGGTGAAGCTCGCGCGTGGCATCCCGGAATGAAAGCCGTGCAATTCCTTGAAGTAATCGAGATGCGCCATCCGTTCCTGAACGTCTTCCCGCATGAAGGCGACTTGGAGGGATTTCCCGCTCGTCCCGCCGGTCCGGCCGCGAACCGGCGCGTCCACTTCCGACATGAAGGATTCGTTTTGTTGCCGTAACGTTTCTTTTTCAAGAATCGGAATCGTCTGTAACTGGTCGATTGACGTGAACGGAAGACGGATATCGTGCTCCCGAAACAGTTTCCGGTAATAAGGCGTATGTTCCCGGATGAACAGGAGAAACGTATTCAGCCGTTCCAGCTGTTCGATCCGGTAATCGACTGTCCGGTCTTTGACTCGGAGTTCTTGAATTTTTTTCTCATATCCCGGACCGTAACGTTCCTGCATCAGCTTTTTTCCGTACATGGATGTCAAAATATTCTGAATAAATATCGGAGAGTTAAAGTAAATCTCTTCTTTAAGCGCCATCCTGGACTTCCTCCTTCAGCCGGTAATGCTGTTCGTACCAGTCGATGAATGCATGGACACCTGCTTCAATCGTCGTTTGCGGCCGGTAACCAATCGTCTCGAATAACGATTCAACATCAGCAAAACTTTCGGGAACATCTCCTGCCTGGAGCGGCATTTCGTGTTTGATGGCTTTTTTACCAAGCCGCTCTTCAATCAAGGCGACGAATTCGTTCAGCCGGATCGGGCTGTGACTGCCGATATTAAAGACACGGTACGGAACATTGCTGCGGTCAGGCAACGGATTTTCCTGATCAAACGCCGGATCGGCAACCGGTTCCGTCTGCATCAACCGGTAGATGCTTTCGATGATGTCATCGACGTAGGTGAAATCCCGTCCCATCTCCCCGTAGTTGTAAAGATCAATCGGCTGTCCTTTCGCAATCGCTTCCGTGAACTTGAACAAGGCCATATCCGGCCGTCCCCATGGTCCGTAGACGCTGAAGAAGCGAAGTCCGGTCGTCTTGATGCCGTAAAGACTGCTGTACGTATGCGCCATCAGCTCATTCGCTTTTTTCGAAGCCGCATAGAGACTGAGCGGATGATCGACGGCATCCGTCGTTGCGAACGGCATCTTCGTATTCGATCCGTAGACGGAACTCGAAGAGGCATAGATCAATTGTTCAACCGGATAGTGCCGGCAGGCTTCGAGGATGGACAGGAACCCGACGATGTTCGATGTGATGTAGACGTCGGGACGATCGATGCTGTACCGGACGCCGGCTTGAGCCGCTAAATGGAGCACCAGGTCAATCTGTTCCGTCTCAAAGATCCGATTGATTGTCGCCGCATCTTCGAGTGATACCCGGTAAAACGTATACCGATTCGGATCCAGTTCCATCAGGCGGGCTTCTTTCAGTGAAGGATCATAATAATCGTTTACTTCATCCAGTCCGATCACCCGGTACCCTTCCGCCATAAAGCGACGTGCCGCATGAAATCCAATGAATCCTGCAATCCCGGTAATTAAAATCGTCTTATTCTGCACGTTTCTCAACCTCCTCGAAGTGGTGGAGCACTTGATAGCGGATATAGTGGATCGATGTATACGCGATCAGCAGCATCGGAAACAGTTTATACCGGTGGCGGATCGCTGTTCCGACGTTCCCTGTTCCAAGACCAAAAATGACGGCGTTAACCATGAACAGAATCAGCATGAACAGAAGCACACTGCCGAGCGGGTGTTGTTTCAAATACTTCAGATGCATCAGTGTCAGACCGCATAGCAGGAGGTAAAAAGCCGCATCGGCGAAGAAAATCGCGATGTTCATGACACTGGACCACTGCCATGGAAACGGTGAGAACAGAAAGTAAATCATCCGAAGCGGTGCGTACAGCACCATGTCCAACGGTCCGGTCACCATCAATCCGTTCAGATAGGCCGATCCTCCACGGTCATAACTCATCCCGCTGAACAGCTGTCCGTTTGCAGAGACGTGGGTAAATTTCGCGAACAACACGTCCTGGAAGCTGTAGACGATGAACCCGACGATGACGACTTGGACAAGCAACCGCTGTACTTTCGAAGCTTCAAAATCCATCCGTTGCGTCTCGTGATTATAAAAGGAGAAGTAGACGAGGAGGACCAGAATCCCGATTGCGAGACCCGAATGAAACATCGTACTGATCAAATAACCGAGATAGGCGAAAGTCAGACTCGCCACCGATTTATCAAGCGTCCAGCGCACCATGTAGTAGAGCGTATAGACGATTCCGAGTGCGACGAGCTGGTCGCGTAAGAGAATCGGTGATAACAACAGGCCCTGGGCAAAGAAGGCAAACACACCGGTTGCGATCAGGACGTAATGCATCGGCAGTTTCAAAAGCAGCAACGTTTTCGACAGGATGACGATCGAGACGACGCCGAGAATGACATTGAAGTACTGGGCGAGCATCCGCTCCGGACCAAACGCGAGATAAAAGATTCCTAAAAATTTGGAGTAACTCCCCCGGACGACTTCGTTGAACATCGTCGGGTCGGTATAAATCAGCAGTCCTTCGAGATGAAACGCTTCCGTATCGTCACCACTGTGCGGCGGGAGCCGAAACAGTTCCAAATCAACCAGCATCAATGTCAGCCGGATCAGGAACGCCGTCACGAAAATCAGGAACAACGGTGTCGTCTCGGCTTGCCGGAGAAGATAAAACATCAGCAAGACCGAGTTGATGGCAAGAACGGTTGCGACGTAACCTTCAGAAGTCAAAAAGAGCGGTCGGACCAATTGGCTGAGCAAGGCTTCCAGAACGACGACAATCAGAATCGGCCGCATGCTTTTCCCTCCTTTAGCTGCTTTGTTCAATTGCCAGTGTCAGTTTTCGTGGATAAAGCGAACGATAAAGGGCCGGAATCAACAGTCCGATCTGGGTGACGGCACATAATCCGTAAGCTGTCGTCGCCCCGTATAAACCGTACATCGGAATCAGGATGCTGCAGGCGACGATATTGACGATGACACTGCCGAAGATGGCAATCGTCTGAACACGGAACTGTTGAAAACCGGTCAACAACGCTTGGATGACGGTCGAATTATAAAAGAAGAGCGAGGCGACCATCATCAGGACGAAAATCGTATGGTACTGGACAAACGAGGCATTGTAGAAAATCGTCAAGCCCCACTTCCCGAAGAAAATCGACCCGATGATCAACAGGATACCGACTGCATTCGTCATGAGCAGCATCGACCGGGTCAGCTTCCGTAATTCCGGTAAGCTTTGCCGCTCCCCGCTGTCGGAGGAGAAGTTCGGCAGCAAAACGGCGACGAGGGAATGAATGAACAAGCTGCCAAGAACCAGGAGATACGCGATGCTCGCATAATAACCGAGTTCTTCCGTTCCGATTGCATGTCCGACGAACAGGCGGGGAATGTTGGCATTGAGAGCGATCAATAAGGCGACGAATCCGAGCGGGACTGCTTTAAAGAACAATTGCCGTCCCGTTTGATACCGTTCACTCATCTGCTGGTTTTCAAATCCGTGACCGACACGCCGGACGGTCGGTAAATCGTAAAGAATCAACATGATCAGGTTTCCGGCGACGAGTGCTAAGACGAAGCCGTGGATCGAATGGGTCGTAAAAAGAATCAAGGCCGCACCTGAGACGTTGACGAGACTGCGGAAAATCTTGGATAAGGCGACTTCCTTGAACGCCATATGTCCTTGGAGAAATCCGTAGGCGAGATCAGCGAATGATTCCATATACTTGTTCAGGTAAACGAGTAACGTCAGCCAGAGGATATCGGCTTCCCCAAAGAAATAATAGACACCGAGAAGGACGAATACTCCGACAGATAATAAGGAAAAGCGGGTCTTGATGAACAAATTGAAGTTTTTTAAGCCTGACCGTTCTGCCGTCAGGATCGTGCTGGCATTTAACCAGCAAAACATGACAATCGGAGCGGTTAAAGCGAGCGCGTAATTGAAGTAACCGATGTTGAGTGGTGTGCTCCATTTAATCAGCAGTGTCAAAATCATCCACTGATGGAGGGAATAGGCCGTATCTGCAATGAAAATCAGATTAAATCGTGACAGTTGCCGAACAGATTTCATCTCGTCTCCCCCTCATTCCCGGGCGATCCGAATCGCCGGTGGAATCGTCTCCGGCATCATGTCGGTCCGGTTCGTCGCTTCAAGTAGATACGTCCGTAACGCCTGTTCATCATCCAGCGTCAAGGCGATGTTCCGTAAATAAGGATCAATGGATCCGAACGGTCGTGTCTTCCCGACGAGAATCTTGTCAAAGACCCGTTCTTCATGTACTTCTTCCGTCGCGAGCAACTCTTCGTATAACTTTTCACCTTTTCGGATGCCGCTGTAGACGATTGGAATCTGTTGTTCGGTAAAGCCGCTTAAATGAATCAGGTTCCGGGCGAGCGTCGTGATGTTGACGGGTTCGCCCATGTCGAGGACGAAGACTTCTCCACCTTCTGCGAGGACGCTTGCTTGAATGACGAGCCGGCTCGCTTCTGGAATCGTCATGAAATACCGGGTCATTTCCGGGTCCGTCACCGTAATCGGACCGCCTTTCGCAATCTGGTCCTTAAAGAGCGGAATGACGGAACCCCTGCTCCCTAACACGTTGCCGAACCGGACGACAGCGAATGTCGTCTCACTGTTGCGGGCAATCTGCTGGATGGCCATCTCCGCGATTCGTTTCGTCGCTCCCATCACACTGCTCGGATTAACCGCCTTATCGGTCGAAATCATGACGAATCGCTTGACTCCGGCCGCTTCCGCGGCAAGCGCGACGTTCCGTGTCCCGTAAATGTTATTTTTGACCGCTTCACTCGGATTATCTTCCATTAACGGGACATGTTTATGCGCCGCCGCATGGTAGACGAGATCCGGTTTAAAACGTGCCATGACATCCATCATCCGGTCCGCATCCTGGACATCGGCGATAACGGAGTGGAGCGTGATTCCTTCCGTTACGGCTTCCAGTTCACGCCGAATCAGATAAATGCTGTTTTCTCCATGACCGAGTAAAATCAGATGGGCCGGTTTGAATTTAATCAGTTGCCGGCAAATCTCTGAACCGATGGATCCGCCGGCACCGGTTACAAGGACCGTTGCTTGACTGACACTTTTTTCAATCTCCGTGATATCGAGTTCCACCGGTTCCCGACCGAGCAGGTCAGCGATCGATACTTCGCGCATCTGATTGACGGAAACCTTGCCGGAAGCCAGTTCAACAAGCATCGGTAATGTATGGGCTTCGACTTTCGTCTGTTTGATCCGGTTCAGTAAGGCAACCCGGTCCGGATAGGCAAGTGACGGAATCGCCAGGACGACGGCTTCAATTTTATGTTCTTCAATGATGCATTCGAGCTGGTCAATCGTTCCGATAACCGGGACACCGTGAATCATCATCCCTTTCAGCTCCGTAAAATCGTCGAGTAATCCAACGACATTAAGGATGTGGGCTTTTTTCTGTTTCAGCTCTTTCGTGATCATCTGCCCCGATGCACCGGCACCGATGATCAACGTCCGTTTCCCGAGCGACCGATTTTCACGTTTCAGTTCGAGACTCCGTCCACGGATCAGCAGACGGACGAACAAGATTCCGTTCAGAACCAGTCCGGTTTGGAGGAAAACGGCGCGTTCGACGGCAAAATCGAACAACGCGTACTCAAGTCCGAGAAGGACGAAGCTGCTCGCAACAACGACGACGAGCAGCACACCCAAATCTCGGAGGCTGGCATACCGCCAAATGATTTGATAAAAACGCATCCAGTGGGCGACCAGCGTCAAGGCGACCCATTGAATCAGGGCGATTTCGATAGCATCCATCAGTTCAAAGTTGGCCGTGAGGTTCAGCGGGTTAAAGAAGTAAAAGGTCACGACCGTCGCAGCAATGATGATTGAGGCATCGATCAGCCGCAGTAGACCGATTTTCATATGCCGGCGGTATTGCTGAAATGGCGGGGCTTGCATGATCGGCTCCTCCTTTCTTCAATCAAGAACGGCTGGGATGACTGACAGCTTGCGGGTAAGACGTCTCTTTTGTTTCTTCAACGACTGACTTTTTTCCGAGCGCCCGGGAATAGACGATCAATAATCCGAAGAGGAGTCCGAGAATCCCGCCGATTGCGGTATTCATCAGAATGTTCGGCGAGACCGGTTTCGTTGGAATCCGGGCTGTCGAGAAGACTTCCGTGCTGCTTGTTTTGATCAGTTGCGGCACATAATCCTGGAAGACTTCCGTCATCGTATTCGCCTGGATTGCGGCTTGTTCTGCCGATCGATCCGTGACCGATAAGGCGATGACTTGGGAGTCCAGGTTACTGGCAACGGTCAGACGATCCGTCAAATCAAAGATCCGTTTATCCGTGACGTCCATCTTTTGAGCGACCTGATCAATGACTTCAGGGCTTCTTAAAATATCTTGGTAGGTACTGACAAGCGTCGTCGTCGATGTCGCTTCCGCATCCTGTTGCGGGACGACAAGGATATAGGCAGTCGCTTCATACGTCGGTGGAATGACATAGGTGCTGACGGCATATCCGGCACCCGCTAAGAGAAGAGTCAGTAAGCAGAGTACCCACCACCCTTTCTTTAATGTCATCACATGGTCACCGAATGTCTTTTTTTGATGGATGGAATTCACATGGTTCACCTCTTTCTCACTACCTGACATGTTGGATGGACACTGGTTATGGTTACACCTTATTTCCAAACGACTGCCAAAACAATTAGAGCTTGGTGGAAATGATTATATTTTTTTGAGGAGTCATCATGCTTCGGTATCGTTAGTTCATCGAAAAAGATTGATTCACAAAAAAAAGACGATTCACAAAAAAATGATCGCCATTTTTTCAAAATCATCCGTGAAAACTGCATGAATTTTAGTAAATGAAGGGTAAATACCAATTTGATGATTAAAATACTGAAAATTCGGTAATAAGTCCTATATGAAGGGTGGATAGATACTAGTAATGATGTTAAAATCATACAATATACCTGAATCGATTGGCTTATTCCTCCTGGCTCTTTGGGTCCTGATCGATTTATGGACACGTCCTCTCTCCTTCACGGACGAAGTCCTGCCGAGTCATTGGAACATCTGGATCGCTCTTATCTATCTGATTCTGTTTACTGGCCTTTATCTTGTTACCCGTCCCTTGTATTTTCCGCCACGCGCCTTGACCCAACGACTTGTCACTTCGTTTTTACTTTATCTCACGTTTCACGCTATCATTTTCTTTTTTCGTCCAGCTGTCGATTCTTCGCTTGCCCTACTCCATCTGTTTACGACATGGCTTTTCGTCATCATCGTTCTATCACTGACGCTTCAACCTTTCATCCGTTGGTTTCAGCTGTTGAACCTCATCCTTCTCTATCAGGCCTTCTTTCTCGCTGTTTATGCACTCATCGTCTCATTCGGAAAACAATACGTTCCGATCGAGAACATTCAGTCGTTGCAACTTGGTCCCGTTTCCTTATCCCAACTTTATGTCGGTGAGCAAGGCAGTTTTCTCCGGTCAGCCAGTCTGACCAACAATCCGAATACGTTGGCAGCATGGCTCGTTCCCGGCGGTCTCATGGCCTGGATGTCTGTCCTGCAGTCGATTGCTCGCCGAAATCTCCGGTCATTCGTTCTGTTCGGGATGATCCTGATTGTGATTTTCATTGGTCTGATCCTTAGTGCTTCGCAGACTGGTCTCTATTCATTTTGTCTGCTTGCGCTGTTGACGACGATCTTATTGATTCCGGCCCATCGGTTGCGTTATCAGGTGACGGGGCTTTATCTGATTGGTGCCGCGATTCTCATCGGCTCACTGTCCCTCAACCACTCGTTATTCGCCAAGTTGATCAGCCTCAACGGAAGGAGTGAGTTATGGCAAGCCGGTCTGACCGCTTCACTCGACCGGTTTTGGTTCGGACACGGACTCGGCTCTGCTGTGATCGGGCTTGAACAACAGCTCGGACCGAGTACACTGTATACGTTCCACAGCACGCCTATTGTCTATCTGTATGAACTCGGATTTTTCGGACTGTTGCTGTATTCCGCGTCATTTCTGTTGATACTCGTCCGGTTCATTCAGGATTACCGCTACGACGATTCGTTAGCGATCAGTTTGTTGTTACTCAGTATCTGGTTGCTTTTGCTCCAGTTCACAGAAAGTGTCTTGATCCGGCCCAGTGGATTTTATTTCATTTGGCTCAGTTTTCTGATTTATGCGACACGCCGTCGCACGACCTCACAAGAAAGTACCCACACCTAGACGAACACCTACACGAAAGGGGTATGACATCATGAAGAAATGGACAGAACAACAAGTAATCGACAGCTTAATCGAGGCGAGTATTGCTTATCCTGCCTTGGACGCCAAGACGTATGCCCGCTGGTCGACCGGAAAAGAAATCCCGTCGATCACGACGATTATCAACGTGTTCGGATCATGGCGTGAAGCGTTGCATGCAGCTGGGTTATCATCCATTCGGCCATACTATTCCGATCAGGAGATCCTCGCTTTCATCAAAGAAGCTTCAGAACGTTTGCATCCGTTTCATAGCAACAGTTACCGCGAATGGGCCAAAGCCAAACACGGTCCTTCCTTGACGTTGATTAACCTTCGTTTCGGGTCATGGTCACGGGCCCTTGAGGAAGCACACATCGAGATGACACGTTCAATCTGTATGACAGAAGAACGCATTATCAACGCGCTCCTCGAAGCATCGGACGTTCTTCCGCGCCTGACGACCCAGACCTACTCGATTTGGGCGCAGGAAAACGGACATCCGACGGTCGCGACGATTGCCCGAAAATACGGTTCATGGGTTGATGCCCTCACTTGTCTCGACATCGCTCCCCCACGGCGGAAGTGGGTCGAAGAAGATGTCCTTGATGCGTTGAGACAGGCACAACGCGAGCTCCCATCGCTCAGCATCATCCACTACCGGAAATGGGCGGAAGGACGATCCGTCCCGAGTACGTCGACGATCAACGCCTTATTCGGGAGCTGGACGTCTGCTGTACAGTGCCTCAAACGATCCCGTGTTTCGATTTCTTGACGGATGTCATCTGTAATAAAAATGCCGACCGGATTTCTACACGAAACCCAATCGGCATTTTTTGCATTCATCGCTTGATTTGTTGCAGTTCAGCAGCAGAAACCAAGGTGACCGTGTCATGCTTTAGCATGTAGACATCACTCATGTACTGTCCGATTTGAGGGACGTTGACTTGTTGCATGAGATTCCGGTAAAGTTGCGCCGGAAAATTAACGCCACACTCATAGGCGTGGGGATAGCCCCCACCAAAACGCGGATTAATTTCCGAAAGATACAATGTACCTGCGACATCAAACAAATCAAAATCGAGCGGACCCGTCAAGCCGGATTCTTCCAAGACGTGTTCAATTAATTCAAAAACGTCTTCCCGGACGACGGAACGACTTTTATCCGTCTCCCCTGCCCGCATCGTTAATTTCTCCTTGATGAAGATAGAAGTCACTTTTCCAGAAATCAAATCGACATACGCATCGACGCCGAGCTCTTGACCGACTAATAACTCTTGAACGATCAGATCGCGATTCTTCGCGAATAACTGTTCGACCTCTTCGAAGGTTTCCACCTGGCGGACTTCCGTACTGGCACTCCCGCTACGTGGTTTGACAAACACAGGCAGGCTCACTTCTCCTATGGAAAAAGCTTCTTGAAACGATTCCATCGAGGGGTACGTCCGCGCATGGGCGATACCTTGACGCAGACAGTACTCATACATCGTATATTTATCGAAACAAAGTTGGCAGGCGGCATACGGTGAAACGACGACTGTCACCCCCACGGCTTGAAATCGTTCAGCTGATCGAGCCAGCAAACTGAGTTCCGGATCAATCAGTGTCAGAATGGCCGTCACTCCCGCCTCTTGACAAAGCTTCAGTAAATGATCGATGTAATCGACCTCATCTATCTTCGGAACGATGTAATGGTCCTCCGTCATATATAAGGCGGATGCCAATGGACTACAGTCTGCCGTACTGACACGTCCCGTCTTGAACTCTTTGACAAAATACTCGACGAGCTTTGCCCGGCGACCGGCGCTCGTAATCAATAGATGAGGATGCTGCATCCGATTTCACTCCTTTTAGTTAATGAGATTAATCTTTTTTTCGACTTCCATCATCAAAACCCTGCTTTTTCTCTAAAAAAACTAGGACAGAAGACTCACGGACGCATCCATTGTTCACTTGGTCTTTTCTTCCAAAATAATCGATACAATAGAATCCCGATCAAAGCACCCGTGCCGTCCAGTAAGACATCCTGAATCAATCCGGTCCGTCCGCCCGTCAATATTTGATGAAACTCATCAAAGACGGCGATTGTAATTGCGACTGTATACGCAAACAAACCGGCCAACGCATACGGACGGATCATTCGATACGTTAAATCCACCAAGGCGATGCCGAGAACGATGAAGATGGACAGATGGGCTGCCTTACGAATGAAAAACTCAACAAATCCAGAAGCACCAAGCGCTTCCACGCTGACTTCCCCATGGTAGTCAAACGAAATGAACCGAAGCTGTTCGACGAAACCTAAATCAAAGTACCTCGACAACCCAGGCTTTAACGACTGTTCTTCATATGGCATCGAACTCGAGATAAACAAGATGGTTACAATCAACAGGGTCACATAACCGGACCATGGAATTTTTTTTAACATATATGCCCTCCTTTTCTCGCTAACTATTAGAATAGCATGTTCTCTTTTAGAGAACTTCCCAATATTTTCAAATAACACATGATACTGTGAATTTTAAACCCATTAAATACATAATAATGTAATTATTTTTTATTAAAAACTTTTTTTTACATTTCAAAGGTTTGCGCTATAATGAAAGTGGTTATTTAGTACTAGTAAGCTTATCGGCAAGAATAGGAGGGGAGACCCGTGGAACGTGCTCTCGGAAAAAAAATCATGAAATTGCGTAAACAACATCAGTTCACCCAAAAACATTTGGCTGAGCGATGCGGAGAAACGGTCACTTCGATCTCCGCTTACGAGCGTGGTCAACGGATGCCAAATACGCAAACATTAGAACGGCTTGCTCTTGCTTTGAATACGACTGTGATTGATTTGATTGATCCCCAATATGTCCAACATCCTTCATTACAAGAATTTATGGCTCAATCCCTCGAACCGACGCAACCGCTCGATTTCAAGCTCGTCCTGGAAGATGTTCTCGTCCACTTGACGCTCTCACCGGAAGTCTACTTCAATGGTCGTCTGCTGACACAAGAGGTCCGTGATCATATGGCGACAACCATTAATCAAGCACTCCAACAAGGTTTGCAATCGATTAAGATTTGACTTAAAAACACGATGAGAAGCGGACAGGATGTTTCCTGTACACATCTCATCGTGTTTTTACTTGCCGTTTCAATCAGATTTTAAGACATGGTGAATGTAAAGTTGACCGTCTTCATATGTCGCTTCCATCATCCGGTTGAAAAATGGAGACTTCGGCGTCTTTTCAGCTAAGAAAACACGTTCGAAGCGACTATGTGCTTGATCGACAAAACTGAGTTTGAGTTCCCGTGCAGCGGATTTGAATGTCAAATGTGTTCCGCTCTTACCAAAGGCATCAGGAAGAATAACATAATCCACAAACTCAAAACGCTCTTCCGGAAATAATGTTTCGATAAACGATAAACAACTGGCTTTCAGTTTTGCTACCTTCTCATCCATAACATTTACCTATCCTCCGATTGTCTGATGGCATCATGAAACTGATTAATAAGGGCTGCTTTTGTTTATTACCCCACCTTTAGACCTAGTTAAACTAGTATTTAAAATATTTTTTATCCAATTTAAGGAACTAATTAGCTTCAAAAAGGCTGACTTCTTTAATTTTTTTCATCGTAACAACGATTTAAAGCACGCGATTTTTTTATCATACCAAAAAGGGACAGATCATAAAAAAATCTGCCCCTTTTGATAGTATAAGATAGATTGTAAAATCAACCGATTTTATCAAACTCTAAAATACTGATGCTTTTCCCGGCGTACAATGTCCGTCCCCGATACCTGGACAGTTTAGCAAATTCAAACAACGTATCTGTTTCGTACAGATGTTCCACTACATAACCAACCTTCTCATCAGAAGCCGATTTCAGATACGTATTAAAAATCAACCGGTCGCGATCGACCTTTTGACCGTAAAACAAGGTACAGTCCTCAATACGTCGCGAGGCAATCGGTTGGACATTTTGTCTTAAATAATCCGCTTTATGGATACTGATCAGTAATTGACCGTCCGTTGCCAATAAGTGACGGATATTCCGGAAGAACAACAACAGTTCCCCCCGTGAATATCGTGCAATTGTTGTACCCGGTAAAACGATTTTATCGAATACTCCATTCCCCATCACATCAATCAACTCATTGCTGAGACCATAGACCCGATTCAGGTATTGTTCAGAGATACCCGTAATCCGATTCAGTTCCGGTTCAACGAGATGCAAATCATATCCTTCTTCACATAGCAGATTGAAGAGATGCGGGGAAAAGTTCCCGTGCAGCAAGACACGGTCGTCTTTCTGCAGATACCGGCGATATAACATCAACTCATCAACTTCAGGCAAGGTGGACGTTTCTTGATAAAGTGCCATGAATCGGTCGTCTGCAAACAGATGATCGAGAACTTGAACACGTGAATAACTCCCTTTTCGCGCAAATGGACCGAATAATGGTCTGTCATCCATGATAGATCAACTCCTTATACGTCTGAATGGCCGATTCATAGTCTGTACCAAGCCGCTCTGGCAAAACATCAAACCGTTCCTTTTGATCAGCTTCGAGAATGGCGATGAATGTCTCATCCGTCTCAAACAACTGATTCGTCACCAGTTCGAAGGCGAAACATCCCTCGTTATTCTGAATCCCAATCATCGTCAGCGGACCAATCTTTCCGTCGGTCCGCGGCAGTTCAAATGCGCTGTAAGGCGTCACGAACTGACTGGTCCCTTGAAACGCTGAAGCGAGTTGAAACAGAACCGGATATAAGGCGAGCTGAGTAATCGGAGCGAGCGCTTCCCATCTCGCCAACTGATTTTGACGTAACTGACAAATATTTAAGTCGAACGCCGCACTAAGCAATAGCCGTTTTCCATAATCCGCGTAGATCCCGTCACTGTGAATGAACAGACGATGGGAGGACGGCATACCGGTGAGCGTCGCATAATCAAGAATCCCGATCCGCTGTTCCGGATTAGAGACGACACTTGTCTCATGCCACTGTTTGATAGCAGCATCCAACTCCTGGCGGTCAAACGTCGCCAATCGTTCTCTGACATTAAAGGATAACGTATCGGAAAAGGCTAACAAGACCGGCGTCCGGCTCATCAATTCAATGACCGGCAAATCATGACGAGTCGACTGATCAATGTACAACAAACTGTTAATCGTCATCTGATCAAACAGGGTGGGTACAATCGAGTCGAGTAACTCTGTTGTTTCGACATAGACATGACGTAACGGTTGTGGCTCACGAGAAGCCGTATCCGGATAGACACCGGTGAATAAAGACATCAACGCATCTTGTAATTCAATCGGTTGCGTATGCACTGCCATCCCGTCTAACGGGATGGTTCCGTTCAAGAAATATGGATCACCGAACAAGACATCGCCCCGCTCATTAATCAGATGAAACTGAACATGTAACATCCGCTGTTGTAAATACGCGACAAGTCGCAAGGTCCGCTCCCCCGTTCCTCGCAGGACAAACAAATAATGTTCGAATTCTTGAAAGTCCATATAGTCGAGTAAATCCAAAAACGTATGCTGATCGTAATCATAACGATCCATTGAGAACCGGTGCTGCTCACAAAAAGTCGTGAGGGCATCGGTCGGGTCGAGTTGGTGTAACCAGCCTTCGCTTTCAGAAAGAACCGTTAGTCCGATCATATCCATGCTCCTTTCAGCAGTCTGTATTAAAAAAGGCTTCAAACCTGTGACGGAATGAAGCCACGTCAGCAAGAGACGTCATCATGAAGTTTTTAATTCTCGTTTCGCCGTCGGTTTGATCCGGTCCATTTCCCGACTTGCCAAGGGTGCGACCGAGACAGTAGCAACATTTAAGCACCAGCCGTAAGATGTCATCGTCCGGCGCGATTCTTTAAAGGTGAGATTCATAGGAGTTACCCCTTTCATTCGTTTAAAATGGCAGACAACACGTTGACGACTTTTTGAACTAAAAGTTTGGTATCAGATCCCGTTCCCTCTTATAATGGAAAAGGGTATCGTTTTCTCAAATCCACTGGACAGAAAGGACAGAACCCGATGGATCAATTCACGTCACCGCAGATTGGTCTGGCCCTTCGCCGCCTTCGCAAGAAACATAATCTGACGCAGAAGGATTTGGCGAATGGAATTTGCAGCCAGGCGGAAATCAGTAAAATTGAAAGTGGGACACATTCTCCGACCGTTGATTTGCTTTTTGCTTTATCACGACGATTACAGGTACCGATTACTGTTTTTTTAGATCGTACAGAACAATATGATTCTTTACGTACAATAGATGATTCATTACTAATGAAGTTCAGAAACTTGAAATATAAAGAAATCTATAATGAAACCAGATATTTTTTAGAAACTTCTCAATTCACAGAAGAAGCTTCACTACTCTATCAGTACTATTTCCACCTATCATCATACCGATTGAAAAAAATCGATTTTCGAACGTGTATCGTCGAGCTTCAAAAACTGTCTGACCTCTATTCCACAACTTATTATTCTCCTAAAATGTTGATTCGATTAAAATCAGCGATTGCAACGATGTATTATGAGAATAAAAGTTTTAAGCGTGGAATATCTGTTTATCAAGAATTACTTAAATTAAATTTTGATAACGACGAATTGATGATTGATAGAATCAGAATTTTATACAATTTTTCTAAAATCTTACTCGATATGGACCAAATCTCAGAAGCTTTGATTTACATCGAAGAAGGAATTCGAGACAGTTTAAAATTCAAGGATATGTCCTTGCTTGGTCAATTATTATTTCAAAAAGCTTCTGCTTTAGAATTCAGCTATGCAGATCTTTCAGATATAAAAGAAGCTTATACAAAAGCGTATCTACTTTTTGATTTGTTAGGAATGAAAGAATATAAAGAAATTATTGTTACTAATAAAATTCACTATATTCAAACTAACACCATCATTTAGAATTTACACTGTGTATTTAAATGAAAATTCTGTTGGCAAGTTGTTTCCAGCTACGTCACGTTTCACTGAGAATTCTGTTGGCAAGTTGTTTCCGGCTACATCACGTTTCACTGAGAATTCTGTCGGAAGGTTGTTTCCGGCTACATCACGTTTCACTGAGAATTCTGTTGGCAAGTTGTTTCCAGCTACGTCACGTTTCACTGAGAATTCTGTTGGCAAGTTGTTTCCGGCTACATCACGCTTCACTGAGAATTCTGTTGGCAAGTTGTTTCCGGCTACATCACGCTTCACTGAGAATTCTGTCGGAAGGTTGTTTCCAGCTATGTCAGTTTTGATTAATACACTTCCTGAATGAATGATTCCAAATGCTGAAAGTGTGATCCCTACGCTACCGATAGATAAAAGTACTTTCTTTTTCAAGTTCATAATGAATAACCTCCTAATTTTTTTGTCTAGCTCTGTAACAACATCATATAACCTTAGACCCCCCTCGGATATTCGAATACGAATATTCGATACATTTTGCACATTATTTACACTTACCATACCTTTCGTCTTAGGTTATAGGTCCCGAAACGTGCATATTATTTACATTTTATCCACCTTTGTGTCGATAAAGTGTATGAAAATAGATTTTTTAGAATATTCACTCACTCTCATCTTTATGATTCTTTCGTATACAAAAACCCGTTCCGTCTGCTGCACGCAAACGAAACGGGTTTAATTTATTTTGAAGAACGGCGCAGTGCAATGAAATACCCCACTCCAAGTAAGACGATCAGTCCGAGCAAAATGCTGCTAACCGTCGTTCGGGCAGGTGATTCCGGGATCCAAAGACCGATTGCAAGATTGATTGCCGCAATCAATAAGACAAGCCAGACGATGATTTTAGGTCTCATTACTTCCTCCTCCACTTCAATGTTTCTTGATTTGTTTTTCTTCGTCAAAAACTTACAAAATCCCTCTTATTCGAAACATCCTGATATGATATGTTGACAGAAGACGATTTTTAACAAGGGGGACCTATGGATGAAAAAGTTAGCAGTATTTTGTGGTTCTAAAGATGGAGCAACACCCATTTTCCGTCAAGCCGCAACAACACTCGGGATGACACTCGCAGCGCATCAAATCGGGCTTGTCTACGGCGGTTCACGTGTCGGGACGATGGGCGCCGTTGCGGACGCTGTCCTCGCAGCCAACGGAAAGGCAGTCGGTGTCCTGCCCCACTTCTTGCAGGAAAAGGAGATTGCCCATCCGAATCTGACAGAACTTCATCTCGTCGAATCGATGCATGACCGGAAAGCGAAAATGGCAGAACTGGCCGACGGATTCATCATCCTTCCCGGTGGTCCGGGAACGATGGAAGAGTTTTTTGAAGTCTTTACCTGGGCACAACTTGGTCTTCACGAAAAGCCGTGCGGCATCTTAAACATTGACGGCTATTACGATCCGCTCGTTGCGTTATTTCAACAAATGGAGACACAAGGTTTCCTGATTCCGGAACACGCGTCGATGCTGCTCGTCGAATCGGATCCGGAACGGTTACTTGAACGCTTCCGCTCTTATCGGGCACCGCAAGTAAAAACGTACATGAACACGAAGCAAACGTGACACATCAAGCTGACAACTACTCTCTTTCGACAGGGGTAACGGAACTCTCATCCGTCACCCCTGTTTTTTTAATCCTTCCAGCTCTCGACATACCGTTTGAGTAACTGCCGGACGTCTGCCTGAATCTCTGCGTCTTCGAGCGCAAAGGCTAACGTCGTCTCGACGTACCCCATCTTCTCCCCGACATCGAACCGTTTCCCTTCCACCTCATATCCGTAGACCTCTTCTTGTCCATTCAGCCGTTCAATTGCATCCGTCAGCTGAATCTCTCCGCCCGATCCCGCTTCTTGAGTCGCCAAGTATTCAAAAATCGCCGGAGTCAGGATGTACCGTCCGATGATCGCCATATTCGACGGTGCCGTTCCCTGGACCGGTTTTTCAACGAACTGACGGACCTGATATCGGCGTCCTGTCTGATTCAATGGATCGATGATGCCGTACCGGTGTGTATCTTCCGTCGGGACGTGCCGGACACCGACGACCGAGGCGTCCAGTTGTTCGTATTGATCAATCAGTTGTTTTAGACCCGGTTCTTCCGAGACGATAATATCATCCCCGAGCAAGACGGCAAACGGTTCATCGCCGATGAAATGCCGGGCACTCCAGATCGCATGTCCGAGTCCTTTCGGTTCTTTTTGACGGATATAATGAATCTCCGCCATCGTCGTCGAGGCATCGACCTCTTTCAGCAAGTCGAGTTTCCCTTTTTGAAGCAGGATGTTCTCGAGTTCCGGTGCGTGGTCGAAATGATCTTCGATCGCCCGCTTGTTCCGTCCGGAGACGATGATGATTTGTTCGATCCCTGATGCCACCGCCTCTTCGACGATATACTGAATGGTCGGTTTCGTTAAAATCGGTAACATTTCTTTTGGCATCGCTTTGGTTGCCGGTAAAAACCGGGTCCCTAGACCGGCTGCCGGGATGATGGCTTTTCTGACTTTCGACACGTACATTCCTCCTCAGCACTTGATCCGTTACTCGTAAGCATTCGCTTTCCAATCTCTTGTTCCCTGTTTTACTCAAAAAAAGACCAGAGACACATGTCTCTGATCCGTTCTTAAAATAGTTTAGTTAAGGCTTCTGTAAACGTCGCGAATGACGGTGTCTCATCGATGACCATCAGACTGCCGGCTGCAAGCACCAGTAAGCTGATCCCTGACAAGATCCATCCCGGATGTTTGACGGTATCTTCGGCATCCATGTTTTTCTTGCCCGGTTTTGCCTGGGCACCCTGTTCCTTCAGACGATCCCGCCGGTACTGATGCTGTTCTTCTTTCGTCAGCTTCTTGTATTCGGTCAGGAACTTCTTGTATTCCGGTACGACTTCCTTCGTCGTCCCGTCGAGTTTAACCTGTCCGTATTCGAGCCAGATGACCCGTTCACAAAAACTCCGGATCTGGTTCAGCGAGTGACTGACGAAGATGATCGTCTTGCCTTCGTTCTTGAACTCGTTCATCTTGTCGATACACCGGTTATAAAACGTCTGGTCACCGACTGACAAAGCTTCATCGACGATCAGGATGTCGGCATCGACATTGACGGCGATCGCAAATCCGAGGCGCGATTTCATCCCGCTTGAATATTTTTTAATCGGTTGATCGATGAAATCCCCGATGTCCGCGAAATCAATGATCCCCGGCATCCGGCGTTCGATTTCTGCATCGTCCATCCCGAGCATCAAACATTTCAGGTGGATGTTCTCACGGCCGGTCAAAACGTTTTTCAACCCTTGGGAAACGGCGATGATCGCTACTTCCCCGTTGATCTCGACGTCGCCTTCGTTGGCATAGATGATACCGGAAATCAGATTCGACAGCGTCGATTTCCCGGAACCGTTGATTCCGACGAGACCGACGACTTCACCGGACCCGATATCAAGTGAGACATCGCGGAGCGCCGTAAACGTCTTAACGTTTTTACTTTGATTCTTAAACAGTAACTTAAATTTTTCTTTTGTCGTCGTGACCATATCGAACCGTTTCGTGACATGGTCAAGTTTTATCATAGACATGGCGATTTCCTTCCTTAAACGAGCTCGGTGAATGATTTACGGAACTTGATGTGTAAAAACGTTCCGGCTGTGAACAAGAGCAGTGTCACGCTCCAGAAATAAAGTCCCGTCGGCCACTCCTGCCAAACCCAGGCTCCGCCGAGCAGGCTCGCGCGGTATCCTTCCACAAGGTAAAAGACCGGATTCAGGCGAAGTACACCATGTAAGACATCCGGGAACCGTTCGATGTTCCACAGAATCGGTGTCAGGTAAAAGAGCATCCGCATCATCGACTGCAGGAATAATTGAATGTCTTTGACGAGCGTAATCAATGTCGAGAAACACAGGGAGAACGCGTAGACGAAGATGTAAGTCGCCGCCATATAATACGGGAGTTGGAGTAACTTCCATGTGATCGGAATACCGTTCAGGATGATGACGATGAAGACGATCAGGAGCATCGCGAAATGCTGGTACATCCGGGATAGGATGACATACGACGGAATCGCACTCATCGGGAAACGCATTTTCGTCACCATCGCCAGTCGGCTGTTGATCGAGTTCGATCCGCGCAACAAGGCATCATTGATGAAGAACCAGACGACGATCCCGCAGAGGAGCCAGACGATGAACGGCGTGTCACCGTCGACGTTTTTATTCCCTTTCAGACCGACACCAAAGACGAACCAGTAAATAAAGATCTGTAAACCGGGATTGAGCAGCTCCCACAAAAGTCCAAGTCGTTGCTCCGCGTGCGCCGATTTAATCTCATAACGGGCGAGACGGCGAATCAGCGGAAAATTCTCCACTTGTTCGCGGATGATGCTTTTCATTTCTTTCCACATAATTAATTTCCTTCCGATCTGTAAAGGTACATGTATTTTAGTTCGGTTGCATCCAATTCAAAATAAAAAGACGGGCTCCGTTCGCGATTCTTCAAACGAACGACCGACTGCGGACAGGCAGACGCCTGCACGTTGATTCATTCCTCCCTTCCTTTTCAAGCACTCTTTTCCTATTAAAAAAGCAGGCACCGGGTGCCATACACTTAATCAATTCTAGCCATCGTTAAAATTCATGTCAATGTATTGGGCAAACCGACACCAAACTGTAGCTTTCTCCCCGATAAAAAAACCAGTCGGCAGCGGTATGAAAGACATCGCTACTGACTGGTTTGGAATGGGATAGAAGTGGAAATTCAATCGTCGTGGGCGGGGACGACAATCCCCAAATCAGTAAAATGCTCATCACACATAAGATGACCAAAACCATGGTGCCTTGAATCGTCTCTTTCATCGTCTTGTTGCTCTCCTCCCGCGGTTTCCTCATTTCTTCATCATACCGAACTCATGCACTGAACTCCACCAGTAGATTATCAATTAATGGGAATGTTTGACGATTTGATGTATATTTCCGTTTCTTTTTTCATTCGGACAGATTATAATGAAAGCGTTATCATTTTACATGTTTAGGTCAAATTAACCAGAAAAACGTGCTGAAACGGACGTCTCCCGCTGGTTGTCATGTCGTCCGACCTAAGAATTTACGAATTTTACAAAAGTTTTATCGCACCACCTGTCAAGAACGACTTATAGTAGAAGAAGAGGTCAACGATCGCATTTCGACCTTGTATTCATACACCCACTTTGAAGGAGGATTTTTACGCATGTATAAATCAAAACCGCTTTACGCGGCAGCCGTCGCTGTCGCCCTGACGACATCGGCAATCGTGCCGGTTGCACAGACTACTGTATCGGCAGCAACGCATGTCAAGGTCAAAACGGTCAAACTCAAGTCACTCGTCTTCACAAAAGGTGCCCCGGTCAAGTTACCTGCTACATACAAGGGCGAGAAAATCACGTGGAAAAATTATGATCGTCACATCTTCAACCGCTATCAGACGGTCAAAGGAACGTATGGCAAGAAGAAATCACCGATCGAAGTGAAAATCCTCATTCAAAACTATGCCGTCAAGTTCGTTGAAAGTGTCAAAGAACAGACGATCTATGTCGGTGAAAAACCGGAACTTCCGAAAACGTTGGCTGTCCTCTATGCGACAGGCCGTGTCTACGACAAGCCGGTTCGCTGGTCGAAAGTCGATACGAGCGAAGCCGGCGTGAAATATGCCGTCGCGAGTTACACACGTCTCGGAAAAACAATCACACTCAAAGCAAAAATCAACGTCCTCGATATCAATAAAGATGATTTCTCAATCGGTTTGATGCACACGAACGATACGCACGCAAACCTTGATAAAGCACCGAAACGCGCAACCGTCATTAAAGAACTCCGCACTGCCTATAAAGCAGACGGCACACCATCACTGTTACTTGACGCAGGCGATGTCTTCTCCGGTTCCCTTTACTTCAATAAGTTCAAAGGACAAGCCGATCTCAAACTGATGAACTATATGAAATACGACATGATGACGTTCGGTAACCATGAGTTCGATCTCGGGGATGCAGACAACCATCTCGCGTTACAAGAATTCGTCACGAAAGCGAAATTCCCGTTCATCACAGCGAACGTCGATTTCAGCAAAAACGAATTACTCGGCGGTCTGCAATCGAAAACGATCACAGCCGGTCCTGAAAAAGGTAAAATCTATCAAGGCATCATTAAAGAATACAAAGGACAAAAAATCGGTTTCTTCGGTCTGACGACAGAAGAAACGGCCGATATCTCGAGTCCGGGAACTGTCGCCTTCGCGAACTACATCGACAGCGCGAAAGCAGCCGTCAAAAAACTCGAAGACCGTGGCGTCAACAAAATCGTCGCCTTGACGCACATCGGTTTCGATGACAATCCGGCCGTCGACAACGATCAGTTGCTCGCTCGTAATGTGGACGGCATCGATGTCATCGTCGGTGGTCACTCGCATACGAAACTCGAAACACCGGTCGTCGTCGATGATACGGTCGTACCGGGTAAAGCAGAGCCGACTATCATCGCTCAAGCTTACCAGTACGGTGATTTCCTCGGAAATCTTAACCTGACGTTCGACTACAAAGGGAAATTGACAGAGTATAAAGGATCATTGATCGACGTCTCGAAAGCAGCAGAAGATGCTACTGCCGCGTCTATCCTTAAACCGTACGCTGATCAAATCACAGAACTTAAAAACGAAGAAGTCGGCGCGAACATCGTCAACGAACTTGTGAACCCGCGTGGCGAAGTCAGTGTCCGGAACAGCGAAACGGCACTCGGAAACCTGATCACAGACGGTATGCTTAAAAAAGCTAAAGAGTACAATTCAGAGACTGTCATCGCGATGCAAAACGGTGGTGGAATCCGTGCTGCCATCAATGCCGGTCCACTCACGGTCGGTGAAGTCTTAACGACACTTCCATTCGGTAACACACTCGCAACAGCGAAATTGACAGGTCAGGAAATCAAAGACTTGCTTGAAATCAGCGTTGGCGTCGCTCCAATCGAAAACGGCGGTTTCCTCCACGTCTCAGGCATGAAGTTCGAATACAGCAGCAAACTCGCAAAAGGCGACCGTGTCACGAAAGTAGAAGTCAAAAACGGCGATACGTTTGAAGCCCTTGACCTTGCGAAAACGTATGTCATCGCAACTAATGCCTTCACAGCAAAAGGTGGCGACGGACTCACACCGTTCGAAGTGGCTTATAAAGCCGGCCGTGTGACGGATCTTGGTCTCTCGGACTGGGAAAACCTCCGCGACTTTACGAAAACACTCGGTCAAGTCGATTACAAAATCGAAGGCCGGATCGTTGATACAAAAGCAGAAACAAAATAATTCCGCAAAAAAAGACCGGGCTTAACAGCCGGTCTTTTTGCGTCTTCAGGAGGCGGATCATATCCCATCCTGTTGTTATATTCATAACGTCTGGGTCTGATTTTGTTTCAGCAAGATGATGATGTCATCAAGCTCATACTCCTGTGCCATCATCAATGGGGTATAACCATCGGCATTTTTGATTGCCGGATCGGCGCCCCGCTCAAGCAATAGTTGGACGGTCTCTTTTCCTTCGCCTTCAACCGCGTGATGGAGTGGTGTGTATTTCTCGTCGTCCTGTTGATTGATCTTCTCACCCCGTTCTAAGTACAGCTCAACTAATTCCTTGTTGTTGCTGTAGACCGCTGTGATGAACGGCCGTTCGCCGAACTCATTGACGGCGTCGACATCACTGCCGGCAGCAAGCAAGGCTTTAAAGACTGTTTCCAGCCCCTCACTCGACTTGCGGTACCCGAGATAATGCAGGGCCGTATCGCCGTCGGCATCGACTGCCTGCATATCACTCTTCGGAATCAACGTTTCGATTTCTGCGAGCGTCCCCTTTTGAATCGCCGCCATCAGTTTCGATTCTCCAAGATCTTCTTTCGCCGTCTGTTGGGCAACGGAAGAGGCACCATTCGTCCACCAAGTGGGCAACTCAAGCTTGGTCACGGCGAAGACCAGACCGGCCAGGGCCAGACAGCTCAGACTGACGACGACGGCACTCGCAATACGGGTCGACTGTTTTCGCGGAGCGTCGAGTCCGGCAAACGTCAACCGCCGGGAAATGGACGACTGATTTCGGAACAATTCACTGAGCGCTGCGGCAAACGGCATCGGTTGGCGTTTTTGACCGATATAGGCATCAAGGTTCAACGTCTGCCAGGAGACAGGACCGACAACGGACCGGACAAGCGCCGGGACACGTTCCTCTTCTGCAAGACAAGCCAGTGCCAGCCGGTCAGCCGTCTCTTCGCATGCCCGGAGATAAGCACTTCTCAGGAACGGCACCCAACTCCCGAGCAACAGTAGCATCCGTTTCTCTTCGTGGTTCTGTTTTAAATGGACGAGCTCGCGCAACAGTTCGAAACGCGTCGCCTCATCGACCGGATAACCGGTCGGTAAGACAAGCAGATACTTTTGAAACAAGCCGATCGTCCGTGGACGTTTGATTGTCTTATGGTTTGTTACGATGATTTCCGGCACCTTCCAGAATCCCAGTCGTTCCGCATCCTGCCGAAGTTGTTCATAAACAAGCGGCTGCTGCTGTTCACTCAGCACCATCCCGTCCGTCCGGATGGTCATGACACGAATCCACTGACGAACCCAGAACATACCGAGTAAAAGAAGGGCCGTTCCAACGATTATGATCCCTATTGTTTCAAGTGTCAGAATCCCGATGATTAAGCCACAACCCGTTACGAGTGTACTCAGCAAGAGTAACCAAAAATAAAGTCGCTCTCGTACGGTCGCGGACTGTTGTCTCTGTCTGATTTGTTTCATTTCCTCATGCATTGGTTCACCTCTTTTTCTCACTCCTCTTATCATACCGATAATTCCATAAGAGTTCCAAGGCAATTCTTGTTAATCATCCAAATCATTATATTTAAATATATTTTAAGGATAAAAATATATTCCCCCTAAGTATGTCTAAAGACTCATGAAAGTTATAAATAAGTTGATTAAAAGCCACTTTCAAACACCATTTATCTAGTTATACCAACATCAATCGTAACATTTGAAACATTAGACGAGTGATTCTTTAGAACCATATAATTTTTAGTTACAGGTGCGACAATAGTCATTTATTTAAATTGCTATTCCCTCTTAAATACCATATACTAACTACTAGAATGAAGAATATGGGAGTGATTTTCTTGGGATTATTAGGACTTTTTAATAAGGAATATACGATTCAATATCAAGTTATCGAACAGGATGAAATCGTGGACACAGATCGCCTGATCATTAAAGCCGGTGACCACACGGCAGCGCGGAAAAAAGCAGATACGATGCTTCGTAAACAATTCGGTCGGACGCAATATAAAATCGAATGGGTCCAACGCTTCTAATCGTCCAAATACCCGGTCGCCTCAGCAAGATTGAGACGACCGGGTATTTTTGTCTTTAACTCGACTGCAAGTACTCAGTCTTAACGATTCGGTCGGCTTTGATAAACAGGCGAATGGCCGTATACAGAACAATTCCAAATACAGCCCCACTGCCATCAATGAGGACGTCTCCGACGAGCGGGGTCCGTCCGCCGGTCAATTGCTGATGGAACTCATCGAACACTCCGACGGTCATCGCTGTCGTCGCGGCAAAGAAAGCAGCCGGAACCGGACGATAGCCGCGCAGACGCAAGACATGGACGAGGCTTGTCCCGAGGATGAAGAACAGGCCGGCATGCATCCCTTTACGGATGAAAAATTCAAGGAATGCTGCGGGTCCCAGGGCTGCGACACTAATCGGCACCTCATAATGAAACGAGACGAACGAAAAGGCATAGACCCATCCGAGTGGGATATGATTCGTCAGAAACGGAATCAAGGATTGTTGCTGATAACTCATCGAACTGAATCCAAATAATAAAAGCAAAATAGCTCCTGCCATGATGTAGCCGATTGATGGGCGACGCATCCGAACATCCCTCCTTTTCAATACTTGCCATCGTACCATGGATTCCCGGGCGAGACATACGGCAAAAGTCGGAGTTCGCAACAAAAAAAGCCTTACTCCTTTTAAAAAGAAGTAAGACCCTATCGTTTATGAGACAGACGTTTTCGGTTCACGCAAGAGATGCTTGATTTCCCCGAACGTCACGAACGTTTTATTTTTAGCGTCATACAGCTTGTAACGCAGCGACTTCAGACTTGAGAACAAGCCGATTGTCGTTGCCTTTTGAAGCGGTGGTGTCGCCGTATGCGCTTTTTCTAAGTTGTAGTTCGGTACACGCGGACTTAAGTGGTGAACGTGGTGGAAACCGATGTTCCCTGTTACCCACTGCAAGACTTTCGGCAATTCATAGTATGAGCTGCCTTCGATAGCTGCCTTGACGTAATCCCATTCGCTCTCATCCTCGAAATACGAGTCTTCGAACGTATGCTGGACGTAGAATAACCAGATTCCGAGTACGCCTGCCGTGAACATCGTTGTTCCTTGAATGATCAGGAACGCCTGCCATCCGATGAAGTAAATCATGATGCCGTATAAGACGATTAGTGACGCATTGATGACATGCGTATTGATACGTTCTTTTTTCCGGGCATCTTTCCGGTTAAAGCGGCTGACGACTAAAATCAACAGGAGTGGTCCAAGACCAAACATGACGAACGGATTACGGTAAAGACGATATTTCAAACGCGTCCATTTTGAAGCTTCGACATATTCTTCGATTGTCATGACCCAAATGTCACCGACACCGCGTTTGTCCAAGTTCCCACTGGATGCGTGGTGAATCGAGTGCTCCCGTTTCCACTTCTCATACGGGAATAAAGTCAGAATGCCAGTAATCGTTCCGACGACTGCATTGGCCTTTTTGTTTTTGAAGAATGACCCGTGTGTACAGTCGTGGAAGATGATGAACATCCGGACGACGAAACCGGCTGCGACGATCGCAAGCGGAACAGCGAGCCAAACAGAAATCTGTAAGGCTTGATAGGCCAGGAACCAGGCGACGAGAAACGGCAGGATCGTATTGATCATTTGCCGGACGCTTGATTTGACGTCTGCCTTCTCAAAAGGCGAAACGTGTTTGCGAAGCTGGGCGATTTTTTCTTTACTCATGTGTTGCTTCCTCCTCGAATTCGTACAGCGTTCACGACGCTACTATGAAATGAACTTGATATGAAACCTGTAAACGGCGTTCGTGACGGTGAATTCGTAACATCCACATGAAGATCGACCCGACCGATATAGTTAAACGCTTGAATATTTTTATTACCAGGTAATTATAGCACATTAAAAATCAGATTGAATATTAAATTCTGATATCATTCGAAATATTTAAGGTCAGACGGACATAAAATATTTGTTTTCAGATAAATGAATACCAAGGAAAATACTTCCAAAAATAGTTTCTATTTCGTATACTAGAGGAATCTTATCAAATAAAAGGAGCGATTACTTATGAAAAAATCCTGGTTCATCCCCCTGCTGTCAGCGACATTACTTTTACCGACCACTTTGTCTGTTGATGCAGCGACGAAACCAACCGTCATCACAAAGTACGCAAAAGATAAAAAGGCATTGAAGTACCCATATGTCACGAAAGGTCCATCGACGAGTGTCCAAAAAACGATCAACGCTGACCTAGCTGATTTCTCCAAGTTCGCCTATCAAAACTATTTAGAGATCGAAGCCTTCGAGAAAGAAGAAAGAAAAACCTCTTACTGCAAAAAAAATCCGTCGATGTGCAACTATACATACAGCACGTCTTATAAAGTTACTGGAAATAACACGTCTTATTTGACATTCACCTTGTCGGATTATTCTTATACAGGCGGTGCCCACGGATTTGGTTATAAATATGGGGTCAACTACTCATTGAAAACAGGTAAAGAAGTGCCACTCACAAGCGTCTTAAAAACATCGACACAGTTTAAAAAAGTTGAGAAGTACATCTACAATAAATTAAAAAACAATGACGATTACTTCGTCGATACATTGGGTGACGTCGATGTCTCAAAAAAATCAGAATATCTGATGATGAAGGATGGCATCAAGGTCGTCTTCCAGTCTTACGAGATTGCGCCTTATTCGACAGGTCAGCCGGAAATCTTTGTTCCGAAAAGTGTTTACAACTAATCAAAACATCCACGCATCAATGGGCGTGGATGTTTTTTAGTCAGTTTAATTTTTTCAATGGTTTGACTGCCGGTCCTTCGAGCACGTTCCCCTCGTAATCAAACCGCGAGCCGTGACACGGACAATCCCACGATCGTTCCCCGTTGTTCCATTTGACGTCACACCCCATATGCGTACAGGTCGTCTTGACGAGATGTAACTCACCGGATTCGTCTCGGTATCCTCCGACCGTCTTCCCGGCATGACGGACAAGTCCCCCTTCATCAATACCGAGTTCGTCCGCCGATTGACTGGCACGGGTCACTTTCCCTTTCAGCAATTCGATTGCGACATCGGCATTGTTCTTCGCGAATTGTTTGGCATCCTGTTTATGCAACTTCGACCGGTTCGGATCAAACAATCCCTTGAAGCGGTTCGGCGTTCCCGTTAATAAATCGGACAAGAGAAGACCTGCCGCAATCCCGTTCGTCATCCCCCACTTGGCAAATCCAGTCGCGATCAAGATGTTCGGATCATCACTCGTCATCTGACCGATATACGGCACTTTATCGAGTGAAATCAAATCCTGCGCCGACCAAAATTGATCAATTTCAGCTACCCCAAACTCACTCTCGGCGAAATGACCCAACGCTTGATAGTTCGTTTTCGTATCCGTCTGATGTCCCGACAGGTGGTTCTCCCCACCGAACAGCCCAAGCCGTTTCCCGTGCGCCGTGTGCACGTGACGGAGCGACCGGCTCGGTTTGTCCGCGCTCATGAACATACCGTCCGGGAACTCTTCCGGAACAAGTCCCGAGACGATGTAAGAGCGGTGAACTTCGAGTTTCGAGAAGTAGAGTCCCTTGAAGTCGTTAAATGGAAAGTGTGTTGCGACGATGACTTTCTTCGCTTCAATCCGGTGACCGGATTCAAGCAATACCGTCGGTGTCCGTTTCGACTCGACAGACGTCGCCCGCGTCTGTTCATACAGCTTTCCGCCTTGTTCCGTGAAATAACGGGCCAGACCAAGTAAGTATTTCACCGGATGGAACTGAGCTTGATTGCGAATGACGAGGGCCTGTTCGACAGGATACGGTAACTTGCCTTTGACCTCTTCCGTCGCGTCTCCGCCGTTGATTCCAAGCCGGCTGTATGCCTCTGCTTCTTTGATCAGTTGCTTGTGTTTCGGTCCGCTTGACGCGACATACAGATAAGCATCCTGTTCCTCAAGCTCACACTCGATCGCCAGGCGTGTTGTCTGATCACGGAGGAACCGAATCGCCTCTTCATTCGCTTCGTGATAGAGCCGTGCTTTCTCTTCGCCAAACGTCTGGATCAGTTCGTCATAAATCAAGCCGTGCTGTGATGAAACTTTTGCTGTCGTATAGCCGGTCGTCCCGCTTGCAATCCGGTCAGCCTCGATCAACGTCACGTCATAGCCCCGTTCAATCAGTTGAACAGCCGTGACGAGTCCGGCGATGCCTGCCCCGATGACAACGACGTCACTTGTTAGATTTGTTTCCAGTTTCGGATAATTCGATGGTTCAATCGAAGTGCGCCAGTACGATGTTGGAAATCCATCCAGCTTCTTCATTATTCTCCGCCTCCGTAAATGTCAGTTTTTATTCCCTTAGCTAACAGTTACAATTACCCTTGTTCTTTTAAAAACATACATGAATAGTACATTTTAATTGGGTTCAGATAGTTATTCAATCAAGTGAAAACACACTCTTCACTTGGTCCATGAGACGCGTGATTTCCGATTTATTCCGATTAAGTACATCTTGTTGCTCGTCGTACGGTTCGAGTAGTTCCAAACGATTGTTGACGTCAAGAAGATATCCATTCAATCCTTCTTGAATCCAGACTTCGTACGTGTCGTCTTGAAACAAATGTGGGTATACACCGACTGCCAATCCGGCTTGTTTGTCAGCGATCATCAGTCTACCTGTATAAGACAGGTAGTCAGGTGTCTCCACCGTATAGGAGAAACCGTCTTGCATCATACTGTGTACGCCATCAAAATCCGGTACAGCCGAAACGAATGGTTTGTACTGAACCGCCGTAACCCCGTACCAGACAAGATTTAGCAACAGGAAACCACCAATTAGGATGAGTGTTATGCGCAGGCGTTTTTTCTTTAAATTCATCCCATTTCAACCAACCTTTTCTTTTTAATAGTATTATTGTTCGTGTTGAAGATTAACGTTACCGGTTTAATTACCGTATCACCTTCAGCCAATCCGCTTCTACTTCTCTATTGCACATCAAGGAAAGCAGTATCTGAAAAATCTCGTCTTTTCTTTTATCCTTGGTTTTTCAGACTGTAGAATAATTGTGTAGTAACGACTTGCAAAAAAGGATTTTCTTTTTCGAACACCCCTTAGGATAAGTAGAGTTATCCTCTCTTTTCAAATCGTCTTTTTTGAATTATGCCAACGGTTTTCTAAACTTTCCAATTGCCAACTGTCGTCATTTCTTCGACTGAACACGAAAAATCACTTGAAAACCCGCCTGTTTCCGTCACTCTCTTCAGGATAACTCTACTTATACTGAAACTACCGCGGAATACATAGATATGCATATCTCAGATTGGATTCTCTTATATGAATGAAGCGTTAAAACAATGGATGCCCCTCGTCAATTCTCTTCTCTCCCGTCTCTCGATTCATCCGAATGAACAGGATGAATGCCGCCAGGCTGCTTTGCTTCGTCTTTGGAAATCAATTGAAGAAGGCAAAGTCATGACCGTGACTTTCGCCAGGATCCGGGCCAAAGGCGCGATGCTCGATTACTTGGCCACCCGCAACCGGACACTTGCCGGTGAAGTCGCCGTTGAGACCCTACCGGAACTCCCCCGTCAGCAGCAAGTCTCGTTCACCTACTTACTCGATCAACTGAAGCAGGAACTATCCCTTAAGGAATTCGCGATTCTTCAAGCTCTGCTTCACGGAAATGAGGAATTGCTCGGTTACTCACCCGCGCGTCTCCGGTCGCTCAAGTCGGAACTCAAACAGAAAGTCCAGGACATACTCCTATGATGACGTTTTACTTGGACCGGTTACTGGCCATCATCGAACAGTCACCGAGCTACAGTCCGCTGACGAAAAAAGCCTATCGCGCCGACGTCCGGCATTTTTGTGCCCACGCTAAAACGATTGATATCCCTTCCCTCCATCGCTATATCTCGTTCTTAAAACAAACCTATGCCCCAACGACCGTCTCCCGACGGATTCATGCATTGGCCACATTATTTGATGCCTTAGTCGCTGAAAATCAATTCCTTCAAACCCGTTATCCCAGATTAAGAAACCGACCCGTCCACTTCCAAAACACCGGACTGCCTTTAGTTACACCGAAGCGAGACGTGTCATTGAGACCCTGCAAGACGATACGTTGTATACGTTCTACTTCCTACTGTTACATACAGGTCTTCGGTTCAACGAAGCACGACAGTTACGCCAAACCGATCTCGATCTCATCGAACGCCAACTGTTTGTCCGTCACGGCAAGGGACAGAAAACACGCTACGTTCCCCTGCATAACGAACTGGTTACTGTCCTGAAGCGCTATCTTGACATTCAACCAAATGATCCCTTATTTCAAAACACTGCCGGAGGCTTGCTGGACCCGAATCAGACCCGGAAACAACTCCGGCTTGCCAGTCAAAATGTCTTAAAACGGACACTCCGACCACACGATTTACGGGTCACGTTCGCGACGACAATTTATCGGGAACATCGCGCTGATTTACTGACTGTCATGCGCCTGCTCGGCCATAGTGACGCGAAGACGACGCAACAGTATATCTTACCGTCGTCAGAAGTCGCCCGGTCCTCAATCAACCGTCTCATGCCGATAACGCATTGATGATTTGCTGGAGCTTCGTTTCTTCCGTCAGGATATAGCCTTCCGTCGTTCGGGAACTGCCGTGACCCAGTAATTGTTGAATCTCAAGCAATTTACGGTTGCCTGTCTGATAGAGATACGTTGCAAACGAAACACGTAAGTCATGCGGATGTAACGATCGTCCACGCGTAGCAAGCGACTGCTTACGTAATGCATCACGAGCCGACTGCTCATTGATGGCTTTGCCTCGGACAGACTGAAAGACGAGCCCTGTCTTCCGTCCTTCTAAAAACGTTCGAAACTTACTCACAAGTCCTTCTCCAAGCGGAACCGTCCGCAATCGTCGTCCTTTCCCATGTCGTACAAGTAACGTCGACTTCGCAAACTGAATATCCTCGATCGACAACAAACGGGCCTCCATAAAGCGGAGGCCCGTTTGACTGATAAGTTCAAAGAAGAGACGATAGGTCGGATCCGTAATGTGACGAATCATTTGAATCGTTTCTTCGAGTGGATGATGCTCACGTTGTTGGATATGCTGGTGAACAATCGGACGGACTTGTTTCATCGGATTAACTTTGAGACGTTTCGCTCGGATGAGTTCATTTCCCAGTGCCATCAAGGCATGATATCGCCGCATCGCGGTCGTTGGTTTGTATCGTTTAATCAACTCATTAAAGTAACGTTGCAAGGATTTCATTGACCATTCAATTTGATGATTTTTCATTTGTCGTAAATCACTGCGATATGCTTTGATTGTCGATTTACTATAAAAAAGATGCGTTTTCAAATAGTGGTCTAGATATTCAAAATGTGTCATGAGAAGAACCTCCTTTTAGAAAGTATTTCCCCCTCAATTCCCCATTCACTTTTTATTCAATCCCATTCATATAATAACTCTACCCGTGAACTTTTTAAAATGTAGAAAAATCGGAGAGTTTGTACTATTTGATTGTTTCTTTCTTAATATTGTCACTCAGCCTAACTTCGTATATAAAGATAAAACTGGAAGAGACTACAGGTCAGCGGCACTTTAAAGCTTTACTTCATCTAAGGTTTTGAAAGGCAGTGATGACGATATGTGATTGATGAATGCTGGTATAGTATCCTTCATATTCCAGCAATCCGTTTGAGAGCTCTTTCATAGCGTGAAGCCGGATTGAAACATCCTGAAATCTATCCGTTAACTCTACAGTCAATCTATACTCCACTTCCTCTTTAACAGGAAAACGAATGTTAGAATAAAAAGTTAAGTTTTTCAAATTAGTTCTGCAAATCATGATGACAGAGGAGCCAATTTTCACCGGCACGTCGTCAATACGATCAATTGTCAATTTCGCCTGCAACGATAACGTAGCAATCTCTTTATTAGTAATCTCTTCTTTCGGTAGTAACAGTTGACGTGATAATACTTCAGCAAAATCCGCTTCTAGTAAAGGTTGACTGAATAAATAGCCTTGAATAGTAGGACAATCTAATCCGCGAAGAACTTGTAATTGCGCAGCAGTTTCTACGCCTTCCGCTACAATATTCAATCTAAACTCTTGACCAATAAAAATTGCGGACCTTACGATGGAACGGGCACGAATTTCTGAATCAATATCCTTGATAAACTTACGATCTATTTTAATCGTATCAATCGGATAGTCCTGTAGATAAGAAATAGAGGAATATCCTTTTCCAAAATCATCTAAAGAGATACTTATCCCTTTATCATGCAATTGACGCAGTGTTTCTGAGATTTTTACATTTTCATATAAAATATCTGTTTCTGAAATCTCAATTTCAAACAAGGAAGAAGGTAACTTATGTTTTCTTAAGTTTTTAAAGACAACCTCTGCAAAATCACCATGTAATAATCTTTTGGGAGAAACATTTATTGAGATAGGTACTAGTAAAAGATTTTGCTTTTTCCATTCCGATAGTTGTCTACATGTTTCTTCTACGACCCAATCCGCAATTTTCAGATGGACAGAACTTTCCTCTGCAAGTGGAATAAAATCATTCGGAGGAATACGACCCCACTTCGGATGATCCCAGCGAATTAATGCTTCTGCACCTTCCACTTTACCAGTCCATGCATTTACTTTTGGTTGGTATTCCAAAAACAATTCTTCTCGCAAAACCGCATAGCGTAAGTCTGAATAGATTTTATAACGCTTAAATGCCTCAATGTCTAAATAGGCATCATAAATATGGACTTTAGTAGTACTTTTTTTAGATCGATCCAAAGCAATATTAGCATGGCGGATTAAAGTTTCGGCTTTTTCGTCTTCACCAGGACTACTGTTACTTACTCCTAATGAAACTTTGGCATACCATTCGTACGACTCTAAACTAAATTTATGATTATTAAACGATAAAAGCGTTTCGATCCATTCCTCTTTATTGAACCCTATCAACTCGGGAAGTAAAATTACATAATCATCACCTATCAACTGTCCGATGAACGCCTCTTTAGGTGTGTTGTTTTTTAAGAGCTGTGCCGTCGCGTGAAGCCATACATCCCCATACGTGTATCCCAAAGTACGGTTTATTTCGCTGATTTGATTAAAACTAATTGCTATTACAGTCATGCTTTTATCTTCATTAAGCCATTGCTCTGCTGTATTCATAAGATAAAAACGATTCGGTAGCTTTGTAACATGATCATGAGTGGCTAAACGCCATACTTCTTCTTCATTTCGTTTTAACAATTCTGCATAATTCTTTTTAAAGGTTTGTTCTTCCGTAACATCACGCACGATGCCATATACTCCGCTAATTACGCCTTCTTGATAGTACGGAATATTTGTGATTTCCGTTGTAAGCGATTGGCCATTCTGCTGGCGAATTACAATTGAATAATGAACTGTCTTGCCTTTAAGAGTACTTTGAAAAGACTCTTTTACCTCTTCCCGATGAGTCGGTGGGACGACTTCTTCTAAAAAGCTTTTAAGTTCTTCCCTTTTGTATCCTAAGAGAACAAGTAACTTACTATTGCATGTTAATATTTCACCTTTTGTATTTAATATAAAAATGGCATCAGGGTGCCCCTCTAGGAAATTCATATCTTCATTCAGAGAGCCTGATAAAACAACGTGTGCACGTGGTTTTAAAATCTCACTTGATTTTTTAAAAACATTGAGCATATATTTGTACAGTCCTCTCATCAAATCGTTAATGATTTTGCCTAATCTTGTACTATATTATCGGACAACTTCATCAATTAGTTTAAATTGTAAATAGTATTTGTTTCTATCACACTAGTGAGTCTGACATGCATCATTTTAAAAAAAAGTAATAAAAATAGCTCTTACTTTAATCAAGTAAAGGTTGTATCACTAATATAGATTAAAAACTGCTTAACTATGCGCTTCTCATAGTCCAAAGGCTGAACTCCTTAATCAAACAAAAAGTTCCGCTTTTGTCGGTCTCTTCAAATTTCACTTCATCCAAGCCCGTTTTTGTTTTATCGTCTGTTCGAATATATGATCACTACTTCAACACTTACCTATCGCTCAGCTCACAGGAACATCCCAAATTATCCATCCTCTAAAAATCCCCTGAAGACTATCTGACCCACACTTAAAAACGATACATGTTTATGTCATCGTTTTCTCAATTAATACGTAATGTCAAACACCTCTTCCATAATATATCTAATTCTACTATGAGAATAATCTTTACTTTTTGTAGGACGTTCCATTCAGATATTTATAAAACAAGTTAATAAACTACTAGTATTAGAGAAATCCTCGGTAGAAAAGTCATGATTATTCGTTGAGTAAGATGCTCCAAAAGGACTCGTTCCTAATATTGGAATTTTTGTTACAATCAAGTGGAAGGAAGTTTTAATTTTCTCTTCAAAAAACTAATGCCATGTTTCATGAGGATGAATAACTTTCTATCTTAAAAGAGAAAGGAGGAATTCGGATGTCTGCAATGTTCGTGTCGTATCAGTTATCATTGGAAGAAAAGTTCTTTAACATGATCGAAAACAAATGGTTCTGGATGGTTTTTGCGTTAGTCCTTTTAGTTGGAATTTTTGCATATGCCTTTTATTGCACAAGCCGCGGCTACAGCTTTAACGGAAACGTAAAGCTGAATTGGCCAAAGATTTGGCAAATGGGTATTGGCTGTAAAGCCTCGTAACGTACTTAATAAGCGGGGGCTCTTCGGGCTCCCGTTTTTCTTAGGAGGCGAGAAAATGATTGAAATCAAACAGTTAACGAAGTCGTTCAAAAAAAATTGTATTATTGATCAATTATCAACAACGTTCTCAAAAACCGGTGTTTCTGTGATCGTCGGGACAAATGGTAGTGGGAAAACGACATTACTAAACATGATGACAAACTTACTCGAAGCAGATCGTGGTGAGATTTTGATTGATGCATTATCTCCAGGTAGCAAAGCATATAAGTCTAAGTTCTTCTATCTGCCTTCAGATTTTTATTTACCTGGATACATGACAGGTAAAGAATATGTCCAGTTCGTTTTAAGTCGATACGAGACAAGTGAGTATGAGAAAGCACCCATCTTAATCGAACTACTCGATTTAGCGGATGGACAACATAAAACCATCGAATCGTACTCCTTTGGAATGAAGAAGAAAATTCAAATTGTTGCAGCACTCGCTGCCAATACTGAGTATATAATCGCGGATGAAATTTTCGGCGGACTGGATTTCGATACATCCCTTCTTGTACAGGAGCTGTTCGCAGCGGTTGGCGAGACGAAGAAAATCATCATCGTATCGCATGAACGGAACACGATTGATCGTTTTCCGAATGACGTCAGACTCATGCGTCATGGTTCCCTTATACACTTTGAGGGGTCTCCCGAAGAATTGACACAAGTCATAAAACAAGAGGAGGTCTTGCGTGAGAAGTTCGCCATCGTCCAAAAACATTTTATGTCTTCTGAAGTTCTTCTATAACGATACATTTCATGGTTTGTTCAATCGTCCGTTCTTTCGTAGCCGATTGAACCGTTACGGATTATTACTACTGCTGACGGCAGCCTACCTCGGATACTTTTATTTAAATATGGTCCAACTTTCGACGTTGACGACCAATGCGAAAGAAGCTGATCAGGCGACACTCTTGTTAGCAGGAAAAATGACGTTGAGCAGTTACTTCAATGTCGTTTTCATTTTAGGAACGTTCATGTTCATTCTGTTGAACGCAACAGTCTCATTAAATCGGAACTCTTTATTCTTCGCCCAAACACTTCCTTTTTCTGAACGGGAAGTCAATGTCAGTCAACGCTTGTTTAAGTTGAGTGTCGCACTTGTCTTTTTTGAGTTGTTGATGATTATCGTGGCACCTGCACTAAAGCTGATTCCGATGCAATGGGGAGTTGCGTTGCTTGTGCTCTTGACGCTACATACTGTTTTTATCGCAAGCTTTTGGATTCTTGATTTTTTGTACGCAGCTCTGTTACAAAAAATGTCCGGACTTAAGCGCATCATCCTGGGATTCGTGCTCGATTTATGTCTAATCGGCCTGGTGACCTTTCATTTAATCAAGACACGATTTCAAATCGATGTCTGGGTCAGCACGCTGCCATACTCTATTCTTACGCTAACACTATTCGTACTAGCAGGAAGTCTCTTGATCGGCGGAGCTGCGTATCTCCTGCAAACCCTATTCTTCTCCCGCAACCATCTTTATGTGCGTCAGAGTTACTTTAAGTTGGGCTTGCCCGCTTTTAATATTGGACTGGCAACAACGATGCCGGCCATTATTCGAAGTAAGAACTTCCTTTATTTCTGGGCATTATTAGCTGTCATGTCAGCCGGGGCGCTCTATCAAGTGGGTCTGGGGGGGACGATGCAACTGTGGTTATTCCTTTTGCCGATTTTAGGAATCGTGACGATCACATACGCAGATGCGACGTTGGCGGTACGCAAACTGTATGGATTATACCGCATCCATCCGCTGATGGAGCTTGGCTCCCTACTCGGAGTGTCGATCATTCTAATGGCCCCTGCCTTATATGTCGGGATTGTCGAGACAAATAGTTTGAACCCTTATCTGTACGGGATCAATATCTTTTTTGCGGCAACAATTGCAGGATTCTTGTTTCCGAAATCACAAAGCAATATCAATGAGACGATTGCTTCCGTCTTGACGATTATCTTAATTATTCTCCTATCAGTACTTGTCAGCATAGACGGTGCGCTATACCCTGCATTATTGTTCTTGCTCGGTGTATTGTATCTCATACTAAAGAAAGAATACGAGGTGGCAAAATGAAAATCACAAAATTGATTGGTGTAGGAACTGTAATCTGGGCGGTCATATTCCTGATTGATTACATTTATGAGCTTTTCCAAATCAATGAAACCAGTGTTGTGACAACGATGACTGGTCTGAAAATTTCTACTGTGATGACGAAAGAAGAACTGAATACACATTTCTCACTGACATTACAGGCGCTCCTCATGTATCTCGCCTTTATCGTACTGTTCACTTTATTTGGATTATTCATGCAGACGCGACGGACTTCTGCTCGACATGACAGCTGAGACACTGCTGCTCCTGATCAGTTATGTACTGTTAATTGGTTTAGTCGTGACTATTCATGAAAGTATCCATTGGTGTTTTGCGCTTCTCTTCCGACGTCAGCCATGCGTGACATTCGACCGTTTTCTGACTCCGACGGTCCGTTATCATAATACTCATGTCGACTGGCAAAATCTGATCATTTCAGGTTCAGCACCATTACTTCTTTTCTCTTTTGGTATATGGGTCGAAGGGGACGGCGGAGCGTGGGTAGTGGTGAAAATACTTTGTTTAGTAAATGTATTTAACTTTTTCCCGGTCACGACAGACGGACAGATGATATTTTTATCACTCGTTAAAATGATTCAAAAACAGCGACGATGTAAAACAAAGAAGCTGACTCAAAAGTCGGCTTCTCTTCAAGATCTAAAAAAATAAAAGTCTGTCTTTTTGAACTGTTCAAAAAGATATCGCTCAATTCAATGTACTAAAAAAGCTGGACTGAATTATTTGTTAAGAGATTTTCAAGACCTGAATCCAATATTTTGTTGGACTCAGGTTTTTTTAAATCGTTTTTTCAGGCACTAATCGCTATCCTGACACAATATCTCGATGTCCAAACCAACGACAGTTACTTGTTTCAAAACGACACCATGCGTTTACTGGAGCCGAATCAAACGTAGACACAACTTCGATTCGCTAGTCAACAGATCCTTAATTGCATCCTCCGCTCACATGAATTACGAGTGACGTTCGCGACAACGATTTATTAGGAGCATCACGCTGATTTACTGATCATATTGCACCTGCTTGGGCATAGTAACGCAAGACGGCGTAACAGTACACCTTTCCGTCGTCAGAAGTCGCCCATTCCTCAATCAACCGGCTCATACCGACAACGTATCGATGATGTGCTAGAGCTTCGTTTCTTACCTGAGGGCATATTCTTCCGTCATCCGCGAGCTACTGTGAACAAGCAGCCGTTGAATCTCCAGAAGTTTACAATTACCAGTTTAATAGAGATATATCGCAAATGACATACCGCAAGTCATGCGGATGCAACAGTCGCCCACGGATGATAAATGACTGTTGATTTAACGCATCGTGAGCGTACTGTTCGTTGATCGCTTGACCACGATCAGGACGAAGGACAAGTCCTGTCGTCCATCCTGATAAAAGCGTTTGAAATTTATTCGAACGTCTCTAACCGTCCGCAGGTTTTGTCGTTTTCCGTGTCGCAAAAGTAACGTAAACGTCGCAAACTGAACATCTTTGATCGACAACAAACGGGCTTATATGAAGCGGAGGCCCGTTTGACTGATTTGGTGAATTGCCTCTTCAAGCGGATGATGTTCGCGTTGATGAACGTGTTGGTAAGCCATCGGAGCAACTTGTTTCATCAAATTTACCTTAAGAGGTTTCGCTCGCAAAAGTTCATTATCAGCGTCATCAACATATGATATCGCCGTTTTTGGTTTAAAATAATGAACCAGTTGATTAAAATAATATTGTTAAAAGAACTTGATTATCACTCGAAAAAAGATTTTTTTACCTACAGGAGATTACTTCTACTTGCTATAAGTGATTTGCATAACAAGATATTATTTCAAATAATCGAAGTGATTTATCAAAAGACTTCCTTCAATTGTTGTAATAATGGTGTTCCCTATGATTTTTCTATTTAATCATTTCATTATATTTCACCAAATAATCCACATTATCTTAATCTTTTTTTACCTATTTTTTTAAAAATCGTCCTTATTTCATGATACAATTATGTTAAAAAATGTAACAAATGAGGAGGATTAAATACTTATGGCAACTTTAGTTACAGGTGGTGCTGGGTATATAGGAAGCCAAACTTGTCTTGAACTACTTAAGTCAGGGTATAACGTAGTCGTCATCGATAATTTATCTAATAGTCAAAAAGTATCTTTAGAAAGGGTTAAGGAACTAACCGGTAAAAATATCACATTTTATCAAGCAGATGTAATGGATAAAAATGTATTAGATCAAATTTTTACAAAACACTCTATAGATTCGGTAATCCACTTTGCAGGACTAAAAGCTGTAGGTGAGTCAGTAACACAGCCATTAATGTATTATCAAAACAATCTAATCAGTTCACTTACTTTGTTTGAAACAATGCAACGATATAATGTAAAAAAACTCGTTTTCAGTTCTTCTGCAACTGTCTATGGTGTTCCTAAAACAATACCTATTCTAGAGGCAGCCCCACGTTCAACTACCAATCCTTACGGTGCAACCAAGTTAATGATTGAACAAATCCTCGAAGATCTAGCAGTCTCTGATCCTAAATGGGATATCTCTCTTTTACGTTATTTTAATCCTATTGGTGCTGATGGTAGTGGTAGGATTGGTGAAGACCCAAATGATATTCCCAATAATCTAATGCCATACATTACAAAAGTTGCTGCTGGTCAGTTAGAAGAACTAAGTATTTATGGCAAAGATTACGATACGCCAGATGGTACAGGTATTCGTGACTACATACATGTAGTAGATTTAGCAAAAGGACACCTCAAGGCACTTGAATATTCGCACTCAGGAGTTGAAGCATTTAATCTAGGGACTGGTGTTGGATCAAGTGTTCTTGATTTATTAAAAACTTTCGAATCAGCTACTGGAATTCATATTAAGCACAAATTTGTAGGTCGCCGGATAGGTGATGTAGCAAAATGTTATGCTGATTCAACAAAAGCTAAAGAAGTTCTCGGATGGAAAGCAGAAAAGTCATTATATGATATGTGTAGAGATGCTTGGCAATGGCAATCACAAAATCCAAACGGATACAAAGTTCCTGAATACGACTATCGTTGATCGACAATCGAAATAGGATATTTAAAAGGTCCACTTGATTAATTAAAATTTAATCAAGTGGACCTTTTAAATTTTGGTTTTTGTCTAATCTCGACTATATAAGTCACGAGTATATACTTTATTCTCAACATCACTTAACTCAGGGTGCATCCGATTCGAAAGAATAATATCTGACTCTTGTTTAAATGCTTCGAGATCACGAATGACACGAGAGTTGTAGAATGTATCTTCCGTCAATACAGGTTCGAAGACTGTCACTTCGATTCCTTTTGCCTTGATGCGTTTCATGATGCCTTGAATCGATGAGGCACGGAAGTTGTCTGAATCTGTCTTCATCGTCAAACGATAAACCCCAACAACTTTCGGATTTTGCTTGATGATTGTATCCGCGATGTAATCTTTCCGGGTTCGGTTCGCTTCAACGATTGCTCCGATAATATTGTTTGGCACTTCATCGTAGTTCGCAAGAAGTTGCTTTGTATCTTTCGGTAAGCAGTACCCACCATATCCGAAAGAAGGATTGTTATAATGATTGCCAATCCGGCTATCGAGCCCGACACCTTCAATGATTTGTTTTGTATCAAGATTACGGACTTCTGCATACGTATCGAGTTCGTTAAAGAACGCGACACGCATCGCTAAATACGTATTGGAAAACAATTTGATGGCTTCAGCTTCTGTTGAATCTGTCAAAAGAATCGGCACATCCTTTTTAATGGCTCCTTCAAGTAAAAGATTAGCAAACTGTTGTGCTCGTTCTGACTGTTCACCGACTACGATCCGAGATGGATAGAGATTGTCATTCAAGGCTTGCCCTTCACGCAAGAACTCCGGTGAGAAGATAATGTTTGGTGTATCGAACTTTTCTTTTAGTTCTTGTGTATAGCCAACCGGTACCGTCGATTTAATGACCATCGTCGCATCCGGATTAATGGCAAGAACTGTTGCGATGACACTTTCAACGGTCCGAGTGTTAAAGTAGTTCCGTGTTGGATCGTAATCCGTCGGAGTCGCAATGATGACGAATTCTGCCTCTTTGTACGCTTCAAAATTATCGGTTGTTGCATGAAGATTCAATGCTTTATTTTGTAGGAAGTTTTCGATTTCAGCGTCAACGATTGGTGATTTCCCATTGTTAACAAGCTCAACACGTTCTTTAATGATGTCAATTGATGTGACTTCATTATTCTGGGCGAGTAGGACCGCCATCGAAAGACCGACATAACCTGTTCCTGCTACAGTAATTTTCATATCATTCTCCTTAATATTCAAAAATTAAAAAACTAACTATTGTAATCCCAATTTCTTCTCGATTTTTTACTTATAATTAGAATAAAAATTTCTTTAACAACTGAAATTTGGAGGAAAATCAGCATAATAAAACTTATAATTTGAAACATTAAATTAAAATTATAAAAGACGTTTAAAAGAGCCAAAATAAACATATATATTGCTAAAATGTATTGAGGATAGGTAACAAATCCAGTCCAGTATTTTTTGGAGAACTCTGTTCTAACAATAAAAAATACTATAAATGATACTGCGGTAACTACCGCAGCTCCTACAGCTCCAAATTTAGGAATTAACAAAAATGCCAAAATTAAATTTACGGCCAATGTTATTAAACTAATCCATATGCTTATATTGCTTCTCCTAGAAAAAACTATTCCAAGAACAGTAGTTTCACTCATCGTATACATAATAGGCTGAATACAAAGTAAAACTATTAAGTATTTCGCATCTTCGTACTCTGGAGATAACATGAGTATTATGTAGTCTTTTGTTAAAAGAATCATAAAAAAAACTATAGACATTCCAAATGCAACAATTTTACTAACTAATTCAAAATATTTCATATTCTTATTTTCCATATTCCATCTATATGCGGTAGGAATCCAAAAGTTAGAGAAGCTTACTTGTAAAACTGCTAAAATTGATGCTATCTTCAACGCTGAAACATATATACCTATTTCTTCAAAGTTACTCCAATTTTTCAAAAAAATTCTATCTAATGAAATTATTAAAGTGTAGATACTTGTAGAAATAACTAACGGAAAACCAAAAGTAAGCATTCTTTTTAATAATTTCACATCAAGTTTAAATGACCATTTTTCGCTAAATGAAGTTATAATCCAAATACATAAAATCGTTGTCGAAATTATTTGAGCAAATATGATTGGATAAATTACTATTAAAAAGTTATTTTTCAACAGATTAATACAAACAAAAGTAAAGATAAGTATTAATAATTTTGATAGTATGTTAAAGGCTGAATAAGCTATTGCTTTTTCTTGCATTCTTAAAAAAAGCAATGCAAATCTTTCGATCACCATTAAAATAATACAGCAACCAAATAAAATGCTAATTTCATTATATGAATCGTCACTAAATAAAATATATGAAACTTTCTCACTAAAAACATACAAAAATATTAATAAAATGAAAGAAAATAGTATAGGAATCATCATTGCATTTTTAAAAAGATTTTCTTTGTCTTTCTCCTCGTGATATTCTCTTGTATAAGCTTGATCTATGCCAAAATATGAAAAACTCAGAATTACGCTAATATACAATATAAACATATTTCCTATTCCAAAATCTTCTGGTGATATATAAAATGTGATAATAGGTATTGTAATAAATGAAAGTGCAGCAGCACCTACCGGGCCTATAGAAAACGCCAAAAATTTCATTATAAGTTTTTTCATTTAGATACTCTTTCAAGTAATTCTTCATTCTTTTTAATAAATAAATCAAAAAAAGCCTTATAATTTTTATCTGCATTAAAATTTTCTTCCCATTTAGAACGCGCCATTTTTCTAAGTAGATTTTTATCTTTATAATTCATTTCCATAACTTCAATAATTTTTTTTTCAAGATCGTATATTCTAAAATCTTTTGAAATAAGAAAACCATTTATTGTATTATCTACAATTTCATTAGTGCCGCCAACGTTAGTAGCTATAACAGGTATACCAAAAGACATTGCCTCCATAATAGACACTGGCAATCCTTCAGTTTCACTTACATTAATAAAGATATCGTAGTAATTATTTTGATAAGCTTTCATAATATCTTCATTTGCCAAATTACCGTGAAGTGTATAACTTACATTTTTTTTATCTCCAAGTTTTTCTTTAGCATAACTTTCTAATTTATCTTGTAAGTCACCACCACCATAATGATCCCAATGGATTTCTTTATCACTTTTAATTTTAGTAATAGCATCAATAATTAGTTCTACTCTTTTAAGGCTTACAAGTCTTGAACAAGAAACTATACTAAAATTTTCATGTTTTCTATTTTTATGATTTTGGATACCTTTTTCTAAAGTTCCTAAATAACTTATATGGATTTTAGAACTTATTTCTTTGTACTTGTCGATAAGGTGATTTCTACCATTAGAAGAAACTGTGTAAATTTCATCTAAGCTTTTCAAAGTATGCATTCTTAAAGGAATATAACTATTGTTATGTCGTTCTTCATATATATCAAATCCATGACCTCTAGATATCGCAACACTTTTTCCTTTAAAATTTTTATTTAGTTTAACAGCGATATATGATTGAAAATAAAGCCAATAAGAATAAAATATTACATTGTCTGTATCTTCAAGATTATTTTCAATCCACTTTTTTGCGAATAAATAAGATATGTTACTCTTTGATATATATGATAATAAATGGATTAATGTTTTTAAGTTTAATTTTTTTAATTTTTTTAATAAATATAACTCTTTATAAAAATTAAAATCTAATAAAGATAAAAAACCATATAAAAATTTAAGTTTTTTATCGTTTTCTCTAAATAACTTATTCATTGGTCTAATTACAATAATATTTTCAGATACATCTCTAGACATCCGATCTTTTCCAATATAGTTTGATAAAATAATTACTTTGTCAAACTTACTGTAGTAATTAGATTCAGTTTCTAAAAAAGGTTCTCCTTTTCCGTAAGGAAACTGCTCATCTATCATGAATAGTATTTTTTTCGACATAGACTACACTTCCTTCAGAATAATTCTTTCCTGTACTTATTTTACTAAGAAAATGAATTGTTAATACTAAAGCTATATTTAAAATACTAAATGGTTGTGCTATCCAATCTAAAAAACTTGATCTCGGTATAAATAGCAAGGATTGTAAACACAATAATGCGAAAAATGTAAAAATCCATTTAGAGAATATATAGGTATTTAAATATTTTAAAACTATAGCTATGACAATACTTCCTAGAATGATACCTACATAACCAAAATCAAAATAAAGTTCTGCTACATATGAAGAACCCATTCCTATTCCGTTTAAATAGTTTATAGGATAATTTAAGTATGTTAACGTTGCTGAAAAACTATGCCCTCTTGTAGCCATTTCAATAGAATTCTGAGCAAACTGCTCATTATCAAACAAGGAAGAAAATACTATATTTTGAGTAATATAATTATATACTGTTCCAAAAGTATAATAAACTTCTTGCTTAGGAATCCTTTCTTCAAGTAAATATCCATGAGTAATTATTTCATTACTACTTCCCTGAGTAATAAAAAATTCTTTTATAATCTGAATCAAACTTACATTTGAAATCGAAAGGTCACGTCTTATATAATCGTATATAACAGAAAAAATAATTATTAGTGGGCATAAAATAAGAATTGTTATCTTTTCTTTAAATGAAAACCATTTTTCTTTGATATCAAGACTAAATGAATTTCTTAAATAAAAGTATACGAATAAAACAATTAAATTAAGAATAAATTCATTTCGTTGACCGAAACTTAGAGTCGCGACTGAGTATATCAAAAATACAATAATCGGTAATTTAGCTTCTTTTTTATTAGGTAGTGTCGCTAAATAAATATAAAATAATGGTCTAAAAGCTTCACTTATTTTAATTATAGGCAATGGAAATTTAGAGGTATAGTCAACATAGTAAGAAGTAAAATTTGATGATTTAACAAAAATACCTTTCTCTATTAAAATAAATAGTGCAGGAATAAAACTAATATACATTAGTTTTATAGAAATAGATCTTACTCTTTTTATATAGCTAGCATTATAATTAGTAGCTAGTTTGTTTTCATTGTCTCTTTGGAATTTATCAAAAAGATAATATGCAAAAAACAAACTATACTGACTTAATAAAAGAGTTATTATATTATGTTCAATAGAAAGTTGATCAAAAAATAGATTTGAATTAATACTACTTATTAGTTCCTCACCAGTAATTAACAATATTAAAGGCTTTGCTTCTAAAAACAAGAAGAAAGTTAGTTGGAAGAATAGAAAAAATATCCTACTTTCTAACTTCTCGATGCAATAGAGAACATTATGAATTACAAAAAGTAAAACTGAAAACAATAATCCATTAACTTGATCAAATAAAATACTAGTTATTACTACAATATTCAATATCCAAAATAATATTATTCTTGAAATGAAAATGCTAGATGTAGAAATTTTATATGTCATTTTTTTTATCCTTTTCAAATACCTTGATTAATATACATTTTTACTTCTTTCATAGATAACTCCATCGAAGAATTTTCTTCGAAAAAAGTTCTAATGTTCTTAATTACTTCTTTTTTATCTTCCTTGTAAGTCACTTCATAAAAATCGATTACGCTTTCAAACTCTAATGGTGATTCATCTTCTGGAACATATAAAACATATTTATAATTTTTATTTAATATGTCAATTTTGCAAGAATTGATTATAGGTATTCCTTTTGATCCATATTCTCTACTTTTTAAGGAACTTAATACAGTAATATTAGTTCTATGCCTTGCTAATGAATCAATAGCTAAATTACATTCTTCAAATAATCTATCTAGTTGCTCACCATGTAGGTTTCCATGGAAAATTATATTTTCACTCAAGTTAAATTCTAATGTCATTTCTTTGTATTTTTTAATTTCTGGTCCTTCTCCAACGATATGAATTTTGATTTTATAAGCTGTATCTACATTTTTTTCGTAGAATTTTTTTAATCCTTCAATTGCTCGTTCATATCCATGCCAACTTCGCATAGATGCTACCGCAATAATATTTATTTCGTTTTTAATTAGATTTGTATTTTTAATAGGTTCAGTATTTTCAAAAGAAAACCCATTTATTGTTTTTATAGTTGGTACTTCAAAAATATAATCCTCGTGATAATACGTTACTATCCGATCAACATATTTTTTTAATTTTTTTCTATAATACATATCAATATTTAACTTTATTTTATGACCAGTTGAAGTACTATATTCATTTTCGTATGGATAAGTTGGTACTTCAATTACAATTTTATCGGCATCATTTTTGATGTCTTTTAACATTTTTATGAAGTTCATGCCACTCAAATCATATCTTATGTAACATGCCTTATACTTTTTTTCACTCAATATTTTCTTTATTTCTTTGTATTGTTGCTGCTTATAAATCAAGTTTTTTAAATAATAGTTGTTTACTTTCTTTACTTCTTTCAATACTTTAATCAATTCACCTTGAGCATTTAGTAAAACTATAAAATTATCTTGACGTGCAATAATTTCAACATCATTTTTTTCATTTTCAAGAACTTTACTTTGATTTATAATTTTTTTGTTCACACCATGATGGTTTTGATTGAAATCTACAAATGCTATATATAATATTTTATTCAATTATCATTCTCCACCTTTACTTTATTTAAATAAAATTTTTGTAACCATCTTGTGTTTTCAACGATATCAAATCCTTGATCAATAATTTGATTTGAAGTGTCTATACGTTTATTATTTTCAAAGGCTTGTTTAATCTTCAATGTCCAACTTTCTAAAGAATCATTTAAAGAAACATAACTTACTCTTTTAGTCAGATTTGTTTCTTTAGTTATCTCGGTAGAAAATACACACGGAAGACCACTTGCTTGCGCTTCTACAGTTACTACTGGAAATCCTTCAAAAAGAGAAGGCATAACAAAAACATCAATTGCTTGTAAAATACTTTCTACGTCGCTTCTGCTTCCCATAAATAACACCTTATTTTCTAAGCCTAACTTTTTCACTTTATTTTCTATCGTTTGTTTTAGTGGACCTTCTCCTACTAATAATAATTTTGCGTTTTCATTTTCTTTTTGAAAAAGGTTAAAAACATCTATTAAAAAAGAATGATTTTTTTCATGATAAAACCTTCCTACATGTCCAATCACTAAATCTTTTTCTAGTTTATATTTTTTTCTTAATGTAGCTCTTATTTCATTTGAGTATTTAAACTTATTAGTGTCAACTGCATTTTTTAAAATTTTTACATTGTTATTTTTAATTGTATTTTTGGAAAATAACCATCTTGCTGCATTTTGGGAACATGCAAAATAATCTGTTGCAATCACACCTATAGGGATTTGTAAAAAATCTGTGATTAGGCCTAAAAAACCTTTTTTAGACTTAGATAAATGACTATGTGCAATTAAGGTTTTAGTTCCATTTTTCTTAGCAATTGGCATATAAATTGATGCTGTATTAGTCATATGTCCATGTACAATAGAGTAATCATGCTCTTGAAAGAATTTTTTCAAATCAGCAATGTAGTTACTTATTTTGCTATAATATACTTTTTCTTCTGATTTAATTGGAGTCATCTCGAAAATATTACCACCTAGTGCTCTAATTTCTTCGTTATACTCTGCTTCTTTTCCATAATGGCATAAGAAATCGAATTGTACTTTATTTCGATCGATGTTTCGATATATATTCATAATTAGTGTTTCTATTCCTCCCCTATCCATTCTACCTACTACATGTAATACTCTAATTGGATATTTCATGTTTCACCTCGAACCTTCTGTCAATTTAACTGAATTTATAAAATCCACTTCTTCGGAATTTTCCCTTAAATTTTCTAGCAACGCTTTAGAATAAACTAAATCACCATACACCTTATTAAAAGTCTTATTATTTCTAAAAATAATCATCAAAATCTTTGCTAAAAATTTTGACGTGTACATTTTTTGTTTATTATTCTTTTTGATTTCATAAATTAATTTTGTGGTAGAGATATAATCTTTATTTTGAGGAAAGTATGTGTCACTTTTTTCTTTGTCTATTATTATTTTTAAATACATACACAAGTTATCGATAAATAACATACTTCTTTGGTTTTGAACTTCAGGGAACAAAAAATTATACCTTGCAATTTTTTTCAAAGCATCATAATTACCTGGACAATCTCTCCCGTAAATCATTGGAGGTCGAACTATAGAGATTTTAAATTCTGTTGATTTGAGATCGCTTATTTTATTTTCTCCAGCTAATTTACTTTTTCCATATAATGTTTTAGGAGAACATACTGTTTCCTTGTTGATTTCAGTATTATTATGTAAAGAACCTTCAACTCCATATACTGACATACTGCTTAGGAATATAAAATGCTTAACCTTATTCCCCTTAGCTTTTTTTGCTATTTCATACGTTAAATCTTTATTAATTTTATAATATAGTGATTCATTTATATTGTTTTCCTTTTGATGAACTATTCCAGCAACATGTATAATGACATCGTATTTTTTAAAATCTTCAAAAGTCCATTCATTGTTTTTTACACCAGTCGTTTTAATAGAAAAAGACTCTCCATAGTTTCGTTCCAACCATTGTTTTAAACTCTTACCTATATAACTATTTTTACCAGTAATTAAAATCCTTTTCACTATACTCATTCCTTTGTAACTGAAACTTCTTTTACAGAGATATTTCCCGTACCGCCCTCAACTACCCCATCACTCTTCAGGACGCTAAAAATCGTTGCGATAAAACAACGTGTATCCATCAAGATTCCCATTCTTTGAATATACTCTCCATCAAGCTTGGCTTTGACTTCAATCGGTAATTCATCTCGACCATTGATTTGCGCCCAACCTGTCAAACCGGGTAACGTATCATTCGCTTGATATTTATCTCGCTCGTCGATCAAATCATATTGATTCCACAACGCCGGACGTGGCCCTACAAATGCCATCTCACCTTTCAAAATGTTAAAGAGTTGTGGCAATTCATCGAGGCTTGTTTTTCGTAGGATTTTACCGACACGCGTGATGTACACATCTGGATCCGCTAACAAGTGGGTTGGTGTATCATTTGGTGTTTCGATATACATCGTTCGGAATTTTAGAATATTAAAATGATTTTTATTTAGACCGACTCGTTTTTGCTTAAAGAATACTGGCCCTCGTGACTCCACCTTGATGGCAGCCATGATGAAGATAAAAACAGGAATCAATACTAAGCAAGCAACGAAGGCAATCGAAAATCCAAGTGGACGTTTGATTTTTAAGTAGTTCACATTTCATTCCTCCTTTTAGATATCGTTCGTCAGACTAGGTTTTCTTCACGAACCGCAACATCATTCGCAATATCGAGTAAGACGTTTCTTAATTGCAGTGGTGCATTCTTATGGCGATCCACTATTTTTAGAATGTTTATGACTGGTTCTTTTTGTCGAGTTCGACCAACAAAGATTTTTGGATAAATTGCTTCCGGATCCACTTCGCCATCCTTTAGTAGTTCTTCATACATTTTTTCACCCGGACGAATCCCTGAGAATACGATTGGCATCTCATCTTCTGTGAAGCCACTCAGTTCAATCATATTTTTTGCGAGATCCACAATCTTGACCGGTTCACCCATATCAAGGACAAATACTTCTCCACCATCCGCTAAAATACCGGCTTGAATGACTAACCGACTTGCTTCCGGAATCGTCATAAAGAAGCGCGTCATTTCCGGGTGTGTGACCGTAACTGGTCCCCCCGCTAAAATTTGTGATTTAAACAGTGGAATGACAGAGCCACGACTCCCCAGTACATTTCCGAAACGTACGACCGCAAATTTTGTTTTGCTGCGACATCCCAGTTCTTGAATAACCATTTCCGCAATCCGTTTTGTGGATCCCATGACGTTTGTTGGATTTACGGCTTTATCGGTTGAAATCATCACAAATCGTTCTGCTTCGAATAAGTCAGCTACTTCGGCAACATTTTTTGTCCCGTACACGTTGTTTTTAACTGATTCGTACGGGTTCGCTTCCATTAATGGCACGTGTTTATGCGCTGCTGCGTGAAAAACGACCTGTGGTTTATGTGTCGCAAACACTTCTTCGAGTCGCGTGCGATCTTGGACATCCGCAATGATTGGGACTAAGTTAATCGGAAACTGAAGTCCGCGTAGCTCTCGTTCAATCAGGTAAATACTGTTTTCACCATGACCTAGCAGTACAAGTGTAGTTGGATTAAATTGAATGATTTGTCGGCAAATTTCTGATCCAATCGATCCACCGGCTCCAGTCACAAGGACCGTTCGTCCCTCGATTTCAGATCTAATCCCTGAAATATCGAGTTCAACCGGTTCACGACCAAGTAAATCTTCAATCGAAACGTCTCGAATCGCACTGACAGAAACTTTTCCTGTAATCAACTCTTCAATCATCGGCAATGTTTGAACGTTTTTACAAAGCGTTTTCGCTTCCGTGATCAGTTCAATCCGTCGTTGTTGCGTCAATGACGGAATTGCAAGCACAATCGCTTCAATCCGGTGTTTTTCGATGACCGACTTTAAGTTCGCTGTTGTCCCGACCACTTCAATTCCTTGGATCATGAAATGCATATTTTTTGGATCATCATCTACAAAGGCGACTGGCTTTAACTCATGAAACGGTGACGCATACAATTGACGGACTAACGAGCGTCCCGCTCGTCCAGCACCAATCACCAGTGTCCGTTTACGTGATTTAACCATCCGGCGGGGTAATGCATATTTGCGCCAATGCTGTCCAATACCAAGTAATCGTAAAGCGACACGAATTGCTCCAAGCAATAACAAGGAAATACAAAAACTAAGAATCGTGATGCGTTCAAGCACTTGGTCGAACACAAATATCTGATAAACCATCAGTCCAATCGAACTGGCACCGAGTGACAAGGACAAGGTCAGTGCCTCTTGGATACTGGCATACTTCCAGTTGACACGATACAACTTCATTAAAAAAGCCAATGTGACGAACAACAATGCAAAGACAGCAGCTGATTGAAGCAGTAGTTTACTATCAATCAAATCAAACAGTTCTTTCGGGTATAAGAAGAAGTAGGTGAATCCCATCGCAACCCCTAAGGCTACAGCATCAATGCAGGCTAATGTCAACGTGCGGTAATAATAGTAGAATTTCAAAGGACACTCTCCTTTCTCGTTTTATGATTACAGCATTTTTCAGACTAACGAAGATGCCTTCGCCCGTTCTGCGAGTAAGTCTGCCATCATCTTAGCAACGTCGTCTCCAAGATCATCGCGTTTTAAGGCAAACTCGAGTGTCGTTTGAATAAATCCTAGTTTTTCCCCGACATCATAGCGCTTGCCGTCGAATTCATAGGCAAAAACCCGCTGCATTTCATTCAGTCGTGTAATTGCATCCGTCAATTGAATCTCACCGCCGGATCCGACTTCCTGTGTTTCCAAGTATTTAAAAATTTCCGGTGTCAGAAGATAACGACCTAAAATCGCTAGGTTCGATGGTGCTGTTCCTGGTGCCGGTTTTTCAACAAATGATTTCACCTTATGTAAGTTCTCTGAGATGCTCGTGCTTGGATCGACAATACCGTAACGGTGTGTATCTTTATCCGCAACTGGTTGAACGCCGATGATTGAACTGTTCGTAATCTCATACTGTTCAATTAATTGCCGGGTACATGGAACATCGGCTTGGACGATATCATCCCCGAGCATGACGACGAACGGTTCATTACCGATAAATGCTTTTGCCTGTAAAATTGCGTCACCGAGTCCTTTTGGTTTCGATTGACGGATGAAATGGATATTGATGTTCGTTGTCGCTTCGACGAGATGCAACAGCTCCGATTTATTTTTTGCGATTAAATTCGCTTCCAGTTCCGGCACAGAATCAAAATGATCCTCGATCGCCCGTTTTCCTTTACCGGTAATGATTAAAATATCTTCAATCCCCGATTCAATCGCTTCTTCAATGATATATTGAATCGTCGGCTTATCGACGATTGGCAACATTTCCTTCGGCATCGCTTTTGTTGCCGGTAAAAAACGTGTGCCGAGCCCGGCAGCTGGAATAACAGCCTTTTTGACACGAGTCATGATACCCCTCCTCATCTCATTTAATTCTCCTATAATATAATTAATTTGGAATTCTTTATGTAATTTACATTAACACATCCATCAATGACACTTCTATAAAATTTTCCATATACCTAAAATGTAAACGATATCATCGAAAAAAGAGAGTGTATTTCCACTCTCTTTACAATTTCTTGACATTACACCTTTTATACCCACTGACCTTTCCAGTTTTTTTCAACCGGATTCGGAGGATTAATTGTCACGAGTTGGTTTAAAAGAACCGCTTCATTATTTTCATAAATTTCTTCATACAACCAGTCTTCTAATTCATGCTCCAAATATGTCCGGCATTGTTCCCAATAAAACGGGCGTTTTTCAGTATGGTGGGCGTCTGATGCCACAAGATGCGCCAAACCGTTTTCGAGTAACGCAACGGCAAATCGTTGGACATCTTTACCGTACTTACCGATCAGGCTGGCACATGTCACTTGGCTGATTGCCCCGTTTGAAATCAAATCAAACAACAATGTCGGGTTTTGAATGATCGCTTTGTTTTTTTCCGGATGAGCGATGACGGGAACATAACCATCTGAAATCAATTCGGCAAACATTTGTCGTGCATACGACGGAATTCCGGTCGAAGGAAACTCAATCAGTAAATAACGGGAATTCGCGAGAGGTAGCGCTATGCTCTTTTGAACTTCTTCGATTAAATCCCCCGTCAAACGAATCTCATGCCCGGGGTAAACAACAATCGGAATATTTCGTTGATGGAGTAAGACGTTTAGTTCATCGACGGTCAGTTTCACATCGACGTCTTCCGTCTCAAACTGCGGATGAAACAGGTGAGGTGTCGCAATGATTCGTGTGACACCTTCACTCGCGGCCTGCTCTGCCAGCTGTAACATTTGCTCGACACTCGCCGGACCATCGTCGACCAGCGGTAATAGATGACAATGAAGATCAACCATAATGGCACCCCTTATTCATAGGAATAATAGTATTGATACGCTGAATCATCCGTCAGCTCCCGGCGGTTCAAGACGACACCGAGAATCTTCGCTTCCGCCAGTTCGAGTTGTTCTTTGGCCTTTAAGACCCGTTGACGATCTGACGTCATACAGCTGACGACCAGGACGACTCCGTCCGTCAATTTAGACGTGATCCGGCTGTCCGCGACTTGAAGTAGCGGGGGTGCGTCCAAGATGATGACATGGTACTCTTCCCGTAATTTTAAAATGAGGTTTTCCATTGATTTGGATGATAACAATTCAGCCGGGTTCGGTGGGATTGGTCCTGCCGTCAGGATCGATAAATTTTCGATTTTTGTCGGCATGATTGCTTTTTCAAGTTCCGCTTGCCGCGTTAACAAACTGGATAGACCAAGACCGTTTGCGACACGGAACGTATAATGCACGGTCGGGCGGCGCATATCGGTATCGATGATCAGGACCTTTTTTCCTTGCTGCGCATATGCGACAGCAAGATTAGAAGACGTTGTCGATTTCCCTTCGCTTTGTGTGGCTGATGTCACGAGTATGACTTGAATCTCTTTATCCACTGCCATGAATTCAATATTTGTCCGGATGGTCCGGTATTGTTCTGCAATCGGCGACTTCGGTTGAGTGACCGTAATTAAATTACGGGCATCTTTGTTCATCTTATTTTTCTTAGCCATATTGTTTTGCCGCCTCCCGTTTTGCTGCTTTCGCTGATGACTTAAAGACTTTGCTGTCGATATCCGGAATACTTCCTAAAACAGGCAGATCAAGAATTTGCTGAACCTGCTCCTCTGTCCGGATCCGGCGGTCAAGCACTTCACGTAAGAAGGCAAGGCCTACTCCCAATAAGAAGCCCACCACTGCAGCGATGGCTGTATTTAAAATAATGTTTGGACTGACCGGAGCTGTCGGAATGCCTGAAACAGATAACACTTTGACGTTATCGACATTCATTAAATCCGTAATGTCTTCACTGAACACGCTCGCAACTGAGTTTGCGACGTTCGACGCAAGAGCGGCATCCGTATTCTGAACGGAGACGTTGATGACTTGCGAATTTTGTTCACTTTCAACGGTGATCATATTGTTTAAGGCGTTAATGCTAGTGGGAGCATTTTCCACTTCTGCCTGGACCTTTTCGAGAATGGCCGGACTCTTGATGATGACGCGGTATGTATTGACAAGTGTGACGGACGATTGGACTTGTGAAGCATCAATCACATCGTTTTCCTGTTTTTTCGGTGTGACTAAAATTTGCGTACCGGCTTGATATGTCGGTTTGATCAAAAAGGTACTGACGGCAAATGAGATGACGGCTGCGACGATGGTCAATGCGAGAATCCGCCAAAGCGATTTTCTCAAAATTGAAAATAATTCCTGTAAGCTGATCGTTTCATTCATAGTTTAATTATTCTCCTTTATTTGTCTAATACGGTGTCTTTTTTCATCAACTAGAACTCAGTATAACAAAAAATTGGGAAATGGTTGATTAAATTTCAGGAAATAACATACGTTTTTTGAAATTTGTTGCGTATAATAAAGAATGACATGTTTCGTTTTACATGAATTTCCGGATATCAACATAGGAGGAAGATCTTCATGCATCGCTCTCTACAAGCCCTTCAATACTATACATCGCACTCGGAAGAAGAAATTCGTCGCCTTCATGAACGGATTCGTTTAAGCCTTGCTTCGACAGAATCGTTAACGGATACGATGATTCGTTTGACCGGCCAAACACCACTTGTTCCATTCAAGCAGGATACAGTGACCGCTGAAGAATGGTCAGCTTTTTTAGCCGGCAAACATCATCATGAATTGGCTGATTTTTATGGAACACTCGTGGCTCGTCCGATTCTTGAGGAAGATGGCCCTGTCGAACCTAAAGAGGACATCGAAATTGCTCCAGCCCTATCGCGGACGCACCGTGAACCAGAAGCCATCCGTCGAAACAAAGTGAAAACCCGACCAGAACAACGCATTAAAAGAAAAATCCCTTGGGGTTGGGTTGCTCTATTGATTTTATGTTTCCTTCTTGGTGCCGGTGGAACATATGTCTATTCCAATTACATCGCGAGTCCATCTTCCAGCAAACCGAAGTCAACAATCGAACAACCGGTCACTGTTGAAAAAGAAAAGAAACAAACAAAAGAACCAACGCCGGAGGTCAAAGAAGAATCAAATGTACTTTACGTCAAAAGCAGAAACAGCAATATCTACAGTGACTCTGCCTTGACCGATCTACTTTTTGAAGCTGACTTTGGTGACGGTTACCGGGTTCTTGAAACGACCGACTCTATCAGTAAGATTGAATTGACGGATGAATTGACAGGTTATATCAAAAATAACGATACGACGAAGTCTTTAAAAGGAGACGCGATTGCTGACGAATCCCTATTGACGTGGGTCAATGACAATCTCGATACAAGCTTCGTCACCGAGACGCTCATTGACCTTATCGGCAAAAAAGCCGAAGATTTAAATAGTACTTATGGTCCACCGGAACGGACGTTTTCCGATGAAGTCAACACGTATCTGTTTTACGGAACTCATTTTTTTACCCTTCAAAATAACAAGGTCATTGCGATTGACTGGGCTGAAACAGCCATCACCAATGCTGAACTAGCGACACTCGCTCCTCTCCAACTCGAAACAGAGACGACTGGTCTTGTGACTAGTAATTCTTATCGCCTGCAACGGTTTGAACAAACAGAAACAAGTACCAGCCGGGTGCGATTGGCTGAACAAAATCTATAACAGTAAAAGGGACAATCCATTTTTCGGATTGTCCCTTTTGTTTACTCCAGACCAAGCGAGTAACGTAATGCGGTTTTCGTTTGGGCCAGTGAATCATCAGTCGGATGCCAGTAATAAATGCCATCCGCTTCTTTTCCACCTGTTCCTTCAAGCTTTAAATTCTTTTGATTTTTAAACGCATCCATGTAATCAAAGGCAAGTGTCCGCATCGGTTTGAATGATACATTTGTCTGAGCATTTTTACCTACGACATCCATGATCGCATTGAACTTACTGACGGAAACATCCGATGATAATTTAGCGACAACTTGTTCGATGACTTGGCGTTGACGCATTTGACGACCGAAGTCACCACGCGGATCTTCATAACGCATCCGTGTATACTTCAAGGCTTCATCACCGTTTAAGTTAATTTTTCCGACCGTGAACTGTTTATCGCCGACTTTGAAATCTAGATCGTTATTAACAGTCACTCCACCAACCGCATCAACGAGTGAGGTGAATCCTTCCATATTGATTTCTGCATAGTAGTTGATTGGAATATCGAAAAACTTCTCGACGGTTTTAATCGCCATTTCCGGTCCACCAAACGAATAGGCATGGTTGATTTTATCATTTGTCCCCTTACCGACGATCTCAACTTTCGTATCGCGTGGGATACTGATCAAACGACTTTCGTTTTGTGTCGGGTTGAGCGTCATGATCATAATCGAGTCGCTTCGTCCGTTTGTTTCACCTTTACGACGATCGACACCCAGCAATAAAACAGACACCGGTTTTTGTTTCTCGACGACTTCGTCACCCGTATTTTTGATTGGCGACTGGATCTTTTTGACGGTTTGATCAACCTGATAATACGTGTAGCCGATAAACCCTCCGATTCCGATGACCAGCACTAGAGCGATTAACAGCATAACCTTTAACGGCGTCCAGCGCTTTTTGACTTTCCTTCTTTTTTTGACACGTTCCACTTTCCCACGTTCCCTTCTATTATACGTTGCTTGTTTCCTATGTAACTTCATGAGTTCTCGTTACTATCGGTCAAATAAAAACGATCTTACAGTCGAGTATACTGAAAATTACGGGCGAATTGTCAAAAACGGGAAAAGATGAAAAAAAGAGTCTACCGGATAGTAAACCCTTTTGTGCAAATTAATATGACATTTGACTTGAGACGATGTACGCTTTCTTTTTTGCATTGTATTCGAGCATGACAAATTTTTTCTGTTTTGTCGAAGTCGGGAAGACATATGTTTTAAACTCTGATTTAATCGCAAATCCTAAATCGATCTCCTGCTTAGTTTGGACAGATGTCATATCAATTGAGTCCAGTCCTGTCCATTCCCCTAATCCTTTTCCTGACAATACACCATCCAATTGTTTTTCAGTCATTCCTGTCTTAATTTTTGCTCCCTTTGCAAGTTTCATCTTACTTTCACGCGCGCCTGTCGAAGAGTCACGGAACAGATCAAGCGACTTCGATGTCAAACGATAAACCGAACTATTTTTCTTTGTCATGAACATCAGCGTCGTAATATCAGAAGGCACGATTTCCTTTTTGTCATAAAAACTATAAATCGTCGTCTTTTGACCTTGTGTCGTGCTCGTCGCCTCTGCTTTTTGCTTGAGGACGGTCATTCCGTTCTTTTTCGTTAATTGTTTTTTATAGTCTTTTCCGTAAAGAACTTTTGCTGCCTGTTCAATCGTCATCCCATTCTTCAACGTCTTGAATTGTGTCGTTACCTTTGTTTCTTGTTTCGTTGCCGCTTCTGCTGTTCCGGCGATCAGTGTTGATCCGGCGATTAATGCTGCGATTGTGAGTTTACTAAATGTTGTTTTCATGTGTAGTCGCTCTTTTCTGTTTTAGGATTAGTAGAGTTCTTGCGTACTCGATATATTTTCCATCCAATCGACACGATAGGTTTTTTTCTTTGAATCAAATGTCATATGGACTTGTAATCGTTTGTTCGGATGATTTGTCCGAAAAATATAGATTTTTGTTTTGCCTTCACCAAGACCCATTTTTTTCAGCTCTTGTTTGGAAAAGCTATGACTGAAGTCTGTTGTCGACCATGTCATCCAGTCCCCCAGACCTTTTCCTGTCAATACGTTGTCGAGCTGCTGCTCCGTCATATCGTACTGGACCTGTTTGCCTCGTTTGAGTTGTCGATCACTTTGCCGGACGCTCATCGGATTTTCCCCACTGAAATCAAGGGACCTTAATGCCAAACGGTAGACTTTATCTTTCGGCTTAGCTGCAAACAAAAAGGTCATATAGTTTTTTTCCTCTTTGCCGGGAACGAAGTACACTGTGAAGTCTAAATCCTTAGACGTCTCTTCTTTTGGTGACTTTTCCTTTAAAATCGTCCGTCCATTCTTTTTCGTCAGGTGTTTTTTATACGTCTTTCCATATCGTTGTTTCGCAAACTCGGCGATCGTCATGCCTGTCTTATACTTTGTAAAATCCGTCGTGACTTGTTTTTCCTGTTTCGTGGCCGCGTCGACCGGGATACTCACTACAGTCGAAGTCATGAGCGACACCAAGACCGCATATTTCAAAATTTCTCTTAGCATGAAAGACTGCTCCTTTTTACTTCATTTCAATCGGGAAGATAGAAAAGTTATCTAACTTATACTGCTTGCTCCGGCCGTCAAATCCCATCGTCATACTGATTTGTTTCTTTGGATTCGAACTTTTAAAGACATACATTTTAGCTCGTCCCCGGTAGTCATGCTCTTTTTGTTGCTGTTTGGTTTGAACAGCACGATAATTCCAAGACCAACGTAGCGCTACCATGCCCAATCCTTTACCGGACAAAAGCTGATCGAGCTCTGCTTCCGTTTCTTCTCCCTCAATATGTGTCACATGTCGGAGCATCCGAGTACTTTCACGTAAACCAGTAGTCGTATCTGCTACAAACTGCAGCGTCTTTTCCGTGAGGTAGTATGTTGTTTTGTTCTTCTTTGTGTAAAATTTAAGCGTCGTCACTTGGGGTAACGTCTTTGATTGGTCATAAAACGAATATTGCCGTGACCGATGACCTTGTTCATTCTTAGCCCAATCTGCTTTTTTCTTAAAGACCGTCGCTCCATTCGTCTGTTTTAAATGCTGTTTGTATGATGGACCGTACATGATTTTGGCGATTTGCGTCACGGTCAGACCGAACTTAAACAACCGGTATTCTTTTAATACGCGCTGTTCTTCCTTCGATGCAGCTTGTCCGTCGAGTGTCCCGCTCAAGCAGAGGACACCGATGACAAGGACCAGCACCAATTGTTTTAAACACTTCATGATGTTCCTACTCTCTTCATTTCAGTAATCGAACCGCCCGATCGGCATCGAGGCGACCGTATCCGTATGACGAATCATAGCCTTTCGCGCCAAGATCCTGTGCTGATTTTTTAAGGATCGCTTCCACTTCCGACGCTTTGATCGTCGGCTTCAGACTGTAGAGGAGACTCGCGACACCGACGACGTGTGGGGCTGCCATCGAGGTCCCACTCCAAAAAGCGGATTCACCGTCACTGAGATAACTCGGGATGTCTTGTCCCGGAGCGACTAAATCCAATCCCTTGCCATAGTTTGAGAACGACGACCGTTTATCGAACCGGTTCGTCGATCCGACCGAAAACGCATACTGGGACCGGGCCGGATACGACAATTTACTTTGTCCTTCGTTTCCGGAAGCGACGATGACGAGAACCCCTTTTCGCTTCGCATATGCGAGAGCGTCTTCGATAGCCCGGGATGAAAATCCACCGCCGATGCTGATATTGATGACTTTGGAACCTTTTTTAACAGCATGTAAAATCCCTTTCGCGATATCCGAGTTCGACCCGTAGTTGTCTTCGCCGAGCACTTTGATCGGAATGATCGAAGCCTTGGCATTGATGCCGGACATGCCGTACGTGTTATTGCTGTTCGCAGCGATGATACCAGCGACATGCGAGCCATGCCCGTGATCATCGATTGCCTGTTGCCGGCGGTTGACGAAATCGTAGCCGAGGTCCATCCGGACACGTCCGGCAAAGTCCGCGTACGTCGGATTGATACCGGTATCGATGACCGCGACGAGCACCGTCGATTGTTTCTTCCCGGCAATCCGTTTCTTCATCGCATCGAAGTTGATATCGGCGCCTTTGACGCCACCGCGTTGCCCTGTATTGTTTAGTGACCACTGATACGATTTGAAGACGTCGCCTCCGAGTCCATGCATGGAGCTGTCGAGCTCGACATACGCAACACTGTTCGATTTTGCGAGTTGCTGTTTCGCCGCCAATGCCTGCATGACCGTCCGGTACGTGAACTTGACGAGGCCGAGGCCGGCATCAATTGTTTCGTGCTTGACGGCTGCCGTTTTCACGGACAGTTGTTGTTTCTGGCTGTTCTCTCCTGTCATCTTGACTACGAGGCTGCTTGACTTCGCAACCGTACCCGATTGACCAATCGATTCCCGAAGTGGTTGCAACCGTTCAAGCTTAAACGGCACGACAAACGACGCATTTTTCTTCCCTTCGATTTCTATGTACTGACGACCACTCCAACTGAGCGGGAAGACGAGCGACTGATCCGTAACTTGATCATATCGTCCGTAAACCAGTTGTCGTTTGTAGTCGGATTGTGATTTATAAACGGTGACGGCTTCTGTCTCGTCGGCAGCAAATTTCAGATGGGTTCCGCCTGTCAGGTAGGTTTTCGTATCGAAATAAAATAATGCTTTTCCTTTACTGTCAAACTTGCCTTTGATATAGGCTTTCTTTGTTTTCGCGTCCAGCGTCGGTAATTTCTTTGCCCCGGTACCTGCTGCTTCTATTTGAGTCGGGATCATCGTCCCGAGAAGACCTGCTACTGTCAATCCTGCGATCCATTTCTTCATTTCTCCACTCCTTCATCCACCTTTTGACCTACAGAACCAGTATAATGGAAAATTTTACGCTAAACACCTAATTTTTACGTTTCGCGTAGATTTTTTTCTGTTTTCAAGTCACTTCACACAAAAGGTGGATCCGGCGTCAACCGGATCCACCTTTTGTTTCATTTAATGTAACTCGTCGCCCGGTCAGCATTCAGACGACCGGAACCATAGGTCGTATCATATCCTTTCGAACCGAGGTCCTTCGCTGATTTTTTGAGGATACTTTCGACGTCCGCTGACTTGATCGTCGGCTTGAAACTGTACAAGACACTGGCGACAGCGGCGACATGCGGCGCGGCCATCGATGTTCCGCTCGCAAAGGCAAGTTCTCCGTCTGCGAGATAACTCGGAATCGCGACACCTGGTGCGACAAGATCGAGTCCCGTTCCGTAGTTCGAGAACGACGCCCGTTTATCTGTCCGCCCTGTTGCACCAACGGAAAGCACATATTTCGAGCGTGCCGGATATGATAGATCCTTTTTGCCGGCGTTCCCGGAGGCGGCGACGATCAGTACATTTTTACTTTTCGCATAAGCCAGTGCCGACTCGACCGCCTTGGAAGAGGTATCGCCACCGAGACTGAGGTTAATGACTTTGGCACCTTTTTTCACCGCATGATTGATTCCACTGACCAAGTCCGACGTATAGCCGGCACCGTTCTCATCGAGGACCTTGATCGGAATAATCGAGGCTTTGGCATTAATCCCTGTCATCCCATACGTATTGTCACTTCCGGCTGCAATGATACCGGCGACATGCGACCCATGCCCGTAATCATCCCACGCCGTCTTCGAACGGTTGACGAAATCATAACCAAGATCCATCCGGACTTTCCCGGCGAAATCGGCATAACTCGGATTGATACCGGAATCGATGACCGCAACGAGCGTTGTCGACTGTTTTTTCTTCGCAATCCGTTTCTGCATCGCCGTCAGACCGATATCCGCTCCTTTCAACCCTTTTTTCTGACCGGTGTTCAGGAGCGACCATTGATGATGCTTGAAAGCGTCCGTTCCGAACGCTTGAATCGGCGTATCATATTCGACGTAGGCCGTCGCACTCGACTGCTCAAACTTTTGTTTCGCTAATTTCGTTTCCGCCGCTGAACGATACGTCAATTTTTCTAAACGCAATTCCGGAGCAAAAGCTTCGACAGACTTGGCACCAAGACTGCTGCTGCGTACCATACCCGCTTTTGTCTGGATGATAAGAGCCGTTGTCGTACTCGCTTTCGTTTTAACAGAGGAACTGCTCGTCGCATCAATCGGTTCGTAACGCGAGACACTGAACGGGACGGAATATGTATCGCCCGGGTAACCTTCTAAAATCAAGTACTGCCGTCCACTCCAGCTGAGCGGGAAATACATCGTCTCGTCGTTACGCTGGAAATAACGATTGTAGACGCGTCCCGCATCAATGTCTGCCTTACTCGTAAACATCGTGCCGTAGACATCCCAATCCAGTTCAAATTCAAGATGAGTTCCGTCCTGAACAAAGTCTTTGGCGTCCATGTACCAGATAGCAAATCCGTCTTCATCAAATCGTCCTTTCATCGGTGTTCCGGCATAACTGCCATGGAATGTCGGTAACGTTTTTGCTTGATTGATTTGTTTTGCACTGACAGTTTTTTGTGTTGTACCAGCAATTTTTTGTTGCGCGACGGCTTCCCCGTTTACGCTGAGTCCCATGAACAAACTCGCGGCAAGACTTCCTGCAATGATTTTTTTCATTCCTTCGCCCCTTCAATTGTCTTAGGTCTATACCCCTATATACCCGTTAATTTTGGAATAATGTGGAATATTAAAAATCATTTACCTGATTCCTTTATTTTTGGAATAAAAATATCCACCACCTCAATAGGTGATGGATATTCGCTTTACTTCACGATGACTTTGAAGGTTTTAACGACCTTGTAATTTTCAACAGTCGTATAGGTAACGCGAATTGATGTTGTTCCTTTAGTGACTGCTTTAACTTGTCCTTTTGTGTTCACCGTCGCGATTTTTTTATTGAGCGACGCATAGCTGACAGATTTGATTTTATCGCTTGCTGACGCATAACCGATTGTCGTTGTTTGACCTTTTTTCAATGTTTTTTGTGTAGCTTTCAGCTTCACTTCATTAACTTTCGTTTCGATCGGTAATGTAGTTGTCAGGACGAATCCGTCTTTTAATGTCACGGTTGCCGTCACAGTCGTTTTGCCTGATGCTTTACCAACGAGACGTCCCGTAGTATCCACTGTTGCTTTTGACGTGTCCGCTACTTGATAACGAATCGATGATACAGTTGATGACGTATTCAAGACTTTTGTTTTCAGGTTGATACCTTTTCCTTGATAGACACTTGCTTTCTCGATTGTTGCCGTCGGTGCTTTTGTTGTTTGTGGAACGAAGACACCGAGGTATCCATTTACTTCTGCCGTTCTCATCCCTTTAACCGGAACTGTCAAGATTCCGTTTTTGTCTGTGACAAGTTTCGTTTGGGTTACACCACTCGCATCGACAAAGACTTGGTTCGTATGTTGTTTGCCCATATCGACTTTGATTGTCGTGTTAAGTGTTGACTTCTTCCCGATGACTGTCGCAACACCCGTGTTACGGTCTTTACCGAGTCGGACACTTGAAATCAAATGACTGCCGGCGACTTTTGAAGTGTTCGTCGTATGATACGCCACTTTCTGAGCACCGTATGCATATTGCTTACGGACTTTCAGTAAGTTCGTGATTTCGTCATAGTATGGCGTTTGCTTAGACATATATGAAGCATCCGTCTGATACAAGTCACCGTAGTAAACAGTCGGGACAGTATCTTTGTTCGTCAGCAAGAACGCATATTGTGAGACGACGTTATCCACTGAATACTTTTTCTTTGTGCTTGCGAGTTCTGCATTGTAGATTGCGAGTGCTTTCTTTTCTGTATCTTTATCGTACATTTTTTCAAACGATTTCGGCTCTTCGCCTGCTTTGTACTGAATACCTGTTTTGATGCCGTACAGATCGAGCATGATCTGGTTGACGCGGTTCTTCTCTTGATCGTGGTTATTAACGAATGACCAGTTAGCTGATACATCTGTTGCACCAGTCGCTGAACGATCAACAGTTGAACCTGTCACGATGGCACTTAAGGGACGTTTTGACGCTTCATTTCCAAGGGCATTCCGCATCGTGAAGTAAAGTGGTGAGTCCATGATCAGCTGCTCATCGTTATTTGCCTTCATGTATGCTTTTTGCTCTGACTTATAGCTCTCGATGTAGCTTAAATGCTCTTTTTTACCAAAGTGTTCTTTTGCGACTTCTGCTTCCGCTTTTAAAATCGCCGTATCGTAGTGTGACGCTGCATCGATCCGGAAGCCGTCGAACTTGTATGTTTCAAGCATCCACTTCATCCAGTTCTTTTGTTCTTTGATGACTTCTGTGTTCGAGTTGGCTAAGTCTACGCCAAGTAAGAACTCATCGTTATTCGTCATCGTCTTGTTATAGGCTTGAAGCGGGAATCCTGTTTCATCTACGAAGAGGAACTGATCTTCGATATCGATGCCCGAGTTATCGTTTTGATACGAACGTTCTTCTGTTCCGTATCCGTAAGTTGCTTGTGTCTTCATGTATTCTTCCGTCAACTTCGCAATCGTTCCATTGTCCGCTGACGCGAGGAGTGCTTCTTTTGTCTCGAAACCATTTTCTTTCATATAAGCAAGGTAACCCGGATCCTTCGCGTATTGCGATAACATCGGTTTCCAGTTCTGCGGTGAAACTTCATACCAACCGTCAGCCGCGAGATAAGTATCGACGACATTCAAGTTTTGAGTTTTAGACGCTTCAATCAACCATTCAGGTAAATAGTTTTTCTCATTCTCCGGTCCAAAGTAACGGTACGGTTTACCGTCTTTGTCCGTCATGACACGTCCTGTACCTTGACCTTGAAGCGATGTTCCGTTTAAGAAGGTTTTGTTCCACTCTTTGAGGTACCCGTATTTCTCTTGTCCCTGTCCGCCACCTTTTGTATAGGCGAGGTAAGGTGTCGCGAGCGTTTTTGTTGTCTGTCCGCCCGTGTATGGATTCGTGAATAACTCACCTGAGCTTGTCGCACGACGTACGAAAACAGCTTCCCGCTTGTTTAATCCAAGCATCTGGTTTGGAACCAAGTCCATTTGAACTTTGATGTTGTCATCATGCAACATGTCGACCATCATCTCGAGATGACTGGCTTTACCGTATTTCGTCGCCGTTGTCCCGCCTGGTCCTTGTGGGAATTCACCTAAGTCATACCGATCGGCAATAGCATACCCTTCCATGTAACGCGCCATATCAAACGAACGATACGCAGGCGGCATCCATACATCTGTTACTCCCCATGAGTTTAACAGGTCACCTTTTTTAGCAAGAGTCCGGTACATATTGCTGTCATATGGTTGGTAGAGGCTGAAGCTCTGGAAGATGACATGGTTATCCAATTTCTCACCTGACGTATAAGCTGCTGCTTGTTTTGGTGCTACACCGAAGCTACTTGTTGCTACGAGGGTAGCAAGCAGTCCAGCCGATACTTTTTTGGTATTCTTCATCAATATAAGTCCCCTTTATTATCTGTATTTAATTGATTATTTTTTCCTTTAATTACTAAACAACATCACATAATTTAACATCTTTCTTTCAAGATAACACCTTCTATTTTTCAAAAAAAGTCAATAGATTTAACAAAATGCAATCGATTGCACTAATTGTCATAAAAAAGAACACCTTCCATCCATTTCCGGACGAAAGGTGTTCGAGGGAATTAGTTTAATCCGAGAAGAACTGCTTTCTCGTAACCGCCAGTCAAGACAGAGTTGTCATATGACTGAAGATCTTTGTTGACGACGATGACGTTCGACAACGTTTTGAGGGTACCAGCCGGGACTTTGATCTTAACGATATCGAGTCCGTTCGATACATTGTCATCTGAGTCAGCAAGCGAGATACTTGTTCCGACCGGAAGTGCTTTTCCGTTCAGGATGTAGTTCGCTGTGCTTGTCGCATCGTACATACCAGAGTATTGAACTCCCTCTGTGAACTTGACGCGGATGACGTCTTTTTCGTTTTTCTCGTTTGCCGAGACTTTAACGATTTCGAACGGTGTCAGGACTGGTTTAACAGGCGTTTTCATGAGTTTGAAGTCATGTGTTGCTGTTGCAACCGTGTTACCGACATCATCAGACAATGATTTGACGACGACTTTCCAGTCTTCGCCGTACCCTTCCATGTCGACGAGTTTTTGCAGGCTCTCGTTTGCTTTGACTTGGAAGTTTTTGTCCGTTGTATCCGTGTACTTGACGACAGATCCGTCGATTGTAACGATTTTTCCATCTTTGTTCTTACCGATGAATTCAACTGTCGTTTTCGGAGGCAAGACGATACCGTCCGCATTGATGAGTGGCGTGTTGTACTCATCGAGGTCACGGATTTTCACCGGCTCGCTCATCATGACAACGAAGTCGTTTGTCATTGGTACGCGGTCGATCGTGTTGATTTCAGCACTCTTCAGGTCCGGCGTGTTGAGCGGCGATCCTTCATAGCTGAGGTCAAGGATTAACGCATCGTTCTTCTCACCGTTCGCTTCGGCCTGGATGGCACCTTTGTCGAGCGTGATGCGGAACTTATCGTTGTAGTAGTTTTCTTTCGTGTTGACTGTATCGTAGATTTCCGTCCAGTCTTTCATCAACTCGATGACAGCTTCGCCCGTCTCTTTGTTATACGACGTGACATTGACATACTTGCTGAAGTCTTCGTATTTCTTCGTGTTCGAGTTGTAACGCTCAAACTTCAGTTCGTTATCAAGCAATGCAAGGATATTCGCATTTTTGAGGCCTTTGCTGAACATCACGCGGAATTGCTCAGGTGACTCAACAACGACGCCAGCTGTCGGTTTGACTGTGTCAGCCGCAACCGTGAAGTCGAGGTTTTGTGTCGTTCCAATGTTGCTTTCATCTGAAAGTGCTGCGAAGTCCATTGTATCCCAGACTTGAAGCGAGTGTTTACCTGCAGCGAAGTAACCTTCTTTGACACCTGGATAGTTGTCATCGAGCATGATACGGACTGTATCGCGGCGATCGACACCTGTTTTGTTGTCAAATCCGTAATGCGTGACTTTGAAGTACTTCTCTCCGTATTGACCGTCGATTTTGAATTTCGCAGAATCGACCGCTTCAGAGAATTTCACTTCGAGTTGGTTCAGACCGACTGCTTTAACAGATGTTACTTCAGCAGGACGGGCATCCGTCAACTTGAAGCTTGCTTTTGATTTCACTTCTGTATCCGTGCTGCTCGTGATTTTAGCGACGAGCTTAACGACTGCGTTGTCTTGGAGTGGTGTTTCTTTGTCCAGGATCAATTCGAATGCTTTTGGATTCGAAGGAATCGCTTTAACACCGATGACGCGTTTCATGCCGTCAAACTGTTCGATCTGGATGTTGTCGTTTGCGAGGTAATCTTCTTCGTGAAGACCTTGCATGACTTTATCAAGTCCGAATGATTTGAGTAAGAGTTCACGTGAGACTGCTTTATCGAGGAAGACCGTAACGCGATCTGCTTGGTTCGATTCAGCTGCGAGCACGTTAATCATCTCGATCGGAGCCGGAGTAACAGCGATTGTGCTGAACTTGACTTTCGTCTCTCCTGAAATCTTACCGATGAGGTTTTTGTAATCGCCTGCTGCCGTTTCGATGATTTCTGCACGGATCATAGCTTCGAGGTCCGTATTGCTGAACTCTGAAGTGAGGATGACCGTTGCTTTTCCGTCTTGAATTGTCACGCGGTCTTTTGCAAGGGCACCGAATGATGTTGATAATTTCAAGACGATATCGTCTGCATTTTTGTCGACTTCACCAGTTGCTTTGTCCTTGAGTAAGAACGTCACTTCTGTGTTGTCAGCTCCGTTTGCGACGATTGTCGACGCTTTCGGTGAGACTTCAAGCATCCAGAGGTTTTCAACGCCTTGTGTCATGAAACTCATTGAACCGAGGTCACGAGCGACGCCGCCGATCATGATGCCTTTCGCTTCCACTGTGTAGTCTTTATCGTACTCAAGACCTGACACGTCGAGAAGTGCTGATTTTTTGTCCGGGCTGAGGGTAACAGCTGTAACTGTTCCGCCTGCGATTTTGAAGTTTTCGACTGAAGCGCTATCAACCGCGCGTGAGAACGAGACTTCCACTTTTTTGTTGCCGATCGCTTTTGCTGACGTCAACATCGTGTTCGCTACTGTGAAGTCCATTGCTGCTGATTTCACATCGCCGATTTTCACGACATAGCTGTGTGTACCTTCAGGAATTCCGCCTTTCGAAGCCATGAATTTCCCTTTTGAAAGCGTCCCTTTGACGACGATTGGTGCTTTTGACATATCTTTACCTGGGTAAATTAAGAGTTCTGTCATTGCGCCTGCCGCTGCGTACATGACGTCTGCTTTAACAGAAAGTGTCTGATCATCGACGCTTCCCATGACGTTCATGATATTCGCTGCTTTGACTTCATAGTTGATTGAACCTGTCACGACAGAGTTCGCACCTTTGTATGAGTAAGCAAGCTTATACTTGCCTGCTTTTGATGTGTTTGGTGTTTTCAGGTTGAATTTGCTGATCGGGCGTTTAACGATGATACCTGATTTGTAACGGATGCTGATTGTGCTTGGAAGAACAACTTTTCCTCCGACTGCGACTGGTTCGAGGACTGGTTCGAGGACATCAACCGGATAGTTCTGAAGTTCTACTTTGAGGATTGCTTTTTTCGAAGTACCAGAAACTGTTCCATACAAGACTTGGAACTTGTTAATGTACTTTTTCTCGAACTTCACGGTACCGTTCCACTTCACTGAACGCATTTCGTACTTGCCGTTTGTGAGCTTGACTTTGACTTTCGTCGGTAACATCAATTTCTTAACAGCGTACTTATCACCGCCTGCATGTTTCATCAAGATCGGTTCGATGTATTTGACAGAGACCTTCGAAGCCGCGTCAGCAGCAACCGGTGCGACGACAGATGCAGTGACTGCGAGTGCAGCTGCAGCAGCGTACAATTTGTTTGATTTTTTCGTGTAAGCCATGTTTACAATTCCTCCTCTTGTCTTTCAAAACTAAATGCGACAACCCCAACCAGATAACCTACACTTAAAGTAAAATATTTGTAAATATTTACTTTAGCCATTCAACTGATTTTCTGTCTTCTTCGGAGGAATACGTTCTGTTTCACACGCCGATCCATCGCCTATACAGTAGACGATCGTCAGTGATCCATTATGTATCCAGTTTGGGATGAACAGAAAAACGTTGTCGAACGCCTCATTCACAAGGCATTCTGTATGTTGTAGGTTCGTACCAAGTCTCACTTCGAGATAAGTGAATCACTCAGCTACAGCTCAAATATACAAAACTCAGAAACTAACGACAATAGGTTTTTTGTAAAAAATAGGTGAATAGTAGTAACTAGTAAAATATATTCACAGGTTGTATATGGAAATTAAAAAACTGGTCATACCTTTTTAAGAGAACGCTTACATTTATATATAATTTCATTTAAGTCAATATTTTTCTGAAATACAATAAAGCCATCACGCTTTTGAACGTGACGGCTTCTCTCTCAGGATATACTCTGATTCGCTTGATCGACTGCCTCTAAAAACGATTCGCGCTGAAACCGGTGATCGGCATCCGCCGTCAGTTCAATCATGTCGCCCAAGCGACGCAATTGAATCGGCAGACCACGTCCGATCCATTCGAGTTGCTGCTGGAGATGTCGTCTGGCCCGGTCAATCGTATGTCGTTCTGCTGCTGCGAACTGCCGTAAGTACTGCAAGACGTAACCGAATCCGAATTCAATCGGAATCCGTAATTCGGCGCCCTTGTCCTTGATCCGAATCAAACCTGCTCCATAATGAATCGCCCGTTCCCATTCTTCACTGATTCGTTCGTACCAGTTTCCATTCGTCAGACAGTGTGTTTCCAGTGCTCCTTTTGGCCCGCTCGGCATGACGCTGAAGTAGTCGATTTTCATCCGTCTTCTCCTTTTCCATAAAAAATAGGATGAATCCTTGATGGACTCACCCTATATGACAGGTCAAGAGGTGGGATTGTTCGAAAATCATGCGGATAAAAAACACACCATTCAACATCGAAAAAGCTTTTCGAATACGCTATACTGGATACGGGAATGGGAGGAATGCTAGTGGCGATTATCATCTTTTGCCTCGTATGTCTCTTCGCATATCGTATCCGCAAGCTTCCCGAAGCGATTCGGACGATCTTACTCATCCTCGGTTTACTCAGTGGATGGTTCGCGCTGTTTGAGATCATCAGTTATCTAGAAGCGAATCCTTACCTGGCCGCTATCCCGATTGCACTCGGGCTCGGCTACTGGTTTTGGCGCCGCAAGAAAAAACGGACAACCGATTCTTCCTCAGTTTGAGGTCGAGCGGTGTCCGCCTATCGAACACATAAGACCAGTCCGTTTGACGGAACTGGTTTTTTTGTCGTCACAAGACGGCTGGCGGTCCGAACTTCCCATCATGGTAATCCCGGTACGCCTGACGAATCTCGTCTTCCGTATTCATGACGAACGGTCCGTAGGCAATCGTTTCTTCCCGAATCGGTTCACCCGAATAAATCAGCACCTTCGTCCGACTGACAGCCGTCAATGCGAATGCACTGTCCCCTTGAGCCTGTTCGTCAAACGTCAATGTTGCTGCCATCGTCTTCTTGAGGCGGGTCCCGCTTGTCCCGGCTTCCAGTTCGCCTGCCAGGACATATAGAAAAGTGTTATGATTCGCCGGTAAGACATGCGAATACGTCGCTCCGGGAGCCAGCGAAATCTCACTCATCGTAATCGGCACCAGACTCTCGAGCGGTCCCGTCACGCCGGCAATCGCACCGGAATAGACCCGGACGTGTCCACCGGCAAGCGGCACGACCGGTGCCTGTTCCAGCAGGACGTTTTGATACGATGTCGTCGTCTCTTTCAAACGTTTCGGCAGATTGAGCCACAGTTGTAACGTATGGATCAAATCGTCATCGACCGCTTCTTCGGCATGCCGTGCCGCCCAGCCGGCGTTCATGTACTGGACGTCCCCGGCGTCTAAAATCGAGTGTCCGCCATGATTATCGATATGTTCAAGCCGACCGTCGATGACATAGGTAATCGTCTGGAAGCCGCGGTGCGGATGATCGGAAAACGTTCCGCGTTTGAACCAATCTTCCGCCATCAGGATAAACGGATCAAACTCGTCCTTCCGCTCCGGTGACAGGACCCAGCCTTGCTGCACATGCGGATAACCATTTTGTTGATACGTCACTTGCCAATGGTTCTTAACATCCCGTTTGAACATTTTCCCAACCCCTTCGTTCATTATATTTTCATTGTCGCACAGCCGCGGCCGGAAGCCGAACTCTTCTGCTTATCAGGGCGTTTCCATACAAAAGAAAAACGACTCCGATTGACGGAATCGTTTAACGCTTGAATTAAAGACGTGATGCCTTTTGTTCGAGAATGGCAATCTTCTCTTCGATTTCGAGCAACTTCAGTTCATGTTCGAGTTCGAGGCGACGTTTTTTCCGCTTCAGCTGGCTCAGTTCTTCTGCGACCGACTCCGGTGATGCTTCCGGACGTGGCGGTGCTGACTGATCCATCGACTGACGGAGCGGATCAAACAGATTCGACTTCGCGAACTTCGCTGCTTCCGGACCAAACAGGTCGTTGATGATCGGCAAGACTTTGTTCATCGCGTTGCCTGGAATCTGTGACTTCTCGTCGACGAGACGTTTGAGTGCCAGTTCATCGACCAAATAGCCTTTACCGTCCTGTTCAGCGTGCAGTTCTCCCGTACGGATCCAGCGGCGGACCGTCTCTTCTGATACGCGTAACAATTCACTGATCTGTTTTGTCGTTAACATCGTTATCCCTCTTTCCCATTCATTTGATACCCTTAGTGTACACACGTGTGTGCGTGTGTGTCAATTGATACACACATCAAAAAACCCTCCGAACCGGTGTGGTCCAGAGGGTCGTACTTATCCTGCGCGTCGTAACAATAACCAGAGTCCGACAACAGCCAGTCCTGCTCCTGTCACAGCATATGGGAACGGTTGATCTTCCCCTGCTTGCGGGAGTCGCTCACCGGACATACCGCCTGTCTCCGGATTGTCTGCTTGGACTTCCGTGACGGGGGCTTGCGCCGGTGTAGTCGATGTTTCCGTCGGTTTTGGTTGCGGTTTTGGTTCCACGACCGGTTTCGCCTTCTTGATTTCAGCAAGCAGGAAATATCCCATCGTCTCGTCCGTCAATGTGACCGAATCGGTTGTTGCTTTTCGTTTGAACAGTTTGAGGAATTCATCGTATCCCGGGAATTCTTCTTCGTCTTCATCGGCCATGCCGACAGCGAGAGCCTCTGCTCCTGCTTTCGTCAGTTCGAATGAATCCATCATCTCATCGAGCGAGACATGGTGCATCGCTTCGACCGTATAGCCGGCTGCGACTTCCGTCTTCACCGTATACGTCCCCGGTGTCAACTCGATCGACAAGGCATCGTCTTTTCCAACTTCTTCCGTATACACGTCTTTACCTGTGATAGCATCCGTTACCGTATACGTCGCAGGAATCGTCTGCTCCGAGTAACCGGGAATCTGATCGGCATTGGCGTCAAGGAAGTTCGTCACGATCAACAGATTCGCCATGTCCATTTCTTCGTCATCGAGACCATAAAGACCGGCATCGACCTGAACGATGTCGCCTGCTTTGAGTTTCACTTTCGCCAAATCATCTTCGTCAAGATCGGAATCGATCGTCGGATCTGTTCCTTCATGCTGAGGAGACGTGTAGTAGTAACCGATGTCCATGCCGTACACTTCCACGTAATACGTTCCCGGCTTGATATCCTTGAACGTATAGAGACCGTCTTTCGTGTAGACTTCTTCGACGACATCATAGTTTTTATTTAAGAGATAGACCGGGACGTCACTGATTCCTGTTTCTTTTTCCTGACGAATCCCGTCTTCATTTTCGTCATACCAGATCGTTCCGTTGATGACTGCCGTCGTTGCTTGGACCGGTTCTTCCTTGACCGGTTCCGTTTCCGGCTTCGGTTCTTCCTTGATCGGCTCTTCCTTGACCGGTTCGTCTTTCACCGGCTCTTCTTTGACTGGTTCTTCTGCAGCCGGCTCTTCCGGTGTCGGTTGCTCTTCCGGAGTTGGTTCTGCCGTCACAGGTTCTGCCGGTGTCGGATCCGCTTTGACTTCACGGCCGAATTCAATCAAAATCGTCTTCGTCTGATCCGTCGACGTGACTTTCACGACAGGTGCTGTTTCCGCCGTAAAGGTGACGACCGGATTTTTGGCGATATCAATCGCTTGTCCCGTCAATCCGTCTTCGAAGACCAGCTTCGTTTCAGACTCAAGATTGACCATTCCTTCGCCCGTGAACGTCAACGTATACGGATTCGTCCCCGTTCCTGTGACATCCCATGAAGAAACCGTTTCCGCCTGGGCCGGTGTGATGATACCAAAGACAAGCAGACACGCTACTATGTACATTCCAATTTTTCGCATTATGTTTGTTTTCGCTCCATTCTAAAATATGTGTTACCTAGATTTTAAACAATAAAGGGAAAATAAACCACCTGATTTCGAATATTTGTTCAAGAAAAAAGACGACAGCGCCAAAAAAGGAACAGTCGTCTTCGATTCATACAAGAGAATGACAGGCTTCGGCACAAGATTCGCAGGCTGCAGCACACTTTTGACAATGGTCATGATCATGTTTTGCACCTTCTTTGGCGCAGGCCAGGCAGATTTCCCGGCAGGCCGTAGCCAGTATCGCGACGTTCGGACTGTTTCGGACGATGGCTTGACTGAGCAGGCTGCAAATGTCGGCGCAGTCCCGGTCGAGACGGATACAGGCTGTCATATGATTGACGTGGTCTTCGTTCAGACAGGCATCAAAACAAGTGTTACAGGCGACGATACAGGCTTCGAGCGTCGTTAGAGCTTCCTGGTGTGCTTCATGCATTTTATGAATCCCCTTTTGAAGTGATGACTAAGTAAACGGTATTATTATTCTTCCCCGGTTATCATCTCTTAAAAACAAAAAAGAACCATACGATAACCGGGGAACAAGTGGTTATCGTATGGTTCCTTTCCATTAACGGACGACTTCAAGCGGAATCTCGATTCCACGTCCGGCGCCGGCATCGATGATCAAAACCGGCAGACGGTTTTCATCGAAGACTTCTTTTTCAATCGTCGTATCCGAGGTATATGTTCTGATTTCCCCCATTTTTTTCGCCGTAAACGAAACGAATGGGAACGGAATCGACTGATTGGCAACATCCAGTCGAATATCGACCTGTTGGTCATCCAGCCGGATGTCATTTGCCGTCCGAATCGTCAGACGCATCCGATCATTTTCCGTCGCTGAAATCTGAGCCGAGATGTTTTCCGTTTGTCCAGCACGTGTGACAGGATCGATGATGACCGTCGGGGAAGCAGTCTCCACCTCGTCAGCATGCTGACAACCGGTAATGACAAGCAGCGAGATTGCCAAAGGAATCAGCACACGCTTCATCACGGATTCACTTGATTGCGAAAGTCAGTTCAGCAGTACAGGCGACTTCCCCATCGACTGTTGCTGTGGCACGTCCTTTACCAATCGGTCCACGCAGTTTCGTCAGTTCGACTTCCAGTCGGAGCTGGTCACCGGGAACGACCTGACGTTTAAAACGACAATTCTCGATGCCGGCAAAAAAGGCCAGTTTGCCCTGGTTTTGTTCCATCTTCAAAACAGCAAAGGCACCTACTTGCGCCAATGCCTCAACGATCAAAACACCAGGCATGACGTTGTAGTCCGGGAAATGGCCATTGAAGAATTCTTCGTTTGCCGTGACATTTTTAATGCCGACAGCACGTTTTCCTTCTTCGACTTCTAAAATCCGGTCGACGAGTAAAAACGGGTACCGGTGCGGAATCACTTCCTTGATTTGTTCAATCGTATACATATCACACAGCTCCAATCACTGGTTAATTTAACTAAATTTAGCGATAATCCTCCCACCTCTAAGCGTTTCAGGGTGAAACCCGGCGGTGGTGAAAGATAAATCGCCTGTCTTTGCAAGACTCCAATCATTCGATAAAATGAGTATAACGAATCAAAAAGAAAGGAGTGATTGCTTTGCTGAAGGCGTACAAGTTTCGACTCTATCCGACGAAAGCCCAACAAGAATATTTTGTGAAGACGTTCGGTTGTGTCCGTTTCGTCTACAATAAGATGCTCGAAGAGCGGATCCTATTGTATGAAGATTCGAAGCTCAACCCTGACGCGAAGCAAAAGCTCCCAACCCCGGCGAAGTACAAGCCCGAATTCCCTTTCCTCAAAGAAGTTGACAGTCTTTCCCTTGCAAACGCTCAGATGGACTTAAACAGGGCGTATCAAAACTTTTTTCGAGATCAGTCTGTCGGGTTTCCGAAGTTCAAATCGAAGCACAACGACCGTGCCTCTTATACGACAAACAATCTGAAAGGAAGCATCCGCATCGAAGAGGGGAAGGTTAAGCTTCCTAAAATCGGTTTTGTGAAGTTGACACAACATCGTTCATTCGATGGCGTGATCAAGTCCGCGACAGTCTCAATGACGAAGACCCGGAAATTCTTCATCTCTATCCTTGTCGATCAAGCCGAAGCGTCATGGGTTCCAGCCAGGAATAAAGTAGGAATCGACCTTGGTTTGGAGCACTTCGCCATCCTGACGAATGATGAACGGGTTTCTGAGAAGGTTGACAATCCTCGTTTCCTTCGAAAGTCCGAAGAGAAGATAAAGAAGGCGCAACGCGCCTTGTCCCGCAAGAAAATCGGGAGTAAGAACCGAGAGAAGGCGAGGGTAATTCTCGCCAAGAAGCATGAAAAGATTGCAAATCAACGTCAAGATTTTCTTCATAAACTGTCGAAACGGATCGTTGACGATAACCAAGTCCTCGTCGTCGAGACACTTAAATCGAAGAACATGATGAAGAACCATAAAATTGCCAAATCGATTGGAGATGTCAGTTGGTATGAGTTCGTCCGACAGCTGGAATACAAATGCACATTCTATGGGCGAACACTTATTAAAGCGGATCAATGGTATGCCTCGACCCAAATCTGTTCTTCTTGCGGAGTAAAAGGCGAGAAGAAAACGATGGATGTGCGCGAGTGGGTCTGTGTTTGTGGAGCACATCATGATCGAGATATCAACGCAAGTATCAACTTGTTAATGTTAGCGGACTGAAAACTCTTCAGGGTGGGAACCACCCGATGAGCTTGGTAAATAATCGTAGCTAGTAAAAGTACGGTCTTCCCAAGAAGCACCCACTTCAATTTGCGAAACAAATAAGTGGTGAGTAGTTCACGATTGTGTCCAAAAATCGGTGATGCGGGTCCATGTGTCGAGCTTGAGGACATCCATCGCTTCGCCACCACCAAGTGTCGCATACCCAACCATGGCACCGATCACTAACGCAAGGACAATAAGAAGAACAATGATCAATAAACGAACAAGGATGGGAACGCGGCGTGAAGAATACTGACGCAGCTTTTTACGTTGTTTCGGTTCCTGCTCCTGTTGCGCTTCGTTCTTGATCTGTTGATTACGTTTCAGACGTTCACGGGTCGGTTGGTCCGTTCCGGCTTGATTTTGTACCATCTTGATCACCTTTCATTGGTTCAGTCTAAAGAACAGTATAGCATATTAGTACCTGGTATTAAATAGTTGCAGTTTAGCTACAAAACGGTTCTTTTTTTAAGTGTAACATGCACAAACGATGAACTTGTAAAAAAAGTTCCGCATTTTGTATATAAGGAAGAAACCGAACCGTTCATACTTTTTTTAAAAAACTTTTTCAATTTTCCAATCCAAACAAAAACCAGGTGCGTATGCTGTTCAGAACGATACAGACAACAACTACCAAATACTAACTAGATATCACCCAAATTTGAGAGGATGAGACAAGATGAAAAACACAAAAAAATTCGCAGCAACAGCAATGGCAGCAGCACTCGTATTACCCGGAACGGCAGCATTCGCTTCCGGTGGCGGAGACGACATGAAACATGAGGAGAGCGCGAAGAACGTCACGGTCAAAACAAAAGCCGCTGACCTCCGTGCAACACTCGATCAGTTACTCTCTGAGCACTTCGTGCTTGCCGTCATGGACATGAAAAAACAATATGACGGATCAAAAGATGCGAAGTATTATGAAGCAGCACTGAAACAGAACGCACTCGACATGACACCGGCGATCGCTTCTGTCTACGGCGACGAAGGCGCAAAACAATTCGAAAAAATCTTCGTTGATCACAACAAATATACAACTGATCTCGTCAAAGCCGTGAAAGCGGACGACCAGGACGGCATCAACGCGTCAAAAGCGGAAACAGAAGAGTTCGTCCAGGACCTCTCGAGCTTCCTCGATACAGCAACTGAAGGTAAACTGCCGAAGGCAGCAGCGGAAGAAGTCCTCCGTGCCCATGAAGCCGACGTCTATAAAACATTCCAACAATATGCAGCCGGTGACTACGAAGGATCGTACAACACGTTCCGTGAAGGCTACAGCCGCATGTATGATATCTCAAAAGCACTCTCAGTCGCGATCACAACACAAATGCCTGAGAAGTTCGACAACACGAAAGCCGACACAAAAGCAGCTGACCTCCGGTCAACACTCAACAGCCTTGCAGCGGAGCACGTCGCCCTTGCCAACATCAGCATGACGGCTGGCGTCGATCAAGCGAAAGACTACGATGCAGCGAACTGGGCAGAAGACATGCACACAGCTGACTTCAAAGCGGCAATGAAATCCGTCTACGGTCAAGCGGGTGCGGATCAGTTCGAGCAAGTCTGGACGAAAAACCACATCGAAGCGCAAGCGAACCTTGTCACAGCAGCAATCAACGACGACAAGAAAATGATGGGTGACGCACAAGACATGCTCAAAATGTTCTCAAATGACTTCGGTGCATTCCTTGGTGCAGCAACGGAAGAAAACCTTCCGACAAAAGCAGCACAGGAAGCAATCTCTGGTCATGAGACATACGTCCAAGATACGTTCATGCAGTATGTCGAAGGCGACTACAAAGGATCAGTTGATACATTCCGTGAGTCATATGCTTACATGTACGGTGTCGGTGAAAACCTCGGTGAAGCAATCGTCAAACAATCACCTGAGAAATTCATGGATGGTACACCAGGTTCAATGCCGAACACAGGTAACGGCGGCATGAGCGACAACAATACAGCAGGTACAACTGGTGCGATCGCTCTCTTCGGTCTTGCACTCGGTGCAGCCGGAATCGTCCTCGCACGCAAACGTCAAAACGCATAAGATTTCGGGTATACTAAAAAGGATAGCGCCTCGGCACTATCCTTTTTCTGTGTAAGAGGCTTTGTCTCGGAAAGGAGTGACGTGTCATGAAAAAATGGTTATTACCGGTCAGCATCCTCTTGATGCTCGTTTCAATCGGTACGTTAATTTTTCTACTGTTTGGAAACACGAATGAACCGGAAACGAATATTACGCAAGGCGATACAAAAACGGACGCTGCGACATCTTCCGAGACAAAGGAAGATCCACTCAAACCGTCCGAAATCTTTAAAAAAGAATTTAAGAATCTCTCTACGAATCAAGTAGAACTGCCAAAGACCCTGACGATTGATTCGCTTAAAGTTAAAACCAACGTGGAACAGGTTGGCCTCGATAAAAAAGGCGCCATGGGGACGCCGAAAAACGAACAGCAAGTCGGGTGGTATAAATTCGGTCCCCGTCCGGGTGATGTCGGAAATGCCGTCATCGACGGACATACCGATACGAAGACCGGTCCCGCCGTCTTTTATCAACTGCACGAACTCAAAAAAGGCGATACGGTCAAAATCAAGGATGAGTCAGGCCGTAATCTCGTCTTCCGGGTCAAAAAACTGGTCGAGTACGGTCATCTCGATGCACCGCTCGAAAAAATCTTCGGGACCTCTGATCAGCGTAACCTGAACTTGATCACGTGTATCGGTACGTACGATGAAAATGAAGGCACGTACGACAATCGGCTCGTCGTCTTTACTGAATTAGATGAGAAGGCATCCGATCCCGTCAAAACACCACCAAAACCAGCGACGAACGTCCGCGTCTCGGGTGGGTTCGTTAACTGGTATGCATCGACTGATGATGAAGTCGTCGCGTATAACATCTATCAGGAACAAAAAGGAAAACGGAAAAAGCTGGGTTCGACGGAATCGATCGAACGAAAAGCCTTCCCGTTACCAAAAGATAAGACCGGACGTTTTATCATCACGGCTGTCAACAAAGCCGGGATTGAATCAGAAGAAGCATTCAGTGCCGTTCAAAAATAATCCGACTGACCGACTCCAGCAGCTGCCTGCAGGGGTCGGTCAGTTTTTTGGTTGATTCAGCGGTACACGCAACTGTTTCTCACCCGATTGGGTTTGATAAAGTAAATCAAGATGTCCCGTCGTCAGCTGTTTCTGCTCCGTCCGGATGAACAGGACTCCCATTCGTTCTTCTCCCGCCCTGTACGTGCCGACGAGCGGATGATTTTCATGTAAAATCGATGTTCTTTTCCCGTTCGTCTCATACTCACCAAGTTTTTTGGACAAATTAATCGGATCGTCCGCTTGATTTTGAAGCGTTACGGTCAAAGCCAGTAACCGGTCCGTTCCTGTGCCGACTTGCACTAGTTTTTCTTTTGAAACTATCACCCGTAACAAAGGGGTCGCCCGAATCGTATTGCGTTGCTTCATCGCTAATGTCTCGACCTCCAATCCGCCGAGCGTATACCGGGTACCGACCCGGTTTTCCCGGTCAAATTGTTTCAATTGATCTTCATCCCATTTTTGCATGACAGGAATGGGATTCGGCTTGACCGGTTCAGAGTCTGCTCCCCACCCTGAGACGGGAATGATCCACTTGACGATCACGAAAATGACGCATACCGGTATCAGGACATACAACAGGATTGTTTTCACACCGATTCCTTCTCTCCTACTCTGACGTCAACGTTCTTCCCCTCATTATGTCGGTTTCAATTCAATAATTATACATTTTTTCACAATTATAATAGCAAAAACCCCCGAGCAACTGCTCGAGGGGGCAGACTTCCTTAATAGGTGATGTGCTGCTTGCTCCAGGCAATCGATTCCTTGAACTGGCGAACGAGTTCTTCCGCCGGACTGGTCAAGGAATAGGCAAGTCCATGGACCTTTTCCGACATCTGTTGCAAGACGAGTCCGTCTTCAATCAATTCCTGCAATTGTTCGAGAATCTGACCGTGCGACTGATCGAGACGTTGTTCAATCTCACCAATCGTCAGCGCCCCATCCCGCAGGATATAGATGACACTCGACTTGAGACTATTTTCGAAATTGTGCTGAAACTTTTGGAGGGCCAATAAATCAGCCTGTTCTTCTACGTGACGTTGATCCATCTGACACATACCCCTTTCGTGACACAATCGACTACTCTTTCAGTATGACCGAACTGTCCTGAAAATTCAAAGTCAGTCTTTTGTCGTCACGATTGTATTAAACGTCTTATCGTCTTCTGCGATAACCATCTTTTTTTGCGACCGCAGGTGATATAGACGACGGATGTTCAGGATGACGACCTTCATGACCGCGTAGAATGGAACACCGAGCAGGACACCAAAGAATCCGGCGATGTTTCCGGCGACGAGCAGAACGATGATGATTGTCAACGGGTGGACATCAAGCGTTTTCCCTTGGACGAGCGGTGACATGATATGCGAGTCGATCTGTTGGGCGACCGTCATGACGATGACCGCATAGACGGCAAGAATCGGATCCTGGATGAACCCGACGATCAAGGCGGGTACGACGCCGATGACCGGACCGAGGAACGGGATGATGTTCGTCAATGTCGCAAACAACGCGAGCAACAGCGCGTAATCAATTCCGATGATCAAGTAACCAATATAGGCGATGATCCCGACCCCGATACTGACGATGACCTGGCCACGGATGTAACTCATGATCGTTAAATGGACATCATGCAGAATCTTTTTCGTTTCCTTATGGTATTCAAACGGCATCATCTTGACGAGGTTGCCTTTCAACTTATCTCCGTCTAGTAGCATATAGATCAACATGATCGGAATGATAATAACCGTCACGACCGTCGTCGTGATGACGCTGACGACACCGCCGACACCGGTTCCGATATTTTTCAGGAACGATGACGCATATTCCGAGACGCTTCCGGAAAACTTATTAAACAGGTCATCTTGTCCGCTGAGGAAACGTGAGAAGAAGGCACTGTTTTCAAGTTGATCCCGGACATCAACCAGTTGACGCTGAAACTGGGAAGCGAGTGTTGGAATCGAATTGACGAATTCCGTAATCTGATCCGACAACATCGGACCAAAGATGAATCCGAGCGTCGTCAGGATACTAATCAAACCTATCAACACAATGATGACAGCAGGACGCCGTTTCATCCTCTTCTCGAGCAGCTCGACAATCGGCAATAGGACATAATACAGAATACCGGCAATCGCGAGTGGTGGAACGACCATCTGCAATAAAATCGCAATCGGTCGGAACAGGAACGTCACGTGGTTGCCGATCCAGACGATGATCAGCAGTGTCATGATCCACCAGGCACCGCGGTACCATTTGTTCTCAAACATTTTTTGCATCTTGTCACTTCCTTATGATTAAAATGAGGGCTTCTCCTTCATTAGATTCCCTTTATCCCGACTCTTCTAATCCTTATTTTCAAAAAATAGTTGAAGGGTTGTTTATTCGATTTCTTCCATAAAAATTGATTACTTTTTTATTCATTCTACAAATCTAGTAATTAAAATATCTTTTTTGCATCTTTGCGTGTTAAAGTTTGATGAATGCCTGTTTTATTAAGTAAGATAAAAATGCTGGATTAATTCTTTGAACCTTAGAAAATAATATACGGAGGATAAACAAGTGAAATGGATTAATCAAAAAATCGGTCGCCAGTTGATGTTTGCCTTTTATATGGTTTTCATCGCGCTCAGTCTGACATCAGCTATCGTCTATAACTATACAGAACGAAAGATCGACCAGACGAATGCCGCGTTCGATGATTTACGGGAACGCCGAACGAATGCCAATACATTAGCCAACGAATGGACACTTGTGCAGAGCAATGTGAAATCGTATGTGCTGTTCGGTACACCAGAAATACTCGATACGATCAAAGCGAACCAACGGGAAATTAATCGTTTGACGACCTGGTTCGAAAAAAATGCGATTTACGAACAAGGAAAGGAATACGCTATTGCGACCCGAACATTTTACGACGATTACTTCGGGACCGCCCTCCCCTTGTTGACGGAATATGTCACCGGGAAGAAACAAGGTTCAATCGACGAGACATTCCTCGATCCGAAAACACTTGCTTCCTTATCGAATGGTGAAGATTTATTTAATGAGAACGGCACATTAAAAGGATCAAACAGTCAATTGACGACAAATACGGATGCTGCCGGCATCGATACTTTACTTGCCAACTACCTGACCTTGATTCAAGATAAAGAGACACAGGCAAAGACCAGCTTATTGAGCGAGATGCGGGTCGCCCAGTTCATCTGGCTGTCGAATCTCGTCGTTCTAATCATCATCCTGTTGCTGCTCGTCCGTCCGTTCATCAGCCGGGTGACGAAGCAGGTCAACACGTTATCGCGTGACAGCGCTCTGCTCGCCAGTGGTGAGGATATCAATACCATTCCGTTACCGAAACGGCATGACGAGCTCTATACACTGACGACATCGTTTAACCGGATGGCGACGTCGATCGCCGACAATAAAGTCCATATGCTGTCGAAAAATGAAGAGCTACAAGCGCAGCAAGAAGAACTCGTCGCCCAGCAGGAAGAACTGCAGGCGCAGCAAGAGGAACTCGAAGAGGCACTCGAAATCACGTTGCGCAGCGAACAGCATCTCAAATACCGCAATGAACTGACGGAGACACTTGCGTCACGCGAGACATTAACGGCGTATCCGGAAATCATCGAAAAGCTCGTCGCCATCACGCACTCCGAAATCGGTGCCCTGCTGTTCCTCGATCAGCATGACGTCCGCTCGACGATTGAGTACGGGATGACGGAAGAGATGGTCGGTCAGCTCGTCAAGGACGATCAGTCCCTGTTCCACCGGGCCCGCGTCCTGAAACGACCGGTCCATTCGTCGAAACAAGTTGCCCATGATAGTCCGTTGCCGTATCCGTACTATATGTATGAGGTCGCCGTTCCGATCCTTGATCCGAATGAAGAACAGATCATCGCCTGTGTCTACCTTGTCCGTTACCGGGATGCGTTCACACCGGAACAGATGGGTGACATCCTGTCGTTCTCGCACCAGTTGTCGCTCTCGCTGATGCGGATGGGGATTTATGAAAAAATGATGCACGAGAAAAATAAGACCGGCCAACTCCTGAACTCGATTCGCGAAGCCGTCGTCTACATTGAACATGAATCAGATGAACTGCTCGTCAATGAACCATTGATGAAACTTTTCCCGGAAGTCCAGACGGAATACCAGGACGAAAGTAATCTCTCGTCGTTCCGCCAGGCGATGTCGGCCCTCTCTGCCATCATCGATGAGCCGGAACCGTTCGAACAGTATATCGAACAAATCGTCGAACAGAATCTGCCGAAAGAGAGTCTTGTCGTCTCGATCCGCTCGCAAAGTGCCTACATCCAGATTTATGCGGAAAAAATCCAGATCAATCAGGTCTGGGTCGGCACGATGCTCGTCTTACGGGATGTCACGAAGGAAACGGAAGCGGACCGGATGAAAGAAGAGTTCGTTTCGACAGTCTCCCATGAACTCCGGACACCGTTGTCCTCAATCTATGGTTTCACGGAACTGATGCTCAACCGGGAAATCGATTCCCTGAAACAACGGAAATACCTGACGACGATCCACTCGGAGACGGGTCGCTTAACGACACTCGTCAATGACTTCCTCGATGTCCAGCGGATGGAGTCGAGCGAACAACGGTATCAGATGGCGACGTTCGATCTCGTCCAGCTCGCAAGCGAACTGATTGATTTCCACGACGCCTCGCACACGACGCACCAGTTGTCCTTTGAAGCGGAAGGTCCAATCATGATTGATGCCGATGCGGAAAAAATCAAACAGTTGCTGAACAACCTGCTCAGTAATGCAATCAAGTATTCACCGGATGGCGGCGATGTCGCCATTCAAATCGAGAACAACGACGGCTTCGCAGAAATTACGATTCGGGACCAGGGAATCGGGATTCCGCAAGAAGCGATGTCGAAGTTGTTCGATAAGTTCTACCGGGTCGACAATTCGGAAACCCGGAAAATCGGTGGAACCGGACTCGGTCTATCGATTTGTAAGGAAATCGTCAAACATCATAACGGGACGATTGATGTCGAATCGACGATTGGTGCCGGATCGACGTTTACGATCCGTTTCCCGATTGCGGTCATCTCGACCATCCTCACGTACGAAGAATAAGCTGACGTGCCTTTGTCATCAGACAGGGGCACGTTTTTTTGTCAGGTTACGGACCGCTGCAGGACGGGTATTGGGAGAAAGAGCTGAAAAACGAAGGGAGTTTTATTGATGGCATTAGGATGGATTGGATTAGGTCATATGGGAGTACCGATGGCGTTACGTCTCAAACGGGCCGGACACCCGGTCAACGTCTATAACCGGACGGTCGAGAAGACAGCGTCCCTCGTCAAAGAAGGGGCCGTCGCACTGAAGTCGCCCCGCGCCGTCGTCGAACAATCGGAGATTATCTTCGTCATGCTGGCGGATGGTCCTGCCATCACTGCAGTCTTTGAACAGGAAGACGGTCTGCTGACAAGTGCGCTGTCGGGGAAGACCCTCGTCAACCTGAGTACCATTTCACCGGAACAATCGACTTCATTTGCGGAACGTGCCGAACAGGCCGGGGCGACGTATATCGAAGCACCGGTCTCAGGATCCGTCGGGGTCGCTGAAGCCGGTCAACTCGTCCTGTTACTCGGCGGAGATGAACAGGCGATCGCCGCATGTCGTCCCTACTTCGACATTCTCGGGAAGGAAAGCATTCACTTCGGAGCACATGGAACCGGGAGTTCAGCAAAACTTGCCATCAATCTACTGCTGGGTCTAGTCGGTGAAGGAGTCGCCGAGACCTTATTGCTCGGCGAACGCGCGGGACTCGACAAAGAAAAGCTTCTCCAGCTGATTGGTGCTTCCGGAATGAACACACCGCTTTTCCAGGGCAAACAAACGATGTACCGGGACGAACAATTCCCGCCTGCGTTCCCGCTTCGCCTGATGGCAAAGGATCTCGGATTGATCACGGAAGAAGCGAAACGATTGACGCTCGACCTGCCACTGGCCACGACGGCAAACAAGCAGTACCAACATGCTTTAGAGGATGGTCACGGTGACGAAGACATGGCGGCGATTTATCTCGCGTTGAAAAAAAACTAACAGCATCTACTGAGATCATCAGTACGCACAGAAAAGAGGGGGACGGATTTTTAACATCCGGCCCCCTCTTTCATCTATCCAAATATACAATTTCCGCTTATTTCAGCGACGTCACGATGCCCATCATCTGGTCCGATGTCGTCAGGGCTTTTGAATTGAACTGATAGGCCCGCTGAATCTGCGTCAAGTTCGTCATCTCCGTCGCCATATCGACATTCGAGGTCTCAAGTGTTCCGACCGTCAACGGATTCACGGTTGTCGTGTTCTGGTATTGTCCCGTCGCGGTAAAGAGTCCGCCTCCGACATCCGTTAATTCCCCGTGGTTCGGAATATCAGCGACGCCAATCCGGGCGAGTACACGCCGTTCCCCGTTCAGGACACCGGTGATGTTGCCATCCTTGTTCAGTTCAATCGAAGTCGCATTGTCCGGGAACGTGATTGGTTCGTTCGCCTGATTGATGACCGATCGTCCGGCATCATCCGTCAACAAGACTTGACCGTTTGCCTGCGGTGACAATTCAAAATTGCCGTCGCGTGTAAATTTCGTCACGCCGTCCGCATCAATCACGCCAAAGAAATGATGGGGATTGCTGAGGGCCGCATCCAGCTTGCGCCCGGTATTTTGGAACGTCCCGGTTGCGAAGCGTGTCGCTTCATTGGCGACGTATCCGCCGACACCGAGTCGGAGACCAGCAGGTGTCGTCAGCGGTCCGGTCGTCAGTCCCGCCGGTTGGTTATTCAGATTCCGGACGAGCAGTTCATTGAACTGGGAATCCCGTCGTTTGTATCCGTTCGTATTGGCGTTCGCCAAATTATGCCCCGTCGTATCAAGCTGTTTTTGAAGCTGAGCCATCGTACTGGCCGATGTATAAAGTGATTGCATGAATTTCCTCCTTGATTAACGGACGCGTCCGATTTCCGAGACTGCTCTTTCAGCGGTCCGGTCATAGGCCTGGATGACTTTCTGATTGGCTTCGAATTGACGGAGACCGGCGTTCATCTCTGTCATCGTCTGTTCGACTTCGACATTCCCGAGTTCGAGCACTCCTTGATCGACTTTGACGGCACCGGCGTTTAACGCGTCCGGCGAACGGAACAGACCGTTCCCGGTCCGTTCAAGCGTCTCCGGCTGATTCGTCACGACAAGACCGAGGTTACCGATGGCTTGACCGTTCCCGTCCGTGACGGCACCGTCCGCACTGACAACAAAATCTTCATTGACGACGTTCAGCGGTTGACCGTCTTCACCGAGGACAAGATCATTTTCCGTCGTCCGCAGGAGACCGTCCTGTCCGACGGCGAACTGACCGTTCGTCGTATAGAGTGTCTCTTCTTCACCGGTCGCAGGATCGGCATGCCGGATCGTAAACAGGGCTGCTCCTTCAAGCGAACTGATTTGAATATCCGTTGCGTTACCTGTCTCTGTAATCGAGCCGAGAGCGAAGTTCGGTGTCGCGGCCTGCATGAAAACACCGGTCGCAAGTTTCCCGACTGTCCCGCGGGAGCGGACACCGGATTGTTCGTTGACGCCCGACTGCTGGATCATCATCTCCGGAAAGGTCCGGAGGGACGCCTGATCGGCCCGGAAGCCCGGCGTCCGCGCGTTGGCCAGGTTATTACTTAACATTTCTTGTTGCCGTTGTAACGCCTGCATCGCACCAGACGCCGTATACATTCCTCGTAACATATGTGTTGGCTCCTCATTGACTTATTGTTCAATTCTGTTCCTTAAGTATATCGGTCAATTTTTTGGAAATTCGATGTTTTTTTCAAAATAAGGCAATGAATCTCGTAGATGCATCGAAAGGCCTACCCCTGTTGTTCAAAAACATTTGCTTATTTTTCAACAGACACGATATGTCTAAATTCCATAAATTGTTATAATCGACCTATAACGACACTAATGAGGTGAGTTCATGCCTTTCTTCAAAAAGAAGAACACAGAATCCTTCATCAACGGCTCCTTGGATTTTAAACAATTGGTCGACGCGACCCACTTTCTCGAAAATCATCCGGATGCGGTCTATATCTTGAATTTAGAAGGAGAAATCGTCTCTTACAATCAAAAACTGTCCCTGCTTCTCGGCTATGGTGGGAAACAACTTCACCATCAACATTTCAATGAGTTCATCACACCGACCGAAGCGAAGCGGAGTACGCCGCTTAAACAACGGATTTTGACGGATATCATCCATCTGAAAACACTGATTGAACCGCTCGCCGTGACCGAACTCGAGAACGGACTGTTTCACTACTCGGCCGACTATAAAATCCGCGCCCAGTCGGGACAAATCATGAAGGTGCTCGAAACATCCGAACAACTGAAGCTGGATAAATTCTTCATGTTATCCTGACGTTGCTACATCAAAAAGGCGGTCCCGATGCAGAATCAGAACCGCCCTTTCGTATGCTTTAAGAATGTTTTTTACTGAGGACAGCCGTTTGCGTCCGTTCGAGCACCGCGTTCGTGATGACAATCAGACCAGTGAACAGGAACAACGCTTCAAAGCCGAAATGACCGGCAATCTGGCCACCGGCAAGTGGTCCGAGGAAGTTCCCCATGAACTGGGCCGACTGGTTATATCCGAAAATCCGACCCGACGCATTCGCCGGCGTATGTTTCCGGAGAAGCGCCTGGACCGACGGCATCAAAGCGGCAGTCGCAAAGCCGATACCCATCCGTAAAATGATCAATTGACTCGTATCCGTAACGAATGCTTGCGGAATCAGGAAGGCGGCGAAAATCAGTAAGGCGAAGAACAAGACGCGTTCCGCCCCAATTTTATCCGACAGCCGACCGAGCCGCTGCGCGGCAATCAAGGCCGCAATCCCTGGAGCCGACGCGACGATACCGGACAGTAAGGCCAATCGTTCCGTACCAGGACTAAGTTCCCGGACGTACAGCGATAGAATCGGACTGATCGATTGTGCTGCGAACTGAATCAAAAACGTCGTCAAAAAGAGACTTAAAATCAGTTCCGGATGACGTAACGACTGGATGATTTGTTTCGCTGACGCCATCTGCTTTGTCTGAAGCGGCACGAATTCTTCTTTGACGAAGAAATACGTGACGAGGAACGTCAGGAAGAGCGGAATGCTCGTAAAGAGAAAAACGGGTCGAAGCCCAATCATATCGGCAAGGAATCCTCCAATCAGAGGTCCGAGTAATCCACCGGCAATCCCACCGGTCGATAATGTACCGAGCGCCCAGCCACTTTTCTCTTTTGGTGTTTGTGACGCAATCAAGGTTATTCCGGCAGAGATGAATCCGGAGACGGCTCCCATGACGAGTCGTAAGAAAACGAGTTGATACACATCTTGAACGAAGCTGATTAAGAACATGACGATCGACATACCGAGACTTGCCCGCAGTAACATCAACTTCCGGCCTTTTTTATCGGCCAAACGTCCCCAAATCGGTGAGACGATTGCTGCGACGAGGAAAGTTGCACCAAACGCTACGCCGGACCAGGTCGTGATTTCCTGGCGTCCGTGGACACCAAGTTCTTCAATGAATAAGGGCAAAAACGGTAAGACTAAACTTAACGCGGCAGCAGTCAAAAAACTACCGATCCATACGACGACTAAATTTCGTTTCCACAATGGCATTGTGGCATCACTTCCTTTTTAATGGTAATTCCGTTTCAATTCAACAACTTCTAATATACACTTCATAAAGTGAAATGTCTAGGATTTGAACTGATTCTTAGGACTCTCGTACTTTCGGCTTATATCCAAATTGCACCGGACGACCGATAATAAGATAACTTAAGTATAGGGAGTGAACGATATGAAACGCCTCATCATCAGTTTGATTTGTCTTACGATGGCCGCTACACTTCTACCTGCCAGAACCGAAGCGGCCGTTACCGTAACGCGTCATACCGTAATGTGGTCCATTCCTGAAGCGAAACAAATTTCAACGAAAGTCACACAGCTGGCAAACAGACAGATGAAACGTGTCTACCTGCATGTCGCTGTCGAGGGTGACCGAACTCTCTACCGCACATTCGTTGAAAAAGCCCATCTTGCCGGGATCGAAGTCTATTTCTTGTTCGGTCAGCCTGCATGGATTACGAATGAAGGGACGACGAACCGGCCGAACGTCGAAGATCCGTTAGCCTGGATCAATGTCTATCTTCAAGAAACAATGGAACGTCCCGATGGCATCAGTGTCGATCTCGAGCCTTATGCCTTACCGGCCTGGGAAACGGATCAAGCAGCCGTTATCTCCTCTTATCAACGTCTGTTGACAGCTTTTCACGATGTCAGTGCGTCGAAACGTCTTCCGTTGCAACTGTTCCTGCCGTTTTGGTTCCATACCGTTCCGGATACTTCCGGACAACCGCTTAGCGAATGGGCAATGGAACTGGCCGACGAAGTCACTTTAATGAGTTACCGGACCGTCTACGGCGGCGGAAACGGTCTCGCTGCGATTACGATGACCGACGCGCTCTACGCCGCCAGTCATCAACATCGTCTGTCGTATGCTCTGGAATTCACGGAACTGCCGGACACACCAAGTATCACGTTTTACGGACAGACGCGGACCGCCCTCAATCAGCTCGTCAATCAAACGATGAACAGTTCCCTGCCGCCAAGTGCGATCGTCTATCATGATTTTGATGCGTATCAGGCCTTCATGCGCAGTACGCAGTGATTTTTACTTTTCGCTCCATTAAAAAAAGGTTCATTTCCATTGTGGAATGAACCTTTTTGATTCGTCTTATTTCCCTAAATGATCAAGCATGATCCCTGTCCCGCGTGCAACGCATAACATCGGATCTTCTGCGATCAAGACCGGAAGTCCAAGCTCTTTCGCCAGCAACTGGTCGATGCCGTCAAGTAATGCTCCGCCACCCGTCAGGATGATCCCGCGGTCGATGATGTCTGCCGCAAGTTCCGGTGGTGTTTTCTCGAGGACACGTTTTGTTGCTTCAACGATTTCCATTGCGGCTTCCGCCAATGCTTCATGCATCTCCTGCGATGAAATCGTGATGTTGTCCGGGAGTCCTGTCACGAGATTCCGGCCACGAATGTCCATCTCTTCCTGACGCCCCTCATCTGAAACGGTCGCGACCGTCATCTTGACGTTTTGAGCCGTCCGTTCCCCGATGATGAGTTTATGGTTATCTTTGATCGCACGGATGATGTCGTGGTCAAACCGATCCCCTGCTACTTTGATCGTTTCACCGCAGACGATATCGCCCATCGACAGGACCGCGACATCTGTCGTCCCGCCACCGATATCAATGACCATGTGACCGGCCGGCATCCAAATGTCCATACCCGCTCCGACGGCTGCGACTTTTGGTTCCACTTCAAGGAAAACTGTTTTCGCGCCTGATTTTTCACCTGCTTGACGAATCGCTTTCGCTTCGACCGTCGTGATGCTGGCCGGTGTACAAATCAACATCCGGACTCCGCCGAACATACTTCTCACTTCAATTTTATCGATGAAGTGACGTAACATCGCTTCCGTCATCTCGAAATCAGCGATGACCCCATCGCGTAATGGACGGATGGCAACGATGTTACCCGGTGTTCGGCCGACCATTTGGTGGGCTTCCGTTCCGACCGCATGAATTTTGCCTGTTACTTTATCAATAGCGACGACTGACGGCTCGTCGAGTACGATTCCCTTACCTTTTACGTGAATGACGACATTCGCCGTCCCTAAGTCAATTCCGATATCCTTTGTCAAAAACATCTCGCGTGATCTCCTTTATCCACTGGCTATTATTCCAAAATTTAGAACGTCGCTTGGACGTCTAACCCATTTATGTATACATACCTTTCAATTCTAGCACAGGGAAACAAAAAGAGACGACTTTCTTTTTGAGAAAGTCGTCAAGAATGTATTGGAATGAAATAATAGCTTAAAGCTTCGTCGCTGCTGTCTCTTCGATGGCGACTGTTTCTTCCGTGATGCGTTCGACATCTGCGCCGAGTGCTTGTAATTTAAGATGGAAATCAACGTATCCGCGATCAATGTGATGCAAGGCACCAACACGTGTTTCGCCTTCTGCAATCAATCCTGCCGTGACAAGTGCTGCCCCTGAACGAAGGTCCGTTGAAAGGACTTCTGCGCCTTGAAGCTGGATGCCGCCTGTGATGATGGATGAACGTCCTTCGATCTTGATGTCAGCGTTCATACGACGGAATTCTTCGACATGCATGAAACGGTTTTCGAAGACTGTTTCCGTGATGACAGAAGTGCCTTCTGCTTTTAAGACCAACGCCATCATTTGCGCTTGAACGTCTGTCGGGAAACCAGGGTGTGGCATCGTCTTGACATCAATCGCAACGAGTTTCTTCGGTCCGACGACACGAAGTCCTTCTTCTGTGTCTGAGATTTTAACACCCATCTCTTCCATTTTCGAGATCAATGGACGAAGGTGTTCACGCTCAGCACCGATGACTTCAACGTCACCTTCCGTGATGGCAGCTGCAATCATGAATGTACCGGCTTCGATCCGGTCTGGAATGACATAGTGGTTGCCACCGTGAAGTTTTTCGACACCTTCGATGCGAATCGTCTCTGTACCGGCACCGCGGACTTTTGCGCCCATTGCGTTCAGGAAGTTTGCGAGATCGACGATTTCCGGTTCTTTCGCGACGTTTTCGATGACTGTCGTACCTTCAGCAAGTGTCGCTGCCATCATGATGTTTTCTGTTGCACCGACTGACGGGAAGTCGAGGTAGATTTTTGCACCTTGCAGGCGACCGTCAACGTGTGCTTCAACGAATCCATTGCCGATGATTGTTTTTGCGCCCATCGCTTCGAATCCTTTTAAGTGAAGATCGATTGGACGTGAACCAATCGCACAGCCACCCGGCATGGCGACACGTGCACGACCGAGACGCGCAAGGAGTGGTCCCATGACAAGAATTGACGCACGCATCTTCCGAACGTATTCAAGTGGTGCTTCGTCTTTCAATTCTGCTTCTGCATTGACCGAGACTGTGTTTGCTTCAGCATCGAATGTTACTTCTGCGTTCAAGTTCCGTAAGACGTTATTGATGGTATAGACGTCTGCCAAACGGGGAACGTTTTGAAGGACCGATGTACCTTCTGAAGCCAGCAATGTTGCGACCAATGTTTTCAAGACTGCATTTTTGGCACCTTCTACTTTTACCGTTCCAGCTAATTTACGTCCGCCACGGACAACGATTTTTTCCATTACTCATACTCCTCTGCTTTCGTTTCTGTTCTATTATGTTCAATTCGCGATTGGTGTGCATCATAGTTGAAGACCAACGCATGATAGAAGAGAAACACCCTATAGTTAATCTCTCATTCCAAATCCAACACGACTTTTCAGCTTTACAATGGTTACGTTTCTTCATTATAAGAATACTATCCTGTTCCATACTAAATCAGATTGATGATTTAGGGTTTACAACGAAGTTACAAGTTCACCCGACTAAGAACTGGAGACGCTGTGCGAATCCTGAATAGTCGAGCAAAAAACGGGCGATCAGCGAACCGAGCGCAACGGCAAGCAACACACGTAAGACGACAGCCTGTGGTCCTTTCGGATGTTGCAGGAACTTCTCCCACTTGACTGGAAGGAGTGCCCACCAGGCGAAGACAATCGCCGTTAAATAAACGAGCATACTGATTAATGCACTTAAACCGATTGACGTCACTGCTACTGCACCTCTTCTGTTAAGGTTTTTCCAACCTTACCATGATTTCATACAATGAATGATTGCGCAAACAAAAAGGCACAAGATAATTTATTTTATCCTATAAAATATATTATGAAAAGATGATTATGGAAAATTCCACATAATAAGATTGAAAAATGTGTGAAGAGGACACATATATGTCCTTTTACTTTTTTTAGCGTTGTTAAACCTGAATCACCCAACAGATTTGTAAAAGCGATTGTCCTGCAGGAAATCATTGACCTCTCCTCAAAAAAAGACCCGGCTTCCATGACGGAAACCGGGTCTTTTAACTTGGATCAATCGCGACCGTACTCTTTTAGGTTGAGACGGTTGATTGCGCGTTTCAATGAAAGCTCAGCGCGTTTGAACTCAAGATCTGATAATTTCGTGTCCTGGAGGCGACGTTCTGCCCGGACTTTCGCAGCCGAGGCACGGTCGTAGTCGACCTTATCCGCTGCTTCAGCCGTTTCAGCAAGAACCGTCACTGTATCCTGGCGCACTTCCATAAAGCCACCGCTGATAGCGATCAACGTGCGTCCGCCATCTTCGTGGCGCAACTTCAAGATGCTGATGTCGAGTGGTGTTACGAGCGGTACGTGGTGCGGGAGAACCCCGATCTCACCAGATATCGTTTTCGCAACGACCATACGGACATCGCCATCATACACTTCGCCATCCGGGGTGACGATATTGACATGAAGTGTGTTCATCTCAAGTCCCCCTTATGCTTTGTCACTTAGACAAGCGTCTTCGCTTTTTCAATCGCATCTTCGATCGGACCGACGAGACGGAATGCTTCTTCCGTCAAATCATCGTGTTTCCCACCGAGGATTTCTTTGAAGCCGCGGATCGTGTCCTTAACCGGGACGTACGATCCTTTTTGTCCTGTGAACTGCTCAGCTACGTGGAAGTTCTGCGACAAGAAGAACTGGATACGACGCGCACGGTGTACAGTCAATTTGTCTTCTTCAGACAACTCGTCCATACCGAGGATCGCGATGATATCCTGAAGTTCTTTGTAACGCTGAAGTGTTTCCTGAACTTGACGAGCTACGCCGTAATGCTCTTCGCCGACGATTTCCGGTGAAAGGGCACGTGATGTAGAAGCAAGTGGATCCACGGCAGGATAGATACCCATCTCAGAGAGACGGCGCTCAAGGTTCGTCGTTGCATCCAAGTGGGCAAACGTCGTTGCAGGAGCCGGGTCAGTATAGTCATCGGCTGGTACATAAACCGCTTGGATTGATGTAACCGAACCTTTGTTTGTTGACGTGATACGCTCTTGAAGCATACCCATCTCTGTAGCAAGTGTCGGCTGGTAACCAACGGCAGATGGCATACGACCGAGAAGGGCCGATACTTCTGAACCTGCTTGTGTGTAACGGAAGATGTTATCAACGAAGAGAAGAACGTCTTGTCCCTGCTCATCACGGAAGTATTCCGCCATTGTCAAACCAGTCAAGGCAACACGAAGACGTGCGCCCGGCGGCTCGTTCATCTGACCGAAGACCATCGCTGTTTGTTTGATAACGCCTGAATCCGTCATCTCGTGGTACAAGTCATTACCTTCACGCGTCCGCTCACCAACACCTGCGAATACCGAGATACCGCTGTGCTCTTGCGCGATGTTGTTGATCAGTTCCTGGATGAGGACGGTCTTACCTACACCGGCACCACCGAAGAGACCGATCTTACCACCCTTGATGTAAGGAGCGAGTAAGTCAACGACTTTAATTCCTGTTTCGAGGATTTCAACTTTTGTTGAAAGGTTATCAAACGTCGGTGCTTTTTTGTGGATCGGAAGACGTTCCACGCTTGCATCGAGTTCTTTTTCATCAATTGGGTTACCGAGTACGTTGAAGACGCGACCAAGCGTTGCTTCTCCGACAGGTACCGAGATTGGAGCACCAGTGTCCAGTACTTCCACTCCACGGCGTACACCATCCGTAGAATCCATCGCAATGGTACGGACGACGTCGTCACCAAGGTGCAAGGCGACCTCAAGCGTCAAGTCGATAGCCACTTCTTCTACTGTTTGCGGCGTATATTGAATACGAAGCGCGTTGTAGATCTTCGGCAAGTGTCCGTCGAACTTAACGTCGATGACAGGTCCCATGACCGCGACGACGCGGCCTTTTAAACCGAGTTCGTTCATCGTGTTTCCTCCTAGCTATCATTACGCCGAGTGGATTACTGCTGGGCAGCGGCTCCACTGACGATCTCTGTGATTTCTTGCGTGATTGCAGCTTGTCGAGCCCGGTTGTAGACGAGAGTCAATCGACCGATCAAGTCATCTGCGTTATCTGTCGCACTTTGCATTGCTGTCATACGTGACGCATGTTCTGCTACTTTCGCGTCAAGAAGCGCACCGAAAATCAAGCTCTCCGCATAACGCGGAAGGAGTTCAGCCAGGATTTGTTCCTCGCTTGGCTCGTACTCATAAGTCGTCGAAGACGAAGCTTCGATTTCTCCGAGCGGGAGAAGGGTTTCGACTTTCACTTCCTGGCTGATGACAGACATGAAGTGGTTGTAGCACAGCTTGAGTTCGTCGATTTCGCCGAGCGTGAACGCACTCACTGTACGCTTCACGATTTCTGCGACATCGACATACGAAGGAGAATCGTTTAGTCCTGTGATCGCATCCGTGACCGTGATTCCGCGTGAACGGAAGAACTGGACACCGACTTTACCGACCACGAACAAGACGTAACTGTCCGTAGTATGCTTTTCATTGATTTCCCGGTAGACTTCACGCAGCACGTTGGCGTTATATGCACCAGCTAAGCCGCGATCCGATGTGATGACGATATATCCTGTCTTTTTGACAGGACGTTTTTCGAGCATCGGATGGCTAGCACCTGTCGTGCCATTCGCAATGGTTCCGAGCACTTCCTGCATTTTCAGCATGTAAGGCTGGAACTTAGCGCTATGTGCTTGAGCGCGGTTCAGTTTCGACGCCGAAACCATGTTCATCGCTTTCGTGATCTGTTTGGTACTTTTCGTCGAGTTGATCCGCATTTGTATCTCGCGCAACGATGCCATTTCGATTCACCACCTTGTTAGTATCAAGAGTGTTCCGCCGAGTCTAAGAGAAATCCCTTAGACAGTCGGTTGGAACGTTTTCTTAAATTCTGAGATTGCAGTAACGATTTCTTCGTCAGCTGGAAGGTTACCTGTTTTACGGATCTCGTCGCAAAGTTGTTTGCGGTTTTGATCGAGCCAGAGGTTGAGTTCCTTTTCAAAACGACGAATATCTGAAACGGCAACATCATCAAGGTGACCACGAGTCAAGGCATAGATGATGATGACTTGCTTATCGACAGTCAACGGTTGGTTAAGGTCCTGTTTCAGAACCTCTACTGTCCGCTCACCACGGTTAAGCTTCGATTGTGTCGCTTTATCAAGGTCAGATCCGAACTGTGAAAAGGCTTCGAGCTCACGGTAAGAAGCGAGGTCAAGACGGAGCGTACCCGCTACCTTCTTCATCGCTTTCACTTGAGCCGAACCACCTACACGCGATACCGAGAGACCCGGGTTGATCGCTGGACGGACACCTGAGAAGAAGAGATCCGATTGAAGGAAGATTTGACCATCCGTGATCGAGATAACATTTGTCGGGATGTAAGCCGAGATATCCGACGCTTGTGTCTCGATGAATGGAAGAGCTGTTAAGCTACCTGCACCAAGTCCGTCGTTCAATTTCGCTGCACGCTCAAGGAGACGTGAGTGAAGGTAGAAGACATCACCCGGGTAGGCTTCGCGGCCTGGTGGACGCTTCAGAAGAAGCGAAAGCTCACGGTATGCCGCTGCTTGTTTTGAAAGATCATCATAGATGACAAGAACGTGCTTGCCGAGATCCATGAAGTGTTCACCCATCGCTACACCAGCGAATGGTGCGAGGTAAAGAAGTGGCGCCGGCTGTGAAGCTGCTGCCGAAACGACGATTGTGTAATCAAGTGCACCGTTTTTACGGAGTGTTTCAACAACACCACGGACTGTTGATTCTTTTTGTCCGATTGCGACGTAGATACAGATCATGTTTTCTTCTTTTTGGTTGATGATCGTATCGATGGCGATTGACGTTTTACCGGTCTGACGGTCACCGATGATCAACTCACGTTGTCCACGACCGATTGGAACGAGGGCATCGATTGCCTTGATTCCCGTCTGAAGTGGTTCGTGAACCGATTTACGTGCCATAACACCAGAAGCTTTACGCTCGATCGGGTTATAGTGTTCTGTTTCGATTGGACCAAGACCATCGATTGGCATACCAAGCGGGTTGACGACACGTCCGAGGAGTGCGTCTCCTGTTGGTACTTCCATGATGCGGCCCGTACGGCGAACAGAGTCGCCTTCTTTGATTTCAAGGTAGTCACCAAGAATGATGATACCGACGTTGCCTTCTTCTAAGTTTTGCGCCAAGCCCATTGTGCCGTTAGCGAATTCTACGAGCTCTCCCGACATGACGTTGTCGAGTCCGTGTGCACGAGCGATACCATCACCGATTTGGATGACTGTACCTGTCTCGTTCACTTCCATCGTAGAACCGTACTGCGCGATACGCGCTTTAAGCAGGGCGCTGATTTCTTCAGCTCTAATGCTCATGCGTTTCACCCCTATTTTCTTACGCTTTTAACAGCTCACGCTCAAGTCGCGTTAGTTTCGTTTCGATCGTGCCATCATATGTCGTGTAACCGATTTGAACACGAAGTCCGCCGATTACGTTCGTATCAACAACATTTTCTACTTCAAGCGTTTTTCCTGATTTTTGGCCAAACGTTTCCTTCACGTTCGTGAGTTCTTCGTCCGACAGTTTGTATGCACTTGTCACGATTGCTGTTGCAACGTTACGGTGCTCATTCAACAACGCGATGAAATGCTCCGGCAATGACAATACTTCCGGTGCCCGGTCGTTTTCGACCATGACGAGGATCGTATTTAAGACAATCGTATTGAAGCCTGTGAAGCTCGTATGAAGGACTTGCTTCAGCTCTTCTGCAGAAATCGACGGGTTTCCTAAAACCGATGCGAGCTCTGGTGTTGCGTGGAGCACTTCGCCGAGCGTTCGCACATCAGCTTCTGCTTGTTCGAGCACATGGTGCTCAAGTGCAAGATCGAAGAGCGCTTTTGCGTAGCGTCCCGCTACGTGGTCACGCATTAGTTCGTGCCCTTAGTGTCAGCGAGGAATTGGTCGACGAGTGCACGTTGTGCCGCTTCGTCTGTCGCAAGCTGTGTTTTCATGACGTGGCGTGCTGCAGCGATTGCTTGAAGAGCAACATCGTTCTTCAAAGCAGCTTGTGCTTCAGCGCGTTCACGTTCGATTGCACGGCGAGCTTCTTCCTTGCTCAATTCTGTTTCGACACGTGCCTGCTCCATCGCACGTGCTTGTTCTGCCTCAGCTTGACGGCGTGATGCTTCTAACAGGTCACGTGCTTCCGTACGTGCCTTGTTGAGTTCTGCTTGTTGTTGTTCTACGTAGACTTCAGCGTCTTTCCGGCTTTTTTCAGCCGAATTGATCTCGCTAGCCACATGCTCTTCCCGCGCTTTCATCATGTTGACGAGCGGGCCCCATGCGAATTTCTTCAAGAGGATGAGGAGCAAGAGGAAAACGACGATCGTGACGATCATGTTAGCAAGTAAGAGGTGACTACTTTCGCCGCCTGCTTCTGCCGCAAGATACGTGAGATTCATTCGATTACACTCCCCTCGTGGTTGGTCCTACTTCTAATATCTACATAAGGGAGCCGCAGCCCCCATGACGGTTCACTCTAGTGGAACGAATAACGCCCTATGTAGCTCAGTTCTTGGTACGTAAAATTAAATACGGATTAAGAGTTGAGGAGAAGGAAACCGACCGCTACACCGATGATTGGAAGTGCCTCAACGAGACCGATACCGATGAACATTGTTTGACGAAGTTCGTTTTTGAGTTCTGGCTGACGTGCTTGTCCTAATACTGTACCGTTTACGATAAGACCGTTACCGATACCTGCGCCGAGTGCGCCGAGTCCGATGATGATCGCTGTTGCAATAAGTTCCATTATGAATTGCCTCCCTAGATTGTGTTCGAAATTTGGTCGTGCGATTATCGGAAAAGCAGATGCTTTACCTTCGAATTAATGGTCGTGCGCTGCCTTATGCCCGATGTAAACCATCGTTAAGATAAGGAAGATATACGCTTGGATTGCTCCGATGAAGAGTGAGAATCCTTGCCAGATCAACATTGGGATCGCTGACAGGATGACACCGACTGGTCCGAGGAATTGGAAATCGTTCGTTCCAGAGATGATACCGATCGAGAGAATGATACCAATCATGATCTCACCCGCGAAGATGTTACCGTAAAGACGAAGACCAAGTGTCAACGTGTTTGCGAATTCTTCGATGATGGTAATAATAAACATCGGCGTCATAAACGTTTTCGCATACGAGCCGAAGCCGCGCATTTTCACACCGTAATAATGGCTCATGACCACTACCATAGATGAAAGTGCAAGTGTCACATACGGATCTGCAGTTGGTGAGTTGAACCAAATGTAGTGACCCGTCACAACGTTAAAGGGAAGACCCATTAAGTTGGACACGATGATGAACAGGAACAGTGTCATTCCGAAAGTTAGGAAGCGACCCCCTGTTTTCCAGTCCATCGTGCTGCTGATGATTCCGCGAACGAACTCGAGGAACATCTCCATCACGTTTTGAGCACCGGTCGGCTTCATCACAAGACGTCGCGTACCGGCCACGGCAATCAGGAAAACGAGAGCAGCTGCAATCAGCACTGTGATCAAGTTTGTCCAGCTACCGTACAGAACGAAGTCGCCCCAGAGTGGGATTTCGTAAAGTGGCATTTCGTGGTTCATTTGATTATTCACCTCTTTTCCCGCTTAAGTTCGTGAGTAAAATACTCACAAAATTGTATGACGTGGCCGGCGAGAAGGCCTATTACCACCGCAGTTAATGACAATTCGGCTTCATACTTCAAGCCGATCATCACACAGAGTACCGCGACCGCCATGCGTGATACGGTCCCTCGAGACATCGGCTTGCGCCCACGCTCGATTACACGATACATTCGATCGACGCTTAATCGTTGCAGCGTCAAGATCATGAAGCTACCTGCCCCACCCAGCGCCAGTCCATAAATCACCGGATCACTCGGATAACCGACAAGTAACAGAACGGCAAGGATTCCATAGTAGAGTCCAAACCATCGTAAGTACGCACGATACAACGCATCTTGAAGGATGATATTCATGTCTTGTCTCCTAACAAGTGCCTGATCATTGCGATCATGCAGAGAATTCCGATGAAAATCCCGATGAACACTGCAAACGTCGCGCCCATCTTTTGCCACCAGTCCTGCTGTTCCCCATAGTTCCCAACAAGAAAGCCGATGACGATCGGTGCGGCTAGTGCCGTCGAAATTTGCGAGGCCATGACCATACTCGTCGCGAGCCCTTTTTGGCGCACTAGAGACGACCCCCTTTTCCCAGTTGTGAGTTCTTTTTCTTTCCCACAATTTGCGGATTTTCATACTAGTCAAGAATACAATGAGAACCATTTCATAGTCAAATGAATTCACAATTAAAATGGACCGTCGAAACCATTGTATATCAACAATTGATAAGGTTTTCACAGAGGTCTCCCCCGGCACTCTTTTCACGAAGATGTGAAGAAAATATGTAGTACTATCAACGTTTATCGAGATGGTTCACTAGGTGAACAAAACCATTGAACAGTAACGTTATATCGTCTTTCGTAATGAGAAACAAGTCGTCTAAATTTGATTTGTGTCGATTTTGTGAAAAAACATTTTTTCTTCACAATTGTAAACGCTTCCGTTTCGGAACACGAAAACCCCTCTGACATCTGTTTGTAACAAAGCCCGCAGACGATTTCCAATTCGTTTCGTGTGTGCCTTGTCACAGCTTAAAAATTCACGGATGATTTGCTGCTTTCAAGGTCATGGTGCAACTGTTTTTTTACAAAAATCATATATTTAGTTCTTCCATTTGAGTGGAGCCACTGCTCGTTTACTCGTTGATTGTGATTTGAAAATGATTGTCTACATATGGTAAAAAGAAGTGACATGAACAAATCAAAAGGATGTGAAGAGAATGGAAACCGAACGCTTTCGAGTTCAGTGCGGGGACTGCTTCGGATTGTGTTGTACGGCACTCGCTTTTTCCGCCTCAAGCGATTTTGGTCACAACAAACCGGAAGCGACACCATGCCGGAATTTAGATGCTGATTACTGTTGCGGGATTCATGACCGTTTGCGCCCGAGCGGGTATAAAGGATGTACCGTTTATGACTGCTTTGGTGCCGGACAACAGATTTCGCAAGTGACATTTTCCGGCGTGTACGATGAGACGACAAAACCGGTCATGTACGCCCTGTATCCGAAGATGGTCCATCTGCAGGAAATGATGTGGTACCTGACAGACGGCATCCGGCCAGCCACCCGCTCGATTCATCATCTGCTAGAAAATAAGCTGGCTGAACTGGATGCAATGACCGGTTCTTCTCCAGACGAGCTTGCGGCACTCGATCTCGATCAGGTACGGGCAACATTGCTACCGCTCCTTGCAAAAATCGAAGGACTGGTTCAAACACCGTTTTCAGGGACGAGCAGACGCCCACTTCCCCGCGACTGGATTGGGAAAAATCTTTCAGGACAGGACTTTTCCGGCATAAGTGTCCGCGGACAGTTTTTGCTCGCGACGAACTTATCGAACAGCAGGTTGCGTGGCGTCAACTTCCTCGGTGCCGACCTGCGTGACTGTCAGTTGGCAGGAGCCGATCTGACCGACGCGCTGTTTTTGACGCAAGCGCAGGTCAATGCGGCGCAAGGCAATACGAAGACACGCCTTCCGGAACGGTTGCTCCGCCCTTCGCACTGGGCGTAAGGGAACAATGGGGTATTAATTATTGTCCAAAAGAAGTGCCGTCTCTTTCCCAAAGATAATGCGTCATTCTATCGTCACAGGTGTTCCGCCCTCTTCCTCATTCGCTTTCCGCAGGCGAGACACAAGCCAGCTTTCCTGCACCTGTGGTCAGGAAACCGGGTCTTGTTTGTCTCTGACAGCGCAAAAAACGCGCTTTTCCCTGCAGGAGTCGCATGAAATGAGGACGTTCACTCGGACTGTTGACACATCGTTCGTACGTCCATCTTTGGAACAGATGATCTGTTGGATTCCATAAAAGGACCGGTGCCTCCGTTTGTGACGGGGACATCGGTCCTTTGCTGTATGTCTAAACTTTCGTCAGTTTTCGACTTTAAACGGCTCAAACTCCGCATCCTGATTAAAATGTTCCAGAATCGCCGCTGCAATCCGTTCGGAAGCATGACCATCTCCGTAAGGATTTGAAGCCTGGGCCATCTTGTTATACGCTGCTTCGTCCTCGAGCAACTCACTCGCGAGACGATAGATTGTTTCTTCATCCGTTCCGGCCAGCTTCAGCGTTCCCGCTTTAACGCCTTCCGGACGTTCGGTCGTATCGCGTAAGACAAGAACCGGCACACCGAGTGACGGAGCTTCTTCCTGGACGCCGCCGGAATCCGTCAAGATAAGGTGCGCCCGGCTCGCAAAGTTATGGAAGTCAAAGACGTCGAGCGGCGGAATCAAGGTGATGCGGTCGTGTCCTCCGAATACGTCACTCGCCGCCTCCTGGACGACAGGATTCAAGTGAACCGGATACACGACATGAATGTCCGGATGGTCGTCGACAAGACGCCGGATCGCCCGGAACATCTGGTGCATCTTCGCACCTAAATTTTCCCGCCGGTGCGCCGTCATCAGGACAAGTCGCTTCGAACCGATCTTTTCTAGAACGGGATGCATATAATCTGTCTGGACCGTCGTTTGCAGGGCATCGATCGCCGTATTCCCGGTCACGAAAACGCCCGCGTGTCTGTTTTCCGACGCCAGATTCACTGCCGCCTGCTCGGTCGGTGCAAAATGCAGATCGGCCAGCGTCGAGGTCAGTTGCCGGTTCACTTCTTCCGGGAACGGTGAGTACTTATTGTATGTACGGAGTCCGGCTTCGACATGTCCCACGGCGATTTGATTGTAGTAGGCAGCGAGACTGCCGACGAACGTCGTCGTCGTGTCGCCATGGACAAGGACGAGATCCGGTTTGACTTCCTTCATGACAGCATCGAGTCCCTCGAGACCGAGTGTCGTGATATCGACCAAGGTCTGCCGCGCTTTCATGATGTTCAAATCGTGATCCGGTGTAATCTCGAACAGCTCCAATACTTGATCGAGCATCTCCCGGTGTTGGGCCGTAATCGTGACATGGACGTCAAACGCAGGATTGTTCTTTAAGACGTTGACGAGCGGTGCCATTTTGATGGCTTCCGGTCGCGTGCCGAAAATCGGCATGACTTTGATGGGCATACAGACTTCCTCCTTCTTGCTTCTGCTCCTATTAAAACATATTCCATGTCACGTGCGCAGTTCACACCTGTGGCAACTCGTACAAAAAAAGGCGCTCCCTTCACAGGAAGCGCCTTTCAGTCTGCTGATTATTTCGTACCAAACAGACGGTCACCCGCATCCCCGAGTCCAGGAACGATGTAACCATGGTCATTCAATTTCTCATCGAGTGCCGCGAGATAAATGTCGACATCCGGATGTTCTTCCTGAATGCGTTTGACGCCTTCAGGTGCCGCACAGAGGCAAGCCAGCTTAATGCTTTGTGCACCCTGTTTTTTCAAAGAGGAGATTGCGTCAGCAGCAGAACCGCCGGTCGCAAGCATTGGATCGACGACAACGAAATCACGTTCTGCGACGTCTGTCGGTAATTTGAGATAGTATTCCGTCGGCTCAAGTGTTTCCGGATCACGGTAAAGACCGATATGTCCTACTTTGACGTTCGGCATCATGCGAAGCATGCCGTCCACCATCCCAAGACCTGCACGAAGAATCGGAACGATTCCCAGTTTCTTACCCTCGATCATTTTTTGCGTCGTTTTCGTGACCGGTGTCTCGATTTCAACGTCAGTAAGTGGAAGATCACGCGTGAGTTCATATGCCATCAATGAAGCCACTTCGTCGACAAGCTCCCGGAATTGTTTCGTTCCTGTTTCGACTTTACGCATGATCGTCATCTTGTGCTGAATCAATGGGTGATCAAATACATGTACTTTACTCATTGTTTTGCATCTCCTCTCCATTCTCTTTTCGCATTGTACTCCAAAAAGCGACTGCTTGGGAACTGTTTTCTTCGAATCAATCTCCCAGCGTACTCTTCCCTTGAAGGATTGCCTTCGCAGCATATGACCATTCGTTGTCCGGTTGTTTCGCTAACTCCTGTAATGTCGTTTTGTAATTACCAATTTTATTTTTTTGTTCGTAAACAGCCTGCATCCATAAGACATCACTCATGTAACCGGATTCCGGAAAATCATTCCGGTAGGCCAGGTAGTCACTTTGTTTCGTTTCCTTCAGCTTTCCGGCTGCAATCAATTTGTAGAAACGCGCCATACCGGCTGTCTCTTTATTCGTCAGGACCTTTCCGGTCAACAATTGGTTCGCCGTTTCATACTCTTTGGACTGAACGGAAGAAACTGCCTCCTGAAGAACCTGCTCAGGATCCTTCGTTGACGCCTGCGGCTCCTCTTGTTCCGTTTCTTTCGATTGATCGGCTTTGGTTTTTTTTGTTTCCGTCTTTTTTTCTTCAGATGCCGCCAGCTTCTCATTTTTTTGTTTCAGCTGTTCGACTTCTTTTTCTAAAGACGCAAGCTTTTGTTCAACGTTCGTTTGTTCGGAAATTTTTTTAGACGGAGCTTCCTCGGAAAAATCAACTTGCGTAATGCCGACTGCTAATAGGCCGGCTACGACTAGTCCACCTAACCACAACGGATTGCTCCGAAGATTTTTTTTCCATGACTTCAGTTGCGAATGATTTTGTACAACAGAAGGATATGCCGAAAAACGTTTTCGGGCCAATCGTTTCCCACCGATTTTTCCCGCAATCGCCAATCGGTAACGGTAAATCTCCGCCGGTAACGGAAGAGGTTTCCACTGCATGAACCGTGCATCGGCCTGTTCATAAAAACCGGCTTGTTCCATGATGACAATGGCTTTAAAATCTTCAACCAATCGTTTATAGTCACGTTTTGATAAACTTTTATCTTCCAACCATTTCGTAATGTGTGCCGTATTAATCGTCTCTAGTTCCGACCGTATGAATTTAGATAAGTCCATCGTTTAAATCCACCCTTAAATTATTCGTGTTCAGTTCAGTATATCAAAAATACTGCTCCAACTTTTATTTTTCGTGCGAAAACAAAAGTCAGAGCAGTATCCCGTTTTAATTGATTTCTTGAATCTGTCCATCTTCCATCCGTAAGACACGGTCACAATACGTCAGCATCCGTTCGTCATGGGTGATGACGATGACCGTCTTGCCGTGCTCATGTGCCTGTCGCTGCAACAACTCCATCACCTGTCGGGCATTCGTATAATCAAGACTCGCCGTCGGTTCATCCGCCAGAACGAGACGCGGATCATTGACAAGCGCCCGGGCAATCGCCACCCGTTGCCGTTCTCCGCCGGATAAAGCGTGCGGCAAGTGATGACGTCTCTCACGTAATCCGAACACTTCCAGCTGAGCTGCTGCATCAATCGTTCGTCCGGCTTCTTCCGCAACGAGCTCCAGTTGTTCCGCTGCTGTTAAGAAGGGTACAAGATGGGATTCCTGAAAAATAAAGCCGATTGCCTCAAGGCGCATCCGGCGCCGTCCTTCATCCGACGTATCTCCAAGCGGACTTCCATCAAATTGAATCAGACCGGCGGATGGTGTCTGCAACAGCCCCAGCAATTGGAGTAACGTACTTTTCCCGCTGCCGCTCGGTCCAACAAGCGCAATCAATTCTCCTTCCCGGGCTTCGAACGAGACGTGTTGCAACACCTTCATCGCACCATATGTTTGTTCGACATCTGTCAGCTTAATCATCCTGTCATTCCTCCAATCGCATCAGCCGGTTCCAGTTTTCTCAAAGCACGCAACGGAATCAGACCGCCCAGCAAAGCCATCAGGATAATCAGTCCACCATACAGCAGACTGGTCGTCCATTCAAACCGGAATGGTAAATCGTCCGGCAACAATTGTCCGACCGTCCAAGTCAAAAGCAGACTGACTGAAAACGAGATGACCGTCAGCAGGAAAACCTGTAGGACGAGTCCTTGCCCAATCGTCCGCGTCCGAATCCCGATTGCCTTCAAGATACCAAGTTGTTTCATTTTTTGCATCGTCAAGATGTAAAAGAAAGCCGTCAAAATCAACGAACCGATGATGATGAGTGCGAGCCGCATCATTTGGAACGAGTTTTGTTCCGCCGCGTAACCCGGCACTTGTTCGACGATTTGCTGTTTCGTATACGTCGCAAGCTTTGTTTTAATCGAATCCCGGCTGATGAATGCCGAGACATAACTCGAGTCCATCTTTTTTTGCCAGGCATCCCATGTCGAAATCGTCATCCAGACGACCGGTGCATGGCTGTAGCGTCCGTCGTTGACCGTACCGACGATTTCAAACGTCTGTTTCGTCCGGAAGTCCGTGACCGAATCGCCGACTTTCGTGCCTCTCTGTTCGGAGTACTGTCGATCGACCAGGACTTGACCGTCCTTTAAGTCCGCTGATTGCTGCGGTCCGTAACGCGTATTACTCGGAGAAGCAAACACCGTCACATCTTCTTTTGTCCCATTTTTCTTTTCAAGCACCATGTTTTGCACACCTAATGCTTCCGTCGCCACCGGTTGATCCGTCCGTTCCAAAAAGGATCGTGTCAGCTGCCCTTCCGCATCTTTACTCAAGGCAACCTGCTCGATCGGCAAGTTGCGGACAACCGCTCCATTGTCATAAGCCAGTCCGTCGGCCAGTCCGGAAATCATTAAAATCAACAAGACGATCAACGTCGTCACGATTGCCATCAAGAAGAAGCGTTGTCGCATCCGAATCAATTCACGCCATCCCATCTTCATCTTTCATCCCTCCTGTTTGTACGTTACAGGTTTGATTGTAGAGGTGAAAGATGAACGGAACATGAACGACTCAGTCCTGACTTACAAAAGTCAGCACAATCGTCGTTCCCGCATCCGGAATCGACTCGATTCGAATCTGTCCATCCAATTGATCCATCGTTTCCTTGACGATTGCCAGTCCGAGACCGGTTCCGCTCGTCCCGCGTGACGCATCACCTTGATAAAATCGTTCGAAGGCATGAGCGATTACTTGCTCCGTCATGCCCGGTCCTTGATCTTTGATCTGAACGATGACGGAATCCGCTTGTGTGTCGACTTGAATCGTAATCAAGTCGCCTTCCGCCGAGACATGTAAGGCATTTCGAATCAGATTTTGAAAAATCTGTTCCAGCGCCAATTCGTCTGCACGAATCACCGGATCATCCGATGCATCGAGTGCGACGGCCACTCCACGTTCGTCCAACTGATAACGAAGTGTCTCCAGTGTCGCCTGAATCGACTGGATGAGCTGAATCGGCTGGCGTCTCAGCGGACGCCCCTCGTCAAGCCGTGCCAAGGTCAGTAATTGACGGGTCAATTCGGCCATTCGTGTCGCTTCCTGTCCGATTGTCCTTAATTTCGACCGGTCTTCGGGTCGTGCAGACCGGTCGAGTTGTCCGGCGTATCCTCTGATTGTCGTCAGTGGTGATTGGAATTCATGTGAGACATTGGCGATGAATGCTTTTCGTTCGGCGTCCGACTTGGCAACGGCCTGCGCCATCTCGTCGAACCGTCGCGATAATTCCCCGATTTCATCTTGCCCGGTCGTCGCGACCGAAATCGAGTAATCCCCCGTCGTCATCCGTTCCGTCGCCGTCGTCAATCGTTTGATCGGACGCACCAGGTAACGGATCGAAAAGACGAGCAGCAGGAAGCTGAGCAGGATGAGTAACGCCAGGAACGCACCGACGAACAGATGCAGCTCACGAATCTGCCGGCTTAAGTCCGGACGAATGAACACGGCATCCGTCCCCGTATCCGTTTCTAAGGACGTTCCGTACGTATTGATGACTTCATTATCAAACAATCCAAGCAGGAACAAATGGAACGGGTAGTCCCGCATCCCTTGATAGACCTGTCCTTCTTGCACTGATTGAATGACAGCAGGTGCGATTGTCTCATTACGGAACGGATTCCCGTACCGCTTGACCTGTCCGGATTCCGACACGACATAAAGTTGAAAGCCGGTCGCACTGAGCATCTCGTAAAACGAATCGACACGCCGGTCCCCGTGTCGTTCGTAATAAGCGAACGATGTCTCGACCGCCTCTTCTACCTTCTGACTGTAAGAAGCTTGCCACACGGTGTAATACAAGACATTACTGATCAATAAGGCAATCAATGCGGAGACGAGCAGAACCAGACAGACGAGCCCGACAATTTTCACATACAACGATTTCATGCCGTCGCCTCCAACCGGTATCCGAGACCGCGGACAGTCTGGATTTTGATTGCGTCCGTCTCCTGCAGTCGTTTGCGCAGTCGCTTGATATGGACGTCAACCGTCCGGTCGTCCCCCATGAAGTCGAGTCCCCAGACGTGTTCGATCAATTCTTCCCGGCTGAAGACCCGTCCCGGAAAGTTGGCCAATTGGTGCAACAATTCGAACTCACGGCGGGGAATCGTCAACCGGGTCGTTCCGATCGTCAGCTGCTGGCTCTGTTTATCAATCGTAACCTCACCAAATTGTATGATGGGGACAACGGCTTTTTGATACCGCCGGGCAACGGCATGCAGACGGAAAACCAGTTCTTCCGGATCAAAGGGTTTCGTGATGTAATCATCCGCTCCCGATGAAAAACCGTCACGTTTATCGGTCAGTTCTCCGAGAGCTGTCAGCATCAAAATCGGAATTTCATGACTTTCTCGCAACAAGGTACACAATTCAAAACCGCTTCGTCCCGGCACCATCACGTCAAGCACGGCTGCTTCAAAAAGCTGTTCGCCGATCCAACGGGCTGCTTCGTTCCCGTCCGCCGTCGCGACAATCTGATGGCCGTCCGCTTCAAGTGTCTCCCGGACAAGTCGCTGAATATGCAGATCATCTTCCACGACTAAAATCTTCATCATCCTTCACTTCCTTTCCGATTAGCTGAAGGTCATCAAAAAAAACCACCCCGCACTTCTCATCAATCGAAAAGGTCGAGGTGGTGATTGTACGCTTAAAACTTAACCGCGTTCCGGGTAAAGCGGGAAACGACCTGTCAATGCCAGAACTTGCTTGTGGGCACTTGTCAGTGTTTCTTGATCTTCCGGGTTTTTCAGAACGAGTTCAATCAGCTCTGCGATTTGTTTCATCTCGGCTTCTTTGAATCCACGCGACGTCATCGCTGCCGTCCCGATTCGGATTCCGCTCGTAACGAACGGGCTCGCCGGATCAAACGGAATCGTGTTTTTGTTGACCGTGATGCCGGCTTCGTCCAAAGCATGCTCCGCAAGCTTGCCCGTGATGCCTAGCGGTTGGAGATCAACGAGAAGCAGGTGGTTGTCGGTACCGCCAGAGACGATCCGCAGTCCACGTGCCGTCAACTCTTCGCCGAGGACTTTCGCATTGGCCACGACTTGCTCGATGTACTCCTTGAAGTCAGGTGCTAATGCTTCCGCAAAGGCAACGGCTTTCGCTGCGATGACGTGCATGAGCGGTCCGCCTTGGATTCCCGGGAAAATCGATTTATCGATGGCTTTGGCATGTTCTTCCTTACAAAGAATCATCCCGCCGCGTGGTCCGCGAAGTGTCTTGTGCGTCGTCGTCGTGACGAAATGCGCATGTTCGACCGGATTCGGATGGAGACCTGCCGCGACGAGTCCCGCGATGTGCGCCATGTCGACCATCAAGTAGGCACCGACACTGTCCGCGATTTCACGGAATCGTTTGAAGTCGATGACGCGCGGATAAGCCGATGCTCCCGCGACGATCAGTTTTGGTTTGTGTTCTTCCGCAAGCTTCGCGACGACATCGTAATCGATCATCTCTGTTTCTGGATCGACGCCGTACTCAACGAAGTTGTATTGAACACCGGAGAAATTCACAGGACTACCGTGTGTCAGGTGACCACCATGGGAGAGGTTCATCCCGAGGACCGTGTCGCCCTGATCAAGAATCGTGAAGTAGACCGCCATGTTGGCCTGTGCACCTGAGTGCGGCTGAACATTGACATGTTCTGCTCCAAAGATGGCCTTCGCACGATCACGTGCCAAGTTTTCCGCTAAATCGACGAACTCACAACCGCCGTAATAACGACGACCCGGATAACCTTCTGCGTATTTGTTCGTCAGCACGCTGCCTTGAGCTTCCATGACCGCTTGTGAGACAAAGTTTTCTGACGCAATCAACTCGATATTATCGCGTTGACGCCCTAATTCCTTGCGCATAGCCGAAAAGAGTTCCTCATCTTGCTGTTTCAGATACGTTAGTGGTGTTTGTTCCATCTGAATTCCCCCATTCATTTCGATAGACCTATCTTAACACGAATAATCACTTGCTGGCACCCTCTAAAAATCCATTAAAAAAGCAAGGGGAGTGCAACCCCTTGCGCAAATCATTCGTATTTAGCACGCGCGCCACCAATCAGTTTTGGTCGCGTGACGGCAGCTGTCACATGTGCCTCACCGATTTCGCGGTGCGGCAGACGGACCGGAATCGCCACTTGCTTCAAGTGCATCCCGATGAATGTGTCTCCGATATCGATCCCGGCATCGGCCTGGATCGCTTCGACGACGACCGGTGCCGAAAAACGTTGATAGGCGACACTCGCCATCGAACCGCCTGCTTCCGGAACCGGAACGACCGTCACCGCTTCCAGTCCGAGCCGTTCGACGATCTGCCGCTCCAAAGTCAAAGCACGGTTGATGTGCTCACAGCCTTGAAACGCCAGATCGACTTGATGCGAACGACGGAACGTATCAAAGACATCGAACAACGCTTCTGCGACTTCGGGCGAACCCGCCTTACCGATTTGTTTGCCGATGACTTCGCTTGTCGAACACCCGATGACGAGTAGTTTCCCTTTTAACGGGAATCGTTCATTCAGTTCCGTCAACGACGCTTCGAGATCTTGTTTGATTTGTTCCAGATCCATTTACTTCACCTCATAATCTGAGATTTTGCAGACGCGGTTTTCGTGACGTCCGCCTTCGAACTCCGTCTCAAGCCAGATTTTCGCGATGTCACGCGCAAGACCTGGTCCGATGACACGTTCGCCCATCGTCAAGATATTCGAGTTGTTATGCTGACGTGTCGCTTTGGCGCTGAACGTATCATGGACGAGTGCTGCCCGGATGCCTTTGACTTTGTTCGCAGCGATACCGATTCCGATACCTGTCCCGCAAATTAAAATCCCTCGGTCGAATTCACCGTTCGCGACCGCTTCCGCGACCGGAATCGCGACGTCCGGATAATCGATTGATTCAGACGAATACGTTCCGAAGTCCGTATAATCAATTCCGAGCTCCTGTAAGAGTTCATTCAGTTCCGCTTTTAACTTAAAACCACCATGGTCTGCTCCGATTGCTACTTTCATCGTTAACTATTCCCCCGTTTGTTTAGGTTGTTTTTTCGGAAGCTTCCGGTTGTCCGGTGCTTTTCTTCCGTTTCCGTTCTGCGTCAATTTTAACACAAGACGGTTGACGAGGGGTTCGAGTTCATTTCGGACCTGGCGGTAAACGTTCATCGATCCGCCGTACGGATCATTGATATCCCGTTCAAGGCCGGTCACGTACTCGTACAGCGTAAACGTCCGGTCTTTCAGTTCCGGGTACCGTTCGCCGACTTCCTGTTTATGGCTGCGTGTCATCGTCAAGATGATATCCGACCAACGCCCGAGGACGTCGTCAAATACTTGCGTATAGTGTTCAAGTTCAATGCCGCGCTCACGTAAAACCTGCAATGCGTTTTCAGAAGCATCGAATCCTTGCATCGAACGCAGACCGGCGGAACGGACATCAAATTCTTGATCGGCCACTTTTGACCGTAATAATGCCATTGCCATCGGACTGCGGCATGTGTTTCCTGTACAGATAAACAATACACGACGTGTGCTCATCTCAGTATCCTCCTTCTTTACGGGCGAATGATCCGACCACCTGCTGCCTTGTGGAGCCGATTTCGGACTGCCAGCCCAACCCCTTCTTCTGATAGATCCCGTACAAAAATCTGATCTACTGTCGTCTGATCAAATCGCCGTAAACAATCGTAAAGACGTTGCGCAGCTGTTTCCATCGTCGTTCCGAGGAAACAACGGACATCGGCTTCGATGTCTTCTCCGTCAAAGAGAATGACGCCTGTCTTTTGTCCGGTTTGGCGTGCTTCATCGATGAGTTGCTGCAGGAATGAGAGGTCACCCGCTACAATGGATAACGTTGCTTCCGGTGCATAGTGCGTGTACTTCATGCCTGGTGCCTTCGGTGTCTGGTCTTTCATCGATAAGGCAGGATCAAGTGACACGTCTCCGATGATCGATTCGATCTGTTCCCGCGTCACACCACCCGGCCGTAAAATCACCGGTGGATTCACGGTACAGTCGATGACCGTCGATTCGACACCGATTCCGGTCTCCCCGCCGTCGACGATTGCGGCGATGCGGCCCGAGAGGTCATGTGCGACATGCGCAGATGACGTCGGTGAAGGTTTTCCGGAACGGTTGGCACTTGGTGCTGCCAGACCCAACCCGGTCGCTTCGATTAACTCAAGCGCCAGCGGATGGTCCGGCATCCGTAATCCGATCGTATCCAGTCCTGCGGTGACGAGTGTGGATGCACGTCCGTTTGATTCTAAAATGATCGTCAAGGCACCCGGCCAAAACGTATCCATCAATTGAGTCGCGACATCCGGAATATGAGTGACGAACTGCTTTGCCTGTTCAATGGATGCGACATGGACAATCAACGGATTGTCGGAAGGTCGACCCTTCGCGGCGAAAATTCGCCGAACGGCCGTTTCGCTCGTCGCATCCCCTGCGAGACCATAGACCGTCTCCGTCGGAATCGCGACGACTTCACCTTCTTGTAATAGTCGTACCGCTTCATTTAATGTCTTCTGCTGAATCATTTCCGTCTTCACTCTGGACAATCCTTTCGTTCCGCATACACGATACGGTCTTTACCGTTTATATCTTTTAAAATACCCGTTTCTACAGTTGGATAACGTTTTTTTAACATCATTTGCACTTCATCGCCCTGATTGTGTCCGATTTCGAACGCAATCAAACGAAAATCATCGCGCAGGATCCGATTGCTGTCTTCAATCAGGCGGCGGTAGAACACGAGTCCGTCTTTCCCGCCAAACAACGCGAGGTGGGGCTCATGGTCAAACACGACGTCACTGAGCAATTCATCTTCTTCAATATAAGGGGGATTCGAGACTAACACCCGGACTGACCGGTCAGCAAGCGGTGCCAGCAAATCCCCTTCCAAAAAGGTGACCTCTCCGCCAAGCATCTGTTGATTTTCTTTGGCAACCGCAATCGCCTCCGCCGAAATATCGACCGTCGTGACCGGTTGTTTCAGTTCAAGGGCAAGCGTCAGACAAATCGCTCCGCTGCCGGTTCCGATATCGACGATTTCACCGGGTTTGAATGTTTCTCCTTGCAGGCGTCCCGTCACGAATTCAATCAATTCTTCCGTCTCCGGCCGCGGAATCAAGACAGCGGGTGACACGCGGAAGTCGCGTCCGTAAAACGGTTGGTATCCGATCAAATGCTGGACCGGGACACCATTTAAATGGGCCAGTAAATATTCACTGAACAACAGGTCCTGTTCCGGCTCAAGTTCGTCCGACAAACGGATCAACAATCCGGTCCGGTCGACCTGTAAAACGTGCATAAGTAACCATTCGGCACTCGAGGCCTCGCGTCCTGCCGTCAAGAGCATCGTTTGTGCCTGATTCAGACGTTTTGCGATTCGCATCAGTTCGCCGCCTCCGATGCCCGGGCCTGATACTCCATGACGAGAGTATCGATGACTTCATCCATCTCACCTTGCAGAATCCGGTCAAGTTTTTGAATCGTCAAACCGATCCGGTGATCAGTGACACGGTTTTGGGCAAAGTTATACGTCCGGATCCGCTCTGACCGGTCACCCGTTCCGACCGCTGATTTCCGCTTTTCATCGTACTCGGCCTGCTGCTCGCGTTGAATCTTATCGTAGACACGTGCCCGCAGCACCTTCATCGCTTTTTCTTTATTTTTAATTTGTGACTTTTCATCCTGACAGCTGGCGACGATTCCCGTCGGTACGTGCGTGACCCGGACTGCCGACTGGGTCGTGTTGACCGACTGTCCGCCCGGTCCGCTCGATGTGAACGTATCGACGCGGACATCTTTGTCGTGAATCTCGACTTCGACATCTTCCGCTTCCGGCAAGACGGCAACGGTTGCGGTCGATGTATGAATCCGTCCGCCCGACTCGGTTGACGGGACACGCTGGACTCGGTGGGCGCCGTTCTCATACTTTAGCTTCGAATACGCACCCGTTCCTTTGACGATGAAGATGATTTCCTTGTAGCCGCCAAGCTCCGTATAGCTGGCATCGATGATCTCAATTTTCCAGCTCTGTTTTTCAGCGAACTTCGAATACATTTTAAAGAGATCGCCGGCAAATAACGCCGCTTCATCACCGCCTGCCGCACCGCGGATTTCGACGATGACGTTTTTATCGTCGTTCGGATCTTTCGGCAGGAGCAGAGCTTTCAGCTTCGTCTCAAGTTCCTTGATTTCCGGCTCGAGCACGGCGACTTCCTCTTTCGCGAGATCGCGCATCTCCGGGTCCGTCAACATATGACGCGCCTCCTGGTAGGCTTCCATCTTATCGCGGTAGACGCGGTACACTTCAACGGTCGGTGCCAGTTGGGACTGCTCCTTCGATACCTCACGCAGTTGATTCGTATCTTTAATGATGGCGGGGTCCGCCAACAGGTCATTTAATTTTTCATAACGGTCTTCCAACGCACTTAATCGCTCTAACATTCTCGGTCATCCTTCCTGATGATTCTTCTGTCGTCAGTATAGCAAATATTTAGAGTCGCGTTACGCCGGAGCAACATTTCTTCCTTATTAGCAGCGTTTCCCGTCACTCCTTTTTTTACTCCACTTGACGTCCTGGATGGATTTTCCTATAATTAGTGTACTAATTGAATTAATACACTTAAGGAGGTAATCGAATGTTTACGGTTGACCCTAAAAGTTCGTTGCCGATTTACGAGCAACTTGTCGCCCAAATCATCCGTGCGGTTGCCCGCGGACTTCTCCGGTCCGGTGAACAGATGCCGTCGGTCCGTGAACTGGCGAGCACGTTACTCGTCAATCCGAATACCGTTTCCCGTGCCTATCAGGAACTCGAAAGCCGTAACTTCATCGTCACGATGCGCGGCAAAGGTTCCTTTATTTCCGATTTACCGATCGAACAGGTCAAACAGGCTGCGATTCAACCACATGTGCAGACACTGTGCAGCGTAGCCGATGAATTATCGATATCCAATGCAGATCTTTATCAACTACTTATCCAAACAAGGGAGGATTCCTCATGTTGACCGTGTCTCACCTGACCAAACAGATTGATTCCAAAATGATTTACGAAAACGCCTCGTTCACGTTGCCAGCCGGAACGATTACAGCACTGATCGGACGAAACGGTGCCGGCAAGACGACGTTACTGAAAACACTCGTCGGAGCACTTGAGCCGTCCCGCGGAAAAGTCGAATGGAACCAACAGTCCATCCATCACGTTCCGTCAGCCCGGCAACATCTGTTTTTAGTTCCGGATTCAATCGGCGTCTACCGTCAGATGACACTCGGGGAATTGATCGGCTTTTACAATGCGTTTTATCCGAATTTCGAACGGACTTTTATTGAAAACTATTGCCGGTCGTTGAATCTCGATCGTGGACGCCGTGTCACCTCACTCTCAAAAGGTCAGGCCCAGCTGTTTTTACTGCAGCTTGCTTTCGCAACCAACGCACCGGTCCTGTTACTCGATGAACCGACGGACGGACTCGACCGGATCAATAAACGAAATTACTTAAAACAGCTTGTGACCTTGCTTGCCGAACGTCAAACCGCCGTCCTGATCGCGTCCCATCAGTTAGAGGAACTCGATTCACTGGCCGACCGGATCATGACGATCGAACAACACCTCGTCAAAGAACCGCAAACACTCGAAGATGCGAAATCCAGCATGCAGAAATGGCAACTCGCCTATGAGACGGTCCCGGATTTCCACCATAACGATGTTCACGTCCTGTCACAAACCGGCCGGGTCGTCACGCTGATCGTCCGCTCGGAAGCCGGTGCCGCTTACGTCGACAAGACAAATCCGTTACTGAGAGATGTGTTACCTGTCCAACTCGAAGATTACTTTTTAGGAACGTTCGGAGGCGATCAACATGTATAAACAACTGATCCGTTATCATATCAAGCAGGGCATCTGGCCACTCGCTTCTCTTTTCCTGCTCGCTGTCTTCAGTTACGGCTTCGGCAGTTACACGGTCATCGATAACTTCGGTACATACGGTGGAGCAGAAAACGAAATCATCCAATCCGTCCTCGTCAGTCCGAGTTTTGCCGGATTCGGCGCGATTCTGATGGCGGTCTTCGCGATTTTAATCCTCGGAAAAGAGCGTGGAAGCGGCCGGAGCTTAATGCTTCACGCTTTGCCGGTCAATAAAAAAACGCTCTACTGGATCAAATGGAGTCTTGGTGTCGCCATCCTGCTGATTTTGCCGATCATCGGTTTCTTCGTCAGCTGGCTGATTTTACAAGGAATCGGCGGCATTCATCCGTTTGACTACGTCAGCCTGTCTGACCTGACGCTCGATTTTGTCTCGTATTTTCTATTCGATCTCGTCGTCTTCAGTATCTTTTTACTCGCGGGAACGATTGCCGGCGACGTCATCGGCCAATTATTACTCGGATTGTTCTTCCTGTTTTTAAACTACCTGACCTTTTTTGCGATCGCCGCCATCACGACACTCGGATTTGGTCTCGCCGATGAGGAGGCTTCGTTGTTCGATTTCCTGACGACGACGGCTTCACCGTTCACCTTGTTGTTCGAAGACGAACAGTTGATCAGCGCCCTCGTATTCAACCTGGTCTTGCTGGTACTCTTAATCAGTTGCGGCAGTCTGCTTTATGTCAGAAGCGAAAACGAACGCCTTGGCCGTTTCACGGTTTTCCCGAAGATCCATCCGCTGTTGATCATCGTTTTCTCCGTCTATACGACCATTTTACTGGCTGCTGTCATCGGTGTGATCTCGTCTGAAAATCAATTTCTCTACTGGCTTGCCGTCGCGATTCTCGCCTGGCCTGCTTTTAGTTCGTACCGCCGGATGATTGGGTGGAAACGTTGATTCCGTGCTACACTATCCCCAACACTTTGAATAAAGGACGGAATCGATGATGCCAAAATATCTTCAGATTTATCAGCAATTGGTCGACCAGATTCAGGGCGGAACGTTACCGGCCGAAACCAAACTTCCTTCGGAAACGGAATTGATGCAGGAATTCGGTGCCAGCCGCGGCACGGTCCGCAAAGCAATCGAGGCCTTGCAGGACAAGGGCTTCGTCCGTAAACACCAGGGAAAAGGAGTCTTCGTACTCAGTCAGGATGCGATTGCCTTTCAGTTCAACGGCATCGTCAGCTTTTCTGAAGCAAACCGGCAAATCGGCGAACATGACGTCAAGACCGATGTCATTTCCTGTGAGCTGCTCGAAGCGACCGAGGAACTGGCCCAGTTGTTCCATGTCACACCCGGTACGTCGCTCACGCAGGTCAAACGGGTCCGGTCGATTGACGGGGAGCGGGTCATCTTTGATATCAACCTGTTCGTGACGTCCCTTGTCCCCGGTTTGACGAAAGAAATTGCCGGTGCGTCGATTTATGCGTATATCGAACAGACACTCGGGCGGCAGATCAGTTATGCCAAACGAAAAATCGAGGCTCAACCCGCGACGGTGGAAGATCAGCAGTATCTGGATCTTGAGGGCACCACCCACGTCATCGTCATTACGAATGATACGTATTATTACGAGGGTCAGCATTTTGAACGGACACAGTCGCGTCACCGGCTCGATAAGTTTCAGTTTACGGATATTGCCCGCCGCTAAGGACTCTAAACTCAGAGTCCTTTTTTTGTTTTTTTGAACGAAACGTTCATTCCTCCATTTGAATGTTATATTATAAAAATGTGAACCAAATTTTAGGTTTCTTTTTATATTTTTTAACTGGAGGTTTTGCCATTGTCATTTAAGAAAGGACTACAGACCCTACTAAAACGTGGTCAGGACGTATCCACCATTGACGAACACTTCATGGAAAACCATCCGGATGCGATTTATACACTCGACATTTTAGGACGTGTCACGCGTCTAAACGATAAAACATCCCTATTACTGGGCTATACGAGAGACGCTTTAATGAACCACTTCAAACATTTTGTTCATCCAGACGATCAAGACAGCACAGTGTTCCATTTTCAACAGGTCATGCAGGGACAAAGCGAAACGTATACGGCACACATCCGGCATTCGAAAGGTCATTATCTCGAAATGATGATCGTCAATATTCCGATCTTCTCCAATGGTCTGATTGTCGGGGCTTATGGAATTGCTCGCGATTTAACGACAAACCGACTGATGAAACAACAGATGGACTCGATTCAGTTTGATCAGCAATTGGTCGAAACACTTCCGGGAATCGCACTGGCCGCATTCAATGAGCACGGTAACTTGTTGCGCTCCTCCGACTCGTTCGCGGAATTATTCGGAGTCCGGCCCGAACAGCTCAAACATTTGTCTAAACAAGAGTTTTTCCAACGGATTCATCCTGCTGACCAACAGGAGTTTCGTGAATATCTCGATCTGTTGAAAACAAACCGCTGTTTGCCTTCACTCGACATCGAAACACGTGTCCTTCATCCACAGCATGGTTATCAGGATATCTTCTGCCGATGTGCGTTCCGGCAAGATGACCGGCAACAACAGGCAGAGCTCACTTGTGTTCTCTATAATCTTTCGGAACACAAATCATTGGATAAACAACTTCATGATGAAAAAGAAAAGTTTTTAACGTTCCAACAAGTGTCGACGAGTGCGATTTACCGGTACGATATTGATCAAAAAAAGATTGATTTTCACACACGGGGATTTGAAAATATCTTTGAAGGATTGCTGCACCGGCACCAACAGGTCGACGGGCTTTGGATCGAGGATTTGATTCTTCCTGAAGATCGATCAAAAGTCGAAGCGAGTTATCACCGGATTCTTGCCAATCATGAGTCCGAAGTCTCCTATCGTATCCGTCACGACGATAGGATTCATTGGATTTTAGAAAACCGGACACCGATCCGTGGCGCAGACGGTGTCGTCTCCGCTTTCCAAAGTGTCATTCAGGACATCACACAGTTAAAACAACAGGAAGAGAAAATTTTTCAACTGGCGATGCATGACCGGGTGACGGGACTGCCGAACCGGACACTCGTTCTTGAACAAATGAACCAATGGATTGCTACTTATCCCACGTTCAGCGTCTTGACCGTCAGCTACAATGCCTTACAGGACATCAATCATGATTTCGGTTATCCGATTGGTGATAAGTGGTTGTCAAAAACAGCAACACAATTGTTACACCACCTGCCGACTGCTTCTTACTTTGGTCACCTCTACGGAGATGAATACATCGTCCTGTTCCCGAACGTCGTCGAAGAATGTTCAATCAACAAGATCTGTGAACAATTGATTGAACTGTCCAAACAAAAAATCGTCGTCGATTCCTACGAATGGTACCCGTCAATCGGTATCGGCGTGAGCCGTTTTCCGGAAGATGCGGATTCGGCGGAAGACCTTGTCAAAACAGCGAGCATCGCCCTCGGTCGGGCCCGTGTGAATGAATACAGTGTCTATTCCTCGACGTTCAATATCGAGACTTACCGGCGCCATCAACTTCAAAAAAGTATCCGAACGGCTATCCGCCGGAACGAACTGTTCCTTGAGTATCAGCCAAAAGTTAACGCGTGGTCCGGAACGATTGTCGGAGCTGAAGCGTTAATCCGCTGGCAACATCCGGACTGGGGCCGGATTCCGCCAAACGATTTCATTCCGTTATCCGAGGAAAGCGAGATGCATATCCTGATTGCTGACTGGGTGCTCGAAGAAACATGCCGGAATATCAATCAATGGATTCTTGCCGATTTACCGATCGTTCCGATTTCAATCAACGTTTCTCCAAAACGCTTGATCCACGGGAACTTTGCCGAGACCTGCCAGGAAACACTCCAGCGCTTCGGTGTTTCCCCAAGCATGCTTGAAATCGAAATTCTCGAGACCGATGTCTTGTTTGATAACAGTAAAATTCAGCAGTCACTTCAGATGCTCAGTCAAATGGGCATCAAGATTGCCTTGGATGATTTCGGAAAAGGCTATTCATCAATCTCTTATCTGCAACAGTATCCGATTGATACGATTAAGATTGACCGGCAGTTCGCGACGACGCTGGTCCAGGACAAAAAAACACAATCCGTCGTCCGGAGCGTCCTCTTCATGGCAAAGGAATTCGGCATGGATGTCGTCGCAGAAGGTGTCGAGACGATGGGACAACTCCACTTCTTACGAGGACTCGAATGTACGACCATCCAAGGATACTTGTTCAGTAAACCGTTACCTAAAGTCCATTTCGAACGCGCCATGCGCGAACGGCAGATTGCAGCGACGGAAGCGATGACTGCCCCAATCAGCACCCGGACGGTCGATGCTTCCATTACGATTCAACGGCTGAACGGACAGGATATCCACGTCGGTCGAACAAATATCGTGGTCTCCAAAGGGACCATGCATAGTGTCTCCTTCTATTCCCCGCTACATCTGCCTGTTCATGAAGGGATTGAACTCGTTTTGATTTTGAAACAACAGCCGATTCCGGTCCGACCGCTTCAGGCGATCGAACTGGATAACGGTCAGATCGAATATGAATGCCAGTACTTGGATGTGAAGCAGTCCCATCTCGTCTTCGAAGCGCTGCAATCTTCCTGAAAAACAAGACTGACTCAAAAAGGAATCTCTCGTCTTTTCACGCTCTTTCCTGTAGGAGTTGCGTGAAACAGTGATTCCTGTTTAAACGAGAAAAGGGCGGCAGAATTAGAATCTGCCATCCTTTTCTTTGTAGGGACTGACTTTTGAGTCAGCCCCTTTTTTATTGATCAAGGCGGTTTCAAACTTATCTATATAAGTTGTTGACTTAACTTATATAGATAAGTTAAGATGAATGTGCGCATATAAGAAAACGTTTTCATTTCAAAATGAGTCTTCAGTTCAATCCCAAAGGAGAATGTGAGATGAAACCCAACTATCGGCAAATTGCAGAACAAATCATCGAACGAATCGGTGGCAAAGATAACGTCGAGCAGGCAGCCCACTGTGTCACCCGCCTCCGCTTGACATTAAAAGATCAAAGTTTGGTCGAACAAGAAGCGTTACTTGAAGTCCCGCTCGTCAAAGGCGCTTTCCTGAATGCGGGTGTCTATCAGATTGTCATCGGTGCCGGCGACGTTGACCGTGTCTACGCCGAGTTCATTCAATTAACCGGTTTACAGGCGACGACAATCGCTGACGTCAAATCGTCCGGTGCCTCGAAAATGAATCCGTTCCAAAAACTGATCAAAGTCTTTTCCGATGTCTTCATGCCGATCATCCCGGCCATCATCGTCGCCGGACTGTTAATGGGAATTAACAATCTTTTCGGCATTGAGTTTGGCGGCAAGACGATGATCGAACGGTATCCGAACCTGCAGGGTTTATGGGATTTAATCAACATGATGGCGAACACGGCGTTCGTCTTCCTGCCGGCACTGGTCGGCTGGTCCGCCACGAAACGCTTTGGCGGCAGTGAAATCCTCGGGATTGTCATGGGACTGATGCTCGTGCACCCGGATCTCCTGAACGCTTGGAATTACGGTCAAAGTGCACTAAAAGGGGATATTCCGACATTCAATATCCTCGGCTTATTTGAAATCGAAAAAGTCGGTTATCAAGGACAGATTTTACCGGTCCTCGCTGCCGCTTACGTCTTAAGTACAATCGAACGTTGGCTCAAAAACCGTGTTCCGAATGCGATTCAGCTGCTCGTCGTCCCGATCACGACCATCACATTAACCGGCTTCCTGGCCCTTGCCGTCATCGGACCGGTTACACGTCAAATCGGAGACTGGATTACAATCGGCGTCGTCAATACGTTTGAAGCCGTTCCACTCCTTGGTGCGTTGCTGTTTGGTGCCCTTTATGCCCCGCTCGTCATCACGGGAATGCACCACATGTTCATCGCCGTCGATCTGCAACTGATCGGTCAAAGCGGGACGACGTTCATCTGGCCGATGATTGCCATCTCGAACATCGCTCAAGGATCGGCGACACTTGCGATGCTGTTCCTCGCGAAAAACGTCAATGATAAAAACATGGCATCGACTTCCGCCATCTCGGCTTACTTCGGAATCACCGAACCCGCCATGTTCGGGGTCAATCTCCGGTTCAAGTATCCGTTTTATGCGGCACTGGTCGGATCCGCGATTGCATCTTCCTTCATCGCTGTCAGCGGAGTACTCGCACCGGCAATCGGTGTCGGCGGTCTTCCGGCCTTCATCTCGATCGTTCCCGGATCGATTCTGTCCTTCATCATCGGGATGGTCATCGCGATCATCGTTCCGATCGTCTGTACGTTCCTGTTCCATTACGTCTCGACGAAACGTGCCCGCAAAGCGGCACTTAAAGAGGCAGCATAAGTTTTAGAAAGGTGTGACCTGATATGACTCTTACGACAACCGACTGGCGTAAATCCGCCGTCTACCAAATCTATCCGAAAAGTTTTTACAGTCCGGAAGGCAAAGCGACCGGTACCCTGAGTGGTGTGACAGCGAAACTCGATTATCTGACGGAGCTCGGCGTCGATTACCTGTGGCTGACGCCGGTCTATGCGTCCCCGCAACGCGACAACGGCTATGATGTCAGTGACTATTACGCGATTGACCCGTCTTACGGTACGATGGCAGACTTCGATCAATTGATTGCGGAAGCAAACAAACGCCAGTTATCCGTCATGATGGATATCGTCGTCAATCATTGTTCGACCGATCATATGTGGTTCCAGCAAGGACGAAATCCCGACAGCCCCTACCACGATTACTTCATTTGGCGGGACGAACCAACGGATTGGGTGTCAAAATTCGGTGGACCGGCCTGGTCGTTCGACGACGTCGCCGGTAAGTATTACCTGCATCTGTTCGACGAGACGCAAGCCGATCTCAACTGGGAAAACCCGGCGCTCCGGGAAGCCGTCTATCAGATGATGGGCTTTTGGCGCGATAAAGGCGTCCGCGGCTTCCGGCTCGACGTCATCAATCTGATTTCAAAAGATGACAGTTTTGCAGATGACCCGACCGGTGACGGCCGGAAATACTATACGGACGGTCCGCGCGTGCATGACTACCTGCAGGAGATGAACCAGCGTGTCTTTGCCGGTCATGACTTGATGACCGTCGGTGAGATGTCGTCAACGACACTCGATCATTGCCTTCGTTACTCGAATACAAATGAGCAGGAGCTGAAGATGACCTTCAACTTCCACCACTTAAAAGTTGATTACCCGAATGGAGAGAAATGGACGGCAGCCCCGTTTGATTTCCTGGAGCTGAAACGGATTCTCTCCGACTGGCAGGTCGGGATGCAGGGAAATGCCTGGAATGCGATTTTCTGGTGTAACCATGATCAGCCCCGCGTCGTCAGCCGGTTTGGTGACGACACGGTTTACCGGATCGAAAGTGCGAAGATGCTTGCAACGACGTTACACGGCTTACAAGGAACACCGTACATCTATCAGGGCGAAGAAATTGGCACACCAAACCCCGACTTTACCGACTTGGCGGATTACCGGGATGTCGAGACGCTGAACGCCTATACTGAAAAAACAACGCTCGGTGAAACGGAAACTGATATTTTGGCCGCAATCCGTCAAAAATCCCGGGACAATGCCCGGACACCGATGCAATGGGATGCGTCACCGCACGCCGGTTTCTCGACCGCGACACCATGGATTCCGGTTCCTGAAAATCATACCTCGATCAATGTTGAAGCTGCTCTCGCCGATCCGGACTCGGTCTTCTATCATTACAAGAAGCTGATTCACCTGCGCAAACAGTATGATGTTTTGACGAACGGCATTTACCGGCTTCTGACACCTGATGATCTTGCGCTCTGGGCGTACGAACGAATCACTGACGAGGAACGGCTGCTCGTCTTGTCAAACTTTTACGGTACGACAACTTCGTTCACGTTACCGGACGAGTGGCTTGATCATCAGATCCTGATTCAGAACTATCCGGATGTGTTAGAGACGTCAGGGCAAGTCACATTACGCCCGTACGAATCCCTCATGCTGTATCAAACGGCTTAATCAAACAAATCCCGCACTCTCCATATGAGAATGCGGGATTTGTGCAATGTCAGAGATTCTATGAAATTCGTCGTTCGGCCTCCTCCCGTTTCAACTGTTCCCGGAACAGTCGTGTTTCCGCAATGACGACACCGGACAAACCAATCAAACCAATCAAGTTCGGGATGGCCATCAGTCCGTTGAAGACGTCGGAAATCGCCCAGACCATGTTCAAGTTCGTCGTCATCGCACCAAGTCCCGCGACGAGTACAAACAGAATCCGGTACGGTAAAATCGATTTTTGACCAAACAGATAATAGATTGATTTTTCCCCGTAATAGGACCATCCGAGGACTGTCGAGAAGGCAAACATGACAAGACCAATCGTCACGATGTACTTCCCGGCCGGTCCAAGGAACACTTCAAAGCTGGCTGTCGTCAATTCGACCCCTTCCAGCTTTTTATCGAGCTGACCACCCATGACGAGTGTCAAGCCGGTTATCGAACAGACGACAAGCGTATCGAGAAAGACCTGCGTCATCGAGACGAGTGCCTGACGCCCCGGGAAATCCGTTTTTGCAGCGGCGGCGGCAATCGGTGCAGAACCGAGACCTGCTTCATTCGAGAAGACCCCGCGGGCGACCCCGTAACGAATCGCGGCACCGATTGCTCCGCCGGTGATGGCTTCGTTCGAGAATGTACTGCTGAAGATGGTCGCGAGCGCACCCGGAATCAAATCAAAGTTCATGACCATGATCAAGAGACCGCTTCCGACATAGAAGAAAATCATGAACGGGACAAAATAACTGACGACTTTCCCAATCGACTTAACTCCACCAATAATGACGACCCCCGTCGCCACCATCAGGACAATCCCCGTTACATACAACGGCACGTCGAACGTCGATTTCATCGCCAGTGCAACAGAGTTCGTCTGAACACCGTTACCGATCCCGAAGGCGGCAAGCGAAGCAAACGCGGCAAATAACACGCCGAGCCATTTCTGTCTTAATCCCCGTTCGAGATAGTACATCGGCCCCCCGGCCATCTGTCCTTTCTCATCGACAACACGGTACTTGACGGCGAGAATCGCCTCGGCATACTTTGTCGCCATCCCGAATAATCCGGATAACCACATCCAGACGATCGCGCCCGGTCCCCCGAGGACGACGGCTGTTGCAACCCCAACGATATTCCCTGTACCGACCGTTGCCGCAAGAGCTGTCATCAATGCCTGAAAATGACTGATATCCCCTTCCGACGTGTCGTCCTGATGTTTCGTGAATGCCAGTTTTAAGGCATACGGAAGCTTGGTAATTTGAATGAATCCAAGTCGTATCGTCAAGTAAATCCCTGTACCGACCAAAAAGATAAGCAACGGCGGTCCCCAGACAAAATCCGATACCGTACCAATCCACTCACTGAACGCTGTCCCCATTCTGTTTCCCCTCCTTCAATTCGATATGTACTTTTCTATCTTTTCAGAATTTACAGATTATTGTCAATGGTTAATTTTCTGTGCAGACGATTGCCTAGCTTATATTGTTGTATTCTTTTTACTGCTCACTAAAAGGGGCTGACTCAAAAAGGAATCTCTCGTCCTTTCACGCCCTTTCCTCAGGCGAGACACAAGCCAGTTTCCCTTCCTGATCCAGGCAGGAAACCGGGTCTTGTTTGTCTCTGCCAGCGTGAAACGAGTGATTCCTGTTTAAACGGGATAAGGGTGGCAGAATTATAATCTGCCACCCTTATCTTTGGAGAGACTGAATTTTGAGTCAGTCCCTTTTCAGGTCAATCAGTTTCTTCTTATTGCTTGCTGCTCGGCAACTCCTGTGCGTCTTTTGCTTCCGCCGGCAACTCAATCGATTTAATCTCATTGAATTTCGAGAATACGGATTCGTTTTTCATCGTAAATTCCGTTCCTTCTTCAATCTCAAACGCCATTTCCATATCAAGCGTCTTTGGATAGTAGGTTTTTGCATCATACGTCATCGAGTACTCCATCTTTTTATAATCCACTTGATCCATGACCTCTTTCATTTGGGCAAGCTGTCCGGATTGTTCAAGAGAATCCTTCATGAAGGCTTTCAGTTGATCGCCTTTCAAATCGACATCGATTTGATAGACATCACCTTCTTTTTTCATCGTCCAATTGTCTTTATATTTTTTGAGTAACTTCAGACTTTGTTCTGTCGATGCCGACGACTCCATGTTTTCTAACATATCCCCTAGTTCCGATGTATCTTGTACCAACCATTGTCCGGATTGCGACATATACATTTTATCATCCACGAGATACAGTTCCGTTTCGACATCGGTCCCGTCTTCTGCATTTTTCATTGTCATTTTTTGATACATCGTCATCGGCTTTTGGATGATGTCTGCCGAAATCTTTTGACTGATCGGCATACCGCCAACTTCCGACATCATGTCACTGTCCATATGAAACGACTTGATGTTTTCTTGTGCGCTTGACGCTTTTTTCAGCAACTCCGTATTCGAAAGCTGTTTGGAACCGTTCTCCCCTTGACCATCTTCTATGGTCTCGTTATTACACCCTGCCAGTCCAATCGTTGCCGTAAGGAGACCGACCGTCATCCACCTTGTCTTCTTCATCGTCATTCCTCCTTGAAATTGATTATCTTTCTTTACGAGCTGTCACTGAAAAATGTTTCAAAACCATTTCTTATCTTATTACCGTTCTGACTGTTTTTTACTCATCGACCTTCCTGTCCGACGTAAAGTTTTCTGTTTGATTCTTAACAAAACTTTACATCCCTCAAATGTTCGTTTTACACTCTACCGCTAAAGTTAGTCCTGTAGATCTGATCCGATACTAAACTATTTATTTATTTTCCTGAAGGAGGAACAATCCATGAAGTTAAAACGAATCATTCCCATTCTTGCCTTGTCGACCCTTTCCTTAAGTACGATGGTCTCGATGAACGACGCTGAGGCTAAGACGAAACATGCAAAATCACCGGAAATCCGGAATGTCATCTTCCTGATCGGGGACGGGATGGGTGTCTCGTATACGTCAGCCCACCGGTACTTAAAAAATGATCCTTCGACGCCGGTCGCGGAAAAAACGGCATTTGATCAATATCTCGTCGGACAACAGATGACCTATCCGGAAGACCCGGAGCAAAACATCACGGATTCCGCATCCGCCGCGACGGCGATGTCGTCCGGTGTCAAAACATATAATGCCGCGATTGCCGTCGACAATGATAAATCAGAGGTCAAGACGGTCCTTGAAGCAGCGAAAGAACGCGGAAAATCGACGGGACTTGTTGCGACATCCGAAATTACACACGCGACACCGGCTTCATTCGGCGCGCACGATGAGAACCGGAAAAACATGAATGCGATTGCGGACGACTACTTCAAGGAGCGGGTCAACGGCAAACATAAGATCGACGTCCTGCTCGGAGGCGGGAAATCAAACTTCGTCCGTCCGGATACCGATTTGACGAAAGCGTTTAAGAAAGACGGTTACAGCTACGTCACGAATCTGGATCAAATGCAGGCGGATAAAAACAAACAGGTCCTCGGTCTGTTTGCGGACGGTGGTCTGCCGAAACGCATCGACCGGGAATCATCCGTTCCGTCACTCGAACAGATGACGAATTCCGCCATCAAACGACTTGATTCAAACAAAAAAGGCTTCTTCCTGATGGTTGAAGGAAGTCAAATCGACTGGGCCGGTCATGACAATGACATCGTCGGTGTCATGAGCGAGATGGAAGACTTCGAACGTGCCTTCAAAGCGGCAATCGCCTTTGCCAAAAAAGACAAGCACACGCTTGTCGTGGCGACAGCCGACCATTCGACCGGCGGTTACTCGATTGGAGCGGATGGTATCTATAACTGGTTCGCCGAGCCGATCAAGGCGGCGAAAAAGACACCAGACTTCATGGCAGCAAAAATCATCGAAGGTGCCGATGTCAAAAAAACGTTGACGACATATATCGACCAGAAGAAACTCACCCTGACGGAAGATGAAATCGAGTCCGTTACACGTGCTGCGGAATCGAAGAAACTGCTTGATGTCGACAATGCGATCGAAGCCATCTTCAATGAACGGTCGCACACCGGCTGGACGACAGGCGGACATACGGGTGAAGACGTTCCCGTCTATGCGTTTGGTCCAGCGAAGGAACGGTTTGCCGGACAAGTCGATAATACGAATCATGCCAAAATCATCTTCGATTTACTGAAGTCGAAGAAATAAGGAGACTTTCCATGAAACAGATACTTGCTGCCTTGATGCTCGGGACGATTCTTTCGGGTTGCGGCACTACGCCAGACACCGTCCAAGAGAACTCATCAGAAAAGTCGGCCCCGAAACAGGAGACACCGGTATCGATCGAAAAGTCTGCCGCATATGTCCCGAACCCGCAATTACCAGATGACCGGAAACTGACAAAAGTCGACGCATCGGTTACCGACGACAAAGGCGAATTGACGTTAAAACAGTTTGTCCGTCCCGACGTGACACGAACGATCGGACCGATCACGATGAAAGTCGAAGAAGTGAAAGTGTTCCATGCCCGGCCGAGTTACGGGATGATTGATTTCTTCCACGGGTTTACGCATGAGGAATCGTTTGACCTCGTCAAGACACGTGTGACGATTACGAACAGAGGCGATGAGCCGGTCACGTTTAACCCCGTCGCTCACTTCAGGCTCGATGCAAAAACCGAGAAGACACTGCAAGACGATGTCTACCTCGAGTCGCTCGCTGCGACATATGCCCCCGGCGAGACACGAAGCGGAAACTTCGGTTTCATTATCGAACAACCGCTCACATCAGTCGAGTTGTTGACGAGTGATGTCCTCAGTGCGAAACGTGATGTGCTTGGAAAAGGTTCGTCCCTTTCTTTGCGCTTATAATGCTAAAAGACCAAAAGACGATCCCTTCCTGTTTTGCTGGAAAGGATCGTCTTCTTTTTTAGTAAAGAGCCGGAATTTGTTCTGCGGGCATCGGGCGACCAAAGTAATAACCTTGCATCCGCGAGCATTCCAACCAATTTAGAACGTTGACCTGCTCGAGCGTCTCGACACCTTCCGCGATGACCTCAAGATCGAGTGACTTCGCTAAATGGATGATGGATGAAATCATCGAGTAGCCGGTCGTCGTCGGTTGGATTTTTTCGACGAACTCGCGGGGAATCTTCAATGTATCAATCGGGAAGTCCGCTAAACGGGATAAGGAAGAGTAGCCGGTTCCGAAGTCATCAATCGAAATCGTAAAGCCGAGTTCTTTTAAGCGATTCATCGTCACGACGGTTTCTTCGATATCTTCGACAGCTGAGACTTCCGTGATTTCAAGATCGATACGCGTCGGATCAACACTTGTTTCCTCTACTAAACGAATCAAAGTCAGGACGAACGTCGGATGATGAAACTGTTGCATCGAGACATTCAGTCCAACCTTCAATGTGACTCCTTCATCTTCCCACCGTTTTGCCTGTAAAAACCCTTCGCGTAACACCCATTCACCAAGCCGGATAATCATGCCGACTTCTTCCACCATCGGAATGAAATCGTTTGGTGCAATCATTCCGAGTTCCGGATGATTCCAACGGATCAGTCCTTCGACACCGACCATCTTATACGTGACCGTATCGACTTGCGGCTGATAATGTAAAATCAATTGATTGGTTTCGATGGCAATCGGCAGCTCCGATTCGAGTCGCAAGCGGTAGGACGCTTTTTCGGCAATATCTTCAAAGAAGATGATGGATTTACCGCCACCCGATTTCGCCTGATACATCGCAAGATCGGCCTGCTTCAGCAACGTCACGACGTGTTTTCCCGCTGTACGCTGACATATGACGGCTCCGATACTCGGATTGGAAATCAATTCGATTCCTTCAATCGCATACGTTCGTTTTAAGTCATCGAGCAGACGGGCCGTTCGGCTTCTGCCCTGCTCATCCGACGTAACATCCCGCAAGATGACGGTAAACTCATCTCCGCCTTGACGGGCGACGATATCGTCCGGATTGACGGCTTCTTGCAGGCGCTCTGCCACTTGAATCAACAACTGATCGCCGACATGGTGACCGAACGAATCATTGACGAGTTTAAAGTCGTCGAGATCAATAAAACAGAGAATGATGGTTTCTTCCTTCCGCTCTTCTTCGACTAAATGGTGCAACACTTCTTCAAAGTAGGTCCGATTGATGACCCCGGTCAAATGATCGTAATAAGCAAGCCGGCGGATTTTTAATTCATTTTCCCGGATGGTCGTGATATCCTGCCCAATCCCGTACATCCCGACGAATCGATCCCGGACGCGAATCGGAATGTTGGTTACATTCAGCAAAACATCTGGACCGCCAGATTTTTGGAAAACAGTTTCAAATTGCTGTGCTGTCGCCTTGTCTGTCGATGTCTGTTGCCATGTCGTGAACTGCCGATACGTTTTGCCAATCAATTCCTCCGCATCCTGCTCCGTCAATTTTTCGAACGAAGGATTCGCGCTTTCAATACGTCCCTTCAAGTCAAGTGAATAGATGGCATCCGGATGGTAAGTAAACAAAGACTTATACCGTTCCTCACTCACTTCTAACTCGTCCGCTTTATGATGAATTTCTTCAATTAATTCTTGGTGACTCAAAATCATTAGAATCTGGCGGACTAAAATCAGGAGAATCGTGATAGCGCAACCTATCATTAAGCCATTCATTGCTTCATTTTGGCGTGCATAAAAGGTCATCGTTGAAAATAAAAATATGACTAACAGATATGGTAAAAACATTTTCCCGATCGGTGCACGTCTTCGTCGCGTTGTTTCTTTCTGTTGCCTTTTTTGTACGGGATTATCCAAATGACCAGATATACTAATCGTCAGTAAACCAATGACAAACAATGGATCAATCAACCGGATGACATCCTCACCGCTGACGGTCGTCACATAGACAAACGATGTATCTGCGCCGACCTGTAACAACAATCCGATGAACAAACACTGAAACATACGTCGTCGTTTTTGCCACTCGTGTTTCTCAAATAAATAATAGATACTGATCATACAAAATAACAGAACGATATCGCACATCGGGTAAGCAAAGGCCAGGACGAATTCCGCTTTCGAGGTGAACGGTTCGTCAAACAGCGGACGGATTAAGAAAAACCAACTGTAGGTAACAGCGACCGTCATAACGATGGCGATATCAAATATAAAGCTGACTAAACGAGCTTTTGTGACATGGCGTTGGATTGCGTGTAGAAAGGCCACTAAAAAGAAGACAGATTGCAACACGTAAAAAAGATCCGAGATACCGGGAAAGGGAACTTCGACTTGAAGAATATTCTCATACGTCCCCCACATCAATTCGGCAATCAGATAACTTCCTGTTCCGTATGCAAGGTAGAGAAAAAAATGTCCTTCTTGTTGGTCCGGTTCTCGTTGCGCCTGAACCAACAAACATGTCGCAAACGCGCAACCGAGTATGGAAAACAAGTTACTGCCCCAAGCTGACAACTCTGGCTGGTTTGCAAAAATAATCAGCCAAAGATAGTAAATTGTAATAAAGCAGACGACAATAGGCAGATAATAAGCTTTTTTTGAACGCACCATCTTCCTTTCCACCCTTCTGTAAAGAGTCTTTCCCTTATCATTAGGGATGGAGTTCGTAAAGTCCTGCCAGAATAAAAAAAGAGACCTGTTCCATTCGGAAACAGGTCTCAAGACTCAGTTATTTCATTAAATAGTCCGTAACAGGTTCGCCATCTCGATTGCTGAGACCGCTGCTTCGTATCCTTTGTTCCCCGCTTTCGTTCCCGCCCGTTCGACGGCCTGTTCAATTGAGTCAGTCGTCAGGACACCGAAGATAATCGGCACCCCTGTTTCACGTGACGCGCCGGCGACACCTTTCGCGACTTCGTTGCAGACATAATCGTAGTGTGATGTCGCACCGCGAATGACGGCACCGAGTGTGATGACAGCGTCATACTTTCCGCTTTTCGCAAGCTTTTCCGCGACGAGCGGAATCTCGAACGCTCCCGGAACCCATGCTGTATCGACAGCATCCGCAGCGACTCCGTGACGACGGAATGCATCGTTTGCTCCACCGACCAGTTTCGATGTGATCAATTCATTGAATCGTGCTGCGACGATTGCGACGCGTAGTCCTTCACCTGTTAAAAATCCTTCGAATACCATGTTATTGTCCTCCTTGGATATCGAGCAGATGCCCGAGTTTCGTTTGTTTGGTTTGCAGATACTGCTTGTTTTCCGGTACCGGGTCAATCTCAAGCGGAATCCGCTCGAGCACCGTAATACCGTTTTGTTCGAGTGCCTGTTGTTTTTCCGGATTATTCGTCATCAGCCGAATTTTCGTGACACCTAAATCGTGTAACATCGCGGCTGCGACTTTGTAATCCCGTAAATCAGTCGCATACCCGAGCGCGTGATTCGCTTCGACCGTATCGAGTCCCTGCTCCTGCAACTCATAGGCTTTCAGTTTCGCCATCAAGCCGATACCGCGCCCTTCCTGGCGCAGGTAGAGTACCGCTCCGCCTTCATGTCCGATGCGTGCCAGTGCTGCGTCAAGTTGCGGACCGCAATCACAGCGTTTTGATCCGAAGACGTCTCCCGTCAGACATTCCGAATGCAGCCGGACGAGCATTCCGTCTTCCGGCTCTCCCGACAGGACGGTCACGTGTTCTTTTTGATCAGGCGTCGTATAGCCGAGTATCCGAAACGCGCCGTGCGCGGCCGGAAGCAGGACGTCCGCTTCGCGCCGGACGGGGCGTTCGAGATACGTGACGAGGGCATCGATTGTAATCATCTTCAGCCCGTGGACTTCTTTATAGGTCAGCAAATCATCCACGCGCGCCATCGTCCCGTCCTCTAAGATGATTTCACAAATGACAGCTGCTTCAGCACTTCCGGCAAGCCGTGCCAAATCCACACCGGCCTCCGTATGTCCACGCCGTTCCCGGACACCGCCCTCTTTCGCAATCAAGGGGAAAATATGACCGGGACGCTTAAATTGTTTCGCCTCATCCGTCAGCATCCGTTGAATCGTCAACGCACGTTCCGCGGCACTGATGCCGGTCTTCGCTTCTTCATGATCGATGCTGATCGTAAACGCCGTCCCGTGCGGATCGGTATTGTGATCTGTCATCGGATTCAGCTCAAGGCGTTCTGCAAGTTGCGGGCTGACCGGAACACAGACGAGTCCTTTCCCGTACGTGATCATGAAGTTGATTTGTTCGGGTGTCGCATGTTCCGCGAGGAGAATCAGGTCCCCCTCATTTTCCCGGTTTTCATCATCACAGACGATGATCGGACGTCCGTGTTTTAATTCTTCAATCGCTTCTTCTACGAGATCAAATCCGTTCATCCTGCTCCGCCTCCTAAAAATGCCGACCAATCCGTTTTTTGTTCCTGCTGTGTAAAGTGATACAAATGTTTTGCCATCAAATCACACTCGATATTGACGAGTGCCCCGCTTTGCAACCGGTCGAACGTCGTCAACTGTCGGGAGTGCGGAATCAATGAGATGATTAAACTGTTCGGTTCCACGTGTTGGACCGTCAAGCTCGTTCCGTTGATCGCAATCGAGCCTTTCGGAATACAGTATTTACTCCACTCCCCGGTCTCGAACCGGTATTCCATCGCTTCACCGTCCGGTCGACGGCTTAAGAACCGGGCTGTTCCGTCAATGTGTCCGCTGACGAAATGACCGCCAAACCGTCCGTTCGCCGGCATCGCCCGTTCGAGCTGAACCGGTGTGCCGACCCGCAACGTCTGAAGGGACGTTGCCCGAATCGTTTCGTGAACGGCGTCCGCCGTGAACCCGGTCGCCGTCATCGCCGTGACCGTTAAACAAATCCCGTCGACGGCGATGCTGTCGCCGATCTTCGTTTCTTCAAGAACATGCCGCGCCTCGATTTCGAGCGCTAAACCGTTCGGGCGCGGAACTTTTCGTTTAATCGTCCCGACTTCTTCAATCAATCCCGTGAACATAAGCCGTCTCCTTTCCGCGTATAACGCAGATGGACATCCTGTCCGATTTGCGCGACGTCGGTTAAATCGAACCGGTCTTCAATCTCGATTGTGCTTGTCAATCCGGTCGTCCCTTGTAAGACGGACGGGGCTTGATAGATTTCAAGACGATCGACAAGGTCTGCTTCTAAAAATGACGACTGAATCGTTGGTCCGCCTTCAATCAACAAACTGCGGATCCCCTGGTCGTACAATATGTCTAAAATCTGATTCGGTGTCGTATACGTGCCGACGAGAACCGTGACGTTCGATTGAATTGAGACACGCGGTTGTTCCGTCAGCCAGTATGTCGGATTCAAACCGTCCCGAAAGACTTGGGCGCTTTCCGTCAAACGTCCACGACGGTCGACGACGACCCGAATCGGTTCAGGTCCGGCTTCCGTGCGTAACGTCAATGCGGGATCATCGATTAAAATCGTCTCACTCCCGACTAAGATGGCGTCATGTGTTGCCCGCAGCTCACGTCCTGCCGCCCGGGCTGCATCTGATGTAATCAGGCGTTGCTCACCTGTCGTGACGACACCGTTTAAACTTTGGGCGACTTTGACGGTGACGACCGGTCGTTTCCGCTCGAGACTTTGCCAAAACGGTGTATAAAATCGAACCGCTTCGTCTTCGAGTAATCCGGTTTCGACCGTCAGTCCGGCTTCACGCAGACGCGTAATACCTTGTCCGGCGACGATTGCATGCCGATCTTCCGTTGCGACGAACACCCGCTTGATGCCGGCGGCTAAAATCGCCTCCGTACAGGGCGGTGTCTTTCCATGATGGTTACACGGTTCGAGTGTGACATAGAGATCCGCACCACGCGCCGCTTCTCCTGCCATGTTTAATGCTTCGACTTCCGCATGCGGACCACCCGCAAACCGGTGGGCACCGAAGCCGATCACTTTTCCATGTTTCGTAATGACACAACCGACACTCGGATTTGGACTCGTTTGTCCGTCCAGCATCCGTGCCAACTGCATCGCCTGGTGCATTCGATTATTCATATTTCCGCTCCTTTCAAAAGAAAAGACGCCGCTGCATTTGCAGGGCGTCATGATTGAAGGATCACGAAAGAAACGTCTTGTTTTCTGTTCAAAAGCATACAGAAATAGACCTTTTCCCGAACATATTTTTTCAGAAAATGGTTTCAAGCACATTTTTTCGTTCTTCTCCCATCCGGACTTTACCGTCGGCCCTGGAATCACACCAAGTCAGCCACAATGCGTACATTGTGGGTCGCGGGCTCGTCGATTCGAAAATCATCGCATTACCGCCGGTTGGGATTTTCACCCTACCCCGAAGAACTGGTTATTCAGTTGTACAGGTCAAGACTAGCACAGGTTATTTTAAAATACAAAAGAGAATTTGTTTTCTTTTTTCCGGTTCAACAAAAAAAGTATGGTTTGGCCCGCCCGGTCGTCTTGATGACATCCGGTCGGACCAACACATACTTCTGTCTTTCGCTGTTACATCAAGTAACCGTTTTTCCGGTCGTGGAACTCCTGTTTGACCGCCCCGAGTAACGAGTCATCCGTCAGCAGACGGAACGCCGTCCGGGCCAGGATTTTCGCTCCCGTGATCAAGGCTTCGTCGCCTTGTTCCGATTTCGCCGCCTCCTGGAAACTTTCCGTATGGGCAACTAAGTCGTCTGCTCCAATCTTGATGTACGGATGGATCGTCGGCAGGACCTGGCTGATGTTGCCGGCGTCGGTCGAACCGAGACCCTGCCGTTCATCGGTCTTGACGTCTTCCCCAAGCGCCGTCGCTTCTTCCCGGAAAATCTCGTCAAACGTCCGGTTGAACAACAGGTTATCGACTTCGTTTTGGAAGGCGATGATCTCAAGCGTCGCTCCGGTCGCAAGGGCTGCCCCTTCGGCAACGGCTTTGACTTTTGCCGTCACCGCATTCAGCCGTTCGCGTGTCGTCGCCCGGATGAAGAAGCGGGCTTTGGCATACTCCGGAATGATGTTCGGCGCATCTCCACCATCGGTAATGATTCCGTGAATCCGGATGTCACTCGGCAACTGTTGCCGTAACGCATTGATTCCGTTAAACAACTGAATGACGGCATCCAGGGCATTGATCCCTTCTTCCGGCGAAGCTGCCGCATGGGCCGGTTTACCGGTAAAGGCAAAATCGAGCGGATCAACGGCGAGCGAAGAACCGGTAATCCGGGTCTGTCCGGACGGATGGACCATTAAGGCCGCATCGATGCCCGTCAGCAGATTGTGTTTGACGAAACTCCCTTTCGCACTCCCGTTTGGTCCGCCTTCTTCCGCCGGTGTCCCGAGGACGACGACACTGCCGCCGACTTCATCCAGAACTTGACTGACGGCAATCGCTGCTGCGACACTTGTCGTGCCGATGATGTTGTGTCCGCATGCGTGACCGATTCCCGGCAAGGCATCATATTCAGCTAGAAAAGCGATCGTTGCTCCCGGTTTATCCGAGACCTTCCGGGCGAGAAACGCTGTCTCGTGTCCGGCCACACCAAGTTCGACTGTAAACCCTTCGGCTGTCAGGCGTTCCGCATGATGACGCGACGCAAAATATTCTTCATTGCCGATTTCCGGTGTCGCATGAATCCGATGGCTCGTCTCAAGATACGACTCCCGTTTTTGCTCAATATCCTGTTCAATCGTTTGTGTCAGGTTTTGCCGTCTCGTCTGAATTGTCATTTGGGTCACGCTCCTTTTGGTTTTTGGTTATTCTCCGATATCGCTGAGAGGGACGAACGTTGGAATCGTGCTGCCTTTGTACTCTTTTTTGATGAAGGCAGCGACATCGTCCTGCTGGTAAAGGGAAGCGATTTTTTTCAACGTCTTTTTGTCTTTGTCTTCTGTCCGGGTCGCGATGATGTTGATGTACGGTTTCGCCGTCTCGTTTTCATGGAGAATCGAATCTTTGATCGGATTAAAGCCGGCATCGACAGCGATTCCGTTATTGATGATCGAGGCGGAGACATCCGGTAGGACGCGTGGTGTCTGTCCGGCGACGACCGGGACAATCTTCAGTTTTTTCGGATTCTCGACGATCTTATCGACGGATCCGTTGCCGTCAAAGTCGTCCGGCAGCTTGATCAGGCCTGCTTCCTGCAACAGGAGCAATGCCCGCCCCATGTTCGTCGCTTCATTCGGGACGGCAATCTTTCCACCGACCGGAATGTCTTTGACGTCCTTGATCTTATCCGAATAAATTCCCATCGGCGCGATGACCGTAGTCGCAATCGGCGACAGTTTTAACTTATGTTCTTTTTTGAAGGCGTTAAAGTAAGAGACGGTCTGGAAGGAGTTCGCATCAATCTCTCCTTCCGCGAGTGCGAGATTCGGTTGAACATAGTCGGAGAACTTAACGAGCTCAATCGTGATGCCTTCTTTCTTCGCTTTTTTCGCGACGTATTCCCAAACTTGGGTGTCAGAACCGCTGACGCCAAGTTTCACCGTCTTTTGATCTTCTTCTCCGGAAGCGGCACATCCCGCAAACAATACCGTCGTCAATGCTGCACCAATCGCTAATCCTTTTTTCATCATCCATCTCTCCCTTATCTGTTCTATGTTTTTTTAGTGTCTCCGAATTTTTCGTGCCAACAGGTTGCCTGTTGTCTGTAACCCTTGAACCAAAATGACGAGAATCCCGACCGTGATGATCATGACGGTCGTATCAAACCGTTGGTAGCCGTACGTGATCGCCAAGTCACCCAGTCCCCCGCCGCCGATTGCCCCGGCCATTGCCGATGCCCCGATCAAGCCGATTGTCGCAATCGTCAGGTTCAGGACAAGCGAGCTGAGGGCTTCCGGCAAGAGGAAACGGAAAATCGTCTGCAGCGGTGTCGCCCCCATCGCTTCTGCCGCCTCCAAGACACCGGTGTCGACTTCGAGCAATGAACTTTCAATCAGGCGGGCGATGTACGGTGCCGCATAAAAGACGAGCGGAACAATCGCTGCCTGCGTCCCGATCGACGATCCGACAATCAAGCGGGTCAGCGGAATGATCGCGACGAGCAAAATAATGAACGGAATGGACCGGAAGATGTTGACGATACTGCTTAAGAGATTGAAGAAGGGGATTTGTTCGAGCAATGCTCCTTTTCGTGTCACGACAAGCAGGATGCCGAGCGGTAAACCAATCAATGTTGAAAAGAGTAACGACAGTCCGACCATCGTCATCGTTTGCAAAAAAGCGGTCCAAATATCCGTATAGTTAACCAGCATCTGCGAGCACCTCCTCGACGACGACATCCGATTGATCGATGTAATGCAGTGCCCGTTTGATTTCCGCCGCATCACCGATCAGTTCAACAAGCAGACTGCCAAACGGAATGTTTTGCAGTTCCGCGATGCTGCCGTGCAGGATGTTGAGGTCGACATCAAACCGTTTCGCGACTTGCGATAAAAGCGGTTGTCCGGTCCCTGCCCCGAGGAAGTTGATTTTGTAGATATGGTGCCCGGCATCCCGTTGATCGATGACTTTTTGAACCGACGCCGGAATCTCATCCTGCATGACGGAACGGACAAAGTTTTTTGCCGTCGCCGTCTGGGGGTTCGAAAAGACGTCGAATACGGTACCTGATTCAATCAACTTGCCGGCTTCGATGACGGCAACCCGGTCACAAATCTCACGGATGACACCCATCTCATGGGTAATCAGTAAGATCGTGATGCCGTATTCCTGATTGATTTGTTTCAGCAGGCGTAATATGTGTTGTGTCGTCTGCGGATCAAGCGCCGAGGTCGCTTCGTCACACAACAGGACGGACGGCTGGGTGGCAAGTGCCCGGGCAATCCCGACCCGTTGTTTCTGTCCGCCCGATAACTGGTCCGGATAATGATCGGCCTTATCCGCCAAGTCGACGAAATCCAGCAGTTCATTGACCCGCCGATGGACCTCGTCTTTTTTGACACCTTTTAAGACAAGGGGTTTTGCGACGTTCGCAAAAACCGTATTCGAATCCAGCAGATTGAAGTGCTGAAAAATCATCCCGATGTGTTGTTTGGCTTCCCGTAACTGTTTCGCCGAGAGCGTCGTCAAATCTTGGCAATCGACCGTCACACTGCCCGATGTCGGCCGTTCAAGCAGGTTGACGCATCGTAATAAGGAACTTTTACCGGCTCCACTGAAACCGATGACACCGAAGATTTCTCCCTTTCGGATTTCAAGATCGACCCCGTTCAGCGCAGCAATCGATTGTTCCTTTGTTTCATAGATTTTTTTTACATTTTTGAATGTAATCACCACTTGTTCCCCCTTTAAAATACAAAAAAGGTCTCTTCTTAAGAAACAAGAAGAGACCTGGATCCGCACAATGGCAGAATCCACTCGACTCATCTCTCAGACAATTGTCTGATGGAATTGGCACAGTGCTCATAATGAGTCTGTTGCCGAGGTTTCGTAGGGCCAGTCCCTCCACCTCTCTGGATAAGTGTTGCGGTATGAAATTCGTATGTGTGTTGTTGCCGGTTGAACTTATGTCGTAAAACTAATTTTTACACTACAGAAAGATCTTTTAAAGGTCAACCATATTTTCAAAAATAAACCATATGACCCATATCGATTGTTGTCCCGGGACAAACTGGATCGTTGTCTGAATTTTGACGCCTGTTCAAGAGGGTTTGACAATTCATTTCCGCCAATGCTATCATCTTCTCAATGATTAATCCGACAATTCCTATACGATATATCAAGAGTGGACGAGAGACCTGGCTCTAGGACTCCACGGCAACCTGCTGTTATGCAAGGTGCTCCGACCAGCAAAGCGGTTGCTTTGGATGATACACACGAGAAACTCGTTTGCGTCCAAAGCCAAACGGGTTTTTATTTTTGAAATGGAGGACGAGATGATGAGTATGGTTTATCCTGTTATACCGGGTGCGGAAGCCTTTTCCTTAGGACGCGGATCCGTCGGCATTTTGCTCTGTCATGGTTTTAACGCAACGCCGCAAAGCGTTCGGGCTGTAGGAGAACAGTTCGCAGAACAAGGTTTCTCCGTCTATGCGCCTCGCCTGCACGGTCATGGGACCGATGTCCTGGAATTCGAAGCGACGACGGCAGATGACTGGAAACAGAGCTTGCGTGACGGCTTCGAACAGTTAGCCAGACGGTGCGAATCGATCTTCATCGTCGGACAATCGATGGGGGCGACACTTGCCCTGTCACTTGCCGCTGAAGGTCTCCCGATTGCAGGAATCATCACGATCAATGCCGCCTTGTCCGTCCCTGCTTACGAAGCCTTATCCTTCACTGATTGTCCTGTCTATCTGCCGGAAAGCACCCCTGATATCAAGCAGCCCGCTTTTGAAATCATCTATGATCTTGTCCCCGCCGTTTGTGCTTCAGAACTGTTACGACTCATTGATGACACGCGACTACACTTAGCGACGATTCAAATTCCGACACTTATTTTATATTCTTCTGAGGATCACGTCGTCCCGCCGGCCTGTTCCGATTATTTGTACCGGACGATTGGGTCAACAGATAAACGCAGTTATTGTCTGCTCGACTCGTACCATGTCGCGACGCTTGACCATGATCAAAAGACGATTGTCCGTGAGACCTTACAATTCATCGAACAGTTCAGCCGGTTGACACGAACCGGTTGATAAAAAAAAGCGAACGATTCCCGGCCGTGAGGCCAAAGAATCGTTCACTTTTTCAAATCGTCTATTCTCAATTTTGCTGTTGTTTTTTCCATTCCTGTAACGGTTGCGGTTTGCCCGGAACTTGATGACAATGACGGCAACGCGGTTCATAGGATTCAGACGCCCCGACGAGAATGATTGGATCATTGTAGTTTGCCGGCTTCCCGTCAATCAATCGTTGTGTCCGTGACGCCGGATCTCCGCATGACAGACAAATCGCCTGTAATTTCGTCACGAATTCCGCACGTGCCAGTAATTCAGGCATCTTGCCGAATGGCTCGGCCCGAAAATCCTGATCGAGTCCCGCACAAATAACGCGTTTGCCATCTTGAGCCAGTGCTTCGATGACTGCGACAATCTCATCGTCAAAAAATTGAACTTCGTCAATCGCGACGATTTGCGTCTCTTCCGCCACTGCTGCATAGACATCACGGCTCGTCGCCATCGGAATCGCAATGACCGAGTTGCCGATATGCGACACGACATGCTCTTCATGATACCGGTCATCGATTGCCGGCTTGAACACTTGAACCGGTAACTTTCCATACTGTGCCCGTCTGACACGACGGATCAGTTCTTCTGACTTACCGGAAAACATACTTCCGCAAATCACTTCAATCCAACCATATTGATTGATCACATGCATCATCGTAAACACCGTCCTCTAAATTAGTCACTTTAACGAGTATAGCCCGAATCTAAATTGAGAAAAAGGATTGACTTCTAAAAATCAAAAACCCTTGCCAAATTCGCCACTTTCTTCATCTTCTCATTTCAACTGGTATGTATTTCCTGTACACTGAAAGAGAAGTTTCTTTGAAGGAAGGTGACTCCGATTCATCACATATTACATGAAGTCCTCCATCAATATGGAGCGTTCGGACTCGCAATTCTTCTGGCCGGTGGAATCGTCGGTCTTCCGGTTCCAGACGAGACGTTACTCGTCATGTCAGGATTCTGGATGCATCATGGTGATTTGCCGCTCGTCGGGACAATTTTTGCTGCCTATGCCGGCAGTTGTATCGGAATGACAATCAGCTATGTGCTCGGTCTGAAACTTGGAATGCCGTTGCTCCATCGAATGGCTCCGAAGTTACGTATTTCTGAAAAACATATTTTCAAAGCAGAAGCCGGATTTTTACGTTACGGAAAAACGGTTTTAATCATCGGTTATTACATACCCGGTCTCCGGCAACTGTCCGCTTTTTTTGCCGGCGTCTCGAAAATGCCGTTCCGGATCTTCGTTACTTATGCCTATACCGGTGCTTTAATTTGGATCAGTGTCTTTTTAGGAGCAGGTTATTTCCTAGGTCGTCATTTTTCCTTCAGTCTTTTACTCGAACATTTTGCGAACAATCCGGATACACTTCCGTATCTGATTGGTGCTGCCGGTGGAATCGGTCTATCCTTCGTTTTAAAAACGTATTTGGCGTACCGTGCCAAGTTCTGTCTATACAAAAACAGCCTGCTCCAGTAATGGAGACAGGCTGTTTTTTAATACTGAAGTCGCAATTACTTGCGGCCGTATTTTTTGTTGAAGCGATCGACACGACCGTCTGCAGCGTTGAACTTTTGACGACCAGTGTAGAATGGGTGCGAGTCCGAAGACACATCCACACGGATGAGTGGGTACTCGTTTCCATCTTCCCAAGTGATTGTCTCGTTCGAAGAACGTGTAGAACCAGTCAAGAATTTGTACTCAGTAGTTGAGTCCATAAATACAACTTTGTTGTAGTTTGGGTGAATTCCTTGTTTCATGGTTGTTTTCTCTCCTTCCGCCCTGGTTCATTTGCTGAGCCAGAGTAAGTTACCTTCCTATACTAAACGATTTTTTCATGTCCCGCAATACCTATTTTCAAGTCGTTGTGTCGGTTTTCGTCACACGTGGTTTAACAGGTGCGCGCCGTACGGGTTTCTTCTTTTCTTTCTCCAGTTCGACAAAAAATTCTTCGTTATTTTTCGTGTCCCGAATCTTGCGTAAGAAGCTGTCGACGAACTCATTGGACTCGTTCATCGTCCGGCGGATCGTCCACAAGGCATCGAGCTGATCTTGCGGTAACAGCAACTCTTCTTTCCGTGTTCCGGATTTCCGGATATCGATGGCCGGGAAGATCCGGCGCTCGGATAATTTCCGGTCCAGATGCAGTTCCATATTGCCGGTTCCTTTAAACTCTTCATAGATGACATCATCCATCCGTGAACCGGTTTCGACGAGTGCCGTCGCAAGAATCGTCAGACTGCCACCGTGTTCGATATTCCGGGCGGCACCGAAAAAGCGTTTCGGTTTGTGGAAGGCTGCCGGGTCAATCCCTCCGGACAATGTCCGACCGCTTTGCGGAACAGTTAAGTTATAAGCCCGCGTCAACCGTGTAATCGAGTCCATTAAAATAACGACATCTTTTTTATGTTCGACGAGACGCATCGCCCGCTCAAGGACAAGTTCCGAAATCCGGACGTGGTTGTCCGGTGTTTCGTCAAACGTTGAACTGACGACATCCGCTCCGGGGACAGAACGTTCGATGTCCGTCACTTCTTCCGGCCGTTCGTCAATCAACAGAATAATCAATTCAACATCCGGATGATTCACCTGGATCGAATTGGCGATTTCTTTTAATAGAGAAGTCTTACCTGCTTTTGGCGGCGCGACAATCAAACCGCGTTGGCCAAATCCAACCGGGGCAATCATATCCATCACCCGGACCGACAAATGACGCGGTTCTGTCTCAAGACGCATCAGACGATCTGGATAGATCGGTGTCAATGCCGGGAAGAACAGACGATTGCGCGCCGTATCCGGTGCTTCTCCATTGACGGCTTCCACACTTAAAAGACCTTGGAACCGTTCATTTTCTTTTGGCGGCCGGACTTTTCCAGTCACGACGTCTCCGTTACGGAGATTAAAGCGGCGGATTTGTGAGGCGGCGATGTAGATATCTTCAGAGGATTGCGAATAGTTGATAGGACGAAGGAAGCCGAAGCCGCCATCATTTTGCATTTGTGGGTTTCCGGGGATAACTTCGAGTACCCCTTCGAGGAAATAAAGACCGGTGGACTCTGCTTGCGCTTTAAGAATCTTGAACATCAATTCACGCTTACGCGCCTCTCGGTACTGTGGTACGTTTTTTGTTTTTGCAATCTCATATAAATCTTTTAATGTCAGGTTGCTGAGTTGAGCGAGTGTATAGGAACGTTCTGGTTTGTCAGTTTTTTCAGTTGGCATATGCATTCACCTATTCTTCGTATAAATTCAGGAGCAAAGGATGTAATCATCATGGTGCGATGATCATGTTGTATATTCTTCGTGAATTAAAGGTATCACATTTCATCCATTTCGTCGTGATTTAAGAAATGGGAATTTCTTCTTTGTAATATTCGAGTATATTATTGCAGTTATGTTACAAAAACGTCATGTTTTGTAGCGGAACTGAAAAAACGTTTTCATGTCTCCGCATGCTAAGATAATCGTGCAGAGAAAAACTTACACAGTTGTAAGGCAAACTGCTTAAACAAACACTTAATGAGATACATCATATAACTCGGTTTTCAAAACTACTTTAAAATGACATGGAGGATTTCACATATGAAACGTTTTCTAGCATCGGTCGCAACGGCAGCATTAGTGGTTTCAGGATTTGCATCAGTGGGAACAGATAAGGTTGAGGCAGCTTCTACAGTAACGAAAGTTAAAATCACAGACAGCGGATTACGTGTTCGGACGGGTCCTTCTACAAAAGCAAGCATCGTTGGTAAAGTAAACGCAGGCCAAACATTTACATACAAAGGTAAATCAGGCAGCTGGACTAAAATTTCATACGGTGGAAAAACACGTTATGTTTCTACACAGTATACGAAAACATACAAGTCTTCTACTTCAACGGCTAAAAAATCAACAACTTCATCTTCAACACGTACACGCCTTCTAAGCGAAGCAGCTAAACATAAAGGAACTCCTTATGTATGGGGCGGAACGACAACTCGTGGATTTGACTGCTCTGGTTTCACAAGCTACGTCTACAAAAAAGCAGCGGGCAAAACATTGCCACGTACGTCTTCTTCACAATATTCTTCTTCTAGAAAAGTAAGTGTCTCAAACGTTCAACCTGGAGATCTTGTTTTCTTCTCACACGGTAGCGGCATTCAACACGTCGGTATGGCAACAAGCAAAACAAGCATGGTGAACTCAGAAACAGGTGGCGTTAAGTACTCAAGCTTCAAATCAGGTTACTGGGGTTCACGCCTTGTCGGCGCGGGTTCATACCTATAATTGAACAAACCAAGCGGTTGAGCATCGGCTCGATCGCTTTTTTTCTACCCTATTACATAAGGAGGACGGATCATTCAGATTGCTTCGACCTCTTCTTTCCACGGCGGTCCTTTCATGAGCGTCTACTATGCAACAAAAGCGTACGTCCTCAATTTTTCAGAAGCTTTAGCTGATGAGCTTGCCTGTTACAATATTCAAGTGACAGCTGTTTGTCCGGGCGCCACGTATACAGATTTCGCTAAAACAGCCGATCTTGCGACATCCGGATTGTTTAAACGACCGGGTATCATGAATGCCAATACAGTTGCAAAGCTTTCCTTCACCGGGTACATGAAAGGAAAAACGCTTGTCATCCCCGGTCGCAGTAATGCAGTGTATGTCTTTATGACACGCTTTTTCACACGTCGTAAACTCGTCCAGATGACACACCAATTGCAAGCTCCGACACACAGTCTTTAATACAGTTTTATAATTTCCATGCGATTGGACTTTTATAAATTTGATATCAGAGCCTGACTCATCAGTCACTCCAAAATCAATTCTCATGACGAACGTTTCCTACATCCTCGCTTTCCACGGGCGGGAGACAAGCCGCGGCAGCTCGAATTAATATGCAATCTGCCGGGTCTTCCCTATCCCTGACGGAAGCACTAATCGCGCTTCCTTTTCTCGTAGGAGTCGAGAATGTATGTCTCCGTTCTACAGGAATCAAATAGCCGATGATCCCTTTTCATGGGACCATCGGCTGTTTCTATGCTCATTTACGACAGTTTGGTGAGTAATTGAGATACCTCATACAAATGCTCTTATTTCTTGTACAAAAAGAAAAAAGAAGCAGATTTCCGGATTAAATACCGAAAATCTACCTCCCTCCATTCATTTTTTGAATCATGACTCGTATACAGCATCAAACTGCATTCCCTTTTCGAAAAGAATTACGTTCTTCACTCGACTCCGACGGGAAAAAGCGCGGTGTTCCGCGCTGTCAGAGACAAACAAGACCCTACTACTTGTCCATTTGGACAAAGTAGGCGCGGCTTGTGTCTCGCCCGAGGAAAGCGGGTGAAGAAAACGTAGATTCTTTTGGATAAGCCTGTCATCCCAATTACTTAATAACGAGCTTCGGTTTTTTCTTGAACGAGTGAATTCCTTCAACGAAACGAACTGTTCCCGACTTCGCACGCATGACGACCGAGTGCGTTTGACCGCCTTGTGCCGTGAACTGAACACCTTTCATCAACTCGCTGTCCGTGACACCGGTTGCTGCGAAGATGCAGTCATCTCCCGTGACAAGGTCATCCATCATGAGGATTTTCGACGGATCTTCAATCCCCATCTTCTTGCATCGTGCGACTTCCGCTTCATCTGCAGGTAAGAGCCGGCCTTGAAGTTCTCCGCCGAGACATTTTAATGCAACGGCTGCCAGAACACCTTCCGGCGCCCCGCCTGAACCGAGCAGAATATCAATCCCTGTGTGCGGGAAAGCCGTATTGATGGCTGCTGCGACATCTCCGTCCCCAATCAGACGAATCCGTGCCCCTGTTGCCCGAATCCGTTGAATGATTTCTTCATGACGTTCCCGGTCAAGAATCGAGACGACGACGTCTTCGATTTCTTTATTTTTCGCTTTTGCGACGGCCGCGATGTTTTCTTCAATCGTCGCATCCAGGCTGACGTGTCCTGCTGCTTCCGGTCCGACAGCAATCTTATCCATGTACATATCCGGTGCATGTAATAAGTCTCCCGCATCGGCGACCGCAAGAACTGCGAGTGCGCCCCATGTTCCTTTAGCGACGATGTTCGTGCCTTCGAGCGGATCGACGGCGACGTCAAGACGTGGTCCGTATCCATTTCCGAGTTTCTCACCGATATAAAGCATCGGTGCCTCATCCATTTCCCCTTCGCCGATGACGACCGTTCCTTTCATCGGGATCGTATCAAATACATCACGCATGGCGCTTGTTGCTGCGTCATCTGCCTCGTTTTTCAAGCCCTTCCCCATCCAGCGTGCCGAAGCCAGTGCTGCTGCCTCCGTTACGCGTACGAGTTCCATTGATAAACTTCTCTCCATGTGTATAATCCCCTCTCCCTAACTGAAAACCTTAAACCGTTTCGCGCCAAACAAGAGCTCCGAGTCCTTTTAACTTCTCGACGAACTGTTCATAGCTTTGATCAAGTACTTCTGCATGGTGTAATGACGTTTCACCGGAAGCAAGCATTCCACTTAACACGAGGGCCGCTGCACCGCGCGGATCATGAGCTTCAATTTCCGTACCACGTAACGCTTCACCACCACGGATGATGATCGAAGCGTCTTCGTGTGTAATTCGTGCATTCAACCGCCGCATCTCCTGGACATGCCGGAAACGTTGAGGATACAGCTTATCGACGACGACACTCGCGCCTTTCGGTTTCAACAGGACAGCCGAGATGATCGGTTGAAGATCGCTCGGAAAGCCGCCGTAGTGAAAAACACGAATATCGATCGGTTTCGCCATATCGATGGATGCTGTGACCGAATCATCCGCCAACTCGATGTTGGCCCCGAACCGTTCCAGCTTTTGAATGATGCTTTCAAGATGTAACGGAATGACATTATCCACCGTCACACGGCCGAGGACTGCTCCCATTGCCAGGAACGTACCTGCTTCCATCCGGTCCGGAATCAAGGTATGGCGGCATCCTTGAAGCGTCTTGACGCCTTTGATTCGAATCTCATCGGTCCCTGCACCTTTGACACTCGCACCCATATTCGTCAACATCGTACTGACGTCGATGACTTCCGGATCACACGCTGCATTTTCAATGACCGTCGTTCCTTCCGCCATGACTGCTACCAGTAAAGCACTGATTGTCGCACCGAATGAAGGAAGGTCCAAATAAATCCGGTTTCCCTTCAACTCTTCGACATGCATGTAGTAAACCCCTTGTTCATTTCGCATCGCGACACCAAGTCGTTCCAGTGCCTTGATGTGTAAATCAATCGGCCGAGGACCGATGGCATAACCACCGGGCAGACCGACGACCCCCTGTTTGAATCGCGCCGCGAGGACACTCATCAGATAAATCGATCCACGTAATTTTCGTGTATCTGTCCCTGTGAGCGGCATCGGTTCGACATGACTCGGGTCAATCGTCACCATATCGCCTTGACGTGTTACGACGGCTCCAAGGATCTCAATGATCTGGATCATCGTCGCAACGTCGCCAATGTCCGGTACCCCCTCAAGAATGACCTGTTGATCGGTCAGTAATGCTGCCGCGAGACACGGAATCGCACTCTGTTTCGATCCACTGATCATGACGGTTCCTTCAAGACGTTGTTGTCCTACGATATGCAAAATGTCCACATTCCATCAACCTTTCTCTACAATCTGTTATTGCTGCGCTTTTTCCCAGTCAGCAAGGAAACGTTCGATTCCCTGTGTCGTTAACGGGTGTTGCGTCAGTGACTCAATGACATTGAGCGGAATCGTCGCGATGTCAGCTCCAGCGAGTGCCGCATTCGTGACGTGCACCGGATTACGGACAGAAGCCGCGATGATTTGTGTCGGAATATCATGAATGACGAAGATTTGAGCAATCGTCTCGACCAGTCCCATTCCATCTTGACCGATATCATCCAGACGACCGAGGAACGGTGATACATATGTCGCACCGGCACGTGCCGCGAGTAAGGCCTGGTTCGGGTTGAAGATCAATGTGACGTTCGTCGTGATGTTTTCTTTTGAAAGAGCTGCGACGGCTTCCAGTCCTGCCGGTGTCATCGGAACCTTTACCGTAATGTTCGGTGCAATCTGAGCAAGTTCCTTCCCTTCCCGAATCATTCCTTCTGCATCAAGCGCAATGACTTCGGCACTGACGGAGACGTCTCCGACGATTTCACAAATTTCGCGCAGTCGTGTATGGAAATCGACGCCTTCTTTCGCGACGAGTGACGGGTTTGTGGTGACCCCGTCCAAAATCCCCATTTTATGTGCTTTTTTAATATCCTCTACGTTTGCTGTGTCGATAAAAAATCTCATCTCTCTCTTTCCCCTTTCATTCCTTAAAATATCCCTTGAAATCGCTTACTCTTCTATTATAAATTTTTTCGCCGAGAAGTCCTAACGTTTTCCAAAACAATCTGCTGATTTAGATGAAAAAAAGCACGATAGACGAGTGTCTATCGTGCTTTAGGCATGGAAAATTAAGCTTTGTTGCTTGAACCGAACTCACGCATCTTACCGATGACTGTTTGTTTGATTGCTTCGCGACCTGGTGCGATGAATACGCGTGGGTCATATGCTTCTGGTTTCTCAGCCAAGACTTCACGAACCACTTTCGCGAACGAAATTTGGTTTTCCGTGTTGACGTTGATTTTCGAAGTACCAAGCGAAATTGCTTTTTCGATATCGTGTGTCGGGATTCCTGTTCCACCGTGAAGAACGAGTGGAAGGTCTGTTGCGTTACGGATTTCTTCCATTTCAGCGAAACCAAGGTTTGGTTCACCTTTGTATGGTCCGTGAACAGAACCGAGCGCAGGAGCAAGCGTGTCAATTCCAGTTTCTTTGACGATACGAACGCAGTCGTCAAGTTTCGCGTACATGACATCACCGATGACGTCGTCTTCTTGTCCGCCAACTGTACCAACTTCCGCTTCGACTGAAACACCCTTCGAATGCGCATACTCAACAACAGCTTTTGTTGTTTCGATGTTTGTGTCGATCGGGCTATGTGAATCGTCGATCATTACAGATGTAAATCCAGCGTCGATCGCTTCTTTACATTTTTCAACGCTCGAACCGTGGTCGAGGTGGATTGCAACAGGAACTGTTACTTTCATGTCGTGAACGAGACCTTCTACCATTTTAACAACTGTGTAGAATCCGCCCATGTGACGTGCTGCACCTTCAGATACTCCAAGAATAACCGGCGACTGCTCTTCTTGAGCCGCACCGAGTACTGCTTGAGTCCACTCGAGGTTGTTGATGTTGAATTGACCTACTGCGTACTTACCTTCGAGAGCTTTGTTTAACATGTCTGTCATAGATACTAATGGCATAATGACATCCTCCTCTGTTTTGATCGCTACTTTCACGTAAACGTGCATTTTCAGACTGATTATAACACACTGATTCACCGGAACGTACAGCATTTCACTCCGAATTTAGGATTGTGACGACGACGTGAAGGATTAACCGCTTACATCGTTCGAAATTTGCACAGTCACTTCTTTTTTTAATTCAAAGATGTCAAACGGCTTTCCGAAGAAGGCGACGACACCGAGTCGTTTCGCTTCTTCCATCGCTTCTGTTTCGTCCAAAGCAGTCATCAGAATCGTCCGGATCCGTCGTCCGACCTCGTCCTGATGGCGCAATACTTCAAGACCGGTTCGGCCCGGCATATTGACATCCATCAATAATAAGTCGTATTCCGTTTCTTTCAGCCGTTCGATCGTCTCAAGACCATCGACAGCGACATCGGTCGTATATCCTTGCGCCCGAAACAATTGTGCCAGTAAATTCCGAATCCCCGGTTCATCTTCCGCGATGAGTAATCTTCCTTTCATCTCCCACACTCCTCCTCTAGTTATTTCCATTCTACATGAAAGCAAAACTTGCTATATACTGTGTGTGTGAGAAATTTAGAAAGGATGTTAGAAATGCTGAAAATTTTAGCGACACAATTCAATGGGAAACTACAAACGCTTACAAAACAGGAAGACGAATTGTTCGATGTCGTCCGGCTGCTTGCCCAGGCACTCGTCGGTCAAGGAAAAGTCTATCTCGATGCCTACGGCGAGTTTGAAGGACTGTATCCAATGTTGTCAGACGGTCCGGACCAGATGAAACGTGTCTCGAAAATTAAGGATCATAAAACCCTCCATGCGGTCGACCGCGTGTTGATTTTTACACCGGATACGGAACGTTCCGATCTGCTCGCGTCGCTTGCCCGCTATGATGCCTGGCACACGCCGTATTCGATCATCACGCTCGGCGACGTGACCGAAACACTCGAACGTTCGATTGCTCCGCTTGCCTTGAAATTCGATAAAGGGCTGCTTCCGGCTGAGGACGGTTCCCGTCACGGATTGCCGAGTCTCGCGCTTGGTGCCTTCTTGTTAACGCACATTTTGACGCAATTACAGGAGATGACGGAAGAGTGGGAATGAGGCTTTTCTTCTATAGTAATAAACTAAACAACCCTGTCTCCAATTTGGAAACAGGGTTGTTTAGCCGTTCGCTAAATTTCTTACTCACCAAGTGATGCTTGGATGAAGTCATGGAATAAGGCTTGCGGACGCTCCGGACGCGAAATCAATTCCGGGTGGAACTGACATGCGACGAACCATTTGTGTTCTGGAATCTCGATGATTTCAACGAGACGACCATCCGGGCTTGTACCGGAGAAGATCATACCGTTTGCTTCGAACTGTTCACGGAATTCGTTACCGAACTCGTAACGGTGACGGTGACGCTCGTACACGAGTTCGCTTGAATACGCGGCACGTGCTTTTGAACCGTCTTCGAGCTTACATGGATACAGACCAAGACGAAGTGTTCCTCCGAGATCCTCGATGTCTTTTTGCTCCGGAAGCAAGTCGATGATCGGATACGGTGTCGCCGGATCGATTTCTGCCGAGTGGGCACCTTTTAAGTTCAAGACGTTGCGCGCGAACTCAACTGTCGCCAGTTGCATACCGAGACAAATTCCGAAGAACGGTACATTGTTTTCACGGGCAAAACGTGTTGCTTCGATTTTCCCTTCGATTCCACGCTCTCCGAATCCGCCCGGAACAAGGATTCCGTTTGCTGAGCCAAGCAGTTCCTGAACGTTGTCACGTGTGACATCTTCTGCATTGATCCAGTCGATTTCGATGTCGCTGTTAAAAGCAAAACCAGCATGCTTCAAAGCTTCTGCAACCGAAATGTACGCATCACGCAATTCAACGTACTTCCCGACAAGTGCGATTTTCGTTTTCTTCTCGAGGTGTGTCACGGTGTGAACGAGTTGCTTCCATGCTGTCATATCAGCAACCGGTGTATCGAACTTGAAGTAGTCACAGACGAGCTGGTCCATGCCTTGACGTTGTAAGTTAAGCGGTACTTCATACAGTGTCGATGCATCCTTCGCTTCGATGACGGCTTCCGGACGTGTATCACAGAAGAGGGCAATTTTATCTTTCATTTCTTGCGGTACATCATGCTCGGCACGAAGCACGATGATATCCGGCTGAATGCCGTAGCTGCGGAGTTCTTTGACACTGTGTTGTGTCGGTTTTGTCTTCAGCTCGCCAGCAGCTGCAAGATACGGAACGAGCGTACAGTGAACGTACATGACGTTCTCTTTTCCGATATCGTTTTTCACCTGACGAATGGCTTCGATGAACGGAAGCGATTCGATATCCCCTACTGTTCCGCCAATCTCTGTGATGACGACATCTGCGCCTGTTTCTTTCCCGGCACGGAAGACACGATCTTTGATTTCATTCGTGATGTGCGGAATGACCTGAACCGTTCCACCGTTGTAATCACCGCGACGTTCTTTTTTAAGAACGGTCGAGTAAATCCGGCCGGATGTCACGTTCGCATTCTGGCTGAGATTGATGTCGATGAACCGTTCGTAGTGACCAAGGTCAAGATCGGTTTCAGCGCCATCATCCGTGACGAATACTTCCCCGTGCTGGTACGGGCTCATTGTCCCCGGGTCGATGTTGATGTACGGGTCGAATTTTTGGATCGTGACGTTGAGGCCACGGTTTTTCAAGAGACGGGCGAGTGATGCTGCCGTGATCCCTTTACCGAGTGAAGATACTACCCCACCGGTTACGAAAATATACTTTGTCATGATTAAATTGCTCCCTTCTCGAGTCCAGAAATCTGTCAGAGGTCGTTAAAAAATAAAAAAGCAAAAGTGCCCCCATTCACAGGAGACACTTTTGCTGAAATTAAGCACGTTGCTTAAAGAAGCCCATGACTAACTTACGTCATTCCGAAAACTTCGTCAAGCAGATTTTTTAAAGAAAAAAATCACACACACTTGTGTCAGCCGTCAACGAAAAAACTACCATTTTCATGTTCAAAAATGGCAGGTTGCGGTTGTTAAACTTCTTCGTCATCTTCCTCGAAATCTTCGAGGTCTTCTTCATCCAAATCGTCTTCAAGGTCATCAATGACCGCAACTTTTTTGAATGTGTCTTCTTCGCTGTCGTCTGCTGCATCGTAATCAGCAGTTTTCGCGAATGTATCGAGATCATCTTCAATCGTCTCGAACTCATCTTCTTCCGCATCATAGTTGAACTCTTCTTCGAACTCATCGAGTTCACCACGTTGACGGGCTTCGATAACCAAATCCTCATCCGATTTATCGAACGGGTACCATGCACGAAGCGACCAACGGTTAGCTCCGACGTTAACGAAGTTCCCATCGATGTTCATGTCCGTATAGAGTTGGGCAAGTTTCTCGAACTTATCCTCTTCATTTTTAAACGTATGGAATTTTTCGATTTCTTTAATGATGTCATCGAAAGTAATAGGCTGTTCGCCCGCTTCTTGCAGCATTTCATTGACGAAGTTAATCAGTGAAAGATCAGTAATTTCTTCTTTACTTAAACGGCTGAGGCTCATTGTGACGGCCACTTCCTTTCATTTGCGTTCAATCCATTACTTCTCATTATACGCAAAAGGGCTTTTAAAAATCCAGTCCCTCGCAAAAAAAGATTCATCAAAAAAGAAAATCGGGTTTTTGACAGCGTCGAAAAAGGAATAATCCAAAAGAAAAGAAGGAGGAATCACGGATGGACATGACAATCGAACGGGTTAATGATTTCGATGGATATAACTGGCTTCCGTTGCTCGCTAAAAGTTCCCAGGAAGGATTCCAACTGGTCGAGCGGATGTTACGGAACCGCCGGGAGGAATCGTTTCAAAAAGACGGGGAAGCGATGTTCGTCGTCCTTTCGACGAACAATCAAGTCCTCGCCTGCGGGGGATATATGAAGCAATCCGGTCAATCCGGAACGGGTCGGATCCGCCACGTCTATGTATTGCCGGAAGCCCGGTCGCACGGCATCGGGACTGCCTTACTGGAAAAAATCATGTCTGAAGCATTTTTGACGTATGATCGGTTAGTCCTCTACAGCGAACAGGCCGATCCCTTTTATCAAGGGCTCGGATTTCAACTCGTTTCCGGCGAAAAAATCACGCACACCATTGATAAAACATCCTTCGCCAACTCAAACCGATGAATTGACATATCGAGAAGTATCGATTAGATTGATGGCATGACACAACAAGTAGATCTGTTTAAAGCGTTGTCGAACGAAGTCCGTCTCGACATCTTACGCTGGCTCAAGGATCCAGAGACTCATTTCAACAAACCGGCTGCTCACTTGTCAACGAATCTCGCTGAAAAAGGAGGCGTCTGTGTTGGTGATATCCAGGAGAAGGCGAACTTGTCCCAATCCACGGTATCCCAGTACTTGGCGATGTTACAAAAAGTCGGATTGCTCGAATCCGAACGGCACGGCAAGTGGACGTATTACCGTCGAAATGAAGAAAAGATCAAAGAGCTGGCAGAGTATCTAAAAGGAGAACTCTAAAGGGTTTTCCTTTGTTCATGTATCGACAATTCCCGATATATAGATTTAAAAAAGAAAGAAGGAACGGATTTTGAAATTCATTTATTACCTGTTGGCTCTCCTCGCCGGAATCGCGCTCAGTATCGAAGGTGCCATCTACGGGGAACTTGGCAACAGCATCGGAAAACTCGAAAGCAGTTTTTATAATTTCTTTGCCGGTACAATCATCATCGGCATCATCACGCTCTTTTTCGGAAAAGGTTCGCTCGGTTATACATTCAAGGCACCCAAATGGACGTTGCTGGGCGGATTACTCGGGAGCATCTATTTAACGATCCTGATCATCAGCATCCCGCTTGTCGGTGTCGGACTCGCCATGATCAGTGTCATCATCGGTCAGATGATTGCCAGCATGGTCATTGAACATAAAGGCTGGCTCGGCAGTCCCCGCGTCGCCATCAACAAAGACAAATTAATCGCATCCGGCCTGATGGTCATTGCGCTATTTTTGATTTTCTAAAGGAGGAAACTTGATGAATATCGCATTACTCGGGATGACACTGCTTGGAGGAATTCTCCTCAGTGCCCAGTCTTCAATCAACGGTGCCTTCGGTCAAAAAGCCGGCGCACTGGAAAGTACATTTTTAACTTTTTTCACAGGGATGCTCCTGCTTGCACTCGCCGTCCTCTTTTTCGGACAAGGAGATGTCCTGTTGATTCTTGACGCCCCCCGCTGGCAGCTCAGTGCCGTCTGGTTTGGTGTCAGCTATCTGTTCCTGACCATTCTCGCTGTTCCGAAAATCGGGGTCACGGCAGCGAGCATCGCAACCGTCATCGGACAGTTATCGGCCGGAATGGTGCTGGATCACTTCGGGACATTCGGTGGCGTCGAAGTGGCGTTTGACCTTAAACGTTTTTCCGGTCTTCTGTTCATGTTGGCCGCCTTGTTCTTTATCTATCGCGGGAACAAGCGACGTGTCGAGGCACCCGCTTCCGACTCGATGGCTTCTTGAGACCATACAAAACCGGGAGTGTCTTCAACTCGAAGGCACTCCCGGTTTTTCGTCTACTTACTTTTTTAAAAAGGCTAATGCATCAACCGCCAGCTGATGGTCGGCTTCCTGTGACAAACCCGATACGGTAATCGTTCCGATGACACCGACTCCTGTGACGCGGATCGGGAATGACCCGCCGGCATCCACATAGTCCGCCGGATCGACGGCATACATCGTATGATACGCACGCTGTTTCGCTTCATTATACAACCGCATGTAGAGTGAGCTGTGTCCGTGCCGGAGGACGACGTTCGATTTTCGCCGGATCCATTCTTCCTGATCGGGTGCCGTCCCGTCCAGTGCTGCATAAAACAACCGTTGTCCGTTCCGTTTCAGCTCGACAGCGACGCTGAGTTGCTCCCGCAAAGCCCGGTCGATGACGTACTGTCCGGCATGCAGTGCATCTTGATTCGTAAACTGACGTAATGTCAGTGTCTCTTCTTGCGCCAACAATTCGGTCAGTTTCATTGATCCCATTCCTTCCGGAAGATTTTGCGTCCCGTCTCACTGCTCAAGCGAACAGCCTCGATGAGTTGCATCGTCTTGAGGGCATCCGTCAAATCAACCGGTACGTCACCCGTCTTCAGCCCTGCAGCAAGCGCTTTGTAAAAACCAAGGTAGTTGCCCGAAAGTGTCGCCAACCGCTCGGCCGGATGATCGGCAATCTTCAGATATCCAAAGTCGGCGGTTTCCTCTTGACCGATTGAGGCATCGACGGCTTGTCCTGACGCAAGGCGCGCTTCCTGCGGATCCATGCCGTATTTAATATAACTTCCGCGTGTGGCGTGCAACTCAAATCGCGGGGGTGATCCTTGGATAAAGGAATTGGACCGCAAGATGACCCGGCGTTTCCCGTAAAATAACGTGATGTGGAATCCGTCATCCGTCTCCGCCCCGTCACGCTGGAATAAGACATCTCCGACCACAGCATCCGGTTCACCGAATAAAGCAAGCGCCTGATCAATCAGGTGGGAACCGAGATCAAACAAAATACCCGAACCCGGTCCCGGCTTTTCCCGCCAACGATCCCGGACGACCGGACGATACCGGTCAAACCGTGATTCGAACAATTGCCAATCCCCGATCTCATTCATCTCGATCAATTGTTCCACCGTCAGAAAATCGCCGTCGTACCGCCGGTTTTGATAGACGGCGACATGGACGCCGTGACGCGTCGCGAGACGTTGCAGTTCTATCGCTTCTTCCATCGTCACGACCGCCGGTTTTTCGAGCAGGACATGTTTTTTAGCTTCGATGGCTTGTTTCGCCATCTCAAAATGTAAAGCTGTCGGAGTCGTGATGATGACAAGTTCCGTCTGTTCATCTTGTAATGCTTCTTCGAGTGTCCCGATTACCTTTGCTTCCGGGAACACGGTTGCCACTTTATCCTTTTGGCTTGATACGACTTGCCGGATCGTATATTCGGGTAACGCTTGAATCAAGGGAGCATGAAACGTTACGGCTGAAAATCCGAATCCGACCAGTGTCGTTTGAATCGTCGTCATGTTTGTTCCTCCTCTGCTATTTCCAGTAAGACATCGGCTTCGTGCAACCAGGCCTGCCACTGTTCAGGCGGTCGTTCATCCGTAATCAGGACATCGATGTGGTCAAGATCACAGACCTTGTGCAGAAATCGTTTCTCGAACTTCGTATGATCCGCCAGTACAATAATTTCCGCACCACTCCGGATCATCGCCTTTTTCACGATTGCTTCTTCCAGGTTTTCAGCGAATATCCCTTGTTCCGTCAGCCCACATGCACCAAGAAACACACGATCGACCTGATAGTTCAAAATATCATCCGCCGTTTTAATACCGACGAGACTGCGTGCATGCCGGTCCAACTTCCCTCCGGCCACATACAAATCGATTTCCGGACGGGCTTCGAGTTGTTCGACGATCGCCAGTGCATTCGTAATGATTTGGAGTGGTTCTGCCGGCAGATGAACCGTCATCCGGGCAACGGTCGATGCCGCATCAAGAATGATTTTTTGCTGCGGTTGAATATACTGAACAGCACGTTTGGCAATCCGATTTTTTTCCGGCTGTTCGGTCCGCCGGTCGTACTGAACCGTCGTATTCGTCCCGACACGGATCAAACCGTTTTTGACCCGGATGATTTTTCCTTCCCGCTCCAGTTGAATCAAATCACGCCGGGCCGTATCACGCGAAATGCGGTACGCCTCCATCAACTGATCGAGTGAAATTTCAGGTGCCGTCTTGATCCATTCCCGCATTTGTTGAAGTCGATCCTGTTGCGCCATGTTGCCTGTCCTCCCGTTCTTTTTCTTTATTTTAAGTTTTTTGATTAAAATATGCAATTTTAACGTAAAATAACTTCAGTGAATTCGGGTAAAGAACGGTATAACCAGGAATTCAAGAGGAGGAATGACACATGCGTACGATTTTCATCACCGGTGCCTCGTCCGGAATCGGCTTCGCGACGGCGACACGTTTTGCTGAAGAAGGATGGACAGTGTATGCCGGTACACGTGAACTGACACCAGCACTGGAACAAGCCGCCTTACCGCATCTGCATTTTCTTGAAGTCGATGTAACTGATCTCGCGAGTCTAAAACAGGCCGTTTCCGTCATCGAGCAGGAAGTTGGTCACTTGAATGCTTTATTTTGTAATGCCGGTCAGGGATTGTTACGGGCGCTTGGACAAGCGACGAGTTATGAAATCAATCAATTGTTCGATATCAACGTGTTTGGGGTCATGCGGACGATTGAATGTTGTCTGCCGCTCCTGAAGGCCGCTCCGAACGGCAGTCATCTATTAGCCACCTCGAGCATCAGCGGACTGGTCGGCCAGCCGATGAACGAAATCTATTGTGCCAGCAAGTTTGCACTCGAAGGTTTGTTCGAAAGCCTCGCCACTTACTACAAACCGTTTTTCTCGATCGACGTCACATTAATCGAACCGGCTGCCGTCGAGACGAACTTCACGGCAAACGTCCTCGATCGTTTGGAGCAGACAGGTGGTCTTCATGACGATGATTTCAAACCGATCGTCGAAAGTTATTTACGGACGTACCGCGTCCGACACGCCGAGCGCCAGTCGCCGGAAACGATTGCCGAGTTGATTTTTGAACTCGTCCAAGCCGATGAAAAGCCGTTGCGTGTTCGGACGGCACCGGAAGATGAAGCGTTTGTTGCCCATAAAACCGGAAACGATCCGTCCGGTCTTATCGGGACGATCAAAACCCGGCAGCTGACGCTAAATTTAGACTGATTCCCCTTTTCTTCAAAATAAATCAGATTCGTCCTTTTCTTCTTTTTATGAACGGACCGGGCAAGCGATTCTCAAACAAGACAGTATCATGGTCGTCGTCGTTGACCTGGATGGTTGCAAAGGCATCAATGATACGTACGGCCATCAAATCGGCGATGCCTTTTTGATTCACTTAACCCGGTTGCTCGAACAGACCGTTGAACCACTCGGTTTCGCTGCCCGCGTCGGCGGCGATGAATTCTTTTTGCTACTGCAGAATCAAACACCGGACCATGGCATCAGTTTGGATACACTGATTCATCATGCCGATCAGGCCATGTATCATATCAAATACAATGGTAAAAACGGATACCGGATTCATGATACACTCTATTCGGTCCAGCGACCGTCCGAAGGAGGCACACGATGATTTCGATGCTTGCGATTTTTTCACGGTTATTCAAAGGATTACGCCATGCTTTCCAGTTATCATATTTCCGTGGTCTATTGATCCTTTGTCTGTTGACATTGCTGTCCGGAACGATTTTTTACAGCACTCAGGAAAATTTAACCGTCATCGATGCGCTGTATTTTTGTATCACGACGCTTAGCACGGTCGGGCATCCGACGTTTGCTCCTGTCACGACACTCGGGAAAGTCTTTACGATGGCTTATATTACAATCGGATGTGGTTTATTCCTTACGTTGATTGCCACACTCGCCTATGTCTTAATCAAGGAACAGGAAGACTGAAAGGAGATGTCGGGATGCGGCAAGCAGCCATTCAAAATAACTTCGATTGGTGTCGCCTGATTTGTGAACTGAACGGATGTACCGTCACGGAAACACTCGACAGTTGGAAAGCGACAGGTAACGTCCCGCCGCTCTATCCGGAAATGATGGTCCGGGCGCATCAACAGCAGCTCGATCTGACTGGCGTCATGAGTATCAAGGACTGTACCGCCAGCTATGATTTTTCACTTGCGGGACTGACACATCTGTTCACAGCGGAATGGATCGTCCGTCCGCCGATTCTCGACCGGCGCGCACTTCCGGCAGACTGGACCGTCGTGACGACTTCCGAGGACGCGGCACGTTTCTTCGCCCTCATCGAAACGCATGACTTGCCGGATACGTTATTCGAACGAACAGATGTCCGGCTCTTCTTTTCTGATGCCCAACAGGCCGGTTTCATTGCCTATTCCAACGGTCAAACGACCGGACTGTCGCATCTGACATCCGACTATCTCGATGAACGGCTGTGGGATGACATCATTCGCCTCAGTTCCGCTCACTTTCCGGGACAACACCTCGTCGGCTATGAGTATGGCGACCAATTGATTACGGCACTTGAAGCCGGGTTTGATGATATCGGTCCACTCGCCGTCTGGATGCGTTGAACATGTTCTTTTACTCACGTCCTATTTTTAGGATGTTATGCTATAGGGAAAAGAAAGGAGGTGAAGGCTAACCACATATTCCATATGTCCGTTAGCTGATATACCTATGAAAAGAACTACTTTTTTCACATTGAATACACTGGGAACCAAACGCGGCGGTCTCGTCAAAGCCGTCATCAAGCGGGCGAATACGATTGCGGCTGCCGAACCGGACCGCTCAGTCCACCTCCTGACGATTGGATTGCAGACACAAATCGACAGCATCCGAGAAGAGATGATACAGCTTGACCTTCTAAATCCGAATGTCCAGGTCACGAACCTGATCCATACATTAGGACAGCAGAAGGCAAACGAAAAGCAGACGAAAACTCGTCTCTTGAAACAACTGAACCGGCAATTCGTCGTCTTTGATGACGCCAGCCGGACAGAAAACGACTCCTATCGTGTTTTCGACAACGGAGTGTACGTTCAGTATCTTCGTTTTGATGCGATGGATCGCCTTCTTTTCATTGATTACTTCTCAGAGACACGTCATCGTCTGAAACGGGAAGAATATTTGGAAAACGGACAACTGTTCCAAATCATTCATTATTCCACGACGACGAACAAACCTGTCTCACGCCAGTTTCTTCACGGTAACGGTACCTGTTATTTAACGCTTTGGCACAAGATGAATTCCGTGGACTGGAGTCATCTGTTCTATTTCGGAAAAAACGAACAGCTCCAATTCAATGACCCTGCTGCTTTTTATACCTTTGCGCTCAATCGTTTGTTGGGGCAATATCCGGCCGTCATGCTGTCGTCCGAATTCCGGGACCGTCTGCCGAACTTACCGAAACAGAATTTAGATGCCGTCGTGCTTAACGTCAATCATCCAAACATCCGAAAAGTTGCGTTTGGACACAGTAACCACTTTGTCTCACCTTTTGATGAAACCGCCACAGTCAGTGGTGTCTGGAATACTTTGTTCAAACGGATTGATGAGTGGAGTGCTGTCATTACAGCGACATCCCGACAGGCCGACCATATGAAACAGCAGTTTGGTCACGCGTCCCTGTTCCATTCCATCCCTCATGCGTTTACGAACACAGCCTCGGGCGAACTTGTTGATCCCGTCAATCCGAATCGGTTTGTCGTCGTATCACGGATTCAAGTCAAAAAAGATGTCGCAGAAAGCGTTCGGGCGATGCGCCGGATCGTCGATCACAATCCAAACGCTTTCCTTGATTTTTATGGGTTTGGTTATAACGACCAACTCGAAAAAGATCTTTTGGCATTGATCAAGGAATTGGCTTTGACCGATCACATCCATTTCAAAGGATTCGTCACCGATATGCGGGAAGCGTATGCCGGTGCCGTCGCAACGCTCTTCACCTCACAATCAGAAGGGTTTGGGATGGCAATTCTTGAGAGCATGAGCTATGGTATTCCGGTCATTGCTTACGATATTTGTTACGGTCCGGCGGAAATCATCGAGGACCGGGTGACGGGACGTCTCATTCCTAAACGAGATACGGCCAAGTTCGCCGAAGCCGCAATCGACTTGATGACACATCCCGATGCCCGACAACTGATGGGATCACGTGCCGCTAAAGCACTTGAACCGTTCTCGGATCAACACTATGAAACGCGTTGGGTGAACTTGTTAGAGACACTTGATGCCCAGACCGACTGATTTCCAGTCGATAAAAAAAGTATCGTTCTGCCGAATCTGTTGAGATCCGGCGAAACGATACTTTTTTTGTGTTACATCAAACGGCTGATAAAGGCTGTCGCAATCCCGAAATAGACGAGCAACGACAGGATATCGTTCAGCGTCGTGATGAGCGGACCGGATGCAATCGCCGGGTCGATGTTCAGACGATGCAAAATCAACGGGATGATCGTTCCGGCCAATGTCCCGAAAATCAACGTGATAATCAGTGAACTGCCGACGACGAGACCAAGAATCGGATCCCCTTGCCAGACATAGGCGATGATGGCAATCAAGATTCCACATGTCACACCAATGATCAGACCGACACGTAACTCCCGGAGAATCAGCCGGGTGACAACTTTTTTGTCGACTTCACGCGTAATCAAACCACGAACGACGACAGCGAGCGACTGCGTCCCGGTATTTCCGGTCATCCCGGCAATCATCGGCATGAAGAATGCCAACGCGACGACTTTTGACAAGGTTTCCTCAAACTGGCTGATGATTGATCCGGAAACCAGTCCAATGAATAATAACAAAATCAACCACGGCAGACGCCGGGTCGCGGCCACCCAGGGCTTCGTATCAAAATCAATCGATTTACCGGACGCGGATAACTTCTCGATGTCTTCGTTGGCTTCTTCCCGTAAGACGTCGAGGGCATCATCGACCGTAATCAATCCGACGAGGACGTCCCCTTCGACGACCGGCAACGAAACTAAGTCGTAGCGTTCAAACATTTTCGCGACATCTTCCTGATCGGTCTCGGACGAGACGCTGATCACTTTTCGGTCCATGACGTCCGCAATCCGCTCGTCGTTACTCGCGAGAATCAAATCACGGTACGAGATGACGCCGACGAGCTGACTCAGCTGATTGACGACATAGACGTAATTGATTGTCTCCGAGTATTCGATATAGTCCCGCATCTTCTCGATCGTCTCGCCAATCGTCGACTCCTCCGTTACCCAGATGAACCGGTTCGTCATCAGGCGGCCTGCTGTCTCTGCCGGGTACGTCAATAAATTGCGGACGACAAGTGCCTCATCCTGACGCATGCCGGACAACAATCGGTCGACTTCTTCTTTTGGTAATTCTTCCAGTATGTCCGCCAAATCATCATTTTCCATCAAGTCCATCACATGACCGGCATGCTCGACATCAAGGCGTCGTAACACCTCGAGTTGCTGTTCAAGTTCAAGTTCCTCGATGACGTCTGCCAAACGCTCATGATCGAGATAACGGAGGAGCCGTTCTTGCTCCGTCGCACCGAGCTCACCATACCAGTTCGCTAAATCGTATGGATAGACTTCTTCAATCACTTGCTGCGCATCTTCACGCCGCTCTTTTACCAATGCCTCAAGTAACAGCAACTTCCATTGTTGTTCCTCTGACTGACTCATCCTCTCACCCCCGCGTTTTTCTCCTCTTCCATCTTAGCACGATGTTTTCAAAAGCACTTCTACGAAAGCAGTTGACATTTATTTCGTCTCACCTTAAAATTTGCCTAAAGGAAACATTATTAGTTCGTAGAACAATAGATGCGATAAGGCAATCTCTTTTTTTAGACTTTTTCTTTCCCTAAGGAAACATTTGTTTTCACACTAAAATTCAAGCAGTTGAAAGGAGTGTCTTCACATGTACGCAATAGAAGTAGAACAATTAAACGTTTCGTATTTCGAAAACATCGCCTTAGAAAAAGTGTCGGTTCGCTTCACGCCGGGTCAACTCATTGGAATCATCGGTCCGAACGGTGCCGGGAAATCAACCTTCATCAAAGCAATCATGGGCTTGATTCCGGCAGAAGCAACTACGATCCGTTTGCTTGGTCAATCGATGAAAGAGGCTCGGACGCAGGTCGCTTATGTCCCGCAACGCAGTGCGATCGATTGGGATTTTCCGATCCGCGTCATCGATGCCGTTCTGATCGGCTGTTTTCCACAACTTGGTCTATTCAAGCGTCCGACGAAGCACCATCGGATGCATGCCCGCTCCTGCCTCGAACGGGTCGGGATGCTCGATTACGCTGACCGTCAAATCGGGGAACTGTCCGGCGGTCAACAACAACGTGTCTTTTTGGCCCGTGCCTTAGCGCAGGAAGCCCACCTGTTATTGCTCGACGAACCGTTCGTCGGCGTTGATGCCGGCAGTGAAGGAGTCATCATCGACTTGTTACGCACGTTGCGTGAGGAAGGAAAGACAATCATCGTAGTCCACCACGACTTAAGTAAGGCGGCCGATTACTTTGATACACTGTTACTCCTCAATCGACGGGTCATTTCAGTAGGTCCGCCAACCGATGTCCTGCAGCCGCATATCATCGAAGGCGCATACGGCAATCCGCTTGCCTTCCTTCAGAAAGTGGAGGTTTCGTCATGAATGTCCTTGATTTCATTCAAGCTTTGACCGAATATGATTTTCTCCAGAAAGCACTTGTGACGTCCGTTATGGTCGGCATCATCTGTGGTGTCATCGGCTGCTTCATCATTTTACGCGGGATGTCGCTGATGGGGGACGCGATCTCCCATGCTGTCCTGCCGGGTGTCGCCATCTCGTACCTGCTTGGGATTAACTTCTTCATCGGCGCCGTCGCGACCGGTCTTCTGACCGCACTCGGGATCGGTTTCGTCAGTCAAAACAGCCGGATTAAAAATGACACGGCCATCGGCATTTTATTTACGTCAGCCTTTGCGCTCGGGATCATCCTGATTTCTTTTTTACGCAGCAGCAGCGACCTGTACCATATTCTGTTCGGAAACGTCCTTGCCGTCCGTCCAAGCGATATGTGGATGACGCTCGCCATCGGTCTGATTGTCCTTGGGGCAATTTTTCTATTCTACAAAGAATTGCTTGTCACCTCATTTGATCCGACGATGGCAGCAGCATATGGTCTGTCGACCCGATTAATTCATTACCTGCTGATGACGATGTTGACGCTCGTCACGGTCGCATCGCTTCAGACAGTCGGTATCATTCTCGTCGTCGCGATGTTGATTACACCGGCGGCGACCGCCTATCTGTTAACGAACCGGTTGTCGCGGATGATTTTTCTGTCTGCCGGTCTCGGGACGATTTCTTCCGTCGTCGGTCTATACTTCAGCTTCACCTATAACCTGTCGTCCGGAGCCTCGATCGTCTTGGTCGCGACCGCCTTGTTTGCGCTGGTCTTCATCTTCTCACCGCGCCACGGATTGCTCCGGAAATGGAAATTACCGAAAAAGGAGCTCACGCCATGACCTTCAAACGATTCATCCCCTTAGCCGGTCTCGCCGTTTTGCTGGCCGGCTGTTCTACCGATTCTGCCGACGACGGCAAAATACAAGTCGTTACGACCTATTCGATTTTAGAAGACATGACCCGGGTCGTCGGCGGTGAACACGTCGACGTCCACAGCATGGTCAAGATCGGCAAAAATCCGCACGAATACGAGCCGTTGCCAACCGATGTCCGGAAGATGGCGGATGCCGATGTCGTCTTTTACAACGGTCTGAATCTCGAAGCCGGCGGATCCTGGTTCAATAAACTCCGCTCGAGTACGAATAAGGACGAGAAGGATGCTCCGGTCTATGCTTTAAGTAAAGGGGTCGAACCAAAGTATTTGACGGCAGCCGGAAAGGAACAGGAAACCGACCCGCATGCCTGGCTCGATCTCAGCAATGGCATCCAATACGTTGAAAATGTCAAAGACGCATTGATTAAAGAAGACCCGGCGAACAAAGCGGATTATGAGAAAAATGCGTCGGATTATGTTAAAGAACTGCAAACACTCGACATGAAAGCAAAAGAACGCTTTACTGCGATACCGGATGCCGAACGTCATCTGATTACGAGTGAAGGCGCCTTTAAATATTTCAGCTCTGCCTATGATTTTAAAGCGGATTATATTTGGGAAATCAATTCCGATAACCAAGGGACGCCCGACCAAGTCCGGCGGATTGTTGATTTAATCAAACAACAGGACATTCCGGTGCTGTTCGTCGAAACGAGTGTCGACCGGCGCAGCATGGAGACGGTCTCCCGTGAAACCGGCATTCCGATCGGCGGAACCCTCTACACCGATTCCCTCGGGGCAAAAGGAACAGACGCCTCAACATACTTGACGATGATGGAAACGAACTTCGAGACAATCGAACAACAGTTAACGCGATAAGAACTGTCATCGAATTGCCATTACCTCCTTACCTGCCGTTGAACCTTCCACCGTATACTAAGGAAAGAATCAACGAGTGATGGAGGAATGAAGATGCCTGGAAAAACCGGATGGATGATCATGACACTGTCGGCGACGCTTGCCCTCGGTGCGTGCGGACAGACGGAACAAAAGAGTGCGCCGCATACTGACCACGAGGCCCATGCGACGCACACAAGTGCCGATCAGCTGGAACAGACGACGTCGCCGGCGATTGCACCGGCGTTCTTAAAAGAAACGGATTCTTCGATTCAGACGATTTACCTGTCTGTCGCCAAACATCAGGATCTGTTGGAAAAGATGCCGTGTTATTGCGGGTGCGGGGAATCGGCCGGACACACGAGTAACTATGATTGCTTCATCGCTGATCAAACAGCAGATGGAAAAACGACTTGGACGACACACGGCATTACGTGCGGAACGTGTCTCGATATCGCCGCCCAATCAATCGTCGCTTACCAACAAGATACTCCGGTCAAACAAATCCGTGCTGACATTGATGCGGCCTATGCAAAGACGGGTGCCAAGCCGACACCGACAACGGCCCTCTAAATCAAAAAGCTACTTCGACATCACGTCGAGGCAGCTTTCTTTGGAGTAAAGACTTATCCTGGTCGGCGAGCCGTCGCATGGAGAACAAACGGTTTACCGGACAGCAATTCCTCCAGCTGATAATACGTATGTGCCCGAAGCGGTTGACTTGTCCGCGGAAGATGCCGTAATTCATAAGCGATTTCGAGCAGATAAAATTTGTATGTCTCGGCCTCGTCAAACCCGAAACTATTTTTTCGGGCTTCCATATAACCAATCAAACGCTGTTGTTGCTCAAGCGGCAGGCGCTGGACTTGCGGAGCAACCGATTCGCTCGGACGGAGAACCAGTTCCCGTTCTGTTCGGTACAACCGGTTCATGACCCCTCGTTCCCGTCGAAGCGCAATCAATTTCGCCGGTTGATACGAACGGGGATAGGGATGCGCATGGACTAAATACTGTTCAATGATCGATTGTGTCGGGGCAGCCGGAAAAGAAATGACATCATGCATACAATTCGACTCCTTTTAATAAGATCTACACTCTGCATTCTACTACCTGCATTCTACTACAAATTTCCAATTCAACGCATGGACCTTACAGGAAGGAAACAGGTTTTCTAATTTTGGACGGGTTTCGTTTTTCATGACGCGTGGAAAAGTTCAAAAGATACTTATCTCTGAAAGGATGTTTTGTCATGCAACAGATGAAAGCCATTGGATTCCACAAACATTTACCGATTACGGAAGCCGACAGTCTGATTGATCTTGAAATCGAACGTCCCGTCGCAAAAGGACACGATCTGCTAGTCGAAATTAAAGCCGTTTCCGTCAATCCGGTCGATACGAAAGTCCGGGCTAAGGGCGCGGACGAACAGGAACCGAAAATCATCGGCTATGATGCAGCCGGCGTCGTCGTTGAAGTCGGTGATCACGCCTCCCTCTTTTCCGTCGGGGATGAAGTCTACTACGCCGGTGCCATCAATCGTCCCGGTTCCAACAGTGAATTCCAGCTCGTCGACGAACGGATTGTTGCGAAGAAGCCGGAACGTTTGACGTTCAGCGAGGCGGCGGCGCTTCCCCTCACTGCCTTGACGGCTTACGAAGCTTTAACTGACCGGATGCATATCACGTTTGATGCCAAATCAAATCTCGAGAAGACGATTCTAATCATCGGTGCAGCAGGCGGTGTCGGATCGATCGCGACACAACTTGCGAACCATGCCGGCCTGACCGTCATCGGGACCGCTTCCCGTCCGGAAACGATTGACTGGGCGAAAGCACACGGCGCCCATCATACGATTAACCACCACAAAGATTTCCGGGAACAACTCGAACAACTCGGTTATTCGTACGTCGACTACATTTTTTGTCTGAATGCGACCGATCAGCATTTTGATGCGATGGTCGATGTCATCACACCGCAAGGGACCATCTGCAGTATCGTCGAGACGGAGCAGGCACTCAATCTCAGCGCTTTGCAACAAAAGAGTGCCACTTTCGCCTGGGAGTTCATGTTCACCCGCTCCCTGTTCGGGACACCGGACATGATTCGCCAACATGAAATTCTGACCCGCATCGCGACTTGGCTCGAGGAAGAAACACTTGAGACGACTGTCACTCAGACGTTGATCGGACTGAATGCAGAGAATTTAAAAGAAGCCCACCGTCTCGTCGAAAGTGGCAAGACGATTGGTAAGATTGTCGTCGAACAGCATTAATCTAAAAAAACAGGACGTTCTTCTCGAAAAGAGAAAGAACATCCTGTTTTTCGATTATCTGCTTTTTTGACGTTTCATTGAAAAGACGATGGCCGCAAACAATGACAGGAGTCCTCCCGCCCAGCCGATGACCGGTGCGTACTGAAATGTATCGCGCAGCAACATTCCTCCGATAATGAGGATGGCAGCATCCGCTGCGAACAGCACCGCTAAAAATCGATAATTCATCCTTCTTCTCCCCTTTCATTTCAAAATGTTAATACTTCTGCATTCTTCCTGCCAAAGGACATCTGCCCTTCAACTTCTTAATCCTTACCCTTGATTTAGCACTTTCTGGTATGAATTTCTTGTATTTAAGATAATTTTCTAATAACACTGTATTTCTGAGTCTAAAAAATGTACGATTACGGTAAGAAATAAGTATAGTAATTACATCTATGTTCAATACGGAACGCTGAAGCAAAGGGGCATCCACAATCATATGAAAAAATGGTTCAATCAAAAAATCAGCCGGCAAATCATGTCCGCTTTTTACCTTATACTGATCACGTTATCAGTCTCTTCGATTGCCGCTTACTTTTATACGAATCATCAGGTGATGAGCGCCAAGAAAAGTCTCGATGCGATCAGTGAACGGCAGGAACGGGCGACGTCCTTATGGGACGATTGGCAGTCCTTACAATATGAAATGCGCGGATATATCGTCTTCGGTGATGACGCCGTTCTTGAAACCATTAATGAAAAAAAATCATCTCTTGAACAGCAAACCAAATGGTTCGAGAAAAACGGAAAATATCAAGCGGATCAGATTTACGCGTCTGATGTCCGCTCCCTGTACACGTCCTACACGACATTCGTCATGCCGAGCCTGATTAAATATGTCAAAGCCAAACAGGACGGTACCGTGGACGAAACGTTTTTACAGATGCCGAGTTTAAAATCGATGATGCCGCAGGTCAAGCGGGATCCGAACCGGAAGTTCAAGATGAATGCATCGAACAGTGAAACGATGCGCAAAAGCGTTAATACGATGGAGAGTGTCTTCACCAGTTACCGGATGAGTCTCCAGGCGAAAGAAGAAATGGCAAAAGAGAAACTGATCAAACAAACGAAATACGCGGAGTGGATTTGGCTCATCAATCTGTTGGTCCTGTTCCTTGTCATTCTGTTGATCATTCGACCGTTCATCGCACGGACGACACGTCAAATCCAGCTCCTCAGTAAAGAAAGTAAACTGCTTGCCCAAGGGCAACATACCGCACCGCTGATTCCCATGAATCGGACCGATGAAATCGGTGAGCTCAGCAAATCTTTTCATCAAATGGCGACGGCCCTGACCGACAATAAACACCGGTTGATGTCATCCAATGATAATTTAGAACAAGCGTTGCGAATCACTTTACGGAACGAAGCACACTTGAAAATCCGGAATCAGCTGACGGAAACTCTTGCTTCCCGTGACACAGTCACCGCTTATCCGGCCGTCATCGAAAAGATGGTCGAGATTACCGATTCAACGAACGGTTCCTTGATCTTTAAGGAAGGAACAACGGTGACGAATATCATTTCCTACGGTCTGACGGAACAAGAACAAGACGATTTAATTGCGACGATCGAACCTGTCATCCGTCGAGCACGAAAGGATAAAGTCCCGCACACCACTCAGTTTGCCCAACGCGCGATTGCCGTCACACCGGTTCTTGATGCCAGCACCGATGAGATCATTGCCTATATCTACCTGATGCGCCTCCATCATCCATTTGACCCGCAGGAACAAGAGGAGCTTGCTGCCTTTGCACGTCAGCTGGCCTTATCGTTACTCCGGATGCGGACGTTTGATGAGATTGGACGGGAACGGGAAAAAACAGCCCGCTTGTTGAACTCGATCCGCGAATCGATTGTCTACATCGAACCCGACGGACCGATTCAATTAATCAATCGTCCGTTACTCGATTTATTCGATCATCCATCTGCCGTCGACTCGAAAGCAGAATGGTTGATTGAAATCGATGACTCGATCACCTATCTGAAAAATCGAGTGGATCAGCTCTCTGAATTCGAACGATATCTGCACCAAACATTCATTAATCGTGAAACCGGAGAAGGTATTACCTTTTCGATCGATCGTGAAAAACGTTTCATCAAGACATACTCGGAAGAAATCCATTACGGCGGAAAATTCCGCGGGATTCTTCTCGTTTTACGTGATGTGACGAATGAAGTCGAAATTGACCGAATTAAAAACGAACTCGTTTCAACAATTTCCCATGAATTACGGACACCGCTCTCTTCGATTTATGGATTCACCGAGTTGATGATTCAACGGGATCTCCCTCCACATCGTCAAAAAAAATATCTGAAAGCGGTCCATTCGGAAACCGAACGACTGTCATTGTTAATCAACGACTTCCTCGACCTGCAACGGATGGAAGCCAACCGTCAGCAGTACACATTCGAACCGTTTGATCTACTCGCGATGCTGAAGGATTTGAAGCAACTTCATAGTCTTTCATCTTCTACACATACTATTCGCATCTTGACTGACGTTTCGTCGCTCTTGATTGAGGCCGATACGAAAAAGATTCGTCAGCTGTTTGGAAACTTGATTAACAATGCGATTAAGTATTCTCCAGCAGGCGGCTCAATTGAAGTTCGTTTAACGGAACACACTAATCGGGTAACCATCGCGATTACCGATCACGGAATCGGAATTCCTGCTTCCGCGATGAGCGAACTGTTCCAAAAGTTTTATCGTGTCGATAATTCGGATACCCGAAAAATCGGTGGAACAGGACTCGGGTTATCAATTTGTCGCGAAATTGCCCGTGCCCATGATGGCGAAATCCATGTCGAATCAATCGAAGGACAAGGTTCGACCTTCACCGTCGACTTACCGCTTAATCCGATGCCACCGTTATAACAACAAACTGCGCCAGTTCCCTTGCGGAACGGCGCGGTTTTTGCTTATCCTTTAATACGGCTTGCGATATCGACCGTCCGTTTCGCCTGGTGACGAACAGCCGGTTCAACCGATTCGACCATGTTTCCGTCCTGGTCGACAGTGACCGTTGTTCCGTACGGGTTTCCGCCTGCTGCGAACAGGACCGGATCCGAATACCCTGGTGCTGCGACGATCGCACCCCAATGGAACATCGATGTATAAACAGCAAGAACTGTCGCTTCCTGACCACCGTGCGGATTTTGCGCAGACGACATGGCACTGACGACTTTATTGACGAGTTTCCCTTGTCCCCAAAGACCACCTGTCGTATCGAGGAATTGCTGGAATTGTCCAGGAACGTGTCCGTAACGGGTCGGGACGCTGAAGATGATCGCATCTGCCCAGTCAAGCAAGTCGGGTGTCGCTTCCTCGATGTCACGCGTAGCATCGGTATGTTTTTGCCAAAGTGGATTCGAGGCAATTGCTTCTGCCGGTGCCGTCTCCTTGATTTTCGCAAGACGGACTTCAGCACCGGCGGCTTCTCCTGATTCTTTCGCCCACATGGCGAGTTGATGATTGGTTCCGGTCGAACTGTAATAGATGACAGCCAGTTTCACATTAGACATGACTTCGCTCCTTTTTTCGAAAACAGTGACGGACGATGGATGTACATGTCGTCTTTTCCCGTTTTTTGGATAAAGTAACGCCTTTCCTTTGAATCCAAGATAATTTTATACTTTTTGTGTCACGAGCCATTTGAACCAGCGACCGTGTCCGTCCGTCTCGGCAATAGTCTGTTCCGTCAACACACCGTCGATGTAGGCATCGAGATGCAGGTAACGGTCCTGGACATTGTTGTAGACGTGATAGAGATTACGCGTCCGCCCGATTTCCCCGACGACCTGCAGCAATTCTTTTTTGACCGCGAGCGGCATCTGGTTCGCAACATGCGTATGGAAAATACAGAGGATACTATCGTCCGGTGTCTGTGCTGCATAGAGCGGCAACAACTTCACTCCGTCCCCTTCGACGAGTTCCAGCGCGTACTCTTCTACGTAACGCGCTGCCGCCTCGAACATCTCGAGCCGTTCCCGGTGCTCCGTCCAAATCAGTGCTTTCAGCCACAACTGTTCATCGGCATCATGTAAGTCGACGATGTTCAGATCAAGTCCGATCCGGCTTGCGACCGGCGGCGGCGTTTGTGCCACGGCCGGCGTTTCCGTTCCTTCGATGACCGACGTCAAGTGCAGACGCGATGCCGGGTTCCCGACGACTTCCCCGTTTCCGTACGCGTAGCTGTATTGATCAAACAGCAGCTGTAAGCCGGCACTCGTCCCGATCTCAAGTAGAGCGAGCGGTCTCTGTGTCTGTTGATGAATCTGACTGAATACCGGATAGAGATACGTACAGCGCCGAACTTCATTCGTTTGGACAAGACGATGTGCCAGGAGCGGAATCAACTCGACTTCATATGTCGCGCAAAATGACTGAAAATCGGCAAAGGCATCTGTAAACGGTTTTGGCCGTTCAGTCACGCTTGGATAATACGCGGCGAGCGGATGACCGACGCCTTTTAACAACAGATAATGGACGGCACCAAATAACAGGTTCGGAACCGGCTGACCGTCACGTGCGTGTTGGCATAATGCGAGAATTTCCGGGTTTTTCGCAATCTCGAGTGATAAGTATTCGTATAACGGACTGGAGTCGCGGCACTCCCGTTCCGCAAACGTTTGAAAACGTTGTGCGAGTTCTGTTTCTGTCATGTGTAGTTCCCCCTTTGTACGTTCCCTGTTGTATTCCCCAAATTATTCCAAAGAACTGTTTTCTCTACAAAAAACACCTCCACCCATAAGCGGAAGTGTTTCAGTTCTTACTTTTCTTCTTTTTTCTTCAGGATATCCGTCACGACTTCATTCAGTTTCTGTTTGAAGACCGGTCCGAAACTTTCAGCATATGAATTCGTCATATGACTGATATCACGATAGATGACGACATTCCCGATGACCGGACGGAATTCACCGTTGACGCGGAAGTAATCCGTCAAGTCAAGTTTGTAGAGCGATTTGTTCGTTTTTTCGAAGTTTTTCCAATACGCTCCATCACGTTGGTTGACTTCGGCATTCATCTTCTTCGTCGTCTCTTCGATGCTCGTCGTCTCGAGCGACTCGAGGACGTTGAAGCTGTAACGCGGATTATCCCGCAGTGCCAGACCGTCGATGCCGTACTCGTCTTTGACGTATTGCATTTGATCGACCATCTGTTGATGAATCTTATCTTTCGTCGCATCCGCTGCCGTGACGTGCGAGATGATCAGATCGACATCGGCATCCTTCAAATAGTCGAGGACGTTTTGATTCCAGATACCCTTTAAGACGTTATCGTCGTAGCCGGTCGAGAAGCGTGTTCCGGAACGGGTGATATTCAAGATCCGGTACTTCTCACCTTTTGCGGCTTCATGAATCGCTCCGAACCATTGCTCCGAGTGCGAACTGCCGACGAGGGCAATCGTTGCGATATAGTTTTTCGTTTCGCCGTATTCGCCGACTTTGACATCACTTTTGCTCAGTCCCTGATTACTGCCGTCGGTGTGGACGAGCGGCAGGTCATCAAAGACGTTGGCATAGGACGGAAACGGATCGCGCTCCGGCGTTTGATCCGGATTCTTGACCGCGATCGCTCCCGGATAATCGTTTGCGCTGACACCCTTCTTTAATTCCTGCTCTTCGAAATACTTGAGTCCGATCAGTGAACCGATCAACAAAACGTTGATGCTCATCATGATGCCGAGCTTCTTGAAAGCGGACCGGTCGACTGTTGCACTGCGGATCGGTTTCTCAATAAATTCCGTCATCAGGTACGACAGAAGAATCGCCGACAGGATGATGGCAGTTCCCATCAGGAAGCCCGGTGTCTGCTGGACGTTGTACCGGTAAAACTCCAGCAGGACCCAGTGCCAGAGGTAAATCCCGAACGCAATGCCTCCGAGTTTGACCATCGGCTTTGATCCGAGGAAACGTTTGATGCCGAACGTCGTGTCGCGCGTTCCGGACAGGACGATGAACAACGCACATGTCATCGGCCACAAGGCGATGTAGCCCGGGAACATTTGCGAGACGTTAAAGAGAATCCCGGTCAGGACAAGACCAACCAGACCGAGCCAGCCCATCAAAGTCGCCATCCATTTCGGAACATGGATGGACGACAGGTTGATGCAAAGCAGGCTGCCTAACGCAAATTCCCAAACGCGCGTCATCGTGATGAAATACGCCCACGGCTGGTTGACTTCCGTTAAATAAATCGAATAGCTTAACGATGTGACGAACAACACCCCTAAAATCGTATTGATCATCGGTTTGACGTTTTTAATCGTATACTTTTTGACCATCCATAAGATGAATGAGAACAGAATAAACCAAATCATATAGAACTGACCTTGAATCGACAGTGCCCAGAAATGTTCGACCGGCGATTTCATCTGACTCGCATCCAGATAATCCGTACTCGAGATGGCGAGTTGCCAGTTTTGATAGAAGAACATCGAGGCGACGACTTCACGAATCGTTTTCTCTAAAATCGATTGCGGCAGTAAAAATGAACTGAGAACGAGGACGACGGCTAAAATGAACAGGACCGACGGCAGTAACCGTTTAATCAGTTTCGTGACGTACGGCAAAAAGCGGAATTCACCGGTCCGGTTAATCGTCGAGATAATCGACGTCGTGATCAGGAATCCGGAGATGACGAAGAACACATCGACACCGCCCGATACGCGGTTGAACCAGATATGATAGACTGCGACCAGTAAGGCAGCAACGACACGCAACCCTTCGATTTCAGGCCGGAACTGGCTTTTGGTGTTAATGAGTTTTTGTTGCGGCACTTCTTTTTGATTCAGTTGATTCATTTTACATTAGCTCCTATACTTTTTGATTCATGACGGGACGACTGAAATTGAAAAAATTCCCTCAAACATTAAATACGCACCAATTCATCCTAATGTAAATTACTTATAAAATCTATAACATTCCTATTATTTCGATGTTTCTTTTCTCCTTCACTGCTTGAATCCCGGCTTTTTCAAATGCACAGCACATAACGACCGACTCAAACGTTCGTTCTCATTCGCTTCAGGGTATAGACTATTTCAAGACTATGACGAACGTTAGGAGCAAATCATGATTGTACTCGGTTACGCGTTTTATTTATTGTTGGGCACGTTAAAATTCGTGCTGTTTAGTTTTTATACCGATACGGCTTTTCCGCTCGATCTCTTTTTCATGAATCTCGGCGGTATGCTGGTGCTGTCGAGTTGGACCCTATTAATCGACTGGCAAAAACGCCGCTGGATTTGGCTCGCCCTTCTCATCGCCAACAGTTTTTTACTGATTTCCGATATGTGGTATTACCGTTACTTTGACGACTTCCTGTCCGTTTCGCTCATGTCACAGATGATGCAGATGGGAGATGTCAGCAGCGGTTTTGCTGCCTTGATTCTGCCATCGGACTTCCTGTTGTTTGCGGACAGTCTGATTTTCATCGGCTTTTTGTTCTTCATGCGAAAGCGGACATTTGCCGTCGCGAAAAAGACACGCCGAAAAACGGCCGGACTCGCTTTCCTTGCCGGTATGGTTCTGTTTGCGGCTCCGGTCACATACAGCGTCGTCAAAGAAGATCAACGGCTCAGCCGGTCCGTGTCCGACATGCGCGACTATTACCAGCTCGGATTTTGGGGGTATCACGGCATTGATTTGTTGCGCGGCATCCAAGGCGCCATTGCGCCGGACAAAGCGTTGACCACGTCGGAACAACAACAGATCGACGAAACGAAAACTTCCGACACGAGTGGTGCCACGAAAAAACCAAACATCATTTTAGTGCAGCTCGAATCGTTTCAGGCATCTGTCATCGACCAACAAGTGAACGGTCAGACCTTAACTCCGAATTTAAACAAACTGAAAGAGGAATCATTGTACTTCTCGTCGTTTTACCACCAGACACACGAAGGACGGACTTCGGACGCCGAATTCATTACGAATACGTCGCTTTATCCGTTAAAATCCGGTTCCGTCTACACCCGGTTCCCGGACAACGAGTTTAACGCGCTGCCGGACCTGTTGCGTACGAACGGGTACGACACAGCTGCCATGCATGCGTATGAAAAAGGCTTTTGGAACCGCGATCAGGTCTATCAAAATATCGGCTTCAAACATTTTTTCAGCCAAGATGATTATCCGAAACAAAAGAAAATCGGCATGGCCCTGAATGACAAACAGTTTTTCACAAAATCGATTAAACATATGGAAATGCTGAAAGAACCGTACTTCTCCTTCCTTGTCGCCTTGACAAGTCATACGCCATACGAGATACCAAAAGACGAACGGCAACTCGACTTGTCCGGTTATGACGATCCGATGTTAAGAGGCTATTACCAGACCGTCCATTATGTCGACGAAGCCGTCGGGCAGATGGTCAAGGAGTTGAAGGCAAAAGACATGTGGGACGATACACTCGTCATCTTTTACGGCGATCATGACAGCGGCTTGACGAACGAAGGCAGTGAGATGCAACAAAAAGCGAAAATCGACAATGCTGTCGACGCCTTCGTCCTCGACCGCCAAGTGCCGTTGTTCATCAAAAAACCACATCAAAACACGGGACAAATCATCCAAGAGAATGGCGGACAAATCGATATCGCTCCGACAATTGTTGATTTACTCAATCTCGAGTCCCCGTATATGATGGGCAACTCCCTGCTCGATGATGAACCGAATCTCACCGCTTTCCGCGACGGCTCGTTCCGTTACAAGGACTACTATTACGAAGCGAATCTGACGGAAAAAGCCGGCAACGGCATCTGTTATGACGTCTCGACGAAAAAACAGGTCGACCGTGAGATGTGCCAGTCGCAAACGAAACAAGTACGAACAGATTTGCGTCTGTCGGATGCGATCATCGAAAAGAATGGATTAGAGCAAGACTGAACCAATCATCCGAATCAAATGATCGTTGCAACACTAAAGGAGGAGCCGGATATTGAGTCCGGATCCTCCTTTTATATGCTTTAGTCCATCCGTTTTGAACGGATCATTTAGTGAGATGTCCAATTTTCCGTCAACCACTGCTGTTCCTCTTCAAACAAGACATCCCATCTTTTCGTGATGATCCAGTCAAATAACTCCGGGATCGTCTTGTCCGAGTGTCGATAACGATTCAAAAAACGGAATGCGACCAAGATCTCGTCGCTTTGAATCTGTCGCTTTCGCTTGAGCATCGTTTTCACTCGTTTAATGATCGGCTGAATAGCAGATGCATCCCCATGTTTTGCAATTCCGAGCAAGGCATACGCCTTGACGTCGACTGACCGATCCTTCAAGCCTTTTATAAACAGCGGCAGGAACGAGTCGTCTCCAAGTTCACTGATGGCATTCAGCGCCGAGTGCCGGACATCACCTTTCGGATGATCAAGGAGCGGTAACAGATGTGGAATCACCCGCTCTGTCCCAATCGTTGCCAATACAAAATTCGCACTCATGATTTCAAATGAATCGGTGGAGGTTGTAATGAATCGAATTAACGCATCTTCTGCTAAAGCACCCCGACAGGAGCCGAGTGCATCAATCGCCGAATTTCGAATAGCCGAACGGGAATCCTCGACATACTTGATGATATCAGTCGCGTCATGTACCCGTTCCTGTTTCGCCAGTTCATCAAGGATTTTGACAATCAGTGTCGGCTTCGTCTCTTGTGCCAGCCGTTCTAACAATAAATCAGCAACACGGACGTCGCCTGTGTTCGTACCAATCGTCCCAAGCATAAAGTAGAAACGCTGTTTCATGTCCAACCGTTTAGTCTGTTCAAGCAGGTCCATTAAAACAGGAAGCATTTGAACATCCTGAAAGCGACGTGCTATTTCATACGCCAAGTCAGACGGCGAACCTTCACTCGTGTAATAACCCCGTTCTTCATCGTACACATACTCGTCGATCGACATCTGTTCCGCTAATGCAATCAATTCATCCTTGTTCATCAGCAATTCCTTCAGTTTGTTGAAAAATTTTATACCAGTACAATGTCAAATCAATCTTCGGGTTAGCAAACTGTTTCAGCGTATCCACACCGCCGAGGACAAATCCTTCTTTGACGTAAAAACGGCAGGCAATCAAGTTATCGTTTTGTGCTTCAAGCGATAAGCCGATTAACGACTGTTCTTTCGCCCAGGTTTCAGCTGCTTCAAGCAATAAGTGACCGACACCGCTTTTCCGGAAATCTTTTTTGACGGCGATGTTTTCGATATAGGCAAAACGGTTCCAGTCTTTGACGAGACGGATCTGTCCGATGCACGTGTCTTCATGAAAGGCTAACAAGACGATTTTTTCACTGCTGTCGATATAAGTAAACCAGTCGAGATGGTCATCCGGAAAACGTGTTTCAGATAGAGTCTCGTATAACTGTTCTTCGTAAGTCCAGACTCCTTCAATCAAACATGGTATAACCCTACCAACGATTGGAAAGGATTCGTTTACATTATTGACGATATCTATAGATTGATTTCTTAAAGGATCAATTGTGATTTTTGCATTCTTCTTCATAGATTTCGACCTTTCATGATTTATCTTAGTTTTTAATTTTAATATTCCTTTGGCTTATAACGAAAAAATTTGTATGACATTAAACAATTGATAGTTTTTCTTAGAATTAATTAAGCGTATGAAAATATTTCAGGAATCGTTTTCCTCTTTTTTATTCGTCTTGACGAGTCTTACGCCTTATGAAATCAATAAAAATCTAACGTTAAAATTGTTTAAGTATAGTTTTTAATGTTGTGTTGTTATTGACAGACAGTTCATTAAGTCTATACCGTCGTTAGAAAGATGATTAAGGAGCTAAAGAAACGGAATCAGTCAATTGTTATCTTTTATAATAATCATGGCAATGGATCAATAAACAAAGACAGCGAGATACATAAGAAAAACAAGATCATGTCACCTATTGCGGCGTTCGAGCTAGAACGACGTGTACCACTTTTTATCAAAATAACCCGACCAACACAATGGTCGAGTTATTAAGAAAACGATGGACAAATCGATATCGCACCAACGATTATTGATCTGCTTAATTAAAAAACACCGTATATGATCAGAGACAATCGCTTTTAGACAACAAACCTAATCTGAATGAATAGTCCGTTCCACTATAAAATACTACTGTAAAGTCGATTTGACGAAAACTTCGAGCGAAGTTACGTGTTATAACTTTTCGACAAGGAAAGAAGTCGCTCTGAAATTCTGTAAAAAATGTGGTTCATACAAGTTTCATTCACTCACTGAAGTCTCTTACATTTTTTAATAAATACATGTGTATTTAGTTATTTTTTAAAATAAAGTAATTTTTTATACTTTGACTATCTAGTTGATAATTTTTTAGTTCGATTGTTAAATCTCTTAAATCCCATTGCTCTAAAGATCTAGTAGCTAATTTCCCATAAAATCCTCTAACATTCTCTTTAAACATTTGTAATTTATCATTTGTTAAAAACTTTAAACTAGGAGGACCAAATGCTTCTTTATGAAGTTTATTTGTCGGATGAATCAGAACAGGTATTCCTATCTTATTGGCATATTCTTGCTCAAACCAATTCATACCTTCAGAAATTTGAGCAGTTTCTGACTTGTAGACTTCCTTCCTAGACAAATCAACTTCGTTTTTAGCTTCAATTATTAAATACTCATCATTATAAAGATTCCACAAAACATCAGGACCTATACTGAACTCTTTATCCGGTTGATGTGCTTCAAATCCTAAACAATTTCCTAATTCAGAAAATGCTTTTTCAAATGCCGCTGACGAATCTTGTGCAAATAGCAAGTTTTCTAATATCGAATTGATTTTCAATATTATAGAGTTCGGCTCTAAAAATTCTGAAATGAATTTCTTAATTTTTGATGCTTGCATAGTAGTTTTTGTAGTTAATTTTCTATAATTAACTCCAAGAGGCGGCTTTAATAAATAAGAATTTTTACTATGCGCAAATAACTGCAGTTCCATAGACTTTTGCCGATCAATTTTATACAGATATGATGCTGCTAATTGAGCATACCAACCCTCTTCAGCTTCAGAAGAATTTGAAAGTATTTTAATATTGGTTCTGATAGTTTCTGAAGCTTGTAAGTATTGCCCAGAGATGGCTTGTTTGAATGCTCTTGTTTCTATCTCTGATATAGAAACAAGATTGTCATCTATTTCAATATTAGAAACTTTACTAATTTGCTTTTTATGAAGTTGAATCCAACTTGGATCTCTATCTAGTATTTGCTTCATTGCTCCACCAATTGCTTTAACTGGAGTTTCTGCATCTTTCTTTATTAACTCTACGACCTTACTACCGAGTTGTATTTGATTAACTGTTTGAGGCGACATAAATTTTTGGAATTGCTTATTTGACAATTTAGAAACTAAGTCTCTTCCTAAAAGAAAAATTATCGCGTAATCGTTAACAGATCGAACGGCTCTTCCTAAACCCTGTTCGATTTTCTGTGCTTGATTCATATTCATTATTTTAGAAGACGGCCTAGCAAAAATACTATAGCGTTCTATTAAAGAAGAACTTTGAGGTAGATCGTCAATCACAAGAATGTGACATGCATCTTCTGCCAAGTCTAAACCATCGTACCTATTAGAAAGTACAATATGTTCACCCTGTCCCTGAGTTAAATTACTCAAAACTTCTCTAATATTTTGAGGAGTAGGTTTCAAAAAACCATTATTTATCCAACGTTCAGATTTACTATCAGAAGATACCAAACTAACGATATTATGATTACCTAATTTCGAAAGAATTGTAGCCCATTTACTACTGTTCAAACTACTATCAACATTGAAAGGAGCTATAATAAGTTTTTCACCAATATCACTGAATGTACTTGATTGAATAGGTGAAAGAATTGCTTGCTTTTGTACTCCAAAGTCTTTAATCAGTGATGAATCATCATTTAAAGTGGCTGACATAAAAATTCGTCTCTGAGCATTTGCATATCCGTGGATCATGTGAATCGGTAAACAATTAGGAGTGATTTCAACATGAGGATATGAAACCAATACCATACATTGTTCTAAATAGTCTCTAATAAGTTGCCATTTAAATTTAACTGTTTCATCCTCTTTATTAATTTTATCAATTATATCTGGTAATTTTTCTATCCACGACCAATAAGGAATCATTAATATACCGTATTTATCTCGTCCAGTTAAAATGTCATCCGTGCTTCCCATAGCTTGGCCAAACAATGAATCTTTGAAACTATTTACTATTAAATCGTAGTTTACGTTTTCTCTAGGAAATTTAAGAGTGAATGCCTCTTTAGCTTTAAGTAGCGCTGAATGTGCGTCATCAATTACTATGCACCCTAATTCAATAATTTCTCTAGAGGTATCGCCTTGAATTCCAAAAATTGATTTAGCATTAAAAAGTTTTTGAAAAGTTGTAACTAATATAGCTTCGCTATTTAAAAACTCTCCAGGAAATGTATTATCATGAGATATTTCTACACATTTAACGCCTAAACCCTCTGCATCACGAATTACTTGATGAATAAGCTGATTGTCTAAACAAAGATATAATGCAGGACCTATTCCTTCGTTTAATGAAGACTGAAGTTGCAATAACCCAACTGTAGTTTTTCCCCCACCAGTATTCATTTTGATTATGTTGTCTTTTTGATTACGTTTCTTAAACCATTTTTCCAAGATTTTTTCTTGATCACCTCTAAGATAAGAAAACTTCTTAGTTCTAATATTAGCTTCAAATATTTCTTTCGGAAAAATTACCTCATCATTATCAAATTCGTCTAATAAATTCCCAAAATCAATCATTAAAAAAATCTCCTTTTGTATAAAATATTTAGTATTTATGAAAAAATCACTTGTAAATATACAGAAGCTAATTAACAATTAAAAATCAAATAAAAGTTCTATTTTATTATCCTTAAATGTTTTTAACGTTATTTGTTACTTACAGATAAATAGGAAAAAATATTTTTAAAATTAAGTTGTAATAGGTATTTAATGACTACTTTGTTTTTGAATTCTATCAGCTTTTAAAAATTATGATATTAAAAAATTCGAAAAATCTAATGAGCTCTATCTAAAGTTGAAGTTTCTGTATTGACAATTAAATCACTTGTGATTTTACGAATTTTTTCATGCTCATAATCAAATTTCTTCTTAATGAAACATTCGAAAAATCTTTTTTCAATTTATTTGTATCATGTAAAACCATTCCATTAACATATTTCACCTTCATAGGATATAGTGATACTCGGTCAACAGAATCACTAATACGAACTACTAATTCAAAGATAGTAACATTTTGTCCAGATTCATCTGTTTGTTCTTCTCTAGATTCTATGCGATGTTCAAAATGTGTCATTTTTAAACTCCTCTATATTTTGTAATTTCAAAATAAAATTTTCTTTGATTATACTTTTCATTTTAAAATCCATATAATTAACATTAACTTAAAATTCATTCTCATTTTACTTTATAAGAGAATAACTTCCAATTATTTTATTTAGAAAAATTGTAATATTAAGTGTAAAACCTAATTAAAAACACAAAAAAACCCATAACGGCCTCGTGTAGAATAGATTTACCATACAAAATTCAACGGAAGATTCGTTATGAGTTGGGTTTGTGCGAAAGATTGCGGGAGCGTTGGGCATTAATCCTCTACGATTTCATAAGAATTGAGATAAAATCCTCACTACAGTGCTTCCCATGCCAACCAGCGTTATATTGAGTGAAAAAAAGTGCGGTGCACGGGTGAAGTTTACGCTAGAAGAAGGACTCCGCATTCTAGAAAAGTTACGGGAGACGTGGTCTCCTGAACAGATTGCTGGACGTTTATTCTAAGGAGAAGGACTCTCGTTCAAGACATTTATCATTTGATTACGGGCCTTATCGAGACCGATTCCGGATTCCTTCGACAAAAGGGAAAGCGTCAGAAACTACGTGAACTCTTCAACGTCGGACTGCCAATCAGTAAACGTCCATCTGACGCCAAAGGGTATCAAACATTCGGACATTAGGAGCTTGATAGTGTTGTCTCGAGTAGATGGAAATCAAAGACCTGTGTTGCAAAGTACGTCGAGCGAAAGAGCCGTTTCTATCTCGCTGTACCAATGGAAGATCGGTCCGATCAATCGATGGAGTCTGCGATTCAAGTATTGCCATTGGGAACCTTCCAAACCGCGACGACAGCTCGTGGAAAAGATTTTTGCTGTCATGAACGAATTCGTTACATGATAGCGTACCGATGTATTTTGCGGATCCGTATTCTTTTTTGGCAGCGTAGGAGTAACGAGAGCGCCAATGGTCTTATCCGTATTTTTTTTCCCAAGGGGACAGATTTCGGAAAGGTCAGTCTTTCTGAAATCGCTCAATCTCTCGCCTGAATCAATGGGAGACTAAGAAAATGTCTTAACAGAAAACTGAGTACAAAGTCTGTACTAAAGAAATAATAAATTTATTTTATAGGCAGTCTTATTCAAACACAGGTATGACAACATGAGTACAATTAGGATGATTTGGAATTTTTAAGTTTTTACTATAATTCCCATTTTCGTATGCCTCTACTAAACGATTTAACATAGTTTGCGCATTATACTGCCTTCCAGCTGCTAGACTGCATGGCGAATTGTGACTTTCATCACTAGAATGAGGAACAAAACATTCCTGCTCATTATTACTTAAAATAGTTAATAATACAGCTTGATTGTAAAACTTACTTAGGTTAGTTTTTACTAATCTTTTTGCCCATCCATCAGAAAATACTCGTCTATTTCCTGAATGGATTGAAGAACGGACAGGTATGTTTTGTTCAACTAATCTAAAACTATCATTTAAATCGTAATTCCCCTCTATTAAACCAATAAGAATTGATTTGAAATGATTCTCTCGCTCTCCACCTTCCAACACTTTTCCATCTATCTGTTTATCATCAATTAATCCTCTTACTTTAGTTTTTAAATCATTATTTATCATCAAAGTATCGATAATCTCATTAAATTCTTCGGCAAAACTATTTCTCATAATAATACACATCTCCTTTGACTTAAGTTTGAAAAATATAAAAACAAGGCTTTTCAACAATTATTAAATTGCTGAAAAACCTTTGTGATTTAATTACTTTTTTACATCATTCCGCCCATTCCACCCATGCCGCCCATATCAGGCATTGCAGGAGCAGATCCGGCTGGTTCTGGTTTGTCGGCGATGACAGCTTCTGTCGTCAAGAACATCGCTGAAACCGACGCTGCGTTTTGAAGTGCTGAACGCGTTACTTTCGCCGGGTCGACGATTCCTGTTTCGATCATGTCGACGTACTCGTCTGTTGCCGCGTTGTAACCCATGCCTTGCGCTTCATGCTTGAGACGCTCGACGATGACTGAACCTTCTTGACCGGCATTTTCCGCGATTTGACGGAGTGGTGCTTCGAGGGCACGAAGAACAATGTTAACACCTGTTGCTTCGTCGCCTGTTGTGACGGCAAGAATCGATTCAACAGCTTTCGTGACGTGGATGAAGGCTGTTCCTCCACCGGCAACGATTCCTTCTTCGACGGCTGCGCGTGTCGCGTTGAGGGCATCTTCGATCCGGAGCTTCCGTTCTTTCAGTTCCGTTTCTGTTGCTGCGCCGACTTTGACGACGGCTACGCCGCCTGCGAGTTTCGCGAGACGCTCTTGGAGTTTTTCACGATCGAAGTCGCTTGTCGTTTCTTCGATTTGTGAACGGATCGTACCGACACGGGCTGTGATTGAATCACTGTGTCCGTTTCCTTCGACGATTGTCGTGTTGTCTTTTGAGACGACGACTTTCGACGCACGACCGAGTTGCGTGATTTGTGTTTCTTTGAGATCAAGACCGAGCTCTTCTGTGATCAGTTCTGCGCCAGTGACGATTGAGATGTCTTCGAGCATCGCTTTCCGACGGTCTCCGAAACCAGGTGCTTTAACCGCAACGGCGTTAAACGTTCCACGGAGTTTGTTGACGACGAGTGTCGCGAGTGCTTCGCCTTCGACGTCTTCCGCGATAATCAAGAGTGGTTTGTTTTGTTGAACGACTTGCTCAAGGACCGGCAGGATTTCCTGGATGTTCGAAATCTTTTTGTCCGTGATCAGGATGTACGGATTCTCAAGGACCGCTTCCATCTTATCGGAATCTGTGATCATGTACGGTGACGCGTATCCACGGTCGAACTGCATTCCTTCGACGACGTCAAGTTCCGTCGTGAAGCCGCGTGATTCTTCGATTGTGATAACGCCGTCCTGACCGACACGCTCCATTGCTTCGGCGATCAATTGACCAACTTCTTCGTCAGCTGCCGAAATCGCCGCAACTTGTGCGATCGCTTCTTTGCCTTCGATGGGTTTCGCAATCGCGTGCAGTTCTTCGACGGCACGGCGGACTGCTTTTTCGATTCCTTTACGGATGACCATCGGGTTTGCACCCGCAGTGACGTTTTTGAGTCCTTCACGGATCATCGCTTGTGCGAGGACTGTCGCTGTTGTCGTACCATCCCCTGCGATTTCGTTCGTTTTTGATGCAACTTCTGCGACGAGCTTCGCGCCCATGTTTTCGAAGTGATCTTCGAGTTCGATTTCTTTTGCAATCGTCACACCGTCATTCGTGATGAGTGGTGAACCGAATTTACGTTCGAGGACGACGTTACGTCCTTTTGGTCCGATTGTCACTTTGACTGCGTCCGCTAATGCGTCTACTCCGCGAAGCATCGCCCGGCGTGCTTCTTCACTGAATAAGATATCCTTTGCCATGACTGAAATCCCCCTTTAATTAGTTTGCTACTGCTAAAATATCGCTTTCGCGTAAGATTAAGTATTCGTTACCATCGACTTTCACTTCTGACCCTGCGTATTGCGCATAGATGACGTGGTCCCCGACATTCACTTCAAGTGGTACACGGACACCCTGCTCCGTCACACGGCCTGTACCGACAGCGACGACTTTACCCTCTTGCGGCTTTTCTTTCGCTGACCCAGGAAGAACGATTCCTCCGAGTGTTGTTTCTTCTTTTTTAACGACTTCGATCACGATGCGATCACCAAGTGGTTTTAACATGCGAAACATCCTCCTTGAACATGACTGTTTTTTAGCACTCACTTAATTGGAGTGCTAACATATTTTTATCTTAAACGGTTTCCGGTTGGAATTCAAGCCCGAACCCTTATCCGTTTTCCCGGAATTGACATCTTTGAACCATCACCATTCGTGCGCCCGGTCGGTTTGTTTGTTACAATCGGGACAGTACCTTCATTACAAAGGAGTTGTGTTCCGCCCGATGAAAAATTCCGTCAATCTGCCGTTTAACATGGCTGAGAAGTGGCAAATCCGTCACGTCATTCCGATCGTGATTTATTTAATCGTGCAACTTGTCCCGGCGACCTTTCCCAGTTTCCTATCAAAAAGCCAAATTCCGAGTGTTCTCGGTTGGTGGCTCGCGATCGGTTTTACCGTAGCCGTCATCGTTTCCTTCTATTGTCTACGTCCTGACTGGCAGAAGTGGAAAGCAGAGGGCAACCAAACCGATACGATAGATACGTTAAAGTGGATCGGAATCGGGATTGTCTTACTGTATGTCTCTTTAATCAGCGTCAACTTGATTGATGCCTGGTTGTCCGGTGGGATTGAAAATATCGCGAAATCACAAAATACGGATCAAATCATGCAAGCGATCCAAGTCATTCCGATTCTCCAACTGATGGTCGTCCTGCTTGGTCCGATCATGGAAGAGTTTCTGTTCCGCCACATCATGTTCGGAAACTTGTCGACGAAACTGAACTTCATCTTCAGCTTCGTTCTCAGTGGAATCATCTTCGGTCTGATCCACGGCGACAACAAGTTCTTGATTTATGTCGCGATGAGTTTCGTCTTCTCGCTCGTCTTTGTCAAGACACGCCGCATCATCGCTCCAATCGCGATCCATGTCTTTAACAACGGCATCGTCGTACTCGCACTCTACGCAACGACTTAATTAACGAAAGGTAGTGTTTTCATGCGACAAGGTTCAAACTTCATGGCATTTTTCTATGCCATCTTCGGTATTCTGTTCATGTACCTCGCTTACAGCAACTCGATCGAGGCCGGAACCGTCTTCAACTTCTGGACGATCCTCTTGACGCTGTTCGCAGCCGTCGACTTTTACCGTCTCTACCTCATCTTCCGCTTCCGGATGGCAGCCAAGAAGATGATCAAAAAAGAACAGGAAAAAAAGGACGACAAGAAATAACGCAAAATGAGATCGTGTTTTAGATTGTAAACACCCCCATTTTGAAATGAACTGCTCCCTCTTGCTCCCCCTAAAATAGACAGGAGAAATAACTAAAAATTATCTAAACGGTCTGATCCCTGAATTCAAGTGGACTCAGGCCGTTAGTAGTTGTTGATATCGTTCTTTATTGTAAAACTGTATGTATCGTTGGATTGCTTGAAGAAGTTCGTCGAGCTCCTGAAACTTACTTAAATAATAAATTTCACATTTCAACGTACTAAAAAAGATTCCATAAGGTCGTTATCGATACACTTACCGACACGAGACATACTTTGCGTAATATCTGCTTCTTTAAAGGCATGCGATGTATATTGGAATCCTCTATCACTATGAAGACAAAATGCGATTTTTCTCTTAAACGAGAAGGATCGTTTTTTTGTTCGCCTCGAATCGTTTTTTTGGGACAAACATCGCGGCGCTTCACTTCGTTGCAGAGTCGCTCCTGTTTGTTTTTGCCTAGAGAGCGATTTCGAGCGAATAAACTGAAATACAAGAAGAAGTTTGTCCGACGCACTGCGCAACAATACAAAAAATAATTGGACCTAGAGGTCAACGAAGATCGGATACTTCATGAAAAAAAGTAGTTCGCCTACTCTTGTCATAATGCTCGTGACAGGAATTGATTCGTTCTCGGATTGATTCTGATACTTGAAAAAGTCCATGATAGTACCGTATTCCCTTAGCTTCTTCAATGTGTCACACAGCATTTCGAAAACCTTTCTCTGTCGTCGCCGACTCTGCTTATAAGACAGTTCCAATCGCCCATCATCTTCTCAAGCAAGGCATTTTACCCGCCTTCCCTGTATACACGCCCTAGAGGAGTGAAAGAAATGTTCAAGACAAAGAACTTCTATTATGACTGTTATCTATGCGAGAACAATAAAGGTCTCTGTTATCGAACTCGTCTTCGCAGACGTGAGGGAGATGCATGGCATGCGTTGGACCTACCATCGGGTTCTGAAAAAAACAACGCTTCAAGCAATGCTTACTTTCAGTGCCCTGAACCTCAAAAACTTACCAATTGGTCCTAGGACTCCAGTTAAGTACCGAATCCAGGCATTAAAAGCTCCTAAAAAATACTTCCCAACTTTTTAAGCACTGTTCGATAATCTATTTTTAATTCTAAAACACTTTCTTTTTATACTGAGAACAATAATTAATTTTGATTTCTAATGAGATTTTATTACATTTTTGTAATAAAAGTATTTACGCGTAACTCTTTTGTAGTATATTTACAAATGAATTAAAAATATTAGGAGATGATTTTAATTGAAAAAAACATTGAAAAATAAGATTATGTACTCGGTTGCATCTGGTGTAGCTCTAGCAAGTTTATTATCTGGTCCAAGTGTTTCAGTTCATGCACTACCACTGAATAAATTGGAATATGTTATAAAGGTTCTTAAACTTAAAGATATTGATTCAAGTGATGAATTAAAAAAAGAGTTAAGATATCTTGAAAATTCGGAAGAATTGGATGATTTTACTTCAGCGCAAAAAGAAACTTTAAAATCTGTTTTAATGAAAGAAACCTCTAAAAAAATTATTAATGACTATAATGAAGAAATGAAAAATGAAATTAACTTAAAGATATCAGGAGTCCTGTCTAACCTAACAACTGGGGAAGTAGAAGAAAGAAGATTATCTGATGGCTCAGCAATAGAGGTCGGATCAAATGATGAATCGATTGACTCAAATAGTGAGGGAGATGATGATGAAAACTTAGGAGGAATTAAGTTACAAAGTGTTCAACCTGGAAATACACAAATTCGTACAAAAAAATATGGAAATAGAAGATATACTGCATGGGTAAAAATTAAAAGTTATAAAGTTCCAATAGCTACCCTGAAGCTTGTTAATCATTATTCAATTGGTAATTATGGACTTCGACTGAATTCAGTAGATGGGACAGGGAGTAACGGTTCAACAGATTTTGCAGATGTTAGAATAATAAAGATGACTATGCCTGATCGTTATGCAAAAAAAGCAGGAGAGAACATTAATGGCAGAGGCGAGTATCACATAGATGGATTTTTAAATGCGGGATATGCCTCCATTACAAGCACTATTAAATTAGAGCTACTCAATAAAACTGCTAAAACAGGTAGAGTGTACCAAACATTAAAATTCGAACAGTAAATTTAATGGTTAATAATATATATAATCCGAAATATATTTATTGGGATGAATAAAAAAAAGATTTATCATGGATGAATTAAATTACTTTCTACTAATTAAGCATTTGTATCGATAAAGACATTCGACAGCTTGGCTCTTAATTTTTATAGAGTCAAGCCTGTTTTGTTAATACGACGGTTTGTCAAATTAAGTGCAACACTTCTTCCGTGAAGACCTCGTATGCAGTTTTCCAGTTGAGACATTTTCGTGGTCTCCCATTAATCCAGGTGAGCGCTTGAGCGATTTCAGAACGACTGACCTTTCCGAAATCTGTTCCCTTCGGAAAAAATTCACGTAGAAGACCATTGGCGTTCTCGTTACTCCCACGTTGCCAAGAAGAATACGGATCCGCAAAATACATGGGTAAGCCTAACGTGTCACGAATTCGTTCATGACAGCTAAACTCTTTTCCGCGATCTGTCGTCGCAGTTTGGAACGTTCCCAACGGGAAAAAAAGATGTAATGCTTGAATCGCAGACTCAATCGATTGAGCGGACCGATTTTCCATCGGTACAGCGAGATAAAAATGACTCTTTCGCTCAACGAACGTTGCGACACAGGCTTTGGACGTCCCTCTACCCGATACAACAGTATCAAGCTCCCAATTTCCAAACGTTTGACGCCCTTTGACGTCGGACGGACGTTTACTGATTGGCAGTCCGACGTTGAAGCGCCCGCGCGTCTCACGTGGTTTCTGACCTTTCCCTTTTGCCGAAGGAGTCCAGAATCGGCCTCGACGAGGCCCATATAAATCCAACGATAAGTTGTCTTGAACGAGAGTCCTTCTTCTTGGAATAATCGTCCGGCAATTTGTTCATGGGACCACGTCTCCCGTAACTTTTCGAGGATGCAGATTCCTTTTTCGAGTGTAAACTTCGTACGTGCACCGCACTTCTTTTTTCTCTCCACATAACGCTGGTCAGCATGAGAAGAATCGTAGTGAGGATTTCGTTTCAATTCTCGTGAAATCGTAGAAGGTTGACTCCCTAGGCGTCCCGCAATCTTTCGGACAGAGAAACCTAACTCAAGATACGTCTCTATTTTGACTCTTTCTGATACGGTAAGATGAATATAGCTCATAACGAATCCTCCGTTGAATTTTGTGTGGTAACTCTATTCTACACGAGGCCGTTATGGGTTTTTTTGTGTTTCCAGCTAGGTGTTGCACTTAATATTACAATTCGTCTTTAAATAAATTTAATGCATCCGAAAGCAATCAATTTTTACAGTGCCCTCAACGATTCATCTGGTCTGCTGTCCTCTATTATGCACTCTTGATTTGATCCTTCTTACCTTCCGTCGACATGAACTCGTCGAGTTGGTCGGAATCAAGGACACCTTCCCACTTCGCGATGACGAGTGATGCGAGCGTGTTCCCTGTCACGTTGACGACAGAACGCATCATATCCATGATCCGGTCGATCCCGGCGATGAAGGCGAGACCTTCTGGTGGAATCCCGACCGTTCCGAGTGTTGCGAGCAACACAACAAACGAAACTCCCGGTACAGCAGCCATTCCTTTTGACGTCAGCATCAGAACGAAGACAAGCGTCAACTGCGTGCCGATCGATAAATCAATGTTGTACATCTGCGCGATGAACAACGCAGCCATGGCTTGGTAAAGTGCTGATCCATCGAGGTTAAATGAGTAACCCGTCGGAACAACGAAGCTGACGATCGATTTTGGCACACCCATCTTCTCCAGTTTCTCCATGACGCGTGGTAACACTGTTTCCGACGATGCCGTCGAATACGTCAGGAGTAATTCATCCTTAAAGACACGGACGAAATCCGATACCCGGATGCCGACCCATTTCATGATCGAGCCAAAGACGATGACCATGAAAAGAAGCGCCGTGACATATAACGTTCCGATCAATTTAAATAATGAACCGAGTGATTCGATTCCGAACGTCGAGACAGTGACACCAATCAAGGCGAAGACACCGATCGGTGCGAACTTCATGACGATGTTAACCAGGTTGAACATCGCCGCTGCGACACCTTCGAAGAAGCGGACGACCGGCAAGCCTTTTTCGCCCGCAAATCCGACACCGAGTCCAAATAGGACCGAGAAGAAGATGATGGCGAGCATATCACCGCGTACCATCGCGTCCAAGATGTTCGTCGGCACGATATTGACGATTTTTTCGACAAGACCTTGATCTTTCGTCGTTTCTTCTGTCGCGACGTACGTTGAGATGTCCGTCTTTTCAAGCGTCGCCATATTGATACCGGCTCCCGGCTCAACAAGGTTTGCTGCGAATAATCCGGTAAAGATCGCAATCATCGTGACGATTGTAAAGTAACCGAGCGTCTTCGCGCCAAGGCGTCCCAGACTTTTTGGACTTCCGACCGATGAAACACCGAGCACGATTGTCGTAAAGACGATTGGGACGACGATCATTTTCATCATCCGGATAAAGATATCACCGATTGGCTTCAGCCACTCCGCGACATGTGGATTCCCGTAAAAGATACCACCGACGGTAATCCCGAGAATCAATCCGATTAAAATCTGCCAAGCAAGACCAAGTGGTTTGCGTTTCGTTGCTGCCATAATCTGCCTCCTTAATTTCACACATTTTAAAAACACATAAGTGAATTTTGTCCTAAATACAGCTAGATGTCAAATCGTTCTGTAGTAGTACAGAACAGACAAAAAACGTACTTCCGCAACCGAAAAGGCTGTAGAAATACGTTTTTGCTCTGTTTGTTAATGATTCTGGTTCACCATTTCCTGAATCAATTCCCGATTCCGTTTTTTAAAGACTTCATTATGCGACGACACCATCGCGACTTTCGGTGCCTCCGGTTCAATAAACTTCTTCGCACGGTTGACAGCATTCGCTGCATCCTGGAATGCACCGGAGATGAGATGAACTTTGCCATCATGCGACAGGATATCACCCGCTGCATAGAGACCAGGCACACTTGATTCACTCGATGCTGTCCCGGCGATGTAAAAATCATCGACCTGTTGCAACTCAAGATCGCAGTTCGAAAGCAACTCGGCATCCTGCTCATAGCCGTGATTGATGATGACTTCATCAATCTCCAGCGTCACCGTCTCGTTCGTCGTACAGTCAATCAGTTCGACCGAGGCAATCCGGTGATGGTCGTCACTCGCAACCAGCTTATGAATTGTCGTGTTGAGCAGACAAACAGCGGAACTGTTGACGAGCTGTTCAACTTGCGCTTCATGCCCCGTGAAGCAGTCTTTCCGGTATGTGACGTAAACTTTTTTTGCGACCGGTTCGAGCTCGTTCGCCCAATCGATTGCCGAGTTCCCCCCGCCGGAAATAATGACGGTCTTATCCTTAAACCGTTCAATCGATTTGACAGTGTAGTTCAAGTTCGACACTTCATACCGTTCTGCGCCTTCGATTTTCAGCTTCTGCGGATTGAGGATCCCGCCTCCAACGGCAACGATGACGGTTTTCGAATAATGGATCGTCCCCGACTCTGCTTCGAGTACGAAGTTGCCGAACACATCTTTCGTGATGGAGATGATTTTTTCGTTCAAATGGACTGTCGGATTAAACGTCAGTCCTTGTTCGACCAGCTGTTCCATCAGCTTTGCACCGGTAATAGGTGGCTGACCTCCGACGTCCCAAATCATCTTTTCCGGATAGACGTGAATCTTTCCACCCAGTTCTGCCTGATATTCGATTAATTTCGTCTTCATTCCGCGTAGTCCACTATAGAAAGTAGAGTATAACCCGGCCGGGCCTCCACCAATTACCGTTACATCGAACAATTCCTGCTGTTCCATCTCGCTCACTCCCTCACGATTCGATTCGATACGACTGATTATCATTCTCATTTCCAATGATAACGTGAACATGTCTTGAAGACAAGAAAAAATGTTGACAGCGTTTTTATGAAACTGGTATGGTTAGGTGGACGATAGTGATAATCATTATCAACGAATACGATTTTAACCGAAAAGGAGTCTGTGTGTATGGTACGTCTAGCAACGGAAGAAATCAGCATCGGTTACGGAGATCGTACCATCGTCAAAGACTTAACGGTCCAGATTCCCGATCGACAAATCACGACGATCATCGGGGCAAACGGATGCGGAAAATCGACGTTATTAAAAGCGATGACCCGGATCATACCCCATCAATCAGGGCGTGCGTTGCTCGATGGTCTCGATATCGCGAAGGAAAGTACAAAACTGCTTGCCCGGAAAATGGCTATTCTGCCGCAAACCCCGGAAAGCGCAAGTGGTCTGACGGTCGCAGAGCTTGTCTCATACGGTCGATTTCCTTATCAAAAAGGTTTTGGTCGTCTGACGAAACACGATTACGAGATCATCGATTGGGCACTCGAAGCGACAGACACGATGGCGTTTAAGCATCGTCCTGTCGACGCTTTGTCCGGTGGTCAGCGGCAACGGGTCTGGATTGCGATGGCACTCGCGCAGGAAACCGACATCATCTTCCTTGATGAGCCGACGACCTACCTCGATCTCGCTCACCAACTTGAAGTCCTGGAGTTACTGGAACAGCTCAACCGGACAGAAGGTCGGACCATCGTGATGGTGTTACACGATTTGAATCAAGCGGCACGTTTCGCCGATTACATCATCGCCATGAAACACGGTGAAGTCGTCAAAGCCGGAACGTGTGAGGAAGTCATCTCAAAGGACGTCCTCAAAGATGTATTCCATATCGATGCCGAAATCGGTCGTGATCCGCGCACGAATAAACCGATGTGCGTCACCTACAACTTAATTAAGGGAGATTGAATCATGAAAAAACTGTTATTACCGGTTCTTTTATTGTTAACACTTGTGATTGCCGCCTGTGGCAACACGGAGAAAAAAGAAGAGACATCATCCGCTGATACAAAAAAAGAAACGATTACCTATAAATCCGAAACTGGAGACGTCGAAGTACCGGCGAATCCGAAACGTGTCGTCGTCCTCGCCGGTTTTGCCGGAAACGTCATGGCACTCGATGTCCCGCTCGTCGGTGTCGACTCATGGTCTAAATCAAATCCGAAGTTTGATTTGAAAAACGTCCAAGAAGTTTCAGAAGAGAACGTTGAGAAAGTCATCGAACTCGAGCCGGATCTCATCATCGGCTACAACACAACGAAAAACATCGATAAATTCAAAAAAATCGCACCGACTGTCACATACACATACGGAAAAGTCGACTATTTGACACAACACATCGAAATCGGTAAATTGCTCAACAAAGAGCAGGAAGCACGCGACTGGGTCAAAGACTTCAAAACACGTGCTGCGGACGCCGGAACAGAAATCAAAGCCAAAATCGGTGAAGACAAAACGGTTTCCGTCATCGAAAGCTTCGACAAACAGCTCTACGTCTTCGGCGACAACTGGGGCCGCGGTACAGAAATCCTCTACCAAGAGATGAAATTAAAAATGCCGAAAAAAGTCACGGAGATGGCGTTAAAAGACGGCTATTACGCGTTATCACCTGAAGTTCTGCCGGAATATGCAGGCGACTATCTGATCTTCAGCAAAACAGCGGAAGCAGACAACTCGTTCACGAAAACGGACACGTACAAAAACATCCCTGCCGTTAAAAACAACCACGTCTTCGAAGTTGATTCAAAAGAGTTCTACTTCAACGATCCACTCACATTGGAACGTCAACTGGAGTTCTTCAAGAAAAATTTCCTTGGCGCGTAACGTATACTAAAGGAGGGAGCCTCATCGCTCCCTCCTTTTTTGGATTCATACAAACTGGAGGCGATATCCGTGTCATCCGCTCGACTACCTTTTGGCTTAAAAATTTCATTCGGACTCATTCTGTTCGTCATCATGTTTTGGCTATCGATGACGTTTGGTGCTGCTGATACGACGATCCGCGAAGTCTGGAACGCCTTGACGTTTGGTCCGCTTAACGATAAAGCAAAAATCATTCAGGAAATCCGGCTGCCACGTGAACTGGCAGCAATTCTCGTCGGTGCCGCCCTCGGCATCTCGGGAGCAATCATGCAGGCAATGACCCGCAATCCGCTCGCTGACCCCGGTCTGCTCGGTTTGACGGCCGGTGCCAACGCGGCACTCGCCTTAGCCATCGTCCTCCTGCCCGGCATCAACTACTACGGCATCATGCTTGCCTGTTTCCTCGGGGCAGCTCTTGGTGCGGCACTTGTCTTCGGCATCGGGGCTTCCCGAAAAGGCGGATTTTCCCCGCTCCGGATCGTCCTCGCCGGATCTGCGATTTCCGCTTTCCTGTATGCGATCGCGGAAGGTATCGGGATTTACTTTAAGATTGCCCAGGACGTTTCCCAGTGGACGTCAGGCGGTCTAGTTGGGACGACGTGGGGTCAACTACAAGCAATCACGCCGGTCATCATCATCGGTACATTGATTGCGATGATTTTCTCACGTCAATTGACGATTCTCAGTCTGTCAGAAGAAGTTGCGCTTGGTCTTGGTCAAAACATCACCAGGATCAAAGCCGTGTTGTACATCGTTGTCATCCTGCTTGCCGGTGCTGCCGTCGCCTTAGTCGGCAACATGGCCTTCATCGGATTGATGATTCCGCATATCGTCCGGGCGATTGTCGGGACCGATTACCGGTATATTCTGCCGATGACGGCTGTGTTCGGGGCGACGTTTATGCTGCTTGCTGATACAATCGGACGGACGCTGTTTGCGCCGTACGAAACACCGGTCATTGCAATCGTCTCGATGCTCGGTTTACCGTTCTTCTTATTGATTGTTCGTAAAGGAGGTCACGCATTCTCATGATGGAAACCCGTTTACGTAACCGTCAACGCCTGATTTTCTTGCTGTTAAGCCTGTTATTGCTCGGAACAATCATCCTCAGCATCGGTCTTGGTCCGGCTTCTCTCTCTTACGATCGCCTGTTGCCGACCCTGCTCGGACAAGGATCGTTCAAAGAAGACTTTGTTTTATTTTCACTCCGTCTGCCGCGGATTGTCATCACGTTGCTCGCCGGGATGGCGCTCGCCTTGTCCGGATCGATCCTGCAAGGCATCACACGCAACGAACTGGCCGACCCCGGAATCATCGGCATCAATACGGGAGCCGGGGTCGCGGTCGCCATCTTCTTCCTCTACTTCCCCGTGGATGTCGGCTCATTCATCTACGGCTTACCGGTTGCGGCATTCTTAGGTGCTTTAGTGACCGCTGTCGCCATTTACGCACTCTCGTACGACCGGAATCGCGGCTTACAACCGATCCGGTTGATTTTGACCGGGGTCGGTTTCTCGATGGCCTTGTCCGGAATCATGGTCATTCTGATTTCTTCGACCAAACGTGAAAAGGTCGACTTCATCGCCAAGTGGCTGGCCGGTAACATTTGGGGAACGGATTGGACGTTTGTTTATGCCTTACTGCCGTGGCTGATTGTCCTGATTCCGTTCACACTGTATAAAGCAAATAAGCTTAACCTGCTCGCCTTAAATGAACCGGTTGCGATCGGCGTCGGCGTATCGATTGAAAAGGAACGGATTCAACTGTTGCTGACGGCTGTCGCACTCGCGGCATCCGCCGTTTCTGTCACCGGAGGGATTTCCTTCATCGGTTTGATGGCGCCGCACATCGCTCGGGCGCTCGTCGGTCCCCGTCATCAGTGGTTCCTGCCGATTGCACTGTTGATCGGCGGCTGGCTGCTTGTATTGGCGGATACGATCGGACGCAACATTGCCGGTCCGGACGGTGTGCCTGCCGGAATCGTCGTTGCGCTGATCGGCGCTCCGTACTTTGTCTATCTGCTTCTGAAAAAGTAAGAACACTGATCAACCAACCAGAAATGATTTTTGGTTTCACTCGCTTTCCTCAGGCGAGACACAAGACCCGCTTTCCTGCCCATTTGGACAGGAAAGCGGGTCTTGTTTGTCTCTGATAGCGCAAGTTACCTTGCGCTTTCTCCTGCAGGAGTCTCGTGAATCAAATCATTTCTTTAAAAACACAACAGCAGCGAGAGGGATTTCAACTTCCCCTCGCTGCTGTTGTGTTTTACGTATCGTTTTATTAGATCATTTAATATTTAACCCGCCGCGCTTCTCTTTCCGCGAGAATCAGCTCGCGTTCTGATAAATGCGTCGGATCGAGTCGTTTGATCCGGGAATCGACGAGACGGTCGAGTGACAAGACGGATAGTAAAAAGACCAGAATCGGTCCGATCAGCGTTGGTCGCGACACGTACGGAATCAAGAACTGGGACGCCACGACAAGTAGAAGCTCGGTAATCGTAATGACGATGTACGGCAACCCGAGATGATCCCAGACTTCCATCCGGTCAAAACGTTTCGTGAAATAACGGTACTTCAAGAAGCGGACCGTCCATTGGTAGCCGAGGACGGGAATCAGTAAAAAGTAATGCATCGAGGCTTCAGCGAAGTTTAAATCATCTGCCAGAAACAAAAAGATGATCAAAACGAGTAGAAAAAATACCGTTTGGACACTCCGGGCACGTTTCGTGAAGCGCAGGTAATCAAGTGTTCGTTGCTTTGTACTCTCTTCCATAACATGTCCCCTCTCTACCGAATCAACCTCTTTTCCGGTACTGTTCGATTTCCCGCATCGTCACGAAAGCAGGATCAAGCTGTTTCGCTATCGTGTTTAATCGAGAGACGTATACCGTAATTGCGAACACCCAGAACAGAATCAGGGCGAAAGAAATACCTGAATATCCTGGGAAAACATAACCAGAATACATTAAAAACATCGGCACAAAATACCCAATCATTGAAGCCCGACCGACCTTTAAAACAGTCTGTTCATATAAATCAGTTTCCAAACGTCGCTTTAAAATCCGCAGACGCATGATTTCGCGGACGACGCCTGCGAGACAAAGTACCGTAACCGCAAATAACGTAAACAGTCCTGTTTCCCAAACCCCAGGAATGAACCAACAGATTAACGCAAGCATCAATACAGCAACCGGAATCAGATGTTGAAGCTTTTTAAGCGGCGGTCCAAGCAAATTTAACCGTGTATTTTTTTCAAGCAGTGTATTCATTTGATGTTAGCTCCTATTTCATACATTTTTGTATACTTCCTGATCACTGACAAAATCCGGATCATCACGTAGTTGCAGTTTCTTGAATGTCCATTCACACACTGCATACAGCGGAATCAGAATGAGCATCAGGCTAAGCCACATCTGCCAAAACGGACGTTCCATCGTTGCTACCATCAGAACGATGAAAATCGTATACAGAATCACTTGATAGATGATCCAAAAACGCCATTGTTTGGTTGCCAATTCTTCTCCGATATACGATTCAAGAATCTGACGTTTTTTGAATTGATAACGAAGATTCGAAGCAAGAAAAGCTGCCGGAAATAATAGACTGAACAGAACCGAGTCAAACACAGTTATGAGAATTCCGACAAGCATCAACAATAAGAACGTCCACACCCACTTTTTCCCTAAGAAGTCCTTTTCCATATAAGCCAGCGTCAATTCGTGTAACCGTTCGTCCCGTGCCGTGCGCATGATGTTCTCTCCTTTAGATGTCATTCTTCCAGGTCCTTCACATGCTTATGCACTTCCTGATCACTGATGAAGTCAGGATCTCCCGACCGCGCCATCTTCTTAAACAGCCAATCGGTCGCAAAATAAATCGGAGCGAGAATCAAGATGATCCAAAACGTCATCTTCCATAAAGACATACCTTTCGTTTCGAGTACAACCATGAGCAATGAGCCATATAATACAATCTGAATTCCGAGCCACAGCATCGATTGTGTCATGACCTGATCTTTGGAGAGATACCGTTCTAAAATCCTGCGTTTTTCCAGCTGAAACGGAAGATCAAAAATCAGATAGACAAGCGGCAACAGACCGAAGTAAAGTGCGGAATCCATCGTTTCCGAAAAGATGCCGAGCGTTGCCGCCACGGCAGCCATCAGCCAGCCGCTTTTTTGCAGTTGACTCTTATCGATATAGGCAAGCGTTAGTTCATGTAACCGTTCGTCCCGTGCCGTTTGCATCTGACTTTCCTCCTTCATCCCTGCTGGATCTCTGTTTCACTGATATAAGTCGGATCAATCTGTTTAGAGCGGTACATCAAGAAACGCCGGCAAAGCCAGTAAAACGGAATGACGAAAAGACACAGTCCAAGCAAAAAGGTCGTACCTGACCGATCGGCCGTCAGAATAATCAAGGCTGCGAGCGCTCCGTATTGAAACAGTCCGACACCGACATGCAGACGGAACAGACGGTCTGCTGATCTTTGGGAGGTGTGACGGGCAACGATTTGAAAACGCCGGTGCTGCCTCACGACATCATATATGAAATACAGAATCGGAATAATCAAAGCAAGGATTGGTTGCTGAATCATATTGCTGACAAACAAGAAAAGTGCCAAGACGGCCCACAATTTAGCCGTCGTCCGTTGATGCATGTGTTGATAAAGTTCCTTTAATTCCATCTGTTGTCCTGTCACGGCATTCATTGCAACACGTTCCTCTCCATCAGCTCTTAATGTAATATACTTACATTTTACCAGTTATGTTTCAAAAAAAAAGAAACTTCTGCAAAAGAAGTTTCTAGGTCGAGACCTGGATGATCAGATAGATGACACTGTATGCAACAATGGCGAGCGGAATCATTGCGACACCGATCAACCAACCGTTCTTATCCCGAATTCCGAGATACAGAACCAGACAGCCGACGATGAAGGCAATGAGTGTAGTAAATGGATTCATACGAGTTCCCCCTCAAAAAATAACCTATAAAGAAATTTCCCATTCCCGGAACTTGATAAACACCGAAAGCCTTTCTGTAACACACTGCGAAAAAACAGTGTCGATTCCGGCGAACGTCCACCGGGACCAACACTGTCTTCAAATCCTTATTTCTTCGTGATGACAACTTTCTTTTCGACGACATGGCCACCGAGGTCTTTTAATTTCAAGTTGTAGACGTTTTGACCTTTTTTCAAGGTAACAGTCTTGTAGATTGTTTTCTTGAAGGCACGCATTTCATACGGTTCTTTGAACGAACGGCGGTATTCCGCATTACCGTTCAGATCAAAGCGTAACTCATCGTAGTTGTCGCGCAGGACGATCGTCATCTTAGCTGTTTTCGTTTTGCTTGAAACCGTTTTTGGTGCTGTCACACGGATTGTCGGACGCTCCGAGTCGATGATGACTTGACGGCTGAAGGCAACACGATTACCTTTTCCATCATAGCCTTCGACTTTAAACGACTTCACACCATCCGTCGTATACGTGATGTCATGGCTGAATGCATAGTGTTGTTGAACCGCATCCCAGCGTAATTTAACGGCTTTTCCGTTAATTTTGAATGATTTGACGCCAGACTCATCAGAAACGTTTCCTGAGACCTTCACTTGTTGGGATGTCGTTAAGCCCAGTGCTTCCGGTGTATCGATTTGGACATTCGGAACCGCTTTATCGACACCTGATGTATTGACGTTTTTCTTCACGCTGTTACCGGCATAATCTGATACGACGAACGTGACTTTCGTCCGGCTTGGCAGATCCGTCAGCGTGTAGTTTTTAACAGACGGAGCGAGCGGCTGTTTCAAGACACTTTTTCCGTCGACCAGGATATCGAATGAAGCGACACCCGTTCCTTGGTCACCGGCTGTCCAGGAAACTGCTTTTTTGTCAGCATCCCATTTAACAGTCGCAGCCGGAATTTTCGTATCGATGTAGATCGGGAATAGAGCCGTCTGCCATTTCGCATTCGGATAATCGACGACCGATTTCACTTGGTAGTAGTACAGACCATCTTTGACTTTTGAACCGTTGACCGTTCCATCCCACGCCGCATTCGTCACCGGTGTGAAACCATCTTCCGATCCGCCATCGTAATAGTTTTTGATGACGTCTGACTGCGTTTCGAGTTTACGGAGTGTTGATTTATTGCGGTCAAGAATCGAGTACTCGACTTTTTTCGCATTCCGTAAGAATGACAGGACCGGGAAGGCCTCATCGGCACTGCCGTCACCGTTCGGTGAGAACGAGACTTTTTCTTTAACGACGTCGCCTGCAGCATTCGTTCCGAGGAGGTTGAAGTTATCCTTCACTTCTGTCGCAAGACCTGTGACGCCGTAGAACGTGTTGTCATCGTAGAGTGGTGCATCAAGGATTGGTGCTTTGTCCCATGCTCCTTTGAAACCAACGTACGGAACTGTCAACTCAGGATTTTTGCTGTTCGTATCGATCAGACGGACGAATCCTTCGACGAAGTAGCCGTTTTCGAAGATTGACTCAAGCGGTGCACCGTTTGCCCAATCGACTGTATCTTTTAAATCAACCGTAACGTTGACTTTTGTTGTACTCTTCGCGTTAATCGCGACTGAACTTGCTTTCTTCGAGCCGACCGTGAAGGAGATCGGGAACGTGCCTTTGTTGGCGTCAACCGCATCAACTGTTCCTTTTTTGAATATACCGTTGGCTTCCAGGAAATTTTGACCTTGGACGGCGAGATCCGATTGGACCGTTCCGGCAAGTTTATACGTCAACTTCTCATTGCTGTAGTTCTTCAGGTCTAACGTGAAGCTGAACTTGTCGCCGACTTGTTTCAAGGCGGCTTTTCCTTCACCCGACTTCGTTTCCGTAACGACGACCGGTGTTTTCATCGCCGCACGTAAGTCCATCAGTCCGGCACCTTCACGACGCGGAGAATAATAGTTACCGGTTTTTGCTTCCGCATTGTATTTTCCTTTATCGAGCTGCGGACGTGACGTGTTCATTAAAATCGTCTTCGCGAGTTTGACACGTGTCGCTCCACTGACCTTGAAGTCCTTGTCGATCCGCTGCATGACGAGTGCTGTTCCACCGGCGACGTGTGGTGCTGCCATCGATGTTCCGCTCATGACGCCATATTCGTTATCGTTGAGTGTTGAGTAGATTTTCCCGCCCGGTGCCGTGATTTCCGGCTTGAAGTCAAGGTTCGGCGTCACACCCCATGATGTGAAGTCAGACATTTCGCCTGCGACCGGGTTTGGTGTCGAGACTGCTTTTCCGTCAAACGTCACTGTCAATGCCTTGCCGTCTTTCGCTTTCGCTTCGAGTTCGTTTCCGTCGGCAATGCTTAACGAGACGAGCGGAATCGTAGGTTTATTAAGTGCCATGCTGACGTAATCACCATGATCGACACGTCCGCGGACGATGACACCGGCCGCGCCTTGTTTCTCGGCTTCCGCTTGAATCATGCCGTAGTTGAAGCTGCCGTTCCGGACGACGAAGACGACTTTATCCTTGACGTCTTTGCCGGCATAGTTCGGTTCACTGCCGTCACCAACATAGACGACATCCATCTTCTCTTTATCAAAGACCGCAATCGGATTCGGCGAGTCTTGTTTCTGATAAGCGAGGTAACCTGCGTCCTGCCCGTCGACCGTCAATGCCATTCCTTCGAGTGTCAGCTGTGTGTTTTCAACCGACGCGACTTGCAGCGATTCGCTGATTAAGCCCGGCGAGCCGACGACACCGACGTCTGGATTCGACGCGTACGGGTTTCCGGCGCCGCTTCCGGCGAATGCCGAGTTCCCGGCTGAAATTGCACATAAAATACCGTTGTTCATCGCATTGACGATTGCTTTTTGTTCCGGATCATCTTTTTGGACGAAGGATGCCGTTGAACCAAGACTCATGTTGATGACGTCTGCTCCTAGCGCAATCGCATCATCAATCGCTTTGATATAGATATCACTGAATGTCGACGGCATCCCTGGATCATTGCCGAAGACCTTCATCGCGAGGAGTTGTGTTTCCGGTGCAACCCCTTTGATTCCACCGTTCGTTTCATCGCCGTTGGCACCCACTGTACCGGCGACGTGCATCCCGTGCATCGAAGCGCCTGGCCCAAGATCACGGATTTCGCTGTCATGATCCGCATAGTTATAGCCGTACGGTACTTTTTCCGTGAAGTAGTTTCCTTTTAAACCTTTTGACGATTTAAAGCTTTCGACTTTTGACGACGTCAAATCGACTTTCGTCTCCGGACTGAGGACCATGTCCTTGTGCGTCGGATCGATTCCCGTATCGATGACGGCAACGATCGTTCCTTCCCCTTTATAGCCGTAGTCCTGCCATGTCTGCTTCGCATTGACCATGTCTTTACTATGTAACATGTTTGGTGTTGCGCCCTTTTCGACTTCCGGACGCGCATATTCGTGTGCGATATGTACGTTTTTGACCCCGCTTAATTTTTTCAGTTCCTTGATTTCACCATATTTGACTTCCCCGCTGAACCCGTTCAATACGGTCGTGAAGCTTTCTTTATACGAAACAGAAATGTCTTTTTGGGCAATTGCCGCTTTGACTTCCTTCTGTTTGTTGACGATTTGATTCTTAAGAATAATTTTTTCCGTGTTGCTTAACGTGCTGTAACGCTTATTTTGTGCCTGCGCGTGTTCAATCGCTGCTTTTTGATCGAGCTCGACGACAATCCGTACTTTTTCGTTTTGACTGTATGACTTTTCTTGACCCGCTTTTTTCAGTGAGAGTGCTTGTGGCTTTTGTACATCCACTTTTTGTGATGACACGTGTCCCTCAGCATGAACTAGGCTGGAAGATGTCATGAGGGCAGCCGCCATCAGAGCAATCTTCTTTTTCTTCATTCCTTTTCCTCTTTTCCAAAAATGTAATGTGGAGCAAAAACGTATTAAACGAAAATTCTGTATTTTTAGTTTAATTAACTTTCGCTTAATATACAATTTAAATTTGGTGCTTTTTAAAAATATTTGTTTGTTTATTACATCACAAAATGAATAAATCCTTATATTCCCTTATCTATTTCTTACAGGTGAATAAAAAAGGACAAAAAAAACCTTGGTTTCCCAAGGTTTCGGCAGGTAAAGCAATATGGAGACTATCGGGCTCGAACCGACGACCTTTTGGCTGCCAGCCAAACGCTCTCCCAGCTGAGCTAAGCCCCCGTGTGTTTCTATAATGAGTATACCCATTGCTGTTCATTTTTTCAATATAAAATTAGACCGCTTACAAAAAAATCTCCCTCACCTTACCGGCAAAGGAGAATCTTCCGTTATTTGTTCAATTCACGCATCATATCTGCCTGTCGTTCCAGTTCAGCCTGTTGCTCCAGGATCAGCACTTTTTTATACGTCCGTGCCGAGATGATGATACTGATTTCATAGAGGATGAACAAAGGAACAGAAATCATCAAATGCGACGTAATGTCGGGCGGTGAGATCAACGCCGCGATCACGAACAACGCAAAATACGCATACTTCCGATTCTTCCGCATGAAGAACGGCGTTACGAGTCCGAGCCGTGTCAAAAACATCGTCACGACCGGTAACTGGAACAACAGACCAAACGGAATCGTCAACCGGATCAGGAAACTGAAATAGTTCTCGACACCGATGACCTGTTCAATCCCAAGCTCTTGTCCGAGTTCCGTTGATACTTCAAGTAAAAACGGCAACAGCCAAAAATAAGAAAAGGAAACGCCCGCGAGGAATAAGAAAAACGTCACGGGAATGTACGTCAACGTCGCTTTTTGTTCTTGATCGTGCAGACCGGGACGGATGAACGCCCAAAGCTGGTACATCCAAAACGGGGACGCCAAGACGATTGCGATGATGAACGCAAGATTCAGATATAACATCAACGGATCAACGACGTTAAACGCATTTAAACCGATTCCGAGTTCCTTGAGGTCGGCCTGTAAAAAACGGACGAGCGGCCGGACGAGCGGAAAGGCTGCGATAAACATGACTACCACGATGATGAGCGACCAGATGATCCGCTTACGCAGTTCATCTAAGTGCGATGTCACACTCTGTTCTTGATCGATCGCCATGATTCACTCACTTCTCTTTCGTTTCGTCCTTTTTGTCTTTATCATCTTCCATGATGCCGTTTGTCGCACTCTTGAATTCTTTTAACGTTTGACCGGCGGCGCGGCCGAGTTCCGGTAATTTCTTCGGTCCGAAGATGATGAGGGCGACGACACCAATCAAGGCGATGCTCCCCGGGCCGATACCAAGTGTCAACGGGATTAAGTTTTCCATTATGATTTCACTCCTTCAGCTGATTGCGAATAATGCTTCATGAAATAGACGAGCGACTGCAGCTCGATTGACAGATCGATGTGATGCACCCGGACGTGGGCCGGGACATTCAACCGGGCCGGTGTAAAGTTCAGAATGCCGGTCACACCGTACTCAACTAACTCATCCGCTACTGACTGCGCGAACTGCGACGGTACCGTCAAGATGGCGACATCGACATGGTTCGCTTTGATTTGTTCTTTCATATCCGAGACGTGATAAATCGGAACGTCCTGCGTCGTTGTTCCGACCTTGTCTTCATCGGCGTCAAACGCGATGACGATACGAGTACTATTATTCTTTAAAAAGTTATAATTTGCAAACGCTGTTCCGAGATGTCCGACCCCGATTAAGGCGACATTCGTGACCTCGTCTTGGTTGAGTGTCTTTCGGAAAAATGTTAACAAATGTTGAACGTTATAACCGTACCCTTTTTTCCCTAACGCCCCAAAGTAGGAAAAGTCACGACGGATCGTCGCAGAGTCGACTTTGACCGCTTCGCTGAGCTCTGCTGACGAGACGCGCAGCTTGCCGGAGTTATAGAGACTTTGGATAAAACGATAATATAACGGCAGTCGTTTCGCCGTTGCTTGTGGTATTTTTGTGTCTGGCCCATTCATACTGCAGTTCCCCCTTCGGCCACGTTCTGACGTGGCACCCAAATCAATGCAAAGAATTCTACTCTCCTTGATTGTAAACCACTTCACATAGAGTAACAAATATTATATTCGGCAGGATTTTTCGTGATAGACTAAAGGGTGGAAGGATGGATGGATATGATTCTCTTACAAGTAAACCAACTCTCAAAATCATTCGGCGTAGAGCCGATTTTAGACAATATTAAACTCGAAGTACAGGAACGGGACCGGATTGCCCTCGTCGGACGAAACGGTGCCGGAAAATCGACACTTTTAAAAATCATCGCCGGGGAGCTGTCACATGACTCGGGGGAGATCATGAAAAGCAAGGAAGTCCGGATTGGTTATCTCGCGCAGGACAGCGGACTCGAGTCGAACGAATCGATTTGGAACGAGATGCTGACCGTCTTTGAGCATCTGCAGGATCAGGAACGGGCGCTTCGTCGGATGGAAATCGAAATGGGCATGGAGCACATTTTAAATGATCCGACTGCCTATGACCGTCTCCTGAAAACGTACGATCAAGCGCAACACGACTTCTCGGAAGCCGGCGGCTATCAGTTCGAAGCCAACATCCGCTCTGTCTTACACGGGATGCGTTTTTATCCGGACGATTATTCCCGCCGGATTCAGACGCTTTCCGGTGGACAGCGGACCCGGCTTGCCCTGGCGAAGATGTTACTCCAGGCACCGGAACTGTTGATTCTCGATGAGCCGACCAATCACCTCGACATCGATACGTTGTCCTGGCTCGAAAGCTACCTGTCCGGTTACCGTGGTGCTGTCCTGATCGTTTCCCATGACCGCTATTTCCTCGATCAAGTCGTCAACGTCGTCTATGAATTGTCCCGGAACGTGTCGCGGAAATTCACAGGCAACTATACGAAGTATCTCGAACAAAAAGCGGCACTGTACGAACAGGAAATGAAACAGTTCGAACAGCAGCAGGAAGACATCGCGAAGATGCAGGACTTCATCCAGCGTAACATCGCCCGTGCGACGACGACGAAACGGGCGCAAAGTGTCCGCAAGCGTCTCGAAAAAGTCGACCGGATCGACCGTCCGGACGGTGACGAACGCAGTACGGTTCTGTCATTCCCGATTGAAAAGCAGAGCGGCAATGATGTGCTGCAGGTCAATCAACTCGCTGTCGGCTACGAAGAAGCCGTCTCGAAAAACATTACGTTCCGGCTGCAACGTGCGGAATCACTGGCGCTTGTCGGACCAAACGGAATCGGCAAGTCGACGTTACTGAAAGTGCTTGTCGGCCGTCTGAAACCGCTGTTCGGTGACTATCGTTTCGGTACTGGCGTCTCGATTGGCTACTACGATCAGGAGCAGGCGGAACTGAACGACCGCAATCGGGTCATTGATGAAATTTGGAACGAATGGCCGTTGATGCGCGAACAGGAAGTCCGGTCCGTTCTCGGGCAGTTCCTGTTCAGCGGCGATGATGTCTTCAAGCTCGTCCATGAATTGTCGGGCGGTGAACGCGGACGTCTGGCGCTCGCGAAGCTGAAGTTACGGAAAACGAATCTGCTTGTGCTGGATGAGCCGACGAACCACCTGGATCTTGATTCGAAAATGGTCCTCGAAAATGCACTTGTCGATTACGAAGGCACGTTACTGTTCGTCTCCCACGACCGTTACTTCATCGACCGCGTCGCGACACGTGTCATCGAGATGAGTACAGACGGCGTGACCGATTACCTCGGTGACTACTCGTATTATATGGAGAAAAAAGCCGAGAAGGAAGAAATCGCCCGCCTCGAAGCAGAAGAAGCGAAAGCGATCAAAGTCGCTTCGACGAAGACGATTGATAAAGAGGCGCAAAAAGAAGCGCGCAAAAAGAAACAACAGCTGGAGAAGCTCGAACAAGAGATTGAACGGTTGGAGAACCGGTCGGTCGAAATCGAACAGTTGTTGTGCGAACCGGAAGTCTTTAATGATATTCCGAAAGCGACCGCCCTTTCGGCAGAGCGCGATCAGATTGATGTCGACTTGCTCGATTTGATGGAACAGTGGGAGTCGTTCCACTGATGCGCTCGAAAAGTTATCTGATCAATCTGATCCAAGGATTATTGTCCGGTGTCCTCTACTTCGTCCCGATGTATGCGGACTATGTCTCGGCTTTCATTCGTCCGGATGCGTTTAATGCCGTTTATCCGTTGTTTATCTTGATTTCCTGTATGATCGGTCTTGTCATTCAGACATGGAGCGGACTGTTCATCAGTTTATTATCCGGTCTGATCTGCACGTTGCTGACGATTCAATCGTTCGTCGAACTGAATGATCCGATGATCATCATGTATTACGGTGCCGTCTCCCCATTGGTGGCCTTTTTAATCAGCTGTGTCGGGATTTGGGCGCTCGCCGTCCTGTTTTATCTACTCGACGGTTTCCAGTACAGTAAACGCCATAACATGGAGTAAGCAACAAAAAATAGACGAGGGAAGCAGACATCGAATCTGCTTCCCTCGTCTATTTGGCATGACTTTATCTTATTTCGTTGGACGGGTAATTGTGAAGATATCACCGATTTTCGCATAATCATTGCCGGCAAGACGGGCAATTGCTTTTAAACCGTCGGCATCAATCCGGAACGACTCCTCGAGTTCATCCGCGACATGATACCGGATGACTTCGCCGATTAATAAGTCAGCTGTTTCCAGTTCAATGTGTTGTGACAGTTTCAGCTCAAACCGGATTTTCGCTTCCGCGACCGCCGGGACATCAATCAAATCGCTGTCGATCAGCGTAAGATTCGTCCGGTTCAATTCACTTTCCCCGTAAGCAAGAGGTGCTGCCGTTTCATTGACGGCTTCGACAATCTCTTCACTGACGATATGGATAACGAACTCTTTATTCAACAAAATATTTTTAGTGGTGTCTTTTTCGCCCTGATCCGTCTTTTGGACGGCAATCAACAGTTGCGGCGGATGGCTCGAAGCGGCGGTGAAGAAGGAAAACGGGGCGGCATTGACCGTTCCGTCCGCTCCTTTCGTCGTGACAAAGGCAATCGGTCTCGGGATGATACTCCCGATCAACAATTTATAGTTTTCTTTTGGACTGAGTGACTGTGCATCAAACTTCATCTTTTTACCCGCTTTCTCTGATCACCCGAGCATGGCTGCGAGTGAATAGTCTCCGGCACCAATCAAGGCGACGCCAAGGGCGATGACGATCAGTGCCATGTTATATTCGTACCCGTTCTGTGTCACCCAGTAACCATTTTGCCCGTGCACCTTGATGATTGCAACGAGCATCGACCCGATAATCAGTGCTGCCGCGAACCATAAGAACAATCCACCGGCAAATAGTAAACCACCAATCAGTTCTGCCAGTCCTGCCGTAAGCGCAAGCATTTTACCCGGCTTCATCCCGATCGATTCGAACCAGCCGCCCGTCCCTGCAATCCCGTGCCCGCCGAACCAGCCAAACAATTTTTGTGTCCCGTGTGCTGCAAATGTTAATCCAATCACCATTCGAATAAGAAATAATCCTAAATCCATCATCTTGATCAAAACTCCTTTTACTTAATGTTTTTTAATTACTTTTCGTAACCTAAATACGACTATAAACTAACACTTACTAAAAGTAAACAGATTTGTTTTTGTTTATTTTATTACTTTAAGTAAAATAATTCGTAATTTTGAATCAGAGTGGGTATACTAAGACTATAGAAAGGATGAGTGCTGATGGAAGAAACATTGATTCCGACTGCCCTTTGTCCGAAAGTCGAACATGCCTTTGAAATTTTGGGCAAGAAGTGGACGGGCTTGATTTTACGTCATCTCATGACGAAGACCTGTCGTTTCAACGAAATTCAAGATGCGATTCCGGAGTTATCTGGTCGTATGCTGACGGAGCGCATGAAGGAACTTGAGGCGGAAGGTATTGTCATCCGGACCGTCATTCCGGAACGTCCGATTAAAATTCAATACAGTTTGACTGACAAAGGTCGTCAGCTTGAACCTGTCATTCGTTCAATCGAAGAATGGGCCGAGCTCCAAGACTGACATGAAAAGTCTCTCCATTTGGGAGAGGCTTTTATTTCCGTTTGTATTGAGAACGATTATCAATTAAACTAAAGATGTTCATGTTTTGGAGAAAGGATGATTCAGATGAACATCATGATTGGTTTTGTCAGCATGTCCGGCAATACAGAAGATATCGTGCACCTTTTGCGGGCGGAACTCGAACGCAAGGGCTGTACGGTTCATATACAAGAGCTTGATCAGTTATATCCATCTGACTTCTCTCAGTATGATGCCGTGCTACTCGGCTCGTATACATGGGGAGACGGTGATTTGCCATACGAAGCTGAAGATTTCGTCGACGAGTTGGGGGAAAGTACGTTAAACGGCTTAGCCGCTGCTGCCTTTGGCTCCGGCGACTTGGATTATCCTAAATACTGTGCAGCCGTCGATACATTGGAACAGACGCTTGCATCTGCCGGCGCGACGATCGTCGTCCCTGGGCTGAAGATTGAGTTTGATCCCGATACACCCGAGAAACAAGCCGCCTGTCGTACGTTCGCAAATGAATTTTTTGTCCGGGCACAACGGCTTCACGCTTAACCGGAAAGAACCTCGACTTCAGCCAAGGTTCTTTTTTGTTTTCCAGCGTTTTTGGAGATACCAAGGAACAATCGTCAACACAAGAAAGACGACAATCGCACCGATGATGAGTTGCGGATCCTTCGAGACGATGCTGCTGCCTAAAAAGTTATAGGCAAATGTCCCGGGGATGATTCCGAGCAACGTCGCGAGGAAAAAGGACAGCAACCGGACTTTCGATAGTCCGGCGGCATAGCTGATCAAATCGAAGTTGAAGATTGGCAACAGACGGAAGATCAACACATAGATGAATCCGTTTTTTTCGAGCTGTTGCTGAATCTGTTCGATTTTTCCCGCCTGTTCCTTTTTCTTAATCAGTCTGTTTCCAAGCTTTTGCGCGACTAAAAAAGCAACGATAGCACCGAGAGTCGCTCCGATGACCGTGTACAGCGTCCCGAGCCAGGTACCAAACGCAAGACCACCTGTGATTGACAGGACGGATGCCGGGAAGAAAATCAGCGGACGAATCGTATAAAGTAAAATATACAGAATCGGCGCCCACATCCCGAACGATAAAATCCAGCCCTTAATATCTGTCGGACTGAGCTTGAGATAGGAACGGCTGAACCAGATCAGACCGCCCACGATGAGGATAAGGAACAAAATCCGGAATATTTGCTGCTGACGTGTCAAAAAAACATCTCCTGTCTTTTCCAAATAACTTTTGTCTTCTCTATTCCGTTCCCGAATCCTACTCGAGTTACGCTTTTAGCGGCTTTTGGAATATGCGTTTCAGCTGAGACTGTTTTCGGGAACTAGATACAGATAACGTGTAACTCAGAAAGGTGATTAACATGACACAACCGATTAAAGCACTGGTCTTTGATGTCTACGGTACATTGTTTGATGTCCACTCCGTCAAAGTCAAAGCAGAGGAACTCTACCCGGAGCACGGCGAAGCCATCAGCCAGGCCTGGCGTCAAAAACAGCTGGAATATTCCTTCTTACGTCAGTTGAACGGCCAGTACGTCCCGTTCAGCCAAGTGACGCGTGATGCACTCCGTTATGCCTTACTGCAACTGAAGCTACACGTCACGGAAGAAAACATTGCCGCCTTGATGGAAGTCTATTTAAAGCTCGATCATTATCCGGAAGTCGATGCCGTCTTAGAGCAGATGAGTGATAAACAACTGGCTGTCTTCTCAAACGGTTCCCACGATATGCTTGATCCATTGATTGAACAGTCTGGTCTCTCCGGACGGTTTAATCACATCATCAGTGTGGATGACATTAAACAGTATAAGCCGACACCGGCTTCTTACATGCATGCGCTCAATACGTTAGGTCTCAAACGGGAAGAAATCCTGTTCATGTCGTCGAACGGCTGGGACATTACCGGCGCTAAAAGTTTTGGTTTTCGGACAGCCTGGATCAACCGGTCGGGTCTGCCCGTCGAAGAATTGAATCTTGATCCGGACAGTATTTATGATGATCTAACCGGCTTGCTGGAATGGAAATGAAAAAAGCGATGTTTACCTAGACCCAGGTGAACATCGCTTTTCATTTAATAATTAGACAGACGTGAGTAGCCTTTTTTGAAGAGATCAAGCTTCAGTCCACCTTCTTTTTCGATAAAGAACAGGTATTCTTTTTGGTCGGTATCTTTATAGAACACTTTATACAACGTCAACGTCCGTTTTTTATTGTTTTCATTGGCAACGACCTGGTGTTTTGAGATGACTTCCGCCTGAACCTGCTGTCCATCGAGACGATCAATCATCGGTTGGAATGATTTTTTCTCCTGTCCGGTTGCCGGTTTTCCCGGTGCAATCATAAAGAAGTCATCACTCGCTTTGTTCGTCAAACCATACTTCCGGTCGACAATCACAACATTCTTCAGCTCGCCATCGACGGTTTGATCAAAGGCGTACAGTTTTTCAATCCGTGTCTTTTCACCTTCCGCACGACCGATTTCATACAACGGCTTTTGCTTCGTATTCGTCTCGACCGCCTTTTTATCAGGGACAAGCTCTTCTTTATAGGCGATTTGATAAGCATTGACGATTTCACGAATCTGTAAGCCGATTGCGACAATGACAAGTACACCTAATAACACGATGATGACTTTTTTCATTCCATTTTTCCCCCATGTCTTTCGAATTCCTTACTTTAAATCTAGCCCAGGTTCGGCATTCATGGCAAGTGTCGATTGGCGGCCTGCCCGGTAAGGGTGAATCGCTGCCGCTCCAATCATCGCGGCATTATCACCGCATAAGTGCATCGGCGGAATGACCAACTCGATGCCTTCACGTGCACAGGCTTCCGTCAATCCTGCCCGCAGTCCGCGGTTGGCGGCGACGCCACCCGCAACAAGCAACTGTTTGCCGCCCTTTTCCTTAACGGCACGGATTGCTTTCGTAACAAGCACTTCGACGACGCTCGCCTGAAAACTGGCAGCCAAGTCTTCCGGAATGATTACTTCGCCGCGTTGTTCGGCGTTATGAACCGCATTGATGACAGAAGATTTGAGTCCGCTGAAGCTGAAGTCATACGACTCTTTCTCGAGCCAAATCCGCGGGAAATGGAATGTGTCCTGACCGGTTTGCGCCAGTTGATCAATCCGGGGACCGCCGGGATAAGGAAGTTTTAACGTCCGTGCTACTTTATCATAGGCTTCTCCCGCCGCATCATCCCGGGTTTCACCGATGACTTCATACACGCCGTCTTCCGGCATGTAAATCAATTCTGTATGTCCGCCGGATGCAATCAAGCAGACGAGAGGAAAGTGGAGCTCTTGTTCCAAACGGTTGGCATAGATGTGACCGGCGATGTGATGGACACCGAGAAGCGGCTTACTGTGTGCGAATGCCAACGCTTTTGCTGCACTGACACCGACGAGTAATGCACCGACAAGACCGGGTCCTTCCGTAACGGCAATCGCATCGATGTCATCCATCGTGACACCGGCTTCCGTTAACGCATCGTCAATGACATACGTGATGCGTTCCACATGATGACGGGATGCGACTTCCGGGACAACTCCTCCAAAACGTTTATGGCTTTCAATTTGGGAAGATACGACATTCGATAAGACGTCTGTTCCTCCGCGGACGACAGCCGCAGCTGTCTCATCACAACTTGATTCAATGGCTAATATCAACGGCTGTGTCATCACTCGTCTCCTTCCAGCTCCAGCCAATAGATGGCTGCATCTTCATTATTATCTTGATAATACCGTTTTCTCGTTCCGGCATATAAAAAGCCCAGTTTCTCATACAGTGTCCGTGCCGGTGTATTCGATACACGTACTTCAAGCGTCATCGCCCGTAATCCTAATTGTCTGGCTTGTTCAATTAACGCAACCAGCAATGTCTGACCGATTCCACGACCACGTGCCTTTTGTTTAACGGCGACGTTCGTGATATGGCCTTCATCAGCAATGTGCCATAGCCCTGCGAATCCAATGATTTCATCCGTCTCTGCGACCAGGTAATACGCATTCGGATTTTGTGTCATCTCCGCAATGAATGATTCCAGTGTCCACGGTGTCGCAAAAGATTCGAGTTCCACGGCATGCACACCAGGTGCATCCATAACCGTCATTTTTCGAACGGAGACATTAGTCATGACGTTGTGCCTCAATCCATTTTGCTTCTGCTTCCGCGAGACGTAAGTAACGCGGCTCAAACGAATGGACTTCAACCGGTTCACGGGTAGCACCAAGCAACGCAAGGACACCCGCCCGCGGTGAACGGAAGGCCGGGCTCACGATCGTAAACGGTTCAAGTTCCGTTACGAACTTGTCTGTATCACCTGTCATCTTCGTATCTTCCGGCAGCGTTTTGACGAATTCAGCAACAACCGTATGCTGTTCTTCGCCTACCAATTGCCCCTCTTCATAGAAACCGACGAATCCGGTTCCACGGCGCGCATCCTGAATCGCTATGATCCGTCCGGTTAACCCTGCTGAAGCTGCCATTAACTCAAGTGTCGAGACCGGCACTAAATCGATTCCTAGCGTATAAGCCAGTGTCTTAGCTGTAGTTGCCCCGATCCGGAGACCGGTATAAGAGCCGGGACCGTCGGCGATGACGATACGAGTTAAATCCTGCGGCGACCAGTTGACTTCCTGCATCATCCGTTCGAGCAGCGGCATCAGTTTTGTCGCATGGTTCAAAGACGTCACATAAGAGGCTTCTGCCAAAATCTGTTGTCCGTCCGACAACGCAACAGACAGTTGTTTCGTCGATGTATCAATCGCTACGATTTTCATTGGTTTAACTCCTCACATAATTGGATGTACTGCTCACCGATCGGCTCCAAACGAAAACGGCGTGAATCATCACCTGTCCGTTCGATCGTAATCGCAAGACGTTCTGGCGGAAGGACGTCGGCAATCAATTCCGACCATTCGACGACCGCGACACCATCTCCATTTAAATACTCTTCAAGACCAATATCATCGCCGCCTTCGAGACGATAGACATCCATATGATAGAGCGGTAGTCGTCCGGCATAAACTTTCATGATTGTAAACGTGGGACTGTTGACGTTGCGTGTTACCCCAAGTCCTTTCGCGAACCCTTGTGTAAACGTCGTCTTTCCTGCTCCCAAGTCACCATCCAGTGTCACGACCATTCCTTTAAAGGCACGGTGGCCCAGTTCAACGGCAAGCGTCGTCGTTTGTTCAAGACTCGTCATTTCAAGTTCCATCATCGATGTCCCTCCTCCTTTTCTCTTACTCCATTGTACCGAACAAAAAAGGCAAAAAAAAATACGAAACGCTGAACGTTTCGTAGTAAAGTTGAAGTTAAGTTTAAAATTGGTTGCGGGGGCCGGATTTGAACCGACGACCTTTGGGTTATGAGCCCAACGAGCTACCAGACTGCTCCACCCCGCGACGATAAACGTTTCGGATTTGAATTATAAAAATTGGTTGCGGGGGCCGGATTTGAACCGACGACCTTTGGGTTATGAGCCCAACGAGCTACCAGACTGCTCCACCCCGCGATGATATAACGTTTCGACAGATATTAATATAACATGTACTTTTAAAAAAGACAAGCTTTATTTCATTTTCTTGTTGTTTTTCTTAAAAGAACTTATACTGACATCATTTTTCTAACTGTTTTTTTAAAGAAAAACCGACCTGCAAAATGCAGATCGGTCCTTCACTTGCCTGGCAACGTCCTATCCTCACAGGGGGAAGCCCCCAACTACTTTCGGCGTTCAAGTGCTTAACTTCCGTGTTCGGCATGGGAACGGGTGTGACCACTTGGCTATCGTCACCAGACGACGGGCTCGCGCCCTCAAAACTGAAGTCATCAACAATCATCTGCTAGAACAAGGCCTCGACCGATTAGTATCACTCAGCTCCGCATGTCGCCATGCTTCCACCCGTGACCTATCTACCTCATCGTCTCTGAGGGGTCTTTCTTGATTACTCAAAGGGAAATCTCATCTTGGAGGGGGCTTCATGCTTAGATGCTTTCAGCATTTATCCCGTCCGCACGTAGCTACCCAGCGATGCTCCTGGCGGAACAACTGGTACACCAGCGGTGCGTCCATCCCGGTCCTCTCGTACTAAGGACAGCTCTCCTCAAATTTCCTGCGCCCACGACGGATAGGGACCGAACTGTCTCACGACGTTCTGAACCCAGCTCGCGTACCGCTTTAATGGGCGAACAGCCCAACCCTTGGGACCTACTCCAGCCCCAGGATGCGATGAGCCGACATCGAGGTGCCAAACCTCCCCGTCGATGTGGACTCTTGGGGGAGATCAGCCTGTTATCCCCAGGGTAGCTTTTATCCGTTGAGCGATGGCCCTTCCATGCGGAACCACCGGATCACTAAGCCCGACTTTCGTCCCTGCTCGACTTGTAGGTCTCGCAGTCAAGCTCCCTTCTGCCTTTGCGCTCTACGAATGATTTCCAACCATTCTGAGGGAACCTTTGGGCGCCTCCGTTACTGTTTAGGAGGCGACCGCCCCAGTCAAACTACCCGCCTGACACGGTCCTCCAGCCGGATGACGGCTGCGAGTTAGAGACTCTATGCATGAAGGGCGGTATCCCAAGGGTGACTCCTCCGAAGCTGGCGCTCCGGTCTCGACGTCTCCCGCCTATCCTGTACATCATGCACAAAGCCTCAATATCAGGCTGTAGTAAAGCTCCATGGGGTCTTTCCGTCCTGTCGCGGGTAACCTGCATCTTCACAGGTACTATGATTTCACCGGGTCTCTCGTTGAGACAGTGCCCAAATCGTTACGCCTTTCGTGCGGGTCGGAACTTACCCGACAAGGAATTTCGCTACCTTAGGACCGTTATAGTTACGGCCGCCGTTTACTGGGGCTTCGGTTCAAAGCTTCGCTTGCGCTAACCCATCCCCTTAACCTTCCAGCACCGGGCAGGCGTCAGCCCCTATACGTCATCTTGCGATTTAGCAGAGACCTGTGTTTTTGCTAAACAGTCGTTTGGGCCTATTCACTGCGGCTCTACTCATGTAGAGCGTCCCTTCTCCCGAAGTTACGGGACCATTTTGCCGAGTTCCTTAACGAGAGTTATCCCGCGCGTCTTAGAATTCTCATCCCGCCTACCTGTGTCGGTTTACGGTACTGGCACCTTCCACCTCACTAGAGGCTTTTCTTGGCAGTGTGAAATCGTGACCTTCGTCCCTACGGGACTCCGCATCGTTCCTCGACTTTGGTGCCTGACGGATTTGCCAATCAGACGGTCTCGAAACTTACACATGCACTTCCATCCGCATGCGTCACTATCCTCCTGCGTCCCCCCATTGTTCAAACGGTGGATCGGTGGTACAGGAATATCAACCTGTTATCCATCGCCTACGCCTTTCGGCCTCGGCTTAGGTCCAGACTAACCCTGAGCGGACGAGCCTTCCTCAGGAAACCTTGGGCTTTCGACGGAGGGGATTCTCACCCCTCTTTTCGCTACTCACACCGGCATTCTCACTTCCAAACGCTCCACTGCTCCTTACGGTACAGCTTCACAGCGGTTTGGAACGCTCCCCTACCATTCCTTACGGAATCCGCAGCTTCGGTGGTATGTTTAGCCCCGTTACATTTTCGGCGCGGCGCCACTCGACTAGTGAGCTATTACGCACTCTTTGAATGGTGGCTGCTTCTAAGCCAACATCCTAGCTGTCTAGGCAGCGCCACATCCTTTTCCACTTAACATACACTTTGGGACCTTAGCTGGCGGTCTGGGCTGTTTCCCTCTTGACTACGGATCTTATCACTCGCAGTCTGACTCCCGAGTATAAGTTGCCGGCATTCGGAGTTTAACTGAATTCGGTAACCCTGTGGGGGCCCCTAGTCCAATCAGTGCTCTACCTCCGGAACTCTCAACCTCGAGGCTAGCCCTAAAGCTATTTCGGGGAGAACCAGCTATCTCCAGGTTCGATTGGCATTTCACCGCTACCCACACCTCATCCCCGCACTTTTCAACGTGCGTGGGTTCGGACCTCCAGTCAGTGTTACCTGACCTTCATCCTGGACATGGGTAGATCACCTGGTTTCGGGTCTACGACAACGCACTATGGCGCCCTATTCAGACTCGCTTTCGCTACGGCTCCGCCTCATCAGCTTAACCTCGCGCGCTATCGTAACTCGCCGGTTCATTCTACAAAAGGCACGCCATCACCCATTAACGGGCTCTGACTACTTGTAGGCATACGGTTTCAGGATCTATTTCACTCCCCTTCCGGGGTGCTTTTCACCTTTCCCTCACGGTACTGGTTCACTATCGGTCACTAGGGAGTATTTAGCCTTGGGAGATGGTCCTCCCGGATTCCGACGGGGTTTCACGTGTCCCGCCGTACTCAGGATCCACTCTGGAGGGAAAACAGTTTCAGCTACAGGGCTGTCACCTTCTTCGGCCGGCCTTTCCAGGTCGTTCGCCTACTGTCTTCCTTTTTGACTCCGTATAGAGTGTCCTACAACCCCGGAGAGCATGCTCTCCGGTTTGGGCTGTTCCCGTTTCGCTCGCCGCTACTCAGGGAATCGCATTTGCTTTCTCTTCCTCCGGGTACTTAGATGTTTCAGTTCCCCGGGTCTGCCTCACGCTACACTATGTATTCATGTAACATGTCCCATCCCATTACGGATGGTGGGTTCCCCCATTCGGAAATCCTCGGATCAAAGCATACTTACTGCTCCCCGAAGCATATCGCTGTTCGTCGCGTCCTTCATCGGCTCCTAGTGCCAAGGCATCCACCGTACGCCCTTCATACCTTGATCTAGCATTTTGGTATTCTAAGAACACACGTCTAATGACATGGTTATAAAAAGTTTGATGTCTTGTTGATGTCTTCAGTTTTCAAGGTGCGAGTGTCTCTTGCGAGACTGAGAGACGAGCTCTCAAAACTGAACGATGGGCATGTCCCGTAAGGGACGTTTTCCTTAGAAAGGAGGTGATCCAGCCGCACCTTCCGATACGGCTACCTTGTTACGACTTCACCCCAATCATCTACCCCACCTTCGACGGCTGGCTCCTTGCGGTTACCTCACCGGCTTCGGGTGTTGCAAACTCTCGTGGTGTGACGGGCGGTGTGTACAAGACCCGGGAACGTATTCACCGCAGTATGCTGACCTGCGATTACTAGCGATTCCGACTTCATGCAGGCGAGTTGCAGCCTGCAATCCGAACTGGGAACGGCTTTCTGGGATTGGCTCCACCTCGCGGTCTCGCTGCCCTTTGTACCGTCCATTGTAGCACGTGTGTAGCCCAACTCATAAGGGGCATGATGATTTGACGTCATCCCCACCTTCCTCCGGTTTGTCACCGGCAGTCTCCCTAGAGTGCCCAACTAAATGCTGGCAACTAAGGATAGGGGTTGCGCTCGTTGCGGGACTTAACCCAACATCTCACGACACGAGCTGACGACAACCATGCACCACCTGTCACCCTTGTCCCCGAAGGGAAAACTTGATCTCTCAAGCGGTCAAGGGGATGTCAAGAGTTGGTAAGGTTCTTCGCGTTGCTTCGAATTAAACCACATGCTCCACCGCTTGTGCGGGTCCCCGTCAATTCCTTTGAGTTTCAGCCTTGCGGCCGTACTCCCCAGGCGGAGTGCTTAATGCGTTAGCTTCAGCACTGAGGGGCGGAAACCCCCCAACACCTAGCACTCATCGTTTACGGCGTGGACTACCAGGGTATCTAATCCTGTTTGCTCCCCACGCTTTCGCGCCTCAGCGTCAGTTACAGACCAAAGAGTCGCCTTCGCCACTGGTGTTCCTCCACATCTCTACGCATTTCACCGCTACACATGGAATTCCACTCTTCTCTTCTGTACTCAAGCCTTCCAGTTTCCAATGACCCTCCCCGGTTGAGCCGGGGGCTTTCACATCAGACTTAAAAGGCCGCCTGCGCGCGCTTTACGCCCAATAATTCCGGACAACGCTTGCCACCTACGTATTACCGCGGCTGCTGGCACGTAGTTAGCCGTGGCTTTCTCGCAAGGTACCGTCAAGGTACGAGCATTACCTCTCGTACTTGTTCTTCCCTTACAACAGAGTTTTACGATCCGAAAACCTTCATCACTCACGCGGCGTTGCTCCATCAGACTTTCGTCCATTGTGGAAGATTCCCTACTGCTGCCTCCCGTAGGAGTCTGGGCCGTGTCTCAGTCCCAGTGTGGCCGATCACCCTCTCAGGTCGGCTATGCATCGTCGCCTTGGTGGGCCATTACCCCACCAACTAGCTAATGCACCGCAAGGCCATCCCAAGGTGACGCCGGAGCGCCTTTCATCATCAGACCATGCGGTCTGAAGAACTATTCGGTATTAGCTCCGATTTCTCGGAGTTATCCCAATCCTTGGGGCAGGTTCCTTACGTGTTACTCACCCGTCCGCCGCTCATTCCCTTCACTTCCCTCCGAAGAGTTCCGTGAGCTTCCTGCGCTCGACTTGCATGTATTAGGCACGCCGCCAGCGTTCGTCCTGAGCCAGGATCAAACTCTCCATAAAGTGTTTGACTTGCTCGTTGTGTGACCGAAGTCACGTTGACGAAGCTTGCGCTTCATTCATTGTTTGTATCCGAAGATACGTTTTTTGCCTCATCGTTCAGTTTTCAAAGTTCGTCATCGTTTGTTTTGAAAATGGTGGGCCTAAGTGGACTCGAACCACCGACCTCACGCTTATCAGGCGTGCGCTCTAACCAGCTGAGCTATAGGCCCGTCAAAAGCAAACAAAATATGGTGCACCCTGAGAGATTCGAACTCCCGACCCCTTGATTCGTAGTCAAGTACTCTATCCAGCTGAGCTAAGGGTGCGATATGGTGCGGTCGAGAGGACTTGAACCTCCACAGTGTTGCCACCACTAGGCCCTCAACCTAGCGCGTCTACCATTCCGCCACGACCGCAAATATAAAATTAGAATTTAAAAAATAAAATGGTGTGTCATGCAGGATTCGAACCTGCGACCCTCTGATTAAAAGTCAGATGCTCTACCAACTGAGCTAATGACACGAAAAACTGGGCTGGAAGGGATCGAACCTTCGCATGCTGGAATCAAAATCCAGTGCCTTACCACTTGGCCACAGCCCAAAAATGGCGGTCCTGACGGGATTCGAACCCGCGATCTCCTGCGTGACAGGCAGGCATGTTAACCGCTACACCACAGGACCACATTTTTGTGAAACTTAAGTATGAAATTAAAAATGGTGGAGGATGACGGGATCGAACCGCCGACCCTCTGCTTGTAAGGCAGATGCTCTCCCAGCTGAGCTAATCCTCCAAAATGGTGACCCGTACGGGAATCGAACCCGTGATACCGCCGTGAAAGGGCGGTGTCTTAACCGCTTGACCAACGGGCCATTTAAAAACTGATAATTATTCTCAAGTAACAAATTCACATAAGAGGTCTGGCGGAGATGGAGGGATTCGAACCCTCGCACCAGTTTCCCGGCCTACACCCTTAGCAGGGGCGCCCCTTATAGCCACTTGGGTACATCTCCAAAGATAATGGCTCCGCAAGTAGGATTTGAACCTACGACCTACCGGTTAACAGCCGGTTGCTCTACCACTGAGCTATTGCGGAACGTGACGTTCGTTTCAGAACACTTTTCTATATTAGCAACTTTCTTTCTCTTCGTCAATGCTTTTTTAAAAAAGTTTTTAGTGACGAGAAGTTGTTTAATTGCAGTCGTTTTGACGACTTCTATAATTTATCATGCTCCGAAATGAACGTCAACTACTTTTGTAAAAAATCTTTCCACGACATCGTCCGCAACGGTAACGTTCCGGATTCATCTTTCTTTTTCTTCTATATAATGTCCCGCATTTCTCACACTTATAAAGATGATTCTTTTTTTCCGTTTCTTCCAGACGCGGACTGTAGCGCAGTCCTCCGTATCGTTGTAACCACTCTTTAAAATCCTGATCCTGGTGCCGGTGTCCCATTCCACGCAGGTGTAAATGATAGTGGCACAGCTCATGAATGACGATTCCGCGAAAGATATTATGGTCGGCTAAATAGCTCCGATTGAAATCCAAATGATGATCTGTCAGAAAATAACGTCCCCCGGTTGTCCGTAAGCGATCGTTAAAAAGTGCAATATGTCTAAAAGGTAAAGCAAACACGTCGAGCGAGAGTTGCTCGACGTATTGCTGCAACTCTTCGTTCGTCATGACGGACTGACCATCGTCAGACCGATCCGTCCCCGTTCCGGTTCGACACTCGTTACCCAAACGGTTACGATATCACCGACTGCAATGACATCAAGCGGGTGTTTGACCCGTTTTTTACTGAGCTTCGAGATGTGGACAAGGCCGCTCTCCTTCACACCAATATCAACGAAAGCACCAAAGTCGAGTACATTCCGGACTGTCCCCTGGAACTCCATTCCGACTTGAATCATATCGAGCGATAAGACATCCTGACGCAGTAACGGTTTATCGAGCGCTTCCCGCGGATCCCGTTCCGGACGTTGCAAAGCTTCGATAATGTCACGTAATGTCGGTTCACCGACTTCAAGCAATTGAGCTGTTTCAGGTACAGATAATTCTCCGAGCCGAGTCCGTAAGGTTTCCGTTCCCACAGTCTGTAAGGATAAATCCAGTTGCTTAAACAACGATTCAACGGTTTTATACTGTTCCGGGTGAATCGGTGTCCGGTCAAGCGGATGACTGCCTTCCGGTATACGCAAGAAGCCGGCTGCCTGTTCATATGCTTTCGCTCCTAAACGCGGGACTTTCAGCAATTCTTTCCGGGATGCAAACGCACCCAGTTCAGAGCGGCGTTCGACAATCTTTTTAGCTGTTGCCTTCGTAATCCCGGCGACGTAACCGAGCAACGACTCCGAGGCCGTATTGACGTCAACACCCACCTGGTTAACGACCGTCTCGACGACGAAATCGAGTGTTTCTTTTAACTTTGTCTGCGTGACATCGTGTTGGTACTGTCCGACACCGACGGATTGCGGGTCCACTTTGACGAGTTCCGCCAACGGATCCTGCAGGCGTCGTGCGATCGAGATGGCTGACCGTTGCTCGACCTGTAGATCCGGGAACTCGGTGCGCGCGATTTCTGACGCCGAATAAATACTTGCCCCTGCCTCATCAACAATCGTAAAGGCAATTTGATCATGTCCTTTAATCCAGTCCGCGACGAAGGATTCGGTCTCGCGGGAAGCCGTACCGTTTCCGATCGCAATCAATTCGATTCCGTACCGGTTCACGAGTTTCGTCAAGACTTGACGTGCCTCCTGTGCTTTTTGTTCCGACATCGTGAGATAGACGACACCCACTTCCTTTACTTCCCCTGTCGGATCAATCACTGCCCACTTACATCCGGTCCGGTATGCAGGATCCAGTCCTAACATCACTTTCCCTTTCATCGGTGGTTGCATATAGAGTTGTCGTAAGTTTTTTCCGAACACTTCAATTGCCTGGTTTTCCGCTTTATCGGTCAACTCATTCCGAAGTTCCCGCTCGATTGCCGGGAAAACCGATTTTTTATATCCTGTCTGGACGGCTTCTTCGACCAACTGACGTTTTTGTTCTGCCAATCGGCTGAACGGTCGCAACAAGTACGGTAATACCTGTTGTTCATCGAGGACGATTTTGACGGAAACGATTTTTAACGCCTCGGCACGATTAATCGCCAAAATCCGGTGCGGCACGATTTGACGGATCCGTTCAATGTACTCATAGTATTGGGCAAAGACACGTTTTTCGTCGACTGCGTCCTTTTTTAGTTTCGTGACGATATCTGCAAACCGGTAAGCTGTCTTCCGGATATGTTCCCGGACACTCGCCTGCTCGCCCCATTCTTCTGCGATGATCGCTTGCGCCCCGGCAATTGCCTCGCCTTCCGGATGTGCTGCTACATACTGATTAAATTGCTGTTCATCGTATGATTTTGGCGAACGTAAAAAGTCGGCAAATGGACTCAATCCTGCTTCACGGGCAATTTCAGCTTTTGTTCTCCGTTTCGGACGAAACGGTAAGTATAAGTCTTCAATTTGTTGTAACGTCGTCGCTCCCATCAAACTTTGTTTTAACTCGGACGTCAAGACACCCTGCTCTTCAATTTTCCGCAGGACATCTTCTCGTTTCGTTTCCAGTTGTGTGATGCTTTTATGGCGATCGAGGATTGCTTTGATTTCGACCTCATCGAGTTCACCGGTTTGTTCTTTACGGTACCTGGCGATAAACGGAATCGTTCCTCCGTCTTCCGTCAATTGTAAAACGGCTTTCACCTGGGCTGGTCTGATGTTCAATTCTGTTGCGATTCTCTTCTCCATTTTCCTCACCTCTCTGTCATTATACCGAAGAATCGATAGGACACAAAAAAAGACCGATGCTTCCGCATCAGTCTTTTGAAAATACTTCGTTTGGTTCTACTTTGATGGCTTCCCGTAATTTTTGCAATGCACGACGCTGAAGACGCGACACATGCATTTGCGAAATTCCAAGGAGCTCTCCGGTTTCTTTTTGACTCATGTTCCGGTAATAGGCACATTCTAAAATCGAGCGTTCCCGGTCCGTCAAAACAGCAAACGCTTTTTCAAGAATCAGCTTTTGATCCACCGAATCATATCCGTTTTCCTGGTTACCGACGAGGTCAAGTAATGTCACCGTACTGCCTTCTTGATCCGCTTCAATTGAGCTGTCGACGGACAAGGCTTGGTAACTTTTACCCATCTCAAGCGTTTCAAGAACTTCCTCTTCCGATACTTCCAACCGGGCTGCAATTTCATCGATTCGCGGTGAACGTTGCAATTCTGTCGTCAGTTCTTCGACGGCTTTCTTAATTTTCGGTCCCAGTTCCTTGATACGACGCGGCACGTGAACACTCCATGTCTTATCGCGGATAAACCGTTTGATCTCACCAATGATGGTCGGAACGGCAAACGATTCGAAACTACGACCGAACTCTTTATCAAAACGACGAAGTGCGGCAAGCAGACCAATCATCCCGACTTGGACGAGATCATCATGAATCGGACGGCCACGTGAGAACTTACGGGCAAGCGCCTCAACGAGATCGGAATACCGGGCAAGTAAAGCAGCATGAACTTCTTCATCTTGATCATCTTGTTGGTACAGGTCAATCAGACGAAGGACTTCATCGTCACTGTGATGGCGTTGTTGAGACTTTGCTGGCACTTTGACCCACCTCATCTCTATTCATATATTTTGTCATATGGACAGTGACGCCGTTTGCTTTCTCGATCGTGACTTGATCCATGAGTGCTTCGATCATTAAGATCCCTAGTCCCCCCTCGTGCAGAGAGTCTAAATCATGCGATTCCGTGATTGGTTCACTTTGACGCTTCACGCTGTCTTTATCGAACGTCACCCCATTGTCTTTGACAATGATTTCAAGACGATCGTCCGGGTAAACGTTACACGTTAAAGCCATCGATCCATCTTGTTCTCCTTCATACGCATGCTGGACGGCATTCGCACATGCTTCAGAAACAGCAATTTTAATGTCTTCGATATCGTCGTAAGTGTAACCCATCCGATTCGCGACACCTGAAACGGTTAATCGGGCAATTGCAACATACTCCGGTTTTGCCGGAAGTGTCATTTCAAGTTGTTCGTTCTTCATTGTGTTCCACCTCGTACACCACTATCGATTGTAATGATGCTTGAAAGACCTGTAATTTCGAACAAACGGCGAATCCGTTCCGAAACACCGACGAGTGTGAATGATGTTCCGTTTTTCTTTGATGCTTTAAGCGCTCCGACAAATACGCCAAGGCCTGTTGAATCCATATAATGAATTTCGTCCAAATGAACAACGACGTCGTTTGTTTCGACTGCCGGTACAAGTTCCTGACGAAGTTTCGGTGCTGTATACGTATCAATCTCTCCTGCGATATAGAGATGCGTCTGACCATCCAATTGTTCTGTTTTGATTGTTAAATCCATCTTCAAGTTCCTCCTCAAGGAAAATCTGCTATGTGTTCTCTCTATCTATTTGGTTTAAATAGTATGGGATGACCCTCCTTAAAGAAAAGGTCACTCTGATGTAATTCCCGCATTTGAACATCTTTAAACCAAAATTAAAAAAAATGTTCAAAAAAAGTCGTATACAGATGTATCGACTCTTCTCGCTGTTATATGTAAGTGCCTAGAAATCAATCAAGCCTAGGCTGATCGCGACGGCACTATTTACTTTCATCATCGTGTCAGGATCTAGGTGCGTGACTTTATCCGTTAGACGGCGTTTGTCGATTGTACGGACCTGCTCAAGTAGGATGACCGAATCACGTTCTAATCCGTGTCGCTCTCGATATACTTCCACATGGGTCGGTAGTTTGGCTTTGTCGATCTGTGCCGTGATCGCAGCCACGATTACAGTTGGGCTGAATCGGTTACCAATATCATTTTGTAGGACAAGGACAGGACGAACGCCTCCTTGTTCCGATCCGACCACAGGTGACAAATTTGCATAAAACACGTCGCCACGTTTGACTATCAAAGCTTACACCCCGCTTACTTGACGTAGGAGCGAGAACTCCGCCTCCGTTTCAATCTGGAACATTTCGCCAACGATTGATAAATTGATCGCTGCCATTTCTTCGTAACCACGTTTCAATTCCTCACGTAGCTGACGCTTGCGTTCTTCGGTCGTATGGTTCGACTTCATCCCAATCGTCTCCTTCGCTACATTTCGTTCAACAAATTGCTTTTCCCGTTGTTGGACCAAGATAATGGCACCTCCAGATTCACTGAAACCTTAACGAACGACTCACTTCCACTTCAATATATCAGTCAAATTCAGAAAATACAATCAAAATTCAAACAAATAACATTTTTTTACCATCATATTGATGTCTTTTCAAAAACTAGATACGCGGGACACGCTTCGAAAACTGACACAGTACTTCGTAGTTGATCGTCCCTAACCAGTGAGCGGCCTCATCAATCGGTACCCCTTGCCCGATCAATGTGACTTCTGTTCCGAGTGGATAGTCGTGCGGTAAGCGGATCATTAACCGGTCCATACAGACCCGTCCGACGATTTCACACGGATAACCGTCGACAAGCAATGAGTATCCTTGGAATTTACGAGACCAGCCATCGGCGTATCCAATCGGGACCGTTCCGATCCACTCATCCGTCGGAGCCGTATACGTCGCACCGTAACTGATCGTTTGACCGGGTTCAACCTGTTTGATCTGCATCAGACGACTTTTTAGTGAAAAAGCCGGTCGTAAAAATTCGTAAAATGGAATCATTTCATCTGACGGCATTGCTCCGTATAACGCAATCCCAATCCGGACGACATTAAACGGGTCCTGTCCAATTAAACGGATGGCGCCGGCCGAGTTGGCCGCATGGATATACCGAATGCCGGGCACACGTTCGACGAAACGCAGAAAAACGGTCTGTTGTTCGTCAAACAACCGGCTGTTCAATTCATCAGCCGTCGCGAAATGCGTATAAATGCCTTCGAGCTCCATCACATCCGAGTCCAGCTCTTTTAAGACGGCATCCAACTCTTCCAGTGTCTGGAGTCCAAGACGTCCCATTCCGCTGTCGACTTTAATATGGAGTCGTAAATGATCGACGTCCGTTAAATGCTGTTTCGCTTCCCGCAACCAGTCTGCTGAAAAAACAGGCACGGCAACATCATAGTTCGAGGCGATCGGTGCGTGTTCCGGCAAAAGCGTTTCGAGCATTAAAATCGGCGCCTGAATCCCCGCTTCCCGTAACTCGATTGCTTCTTCAAGCAAGGCGACGGCCAGCAAATCTGCCCCGTTTGCCAAAGCGATTTCCGCGACCGTCACGGCACCATGTCCGTATCCATCCGCCTTTACGACGGCCATCATCGTTTGATGACCGATTCTGGCCTTGATTTCACGTACATTGTGGGCGATTGCGTCGCGATCAATTTCTATCCAAGTTGGTCGATACATCTGAACTCCTCTTTTCTAATAAGACTTGTGCAGCCGCATAATGGTCGGAATGGGTAATCGAGAGATGAATCGTCCCTTCAAACGGTCCTGTCATGACCGGGCGTCCCGAGGCTTCATTCAACACTTCGAGATCGAGCCAGGATACTTCGGCACCGATGCCGGTTCCAAACGCTTTGACAAACGCTTCTTTGGCAGCGAACCGTCCTGCGAGATACTCAAGCTTACGCCCGTCGGATAACGTATGAAACCGTTTTTGTTCTTCTGCCGTCAAAATCCGTTTAACGATACGCGGTTGACGCTCGAGCGTTCGGCGAATTTGTTCCAGTTCTACGAGATCGAGTCCTATTCCAAAAATCATTCCTGACGCCTCCACAGTTCTATTCTTCGCCATCTTCATATAGAATGAAGAGGAAGCGAGGTGTTGTCATGTTTAGTCGAACGGAAAACCTACAAACGTTCACACGTTCTTATCCGGTCGTTTCGTTGTTCATTTTAATCCAAGTTGTCCTGTTTGTCATCGAACAGTTAAACGTCTTTTTCAACTTTGGCTTTTCGCCGCTCAATTACGGGGCAGCCATCAACTTGTTCATCGGGAACGGGGAATGGTGGCGTGTCGTGACGGCGACGTTCCTGCATTATGATTTTTGGCATATCGCCTTCAACACGTTTGCCCTGATCATTTTTGCACCTGCGCTAGAGCGGATGATTGGTCACGCGAAGTTTGCTTCCTTCTATCTTTTAGTCGGTACGCTCGCGAACGTCTTGACGTATTTCACGAAAATCAATGAACCGCTTTATGGTCAAGCCGGGGCATCGGGTGCTATTTTAGGATTGCTCGGTTTTTACGTCTACCTCGGCCGTTTCAAACGGACCGTCATCTCAGCCGATGATGCACGTCTCGTTTATATCTTTAGTGCCATCACAGCAATCTTCACATTACTCGGTTCAAATGTCTCTGTCTTCGGTCATTTATATGGTTTCGTGCTCGGATTCCTTGCCGGCTTCATTTTCGGAAAAGGCACCGTACCGTTTACACGACCATTCAATAGCGGAAGGCGTCCTGCATCAGGCGGTCGTATCATTCATACGAGCGGTTCCGGACAACTCGGACGGATCATCTTTTATGTCATCGTCGCCTTTGCTGTGTTTGGTCTGCTGGCTCGATTCATTTAAAAAAGAACAAAAAAGCGAGCCTGTCTGAATTCCGATTTTCGAAATTCAGACAGGCTCGCTTTCCCTATTCGCTTATTTACGTAATGATTCCGCAAGATCTTTGATATCATCGATCAAGTTGTGAATCGTTTCTTGGTTATCTGTATATAAAGCGCGAAGTTCTTCAAAACGGCCTTTCGGATCCTGTTTGACAGCTGAAAGTTGTGTTCCCGCTCCGCCAAATGTGCGTTTGACCGCAGTCAGTTGCGATTGACGTGTATCTTTATGAAGCATGGATAATGTGGCACCTACGAGTGCTCCGCCAAGTGTTGCTACTAAAAAGTAATTCTTTTTCATCTGTTTTTCCCCCTAGACTAATTTAACTGTTTCTTAAAGTGGTGGTAAAAGCTGATACCGTTTCATGACCGGAGAAGGCGAAAAAGACTTCCCTGCCTCTTCAGCATACTGGTCGACGGTCAGTCGTTCAACTGATTTCGCATAACGCGAAGCATCCGTGTCATTGTTGAACTGAATCAACAGGACCAAATCTGTTCCGCGCTCGACGCGGGCGATCCGAACGGCTTTGAAACTGTCGTATTCCGCACCCAGTACTTTTGGATCCGACATGACATGATGGACAAATAAATCGCCGCTGTTTTGATCTGCCGGAATCGACCAATAAAATAAACTGCCTTGTTCATCAAAATTACCGCGTGTTTCGAGTAATGTATATGTGTTGCCGCTTTGAAACGGGGACTTCCCTTCTGTTTCAATAAACAAAAGAGCCTCACCGCTTCCACTTGCTGCTCGAATCTGAGGATCACGCGATCGAATTTGATCAACAAAACTGCCGCTACCGAATGTTATGGAAAGTTTAGATGGCATCACAGGCCTCCGCGAGTTCGAAGTCTTTGCTAGTCAGACCGCCTGAATCGTGGGTCGTCGCAGCAAGCGTAACGTTCTTATAGTCAATGATGATTCTCGGATGATGGTTGAGATGTTCCGCTATCGAACCAACCTCCTGTACAAAATCAAGTGCTGCCGGGAATGAATCCAATGTATAGACACGGACGATTTCGTCATCGACGACACGCCATTCCGCCAGTCCTTCCAGACGTTCTTCCACTTCATACTCATTCAACCTTTTCATGCCATTTTCCTCCTCCACCATTATTTTCGTCCTATACCTTATACCCTACTTTTCCGGTTTCTTATACCTCTCGCCGATGGATTTCTTCCTTTTGTCTTCTGGCACAGATAGAGTACAATGTGAAGGAGAACACTATCTCCCAAAAAAGAAAGGGGCAGACGCTCATGCGTGCGCTTATCGTGATTGATTATACGGTTGATTTTGTAGCCGATGAAGGAAAGTTGACGTGCGGAAAACCAGGACAGGCCATTGAAGGACGCATCGCTTCACTGATGGATGAGTTCTCATCAGAGGATTATGTCGTCATCGCAAACGATATTCACGAAGAAGGAGACACCTTCCATCCGGAAACCGTCCTCTTCCCACCCCACAACATCCGTGGTACTCATGGCAGAGATCTTTTCGGACAAGTAGCTGAGATGGCACGTGTCGCAGATCATGTCATCGATAAAACACGGTACAGTGCTTTTGCCGGAACGGATCTTGATTTACGGTTACGGGAACGTTCGATTCACGAAGTTCATCTCGTCGGTGTCTGTACGGATATCTGCGTCCTGCACACAGCGGTCGATGCCTACAATCTGGGATATAAAATCGTCGTCCATGCCGACGCCGTCGCAAGTTTTAACGCGGCCGGCCATGACTGGGCACTTACGCATTTCAAACAATCGATCGGCGCAGATGTCGTCGGCGAATAAGAAGGGATCTGTCTTCATGTTACAACGTAATCTTGCACTTCATACTGATCTTTATCTGCCACGGTGGATGTATATTTATTGGCAGGAAGGACGTCATAATGAACGCGCTGTCTTTGACGTCTACTATCGGTCAAACCCGTTCGAAGGGGGTTATGTCGTCTTCGCCGGGCTCGAAAATATCATCGAATATGTTCAGACCCTCCGTTTTACAGAAGAGGACATTACGTATCTCCAAAAAATGATCGGTTTCCCGGACGAGTTCAAAGAGGAATTGCGCAACTTTAAATTCTCCGGTTCCATCTCAAGCGTCAAAGAAGGCGAAATCGTTTTCCCGAACGAACCACTTGTCCGGATCGAAGCCCGGATTTTCGAAGCAAAATTATTGCAGACGGCGATTTTGAATATCGCTAACCACGAATCCCTGATCGCTACGAAATATGCGCGGATCCGTCAATCGGCACCCGGTGCAAAATTCCTCGAAGCCGGTGCGCGTCGTGCCCAAGGCATCGATGCTGCTTACTTCGGAACCCGCGCGTCGTACTTAGCCGGTTTTGATGTCACGAGCCTTGCTTCTGCCGGACGAGACTTCGGTATTCCGTGCGGCGGAACGATGGAGCATGCCGATATTCAATTCCATGATGATGAATTAACGGCGTTCCGGACGTTTGCTGCCTACTATCCGGATCAAGCGACATTACTCGTCGATACGTACGACACGCTGAAAAGCGGTTTGCCGAACGCGATCATCGTCGCGAAGGAACTCGAAGCAAAAGGACATAAATTGCGCGGTATCCGGATTGATTCCGGCGATTTATCCTACTTATCGAAACGGGCACGGACAATGCTCGATGAAGCCGGCTTCCCGGATGTCGACATCGTCTTATCCGGTGATCTCGATGAATACGTCATCCAGGATTTACGGATTCAAGGGGCACAGGCGAATACGTTCCTCGTCGGAACACGCGGTATCACAGCATACGAACAACCTGCACTCGGTATGGTCTATAAGCTGGTCGCACGTGAAGTCGACGGCGAACTCATTCCGGTCATCAAAGTCTCGTCCTCAAAAGCGAAGACGACGACACCACACATCAAAGAAGTGTACCGGATTGTCGACCGCGTCACGAATAAATTCAAAGGTGATTACGTGACGTTACTGGATGAAGATCCGACTGATCTGGAGGCAATCGACTTAATCGACGTCCGTGATCCGTCATTCCGCAACCGGATCGAGAACTTTAACGTCGAACGTTTGCTGACGCCGATTTTCGTTGACGGAGAACTGGTATACACGGTCCCGACCATCGAAGAAAGCCGCCATTTCCATGAACAGCAGATCGGTCGTCTATGGGAAGAATACAAACGCCTCCGTCTGCCGGAAGTCTATGCCATCACCTTCAGCGACCGTCTCTGGAAACTGAAACTGGATATGATTCGCGACACACGGACTGCGAGCGGTCTAAAATAAACAATTGAACATAAAAACAGCCTACTTCAGCTGAAGTGGGCTGTTTCATTTGGTGTAACTGTCATTTGGATTGCCGCTTGTTCCATTTGTTGACGAAAGTACCAAGCGAAACCAAGCGCACCTCCGATGAAGACGATATACGTAATCCGTTGACCGAACTCTGCCAAGGAATCCGCATAAAAAATACTGATTAAGTGGTCGCTTCCACTGATGAGAAGCAAACAGGCAATCAGGAGCGCTATACGATAAGCAAGTGTCGGACGGTCTGTTGGTTCAGCATGCCAATACGAGATGATGTAATGGGCAAGTAAGATGATGCCAATGATTCCTAATACTCCTATCAGTGCTTGCGGCATAATGAACGGTCCTCCTGTTTCTAATTTCTACTTCCATTTAAACATAGTTCACTAAAAAATCCTCTCTAAAACTTTCCCACCGTTTGCCCGGTCACGGTATACTGAAGAAAATCTGTTGTTCATTCAACAAGGAGGCGTTTTCTTGAAAACCTTTAAATTGTGCACCTTACGTATTTTAATGGATGAATCCGGCCGGGATACGACGATTCCCGTTACGATCAAAGATGGATTGACTGTCAGCACGGATCAGACGGCACAGTGGGTCGCTGAAATTGTCGTCCTGGAAAATGATCAACCGATCATCGACGAGTTATTCAATAAAAATTTACGGGCCTTGATTGAAATTACGATTTCCCGACCTGATAATGATCCGGCTGCGATGATTGTGACGCCGCTTGAATCGACTCCCTTAAGTGAAGGGGTATCGTACCTGTTCAAAGGAAAGATGGTCATGATGAAAAATGACTTGTCGGAATCGATCTTACGCGAAGTCGTCGAGGATCATTTCACCGGTGAAGCCTTGATTCAGGAATACAAAGACCGGCGTTCAAAACGCGGCGCACATATTACGAGTATCGCGAAAGAAACGTTTAAACAGTACCTCCACGAAAATCCAACCATCTCTTAAGGACGTATCGTTTGATCTACGATATGATCCGCGACATTGATCCGGTCAATCTCATACCGGTCGGAGAAACGAATATAGTTCGCACATGCATTCTTAAGCGGTGTCCGGTAACTGAAGCTATCATCAATCGAGGATAATGCCGCTTTGATCGTATGCGAGTGACAGACGATCAACAGGCGTTGTCCCCGATATTTTTCTGTCAATTCTTCAATTGCCGAAAACACCCGCTGCTGAATTTCCTGTTCGGTTTCAAGTCCCGGTACACGTTCCGTATCATTCGCTTGGACTGCTTCATAGATTCCGGCGACGGGCTGTCCTGATGCCAATCCAAACTCCCGTTCGACCAACCGTTCATCCGTCTCCGTTACATCCAGCCCGATTGAACGTCCGATGATTTCTGCCGTCTCGACTGCCCGCGATAAGGGGCTTGAAATCAAGACGTCCCATTTTTCTTCCGCCAGGTAAGCTGCGCTCATTCCAGCCTGCCATCGCCCTGTCTCATTGAGCGGAATATCTTCTCGTCCTTGAATCCGCTCGTTTAAATTCCAATCCGTTTGACCATGACGCACTAAACAAATTTCTGTCATTTTACTGTCTCCTTCAAAAGAAATATGACTGATTGTATCATGTTTTCTTTTTTAGTGAAGGGTCTCCCGGGGCGGCAACGCCAGGACCTGACAACTAAACGTCTCAATCCGTTCCAGTAACCGCTCGATTTTCAACGGATTTTCGGTCTGGGTAAAGCTCGCCAGGGAATGCGTGCCGTTCGGGAAGGAAAACAGCCGGACGTCGGCTCCGACATCGGCTCCCTTTTCAACGAAGTGGAGCGCTTGCGTAAATGGGACAATCGGATCTTTTTTTCCGTGCAACAACATGATCGGTGGTGAGTCTGCTGTCAAATGTGTTACCGGCGAAACACGTGTCATGAGTTCCCGCCACTCGTCCCGCCCTCCTCCGTAAAACTTAATATTGGCAATCCACGTTTGAATGAACTTGAACAGGAGGAAGTTCGTCGGAGGATACAGGGCAATGACACCACTGATCAACGGGAGGCATTCGGCTGTTTGTTCGCCGATGAATTCCATCGGGGCAAGTGCCGTCGTCAGCATTAACGCGGCACCGGCTGAGTCTCCCCACAACACCATGCGTCCCCGCATAATCCGTAAATCGTCGGCTTCCTGATTTAAGAAACAAAGTGCATCCCGAACGTCTTCCAGATTATCCGGAAAATAACTGCCGTCCTCAAACAAGCGATAATCGATACTGCAAACGGCGATGCCGAGTTCCAGGAAACGCTCGACGATTGGCGTAAAACAAAAGACGTCATCCCGGTTCCCTCTGACGAAGGCTCCCCCGTGCGCATAAATCGCGACCGGGAAAGGACCATCACCCGGCGGATAATATAAATCCAACTTTAGTTCTTTCTGATTAACGGTTTTAAACAAAATCGTCCGGGGTGCGAGTTGGACTTCCGACAGTGGAAGCGCCGGTTCCGTCCATCGTAATAAAGCACCATAGTTGTTCCAGATGCTCGCTCCGGCTGCGGCTGTCGTTAAAATTGCCGCCCCTCCCATCAGCCAAGCAGTTTCCCGTTTCACCTCATCACCTCCAAAGCTTACTCTCGATTTCTGATCTCTTATTAGTCATCTACCCGATTTATTTAGAAGCCGAACGTCTTCCCCGACTTATACTTGACGCTTCGTTTTGGATTCGTTATAGTGAAAAGGTTCAAATCGGAATAATTACGTTTTAATAATTTTTGGAGGGTTTATTCATATGAAAAAATTACTTTCAGCTTTCACGGTCGCCTTTGCCAGCGCTGCTTTTCTTGCTGCCTGCGGTTCTTCCGAATCCAATCAAGATGCGACCGATCAAAAGCTTCGGGTGTATACATCGACATTCGCTACTGCGGCAATCGCCAAGGAAATTGGCGGAACAGATATCGACGTCAAGATGATTGTCCCTCCCGGTGCCGATCCGCACTCGTACGAGCCGACGTCTAAACAACTGACAGAAATCGCACAAGGCGATCTGTTCCTCTTAACCGGTACGACGCTTGAACCGTATTCGAAAAAAATCAAAGCCAGTCTGAAAGGCAACGATGTCCGTTTTGTCGAGACAAGCACAGGAATCGACTTACTCGAAGCCAACGCCACGCTTCACGAACATGAAGGACACGATGATCATGCTGACGAACACGCGGAAGAAGAACATGATCACGGCAAATACGATCCCCATGTCTGGCTCGATCCGAACAATGCCAAAATGATGGCCCAATCGATTTCGACGGCACTGGCAAAAGAAGTACCGGATAAAAAAGCGACGTTTGAAAAAAACCTGGCTGAATTTGATACGCAGGCAGATGAGCTCGATCAAAATCTGCAACAGGCTGTCGATAAGGGCTCGAAAAAAGAATTGCTCGTCACGCATGCCGCTTACGGATATTTAGCCGAACGATACGGTTTCTCGCAATTGCCGATTGCCGGCATCTCTCCGTCGGACGAGCCTTCCCAAAAGCAACTGGCCGCTCTCGTCAAAGAAGCCAAATTGCATGACTTGAAGTATATCGCTTTCGAGGAGACGGTTTCTCCTAAAGTCGCCCGCGTCATCCAACAGGAAATCGGAGCCGAAGCGATTACGATCCACAACCTGGAGTCCGTCACGAAAGAACAGCAGAATGCCTCGTATTTTGACTTGATGAATGAAAATGTGACGACGCTCAAACAAGCACTTCAGTGAAGTAGTGTTGACATGCAGTAAAAGATACGTTACGGTAGAAAACGTATTTCAGACAATCAAATGACTTCTTTTTATCGCGAGAGACGGAGGGACTGGCCCGATGATGTTTCGGCAGCGGACGATTAAATCGTACTGTGCCAAATCCAGCAAGCTGCGGCTTGAGAGATAAGAAGAGCGTCTTTTTCAGTAAAGACCTCCTTCTTTCTTGCGAAGGAGTCTTTTTTTGTACTTGTAGAAAAGGAGTGGTTTTATGAACGAGACGATTATACCGAACAAATGGGCACTTCTACCGTTACTTGTCTTTTTAGTTCTTTTTATCGGTGCCGGTATTTTTTACGATGATTTCTACAAATTCCCGATTCTGATTGCGGCTTTGATTGCCTTGATTTTTGCGGCGGTCACAACGAAAGGCAGCATCAATCAAACCGTGGAACGGATTGCAACGGGTGCCGGAAATCCGGACATCATGATCATGGTCTTTATTTTCTTACTTGCCGGTGCCTTTTCCGGAACGGCCGATGCGATTGGCGCCATCGAAGCGACCGTCAACGCGTCGCTGACATTTTTACCGCCTTCTCTTTTAATGAGTGGATTGTTTATCATCGCTGCTTTCATCTCGATGGCGATGGGGACTTCGACCGGTACGATTGCCGCACTTGCCCCGATTGCTCTCGGAATTCATGAAGCAACAGGTGTCAATGTTGCGATTGCCGCGGCAGCTGTCGTCGGCGGTGCAATGTTCGGTGATAACCTGTCATTCATTTCCGATACAACGATCGCAGCAGTCCGGACGCAAAAAACCAATATGCGCGACAAATTCAGAACCAACTTCATGATCGTCTTGCCGGCAGCAATCCTGACGGTCATCATCTTGGCTTTCGTCTCAGGTACAGGAGACGTCGTCGAAGCAAAAGCGTTTGAGTTTTATAAATTGATTCCGTATCTGTCTGTCATCGTCCTCGCCTTGTTTGGTGTCAACGTCATCCTCGTCTTAGTCGGCGGAACCGTTTTGACGGGTATCATCGGTATGATGGACGGAAGCTTCGGCTTAAGCGGCTTCGTCCTGTCGATGTCTGAAGGATTGATGGGGATGGCAGAAATTTCGATCTTGACGTTATTAATGGGCGGACTCGTCAGCCTGATCACCTTTAACGGCGGGATTGCTTATCTGAAAGAAACCCTGACGCGGAAAATCTCACAACGCCGCGGCGCGGAATTCAGTATGGCGGCACTCGTCAGTGCAACGAATCTTGCGACAGCGAACAATACGATTTCGATTCTTGTCGCCGGACCACTCGCTGCGGAAATCGCCGATACGTATGATATTGATCGGAAGAAATCCGCCAGTATCCTCGATATCTTCTCGTGCGGTATCCAAGGAATCATCCCGTACGGAGCCCAGTTGCTGATTGCAGCGGAATTAACGAAAACGGCTTCCCCGGAACTGATTCCCTATCTGTTTTATCCGTTCCTGCTTTTCGTTTGCGGATCTCTTGCCATCGTCTTCGGCTTCCCGCGTCGAAAAACAGCTGATGTGCGTAAAAAAAATGTTTCGTAAAAAATACAAGACCCGTCGCTTTTGCGATAGGTCTTGTTTTGACTTATTTTTTCTGGTCTTGGCGGTTGAGAATGAAATACGCAATCGCCGGAAGCGGGAACTGAATCAGTCCTGCGCCTCCCCAGACCCACGGATTTCGTCCTGTCTTCCGTGCACCAAGGAACAAACATGTCGCTTGTGTCCCTAACAGGGCTGCAAGGCCGGCCCAAACACCTTTTGGTACGTTTTTAACAGATCGTTTCATAAAATACACCTCGTTTCCTTTATAGATTTACCCTCCTCTTTTCGCTTTCTAACCGGCTTTTTCCTCCCTTGAGCGTTGAAACGGACGTTCTTGCTTGTTCATGCTAAACTAAACGAGCAATTCCATATTCTCGTTTCATTAAAGGAGGAGTATACACATGCAATACGCAAAACTTTCAAATGGTGTCACAATTCCACAAATCGGATTCGGTGTCTGGCAAGTCGACGAAGAGACGGAAGCACCGGCTGCCGTCGCAGAAGCCATTCGTGTCGGTTACCGTCATATTGATACGGCTGCCGTTTACAAAAACGAACGTGGTGTCGCCAAAGGAATTAAAGAAAGCGGCGTGAACCGTGAAGATCTCTTCTTAACGTCTAAAGTATGGAACGATGATATTCGTGCCGGACGCACTAAGGAAGCTTTCGCCGAGTCACTTGAACGTCTCGAGACCGATTACCTTGATCTCTATCTGATCCACTGGCCGGTTGAAGGATATATCGAAGCGTGGAAAGCGATGGTTGAGCTTTACGAAGCCGGGAAAATTAAAGCCATCGGCGTGTCGAACTTCAAAGAACATCACCTCGATACACTTGCTGAAGAAGGATTAATGACACCGATGATCAATCAGGTCGAACTTCATCCGCAACTTCCGCAACACGAACTGCATGAATATTTACAGGACCATAGCATTCAAGTTGAAGCGTGGAGCCCGCTCATGCAAGGGAAATTCCTCGAAATCAATGACTTCAAGGAAATTGCAGAAAAACACGGTAAATCTCCTTCACAAGTCGTCTTGCGCTGGCATTTGGATAACGGTATTGTCGCGCTTCCGAAATCGGTCACACCTGAACGCATTGCGGAAAACTTTGACGTCTTTGACTTCCAACTGGACGCAGATGATCTCGAGAAGATTGATCGTTTGGCAACGGATGTTCGTCTCGGACCGGATCCAGACGAAATCGACTTTTAAGCATTGACTTTACACATACAGGAAAGAGAGGCGGATGTCACATCCCCCTCTCTTTTTCTATGTCCTTATATAATGGAGTTGTACAAGGAAAGCCCTATACATAATAGACGAGAATCGTATCCTGCGCTTCTTCCGCCTGGTGAAAATAGGCGCGTAGATTCCCGAATTGTTCCCAAACCTCATCGAAATCACCTTGCCGGCCGGCCTCCTGATAAATCACTTCCAGTGCCCGTCGATCAAAATTACGCATGACCTCCGACGAAATGATGAGTAGCGGTAAGGGAAGGATGCCGACGATTGCCGCATGCTCCTCATTGACGATTAGTTCTTCCCCGACAATCGCCCGTCCCAAATTATAGTGGGTTTCCTGGTCAATGAAGATATCGATTTGGCTCATCAACTGATACAGTGGGGTCGTCTCTTCGAGTGCGAATAATTGCTCATGATCGGGTTGTGTTTCATGGATAAACAAAATCCAGTCCATGATGATGTGGGGATCATCTCCAAACGAATCCCAAACGGCATCCGCGACTCGAACATAATGTACGTTTTCCATCCTCCCCCTCCTTTCCGGTCGTTTTTTTTTAGTATTCCCATTTTCACATCGCTTTAATGACGATTATCAAAATCTCTACCAATAAAAAAAGGACCAGATGACTCTGATCCTTCTCATATTAAATGGCTTTTTCTTTCCGGTCTTCATCCTGCCACGCCTCGAGCGTTTCTTTCCCCGGAAGATTCGGAATCGAATCTTTATGGAAACGGGGATCCTGACCATTTTTACGTTGTACTAAATAATCATCGAGTGCCAGCTTCGCAATTTTGGATAAGCGGAAAATTGCATACAAGTTAACGATTGCCATCAAGCCCATGAAGATGTCCGCGAGCGCCCAGACAAGTCCCGCCGTTTGAACGAGCGAACCAAACACAACCATGCCGAGGACGATGACACGATACACCATCATGATTTTTTTATTGTCATTGATGAAACTGATATTCGATTCACCGTAATAATAATTTCCGACAATCGAACTGAAGGCAAACAAGAAAATCGCAAGCGCCATAAATGCAGTAGCCAATGGACCGACCTGAGAAGCGAGTGCCCCTTGCGCCAAATCGATTCCGGCGACCGGTGCTCCACTCGCATCCTGCGTCGCAACACCACTGACTAGAACAATCATTGCTGTCGAAGAACAGACGAGCAGTGTATCCACAAAAACCGCAAACGATTGAATCAACCCTTGTTTGACAGGATGGGACACTTCTGCCGTCGCAGCAGCATTCGGCGCTGAACCCATACCGGCTTCATTTGAGAAAAGACCACGACGAATTCCGTTTAAGACCGCTGCTCCGATTGCTCCACCGGCAAGTGTTTTGAATTCGAGTAATCCTTCCTGGAAAATCAGACCGAATACGTTCGGTAACACCTCTAAGTTCGTCACCATGATGTAGAGAGCAATCAAGATGTATCCGCCTGCCATAATCGGGACGAGGAAGGCTGACACCGTCGCAATACTCCGGACACCGCCGAAGATTACGAGTGCCGTTAACAGGACAAGTCCAACTGTAATCCACGTTTTATCTACCCCATACTGACTTTGAAGCGATAATGAAATCGTATTGGACTGGACTGAGTTGAAGACGAATCCAAACGAGATGGTAATCAAGATACTGAAAACGACGCCAAGCCAGCGTTGTCCGAGCGCTTTTTCCATGTAATATGCAGGACCGCCACGCCAAGCTTTTTCGTCACGTACTTTATAAATCTGAGCGAGCGTACTCTCGACGAATGCTGAAGCGGAACCGATTAAGGCAATCAACCACATCCAAAAGACAGCACCCGGTCCACCGAGCGCAATGGCTGTCGCGACGCCGGCGATATTGCCGGTCCCGACCCGTGCCGCTGTACTGATGGCGAAGGCTTGGAACGGCGACACACCATCTTTCCCTTTATCCGTTCCTTGGAACAACAGCCGCAACATTTCCGGAATCATCCGAAACTGGACGAACCCCATTCGAATTGTAAAATAAATTCCCAGACCAACCAACAAGATGATCAAGACACTCGACCATAACAAGTCATTAATACTACCGATTAAATCCATCAGTTGTTTTTCCACAGGTATTCCTCCTTATGTAAGCCTCAATCATGTAACCTTTTTTCACATGTGTTCTATGATACGAAAATAATTTTAGAAAATCAAATTCATTTTAATACCCGATAACCCATATGATTTGAGTTTCACAACTCAAACCTCACATCGAATGTTAGATTTCACACAAAAAAAGAGACTGACGTTTGGGTCAGTCCCTCGGTAATTGAATTGCCTCAGATAAACAGATTCAGGTTCGAACCATCTGTCGCTCCAAGATAACTTGCGACACCGCCGTAATCGATATCGTCGAGTAACTCTTCTTTTTTAATCCCCATGATATCCATCGACATCGTGCAGGCAATCATCCGGACACCGGCTGCTTGAGCCTTCGCCATCATCGTCTCTAGAGCATCGACCTGTTTATCCTTCATGACTTTTTTCATCATTTTTTGACCGGCTCCACCCATATTCATGTTCGAAAGTGGGAGATCACCGGCATGTTTCGGCATCATCATTCCCATCATCCGTTCCATCGGTGCCTTGTCGACGGCAGGTGCATCCGGTTTACGGATGACATTGAGTCCCCAGAACGTAAAGAACATCGTCACTTGTTTCCCCATCGCCTGTGCCCCTTGCGCAATGACGAATGATGCAAGTGCTTTATCAAGATCGCCGCTGAATACGACCATCGTCGCATCATCGGCAGTTGTGGCGACTGATGATACCGGTTGGTTCGTAGCATTCCCTTTTTCAAGGAGGACTTCAACGATGCCTTTATTCATTTCCGCCGTGTGGACGGTATGCCCCAATTTTTTTGCCCACGCTTGAACATCCGGCAGGAAACCGGGATCGGATGCTTTAATAAAGACTTGATCCCCGTCCTGTAATTGATCAATTTTCGTTTTCAGCTCCAAAATCGGTCCCGGGCACTGTAAACCGCATGTATCGAGTAACGTAATCTGTTCTTTCGCCACTTGTTTCGGCTCACTTTTTATCGTCGTCACAGCTGTTTCCTCCTGTACTTGACTTCTCGCTTCGCGGTCACGGTTGACCGTCGCCCACGTCTTATAACCGCCGCTCAAATTTTTGACGGTAAATCCGTTCTGTTTCAGCAATTGACTCGCGACATATCCACGGAGTCCGACCTGGCACGTCACGTAAATCGTCTGATTTTTCGGCAATTCGTCAAGCGATTGACGTAACGTCGGTAATGAGATGTTGACTGATCCCGGAATCGAACCGAGTTCATTTTCCGAAGGTTCGCGAACATCGAGCAATAATCCGCCGTCCGCGACAATTTGGTCAATCTCATGCCAATGAACGTTTTCGCTGTCTCCGAGTACGATATTCGAGGCAATGTAACCTGCCATATTGACCGGATCTTTTGCTGAACTATAAGGAGGCGCATACGACAATTCAAGATCCGGAAGATCAAGTACTGTCAGTCCACCTTTAATCGCCGTTGCCAAAACGTCGATTCGTTTTTCGACACCTGTCATCCCAATCGCCTGTGCTCCGAGAATCGTTCCATCCACCGGATCAAATAACAGTTTCATCGAAATCGGACTCGCTCCCGGATAATAGCCGGCATGTGAACCGGGGTGCAGGTGAATCGCTTCATAACGGCGTCCTGACTGACGGAGACGTTTTTCATTGTTTCCGGTTGCAGCAACCGTCAAATCAAACACTTTTGCGACTGCTGTTCCGAGTGTCCCCGTGTAACGGACATCTCGTCCGGCAATGATGTCGGCGACGAGACGTCCTTGACGGTTTGCCGGCCAAGCCAGCGGGACATGAACCGGTTCCCCCGTAATATAGTCTTTGACTTCGATCGCATCACCAATCGCAAAGATGGAAGGATCAGATGTCCGCAACGTCTCATCGACTTGAATCGTTTGTTTGATGCCGAGCTTCAGTCCAGCTTCCGAAGCCAAGTTGCTTTCCGGCATGACCCCGATGGATAAGATGTTCATTTCTGTCTGAATCGTTTTTCCGCTCGTCAAGACCACACGGTTCCCCGCTTCTTCAAAGCGTGACACACCGTCCGCTAAAATCAACTCGACGCCTTTCGCCCGTAAGTGTTCATGAACGATGGCTGCCATTTCCGGATCGACCGGTGCCATGACTTGATCCGACATCTCGATCAACGTCACGCGTGCTCCGCGTTCGACTAAGTTTTCCGCCATTTCAAGACCGATGAATCCGCCGCCGATGACCGTCGCATGTGCCGGACGCGCTTCGTCGACATACTGACGCATCTTATCGGTATCCGGAATGTTCCGTAACGTAAAGACATTTGTTGCTTCCGCTAACCCCGGAATGCCTGGACGGATCGGTTTTGCGCCGGGTGACAAAATCAACTGATCGTACGTTTCGTCATACTCTTCTCCCGTATCCACTTTACAAATCGTCACCGTTTTTTGCTCGCGGTTGATCCGGATCGCTTCCGATAAATTCCGGACGTCCAGATTGAAGCGTGCGTTCATCCCTTCCGGAGTTTGAACCAGCAATTTATTCCGGTCTTTAATGACGTCTCCGATATAGTACGGAAGTCCACAGTTTGCAAAAGAAATTTCTTTTCCACGTTCTAAAAGAATGATTTCTGCTGTTTCGTCCAATCGACGTAATCGCGCCGCCGCAGTTGCTCCACCAGCTACTCCACCTACAATGATCGTTTTCATTCCGGTTTCCTCCTCCAATGATCTCCAATGTTCTATGTGTACCAATATACCCATTCAGGTATATCTTTTCAAGTTATCTGTTCGTTGATTCACAAACTTGTCGGAACTTCAGATTAAAATTGTTCCTTCGATGATAACGGACATTAGTTGCAATTCCATCTAAAATGCTTGAAACTGAGATTACAGTATTTATAAGGGGGATTTTAAAATGGACCAGGATCGTAACTCGAAAGACACGAACGATAACAAAGTCACACCGATCAACCAAAACAGTCAGCCCGAAACAAATGAAAACGGGGTAACGACTGTGCAACAACAATATCTGGAAGAGTTCCAAGCATTCTTAGTCGAAAAAGGCATCCCGATGGAAGCACGTGAAAACGAGACACACGTTTTCTTTATGACGCAAGAAAAAACACCATCAGGCGCAGAACCGATGATGATGATCGTCTTCAGCAAAACGGCGACGGATGTCGAGTTATTCGCCCGTACAATCACACACGTGCCAGACGGTGTCGAAGATCTCCCAATCTTAAATGCGATCAATGACTTTAACCAAGAATTCAAATACTTCCGTGTTGTCCTCGACAGCGACCGTGATGTCACGATTGCTTCAACGATTGACCTCGATCACGGCTTTAATCCGGCAGCAATCTTCGGACACTCTGTCATGATGTTCCAAGCTTCCGACGAAGTATTTGCTTATCTTACGAAATTGTATGACCAAGTTCAGTAAAATATCGCTTAAAAATGGCTCTCGAGACAACTCGGGAGCCATTTTTTCATTTTCAGGTTCAATTGACAATGAGAATTATTCTCGCTATAGTTAGATTTGTGAAAACGACATCATTTTTAACACAATCATCTTATTCTGGGGGAATAGATTATGAAAAAAAGCTTAAAAGTAGCATCACTCTTTATGACTGCAGGACTGCTTGCGGCCTGTGGAAACAGCGAAGAGACGACGACGGCTCCTAAAAAAGAAAAAACGGAGCAAACATCTGAGACGAAAACAAACGCCGGTATCGCCGCTACGACCTTAAAAGATGAACTGACGATCTTCAGTTCCATCAAAGCGGAGCTCGATAAAGCAAAAGAAAATCAAGCGATTGACTGGAAAATGGTTCAGACGAGCTATGACTCAAAATTAAAAGGCGGCGTCACGACAGCTGCTCCTGAAATTGATGAAGTCATCAGTTCCGCATTAGCAGGTGTCGAATCCAAAGAACTTGATGAGAATATTGCCCGCCAACTCGTGGATAAAGGCATTCAGTCTTATTTCTATAAACTTCAAAAATCAACACAAGCAACAGCGGAAGAAGCCGTTAAGGCCGGAAAAACGGACGAAGCGACAGCTGCACTCAACGACATTCAAGACATGTCAGAGACAGTCTTCATTCCGACGGCTGAAAAACGGGATGCCAGTTACGGCTTTAAAAACGAAGACTCGATCGCTCAAGCCATCAACTCCGGATTGACAGCGCAGGAAGAAGCGATTACGGCAAAAAACATCGCCGATTTTAATGTTGCGAAACAATTGACGGATAAATCGATTTACCGGTCGTTCTATCTCGCCGCTCTCGGATACGCTCAAAAAATCGAAGACGGTGTCAAAGCCGGCACAGACGAAAAAGAATTGCAGATGGAACAAGCTGAAGGATACGGATTCCTGCTGGCCATCGAAGAATCACTTGCCGGCGGCGATGAAGAAGCCGTCGCTATATTAAAAGAACGCTATGATTTCTCAAAAACAAAACCGGCAGACGTTAAGTTCAAAGAAATCGAGAGCTTGTTCGCCAAAGCACTAACGGAAAAGATTGACGGCTACCACGAAGAAACACAAGAAGCACTCGAGAAAAAAGATATTGATACAGCACGCGTCGAAGCGATGGAAGCTAACATGTTCGTCATTGCCATGAAACCGACACTCGAAAATCGTTTAGGCAAAGAAACAGCACAAACAGTTTTGGCAGATGCGAGTGCCTGGTATGCTCTTGTCGAAAAAGGTGATCTGAAGGCAGAAGAAACAGGTGATCAAATCACTGACGCGTTAGAGCCGCTCAACTAATCGTTTAAAATCGGAGGAATGCGCTATGCAAATCGGAATTACAGGAGGAGCCGGCTTTATCGGGGCGGCGCTTGCACTACGTCTTCAAGCAAGCGGTCACACCGTCTATGTCATCGATGCTTTTACCGACTATTATGATGTCGAATTGAAGCTGACACGGGCAAAGCAGTTACAGGCTAACGGGATTGACGTCTTTGACGGCAACGTCCACGAAGATTTGGCAACGTGGTGTGCCTCCCACTCGTTTGCTGCCCTGTTTCATTTGGCAGCATTGCCGGGTGTCCCGGGCTCTTTAACTGAACCCCATCGCTACATCGAAGATGACATCGCGATGACGGTGACTGTCCTCGAAACAGCTCGGACCCACGGTATTCCGCATGTGTTTTTTGCTTCCTCCTCTTCCGTTTACGGTGAACAGACCGGCGCCTTGCTTGAACATCAAGCGACGGGAAATGTGATGAGTCCTTACGCAGCAGCTAAGTACAGTGCGGAAACGTTTTGCCGGACCTATCAAAATCTGTATGACCTGAACATGACGATCTTCCGATTTTTCACGGTATATGGTCCGTCCGGTCGACCGGATATGGCATTGTTCCGCTTCATTGAACAAGCGCTGGACGGTCAAGCGATTACCGTTTTCGGCGATCCGGTCCGTGACTTCACCTATATCGATGACATTACCCGGGGCATGGAACAGGCGCTTGAAGCAAACGCGACAGGCCTCTTCAATCTCGGTGCCAATCGTCCGGAATCGGTTCATGATATCGCCACGTTACTCGGCGAACGGTTTAACGTACCTGTCATTTCGGCACCGGCCCGACCAGGCGATGTCTCAATGACTTGGAGTAATACCGAGGCGGCCCGGCAGACGTTTGGTTACGTTCCTTCCTTTACGCTCGCTGATGGAATCGAACGGATGATCACATGGCATCTCGAACGTCGGTGATCCGTGGAGTTGCGAGCGTCTTCTTGACGTTGGCAGCTCTTTTTTTACTTCTGCGATTCGGCTTGGAACTGCCGACTGCCTGGCGCTATATCAAAACATTGACGACTTCTTACTGGACGCTGGCCGCAACGTTCAGCTACGCACTTGCTTTTTATGTCCGGGCGATTGCCTGGCGGACAGCCGATGAAAAAACGGCTCCGACAGCTGTCTATCTGACGAGTCTCTATATCGGACTGGCTGTTAATCATCTGTCCCCCGTCAAGCTTGGGGAAGCGGTCCGCTTGTTGACAGCCCGTGCCATTGGCAGTCCTCTCAAACGGACGACCGCCATTTTGGTCGCACAACGCGGGATCGACCTATCCGTACTCGGTCTTTTCGTGGCGGCCGGGGTATTATTAGGACAAACCGTTTGGGTCGCTGCCTTGGCACTCTCAGGAGGTCTCGTCCTCTTACTGCTCGTTCGCAGATTCATCCAAGCGATGCCGGCATTAATCGGATACGGTCTGCTCGCCTGGATTTTTGAAGCCGTTGCCGTCGCTTGTCTTTTCGAAGGCGCCGAAGTGACCGTTCCTTTTCCCGTCATTCTCGTCGCGATGAGCGCTGGGGTCCTGTCCGGCATCGCCCAATTCACACCGGGCGGGCTCGGGACGTATGAACTTGCCATGGGAACCGTCCTGCACCTGTCGGGTGTTCCGAACCCGTATGAGCTTGCCTTGATGACCCATCTCTTTAAATACGCGTTTGCGTTTTTAGCGCCGGTTTATGTACTCATCCGTCATTTTAAGACGGTTCAATTACTGTTTTCCCAGTTCAAGAAGCACAACACGAAAGGATGACCTGCATGAAAAGTGCTTCCCGCTTTGAAAAAGTTGCCGCACGGATATGGAACTTACTGAATGAAGGTAAACCCTTCACACCGATTTTTACACTGGGTGTTTTCCTGAGCTACACGCTTTTAGTTCAAGGTTCACTCAGCGGTGCCGGCTTCGGTTTCCTCGTGACACTGCCGCTGCTCGTTTTATATTGGAAGTTTGATTTCCCGTTATTTTTACGGAACTATCTTTGGCTGCCTTTGATTGTCTGGCTATTTATAGAAGGAACGGATTCCCGTCTGCTCCCGCTATTCGCGTACGGCGCCGGTCTCTACTTCTTCTTTACCGTCTTTTTCTGGGGAACGATTTATTATCATCTCCGGATCGGGACCGACTGGTTGAATTTCACCCGGTTTTGGAAGCTCGTTCTAAAGAACAGTGACTCAACAAGCGGAAACGCCCAGGAACAACTGCCGAAAGTCGGATTGTTGCTTGCCTATTGGCAAACGGCTTCAATCGAACAGACGCTTGACTGGTCTTATCTTTGGTTCCCGCTCGGACTGTTCCTGTTCGCCTGGATCCTGCATCATTATCTGTTTGATTGGAAACCGAAATTACCGACGGAGTCGACCGTCGATGCACCGGTTCCCGCTTCGTCGAAAGTTTATGTCCTGATTGTCGACGGCATGCGGAAAGATCGTTATATGGCAGCAGACACTCCTTTCCTTGAGCGATTGCGCCAGGAAGGAACGGAGTATACGAACATGGAGACGGTCTATCCGGCCCGGACCGTCGTCTGCTTCAGCTCGATGTTCACAGGCGCACGACCGGAAGAACACGGGATCCATTCGAACATGGTCTGGAACACGACCGGTGTCAAAACAGACACGGTCTTCGATCGACTGCGTGACGTCGGCAAGACCGGTAAGATTCTCGGTATCGCCCATCTCGTCGATGCGTTCGGTTCTAAAGACGTGCATACCGTGACAGCCGTCATGCATAATGATGTCGCCGACCGGAACATCATCGACCGCGCCAAACAGATCGTCCGGGACGAAGATCCGGATTTACTGGCGATTCAGCTGATCGGGACCGATCAGACCGGTCACAGCCGCGGCACCCTTTATTCCGAATATGTCCAAAAAATCGAAGAGGCGGATGCCTTGTTGGCTGAGTTTTGTGACGACCTGGACCGGCTTGGTAAGCTCGACGATGCCACACTGATCGTCATGGCGGATCACGGACAAGCCGACGGAATCGGCGGTCACGGTCATCTGGATGAAGGGGAACGGTTCGTCCCGTTCTGGATGTACGGCAAACACGTCCATTCCGGTCTGAAAGTTGATACACACCGGCATATCCTGTCGCTCGGACCGACCGTCTCGAAGTTGCTTGGTGCTGCTATCCCGCACGACAGCCGCGGTGTCTTACTGACGGAAGCCTTTAAGGAGGAATCCTCATGAAAAAAATCGTCGTCTTTCTTCCGGCCCATAACGAAGAAGTCTCCTTGCCGCTTGTCTTAAAACGCATTCCGGCTGAAATTGACGGGCTTCCCGTCGAGACCATCGTCATTGATGACGGTTCGACGGATGCGACCTCGGACATTGCACGGCGCCACGGCGCACACGTCTATCGCTTTTCCGACAACCAGGGACTCGGTGCGGCTGTCCGCGAAGGACTGCTCCGGTCTTACGAGCATGGGGCAAGCGTCGCGGTCATGATCGATGCGGACAATGAATATCCGGCTGACCAGATTCCGGATGTCGTCCGACCGATCCTCGCGGGTGAAGCGGACTATGTGTTCGGTTCCCGTTTCTTAGGGACCGTTGACGGGATGCGCCTGTACCGCTATATTGGAAATCATGTTTTCACCTGGTTACAGTGTCTGTTGCTGAAACAGCGGATTTATGACGGACAAAGCGGGATGCGGGCCTTTTCCCGTGCAGCGTGTAACCATGCAGAAATCATCCACGACTACAACTACGCTCAAGTCCTGACACTGAACCTTGTCCGGAAAGGCTTCCGGTTGCACGAAGTTCCGATTCGTTACCGTGTGCGCGAAGCCGGTAAGTCCTTTATCCGTTTGAATTATGTCCAGCGTGTCTTACCTGCGATTTATCGGGAATGGCGTCGCCCCGTCGTCCGCTTATCCGCTGAAGAACGTTTTGAACGAAAGGAGCATCTTGGATGAAAAAACCGCTTGTATTGACCATGATTGCCTTCTTAATCCTGTTGACTGCGCCGCTGTCGGCATCTGCCTACAGCTACGGGGATCCGGGAAAAGAGGCGTTCGCGGAAGCCTATAAACAGTTTGAAGAACAACTCGACCAAAAAGATTACACATTAGCGCGGGAGACGATTGACGCTTACGATAAAGAATTCACGCTCTACTTCCCGGAAGCGAAGGAAAAAATTGATTCCGCTTTGGCAGACCAAGATGCAGCAGCAGCCAAACAGGCGTATCGCGTCGCTTTACGTCAAAATATCGAACGCCGTCTGCATTTCGCACAGGAACAATTCGATGACTTTGGCCAAGCGAAATTGTTGCTCGCGAAGGCACGCGGCACATATGACGTCCTCGCCCCTTATGTTAAGGAAAGCGAGGGTGCAAAGACAAGTGATTCCTTGTATACTGCATTTGATGATTCGCTTGCTGCTCTTGGAAACCCCGGATTGTTCGGAGTCGGTAAAAAAGCAAGTGACCGCAAAGCGTTTGACCAAAACATCAAACAGATTGAAGAGACGGTCACACCGTTATTCATTTTGCCGGGTGAGGAAAAGACCGGTGTCTTCGATGAAGAAGACTCGATTTTCGGTCAGTCTTTCGGAACGGACGATATTTGGAAAACGGTCGCCATCAGTCTCGTCATCATCTTAATCGTCATCGTCATCATCGGTCAGCGTAAGAAACGACGCGCTCAATAAGGAGGAAGACACATGGATTTTCAGGCGTTTTTAATCACCCTTCGCGAATGTCTCGAAGCCGTCCTGATCGTCGGCTTGATTCTCGGTTATCTCGATCGGCTCAATGCACCACAATATAAAAAATGGGTCTACGCCGGTGTTGGACTTGCCTTACTCGCGAGTCTGGGTGTCGCCTTCCTGTTCCAGGTCGTCTTTACGAGTTTCGCAAGCTTCGGCAGCGATACGTATTTACGTCTTGGAATCATGATCATCTCGGTTTTCCTCTTGACGCACATGGTCCTTTGGATGGGCAAGGAGGCGAAAGAGAACCAGCAGGCTTCACAGGCGAAAGTCGCGGCTGCCGTCTCGACCGGCAGTGCGATTACGATGATCGTCCATTCGTTCCTCGTCATCGTCCGGGAAGGGATCGAAACGGTCTTCTTCTTCGCCGCGATTTCCGGCGGTGAAATCGAAAAAGTCCTGACGAGCTACGGTGCCGTCTCCGGTCTCCTGCTCGCCTTGATTTTCGGTTACCTGTTCGTTTCCGGGACGATGAAGATTCCCGTCAAGCGCTTTTTCCAAGTGACCGGCGTCTTGATTTTATTCATTGCAGCGGGCATGCTTGTGCAAACGATTGGCCGGTTCCAAGATCTCGGCTTGCTCGGCAGTCTGTTGACGAATGCGGACGGAACACCGGCTGCGCTTTACAATATCGTCGCTTTCATGCCGGAACACTACATCGATCAAGTCCAGTATTTGCGGGACACGGGCAATACGACTTTGATCAGCGGACAAATCGGCACGTTCATGGGTGCGATGTTCGGCTACAGCCACAACCCATCCATCGAGCAGGTCATCGCGTGGTGGGGATACTTCGCCTTTGCCGGTTTTATGTTAACACGTCAAAATCGGACGTCAAAAACCGCTAAGAAACTGCAGGAGGTCTCATGACGGTTCGGAGCGGTCATCCACATCGACGTGGACGATCGCTTTTTTTCATCGCTTGTCTGTTATTGTTCGGGTTCACCGGCATCCGTCTGGCATTCGTCAGTCCGTTTGTGGCAAGCTACGACATTGCGAATTTCACACTGGCTGTCGGTCAATACGATCTGGCCAATCTGCAACCGCACTTCCCCGGATACCCGTTTTTCATCCTGCTCGCGACCGGTCTCGCGCGGCTTGGTGTCGATCCGGTCCGTGCACTTGGTATGATTTCGACATTCGGTCTCGCAAGTGGTGTCATCCCGTTGTATCTTTTATTCAAACGCTGTTCCCTCGACACCGTTCGGTTGCTCAGCGCGTTTACAGTCGTCTCGATTGCTTCGCTTGTCACGTTGTCTGCAACCGGTATGTCGGACGGTCTCGCACTCGGTGTACTCTGTTGGTTCATGTGGAGTGTTGAACAGGCCCGGCAGAACCGTTTCCGCCTTTTGCCGTACCTCCTGTTCGGACTGTTAATGGCGACCCGGCTGTCATATGCGCCGTTCGGCATCATCCTCTTGTTTTTACTGTGGCAGTCACGTCGTGATGCATGGCAATTTGTATCGGAAACCGCCGTTCTCCTGCTTGCTCAACTCGCCTGGTTGTTGCCGGTTGCCTTCTCTGTCGGCGGACCAGCCTCCTTTGCCCAGTTGTCGCTCAGTTTCGTGACAGGACACTTTTCGGACTGGGGAGGGACGGCACAAACGGATCAAGCCTCGCTGCTCGAACGACTTGGATTAACACTAAAACAAATGATCTGGCATGGATTCGGATTGGCGACCTGGCTCGGTCTTGCCTCTGTTTTATTCTTATGCGCTCAACGGATCCGTCCGCTTTCACTTTGGTGGTCTGTAACCGGGATCGGTTATTTTCTTTGGGTCTGGTTCGCGCAAAATATCGACAAGCCGCGGCATGTCTTACCGCTTGTCCTGCTTCTCGTCATCCTGTTCGTACGGCACTTATCGATCCGTTGGCTCGTTCCGTTTTTATGCATCCAGTTGGTAATCGGCAGCATTGCCTTGTATGAACAGGCGACTGCTCAGCCGGCAACGCTTCAGCTGGCGGAAGCGATCACCGAGTTACCGGCGTCAGCAACCGTCTTCACCGACGAAGAGGACCGGCAGTTTTTGATGAAACGACCGCCTGCCACCATCGTTCCGATTGGATCTGTAAGTAAATGGCGGGCAGAGCCGAAATCACAGGAAGTCTACCTGACCGGTCGATTGCTGGAACGGTTAAGGGCAGCGGATGTGCCGCTTGAAGCAACGGAAGTTTTCCATTTCACGAGTGATCGGCGGTTTGAGCCGGAAGATGCGGATGCACGGTTGTATCGGTTAATTTTACGTTAAGGAGCGAATTTGGATGAGTATTATTGGAAGCGGAAATACGGCGATGATCCAGAAAGAAAGCGAGACGATTGTTCGAAAACAGTTTCACGATTCTATTCCATTCGCTGCCATTCAACAGGAATTTCAAAATCATCAACGGATTCGTCATAATTTTCCGATGATCCCTCAAGTCTATGACTGTGTCAATCGATCCATTCGCATGGAGTATCTGTCAGGGGAACCGCTCGGTGACCTGATGCAATGTCATCCGTTTAGGATTTGGCGTTACATGACAAAAATGGTCATATCACAAAAACTTCTTCATGCATTATCCATTGCCGGCTTACCGCTTTTACAGGAACGGTATCCTGATCATGATGGGCTAGTAGGAGGCACTGCTTTGTGTCATGGCGATTTTCATCCATATAATCTATTACTCGTAAAAGAAGAACTGTACGTTATCGATTGGATGGATGCCTCTATCGGCAATCCACTGATGGACGTCGCCCGTACTTTTTTATTGATTCGCTACGGAGGACGAATGTCTTTACGAAACCCGGCAGAACGTATTTCCCGCTTCATCCTCAGTCATTTGTACCGTGTCTGTTACTTTAAGCGCATCAGAAAAGTCACCGGATTTAAGGGTTGTTTACGGTTGTGTGCAGCTTCTCGTTTGGAAGAGCAGATTACGCCTGTCGAATCCGTTCTGTTACAACGTTTTTTAAAGTGATGGATCCGGTCGACTCCAACGAATCACAAATCATCGCCACCTAATTAAGCTTAACGTAAAAAAATCACTCGCTTCACGCGTTTTCCTGTAGGAGTCGCGTGAAGCGAGTGATTTTTTGAATCCAGATTCTTATTGTATCGATCTTAACAGCTTAACAAAACGTCATGGAGAAGCAGACAACACGAAGTCTCCTGCGGGAAAAGCGGAAAGCGAAGTCTTGTCTGCGTATCAACGAATCTTAAAACGAATTCGAAGCACTTCCCTCGTCATTCAAGTTGAATACGGTCGTTCCATATAGTCAAATTGTCCACCACTGATTTCAATCGTCTTGACCGGTACGAATCCAAGACGTCGATACAATCGTTGCGCCCCCGCATTTGTCTGATCCGCATTTAACGTAAAGGCCCGTAATCCACGCCGTTGGCCTTCGTCCGCCGCTGCCTGCAATAGTTCAGACCCGATTCCCTTTCCACCGTATGCTGCATCAACGGATAACGTATCGAGATAAAAGACATCACCTTCCGTCTCCTGATCAATTTGCACGTCCTGTCCTGTCCACTCGCGGAGCTGACGCTTAATCGGTTCATCCAACCGCGCTGCATCAAATCCGGCATACGTGATGACGATGCCGACGACACGTCCGTCGAGTTCTTTGACAAGGATATTCTCGTGACTCAACCGGTTTCCGGTTTGCGTAACAAACAGCGCGAGCCGCTCCAAAATTAATTCCTTCTCCTGCGTTCCGGTCAGCGTCTCGGCAATTTCATGAATCGCCTGTTCAATCAACGGCGCGATTTGATCCGCGTCATTCGCAGTCGCTTGTCTGATCATTTGATTTTGCTCCTTTCTTCTTCTCTTATTATCCTAAAACAAAAACCCTCCTGATATCAGGAAGGTTTGATTCGGTTCACTTCAACTCTGTTACCGGAATTGCTACCTCAACCGGTTCACGCGTCATCACTGAAACAACACGCCCCGCAATCGCGACGGCAAGCAACGTATATAACGTTAAGCTCAACGGCAGATAGACGAGTGAGATGACAAGGACGACGGCATCAAGACTAAATAAAATCGTCCCGATCGATAAGCCGGTCAGCTTACTGAGACCCATCGACAATAAATCGTCGCCTCCTGTTGCCGCGCCGCTTTTCAAGACGAGTCCGAGACCATATCCGGTCACGATACCGCTTGCGACGGCCGCAATCAGCGTTGCCGGCCAGGCCTGTTCCGGAAAATGAAACAGATCCAGTCGGTACCACATTTCGTAAAACAGAGACAAGGCGCTTGCTGAAATCAGCGCTTCCCCGACAAACCGTTTGCCTTTAAAATAGAGTGCTCCGATAAAAAATGGAATATCGAGTACAATCATCGAAATCGATGGATTGATGTCAAAAAAGTAGCGTCCGAGCAATGATAACCCGATAAATCCGCCTTCTGCCAAACCAAATTGTTCATTCAAGGTGTAGTAGCCAAACGCCATAAGCAGCGTTCCGGCTAAGATGGTAATAATTCGTTTCATGTGTTGTCCTCTCCCGTATCTTCCATGGGAGAGGATGTAATTGTCCCGTTTGGGTATTCATCTATTTTCGCTCTCCCTGATTTTTTTCAAGCCATTACCTTCCTGTTCAATGAAGATTGGCGCTGCTAAAAATCAGGTAAGCTGAATAGATGATCGGTCCTCTCGGTGTCCATCGGTTTCCACCCTTTCGTTTTGTTGTCCCTTTCATTATAACCTGAACTTCAGAAACTGAAACAGTTTTACACGTTTTTAACAAAACTGATATAGACGACACTCACTTGCTCACTCATTCACATTTTAGACAAATCTTTGCTCAATATTGAACAAAAAACTTGAAAACCACTTTGTGAAGTAATACACTAAGGATATCAAATGAATGTGATTTTTATCACAAACAAAACAAAAAGGGGACTTTACTCATGAAAGTAGCAGTCATCGGTTGTACACACGCAGGAACAGCAGCAGTTAAAGAATTGACTTCACAGCACGAGCAATTGGATATCACTGTTTATGAACGAAACGATAACGTCTCTTTCCTCTCTTGCGGTATCGCGCTTCACGTCGGTGGCGTCGTCGAGCATGCGGAGTCGCTGTTTTATTCTTCACCGGATGAACTGGCTGAGCTTGGTGCAGACATGCGCTTAAAACATGATGTTCTCGAAATCGACAGCACGAATCAAACGATTGTTGCCAAAAACCTCGTAACGGGTGAAACCGTTTATGATACGTACGATAAATTGATCATGACGACGGGTTCATGGCCGATCATTCCGATGTTACCGGGTATTGAACTCAATCAAATCGAGCTTTGTAAAAACTATCACCATGCCCAAACAATCATCAAAAAAGCGACGGATGCCCAGCGAATCACAGTCATCGGTGCCGGTTATATCGGTGCCGAACTGGTTGAAGCGTTTGAAGCATACGGTAAAGACGTCACGTTCATCGACAGTGCCGACCGGATTTTAAATAAATACCTGGATCGTTCATTCACCGACATCATCGAAAACGAATTGACGGATCGCGGCATTCGTTTGGAACTGAACCAGACTGTTCAAAGCTTTACCGGTGTTGATGGAAACGTCACACAAGTCGTCACGGATAAAGGAACGTTTGAAACGGATCTCGTCATTCTCTGTGTTGGTTTCCGACCAAGCACGGAATTGTTAAAAGGACAAATCGACATGTTACCGAACGGTGCCATCATCGTCGACGACTATATGCGGACAAGTAATCCGAACATCTTTGCTGCCGGTGACAGCTGTGCCGTCTATTACAATCCGGCCCGGACACATGCATATATTCCACTCGCAACGAATGCCGTCCGTATGGGGACACTTGTCGGGAAAAACCTGCTTGCTCCGACAATCCGTTACCAGGGGACGCAAGGTACATCCGGTCTCCGCTTGTATGACTTGAACATTGCTTCGACCGGTCTGACGGAAGATGCCGCTCCATTCTTCGGTTTGGAGGTAGCGAGTACGACGGTTCAGGATGCCTACCGTCCTGAGTTTATGCCGACAGCTGAAAATGTCCAATTGAAACTCGTTTATGAAACAACGACTCACCGTCTTGTCGGAGCGCAAATCATCTCAAAAGTTGATTTGACACAAGCCATGAATACGTTATCGGTGGCCATTCAAAACGACATGACGCTCGAAGAATTGGCGTTCGTCGACTTCTTCTTCCAACCGCATTACAACAAACCATGGAACCTGCTGAACCAAGCAGCTTTACAAGGCATGAATGAACTGACATCGGAACGCGTTTAATGCATCACCTTCCCCTTCTCTCTTCAAATCGGAGTCCACATCCGTGGATTCCGATTTTTTTATTTTTCATCTAATCAATTCCGATAATCTGTTGCGGCTGCTTTGCCCGGTCTCCTTCCACAGCTGCTAAAAACTTCACTCGGTTAATCAATTGACGTTTAGACGTGAAGTGACAGGGAACATACTTCTTATGCAAACGAAACCACTATCACAGGAGGAATCAATTCATGTCACAGTCTAACAATCCACTTACACAATATTTCAATGATGACTTCCCGAAACAATATCAGGAGGCACCGGCTGTCCAGGCAAAAATGGAACCCGTCCCCGATTGTGGTGAAGAAAGCTACAAAGGATCCGGTAAATTAAAAGGCAAAAAAGCTTTGATCACAGGAGGCGATTCCGGAATCGGTCGCGCCGCTGCCATCGCTTATGCCCGTGAAGGTGCCGATGTGTTCCTCAATTATCTTCCGGAAGAACAGCAAGACGCGGAAGAAGTCAAAGCACTCGTCGAAGCAGCCGGACAAAAGGCATACTTACTTGCCGGTGACCTCAGTGACGAAACGTTCTGTCAACAACTCGTCAAAGAAGCACATGATTCACTAGGCGGAATTGATATTTTGGCACTCGTCGCCGGTAAACAACAAGCTGTCGAGGACATCATGGACCTGTCGACGGAACAACTCCGCAAAACATATGAAATCAACGTCTTTTCATTGTTTTGGGTCGTCAAAGCGGCTCTTCCGCTGTTAAAAGAAGGAGCTTCCATCATCACGACGACTTCGGTTCAAGGATACAATCCAAGTGCGAACCTGCTTGACTACGCGTCAACAAAATTTGCCATCAATGGTTTCACACGCGGACTTGCGAAACAAGTCGCGCCAAAAGGCATCCGCGTCAACTCGGTTGCACCGGGTCCAATCTGGACACCACTTCAGATTTCAGGAGGACAACCAAGCGAAAACATTCCAGAATTCGGACAGGAAACACCGCTTAAACGAAGCGGTCAACCGGTCGAACTCTCGAGCGTCTATGTCTTCCTCGCTTCGGATGACGCCAGTTATGTAACAGCTCAAATTTATGGTGTCACAGGCGGAATCGAACTCGCTTAATTCAATTTTTTTCAACCAGGCAGCTTTGATGGCGACATCAAAGCTGCTTTTTTGGTTATGAGTTGCTTCTCCCTGCCCGGTTTAGTCTAATGAAGGTATACATATGACAGGAGATGATTCACATGACGGAAAAAGAAAAAATGATTCAAGGTCAATTGTATTTAGCCGGAGATGCGGAACTGGTCGCTGATCGAAAGCGGGCTCAGATGCTTTGTCATCAATTTAATCAACTCAGCATCAACGAGTTACCTGCCCGAAAGTCGCTCCTGCAGGAACTGTTCCAAATCGAGCAGACCGATTTTTACATCGAACCATCTTTTAAATGTGATTACGGCTACAACATTACATTCGGCGCACGGTTTTATGCCAATTACGATTGTGTACTGCTCGACATTTGTCCGATTACGATCGGCGACAACTGTATGCTCGCTCCGGGTGTCCATATATATACGGCGACGCATCCGCTCGATCCGGTCGAACGCAACAGCGGTTATGAATTCGGGAAACCGGTTGTCATCGGGGACAACGTCTGGATCGGCGGACGTGCCGTCATCGCACCGGGCGTAACGATCGGTGACAATGCTGTCATCGCAGCCGGAAGTGTCGTCGTCAAAGATGTTGCTCCGAATACGGTGGTCGGAGGAAATCCGGCCCGCTTCATCAAATCGATTTAATTTCTCATCAAATTTTAATCTAATCCTCAGTCTCCTCTCACGTACGGGCGCTATTCTAAGAATAAGAAAAGCAGCTACCACTACGGAGGAGGAATTATCATGACAAACGAAAAACGTACGGACAAACCTAAAAAAAATATGGTGAAACGCGGGCTCGCTTCAATCGCTATCACAGGGACCGTTTTGACAGGCGCAGGCGCCTTCTTGCTGTTCACCGGTCCAGGACATTCGCTTATCAATTCAACGGTTACGACGTCAGAACAAGTGGAACAAAAAGTCGAAGCCGCTTCAACAAAAGTATCAAGTAACGTCAAACAGTCGCTTCCAAGCTCATTCCGGGATGATGATCAGGAAATGGAAGGAACGTTAAAAGAAGTATCCGACACATCGGTGACACTGACACAAAATGGTTCGGATCAATCGTATTCGTTTGCCTCATCTGCTGAAATCGAACAAGCTACGCCCGGTGATTGGATTAAACTTGAACTCAATCAGGACGGTCTTGTCCGGGAACTTGAACGGGAAGATGATCGAAATGACGACCGGGATGATCGCAATGACGATTCATCCGACGATGACCGCAATGAAGTCACCGGTGTCGTCAAAGAGTTGTCCAATGAACAAATCGTCTTGACTCAAAATGGTTCGGATCAAGCGTACCGCTTCAGCGAGCGCGCAGAGATCGACAAAGCGCAAGCCGGTGATACCGTCAAACTTGAACTGACAGCAGCCGGTCTCGTCCGGGAGCTCGACCGTGAAGATGCGGAAGATCAAGACATCCGTGGTGCATTGATCCGTGTGACGGACACACAAGTCGTCATTGAACAAAACGGTAAAAACGTGACGTTTGAACGTGCGCAAAACATGGAACAGGATAATGATGTACAGGTTGGTTCACAAGTCGAACTGGAGTTGAACGGATCTAAGCAAGTGACAGAAATCGACGAACAGTCGTAAGGAGGAAGTCTATGGCACCGACCATCTTAATCGTCGAGGACGATTCAAAAATCGCCCGCCTACTTGAACTGGAATTAAACCACGCCGGATACGCGACGCAGGTCGCCTTCAACGGTAAAGATGGCTTAGCAGCTGCTGAGAACGACATCGATCTCGTCTTACTTGACGTGATGATGCCGGAGCTCAGCGGCTTCGAGGTGCTTCGGCGGCTTCGCGGAAAAAATAATCCGGTTCCCGTCATCCTGTTGACGGCACGAGGCGAAGTGTATGATAAGGTTGCCGGTCTTGATCTCGGTGCCAATGATTATGTGACGAAACCGTTTGAAATCGAGGAACTGTTGGCACGGATCCGCGGGTTACTCCGTTTGACGATACGTACAGCGGTCGAAACCAATCAGCTGCATTACGCCGATGTCTTACTCGATTTGGACCGGCATGAAGCGTTTCGAAGCGATGTTCCGCTTGATTTGACGCCACGTGAATTTGATTTGTTGTCTTATCTGATGGAAAACAAGGAACACGTCTTGACCCGTGAGCAAATCCTTAACCGGGTCTGGGGTTATGATTATTTCGGGGAAACGAATATCGTCGATGTCTACATCAGGTATTTACGCAAAAAAATGGACCGCAGCCAGTCTCCCCTCATTCAGACCGTTCGTGGCATTGGCTATGTTTTAAGGGAGGAGAAAGGATGAAGTTACGAACCAAACTTGCGTTATCGGTGACGTTGTTCACGACCCTTTTATTGCTGTTGTCTTTTTTAGTCGTCACGTATGTCGTCCGTGACCATTTAATCGAATCCCGTTTCACACAACTCGAGCAGGCCGAGGAGCTGATGGAAGATGATTCGACGACCCGGGCATTATTGACACTTCATGAAGATTCCGTCGTCCTGTCCCGTAACGACGGACGTTGGGTGATTGCAAACGATGAAGAGGATGACGATTCCGCGACGGTCAACGGCGATGTCCGGGCACGCGATCTTCCCGGCATTCCGACAAACCGCGACGAACCGTTCAAATCCGGTAACTGGTTTGGCGTCGTCCATCAAGATCAGGCGTATCTGTTTGAAGACGACACGGTGGACGATACGGTCTCGACGCTGATTTTCGCCTTCTCGATCGTCCTGATCGTCGCCGTCATCATCGCTTTTCTCAGCAGTTTTTTCATCGCCTATCAAACGTTGCGTCCACTTCGTCAACTCGGTCAGACGATGGAACGGATTTCCGACTCCGGTACACTTGAGACTGTTCCGGAACAGCAAAATGATGAAATCGGACAGCTCGGAAAAGTCTTTAACCGGATGATCGGACGTGTCGATCAAACAATGGAACAGCAACGGCAGTTCGTCGCGGATGTCTCGCATGAGATGAAGACGCCGCTGACCGTCATCGAAGGGTATGCGAAACTTCTGAAGCGCTGGGGCAAGACAAATCCTGATGTCCTCGAAGAATCCATCAGTAACATTCTGAACGAAACGCACACGATGCGGAGTGGACTGATTGAACCGATGCTCGAATTATCCCGCCTCGGCTATGGTGAAACGACGACGGAGACGGTTGACTTGAAGCAGCTCGGGACGGAAGTCGCGGACCGGATGCACCATGCCTATGACACTGCTATTCCAGTCGATGCCATCGGAACCGTCACAGCGAATCATGAAGCACTTGTCCGAATTTTGACGATTTCCATCGATAATGCGATCAAATATGCCAAAGATCCGGAAATCCGTCTTCGACCGGACCGGCTCGAAGTGCTTGACCGTGGAACCTCATTATCTGCGGAGCAGCGCAAGCGTCTGTTCGATCGGTTTTACCGGCTCGATGAAGCCCGTGACCGGTCCGGCAGCGGTCTTGGTCTGTCGATTGCTGCTGCACTGGCGGAACATCATCATCTGTCCGTTGGCAGTGAAGCTCGTCCCGGTGGCGGAAGTTGTTTTTACATCACCTTCCATTGAACACCTGAAATGAAACCTTCCCCCGTCTTTTGGCGTACACTAGAGACAGGAGTCAGATGATGAAAGAAGGTTATGAACGATGGATAAAAAACGTTGGGGAGGCTTAGCCGTCGCCGGAGCATTTTTGCTCTCAAAAGGTAAAGTGCTGCTCGCTCTCTTAAAGTTCTCTAAATTCGGCGGGACGCTAATCTCGTTCGGTATCTCGTTATTGTTTTATGCACAAATTTTTGGCGTCTGGTTTGGTGTCGGATTGCTTTATCTCCTGTTCATTCATGAGATGGGGCATCTCGCAGCAGCCAAACGGCTTGGTTTCAAGACCGGACCGGCGATTTTCGTTCCGTTCATGGGAGCTGTCATCGGAATCAAGGATACATTCCGGACCCCGAAACAAGAAGCAATTTTGGCATATGGCGGTCCGCTTGCCGGATTACTCTCCCTCATCCCGCTTTTGATCGGATACGCCGTGACGGGAAACGATTTTTGGCTTGTCATCTTCCATTTAGGGGCCTTGCTGAACCTGTTCAACCTGTTGCCCGTCAGTCCGCTTGACGGCGGACGGATTTTAGCCGGTCTGCCGATTGTCGTTTGGGTCGCCGGTCTCGCCGCCCTGATTGCATACGGTGTGACACACTTCAGCATCATCTTGTTATTGATCGCGTTTCTCGGCGGAAGTGCCGTCTGGAAGCGATACCGTTTTGCGAAACAATACGAAGACAATAAATCGATTTTAATGTTATACCGTGCTGCACGCAGCCGTGTCCTGCAAGCGAAAGTCGAACAGGAACAATTGGCAGCAACGGAAACTGTGACGGACTCGACCGTCGACGAACCGGACGATGCACCCGTTTCGACCTATGATCCGATCGCCTGGTCACTCCGACACGACCTCCAGGATTTACGGAGTGCGAGTCCGGAAGAAGCGAAAAGTGCTGCCGATGACTTGCTTCGTTACCAATATGATTCGGCTAATGATTACGATGCCTTGTTGCGTCGACTGGACCAGCGGATTGAACCGTTACTCGAAGCTGAAAAATCGGTTGAGTATCATCAAATGCCGAAAAAACAACAGACGATTACGTTGTTCGCTTACCTGGCTCTTGGTGCAATTCTCTTCATCGCTTTTGAATACTCAAAAGGGTATCTTCCGACCCCATCTTAACCAGTTGTGTTATCTCAAGCAGGCACTTCGTCTTCAATCGGCGGAGTGTCTTTTGATCGTTTTGCACATTGCCTGATTCGATTACTTGCATCCGGTTGTTGAAGCGACTAATCTGAATGAAAATCCATGTCCCTGTTTTGAAAAAAAGGAGGCTCTCCTGATGATGAATAAAAATACGGCTCGTTTGGGAGAAGCACCCATCAACAAACTCCTGATCGGCCTGTCGCTCCCGGCGATGATCGGGATGCTTGTGACTGCTCTCTATAATATTGTCGATACGATTTTTGTGGCACAAGGAATCGGGACGGTTGCCGTCGCGGCTGTCGGCATTGCGTTCCCCGTTCAGCTCGTCTTGATGGCCATCTCGAACTCGATTGGAATCGGCGGTGCGGCCATTGCTTCTCAGCGGCTTGGTCAAAAAAATTTGGCAGGTGCCAGTCGTGCCTATGCAAATGTCCTGATGACCGTTTTCGTCGTCAGTATGCTTGCGATTATCACGGCATTCATCTTCGTCGAACCGTTGTTACAGGTGTTCGGTGCCACACCGGAAATCATGCCATACAGTATTGATTTCCTCCGTGTCCTGTTACTCGGTTCCCCGTTCTTCATGTTGACGATGGCTTCGAGCGCCATGCTTCGGGCAGAAGGACGTGCCAGTTATCAGATGCGTGTCATGCTGACGACAGTCGCCATCAACATCGTCTTGACGCCCCTGTTTATTTTCGGACTCGACTGGGGCATTCAAGGGGCTGCGCTTGGGACGGTCGTCGCGCAAATCGTCGGTTCCGTTCTGATTTTCAGGTTTTTCTTTACGAAAGCGAAAAAAACAAGTCTTGTCCTTGACCGTGAAGCCTTTCGGTTTGATCCCAAACTGGTCGGTCGGATGGGACAGATCGGCTCATCGTCTTTCATCATGCAAGTGTCACAGTCCATTTTATTCATCACCGTCAACCATATGCTCGTCCGCTACGGCGGTACGACGGAACTTGCGATCTTTGCCGTCATCAATAAGTTCATGGCACTTGTCGGAATGCCAATCATGGGAATCGTCCAAGGGATGCAGCCGATTGTCGGCTACAATTTCGGGTCGAAACAGTTTGATCGGATGTCACAAGCAATCAAACTGGCCATTCGCTACGGTTTGAGCCTGTCGATCACGCTTTGGCTGTTAATCCAGCTGTTCCCCCGTTTTTGGGTCGGAATGTTTACGGAAGATGTGACATTACTCAATGAAGGTTCGACCGCGATGCGGATTTTATTCGCAATTTCATTCGTTTACGGGATTCAGATGATCATCAACGGAATGTATCAATCACTTGCCAAGGCGCGGATCGCCTTGTTCCTGTCGCTCTCGCGGCAGACCTTATATACGATTCCACTCGTCCTGATTTTACCTATCTTTTTTGGAGTACAAGGGGTTTGGTTCGCCTTCCCGATTGCTGATTTAATGGCCGTTTTGACGGCTGTCGTTTTTGCCTACCGTGACCGGATCATGCTCTTTAAGCCCGATGCGTATACGGAACCTGAAGCACAAGAAAAAGCGGTACAGGCTAAATAATCAAAAAGTCCGTCCTGTCTCAAAGACAGACGGACTTTTTGATTAAACGAAAAGACGAACATGCATTCTAAATCGAAATACGGTATGCTGATTAAAAAGGAGAGATGATATGGAACGTTATACACTGGCGATTGATTTTGAAACAGCGAACCGGAACAGCCGCAGCATCTGTGCCTTTGGCTGGTCTGTTTTATCCGCTGGGAAAGTCCTCACAAGCAAGCAGGTCTTAATCAATCCGGAAGAAGACTTTGATGCCGGTAATATCCGTGTCCACGGCATTCGCCCGAGTGACGTCTGGGATGCACCGGCCTTACCGGAAGCAATGGCGGCACACGGCTTGTTTGAATTAATTGAACAGGCCGAGCTCGTCGTTGCCCATAATGCAGCTTTCGATATGGGTGCGCTCCAAAAAGCGGTTCAAAAATATGACTTATATCAAATGCCGACATTTCAGTATGGTTGTACGGTCAAATTGTCACGGAAGCTTTATCCGTGGTTGCCGAACCATAAGCTAAATACGATGGCGGAGTTTTTAGGTGTATCTTTTAAGCATCACGATGCGAAGGAAGATGCCTACATCTGTGCGTTATTACTGCAGGATATGTTCGACCGGACGAACATGGATCATCCCGTTGAACTGCACCGTTTTTGTGGTGTCCGGATGGGTGAAGTCGCTTACTGACACTAAAAAAGGAGCAACTTAGAATTCTGAGTTGCTCCTTTTCGTATTTCTTATTTTGTTGTTTGTTTGATTGGGAACCAGCCTGGACGGCTCGTGATTCCCTGCCATAGTGCATCCGGCACGACGAGTTCAGACTGTGCCGACGGATCGAGTTCTGTCCGAATCGATTCCGTTTCGCCAGCTTCTACTTTTTCAACCCATTTTGGTTCCATGATTAACTCACGGCCAAGAGCGACGAGTGGCACGACTTCAAGTGAACGCTCGACTTCTTCCGGTGTATGGAGTGAACCGACACCGATGACCGGAACGTGTTGACCGACACGTTCTTGTACGAGACTGATTGGCGAACGTGTTTCGTTTTGATCACGAATCGATCCTGCAAAGAAGTCCATGACGGAAACGTGCAGGTAGTCGAGATCTTTTTTCGCAAGTGCATCAACGAGTTGCATCGTATCATCGAGTGTAATTCCCGGATTTTCAACTTCTTCCGGTGAGAAACGATAACCGACGATAAACGATGGATCTTTTTTTGCAACGGCTTCGACGGCATCGACGACAGCTAATGGGAAAGCAAGACGTTTTTCAAGACTTCCGCCCCATTTGTCCTCACGACGGTTCGAGTGCGGAGAAACGAATTGTTGAATTAAGTACGTGTTCGCACCATGAATTTCCACTCCGTCAAATCCGGCTTCCATCGCACGGCGTGTTGCTTGACCGAATGCTTCGATGATCGCTTCGACTTCTGCTGCTTCCAGTGCACGTGGTGTCATTGCGCCTTCACGTTCTGGTGCTACTGCACTTGCGCTGACTGTTTGTCCGCCGACGAGTTCCGGTGGTGCCATACGACCCGCGTGGAAAATTTGCAGAATCGCTTTTGCGCCTTGATCTTGGATTGTTGTAGCGAGACGTTTCAGGCTCGGAATCAATTCATCGCGCTCTGCGCCAAACTCGTTCGGGAATCCCTGACCGTCTGCTGTGACGTTGGCACATGCTGTAATGACTGCACCGACTCCACCTGAACGTGCTGCGTAGTATGCAAGCTCCGCTTCTGAAACTTCACCGTTTTCTTCCGCCGCGTAGTTCGTCATCGGCGCCATCATAATCCGGTTTTTAAGGGTCACTCCGTTTGGAAGTGTAAACGTATCAAACATCTTTTCATTAGCCATTGAAGCATATCCTCCTCTGAAATCTTAACTTGAATATCGTCAGTATACGCCCGCCCTGCTTTAAATGACTAATGATGTGCTTCACTGATGTTCTGAACGATGATCAGATCCGGTATTTTCGTTTTCGCCGTCCGCCCGGCCACCACCAGTTCCAGTGTCCGAACAGCTTCATCAGTGCCGGAACAAGGAACATCCGGACGATCGTCGCGTCAATGAAAATCGCCAAAGCAATTCCGACACCAAGCTGTTTAATCGGACTGACGCCGGTAAACGCAAATGCACCGGTGACGACAATCATGATCAAGGCGGCGGAGGTGATGATTTTACTCGTCTTCGCCAGTCCCATTTCCGTTGCGAGGTCATTATCCCCGGTCTCATCGTAGTATTCTTCCATTCGTGAGACGAGGAATACTTCGTAGTCCATCGATAATCCGAAAACAAGCGAGAAGATGAACACAGGGGTTAAGATACCGATTGTTTCGGCCGGGAAAACCCAGCCCGATTCAAATAAAATGACGAGCAGACCAAATGTTGCTCCGAGGCTGAGTAGATTCATCAAGATGGCTTTGATCGGAATCAAAATCGACTGGAACGCAAACAACAGGATGATGAATGTCGCAAGTAAGACAAGACCTAGCGCGAGCGGCATTTTTGAGTAGATTTCATCATAGATTTCCTGATTAAAGGCTGCCGGTCCCCCGACCTGGTATCCTTGGTCTCGCACGTCGCGGACCCATTTTTGTGAACTCTTGTCTCCCGGATCTCCCGTCAGCTTGACATTGATCCGGGCAACTCCTTGATCAAACGTAATCAAAGGCGCCAACTGTTCTTTTCCCTGTTCGTTCGCAGCAAGCTGGGTCACGGTCTGTCCATTCGCTTCCGCCAGCGCCGTCGCTGAAATGACACTGCTTACTCCGTCATCTGCTTCGAGTCGTGTCGTCAACGCTTCCAGTTTTTCGACACCTTGTTCCGTTTGAAAATCAGCTTTTAGCAAGACGACGGCATCGGTCCCATCGTCGCCAAAGGTTTTTTCCCACGCTTCAAAAGCGAGGCGTGATTCATAATCTTCCGGTAACGCGCTTGCTTGCGGAATGTTCAGTTCCAAATCGCGCAACGGAATTAAACACGGCAAAAGAAGAAGGAGTGAAAAAAGGGTGATGGCAACCGGACGTTTCATGACGAACCGGGCGAGCTTACGCCATCGGACTTCCCCCTGCTCCGAATCCGCTTTAAAAATCCGCCCTTTTTCCAGACTGCCCCCGAGTAGTGCGAGCAGGGCCGGAAGTAAGGTCACAGCGCTGATGACGGCGCCCAGTACCGAAACCAGCGTGCCGATCGCAACTGCTTGAAACACATCGACATCAATGACAAGTAAGCCCGCCAGTCCGACGAACACACAAATCCCGGAAAATAAAATCGATCGTCCGGCCGTCGCAACCGAAACTTCCGCTGCTGCCGTAATCGACCGTCCGGCTGCCCGTTCTTCCCGGAACCGGTTGACGTAAAGCAGGGAAAAATCGATTCCGAGGGCCAGTGAAATCATCGCTACGGCATTTAAGACAAAGATGGACAATTCCTGTTGTCCGGCGATGAAATACAACGTCCCGGCTCCGAAGATGAACGTGACGAGTCCCATGATGAGCGGCAAGATGGCAGCAAGCGGCGTCCCGAAAACAAGAAATAAGACAAGTAACGCTGCCGGTACGCCAATCAATTCCGCCCGGACCAAATCATTTTTCGATGCGGTATTCAAATCGTCGACGATCAACGGCTCTCCTGTCAGGCGAATCGTATTGCCGTCTTGCGGATCCAGTTTTTCCTGCACCGCCTTCACCCAGGAAGGGTCAATGTCCGGTATCCCGATCGAGACATATCCTTTTCCGTCTTTTAAAGCTTCCGGATTTTCCTGGACACCGATAACCTGTCCCACTCCTTGGATGGTCCGAAACGCCGTGACGTGACGCTGCATCTCCTGCCGGATGGTTTCTGTTTTCCCTTCAAACAAAACGATGATTTGGTGTGGGTCCTGCTTAAATTCTTTTTCTAACGTGCGTTCGACTTGTTGAAACTCTCCGTCCCGTGTAAAGCCGTTTCCCTTCAGCTGATCCGGGAGTTGCACCGCAAAATAACCAAGAATCAGCAACAGCACCACCCAGGTAACGCTGGTGCCTTTTCGAAAGCGCACTACGTATTGACCAAAACGTTCCATCTGTCATCTTCCTCTCTCTATACAAGAAACACATCCTTCGCCCGCTACGACAAAGGATGTGTTTACGTCTTTTGAAAAATCTGGAGCCACGTATTTCCGAAATTCGCCGACGTCGAGACGATGGCCAGACGTTGCGCCGATTCATCCAGTAAAACCGTCTTTAACAGGATCGATGACTGGCACCCATCAAATTTAAATTTCAGTTGCTCTTTTTCGTACAGATAAAATCGATTGGCATCCGTGACAGAAAACAGATTTTTCCGGCTGTCGACCAACAAATAGTCGTCATACTCGGAAAACGGAATCAACTGTTCCTGTTCCGTAAACGCATCCCAAATGACATAACGTGATTGATTCACATCATAGGAAATCATCGTTCCAGGTGCGAGCAGACGTTCGAACGCATACTGCGGATGATACCCCCGTTCAATCAAACGTCCTAATAGAGGAGCTTCGTCATAATCCGAAAAAGTTCCTTCCTGTTTTTCAAAACAATAACGCACGACATCGGTCTCAGCCGAGTACATAAAAATCTGATTGTCTCGCCATTCATACAGATTACTGAACCAGGCATCAGCAAAGAAGATGGGGCGATTCATATATTGGAGACGTCCGTCTCTTAAATCGAGTAAACCAAACAATGAAGTTTCTTCAAAAACGATGAACACACGGTATCCGTCCGGCTCAAAGAACCACGTGAACGGAACATACGCACATGCTGTCTCCCACCGTATTCTCAAATCCAAATCACATTTTGTAAATCCGCCTTGATCCCGGTATAAAATCAGATCATCGCCAAATCGGTCAAAAAGTGAAACAGATTCATGGAACAACAGCTCAGCGGCTGGTTTATACATACGCATCACTTCCTACTCCCTACGGTATCAACCTTCTTCATTTCTAGCTACTGTCGATGCGCTCGAAGAGCATGTCCTGTATACTTAAAGGAAACAAAAAGGAGGTACACACACTATGAAACCCCTACAACTGTCTGCTGATACAGCTGTTGAACTTTCGAAACGTCTCAATGTGCCGCTCGAACAGTTAATGCACATGCCACGGCATATTTTGATACAAAAACTGGTCGAATTAGAAACAGAACAATCCGACTCTTCTTCTGCGGATGATACATCTTCAGAAGACAAATGATGCAATATGCCCTTCTTTCGTGCGCTGGTCGCATAAAAGAAGGGCATATTTTGCTTGTGATTACGATTGGGGGTTATATTCTGATTTTCCATAACGGAATACATTAACGATCGCTTTTCCGTCACTCGGATAACCGTTCGGATGATCAATCGGAAACAGCGAGAAGAAAATGAAGTAGAACGAGAAATAGGCGAATTGATACGTAAAAATCGAAGCCTCGAAGACACCCGCATAAATCAAACCGTTTACAATCAGGATGCTCGCCAGATTAAAAATAGCTCCACCGGCATAGACGGTAATGTTCGTAAATTTATTTTCATGACGAAGTGCCTCATACTGACACCATCCGTCCCAGAAATAGATACGGTTCAAGCGGATGGGGCCAACACGTAACAACGATTTCCCCGATCCGATATTGATTTCCATATTCCCCCCAAACAGACGTGCGAAAAAGTAATGACCCATCTCATGAATTAACGTGACGATTGGTAATAACAAAAAAAACGAGAAGAAAAATTTCCAAATATCATTGAAGCCAAACATAAAATACATCCTTTCAAAAAAACCAGCACTCTAAATACTACTTATAGTATGTTCCCGGAAGCTCTGAATTAAAACAGCAAACATGAAAAATCATTAAGTCATTATGATGACACCGCAACATGACTGTTACGTTGCGGGATGCGGCTCTAAAAAAAAAGAATCGGAGCCCACATCAGTGAACTCCGATTCTTCTAATTGCCTCGTTGCTTAAGACTCATCATTTATTATTTTTACGCCGTTTGTTCGCTGCATACAACAAACCAAGAATCGTCAGTGCGGCGCCGCCTGCCACTGCATATTTTTTATAGTCTGCTTTCCGTTCGGCAATGACTGTCGTCGACAAAGCCTTCACGACAAGCTGTTTTTCTTCATGCAGACGAGGGGCATGGATTTTTACAACCCCTTCTTCGACGAGAATTTCGAACTCGCCGCCCGGTAACTCGATTGTCACATCGTGTTCCGTCGCATTGTGATACACCCGCTGACGTTCAACATACCCTTCATATGTCCGCTTCAATTCGTAAGCAATGATGCCTTCTCCTTCTTCGAGAAAGCGGAGATGTTTGCGGATCATGGCGGTGTTTTCGAGACGGAACATCGGATACTGACGCCGCAGCGCAATCAATCCTTTGACATACTCGACGCCGAACCGGAACTCTTCTGCCCGTTCATAATCGAGTTGATTGACGACTTCTCCGGAGTTGAAGCTGTCCCGAATGCCGTTTTTTGTCCGGAAAAACTCCTGTCCCGCATGTAAAAATGGAATCCCTTGTCCGGTTAAGATAATGGCATTCGCAAGCATTTGTCGTTTTCGGCGGACTTCATCCGTATCTTCCGGCCGTGACACGGACAATTTGTCCCAAATCGTTAAATCATCATGGGCTTCCGCGTAAGAAACGACTTGATTCGGTTCATCCGCAAATCCTTGCGAAGAGACGTTTCCGGCAATGCCCCGTTTGACTTCATTTGTCCGCTCGAAAGTTCCGCTGATGAATCCGCGGTCAAGCGGTGTCTGAACGTCACCTTTGACACCGTCACGTAATCCGTTGTTGAAATGAGCGATTCCCGGCATCTGCGGCGCATTAAAGTAGTTGGCTTTTTGATCGGCTGCAAGTGGTGTGTCAAGATCCCATCCTTCCCCGATAATCAAGATCGATGGATCAATCCGGTCGAGTGCATGGCGGACTTGATTCATCGTTTCGATATCATGTAAGCCCATCAAGTCGAACCGGAATCCGTCCAGATGATACTCTTTCGCCCAGTACGTCACGCAATCAAGAATGAACTTACGCATCATGAAACGTTCTGATGCTGTGTCATTTCCACAAAAACTCCCGTTCGAAAGTGTTCCGTCTGCTGCCTGACGGAAAAAATAACCCGGAACGAATTGGCCAAGTGGTACCGTTTCCGCATCATAGACGTGATTAAAGACTACATCCATCACGACACGAATGCCCCGGTCATGCAAGGCTTGAATCAAGGCTTTTAATTCACGGATTCGCGCTGCCGGATCATCCGGATTCGACGAATAGGATCCTTCCGGCGCAAAATAATTGACGGGATCGTATCCCCAGTTGTAGTTATCCGGATCGTTCGGTGCGGCTTCATTCACTGAACCGAAATCATAAATCGGAAGCAATTGGACATGTGTCACACCTAAATCCGTCAGGTAATCAAGACCTGTCAATCCGCCTGATGGTGTTCGTGTCCCGGCTTCCGTCAATCCGCGGAACGTTCCCCGCTCGATGACCCCACTCGCCGAATGGCTCGTCGCGTCCCGAACGTGTAATTCATAGATGACGGCATCTTGTGACGAATGGAAGAGAGGGCGTTCTTCAATCCAACGCTCGGGTTGAGTGGTGGACGGATCGATTAATGCTCCCCGTTTACCGTTTGTCCCGACTGCTTTTGCATACGGATCGACCGCTTCGACTTTCTGTCCGTTGATGCTGGCTTGAAACGTATAAAAGTAACCTTCATACACAGCACGATCCAGTTCGACGACGAATGTCCCCTGCTGATCCGCCGCCAATTCAAGTTCTTCAACTTTCCTTGCCCGCAATGTCCGGTACAAACGAATCACGACACGTTCAGCCGTCGGTGCCCATAAACGGACCCGTATCGTTTTTTCATCAAATGTTGCTCCTAAATCTGATCCTTTATAGGCATACCGCTCATCCAGCTCTTCTGGTGTGAGCGTCAACATATCTGCTGTTTGTTTCAAAGCCATGCACCCCTTTCATTTCATGGTTTTCATTATAACAAAATTTCATACAGATGAACGATTCGACTGTTTCTCTTCCATTTTCTTTTGCCGAAACTTCGACACGAAGTCAAAGCATCTGCGGACAAATATGTTAAAATGGTTGTGGAACGAAAGGGGAGATTCTTATGGCAGCAAAAGACAATTCATTTGATATCGTGTCACAAATCAACATCGAGGAAGTCAAAAACGCGATGCAGGTCGCTTTAAAGGAAATCACGAACCGCTTTGATTTCAAAGGATCAAAAAGCGACATGAAACTCGAGAAAGAAGATTTGATTCTGATTTCAGATGATAATTTTAAACTCGATCAAGTCAAAGATGTCCTGACAGCGAAACTCATCAAGCGCGAAGTCCCGACGAAAAACCTGCAATACGAAAAAGTCGAGCAGGCAGCCGGAAACACGGTCCGTCAACGCGTCATTCTCAAAAGCGGCATCGATCGTGATGATGCTAAAAAAATCAACAATGCCGTCAAGGAATCCAAACTCAAAGTCAAAACTCAGATTCAAGACGATCAAATCCGTGTCACAGGCAAATCGCGCGATGACTTGCAACAAGTCATGCAAATCGTCCGCGAATTACCATTATCGGTCGACGTCCAGTTCCTCAATTTCCGTTAAGTACAAAAAAAACCCTTACTCCGATTGGAGAAAGGGGGTTTTTTTCATGCTTATTGCGCTGTATATCCACCATCAAGGATAACGCTTGCCCTTCATATTAATACCGGCTTAACCACTGGATTGACAGGAAATGAGATTGTTGAAGCCATCATGCATCTTGTCCCTTATACCGGTTTCCCGCGTGTCCTCAATGCACTCGAAGTTGCAAAAGTGGTCTTTGCCGAGCGCGGTGTCACGGTCGACCCGGCTTAATCAAAAATAGGATGAGCCGCATGAAACCCGGGGTATACTCTTAGTACAAGGGAGCGATGCCAGATGCAGTATGCACTCATCACGGATTTGCACAGTTCACTATCCGATACACGTGCTGTGTTGACAGATATTCAACAGACGGCTCCGCAAGCCGTTGTCTTTTCGCTTGGGGATGTCCATGAGTGTCACATCGGAAAAAAGCGGGCCAAACGGTATACGTTTGAAGAAATCGAACAAATCGTGACGCTTGATCCGGATTTTTTGAAATTGCTTTTTTTTGAGACATTGCTTGGAAACCAGGAAGAACGCTTGTTTTCATTGATTCCAGCAGGGATATCCAGTTATCTCGATCAGCTGCGCATGTCGGAACGGACAAAACAAATCACGTCCGCTTTGTTCATTCATGGTGACCAATTGAAATGGAGCTATGATCTGACGCCCGATACATCCGCTTATCCCGACCGACTCTTATTTTTTGGACACAGTCATGTGCACGGACTATTCAAAGAGGGCAAACGTCTAGCGATTCATCATGATATCCCGATTTCCATCAAACGTGGCCGTTACGCCATCAACGTCGGACCGGTTCTGGTCGAACGCGAATGGTTACTATACGATACGACTGCCGAAACCATCACCTTTCATCAAGTCAAATGAATGTCTGACATGACAAAATCCCCCGTATCCTTCACAATTTGTGAAGGATACGGGGGATTTTGATGTCATCTCGCTTACAGGAAACGCACGAGTGAAGCGCGAACTAAATCGACTTGTGTAAATTCTGTTTTATCGGCGAACTGATTCACGACACGGCGGACTTCCCCTTGACGACGGACGAAGCTAGTCGGTACCGGTGTTTTCCGAACGAGTTGCTCATACAATGTCGTCAACTGATGATCATCGATGACCGTAGTCATTTGATCGAGGAATAACAGGACATGAAGGCGGTTCAAATAATCCCATGGCTTGTCTTCCGAACGAAATTCATTGCGTGCCAACCATTTTTTTAGACCAATGGCATCAATTTGATTCAATGTCTCTTTCGTACGAGGTGCTTTCCATAACGCCAATAACTCACCGAGTTTTTTGCGCGTCTGTTTTTTTTCCATGAAGAACTCGAAGTTACTTTTCGTATCGAGTGCGTCACCGCTGATCGGAGCAATTTGATCGGCTCCTGGTGCTGTCACGAAATCTAAGATGAAATCGACTGATTCACCCGGAAGCCACGTGGCAACCTTTCCGTGAAAGTCAGCAATAAAAGCGATGGATGCAGCCAAGTCTTCCTGATTCATTTGTGTAGATGCGTGCTGTAACCGTTCCATTGTCTCTTTGTTCATATGATAACCCCATCTTTAATTGATTTATCTTACATTTCTTCAGGAGCGCCGACACCAAGCAGGCGTAATCCTTCCGTCAATACAATCGTAACCGATTTTACGAGCGCGAGGCGAGATTGTTTTTCCGCATCGTCTTCGAGGACACGAACCTGTCCGTAATATTTGTTGAAACTTTGAGCTAAATCGAGGACATAACGGCTGATGATCGATGGTTCGCGACGTGTAAACGCCCGGTCAATCACTGCCGAGAACTGGTTCAGCATCGACACGACACCCCATGAATAGTCATCTGCGCTACCCGCAAAAGCTGATCCATCGTATTCGCCTTTACGTAACAATGAATTTGCCCGTGCATTTGTATATTGGACGTATGGACCGGTTTCCCCTTCAAATTTCAACATTTGTTCGAGATCAAATTCAATGTTGTTCATGCGCTCATTTTTTAAATCGTGGAAAATGACAGCACCGACACCGACTTCGCGTGCCGTCTGTTCGGCATTGGCAAGGTTCGGATTTTTCTCGGCGATATTTTGTTTCGCGACATTGATTGCATCTTGAAGCACTTCTTCAAGAAGGACAATCCGTCCTTTACGCGTCGACATCTTTTTCCCGTCTTTCATAATCAGACCAAACGGGACATGGTGCATACCGTCGACATTTTCAAAGCCAAGTTTCTTCAGAACAGCAAACAGCTGTTTAAAGTGGAGGGCCTGTTCACCACCGACAACGTAAAAGGCCTGCTCGAAACCGTATGTCTCAAGACGATAGACGGCAGCAGCCAAATCACGTGTTGCATACAATGTCGCCCCGTCTTTTTTCTTAATCAAGGCAGGAGGCATTCCTTCTGCTTCGAGGTCGACGACCATTGCGCCTTCCGACTCGACGAGCAACTCTTTTTCTTCCAATAAGTCGATGACATGCTGCATCTTATCATTATAGAAGGCTTCGCCGTTCAAACTGTCGAAGCTGACACCAAGCATTTCATAGACACGGTTGAACTCGACGAGCGAAACTTCACGGAACCACGTCCAAAGTGCTGTTGCTTGTTCGTCACCCTGTTCAAGTTTCTTGAACCAAGCACGACCTTCATCTTCAAGAGCCGGATTTTCTTCCGCTTCTTCGTGGAAACGCACGTACAGTTTGAGCAATTCTTTGATCGGTTCAGCCCGGACGTCTTCTTCCTTGCCCCACATATTGTAGGCGACCATCAATTTCCCGAACTGTGTTCCCCAGTCTCCGAGGTGATTGATGCCGACGACATCATATCCTTTTTTTCGTGAAATCTGGTTCAGCGCATTTCCGATGACTGTCGAACGTAAATGTCCCATCGAGAACGGCTTCGCGATGTTCGGTGATGAAAAGTCAGTCACAATTGTTTTGCCGTTCGCTTCGCTTGATCCGTAAGCTTGTTGTTCTTCTAAAACACGTTTAATGATTTCACGCGAAACAACTTCCCGGTTTAAGAAGACGTTCACGTACGGTCCAGCTGCCTGCACGTTCGAGAACAGTGAATTATCGATTTTCTCAGCCAGTTCCGTTGCAATCATCATCGGTGCTTTACGGAATGCTTTTGCGAGTTGGAAACATGGGAATGCCAGATCGCCGTGATCCTCATGTTTTGGTTGTTCAATCAACTGTTCGATCTCTTCTTGTGACAATGCATCACCAATCACATCATGTAATACTTGGGCATATTGTTGCTTGTAACTCATTTTGTTTCCTCCAAACAGTTTATTTTTTCCAATAAAAAACGCCCTTTGCGCAACACGCAAAGAGACGGAATGACCGCGGTACCACTCTTCTTGGTGTCGACGGTACGACACCCACTTTAACGGGGATAACGGGGTTCCCCCGGCTAGGCCTGATCACATGGATTCGGATAGCATCTCGGAAGTGCGTTTCACGATGGTCTAATCTGTTCAGGCTTTCACCGTTCCCTGATTCGCTGGTCGATTAAATCATATCGCTACTTTCTTCGTCATCGATTGTTTGATATCTTTCACATTATACGCAATTCACTGCATTCTCTCAACCTTATTTTTTTGTAAATCCCTTATCATAATTTCCACAAAACGGGTATAAGTAGGGAAGGACTGTTAAAGGAGGGAGACGCATCATGGTCTACTATCAAAAAGTCGCACGAAACAGTTGGCTTGTCTTGTGTCTCGTTGCTAGTCTGCTTACCTTCATTTTACTTACACATCCCACACTCATCGACTTTCCGCTCTCATTTGGCAATGCCACTTATCTTCTAGCACTCATCATCTTGTTCCAGTTCGATAATGTTCGTCGTGGAGGCATTTACTATACGTTTCAGGAAGGGATCATTTTATTCATCTTTCTTAATTACGGATTATGGCCATCCATTCTTCTCAGCCAAATCGGCATCTTCGTCTTTCAGTTTTTTTCTCATAAAAAAGAAATTCGCCGTCAACGTTTTTTATATTTATATCCGATCAATGCTCTGTTTGATTTAGTTTATCTTGCCTCTCCGTCACTCGTCTATTTAGTACTCGGCGGACCGATTGGAACTGACTTTACTTACTCGAGAGCACTCCTTCCGCTTCTCGGATATTTAACGACCGTCATGATCGTTTCCTACCTCCAATGCCGGTTCGTCAACCGCATCTTATATTTGAAATATGATTGGGTGCGCCTTGTCCGTCTGCAGACACTTGTCTACGGTATCAGTATCTTAAGTGCTCTGCTCGGAATCTGGTTTTATGATGAGAACCCGCTCATCGCCGCTTCCGTCTCGACGCTGATCTTATTTTTATTCAAACGATTGCTCCAACAGCATGGGGAAACAATCGAAGCGAATGAAAAAGCCAAACGGTTTGATGACGCCAAAGAACATCTGCTGATTTCCCAGTTCGAACAAGAAACGATTGACTCCTTATTACGCGACTTGCCGTATCTGATTGATTTTTCGGAAGGTTGGATATCAATTCAGCAACAGCGTAAGCAAACCATTTACAATATCCGGACGAAAACAATCATCGATGTCCTGCCTTTATTCCATTCCCTGAAGGCCGAGCAGCTGCAAACACCAATCATCCATGGTCTTCGGTGCGATTGGGGGACGGACATTAAAATTGACTTACCCGTTGACCGTCATTCGATGATTGCGATTCCATCCATCACAAACGAAGATGTCGATGTATCGATCATCCTATTTCATCAAACCGCGGATGCCTATGATGCGACAAGTGCGGACGAGATTTCGCGTTTGTTACGTATTTTTTGTCGGGTGTTGCACCGTTCACGGGAAACATACCAACTGTACGCCGAGAGCCGGACTGATGCTTTGACGGAGCTCGCCAACAGTCGTGCCTTTTACGAGGAAGGGGCACAGCAATTTGCCTCTGACCGTTATCCCTTGTCGATCATCTTATTTGATATCGATCACTTCAAACATGTTAACGATACGTATGGACATAAGGTCGGTGACCTTGTTCTGCGTGAACTCGGTCGCAGGATCCGGGCCGTGCAACAGAAAAAGCAGAACGTCTTCGCGGCTCGATACGGCGGAGAAGAATTTGTCCTGTTACTCAGTCAATCTCCACAGAAACAAGCAATCGATTTCGCCGAAGAAATCCGGCATGCCGTCCTCGACCGGCCGTTCGTCGTCGATAGACATCGCTTATCCATCACCATCAGTCTTGGCGTCGATACCGTCGAATTTCCATCGGAACGATCGTTCGAAGAATCGCTCCGGCAAGCGGATCATGCTCTCTATGTCGGTGGCAAACATAACGGTCGGAATTGTACTGCCCATTACGCTAACCTTTGAAAGGTCGTGACTATCTTGTCAATTACTGAAATTGAACGAACGATTTCGACTCTAGCCTCGCCTCGAACAATCCGGATTTATCGTCCGACCGAACTACCTGTCGACGAAGCGCTCCCAGTCATTTATATGCATGACGGTCAAAATGTCTTCAGTGGTGAGACCGCTTCGTTCGGAAAAGGCTGGGAAGTCCATCATGCACTCCATACTGTTCAGTTGCATGCGATGATCGTCGCCATCGACAGTCCGGATGATGGAATGGACCGCTACGATGAGTATGCCCCTTGGACGGACGAAGCCCTTTTAATGCGCACGGCCTATCCGTCTCATCGCAAGACGATTGGCGGCAACGGAAAGCAATACATGCACTGGATCGTTCATGAACTAAAACCGTATATTGACTCGCAGTATGCGACGATTCCAACGGATACGACGATGATCGGCAGTTCGATGGGGGGTGTCATTTCATTGTATGGCTTGTTCGCTTATCCGGAAATCTTCACACGTGTCGCTGCTTTATCAACGGCCGGTTGGGCGAATTTTTCTTCTTTACTGGAATTCATTGAGCGCAGTCCACGTTTATCCGAGCACCAGCGTTGTTATATGGATGTTGGTACGAAAGAAACGAGCGGACCGATGACGGAAAATGACTATCTTCATACAAACGAGGTTCTTGCGAAAGCCGTTCAAAAAAAAGTCCAACAAGCGACTTACGAAATCATTCCCGGTGCGATCCATCACGAGACCGAATGGGCAAAACGGATGCCAGAAATCCTTCGTTTCTTATTTCCATCCTAAAAAAGCAGGCCGACGAAATCCCGGATTCGGATTTTGTCAGCCTGCTTTTATTCATCCATGATTACTTTACCAGTTCTTCCATTTGTTCTTTTACATAACGGTTGCGTGGGTGTTCCCGGCATTCGTCTGAACAAGAACGCATCACTTTCGGTTCACATTCTTCACAGCAGAAGTGTTGACGATTACATTCCGGATTTGCACAGTTCACGTATCGTGTTTCGTCTTTTCCACAGTAATAACAAGTCGAGACAACCGTTGGATTGACTTCGTTAACAGGTACTTGAATGCGTTCATCGAACACATACAATTCCCCTTCCCAGTCTTCTCCACGTGTCGCTTCATCTTTCCCATACATGACGACGCCGCCTTTTAAGTGGAAGATGTCGTCGCTGTTTTGACGTTTACGGAAATATGCCGTGAATTTTTCACAACGGACACCGCCCGTACAATACGTCAGAACTTTTTTCCCTTCAAACAAGTGTTCATTTTCATCGAGCCATTGCGGAAATTCACGTGAGGCATCGACATCGACCTTGACGGCATTTTTAAAATGACCGAGATCGTATTCGTAGTTGTTCCGGACATCCAGAATGACGACATCTTCATTTTGCATCATATTTTTCCACTCCGCCGGTTCAAGATACGCCGCATGTTCTTTCGGCACGTTGAATTCATCTTCAAAGCGCCATGTGACCAGTTCGCTTTTATAACGAACGAAAATTTTCTTGAAGGCATGTTCGTCGACCTCATCGATTTTGAACTCGATGTCACTAAACCGTGGATCGGCAAGCAGGTCCTGCATGTATTGATCGGTTTGTTCGACTGCTCCAGACAGTGTGCCATTGATTCCTTCTGGTGCAATCAGGATTCTTCCTTTGATGCCAAGCTCTTTGCAATAGGCAAGATGCTCTTTTGTTAATTGTTCCGCATTGTCGATCGGAACATACTTATAAAATAATAGTACGCGATAAGGTTTCATAATCCTCATTGGCCCCCATGTCAGTTTTTTGCAGTAAAACGAACGTTGGCGAACGAAGCGTCATAGCTATTAGCTAGCTGGGAACGCCTGCAAAACGCACCCATTTAAGTATAATACCAACTTCATTTGAATTGTACAATTGGCAGTTCAGCGGACAGCACGATAAAGTTTTTCCTTTCTGACGGGGAAAGAGTTAAAATAGAAGTTAGCAGTTTATTTTGTAAGGAGGATTCCGAATGCTCCAAACCGTCCGTCAGTGGATTGAACAAATGATTACGTTTCTCCAGGATCTTCCGGGTGGTGCATCGACCGGATTGATTGCTCCTTTTCTGGAATCACTTTTTCCGTTCCTCCCGCTTGTTCTTATCATTTCCGCCAATGCAGCGACTTATGGCTTTTGGATGGGTGTACTCGTCTCTTGGGTCGGTAGTATGCTCGGTTCTCTTGTCGTCTTTGCCTGTATCCGTTATTTATTTCGCCGCCCTGTCACGAGGTGGCTTGAACAACATAAAGCCGCCCAGCAGTGGATTGAACGGGTTCGCCATATGAGTCCGATTTCGCTTGGTTTTTTCTTTTCACTTCCGTTCATGCCGGCCTTTATCATTACAGCGATTTCTGCAATGATTCAACTGTCACTTCGGACGTATTTGATTGCCGCTGGAGCGGGTCGACTGATCGTCGTCATCATCTTCTCGTTAATCGGTAAAGAATGGTCAACATTTTTGGAACGACCGATCCGTCTTGTTTTTCTGTTTCTGATTTTACTCGCCATCTGGGGAGTCAGTCGTGGCGTCGAAGAAATCATCAAACGGCGCGCCCTAGCACGACGTTCGAAGTCACTACGTGATCTTGAACAGGAAATCGGGGACAATAACAAATGATATAACCAACTGTCGGCACATCCTCCATCAGGGTGTGTCTTTTAATTATGCGGATTTCAACGTTTTTTATTCATTTCCCTTTATTTTTCCAGGCAGGACTTTTGAATCATTTTTTCATATTAATATGTTTTTAAAATAACGTTCACATTTTGTCCAACATTGAAAACGCTTACAATAAAATGGTAAGACCAATATTAATATAATATCTCGAATTCCCCCTTCTAAATTAGGATAGATTTTCCAAAGGAACTGTCTCTATAATGAATTTAAATTCATTTTCAAAGGAGGCGTCTCATGCACCAGGTATCTGAAACAGCGAAGACGGAAACGACACGCTCTGCCCAGACAATCGTCGAAAGTGCATCGTTTAAACAATTGATGCGCGAAAAAAATGCATTCATCTTACCGGCCATTGTATTTTGTCTCATTTTTTATTTTACGCTTCCCATCATGACCAGCTATTTTACCTTCTTGAATCGGCCATTACTTGGTGATATCACAGGGGCTTGGTTATTTGCTTTCCTGCAGTTCATCATGACGTGGACGTTTTGTACGCTTTATAACAAAAAAGCACGTTCGTTTGATCGATTGGTCGAACAGATCAAGGAGGAATCACGATGAACTATACCGCTGTCACCCTATTCGCTGCGATTGTCGGGTTAACACTCGTCATTACATATTTCGCTGCCCGTAAAACAAAGACGGCGAATGATTTTTATACTGCGGACGGTGGCTTGACCGGTGCTCAAAACGGTATCGCCATTGCCGGTGACTATATGTCTGCGGCTTCCTTCCTCGGAATTGCCGGAATGATCGCCCTGGCCGGATTCGACGGATTTTTTTATTCGATCGGTTTTCTCGTTGCCTATCTTGTTGTTCTCTATCTCGTTGCCGAACCGTTGCGCAACTTAGGAAAATACACGATGGCTGATATGATTGCTGCCCGTTTTAATGCCTCGAAAGTTCGGGGTGTCGCAGCGATGAACTCGATTGTTATTTCCATTTTCTACATGATTGCGCAATTGGTCGGAGCCGGTGCTTTGATTGAGTTGTTACTCGGAATTCCATATACGACAAGTGTCATCATCGTCGGTATTCTGATGACTGTGTACGTTGTGTTTGGCGGGATGACGGCCACCTCATGGGTGCAAATCATCAAAGCGATTTTGTTGATGGCCGGTACAGCCGTCATTTCCTTCATGGTATTTGCTAAATTCGACTTCTCGATCATGAAGATGTTCTCGGAAGTGAAACAAGCCACACCGCTCGGTGACTCCTTCTTGAATCCCGGTAATAAGTTTAAGTTACCGCTCGATACGATTTCCTTAAACTTGGCACTTGTTCTCGGAACAGCCGGCTTGCCGCATATCTTAATCCGCTTCTTTACAGTTAAAGATGCACCGACTGCGCGGAAATCCGTTGTTTATGCGACCTGGATCATCGGTGCGTTTTATATCTTAACGATTTTCCTCGGCTTTGGAGCCGCTGCCTTCGTTGGAGCAGATGACATCATCGCTGCGAATGCAGCCGGTAATATGGCGGCACCTCTCCTTGCGCAGGCGCTTGGTGGAGACTTACTGTTCGCCTTCGTTGCGGCTGTTGCTTTTGCGACCATCCTTGCCGTTGTGGCCGGACTGGTTTTATCGGCTGCTTCCGCCTTTGCCCATGATTTTTACAGTCATATTCTGCGTAAAGGACAAGCAACGGAAAAAGAACAAATGACGGCTGCGCGCCTCGCTTCCATTGCCGTCGCACTCGTTTCGATGGTACTGGCGTTATTTGCACAATCAATGAACGTCGCTTTCCTTGTTTCACTGGCCTTTGCAGTGGCAGCCAGTGCCAATTTGCCCGTCATTTTGCTGACGATTTTCTGGCGCCGTTTCAATACTGGCGGAGCTGTCACAGGTATGGTCGTCGGTCTTTTCTCTTCACTGCTTCTCGTCGCGCTCAGTCCTAATATCTGGGCAGTTGACGGTTCAGCCTTATTCGTCGGGGAAGCATTATTCCCACTGTCGAATCCGGGAATTGTTTCGATTCCACTTGGTTTTCTAGGTGCGATTATCGGAACACTTGTTACGAAATCGGACGAAGTGGCCGGTAACTTCGAACGTATTCTTGTCAAAGCCAATACCGGTATTGATGCAGCAACTGAAGTTGCTGCATCAAAAGAATAATCCCCTTAACGGCTCCTTCAACCCCCTTGAAGGAGCCGTTCCCTTTTACATTTTACGAACGGATTGCCATACTAACCGTATGATGTAATGTGAAAGGAATGTCTTACATGGAATTTTATTATTTTTTACCACTCGGCTTTTTCATTGGTATCATCTCTGGTTTCTTTGGAATCGGCGGCGGCATCATCTTAACACCGCTTTTACTGATTCTCGGCTTCTCCCCAAGCGTCGCTATCGCGACGAGTTTAATGTTGACGCTCGGTTCAACCGTATCCGGTACCCTATCACACCTCCGCCTGAAAAATGTGGTCTGGCGTGACAGCCTGGTCGTCGGTTTAGTCGGTATCATCGGTTCTACCATCGCGACTCCGATCGTTCTCCGATTAGAGGCAGTGAACGGTGCCCATCTCGTCATCTCGGTTGTGTATATCGGTTTATTATTATACTTTGCCAATAAGTTTTTACGTCCAAAGTCCTCGTCAGGTGCACAAACCGGTTGGAAAAACCGGTATCTGGCACTTGGTTTCATTGGGCTGTTCGCAGGATTCATCTCGTCCTTGCTTGGTGTCAGCGGTGGTTTCATCATTACACCACTACTCGTCGGTATCGCCGGATATGAATTGAAACGGGCAGTCGGAACGAGTATTGCTTCGGCCCTACTGATCGTCTTGTCCGGCCTCGTCAACTATACGGTCGCAAGTACAGATGTCGATCTCCTCGTCGGGGTCATGCTAATCATCGGAGCATTACTTGGTGCTCCAATCGGCGCGAAACAGTTGGCTCATTTCGACAGTCCTTTCGTCAAAAAATATCTCGGTATTTTTTATCTGACAGTTGCAACAAGCGTCCTTCTTGAAGTCCTTCATTTCAATACGGCTTCACTGATTGTCTTGATTGCCCTCAGTCTTGTTTTCTTACTGACACTCGTCGTCTACAGTCGTAAACGCTCTGTCCGACGCTGATTCTCCCTATAATTTCGCCTCCCGACCGTTCCCCGGCAGATCCGGATAACGGTCGGGAGGTCTTTTTTGTGCCTGGTTTTCATATTCATCCGTTCTTTATATTTTGTTAAAACTTACAACTTATCGGAAAACTCTTTGTTCTTATGCACAACCAAAGATATAATTACTTCAACAGTATTTTATATAGAGAAAGAAGGTCTGATTTTTATGTTGGAAGCGACGTATCATTCCCTTGAGGACTTAGCGGAAGCGATTGGTGTCGCACTGAGTGCTCCAATTACCATCGAGGATCGTAATCACCGATTGCTTGCTTATAGTACACACACTGCCGATACGGACCCGGCCCGGATTGCAACGATTATCGGGCGACGCGTCCCTGAATCGGTCATTGATCAACTGTGGAAAGACGAAGTCATTCAGAATCTTGCGGCACAAAATGAACCGTTGATCATTTCAGCCCGTACAGGTGTCGGTTTGAATGACCGTGTCGCGATTGCGATCAAGCAAGATACAGAAATTTTAGGGTACATTTGGTCAATCGCCCGCAGCATCCCCTTTTCAGAAACCGAGTTATCCGACTTAAAAAAAGGAGCTTTGCTGGCTCAACGGCAGTTACTCGCCATCGATATGCAAAAGAAACGCCAAGAAGAAAAATCCGAACAATTCTTTTTTGAATTACTTCACGAAGACATGTCCGAGTCGGAAATTTTAAAGACCTTCTCTAAACTACACATTGCTCCACCCGGAATCAGTCGCCTGATGGTGATCCGGTTTTCAGAAGCCATCACACCGCGACTTGCTGATCGGTTACGTTATTTGCTGACTATCCAACAAACCGTCCGACCGCTTTTGTACGCGTACGATGAAACCGATTTTATTTTGTGGATCAGCACAAATGATAAAGATGCCCACCACGAACGATTACAATTTGATGCCTTCATTCAATCTTTCCGACAAATGCTTGCCGAACGATTTAATTACACGAAATTCATCTCTGCCAGCAGTGAAGTATTTACCGGCGTTCAGTCGATTCCGGAACGTTACGAAGAAACGGGGATCGTTCTCCGGTTAAAAGATGCATTTCCGTTTGAGTTAAATACCGTCACACGATATGAGCGTCTTGGTTTATTCCAGCTGTTACCGATTTTTTCCGAACGTCTGCGCAGAAGGACCGTTCGTTTAGAAGAGATTGAGCGATTACGCGCCTATGACGGGAAACATGCCGCTTCGTTATGTGAGACGTTGGAGTGGTTCCTTCATTATGATGGAAACGTCAAACAGGTCGCTTCCCACCTGCATGTCCACCCGAATACGATTTTGTATCGGATGCGAAGAATCGAGGAAGAAGCCGGTATCCGGATGGAGTCGCTTCCGGAACGTGCCCTTCTTTACCTGTATTTAAAAGCAGACCGTTATCCTTTGTGATTTTTCACAAAGGATTGCTTGTATTTTTGAAATCGCCGATAAAGTAGAACGCTTTCATTTCTCGTATACTGAAGGAGAAGTGACACACTGTTTGTTTATTCGCGAAAGGGGATCGCATTTATGATCATCGGAGTATTAAAGGAAATTAAAAACAATGAAAATCGTGTCGCGTTAACGCCTGCTGGGGTAGCGGCTTTAACGGGTCAAGGACATACGGTCATCGTCGAAACAACTGCTGGTATGGGGAGCGGCTTTACAAACGAAGAATACACGCAAGCAGGGGCACAAATCATCGAGACAGCGGCTGAAGTTTGGGCTACTGCCGAATTAGCATTGAAAGTTAAGGAACCGGTTGCTTCGGAATATCAATACTTCCGTCCGGAACTCACATTGTTCACATACCTTCATCTTGCTGCAGAACCTGAGTTGACACGTGCACTCGTCGATTCAAAAATTACAGCAATCGCATACGAAACGGTCGAAAAAAACCGGACGTTACCACTCTTAACACCGATGAGCGAAGTGGCCGGTCGGATGGCGTCACAAATCGGTGCTCAGTTTCTTGAAAAACCGCACGGTGGTATGGGCATCCTGCTTGCAGGTGTTCCTGGTGTCCGTCGCGGTAAAGTAACGGTCATCGGCGGTGGAGTCGTTGGAACAAACGCAGCAAAACTTGCCGTTGGTCTCGGTGCAGATGTCACCATCATCGATGTCAGTCCGGAACGTCTCCGTCAACTCGATGACATTTTCGGTAATTCAATCAACACGCTGATTTCAAATCCGTATACGATTGCAGAAGCTGTCGCCGAAAGCGATCTTGTTGTCGGTGCCGTCTTGATTCCTGGAGCAAAGGCGCCGAAACTCGTCACAGCTGAAATGGTCGAACGCATGAAACCGGGTTCTGTCATCGTTGACGTTGCGATTGACCAAGGCGGAATCTTCGAAACAGTTGACCGGATTTCGACACACGATGATCCGACGTATGAAAAGTTCGGTGTTGTTCACTACGCTGTCGCTAACATGCCGGGTGCGGTTCCACGCACATCAACACTCGCTTTGACGAATGCAACGCTTCCTTATGTATTGGAACTCGCAAACAAAGGAACACACCGTGCACTCGCCGAAAACGTCTCGCTTGAAAAAGGTCTGAATGTCGCGCAAGGATTTGTCACGTACGAAGCTGTCGCCCGCGATCTCGGATATACGTACAAATCGGTTGAAGACGTTCTTCACTTACACGCTTAAGTCCATTCTATATGACCGGAAACAGTCCGTTGCTCCGTGCAACGGACTGTTTCTTGTCTTCCATTTCCCTTATGATGAACACATAACACGATATAAGGTGGTTTTAACATGGTACATACGCTACACGCACAATCAAACGAGATCACGATTCCATTTGCGGAAGTCGATTTGTTACATCATTTAACAGTTGAATTCGAACCAACGCTGTTTCAGCAAAAAATTGAGCGACTTCGGCAGCTAGCACCGAACCATCCCCTCCCAGGAATTGCAGAAGCCTATGCGTTGTTTCATGAGCAAAATTTTTCAGCCGCCCGTCGGCAACTGGAGCAGACACGTGCTAAAACCGGCGATCATGTCCGGGCTCACTTGCTGCTCGGCTTGATGAGTGAAGTCGAACAATTTCAACACGAAGCGGAACAGCATTTTTTGGCCGCTTTGTCGCTTTTTCCGGATGAACCGAGTGTCCACCGGCATCTGGCCGTCCATTATTATGACCGGGAATTTTATGGTGAGGCCGCTTCCCATGCTCTTCAGTACTTAAAAAAGATTGGTCCTGGCGGAGAAGGTACCTTGATGACCATCGATATGATGCAAACCATGCCGGGTCATGACGACTATGTGCTCGAATCCTTGTATGCGATGCTGCTCGAGATTCCGGATCACCGTCACGATATGATGTTCCATGCAATCGCTGCCAACAATGCGGAAATGCGTTATGACCTGTTCTGTAAGACACTGGACGGCGAACCGGATGAAGACACCGTCTTCCAGCTCGATTCCATGCTTTCCTTGATGATTGAACACAGCATGTGGGCAGCCGTTTATGATCAATCAGAGGAACGGATGTATCAGACTGTTTTCAAGACCATCTGCCGCGATTTGACGTATCGCCATGCTGGAATCCGGTCCATTCCGCTCTACCTGTCGATCCGGAGCCGTTATTTCGTCCGTCGTCTGTTGCACCGTCCGTAATTTACAAGGCAAAGGCGACAAGAGCTCCAATCGTCAGCGGAATCAACAGGTTATCGGTATCCCGGTAAGACACTGCTTCAATCAAAGCTGCGATATTCGCCAGTAAAAAGCCGTAACTGACAGCGAGCCAGGTCGGTACTTCATAACATAAGAACGTCACCGTCAAGACAAGGAACGAAGCTAAAAACATCGCAATGCTTCCTTCAAACGAGCGACGGATTTTTCCACGGGTGTAAAATGTTTTCCCGAACCGTTTTCCGACGAGTGCAGCTACTCCGTCTCCCCAGGCAAGGACCATGCTTCCTGCAATAAGTGCCATCGGCTCCTGTTCAAAGAAAAACAGAACTAATAAGGCTAAGGAAATTGGATAATACACCGTTCCATATGAAATCCGTTCTACCTGATTCATCTGTCCGGTCCCTCGTTTTAAGGTGACCAGATTAACCAGTGTAAAGAACAGCAATGGTGTAATTGCTACATACCAATGCTCCATCCAGGCAAGCGCGAGAAACACCCAGTGCCCGACCGCGATATGAATCCACTTTCGAATCGTCTCGGGTTGCGCCTGTCGTTTCTTTCCCAACCATTCGAGAAGGGCTAAGACGATTCCAACGACGACGATTGTTCCGATTGCCGCAATCCACTCCATACGAATCCCCCTTTTTCTGATAGTTTCATTGTACTTTGTTCGATTGGCGTTTGCTCTTTCGAACCTCCATTTGTTAACATAAGGTCAAATGACGTTCTAGAGAGGAAGTATTCTGCATGTATGATGCTCAAGCTGTACAAACGTTATCCAGTTGCCTGCTTCGTTTGAAAGAAGGCAAAGGAATCGGAACACTCGCATCTGAAGAGGAAGCCGATCTGCCAAAAGTAATGACCCGCCTCAAACAGTTCGACCCTTCCAAAAATGGCTTATCCATTAATGAAATCGTCCACCTTGCCAATGCATTGATCGGGGAGCATATGTCGGCAACGACGATTCAAAATTGGACGAAACGTGAAGTCCGTGACATCATCGGTGTTCCGCATCGTGGTAAAAAGTATTCCATTAACCAGGCTGCTATCATTTACTTACTTGATGATTTAAAACATCTGTTTTCGCTGGAAGAAACACGTGAATTATTGACGATCGTCTTTAAGAATCCAAACATCGATGAAGATGACTTGATCAGTCCGCTCGATTTCTATCTTGTGTATACCCAGCATGCGGAAACAAGCGGTCCAATCGAATTGACGGAAAAACGCTTGAGACGGTCCTTAGAGCGCATCAATGCTTATCGACCTGAAACGGTCCATGTCCTCCAGCTCTGCCTCTACGCACGCCGTATATCGCACCTGACGCACGAAGCAAAGCAACGTCTTCAACATGTCTTACAAACTTAACAAAAAAAGATGTCCCACCATCAAAGCGATGGCCGGACATCTTTTTTGTTTAAACTGCTGTAAGTGATTTATAGTTGACGTTATTCGTCAGGCTTTTTAGAACCGAGAGTAACTCGTACATCGAAAGTTTATCCGCATCTTTGACAAGACGGTATTCATCGCCGTCTTGCAGCAATTCTGCGACGACTTCTCCCGCTGAACTCCGTACTGAGAATTTTCCTTTTGTCAGGTCGAAGGAAATTGTGTACGTACCACGTTCGTAAACATTGTACTCACATTTCTTCGAGAAGAGTGAAAATTTCTCACGCATTTGACCTACTTCTTGACCATCATGGTTCATCACGACCCATTTCTTGCATGTCGGGATGAACTTACCAAACGCTACCCCTCTACCTTCACCATTCATTACTTGGACACGACCGGTTTCGTCGTGTTGAACTGCACCAATCATTTGGTGCGATTCATCATAAATCGCGGCATGACCTTGCGAAAAAACGCAACCCTGCACATAGACAACTTTGCGCAACAGAAATTCTCCTCTCACTGCTAAAAAGTGCTGGTATTTCGTCCCCAGTATATTTAGACATTCCGTATAATTTTGATTTTCTTTATCTGACTGATATTTCGTTAACGAAAATGATTATTGCACCGTTTGAACAAATTGACAACCCCCTTTTGTCGACAATCATTCGACAACATTAGCGAAAGCCAATTTCATGAGCAAATTCCAGTAATTCGTTCCGATCAATCAACCGAACCCGATTCGGTTCTGCCAGACGATAAGCGGCTTCCGTGTAGGTCGAGTTCGTCACGACCCATCCTTCATCCATGCCGTAAAACGGGACGGCAGCTGCCACTTGTTGAACGGCTTCGAGTCCTACGACTGAACCATACCGTTTCGCTTGAATCGCAATCCTATACCCTTGTGCGTCTTCAATCAATAAATCTGCTCCGAAATCACGTGAGGCCGGTGTCAACTCGACACGATACCCGGCTCTTTCAAAAAGCTCGACCAACCATTCCTCAAACTCTCGTCCTTCCATCCGGTCCAGTCGATTTGCTAATGATGGAGTCAGGAAGGAAAGGATCAAAAAGAGTGTACACCCTACTATACTGACAATCAAGATTAAAGGTTCCCAAGAACTCGAAAAAAAATAAGCAGCGGCTCCTCCGCTCACTGCGAATAAGAAGGCAATCATTCTTCGTTTTGTTTGTTTTTGCATCGTGCTGTTTCCACCCTTCTGATTCTATGTGATACCCTCTTTAATCATGATTGTTCTCTGAATTCATCATACTAAATTCAAGCTTCTCTTGCGCAGGTGATAGGAACGACGTCATCAGACGGAGAATATATAGAGAATACGTCACCCTGCTGACTTTTTTACACACATCCGTTTATCGTTCATTCCTTTTAAGGAGGTAGCTCATGGCAGAACATTCATCTCCTTCTTTCAGCAGAGTCATTCATGCAACGTTGCGCGCTCTCGAAGAGCCTGTTGTACTAGTGGATCGATTCGGTATCATCGACTTTGCGAATCCTGCATTTCATCAACAGTTCCGGCTGTCATCAGCTGATACATCGCTTTCTTCATTCTTTTTATTAGAAGACACACCTTTTCCGATTTCAACTCGGGTTCAGATCGTTTCTCTTCCTTACACGTTGACGATTTCCCCAGTCGAACAAACGGATTTCTTTTTAGTGACAATCCAGTCTCTTGATCTCCATCAATTATTGGATTCCACCATCGATGCCGCTGTTCTCGTGACGGATCCAAATTTCCGTATCACAGCCATTAACGAAACAGCCGGGACGATGTTCGGTGTCGATCCGGCCGCACTGCCTCAGGAGATGACACCAATCTCGATCCACGATCCGGAAGAATTCCAGCTCCGGAAACAACATCTGGAACAGTTGAATCTAAAAAACCTGTCCGATGAAGATATCCTTCTATTGCACGGACGGGGTACAGAAAACGACTGGACGTATCATCGAACAGACGGTTCCCGGTTTTATGGTCGCTTATACATGACAAGTCTCAAAAATGGCGGTTTCTTCTTATTCATTACAGACATCAGTTCTCAAAAACAAGTCGAGCTGCATCTCGCAAAAAGTGAACGGCGATTCCGTCTGATTGCCGAATCGGTTCTTGAAGCCGTCATCTTTCATAATGATGGCGTCATTCTCGATGCTAACCGGGCAGCGGAAATCATTTTCCGGACCCGACTCGAACTGATAAAAGGACAACAGATTCTTGATTTTGTCCAACCTGAGTTTCAGGAATCCGTCATTCGCCGAATCACGAATCATTATGAAGAACCTTATGAAGTCATCGGACGGCGGGCAGACGGCACTTCTGTCGAAATTGAAGTGTTTCCCCGCGAAATCACATATGAAAAAAACCGGATGCGCGTCGCTGTCGTGCGCGACATCACCGAACAAAAGAAAATCGAAAAGATGTTGGAGCGTGAAAAAAATGCCATCATGCGTCAACGTGATATTACGCAATCGATTCTTCAAGCTTCCAATGAAGGCTTTTTACTGACCGGGGAAGATGGCAGTTTCACCTACATGAACGTTAAAGCACGTAAACTGCTGGATGTTCCTGGTATCGCACCAAGTAAAATCCAGGAACGGATCAGTATGATTCCGAATCTCGATTTAGCAACACGTTACGCCATGTTGCAGCAAGTCGAGGAATTACTGGCAGGGAAACATTCCGAAATCTCCTTCCGCTTCACGCTGCAGCAACCCGATGAATCCAGTCATCACTACTTTGAATTTTATGCGACCTCGATCAAAAAAGAACGCAGTCGTTTTTCTCGTCACGGCTTTTTATTCGTATTCCGTGACCGGACGGAAGAACAAAAAATGAATCACGTCAAAGATGAATTGATCAGCACCGTCTCCCATGAATTGCGGACGCCGCTCTCATCCATCCTTGGTTTCATGGAACTGTTGCGTTACCGGCAACCTACACCTGAAAAAACGACCCGGTATGTTGAAATCGTTCATGAGGAAGCAAAACGGCTAACCAATCTTCTTAATGATTTTTTAGATATCCAGCGAATGGAAGGTGGCAAACAAGACTATGTCTTCAAACCATTTTCGTTACGCCAATTGTTAGCAGAAACGATTGAAACCTGTGGTGAAACAGCAGAGACACATACGATTCATGCCACGATGGATGATGATCCGATTGTCATTTTTGCTGATGAAGACAAAGTTAAACAGGTCATCATCAATCTGTTATCCAATGCAATCAAATATTCACCTGCCGCTGATCATATTGATGTTCGCTTGGAAAAAGCAGCAGATCAAGCCATCTTGAGCGTGACCGATTACGGGCTTGGTATTCCATCCACCGCTTTTGATAAACTGTTTACAAAATTTTATCGTGTTGACAATTCCGCTGTCCGAAAAATCGGTGGAACCGGTTTAGGGCTCGCCATCTGTAAGGAAATCATAGAATCCCATGGAGGCGCTATCTCCGTCGAATCAGAATTAAATCAAGGATCAACGTTCACGATTGTATTAGAAATTGATCCACGAAAGGATTTTGAAAAAAAATGAACCGAACCTATCTGATGACAGGATTTCCGGGCTTTTTGGCAACGAAGCTGATCGAACGTTTGGCTCTTGTTCCTGAGCAAATTGACTGCTTTTATCTGTTGCATCTTAAACATGAACACGCGAGTGCCGTTTCGCAAAAAGAACAGCTTTTGCGGACGACTCCGCTCAAGGAAGAACAGTTAATTTTGATTGAAGGCGACATTACAAAAGAAGGGCTGGGTTTGCCTGGGTCAATCTGGCAGGAGGTGGCCGGTCGCGTCACCCATCTCTTCCACCTCGCTGCTCTGTATGACTTAGCGACTTCTTACGATGCTGCTTTTCGGATTAACGTCACGGGCACTTCTCATGTGACACGTCTTGCCCATACCTTCGTTCACTTGGAGCGTTATGTTTACTTCAGTACCGCATACGTTTCCGGTCTTCGAACCGGAACGATCTCTGAAAATGAGTTATTGCATCAGGCAGACTTTAAAAATGCCTATGAAGAAACGAAATACATGGCAGAAGTACGGTTCCGCGAAGAAGTTGGAGCGTTACCCTATACGATCATCCGGCCCGGAATCGTGGTCGGACATTCCAAGACTGGTGAAACACCTAAGTGGGATGGTGTCTATTTCGTTCTAAATGCGCTACGGTTTTTGAGCCCTTTTGCCCCGTTGCCTTATGCCGGACGAGCGAACGCACTCATCAACCTCGTTCCGTATGATTATGTCGTCAATGCGACGACATATCTCAGTCATGCACCGGCCGGCATCCGGACGACCTATCACTTGACCGATCCGTTCCCGCATGGTGCCCGCGCCATTTACGAGATGTTACATGTCGTCTATTACGGGTCCTATCCACGCGGGGTCGTCCCGTTTCGTCTCGTCACATCACTGCTGACACCACGCGTCGCTAAACGCTTACAGATGCAGCGACAGACGCTTGATTACTTCGTGCATCCGGCCCGGTATGATATGAGTAACACATTGCGTGATTTGGACGGGACCGGTATCATCTGCCCGGATTTAGCGGAACTGATTCCCCGCCTTGTCGCCTATTACAAAACAAAACATCCACAGACGGGAGAACTAATATGAATGTTTTAATAACGGGCATGAACGGAACGGTCGCTCCTGTCCTCGCGGACGTCTTCCGTTCCCATCACTACGAGATCACCGCATGGGATCGGTCTGTCGTCTCAACGACTGATCCTGCCGTCATGGAAGCGTTCATCGATCGTGTCCAACCCGATTTGTTGCTCCATATCGGGATGGGTTCATCCGAATTTGCCGAAACGCTTGCGCGTCTGTCGTTTGAACGAAACATTCCGTTTCTTTTTACAAGTACGGCTTCCGTCTATTCCGACAATCAAAAAGGACCTCATGATCCTGCGGTCGTGCCGGCAGCAACGGATGAATACGGTGTATACAAACGAACGTGCGAACGTCTGATCCAAGCGGTCAATCCCGATGCTTACATCGTCCGGATCGGTTGGCAGATCGGGCAAGCAGCCGGCTCCAATAATATGATTGATTATTTGGAACGCCACGCTATTGCAGGTCCGATTCCCGCCAGCACAGAGTGGTATCCTTCCTGTGCTTTTTTAGAGGATACGGCACAGACGCTTTACACGATTATCACGACGTATACACCCGGTCTTTATCTGGCAAACGGGAATTCAAGTCATTCATTTTTTGACATCGTGACAGCTTTGAACATCCTGCATGGGTCGAAGTGGCAGATTACCGAAGATAACCGTATGACGCGCGATGATCGGATGACCGATTCACGGGTTGTTATCCGACCGATTTCAAAGCGTCTCTCCTTTTTCCAATAAAAAAGTGTCGTCCGCCCTATCAAACATGGGTCAGACGACACTTTTTCAGGTTGTTCCCGGAACATCAACCAATCAACATACTTTCTTTCGGATAACGAATCAAACGATCGTGTTGAGCGGCAAACGTAAACAGAATCGTCAACGATCCGACCCGGCCGAGCAACATCATAAACATAATCAAGGCTTTCCCGAAGTCGTTTAATTCCGCTGTGACATTCAATGACAACCCGACTGTCCCGAATGCGGACACCGTCTCGAAGAACAAGCCGACAAAAGAAATGTTCGGTTGTGACAAAGCAAGCAACGTCGTGATCAAAGCAATGAACAGGAGACTAAACACGGCAATCGCATAAGCTTTTTGAATCGCCTGCGGCCGAACCGTCCGTCGCATCAAGACGGTCTCACGTTGTCCGCGCAGATAAGTCCAGACGTTTTTCAAGATGACAGCTGCCGTCGTGACCTTGATTCCGGATCCCGTCGAAGCAGAACCTGCCCCGATATACATCAAGACCATCATCAATCCGATCGATAACGGAACCATCGTCGTTAAATCAATCGTCTGAAAGCCTGCAGTCCGCGTCGTGACGACTTGGAAGAAGACAATGTGTAACGCTTCAAAAAAGGATTTGTCATGAAGCGTTCCGAGGTTCGACACCCATTCATAAATCATCATCGCAAGGACCCCAAGTCCATTGATGACAACAAGCGACAACACCATCAGTTTCGAATGTAAGGAAATCTTCTTAAAACTCCGTTTCGCAGAGATATCCGCAATGACGGTAAAACCGAGTCCGCCAATCATCAATAACGCGGCAATCGTCAGGATGAAAGTCGTATCCTGTTGAAACCCGACCAGGTTATCGCCCCATAATGCAAAGCCTGCATTGTTGAAGGCCGATACGGCATGGAACAGTCCATAATACAGTGATTTGCCGAACGTATACTTATATTGGATGAATAAGTCGAGGGCAATCAACAGCATTCCGATCAATTCAACGACGACGGTCGTCAAGATGATGTTCCGGGTAAGACGGATTGTTCCGCCTGGACTGTCGAGATTAAACATCTCTTGAATGATGATCCGTTGTCGGATACCGATCTTTCGTCCTGTCACGCTTAACAAGACAAGCGCAATTGTCATGAACCCGAGTCCCCCGACCTGAATCAGCAACATCATGATGATTTGTCCTAACAGATTGAAGGACTCGGCAATATTGATCGTCGAAAGACCTGTCACTGTTCCGGCCGAAGTCGCAACGAACAAACAGTCGATGAACGATACATCCTGACCTGCCTGTTGGGACATAGGTAACCACAGTAAAAAACCACCCAGTAAGATGGTCAAGGTAAAACCGGTCGCAATGAATCGGGCCGGTTTATCGAATAACTGATGATAAATCAGTTCTCCGAACCGTCCGAACTTCGCAAGACGTGAACGTCTTTTATGTGAAAACATATTCATACTCCTCCTAAGATGAAATGACCCAATTGCATCTATCATACTCCCTCAAAAACATTTGTTCTATATAAATTAGGCGAAAGTACTCCCACTTCTAAACGAAGTGAGAGTGGGAAGTGAATCGCCCCCCTCCCTTTCGTGTATAAACCGGAGGTGAAAATCATGTTGAAGCATAAGGCCTACAAATTTAGAATATCCCCGACAAAAGAGCAGGAAATCCTGATCGCGAAGACCATTGGTTGTTCGCGCTTCATCTTCAATTACTTCTTATCGAAGTGGGATGAGACGTATAAAGTGACGGGCAAAGGACTGTCTTACGGTTCTTGTTCGAAAAAAATCCCGATGCTGAAGCAAGAGTTCGACTGGCTGAAAGAAGTCGATAGTCATTCGCTTCAATCGAGTGTCAAACACCTGACCGATGCGTATGACCGCTTCTTCAAGAAGCAGAACGAACGGCCTCGATTCAAATCGAAGCGCCATCCCGTCCAATCCTACAAGACCAATATCGAGAAGAAGAACCAGCTTTCCGAGGTCTCGATCGTCGGCAGCAAGCTCAAACTTCCTAAGCTGAAGTGGGTGCGTTTCGCCAACTCAAGGCAGGTCGCAGGACGCATCTTGAACGCCACGATCCGGCGTAACGCTTCAGGCAAGTACTTCGTCTCCCTCCTTGTCGAGCAGGAAATCCACGAACTGCCGAAGACCGGTTCATCCGTCGGCGTAGACGACGGGGTTAGCCTGATCAGGTTTCGACCGCTAGGTCGGATAACTCAGGAATCCTCCATCTCTTAGTGAAGCGTAGGTGGAGGTAGTTCAATTAAATCTGCAATCTACTAAACGTTTTCGTTTTTTTTTGGTAAAATAGATAAAAGTCGACGTTTAATCATAAAAGGAGGTTGAGGGAAACAGTGGACCCTAGGACGGCTGACCATTCGATTGAAGATGTCTCGCGAAGGCTTGAACGCCAATCGCAATGGATGCCCGCACAGCTATATTATCAATTCGAGGAGTTACTATCGCTACATGTGGATCAATCAATTCTAAACGAATTGTATATTGCATTAAAAAAATACGATGTATTAACCGATATAGAACGTGACGAACGAAACGAAAGCATTCAGTTGCTTATCGATGAAAACGGCGCGTGATTCTCGGTTTTTGGATTTCCGAGCAGAAGACGCCTCTTCTGCTCTTTTTGTTTTTCGTTCACGATCAGACAACATGGGGAAAGGTGGCACAAATGAAATGGATATCGTGTCGATTATTGGTATTATACTAGGGCTCATCACCTTAGTCGGAGGAATGATTCTCAAAGGGGCTCCACCCGTTGCATTACTGAACCCGGCAGCACTAGTCATCATTTTTGTCGGTACAGCGGCAGCAATCATGATTTCATTTCCAAAGGAACGTCTTAAAATCATCCCTGCTTTGTTTAAAGTCATCTTCTTTGAACAGCAATTGATGACAAAACAAACGTTGCTCCAACAATTTTTAACCCTTTCGACACAGGCTCGAAAGGAAGGTTTATTGTCACTTGAAACGGCAATCGAAGAAGTCGATAATGCGTTCATGCGCCGCGGCGTCATGATGGTCATTGACGGTCAACCGTCAGAATATGTTGAAGACGTCATGACGCGTGACCTTGAAAACATGACTGAACGGCACCATGCGAATGCCAACATCTTCACACAAGCCGGTACATATGCACCGACCCTTGGTGTTCTCGGGGCCGTCGTCGGTCTCGTTGCGGCCTTGTCTGATCTCTCAGACATCGAAAAATTAGGTCACGCGATTTCCGGTGCCTTTATCGCGACGTTGTTCGGGATCTTTACAGGATACGTCTTGTGGTTCCCGTTTGCGACCAAGTTAAAGCAAAAGTCAGCTACTGAAATCCAACTCTATGAAATGATGATTGAAGGAATCTTATCGATTCAGAACGGAGAATCTCCTAAAAACCTGGAGGATAAGTTACTTGTCTATCTGACACCGAAGGAGCGTGCGACGTATGAAACGGAAAAAGAAGCCGCATGATGAACACATCTCTGAAGGCTGGCTGATTCCTTACGCCGACCTCCTGACATTATTACTCGCTTTATTCATCGTACTGTTCGCTTCGAGTAACGTCGATGCCGTCAAACTGAAAGCCATGTCCCAATCGTTCAGTTCCGTCTTCAATGGTGGATCCGGCATGATTACGAACAGTTCCTTATCGACCTCACAAGAAGAAGAGGATTCGAAAAAAACGGATGCCCGAACAAAAGCACAAAGCTACGAAGTCGCTGAGCTCGAAAAGATCAAAGAAGAAGCCAATGATTACATTAAACAACAGAAGCTTGAGAAAGATATCAAAGTCGAGGTCACGAATGAAGGACTTGTCTTCACGATCCGTGACCGGGCCCTCTTTTCTCCTGCCCAAGCAGATGTAAAAGGTGATGCAATTCAAATCGCTCAAGGTATGAGTACCCTGCTTGTCAAAGCAGGACAACGTCAAATCCAGGTTTCGGGTCATACTGATAACATTCCGATCAATACCGTTCAGTATCCGTCGAACTGGGAACTCAGTGCAGAACGGGCCATCAGTTTCATGCGTGCTCTTCAGCGGAATCCGAAACTTGCACCTAAACGATTTACGGTCAGCGGCTATGGAGAGTATCAACCGATTGCTTCGAATGATACGGAAAACGGTCGCAGTCAAAACCGGCGTGTCGAAGTCCTGATCCGTCCACTGATTGATATCAAAGCACAAAACGTCTTGGATGAAACGAAGGTAAAACCGTAACATCCTTTGCTGTATGACGATTCGGCAATCAAAACAGGTCCACTCCGAGAACAATCGGAATGGACCTGTTTTTTTGATGCACGATTTTGTTTAATAGTACGGACGAATCATCACGTAAACGATAACGCCCGTCAGACTGACATATAACCAAAGTGGCATTGTAAAACGCGTCCACTTCTTGTGTTTCTCGAAATTTTGATTCAACGCATGGGCGAGCGACATCAAGACGAGCGGTACGATGACCGCCGCTAAAATGATGTGCGAAATGAGAATAAAGAAATAGACGGGACGAACGAATCCTTCTCCGCCGAATTTCGTCGATTCACTGACCGCATGATACGTCACGTACGAAATCAAGAATAATGTCGTCGTCGTCATGGCACCACCGATGAAACGGCGGTGATTGATCCGGTTTCCCCGGCGAATCGAAATCCAGGCACCGAGTAACAACATAAAGGTAAAGCTGTTAAAGATGGCATTTAAAAAAGGAAGCAGCGTCCAGTCAAACCCGTCACCGACTTGTAAAGGCGGCGCAAAAAACAACAGAGCGACCAACAGATTGATGACGAGCGTCAAAAGAATGACGACCGGAACGAAATTACGTTTTTTAGCAGATTGTTGCATGTATTATTCTCCTTGTTTCCAATCAAAGTATCGTTTTAACCATTTTGGCAATGGACCGTCAAAGAGACGTTCACGCCAGTATAAATCAGCCGCACGTTGGACCGCCGCCCCACGAATCGGGTACGGATGAACGACACGGGATAACTGACCGACCTTATCTTTGCGCGCCATCGCATAAACGACTTCCTGCATCCATTCGCCGGCCTGCTCGCCGATTGCATGGGCACCAATCAGTTTTCCGCGTTTATCAGCAATCAGTTTGACGCGACCTTCCGTCCGGCCGTTGATGACAAACCGATCGACTTCATCAAGTCCGGTTTCATAGACTTTGATGTCACTGTGTTTTTGACGTGCTTCTTCTTCTGTCAGTCCCAGATGGAACAGTTCAGGTGTCGTAAACGTCACCCATGGAACGGCACGGTAATCTGGTTTTGTCCGTAAGCCGAACAAGGCGTTCGTGACGACCGTTTTTCCTTCGAGACCGGCCACATGTGTGAACGGCAACGATTGAATCGTATCACCGACAGCAAAGATATGACGTTGGTTCGTCCGAAGGGAAGCATCGACTTGAACATAACCTTTTTCCACATGAACACCTGCGCGATCAAGGCGTAACGCATCAATCCGCGGCTTCCGGCCAACAGCCACGAGTACGGCATCCGTTTCAATGACACGGGATTCTTCGCCTGTTTTGACTGTGACTTCGATTCCGTTCGCAGCTTTCCGGACACTTGTGACGGTCGTATCCAAATGGAGTGTCAATTCCTGTTCGATTTGTCGTTGTAGTACCGTGACCATGCTGCGGTCTTCTTTTGGCATCAAGGATTTAGCACCCTCAATCACAGTCACTTCCGTTCCGAGATGCGCATAGGCTTGCGATAATTCGAGACCAATCGCTCCGCCACCAATGACAAGCAATCGTTCAGGGCGTTCCGTTTGTTCAAAAATCGTCTCATTCGTTAAGTACGGAATCGTATCAAGCCCCTCAATCGGCGGAATGATCGGCTGTGATCCCGTCGAAATCGCGAATTTTTCTCCGACAACCAGTTGTCCCGCTACTTCGACTTCATTGGCACTCAAGAAACTGGCTTCGCCGATATAGACATCGACACCCAAATCCTCGAACCGTTTCGTTCCGTCATGCGACTGAATGATATTCCGGGCACGGTCGACGCTTGCTTTTGTTTTGCTGTACACTGCGTCCCCGTTCAGGGTCACATTGTACTTGGCTGCCGTCTGCTTCATGACATGAACGTCATGCGCTGCTTCAATCAACGCTTTTGACGGGACACAACCGTAATGCAAACAATCTCCACCTAAATGTGTATGCCGTTCAATCAATGCGACGTGCGCACCGAGACTGGCTGCTCCTGCCGCAATTGTCATTCCGGCTGCTCCACCACCAATTACGACCAACTGATAACTTTTCATCGGGAAGCCTCCTTATACCGTGCCGAAATGTCTTCCATTCGTTTTCGGTTGACGCCCCAGTCGGAATAACCGACACGGGAAGCTGAGCGGAAATGAACTTTTTGGGAAGCTTCGTCGAAATAAAATTCAACATCATCTTTAAAACGAAGGACTTTACTCGAGAAGACAGCATGAATGTACGTTGGATCTTCTTTGACTACTGTCACCCGGTCAAGACTTTGAAGAACCCGCATGATTTGAAATTTTGATTCTGCTAGATTTCCGTTGAACGGTAAAGGTGTCATCTTCAACGCTTCTTTATCCGTCTGTGTCGATACCGCGTTCGGTTTCCCTGTAAGCGGACTTAATCTGCCGTTCGATACGCCAAGTGCCATGACTGATTCCTCCATTCGTTTCGTCTTGCTGTGAAGCATGATTCTCATTTTACTTTACCAGTTCAGTTTCGAAAGCGCTTCTCATTTGACTTTGCCGTTATGCTTTTGTGACCGGCAGGAGGATCGTCGCAATGGCTCCGCCTTCCGGTTGATTATCGATGAACAGTTTTCCTTCATGCGCTTCAACCAGTTCCCGGCAAATCGCCAGTCCTAATCCTGTTCCCCCTTTTCCTTTTTGAACTTGATAAAATTTCTCCGTGACGTGACGAAGATGATTTTTCGGAATTCCGGGACCTTCATCGCTGAAGGATAAAAAGAGGACACGTTCGGAACGGACAAGGCGAATCGTAATTTCGCCGTCAACCGGTGAAAAACGGATGGCGTTGTCGAGTAAATTCAAAAAAACTTGTTTCAATCGGTTTTCGTCGTACAACCCGATTACCTGTGCCGGTAACTTACGGATAATCCGAATATTTTTTTCCTCCAGTTTTTGCCGGAGCTGCGCCGTCACCGTTTCGATGACTTCCGTCAAATTCACTTCTTGCCGGTATAAGACTAAACGACTCGTTTCGAGTTTTGAAAAATCAAGCAACTGTTCAACAAGAGAAATCAACCGTTCGGTTTCAGAATGGATGATGCCCATCCCGAGCGATGCTTCTTCCGGCAATCGTTCCGGCTCTGCCAGCAACGTTTCACTCCACCCTTTGATGGAAGTGAGCGGTGTTCGTAACTCGTGCGAAATCCCGGAAATAAACTCGTCTTTTAATGTTTCCTGTTGTTTGATCTGTTGTCCCATATAGTTGATTGTTCGGGCAAGCTCACCCAGTTCGAACGTGTACTCTTCATTGACCTTAACATCATAATGCTGTTTGGCGATTTGATCGGATGCACCGATGACTTCCTGAATCGGTCGAACGATCGACGAGACGAGACGGGAGGAATAAATGTAGGCCAGTCCCCAGATCACGACACCCAACAAGAGAATCGCCAGACAAATTTCAATGACCCGTTGATCGATTTTAGCGAGCGACGTCGTATAACGCAGTGCTCCTGTCGTCTGTCCGAACGATACGATCGGTTCTGTCACCTCAAGCAGATGTTCATTCGTTGCCGGATCATCGTAACGTTTCGTGATCGTTCCCCCGCTCAGCAGACGTGTCACTTCCTGTTTCGTCATATTCCGCTTTGAGACGAAACCCGTGGATGAATAACGGGGGACCCCCTTCGCATCCAGCACTTCGATTTCCGCATCCGTGTAGGCATACGAATCAAGTACATCATGAATCGTCGCTTCTGAATCTTGAAAATCATATGCCAGACCACTGTTCGCAAATAAGACGGCACTTGCGTTCGCATGCCGTTTCAAGACATCTGTCGCCGTCACATAATAATAGTTATACGTCACGAAAGATAGGATTCCGATGACGAGCAGCACTGTCACCGTAATAATCGTCATGAACCGCATCAAAATCTGTCGTTTCATTTTTCGTTACGCCATTTATAGCCGTGTCCCCATAACGTCTCGATGAACTGGGGTTCTGCTGGATTTTCTTCGATTTTCTGACGTAAACGGCGAATGTTGACGTCGACCGTCTTCCGGTCTCCGAAGTAGTTTTCGCCCCACACTGCATCGAGCAACTCGTCCCGCGACATGACCTGATCTTCATTTTTAATGAAATGGCATAATAAATCGTATTCTGTCGGTGTGACTTCGACATCAATCCCTGCTTTTTGCACCCGTTTTGCTCCGAGATCAATGCGAAAAGGACCTGAGACGAGTTCACGCGGTTGTTTCCGGCGACGGAGCGTTTCGACCCGACGGAGCAGGGACTGGATGCGCGCCAACAGTTCAGCCGGGCTGAACGGCTTCGCGATATAATCGTCCGCACCGACACTGAGTCCCATGACTTTATCTTCTTCACGCGTCCGTGCCGTCAGCATGATGATGCCGACGACCTCATCTTTCGAGCGCGCTTGTTCACATACCGCGAATCCGTCGACTTCCGGCATCATGATGTCGAGCAGCAGGATATCGAACGTTTGCTGTTCAAAGTAGTTCAATGCTTCCCGTCCGTTCTCCGCTTCAATCACTTCATATCCTGCACGTTTTAAATTAATGACGATGAAACTGCGGATCGCATGCTCATCCTCGGCCACTAATATTTTAGTCATCTTATTTTCCTCCTGCTTTTACTTTATTCCACGAGCGCTACGTTGGCAGCGTACTCTTCATAGGATTGATTGGTAGAGATGACATACACGTAATCAATGCCTTCTTTAATTTTCTTCTTGCGATGACTGGCGATGTATTGAGTCTTTGGAATGATCTCCAGTTCAAAATCAATCGTTCCGGTCTCTCGGTTGATGAACCGGACCCGATTGTCCTTTTTCTCAATCGTTTCACGTGTCGCCCAGTTTGCGGGAAAACGCATGACGAAATTGTATTCGAGATCAATATACTGCTCTTCCCGAAGCTCAAAGCCGCTTTCAAGAAACGGTTCCACGTCGGAGCCGTTCCATGCGTAATAGGCCGTGATTCTCGGTTTTTCTTCGGCCACACGTCCGATGCTTCCGTCAGGCGTGTATTGATGCGCAAATTCGATGACACCGTCCTGGTCGACATCTTTCGGGAACGTATACATCGGCTCGACGATTTCGGATGTCTCTCCCCAGCGGACCGAGGTCAGCCGGTCTTGTTCAAGTTGAAAGACGCGTAGATGCATTTTTGCCTCACGGGTAAAGGAAACGAATATCCCCTTTTTCTTCGCCGGATTCACGGTATCAATTTCAAACAGATCATGATCCGCAAATAAATCACCTTCTTTGACTGGCAATGTGACATTTTGCCGGTTGGTCGGGTTCAAGGCTTCCTCATAATACACAAGTTCCGTCGTCCGTCCTTTTTTAAGCAATACCATATCCTGACGTCGGTCCTGATTCAAATCGGCAATCGTCAATCGATCATATGTATCGATTTTAGTAGTGTTAATCGACGGCTTCATCAAATCTTTCAGGAGATAGACCGTGTTCTCTTCAAGACTCGTCACACCAATCATCAGTTGATTCACTTTTTTGGATTTATCGAGGATGACATGCAGTTGATCAATCGATCGTCCTGTCGCAATCGGCTGGCTCACACGTAAAACCCACTTGTTCTTCAGGCGTTCATGTACCAACACTTTGATTTGAAATGTCCCTAGTTGTTCGATCCGGTAAAAGGTGATGGCTTCATCACGTCCATCCCGGTTCAAATCAATCAATTCATACAGCCTTGAAATGGATTGATTCCGAGGGGCCACGATTTCCGCTTCTGTCGGCAAATCGGTCTCAATTTTTGTTTTTAATGATTTTTCCCATTCCGGTAACGCCGGATGTTCAAGTAAGGAAGCCGGATGAGGCAATGTAAGACCGCATCCCGCCAAATATAGGGTCGATAAGAAAATTACAAAATATTTCATCATACTTAAATCCTTTCCATACATGCTCTTCTCAAACTTTATCACACTCTTTCAAGTGAGAGTATATTGTGGAAGAAGTGTCAACTTGTTAAGATGTAACAGATATTCGAAAGGGGTTTATATTCATGGCTTACGAAATGATTGTACTTGATCTTGACGATACATTATTGACGAGCGACCATACGATTTCTCCAAAAACGAAACAATCGTTACTCGACGCACAACGTCGTGGCAAAAAAGTCGTGCTTGCGAGTGGTCGTCCGACTTACGCGATGATTGATTTAGCAAACGAGTTGGAACTTGCCCGCTATGGCAGTTATATCCTGAGTTTCAACGGGGCTTCCATCATCGACTGTAAAACAAATGAGTCCCTCTTCTCCAGTACCCTTCTTCCGGAAACCGTACATCGTCTTTACGATTTAAGTAAACGGGAAAACATCGACATTCACACGTATGTCGGACACGAAATTTTGACAGAACGCGCTAACGGCTTCACGACAATTGAAGGGGAACTGACAGGAATGGATGTCATCATCGTCCCGGATTTCAAAGCAGCCATCACAGAACCGGTCGTCAAATGTTTGATGCTTGCGGAAGAAAACCGTTTGGCGGAAGTCGAACAAAAACTTCAACTTGAGTTAGCCGGTGAGCTTGCTGTCGCCCGCTCGAAGCCATTTTTCCTCGAGTTTACGGAAGCCGGTGTGACGAAGGGAACAAGTCTTGCCCTGCTCGCTGAACGTCTCGGAATCAAGCAGGCAGATGTCATCGCCTGCGGAGACGGCAACAATGATTTGACTATGATCGAATGGGCCGGTCTTGGTGTCGCGATGGCGAATGCTGCCGATACTGTCAAAGAAAAAGCCCAGTACATGACAGCTTCTAATGATGAGGACGGTATTGCCCTCGTCATCGAAAAATTCATGATGGATTAAACCATTCAAAAAAACCAATTTACTCCGTCTTTGTGGAGTAAATTGGTTTTTTCATGTTTTACGAAATACACCAATCGATTGGTGTTCGGTTTTGTTGCTGTAACCAGTCATTGGTCTGCGAATACGGCCGGCTGCCAAAAAAACCGCGGCTCGCCGAAAGTGGGCTTGGATGAACGGACTCGAGGACGAGGTGACGAGAGGTATCAATCAAGCTTTTTTTACTTTTCGCATGATTTCCCCAAAGAATGAATACAATCGGTTGCTCCTGCTGTCCAAGTACTTCGATGACACGATCCGTAAACGATTCCCAGCCCTTTTTCGCATGGGAACCGGCTTTCCCTGCTTCAACCGTCAGTGATGTATTCAACAAAAACACGCCCTGCTTCGACCAGGCTTCCAGATTACCCGTCGTCGGCACCGGACATCCGAGATCGGATCCTAGTTCCTTGTACATATTACGTAAAGACGGCGGAATCGCAATCCCGTCATTGACGGAAAAACTTAACCCGTTTGCCTGGTTTGGTCCATGATACGGATCCTGACCCAGGATGACGCAGCGGACATCCTGCGGCGCCACCGCGTCAAAGGCATGGAAAATCCGATCCTTCGGCGGATAGACCGTCGTTTCCCGGTAAGCGGTCTTGACGAAATCCCATAATTGGATAAAGTAGTCTTTTTCTTTCTCTTCTTTTAAAATCTCCTGCCAGGCTGCATGCATCCCGTTCGCTCCTTTTTTTCAGTCTCAAGCCCCTGTTCGTCCGGCTTGATTCTGCTATGATGGTACATGAGGTGGAATAAAGATGATTCAAACAACACAGTTATTTGGTTTGCCTTTTGTCGACGCAACACCGTCGAATTGGTATACCCATATTAAAACGATTTTACACAACAATGAAAAAGCCTTTATTGTTACAGCTAATCCCGAACTGGTCTTACGTTCTTTGCGTGATCCCGCTTATAGCCATATTTTACAACAAGCAACGTTCATCACGCCTGACGGAATCGGTGTGACGGCAGCCGGAAAACGGATGGGTCAACCGCTCACTGCGACATTGCCTGGCATCGAGACGGCACGGGAGTTGCTTCGAACAGCCGACGCTTTAAAGAAACGGGTCTTCCTGCTTGGTGGACGTCCGGAAGTCATGAAGTCGCTGATTCAACAATTATCAATCCGTTTTCCTGATATCCAGTTCGTTGGGACCTTTCATGGATTCGGCAAAGAAGAACAAGCTGCCAAAGTCATTCAAACAGCCGACGCCGATTTGATTTTGGTGGCCCTCGGGGCACCGAAACAGGAAGAATGGATTGCATCCGTTTATAACAAAGTGGATCACGGCCTTTTCATCGGTGTCGGCGGAGCGTTTGATGTCTGGTCAGGTCACAGCAAACGGGCACCGAAGGTCTTCCGAAAGTTGAAGCTCGAATGGTTGTACCGGATTTCCAGTCACCCGCGCGGACTGGAGAAGTTAAAGGACCTGCTCCTTTTCGCATCCCTTGTTTTACGAAAAAAAACTCATCTGTGAACACAAAATACCCGCTGTCCGGTTTACCGGACAGCGGGTATTTTCGTTTCTTATGCGTTGACCGTTGAGAATGAACGACCAAGTTCTTTTGCTTCTGCGATTGCTGCTTCTTTGATTTCTTCTGCTTTTTCTGGGTTCATTGCCATACCTTCGATGAACAATGAGTTGTAGTCTGTTACACCAGTGAAAGCGAGTGCTTGACGGAGGTAGTCATCTCCGAAGTTGAGGCCAGAACCGGCGTATACGCCGCCTGTTGCCTGAATGTGGAGTGCTTTTTTGCCTTCCATCAATCCTTTAGGACCTTCTGCAGTGTAAGCAAACGTTTTACCTGCAAGAAGAACGCTGTCGATGTACATTTTAAGACGGGCCGGGAATGAGAAGTTCCACATTGGCGTTACGAATACATATTCGTCCGCTTCCATATACTGCTCCAGGTGTTTCGTCATTGTACCGACTTTAGCGATTTCAACTTCTGAAAGCTCTTCGCCTGTCGCGAATTTGCCCCATGCGCTGAGTACGTCTGTATCGATTTCTTGGACATCTTCTTTATATAGATCAAGAACTTGGACTTCAGCGTTCGGGTTAGCTGCTTTGTAGCTTTCGAGGAAAGCTTCACCAGCTTGAAGGCTGAATGAATGTTCTGTTGATTTCGGGTTTACAGTTACATAAAGTAATTTAGTCATTTTTATTTCTCCCTTTTATCTAAAGTAATTTCTGTAAGTAAATATACCAACACCATTTTCTTTTGTCAATTAGTTTGATTTCAAAGAAAGCAACAAAAAAAGCTTAATCAGGATGATTAGGCTTTTTCCGAATGTGTATAGTGATCGGCCCGGTGGCCAATACGTTTTAGCTGATCAATCAATTGCTCTTTTTCTGAAATGGACAAGTCGCTGAATAAGTCTGTTAAAAACGCTTCATGTTTCGGGAACGTTTCTTCCATTAATTCTCTTCCCGCCTCTGTCAGTGTTCCGAATGTCACGCGACGATCCGTCGGGCATGATCGTCGGGCAAGAAGACCCCGGTTCTCTAATTTATCCACGACGTACGTGACACTGCCACTCGTTAATAAGATTTTATCGCCGATTTGTTGAAGTGGTGTATCGCCTTTGTGGTACAACAATTCCAGTACACCAAATTCCGATAAATTCAGCTGATGGGTCTTGATGTCTACTTTCACTTGTTCCGCTACTGCATGCATTGTGCGAGATAGAACAACGAGCATTTTTAATGCCAGCTTCGAGTCTGTCGATTCCATTTTACGTTCGCCCCTCTTTATCTTGATTCGAACCAATCATAGACCTCTTTTTTCCATTGGTCAATTCCAGTCCGGATTTTCCACTTTTATGACGGACCTCTCAGTTTTTGCTTGCCGTGAAACGCGTTCCATACATTACGGTCTTGATATACACTACAAGGGAGGTCTTCTCATGTCATTTCAAAAATTCCTGTCTCGTCTCTTTCAGAAAAATGTTGCTTACGAATTAGCGATCGAACAGCTGTACACATCGACCGGTTACTATTTGTGTAAGCATACGTTGGTCGATCAGTTTCCGGACTTGCCGCCAGCTCATCAAGTCGAGCTGCTTCAAAGAATTTCGGAACAACTCGATCGTTCGGCTTGGCTTGAAGGCCCGATCACGAGACAGGACTGGATTCAGATCCATCAACAATTATCCAACAGCTAGGAGGAACTTTTGATGACCAACATTCGTGACTTAGCACGTGAAGCAGAGGTTTCAGTGACGACAGTCTCGCGTGTCCTCAATGATCATCCGTACGTCGCGGAAGATAAACGGCGGGCCGTCCGGGACGCCATCACAAAACTTGGTTACATCCGAAATCAAACTGCCGTCCATTTATCGACCGGTCAAACGAAAACAATCGGCGTCATGTTGCCTTACGTCGATCATCCGTATCATGCCGCAATTCTGCACGGGATTGCCCAGTCTGCTTTTGAAGCGGACTACCGTTTTTTGACGTGGCAGACGAACTACATCGCATCACACGAACAAACCGTTCTTCAAGCCCTTGCCCAACGCGAAGTCGATGGACTGATTGTCGTCTCACACAGTCTGCCGGTCGAAGACATTTTGCAATACGAACAATATGGTCCGATTATTTTTTGTGAACACCATGAAGATGTCTCTTCGGTCTACATCAATCATTATACCGCGTTTCAAAGCGGCTTGAAGGCACTTCAGTCTTTTGGTCATACCCAGATCGGGATCTGTCTCGGTCGTCCCGACAGTACAAACAGCCGTGCCCGAAAACGGGCTTATCAGGATACCGTATCGCTTGCCGACGTTGCCTGGATCTACCAACAGGCGTTGACGATTGAAGACGGGGCCCGGATCGCACAGCAGTGGGCGAAGCAAACCAATCGTCCGACCGCTTTATTGACCGCAAGTGATCATGTCGCAGCCGGCGTCATCCTGGAGCTTCGTAAACAAGGCTACCGGATTCCGGAAGATTTAGCCGTGATCGGATTCGACGGAAGTGAGTTAGCAGTCGTCCTCAATTTAACGACGGTTGCCGTCCCTTACGAGACCATCGGACGCCAAGCTTTCTCGATCGCCATTAGTGACAATTGGCGGGATCATCCTCAAGTGGAAATTCCGACCACCCTTCTGAGCGGATTGACCGCTCTTGAATCCAATGACTAAAACCCGCTCTTGTCTCGCAAATGCGTCAAGAGCGGGTTTTTGGTTGATTTTCTTTCTTATAAAGATCCGGCAGCAACGTAACGTGATCCCCAGTAGCCGCTTCGGAATGATTCTTTGACGACTTGTCCGTAATACGAGTTGGCATTGATCATCGTCGATCCATCCACCGCAATCCCAACGTGTTGAATTCCGCTTCCGTGTGTGAAGAAGACCAGATCTCCAGCAACTGGAGCTGTTCGTTTCGTTGCGCCGTATTGGGCAGCCGCTGTTCGTGGTAATGATTTACCCAATGCATTGTAGACATAACGCGTAAAGCCGGAACAGTCGAAGCTGACAGGACCCGTTGCGCCAAATACGTAAGGACGTCCTTTTAAGCCTTCCGCCACGGATACGACGGCTGCTCCATTTTTAGTTAATCCCGTTGTCGCTTTTGCATTAAACGCTTTTGTGTATGTAGCCGCTATGTAAGCATTTTTCCCCGCATACCGGAGTTGATACCAGTTGTTTGCCGTTTTGCCGAGGACCGTTACCGTTTGGCCTAATTTCAGTTGGCCTAATTTTTGACCTGTCGTCGTTGCTTTTGACCGAACATTCAACACGTCGACCGCCACGACAACTTTTTTTGCCGTACCGGCTTTTGTTTGGTGAGGAACAGCGGCAAAGCTACTGATGAGCAACGTTGCAAACACGATGACACGAATTAAAAATGAACTTTTCATCCGTCTATCTCCCTTGTAAGTGAGTTTATGTAAAAAACTAAATTATCAGATAATTGCTGTTTTTATCCTATCATGTCGATTTCTTTCATCGTGTTACAGTTTATTAACAGGGATAGTTTACCGTAACATTTTTGCAACAAATAAAAAAACAGGTCCTAAAATAGCATGCTAGAGCCATTCCAGGGTACCTGCTTTAATCATTAGAAACTAAAACTGCTTAATCTATTGACTTCTTTTTCCGAAACCGTGCAAAGAATTCGTAGACGATCGGGACAATCAACAAGGTTAATAACGTTGAACTTGTTAATCCGCCAATGACCGTCACCCCGAGACCTTTCGAAATCAAAGCACCGCCTTCAAGACCTAGTGCCAATGGTGACAAGGCACCAATCGTCGCGAGCGCTGTCATCAAGATCGGACGAAGTCGTGTTCCTGCCGCGTCCAATAAGGCTTCACGTGTCTCGAGGCCCTCTTTTTCCTTGTGAATGACGCGATCAATCAGAACGATGGCGTTCGTCACGACGATTCCGATCAACATCAATGCACCGATTAATGAAGATACTGAAATCGTTTCGCCTGTAATCAACAGCGCGAGTAATCCGCCGATGATGGCAAACGGAAGCGAGAACAGGATGACAAGTGGTGTCAATGCGCCTCCAAAGGTGACGACAAGAACAAGGTAGACGATGGCGACTGCTGCTGCCATCGCAAGTCCGAGTTGCGTGAACGACTCTTGAATTTGCTCCGTCACACCACCTGCTTTATACGAAACACCTGTCGGAAGATTAATTTTTTTGACTGTTTTATCGATGGCTTGTGAAGCTTCTGTTGCTTTGTCTGTTTTTAATTCTGCAGTGACCGTCGCGACCAATTTGCCGTCCCGTTCACTGAGTGAATCCGGTGTCGTTCCTTTTTTAACGGAGACGAAATCCGACAGTTTCCGGACACCAAGCGGCGTCGTGACATCTGTTGTTTGTAAATCATTGATGGAATCATATGTCGTCTGTTCGTTCGGTACGATGACATCAAGTTCCTTGCCGTCTACTTTTATAGTAGAAAGTGGTTTTTCTTCGCCTTGCACATTGGCAATTCCTTGTGCCAATTGTGCTGTCGAGATACCGAATTCAGCGGCTTTTTGTTGATTAACTTCGAACGTGTATTGCGTATACGACTCTTTTAAGTCGGTTGTTACTTTACGCACGTATTTCGATTCGCCTTCAATCGCTTTGACGAATTTTGGTGTCATCGTTTGTAGATCTTCGATTGAATTCGCATAAACCGAGTACGAAACACCGGAAGAAGCAGCTCCTCCACTGAAGTCCTGTTCTTTCCATTCGCCGGTCGGAATCTCTTTATTCAGTTGTTTGATTGCCTGTTGTTTTACATCGGCAAAATCAGCTGTATCCGGATCATACTGGGCGATGAAGACAGCTTGCTTTGTATTTCCGGGATTCAATGGATTTTCTCCACCGACTGTAAATTGAAGATTATCCACATCACGTTGCTTTTCGAAATATCCTTCTGCCAAGTCGGCAGCCTTCAATGAATCTTCTAACGTTTGACCCGGTTTCGGATTGTAGGTCACGTAAAACGTTTTTTCACTCTCTTGATTCAAGAAGTTGACGCCGATGGTCGGAACAAGCGCGAAACTGCCGATCAGCAACAGGACGGCAAGTCCGAACACGACGAGTTTATGGTTTAACGACCAATTCAGTACACCACGGTACCAATTGGCGAGTTTTCCGCCATCTTCTTTTTCCGGTTTTGGTGCCTTCCCTCGTTTAAAGAGTGAATCAGCAAACATTGGAACAACCGTTACCGCCACGATCAATGAGGCAAAGAGTGCAAACACGACCGTTAACGCGAACGGAAGGAACAGTTCACCGACAAATCCTGTGACAAATCCGAGCGGCAGGAAGACGGCAATCGTGACGATGGTCGATGAAGCGACCGGAATGAATACTTCACGCGTCGCATCAATGATGAGCGTTTTCCCTTTTAACGGTTCAGCGGGATCCGTCAAGCGACGGTAAATGTTTTCAATGACGACAATCGAATCATCCACGACGCGACCAATCGCAACTGTCATCGCCCCAAGCGTCATGATGTTGAGGGAGATGTCCAACTGTTTCAAGACCAAAATCGCCATCAACAGAGATAATGGAATCGAAATAACGGCAATGATCGTTGATTTGACATTACGCAGGAACAAGAGAATGATGACGACAGCGAACAAGGCACCAATCAATGCTTTGCTGATCATCGTTGAGACCGATTCTTCAATCGGCTTCCCTTGGTCGAGCGTGACCGACGCTTTTACGCTGGCATTGTCTTTCTCAAAGTCTTTAATCGTCTCTTTGACCGCATTGACGACTTCGACCGTATTTGCATCTTGTGACTTCGTCACCTGGACGCCAATCGAACGTTCCCCGTTTGACCGGGAAATCGATTCTTCGATTCCTTTGTCTTCAATCGTCGCTAATTGCGATAATTTAACGGTCGGGACTTGCGTTGGTGCCGCCGCAGCCGGACTCGCTGCTTGTGCCGGAGCCGCATCTGTCGGCGCCGATTGTGCAGGTGCTTGCGTCTGTCCTTGTCCGGCACTGGCTTCAGGTGACTCTGTTGCTGCTTGTGGTGTGTACGGCAAACGGAGATTCTTCAGTTCAGTGACTGTCGTTGCCTTTCCATCGAGAACAACGGCCTGTTCTTTATCACCTAGTTCATATAACCCAAGTGCCAAGCGGGAATCATTCGCTTGAATCAGTTGTTTGACGTTCTCTTCCGTCAATCCGTACTGTTGTAATTTCTTTTCATCAAATTGAATCTCGATTCGACGGATTTCCTGACCGGCAATTTGAACCGTCTGTGCGCCTTCGATTCCTTCGAGTTTTGGTTGAAGTTCGTTTTCGACCAGTTTCGTCAAGTCGGATAATGAACGTTTTTCGTCCGATACGGCAAATCCGATGACCGGGAAGGCATCAAAGGAGATTCGGGAAACCTGAGGTTCCTGTGCTCCTTCCGGCAATTCAACATTGGCCAGTGCTTCTTTGACTTTTTCTTCCGCTTCGTCCATGTCTGTACTGAAGCTGTAGTCGATTTGTAAATTTGAGGCATTTTGGAAAGAGGACGAGCGGACGGTTTCGACTCCGCCAAGGTTCTCGACCTTACTTTCAAGTTCACGGCTGACCTCATCGAGTACTTGTTCCGGTGTTGCTCCTGGATAAATCGTCGTCACGGACACGGTTGGTGTCGTGATATCCGGCAACGTCTCGAGTTTCATCGTCGTTCCGGCATAAATTCCGGCGACTGTGATGATAATCGTCAGTAACCAAAGGGCAAACTTATTATTGACTGAAAATTGAATGATACGCTTCATGGTAAAAATCCGCCTTCTCTCTCTTCTTTTTCGATTCCATCTTGTTATTTTGATGCTTGATCAATCTTGCGTGCTTGTTTCAATAACCGTTCAATCAAGGCCTGCCGTACGTCAGGTGCAGGTTGACCGAACTGAAAATGTTCCGACATTTTCAAGCCGTCCAATGTAAAACGAATCATCATCGCGTCTACAGGATCTGCCTGTTCCATCAATTGATCAAAAAACTGATGAACCTGTTTTTTTCGTTCTTCCACAAAAGCGGCATTTTCCTTTAATAAGGACAATAAGAACAATACCGTATCGATGTCGAGGCAAAATTCTTCATCCCGTCTTGCTTGCAGCAGGACGAATGCTTCCATTGGACCAAATCCCTCTTCCCGGTACGTCTGATATTGCTGAAACTGACGCCGTTCCTGTTCTTCAATCACACCCATCAATAATTCTTCTTTGGAAGAAAAATGATACAACAATCCGCCTTTGGAGACATTCGCCTGTTTCGCCACTTCTTCAAGTGTCAGTTGTGGAAACCCTTGAGTCAGCATGACTTGAACAGTTGCATCCGTGATTCGACGTCGCGTTTCTAACGCTTTTATACTGACCATCATCTTTCTCCTTTCCATTTTACTGTACCGTCTGGACGGTTTCTTTTTTAAATATACGAAGTTCTGTCCCGCTTTGCAAGATTAAATCAATGTTTCACGTGAAACGCTTCGTATTATATGAGCCGAACATGAAAAAAAACGTCTACCCGTACTCTTCGAATCGAGAACCGGTAGACGTTTCAAGTAATCTTTAGTGATCTTCCCGCGCACTTTCCATCAAAGCAGCATATATCGCTTGTGCTAAGTGATGTTCACGCAGAACACGGACTCCTCGATCCGTCGGACCACCCGGAGCCGCTACATCATCAATCAGTTCCTCTGTCGGACGTTCTTCGTGTAACAGCAGTTCCGCCGATCCTTTCATAGCCTGCGCAATGATCCGCCGGGCAGAAGAAGCATCAAAACCCGCTTTCGTTAAAACAGGTGTCATCGCGCCGACGATTTCATAGAAGAAAGCCGGACTGCATCCTGCTGCAGCCATCAAATAAGGCATCGTTGTCGCATTCGTTTCAACCGTCTGACCCACTCGTTCAAACAATGCCGTCGCTTGTTGTCTTTTCTGATCCGAGATAAGGTCACCAAACCAAAGTCCCGTCATTCCTGTCCGAAATGCGACAGGTGTATTCGGCATCGCACAGACAGCACCACATGAAACGTGTGCCTCGATGTCTGCCGGTGTAATATGCGCGGCGACGGACACTACCAATTGGTCCGTCCAAGTCTTTTGTTTGATGTAGTCGAGAACTCCGTCCGGCTGCATGGCTAAAACAACGACATCAAATTGTTCGACCTGTTCCTCGGCCGTCGTCCGAACACCGTACTGCTCCGCCAAAGCAAACAGACGTGTCCGGTCTGTTCGATTGGTCATCGTGATCGTTTGAGGGGAGATACCCGAATCAAGCCATCCTTTGACTAAGGACTCGCTCATCGAACCTGCCCCTACCATTAAAATTTTCATTGTTATTCCTCCCAACAAAAAAAGGACCACTTACTGGTCCCTTCAGATTTCCTAGTCATTATACACGAACTGCCAAGTCTTCCACAGCAACGACACGGAGTCCTTTTTCATTTAATTTCTTGACGATTTTCTTTTTCGTTTTCTCATCACAGTCAGTCGGTAATGTGATCAAGACCCGGCGCATGACACTGCTTTTCGCATCAAGTGTCATCAAACTCGCCACTGTTGAGTACTTATTAACGATTTTAGCGATCTTTTCAAGGGCACCTTTTTGTTCACTGAGTGCAACCGTTAAGATATAGCTGCCTGAATCACGATTCCATGCTTCTTCGAGCATACCAAGCATCTTTCCGTGTGGTAAGATGCCGAAGAACTGTCCATCATCATTCAAGACTGCGATGTAAGGCAATTCTTTGATTGAGAAAAAGACTTCAAAGAAGTTACTGCCTGTGTAAATGAACTTCGTCGTGTTTTTGATTAACGTCATGACGTTATCATCTAAACTACCACCATTCATCCCGTGACGGTAAATATGCATCTTATAAATGTTCCCTTTGAACAATTGACCGGTCTGATCAAGAACCGGGACACAACGATATCCTGTTTCTTCTAGCGTCTGCAACGCTTCTCGAATCGTAGCGGTTTCTAAAATCTTGACACACTGGTGTTTCGGAATACACAAACTTTGAACGAGCATACAAAACGTCCTCCTCTTTCCTTTAACATGATTATACCTGATTTACATGACGCTCTAACTTAATTTCTTATTCGCTTCCGCTCTTCCTTCTCCTGCTTTTCTTCTATTCCCTTACAGGAGCCAAGAGAAAACACAAATTCCCTCAAGATTAAGAAGCAATTCCATCTTATTTTTGCAATTTTTAATTCTTTATTAAATCAACAATCCCATTAGTATTAAGATTTATTAAGATTTCGTAAAGACGGGACATAGTTGTATTCTTTTACAATAGCGTCTGATACAATCGAACTCGTGAAGTCACTTCACTATTCTATTCTTGTTCTTAATATGGAGGCAGAAGAAATGTTCAGTAAAAAACAAGATCCATTCGCGGTTAAATTATCTGAGATTGCAGGACACCTGCAACAAACGTCACAATTTTTCGTCGACTTTAAAATCAATGGTATTGCCGATGTCAAAGAATTCGCCCATAAAGTAAAAGATTTTGAAACAGCTGGTGATGATTTGATGCATCAATTGATCATCGATTTAAACAACGCGTTCATCACACCAATCGACCGTGAAGATTTATTAGCACTTGCTAATTCACTTGACGATGTCCTCGATGGTTTTGAAGAGTGTTCAGCTATCTTCGAAATTTACAATATCGTACAAGCAGACGAGCATATGATTCGTTTCGTGGATGAAATCCACATTGCCGTCAATGAGCTCGCTTTATCAATGGATTTGTTAGTAGCACGTAAACTCCAACCGATGCGTGAACACGTCATCAAAGTGAAAGAGCAGGAAACCATCTGCGATAACTTGCGTCGTAAATCAATCAAAGCATTGTTCGCAACAGAAACAGATCCAATCAAAATCATTCAATACAAAGAAATTTATGAATCGCTCGAATCAATTGCCGATTACTGCCAAGATGCAGCAAACGTCATTGAAACGATCATCATGAAAAACGCATAAGTGAGGAGCTAACGAGATGGATAGTCTTTTTATCATCACCGCCATAATCGTCATTCTCGCACTTAGCTTCGACTTCATTAATGGTTTCCACGATACAGCGAACTCGATTGCGACTTCGGTGTCGACTCGTGCTTTGAAACCACGTCACGCCATCATTCTTGCCGCGACGATGAATTTTTTAGGTGCAATCACGTTTACTGGCGTTGCTAAAACAATTTCCAGCGATATCGTCGATCCGTCGACGCTTGAGCACGGAAGTTATGTCGTCATCGCTGCTTTACTCTCTGCTATCGCTTGGAACCTCTTAACGTGGTACTTCGGTATTCCGTCGAGTTCTTCGCACACGCTGATCGGTTCAATCGCCGGTGCTGCTATCGCATCTGTCGGCTTTGGCGGAATTGAAGCTAAAGGGATTCTAAAAATCGTTCAGGCACTGATCATTTCACCGATTCTTGCCTTCACGCTTGGATTTATCGTCTATGGAATCTTTAAAGTAGTTTTCAAAAAAGGAAACTTGGCGAAGACGAATCGTCGTTTCCGTCATATGCAAATTGCAACAGCCGCACTTCAATCGTATACACACGGAACGAATGATGCACAAAAAGCGATGGGTATCATCACGCTTGCCCTCATCTCTTCCGGTTTCCAAACCGATCACGAAGTCGCACTTTGGGTTAAACTATCGTGTGCGGTCGCAATGGGTCTAGGTACATCCGTCGGTGGATGGCGGATCATCAAGACCGTTGGTGGACAGATCATGAAAATCCGTCCGGTCAACGGGGTTGCGGCTGACTTGACGTCTGCTGCCATCATCTTTGGTGCGACAGCCATTCACTTACCGGTTTCAACGACACACGTTATTTCTTCTGCCATTCTCGGTGTAGGTACATCACACCGGAAAAAAGGTGTTAAATGGGGAACAGCACAACGGATGTTGATTACATGGGTCATCACATTGCCGATTTCAATGGCCGTGGCGGCGCTCATCTACTACATCTTAGATTTCCTATTCATTAAATGATCTTATTCCCCATCTAGTCAGCTAGGTGGGGATTTTCTGTCTCAATTGAGCCCCTGCAGTTGTCGCTTGGACTAGAATTCGCTATGATTGATGGCAAGAAGATATGCTTATTTTATTTAGGAGGAATTCCACATGACAAAACGTAAAGCGTTAACGATTGCCGGCTCTGACACGAGTGGCGGTGCTGGTATTCAAGCTGATTTGAAGACGTTCCAGGAACTTGAAGTCTACGGGATGAACGCACTGACGGTCATCGTCGCTCAAGATCCCGATCATTCTTGGCACCATGCGGTTTACCCAATCGATGCCGAACTCGTCCGGACACAAATCCATACGGTCCTTGGAGGAATTGGTGTAGATGCGATGAAGACGGGTATGCTCCCGACTGTCGAAATCATTGAAGTCGTTGCTGAAAAAATCAAGTCATCTGGTGTCAAAAACGTCGTCATCGATCCGGTCATGGTGTGTAAAGGTGAAGATGAAGTTCTGAATCCCGATACCGCGAATGCTTTACGCGATGTCTTGACACCGCTCGCAACGGTCGTGACCCCTAATGTTTTTGAAGCAGGTCAATTGTCCGGTCTTGGAAAAACACCTTCGACCATCGATGAAATGAAGCTCGCAGCTGCACGGATCCATGAAAAAGGCGCGCAATACGTTCTTGTCAAAGGTGGCAGTAAGATTGACCACCCACGAGCAGTTGACGTGCTTTATGACGGAAAAGAGTTTATCCTAATTGAGGACGAGCGTATTGAGACACCGTATACGCACGGAGCAGGATGCACCTACTCTGCTGCAATTACAGCTGAACTCGCAAAAGGAGCTTCTGTGGAGCAAGCGGTCCGTACAGCGAAATCGTTTATCACTTCTGCGATTCGTCATTCATTCCGCCTGAATGAATATGTCGGCCCGACTGACCATGCTGCTCACCGAACAGTAACGTCTTAATCGCTCAAGAAGTCCGCGCACTGATCGCGGACTTCTTTCTGTATAGGAAAGGGGATTCATCATGCAAGCACTTGATTTAACCGCTGTACAAGACTATATCGACAAGCATGCCAATACACCACTTTATGTCCACGTCGAAACGACGAACGGGGCGTACGCGACCCACCAGGATCCGACGTTCCACAGTGCCGGCATGTTTTTCCGCAACGCCGAGATTACGTACGAACGTGGTCTGATCACCGGAAACGGTCCGTACCGGATCGGACTGAAACTCTCCCACGGCTGGTTGTACGGTGAAGGCTTAACGGATTATGAATTTGCAGGCGATCAACTGTTGATTGCCGGACACGACATGGAAGGACGCCTTGCGATTGCCTTCGAACTCAGTCCGACTCCATTCGCGCAAGGCGCAGAGGAGGTAGAATAATGGCTTACAATGAACAAGATCATCTCCTCGTCATCTTCCCTCACCCGGATGATGAAGCGTTCAGCTCGGCTGGAACGATTATCGAACATGCAGAGAACCGTGGACCCGTCACATATGCCTGCCTGACACTCGGTGAAATGGGACGCAACATGGGGCGTCCTGTCTTTACGAACCGCGAACAGCTCGCGACGATCCGCAAACACGAACTGATTGCCGCATCTGAAAAAATGAAGATTTCCGATTTACAAATGTGGGGACTCCGCGACAAAACGGTCGAATTCGAAGACGAAGTGATGCTTGCTGAACGAATCGGACAATTGATTACGAAAACGCAACCGACACGGGTCATTTCGTTTTATCCGGGATATGCTGTCCATCCGGATCACGAAGCGACAGCACGTGCCGTCGTCCGGGCACTTCGTGCGATTGACGAAAGTCAGCGTCCTGAATTTTTAGCGGTTGCCTTCGCTAACAATACACGTGACGAACTCGGTGAAGGAACGTTCATCCATGATGTCAGTGCCTATACCGATCAAAAAATCGCTGCCCTTCAAGCGCATGCATCACAAACAGGCGGCTTGATGAAAGTCATCTCAGAAGACTCGAACATCCGTGATTTGCTCGTCAAAGAACGCTATTACCACTATCCGTTATAATTTCCGCACCCCTGGACGTCCTTTCGTTCAAGGGTGTTTTTTTTGTCTTACAAAATCCTCGATTGTCAGTCGACTTTTGAGTCACCTTCTGCTAGTGTGAATAGTTGAGACTGTGTCTCCGGAGTTCGTAACCTCCTCCGTCACAAAAACTAGGAATGGAAGTGTATCCAATGAAAAATGAACGTGCTCTTGTCGTCTTCAGTGGCGGTCAAGATTCGACGACCTGCCTGTTTCAGGCACTTGCCGACTATTCAGAAGTTGAAGTCGTTACCTTCAACTACGGGCAACGTCATGCCGCAGAACTCGATGTCGCTCGCGAAATCGCATCTGAACTCGGTGTGAAACATCACGAGCTCGATCTCTCACTCCTCAGTCAATTGACAAGCAATTCTCTGACTGACCACTCACAATCGATCACGACAAACGAAGACGGGCTTCCTTCTACCTTTGTAGATGGCCGAAATCACCTGTTTCTGTCCTTCGCAGCCGTCCTCGCTAAAGGACGTGGCATCCGCCATATCATTACCGGTGTATGCGAAACAGACTTTTCCGGTTATCCCGATTGCCGTGATTCCTTCATCAAGTCACTGAATGTGACGCTTAACCTCGCGATGGACTATCCATTCGTGATTCATACTCCGCTCATGTGGCTCGACAAAAAAGAGACATGGGCATTAGCTGATTCGCTCGGCGCGTTTGAATTTGTCCGCGAACGGACATTAACGTGTTACAACGGAATCATTGGAGACGGCTGTGGCGATTGCCCTGCTTGTGAATTACGGAAAAAAGGCTTAGATGCCTACATCGAGGAGGTCCAACACGCATGAAATTCAACTATGAAGCACCCGAAACAGTCGAGCGCCCGACAGGCGACTCGCTTATTTATACAAAATCACGTGTCATGATCGTCAAAAAATTGACGTTTGACGCAGCCCATCACCTGTATGACTATGATGGCAAGTGCCGCGCCCTGCACGGCCATACGTATCACGTGGATCTCGGCATCAGCGGATTCCTTGATCACCGCGGTATGACACTAGACTTTGGTGATTTGAAGAAAATTTTCAAAGAGCATCTCGAACCGTTACTCGATCACCGTTACTTGAATGAGTCGCTTCCTTACATGAATACAACGGCTGAAAACATGTCGGCCTGGATTTTTGAAACACTCGGTAAACATCTGCCGGATGAACGCGGTCTGCGTGTCGAGTTCGTTAAACTGTATGAAACACCGACTGCTTTTGCAGAAGTCCGCCGGGAATGGATGCTCGAGTCATGAGTCAACTGAAGAAAATACCGAAGATTCCTGTTCTTGAAATCTTTGGTCCAACCTTTCAAGGTGAAGGACGTTCGATCGGTCAAAAAACGATGTTCGTCCGGACGGGTGGCTGTGATTATTCCTGTGCCTGGTGTGACTCGGCCTTCACTTGGGACGGATCGGAAAAACCGGATTTGCTGACAGCAGAAGAAATCCTGACGCAACTCGATGCCCTCGGTTCGTATGGTCATGTCACGATTTCCGGCGGTAACCCTTTGTTACACGCATCGATCGGGACACTCGTCGACGCACTGAAGAGCCGTGGCATCACGATGTCGGTCGAAACACAAGGTTCTTACTGGCAAAACTGGGTGCTCGATATCGAAGACGTCACGATCAGTCCGAAACCGCCGTCGAGTGGCATGACCGTTGATTATGACCGCCTTGATGTCTTTTTCAAACGATTGCCTGAACAGCAACGCGCCGTTAAAATCGTCATCTTTGATGAGGCGGATCTTGACTTTGCTGCTGCCATTTCAGAACGCTACGCCTTAAAAACCTTATATCTGTCACTCGGTAATCCTGATCCTGCGGAAGAAGGTACGATTGCACCGCGGATGTTATCCGGCTTAAAAACTTTATGGGAACGCGTCGCAACTGACGAACGATTTAATCATGCACGGGTTCTTCCACAACTACATGCCCTCGTTTTCGCAAACGATCGCGGCGTTTAAGGAGATTAATTATGCGTCCAGAAGATTTAAACGATTTGTCCTTACTTGGTCAAAAGTCTGTCCCGTATATTTTTGAATATCAACCGGAAGTGCTTGAAGCCTTCCCGAACCGTCACCCGGAAAATGATTACTTCGTAAAATTCAATGCACCTGAATTTACGAGCCTTTGTCCGATTACGAATCAACCGGATTTTGCGACCATCTACATCTCTTACATCCCGGACGAGAAGCTGGTCGAATCAAAATCACTAAAACTTTATCTGTTCAGCTTCCGTAATCATGGTGACTTCCATGAAAACTGCATCAACGTTATCGGGAAGGATCTTGTCAAACTGATGGAACCCCGTTACCTCGAAGTATGGGGAAAATTCACACCACGCGGCGGGATTTCAATTGATCCATACTACAACTACGGTAAACCGGGTACGAAATATGAACAGATGGCAGAGCACCGTCTGTTTAATCATGATTTATATCCCGAAACCATCGATAATCGATAATACAGTAAAAGAGGCTGACTCAAAAAGGAATCTCTCGTCTTTTCACGCCCTTTCCTCAGGCGAGACACAAGCCAGTTTTCCTGCCTCATTCAGGCAGGAAAGCGGGTCTTGTTTGTCTCTGACAGCACAAAAATGCGCTTTTTCCTGTAGGAGTTGCGTGAAACGAGTGATTCCTGTTTAAACGAGAAAAGGGCGGCAGAATTAGAATCTGCCATCCTTTTCTTTGTAAGGACTGACTTTTGAGTCAGCCCTTTTTTTCTATCGTTAACTCGAAGGCAAATCAATGATTTTTTGATCTTCCTCTTGTTGAAAAATCATTTGCGCCGACCAGATATCCCGAAGTAAATGTTCGTACGGAACACCTAACACCTTTGCCAACCGTTCGATCATCGAAAAGGATGGATATGCCAGGCTTTTTTCAATCCGATTCATCATTTCAGGTGTCGTTTCCGTCAGTTCCGCAAGTTGTTCGAGCTCCATGCCCTGTCGGTTCCGTAACATTCGAATTCGTTCTCCATAGTTCGTGAGAGGAATGATCGATTCACTCATGATTTCGTCTCCTTTTTCTAAGCACATGACGCTCCGCTTTCTTTCCTGTTAACTTATTCCCGATTTTCATTTTTCAACACTTCTCCTATTCATAATATTCATTTTCTAAAATATAATTTCAAAAAAATCATAAAAAAGAACTAGCTTTTTAAAAAGTTATCGCTTACAATTCTAGGTGCAAGCGGTTGCATTAATCGCTTACATTTCTTGCACTAATTACACAGATAACAGATACATAGAGGAGTGAAACCACATGAAAAACAAGATTTCATTTGATTTCTGGCAAAAGCTAGGAAAAGCTTTAATGGTAGTCATCGCAGTCATGCCAGCTGCCGGAATCATGATCTCGATCGGGAAGTTGATCGGAATGTACGGTGGCGACATCGTGTTTATGCAAACGGTTGCAAGAATTGTTGAAGATTTAGGTTGGGCCATCATTACTAACCTGCATGTCTTGTTCGCCGTTGCGATCGGTGGATCGTGGGCAAAAGAACGGGCCGGCGGAGCATTTGCTGCCTTACTTGCCTTTATCTTAGTCAACCGTGTTACCGGTGCTATCTTCGGTGTCAACTCGACGATGCTTGCCGATCCAAAAGCAACCGTCACGTCTTTACTTGGTTCTGATTTAATTGTAAAAGATTATTTCACTTCTGTCCTTGGTGCTCCGGCGCTTAACATGGGCGTATTCGTCGGAATCATTTCCGGTTTCCTTGGAGCTGTACTCTTCAATAAATTTTATAACTTCAGCAAGTTGCCTGATGCACTTGCATTCTTTAACGGTAAACGATTCGTTCCATTCGTCGTCATCGGTGGATCCGTCGTTGCAGCGTTTGTTTTATCACTCGTTTGGCCATTCGTCCAAGGATTATTGAATGACTTCGGACGCTGGATCGCGACGTCACGCGATACGGCACCGATCCTTGCTCCATTCGTTTACGGAACACTGGAACGTCTGCTCTTACCGTTTGGTCTTCACCACATGCTGACGGTTCCGATGAACTACACGGAACTCGGTGGAACGTATAAAATTTTAACGGGGGCAGCGCAAGGTTCGACGGTCGCAGGTCAAGATCCGTTATGGCTCGCCTGGATTACCGATCTCGTTAACTTAAAACAAGCAGGTAACACACAAGGATACAACGATTTGATCAACAGTGTCGTCCCGGCACGTTTTAAAGAAGGACAAGTCGTTACTTCCCTGGCTTCTTTAATCGGTGTTGCTGTTGCCATGTACATGTCGGTTGATGAAGACAAAAAGAAAGCTTATAAACCGGTCTTCCTATCTGCCGGTCTTGCCGTTTTCTTAACAGGTGTCACGGAGCCGATCGAATTCATGTTCATGTTCATCGCACCTGTCCTTTACGTTGTCTATGCTGTCTTAACAGGTGTTGCATTTGCTTTGGCTGACGTCATGCATCTCCGGATCCATGCGTTCGGAGCGATTGAATTGTTGACACGGATTCCGCTGATTGCAAAAGCGGGACTGATCGGTGACTTGATCCGCTTCATCGGTGTCTGTGTGTTCTTCTTCTTCTTGAACTTCTTTACATTCCGTTTCGTTATTAAAAAGTTCAACTATGCAACACCTGGCCGTAACGGAAACTACTTGGATGATGTCGTCGTTTCAGATAACACTCAAGCTACGAACGAAGCGGCTGCAACAAACGATCAATCACAAGCCTCACGCATCATCGGATTATTAGGGGGTCAAGCAAACATCGAGGAAGTCGATGCCTGTATGACACGCCTGCGCGTCACGGTCAAAGATCCAAGTCTTGTCGCACCGGAATCTGATTGGAAATCCAATGGTGCACTTGGATTAATCCTAAAAAATAATGGCGTGCAAGCTATTTACGGTCCTAAAGCGGATGTCTTGAAATCAGATATCCAAGATCGAATCGGCGCATAAACCAGATGATTTAGGGTAAATAAGAAAAGGTGAAGCTCTCCTTGAGTTTCACCTTTCTTTATTGAAAAACAGGAGGATCAACAGATGCGATTACTTACGCTCAATTGCCATTCTTGGCAGGAAACCAATCAACTCGATAAACTCGATCAAATCGTTACACAAATCATCCAACAGGATTATGATGTCATTGCTTTACAGGAAGTGAGTCAATTGATGGATACTCCGATCCTTTATGACAACATCCGTGAAGATAATTTTGTTTACTTGATTCAACAAGCCTTGGCGAAACAAGGTTTCGACTATTCGTTCGTCTGGGACTTCTCGCATATCGGATATGATGCGTATGAGGAAGGTCTCGCTCTTTTGACGAAACACCCCATCTTAAAATCAGACAGTTATTACGTCAGCAGAAGTCAGGACACGATGGACTGGAAGTCCCGCAAAATCGTCCGGGCAACCATCGATATCGACGGGACACAAATCACGTTTAATTCCTGTCACCTCGGTTGGTGGGAAGATGCGGATGAGCCGTTCAGTGAACAGTTCGATCATTTGATTGCCCGAATGGACCCTCTTGAATGGACGATGTTCTTAGGCGACTTCAACAATGATGCATTGGAACGTGAGGCCGGCTATGACCATATGATACAACGCGGCCTCCACGACGTCTTTTTGTTGGCTCAAGAGACTGTTGGTATTGAAACGGTCGAAGGCAAAATTGACGGGTGGGAAGAAAATCAACAAGGATTACGTCTCGACCTGGTCTTATCGAACCGAAAAATCGACGTCGATCGCGTCGGAGTCGTCTTTGACGGGGTGTTCGCACCGGTTGTTTCTGACCACTTTGGTGTCGAAGTCGATATCTCGATTCAAAAAGAACCCATTTAACGGTTGACAACGCTTTCTTTTCTCCTTATGATGAGGGCAACAAGCAAATAGTGCGGATTGTGACAGTACGGCTGGCAAGACCGATTCAGCATCTCGTTCGTGGAGATGCTGTTCGGTCTTGCCTTTTTTTGTGGCTTGTTGCAACTGCACGCCTTTCCTAAAGGAGGAACTCAAGATGGATTACAAACAAACTGCAGCACATGTCCTCGAACTCGTCGGAGGCCGGGAAAACATCATTACGGCCGCCCATTGTGCAACACGGCTCCGCCTCGTCCTGCATGACGAATCCAAAGTGAATCAGCCTGCTCTCGAAGACTTGGACGGTGTCAGTGGTGCATTCTCAAGTTCAGGTCAGTATCAAATCATCTTCGGAACAGGTACTGTCAACAAGGTCTTCGCTGAATTCGCCCCACTCGCTGGTGTAAGGCCGGACGGAGAAGAACAGCTTGATGTCAAAAAAGCAGCTTCGCAAAAATTGAATCCGTTTGCCCGTCTTGCCCGCTCATTATCAAACGTCTTCGTACCGCTGATTCCAGCTATCGTCGCTGCCGGTCTGTTAATGGGACTGCTCGGAATGATCAAGGCATTCGGCTGGGTCAGCGGTGATTCGCCAATCGTCCAGTTGCTCGATATGTTCTCGTCTTCCGCTTTCATCATCTTACCGATTCTGATCGGTTTCTCGGCTGCCCGTGAATTCGGTGCGAATCCGTACCTCGGTGCCGTCATCGGTGGAATCATGACCCATCCATCGTTATTAAATCCGTGGACACTCGGAAACAGTGAACCGGAAGTGATGCATTTCCTCGGCATGAACATTGAATTGATCGGCTATCAGGGAACGGTTTTCCCGGTTCTTCTGACAGTTTGGGTCATGGCTAAGATTGAACAAGAAGTCCGTAAACGGACACCAGAAACACTTGATCTCCTCGTCACACCGTTCGTGACGATTCTCGTGACAGGCTTCCTCGCACTCATCGTCATCGGTCCAATCGGCACGTTGCTCGGTAAGGGAATCTCGTTTGTTCTTGTCTTCTTCTATGAGCAGTTCTCGGTCGTCGCCGGTCTCTTATTCGGTGGTCTGTACTCGACAATCGTCATCACAGGAATGCACCACAGTTTCCATGCGATTGAAGCGGGATTACTTGCCGATAAGAGTATCGGTAAAAACTTCTTACTTCCTATCTGGTCTATGGCAAACGTCGCCCAAGGCGGAGCAGGACTTGCCGTTTACTTCATGACGAAAAACGTCAAACTCAAAGCACTCGCTCTCCCGTCTGCTTTTTCCGCATTTCTCGGGATTACGGAACCTGTCATCTACGGGGTCAACCTTCGACTCGGTAAACCGTTTATCGGTGGTGCGATTGGTGGCGCGATCGGCGGCGGATATGTCGTCTTGACACAAGTCGCAGCGAACGCTTACGGATTAACCGGTATTCCGATGATTGCCATCGTCGCTCCGCTCGGCGCCTCCAACTTGATCAACTATTTGGTTGGTTTCGCAATTGCTGTCGCAACGGCCTTCGTCGCTACCGTCATCTTGATGCGTCTCGATGCACGAAAACAAAAACAGACGGATTTGGCTGCTTAATTAAACGATGCGACCCCTTGAGAATCCTCTTCGGGTCGCATTTGTCAGTTTTCCTAGATTGCCGATAACCCGTATAATGGAAGTAGAAAGGAGGTAGTCAGACTGATCATTCATAAAGTACTCAACAATAACGCCATCGTCACAAAAGAACAAGATCAGGAACGGATCATCATGGGACCCGGCATTGCTTTTGGTAAAAAAAAGAAGGATCCTGTTGATCCGACGAAAATCGAAAAAATGTTCATCCCGTCTTTTGAAAATGCCGAACAGTTCAAGGAAATCCTGACGACGACTCCACTGGATATCATCGATTTGTCGGAACAGATCATTTCTTATGCAGAAGGCGAACTGAAAACACCTTTTCATGACTACATTCATGTCAGTCTGACCGATCACCTCGCCCACGCCGTCCGGCTTGCCCGTGAACAACTGGTCGTCCATAATCGCTTGGCGGAAGAAATCCGGTTACTGTATACAGCGGAATATCAGATTGGAGAATGGGCAGTCGCCCATATTGAACAACAGTTAGCCGTTTCATTACCGAAAGAAGAAGCTGCGAACATCGCCCTTCACTTGTATAATGCACGACAACGACATCCTAATATGGCAACCGCCCTCCAGACGGCTACGTTATTAAATGAGTTGCGTGAACAAATCGAAGCCTTTTTCGGTCAAACGATTGAAACGACCTCGATGACCTATTACCGGTTCTTCACCCATATGAAACTCGTCTTAGCCCGGATCGAACAAGGGCAAACGTTACATGACATGGATGACGTCATCTTATCCGCTGTTCAAACCCGTTATACGGACGCTTTCCGTTGTGCGGAAAACATAGCGTCCTGGTTGGAACAAGAATTACAGACGACTGTGCCGCAATCCGAAGTCGGCTATATGGCTCTTCACGTGGAACGGATTCGGCCAGATTTTGAAAGGGGTACCTCCTATGAAAATTTATAGTCTTGGTGAAGCATTGATCGATTTAATACCGCTCGATGCCGATAATGTAACATTCCAAAAAAATCCGGGTGGTGCACCGGCCAATGTCGCCGTTGGATTAGCACGGCTCGGCGCCGACAGTTATTTCCTTGGTTCCGTCGGTGACGATTCGATGGGACACTTTTTAAAGGATACACTTCATCATTACGGTGTTAAGACAGATCATCTTGTTTTTGATCCGACACATAAGACCGGCCTTGTCCTCGTTACGAATGCAGCCGACGGTGACCGGTCATTCGAGTTCATCAACAGTTATCGTGCGGACATGAGTTTTCATGAAAAAGACATTCCGGATTCACTCGCCGAGGCGGACCTCTTGCATATCGGATCAATCTCCTTGATTTCCGGAGATGCGGTCGAAGCGACACGGCGGGCGATTGAAGTGGCGAAAGCCAATAATGTCACGATCTCTTACGACCCGAATTTACGTGAATCGTTATGGTCTGATTTAGATGCTGCCCGTTCCACGATTCGGTCCGTCTTACCGGATGCTCAAATCGTGAAACTGGCGGAGGAAGAACTGACCTTTTTAACCGGCCAGACGAATTTGGATGAAGGGGCTGCCGAACTACTCGCAGAATATCCGATTCGGTTACTGGCTGTAACGCGTGGCGCGGAAGGTTCTCTGATTTATACCGACCGCTCGATGGCAGAGATTCAAGCGATTTCTGTCGATGCGATTGATACGACGGGAGCAGGTGACGCGTTCATGTCCGGTCTCCTCCATCAATGTGCCATCCGCTCGTTTTCGTTTGACTGGGATGAAAACGAATTACAGGATATCGGCCGCTTTGCTGCGATTTCCGGAGGTTTAGCCGCTTCGGTCAAAGGCGCGATGGTTGCTTTGCCAACGCTTGACGAGGTTTCACGACGGTTGACGTAACATATATGAGAAGACATCAAACCCGCTCCCCTGTCCAATCAGACAGAAGAGCGGGTCTTTTTTACTGTGCAGATAAGAATTCCCGGATCACCTTCAACGTTTCATCCTGTTGTTCTTTTGGCGTCAACGGACTGTCATTGTCCCCTTTTTGTTTGCCGTACATCCCGAAGTTGGCATGGTTTCCATCCTGGATCAGATGAAACACTGCATCAGAACGGACATCCTGTTTACTGTCCTCAATATCCTCGACCGGTAAAACCCCGTCCCTTCCACCGTAGACGGTTAGCGACGGAGTATCGATTACATCAATCGGATAAGAAGCTAAAAAAATCATGCCTTTGATTTTCGGACTGTCTTCCAAAATCGTTGAAGCGGCGCTTCCGCCTAACGAATGACCAATCAAATACCACTGCTTGATTTTTGGATGCTCTTCGATGATCGATAATCCCTTTTTAGAGTCCAGCAGCGCAATATTAAACGGCAGTTTCGGCAGGGCGACATAATATCCTTCTTGTGCCAATCGGTGACCGAAATAGCTGTATGCAGCGGGATCCACTTTGGCCCCTTGATAAAAAATGAAGCCCGTTTCACTCGTGTCGTCTCCGAACTGATAACCTTGTCCGACCGGTTCACCGAAATACTGTTTTGCTTCTTTTGTTGGATTGTAATCAAATTGAGCCCAAATCATGAATGCTGCAACTAAGATCCCTACCAGAATCAGTAGACTGATGCTGATTCGTTTTAACCATCTTTTCATATTCATCCCTCCTCTTTTATGATACCCAATATAATGTGCAAAATCACATATGAAAGCAGTGTTTTGAATTTTCAGTTAATGTAAGCGTATCTATCTCTTTTTCAATATTTGGTTTAAGATTAAAAAAGCATCCGTTATTCGAAAGGGGAATCATTTGTTTTGCCACGTACTGTTGTCTCCACGATTCAGTGGTTTTTGTTTATTATTTGTACTAACATTGCCCCGCCACTCGCGATTGCTGCCTCATTTGAACTATCAAGTGCAGATACCCTCGCTTTCCTCTCACGTTGTTTATTCGTTTTTGCGATTTTAAGTCTCATTCAAGTGTTATTCGGCCACCGTCTGCCGATCATGGAAGGCCCTGCCGGTATTTGGTGGGGAGTATTCGCGCTTTATTCTTCCATCGGAATCACCTTGTACGGCAGTTACTCCAACACGTTACAGTCGTTAGGTTTTCTTCTCATCTTAAGCGGGATCATCTGTATCATTCTCACCCTGACCGGTGTGCTTCGTCGACTCGTTCCTCTGTTCACACCACAAGTCATCGGTGTTTATATGTTACTGTTATCGGCTCAATTATCCGGTTCGGTCATGAAAGGATTGCTCAATATCGAAGACGGAAAGATTCAGGTGCTTCCTGCCGTCATTTCTGTCTTAACCGTCATCATCTCACTTTATTTAGAACGTAGCGATCGGTTGCGTCAGTATGCGTTATTGATCACCCTGCTCGTTGGTTGGAGCATGTTTGCTTTGATTGGTCGTGCCGAAATGCCGACGTTCGACGGTCCGTTCTTTACGTTCCCTGATTTGATGCCGTTCGGTGGTATTCAACTCGACTGGAGCTTACTCCCGACAGCACTGATCATCTCATTGTTGCTGATGACAAACGTCTTGGCGAACATCAAAGTCATTGAACGAATCATCAGTGCAAAACGTGGTGAGCAAGTGAAGGGACAAGTCGCGACAGCCGGCGTCACAGCCGGAATCGGGCAAATTTTCGCGGGAATGTTCGGAACGGTCGGTCCCGTTGCGATTTCCGGGACAGCCGGTTTCATCGCTTCAACCGATAATACGGATCGGAAGGCCTTTGCGATTGCCAATGCCATTTGTCTGTTCCTCAGCGTCGTCACTCCGTTCGTCGGACTGATTGCAAAGATTCCGGTCGCTGTCGGATACGCAATGGTTGCTCCAATCGTTGCCGGAATGGCGATTATCGGGGTCACGGAAGCTTCGCGGGAATTGAATCGCCAGACCGCCATGATTACGGTCGGCTTACCGGTTCTAGTCGGAATCGGTGCCCTGCTTCTTCCGAAAGGCGCCACTTCGGATTTACCTCCACTCGTCACGACATTGATGTCGAATGGTCTCGTACTCGGAACACTCGTCGCCCTGCTCGCAGAATCTTTACGTCATATTCGCACAAATGATTGAATTGCAAAAAAAACCTTAAATGTTATATTAAAACAGTTAAAAATAAGCATTTGGAGGTTTAAGATGAAAAAAATCACAAAGATTTTAAGCGCTACCATACTTTTATCGACTTCTCTTGTACTTGTAGGACCTAAATATACTCAGGCATTAAGTGGAAATGAAGGTACATATTTCTATTATGCTCCTGCGGCATCCCCTGTTTACAAATCAAAAAGTTACGGTGCATGGGAAGTCGAATCTAAGACAATGCACGGTCCACAGAAAATGATTGTATCCGAGAAAGTAAAAACCAATTGGAGTGTTACTGGGGCAGGTGAAATTTCAAGGGGTTCTATTAAGGGATCTTTAGAAGGATTCTTCGGTAAAGATAAAACTATAACGGTGAATTCTGAAAAATACATTCCAAAAGGGAAAAAAGGCACTTTTAAGACTCGTATTGTGTACAAGAACTATACACAAAAATACAATCAATGGTTTACTACAGATGGTCATCGTAGTAAGACGGGAAAAACAAAAACAATTAAAATCAAAAAAAAATATAATGTAGAAGGTAAGATCAGTATTACTAAATAACAGCTTACACAGAAATCCTATAAAACAACTCCAGTACGAATAGAGAGCACTGAAAAACCTCGTGCTCTTTGAGCGTGATCAAGAGAAAAGACGATTGATTTCCGAGTTAGTCGGGTCAATCGCCTTTTTTTCTTTTAAAGTTTTTCAGTACCCTCGTACGAATATGGAGTTTTTTTGATCTATTTTCGAAGTAAAATATTCATCACGAAAAATAAAAATCATTACTATAGCAGACAGTTTGATTGTTTTAACTGTCTGTCATAGTAGACGTTGTACAGTACCTTTTTTTATTCGATTGAGTCTCACAATACCAGAAGCATTGAAACAGACCATTTTCCATACCTCATCAGTATAAAATCAACGGATTCCTTTCATGAGAACTTGGAGTTTTTTCGAAAAAACAAGCAGTAGCAATCCGAAGAACACTGCAACTAAGCCTGTGATACCAAAATACATGACTTCCGTATCACGATCATAAAACTTAACGATTTGAGCATTAACGGCTTGTCCTGTAGCATTTGTCATAAACCATAGACTCATCGTCTGTGCCGAAAATGCAGATGGAGCCAGTTTTGTCGTCGCCGATAAACCGACTGGAGAAAGAAGAAGTTCACCGATCACAACTAGCAGAAAACTAAATACTAACCAAAGCGGACTGACCAACCCTTCTGTTCCGAACAATAGACCTGGAATCATCATGACGATGAAGGATAAGCCGGCAAATACTAAACCAAACGAAAACTTTTGAAGTGTTGTCGGCTGGCGATCCCCAAGCTTAATCCAGATACTTGCAAAGACTGGTGCTAGTGCAATAATAAACAGCGGATTGACGGATTGGAAAAGTGCCGGGCTAAATTCATATCCGAGGAAACTTAACTCCGTACGTTGATCGGCAAATTTAGATAATACATATGTTCCCTGTTCTTGAATGGCCCAAAAAATAACAGCTGCCAAAAATAATGGAATGTATGCATACAATCTTGATTTTTCATCAGAATTAATTTTAGGACTACGCAACATAAAATAGAAGTAAAAGACTGGAATGATGACTCCAAGAATCGTCACAACAAACGAAAACGTATTAATCGTCAACCAACCGATTGTTGAAGCAATCCAGCCAAGAACCACAATACCAATCAAAGCGAAAGAAACTACTTTATAAAAGTGTACTCTTTCTTCTTTTGACATCGGATTTAATACGTATTGACCAGCTTGTCCGAGATTTTTTTTCTTTGTCAATACAAAGACAATCAGTCCTAAAAACATACCTACTGCCGCAACAGCAAAACCGGCATGGAAACCTGCCTGCAAACGCACTCCATCTACGATAATCGGAGATAAGAATGCACCTGCATTGATTCCTGTATAAAAAATACTAAAACCAGCATCACGTCGGCTATCCGTTTTGCTGTACAGATCACCTACAATATTTGAAACGTTTGGTTTCAATAACCCTGTCCCAATTACAATCAAACCCATTGAGAAGAACAGTGCTGTAGCGCCTGCCGGTAAGGACAGAACGATATGTCCAGTCATAATCAATACACCGCCGTAAAATACAGTCCGTGATGTTCCTAATAAACGGTCGGCTATCCATCCGCCGATGACACCGGACATATAAACTAATGATCCGTAGATCGCCATGATGGAAGACGCCATTTTTTCGTCGATTCCAAGACCACCATCTTTTACAGAGTAGTACATATAATAGATAAGGATGGCACGCATCCCGTAGTAGGAGAAGCGCTCCCAAAACTCAGTAAAGAATAACGTGAACAGTCCTTTTGGATTTCCGAAGAATCCTTTTTGCGGAACAGTCTTGTAGACCTGATCGCGATCAAACTCTGCCATATGAACGGCTCCTTTCGTCTACCTTCGATATGTGCACATTGTCCAATCTTTTTCCCGCTTTCCCCAAACGATAAGCATGAACGAACGAATTGAACGCAAATACACTGTTTTGCCTGAATTGTCTCACTTCTTTTTTTGTTTGTGAGACAGCACTATATCATTCAACCGTAAATCATTTGAGGAGTCAAATATTAATTTCGGTACACAAAAAAGAGTGATACGAAAAATCCGCTCACTCAAGTCTGCATCTCTTTTGATTCAACAATCGTTACTCCTGGTGGTTCATGCAGCGTATGATGAATCATCGCCTGCGCGACCTTCGCCGCTTCAATCGGTGCGTACGGGCTGCGCCGCAACAATGGACGTAACACAGTGGATACCCGGGCCGCCGCCTGTTCGCCAAAACGGAATTCATCCCGCTCGCCTAACAATAACGAAGGGCGGAAAATAAGTAAGGCATCGTAACCGAGTACGCGTAATCCATTTTCCGCGTCCCCTTTGACACGGTTATAAAATGTTTTCGCATTCGGATGGGCGCCGAGTGCCGAAATCAGAGCAAATCGAGTAGCCCCTAGATCAAGCAATTCCCGTCCCACTTCAATTGGATATGTATAATCCACGAGACGAAACGCTTCTTGCGACCCAGCCTGTTTGATCGTTGTCCCCAGCGCACAGTAAACGTGGTCGACTTCCGGTAATTCGATTTCCGTCACATGATCAAAATCAATCACCCATTCTTCGAGTTTTTGATGAAATCGATTCATCGGACGACGTACAAGAACATGTACTTCCTGATATTCATCATGCGCCAATAGTTGATCGACCAGTTCTTGCCCCACTAAACCAGTCGCTCCTAAAATAGCTGCTTTCATCATCCATCCTCCTCTTGATTTTCACGTTGTCCGATCGGTAAGAAATAAGATCGATTCCCCGTAATCCGTTCACCTGCCCGCACCCCGACAGCACTCGGTCGCCCGCCAAGCACAAATACACCAAACATATATGCGACTTCTGTTTCATCTTCTAATGACCATATCGGTAATTCCTGATAACGTTGATACACGGCAGACTGATCGCTGAATGAACGTTGTTCGTTGCTGAACAGGACATTCCCGTCCCCTTGACGGACAGTAACCGTATCCCCTTCCCGTCCAAAGATTGGTTTTTCGACAAATGCCTGATTTTGACGTAAAAACGGCTCCGGACTCAAATAGGTCGGTAAGAAATACTGAGCAATAATCTCATGATCACGCCCGGTCAAATAAGGATGGTCTGTTTCATGCAAGAGCCAAATCAAGGCCAAGACCGATTTTGCCTGCATCAGAAAAGCCGACGGTGGATTGATGATTTCAAGCAATCCCATCTCGACGAGCTGCAGCAACAAATGTCCCAGCTCTGTTCCGTCTTCATCACGGTCGAGTAAAGCCATCTCAATCGGAAACGTCTGCCGGTACAGAATATCGATTCGCCGTCCCTGTTGGTCATACAACCCATCTTCTGCCCGTATCTCAAGTTCGTCAAGAGGACAGTATGTAGCACCGGCAACAAATTGTTGCAGATACTCTGTCGTCCACCGGTCTTCGATGTTGTCTCCGTGTGACGTGAAGACGACGTGCGGCTGTTCGTGACGAATCCTGTGGCTTGCCGCCTTCACCGCACGATCAACGCTGTCCGCCAACTGTTTCGCTTGTCCGTCATTAATTGATCGAAAACCCACTTTTCGCGCAATCCGATCATTGACTTCAAAGGACTCCTTAATGAATGTCGGCGTATCCGCATTCCATTCCATGATCGAAATCCGATGATTTGTGACAATGAAATCGAAGCGGCTGATGACTGATAAAGGACGCATCGTCTGTAACCGTAAAAACGGTAAAGCATCCTTTGGAAAACCAAGTTCAATTAATCCGTCGTCATCCATCGTCCAAAGAATCGGAATCACTTTTTCAAAGATGGTATACGCTTCTCGTGCCGCTGTCCGCAATGCCTGAATCGTCTCGTTCGAAACGGGCATCACTTCCGCCAAAGCGTAAATTTCCCCATCCAGCACATCCCAAAAAGCGTCGATATCCCCGTACAATTCCTGTCGTGTCCTCATCCGCCGAAGAAGCCGGACGATGACCCCGTCCCAAATCCTTTTGTCTTGGCATTATAACTTTTGACGTCCTTTGATCGGGGTGTGTACCCTTTCGTTCGCATCGCACTATGCATCAAGGCGCGTGAAGCAAAGTAACTTCCTCCCCAGTAAAAGAACCCCGAGTGTGTCGAGCTTGAATCATCACAATACCAAACACCTTCATCGTTATCATATTCATAATCATCACAATCCGGATCATCCGGACGTTCCGCTTTTGCATTGTCCGATCCACATCCACTGAGCGTCGTTCCGATTAATAACGTAGCTGCAAGTGTTGCCTGCTTCATCCAACTCACATCGCATACCCCTCTCATCACAATTTGTTATTCTAAGTATACGCTTTTTCCACCAAAAAAGTTTCTAAGTCGTTCCGGAACTTTTTTTGTTAATGCCAGTAGAATAACGAAGAAGACTTGAGGAGGAAATCAAATGTCACTTGCCTATTATGTCGAAGATCAAAATGAGTTCAAATCAATTTATCAATACAGCCGCTTTGCCATTGAACCGGAGGAAATCATTGCGCATCAACTTTGCGAATTTCATATCATCGAAGGTCACTTATATGAGTTGCGTTCCAATGAAATGGACGGCGAATACGATCAGTTAATCGTCGATCATGTGGAAGCGTCTCCCCGTGATCCGGCGGACCGTGTCTATCCGCCGCACCAGATTCATCTCGAATTCCGACGCTTCCAGGAAAGTGCTTCACATCCGGTCATCAAGACAGTGACCGTCCCGAATCATATCCAGGCCATGCGCTTTTTAGTTAAAGATAAATTGAGCGTACCCGATCACGGCGTCTTTGAACGAGACAGCTGTGAAGTCGATTTAGACCGAAATTGTTACGTGATTTATTTAGGCGAAGAAATCATTTAATGAAAGAATTAAGTATAGTTCGTTTTCAAGACAGGTTTTTTTTGGCATACTAGAGGATAAGAACGAATTAATCGAGGTGAACACACATGAGCGAACAACCAAAAAAATTGTCTCTTCAAGAAGCAATGATTGAACAATTAAAAGCAAAAAAACAATCACAGACAAAACGTCCGACCGGTTTGCGCGGAACAGAAACAAAACAAATGACAAGCCAAAAAACGAAAAAAACGAACAACCAGAAAAAACGGACAGGCGTCTAATTGAATTCGTGAAATAAGGGAGTAACTATGAGTATTTTAACGGTATCAAACTTAAGCCATGGTTTTGGCGATCGTGCGATTTTCGAAGATGTCTCGTTTCGTCTGTTAAAAGGGGAACACATCGGTCTTGTCGGAGCAAACGGTGAGGGTAAATCGACGTTCATGAACATCATTACTTCACAGCTCGAACCAGACGAAGGAAAAGTCGAATGGGCGAAACACGTTCGTGTCGGCTATCTGGATCAGCATGCTGTTCTTTCCAAAGGACTCACGATTCGTGATGCCTTAAAAGGAGCATTCCAATACTTGTTCGACATCGAGCAGGAAATCAATGATCTGTATACAAAAATGGGTGAAGTCGAACCAGACGAACTCGAAAAAATGTTAGAAGAAGTCGGTGTCTTACAAGACATCTTGACGAACAATGATTTTTATACGATTGATGCGAAAGTCGAAGAAATCGCACGCGGTCTAGGTCTTGATGAGATCGGTCTCGATCGTGATGTCCAGGAACTAAGCGGCGGACAGCGGACAAAAATCCTGCTCGCGAAGCTGTTGCTTGAAAAACCAGACATCCTGTTACTCGATGAGCCGACCAACTACTTGGATGTGCAACATATCGAATGGTTGAAACGTTACCTCAATGATTACGAAAATGCGTTCATCTTGATTTCACACGATATTCCATTCTTGAACAGTGTCATCAACTTGATTTACCATATGGAAAACCAAGGACTCAATCGTTACGTCGGTGATTACGACAACTTCCTGACTGTCCATGAGGCGAAGAAGAAGCAACATGAGTCAGCCTTTAAACGTCAACAGCAGGAAATTTCCGAGCTGAAAGACTTCGTCGCCCGAAATAAGGCCCGTGTCTCGACACGGAACATGGCGATGTCCCGTCAGAAGAAACTCGATAAGATGGATGTCATCGAACTCGCGCAGGAACGTCCGAAACCTGAGTTTCATTTCCAGACAGCCCGGACACCAAGTAAGTTGATGTTCGAAGCGAAAGGACTTGTCATCGGATACGATGAGCCGCTTTCCCGTCCGCTTGACTTGATGATTGAGCGCGGTCAAAAAATCGCGTTACACGGGGCAAATGGTATCGGGAAGTCGACGTTACTCAAAAGTCTGCTTGGTGAGATTCCTTCGGTTTCCGGTACAGTCGAACGTGGAGAAAATCTTCACATCGGCTACTTCGAACAGGAGATCAAGGAAAAAAATTCGAATACGTGTATCGAAGAGATTTGGGGCACATTCCCGTCTCTGACACAGCAGCAGGTCCGGGCTATGCTCGCGAAATGCGGTCTGATGACGAAACACATCGAATCGAAAATCGAAGTCCTCAGTGGTGGGGAAAAAGCGAAGGTCCGCCTTTGTAAATTGATGAACACAGAATCCAACATTCTTGTTCTCGATGAGCCCACCAACCACTTGGATGTCGAAGCAAAAGAAGAACTCAAACGGGCTCTTCAGGAGTATAAAGGAACGGTTCTGTTGATTTCACACGAACCTGAATTTTACGAAGCCGTCGCAACGGATTTATGGAATTGTGAATCGTGGACGACAAAAGTGTTCTAAAGGTAAACACCATCTGACGGAAGGCCGGGACTCGATTTTAGATCGAGTCCTGCGTTCCGTCTTTTTTTGTGCTTCCATTTAATTCATAGACTTAATCATTGCCTTGTTCAGCGATTTGTATCAAACTAAATGGCAGATGCAACTTTTTCTGAAGGAGTGGATGTCATGGAAACCATCACTAAAAAAGCCAACTTATCATTACTCGAACTTCCGAGCGGCGGGGACGAGTCGTTATTTTGCCGTCTCTACTCTCCTGCGCTCGCTGCTCCTGCCCCACTCATCGTCCTGTTTCATGGATTCCCCGGGAAACAATTGAACATGGACTGGGCGGTTCAATTACAAAACCTTGGCTTTCACGTCCTTGTGACGTCTTACCGCGGAACGATTGGCAGTCCGGGAGCATTCCGTTTCCAACATGTCCTTGAAGATGCGACTGCCATCATGCAACATGTCATTTCTCCCGCCTTTACGCAAGCACACGATATCTCAGTAGATCAGATTTCAATCGTCGGCCACAGTATGGGCGGCTTTGCCGGACTTCATGCGTTCGTCGATGTTCCGGACATTGCGCATTACATCGGTATCTCTCCATTCAACTTCGGTTTGATCGGTCAACTGGTACTCGATTATCCGGAACATGAAGAGGCGTTACAAGGCGTCTTGAGCCGCGGAGCCCAGTTCCTGTCGCATACCGACGGCGACATACTGCTCGACGAACTAAAACGACATCATGCGACGTGGAACCTGCTGTCACTGAAAGAACAACTCGGAACACGTTCCGCCTTACTTGTGACGTCGGAACGTGATGAGACGTCCATCAAATCACTTCATCATGACTTGCTTCAGGATGCCAGCGCCTTTGAACAAATCATTGTCGATAGTGATCACAACTATATCGACAATCGGGAAGATGCCTTTCAGGCTTGGACCACGTGGTTAAGACAACGCTAAAAAACGAGCGTCCTCATTTCACTAGTGAGGACGCTTGCTTTTTAGGTGTTGCTGTTTTCGGACGGACCTGCATCCGGTACAAAATCAGTGTAAACAATGTCAGTGTCGAACAGGCATACCAAATGGTCGTGAAAAGTGTTCCTGTATCCGTCCCGATGAATATCCCGTGAAGCGTCATCAAGAGCCAGGCCGGCAGGACAAGCCAGTGCGTTAATTTCCATAATGTTTTTCCGAGCGCCTCTTTCAAGAAATCAGAAGTAACCAAGACAAAACCAAACAGGTACAGACTGATCGTTCCAAAGGCATTCCAAAGCGGCTCATAGGATGCCGTTCCCGGAATCAGAATTTCAAGTAAACTCAGAGGAGCATACGTATCGACGACGATCAGCGTCGCATGAAGCACAATCGCCAATAATCCGGCCCAGCCACTGTACAGGTGAATATTATGCAGACGTGTCTTTTGTTTTCTCAATGCCGGGAATGAACCGAGTAGACCGGCTAACACCGATAGTGTCAAAAAGAAATGTCCGGTCAACCCGGATCCATGAGCCCGGTCGATTTAAGCACACTCGTCACGCAGACTTCTGAACGGTTTAAACATACGTTGGTCGATCGGACATTGGCTTTGACCGTCACACCTCATCTGTTGATCAAGGGAGATGCCAATCAATTAATCCGTTTGTTGACGATTTTTTTAGAAAATGCCGTTGCTTACAGCGATGCTGATATTGAAGTTCAACTGCAACAGACGTCAACCGGTGTTCGATTAACTATCGCTGATCACGGAATCGGCATTCCATCGGAAAATCACGATAAGATATTTGAACGGTTCTTCCGCGGTGACCACTCTCGCCATGGTACCGGAACCGGGCTCGGGCTCGCCATCGCCAAATCGATTGCCGATACACATCAAGCCGCTATCTTGGTTGAATCCACACCCGAAACCGGAACACGCTTCACGATTCTTTTTCCACTTTCTTAATGACCGTCAGCTAACTGTCAGATAACCCGGTTAAAGTAACAGTATGTTCTTATTACTTATCAAGGAGGTTATCTTATGTTAGGTGGCGTACCACTTCATCCCCTGCTCGTTCATGCACCGATCGCTCTTTTACTGTTCGCAACACTCTTATTACTATTCAGTTTGAAATGGGTCCAGTTAAAATTATTTGTCCTCATCACTTTATTTGCCGGCCTGTTGTCCGGCGTCGCAGCGTATTTATCCGGTGACGGAGCAGAAGAATATGCAGAAACCAACCTGAGCAGTGCAACACACGCTGCCATCTCGAATCATGAAAATTTCGCCTTGTTCAGTCTCGTTGCCTTTGGAATTGCCTTTGTTCTCCTGTTGCTCGGCTACCGTTCCAACAAAAAAACAATGCTTATGCTGAGCCTGATTGTTGCTGTTGTCGGAAGCGGTTTACTCGCTTATACCGGTCATCTCGGCGGACAGATGGTGTACGCCAAATAAAAAATCCCCTTTCCTCCAAAAGATCCATGGAGAAAAGGGAATTTTTACTTACTTATTTATGGTGATCACGGCCTGGACGACGGTTGCTCGAGCGGCGTGTGTTACCGCGACCTTCCGCCGGTTTTTTCGTTCCTTTACTTTGATCGTGCTGTGCACGAATCATTTCATCCGAAAGTTCGACGACAATCGGTGTCACTTCGACACCCAGTTCGCGTTCCATATCACGGAAACTGCGACCGTCACGTGGTGTGACGATTGAAATCGCTACGCCGTCGTTTCCGGCACGACCTGTCCGACCGATCCGGTGAACATAACTTTCCGCATCGTCCGGTAAATCGTAGTTGAAGACGTGCGTGACACCAGTCACGTCAAGACCACGTGATGCAACGTCTGTCGCAATCAGGAATGGTGTTTTTCCTTGATAGAACTTCGCCATCGCCTTTTCACGTTTCCCTTGCGTCAAACCACCGTGCAATTCATCCGTCGGATACCCTTGCATCTGTAATTCTTCATTCAGCTTGCTGACACGGCGTTGTGTCCGGCAGAAGATGATGGCGGCATAAGGACGCATCTCGTCAAGCATCGTCCGGAGTGTCGCCTGTTTCCGACGGTCCGTCGTCTCGACGACGAACTGTTCGATTGCATCGACCGTTACTTTTTCTGCCTCGACTTGGACTTCAATCGGATCACGCAAATACGTTTTCGCGAGTTGCTCGACTTTTTCCGGCATCGTCGCTGATAACATGACGAACTGACGATCAACTGGTGCTGCTGCAATGATATCTTCGATTTCCGGTAAGAATCCGATTTGCAGCATCTGATCCGCTTCATCTAAAACAAGCGTCTTCAATTCACTCAAATCAAGTGTTCCGCGACCGACGTGATCCAAAATCCGCCCCGGCGTCCCGATGATGATTTGTGGCATGCGACCGAGACGTTGGATTTGTTTGAAGACATCCTGTCCACCGTATACAGCCAGCGCACGGATATCTTCCATGTTCCGGATTAACTTGTGTGTTTCATCTGCAATCTGACGTGCGAGTTCACGTGTCGGTGCGACGATCAACGCTTGGACCGTTTTGCTGTCTAAATCGATTTGTTCGAGAATCGGCAGAAGAAACGCCAGCGTCTTCCCTGTTCCGGTTTGTGCTTTTCCTATTAAATCACGACCGGCGAGCAAATGCGGAATCGCCTGCTCTTGAATCGGCGTTGGTTGTTTGATGCCTTGTTTTTGTAATTTCTTTACCCATTGTTCTTGAATGTGTAGTGCTTCAAATGTTGACATAGTATCCTCCTAAAAATTATCCACAGAAAAAAGCTGTGGATAACCTGCTTCGAATCGACAAAAACAGTTATCCACAGCCGTGCTTTTTCTAGTATACACAATTTACGCGTTTGTTGCTTCCTGTTTTAACTTTCGATCGAGTACAAATGTCCCGAATGGAATGAACGAAGCGATAAAGGCGATCCCTGCTTTTACAAACGACCAACGGTATTTGAATTTAACGACAGCAAGCCATAGTGCATACATGACGAATAACACACCGTGCATGGCTCCGACGACTGAAACGGCTTCCGGAATATCTGCCATATACTTTAAGGGCATGGCAATCAACAGTAAGACTAAAAATGAAATACCTTCTAAAATCGCAATCAATCGAAATTGACCTAACGTAGTTCCTAACATCCCGTCACTCCTTTTTCCTGGTTCCTGTCTTTAGTATACGGGACGCCCGTCAGTCTGTGACCTGTGTCACAGGATTGTCAGATTTCGAGTGGGCGGAGACGGGCTTCGATTTGCTCCCGTTGCGGTTCGAGAAATGGCGGCAGAGCTAATGTCTCACCGAGGGTTTCGACTGATTCATCCGTTGCAAATCCCGGTGTATCCGTCGATAATTCAAACAAAATATGATTCGGTTCGCGGAAATAGAGCGCCTGGAAATAGTGACGGTCGACTTTCCCTGAGTTTGGCAGACGGTATTCTTTCAATCGTTTCACCCATAAGTCATACTCTTCACTGTTCGGTACACGGAACGCTACATGGTGGACGCCGCCACGGCCGAGCCGTTCCCGGTCGAGATCCGGGCGAGCTTCGAGATGAACTTCTGCCCCGATTCCACCTTGTCCCGTCGAGTAGACGTCAATCTCCGCAAAATCACCGGCCAGCGATGGATAACTGCCGATTTTCTTAAAGCCAAGAACTTCGGTTAAGACAAGAGCGGTCGGTTCCGGATCATTGACGGTCAGCGTCACGGCACCTAAGCCGACGATTGCATGTTCAGCCGGAATTTCATCGTGTTTCCACGGCACGCCTCCTGCAACACCTTGTTCCCCGTCTTCTGCGACAAGAATCAACCGGGTTCCTTCTTGATCACGAAACGCCAGCGTCTGACGCCCCGCCCGTTCGACAATCGAATCATGATCGACGCCTTGTTGCGTAAAGCGCTCTGCCCAAAACTGAAGGGATGCTGTTGTTTTGACCCGGAGTGATGTCGACGAGATGCTTGACGCACCGGGTACACCGGTCCCTAAATGGGGAATATCAAAAAAAGTCAGATCCGTTCCCGGATTCCCTTCTGCATCTCCATAAAACAGATGATACGATGTCGTATCGTCCTGATTGACCGTCTTTTTGATCAGACGCATCCCAAGAACCTGTGTATAGAATTGATAGTTCCGTTCCGCCATTCCCGTTAAAATCGATACGTGATGAATACCAAGTAATTCCATGTTTGCCACGTCCTTTTCTGAATGAATAGTTTGTACCGTCAGTATAGCGCATATATATCTTGAATTCAAGATATTAACTCATTAAAAAAATCGCCCTTTCGAAAAAGGACGATTGAAAAGTTAAGATTAAAGTTTTACGACGTTAGCAGCTTGTGCTCCACGTGCGCCTTCAGTGATTTCGAATTCAACTTCTTGACCTTCGTCAAGTGATTTGAAACCTTCACCAGTGATTGCTGAGAAATGTACGAATACGTCTTCTCCGCCTTCAACTTCGATGAAACCGAAACCTTTTTCTGCGTTAAACCATTTTACTTTACCTGTGTTCATGGGAACAACCTCCAAAAATAAATTACTTAATACATATGCCACGCATATGAAAGAAATTCATTATTGTCCCGAAATACATGGAGCGACGAAAAGATTGTTCGTGACGCAATGTGAATCAGTAGTGACAATAACAATATTAAGCTAACGTCAGTATAAAATGATTGCGCTTTAAAAGTCAAGTTGTCTGACCAATAATTTACCAATTGATTCCACTTTTCGAACTAAAAAAAAGCAGATTCGGATTGCTCCGAACCTGCTCCTTTTTCTTAACGGTGGATCCAGACTGCTCCAGCAGAGTTATCTTTCGCTTCACCGATGACTTGTACTTTAAGACCGTTGTTCGGGAGCAGTTTTCCTGCATCCGGAATCAATTGATCGATATACGATTTAGAATCATCAAACTTCGTTACGCCAGAAAGTCCTTTGTAATCGTAAAGACCACGTGATGGCGAGTCGATGAGCCATGCTGGTGCTTTGTCGAAGCTGAAAGCCGCATCCGCGATTTGGTAACGTGTGCTTCCTGTGACAACTGGTTGTCCTTTGAGTGTTCCAACGATTGCTTTTGGATGCGAATCGACGACACCGAGGAATCCTTCGCCCGGGTGAACGCCAACCCAGTTGTCTGTGAAGCTGCTATCGGCATACCAAACGACGAGACCCGTGTTGTATTTCACGCCACGTGCATGCTCAAGTGCTTTATCTGAGCCTGCATAGTTCCGCCATTCGAGGTAGTATGCGTTGTCCGCGTAGCTGAAACCATCCGAAGCCACGAAACCGTCCAATTTAAATTTCGGAGTACCTTCTGCATCGTCTTCAAAGACGACTTTTCCGTCGACTGTCAGTTTTGCGTTATCAAGCGCAAAACCATCGAGGGCAAGACCGGCATCCCCTGTGTAGTCGAACGTCAATGTAACCTTTTTACCGGCAAATTCGCTGAGGTCATATGATTTGTCGACCCATGCACCTTTTGAAGATTCGGCACGTTGATCACCGTCCGTATCATCGTTACCGATGACATCAATCTCTTTCGAGACACCGTCAGCTGTTGCTGTGACTTTCAAGAAGTCATAATTGTATTCGACATCGAAGTATGCTTTGTAGTCAAACTTCGCAGATGTCGCAGCCGTCAAATCAAACTCTGGTGACGTCATTGACGTGTGGAGATCATTTCCTTTTGTGCTGTAGTAGTATTTTTTACCGAAAGCTGGAGCGATTCCTTTAACCGGCTTTTTCGGTAAGTTGACTTTAATGATTCCAGGATTTTTTGATTTCGTGACACTTTGATCGAGGTACGAAGCCGTTCCTGCTTTTGAAAGTGAATCGAAATCAACGTTTTGGATGTTCGCCCAGTTTCCGCCCATGACAGTTTGGAAGAACTCTTTATTTTGTGGTGAGAAGCTTGTCGGTTCTGATCCGGCAATTTTACCGTTCCAGCTACCGCCACTCATGATCGACCATGAAGCAACCGGCTCACCTTGACCTGTATACTGTGTATCATACTCATCCGGAAGTCCAAGATCGTGTCCGAATTCGTGAGCGAAGACGCCGACTGCACCGTCTTCCGGTTGAACCGTATAATCGAAGGCTGCCATCTTGCCGCCCCAGTTTGTAGAATTTGAAGTTGTATTCGCAACAGGATAAACTCCATCGAGTGTCCAACGGTGCGACCAGATTGCGTCGTCGCCGAGCGTTCCGCCGCCTGCTTCTTGTCCTGTTCCGGCATGAAGAATCATCAGGTGATCGACGAGACCGTCCGGCTCATTCTGGTTGCCGTCACCATCTAAATCGTACTGATCAAATTGATCATACTCTGCAAGGTTAATGCCGGATTTTACCGCTGCATTCAATGAATCTTTAACAAGACCGCGTGGTCCTTTTGCGCCCGGAAGGTTATCATTGCCGCCTTTCGGATTGTCTGAACCATAATCTTTTGCCGTACCCGGTACTGTTAACCAGTTCGATACTTTCCCATCGACTGAGTAGCTGCCACCGGATTGTTCTTCATAATATTGTTTGAACGTCTTGACCTTATCGCCGTTGAACAGCTCGAATTCTTTATCTCCGAACATCAAGTCTTGATAATGTTTTTGGTTAAAGTCCTTCGAATACATGTATCCCGGTTCTTGGACGACATTGTTATGCTTAAAGTCGCTGTATTCGACAAGTAAGACGAGTACTTTGTCTGTCCGGGTAGCACCGTTGTAAGCTGCTTGTTTGGCTTTATCGACTTTGACAAACCCATCTTTTTTACCTTTTTTGTAGTTATTGTGATTTTTAGCGAGTTGTTTCGCCAGTTGATCTTTTTGTTTCGTCAAGAAATCCTTTGTTTTTTGATCAAATTTCGCTTCTTTTTCCGTCTCATGATCATGATCGGCTTCCGGTTTCCCGTTCGCCTTTTTATCAAGATACTTTTGAACGGCTTTTTGTTTTTCTGCTGCAGATGCAGCTTTTGAGACGACCCCACGTTTTTCAAGCACTTTCAATAGACGTTCCTGATCAACCGTGTTTAAATCCATCGGTGCACCGGCTACTGCTTTTTCAGCAGCTTCAACAGATTTTACCTTCCCACCAGGTAAAACTGGACCAACGGCAAATGCGGCTGCCGTGATTCCGGATAAGACGGCTAAGCTAAGCTGTTTCTTTTTTCCCACGTGAACTGACCCCCTATGTAGTAGTGAAAAGCATGACCGAGATAACTTTTCTGAATATTCAAATCATATATTGTTTTAGTTGCTTAATCAATTACTTTTAGAACAATTAGTACTTTGTAACTATACCTATTTTTGGAATTTAGTTCATTTTTACGGAAATTGACCGATATTAATAATAAACCGTTCATCAATCGTTCCCCTCATTTTTTAAAAGAGAACAGATTGTCGGTTACGTATCGCGATACGCTACATACATGACTTAATTCAAAAGGAGGCAACTCATGACACCTCTCCAAAAATTCGAACGACAACTTTTGAAGAATTACTTGATTGGATCCTTTGTCGCTGTGTTCGGTGTCGGCTGTCTATTTATTTTCGAAACGTTGACATTCGATGCACGAGAACGTGTAATTTTGCTGACAATCATGTTTCTCTCTGTTGTTTTAATGTTTAGCTTCGAATATACGATCTATCGAAAACATATGCGTCCGCTCTATCAATTCTTTCAGACATCGACTCCGAGCCAAGCACAACTTACTGCTGCTTTTCGGACGACTCACCGTTTTCCGTTACTGACCATTAAACGTATTCTCGGACCTCATTTCCTTGGATTATCGATTCCGTCTTCTTCCTTAACGGCACTCGCCATTCATTTCAACTGGCTCGAAATGCCGTATTATCTGATCGGTCTTGCTTGCTTTGGTGCCATTCTCGTTGCCATCTTGCATGCTTTAATCGAATTTTTCTTAACGTATCGTGTCACGGAATCCATGTTGGCAGAATTAACGGTTCAATCGCAACAATATGGTCATGGTGAGCTTATCTTGACCAAAAAGGACTTCATCAGCCTCCGGCAAAAAATGTTAATCAGTACACTGATCATTGGTGTCTTCCCGATTTTATTGTTCGTTCTCGCTTCTGCCGTCCAGTTGACAGAGAACGAGAGCCTGCGCTCCTACTGGAGTTGGTCGACCTTAATCTTAATCGTCATCCTTTGTCTTGCGACATTTTGCAGTTTGCTTCTATATGAAAATATTCAAAAACCGATCCTGGCTTTGCAAGAAGGAGTTGCCCAGATTGAATCGGGTCAGTTGAACACGATCAACAATCCTTTTTCCGATGAATTCTCTCAATTAGTCGGCGGCTTCAACTTGATGGTCGAAGGTATCCAAGGCCGCGATCAGGAAAACGAACAGTTGCTCGACAGTTTGTTTACCTTGTTTGCTGCGACACTTGATGCCCGGGATCCGTATACCGCCGGACACTCATTACGCGTCGCGGAATATTCGGTTGAGATTGCCCGCGCTGCCGGCTTGACCGATGATTCAGTCGAGCTGTTGCGTAAATCCGCCCTTTTACATGACATTGGAAAAATCGGAATCCGGGATGATGTGTTATTGAAGGAAGGACGCTTGACCGATGACGAGTTCGACAAAATCAAACAACACCCCGTCATCGGCGTGCATATTTTATCGCAAGTTCATCTCCCGGAGAAGTTACAACCGATTCTTCCCGGGGTAAAGTACCATCACGAGCGTTACGATGGGAAAGGTTATCCAGAAGGTTTGGCGGGAGAATCGATTCCTGTCTTCGGACGGATCATGGCGATTGCTGATGCCTATGACGCGATGACATCCGATCGCCCTTACCGGAAAGGAATGCCCGTTGCAAAAGCACTCGCCATTTTGGAAGAAGGCAGCGGGACACAATGGGATGCTTCCTTTACACAACTGTTTCTTGATTTGAAGAGACCTCCTGTTATCAGCGCCTCTTGATTTTCATGAAAGGAGTTTCTTATGCACCCTAAAATTGTCGATCGTCACGAATTATATGTTGTCGGACTTGGTTTGACATGCGAAGAAAATGAATTACATGCACTTATGCCGGAACTGTGGCGTGAATTTTCACGACGCTCGCATGAAATTCCCGCTGAACCGGGAAGTTATCCACTTGATTTGTCACTTGGACAACGCGGGACAAAACATATGCAGTGTATCGGTCTTCCGGTAGAATCGCTTGAGCATATTCCTAAAGGGATGAAAGGACATCACATTCCTCCGGCCCGTTATATTTTTTGGAAACATGAAGGGTCTGACATTGAGATTTGGAAATCGTTTGAGAAGATGCAGCGCTTTGCGCAGAAGCATGGTATTACACTGGATCCGCTGAATTTTAAAATTGACGAGACACGTGACAATACGCATCATCTCTATCAACGTATCCTTTAAAACCGCTATCTTAAGCGGTTTTTTTATGTTCTCTTATCTTTTTTTATGTCACTTAACTATTCAGTCAGGGTATTAAGTACTATATTCAGAAAATTCTAATTAATACGAACGCCTTATTCTCGCTTTTCCTTTTCTTTGGCATAGTTAGACTCAACCCAAACAAGGAGGCGATTTATTTTGAAAAAGTTTCTCGCTACATCGCTTGTCGCAAGTGTACTTGTCGTTCCTACAGTCGTCGGAGCAGAAGGTCTTCAAACTGGTAAACTGACGAAAGCTTCATCAGAACCAGCTGCATCAATCGTTAAAGAGTACGTCAACAAAAAAGGTGACTTCTCTGTCCAGAATGTCGAAAAAGACGGATCTTCACAGATCGTACGTCTCCAACAAGAAGTGGATGGCGTCCCTGTCTTTGGTAGTGTCGTCGTCGGAAATGTTGCGAAAGACGGTACTTTGAAAGCAGTCGTAAATGATGCTATCAACGTTAAAGGCAAACCTGGTCTCGCTAAAAAAGCATCACTTTCTGAGAAAAAAGCACTTAAACTTTATCAAAAAGCCATCAAAGCAACAGAATTCGAAGTGGCTCCTAAAGCAGAACTCGTCATCTATCCAGTCAAAGACGATGCGGTCTATGCTTACAAGGTCACATCAACTGTCCTCGCCGGCAAAGAGCCATCACGCTGGACTTACTTCATCGATGCGAATTCAGGTAAAGTTCTTAATAAATACGATCAACTCGCTCACGCAAAACCAGTCAACACAGTAACCGGAACGACTTCAGTCGGTACAGGTACGACAGTTCTCGGAACAACTGCAACCTTCAACACGGTGAAGAGCGGTTCTTACTATTACCTGCAGGATTCAACACGCGGTAAAGGAATCTACACGTACGATGCGAAAAACCGTAACACACTTCCAGGTTCGCTTTGGGCGGATCTCGATAACCAATTCAATACAACCTACGACCGTGCCGCTGTAAGCGCACAAGTTAACGCAGTGAAAACGTATGATTTCTACAAAAACACATACGGCCGCAACAGTTATGACAACGCAGGTGCTGCATTGAACTCTTCTGTCCACTACTCAACGAGCTACAACAATGCGTTCTGGGATGGAACGAAGATGGTCTATGGTGATGGAGACGGTTCAACATTCACATACCTCTCTGGTGCACTTGACGTCGTTGCCCACGAATTGACGCATGCCGTCACAGAATACACAGCTGGACTCGTCTACCAAAATGAATCGGGTGCCATCAACGAAGCCGTTTCCGATATCATGGGAACAGTTGCTGAGTACTCAGTCGGATCGAACTTTGATTGGCTCGTAGGAGAAGACATCTATACACCTGGTGTCAGCGGCGACGCACTCCGTTCGATGTCTAACCCGGCTGCTTACGGCGATCCGGACCACTACTCAAAACGCTACACAGGTACACAGGATAACGGTGGTGTCCACACGAACTCAGGTATCGTCAACAAAGCCGCTTACCTTCTCGGTAACGGTGGAACACACACTGGTGTCACAGTCACTGGTGTCGGCGTACCGAAACTCGGCGCAATCTACTACCGTGCCCTCAGCGTTTACTTGACTCCGAACTCGAACTTCAGCTCGCTCCGCGCAGCAGTCGTTCAATCAGCGAAAGACCTTTACGGTTCAACAAGTGCAGAAGCAACAGCAGCAGCGAAATCATTTGATGCTGTCGGCGTCTACTAAGAAAACTTCCTCCCAAGGATTTTCGACCTCCTGAGTCCATGACTCGGGAGGTTTTTTTTACGAAAAAAAACGATCTGTCAAAGACAGACCGTTCCGGTTTATTTCCCTGGGTCACGCGCGAGACGAAGTCGCGTTGATCCATTGTCCGGGAAAGCTTTCAATTGTAATTTCTCACCCTGGTACCATGTACCGTAACTCGTTTCAACGACAGGTTCCCCTAAAGCCGACAGACCGGAGGCTGATGCATTCGTCCAGTCGATCGCTTCGACGATTCCGTCGGATACGACAAGCAGATAACCCGCATTTGAGAAGTGATACGTGTTGACGGCATCTTTTTGCGTATTCCCGAGCTTACCGTACTTCGCTTCGAATTTTTCGAGCGGCTGCCCGAGGTATTGTTCCGGCTTCTCGATCGGTTGATTGGCAACGACTTGTGATAATGTCTCAAGCAATGTCTTGTCTTTGACGGACGACGGAACATCCATCCGGACATCTGTTTCCGGAATATAACCTTCGACAGCATCACTCAATTTCAAGTGAACCATCCCGTTCTCCGCATCTAAAATTTCATAGACATCCCCTAAATCAGCTTTATAGATAACGCTACTCCGATTGGCATCCTGATAGACATCCGCAAAAGGACGTGTGACCCATGCAGCTTGGCTGATTTCTGGTTTATCTGTCTTTTTCTTGGCTTTCTTCTCTTTTTTCTTTTGCTCGGCCGACGCTGATTTTTTCGTATCTTTCGCTTCTTTCTCTTGTTCGCCTCCGGTCGTTTTCGGTGACTCGACGGTCGACGTCGCTTGGCTGGCATCATTCGTCGACACCATATAACCCCATCCGCCGACAATCAGGACAGTCGCCAAAATACCGCCCAACGCAACGCTCCGGCGATTCCGCTTTTGCTTCCGGCGTTCTTTCCGGGATAACCGTTCTTGTTCTTTCTGTTGTTCATTTTGACTCATCTATTGTTCCTCCTGAATTGACCTAGACACTTTTTTAATCACTATACCACCGAATGCTGTGCCGGCAGTGGTTAAATTTCGATGACAGTTCTGCCTTGATGGGTTCCGTCAAGAAGTGACGCGACGACGTTTGAAATCTCACTCAGGCTTTTTGTATCGACCCACTCCCGAATCGGCAGTTTCCAGTCATTCGCCAGTTGATGCCACAGACGCACCCGTTCAGCAATCGGAAGTTGAACAGCATCAATCCCGATCAACCGAACCCCTCGCAAGATAAACGGATACACCGTCAACGTCATCTCAGCTCCTCCGACATTCCCGCATGTCGTAACCAGTCCACCGTATTGAACATACCGAATGACGGAGGCAAGCAACGGTCCTCCGACCGTATCGATGATGCCGGCATACGTACCTTTTTTCAACGGACGGGTCGTCTCATCCAAAAACGATTGCCGGGATAAGACTTCTGCCACGCCTTCTCGTTTCAAACGATCAGCTTCCGCCGCTTTGCCGGTGACTGCATGGACGACGAACCCCAAATTCAGAAGGAGTGCGACCGCAATACTACCGACACCACCTGTTGCACCGGTCACGAGAACCGGTCCGTCCTCCGGCTTGACCCGTTGCAAAAGTTCGTCGATGGATTGAGCGGCCGTTAATCCTGCTGTACCGTAAGCCATTGCTTCAAAGGTCGTGAATCCGTCCGGCAATGGTGTGATCCAGTCCCCCGGAACACGTATGTATTCTTGAAAACCACCGGACGTATTCATCCCGAAATCAAAACCGTTGACGACAACCGCTTCCCCTTCTTGAAACCGCGGATCAGTTGACGTGACGACATGTCCTGCTGCATCCACTCCCGGTATATGCGGATATTCTTTCGTCACTCCCCGGTTGCCCGTAACCGACAGTGCATCCTTATAATTGATGCAGGAATAGTCGACGCGGATCAAGACATCTCCTTCGGGCAAGTCGGCAATGTGCTTCGTTTCCAGTGTTCCTGTAAATTCCCCATCCTGTTCCCGAATAACAAATGCTTTAAATGTATCTTTCATATCCAAGTCCCCTTCCATGAATGACTTCCAGTAAGCTATACCCGAACACTGTCCCCGGCATACCTGTTCTTGTCCGATTCCCATGAAAAAACCGCGATGCCGAAGCATTCGCGGTTTTTGGCGTCTGACGAAAAGAAACTGGTTTTCCGCAGGTAGTCACGGGTGACAGGTAAACATGTCATCGGTCATGGGTCATTGGTGTGCCGTGGCCGTCGAGATTCCCGATTGGAAGAGGTTTGTGTCAGAAGCGCCGTCCTTGATCAGGAGTCTCACCTGATCAAGGCTTACATATAACGTGTACCGTCAAAATCAATCTCCGTCCGGTAATTGGCAGCATTGATCGCATTCGAGATCCGGTGCGCCGACCGCTCGATTTCCTGCGCTTTAATCCGGTACGCATCCGGATCGTACAGGGAATGCCGAATGACGGTCGTTCCTTCAAATCCGTATTGGAATTCGCGTTTCGGACGAGCAGCAAGTTCTTGGAATTGTGTTGCCTTTGCCCGGAGTTGCGTTGCCAGTTCAATCGCTTCGACGAGCGGCATTTCACCTTCCGTCGTCTCGATCATCGTCGATAAATTTGCCGCATAGACTAACCGGTCGAGTGTCCGCATATCCCGCCGGACTTCATCCATCGCTGACTCGACATCGAGTAGCGTCCGATCATGAGCGGTCGGTAAAGCCTCGCCTTTTTCAAGATCAACGAACGCAATCCGGTCCACTTCCTCGACCAGCTGCTCGAGCTGTTTCCGTAAGATACTTTTTAGCTTCACAGCATCTGCTAAGTACATCGCTTCAGTCCCCCGTTTCCTGATAACGTTCTTTTAACCTGTACGCCTGTCCGTCCGAAAAGGTTTCATTTGAATCGTCCGAGATAATCGGAAAAGTCCTGTTCGATGTCTGTCAGCACCGTCTTCGTCACATCAGACGATTGATTTGGATCATAGCGGACCGTCTCGTACAGCTGTTGCAATTCAGGCGACGGCTGAAAACCGATCCGGGCAAACCATTCCCGGAACGACTCCGTTTCCCGGCGTTTCAGTTTTTGCGGGAGATGACGGTTGAACAGGACGACCTGTTGCCGGACCTGTTCAACCGGTAATGGTGGCAGTTCGTCTTTTGGTTCCGTTTTTTCCAGGCGTTTTTTTATTCGAACCGAACGTGGTACTAACTCGTTTTCAGTATTGTCCCATTTCTTTCGTTTTCGGAAACGCCGAACAATCAGAAATAGTCCGGTCAAACCGGCGAGACTAATCGCGATCAATAGATAGGGAAAGCCACTTTCGCCTTCTTTGCCTTCGCCTTTTGAAAACGAATGAAATCCAAGTGAAATGAATTTTTCTTTTCGTGGTTCACCCCCACCATCACCTTTTTCATCCGTCTCATATCCATATTTAACTTGTCCTGGCGGCAATTCTTTTTTCTTAAATAAGTATGACCACCAAAACGTCAACGGTTCAGATTCACAGTTGCTTACACAACTCGGCTGACCGCCACCCGGAAACACTTCGACCTTTTGCACAGCACTGTACCCTGCCTCAGCCAACGGTTTTATGATGCCAAGTCCTAAAATGACCACACCTATCAAAATAAGCAATCGACTTCGAAAGCGCATATCCTCACCTCGTTAATGTCATTTTTATCCATTATATATGAGTCCGACCCTAATTATCGGAATTTTTTGTTTTTTAAAGAAAAGAGCTTGAATCCTAAAAGGGATGGGAAAAGGAAAAGAGTGATTTTTAGAGAGGGGTTTCCACATGTTGAGATTAGATGAAACACATGATCCGTATCAGAATGGGCAACTGATCGCGGAATATACCGAAACAAAATCAAACGGCGAGGCCGTCTTCCGGGCGGAGCAATTGATGAAAGACAGCTCATTCGTCGCGCCGCGCCGCACACCTCATCCGAGCCGGTATCTCCGGTCCTTGATTTCACCACTCTTTTTGACGGATCGGGATAAACACATCCTTCCGTTGACGAAAGCGTTCGTCAGTGAACAGGATGAAATCCGGCCCAGCTGGTTCGGACGGCTGACGTATGAATTCGAGCAATTGATCAGCAACGTCGAAAAAGTCGATGTCAAAGACTATGGGGCGATTGGTGACGGCGTGACCGACGATACGCTCGCTTTTAAGGAAGCACTCGCGGACGGACACCGGCAAGTCCACGTTCCGGCCGGCACGTATCTTGTCCGCGGCATCCGCCTGCCGAGTTATACGATTTTGACCGGGGACGGAAAAGGACAGACGATTTTAAAACTGCATGACGCGGCACCGAAAGGACGCCGGTTGATTACGAATCAAAACTACTTACTCGGCAATCATCATCTGCTCGTCGAACGGATGACGCTGGATTGGAACATCGAGCGGATCGGTGACGCCAAAAAAAGTAGCACGTGGGGCAATCATTCGAGTTGCTTGACCTATGCGCACGTGACGTACGGGTGGGTCTTTGACGTCGATGCGGTCAATCCGGGATTACACTGCTTTGATATTTCAACTCCGTACTACAACTATAACGGTGACGGGGCACGGGCCAATCTCAGCAGTTCGTTCATCTGGTTCGACGGTCTGACCGGATCCGGATTTGGTGACGACGGGATTACGACCCATCACAGTGACCATCTGTTCATCTCGAACTGTTTCATGCATGACCCGAGCGGTCGTGCCCATGCGGCCGGCTTCTCGAACTCAAACGGGATTGAGATCGATGACGGTTCCCGGGATGTCTGGTTATTTAACAATGCGACGACCCGCTGCTTCGGTGGTCTTGAAATCAAGGCGCACGCGACATCATCCGCCGCATCGACCGTTAAAATCGTCGGGCATCTGTCTGTCGATGATCACCGGTCATTTAACTTCCGTCATATCGGTCATCATCAAGCGACGGATCCGACATCACAAACGGCATACAATATCATTGCGACCCGACTGATTGCCCAGACACCACAATATACGCCGCTGTATCAAAACTCGAAGCCACGGGCTCTTATCGTCTCTGCCTATCGAAATGTTGTCATTCATGATTTCACGGTGCTCGGTGATCCGTATTATGATTATCAGGAACAGCCGATGATCGGGATTCAATATAAAGCACGGAATGTCACGCTGAGCCAGGTCAAGATGAGCGGATTCCGACAAGCCAAAACGGATATTCAGATATTCGGGGGCGATAACCGGGCCGAAGATGTCCGATTAATCGATGTCCGGATTGAAGATTCGGCCAAACACGGCATCACGATCGGTCCGAACATCGAGCGGATCCGTCTGGCGAATGTCGCCATCAAAGGGGACGGAACAGTCGGTCTGAACGCCAAGTCTGAGCCAGAACTCGAACGGTTTATTGCGACCGGCTACAAAGTACCGGTCCGGACGCATGCCACATCTGGCTGATGAACGAAAAGAAGCGGCTTCGACAACAGTCAAAGCCGCTTCTTTTTATTGTGCCCGGAGATAAGCCAGAACGCGTGTATCGATCGATCGATCCGTCTGTTCCCGCATCTCGAAGTTTTCTGTATGCAGATATGTCCGGAACGCTTCCGCAAACGAACCACGGTATCCGAGTTCAAGCAGCTTATCCATCAACTCCGATTCGAGCGCATCATCAATCGGTTTGATTTCTTCCGGCTTGCTTGGTTGTAAATAGAGTGTATGCAACTGATAAATCCGCTCCAGTTCCTGAATCGGGCTCGCATGATCATCGACGCGCAAATCAATGTACCGGTCATTAAAACCACCGTAACCGCCGCCTTCTTTGACGACTAACAATGCTGCAGACTGCATGCCCCGTGAATCTCCACCTGCTGCCTGACCGGCCGCAAGTGCCCGAAGCAACCGTTCTGCCAGTGGTCCTTCTGTCGTCTCAAACACACGCGCCATTTCCTTGACCGTATTGCCGTCGACGAGAATATTCCCTTGTGCCGCAAAATGTTTTCCGGCGATGCCGCCGGCCCAATCATTACAGCCTTCTCCCGTGAATGTCGCACTTTTCCCCGATGCATCCACGATGCCAACTTGACGATCCGCCCGTCCTTCGTCCGCTTCCGTTAACCGTTTTAAGACTTCGTCCGCCGACTTACCTTCTTCAATCATCCGCAACCCCTCCGGACCATATGTCGTATTGGCAAACGACTGAGTCGCAATCGCTCCGACACCGGCTTTTGCAAACGGTACGGCACTGCCGACTGCTAAAAATTTGGATTGAACCGCTACACCCCAAGCCTGTTCTTTTTCACAATACCCAACGATTGAATATGTCATCTGTCTAAAATCCCCCTCGATTGTCATACGTATCCGTTCGTCGTAGGAATTCCCGTTTCCTGCATGTAAAAAACCTTCCGTTCATTTCGAACGAAAGGTTTTGAATGTACTTATTGAATTCCAAGGACGACTGCAAGCAGTAATGCACCACATGCCAGGACAATCCAAATCGCAAACAGTTTCCAGACGAATCGTAACCATTTTTCGTACGGAATACCCGCAATCGCCAAGAATGCCATCAAGTGCGCACTCGTCGGGAAAATCATATTCGTCAAACCGTCGCCGTACTGAAAGGCGAGGACTGCGACTTGCCGCTCAATTCCGAGCAAGTCGGCAAGCGGCGCCATGATTGGCATCGTCGTTGCCGCCTGACCGCTTCCGGACGGGATAAAGAAGTTCGTAATCAATTGGACGACGTACATCCCGATGACGGCAAGGGACGTCGGTAACTGACCGACGGCATTCGACAAACCGTAAATCACGGTATCGATGACCCGACCATCTTCTAAAATGACGACGATTGCCCGGGCAAAACCAACGATCAAGGCACCAAACGTAACGGCCTTGGCTCCGTCGATTAAACTTTCGAATGTCCGGTTGACACCCATCGTCACGATTCCTGCGAGCAAGCCGATAATCAGGAACGAAGCCGTCAGTTCCGTCAAATACCAGCCCCACTCAAAGATGCCGATGACGTTCAGCGTGATTCCGCCAATCAGCACAACTAAAACAAACAGATGTTTTTTCGAGAATTGAGAAAAAGTTGCTGTTGTTTCTTGTTTCCGATGTTTCTCAAGGTCATGCACGAGACTCTGTTCCGGATTTTTTTTGACTTTCTGCGCATAGTTCATGACGTAAAGAATCGTCACGACTAAAAAGACAAGATAGACCGCCGTCCGGTAACCGAGTCCGCTGAACAACGGAACTTCCGCAATCGACTGCGCGACTCCAACCGTAAACGGATTCAGCATACCTCCGGCAAATCCGACGGCGGCACCGAGACTGACGATCGCCGCTCCCGTCATCGCGTCATAACCAAGGGCACGTGCCAACATGATGCCGATTGGGACGAAGATAATGGTTTCTTCCGCCATTCCGATTGTCGCACCGGCAACGGAAAAGACGAACATCGTCATCGGGATCATGATATGCCCTTTTTGACCGAACCGATTAATCAATTGATTGATGCCGGATTCAATCGCGCCCGTTTGCCGGATGATTCCAAACACACCACCGACCAAAAAGATGTAAAAGATAATGGCGGCACCTGCCTCCATCCCTTTTGGAATGGCTTCAAACAAACCGAAGAAATTGACGGGTGCAGATTCAACTGCACGATACGTCCCATCAATGACGACCGTTTGTCCGTCCTGCTTTTCGCGGTCAAACTGACCGGCCGGTAATGTATATGTCAAGATGACTGCAATCAGTAAAATTCCCATGATAATAGCGTACGTGTGAGGCATCTTGAAGAAGGAGCGCTCCGAAGCATCTGCCTGTGGTTTTCGTTCATTCATCCATTTGCCTCCTGACATACCTTTAATTTTTTTAAGTCTCTTCAAAGATAATGCCCTATTTATGGAAAAAATAACAGTCTATTTCGTCATTTAATTTTTTTGTAATATATTAAATCAATGAGAAAAACAAAAAAACCCGACCGCAGTCAGGTTTTTCGGATGTGATTTTACGCGTTAAATGATTGAACATCAAGCGGTTTCGCAAGCGCTGTTTGTGCAAATGCCACGAACTGCCCGAAATGCGCGCTCGTGTTATGGGATTCGATTGCTGCCTGATCTTCCCATTTTTCAATCATCATGAAGACATTTTCATCTTCCGTGCTTTGGAACAGGTCATAGCTGATATTGCCCGCTTCCAAGCGTGATCCTTCAATCAACGTTTTAGTAGCTTCTAAAAACTCTTGACGTTTTGCTGGTTGTACTTCTAATTTTGCTTCAATGGCGATCATTGGAAAGCCTCCTCTAAAATTTCATTAACTCAAGTATCGTAGCACCTTCCTGCACCATTCTCCATTAAGATGCTTAAGAGATTAAAGCAGTTATATTTAGGGTAAAAAAATGTATCATTTTGACATTGGAAAGGAGTTTATTTCATGAACGTCGAGACTTTTTATTTCGATGATGATGGTGAGATTCCCAACAATCCTGATTTGCCTGTACTTATTTATCGTCATGTCTTTGACGATCCCTCTTCCATCGAAGAGACCTTTAATATGCACAACTGGCAGAACAGTTGGGTCGATGGGATTTTTGATTTCCATCATTATCATAGCGTCGCCCACGAGGTCATCGGCATTCTTGAAGGACATGCGAGCATTCAATTAGGCGGACCGCTCGGAAAAACATTTACGTTAACCACCGGCGATGTCGTCGTCCTGCCTGCCGGTACGGGCCACAGGGCTTTACACACAAGCCAGAAGTTTCAAGTCGTCGGTGCCTATCCAAAGGGCCAAGACTACGATACCTTAACCGGTGATCCGTGTGAACGACCGGATAACTTGAAGCGGATTGCTCAGGTTGAACGTCCCGAGACGGATCCCGTTTACGGACGACAAGGACCGTTACTCGAACACTGGTAATCTCGTCTGCTTTCCGTTGAATCGGAAAGCAGACGTTTTTTTCTGCTGTATCCGTGGTAAACCCTACTATTGTGTTTTCTAAAGGAGGAATAGGGATGAATGAGACAGAACGGACCGTCATACTTGCAGCACTGAAACAAAAGACCGTTACGCTTCCGGATCAGATGCATGTCCGGGCACTTGGTCAAGGAACATGGCGGATGGGAGAAGACCAAAGTAAGCGTCAGGCTGAAATCGAAGCGTTGCATGTCGGACTCGACAGTGGGATGGAATTGATCGATACAGCGGAAATGTACGGAGAAGGCGCTTCTGAAAAGCTGATTCGCGAGGTACTGAAAGAACGACGTGATGAAGTGTTCCTCGTCTCAAAAGTTTACCCGCATAATGCCGGCGGCGAAAAACTGCGTGCTGCATGCGAACAGTCTCTCAAAAATCTCGGAACGGATTATCTTGATCTCTACCTCTTGCACTGGCGCGGCAGCATTCCGCTTCAGGAGACGGTCGACGGGCTCGAGCAGTTAAAAGCAGAAGGTAAAATCCGTCGTTGGGGAGTCTCAAACTTCGACGTCTCCGATATGAAGGAACTGTTATCACTTCGTAACGGCGATCAGTGTGCCGTCAACCAGGTGCTGTATCATCTCGGTTCGCGCGGCATTGAATACGAATTGATGCCGCTGTTAAAACAGTATGGTATTCCGGTCATGGCCTACTGTCCACTCGCGGAAGGCGGCGATTTACGGGAACAACTGCTGGATCATCCGACTGTCGAACGTCTTGCAGAAGAACACGGCGTCAAACCGGCACAGATTTTACTCGCCTGGGCGATTCGCAGCGGTGATGTCATCGCGATCCCGAAAGCCGGACAGGCCCAGCATGTCGAAGAAAACGGAAAAGCAGTGCTTGTCGAGTTGACCGATGAAGAGTATACGGCACTGGATGAAGCTTTCCCGGCACCAACTAAAAAAGAACCACTCGATATCGTCTAAGGAGGAGTCACTCATGAACAAATCAGTCAAACTCGGAAAATCCAATTTAACAGTCAACCCTATCGGTCTTGGAACGAATGCCGTCGGTGGACACAACCTCTATCCGAACCTCGATGAGCAGGCCGGTCGTGATCTTGTCCGCGTCGCTTTGATGAATGGCATTAATTTCCTCGATACAGCCTATATTTATGGTCCGGAACGTTCGGAAGAATTGGTTGGTGAAGTGTGGAGTGAAACCGTGGAACGTGAAGAAGTCATTCTCGCGACAAAAGGAGCCCACCAACTGGTTGACGGAAAAGTCGTCATGAACAACTCACCCGATTTTTTAAAACAAGCGGTCGAAGACAGTCTGAAACGTTTGCGGACAGATTATATCGATCTGTATTACATTCATTTTCCAGACGAGACGACACCAAAAGACGAAGCCGTCGCAGCGCTTGCTGAGCTGAAAGCAGAAGGTAAAATCCGGGCAATCGGTGTCTCGAACTTCTCACTCGAACAATTAAAGGAAGCGAATAAAGACGGTCACGTCGACGTTTATCAAGGAGAATACAATCTCTTTAAACGCGATGCCGAAAAAGAGATTTTACCGTACATCCGCGAACACGGCATTTCATTCGTACCGTACTTCCCGCTTGCTGCCGGTCTGCTTGCCGGAAAATACGATGCCGAAACGAAATTTGATGATCTTCGGAAAAACGATCCACTGTTCCAGGAGGATGTCTTTAAAGATAATCTGGCAAAAGTCGACTTGTTGCGTCCGATTGCAGAAGCAAAAGATGCCGAAGTCGCGCATATCGTCCTCGCCTGGTATTTGGCACAGGACGGCATCGATGCCATCATTCCGGGGGCGAAACGGGCCGAACAGGTTACGGATACCATCCGGACACTCGATGTCGAATTAACGGAAGACGAAATTCGTCAAATCGATCACATCTTCAGCTGAGACCAAAACACCACGCCAGGAGGACTTGGCGTGGTGTTGCTTTGAGCAGATTAAGCGAAAATCTTCGGCAAGGTCCGTATGATAAAGAAACAGGAGGCGATTCATATGAAACATCATTTTCACCTGACAGCAGACTGGCCTGGCAACCGCAACGACGTCGGACAAATCGAAACCGGCGAATTAAAAACCAAGATTTCAATTCCGGACGCAATGGACGGTCCCGGTGTCGGTACCAATCCGGACGAGATGTTACTTGGCGCAGCAGCAACCTGTTACATCATTACACTTGCTGCCATGCTGGAACGGAACAACATTCCGAAAGTGTCACTGACGATGGAATCGGAAGGAATCGTTGACGTCACGAATGGTGTCTTCACGTATGATGCGATCATTCACCGCCCGACACTGATTCTGCCGGCAGAGACCACCGAAGCGAACTTGATAAAAGCACGCCGTCTGGCTGAAAAAGCAGAAGGATCGTGTATGATTACGCGCGCACTGGCCGGTAATGTGAAGGTTTCGTTAGAGGCGGTCGTGGAGTTGGAAGGCTGAGGATTCTTTTCGATGTATGCTGATACAGTACGACTTCATTTCTTTATTGAAATGAGGTCTTTTATTTTTGATTAGATTCTTGCTGCACAATTTTCAGTTCCTTCGTATACTGAACTTAGTTTGGAATTTATTGGAGGTCATCAGATGTCATCGTTTCAAGAAAAATTACGCAGTCAAAATACTGAATCTCATCCTTTTGAAAAAAGCTCTCCGATTCAACCGGCAGATTATACCGCCGAATTACTAACACACTTAAATGAACTCTTCTATAAATCGATTGTTGAACTTCAACACAATCAACTGACCGGGGAAATGATTGAAACCACAAACCGTTGGCTCTCTGCATTAGATGAACCGCTTTTGGCTACGCCCTTGCATCGTGAATTAATATCTTCTACTGCGACACCTGTACATTATGAAAAATCATTAAGAGCTTGGGATTTAATTGCACCGGGACAGGAAAATCAGGAAAAACTGTTACATCACTTGATTGATGAATTATCAACAGCCCAATCTGCCGACTGGATGGTCAGCTTTACACGCCATTCCGGAATTCAAACACTCGTCCCTTCATTTCAAGAAGCGGAACGGATCAATAAACCGATTCGTATCTTAACTTCATTTTATATGAACATTACGGAAGCCAAAGCATTACGTACCCTGATGCAGTTTAAAAATATCGAGATTAAAATTTACGAACCGATCAAAAAAAATCAGGCTTTCCATCCAAAAGCTTATTTATTTACGCGGGAAACTAATTTACATAGTGCGATTATCGGTTCATCCAATTTATCAAAGTCTGCTTTAACCAACGGACTGGAGTGGAATGTTCGAATTCCCCATTCTCCTCTCACGTCTTTAGTTTCTCAAGCGCAAACTCTGTTTAATAATCTCTGGAACAGTAACGAAGCCATTCCCTGCACCTCAGCAATTTTAGATCAATATGAACAACACCATTTAGACGCTCCGAAAATCAAACAGTTTATCGTCAATGACCGCGTTGCAGAGCCTCCTGTTGAATACGAAGTAATTCAGCCAAATGAGATGCAGCTTCCGGCTTTGGAACAATTACACCGTTTACGGTTAAAGCAACAAACAAAAGCCATGGTCATTGCAGCAACGGGAACAGGAAAAACTTATTTGGCTGCCTTTGATGTGAAACAGTTTGATGCCAAACGTGTTCTATTCGTTGCCCATCGTGGAAAACTGTTATCTCAAGCTGAAGAAACATTCAAAAAGATTTTCACAGATGGCGATGCTACTTTTGGTCGTTATCAAGCAAATCAAAAAGATCTTGATAAACAATTTATCTTTGCGACCATTCAAACGTTTTCAAAAGAAATTCATTTGGAACAATTCGATCCAAACACTTTTGATTACATCATCATCGATGAGTTTCACCATGCTGCTTCCGAGTCTTACCAAAAAATCCTCAACTACTTTACACCGCAATTTTTACTCGGCATTACAGCAACACCGGAACGAATGGACGGATTAAATATCTTTAAGTTAGTGGACCACAATATTGCATACGAAATTCGATTGTACGATGCATTGGCCCAAGACTTATTAACACCGTTCCATTACTTTGGTATTCAAGATGATGAAGCGATTGATTATGAAGCCATTCCACAAAAAAACGGTTTATACATTGAAAAAGATTTAGTGGAAGCACTCGAACGTTCATCTCGAACAGAGTATATTCTTGAGATGATGACTAAGTTTGGTCACAGCGGCGCAAATCAAGTCGGTCTCGGCTTTTGTGTCAATATTGATCATGCCGAATACATGGCTGCTGAGTTTAACAAGCACCAAATCGAGTCACTGGCTATCACAAGTAAACAAACGGAAGCAGAACGGGAACACGCCATTCAACGGCTGGAAGATGACCGGAATCCGCTATCGTTTATCTTTACCGTTGATCTTTTCAATGAAGGTGTCGATATCCCTAAAATCAACGTCATGCTGTTTTTACGTCCTACGGAATCGCCGACGATTTTTATCCAGCAACTCGGTCGCGGTTTGCGTAAACATGAATCTAAAGAATACGTTACGATTTTAGACTTCATCGGCAACAGCCAACGCGCTTTTGTCGCACCACTTGTCTTATCCGATCAGCAATCTTTCCATTCCATCGACCGTTATCATGTCGCCAATGCGGTTCAAAACCATTTCCCGATTTTGCCTGAAGGTTCCTTGGCGATTTTGGATCGTGTGACAGAGACCTTCATCATTGAACAAATGAAAAAAATCGAGTTCTCAGCCAGTAAACAGTTACGCGAAAGTTATCAGCGGCTTATGACAATGATCGGCGACACACCATCATTAAACGATTTGGTCACGCATCCGGACGCACCGGCAATCGAAACCATTATTCAGCAGTGGAAAAGTGTCCTGCGATTAAAACAACTGGAAAAAGTAGCGACCGATGAAGAAGTGGCTTTATTGCTTAATCCGGATACACGACGTGTTCTTCAACATATCGAAAGTTGGTTCCCGATCCGCGAACCGTTCAGCTTGTTGATGATTCAATTACTATTCAACCAACAAACCATTTCAGCTGATGATGTCATTCAATCGACAGCAATCCGTTTTGCCGTTTCAGCGGAAGCCTTAACACATCGTTTGCCTTTGATTCAGCATTTGTTTAATCGCTGGTCTACTTCTTTAAAACACGATCGGATTATTTTGCTCGTTGAATCTGCCACTAGTGAATATGCCTTCTCGGAAGAGATGACCCGGGTTTTAGCATCGTCACCAGAGTTAGTCGACTATTTGCAGGAGTTGATCCAGGCAGGCCTCCACTCATTTGAGCAACTTTCCGGAGGCGAAAACTGGTTGACTAGCTCTCAATCGCTGATTTCGAGAATGACATACAGTCGTTCTGTCATCCAACGATTATTACAATCTCCAAGCCAGGAAGGTTCATGGCGTGAAGGAGTCGCACAAGCCGGAGACGATTATGTATTATTCGTGAATTTACACAAAAATGAATCGATTGAAGATCAGTTGAATTATCAAGACTACTTTATTGATAAAGACCATTTCCACTGGCAATCGCAAAGTATCGCTACAGCAACCGGAAAATCTGGTGAACTCTACCGCCACCACGAAGCACGCGGAATCAAAATTCATCTCTTTATTCGAAAAGCTGAAAAGGAACAAGGTCGTTCTCTGCCCTTTACGTACTTCGGTGAACTGATTCACAAAAGCAGTCACGGATCAAAACCGATTAATGTGGAGTGGATTTTAAAAGAACCTCTAACAAGCGAAGAATTTATTTCGTGGAAAAAGCTTTCATGATTTTTTGAACAGCTGGAATGTCTGCCGGAGCCCAGTCTAAAGAATCTAACTGTTTGACGGGTACCCATCGTAATTCGGCATGTTCCAGTGCTTGAGGTTCACCTGATACAATCGTTGATTGAAAAGTCGATAACTCAACAATTACTTTGTCGTATTCATGTCGTGTCGTTTCGATGTGATTACCTACTTGAATCGTACAATTTAACTCTTCCTGAATTTCGCGGCGGAGAGACTCTTCCGGACGTTCACCCAGTTCGATTTTCCCGCCCGGAAACTCCCATAAGTTTGGTAATGACATGACAGGACTGCGAAGAGCACACAGAATTTCGTTTTTTGAATTAGTAACTACTGCACCTACAACGGAAATTGTCTTTTTTGACATGCTATTCATCCTCTCTTTAGTCAATCATTTATGTTTATCCTAAACTACGACTCATGAAAAAGGATCACTTCTTTCATGCGACTCCTACAGGAAAAAGCGCAGGAATCTACGCTGTCAGAGACAAATAAGACCCGATGCTCGATTCCATGGAATTGAGCATTCTGGCTTATGTCTCGCCTGAGGAAAGCGCATGGAAAAGAGGTGACTCTTTTTTTACAAAAGTTATCCACACCAACAGCTATTTGCCTCAATCATTTTTTATTCAAATTATCCACATGTGGATAACTTTCCATATGCTATACTTTCACTACTTATCCACAATTAGAAATGAGGAAATCGTGTGCCACGTGAAATTTATCCGGTTGTCGTTAAAACGACAGCCCTTGAACAAATTAAAGACGGACAACCGCTTCTGTATAAAGAACTGTTCCAAAAAACCAACCATCTTAAAGAAGCCGGTGCCTTGCTCCGGTTGACAACAGAAGATAAAGAATACCTTGCAACCGGTTATTTTGGCAAGCAGGAAAAAGGGATCGGTTGGTTACTGACGACTGATGAACTGCAAGACATCGACGAAACCTTCTTCAAAGAAAAAATCGAGGCTGCCCTCGATCGTCGAAATGATTTTTTTGAGAATGATTTAATTGATACGTTCCGTGTGTTCAACGGTTCAGGAGACGGAATCGGCGGTCTGACGATCGATTGTTTTGATCACCATTATCTGATTACGTTTGAAAACGAAGGTATCTACTCGTTTAAAGCCGATATCGTATCGGCGCTCGAATCACTTATCCATTTTAAGAGCATTTATGAAAAACGGGCTTTCCAGATTGATGGACAACCGGTCAAAGGTGACGATTTCTTAGCCGGTGAACGCGGTGATTTCCCGGAAGTCTTGCAGGAAAACGGAATCCCTCTGCTGTATCATCTCGATGCCGGCATGCGCACCGGTCTTGATATTCAGCAGCGTGAACTCCGTTCCGTCGTCAAAGAACATGCTGCAGACCGGCGTGTCCTGAATCTGTTTTCTGACACTGGTACGTTAACAGCGGCTGCCCTGCTCGGTGGTGCAACCGAGACGACAAGCGTTGATTTTTCAACACGAAGCCGTAACAAGACCATCGAACAATTGGAATTGCATCAACTCGATCCCGCAACACAGACCATTCTTGTGCAAGATGCTTTTGACTATATCGATCAAGCCGACAAAAAAACACGCTTTGATTTCGTCATCGTTCATCCGCCGATTCTTGTCAAAACACAGGCTCGTCATTTCCGGGCTGAGGTCGACTTACCCGCTTTGATTCAACAAACGATCCACATGACCCATCGTGGCGGTTTATTGCTGATCACGACAGACTGTCCTTTATTTGACCAAGCCCGCTTCATGAAGATGGTCGATCAAGCATTTAAAAAATTACGTCAAACATACGAAATCATTTGGGAAAGTACTCCTTTAGAAGACTTCCCGGAACATGCTTCTTTAAAAGAAACAGCTTCAAAATCTGTGTTGGTCCGTCGTAAATAAGCATATGATTCATGATTCTGCTGATGATTTTTTCATCAGCAGATTTTTTTTTGGGATTAAAAGGAAAAGTAAAATGAATATCGAATCATTATTCTTAGGAAAATGAGCTTCCCTTTAAAGGACACTTATCTTTCCGAAATGTGACCGCTGATCAAAGGTTTGATAGGCCGCATTCAATGCATCAAGCTGACGCGGCACCTGCTCTTCGATGACAAGATCGATGACTCCATCCGCGACGAGTTGTGCGACTTCCGCCAGATGCTGCTGTTGACGTACCATTTCTTCCTTTTTCCCTTTCAGTAATGGAAGAGCAACAAAGACGGCTTCGAGCGTCAGTGCTTTACTGTGCATCGGTGTCAAATCCTGTGTCGTCCGGGTGGCGATTGAAATAATTTTCCCGCGTTCCTTCGCAAGGATGAACGACTCCTGCAAATGATCTCCGCCGACGGTATCAACGATGACATCGAATCCATCATGACCGAGACGCGCTAATAATTGTTCGGCTGATTCATCCCGGTACCGGTGCGGACGAATACCGTGTTGTTCTAACCACGTTGCTTTCTCATCATTTGAAGCACTCGCTGTCACGTCACATCCATAATGTTTAGCCAGTTGTCCGACAAGGTGTCCGACTCCACCCGTTCCACCTGCTACATATAAGCGCATCCCCGGATGAACGGCTGCCCGTTCTTTCAGTACTTCCATCGCGGTCAAACTGATGACCGGCAGACAACCTGCTGTAGCAATGTCCAAATTCTCCGGTCTGAGTACAGCCATCTGTTCCGGAACCAACATTTGATCTGCCAGTGCTCCGGACCGGTTACCGAGTCCGCCGCCAAATGCGATGACGTGATCGCCGATAGAAAAAGACGTCACACTCTCTCCGATTTCAATGATCGTCCCCGTAACATCTCCCTGGAGAATTCCAGTTACAGGAGCTGCCGCCACATTACCAAAAAACATTTTGGTATCCAGTGGATTCAAGCTCGTTCCTTCCACGTTAATTTTCAAATCATAGTTCCCCATTTGTTCGAGTGTGACGTCTTTTTCTGTTAGTGCAGCGTCTTTTCCATACTGTTCTACCACATAGGCTTTCATAAAAAATCCCCCTTTTTTCCAAATCAGCTTATCCTGTTTCAGAATACTCTAACATTCCTACTTCGTGCTATGATGAAGCTACCTTAACTCAGAAAGGACGTTTTTTCTTTGAAACATGATTTGATTCGTCGTTTGACTACATATGCGAAAATCGATACACAGTCTGACTACGCAAGTACGACCGTTCCGACAACAGACGGGCAATGGACGCTCGCTCGTCTGCTTGTTGACGAACTGAAGGAAATTGGCATGAGTGATGTGACCGTCGATGAAAACGGATATGTCATGGCGACCCTTCCTGCCAATACCGATGCGGACATTCCGACAATCGGATTTTTAGCCCACTTGGATACGGCGACTGATTTCACGGGTACAAACGTCAATCCGCAAATCGTCGAAGGATATGATGGAGAAGACCTGGTGCTTAACCCAACCATTCCTGTCATCCTGTCACCAAAGGATTTTCCTGCACTTAAAAACTACATTGGGCATACGTTGATGACAACAGATGGCACGACATTGCTCGGCGCAGACAATAAGGCCGGAATCGCCGAAATCATGACCGCGATGCATCATCTCCTCACGCACCCTGAAATCAAACATGGCCGGATTCGTGTCGCCTTCACACCGGATGAAGAAATCGGACGTGGTCCGCATCATTTTGACGTCGCTGCTTTTGATGCGAAATTCGCTTATACGGTTGACGGTGGTCCGCTCGGTGAACTTGAATATGAAAGTTTCAACGCAGCTGCTGCCGAAATCGTCTTCCACGGAACAAACGTCCACCCAGGGACGGCGAAAGACAAGATGGTCAACTCGCAAAAACATGCGATGGCTTTTCAGAACCGGTTACCGGGTGATGAAGCACCTGAATTTACAGACGGTTTCGAAGGATTCTACCATTTGATTTCGTTTGAAGGTTCGGTCGAAAAAACAACGGCCCAGTACATCATCCGTGATTTTGACCGGACTAAGTTCGAAGCCCGGAAACACTTCCTGACGGCTTTGGTCGAAGAATGGAACAAGAAATACGGCGCAGGAAGCGTTGAAATCAAACTAAATGATCAATATTACAACATGCGTGAAAAAATCGAACCGCATATGGAAATCGTTGATATCGCTCATGCGGCGATGGAGTCACGTGGTATCACACCTATTATCAAACCAATCCGTGGCGGGACGGACGGTTCGCAACTGTCGTACATGGGACTTCCGACACCAAACATCTTTACAGGTGGCGAAAATTACCACGGAAAGTTTGAGTTCATCTCTGTCGACAATATGGTGAAGGCAACGGAAGTCGTTGTGGCAATTGCTGAACGATTTGCACAGTCAAGTAAATAAGACGGTATAACGAAAGCAGATTCTCGATGTGAGAATCTGCTTTTTTCATGGTCTATATGGTTTCTCCAGACGATAGATACGCGTTATCAAACCAAATGGATTTACTTTTCTTCTGTTGTTGTTTGCTGATCTGGAATCGGCAATTGGACCATACTGCCCGATCCGCTGACGAGTGGTGATTTCCCGTCCCACTTCTTGACGGCTTCATACTGAATCATTTCTTCCGTCAATGTTTTTTGTAATTCTTTTTGCGCTTTCGCAAGACCCTGCGCTTCAATGAGTCGGGCATCCGCTGCCCCTTTCGCTTCTACCCGCAGACGTTCTGCTTCTGCTTTCGCAATCGCAAGATCCGTCTTCTTTTTATCGAGTTCTTGTGAGGCTTTCACCCGCGCATCAATCGCTTCCTGTGTTTTCGCATCCGGTTTAGGTGCTCCGAGTGCGACGTCCTCGATGATAAATCCAATCTTTTTGACGTCTTCGGCAAACTGTGTCTGAATACTCGTCGAGACGTTTCCGGACTGTTCCCCGAATAACTCGAGAACGGTAACTTTCGAAATCTGTTCGCGTGACGCATCATAAAGACGTTGTTTTAAGTAACCGGCTGCAATCTCATCAATTTCAATCGGACCAAATTTATTAAAGACTTCCGTCACCTGGTCAGGTGAAACCGAAAAACTGTACGTAAAGTCGACGACGATATTTTTCCCGTCTTTTGTCGCCAGTGTCATATTGTCGAGTGATTTCGTCTGTGTCCGGATCGGATACTCGGTGACGCGTGTGATTGGCGAAACAATATGCCAACCTTGAGAGAGTGTCTCGTCCTGGACACCGCTTGACGGTTTATAGACGACACCGACCTGTCCCGGTTCGATTTGTTCGACGATAAATGGTGTCATCGCAAGAAGTGCGACGACAATCACACCTGCGATGATCATCGACGGCCTGATACGTTTTTTTGGTTTGATTTCTCTCATTTTGAGTCTCCTTTATCAATTTTATCCTGAATATACTTATACAGTTCAATGGCCAGCAAGACGAACAGTGCAAAAAATAATAACGTGAAAAGTGTTGCCACGCCGTCCTCCTCCTTCATGAATGTTCTAACTACTCTTACGCTTCAGATTGGAAAATGTTTCATTTTGTTTAAAAGCATGGTTGCTAAATTGCGCAATCCGGTCTAAGATGTAAAGAACTTTGTCCTTGAAACGAAGCGTATCATTTTGTGGTACACTCGTAACAGCACATCACACACTAGAAACGAGGGTTCATCTCTATATGATTACAGTACAAAACGTCGGTCTCCGCTTTGCGGACCGTAAATTATTCGAAGACGTCAACATCAAGTTCACACCGGGCAACTGCTACGGTCTCATCGGTGCAAACGGTGCCGGTAAATCAACATTCCTTAAAATTCTTGCAGGTGATATCGAAGCACAACAAGGAGACGTCATCATCACGCCTGGCGAACGCCTTGGTGTCCTTCGCCAAAACCACTATGAATATGAAGAGTTCCAAGTCATCGAAACGGTCATGATGGGTCATAAGCGCCTTTATGAAGTCATGAAAGAAAAAGATGCTATCTATATGAAAGAAAACTTCTCGGACGAAGACGGCATGCGTGCTGCCGAGCTCGAAGGTGAGTTCGCAGAAATGAACGGATGGGAAGCAGAGTCGGAAGCGGCAATGCTCTTACAAGGTCTTGGGATTAAAGAAAATCTTCATACGAAAACAATGGCTGAACTGACGGGCGGAGAGAAAGTCAAAGTCTTGCTTGCTCAAGCCTTATTCGGCAAACCAGACATTCTGTTGCTCGATGAGCCTACCAACGGTCTTGACTTGAAAGCCGTTAAATGGCTCGAAGAGTTCTTGATCGGATTTGAAAATACGGTCATCGTCATTTCCCACGACCGTCACTTCCTCAACAACGTTTGTACGCACATGGCCGATCTCGACTACGGAAAAATCCAACTTTATATCGGAAACTATGATTTCTGGTATGAGTCAAGTCAGCTCGCTTCACGTATGGCAGGCGACCAAAACAAGAAAAAAGAAGAGAAAATCAAAGAACTTCAAGCCTTCATCGCCCGTTTCAGCTCGAACGCCTCAAAAGCGAAACAAGCGACGTCCCGGAAAAAGTTACTTGATAAAATCACACTCGACGACATCCGTCCGTCTTCACGCCGTTATCCGTTCGTCGGCTTCACACCGGAACGTGAAATCGGAAATGATTTGTTGATTGTTGATGGCATTTCGAAGACAATCGATGGCGTCAAAGTACTGGATAATGTTCGTTTCTCATTAAACAAAACGGATAAAGTGGTCTTTATCAGCCAAAATGACATTGCCATCACGACACTCTTTAAAATCCTCATGGGTGAAATCGAAGCAGACAGCGGCACATTCAAGTGGGGCGTTACGACGTCACAATCGTACTTGCCAAAAGATAACTCTGCTTTCTTCGAAGGATCGGACAAAACAATCCTCGACTGGTTACGCCAGTATTCACCAGCCGATGAGAGCGACACGTTCCTCCGTGGTTTCCTCGGCCGGATGCTCTTCTCAGGCGAAGAAGTCATGAAAAAAGCGTCTGTTTTATCCGGGGGAGAGAAAGTCCGTTGTATGTTATCCAAAGCGATGCTCAGCGGCTCAAACGTTCTTGTTCTCGACGATCCGACGAATCACTTGGATCTCGAATCGATCACAGCACTCAACGATGGCTTGATCGCTTATAAAGGCGCAATGCTCTTCAGCTCACATGACCATCAGTTTGTTGAAACAATCGCAAACCGGATCATCGAATTGACACCAAACGGTATCGTCGACAAAGAAACGACGTATGATGAATACCTCAACAATGACTCTGTCCAACAACAATTATCAACGTTGTATGCAACGAACTAAGTAATGAAACGAGAGACCTGTCCTAGCGGATGAGGTCTCTTTTTTGTAGACTGCAGATATCATGCCCATCAGAGGAGGAAAAACGTTGCGCCATCGTTCCTGTGCAGCCTTAATTGAGAACGGTCGGATTTTGATGCTTCGTCTTGAGACAAACGATTGAAGTTTCTGGACATTACCCGGAGGGGGTCTCGAGGAACATGAAACCTTCGAACAAGCGGTCATTCGGGAGGTGCAAGAGGAAGTGAATCTCGCCATCCGCATCATCAAACCTCTTTACTCAGAAACTCACGCAAACGGACAAGAGATCTGCTTTTTAGTCAGACAGATCGATTCACGCGAACCGATTTTGGGATATGATCCAGAGCGCCCGGAGGGAGACCAAGTTCTGACCGGAGTGAGATGGATGCTACTTTCGGAGATGACCGCCGATCGACAAGTCGCAAAAATTTTAACAGCTTTAGGATAAGACATACTCTTTTTTGTAAAACCAAACGAAAGGCATCTGCTCCAGTCGAGTAGATGCCTTTATTGATCATGTACGCATTTGACTTGCCTCTTCTTCCACACGACGGAGTAACCCTTGCACGATTTTTTCCGTTTCCCGTTCGCCGCCAAGCGACAGCAGGCTTCGTCCGACGAAATTCGCCCCTTCGTTTTTCCCGGTATAAATCAGCTGACAACTTTTTTCGTCGAGCCGCTTCAACGTAAAGGTCATCTCGAGTTTAAAGATTTTGGCAAGCGTAAATCCAATCGTATTTTGTTTGAAATCCGGTTGATTTGTATAGGCAAGATCCGTCACGATATATGTCTCGAGGCGATTCCCCTGCATATACGTTTGCCGGTATGTCGAACCGATGACACCCGGTTTCCGTTCGATCACATCGTGCTGGACGACACCTGGAATCAGGCGTTGTAACCGATCGTGATCAAAGATATGCCAGGCTTCCTCGATTGGAACATCCAGTCTCTTTTCTTCATGCCACGTTACCATCCCAACACCTCCTTTTACTGAAAAATACCCTGATGTGTGCAGTTCTAACTTCAGACTACACACATGCAGGGTATTTGGCTTATTTTAATCGGTCCGTGATGATTATTTTACAGTCTGACGTTCAAGGGCCGCACCGAGGAACTTCGCCAGTTCGAGCATGCCGAACTTACCGGCAGCTGCTTCCGCGTCTGAATTGTAATTCGTATTCGTATTGACGTCATACGTATAGATTGTTCCATCCGCATCCTTGATGAACTCGATGCCGGCGACCGCGATCTGGTTCGCTTGCAGGAAGGCTTCATACTTTTGAATGATCGGATCATTAAATCCGTCGACGACTTTAAACTTCATCGGTGTTTGTGGGGCCTCTTCACCGACCGGGCAGAACAAGTCGTCAATGACACAGGCATCTGCCGGGCACAGTTCAAATCCTTCTGACGTGTCGACCTGGACAGCATAAACAAACTTCCCGCCGACGAACTCACAGCGCGTGATGTACGGTTCCGGTGCCTGGATATATTCTTGAATCAGTGTGATCCCGTCGACCGGTTCATCAAACGTTGGTCCATCAAGATATGTCTCAAGTGCTTCGATCGAATGGAACAACTGAACGCCGAGTCCTTTTCCGGCACGGTTGTGTTTCGTGATAAACGAGGACACGCCGATGTTTTTCGCCGCTTCGACGATTTGATCACGCCCGACGGCAGCTGTCGTTTTCGGAACCCGGATACCGGCTTTTCGAAGGGCCGTATACTGATTGATTTTACTCACTTCAAGACGTAAGGCACGGGTTCCGTTAAAGACAGTCCGGTCGTGTTCCTCTAGCCACGCGAGTACCCCTTCCGTCAGTTCCGGGGCGTAGCGGTGCCCGCGCGTATGCGACGATGCACTCATCCGGCTGTAGAAGACGCCTTCTGGCGGGACTTCATCAAGCGGGACCTGTCCTTCATCGAGATGCCACTGTTCATACGGCAACTCCAGTTCCTCGAGTCGTTTAATTAAATGGTCCGTCCATTCCTGGTTTTCGTGTAAGATATGAATTTTTGTCATTTGATTTGACCTACCTTTCGTTTTTCTTCGACAAGCGGCATGACGTCGCGCGCGAAGCGTTCCATTTCTTCCAGTTGTGGTGAAAATTGAAGTAATAATAAGGAGACACCCACCTGCTCAAACGCAAGAATCCGTTCCGCAATCTGTTCCGGTGTTCCAATCAAATCAGGACGGAGTCCGCGGTTCGAGACCGAATAATCGTTCCGTTTTACCTGCTGTTCGAGTTGTGATTTGCTGACGAAGTCGTCGTACCCGGCGTATCCGGCACTGTCTTCCTTGACGTCCGTAATTCGTTGCCATTCTTGAATAGCCTCTTCTTCCGTATCGCGGCAGATGATATAAGCAGCCAATCCAAAACTTTCAAGCGGCGGTTGCCCTGTCGCTTGTCGGCGCGCCTTCATATCCTCAATCTTAACGGACACTTCTTCCACTGTTCCGCCGTGCATGACATAAGCGTCACAATGATTGACGATGGTTTGTTTGCCGGCTTCACTTTCCCCGCCTGCGTACAACTTGATGCCCGGTCGTTGAACCGGCTTCGGATGCAGTTGCGTCTTCTCGAGCGTATAGTAGTTCCCGTCGAAGCTGTACGGCGAAGCATCTGCCCATAATCCTTTCATGATCGTGACAAACTCTTCCGTCCGCGCGTAGCGTTCGTCGTGAGCTGTGAAGATCCCGTTGTATTGCCGCGCTTCTTCTTCCCACCAGGCAGAGACGACGTTTAACGTAAAGCGCCCGTTGCTAAGTTGATCGATGTTTGCTGCCATCTTCGCGGTCGTCGCCGGATTATGGAACCCCGGACGGACCGCTGTCATGATTTCCAGTCGTTCCGTCGTCGCGGCAATCGCCGCTGCCGTCGTCCAGGCTTCAAGACTTGGTGCTTCAAGTCCTTTGATGTCATTTAAGTTCAATTCCGCAATCAAGGTCGTTGAAAACCCGATTTGTTCAGCCGTTTGTGCGACCTGTTTCGCATAATCGAATGTCGCCGGCATCTGTTCGTCTTCGACATTCCGTAACCATCCGCCAAAAATCGGTAACCAAAATCCATACTCCATCCGTCATATCCCCCTTGTAAAAAAAAGTCGCTCTTCTCGAAAATCGAAAAGAGCGACGGATTAATCATGTCTGCTCTTATCTGTAAAGGAAAAGATTCCTTTAGGAAGTAGCACCTTCCGCTGCTAGCGGGGTTGCTGAAGTGTCTTCGGGCCAGTCCCTCGACTTCTCTTGATAAGAATTATTGGAATTATCGTACACTTTTTAGCAGAGTAAAGCAACCATTAAACCTTGTTTTCCAATCGGAATTAATAACAGTATTAAAAAAGGACGAGAGCCGGGCTCTCATCCTCATTGTCTTAATATGGGGCAACAAATGTCGATTGTTCGATGGGTGCTTCTTCGCCGCGGATCCGGTCATAGAATTTTGCAAGCGTGACGCTGAAGTATGGGCCAACCCATAGGAAAGCGATTCCGATGGTAATCAATCCGAGCAGGAACCAACCAATGAATGAGAGGACGAGCATGAACGCTTCCATCTTATGTCCGTCCATCATTTGGCGCGAACGTGTAATCGCATCCAAAATGCCGATTGAAGGTTCATCTCGTAAAATATAAAACGTCATTAGATACGAAAATGACTTGATGATACCCGGGATGATAAATAGTAAGAACCATAAACCAAGGAAAATACTTTGGACAATCGAAAGACCGACCGCCTTTAAGAAAATTTTGTATGGCTCAAATAAATCAACGATTTTTGCCTGTTCTTTTCGAGCGACAGACATCGCAAGCCATGTCCAACCGATCGCAAGTGGAAGCAAGAGAATGTTCAGTAAAAAACCGATGAAATCAATCGCTTGAATATCTTCATTCGCATCAGAAGAAAACATCGTTGGAATACTTTGAATGATGAGAAACAGTAAAAACATAAGTGCCATGAAGACCCAGCGACCACTGAGCGCTTCACGGGCGGATAATTTTAATTCTTTAATCATGGAGATCCTCCTCAAAATAAGTTCTATCCTTATTTACGGCTCATGAAGAGAGGAGTTTCATCTTTTTTCAGGATTTTCCTGTTTTTAACTGATTTAAGCGTGCTTTTTCAAGTTGGCGCTGGCATGCCGTATACAAAGAACGTCGTCCGTCGAGCCGTTCCATCGCAAACGGAATATCATGTTTCTTCGCCTGCGCGATGACGTGTGCAGAAGCGGCATGGGACACCCGGCTTGTGACGACGACGATGGCATCGGTCTTTTTCGCGAGACTGGCAATCTTTTTCGCAGATTGGGCATCACCCGACAGATGAATCAGCTCGATTCCTGTTTTTTCGAAAAACGTCCGGTAGACCGGTGCTTGCTGTTCATTGCCGACGATGACCAGCCGCATGCCTTCAAACGGTGCAAAATCAAGTGGTTTTTTATCCACGAAGTCGATGGGCTGCCCCGGTACGGACGTCGTGACGAGTGGTGTCAACGGTTGGGATTTCTTTTCACGAATCCGGCGCGTTTTCCGTTCTTGTTTCAATTTCGGCTTTCGTTTCATTTGCTTCAGATAGCGTCCCGACTTTTTGACGATGGATCTGGCGTTGGCTGTTTCAACTGATGGTGGCACTGGTGCTGTTGAATTGTTTGACGTCTCCAACAGTTGTACCGTCGGCTCTTGATATTGGAACGCATATTTCCAGGCAATCGTCAGTGTTTCCGGACGACCTTTCCACATGACGAGATCGACGAGCTGTCCTTCTTTCAGATGGAAAAAGCGCATGTCTTCAACCGGTGTGGCGTAATAAAAAGACTTACCCGTCTCATCCTTTAATGGTCCTTCGACCGTCGATTCAATGATACCGTGGTTTTTAACGATACATTTTTCAAAAACGATTCGTTCCGACAGTGGCTTCATCCGGTCAGTCGCGACAACATCCATCACTTCAAGTGTCGTCCGGCGTACGTCCTGATGTACGACTTGGACCCGGATTTCCATTCCATGTTCGAGATTCCATTGCCGGATCTCTGTTTCCGAGATGTGACTGTTCGGCCATTCCCGTAAAGAACCACCTTTTAATTCACGGACGAACGTATAGGCGTAACGTTGTTCGATGACAGGAGTGATTTGTACAGGAGGAACGACAGGTTGCTTGATTGATATGTCTTCTTCTGGATTGCTCCACGTGAAGTCCAAATTTTCAGAAGGTGTATAGTAACGCGACATCTGCACCCATTCATCGATTCCCCGGATTTCCTCGAGCAGGAGGTCCCATTCTTCCACCGTTTCGACTACTTTCATTTTACCGGCGACTAACGTCTTCGCCCGTTCCACGATCTGTTGCATCATCTTCAACAACCCCTTTGCTTTTTTTCAACTATAGCAAGGGACTTTCGTGTAGGTTGGTCAAAAAAAGACCGGGTTATTTTTTTGATAAGGTTATGATTTGATTTCGATTGACGGATCACCGAGCCGGTATTTTTCGACGGAAACAATCAAAATCGTGATGATGACAAGTAAAAACCAGGACGATAATTTCCCGAAGTCGACCAGCTCCCATCCATCCTGCTGATTCGGATACACCCAACCCTTAAAAAAGGTCACGATATTTTCCGCCAGCCAGATAAACCAGGCAATCAGACCAAACGAAAGAACGAGCGGCATCCGGTAGACAGTCTCATCCAGACGAAAATAGACCCAGGACTTATAAAAGATGAGAGCGACAATCCCCATCAAAATCCAACGAAAATCAAACAACCAATGATGGGTAAAAAAGTTAGCGTACACGAGCAGACCAGTCGCTAAAGCAAACAGCGGCCGGGGAAACTGTGTAATGCGGAGATCAAAACGGCGAAATGCCTGGCAGATGTAACTGGCGACACTCGCATACATGAAGCCGGCATAAAGCGGAACACCAAATACTTTGCTGAAGGCATCTTCCGGATAACTCCAGGATCCGACCTGGACTTTAAACAGCTCAAGTCCAAGTCCAATCGCATGGAAAATTAAAATCAATTTAAACTCTTCCTTTGATTCATAACGCGTGATAAGTAAAACGATTTGAACGAGGAGACACCAGATCAAGAGCAAATCATAACGGGCAATCGGTTCCGCCGGTAGATAGCGGGATGTCGCAAGCGCCAAGAAAATCGCGACCGGGAACACACAACAGATGGCTTCAAGATATGTAAAACGGATCAAATGGCGGATTTTTCGCATCGACTGACCTCCTTTTTTATCAGTATACGGATAAGCAGGACGGATTCCCTCCATCTCAGGATGGAAAATATCGGATTTCCTTTAGTTTCCTCCATCAAACATGGTACAGTTAATGAATCAATTTGATTTTGAAACGAGGTGTCTTCCATTCATGAAGCAGACCATTCACACGTCTTGGCTGTTACGTTCTGTCCTGAAATGGGCATTATTTTTATTTGGCCTTTTTTTACTCGCTGTCGGTTCATCGATGATGATCACGGCACAACTCGGCGTCTCGACCTGGGACGTTCTTCACCTTGGTCTTCAAAATAAAACACCGTTTTCCGTTGGGACAATCATCCTTCTTGTCGGATTGTTATTGGTGTTCGTCAAATACTTGCTCGACCGGATCACACCCCAGGTCGGCACACTCGTCAACGCGATTTTCGTCGGGGTGTTCATGAATCTTGTTCTTGGTTCAGGTCTCCTGCCCTCATTTTCTTCCCTGTGGCAGAACACGCTTTGGCTGATTGCCGGCATCTTCATCATCGGGATGGGAGCGGGGCTGTATGTTGCTGTCGGGTACGGTGCCGGGCCGCGGGACGGACTGACACTGACGCTCGCTGAACGGTTCGGTACGTCCATCCGGATGATGCGGACATTCATGGAAATCACCGCTTGCGGCATCGGTTGGCTGCTTGGAGGACCCGTGTTCTTCGGAACGATCTTATCGATTTTCCTGATCGGCCCGTTCCTTCAATTTTGGTTGGGGCATTTCCGCCGGATGATTGCTGCGATTGATGCCGGAACGATTCCCCGGAAACAACAAAAAATCAGTTAAGTCGTCTGACTCGATACCATTTCACAGGAAATGGTATCTTTTTTTGTGGATGAAGCATATTAGTTGCGTCATGAAAGTAGACACGTTATATTCGTTTACATATCAATCTTTGATACGTCAAGGATTTTTCGAACGAAGGGAAGGATGTGATGAACTTGAGTATTTCCTGTACTGAAAAAGGACGACTGATTTATGCACTCGTCTCTGTCAATAAGACGATTGCTCAAAAATTTGACCTCTGTACGGACGGCTTCAGCCAAACCCGCATGGACCTATTAGCCCAACTCGAGGTCGATGCGACCATTAGTCAAAAAGAGTTGCAACAACGGGTTAACGTTGATAATGCAGCGGTAACACGACACTTAAAACATCTCGAAACGAACGGGATGATTGAACGGGTCCGTTCTGCAACAGATAACCGCGTCATTCTCGTTTCACTGACGCCAGAAGGTGCGACCCGGATTACCCGGTTACGTCAGCAAAAAGATGAATTCCTCGAACAGCTGCTTGAAGGATTCACGGCAGACGAACAACACCAGCTGGCACAGATGATCCAACGTATTGAAACAAATGCCCTCACCTTACCTAAAACAACCGTTAACTAAAAAGGAGACTTTCAAATGACTACACAAACTACGACTGATTTCATGGAAATCGTTAAAGGACGCCGCTCGATCCGTAACTACGACACAAACGTCAAGATTTCAAAAGAAGAAATGACACAGATCCTTGAAGAAGCGACACTCGCTCCGTCTTCTGTCAACATGCAGCCATGGCGTTTCCTCGTCATCGACAGTGCAGAAGGGAAAGCGACGCTTGCTCCACTCGCTAAGTTCAACCAGGTTCAAGTTGAATCATCATCTGCTGTCATCGCAGTTTTCGGTGACATGAAGGCGATTGATCAACTTGAAAATATCTACGATACAGCAGTCGCACAAGGACTCATGCCGCAAGAAGTCCGCGATCGTCAAGTACCGGCGATTCAAGGTATGTACGAAAGCGTACCGGCCAGCGCACTCAAAGACAGCATCTTGATCGACTCAGGTCTCGTCTCGATGCAATTAATGCTCGTTGCCCGGGCGCATGGTTACGACACGAACCCAATCGGCGGTTACGAAAAAGATCAAATCGCTGAAGCGTTTGGCATGGAAAAAGACCGTTACGTACCAGTTATGCTGTTATCAATCGGAAAAGCAGTCGACACAGGATACCCGTCGGTTCGCCTGCCGATCAACGACATCGCAGACTGGAAATAAGTAGTACCCGTATTAACCAAAAATAGAGAACAAACAAAAAGGGAGATTATTACTATGACAACTCAAACAACTACAGACTTTATGGAAATCGTTAAAGGACGCCGCTCAATCCGCAACTACGACACAAACGTCAAGATTTCAAAAGAAGAAATGACACAAATCCTTGAAGAAGCAACACTTGCTCCGTCTTCTGTCAACATGCAACCATGGCGTTTCCTTGTCATCGACAGTGCAGAAGGAAAAGCGACGCTTGCTCCACTCGCTAAATTCAATCAAGTCCAAGTCGAGACATCATCTGCTGTCATCGCGGTCTTTGGTGATATGAATGCAGTCGACAGCATCGATACAATCTATGATATGGCTGTTGAAAAAGGCTTGATGCCGCTAGAAGTCCGTGACCGCCAAGTCCCTGCCATCAAAGGCTTCTACAGCCCGGAAGATACAGATACACTTCGTGACAGCATCTTGATTGATTCAGGTCTCGTCTCAATGCAATTGATGCTTGTGGCACGTGCACACGGTTATGACACGAACCCGATTGGTGGCTACGAAAAAGACCAAATCGCGGAAGCATTCGGTATGGATAAAGACCGTTACCTCCCTGTCATGCTCCTTTCAATCGGAAAAGCAGTTGACGCCGGTTACCCATCGGTCCGTCTACCAATCAACGACATCACAGACTGGAAATAATCGTTTTCGAGTTCCGGATTCCTCAACAGGAATCCGGTTTTTTTGTATACTAACAAAAAGGAGCTGGTCAAACGATGTATGATGTGACGATTATCGGTGCCGGCGTCGCCGGCATCTTTTTGGCCCATGAACTGATGGAACACGGTCAGACCGTCTTAGTGATTGATGCCGGAAAACCGCTTGGCCAACGTACACTGCAAGAAACCTATCTTGGTTTTGGCGGACTCGGAAAATCGGAAGGAAAATACAACTATTCTGCCGGATTCGGCGGCGAACTCGCCGGGAAGCTAGGAACGGAGAAAACGCTCCACCTGATGCAACAGGTCGATGCCCTCTTGTGTCGTTACGGCGCGGATGAAGTCGAATCGTATTCGACGGCAAATTTTGTGCTAGCAACCCGGGCAAAAGCAGCCGGTCTTGAAACAATCGAAACGACGGTCCGCCATCTCGGGACCGGATTATCGGAACGTATTTTAAGACGGCTCGAAGCCGTTCTTCAGAAACAGATTACCTTTCGTTTTGAGACGTTTGTCGAAACGATCGAGAAACAACATAACGGGTTTCTGCTTACGACTAAACGCGAGACATTTTCGAGTCAACGTGTTGTCTTCGCGACCGGACGTTCCGGTACGGAGTGGATGCAGGAACAACTGCAGACGCTTGGACTCGTTCAAAACAAAACACGCCTCGACCTGGGGATTCGGATTGAGATGGAGGAAACGGCATTCCGCACACTGTTACAGGGTACATTCGAAACGAAGCTGGCCTATGCGTCAGCAGCCGGAACGGCGGTCACGTACTGCATGAATCCGAAAGGACGAATCATCCGCAAACATCAGGAGGGTCTCGTCATGCCGGACGGTCAGAATTTTCGCGAACAGGAGTCCGGAACGACCAACTTGAACTTCACGCTGTTTTTACCGCGTTATTTTGCGACACTCGGAGAAGCGAATCACTATGCCGCTTCCGTCATCGGACGCATCAACCAAGGGACGGACCGGATTGTCGTGCAACGGCTTGATGATTTGCGTGCCGGTCACTCTACACAGCCACATGCTCTCGCTGAAAGTGAAGTCAGACCAACCCTGGAAGCGACACCCGGAAACCTGATCGAGGAAGTGCCTGATACCGACATCACGGTCTTGTTGGAATTTCTGGACCGACTTGAACATCTCCTCGAGACGCCACTCTCTCCGGATACGTTACTGTACGGTATGGACGGAAAATTTTATGCCCCGGTACTGTCGACGTCTCCGGTCTTTGAAACGGATATCCGAGGATTGTATGCAATCGGCGATTGCTCCGGTGTGACACACTCGCTGTCGCAAGCCGCTGCGAGCGGGCTTCATCTCGGACAGCACCTGACACAAAAACAGCCGTCTTAAGAGAGTGATATCTCTTTAGACGGCTGCTGCCATTTATTTTTTGAACGCTTCGTATACTTTCAACTGTTTGCCTTTGACTTTTGTTGTCTTCATCGCCCGTAAGACAAGCGGACCTTTTCCGTTCAGGATTTCCACGTACGTGACGGTATCCTGAATCGTGATGATTCCGATATCTTGCGCGGTCATGCCTTCGATTTTCGCAATCGTTCCGACGAAATCAACGGCACGCAGTTTCTTTTTCTTCCCGCCGTTAAAATACAATTTCATGATGTCGGCATTGAGCTGTTCCGTTTTCGAAGCCCGGACGTCAGCTGTCGTTATTTTCTCTTCAAACGCATCCGCTGTCCGAATCAGTTCCTTTTCAGTCGGTGCTTGGCGTCTTTCAATGGCCTCACCGCGGTACTGTTCGACTTCACGCAGACGACGCATATCGGACTCGGTCACTAAACTGATTGCTTTTCCGAGTGCTCCTGCCCGTCCCGTCCGCCCTGTCCGGTGCACATAACTTTCTTTTTCGACCGGCATGTCGTACTGGATGACGTGTGTGATGTTTTCAATATCGATCCCGCGTGCTGCGACGTCTGTCGCGACGAGGTAACGGAACTCACCTGCCCGGAATGCTTTCATGACGGCGAGACGCTCATCCTGTTCCATTCCGCCATGAATTTTTTCAACCGGATAATCCATCGATGCCAACCCTTGGGCGACGAAATCGACGTGTTCTTTCGTCCGGCAGAAAATCATGCACCGGTCCGGATTTTCGACGACCGTAACATCTTTGAGGACCGCAAACTTTGTCTTATCAGTTACCGTAATATAACTGTGTTCGATTTCTGCGATTTCCGTTGCCTTCGTCAGGATTTCGACTTCCTTCGGTGACTGCATGTACCGGTCACTCAACTGATGGATGTCCTGTGGGAACGTCGCCGAAAACAGCATCGTCGTCCGCTGTTTCGGCAATTGTTTTAAAATCGTATCGACCTGATCGAGGAAGCCCATGTTCAGCATCTCGTCTGCCTCGTCAAGCACCAGATATTTCACTTTTTCAAGCGACAACGTGCCCCGCTCCAAGTGATCGAGCACACGTCCCGGCGTTCCGACGACGATGTGTGTTTTTTGCTTGAGTTCTGCAACTTGACCCCGGAATGGCTGTTTGCCGAAAACGGCTGTTGCTTTGATCCGTTTATAACGACCGATGTTCATGACATCTTCCGTGACTTGCAGGGCCAGTTCGCGCGTCGGTGTCAAGATCAACGCCTGTGGTTTGTTTTCTTCCCACTCGACGAGCTCACAGAGCGGAATCCCGAACGATGCCGTCTTCCCGCTGCCGGTCCGTGATTTGACGATGATATCTTTTTCCGACAAAGCGACCGGAATAACTGCTTGTTGGACATCGGTCGGTGTATGGTAGCCGAGCTGTTCGATCGCTTCTAGAATCGGTGTACTGAGCTGAAAATCAGTGAATGGTTTTTTAGACATAAGAATACCTCATTTATTTTTATAGTTTATGTGTTGGTTCGATGAATGAATCAGACGTGACCTCTCATTATGCGCTACTTTCAACAGAACGTCAAAAGAGCTTCCCGTCAGAGTGACAGGAAGCTCCACTTGCTTATTTTGCTGCGACTGTATCTTTTTTGATTTGTTTACTGCGGAGCTGACCACATGCGGCATCGATATCCGTACCGTGTTCAAGACGGACACCACAGTTGAGACCGTTCTTTTTCAACGTGTCGTAGAACGTTGAAATATCTTCTGACGTACTGCGTTGATATTGACCGTGCTCATCAACCGGGTTATACGGAATCAAGTTGACATACGTCAAATGACGTTTGTCTTCGAACAATTTCGCAAGCTCGATTGCTTGGGCTTTCTGGTCGTTGACACCACGTAAAAGGATGTACTCAATCGTGATTTTCCGGTTCGTCGTCTTGACGTAGTAATCGATGGCAGGCATCAATTTCTCGAGCGGAATCGCACGGTTGATTTTCATGATTTGTGTCCGGAGTTCGTTGTTTGGCGCATGTAATGAAATCGCCAGGTTGACTTGAAGTTTTAAATCTGCGAATTTGTAGATTTTATCTGCGAGTCCACTTGTCGAAACCGTAATGTGACGCGCACCGATCGCAAGACCGTTGTGATCCTTGATGACGTTCAAGAAATCGACCATGTTGTCGAAGTTATCAAACGGCTCACCGATACCCATGACGACGACGTGGCTGACACGCTCTTCTTTACCGACAGCATCGAGGTGATGCTGAACGTTCATGATTTGCTCGACGATTTCTCCAGCAGAGAGATCACGGCTCTTCTTAATCAAGCCACTTGCGCAGAAGCTACAGCCGATGTTACAGCCGACTTGTGTCGTGACACAGACAGACAGACCGTACTTATGACGCATCAAGACCGTTTCGATCAAGCTGCCGTCATATAATTTGAAGAGGAACTTGATTGTTCCATCTGCCGATTCCTGTTTCACGGCTTCTGTCATCGAATTAATCGCAAAACTCTGATCTAACAACTCAAGGCAATCCTTGTTGACATTCGTCATTTCTGCGAAAGTAGTGACACGTTTACGATACAACCAATCCCAAACTTGTTTTGCTCGGAACGGTTTGTGACCTTGATGCGACAACCATTCAGTCATCTGCTCAAGTGTTAATCCATAAATGGACGGTTTATTCATTAGAGAGACCTCATTTCTTTTTCCAGAACTATAACATTCCTTTATCTTAGTAAAAATCAGCCGCTTACGCAACGTTCAAATCCTAAATGTTCACTTTCTGTAAATTTCCACGTCCGCTTTGGCTTATATTCCGGTCCAGTTGTGTCAAATCGACAAACTGCGCTTCCGGAAACTAACAAAGGCACCGAGATGGAATAACAAGCTGATACTCGCCAGCAGCAGGAGATGTAAAAAGAAGTGCTCGGTTCCTTCTAATAATTGTTGTGTGTTGAACAAGCTGAAAATCGAGCCGTAACGCATCCACTCCGTTTTTTCACTGAGACCGGCTCCGATCGTCAGGACAATCGACAGCACAAGTACACTGCCGGCAATCGAAAAGGCGCGTCGTTCATCATCAAATAAGGTGGCGATACACAACGTGAACCCACCGATGGCATACAGTAGGAAGAGTGCATTCACTTGAAAGCGGACGAGTGTCATATCGTCAATCGAAACCCCTGAAACAAACCAGTCAGCGAGCAATAAAACGAACGTATTGCATAACACAAGGCATGTACTGGCGAGAAGCATCACAATCATCGCCGACGCCGTATATTGGTGACGTGTAATCGGAGCAGCCAAGTATAAAATCAGTTCACCGTTATCAATTGGCCGTGCCAGTAAGCGCGCAGCAAGTGACAATAAAAATAAAGACGCGATGATTTGAAAAATCAGTCCGTAATAATTTCCGCCGAGTAAGTCGAGAATGTTATCAAAACCGGTCACTTTATCGTATTGGAAAGCTTTTAAAACTTCCGGTGGCAGTGCCTGGAGCTTCGCTTCCAGCAACCCCGTCTTCATCATCGACGGATAGAGTGCGGCAAGCATCAATAAATACAGACTCGTCCCGACTGCATAGGCCGTGATCGGCTTCCCGTTATGCTTGAGTAAAGACCAAATGATCGTCATCATGGTGATTCCTGCTCACTATAATAATGTAAGAAGACATGCTCTAAGTCATCTGCCGAAGTTTGAATCGCCCGGACATCATATTCGGTTAAAAAACGGATGATTTGATTCAACGTCCGTTCGTTGCTTGTGAAAAAGGAAACATGATTTTGAACGCGTTGACTTCCAATTTGAAGTGCAAACCGTTCAGCATGTGCTTCGAGACCAAATTCAATCGTGTACTGTTTTCGGCTCGAACGGACCAGCTCATGGATATCCGACTCGATGATGATTCGTCCTTCTTTAATCAATGCGGCCCGGTCACACGATTTTTCCATCTCCGGAAAATGATGTGAACTCATCAAAATGGCTTTCCCGCGTTGCCGTTCGTTGTCAATCAAGCTTAAAAAACGTTCCTGCATCAAGGGATCAAGTCCACTGGTCGGTTCGTCAAGCAGATAGACCGGGGCATCCTTCATGAAGCAGCCGACTAATGCCAACTTTTGTTTCATCCCTTTCGACATCTTCCGGATTTTCGTTTTCGTTTCGAAGGGAAACTGTTCCAGCAACGCCGATTGACGTTCCGGTTTGCTTTGATGGAGTTGCTGCATCAAATGCAGGACCTGTTCACCCGTAAAATCACCCGGTAAATTAATCTCACCCGGTAAATAACCGACAATTCGTTTTACCTCCTGTGATTGGTTCCAACAGTCATATCCACCGATGGTCGCATGACCGGAGTCTGCTTGAATCAGGCCCATCAATTGCCGGATTGACGTTGATTTCCCGGCTCCGTTCGGTCCGATAAAGCCGAACACCATACCCGGTTCGACCGTAAAACTGACATCAAATAAACCTCGTTTCGGCGCAAATTCTTTCGTCACGTGTTGCAAATGAATCATCCGAATCGCCTCACTTTTCTGGTGATTGCCGTTAGTACCTTATACCCGTTTTGGTACTTCTTGGGACAAATCCACCCGATAAATCACGAATCGTTCGTCGTGATTTTTTTGGAAAAGTTCTTTCAGACGGACTTCTTCCACCTGTTCGAAAATCGTCTGATGCTCTAAATAATACCGGTATTCGTCTGCCGGGTAATACAAAATCAAATCGAGCGGACGCGGACGCCGTTCAACGGATGCTAAGATTTGATCGACAACCTTCATGAAAATTTGGACGGAAAACGGATTAAAAAAGTAACATTTCGTGACATCATCCGGAATCGGATAAGCTTCCGCATACGTATGTTCAAAACGGATGCTGCCTTGACGTCGCTTCATCTTTTTCATGTAAGTTGCTTGATTCATAAGGGCATCTTCATAAAATTGTCCATTCATCTCAACACCGATGACGGAACAATCAAACCGATCATGCAGATAAAAGTTCAACCGTCCTTTTCCGCAGCCGAAATCAATGACCGTATCCGTATAATCGAAGGGATAGACGGCACATAATTCCTCCAGCGCTGCATAAGGCGTCGGTTCGTACCGGTTATAATGGCTGAATGCATTATAAAGATGCTGAATATCAATCGTCTCGATGCGTAGCCGTTCTTCGTACTCTTTTTCATTCATATTTGATTCCTTCTTTCAAGCATTGTTGGTTTCATCGTACTATACTATGGATGTAAGCATTTCATTCTATAAGGGGGACTATCCAATGATCGTTGTTACGAATCGGATTAAAGTCAAAAAAGGAATGGCAGCAGCACTCGCACCACGCTTTACCCGTCCGAGTGGTCTTGACTCGATGAAGGGATTTGTTCGTGTCGAAGTTTTACTGACACAAGGTCTCGAAGAACACGATGAAATGAACGTCAACATGTACTGGGAAGACATGAAGGATTTTGAAGTATGGCGGAACAGTGATGATTTTAAAGAGTCACATAAGCGTCCGGCACCGTCAGACGGCAAACAAGAAGAATCTCCAATGCTTGGAAGTGAAATCATCACGTATGAAGTGGCTTCTGTCAAAGAACGAACTTCTTTATAATTCATGTCAGAACCGCCTTGCCTCCAATTTGGTCGCAAGGTTTTTTTATTCTTAAGAGACCCCTCACTATATTGATATGGGTTTAAATTGTATGTAATACCATTATTTGTTATCATAGGTCCAATACAGAAAGAGAGAGGACTTATCATGCTGAATTCATTATCGATTTTTGAACAGGCCATCCGCGCCTTACCGATTGATCGGTCCTTGACGCGCCAGGACTTGTTCACAGACGGTTTCCTATTACAACAGGAACAGGAATTATCCGTTTACTACTCACCAATCGGAGAATATATCAATCGCTCTGCCAAAATAGTCTTCATTGGCATCACACCAGGATTTGAACAAATGCGCATTGCTTATGAAGAAGCGGCTGATGCCTTCCACCATGGTGCAACAATCGAAGAAGCATCGAAAATCGTCAAATACAGTGCCAGTTTCGCCGGTCCCATGCGGCGTAATTTGACAATAATGTTAGATGAACTCGAATTAAATCGTCTGCTGAATATTCCTTCAACAGCCACCTTATTTCATGCAAATCAGAATCTGTTGCACACGACTTCGATTCTGAGACATCCTGTTTTTTACCGGGACAAAAATTATACGGGACATCAACCAAAGATTGACCGAACACCGTTGCTGCAACATTACGCGTATGAGCACTTCGCAGCGGAATTGAATCAGTTACCCCACCCTGTCATTTTGGTCCCGTTCGGACGTGTCGTCGAGTCAACTGTCCGGACATTGCTTCATCAGGGACGAATTAAAAAACATACTGTATTATTTGGTTTCCCGCATCCTTCTGGTGCAAATGGACACCGGAAGCGACAGTTTGAAGAAAATAAAGACTATTTGATGAAGCAGTTAACTTCCTACTTCGATACTTAACAAACAGCCTTAATTTTTTAAAAGAAATAGGATAAGATTTTCCTATAAAAAGAATATGACTATTCTATCGATGAGGTAGAGGCGCGGTGTTGATGAGTATTTGGTCTGAGGATGACAACGAAGACGATCAAAGAAAGGTGATGCCGCCGAAGTATCGTCACGTGTCAGACGTGACCATGCTGGTCGAATCGGGAAAGACCCGTTCGATTGCCATACGCATGTTGTATGGAGCGCTCCAATTCGGCTAAGAAAGACGCATCCAGCAAGGGTGTCGGCTTTGTTGCCGGTGCCCTTGCTTTTTTCTGTGCAACGGGTCTCATCTTCTAAAAAAGGAGGAGGAACCACAACAATGGTCAACTATTCAGATTCTATCGTTGCGCTTGTCCCGGCAATCGTTGCCATCGTTTTAGCAATTGTCACACGAAAAGTCGTCATTTCACTTGGTGTCGGCATTTTGATTGGTGCCTTACTGCTTCACAGCTTCAATCCGGTGGATACCGTTGTTTATCTCGGAAAAAACATCTTCAGTCTGTTTTGGGCAGACGGTGCGTTAAATGAATGGAATGTCTTATTACTCGTTTTCTTACTGTTACTCGGTGTCTTGTCTACACTGATACAAACATCCGGCGGTGCCCGTGCTTTCGGCGAATGGGCGACGACACATGTCAAGACGGCACGTGGTGCAAGGCTTGCCGCTTTCGGATTAGGTATTTTGATTTTCATCGATGATTACTTTAACAGTCTGGCCGTCGGAAATGTCAGTCGTCCGTTAACGGATCGTCGCGGTGTCTCGCGCGCCAAACTGGCGTATATCATCGATTCCACCGCTGCACCGGTCTGTGTCATCAGTCCATTATCGAGTTGGGGTGCATTCATCATCTCGATTATCGCAGGAATCTTGACGACCCATTCAATCACTGATTACTCGGCGTTCAGTGCGTTCCTGATGATTGTGCCGTTAAACTTCTACGCCATCTTCGCTTTGTTACTGACACTCTACATCGCCTATACGGGAATTGCCGTTGGACCGATGCGGACGCACGAGTTGCGGGCCTTACAAGGTGAATTGTTTGACGCCAACAAAGGGACACCAATGGGGATGGCAGAAGAAGTCAAGGAACACGATGGCGGTAAAGTCCGTGACTTGGTTGTTCCAATCGTCGTGTTAGTCATTGCGACCATCACAGCCCTTCTTTGGACAGGTGCCCAGGCACTTGCGGCTGACGATCGGCCTTTTTCGTTAATCGGCGCCTTTGAAGCAACAGACGTGACGCGCTCACTTGTTTCTGGTGTCATCATCAGTTTAGTCGTTGCGTTCCTGATGATGATCGGTCGGAAAATTCCGGCACGTGATTACCGCATCAGTATCTGGGCGGGCATGAAATCGATGTGGCCCGCTGTCGTTATTCTGTTGTTTGCCTGGACGATCATCGCGGTCATCGGTGACATGAAGACCGGGGATTATCTCGCAAGTTTCATCAGCAAATCGATTCCCGCTTCTTATCTGCCGTTCCTTCTATTCTTGATTGCCAGTATCATGGCATTCTCGACCGGAACGAGTTGGGGGACGTTCGGAATCATGTTACCGATCGGAGCCGATTTGATCATGGCGGTTGATCCAAGTCTGTTGTTACCAACACTTGCCGCTGTTCTTGCCGGATCTGTCTTCGGGGACCATTGTTCACCGATTTCCGATACGACGATTCTCAGTTCGACCGGTGCCGGTTCGCATCATATTGATCACGTCACGACCCAGTTGCCATATGCCTTGATTGGTGCAGTGACGTCGGCTGTCGGATATCTCGTACTCGGTGTCACCGGTTCGTCCCTATTCGGCTTCATCGGTGCCCTGATCGCCTTCGTGATTTTCCTCGTCATGCTGAACGTCCTGTCACGACGCGGCGAAGTCCCGTCGCAGCTACGTTCGGAGTAAGATGCAGTAAACACACCATCCAAAAAGCCGGACCTGATGAATTCATCGGGTCCGGCTTTCTTTATACGATTTTTTTTAATTTCAGACCATTAATGCGCAGACTTCGTTCGCAAACGCGACCGGATCTTCGATTGGTAGTCCCTCCATCAATAATGCTTGTTGATACATCAACTTCGTGTACCGCTCAAATTTCGGACGGTCTTCAACGTACGCTGATTCAATCGCCCGGAACACATCATGTGATGTATTTAATTCCAGGATTTTGACGGCGGCGACGTCCTGGTTGTTCGGCATCGCTTTGAGGATTTTCTCCATCTCGATCGATACTGCACCATCCGTTGCAAAGCAGACCGGATGTGATTTTAAGCGGGTCGAGGCTTTGACTTCTTTGACTTGTCCTGCCAGTACCTCCTGCATCGCTTTAAACATCTCGGCTTGTGTCTCGGTCGTTTCCGCCTGTTCCGTCTGTTCAATTCCGAGGTCGCTGCTCGTGACAGACTTAAACTCTTTTCCTTCATAGTTAAGAAGCATTTGAATGGCAAACTCATCGATTTCTTCCGTAAAGTACAGAATATCGAAGCCTTTATCTTTCACGAGCTCTGATTGCGGCAACTTATCCAACCGGTCCGTGCTTTCGCCTGACGCGTAATAGATATACTTTTGATCTTCCGGCATCGCGGCGACATACTCTGCAAGCGTCACTAATTTTTTCTCTTTAGCCGAATGGAACAGAACAAGGTCTTTCACCGTGTCCTTTTGCATCCCGTAATCGTTATAAATACCGAACTTTAATTGACGGCCGAATGCTTGGTAAAACGTCTCATATTTTTCGCGGTCGTCACGCAACAAGGCTTCGAGCTGCGTCTTGATCTTGCTTTGAATATTCTTCGCAATCAACTTCAACTGACGGTCGTGTTGCAACATTTCACGCGAAATGTTGAGCGATAAGTCTTCCGAATCGACCATTCCTTTGACGAAGCTGAAGTGATCCGGTAAGAGATCGCTGCATTTTTCCATGATTAAGACACCGTTCGCATACAGTTCGAGTCCTTTTTCGAACTCTTTTGAATAATAATCAAACGACGGTTGCTCGGGAATGAACAAAATGGACTGATAACGGACGGCTCCGTCAGCACTGATATGAATGTGTTTGATCGGCGCGTCAAATCCGTATCGTTTTTCCTGATAGAAGTTGCGGTAATCGTCATCCGTCAGCTCCCGTTTGTTTTTTCGCCAAATCGGCACCATGCTGTTGACCGTCTTCATGACCGTAACGGACTCAGTTTCGTCTGATCCGTCGACCGGACGCTGTTCCGTCTCCGCCATCTCAATCGGATAGCGGATGAAGTCGGAGTATTTCTTGATGATGGTCCGGAGGCGGTACGGTTCTAAATATTCATCGTAGTTCTCTTCTTCTTCGTTGGCTTTAATATGAAGTGTGATGTCTGTTCCGACCGTCTCTTTTTCGACCTCTTCAATCGTATACCCGTCGACTCCGCGTGACTCCCACTTGTAGGCGACATCACTGCCAAAGGGTTTCGTCACGACCGTAACGGTATCGGCGACCATAAAGGCGGAATAGAAACCAACACCGAACTGTCCGATGATGTCATGGCCGTCCTTTAATTCATTCTCCGCTTTAAAGGCGAGCGATCCGCTTTTCGCGATCGTTCCGAGGTTTTCTTCAAGTTCTTCTTTTGTCATCCCGATTCCCGTATCGCGCAAAATCAGTTGACGTGTTTCTTTATTCGGTTCAATCGTAATTTTGTAGGCTTCCTTGTCGAACGTGATTGTCTCGTCCGTCAACGCTTTATAATAAATTTTATCGATGGCGTCACTGGCGTTCGAAATCAACTCACGTAAAAAGATTTCCTTGTGTGTATAGATGGAATGAATCATCATTTGGAGCAATCGTTTCGATTCGGCTTTAAATTGTTTCGTTTCCATTTTCGATACCCCCTTTTACTTTTAGCACTCTATACAATAGAGTGCTAATTCATTTCCATTATTACGGATATGAAAACGACTGTCAATCCTCTACCGGGTAGAATTCAGCGAGTTTTTTCCGGACATGCTCTCCGATCTCCCGCAGCCCGTTCGTCGAGCCATACGTCCCATGACTTCGTCCATTTTCATCGACACGGCTGCCGAGACCGAGGAACTGTTCGCCCGGTTTAAAATGAAGTCCGATGACAGGCAAATCAAGTCCAGCCGAATACCCGAATTCAACGATAGCATCCGGATAATCGGGTAATGAGAAGGGATTTTCCCAGACGGTACTTGAATCCAGTTTCCGAAACCGGTCCGTATGCTCCCGGCCGAGTAAAATGATACCGTGCAAAGAAAACAGCGGCAGTAATTTCATGAAAAAGGTTTGTCCAAAAACGGATTGCTCCAGTTCCTGCCGCATCGAAATCGTCCCCATGTACCGTTTCGTCGGAAGCGGGAAAAAATCGGTATGGATGACAGACTGGAGAGAGGAATCGTACAGCGACGCCCCCAGTCCGTTTAAGAATCCTTCCAGTTTTCCACCCTGCTCCTTTCCGAACCAGGTTTTGTAGACATCTTTTTGTTTAAAGTAGTCATTAAACTTACGGATGCTTTGTTCCAGGTTGTCGTCGGTCAGATACGTCTCCAAAGACATGTCCGGCTCAAGTAAAAAGAACGGTCCCGTCGAATCAAAACGCAAAGTACCGTCTTTGGTTAAAAACTGTCCGGCGGACGGATTCGTCGCGACCGTCAGCCAGCTTTTTTTCGCCGCATTCCCAAACCATAAGACCGGCGTCGTTCCCTCAATCAGTTCCTCTTTCATCCGTCCATTCTTCAACTCGATCTGATGCTGAACGGCTTCGGTTAAGAGTTTTTTTGCCCGTTTTAACTGTCCGGATGTCAGCGTTCTCATTCCCTTCCTGTTGCGCTTTCCTGTTTGAGTTGTTCCCGTTCCTCCAAAACGTTAGACAGTTTGATGGGTTTAGTCCGATTGACGCAGGGAATGTTTCATAAGGTGAAGCACAACAACGGACATTATTTTTTTAGGAGGAGATTTTTTATGAAACGACTTGAAAACAAAGTAGCCGTCATTACCGGCTCAGCCACAGGAATCGGGCAGGCAACGGCACTCGTCTTTGCCGAACAGGGTGCGACAGTCGTCTGCGCGGACGTCGAGCTTGAAAAAGCACAAGCGACGGTAGAGAAAATCAAGGAAGCCGGCGGAAACGCCGAAGCCGTTCATGTCGATGTCTCACAAGTCGACAGCGTCAAACAACTCGCCGACCATCTAGAGTCTACATACGGAACGGTTGATGTCCTGTTCAACAATGCCGGGATTGATCAACAGGGAGGAAAGGTGCATGAATACCCGATCGAACTGTTTGATCAAATCATCGCTGTCGATTTACGCGGAACGTTCTTAACGAGTAAATTCGTCATTCCATTGATGCTGAAGAACGGCGGATCGATCATCAATACATCATCGATGTCGGGACGTGCAGCCGACTTGAACCGTTCCGGCTACAATGCTGCAAAAGGCGGCATTGCCAACTTCACACGGGCGATGGCAATTGATTATGCCCGCGATGGCATCCGCGTCAACTCGCTTTCACCGGGAACGATCGAAACACCGCTCATCGATACGCTTGTTGGCGGAAAAGAAGAAGAACAAGGAAAACAGTTCCGCGACGCTAACGCGTGGATCACACCACTCGGGCGTCTCGGTAAACCGCGTGAGATGGCGACGGTTGCCCTGTTCCTGGCGTCAGATGACAGTTCTTACGTCACGGGTGAAGACATCACGGCTGACGGCGGCATCATGGCCTATACGTGGCCGGGTGAAATGTTAATCGACGACAAATGGAAAACAGACGCGGAATAAGTGACGGGTTTTCTGTTCAGCACGATTCCTGATTCAGGAATCGTGTTTTTTTGTTCATTTTCAAACGGTTTGAGCCTAAGAAATTCGGTGCGCTTAAATGTTTTGGCCATTCGTTCACCTCACGCAACTACCTGAAAACGGGAACAGGACAGTAAAGGAGGAGAAATTATGCTTACAGAACCGATTACTTATTTGCAACGCTGTTTACAAATTCCAAGCACTAATCCACACGACGGGGAAGAGAACGTCGCAACCTATGTCTATGAATTACTGACTTCTCATGGTGTCCAGACAGACTGGATTGAAGTCTCTCCGAAACGGATTTGTCTTGTCGCCACGGTCGAGGCCGGTGCTGCTGCCGTTCATCCGAAAACAATTGGCTTCTCCGGTCATCTCGATACGGTACCGGTTAAAATCAGTGAATGGACAAAAGATCCGTTCGGCGGTGCCATCGAAGACGGACGCATCTACGGACGCGGTGCTTCTGACATGAAGTCCGGTGTGATGGCGATGGTCAGTATGATGATCGAATTAAATCAACGTGATGACTTGCCGAATCGTCTGAAGTTGCTGATTACATCGGATGAAGAAAACGGCATGACCGGAGCTCGCTATTTAACGGAACGTGGTGACGCCGATGATTTAGACGCCCTCTTGATCACGGAACCAACGAGCGGTTATCTCGGCTATGCCCAAAAAGGTGTCGTCGGTGTTGAAGTATCGTGTACGGGAAAAAGTGCTCACAGCTCTTCGCCCCAACTCGGTAAAAATGCCATCGATGATTTATATCGGGTCATCCGCGAAGTGAAATCCGACCGATTTACAATCACCGATCACAGTCACCCGGACCTTGGTCCGGTGGTCGCTTCCATCACGTCAATCACAGGCGGTGAAGGACCAAACGTCATTCCGAGCCGGGCTGCGTTTTATATGGATATCCGGACGATACCGGGCTTTGGACGGGAGCAGGTCTTGCAAGCGCTCGAAGAAGTCAATCAACGGCTGCATCAACAGGACGACAGCTTCTCGATGGAAGTCACGGTCATCAAGGACATCCCCTCCTGTGAGACGGACCGGAACGATCCGTTCTTACAGATTGTCGCGGACACGATGGAATCAATCCGGCAGCAGCCGACACAGCGCGTCGCAATTCCTGGCGGGACGGACGGTGCGATGTTCAGCCAGGCGGCCCGGAGCTTCCCGATTGCGGTCGCTTCGTTCCACGATTTCCGGCTGGCGCATCAAATCGATGAGTCGATTCCGCTGTCGGAATATGCGGAAACGATCGAGTTGTGTACGCGTCTTGCCCTGAAAACATATGTCTGAAAAGAGGCCGACTCAAAAAGGAATCTCTCATCTTTTCACGCCCTTTCCTCAGGCGAGACACAAGCCAGTTTCCCTGCCTGATTCAGACAGGAAAGCGGGTCTTGTTTGTCTCTGACAGCGCAAAAATGCACTTTTTCCTGTAGGAGTTGCGTGAAACGAGTGATTCCTGTTTAAATGAAAAAAGGGCGGCAGAATTAGAATCTGCCATCCTTTTCTTTGTAGGGAATGACTTTTGAGTCAGCCCCTTTTTAAGTATAGACACCAATCAAAGCGAGCGCTTGCCCAATATAACTCTGATCAGACGGCAGGACATGTTTCGGTTCACCGGCAAGACACCATTCGATCCGGACATGACCGAGCCGGTCGTAAATCAGCTCAAATGTAAAATCACCTTTTTCAAAAAAAACGATTCCCGGTAACTGTTCATGAACGATCCGAAATTCGCGGGCAAATCGGTCATACTCCGAAAAGGATAACGTCATTTGATGCAGCTTGATTTCTTGATGCCATATTTCCAGTTGCAATGTAGTCAAAGCTTGATTCACTTCGACGATGTGCCAGTCAATCGTCTCATCATATCCTGCAAACGAGATTATATGTTTCAATAGAATCACCTCTTTTTGAATGAATACCTGTCAGACAGGGAATGGTTTTGTATCGAATCGAAATGACTGTCGCCCACTCGCGAAAGGGGTTTTCTTATGACTAATCAGCAAAAGACGTTACCGACGGATCAAAGCGTCGATGGCTTTTTGAATACGATCACGCCATTGTCAAAACGGACAGACTGTGAACAATTACGACAGATTTTTGAAGAGATGACCGGGTATCCTGCCGTTATGTGGGGGGACACGATGATCGGATTTAGTCACTATCATTATCGATATTCTTCCGGACATGAAGGCGATTCATTTCTTGTCGGATTCTCGCCCCGCAAAGCGAACATCAGCCTCTATTTCGCAACAGGTCCGGAGCGCGAGCAGTTCCTGGTGCGTCTCGGCAAACATAAGAGCGGAAAAAGCTGTGTCTATATCAATAAACTAGCAGATGTCGACCTGCTTGTCTTAAGGGAACTGATTATCCATTCCGTCGCTTTTTTGGAAACGACGTATCCAAAACCCTGAGACTACTAAAAAAACGTCCCTTCTTCCGCTGATTTGGCGAAAGAAGGGACGTTTGCTGTTTAAATCAATGTCCACTATCTGCTGTGTCGATATGACGAATATGTTTGAGATTGACCCCGATGATGACGACAGACAGTAAGACGAACGCGCTACCGACATAAAACGGCAAGTTGGCGTTATAGATTTCAGCCAATTTACCGGCCATGAATGGCGCGATGGCTGCCCCGAGAAAACGTAAGAAACTGTATGCAGCGGATGCCGTCGAACGTTCGACCGGTGCTGCATCCATCACTGCCGTCGTAATCAAAGTATTGTTATTCCCGAGCACTGCCCCGGCAAGAATAACACAGACGATGACGACAGCTGGTGTTTCGGTAAAGATCCCCATTAATAACAACAAGACGGCGAACAAGAGCAGCATCAGTACCATTGCTTTGATTGTTCCGAGCCATTGTTTTAATTTTGGTGCTGTTAACACGGATGTCAGAGCAAGCAACATCCCCCAACCGAGAAAGACGAAGCCGAGCCCTTTTGCCGGTAATTTCATGACGAACGGTGCATAGGCCATGATCGTAAAGAAGCCGACGTTATACAAGGCTGCAACGATTCCAAGTGTCAGTAAAGACCGGTGTTTCATGGCCTGGAACGGTGCAATCAATGAAATCTTTTTCGCTGGTGTCGCTGTTGCGACCGGTTTCGGCATCAGGAATAACAACACGAGGAACGCGATGACCATGATCGTCGCAACACCCATGAAAGGCGCGCGCCATGTGATCGAACCGAGTGTTCCACCGAGCAGTGGACCGATTGAAATCCCGAGACCGACTGCCGCTTCATATAAGATGATCGCTTTCGCTGTTCCACCGGATGAAAGGGAAACAATCGCTGCGAGTGCTGTCGCGACGAACAGTGCATTTCCGAGTCCCCAACCGCCGCGTAACGCGACAAGTGTCCAAATACTGTCGGCCTGTGACGCAAAACCGGCAACAGTTGCGATAACCGCAATCCCGAGCATCAATGTCCCCTTTTGACCAATCCGTGAAGAAATCGCGCCGGTAATCAGCATCGCAAATGCCATGACGGCGTTATAACTTGTAAATAGTAGCGTAACTTCACTTTTTGATGCTTCGAGGTTTTCGGCAATCGTCGGTAGGACCGGATTGACGAGCCCCATTCCCATGAATGCCGTGATACTGGCAAAGAATACCGCCCAAACAGCAATCGGTTGATGCAGTAAACCGTGTTTGCTTTCCGATAGAACTGTTTCAGGCGCAAGTGTCGTTGTTTTTTCCGCAAGAGCCATATAAATCCTTCTTTCTTAAATAAACTGTTTAAACGAATGACGGATGACGTCACCGCGACTGATGATTCCGACGAGCTTGCCGTCTTTTAGAATCGGTAATTTTTTAATTCGTTTTGAACCGAGTGTCGCTGCAATTTCTTCCATCTCGGTTTCTGTCGTCGCTGTCACGACTTTCCGGCGTGCCATGTCCATGACAGGACGCGTCAGGATGTGACGGACGCGCTCTTCATAGTTTTCATCATCGCCTTTGATGACATCGACATATAAAAACGTATCGACAATGATGTCTTTATGTTTGCCGATGGCCCGCATGATATCGCCGTCGCTGATGTAGCCGACGACTTCCTGCTCTCCGTTGACGACCGGAACCCCACTGATACCGGATGTGATAAAACGTTCTACTACCGTCCGGATCGTATCCTGTTCATTGACCGTAATGACGGTTTCTTTCATCGATTGATAAGCTTTCATCAGAATTCTCCTTCATCAGACGCTGTAATTAAAATAAGTTCATAACAACAAGTTTCAAGATACAATTAAATAACATTTATGATTGTATAATACAACTATAATCCTGTCAAGAAGCCTGCCTTTGATTGACAGAGGACAGCCCGTGCGTAATGATGAGGGCAATGAATGCTAATGAGAGGTGACAATATGTCGAATCAATCCCTGGAAACAATTGAACTGGAACTGGCGATTCTTATTCGTCGTTTAACGACGGCAACGGCCGATAATCGGAACCTGGACCGTGCTTCCTATTTACTCTTGCGCCAGTTATCCGACTCCGGTCAAGTCGGTGTCAAAACCCTTGCCCGTGAGTTGCAACTCGACGTCTCGACCGTCAGCCGACAAGCGGCTGCGCTCGATCAGAAAAAATTAGTCGAAAAAATAAAAGACCCAACAGACGGCCGGGCCTTCTTTTACAACATCACAGATTACGGTCAACAAGAGCTCGAAATTTACCGGACAGCCCGTTTAACGAGCATCGAACGGTTATTACATGACTGGCCGGATGAAGATGCCGAATCGTTCGGTCGGTTGCTGAAACAGTTCAACCAAGCGTTACGGGAACGGTGAGTTTCTGAAAATACGAAATATCAGTCTAAAAAGAGGACGGATGCAAAATTCCGCTCTCTTTTTTTGTCCTTATTAGACATGACTTCCGGTTAACCGATTGTCACCTTCTGTTGAATCCGCTCAATCTGCTCGGGTGTCGTACGGCAACATCCGCCGATCAACCGGGCACCTGCGGCATACCATTCCGGAGCAATGTCTTCGAAAGCCGTACACACTGCTTCACCGGACCAGGTCTTACTGACCGGATCATACTGCTCACCGGAATTCGGATAGACGATAATCGGTACATCGGTCAGTTGTTTTAATGTCGTGATGAACTCTGTCGCAATCGATGCCGGAAAACAGTTCGCGCCGATTGCCGCCAGTTGCGGGTGCTCCCCTAATGCCTTGATACACTCACTCAACGATGTTCCTTCACTGATGTGTGTTGCGTCACGCAGGGAAAAGGCAAGCCAGGCCGACTGATCCGGAAATTCTTCGAGCAGCCGGAACAGCACTTCGGCTTCCTGCAAGGAGGGAATCGTCTCAAATGCCAACACGTCCGCACCTGCCGCGATTAACGCTTCCAGACGAGGACGGTGGAAAGCTTCAAGTTGCGCATCGTCGACTCCGTAATGACCGATGTATTCGGATCCGTCCGAAAGATAGGCACCGTAAGGACCAATCGATCCCGCAATCAAAGCGTGATCCGCTGCCGGTCCGGTTTCCGCACGCGCCTGCTGTGCCAGATAGACCGTTTGTTTCATCAGTTCAATCGCTTCCTCTTCTTTAATCCCCCGGCTGCTGAAGCCGGCGACACTCGCTTGGTAGCTGGACGTGATGGCACAATCCGCCCCGATTTTAAAATAATCCGCATGGACGCGGTGAATCTGTTCCGGTTCTTCAAGCAGTACACGGGCCGACCAAAGCGGATCATCGAGATTTCTCCCATGGCGTTCAAGTTCCGTCGCCAGTGCTCCGTCCAATAAAATATAGGGTTTTTCTTTTAACAGTCGTTCAACTGGATTGTTGTTCTTTGACATCTTCCACACTCCGTTTCCATGATGTTTTTGTCAGATGATGAACGATGTAACAGACCGCGATAAACGGAACCCCGAAATAGAGGGCGACCCGTTGCGTCGGATCAAAGGCGATTCCGATCAATGAAGCCAAACACATTAAAAACGACAGAATCGGTACAAACGGATACCAGGGCGTCCGGTAAACCAAATCGTTTAGATCATGCCCCTCTTGCAGATAGCGCTTGCGGAACATGAACTGTGAGGCGCTGATACTCATCCAGACAACGACGACTGCCAGTCCCGAGATCGAGACAAGCGCAATGTAGACGGAACCCGGTGCATAGACGCTGGAGAACAGGGCAAGCAGACCACCGAGCATACTGAAGAGAACGGCACGTATCGGCACTCCGCTCGCATTTAATTTAGAAAAGTACGGCGTAATCATCCGTTGATCGGATAAAGACCAGAGCATCCGTGATGCGGCGTACAGACCCGAGTTCGCTGCTGACAAAATCGCGGTCAGGATGACGAAGTTCATGATGTCTGCTGCAAACGGAAGACCGATCCGTTCAAACACAGCAACGAATGGACTTTCAAGCACTCCTTTTGAATCATTTGGTAACAGAATCGCAAGAACAATGATCGTCCCGACAAAAAATAAGACGAGCCGGAAGACTGTTGTTCGAATGGCGAGAGGAACCGTCCGTTTCGGATCGACCGCCTCACCTGCTGCAATCCCGATTAACTCTGTTCCGGAATAGGCAAAGTTAACGGCAAGCATCGTCATCAAGATCGCGAACGCTCCGTTCGGAAACAGGCCCCCCTCCGTCAACGGAGCGAGAAGCGGTGCTTGTGAGCCGTCCGCGAGGGGCAAGAATCCGACGATTGCTGCTGTTCCTAAGACGATGAACACTAAAATCGTCAGCACCTTGACGGCAGAAAACCAAAATTCAACTTCCGCGAACAAGCGGACCGTCAAGACATTGATGCCTAAAATCATGACGACGAATAAAGCACTGAACAGCCAGACCGGAACATCCGGAAACCAGCGTTGCATCAATAAACCGGCTGCCGTAAATTCCGAACCGAGCGCGACCGTCCAAGTCAGCCAGTAAAGCCAGGCGACGGTATAGCCTGTTCCGGATCCAATATATTTCGTCGCGTAGCTGTGAAAGGCACCCGTCTCCGGCATATGTACCGCCAGCTCCCCTAGACAAAGCATTACCAGATAAACCGCCAGCGCTCCGACCAGGTAAGATAAAATCGTGCCGACCCGACCGGCCTGCTCGAGCGTATAGCCTGTACTTAAAAATAATCCGGTCCCGATGACACCTCCGAGTGACAACATGACGATATGCCGGGATTCCATTTTCCGCCGAAACGTTCCTTCTTTCATTGCTCCTCCACACTCCTCTTTTTCTCGTTAAACTAAAAAAAAACGCACCCACATGCATGGGTGCGTCGGTCGACAATCAAAGGAAGCTTATCGATCGGGTACAACACCCGCAGGAATTAGCACAGTATCTTTCGACCTGTTGCTGAGGCTTCAAAGGGCCAGTCCCTCCACCTCTCTGGATAAGAATGTAATTTTTCATAACAGTACCAACCCTGTTTTGAATTGTCAACACAATTCAGAATTTATCATGTAAAAAAAAACGCCTTACACCAAAACGGTATAAGACGTCTGTCGCTTATTTCTTCGCAAACAAATCAGCTGTCTTCAATGCCATGCGAACCGCTTTCCGGTTCAATGTGCCTTGTTGATGCTTCATTTCTTTTGTTTGACTGTTCAACTTGCCTTGAAGTGATTTGATTTTCTTATCTTTTTCAGCCATTTTCGCTTTATCGCGTTTTTGAGCTGCCACGATTTTTTGTTCTTCTGCTGGGAAGTATGATTCAAAACGTGAAACAGCTTCTTCGATACTGATTCCTGTGATCGGTTTAACGACCGGAAGCAACTCTGCTTTGGCCATTTCACGATCAAACGGAACGTTCTCCGGATAGTTCGTTTCTTTGTAGATGTGTTCTAGATCATTTGTATTCAGGAATTCCACGAAGTTATCAAAGTTACGTGCTTGAACACGTGTCGGACTCTGGAAGTCAGCCGACTCAATCACATCCGACAAGCGTGTGCTGTCTGTGATGTCATTTGCCCAAATGTGTGTCAATTGGTGATAATCCGTTAATTCGCGCATCCGTGCATCTTTCGGAATCAGAATACTTGGCGTTCCGGCAAGTGTTGCCGTGATGTTACCGTGAAGACGTGCTCCGAAGCTGAAGTCAGCTTCTTTCAAGAAGTCGATCCATGTCTGCGCGTTTAAGAAGAAGCGGACACGGTCGTTCATGTAAGTCGGATCCGACATCTTGACCGGATAGTTCGTGACGGATAAGTCAGCAATCGGATGTGTTCCTGTGTACGTCAAACGCAACTCTTTCATCCATTGCGGGATGAAGTAGTGGTTCGGGTACTCTTCCATTCCGCGTGTGATGAAGTTAAGGACGTTTTGCGGTGCAAGACGTGACGAGTTGACACCGATCATTGAATCTTTTGTGATATTCGTTTCACGAATTTTCAAATCACGACCAAACGCATACATCGATGGGCAACCGATGACTTTGTGATCGATTCCTTCGCGGAAACCAAGACGCGTCAAATATTTTGATGTGATTTCGCCGCGAAGTCCAAGCATGCTTGAGCGCTCAAGAACTGCGCTGACAAACGCTTTAACGTCTTCATCAAATGAGAAACCGTCGTTTAAATTCGCTTCAAACGGTGCGCGTAAACCGACACCGATGACGACGACCGGAATCTTTAGTTTTTTAATCAATTTTGTATATTTACGAAGTGTCGGGACGAATTCTTTACGGAATGCATCAGCGAGTGGAATGACATATAAATCGAAGTTCGCATTGATTTCATCTGCACGCTCTTCTTCATAGTAGTAGTAATCCGGTGTGATCGTCGTGCCCTCTGTCATCAAGGTGCGGAAAATACTGTATTGATAAATCAGGTTTCCGACGTTCCCTCCGATTGAGTTATGCTTCATCAAATATTCTGCGTCGAACTGTTCAAACGGTGTCATACCCGCACGGATAATAATACGTTTCATGTAAAATAATTCCCCTCTCACTTCTGTTTTCATTTAAAAAATATAAAATATATTTTGCTTTTTTAACCATCTTGTCTTTTCAAGGATAGTTGAATGCAATTCAGCAAGTCAACGAATAGCTGAAAATTACACATTATTGTGGATTATGAAAAATATAGGCTCAATATAACCTAACAAACTTTCCCTATATAACAATTAGTTAAACATCTTTTCTCGACATACGATAAATTTCGAGATTTGCATAAATCGCCGGCAACATCACTTGCGTCGCTTCATCTTTCGAAAGAAGTGTGCCGAACAAATGAGCTGACTCGACTTCATTACCTTTCTCCATGTCACGTTGTAAGGACGACTTCATCGTTTCATCCATTTGTGCGATCTGTTGCTGTTGGATCTGTTCAATCCCATCACTGAACACAGCACCTTGGCGTTCCATCGCTTCTTTGGCTTCCGTTGCCAGGCGGCGGATCATCATCATTCCTTCTTCCTGCGAACGAATCGGACCGATTGCTGAACGGAAAAGCGACGTCACACCGGAAAACGTCGTGATGAACAGATACTTATTCCACATATCGCTGGTAATCGAGTCCGAGTATTTAATCGGCGCTAGTGTCCCCTCTAGGTGCTGCTTCAGTTCTTCCAAACGGTCTGGCCGGGTTCCCGGCAATGGACCAAATAACAGATGGTGGGACGGACTCGTCTGAAGGATACGTCCTTGTGCATCAAGCGTCGATTCAATAAAGCAGAGTCCACCCAACACATGCTGTTCTCCAAACCGGTCCACTAACTGTTTCAAATGTGCCATGCCGTTTAAGAGCGGTAGGATATATGTATGTTCCGAAACAAAAGGTGCGATATCGTGCAACACTTGTTCCAAATGATAGGCTTTTGTCGACAAGAGAATCACATCAAAGGTCTCGTCTGCCCCTGCTTCAATTAAACGTGGCGTAAGATGGATATCACCATGCAGACTGTTAATTTCGAGTCCTGATGTTTTTAACTCCTGTAATCGCTGCTCCCGAACTAAAAATGTGACGTCTTCCCCTTTTTCCGCCAATCGTGCCCCGAAATAACCACCGACGGCACCGGCACCAACTACTAAAATTTTCATTTTATCCCTCCATCTGACTGATGTCTTACGATCTGTTCTACGCTTTCGTTCTCTAGCCTATCACATCGAAAAGTCGTAATTTTGATAAAGATGACAATTTAATTAAAGCGCTTGCATTTTAGTTTTCCTCGTTTATACTACTTGTATACAAGTATACTTATTCGACAAAGAGGGTGTTTTTTATGTCCGATCTTTTATACCCGATTAAATGGTTATCAAAAGCCTCCGCCGGTGATCGTGTCGCCCATGAACTGCGCATGCGGATCATTTCCGGCAAGATTGAGAGCGGTACCGTCTTATCTGAAAACAAATTAGCCGCTGATTTTTCCGTCAGCCGATCTCCTGTCCGGGATGCCCTGAAGGTGTTGGCGTCAGAACGCATCATCCGGCTGGAACGGATGGGCGCCGTTGTCGTCGGACTGTCCAAACAAGACATCCAGGAAATTTACGATGTCCGTCTTTTAATCGAGACGTTCGTCTTCGAGCGGATTGTTAAGATGAATCGTCAGGATTTGGTTCGGGAGCTAAGCAAGGTGCTTGAAATGATGAAGATTGCCGTCAAATACAAAGACGCAGATGAATTTTCATATCAGGATGTTCTGTTCCATGAAACAATCATCCGGTCGATTGACCACGGATACGTCAGCATGATGTGGCAGAATCTCAAACCTGTCATGGAAAGCTTCATCCTGCTGTCGATGCGTCAACGAATCGAAGACGACATCGAAGATTTTGACCGAATTCTCGAGAACCATGCACTCTACATCGAAGCAATCGAAACCGGCGACCGCAAACGAATGATTGCTTCGCTCCATCAGAACTTCGATGATGTGCAAGAAGTTGAGGATTTATGGAAATCGCAACAACTGATGACGAAAGGAGTCGAACCACATGACTGAACACATGTTAGGGATTGATATCGGGACGACGAGCACCAAAGCCGTACTCTTTACGACAAAAGGGGAAGTCGTCGGACAAACGAATGTCGGTTATCCGCTGCATACCCCGAATCGTTCGACGGCGGAACAGGATCCGGAAGAAATTTTCCATGCCGTGCTCGAAAGCATCCGGTTGATGACGAAACAACATCCGATGGAGCAACCGAAGTTCGTCGCCTTCAGCAGTGCGATGCACAGCTTGATTGCGATGGATGAACACGATCAACCGCTGACCGCCTGCATCACGTGGGCTGACAGCCGGAGCGAAGTCTGGTCGAACCGAATCAAGGAACAGTACGGTTACTCGATTTATCACCGCACCGGAACTCCGGTCCATCCGATGTCGCCGCTCAGTAAGATTTGCTGGCTCGTCGAAGAACATCCGGACATTGCCGCGCGAACGAAAAAATACATCGGCATCAAGGAATTTGTCTTCCAGCGTCTGTTTGGACAATACGTCATCGACCATTCACTCGCTTCAGCGACCGGTTTATTCAACATCCATGATCTTGACTGGGATGCGGAAGCGTTGCAGGTCGCAGGCATTGATGCAACCAAATTGTCGCGACCGGTTTCGACGACGACGTCCTTTACCGACATGTCAGCGGATTACGCCAAACAAACCGGCTTGAATCCGGCAACACCGTTTCTGATCGGGGCAAGCGACGGCGTCCTGTCGAATCTCGGCGTCAATGCGATCCGGAAAGGCGAAATCGCCATTACGATTGGAACGAGCGGCGCCATCCGGACGATCATCGACCGTCCGCAAACGGATGAAAAAGGCCGGATCTTCTGTTACGCCTTAACCGAAAACCATTGGGTCATCGGTGGACCGGTCAATAACGGTGGCATGGTCTTACGCTGGATTCGTGACGAACTGGCCTCGGCGGAAGTCGAGACCGCGAAACGTCTTGGCATTGATCCATATGCCGTCCTGACGAAAATCGCCGAACGCGTCCGTCCGGGATCAGACGGTTTACTGTTCCATCCGTATCTGTCGGGCGAACGGGCTCCGCTTTGGAACCCGGATGTCAGCGGTTCGTTCTTCGGCTTGACGTTATCGCACAAAAAGGAACATATGATTCGGGCCGCCCTGGAAGGTGTCATTTATAACTTGTACACTGTCTTCCTGGCGTTAATCGAATGTATGGATGGTCCGGTCACACGGATTCAGGCAACCGGGGGGTTCGCCCGTTCTGAAGTGTGGCGTCAAATGATGGCGGATATTTTCGAGTCAGAAGTCGTCATTCCGGAAAGTTTTGAAAGTTCATGTCTCGGGGCCTGTATTCTCGGATTGTATGCGACAGGGGAAGTCGATTCGTTCGAGGTGGCAGCAGATATGATCGGCGATACACATCGCCATGTGCCGAATGAGGAAGCAATGCACGAATACCGTCAGTTGTTACCGATCTTCATCAGTTTGGCGCGCGTTCTCGAAACCGATTACCGACGCATCGCTACGTATCAACGGGGTTTGATTCAAAAAGAAATTTAATTTAACGTTTTTGGGGGAAGTCACATGCCATTAGTCATTGTTGCCATCGGGATTGTTCTGTTACTCGTTTTAATTATGGGGTTAAAATTAAATACGTTCGTTTCGTTAATCATCGTCTCGTTTGTCGTCGCTTTACTGCTCGGAATGCCGCTTGATCAAATCGTCACGACGATTGAAGCCGGTCTCGGCGGAACGCTTGGTCACCTCGCCTTGATCTTCGGGCTCGGTGCCATGCTCGGAAAATTGATTGCCGACGCAGGGGGTGCGCAACGAATCGCGATGACGCTTGTCGCGAAGTTTGGGGAAAAGAATATCCAATGGGCTGTCGTCGTCGCATCATTCATCATCGGGATCGCGTTATTCTTTGAAGTTGGACTGGTGTTATTGATTCCAATCGTCTTTGCCATCTCACGTCAGTTGCGCGTCTCGATCCTGTATCTCGGAATTCCAATGGTCGCTGCGTTATCGGTCACTCACGGTTTCCTGCCGCCACACCCGGGGCCGACCGTCATCGCCGGGGAGTACGGGGCCGATCTGGGACAAGTTCTCTTATACGGCTTTATCGTGGCCGTGCCGACCGTCATCATCGCCGGTCCGATCTTTACAAAAATCGCGAAACGGATCGTACCGGAATCATTCAAAAAAACCGGCAACATTGCGTCACTCGGGGAACAAAAAGAATTTAATTTAGACGAGACACCAGGATTCGGGATCAGTGTTTTCACAGCGATGCTGCCTGTCCTCCTGATGTCGATCGCAACGATTTTAACGTTATTGCAAAAAACGCTTGGTTGGGAAAGTAACTCTGTTTTATCTGCCGTTCAATTCATCGGAAACGCGTCAACAGCGATGTTGATTTCCTTACTCGTCGCCATCTACACGATGGGACTGGCACGTCAGATTCCGATCAAAACCGTCATGGATTCTTGTACGACGGCCATCACACAAATCGGGATGATGCTACTGATCATCGGCGGCGGTGGTGCCTTCAAGCAGGTCCTGATTGACGGCGGTGTTGGTAAGTTCGTCGCTCAGATGTTTGAAGATACGACATTATCACCGATTTTACTCGCCTGGATCATCGCCGCCATCTTACGGATTTCACTCGGTTCGGCAACCGTCGCTTCACTGACGACAGCCGGGCTCGTCATTCCGTTGCTCGGTCAATCGGATGTCAATCTCGCACTTGTCGTCCTTGCGACAGGAGCCGGCAGTTTGATCGCTTCACACGTCAACGATGCCGGATTCTGGATGTTTAAAGAATATTTCGGATTAACGATGAAAGAAACTTTCGCGACATGGACCTTGCTTGAGACAATCATTTCCGTCTTCGGACTTGGATTCGTTCTCCTGCTCAGTCTCGTCGTCTAAAAAAGGAGTCGGTATACTATGCTACATTCAATCGGAGTCATCGGACTCGGCGTCATGGGGCGCAACATCGCCCTCAACATGGCAAGTCATCAGGAAGATGTCGCTGTCTATAACTACACACGTGATTTAACGGACGACTTAATGGCACATAACGAAGGATTGTCGCTACATCCTTATTACGAGGTGGCAGATTTTGTCCAATCCCTTGCCCGTCCACGAAAAATTTTCGTCATGGTCACGGCCGGAAGCGCCATTGATTCGGTCATCGAGTCGCTGATTCCGCACCTCGAAACAGGCGACATCATCATGGATGGCGGGAATTCGCATTTCCATGATACGGAACGCCGCTTCGATCAGTTGCAACAACACGGAATCGAATACATCGGTGTCGGTGTCTCCGGCGGTGAAGTCGGTGCCCGGACCGGTCCTGCCATCATGCCGGGCGGAACAAAAGAAGCGTACGAGCAAGTCGCACCGATTTTAACGAAGATTGCCGCCAAAGTGAACGGTGAGCCGTGCTGCGTCTACATCGGACCAAAAGGGGCCGGTCATTTCGTCAAGATGGTCCATAACGGGATCGAATACGCCGACATGCAGCTGATCGCGGAAGCGTACAGTTTCCTCCGGGTCCGTCTCGGCCTTGACGTTGAAGAAATCGCGGATGTCTTCGCATCTTGGAATGAAGGCGAGCTGAAAAGTTATCTGATCGAGATTACGGCCGATATTCTCCGCAAAAAAGATGATAAGACCGGTTTTCCGTTGATCGATGTCATCTTGGACCAAGCCGGTCAAAAAGGGACAGGCAAATGGACGAGCATGCAATCGATTGATAACGGGATTGCTTCGTCCATCATCACGGAAGCCCTCTTCGCCCGCTATCTCTCGGCTGTCAAAGAAGAACGTGTCGCCGCTGCTACCGTCCTCGGTGGACCGGAAACCCGTGAGACGCTCGACAAAGAAGTCTGGATCGAACGGATCCGCCAAGCCCTCTACATGGGGAAAATCGCGGCTTACGCCCAAGGCTTCACACAGTACCGAACATCATCCGAACTGTATGACTGGAACTTGCGCCTCGAGGAAATCGCTTTGATTTTCCGCGGCGGCTGTATCATCCGTGCCGAGTTCCTCAATGTCATCAGTGAGGCGTTTGCGAAAGACGAGTCGCTTGCGAACTTAATGCTTGCACCGTACTTCGCGGACAAAGTTCAGGACTATCAAACGTCACTGCGTCAGGTGGTCGCTGAAAGTTCATTATCCGGACTCGCTGCTCCGTGTCTCAGCACATCGCTGACGTATTACGACAGCTACCGGACGGCGAACTCCAATGCGAACATCCTGCAAGCCCAGCGTGATTATTTCGGAGCCCATACGTATGCCCGGACCGATCGCGAAGGAACGTTCCATACGGACTGGCAGTAACTTATACAGCTTCCATTTCCTGTTTCATTTAAGGAAATGGAAGTTCTTTTTTTGTTCACACTTTGTTTATCAGAATAGGAAATTGCAGGTTATGTCTTGACAAAACTGAGCGTCTATATGAAATTAGTATTAGATTAGAATTATTCTAGTGTGATAGATACAGTTGTTACTTTCTACTAGAACAGATTCTTAAATAGAACCCAACAGGAGGATTTTTATCATGTCTTTAATCGGAAGTGAAGTAAAACCATTTAGTGCATCAGCATTCCACAACGGAGAGTTCGTCGATCTTACAGATGCCAACCTTCGTGGAAAATGGAGTGTCGTTTGTTTCTACCCAGCAGACTTTACATTCGTTTGCCCGACTGAGCTCGAAGATCTTCAAAACCAATATGCAACACTCAAAGCGCTTGACGTTGAAGTTTACTCGGTTTCAACAGACACGCACTTTACACATAAAGCATGGCACGAAACTTCAGAAACAATCGGTAAAATCGAGTACGTCATGATTGGTGACCCGTCACACGTCATCTCACGTAACTTCGAAGTCTTAAACGAGCAAGACGGACTGGCTGACCGCGGAACGTTCATCATCGATCCGGACGGCGTCATCCAAACGGTTGAAATCAACGCAGGCGGAATCGGCCGTGATGCAAGCACACTCGTCAACAAAATCAAAGCAGCACAATATGTACGCAACAACCCAGGCGAAGTTTGCCCAGCGAAATGGGAAGAAGGTTCTGCAACACTTACACCGAGCCTTGATCTCGTCGGAAAAATTTAAGGAGCGGATTTGAGATGGCTTTAGCAGCAGATATTAAAGCACAACTCGCTCAATACCTCGATTTATTGGAAGGAGATCTTGTCCTCGCGGTAAGCGCCGGGACAGACTCCGTTTCTCTTGAGATGAGCGAGCTCGTCGAAGAAATCGCGAGCATGTCACCACGAATCAGCATCGAACAGGCGGCCTTGCCGCGGACACCAAGCTTCAGCGTCAACCGTGTCGGGGAAGAGAGCGGCATTACGTTTGCCGGGATTCCACTCGGTCACGAGTTCACGTCCCTCGTCTTGGCGTTACTCCAAGTCAGCGGTCGCGCGCCGAAAGTCGACGCCGCACTGATCGAACAGATCAAAGGCATCAAAGAAACGTATCATTTCGAATCGTACATCAGTCTCAGCTGCCACAACTGTCCGGATGTCGTTCAAGCCCTAAACGTCATGAGTGTCCTGAACCCGAATATCAGCCACACGATGATTGACGGCGGTGCCTTTAAACAAGAAGTCGAAGCAAAAGAAATCATGGCTGTCCCGACTGTCTTCGTCAACGGCGAAGCCTTCGGAAACGGTCGGATGTCCCTCGAAGAGATTCTCGCGAAACTCGGTACAGGTGTCGACGCTTCTGATTTTGCGGACAAAGACCCGTACGACGTTCTTGTCGTCGGTGGCGGTCCTGCCGGTGCCAGTGCTGCGATTTACGCGGCACGTAAAGGAATCCGGACGGGAATCGTCGCGGAACGCTTCGGTGGTCAGGTCATGGATACGATGAGTATCGAGAACTTCATCAGCATGAAGTATACGGAAGGTCCGAAACTCGTGGCGAGTCTTGAAGAACACGTCAAAGAGTACGGGATCGATGTCATGAACCTTCAACGGGCGACACGTCTTGAGAAGAAAGACCTCGTGGAACTGGAGCTTGAAAACGGTGCGGTCTTGAAAACGAAAAGTCTGATCCTCTCAACAGGAGCACGCTGGCGTAACATCGGTGTGCCTGGCGAACTTGAATTCAAGAACAAAGGGGTTGCGTACTGTCCTCACTGTGACGGTCCACTCTTCGAAGGAAAACGCGTTGCGGTTATCGGCGGCGGGAATTCTGGTGTCGAAGCGGCGATTGATTTGGCCGGTCTCGTCAAACATGTGACGGTGCTTGAATTTGCACCGGAACTGAAAGCGGACGCGGTCTTACAAGACCGTCTCGCGAGTCTTCCGAACGTCACGGTCGTTGCCAACGCCCAGACGAAGGAAATCACGGGTACGGATAAAGTGAACGGCATCACGTATGTCGAACGCGAAACAGGTGCTGAGCACCATGTCGAGCTCGAAGGCGTTTTCGTCCAGATCGGTCTTGTGCCAAACACAGACTGGCTCGGCGAAACGATCGAACGCAACAAGTTCGGTGAAATCCTCGTTGATCGTCATGGCGCAACGAACATCCCGGGTGTCTTTGCAGCCGGCGACTGTACGGACAGTGCTTACAAACAGATCATCATCTCGATGGGATCAGGTGCTACAGCAGCACTCGGTGCTTTCGATTATATGATTCGTAACTGATTATGAAAACGTCTTGCTTCGGCAAGGCGTTTTTTGATTGTAAAATCTAGTATGAACAGAATCTCCATCAACAAAAGAGAATTTTTCCCGTGCTTTTCTCGGGCGAGGCGCAAGCCGCGGCTTTGGCGACCAACAGGTCTTAAAGCCGGGTCTCACCTGCCTCTACCAGCGCGTAAACGCGCTTTTTCCCGTAGAAGTCACGGAAAATCCCCTTTTAAGTTTGTACTTTCATTAGTAAAGATTCAGATTTAAACTGACCCCTATAAATTGGTCGAAATTGATACTTTTAGCTAGTCCAGAAATCTGATAGATTGAGAGTATTCAAAATCTATCATAAAGAAGGTCTGACACATGCAAAAAGCAGCACCGTATTCAAGCACTCGTACCCGGCAACTCGTCATCACTTCAATGTCGATTGCACTTGTTCTGATCACAACTCTGCTCGTTAAAATCCAGTTACCGATTGCTCCAAACGGCGGATTTGTCCATCTTGGAACAGCAATGTTATTCTTGATTGCGATTCTCTTCGGACCCCGGACGGCAATGATTGCCGGTGCAGTTGGAATGGGACTCTATGATATCCTGACCGGCTTCATGATTTGGTTCCCTGGAACATTTATCGCACGCGGTCTTCAAGGTTTAATCGTCGGTTGGATCGCATGGTCGGGCGGACGAAACGGAAATAACGTCAAATTTAATCTAATCGGGATGATTTTATCGGTTCCGGTAATGCTCGCTGTGTACTTTGTCCATGAAGGAATTGCCTTCAGCAGTTGGACAGCTCCAGTTGGTTCAATTCCGGGTAACCTCATCCAAAACGTCGTCGGAATTCTCGTCGCGATTCCAGTCGGGATTGCCCTAAAGAAAACACGTTTCTTCCGTCAACGCGGCTGATTTCACACAAACAACCCCGCTCTCTTCAAGAGAACGGGGCTTTTTTTGCTTCTTATGATGTGTTTAACGAATCGGTTGTGCTTCCGTTAATTCAAGTGTTTTGGTTGTTTCGGCGTGGATTTGATCAAAGAGTTCCGGATTCGCGACGAGTGACGTGCCGTACGACGGAATCATTTCTTTGATTTTTGCTTCCCAACCAGGCAGTTGATCCGGGAAACACTTGGCTAGCACTTCCAGCATGACCGGCACCGCTGTTGAGGCACCCGGTGACGCGCCGAGCAACGCTGCGACCGAACCGTCTGCCGCACTGACGACTTCCGTTCCGAACTGGAGAGTCCCCTTGCCTTGTGGTGTATCTTTGATGACCTGCACCCGTTGACCGGCAACGACGACATCCCAGTCTTCCGTTTTGGCGTTCGGAATGAACTCACGCAGTTCGTTCATCCGCTGCTCCGTCGACAGTAAGACCTGCTCGATCAAGTACTTCGTCAGTCCCATCTCTTTTGCTCCTGCCGCCAGCATCGTCAACACATTGTTTGGTTTGACGGATGTGATCAAATCGAGATTCGATCCGGTTTTGAGGAACTTCGGCGAGAAGCCGGCGAACGGTCCGAACAAGAGTGACTTTTGACCGTCGATGTAACGTGTATCCAAGTGCGGGACAGACATCGGCGGTGCACCGACTTTCGCTTTCCCGTAGACTTTCGCATGATGACGCTCGGCGATTTCTGGATTTTTACAGACGAGGAACAAGCCGCTGACCGGGAATCCGCCAATCTGTTTCGACTCCGGAATCCCTGTTTTTTGAAGCAACGGCAAGCTTCCGCCGCCGCCGCCGATAAAGACGAACTTCGCGGTATGATGTTCAATCCGGTTGTCGCGTTCGTTTTTGACTTTGACTTCCCAGCCGCCGTCGACCCGTTTCAAGTCTTCGACACCGTGACCGTAGTTGATCTCGACATCAAGTTGTTTTAAATGATCAAACATAATCCGTGTCAGTGCTCCGAAATTGACGTCCGTTCCCGAATCGATTTTAGTTGCTGCAATCGGCTCCGGTGACGTCCGGCCTTCCATGATTAACGGAATCCACTGCTTCAGCTGTTCCGGATCTTCCGAAAACTCCATCCCTTTAAACAACGGATTAGCTGAGAGCGCTTCCAATCGTTTTTTCAGGAACGTGACGTTTTCCGCGCCTTCGACCATACTCATATGTGGAATCGGCATTATGAATTCTTTTGGATTCGGCAAGACTTGTTCTTTGACGAGGTGCGACCAGAACTGGCGCGACAGTTGGAACTGTTCGTTGACCTTAACGGCCTTGCTGATGTCGATCGTTCCGTCGGCGTTTTCCGTCGTATAGTTCAGTTCACAAAGTGCAGCGTGACCCGTCCCCGCGTTATTCCATTCATTTGAGCTTTCTTCCCCAGCACTCGCTAACTTCTCGAATACTTTAATCTTCATGTCCGGCGCAAGCTCTTTTAATAAGACCCCTAACGTTGCGCTCATGACTCCGGCACCAATCAAAATAACATCTGTTTGTTTAGGCATACTGCTCATGATATCCTTCCTATCCCCGTTTGATATTATGGACCTGTCATACCAGTTGAGAGCGCTCGTATGACGACAACTTACCTTTCCAGTATAACCCTATCACAGGTCATTCATAAATTAAAATATTGGGTGTCTCCACTTAAAAATAAATCGGCTTCCGAGTGTAATAGGACACATCCGAAGACATACTTTCCAGCAAACGGGCTATATACTCCTATAGAAGAAAAAGGAGGAACGTGCATGGCAACGCGCTGGATTTTCGGCAATCAACTCAGTCACAGCTTACCGCTTCTGACAGAAGCGGATCCAGAAGAAGATATCATCCTGATGTCGAAGCAACGTCCCGCTCGACCTGGAAGGCATATCATAAACAAAAATTGGTGCTGATCTTTTCGGCGATGCGTCATTTCGCAGAAGAACTCCGGGACAAAGGATTTAAAGTCGATTACCGGGAAGCGGACTCGTTTGACGATGCTTGGAAGCAGCACCAGAAACAGTACAAACCGACGTACCTCCTCTATACAGCCACCACAGACGAACCGATGCGCCGTGTCATGCAAAAATTTCAGGATGCTCTCCCGAAATCAATCACTGTCGACGTCTGTTCCGACGTCCCGCTCTTTTTATTGACGCAGGACGAAGCCGTGGCACTACTTGGGGATAAACCGTGGAAGATGGATCGGTTTTACCGGCAACTTCGCAAAGACCGCCGTTTATTGATGAACGGGAATAAGCCGCTCGGCGGAAAGTGGTCGTTTGATTCGGAGAATCGGAAACCGGCGAAGGATGGCGTTGATTTTAAAGCACCGATCCGATTCCGACCGGATCAGATTACCCGTGACGTCATGAAAAAAGTCGACACGTCGTTTGCCGATCATCCGGGTCAGCTTAAAACGTTCCACTGGCCGGTCACCCGAGCGGAAGCACAGCGCGCGCTCGCCCGGTTTATCGACGAACGGCTTGAGACGTTCGGCACTTATCAGGATGCGATGCTGACGGGAGAAGATACGTTATCGCACTCCCTGCTCTCCTCGTCGATCAATATCGGCTTACTGTCACCGGACGAAGTCATTAAAGCCGCGGCCGCCGCACTGGAAGAGCAGGACGCACCGCTCAACGCTGTTGAAGGATTCATCCGGCAGATTCTCGGTTGGCGCGAATACATGCGGGCGGTTTATTTAAGTGAAATGCCGGGGTACGAACAGGTCAATGTCCTCAAACACAACCGTGACTTGCCGGACTTCTTTTGGGATGGCGAAACAAAGATGACGTGTGTCGCGGAGTCGCTGCGACCTGTCATCGAAACGGCGCACAATCATCACATCCAGCGGCTGATGGTGCTCGGGAACTTTGCTAATCTGTTTGAGATTTCCCCGCAACAGACAGCAGACTGGTTCAACGAAATGTATATCGATGCCTATGATTGGGTCGTCCTGCCGAATGTCCTTGGCATGGCCTTGCATGCCGACGGTGGTCTCCTGTCGACGAAACCGTATATTGCCTCGGCGAACTATATCCATAAGATGAGCGATTACTGCGGGAACTGTCCCTTTAACCAGAAGGATGCGCTTGGCGACAATGCTTGTCCCTTCAACGCCTTATACTGGGACTTCATCGCCCGGCACGAGGAACGTTTCGCCGGTAACCAACGGATGTCGATGATGTACCGGCAGTGGGCAAAACGGGATAAAAGCGATCAGCAGGCGATTCGTAAAAAGGCAACAGCCTTGAAAAAACAGTTGGCGGATGGCGCATTTCACCGCTGAGTCTCGTATCAAAAAATAAGACCCGGCTCCCTGTCTTGTTCGGCAGGGAATCGGGTCTTTGTTTATTTCTTTGATGCATTACGCACTGTGACGTTCTGCTTTTTGATGTTTTTTCGTCCGCAGCTGATACAGGACAAACAATCCAATGAACCAGACCGGTGTCAGGAGAAGCGCAGGACGCGTTTCGTCCGCAACGAGCATGACGATTAAAATCAGTGTGAACAGACCGAGCACAAGGTAATTGACGAATGGTGTCAACGGCGCTTTGAACGTCGACGCAGCATGCAATTCAGGCTGTGTCTTCTTGTATTTCAAGTGACAGACGAGAATAACGCCCCAAACCCAGATGAAACAGATCGCACTGATCGTCGTCACGATGCTGAACGCTTGTCCCGGAAGTAATTTACTCAACAGAGCCCCACCCGAGACGACCAGCGTCGAGACGAACAACGCATTCGCCGGCACATGATTTTTATTGAGCTTCGAAAATGATTGGGGTGCCTGTTTTTGATTCCCGAGATTATAGAGAATCCGGCTCGTCGAGAACATTCCGCTGTTACAAGCAGATGCGGCTGATGTCAGAACGACGAAGTTGATGATTCCGGCCGCGACCGGAATCCCAATCAGACTAAACGTCTTGACGAACGGACTTTCCGTTGCGTTCAGTCCGGTCCATGGATTGATCATCAAGAGGACAAGCAAGGCACCGACGTAGAAGAACAAAATCCGTAACGGAATTTTATTGATTGCGGACGGAATGTTCTTTTTCGGATCAGCCGTTTCGGCGGCCGAGACTCCGACCAGTTCCACTCCGACATAAGCGAAGACGACCATTTGGAACGACAACAGGAATCCGGTGACACCGTTCGGGAACATCCCGCCGTGCTGCCACAAGTTCTTGACCGTGACCGGTCCTGCATCCGTATTAAAGCCTATCACGAGCAAGACGATTCCGACGCCGATCAAGGCTAAAATCGTGACGACTTTGATCAAGGCGAACCAAAACTCGAGTTCTCCGAACAGTTTGACCGTCAGGAGATTAAAGCCGAGTAAGATCAACAGGGCGATAACGGCCGGAATCCATTGTGGGATATCAAACCAGTATTTGACGTAAACACCAACGGCGATCACGTCGGCCATCGCCGTCATGATCCAGCAGAACCAATACGTCCAGCCGGTTACGAACGCGGCGCGCGGTCCGAGATAATCTTCCGCGATATCCGTCAGGGACTGATAACCGGCTTTTGACAACAGTAACTCTCCGAGTGCCCGCATGACGAAGAAAATCGCAATCCCGACAAGCAGATAAGCAAATACAATCGATGGACCGGCCAGCTGAATCGCTTTCCCCGATCCTAAAAACAACCCTGTTCCGATCGTTCCACCAATCGCAATCAATTGGACATGACGATTCGATAAATCCCGCTTTAATCCTTGCTGTTCCAAACCTGAACTCCTCCTTGTGATGGTTTCTCTACGCTTCAGACCGTTCTGTCGGTCCTGAAAAAGAAAAAAGAGACTGGACGAATGTCCAATCTCAACAAAATCAAAGGAATAATCCATACACGCCACTGCGACATTCTATGAATGCCCGTCGCTGCATGTGATTACTCTTCTGTCCGTTTGCCTGAGATTGTGAACCCTTCGGCGCCGTGTCGACACGGTCTCTCCAGAAGCTGCTCCTGCCATAGTGTGACCCATGACAATCATAGCTTTCTCTCTATTTGATTATCAGATGCGTCGCTGCATCGATGAATTGTTTCTAATTCTAGTAATCTCGACAGCGTTTGTCAAATTAATTTTGATATTAATTTTAAAGAATTAATTTCAAAATACATTGTATCCGCTTACTTGTTTTTTATAATCATTTGATGACTAGATTAACTTTTTCAGACCATTTCCCTTCAAATTCTCTAGAGATTTTCATTCCGTAAATCTTCCCGATTAATCGAATATCGTAGTCGTCGCCTTCTAATACTTTTACTTTTTGGTCTTGATTCGCCTGTGTTGTGAACGGTGGAATTGATAAATTATAATAACTATCCTTATCCCATGATGAAGGAATTTGACGTTGACCACCATTAACATAACTCGAATTCAATCCTGCTATTCTTTTTCCAGCAGCATTTTTCACACTAATTGTTGCTTCAATAACATCAGGTAATGTGATCGAAAACTCAGGCATGTTTTTTACGATTTCAAGATTATACATATTTCCACCTAAAGTGACGTTTGACGCACAATCTGGGTTTTTTCCAGGGTATTCTGTAAACCCACTATCAAATAGTTTGCCGACCTGCCAGTTAAGATATTTGCCTGTAAAGGCATCGAATTCAAAATGACCGTTTTTATCAATTAGACCGGAAGCAGCAGGCTCTTCACCAATCGGACTATTCATGAAAAAATAGCAACCTTTCAAGTCACTGTTATGAATAGTTCCTTTTACGTGAACCACTAAATCACCTAAATCTTTTAGCAACTGGCAACTTGAACTCTCACTATCTTCTTGATCCAAGTAACATGTATTACTACCTTGTCCTCCATCAATGTGATCGTCGCCTTGATTGCCTTTTAAAATATCGCTACCTTCTTTTCCAATGATTTCGTCATTCCCTTTGTTACCTTCGATTTTATCGTTTCCAGCAAGTCCAACGAGCGTATTTTTACGATCGTTCCCTTGGATTTTATCGTTTCCTTTTCCTCCAGTTAAGTTTTCAATATCACTACTAATTAAATCCTTTTCATTTTTTTCTCCATCATCTTTTTTATTATTTAAGCTAATATTCAAATCTTTTTTCTTATCGCTGTATGAAACGGTATCGTTTCCTTCATTCCCTTTGAAATAGTCTGATCCACTATGTCCTTCAAGCGTATCATTTCCCGTTCCGCCATATAGCGTATCGTTCCCGGAACCTGCAATAATTGAATCATCACCACTTCCACCATCAATTGTGTCATTTCCACCGAGACCGTGAATTTTATCATTTCCGCCTAGACCACAGATTACATCGGATTTGTTAGTACCTTTTAAGGTATCGTTACCTTTTGTACCGATGATCGTACATTTTTTCCCATCGCTTGCTTTTAAATTTTTAGTACTTGCTGTTACTAAATTTTCATTTACAACAAAAACTAAAATTGCAAGTAACACTCCCGTTATAATCGCTTTAGCTAATCTCATCTTTACTTCCCCTATCTAACAAAATTATTTGTGCATATCTTTATCGGTAAATTATTCAAAACTATTAACTAATTATGTAATTTATTAGTTTTCATTGATGCTCTTTTATTCTATTTTCTTATACTCACCATAAGAACTATCTATTTCACTTCCCTTTGAAACGGCTTTATATTGAATGAATTGATAACAAAGTTAAGTAGTTTTCGATTCATATATGAAGCGGAACTTCAGAAAAGAAGGGATTTTTATGTCTACCACAAAAAAAGGCTATTTCATGATGATCGTCCTCTGGTTCGCCTATGCGACGTTCGCCATGAACTGGGTCGCCGGTTCCTCATTAACCCCGCAAATCACGGCTCATTTCTTCGGAGACCGGACCGTTGACCCGTTGATTTCACAACTCGTCAATTATTCAATCACGACGGCCCGCGTCTTCGCGAACATTTTGGCGGCACTGATTTTGATGAAACTGGGACCTAAAAAAGCACCGATGCTCGCCCTGTTGTTTCTGATGATGTCCATCGTCGCCATTTATCTGCCGAACTACTGGGCCTATACGGCGGCTCGATGGTCATTGTCTACATGAATCCGGTCGTCACCCGTTACATCAGCGATCCGACGGAAAAACTGCGGATCAATGCGCTCAATACCGTCTCGTATAATGTCGGTGCGTTTGTCGTCTCGTTACTGTTTACGTTTTTTGCGACACAATTCACGAACAACTGGCAGCTGCCGTTAACGATTTTTGCTGCTTTGACAGCGATTCTGTTCCTCGCCTGGTTGATTTTTAGTGAAGAATTCGACTTAAATACGGCAAGCGATCAAAACGAAGTCGTCACGGCTTACGGCTACCGGGATGCGATTAAAGACAGCTTCTTATGGAAGTATGCGATCGCGTTCGGCGGCTTCCTGACACTTTACATCCTGTCGCTCGTCGGACTCAAACCGGTGTTTGACACGTATACTGAGTTAAACGGATCGCTCGTTAATCTGCTGGTCTCCGGTGCCGGTATTATCGGAACCTTCGTCGGTCTGAAAATCGGCAGCCGCGGGATACCGCGAAAACCGATTCTTCTGATCAGCGGCTTCGTGATGATCGGCAGCTTCATCGTCACGGTTGCGTTTGGCAACATATCACCGCTCGTCTCGTATATCTTTGCTTTCGTCTCTGGGTTCGCGATGTACATTCAGTATCCGATTTTCATGAATCTGGCCCACGAAATGAAGGGTATGACACCACAAAAGATCACCGTCTTGTTCGGCCTGTTCTGGGCGATTGCGTAGGCAACCCAAACCATCTTTACGATTATTTGGAGTTACACGCTCGGTCAGATGGCTTATACGGCGTCGATGGTCGTCTTTTTCCTCAGCTGTTCGACGTACCTGATCTTTAGTCTCTTTTTACCGGAAACCAAACCGAAACAATCGGTTCCGGCTTCGAAAAAAACAGCCTGATTGCAAACAATCCCCAGTGTCGCCTGCGACCTGGGGATGTTTTATTTCTGATGCGCACCGTATTGATGCCGTAAGATGAACAGCAACCGAATCAACGGTTCATGATAGGAAATAAAGACTCCTTTCCGAATCCCGGTAATGATTTCCTCTTCCGTCGCCCATTTGACAGTTTGGACTTCTTCTTCCTGTAACGTCAAGGTCGTCAAATCGACTTCCGTTTCAATTAAGTAATAGTCGTCAAATCCGACTTCAAACGGCACCGTCAACTGTGGACGCCGTCCTTCGAATGACAGCGATAGTCCGAGTTCCTCGAACAATTCGCGCTCGGCAGCCATTTGACTCGTGTCACCAGTCGTCGCACTTCCGCCGACACTGAGGTCCCACATGTTCGACCAGCCCTCTTTGAACGGCTGGCGTTGCTGAATCAACATTTGTCCTTGTTCGTTAAACAGACAGACGTGCACAACAAGATGGTAATCGCCGTCTTTTAACTCCGTCCCCCGCGGCCAGGTCCGGCCTGTTTTTACGCGATCTGCCGTATAAATATCCCATCGTTCCATTTATTTCTTCCCCCTCGTCCAGTCATCTGAAAATAGCGTCGAAACCGTCTTATCGGCTTTCACCCGGTCAAGGCCGAGGACGACACTCAAAAACAGTTGTTCTGCCGTGTCGTCGAGCAGTGTCAATTCGTATTGTTTGCCGAAGCGGACCCACCGTCTTTTGCCTTGCCCGATTTTATTTCCCTGATACATGACGCTGAACGTCATCGTCGCCCAGTTGATGTCGACATGCAACTCCCGGCTGTCAATCCGGTAATTCGAAAACATCACAAATCCGGTTTTTTGAATCGTTGCAACGACGTGCCCGTCCAGTTCAATCAGAACGTGGGGCAACATACTGAACGTCTGTTTCGTCACCCGACCGACTTCGGATCCTTCGTGCACTAGTTGCCAATTTTTCTGCATCTGGAACAACTGTCCTCTTACTTCATATGCGATCTGTCCGGTTTCATCCGCAACCGTAAATCGCCGGTTCCATTCAAACGACTGTTTCATCAAAAGCTGTTTCATATCCGTTTCCTCTCCTGAATGCTTTCTTACGACGAACTGGATTCTTCATCTTCTTTGACACAGTCAATGGCAACGACAAGCGCAATCAAAATCTTTTCAATATCCGGATCAAAGACTCGAATTTCATAACTGTCTCCGAACGTAAACCATTTTTTCTCGACGCTTCCGACAACTTCGCCGTGACGTTTGATTTCAAAGTCCATATCCCACCAGTCTCCGTCAATTTCAAGATCCGCCGCATCAATCGTATAGCGGTCTTTAAAGAACGTAAATGATTTTTCGATCGTCAGTGTCTCACCATCGACTTCGATAAAAAACTTCGGTAACAGGCTGAGCATTTTTTTGGTGATGACGGCGACTTCCTCTCCCTCAACCGTCGAGATTGAAAAAGTCTTCGGCAGCTTCATAAAGCTGCCTTCGACAAGATAAACGTCCTGTTCCTGCTGATCTTGAATCGAAAACCGTCCCCGTAAACTGAATACTTTCTGTTTCATGTACAGTGTATGCATAAGAAATCATCCTTTCATTCATCTGATCCGTTAGGTTTGTATTCTTTTGGCAAGTGGTATCGGGATAGAACAGTCTTGTTTTACCTTATTCGACTAACGTGTTTGTTTTTCCCTCTTCATCGTCCCGCCGCTCATACTCCTGAAGGAGGCACTCCCATGTCGACTGATACCATCATTTTAACGATCATCCTGATATTGATTTCACTCATCATCTTCGTTCCATTGGTGCTTGGACTCTATCTGTGGAATATCGATCACAGACAACAGGAGCATTCCATCTTACGAAACTTTCCCGTTCTCGGAAAAATCCGTTACATCCTTGAAAAAGTGGGTCCTGAACTTCGCCAGTATTTGTTCTTAAATAACAATGAAGACAAACCGTTTTCCCGGAACGATTACAAAACAGCTGTGCTGGCCGGTAAATATAATACGCGAACGATGGGATTTGGTTCCGAACGTGATTTTGAAGCAGCCGGCTTTTATCTGCAAAATGCTCTTTTTCCGACGAACCGGCAGGAACTGCGGATCGATAACCAACATAAAATTACGACTCACCTCTATCAGCTCGATCAGGATAATCTCCTGACCCGGAAAGAACATTTGGTCGAAAAACAGATTGCACCGTTTTTACTTCCTGCCGCTGACGCTCCGATCATTGGGGAGCATACCTGCCGTCATCCGTTTCAAGTCTTCGGACTAATCGGTCAGTCGGCGATGAGTTTTGGTGCGCTCGGTGACCGGGCGATTACGGCACTATCAATCGGTCTCGGCCGGGCGCAGGGAACCTGGATGAATACCGGTGAAGGCGGACTGTCCGACTATCACTTAAAAGGTGACGTGGATATCATCTTCCAGATTGGTCCGGGACTATTTGGTGTCCGGACGGAAGACGGCTCTTTTTCGCTCGAACAATTCAAACAGAAAAGTGAACTGATGCAAATCAAAGCCTTCGAACTAAAACTGGCGCAGGGTGCAAAAACACGGGGCGGTCATCTCGAAGGCGAGAAAGTCACGGCTGAAATCGCGTCCGTCCGGAACGTCAAAGCCGGCGTCAGTATCGACAGTCCCAACCGGTTCAATGAATTCCAGACACCGGAAGAGATGCTGACGTTTGTCGAACTGTTGCGGGAGACCGGCGGAAAGCCGGTCGGCATCAAACTGGTCGTCGGTAATCTAAACGATCTGCATGAACTCGTCTCTTACATGGAAACGTCCGGAAAACATCCGGATTTCATTACGATTGATGGCGGAGAAGGCGGAACCGGTGCGTCGTTCCAGGAACTTGCGGATGCGGCCGGTTTACCGCTCAAATCGGCCCTGCCGTATCTGCATCAGTTGCTGGTCGCTCACGGCATCCGCGACCGGATCAAACTGTTTGCTTCCGGCAAACTGATCAGTGCCGATAAGATTGCGGTCGCTTTAGGGCTTGGTGCCGATTTCGTCAACATCGCCCGCGGTCTGATGTTTAACGTCGGTTGCATCCAGGCGCAAGTCTGTCACACGAACCATTGTCCGGTCGGAGTCGCGACGACCGATCCGAAACTCCAACAAGCGCTGATCGTCGATGAAAAAAGTTTCCGGGTGACGAACTACATCATCTCGCTCCGGGAAGGGTTATATAATCTGACCGCTGCTGCCGGTCTGAAGTCACCGACCGAGTTGTCGGCAAAGCATATCATCTACAAACAATCGAACGGACAAGTCACACCGGCCACCGCCTTGATTCATTATCCGGTGCCGCCCCTTTCCTAAACCATCTGCTTGCACTTTTTCCTCATTACGCTTAAAGTGTATAGTTGATGAAATTTTAATTGTGCAAAACGAATTACCTTAAGGAAAGGGTTTTATATACGATGAAAAACAACTTTTGGCAGGACCTGCCACGACCATTTTTTGTACTTGCTCCAATGGAAGATGTCACGGACGTCGTCTTCCGTCACGTCGTCGCGAAAGCGGCACGTCCGGATGTCTTCTTCACTGAATTTACGAATACGGAAAGTTACTGTCATCCAAAAGGCAAACAGAGTGTCCGCGGACGCCTTGAGTTCACGGAAGATGAACAGCCGATGGTCGCCCATATTTGGGGCGACAAACCGGAATATTTCCGTGAAATGAGTATCGGGATGGCGGAAATGGGCTTTAAGGGAATCGACATCAACATGGGTTGCCCGGTTCAGAACGTCGCCGTCAACGGAAAGGGATCGGGACTGATCAACCGCCCCGACGTCGCCGCTGAACTGATTCAAGCAGCGAAAGCCGGCGGTCTGCCGGTCAGCGTCAAGACACGCCTCGGTTATTCCAAAGTCGAAGAATGGCATGACTGGTTACGCCACATTCTTGAACAGGACATCGCCAACCTGTCGATTCACCTGCGGACGCGTAAAGAAATGAGTGCGGTCCCGGCCCATTTCGAACTGATTCCGGAAATCAAGAAGCTCCGCGATGAAGTGGCACCACAGACACTCTTGACGATCAACGGAGACATCAACGACCGTCAACACGGTCTTGAACTCGTCGAGCAGTACGGTGTCGACGGTGTCATGATCGGACGCGGGATTTTCCATAACCCGTTCGCGTTCGAAGTTGAAAAGAAAGACCATTCGAGCGAAGAATTACTGAATCTGTTGCGTCTGCAACTCGACTTACATGATCAGTATTCATCTGAATTCGAACCGCGTCTTTTCAAACCGCTCCGCCGTTTCTTCAAGATTTATGTTCGCGGTTTCCGCGGGGCGAGCGAATTACGCGCCCGTCTGATGGATACGAATTCAACGGACGATGTCCGTGCTTTGCTTGACGAATTCGTCGAACAAGAAGGCATTCACGCTGTTAATTCGTTTTCGATTTAAAGATTTGAATTGAACATGCAAAAGAGCAAGGCATCGCGCCTTGCTCTCTTCTTTGTCGTTAGTTGGATTCCGCTTCAAGTCGAATCTTTAAACAGGTGAATTCAAACGGTGTATCGCATGTCACTCGTTCCAAGCGCCGTTTCCCGACGCGCCGATCGAGCAACGCAAAGCCGCGGATGAAGGCATGGGGATGCGTCAACGCCTCTTCAATCGAGAGCGTCGGATACAGCAACAAATCCTGTTGTACGTCGTAACTAGCATGCCATCCCTCTTCCTCCAACTCACGTTCAATCTGCTCATTTAATTCACTCGATGCCTTGTACCAATCCGATTGAAAGATATCCAGTGTAAAACAGACGGGTTTTTCAGGTAATCGTGCCTTCGCCAACTCATAACGACGATCTGACTCTAATGTAAACCGTAAATCCTCCGCCTTAAAAAAAGTTTTTCCGTCCAGCGTCATCCAAACTCGAGCTTCACCATCGTGAAAACGACGGTCGACTGTCGCATAGAGATTTATACGCTGCTGAAGCTGTGGTGCGACGAACGATAATATCTGCTTTTTCATTTTTGAGAATTGCATCGGGTCCTCCTTTTAAACGCGTTAAACACCAGACAGCAACTGACTGCCTGGTGTTTAGTTTACCCGTTTTTCATATGGAACGATTCCGTTAACGTAAAGGTGATGTTTTTGAGCTCAAGCCCGCCAAGCGCAAAGTACAATTTGAAGTAGTTGTGCGGATTAAAGACGAAGACATCTTTCGTCTGCGTCACCCATTCGCCGTTCGTGCCGTTAAACGTAAACGTTGCGACCGGCATGTTGTTCGCAAACAACGTCACCGGCATCTGTGCCAGTTCCCCGGCATACGACCGGGCTTCAAACGTGACGTGGTACATCCCCGTTTCTTCCGCCGTCACGGCAAAGACGTGGCTGCTTCCGGTCGACGTGTCGAGTTCATCAAACACGATCGGAACGCCGCTCTGGAGTTGCTGATGCGTTACGGCTTGTTCGTTAAGTTCATCTGCCTCTTCCGGTAATCCGGTGACATCAACCGTCGATTCCTGACCGAGCGTCCGCTCCATGACCGGTGACCGCAGGATGAACTGACAAATATTCGCCGCACTCCGTAACAATTCCGCCCGTGTCAACGTCCCGTCTGCAAGCGATGACAGCGTATCATCCTCAAACGGATTCGTCCCTGGTTCTCCGACGACCATGTAGAGATCGTTTTGCGAACGGACCATCGTCGCCGTCTGTTGCCGGTTGGCTTCTGTTTCTTCCGTATTGATCTTCGCCCACCAGTCCGTCATGACGACACCGTCAAAGCCCCACTCGTCTCGGAGAATCCGGGTGTTCTGATCATACAAGCCGGCGGTCCACAGACCGTTGACGGCACCGTATGTCGTCATGATCGCATACGCTTGTCCCTGTTTGATGGCATGCTCAAATCCTTTCAGATAAATCTCCCGTAACGCCCGTTCCGAGATGATCGAATCGAGATCATGACGATGGAATTCCTGATTGTTGGCACTTAAATGCTTAAGCGTTCCGGTCACGCCGACCCGGTGCATCCCGTCGAGCTGGGCGACAGCCATCATCCCCGTCAAATGCGGATCTTCCGAGAAGTATTCGAAGTTGCGGCCGTTGAGCGGATGGCGGTGAATGTTCATGCCTGGTCCAAGCAACGTATCGATGCCGTTTTTCCGGAGTTCAAGCCCTGTCATCTCAAATAAATCCGCGACTAAATCTACGTTGAACGTCGAGGCGACGAGCGTTCCGTTCGGCAGTGAGAAGGCTTTCGTTCCGATATCCATCCGGATGCCGGACGGACCGTCAGCACAGCAGGCTGCCGGAATCCCGAACGCTGTCAGCCGGTCGGTGACACCACCGAATGCTGCCGCGGTACCCGGCGTGACACGCGGTGAATTCATTCCCTCACCGCGGACGATCGCCGCAAGATCCTCATCCATCAACTGATCGAGGAACACGTCGAGCGACGTCTTCTCTTCGTAGACATCCTTCAGGGTCAGTCCCTGGTTGTCCGAATACGTGCGTGCTGCCGGTCGTTCGGCTAAACGGCGGGCTTCCGGATCAATCGTCCGAAGTGGTGTCGCTTCATACGTCACGTCATATCCGGTCTCTGTCTGTTGCGGCTTTAACCGGTCGAATGCCGTGACCGGTGCCATGTTTTCACTTAACGTCTCAACGACACGTAACGTCTCAATCGTTTGTGTTGCCACATGCGCCGCTGTCCGGACGTCCGTTCCGGCGTACAGATGATAAACACCCGCTTCGATGACGTAAGACGATTTATGTCCGGTCACGCCGGCATCATCGTAACTTGCATATTCCGTCAGAGGCACCGTCAACGTTGCCGTCTCCTGTTGCCCCGGTTCGAGCTGTTGCGTCTTCGTAAAGGCTACGAGTCCCCGTGCCGGGTTACCCAGTTGTCCCTGTGGTTTTTCAAGATACACCTGGACGACTTCTTTCCCGCTACACGTCCCTGTGTTCGTGACGGTGACCGTTAACGTGACTTGTTGCTCCGTCATGTCGACCGTATCCGTTACGACATCAAACGTCGTATAGGATAAACCAAACCCGAACGGATAGAGGACGTCGTCTTTCGCAAACGTCTCGAAGTAACGGTATCCGACATAGATGTCTTCTTTGTAAATCGCCCGGTCTTCATGACCGAAGTATGGCGTCGACGGATAGTCATCGAGCGAACGGACAATCGTATCCGGCAGTTTTCCGGATGGTGTGACTGCTCCCGTCAAAAGATCGATCAAGGCGTTGCCGCCTTCCATTCCGCCTTGCCATCCGTACAGGATTGCACTCGGGTTAAAATCAAGCGCCCACTGCATGTCGATGACATTGCCGACGTTTAACAGGACAACCGTCTTCGAAAATGCTCCGGAGACTTTCTCAATCAGTGTCAACTCGACGTCCGTCAGCAGATAACTGCCCGGATCCGCTGTGTTATCGCGGTCTTCACCGGCTGTCCGACCAATCATGATGATCGCGACGTCCGATTGCGCCGCTGCGTCTGCGACGACTTCATCCGTGACCGGCATTTCTTCCTGCGACCACGGTTCAGCGGCCCAGCCTTCGCCTTTATCAAATGGATGATCTTTCAGCCAGGCTTCATAGACTTCCGTCAACGAGGCATTGACCGTCACATCCGGATGTTGCTGCAGGGCTTCAAGTGGACTTGTCACGTGCGACACGTTAACCATCCCGCCGGATCCCGTTCCGCTTTTATAGTAATTGAACTGATTGCGTCCGAACACCGAGACTGTCGTTCCTGCAGGCAACGGCAATGTCTGCTTGTCATTCTTCAGCAGGACCGCTCCTTCTGCGACCGTTTGCCTGGCCAGTGCCGTATAGGCGTTCCAATCTAATGTATATGTCGTCATCGATTCATCCTCCTGTTGATTGTGTAGTAGCAAACCGTTTCTTCAGACCGTTCGCGATTTCCGTGATGCAGTCTTCCGCTTGCGGATACTGCCCGAGCTTTTCGATAAAGGCATGGTCCATCCCGTTGTATTGAATGCGCTTCGTCTTGACACCGGCCCGCGCGAGTTTTCGTCCGTACGCTTCTCCTTCAAGACGGAGATAATCATATTCCGCCGTGATAATTAATGCGTCCGGCAGTCCGGCCAGCTTGTCGCTGAAGAGCGGCGACACATGCGGATCCTGTACGTCCGTCGTTCCTTGCAGGTACAACCGGTTCAACAATCCATCCGAGTCTTCCAGAGCTGTGACGATTCCTTCAAGTAACTCGCGATTCTCGTTCATCTCGTATGCGTCAAGACGCCAGTTGAAATCATCCGTCGGCAGAGCCGCGAGATTGACGACCGGATAGAGCAGGACTTGGTACTGGATCATCTCGGTCTGCTGTTCGCGGTCAAGCAGGGCACAGACCGTCGCTAAGTTCCCGCCGGCACTGTCGCCGGCAACAGCCAGTTGTGTACGGTTGATCCCGAGCTCTTCCGCCTGTTCGTAAACCCATTTGACGGCCGTGAAACAATCGTTCAGTCCGGCTGGAAACGGATGTTCCGGTGCCAACCGGTAATCGATCGAAATGACGACGACATTCGCCCGTTCCGCTAAAAGCTGACACGGATGTTCAACCGGTTCAAGCGTCCCCCCGAAAAAGCCGCCGCCGTGGAAGTAGACCACTGCCGGTAACAATTCCGTCGACCGGGGACGATAGATCCGCGCCGCAATCGGTTGTTCTACACTTGGAATCATGATTTCTTCCGTCGTGATTTCTGTCGTCGTCAGATCGGTATTGACCCACCCCATCCCGGCCCGTGCTGCTTCGAGTGAAAAAGGGCCGGCCGGTGAACTGTCTTGTTGTTGCAACATGACTTCCAAGACGCGCGGATCAAGTACTCCGCTTTCCGTCCGGTCCGGTACCGGCTTGATGACGACTTCGATGCCACCCTGCAGTTCAAAAGCTGTTTTTTCCGCTAACCGGTCGACCAATTGCTGATAATCCTGTCCCATGCTTCTTCCTCCTTTAACCGAATCATTCACTTGCTTATAAGAAATCATTGATTTGTAAAAATAAGTATCGAAACCGCTTTCGCAAATCATTAAAAAAATACTGGATATCTCATTCCTTCAAAAGATACCGCTTACAAAACCAATCATACGCATCTTTATCCGATTAATCAATCATTCTGGATGATTCAAAAAAAGCCACTTGTCTTTCACGTGTTTTCCTTGTCGGAATGACGTGAAACGAGTGGCTTTTTTGACTTAACTTAAAATATTTTCTTCCGAAACGAGTGTAAAGCCGTCAATGACGGTATCTTCCTCGACTTCGATCAGCAGACATTGTTTGCCGTTGTAATTGACCTGCTTGATGTACTTCAAATCCTGCGCACTGACCGAGATGTTCGCGACTTTCGTATTGATCTTAATTGATTTCGCTTCATAGTTCGGGACGATGTTACTCGCCTTCATTTCGTATGTCGTATCATCGATGACTGTTTTGAAGGCCCGTTCGACCTGTTCCGTACTGACGTCTTCGATTCCGCTCGCCTTTAAGACCCGTTCGACTTCTTTGACGTCCAGCATCGGGATGTCTTCCGGCTCGTCTTCCTTTTCGTCCTCAACGACGAGCAGATGATTGACTTCCTCATAGACACCCGCAAGCGTTTTTGAATCGACTGATTCGCCGATGACCAGTTTGACGATTTCTTCAAATACCGCTTTGTCTTCTTCTGCCGTCACGATTTGTTCGCCGTTCAGGACGTTTTCGATGAACAAAACGTCCGGTTTATTCGGCTTGCTTGCCGTATAAAGGACACGGTTGACGTCCGCCGCATTATCCGTGAAGCAGGGGAATAAAAAGCCACCGATTGGTGACGCAAGTTTGATGACCGGGTTGATCAGCAGATTCGACTTGAACTCGAGATCGACGTAGTCGAAGACAAGCGATTGTTTCGGCAGTTCCGTCTGATTGAGACTGCTGAGAATGAACGGAGTCGTATAAACTTCATCGTTTTTGTTGACCTCCGTCTCGTCTTCCTGCCGTTTTGTCGTCTTGTAGTACTGTCCGCGGATGAACGTGACGACAATATCATTGTCGTACTGCACGTCCTGGACTATCTTCAGCGCAATTTGTTGCATCTGTTCCGTCCAGTCTTCCGTCTCTTCCGTGTAGAGTCCTTCGTACAACAGTTGTTGCGTATGTCCGGTCGCGCCTTCTTCCGGCTGCTGGAACTTAACTTCAAACAACTTGATGTCGAGTTTCCCGGTCAGGACTTTCTTGAAGTTCGCTAGGAACAGCTCCTGTTGTTCGAGTTCGAGAAAGGCGAACGGACGGCTTTCTTCATAGAAGATTTCACTCGTTTCCTTGCGGATATATACATTGTAAATTTCGTTGATTTTAAGTAGTTCCGAATCGACCTTAAAATGGCGACGGATATCACTGATGTCTTGTTTGTTCATGATAACGTTTCAGCTCCTTGGCGTTTGAATTCCTCGTGGCTCCTAAAAAAGGAGTGCCTCCTGTCCAAATCGAACAGAGGTACCCCTTTACTATACAAGAGTTGAATTTTTTTATGTTGAAAGTCTCCGCAATTTTAATTTTTCCAAGTAACTTCTTTTTTATATTACTTTAGTCTTATTTTTAAAAAAATATTTTTAATCAAAAGTATTCAACTTTTGTAATGTTTACATTATTTTAACCCTATCCAAAATATTCGGTGGCATACTGAGTGAGTTGAGAGGATTCTCTCATCATACTTACATAAGAGGAGGCAATTCATGTTCCAGAAAATCAAGCTACTCGCCGTATCGTTTGTTTTGTTTCTCACTGCGTTTCAGTTCGATCTCTCACCCGTTTCCGCACTCCCGTCCGGCATCCCGTCAAAAGCGACGGCTCAATCTGAGCTCAACGCACTGACAGTCAAAACCGAAAGTACGATGACCGGTTACTCCCGTGATCTCTTCCCACATTGGAGCAGCCAAGGAAGCGGTTGTGATACGCGTCAAGTCGTCTTGAAACGCGATGCGGATTCTTACGTCGGAAGCTGTCCGGTTACGTCCGGCTCATGGTACAGTTATTATGATGGACTGACATTCACGAACCCGTCCGATCTCGACATCGATCATGTCGTGCCGCTCGCGGAAGCATGGCGTTCGGGTGCAAGCAGCTGGACGACAACGACACGTCAGGCATTCGCAAACGACCTCAACGGTCCGCAATTGATTGCCGTCTCTGCAAGCTCGAACCGTTCAAAAGGTGACCAGGATCCATCGACATGGAAACCAACCCGTGCCGGCGCAAGCTGTGCGTACTCGAAGATGTGGATCAATACGAAAAGTCGTTGGGGCTTAAGTCTCCAATCCTCTGAAAAAACAGCACTGCAAACGATGCTGAACACCTGTACATACTAAGAAGGAGTCGATTCGATGGAAACGAAAACCTCTACTTTTACCGCCACGCATGGTGTGATGACGAATGAAGTCGGCGTCATCAGCGGCGAACTGGAACTGCGGACGACCTGCCAGGAAGATGGCAAACTCGAACTCGCCATCTCATATGTCGGCTCAACCGACGTTTACACGTTACCCGGCAAGGATTATCAGCTGCATGATATCCGCGATCACGAAGTCGTTCACCGGATGCTCGCGACAGTGCTGGAACGGACATAAAAAGTATAAAATAATATAATTCTTTTGATATCTCCCTTTATAAAACGAGCAGTTAAATGAATCTGCTTATCTTTATAAAGGGATTTTTTATTACAACATATTTTAAAAATACTATCTCATTTCTTAAACACGGAATTCACATACCCATAGTTTAGATAGTGCTATTATTTGGTAATAATATTCAAAGGAGGCGATATAGAAATGGATGATTCAGTTACTAAACTGCTCATGAAAAAAGTAAAAAAGTATAAGAAATGGACAGAGGGAGCGTTTGTTAATCCGGTTTATTGGATGGTAAATGGAACGCCTTATTATATGGCTGGATTTACTAAGAATAATGCTCCTGTGGCAACAGCATATTTGACAATTGGTGATGAAAAGCTCGACGAGGCACTAGAGGCTCAAAGACACTTGTCGATTTTTGCCGACTTAAATCATAATGTACTTGATATCGGCAAAGATTTTTTAAAAATTAATGCAAACTATTTTACACAACCGCTCAGTATACCTGTTGATGACTCTAATTTATCTGTATTGACTGGAAAAGAAGCATTTTCAGAGCTTTGGAAAAATCAACAAAAAATATTTTCATTAGTAACTGAATATAAGCAATATTATGAGACTGATGTATTAATACGTCGGGAAATCTTTATGAAAGACATTATTAAAACACAGGAAGCAGCAAATTTATTGACACTTTATCAATATTTAAATTTAAAAATCTTACTCGATAACAATGATGAAGTACATGCTTTTTCTTCTTTTTTAAAGACAACGAAACAATGGAGGGAACTTGATCGACAATCTAAAAAATTCGTTAAAGGAATTAGTGGTAACCCTAGGAAAATGCGTAAGAGTATGGATAATCTGAACCTTATCATAGATGACGATTTTGAAACCATGATCACCTTGAATTACAATAAAATGATAGAAGAAAATAAACCAATAATTGAAGGGCAGCGAAAATACATACGCTATCCTAAATAATCTACAGGTCGTTATACGTTTTTCACTTACTCGTTACTAAATATTAAAAATACGTCGATTGATGTTGCTCCTATTTATCGAATATATTTGATTCATGATGAGAATTATTTATCAAATAATTTATTTAAGGGAGTTCTGTATGAGAGAAGTTTTGATTGGATCAGGTGTAGCGATAAGCAGTGCCGGTATTTTCATGTTGTTGTATGGGAACATCCCACAGGGTTTTATCGGTTTGATTACGGTCACTTTTGGTGTAGTTATAGCAATGTTAACAAAAAAAAAGAAGGTAGATTGACCATTATGTATAAGGAGGCAACGTCATGATTTATGAATTCATTCAAGCATCTGAATCTACTACGATTGGTGGATTTATTGCAACGTGTGCTGACCCGATTTTAGCCCATGTCAATCCAGCGCAACTAAAGACCAAAGATTTGATTGTCTCCATTCACAAAGATCATTCCATTTTTGCGGCGCGCATTCCTCTTGCAGAAAACGAATTGAACTGGATTGAACTCTCACCGGAAAACATCAAGAAACAAACCAGTCTGCTAGCTCCAAATACGTGTTACTTCGGCATCAAGCGGGGCGAATTACACGGAACATATCTAGTTTCGAATGATTTGATCGCAAACAAATATTTTTCAAATGAGCGGGACTACTTAGATGGTATAGTGCTTTCAAAATAAGGAGGTTGCCTATGAATCCGATTTTAACTCAGGTCGGGACCATCTTCATTCCCGTCAGTAACATCGAAAAATCCCGAGATTGGTACTGTGATCTGCTCGGCTTACATCCGACAGTGAGATTTTGTTTGGTCACCTGTACGTCATTCCGATGAATGGTGTAGACATCATGTTAGACAGCAAAATTTTTTCACCAGACAACATTCTCAATACGCCACTTTTTCATTTTAATACAAACAATATCGAACAATCTTATACATATATGAAGAATAAAGGCATCGAATTGACGACAGAAATTGAACACGGTCACTGGTTCAATCTTAAAGATCTCGACGGCAATCATTTGATGATTTGTACCTATTAAGTCCATTTTAGTTAAGAAATAAGAATATAAAAAAGCAGAAGAATACACGTCATTCTTCTGATGGCTTCGTTTCTTTGAAAAGAATGATCGGATCATAAGGTGCATTAGGATCATTTTTCAAATTGATAAAATGTCTTTGATCATTCCGATCCCCAAACTGCTCCGTATAGGGCATTTCCAATGACTGAAACACTTCCTGATTTTTGACCAGACCAATGTAAACTTCGTACCCTTCATCATCTGATGAGAAAAAGCCGCCTTCAGCAGCCGTAGTTTCAACCAGCGCTTCATCGATCAGATCTCTTAATTTCAATAATGCTTGTTTATTGCCAACAATAAAGGATTCTTGATGATTGGTATGCTGAGCATAAATATGTAAATACATCTGGTGTTTCCATGACATGATGCCTTCTCACCTCACCGGTTATTTTTTCAAGCGCACTTTTTATTTAGTATTGATTTTGAATATGACCTAAATGTAATTGATGAAATCCTAAAACAAAAGGTGCTTCATTTTTATTCCTTACTCCCATATCGATGCTGTTTTCCCATCCAATCATTTCTTTCTCTCCATCTAAGTTTTTTAGCTGATATCCAGCTTACGTTCTGTTCGATAGTGCTCGGATCGAAATCAATATCATCTGACCAGTAATAAGTATCGTTCTGTTTTAAAATGATAGCCTCAAAAAGTATCGAGGCGAAATTTTCTGGTGTCGGAAGGATATGAATTCCTGTTACACCTTCAAACCATAATTCAATCGCGGACGGGCTTTTAAACTGGCGCTGAAATAACAGTTTGACGTTTGTATCTAATTCGCTTGGAACAGCCATCGTCAGACCCTCATCAACATACGTTTCGGTCCACATATGCATCTCCTTCAAACAGCCATCATGAAAATAACCAAAGTCCTCAAGTAATTCCCTGATTTCTGATTCCTCTTTTAGTTCAATCCAGTTCATGAGCGACCTCCAGTACAGTGTTTGTTTTGTTTTTAATAGTTTTTTGCTGAGAAAACTACTCCTTTTATTACCTCCGGTAGTTTCGAATTATCTATTTCTTCTCTCCAGAGTTTGTGGAGTCCATTCGAGGCATTCATTGGCAACTCTCCTTTTGAAGCAGACAGATTATATTGAAGTTGCGCAATTTTTCTCGCTCAGGGAATGGTACTAGATGCTTCTTTGAAAGCAAAAATATACTGGAGGACTGATTGTACCATCGAAGGATTTTCTCCAAGGATGAGAAATTTTCTACTAACCTTATTGATTATGAATAAGAGATTCCTCTTGTTGCGTTATTTCTATTCATCGTTTAAAAAAGACGATCATCTAACACATGATCGTCTTGTGTAATTCATTTAATAAAATTCAATTGTTACTTTACTATATCCATTTTTCTTGAGGAAAGACGTTAATAATTTTTGAATTCTTACATCTGCCTCTTCTAAAAATCCTTGCTCGATTTTTTTCTTTTCAATTTTATTTTTTTCTTTGTTGATATCATCAAAAATTTGTTGCGATTGATAATCTGAAAATAGATCACCTTTAACATCCGTTACCTTTGCTGTGTCTGTATCTGCTACGTTATCAAGTATCTTTGAATTCGGTACCTTAACTAATAATTGCTTTGTTGTCTCGTTATAAGACAGCTGTAGCTTAGATAAGTCTGTACCTGCTTTCAAATAACCATCGTATTCAATTAACTTGATTGCTTCAGCTAATTTAAGATCAATCAAAGGTACATTTTTACTGCTTCGACTGATTATTACCTTGCTGTACTCATATTTCAAAGTAGTCCATTCAGATAACTCAACTAATTGTTCTTTTACCAATGCGGTATCAGAACTTTTACTGGTAGAGATTATAGACGGTTTAAAGAACAGAATGCCACATACGACTAATACACCAATCATCAATAAAACTGTAAACATTTTTAGAACCAATTTTTGCATCTTGCAAACTCCTCATTTTTAGATATAGTATTCAGAATTACTACATTATTATCAATACAAATTTATCCAAATATATAATCCTTTCAATTCTGATCTAACGATAATTCGACATTTAAGTCTTTGAAGTTCAGTACTTTAATTCTTACCTTTATTACTTAATTTATTAACAATATAGGTTCCAAAAGCACTAGTAACTAACATTAAAGTGCCAGCAGCAATTTTTTCTACAGTATCTTTCCACTCTTTTCTCGCTTTATCGACCTGTTCTGTTAAAAATCGTAGCTCCCCATAAATCATTCCGATTTCTTCTTCAGTTATATGCTCTTTATCTAATCTTTTAAACAAATGATCTATCGTAGTTTGATGAACAGAAATCACCTTATCATGTACTTTCTGATTCTGATCAGAGAGATTGACGATAAAATTCAATATGTCTTTTCCGAGTTCTGGAGTAGCCATTAACTTCATTCTAAATACTTCATCAAACTCAGCTATTTTTGCTTTCGGTAGTTTGGCTCTTTGAAGAAACATTTCCATTCCTGTAAGAACCTCTTGGTCATTATCCTCCTGCAATTTTGAACTTTCATTAGTATTATTGCGTTTTTCTTTCATTTCAATCACTCCTTTAATAGTTAATTTACTGTTGCATCATAAGCCATGTTTTTCTTGCGATTTATATTGATGGCTATGTAAACATTTCCGTACTTAAAAATAAGGCCACAAACCATATTAAAGATTTGCGACCTGATTTTTACTTATGATACGGCTCATTCCGATTAATCCGATATGCCCGGTAAATCTGCTCACACAGAATCATCTTCATCAATTGATGGGGAAATGTCATCTTCGAGAAGGAAATCGTATCGTTCGCCCGCTGCACGACTTCCGGTGCGAGACCGAGCGATCCACCGATGACAAACGCGATTTTACTTTTGCCGTACGTCGCGAGTCGGTCGAGTTCTGTCGCAAACTGTTCGCTCGTTCGTTGCTTTCCTTCGATAGCAAGTGCATAGACATGAACATCCGGTCCGATCTTCGCTAAAATCCGTTCGCCCTCTTTTTTCTTCACTTGCTGCATCTCGGCGTCACTCAATTGTTCCGGTGCTTTTTCGTCCGGCACCTCGATTTCCTGAATCGAACAATACGCGCCGAGCCGTTTTGTATATTCGGCAATTCCTTGCTTCAAGTACTTCTCTTTCAGCTTTCCGACCGTAATAATGGTAATTTGCATCATTTTTCTCGCTTTCTAACAGAAAATTCAGGAGTTATCCACAGAGTTATCCACATGTCCACATGTTGATAATTATTTTTTGCTTGACACAAGATATGTCGCGGGCTGATCACAGTACTCACATGTGACGTTTTTCTTTGCCGGCACCTCTTCCAAAATCGGGTATTCTTCCGTTTCATCAACTACTTCGTCGAGCGCTAACTCGACATGTTCTAAACAGACATATTTATCCACAGGCCTTTTCCTCCTTTTAAGTTATCCACATTTATCCGCTACCAGTATAACAAAAATTGACTTCCCTCACTGAAAAAAGTTATCCACACCTCCTCTTTGGAGTTACTTCCTTGATCGTCTTGCCCCTCACTACTAATCCCTTCATCGTATCCGCTGCACGCGACTCCTACAGGAAAAAGCGCGGCTCGCCCGCGCTGTCAGAGGAAAACGAGACCCGGGCATCGACGCCGACAGGCAAGAAGCCCGCGGCTTGTTCCTCGCCTGAGGAAAGCGCGTGACAGCGAATCACGATGAACACCGGAGCCACCACCTTTTCTATGTACAAAAAAACTACCCGCACGTATACGAGTAGTTGATTTGAATCTGTTATTGCACCGTCGCCGCTTGCGCCGACAGTTTGACATCGAGTGTCTGCTTCTCGCCGCCCCGGTAGAACGTCACTTTGACGTTGTCTCCGACTTTGGCGTCACGATAAAGGACACTTTTTAAATCAGCAAACGATCGGATGTCTTTTCCGTTGATCTCAACGATGACATCATTTTCTTTCATGCCTGCTTTTGCTGCTCCGCTGTTTTTCGTCAAACCGACGACAACAATCCCGCGGTTGACGTCACTCGGCAGCTTCAGACGATCTTCCCGGAAACCGCTCGGGAACTCCTGAACGTCGCGGATCTGAATCCCGAGTTGCGGGCGAATCACTTCACCGTTTTGTTCCAGGTCACGCATGATCGGCAACGCTTCGTTGATCGGAATCGCAAAACCGACCCCTTCAACGCTTGCTTCGGCAATCTTCATCGAGTTGATTCCGATCAATTGACCGGACGTATTGATGAGCGCGCCGCCTGAGTTACCCGGATTGATTGCGGCATCGGTCTGAATGACTTCTGTGTTGAAGTCCTGCTGCCCGTCCTTGTTCGTATCAACCGGCACCGTCCGCTCCTGGGCACTGATGACACCACGTGTGACCGAGTTCGCAAAGATTCCGAGCGGATTCCCGATCGCAAGAACCGTCTCCCCGGCACGTAACGTATCCGAATCTCCGAGTTTGACGACTTGTGTCACTTTTGAAGCATCAATCGAGAGAACTGCTAAATCGTACGTCGGATCTTCCCCGAGCACTTTCGCTTCGAGTGCTGTTCCGTCGGACAATGTGACTGACAGACGGCTGGCACCTTCGACGACGTGATAGTTCGTGACGACGTACGCTTTGTTGCCGTCTTTTTTATAGATGACACCCGATCCGGCACCGGTCTCCTGATCGGTACCCTGGAACGAACTTTGCAGATTCGTCACACTGACGACCGCTTCCTTCGTCTGACCGACGGCACTAACGATATCGTTTTCCGATTCCGTCGCCTTCGTCGCTGCTTGTTCCGGCGTCGCGTTTGAGATCGGCGTCGGACTTGTCATTTCGTCACGTACGAACGGCCAGGCAATCAGGGCAATCAATAGAGCACCGATGATCCCGCCGATCAGGCCAACAAAAAAGGCCTTCCCGCCGCCGCGGCGTTTTGGTTCCTGCGGTTCTTCTTCATATGGTTCACGATAAGGACTGACCGGCTCGTCTTCACTTGGTCGCCGCGGCGGAAAGCCGCTCGTCTCATCGGTCGATGCGTAAGGCTGATCTGATTCATTCCGTGGTTCTTCTGGTCGATCCATCGACACACGCCTCCTTCTAGACTCTCTTTACACAAGTATACCCCCATCACGTGGCGAGTTAGCCAAATGTGGGGGTCTTTTGAGCATATTCAGTAATTTCCCATAATCAAAGCTTCAAAAGCGGTGTCGGAATGACCGGATCCGTGTCGAGCAACTGGATTTTGCTGAGGTCGACATCGCGGCTTGCGAGCGTCTGTGAGACACTCATCCGGGCGAGTTCCTTCATGTTGTTGTCCTTACTCAGGTGGGCCATGTGGATCCGTTTCGTCCGGTCGTCGAGCACTTCGCTCATCGCAATCGCCGCGTCTTCGTTCGAGACGTGTCCGTAATCACCGAGGATCCGCCGTTTAACGCTCCACGGGTAATGCCCCATCTGAAGCATCCCGATATCATGGTTCGCTTCAAAGATATAGGCATCTGCTCCGCGGATGACGCCTTTCATCCGGTCCGAGACGTAACCCGTATCGGTGATGTGGGCGAGTCGTTTTCCTTCATGGGCGAACTGGAAGAACATCGGGTCGGCCGCGTCATGGCTGACGTTAAACGATTCGACTTCGATGTCGCCAAACTGTTTGACCTCACCGACTTCCCAGAGGAACTTCAGCGCCGGATCGATTTTGCCGATCTTTGCTTCCATCGCCGCCCACGTCTTTTCGTTCGCATAAAGCGGGATGTTGTACTTCCGCGCCATGATGCCGACGCCTTTAATATGATCCGAATGTTCATGGGTGACGAACAAACCGTCAATCTGATCCGGCGACCGGTGAATCTGGTCGAACAGGGCGAGCATCGCTTTTCCGGTCAGGCCGGCGTCGACGAGCAGGCGGGTCTGTTCACTTTCGATATAGAGGGCATTCCCCGTCGAGCCACTGGCAAGGACGCTGTAGTGTAGGCTCATCGTGCATTCCTCATTTCTCTGAAACGGTATCAAGCCGTTCGATGGTCTGGACTCCGCCGTCGATTGCGTTGACGAAATACAGTTCTTCTCCGTTCAGTTCGATCTGCCACGTCGGCGGTAAAATCTGCACCGATTTCGTTCCTTCTGTCACGAGACAGAAGTAACCGAGTTTCTGGCTCGTCATTCGTTTCGAAGCGGGAAATAATCCCTGCTCCGACAGTTGAATGACGGACTCACTCGCCGATAATAACGTGACATCCTGTGCCTGACGGACGACTTTGTTTAAGTGACGTTGTTTGTAGCTGACGACTTCCTTTTGCTCGTTCAACTGAAGCACGAGAAGTGACGGACCTATCATCGCGTCATCCTCTCGCGACTGTTGCGGCGTCGAGTATAACGGCTGTTCCTTATACGTCTGAACAAATGTCATCTCATTGTGTTTGCTGTCATACTTCCAAAACGTGTAGTCGGTCCCGTATGCAGCCGACGATTGGACAAACGATGTTGCCGAATCCCGCATTGCTTTCGCTTCGAGCGGGAACGGCTTCGTCAAACGAACCGACCACTCGATTTGATTTTTGACGGATGTGACGGCATCTTGGATCGAAGAGCCTGGTTTAGGAGCCAATGAACTCGTATCGACTTCCGCCGTCAAATAACCAATTTCTTTCGAGACCGTCTGCAGTTTCTTTTCATCAATTTTTCGTTCTTTCAAAACAGTTTTCCCGTCCGCATTCGTCGTGACGATTCGGGGATCAATCATTCGGTCCATCAACTGAACGGCAAGATAGGCGTTCAGGATCAGGAACGTCAAAATCAGTAACGTTTTTGCTTTACTCCAATCCATGAATCCTTACCCCTCTTTTCCGATAGCTTGATCGACCGTCGTCCATTTCCCGTTTCGTTTGATGAACCAATTTGGCTTAAACAAGGCATAGCGACTTGTTTCAATTTCATAAGTCATCTCATATCCCATCCGGATAGCGGACATCTCATCCAGCAGATCAGCGGATTGAAGCTGCTTTTCGATCTGATCGATGGATGGCAATGTCGTTTCCCGGAGCAACAGCTTCCGATCCGCCCGAATCATACTGCGGCTGAGCGAACGGATTTGATTTTCTTCGAACGTTACTTTGATGGTCGCGAGATCAAAGTCCGGTTGTTCAAGTAACGGTCCTGTTTCACCAAAAATCGGGTATCGGTTCAAATACAATCGGAACGTCGCCGCCTGTTCCTCTTCTGCTTTCGACATCTGATCAAAGTAATAGCGGAAACCGCTGCGTTGTGTCACAGGATCGAGCCATCCGCCATGGATGTTGATGTAACTGACGATTGTACTGTAATCGACGGACGAGGTTTGGGTGTTCGGAGACAATGTATTAAAACGGAACGCATTATAATCCCGGTCGTAGGTCGAAACACTGACACCGTCCGTCAAAACGTCCAGGTCATCCCGGCTCTTGATTTGTTGGACGTTCGAGTTTTCCGTAAAGAACGCGCTCTCGATCCGGCTGAGCGGCTTCGGATCCTGTGAAACATCATCGTAGACGAATACTTCTTCCAGTTTCGTCGCGCCGCTTGGGACATACGTGTAGTCACCGCCCTTGAGCTCGACTTTCGTCATCGGTTTTTTCTTATCATAGGCGAATAGACGTTTTAAGACCGTCTCATCCCCGATTAATTTAAAATCCTTAAATCGTCCCGTCGTCGACTCCAGCCGAAGGATCGGTCCTTCATAATCGAGCAGATAGAGCCGTTTGATCGGCTCTGACATCGCAATTTGTTTTTCCCCGAGCAACTCCTCGAGCATCTTTGAACTGATCGGCGTCGGGAAAATCATCTCGACACTCCGTTTGCTGACCGGAATATCTGACGCCTTATCGGTCAAAACCAGGACACCGACATCAAACGAGGCACCGATCCGGTTCAGAATCGTCCGACCGATGATTTGGGTCTGATAGGCACTTTCACCGTTCGAATAGATGACCAACTCCGGATTAATCAGCTGATTTCCTTCGACCGTCTTTGAGGTATCGATTTCATTAAACGATACCTGTTCCTGTTCAATCGACTCGCTGCTCGGATGATACGTCCATAACATGGCGGTTTGCACGATTGAGGCACTGACCAGAAGAATCAAAGCGATGGATTTCAGTCGCTGTTTCGTCATCCGATATCCACCTCTTCGATCACCTCGTATGGAAGCGTAAAGTAAATCGTTGTCCCGCGTCCCCATTCGCTTTCTGCCCAAATGTCACCACCGTGTGCCGAAACGACGTCTTTGGCAATCGAAAGACCGAGTCCGGTCCCGCCAATCTTCCGTGCCCGTGCTTTATCGACCCGGTAGAAGCGTTCAAAGATTTTCTGCAGGTTCGCTTTTGGAATCCCGACTCCTTCGTCTTTGATGCTGATGACGATCCGTTTCGCCCGTAACATCGTCCGGACGGTGATCGTACCGCCTTCCGGTGAATACTTGATCGCGTTCGTTAAGATATTATCCGCGACCTGAATCAACTTATCCTGGTCCCCGCGGATGTAGACTTTCCGTTTCATGATCTTGCGGCGGAACTGAATCCGTTCCGGTTTCGTCATATCGTGGCGATCGAGAATATCATTTAAGAATTGAATATAATCAAACCGGACTTTGTTCATCTTGTATTCCTTGCTGTCCATTTTCGACAGTTGCAACAGATCGGTCACGAGGCGGATCATCCGCTCCGTTTCGTTTTGTGTCGTCTCCAGGAACCGTGGCGCCAGTTCTTCATCCTGGTACGCACCTTCCGCTAAGGCTTCGAGATAACTCCGCATCGTCGTCAGCGGTGTCCGGAGTTCATGACTGACGTTCGCGACGAACTCACGGCGGTCCTGCTCGACTTGTTCCTGCTCCGTGACGTCATGCAGGACGATAATCATACCGGTAATCGGTCCACTGTGTTTTTTGACCGGTGAGAAGAAGGCCCGGACAAGGAACAGTTCGTCCTCGCTGCTAAAATCAAGCAAACGGGGCGGCATCGTGCCGTCTTCCGGAATCATAAAGTCGTCTCCGAGCGCGAGTAGATCCTTTAAATTCGTCCCGACGATACCGGATTCATCGACACCGACGATATCCTTCGCCTGGTCGTTCATCAGGATGACACGTAGCGTCCGGTCCGTCGCAATCACACCATCCGTCATATTTTCAAGGACACTCGTCAATTTCCGCCTTTCGGCTTCCGTCGTCGCGTTCGCTTCGAGTAATTCATCCGTCAGTTCATTAAAGGAACGTGCCAACTGACCAATTTCGTCATCGGAATAGACTTTAACCTTCCGTGAGAAGTTCCCGCGCCGCATCTCGATTGCCTGGCGCCGCATATCCGAAATCGGACGGGTGATCGTCCTTGATAACAGGACACCGAGAATCGAGGTGATGACAAGTGCAATCACTGTCCCCGTTGCTAAGATGCGTGTGACTTGCTGCATCTGAGAATAAATCGACTCCATCGAAGCCCGGACGTAAATCATCCCGGTCGTTGCACCTGTCCGTTCCGAGGTAACGGGGACTGCAAAGATCCGAATCTTGTCTTCCGTCGTCGGATCGAGGACGGTATCGACACGGGAGGAACTCGTAGCTTGTGCTTTTTTAATCAGTGAATTCGTCGCCCGTTGTCCGACCGCTGACTGATTGTCCTCGTCGGACGTCGCTTGAATGATCGAGTCCTGATCAATGATTTGTACTTCGAGAATATCGTTCCTTGACGTCGAGCCACTACTAAACTCAGACAGCAGTTGTCCAAGAGATTCAGACAACTGCCGTTTGGAGGCCTCATCATCGCCTGTCTTATCGAATTCCTTCCCGACATTGTACGCAACAAGTCCGGCCCGGTCTTCAACAGATTTTGAGAAGTTCGTAATGTACTGTTTTTCAAGAGAACGAACGAAGTAAACCCCAATGACTTGCATCGCGACTAAGATCAACAACGCATAAATGACGACAAGTTTCCACTGGATCGATTTGAAGAAGTTCGTTCCTTTTAACATCGTTATTCATTCTCCCCGTCTTGGAGATAATAGCCGACACCACGGCGGGTCATGATATAGATTGGTGTACTCGGGTTATCTTCGACTTTTTCTCGCAGACGGCGCACAGTGACGTCAACGGTCCGGACGTCACCGAAGTAATCATATCCCCACACGGTTTGGAGCAGGTGTTCACGCGTCATGACTTGACCGATGTTTTTCGCCAAGTAATGCAACAGTTCAAACTCACGTTGTGTCAGTTCGATTTTTTGATCCTGTCGTGTGACGGTATGAGAATTCGTATCGATATACAGTTCTCCTACTTTCAATGGACCCGGTCCTGCATTTGCCGGTGTCGCTTCGACCGTATTGACGTTTCGTAAGTGTGCCTTCACCCTTGCCAATAATTCGCGCGAGCTGAATGGTTTCGTCACGTAATCATTTGCACCAAGCTCCAGGCCAAGGACCGTATCAATTTCAGAATCCTTTGCCGTCAACATGATGATCGGGACTTTTGATGTTTTCCGGACTTCCCGGCAAACTTCCATTCCATCCATCAAGGGCAACATGATATCGAGCAAAATCAAATCGGGCTTAAACTCTTCGACTTTCTCGAGTGCTTCCACTCCATCATTTGCTACGGCGACACTATAACCTTCTTTTTCTAATTTAAATTTTAATATATCGGCAATCGGTTGCTCGTCATCGACGACGAGGATTTTACGTTCCGTCACTGGGTGTTCCCCCTTAATAATTTCTATTCAATCTATTTTACCTGTTTTTCAGGCATATAGAAAGGTGGCGACGGAAACTCCCGACGCCACTCTGTTGACTTCATCATACGTTTACATCGTGCGTTCCACGTGAAACATTACCTTTAGTATACGCTCGTTCACTTTATTTTGTGAATGATTTCGCTTGATTAGAGATAAAAAAAAGCAACTCCAGATTTCAAATCCGGAACTGCCGCTTTTCAACCATTAAGCTTCTTCGTACAAATCACGGAGAACGACCGTTTGTTCACGACCCGGTCCAACTGAGAATGTCACGAGGGAGATGTTCGTCAAATCTGCAATCCGTTTAACGTAGTTCTGCGCATTGATCGGCAAATCCTCAAACTTGCGGATGTGCGTAATGTCTTCTTTCCAGCCCGGTAGCTCTTCATAAACCGGGACACATGCTTCGAGATCGCGGAAACTTGCCGGATACTCATCGATCTGTTTGCCGTTAAACTCATACGACGTACAGATTTTAAGCGTCTCGATACCTGTCAGGACATCGATTGAGTTCAATGAAAGATCTGTCAAACCGCTTGTCCGGCGTGAGTGACGGACGACGACTGAATCGAACCAGCCGACACGGCGTGGACGGCCTGTCGTTGTTCCGTATTCACGACCGACTTCCCGGATGTGATGACCGATTTCGTCAAACAGCTCTGTCGGGAACGGACCATCACCAACACGTGACGTGTATGCTTTACAGACACCAACGACGTGATCGATCCGGGCTGGACCGACACCAACACCTGAAGCGACACCGCCGGCTGATGCGTTAGATGATGTAACGAATGGATACGTCCCGTGGTCAAGGTCGAGTAAGACACCTTGTGCCCCTTCGAAGAGGACTTTTTCGCCCTTATCGAGGCTGTCGTTGACGACGACTGATGTATCGCAGACATATTTCGCAAACTCTTGACCGTATGCGTAGTATTCTTCGAAGATATCATCGAAAGCAATCGCTTCCGCATCATACATCTTCGTGAACATCCGGTTTTTCTGATCAAGAACGATTTTTAGTTTTTCGGCGAATGTTTCTTTGTCGAGTAAATCAGCCATCCGGATTCCGATTCGTGCTGCTTTATCCATGTAGCACGGTCCGATTCCTTTAAGTGTCGTTCCGACTTTCGCGTCGCCTTTTGCTTCTTCTTCGAGTTGATCTTGCAACTGATGATACGGCAAGATGACATGCGCCCGATTCGAAATCAGTAAGTTATCCGTTGAAACACCACGATCGTGCAGATACTTCAATTCCTTGACGAGCGATTTCGGATTGACGACAAGGCCGTTCCCGATGACACATTTCTTGTCTGAGTAAAAAATTCCTGATGGAATCAAGTGTAACTTATACGTCTCATTATTAAATACGATTGTATGTCCGGCATTGTCTCCACCTTGATAACGAGCAACGACATCGGCTTTTTTCGAAAGAAAATCGGTAATCTTTCCTTTTCCTTCGTCGCCCCATTGTGTTCCGACTACTACTACTGATGACATATTCTCATCCACCTCCACGTACGATTCAAAACCACGACTAAGTGTAACGCGGAAAAAAACAGAAGTCAACCAAATACCGAACAATTAAATGTTACAATTCTTTTTCGTTCGTTTAAAAGACGGTTTTAATTCGTTTTTTTCCTTTCTCTTCAAGATATTCAAACATAACGATTAAAAAAACGCTTCTGTCTCAGAAGACGGAAGCGTTTTTAAGCCATTTAGGCGGGTGGTGCATAGGAATTATTCGGTTCGAGATCCACGAACTTATTAAATTCTTTCCGGAAAGCGAGTTTGACGGTACCGGTCGGACCATTCCGCTGTTTCGCGATAATGATTTCGATCGTGTTCGCATCTTCCGTTTCTTTATTGTAGTAATCGTCGCGGTATAAGAAGGCAACGATATCCGCATCCTGCTCGATTGCTCCCGATTCCCGGATATCGGACATCATCGGCCGTTTATCCTGCCGACTTTCCACGCCCCGTGACAGCTGCGATAACGCAATGACGGGGACTTCGAGTTCACGGGCGAGCGACTTCAAGGACCGGGAGATCTCGGAGACCTCCTGTTGCCGGTTATCGCTGGAACGCCCGTTTCCTTGAATCAGTTGAAGATAATCAATCATGATCATTCCAAGACCGTGCTCCTGCTTCAGACGGCGGCATTTCGCCCGGATATCGTTGACACGAATACCCGGTGTATCGTCGATATAGATCCCGGCTTGGGATAAGCTGCTCATCGCGAGGGATAACTTGCCCCAGTCCTCATCTTCGAGCTGTCCGGTCCGGAGGCGCTGCGCGTCGACATTGCCTTCCGCACACAGCATCCGCATGACAAGCTGCTCCGCTCCCATCTCAAGACTGAAGATGGCGACATTCTCATCGGCACGGGTCGCGACGTTTTGTGAGATGTTCAAGGCGAAGGCCGTCTTCCCGACAGACGGACGGGCGGCAACGATGATTAAATCGTTGCGCTGGAATCCGGCCGTCACTTTATCGAGATCACGGAAGCCGGTCGGAATCCCGGTCGTCTCGCCGCTTTGTTTATGCAACTTATCAATCGTCGCATACGCACTCGTCAAAACGTCCGAAATCGGAATGAAGCTGGCACTGCCTTTTCCTTGTGAGACTTCGAGAATCTTCCGTTCTGCTTCATTCAGCAGGACGTCGACCTCGTTTTGCCGTTCGTAACCGTCCGTGACGATTTCATTGGCGGTCCGGATCAACCGGCGCAAGGTCGACTTTTGATCAACGACATTGACGTAATAGTTGATGTTTGCGGCGGTCGGAACACCTTCCGCCAGTTCACCGAGGTACGGCAATCCGCCGACTTCCTCGAGGATACCAAGCGTACTGAGTTCCGCCGTAACGGTCACGAGGTCGATTGCTTCTCCCCGATCCGACAACACAAGCATCGTTTCAAAAATGCGTTGGTGGGCCGCACGATAAAAATCTTGTGGCAATAATCGTTCGGACGCACTGATCAGTCGATCCGCATCGATCATGATCGCCCCAAGGACGGCTTGTTCCGCCTCAATGCTCTGGGGGGGCGTATTTTGCATTACATCACTCATCACCGGTCCCCTTTTCTACTCACGCTTCTTTAACCTGGACATTTAACGTTGCTGTGACTTCATTGTGCAATTTTAATGGTACTTTCGTCACACCGAGTGTTTTGATCGGATGCTCGAGTTCGATTTTACGTTTATCAATCTTGTAACCCATCTGTTTCAACTCATCCGCGATTTGTTTGCTCGTAACGGATCCGAAGACACGACCGCCTTCACCTGTTTTCGTTGAGACGATGATCGTTTCTTTTTCAATCTTATCTTTTAACGCTTGAGCGTCCTGTAACACTTGTTTCGCTTCTTCTGCCGCTTTACGCTCATGTGCCTCATGCTGCTTAAGGTTTCCGGTTGTTGCCGGACGTGCCAATTTCTTTTTGAACAACACGTTGTTTGCATATGCGTCAGCGACGTCTTTGACGTCTCCTGTTTTACCCTGGCCTTTTACATCTTGTAAGAAAATAACTTTCATTCTGTTTCCTCTCCTTTTGTTTCATCTTCTAAATAATGGTCAATCGCTTTTCGTAATTCTGTTGCGACAGTCAAGACCGACTCGGTCATCTGTGTCGCAGCATTCGTTAAATGACCGCCGCCGCCAAGCGTCTCCATAATCAGCTGGACGTTCACTTCACCGAGTGAACGGGCACTGATGGCAGTTCTGCCGTCCTGCAATTCCGCGATGACGAACGCCGCGCGGATTCCTTGGAGCGATAGCAGCTGATCCGCCGTTTGGGCGATCAGGACCTGATCATGGATGACGCCGGGCTCAGCCGTCGCAATCGCCATCCCGGCGGCGTAAACTTCCGTCCGCTCGAGGATATGCGATTGTTCGACGTATGTCTCAAGGTCCTGACTGAGGAACTCCTGAACCAAAACCGTATCCGCTCCTTGCGAACGCAGATAGGAAGCGGCGTCAAACGTCCGGGAACCGGTCCGTAGCGTAAAGCCTTTCGTATCGACGATGATTCCGGCAAGCAAGGCTGTCGCTTCAAGCATTGCCAGTTTCTGATTCGTCGGCTGATACTCGATCAGCTCTGTGACCAGTTCTGATGTCGATGACGCATACGGTTCGAGATAAACGAGAACCGGTTCTTCAATAAAGTCTTCTCCCCGTCGATGGTGGTCGATGACGACCATCCGTTCAAAACGCTCCAGCAAGGCCGGTACGACAACCAGGGAAGGTTTGTGGGTATCGACGATAATCAAGAGCGCCTGATCATCAATCAATTGATCTGCTTGGAACGCATTCACGAAACGGGTCTCGAGTTTCGGTTCCTGGCTGATTTCATTCATCATCCGCCGGATTCCTTGTCCGATTTCAGCTTCCGGAAGAACGATATGGGCTTCTTTATCGTTCATCTCGGCGAGTTTTAAAATCCCGATTGAGGCGCCCAGGGAATCCATATCCGGATTCCGGTGCCCCATGATGAGGACACGGCTCGACTCCTGCATTAAATCACGCAACGAGTTGGCAATGACGCGGGCCCGGACACGTGTCCGTTTTTCTGTCGGATTGGTTTTCCCGCCATAAAAACGAACTTTCCCGTCCCGCTTGATGACGACCTGATCACCGCCGCGGCCTAATGCCAGATCGAGACTCGATTGAGCCATCAATCCAAGCGCCGGAATCGGATCACTGCCACATCCGATACCAATCGACAATGTCAGCTGAACACCACGTTGACTTGTTTCTTCCCGGACGGTATCAAGAATCGTAAATTTCGATCGTTCCAAAATCCGTAAATTCTCTTCCGTCGTCACAATGAAATAACGGTCGGAAGCGGTCCGTTTAATGTAAGTGCCGTGATCCGCGGCCCAGTGATTTAACAACTGGGTGACCCGGCTGTTCAATTCACTGCGAAGCTGATCTTCAATCCCTTGTGTCATCTCATCATAGTTATCAAGATAAATGACACCGATGACCGTCTGATTATCGACCAGTTGCTGTTCGACCTGGGCTTCTTCTGTCATATCGAACAAATAGAAAGTCCGGTTTTCGCTGTTTGAAAAGACACGATAAACTGATTCGCCGATTTCAAGCGTCGCCTGATCCTCATCGACGCCAATCATTTCAACGAATAAGGGATCAAGATCCGTCAGAACGTGTCCCATGGCAAGGTCCTCAAAAATCTCACGCATCGGATCATTGAACCAGGTAACACGTGCTTCTTCATCATAAAGTAAAATTCCAATTGGCATGTTCGTCAAAGCATCTTGACCGGTGTCTTCGACCTGGATCGATATACCGGCGACGTAGCTTTCCCATGACTTCCGACCACGTCGTTCCTCCAAAAGATGAAGGACAAACAGTGCCGTCGTCAAGACGGCTCCAACCGCTGCGATGATTGGGTGATCGACGGCAATGACAAAAAGTAGAGCCACGATTAATAGATACGGAACGAAGCGAAAAAAGCGCTGTTCTCGTTCAGGTGATACTTGCTGACCTAACCCCATCGCGTCCTCCTTGTATACTAAATATACTCGTATGAAAAATTCGGTAACTTGTATATTATAACCGAAAAGGCGGACCGGTTGAAAGCGAAGCGAAAAAAAGCGCCTTTCCTTCGAAAAGGAAAAGCGCTGGACCGTAATCAGTCAGCTACGTATGGAATTAAAGCCATTTGACGTGAACGTTTGATTGCGATTGTAAGTGGACGTTGGTATTTCGCTGAAGTACCAGTCACACGACGTGGAAGAATCTTACCGCGTTCCGAAATGAAACGTTTGAGAAGTTCTACGTCTTTATAATCGATATGAGTGATGTGGTTCGACGTGAAGTAACATACTTTACGACGACGTTTTCCACCTGGACGACGTGCCATGTGATTAACCTCCTTTTTAGAGTAAATTTTTCAGTCCGACGTTCCCATTAGAATGGAAGGTCGTCGTCTGAAAGATCGATCGAACTGCCGCCGCTGAACGGATCAGCGCCGAAGCCCGAATTCGATGAAGATGAAGCGGGTGCTGGCGAGGAAGAGTTGTTCTGCTGTTGCTGTGAACCCCATCCTGCAGCATTTCCGTTTCCACCTGTATTTGAATTTGAAGAGTAGCTATCACTATCGGAAGAACGGCTTGCATTGCGTGATTCTAGGAATCGAACACTATCCGCGACGACTTCTGCACGATAACGACGTTGACCATCTTTATCGTCATAGCTACTAATCTGAAGGCGACCCTCAACTCCTGCGAGGCTCCCTTTTTTCAAATACTGAGCAACGTTCTCTGCCTGCTTGCGCCAAACGACGCAATCGATGAAGTCAGCTTCTCGCTTCCCATCTTGTCCTGTAAACGGACGGTCACAAGCGAGTGTGAATCGCGTTACCGCAATCCCGCTCTGCGTATAACGCATTTCAGGGTCACGAGTTAACCGACCGACTAAAACGACGCGGTTAATCATCAGAATCACTCTCCTGTTTCAGCTTATTTCTCGTCTTTTGTGATCATTAAGCGAACGATATCGTCACTGATCTTCATGAGACGGTCAAGTTCTTTTGTAGCTGCTGGTTCAGCAGTCACGTTAAGAAGAACGTAGAAACCTTCACGCATATCATTGATTTCGTAAGCAAAACGACGTTTACCCATTTCAGTTGTTTTTTCAACTGTACCACCGTTGTCAGTGAGGACTTTGTTGAAACGCTCAACTAGAGCTTTTCGTGCTTCCTCATCAACTTCCGGACGGATGATGTAAAGTACTTCGTATTTACGCATATCTGTCACCTCCTCTTGGACTGGCGGCTCGATTCATCGAGCAAGGAGCAATAATTCATTACTCACATTTGTTAATACTATCAAAGTATTTTGGTTTATGCAATAACGATTCGTTCGCTTCTCTTAAACGTTGAAGCGGAATGTGACGACATCGCCGTCTTGGAAGACATATTCTTTCCCTTCAGAACGGTAACGGCCTTGTTCTTTCACGGTCGCCATGTTTCCAGCAGCTGCTAAATCTTCGTAAGCAACAACTTCCGCACGAATGAAACCGCGTTCGAAGTCCGAGTGGATGACACCCGCACATTGTGGTGCTTTCATGCCTTTTTTGAACGTCCAGGCACGAACTTCTTTTTCACCGGCTGTGAAGTACGTCGCAAGACCAAGCGTGTTGTACGCTGCGTGAATCAACTGATCCAGACCGGATTCTTCGATTCCGAGGTCAACGAGGAACTCTTGGCGTTCTTCCGGTTCAAGCTCAGCAATCTCTTCTTCGATCCGGGCACAGATGATGATGACTTCTGCGCCTTCTTTCGCTGCAAATTCACGAACTAACCGCACATTTTCATTGCTGTCTGCGTCCGCGACTTCGTCTTCACCGACGTTTGCAACATAAAGCATCGGTTTCATCGTCAACAATTGGAAATGCTTGACGATCGCTGCCTGATCTTCATTTAACTCAGCAAGACGTGCCGGTTTTTCGTCTTCCAGTAACGCCAAGACGATTTCAAGTGCTTCCAGTTCGCCCGCTGCATTTTTATCGCGTGACTTCACTTGTTTTTGGACACGTTGGATTCGTTTTTCGACCAATTCGAGATCGGCAAGAATCAATTCAAGATTGATTGTTTCGATATCATCGATTGGTGAGACTTTTCCTGAAACGTGTGTAATGTTCTCGTCGATGAAACAGCGGACTACCTGACAGATGGCGTCGACTTCACGAATGTTGGCTAAGAATTTGTTTCCCAGCCCTTCTCCTTTTGAAGCTCCCTTGACGATTCCGGCGATATCCGTGAATTCGAATGCGGTCGGGATTGTTTTCTTCGGATTGACGAGTTCTGTCAATTTACGAAGACGTGCATCAGGCACCTCGACGACACCGACGTTTGGATCGATGGTTGCGAACGGATAGTTCGCCGCCTCGACGCCTGCTTGTGTAATTGCGTTAAAAAGTGTTGATTTTCCTACGTTTGGTAAGCCAACGATTCCGGCTGTTAATCCCACTTGGAATTCCTCCTTTTCGGTATTTCCTAGGAAATCCGTGCTAGCGGCCGCAGTGGGTAGAATGATTACACCACGTCAGCACATCTTTCACAATTATAGATAGTTCAATTTTTTTAAGCAAGGAGATGTGTCTTCTTTTTTTAAGACAAGATTGTTTCATGTACGTTTTGCTGTAGTTTAAAGCAGTCTTGTATTTGATTAAAGGAACAGCAACAAACCCCTGAAGACCTTTTCCGGTCGCCAGGGGTTTGCTCGTATTCATTCAGGTAAGACTTTTTTCAAACGCTTATCGAAGTCGCGGCGCGGCATCAGGATACTCGCTCCGCATCCTTGACATTTAATGCGGATGTCCATCCCGACACGAATGATTTGCCAACGGTTCGTTCCGCAAGGATGTTGTTTTTTCATTTCGACATAATCATGAAGATTGTACGTTTTTGGCATCATCGGCTTGACCACCATTCCCTTGTTCTGTATTCATCATGACCATCCGTGGATACGGAATCTTAATTCCTTCCAGTTCGAGTCCCTGCTTGAGTTCTTTCCGGATCAAACGACCGGCCTGGAAATGTTGCATCGGTGGCACTTCTGCCATCAGGCGGTAGACGACTTCTGACGGTCCAAGTGTCTGGACGCCAAGCATTTGGATCGGCTCGATAAACATGTCGGTATATTTTTCCGTCGTCGTGTTAGCAATTTGATGCAAGACCTGTTCGACCCGTTCCAAATCTTCTTCATACGATACTTGCACATCGACTAAAGCAAAACTGTTGTCGACGGAAAAGTTCGTCACCTGTAAGATTTGTCCGTTCGGAATGATGTGGATTTCTCCATTCAATCCTTTTAACTTCGTCGTCCGGATTCCGAGTTCTGTGACGACCCCTTCAATCAAACCGACACGGACGAAGTCACCGACTTTAAACTGTCGTTCAAAGATGATGAAGGCCCCGGTAATGATATCCTGAACCAGGTTCTTTGCCCCAAACGAAATGGCAAGACCGGCGATACCGGCACTGGCGACAAGACCTGTAATGTTGATTCCGAACTGACTGAGGACCGTCAAGAGCATGACGATTCCAAGAACATAACGGATAGCATTTTGGAGCAGTTTCAACAACGTTTCATTTTGGCGTTGCGCCAATGAATCATGCTCATTGATTTTTCGAATCGTAAATAATCGCGAAACCGCACCTGTTAAAATACGCATCAGTACATAAAAACCGGCGATGATAATCAGGGCGATCAATAACTTCAATCCAAAGCGGATCCACATGTCTGCGTCCATGACTTGGTCTAGAATCCGGTCAACCTGGGCGACTGAATCCTGTACGTCTTTATTGGTAGCCATTCTCTCCATCCTTTCGACTTCTCTCTATCTTCTCTCTATTACGACAGTATACGTGATTTTAAATGACTTTCAACCAAAGAACCGATTTTGACGTTAGATTTTCACAAAAACCGGGAAAGGAAAATCATTACAGAACGCCTTCACTCTCACCACGACACCAGGATGCTGACATCAGGAGAAGAAAGGATGATCCAGATGAATTTCCGTTTTCATTCTCACGAAAAAAAGCCCTATTCTTTCTTTCTAGAATATACGGAACCATTCGCTAAGGAACGACTGGCGGAACAATTACATGAACAGGTCAATGCCATGAAGGAAAACCGTCCCGTCGTCCTTGTCTGTATCGGTTCCGACCGGTCAACCGGCGACTCACTCGGACCGCTCGTCGGAACCTTTTTGGAAAAAAATCGACCGGCGAACATGCATGTCTATGGGACATTAGCCAAACCGGTCCATGCATTGAATCTGGCCGAAACCATTCATTCGATTCAAACGACACATTACCGTCCGCTCGTCATCGCCATCGATGCCTGTCTCGGCCGCCTTTCAAGTGTCGGTCATGTCTTCTTCTCGGAAGGTCCGCTTGCTCCTGGTGCCGGTGTCCAAAAAGAATTACCGGCTGTCGGTGATTTTAATATTAAAGCTGTCGTCAATGTCAGTGGCTTTATGGAAATGATGATCCTTCAAAATACACGCCTCCATCTTGTTTATGCGTTGGCTGAACTCGTCGCTGATAGTTTTGCCTTGCTCGATACGAAATTAGCAGCTGAGACAACACGTACGACCATCTCCTTCACACCACGTTCAATTTAAGGGCAGTGTTTCTCCTTTCCTTTATCCTGTAAGTTTCAAAAAAAGGATCCATTCCAAGTACCATACTGGAATGGATCCTTTGCTGTTAATCTTCTTCAGGTAAAAGCAGTTCGAGAATTCGATTTAAATCGTCCTCGTCCGTAAAATCAATTTCGAGTTTTCCAGCTTGTTTCGTCATCTTAATGCGGACAGTCGCCCCAATCCGTTCCCGTAACGTTTCTTCGATGAAATCCAGTTCCGTTGACTGTTTGGCTGCCGGACGCACCTGTTTTTTTTCACGCAACTCCTGTTCGAGGCGCCGGACATTCCAATTTTCACGCATGACACGTTCCGCCATCCGTTCGATCTTCAGTGGATGCTTTAAGGACAATAAAGCCCGTGCATGTCCCATCGATAACCGTTCTTCCATGACGGCTTGCTGGACCTCGACCGGTAACTGCAGTAAACGGAGACTGTTCGTGATGTGGGAACGGCTTTTTCCGACCCGGTTCGCAAGCTCTGCCTGTGTGATGTTAAACTCTTCGAGCATCTCGGCGTACGCCATCGCTTCTTCAATCGCACTCAAATCGGCACGTTGGATATTTTCGATCAATGCCAGTTCCATGACACGGGTTTCATTCGCTTCAATAATCAAGACCGGGACACGATTAAATCCGGCTTGTTTTGCAGCTTGATAACGTCGTTCGCCGGCGATGATTTCGTAAAACCCCTCACGTGGACGAACGACGATCGGTTGAATCATTCCATGGCGTGTCAAGGAGTTGGCGAGTTCTGCCAACGCTTTCTCGTGGAACTGTTTCCGCGGTTGTCCCGGATTCGGCCGGATTGCTCCAATCGGTATTTCATTCATGCTAATCTCTCCTAAACGTAGCGGAAGGCACGACCGCTAGTTTACGGACGTGCCTTCACGATGCGGATCCGCACCTCGACATATTCTTCACAATCCACTTCTTCTTTTTCGACCGTCAAACCGGTCCGTTCAATCATATCGACGGAATCACGAATCGTGTTCAATGCAATTCGTGTATCCCGGGCAAAACTTTTATGACGTTTTTTAGGAACTTTTGGTGTCAACAACCGTTCAACCCGTTGTTCCGTCTCTTTGACGTTCCATTCCCGTTCAATGATTTCAATCAAAACCTGAAGCTGTAAGTCAGCTGCTTTTAACGGCAGGAGGGCCCGCGCATGACGTTCCGTGATTTTCCGTTGTTTCAGAGCTTCACGAACCGTTTCCGGTAACCGAAGCAAACGAAGCTTATTCGCAATCGTCGACTGGCTCCGTCCGAGTCTGCGCGCCAACACTTCCTGTGTGATTTCTTGCATGGCAAGCAACCGCGCGTATGCTTCGGCTTCTTCGATCGGTGTCAATTCTTCACGTTGTAGATTTTCGATGAGTGCGAGGGCAGCCGTCGTCTCGTCTGTCATCTGTTTAATGATAGCGGGAATCGTCTCCCATCCGAGCGATTGAACAGCCCGAAAACGGCGTTCGCCGGCGATGATTTCATATCCTTCGCCTTGTTTTCGGACGACAATCGGTTGCAGTAAACCATGTTCTTCAATCGTGGTCGCTAGTTCGGTAATCCGTTCCCCGTCAAAGACAGTCCGCGGTTGGAACTGGTTGGCGACCAATTCCGTTAACTTTAACTCACGGACGGTATCTTGTGGATCCAGCTCTAGGGAAACGGTTTGTCCTCCCTTACCGAGCAGTTTGGCAATTGCATTCTTCACGTTGGTGTACCTCGCCTTCATCAGTCATCGTTTCACGTGAAACGGTGTTTAACCCAGTGGATCTTTTGCCGGTGTACCTGCTTTACGCGGATATTTCCCGGGTGTTAATCGTTTTTTATCGACAATTACGATATTACGCTCACTTTCTTCTCCTGGCAATTGGAATTGGAAACTTTCCCGCAAATTTCCACCCAATACCTTCAAGGCTGTCGCGCCTTCTTCCAGTTCTTCACCCAGTTTCGCGGCTTTTAAAGCGACGAATTGACCGCCAACTTTAGCAAGCGGTAAACAGTATTCCGCAAGAACCGACATCCGGGCAACGGCACGCGCTGTCACGACATCAAAATGTTCCCGGAACTGTTTATTTTTCCCGAATTCTTCGGCACGTCCGTGGTGGAAGGCAACGCCTTCAAGTCCAAGTTCTGTTGCGAGCATGTTCAAGAACCCGATTCGTTTATTGAGTGAGTCAATGATTGTGACTTTCAGATGCGGGAACATGATTTTGATCGGCAGACTCGGGAAACCGGCACCGGCACCGACGTCACAGACGGTTTCGACTTCCGTGAAGTCAAAGTAGAATGCGGCTGTGATCGAATCATAAAAGTGTTTTAAATAAACACCTTCTTCATCCGTGATGGCCGTCAAATTCATTTTCTCATTCCATTCGACAAGCAGTTCATAATACTTACGGAACTGTTGCAATTGATGATCTGAGACTTCGAGTCCTTGCTCCGCTAATGCGGTTACGAATTGCTGTTGATTCATTCTCTTCACTCCGCAGTCAATGCGTATTGGCCTTGTTCGATATAGACAAGCAAAATCGAAATATCAGATGGATTGACACCTGAAATCCGTGATGCCTGTCCGATCGAGAGCGGACGCACTTGGTTTAGTTTTTGTTTTGCTTCAATCGCAAGACCACTGATGACATCGTAATCGAGACGTTCCGGAATCCGTTTTTTCTCCATCCGCATCATCCGTTCGACTTGATCGAGCTGTTTGTCGATGTATCCCGCATATTTGACCTGGATTTCGACCTGTTCCGCTGCTTCCGGAGAAAGAGCGACCGGCGCCGGTGTCATTTCTGCAATCATCGCATACGTGATTTCCGGACGTTTCAGTAACGTGATGGCATGTAATGCCTCTTTTAACGGAGAAACACCGATTTCCGTCAACCGTTCATTGACCTCACTCGTTGCTTTGATGACGACTTTTTTGAGTCGTTTCATTTCCCGCTTGATTTCTTCTTTTTTCTCGGCCAGTTTCGCGTGTCTTGTTTCGTTGATCAGTCCGAGCTCATGTCCGATATCGGATAAACGTAAATCCGCATTGTCATGACGCAACAATAACCGGTATTCGGCACGTGACGTCAAGAGACGGTACGGTTCGTTCGTTCCTTTTGTGACGAGATCATCGATCATGACACCGATGTATCCTTGTGAACGCGACAGAATGAGCGGATCTCTTTCCTGAACTTTCAGTGCCGCGTTGATGCCGGCCATGATGCCTTGTCCGGCTGCTTCTTCGTAGCCGCTTGTCCCGTTGATTTGTCCGGCCGTGAATAGTCCGGCAATCCGTTTTGTTTCAAGCGTCGGCCAAAGTTGTGTCGGAACGACCGCATCATATTCGATCGCATAACCGGGACGCATCATTTCTGATTTTTCAAGACCCGGAATCGACCGTAAAATATCATGTTGAACGTCTTCCGGCAGACTCGTTGAAAGTCCTTGGACGTAAACTTCTTCCGTGTCACGCCCTTCCGGCTCAAGGAAGATCTGGTGACGCGGTTTATCACTGAACCGGACGACTTTATCTTCAATCGACGGGCAGTAACGCGGACCCGTTCCTTTGATCATCCCGGAAAACATCGGGGAACGGTGAAGATTCGCATCGATCAACTGATGGGTATATTCCGTTGTATACGTCAACCAGCATGGAATCTGTTCCGTGATCATTTGTGTCGTTTCATGACTGAACGGCAACGCCACTTCATCTCCAGGTTGGATTTCCGTTTTCGAATAATCGATCGTTTTCCCGTCGATTCGGGGTGGTGTACCCGTTTTGAAACGGGCGAGCTCGAAGCCGAGTTCTTCCAGATGTTTCGACAAGTTGACCGACGGCATCTGGTTGTTCGGACCACTCTCATAAGACAGTTCACCGATGATGATTTTCCCGCGCATGAATGTGCCTGTCGTAATGATGACCGCTTTTGCCCGGTACTCGGCTCCTGTATTCGTGACGACGCCGACACACGTATCGTCTTCGATGATTAACCGCTCGACGAGTGCTTGGCGTAATAACAGATTCGGTTCGTCTTCGAGCGCTTTTTTCATCCGGTTTTGATACTCGAATTTATCTGCCTGTGCCCGAAGTGCACGAACAGCAGGACCTTTTGAGGTGTTAAGCATTTTCATTTGAATGTACGTCGCGTCGATCGCCCGTGCCATTTCTCCGCCGAGGGCATCGATTTCCCGGACGACGATTCCTTTTGCCGGACCGCCGATTGACGGATTACAATACATGAATCCGACCATGTCGGGGTTCATCGTCAACATGACGGTTTTTGAACCCATACGAGCGGCTGCAAGAGATGCTTCAATCCCTGCATGACCGGCTCCGATGACGATGACATCGAATTCGCCTGCTTGATAAGCCATAACTGTGGTTCCTCCTTTTAAAAATCAACAACCTGACAACGTTTATTTCCCTAAACAAAATTGCGAGAACAATTTATCGAGTAAACTGTCTTGCGCTGTATCTCCATTAATTTCACCGAGTGTATCCCACGCCCGGCGTAAGTCGATCTGGACCATGTCAATCGGCATCGACGCTTCTGCCGCACCGAGTGCATCTTCAATCATCTGACTCGCCTGTTTAATGAGTTGAATGTGACGGGCATTCGAGACGTACGTCATGTCCTGACCCTCGACCCCTTGTTCAAAGAAGAGCGAGGCAATGGCTGCCTCAAGATCGGTAACACCTGCTTCTTCGAGCAGTGATGTCGTGACGACGGGACGGCCCTCTGCCAGTTCATTGACACGCGTCAAATCGATCGCTTGTGTCAAATCACTTTTATTGACGATGATGATGGCGTTCATCCCCCGAATTGCTTCGAATAATAAGACGTCCTCTTCCGTCAATGCATCATTTCCGTTTAAGACGAGTAAAATCAAGTCGGCTGAGTTTAATGCTTGCCGCGATTTTTCGACACCCATCCGCTCGACGATATCTTCTGTTTCCCGGATACCGGCCGTATCAATTAATTTCAGCGGGACACCGCGGACATTGACGTATTCTTCAATCGTATCCCGTGTCGTCCCGGCAATATCCGTGACAATGGCTTTTGCTTCTTGCACCAATGTGTTGAGCAAAGACGATTTCCCGACATTCGGACGTCCGATGATCGCGGTCGACAAGCCTTCGCGCAGGATTTTTCCCTGTCGCGCCGTCGACAACAGTTCCGTTAGAATACGGCGAACTTCACCCGCATCTTTTTGGACGATTTGCTGCGTCATTTCTTCGGCATCATATTCCGGATAGTCGATGTTGACTTCAATCGAAGCAATCGTCTGCAACAATTGTTCCCGTAAATCCTGGACCAGTTTTGACAAGCGTCCTTCGATTTGACCAACCGCGACCGTCATCGCCCGGTCCGTTTTCGCCCGGATCAAGTCCATGACGGCTTCTGCTTGGGACAAGTCAATCCGACCGTTCAGGAAAGCCCGTTTCGTGAATTCACCCGGTTCTGCGAGACGAACGTCCGGTTGTTCGAGGATCAGTTCGAGCACCCGATTGACGGCAACGATTCCGCCGTGACAATTCAGTTCGACGACATCTTCCCGCGTAAAGGTTTTCGGTGCCCGCATGACACTGACCATGACTTCATCGACGACTTGTTCTGTCGTCCGTTCAACCAGTTTTCCATAATGAATCGTATGTGTCGGGACTTCCTTCAACCGGTTGGCACCACGGTAGACGCGATCGGCTGTTTCGACTGCTTTAGGACCGGACAAACGGACAATCGCAATCGCTCCTTCACCCATCGGCGTCGAAATGGCGGCTATCGTATCAAATTCCATCATCAGTTATTCACACCTCGTTTTCTGCAATCTTTTCTATATTTAATGTTCAGGACTATTTAAATGGGTATAACGTGACAACTATACACGAAATAGCGCAAAAGAAAAAGAGCGACACTCTGTAAAACGGAGTATCGCTCTCACTTATTGTTAACGTTTCTTTTTCGGTTTTTTCGGAGCAGGAGCAGCGTTCGCCGCTTCTTGTTCGCGTTTTGAAGCAATCGTTGCTTCCGTCTGCGCTTTGATTTTCTCACGCATCGGCTTCATGATTGCAATCGTGACGATGATCGAGAAGATGTAACCGACGACCCAGTACAGCGACAAGGCTGATGGTAACGTTACACCCATGACGAAGATCATGATCGGGAAGACATACAACATGATTTTCATCTGTGGATTATCATCTTGTCCAGCCATCGAGAGTTTTTGCTGCAAGTACGTAAAGATAGCAGACAAAATCGGTAAGATGAAATACGGATCCGGTTTTCCAAGATCGAACCAGAGGAACGTGTGTTGGAAAATTGCCGGTGTATAGATGATTGCGTTATAGAAAGCAATCAAAATCGGCATTTGAATCAAGATCGGTAAACAGCCGGCAAGCGGATTGACATTGTGCTCTTGGTACAGCTTCATCATTTCCTGTTGCAGTTTCTGCTGTGTTTCCTGATCTTTCGAACTGTACTTCTCACGAAGCTTCATCATTTCTGGCTGGATAACTTGCATACCACCCATACTTTTCGTTTGTTTGATCATCAACGGCAAGATGACGAGACGAACAAGTAACGTCGTGACGATGATTCCGATTCCGTAATCCCCATTAAAGAAATGCGAAATTTCACGAATGAGCCAAGCCATCGGCCAAACAAAGTAATGTTTCCAGAAGCCTTCTGTGTCACCAGTAATCGGTTCACCTGTTCCGTATGTCCCAGGTGTACAACCGGATAGAACGACCGCGAGTACGGACATCAATCCGAGAGTCAGCCAAATCTTAGTTCTCTTGTTCATAATTCCTCCTAGTAATGTTTACACGTGGTCGGTCCTCGAAGTTCTATCTATATATAGAAGCAGGCGAGTGGCCGCTACAAATCAACAGGATATACTACACGTTTATTTTACCTGTCGCTTCCATACACCGGATCGTTTAAAGACATGGCGTAAACTGTCAGCAACTTCTTGAGCAGTCATCTTCGCAGCCGGATTGCGTGCGATGATCACAAAATCATAATTCGGGGCCAGCGAGGCTTCATGAAGCTGGCATGCTTCACGTACATACCGTTTAACCTGGTTACGGACAACGGCATTCCCGATTTTCTTACTCACCGATAAACCAATCCGAAAGTGAGTTTGCTGCTCTTTCTTTAGTGCATATACGACAAATTGCCGATTTGCGACAGAGGCTCCCCGAGTAAACACCGCTTGGAACTCCTTGTCTTTCTTGACGCGGTATTCCTTCTTCACCTTGATCACACTCCATCCTGTCATCACGAAAATTCGTCGTCTTTCATCATATCATAGAACAAACCCGCTCTGCGAGAGGGGTCTTGTGACAAAAGCACGAACATCCCTTAAAACTACAAAAAAAAGATCACTTCAGGCAGCGCCAGAAGTGATCTCATCATCGCTCGATTATACAGTCAAGGCTTTGCGGCCTTTAAGACGGCGAGCAGCCAAGATCCGGCGGCCACTCTTCGTTGCCATGCGCGCACGGAATCCGTGAACTTTTTTGCGCTTACGGTTGTTTGGGTTGAAAGTTGGTTTCATTAGTCTGCACCTCCTTTAAAAATTACTCTATAAAAATCATCGTTTTCTACTTTAAGGCAGTCTTGTACATTATATAAAGCAAAAGTGACCTTGTCAATGAAAGTTCAGAAGAATTATCACAAGCATTTTCAGCAAAAAATGACGGGATTCGTGAAAATAGGATTCCCCAGTCGGTTTCATATCATACGATACGATTTGTCGATCGGATGGAATGGAAAACGAATCAAACAATCCCTTTTTCAAACTATCCACAGACTTATCCACACTATCCACACTTTCCGTGGATAACTCATCACTTTGTCTACAATAGTATTTTTTAAAATCAACGTCAAGGTTTGTTTTTAGAATTTTTAACGCCACTTTTTTCATTTTGTGCATAACTATTTCTGAACGCTTCCTCTTTCGAAAAGTTATACACACCTTATCCACAGTTTATCCACACTGTCCACAGCCTGTGGGTAACTGCCTGTGTATATGTGGATTTACTTGTGGATAAATCGTTCTAAGCATTGCCAGACCTCATTTCATTTGATACACTAATTGTGCATAACAAGAACGTAAGACAAATTGATTCTTCAAGTTATACACAACCTGTGGATAACTTTATACACAGAAATCAGCCCCTGTGGATAACGTTATCCACAGTTTTTATGTTCTGGGGATAAGTCGTGTTCCTTCATTAACTTTGTCCTGTGCATAAAGCTGTGTATAGTTTTTTATATCATGATAGAAAAAGGGGGGTATTT
>NZ_JBYQMM010000002.1:0-62822 GCF_057834585.1 Exiguobacterium sp. GL_137
ATGGGAAAACCATTGATTTTAGCAGAAAAGCCAAAACAAGCGATGAAATATGCAGAAGCTATCGGATCTTTCACACGCAAACAAGGGTATATCGAGTTTCGATCAAACACATTTTTTCCGAATGGAGCGTATCTTAGTTGGGGAATCGGTCATTTAGTGGAACTGGTTGAACCTTCTCGATACCAAAAAGAATGGGGAGATTGGAACAAAGAAGCTCTAGCTTCTTTTCCAATCAGTCCAAAAGAATTTAAGTTCGAGGTGGCGAAGGGGAAAGAAGAACAGTTCGGAGTTATCGAGACGCTGCTACGTGAAGTGGATGAAGTCATTATCGCAACGGACTGTGATCGTGAGGGAGAAAATATTGCTTGGAGCATCTTGAAGCAAGCTAATGCGACGAATAAAACAATGAAACGATTATGGATTAATTCGTTAGAAGAAGATGCAGTAAGAGAAGGGTTCAAGAATCTTCGTGATGGAAATGACTACTATCCGATGTATCTTGAAGCACAGACGAGACAGTTTTCGGATTGGCTTGTGGGAATGAACTTGACGAAATTGTATACGATATTTTTAAAAGAAAAAGGGATGCAAGGAACGTTTTCGGTAGGCAGAGTTCAGACACCCACTCTTTACATGGTTTATGAACAAGAAGAGAAGATCCGTCAATTTGTATCAAAACCATTTTTTGAACTAAACGGATTAGCCGAACATACCAATGGCAACTTCCAAATGAAAACGTCGGTAAAATCGGACTCGAAAGAGGAAATCGAAAAAATAATCAAAAGTAAAAATTTAGCGAAAGTTGACACGACCATTACGAAACTTGAAGAAAAGCAAGAAAAAGAATCAGCACCGAAATTGTACACGATGTCAGGTATTCAAGTGAAAGCAAACAAGTTATGGAAGTACAGTCCACAACGAACATTAGAAATCGTGCAAGGATTATACGAGAAGAAACTTCTCACCTATCCGAGAACAGATACACCGTACATTACTGAAAACGAATTTTCCTATCTCTTGGCTAATTTAGAGCATTATGAAGACTTGCTAGGTCAAAGCCTTCCAATAGCCTTTAAAGAGCCTAGAAAGGGCTATGTAGACGCAAGCAAGGTACAAGAACACTACGCTATTGTTCCAACAAAAGAAAAGGCAACAAAAAAGACGCTCGATTCCTTAACGAAGGACGAGCAAAATATATATATAGAGGTAATCAAGAATACCGTAAGTATGTTCTGTAAGGATGCGATTTATGCCAAAACTAATATTGAAATCCATGTAGATGACATAGTTTTTAAAACGTCAGGAAAAGTCGAAGTGGATGAAGGTTGGAAAGTCTTGTTTGCTAAGGATGATACAAAAAAGAAGAGTAAAGAAACCGTCCTACCATTGATGAAACAAGGTGATCCAGTCATTTTGAAAGGAGTGATGAAAGAGGGGAAAACAACACCACCTAAACGATTTACAGAGGGTGATTTAATTCCGTTGATGAAAAATGCAGGTAATCAAGAAGAGGATGAAGATAAAGCCATTTTGAAAGAGACGGAGGGAATCGGTACAGAAGCAACGAGGTCGAATATCATTGAAACATTGAAGAAGAAAGAATATATCAATGTTGATAAAAACTTAGTCTATTGCACACCGAAAGGAGAAATTCTTTCGAAGGTTGTTACAGGCACACTCTTAGCCAGTCCGAAAATGACGGCAGGGTGGGAGAGAGTCTTAAAAAAGATTGGAAAAGGCGAACCAAAACAAACCATGTTTTTATCTAAGATCAATGAGTTCATCGAGCATATGATTGTGGAAGTTCCCAAACTGGTTAGCGAATCGGATGTTTCTTCTTTTGTTGTTAAGCAGCAGGAGGTCGATTCTGTTTCCAAATGTCCGAACTGTCAGGGTGGACTTATTCGAGAACATAAAGCGTTCTACGGATGCTCTAATTTTAAGAATGGGTGTAAACAAACTTTCCCTAAAATTCAAGGGCATAAAAAAGTCAGTCCGACACAAATGAAAAAAATTCTTGAAAAAGGTGAAAGCGACTTAATTAAAGGATTCGCGAATAAGGATAAAACAAAGACTTTTGATGCCAAACTCTTGATGAAACGAGCAAGTGAAAGTGAACCATTCAGACTGCATTATAAATTCCAAGAAAAGAAGGCGAAAAAATAATGATTCGACACTATGAAGAAAACGAAGCAATTGAAAATGTGGAAACGGATTTCGATAAGATTGAAAACATCCAGTTCGAAGGGATGGAGGTTCGTATCTTTGATGAGCGTGATAAGCCGGAAGGTTCAATTACTTTTGAAGCAATTCAATATGTATACGGTGAGCTTGAGGACTATGAATTAATCGGACTATATCGGGATTCCAAAGGGAAATTAGAACGGCTTTACCTTTCGAAATAAGTTTGACCGACCGACTTTAGAAAGTCGGAACGATCAAAACGGCAGCACGAAGAATATTAGGAGGTAGTTACATGGCGACTAAAACGAAACCGAAGAATGTAAACCAATTGACGATAGATGATGCGAACAAAATGTTAGAAGAAAATATCACGAAACTCTTTGAAGAACGAGCGAATAACGTCAACTATCAAGAGTTTTTGAAGATCATGAGTAAAGTTCCGAACTATTCGTCTCGTAATCTACTATTGATTGCAAATCAAAAGCCGGGCGCACAAATGATTATGGGCTATAAGGAATGGCAAAAGTTAGGTCGGAATGTCGTCAAGGGGGAAACAGGGCTGAAAATCCTCGCTCCAGTCACGAAGAAATTTAATGAAGAGGAACATAGTAAACAGACTGGTGAACCGATTAAAAAGCCGAATGGTGAGAGCCAAACAAAAGAGGTACAACGCATCGTCGGTTTCCGAGCCGTTTCCGTTTTCGATATTAGTCAGACTGATGGTAAGCCAATCGTCACACCTCAATCCGTCGTCAGTCGTTCATTGCAGGATAGCGATGAAATTTCAAAGTTGTACCATGATTTCAAGAAATATTTAAACGACAATCGTCTACCTGTTCAAGAAGAACTTATGACTGGCCATGCAGAAGGGGCAGGAGGTTACTACTCACGTAACGACCATCGGATTGCGATTGGGATAGATACGAATGAAAATGATTCGATGAAATTCCGAGTCCTTGTTCACGAATATGCTCATGCAAAATTACATCATGTCGATTCTCCAATGGCTACACTATCGAAAAATCATAAAGAAGCACAAGCCGAATCTGTCACTTATGTGGTCAACAATTATTTTGGTCAAGATACAGGCGATATTTCAGAAGGTTACATCTTAGAATGGTCAAAAGATCCAAAGTTGGCGTTGCAAGCGATTAAAGAAATTCAAGAAGTGGCTGCTGAAATGATCGAAGAGATCAATACACTTCAACGAGATAAAATTCAAGAAGCAAGTAAGAACTTAAAATCAGAATATGAAGAAACGAAATCTTATCTGATGGATGAAATCGGACTGAAAAAAGAAACGTTAGAAAATCCCGTCTCTTATAAATCCGAGTCTCAAACATCGTTGCAACTCATTAATAAAGAACATGGCTATGTCATGAGTGGAACGTTGGAATATGGAGAAAAGAGTGAGTCATGGTATATCCGAACCAACCGGAACATGATAGAGCCGTTGAGTGAACTTCATAAGGAAAACGGGAAATTAGCAATATTGAATGTTGAACAGGAGCAAGGGCAGTTAAGAAGCTATCAATCATTTGATAGAATTGAAAGCACATATGAAGTTGCTCAAGTCAAAGAAGGAATTTTTGTTGTTCAATCATCGGCAGGGAAAGACGTACAAACCGAGCAACCGAAGGTCATTTCAAAAGAATTTGACGACTCCTCAAAAGCAGAAGAATTTGTTCGTCGATCCAGCATGGCTCAAGCCTTGCATGAGAGTACGATTTATTCTCAAATGATGAAGAAGAGTGAATTAAAGCGTGAACTAGAGTCCACGCTTTCGGAAGTGAACTCCGAAGTGAATAAACAGGTGGCGAGTTATATCGGGCATCACTCACAGAAAAATGTTACTTTGAGCGTTGATGCAGGAATCAAGATTGGGTGGACGGTTTTGAGAAATCCAAGCCTGAAAACGATTGATGACCTTCAAGATGAAGCCGAGAAAAAAGGTCATGTGTTATCAGGGAAGAAATTAAAAGAAAGTTTAAATGAAATGGAAGTCAAGGATCTTCAAACGAAGGAATCTCCGGTCAAGAAAAATACCGGAAATGAATTGACGCATGAAAGATGATTAAAGGGAAGGGGAAACCCTTCTTTTTTTGTTGTATATTTATATCATTTTTATTTATTTATTTGTGTTTATTGTTGTTTTATTCAAATCAAAATGATATAATAATTATAGAAAGTTAATTGATACGTCACTTGTATTCATACGATAAAGGAGAGATTACTTATGTTAGAAATGAAAAATAACGCATGGTCAATCAAACAATTAAAAAAGATGGCAGAGAAGGGAACAGTCCGGTTCGATCATCCGATTCAACGGGCAGGCGGACAATGGGATTTGCTTCAACAATCATACTTAATCCATTCGGCAGGATGCAGTTATCCGATTCCTCCGGTCTATGCAGAATCTCAAATTGAAGAAGTTGAAGGTCAAGAAGAAAAAGTACCTGTCCGTTATATTTTAGACGGGAAACAACGTTTGACCACACTGTTCTCTTTCATCAATGACGAATGGAAATTACATGCAATGACACCTGAAATTGTAGTCGAATATCAGGAACATGAAGTCGAAGGAAAAGTATTTAGTGAATTGAGTGAGGATGTTCGAGATATGATTTTATCCCGAATGGTTACTATCTATACGATTGATGGGGCTATCGCTAAGGAAGAAGAAATTGAAGACCTGTTCTTCCGAATGAACAACGGAAAGGCATTGACGCAACAACAAAAATCAAAAGCTAAAATGGGTATTGGTTGGGCTAAGAAATTTGATGAATTAGCAGCACATCCACTAGTAACCGAATTTGCAGCCTTCTCGAAAACTCAAATCAGTGGTGATAAACACGTTACTGCAATTCAACAAGCCATGATGATGATGGACGAATCTTTCGACTACAAAAATGTCAGTGAGAAAGTCATTGCTGAATACGGTACGACATTTAAAGATGACAAAGACAATAAAGAATTTTTGTTCGAACGAGTAAAGGATGGAATCGAATATCTTTTCAAGGCTGTCGAAGAGAAAGAAAAAGTGCTCTTGAAAAAGGTTCACTTCCCGATGGTGGTCATTTCAGCAATTGAAGCCATTGATAAGCACATGACAGTGTATGAGTTCCGTCAATGGATGACACGATTCAAAGCAGAATTTGCGAAGAAAGAGGAAGTTCCAGTCGGTCATGTATCACTCGCTACGAACTATGTTGAATACACTGGAAAAGGTACGACTGATCGCTTTAAAGCAGACGGCCGGATGAAAGAAATGCTTCGTCATCTGAACGCATACCTTCTCCATTATCAAGAGAATGCTCCCGAAGACGACATGATTCTCTAAATTTTTTTAGAGCAAATGATAAAAGAATGCAAAGGAGGGTGTAGCCCTCCTTTTAAAATATCCTCAAAAAATCAAGGGATTGAAGGAGTGGTTGAATTGTATAAACAATTAAAGGTCATGGTTAAAAGAGTCATTCTGTTAAGCGTCTTTGTACTTTTGTATTATGGTTTTTCAACAATCTTAGAACTACAAGATGAAAAAAAACCTGAAATCCAACAAAAAGTATCGGAATATCAAAGCATACTTGAAGATGATATAGTCGATGAAAAAGAAGCAAAATTTGTTGTAAAACAGTTTGACAATAATCGAAGAGGAAATGTTTTGGAAAATGTTACAAATGAAGAAAGAATTTATTGGTACATTGAAGAAATGTCAAATGCAGAAAAGATAACACCATTACAAAAGGAATCATACTTATCCAGTGTAAAACGTTATGAACATGACGAAATGAAAAATTTGAAATGGATCAAGTTTGCTACTTTTTTCTCTTATATTGCTCTTAATATAGTAATAATTATATTCATATTTTTAAGACGAGAAATTCGAAAATCAGAAGAAATGAAAAGGCAGCATAACGATTTACCAGTAGAACAATAAAAGGGGAAAACGTGCCATGAATGAATTGAAGGAATTTATTAAGAAAAAGGACAAGCTGACAGTCAAGTATTACGTCGTTCTAATGGTGATGATTACTATTTTTGGTATGCTACTTTTAGTTTCAGAAGATTACATGCGAGGCACAATGTTAACTGTTACTAGAATTGTATTGATAATCGTAACCCTGACTATTTACTTTATCCAAACAGCTAAATACCGTAACAAGATCGAAGCATTGGAAGACAAGTACAATCTTTAATAAATTAGATTTTTGAAAGAGGGAATCACTATGAATAAATACTGGATTTTACTTCTGACTATTGTACTTTGTACTGTCGGCTTGAACGTATATTTAACGGGAATAATCGAAAGTCCTGAAAGTGATTATCAAAAATCGGTAAGTGAACTTAAAGAACAAGGTATGAACTTCAAAAAAATAATGGATGATAAGATAGTAAATAAGGAAGAAGCAAGGATGGTTACACTATTCGAAAGAGAAGCATGGGAAACGGATTTTACGGAATATCTTCATGACTTAGACGAAACAGATAATCAGGTGACGGAATTAGGTCTGCAAACGTATCGTCAAGATGTTGACCGTTATGTTGAGGATGCAATCGTAACGATGAAATTTACACTGTTGGTCAACTATATCGTAAATGCTTTGCCATTTATCTTGTTGAATCTAACATCTGTCGGTTTAATGTTCTTTGTTGTTCAATCATGGATAGAAAAAAAGAAAAGTGAATCGAGAAAAAAAAATACCAACTTAATTAAAATGGAAGGGAGAATGAGAGAGTGAACCACTTATATCTCTTTGGATTGTTACATGAAACGGGTAAAGAGAAAAATGAGGTATTCATGAATACCGAAAAGGAATTGTTGAAAATTGATACACTTTCTTTGCACTGGATGAAGCACTTGCCAAACTTTTTAAGTCTTGCCGAATATGGATGTTTCAAAAGTAAAGACAAAGACAAAGAAGAAATACCAAACCGGATAACCCGCGATTTATTGATGTTTTCGGATATGCCGATCCATGAAGTGAAATGGATCAGCACATCGGAGCATAGTAAAGTAAAGGAATCCATCGTGCAATTAAATGAGTTAAGTCTACGGATCAATCAATTGATCCGAGACTTAGAATATTGGTTCAATGAGGAAGGTTTTGACTTGAAAAACCCATCCGTCCAAAAAATCATTCATAACGTTCACAGGGGTATTTACAACGGATTTGAGCGACCGATTGAGAAGACGGTCGAGCAAGAGATCGCTTTATTAAAACCAAGTAATTTAATAGGGAACAAGTGAAGGAGAACAAAACAAGTTGAATGAATATTTGAAAACAAAAAGAGCGTTGACTATAATTTATTATGTAAGAGTATTGGCTTGTATTGGTTTTGGTGCAATTGTTTTTGTACAGATAGGTGAAACGATGGAAAACATTGCACTGGTGGCTTGTCGGATTGTTGTTACAGTAGTGACACTTTTCCTTTATTTCATTCAACACTTTATTTACCGAATGAAATTAGATGAACTAGAATTTGAAGGCGAAAAGTGATGTCAGTAAGTCTAAATAGTACAAGAAATTGAATTGATTAAAATAAGGCAGCAGTCCGCTTCATAGTGGCTGCTGTTTTTGCGTTCGGGGATCTCGTTCCGATTTCCTCAACTGTAACTCGCTATTCGTTCATGCAAGAGCCATTCAAAAAAAGACGTATGCCAGTCCTGTTTCTTTTCGGTCTGTCGCATTTCATTGCTCCTGTTGCCCGAAAAGAATCTGTCCTGTCCTACTCTAAAGCTTTTTTTGAAGTTTTCGCTACGCTCACTCTTGCATTTCCTCATTTACGCTCGTTTTGTTGTCGTCAATCGGAACAGTCCTTATGGGGCTTTTCGGATAATTGACCTTACAAGGAGATTGATTTCAATGAACCAACCAATCCAACAAAAAGACATTCAGGATTCACCATTACTACCGACGGGCTATGTGGTCGATGAAATTGCATACTGTTCCGGCTGTTACGATGAAACTCAAAAGGGGATAAGCGTTAGAATTTTTGAGTTTCAACCTTGGGATGAACAACCAACTTGCTATAAGTGTGGCGACTCGATTGAAGTGAAAGTGGTAAAACCTAAATTTGAAGTCCATCACCTCGACACTAAAAAAGTTCTTACTTTTTCTAATGAATGTGCCGTTGAAGAATACATGATGGAGTTGTCATGGGAAGTCAATGCGTGGAGTCCGATGTTTCAGGAATTTGTGACGGAAGATGGAGAATTTACGATGTTCGTCCATAGTGAATCATGGGATGATGAAGTGGACGAAGAAGGATACTGTTTCTATTCAGAAGAGGGAGAAAAAGCATGGGAAGCAAAAGGCTACGACTTGAGTGATGATGAAGAATTTTGGGATTTGTTCCAAAAAGAATTCAAAATCAAAGTCGTTCCAATCGTTGAAAAACATGGATTGTTTTTCAGTTACGATATGCCGATGGCTTTAGATTTGAAACACAAATTCATCACGCCACTGTTAGATAAATTGTTCATTCGTGCTGAAATGGACGGGGATTTAGTTCATGTGTTGACCGGTAGCGAATTAGAATACAATCAACAAGCCATTTTAAATCTCACTTCTTCGATTAATGACTTGTTTGACGTTGCTCTATCACCTGAATTTGTTTTAATAGATTCTCAAGTGATAAGTAACATTGTAGACGAGAGAGAGTGAAAAAAGGAGCAAGGACAAGAGTTAAGTACACTCTTGATCTTGCTCTTTTTTCTTTTACGAACGGTTGAATGAGTCTGTCAAAGACGAGACTCATTCTTTTATGAGAAGGACGATTCATCGAGAATCGTCTTAGAGCAAAGAAACTTTCTTCGTACTGGAGTACGAAAGAAAGTGGATTGAAAGAACAAGGAAACGGTAATCGCAATGTTCCGGTGGCCTGTTCCGATTTCCTCGACTTTAACTCACTATGAGATTTTTCAAGAGCCATTCAAAAAAAAGACGTACTACGGGAGTCACGTTTCTTCTCGAACCTGTCACACTTCGTTGTTCCCGTTGGTTCGATCCGAACCGTTTCCCTTCGTACTCTAAAGCTTTTTTTTGAAGTTTTCGCTATGCTCACTCTTGAAAAATCTCATTGCCGTTCGTTTCGTTTTCGTCAATCGGAACAGTCAATTTCGGCTTTCCGTCAATAATGAAGGGAATGGTGTAAATGTACTTAATCGAAAAGCAACAATACCGAGTATCAGTGGAATTTTTTGAGGTTGAATTTTCTTGTAACCTTCACTTTAAGCAGGAACAACAAGTGACACGCGAACGTCTCATAAATGAAGCGACAGACCGAATCAAAGAAAGCGTTTCGGACTATTGTGGGAAAGAAATTAATCTCGAATCATTTGAAATAGTCATTGAAGTAATTGAACATACAGGACTAGGATTTGAAATTGCAAAACCAATTCACTTCAATGAAATCTACGAGAAGTGGGGTTCGCAATCTACACTTAAAGTCATCCACCAAACAGTCCGAATCAGACAGGAAGTAGCAGATTTAAGATGCCACGTTCCTTCCATTGCGATTACATCGCCTGATGTAGCCGTCAACATCGTATCGCCACTGATTCGAGACGATGACAGAGAGTGCTTGTTGGTACTCATGATGAACACTAAAAATCATGTCATCGGCATCCACCAAACGTCAGTCGGTAGCCTTAATTCTTCCATCGTACACCCGAGGGAAGTCCTAAAATCTTGTATCCTAAATAATGCTAGTTCTGTAATGATTTTCCATCAACACCCAAGTGGCGACCTTCAAGAAAGCGCTCAAGATGTTGAAGTGACAGAGCGATTAAAAGAATGTTGCAAACTCATGGGAATCAGTTTCCTTGACCACATCATCCTTGCTTTCAATAATCCGAACTTTAATAGCTTGCGTCAGAAAGGATACGTTTAAGACGAGGTGATCCACCTTGTCTTTTTTCTTTACGCATGGTGAGGTTCGGCTCTTGAGTGCCGAACCTTTTAGATTGGAAGTGGTCGTTTCATCGAGAAACGACAAAAGAGGATGGTCTTTCATTCGTTTGTCACGAATCAAAGACCTGTATGAAAGAACGGGTACTCTTTTTCTAAAGAAAAAAAGTACCCGATAAAATCAAAAAGCAAAGTCAAAAGAGTCGTCTTCAAAATTCCGTTGACTGCATGAATAGACAAATGATATTTTGTAATTACATGAACTCGCCACGCCTCTTAACAATGCGGACTACGGTGAGTCTTTTTTTTGGATTTTTTCAAACTACCATCCATATGTCACAGAAAGAGAAGTGCTATGAAATTAACAGACGTACATCTTATTCCTGGTCATCTAGCTTTTTTGAAAAATTATCGACCAAATCAAACCTATCTATCACTAAGAACAGGATATGTTCAAATTCTTCAAACAAACGATTCCAATATTCTTTCGGTTCAAGATGTTGATAGTATCAAAAGTGCTTTTGAATTATTGAAAATAAATACTGCTCAACAAATCTGCATCTTGATCACATCCTCTTCCATGCAACTGATTTTATACGATGACATGAATGAAGTTTTAGCAGCACTACTTCCTAAAAAATATTCAACGATTCGACTTCGAAGATCCCAGCTAAACTTTTATTATGAATCTCAATCTAAAAATACAGGTGCATATCGTTTTCCATCGCTAATCTTTCGAGAAGAACAAGATAGTGAATTAAAAAAATATCGAGTACAGCAATTCGCGATTTTCGGAAATGTTCTCGTTTTTCCAAGTGATGAATACGATATATTCCATTTTTTAAAGCGACTAGAAATCGAGCATTTTCAGAAACGTTTTGTCAAAGTCATTCATCATGATTAAGTCCTTCCAAACGGGAGGGCTTTTTTTGTTGGAGAAAACGATTTATGGCTCATGGAGCAGTCTCTAAGGCTTTGACAAGCCAAGAGACTACAATCCACCGCAACGCCCCTGAAACGCCCGATAACGACAGCCTGACGAGGACAAGCACAACGATGAAACGTGTTGTGGCCAGATCCTCTACATATCAGAGATATGTCAGTCTGTACGTTCCTGTTCGCTTCTTAACGGGTCATTCGGAGCGTTCGAGATAAAATCCCTTCAAGACAAGTTCGTGGGCTTGCTAGAGCAAGCGAGGAAGCATCCGGTGAACCGGATGCGAAGGTCATTTTTTCCGTTTTTCCCTTCGGACGATACACCTCTTTGACCCCGAACGGATTCAAACAGGGTAAGCATCTGCTTCGCTTCTTTTCCCTGTTTTCATCTCGTCGGGGCGTTCCCCGTCAAGGGGCAGCAATTTTTTTCTGAACCGTCCATAAAAGGACATGGACGAGAAATAAATGGACTGCTGAAACCCTTGACGACTCTCTTGCAAAGGGTGTCTCGTTCTACGTGTCAAAACGGCAAAAATTCACCCTTTCGGGCAAGCTGTCCGAAGGGACGAAAAAAATGGAGGAAACCAAAATGAAAAAAACAAACATCCTACTCGTACCTTACTTAGAAATCGGTGAATACTTACTAAATCATTGTGGGGGAGACGAAACGAGCATCATCAGTCGTTCAGAAGACGTTATCGTGGCTTTGAAAGTTTCACCTGAATTAAGAGTTGAAGAATACCATTTTGAAGCCTATCTCGACGCTTACCGTTTCTTGAATGGATTCGATGTACAAGGTTACTACGACGGAGAAACAAATGAAGAAGTTTACAATGAAGATACATTCAATGCGTATGACGAACTGAACTTAGCCGTCATCAATCATAGTTCCGGTGTCTTTGAAATCATTGAGTTCGATGATTCTTACGAAACGTTGAAAACATTGTTCCCTGATACAACGTTCGCTTGTTTAGGTGGAATTGTCGGTGAACTTGATGTGTGGCACGATGATGAATTTTTGTTAAGAGGTCTCCATCGTTCAGAATTTTTCACAACGATTTTAAAAAGAGAAGACGTTTCACTCGTCACTAATCGAGACGTTACATTGTACGGAAATTTGTTGTTTGCTTCATCGGATAAAGAAGGAGAAACAATCGGGCTAAACGAAGAAGCCTTTGAAACTTTGTTCATGAGAATGGGAATGATGAACGTTACTAACCCGAATACAAAAGAATCTGTCGAAAGAGCATACTTCGTTTGTTACGGAAAACAGCCTTACTCAATTTGAGTAGGGTTGTTTTTTGGGGAAGATCGTCGTCATGGCAGCACTCGATTTTTTTAAACTGCTTACGCATTGAAACGACTCGTCACTGGAGTGAACGAGTCATTTTGATTAACAGGTCGTTTCATCGAGAAACGACTAAAAGAAGAAGGTTCGATTCTTGATAGAATCGAACCGATTAAATAGGACTCAACAAAATATTTTGTTGAGTCCTTAAAGAACTAAAACCATGAAAGATGAAATCCAAGATTGTTTCTTAAATGTCTTTCAGATACAATAAAAGGAGTTCTTCGTTTAAAATTTTTGATCGTTTTGACAACCTCAATTATTAAAACCGTTTACCACCTATTAACGGTTACAAAACATTCTTAGGAATGGCGAAGAACTTTATGATTATCCTGACAGCATCTTCTTTTATGAGAAGGTGCTTTTTTCGTGTTTAACCTATCACTTTTTTGAACAACCTAAAGGAACAGGATAGAACATAATAAAGAATAAAACGATTTATGGCTCATGGAGCAGTCTCTAAGGCTTTGACAAGCCAAGAGACTACAATCCACCGCAACGCCCCTGAAACGTCCGATAACGACAGCCTGACGAGGACAAGCACAACGATGGAACGTGTTGTGGCCTGATCCTCTACATATCAGAGATATGTCAGTCTGTACGTTCCTGTTCGCTTCTTAACGGAGCGTTCGGAGCGTTCGAGATAAACCCCTTTCGAGACAAGTTCGTGGGCTTGCTAGAGCAAGCGAGGAAGCATCCGGTGAACCGGATGCGAAGGTCATTTTTTCCGTTTTTCCCTTCGGACGATACACCTCTTTGACCCCGACGGGATTCAACCAGGGTAAGCATCTGCTTCGCTTCTTTTCCCTGTTTTCATCTCGTCGGGGCGTTCCCCGTCAAGGGGCAGCAATTTTTTTCTGAACCGTCCATAAAAGGACATGGACGAGAAATAAATGGACTGCTGAAACCCTTGACGACTCTCTTGCAAAGGGTGTCTCGTTCTACGTGTCAAAACGGCAAAAATTCACCCTTTCGGGCAAGCTGTCCGAAGGGACGAAAAAAATGGAGGTAAAACCCATGAAAGTCGAAACACCAATTTTATTAGCGAACAGAAGACTTTTAGCGAAAGTTAATCGTGAAAACCAAAAGGTCAATTACTTTATAAAAGCTGAAACATGGCGTACATGGAATAACCGGAATTGCGTTTTGATTAAAGAAGTTGAATTGAATGGTCGGGATGCGACGGTGAAGGTTCTTAGTCAAGAAGCCGATAAAATCATCGCTGACATTGAATCAGGCGTGATTAATGAAAACGATATTAGAGCACCATATCTTCACGATTGATGTAAGGACGGTCTTGAGACCGTCCATCATCAAAAGGTAGATCTTCATCTTACATAACGATAAAAACATGAAACGGGGAATTTCAAATGACAAAAACGTGTGCGTATTGTGGAACGGAAGTAACGTTCAAAACAAGTGGTGAAGGGTTCGACATGAAAACGGCAGCATCTTGTGATTTCTGCAAAATGGACTTGAATATCGAGACGGAAATTTTCGAAAACGGAAACCGGAATTTAAGAAGTGTACCTCCAGTCGTTGATTTATCTCAAATTCATGAATCAACCAAAGACTTGATGAAGTTATCTGTTTACGAATTACTTTCTTTATTAAAAGAAGTGAACAGAGAACGGACAGATATGTACGCCAATTTGACTCAAGCTAAGAAGTGGAAAGAAGAAACTTCGTCTGATGATCCGGTCACGCTTGAAACGCTCAACACTACTATTGAAACGGTAGTTGAGGAGTACGAGTATTTTTCACGTAAAAAATGGGTGATTGAAAATATCCTCATTTCGAGAATCAATCATATCCCTGCCCGAATTACAGATAAGTTCCTTCATGAATATTGGGAGAAGACATTAAAAACGAACCAACGCCTGAAACCGATGGGCTTCAAAAAAGCCGAATAATTTTTCATAAAATATAAAATAAAAATGTATATTTTATTTAATGTGTGGTATAATGAAGGTACAACAACGAATGGAGGACGTAAAAATGACGATGTTTAAGCGTATGAGTTTTGCAGAGATCAATGAAGAATTACAACAAGCGTCATTGTCTCGACCAAGCGACAAATTCCAAACATTCGATTTTGATTTTGAAAAGGCAGCGTCTTATCATTTTGAGGACGGGCAACTAATCGAAACGCATGAAGGAACAATGACACTCTTTAAAGAGTGGGGCGACACACAATCTTTTCCGATGACAAGAGAAACTTTCTATTCATTAGATCGTGTTCGATTACAACGGATGGAATCAGCCTATGCAGTTCTAAAAGAAGAAAGGTTCGAGGGAACGATTGGTAGAGCAAGCATACTGGATGTGGCGAAAGATGATTTCCGGTTAAGCATGAAGGATGTCAAAACATCATTCGAAAATGAATTGTTGGACTTAAAAGAGAAAGCGAAACCCGACTTTTCATTTACCTTCGACTATCTAACGTTTTTGAAAATGGCTACTTATATGAACTTGCAGGAAGGGGAAAAAAAGTACGATGTTGAATCGAAGTTTCCAATCCATACGTTGGAAGGGTAGACTAGCCGACGATCCTAAACTTGTGATGGGGCAAAGAGGGAAATTCGTTTTGAACTTCACTTTGTTTGTACCGACAAGTCAAGGGAAGGATGCTCCTGCATCTTGTGTAGCTTTTGATAAAGAAGCGAAAGAAATATTTGAAAATGGTCAAAAAGGCGGGCTTGTTGAAGTCGAAGCCGAATTTATTCAAATTACGAAGACCGATAAAGAGACTGGTAAAGTGAGTTACGAAAACAAGTTTCTTGTCTTAAAGGTACTAGGTGTCTTTGAAAAATCCATCAAGTAAAGGTGTGTCGAAGTTGTCAGATACTAATGAAATGATGAATCAAGTCGTTCGAAAAATGAGTTTCGAACAGATTCAGAAAGAAGTGAAACCGATTCAAGAAGAACTGAATAAAGTCATCGAAAGACATAAAGGCATTGGTGGAGGGAAATTAAGTACACAAGAAATCATCTTGAATACATTTTTCCCGAAGAATGAACCGATAGTACGAACCGAAGAAAAGGAAGTTGTTCATTTCAATAATCTCGAAGGATTCATCAATTCGATTCCTGATGATGCAAAGAAAAAGTTGTATGACGATACGATGGCATTGTTCTTAACCAAAATGTCCGAAAGTGAAGGAGAAAAATAATGAAGCTAGTCACGATTATCGGGAGTGAAACCATGTTCAATCTTCTTTCGAAGATGGTTGAAAAAAACAAAGAGTTACCCGATGCTTCAATTAAACGGGTTCAAAGCACGACGGAGTTAGAAGATGCAATTGAGTTTTTCAAAGGAGATATATACGTCCTTGATCCACAGTTGCCCGAAGGTTCAAATCTTCAAAAGGTATTAGAAGCCAATCAAGTGCCGTTCTTGCTCATTGGTGACGATGTAAAAGAAATCGTTCCGAAGCTAGTCGAACGGTTCGGTATTCCACCGGAAGAAATCGACATTAGCGAAGAAGTCGAAAACGAACGTATCATCTACCGTAATAAGATCATTGAAAAAGAAATCATCACGAAACAATATCAAAGTCTTCCTTCCAAAGTAATCATCGTCGGTTCACTTACGAAAGGTTCAGGCTCAACGATTCTAGCAACAAACTTAGCAAGGATGGTAGGAGAACGAAAAATTGACGTAGCGTATATGGAGCATCCATTGATTAAGCCGTATATGTATGACTATCTTCAAATTCATACAAGCGACCATGAATATACAGATGTGACAAGAGCCGTCAAAGTGAAAAACGCGAACTTGAAAGAAGAACCGTTCATCCAAGATAATGTTCGTTGGCACGTAATCGACGCAACAGAATATCCGATGAAAGACTTCGAATATCATCATCTGCTTATGGCTACTCATGCTATTGGGGCAAACGTCTTAATCGTCGATATTTCAGACCGGTGGGAAGATCCTGAAATCCAACAATTCATGCGTCATGCAGATTTAATCTTAATGGCTGCTGAACCGGATATTATAAAATATGAATATGCTCGACTCGAATATCGGGTTAGTCCAAGCGACAGTCACCCAACAAGAGAATATCGCATCATGAAGTATCTTGAAGAGAATCATATCAACAAGTACGAAATCGTTCTTATGAAATACTTCAAGGGCGTACACATGGAGACGATGAATCAAATCTTGCACAGACGACCGATTGCCATGTTGCCTTACATCGAATATCCAGTCATCATCAAAGCAATGCAAAACTTCAAACTTTTGTATGATTTTGATAATAGTTCAAAAGAATTACTGGAAGAGAATTTTTTGAGAATAATTAGTAGATTTATGCCAAATGATTTAGTACAATTGAAAACGGAACGAAAAGGATTGCTCTCAAAGCTAATCATGAAAAAGTAACTTACCTTGAGGTAAGTAAATTTTTTAGAATCGAGGTAATCATGAATACCGAATATTTGTTCTTAATCGTTTTTGCTATCTACATGACTTTAAATGTCATCGACGATTTGAAAACGCACACGACAAGGAACGCATATCACTATCCAATGGCAGCACTCCTGCTGATCGTTGCAAGCGTACAGGGAATGGTAATTAGCACGTTCCTCATTGGACTATACGCCCTTGTTTTCTTCATAATCTTTAGCAAAATTCCGATAGTAAAGTTCGGGGCAGGAGACACGAAGATGTTAGTCAACGTGTATATGTTCTTGAATTTGATTTCACCGTTCGATGCTACAACATTGTTTTTCGTCATTTCAATGGTGTACTTCATTGTCAGTTATGTCGTCGAAATCACACTAAGAATCAAGCGACGTAACTTGAAAGGCGAACAAGTTCATGCCGAAGCACCTTCTATTTTCATTGCTTTTGCCCTGTTAGTATCACTATTCATGATTTAAAAGGAGGAAATACCATGTCGAACAAAATGATTCAAGCTATCGCAAAATCAAAGTTCAGTAAGACACTGACAGCATCCCTCATGGCAGTATCAGTATTCGTTCCAGTTGCTTCAAGTGTTTCTGCTGATGAATCCCAAACAACATGTACGATGACGATTTATGCAAGTAAAAATACCGTCGATAACTTTGCTCATGCAACTGGTGAGTGTGGAAAAGAAATTGATGGTTACTATTCTCCGAATGCAAAGACTTTCCGTACAGCAGGGGCTTACACAGGTGAAGTAAAGAACGGTCAAAAAGAAGAAATTGGTTTAACGAGCGACAAGTACGCTTCGGCTATCATCACGTTCTATACGGTCAATGATCTTGAAGGTGAGACACCTGAAACAAAACCACCGACTACTTCTGAACCGACTGTACCTGCAACCAAACCTGCAACTTCGACATTCGTTGCATTTAAAGGAATTACGACGAAGACAACGACTGTATGGAGTGGCACAACTTCAAAAAGTAAAAAAGTCGGTACTTTAATCGGGTCACAAATTTTGACTCTCAAATCCGAAAAAGCGAATCGTTACTCAATCACGTATAAAGGCAAGAAACGTTGGGTTGATAAGGCAGCCGTCTCAACATTGGTTAATGAGTTCAAAGTACAGACAACAACTGACAAACTCAATGTTCGCACAGGCCCGTCTACAAAATACAAAGTCATCACTCAATTGAAAAAAGGATATAAAATGTACGCTTCTCAACCACCATATAAAGGTTGGTACATGGTTCAGTATGCTCCGACGAAATATGGTTACATTTCATCAAAGTATGCCAAAAAATATGTTGAGTTCAAAAAATTTAACGTGAAAACAAAAGATGTACTCAATGTCCGTACTGGTGGTTCTGTAAAAAATAAAGTCATCGGAAAGTTGAAAAAAGGTTCGACAGTAACGGTGATCGGTTCTAAAAACGGATGGTACACAATTTCGTACACAGCCAAAAAAGGATATAAAACAGGATATATTTCAGCGAAATACACAACTAAAGTTAGTTCGACAAAAAAAAAATAAGCGATAATTCTTCTGAAAATGCTAACGAAATAAAAACTCTCAACTCAAAAAATGACGAAGTTTTAAAAGTAAATGAGTCGGGAGAAGGTGATAAGAACCAAGACTCTACGGAAGAAAATGAAATGGTAATAGAAAAAAGAGAAAAAGAATTATCGGCAAAACAAAGTCAGGAAGAAAACAAAATGCTTTCCAGTGTGAAAGAACCAAAGAATAACTCAACAGTATGGATGTTTGCTGTTTTGTCATTTGGAATGGGAATCATAGCAACTGGATTGTGGTTTTTCTCAAGGAAGAGGTGATTAGGTGAGGAAGGTATTTATAATCCTCATGATTCTGTTAATCAGTATTTCAGAAGTTCCAAGTGTTCATGCTAACCCGTATTTAGCAAGTTCCACCGATAAAAGCCACTGGAATGACATGAGGGGAAACAACTTGTATCCGATGACTTCGGGTAGACGTTTAGCTTTTGATATTTATTCGGATAAATATACGAGTGATGGTTACGGAATTGTCACTGAAAACTTCGGTAAGGGAGATCAAAAATATCTCAAGTTTTTCGGATGGGCTGTTCTTTTTGGCAGACAAACGCATACGGCAACTAATCACGAGACATTTATCATCGTAAAAAAAACAAAAGGTGATAGTAATATCGGAACAACTAAAGTCTACACTACGAAAAACGGAAGTATGGATGCAACAGAAGATTTGGAATACAACAACCAGGGCGCAGGAGTATGGAATGAATGTTCATCAACTACTTTAAATAAAGATAACCTCACTTGTAATATGCGGTATGTTGATGTGAATTTCAGTTCGTATATTCCACTCAAAGATTTATTTCCTGATCCAACAGAAGATGCAACGTGGGATGTATACATCGCAAAACGAGTTGGTAGTTGGTATGTCTATACACCGTTAAAAACACCGTTCTCGTTTGCAGACCGAAAATACAATGGTGGAGAAATTTCGTTCAATTCAGGTATTCAGGATGGTGGCTACTTAGCGACAGAAGACTACCCAGTTATTCGTCGGAGTTATCCGAGACAGACTGCTAAGGACGCACCAAGCAAATATTTCACAACAGGTAAGTCTTACAAGATGATTGACAAAGATGAAGGTGATACAGCGATTTGGTACGGACTTCGAACACCCGAAGATGATAATGCAAAACGTTGGGGAAACAGCGTTTACTTCGGAGTTACTGGATCGAACGCCAATATACGATTTGATGCTCCTGAACCACCACCGGACATTCCTGATAAACCGGATGAACCGGATGGTACATGTAAAGCACCTGTACTACCGAAAGATCGCTATAAGTACGAACTTGACTTAATAGCCCAAACCATTGACGCAAAAGTGACGGATGCGAATAAAGCAACAACAACGAAGGTCACATATCGTCGTGCTAACTATTCAGCAAATCGTCAAAAAGCAAAAGATGCCATCCAAGCTGATATTGATAAACGTAAAACGCTTCGGACGCAGCAACAAACAAAATTGAAATCCGAACAAGCAGATTATGCTCAACAGGAAAAAGAATACGATGCTGCTGATAAAGCAGGAGATGAAGATAAGGCAAAAGCCGTTGTCGCTCGAATGAAAGTGACTCTTCAAAATATTGCTAACCTCGAATGTTCGATTGATACATTGACAGTCGAAATCAATCATTACGAAAAAGAAAAAGATTCAATCGAAGCAAAAGAAGTAGCAACAAAATCTATAACAACATCCACACAATTATTGTTTGGTGAAGACACGATTCTTTCTACAAAAAGCATCACTTTAGAAGAATCAGATAAAGTAACTCTTTCGTACACATGGACGCTAAAAGAAGACGGAGACGTATCGGGTATCATCAATCCCAACGGATCAACGTTTTCAGGAGTAGCAGAAAAATCCATGAAAAATAATACCATCACGACTGAAATCTTGACGACATCGAATGAGACTTCCCTTATGTGTTCACCTCTAGGTGAAACGTCATCACTCGATGGTGTCGTGAGAACAGTGAATGATAGAACAACTGGTGTAATGACTTATAGCGAAAAAGTTACAACACAAGTTCTTATGAGTGAAAAAGATAAAACTCGAAAAGCAGGTTATGGATTCGATTACGAACTGGAATCTGTATACGAAAACGAAGATCCTGAATCAACGGCAACGGGTGTGAAAACAGTACGTTCATATTTCCCTGTCCTTTCAAATTATCTACCATATGTCAAAGCAAGTCGGACTTATGGAACATTAGACTTGAGTGGATATGAGATTGGATTGTTACCGTATACGACGACGTTATGGAGTTTGCCAAATTCATATGTAGAAACGTTCAGTGGAAACATTTTCGACAGCATGACGACCGTACACAGTAAACGTAATCCGAATGACACACTCATATCGGGAGGAACTAAGTTCTACATCCCATTCAACTACCCGAACCAAACGTTGACGTTTGATACGGTAGGTCTCAATGCAGGAGTCAATCACTTGAACACTTGTGTTACAGCAGATGTAAAGGTGGAAGGTACAGCCTTGAATGACAAAGATAAAAAAGATGATTTCTATTCAAGATCCTTATCACCAAAAAATCCATTCCCCGCAGGAATCGGTTGGAACTTCAATACACCAAGTACACAATCACTTTTCGATACAAACTTAAAAAACTGGTATTCGAATTTCGGATATGACGGAAGAAATAAATATCCGTACCAATTTTCATACAAGTTGACGCAAGATACTATCCGAAAAATTCAACAGTACAATGCGACGCATCCAGTCATTAAAAAAGGGGAGTCGGTATTGGATTCGGTCAACGTACCATTCACGACGACTCGTGAGTAACAGGAGGGTAACGGAATGGGAAAGTTGATATTTAGTGGATTCATCGCCTTGTTTTTCATATTAGGCATCACATGGGTGTTTGCTTACGAGAAAGTTTCCATAGTCGATAATGACAACGAAATGGCGTTGGAGAACGCTACGAGGAACGCAGTCAACCAATCAGTCAATCTAGGTGTGTTGAGAACACAGGAGAAGGTCACAATTGATCCTCAGATGGCCAGAGATCTTCTGTTACGACAATATGCTGAATCAGTAGGTTTCTATGAAGGAGAGCGTACCTTAAACGTCTTTAAGAACCCTTCGGGTGGTACGCCCTTCCTAGCAACCGACGCATACGCAACGATTGAACCTACTGGAGCGTTGACGGAAGGTATTCATCAAGAGACTCGTTCTCGTACCGTACAAATCATCGAATCGAGAAATTTGACGAAATAAGGGAGAGACACAATGAAAAAGAAAAAGGCTATTAAAAAACAGGTGATTGCCATTGCAACAGTGGCAGCACTCATATTAGGAATCGTCAGTTACACGCAATATAAAATCAATGCCGAAGTTGATAAAGTACCTGTCATCTTCACGAATAAAGAAATCGCACCAAGAACGGAGATCAAAGAAAGTATGGTATCGGTTCGATACATTCCGAGTCAGGGTGTTCCGCCTAATGCCATTCGTAATCCAAAACAAGTTATTGGGAAGTGGACGGTTTCGGGATTTGGAGTTTCGAAAAACTCAATGATTTATAAAGAAAAAATTTCAAAAAAAGATGATTTACCGGACAGTTCAATTCTTAGTTTGAAAAAAGGAGAAGTTGCTTTTTCGCTCTTAGTGGATTTGGAAACGTCGTTAGGAAACAGTATCATCCCCAACTCGAACGTCGATCTTTACTTCCGTTCGAAAAAACAGGATGGAGCAAGTCAAGAAGGAATGGAAGTCATTTACGGCAAGTTGGCTTCTCAAATTCGCGTAGTAGCTGTTAAAGATGCTCAAGCAACAAACGTATTCCGAAATGAAGGTCTTGATAAAGAAGAGGATAAGGAAGAAACGACAAACGGGCAGCCACAACGAACGCTTGCTTCAATTTACATCTTCGCAGTACCGGAAGAAGTAAACGTGTTATTAAACAAAGCTAAATTAGTCGGTGACGTTGTTCCAGTAGCAACGAGTGAAGCCTACACACCAAGTAAAAAAGACGACCAGTTAAGCGAAAGTGAAGTCGTTCAATTCATTAATGGTGTTTACGATGATCTCGACAAAGAAGAAATCGAAGAAGCCGGAGCGACAGAGGAAGGGAAGGGTTAATCATGAAAACAACTGACAAAAAAATAATTAGTTTTTATTCCCCAACAGCCAATCAGGGATTAAAGACACTATCGTTAGCATATGCGAACCGGTTAGCCAATGAAAGGTATAGAGTTCTATACGTTGAACTTGACACAACGGCTCATGGATTCGCTCAAGCACTACAAATCGACACCGAAAATCAAAACATCCTTGAATATTTGAGTGCTTCATTAAGTGGTGATTTCAACTTTGATAATTTCATCATCACAAAAAAAATGTTGCTTGAAGAAAGCGATAAGAAAAGTCGAGAAATTTATCAGCAACTAGAAGATGATTTGGACTATCTGATTCTACCGATGAAACTTGAACCTGAACTCGTTCCTAACCTCGTGGAGACTGATTCTGAAAGCGTCGACGCTTTCGTTCTCGAATATGTAGATCGAATTGTTGATACGCTTCGTGACAGTATTTACGACCATGTAGTAATCAAGCTGCCGAACGATATTGACCATATATTCACTTATCAAACGATGACAAATAGTGACGTAATTTTATCGGTAATCAGTCCATCGGTAATTCGTTTATTGGAATTAAAGGAACGAAAAGATTTCTTATTCGAACACAATCCGTCCTTGAAAGATAAGTGGACGAACATCGTTAATCTTGCCAGTGACGAACTGACTAAAAAAGATTATGACGAAATGTTGGGGGATGCACATATCATCAACTTTGATCCTCAACGGTTACGTGATGAATGGGCTTTACGGACTGACTCAGACTACATTCGTGAACAGATGGAAGAAATCATCGACGGTAACGGTATTCGCATGACACTTAGCAAATACGTTGAACAAAAAGGACTTAGAAAAATGTTCTCAAGAAGTTGATGGAAGGGAGACTTGATGATGAAAAATATCATACCGAAGTATAGATCGCTTGAATCTCGTACCAAAAACAAAGTCAATATCAGTGACTTATTCTACCTGAACGTACAATCAAAAATTTCATCGACTAATTCGAACGCTGCTCTTTCTGAAAAGCTAATCGAGCAAGTCAAAGAAGCACTTCAAACTGAAACGGAACTCATTCGAAATTCTTTCGGGAATGAAAGACGGAGAGAACGATTAAGAGCGAGAATCCATGACATCGTATCGAAACCTGCATTCGTCGAAAGTCACAAAGCCGATTTAGGGAATCGACGACCCGTTGAGGTAACGAAGATCATTCTTGAAAAATTGGTTGGGCTTGATGTACTCGAAGATTTACGGAAAGACCCGAACATCACAGATATAAAAGTCATCAACTTTGATCACATCCGAGTTGACCATATTCACAAAGGGAAATACCGGACGGAATTATCGTTTGACAGCATGAAATCGTATAACGAATTGCTAAACCGTTTTGCTTTTGCTAGTAGCAAACCATTTTCACAAGGAACACCATCTTACGATGCCATGTTCCCTCAAATGCGTATCAACGTCGTCGGTTATGACTTAGCAAAAACACCTTCACTTCAATTACGAAGTGTTTCTAAAAAACTTCGAATTAGTCAAAAGAACATGATTGAAACAGGTTATCTGAATCAAGAAATGTACAACCTACTCAAACTGACATTCCCTACACATTCGCATTTGTTCAGTGGAGAAACAGGAACAGGGAAAACTGAATTATTCCGGTATTTGGCACGTTACACGAAGCCAAAAACAGATATTGTCATGATCGAAGATACACCGGAATCTTATCTCGATGAACTATACGACATGATTCAATACTCGATAACAATGTGGAAGAACAGAGAAGCAAAAGGGGATTCCAATTCAGACTTCGGGTACAGATACCATCTGAAAAATGCCATGCGTCAAAACTTTGATTACATCTTCATGCAAGAGTCTCGTGGTGCTGAAATGTTAGATATTTTGAAGGCGTTAAGTACAGGACATATCGTAAGTTCAACGATTCATGGTAAGTCGGCATTTGGGGCAATCAACCGAGCCATTGATTTATGTCAAGAAGCCCAAATGTTAACTAATGAGGTTTATGGTAAACGATTAGTCGGAGAAGATGGTTTCCGAATCGGAATCCATGTAGAACGTTTTGGTGAAAAACGAGTACGGAAAATTAATCAAATCGTTGAATATACGGACTACAAAGATGGAACAACCGTCGGTAACGTTTTATTCCAGTACGACGAAATCAAAGGAACTCACGTACAAAAAGATGCTATGTCTGAAAGGTTATGGAATGAACTTCTTTCCTACCATAAAGACTTGAGTGATATTGCAAAACTTGCACCTAAACAAAAGGCGTTGATGTCTGTATGATGACACTTTTTGAATCCATTATTGAAAGTCATTTGATGGACGCTTTAGTTTTATTAATCATCGGCCTGTTAGCCTACATCGTACTGATTCGCTACTTGAGTAAGGAAAAAAAGAATCAAAGGAAACGGATTTCATCTTTGCTAAAAGAACGAGAAGAAAAACCAACTATGAAAACTCGTTATCCGTTCTTGAGATATGCAGATCCATCCTATCTTAAACAAGAAGCGAAGCAATACGAGGTGGATTTTGATAAACGAATGTACCTGACACACTTCATCACTGGTACGACGATAGGAGCGATTTTATTCATCGTTTATCTCAAGCCGTTCATCTTTTTAATCCCACTTGCTTGTTTGGGTGGTGTGGTTGCAACACTCATAAAACTACATGCTATTAAGCGTGATTATATACAGCAAACGGACTTCAAAATCAGTGTCTATATGTCGTCTCTAACAAGTGCTTTTGGTACTTTCGGAAACTTACGACAATCTTTAGAAAATGTAATTCCGATGCTTGAAGATCCGATTCGTACAGATGTAGAAAGAGCATTTACCATCCTAGAGGATGGGAAAAGCGTGAGACAAGCGTTCCATCACATGAATGAAAAATATCCTCAAATGGTGGTTCAACTGTTTCATGAACAATTGGAAGTTCTGAATGAAAGTGGCACTTCTGACATTGCAAAGTTACGGACAGTGGCAAATCAAATGAAAGAAAAAGAAGTATTCAAGCGACAGTTGGCAACCGTTCACCGATCACAGTTTAAAGTATGGCGTTCATTCGCTTTAATGACGTACTCGTTACCGTTCGTATTCATTCTGATCTCTTACGATAACTACGTCACGATCATGGGAAACCCCATTGCGAGTGCGGTATTTGTAGCAGTAACGGCATACACGCTTTATATCTACAAACAGTTGGCTAAAATCGAAATTTACGATCCAACTGAACCATTGAACAACTAAAAAAACAACCAAAAGGGAGATACATGAATCATGAAAAACTTCATCGCAAAATTACAAGCAAAAGCAACAATCAAAGCACTCGACGCAAAAGAAGGAGTCGGAAACTTCGTCACTTCTGAAATTTCTGCTAAAGGAACAATGGAAGAAGGAGTCAACTCTTACGGTGCAGTCGTTTTAGGTGTCATCGTCATTGCAGCAGCCGTCGTCGCATATAAACTTGGCTTCGCTAACATCCTTGATTTCTTCCAAAAAGGAACAACGAAACGTCCGGCTGATTGGGTTTAAGAAAGGGTGAAACAGCTTGTCGCTACCGAACTTTGAAATGCCAACCTTAACGCAAGTGGTGTCGGTAGTGGCTCTCTTAATCATCGGAATCTTAGCTTATCGAGTCATCCTACTCATGAGCGAAGTAAAGTCTCGTAAACGGTTTGTCCTCAAGTCCTTCCTCAAGGAAGGACAAGAGGAACAGCCAAAGACTTATTCGTTGTTAGAGCGAGTCACTTCATTTGAAAAATATAGAACTCACGTTGAAACCAAACTCAACGAAGCAAAAATCAGTCAGTCCTTCACTAATTTTATGACTAAGCGAATTATCAATACTGTTTTATGTGTTGTTTACATGGCAGGAATGGGCTTCTTCTTAAATCTAAGTTTGTTTTATTACTTAGCTATTCCATTCGCCATTCTTGTTTTCTCGATTCCGATGAAACAGTTAAATAAGCGTAAGGATGCTTATTATAAACAACTTCGTTTGGAATTACCGATGTACCTTGCATCGTTCGGAGTGCTTTTGAAAGACCGGACACCGATAGATGCAGTCAGATCCAGTGTCGATTATGCAGGATATTACTTACGTCCTTATGTCGAAACACTCGTCACTGAAATCGAACTTTATCCCACAGATGGGCGACCATATCATAACTTTTCGAAAGGTGTACAAGTCCGAGAAGCACAAGAGTTTATGATTGCCTTTCAACAAATGATGAAAGTGACTTCTGTTAATGGTTCAGCCATTATTGACCATCAAATTGAAGTCATGAATCAAATGCAACAAGAGACGTTTAAAGAAGAATTGGAAGATCGAGCAGACTTGCTTGATAAGTTCATCATGTCTATGATGCTTCCTTTCATCGTCGTGATTATCAGTTTTTTAATCATTATGATGATGTCTCAATTCAGTTCCATCGTTACCCAATAAACCAACTAAAAGGGAGCAATTAATCATGTTAAAAGAAAAAATGGCAGCACTCACAGCAAAGATCGAAATGAAAAAAATGGACGTACAAGATCAAGTGAAAGACTTCGTTACTTCGGAAGTTTCTGCTAAAGGAACAATGGAAGAAGGAGTCAACTCTTACGGTGCTGTTGTATTAGGTGTCATCGTCATTGCACTTGCTGTTCTTGCTTACAAAGCAGGGTTCGCGAACATCTTAGATTTCTTCCAAGATGGAACTACGAAGCGTCCGGTTGATTGGCAGTAAGTATCAATAAGAAATGAATTTTAACGGTCAGAGTCTCTTGACTTTGACCGTTCTTTTTATAAGTTTTGGAAAGGGGAAATTGAAAATGAAGGGACAAATTGGTACGTTGTTTGGAATGTTGATTTTGATTCCGTTGATTGTTTTAGTACCCGAATTAATCGTCTACGGTGTACAGACACAAAAAGTCTCAACTATCGCTTCAAACATTACGAGAGAAGCAGAACGACAAGGAGGAGTACCACAAAGTGTTAAGGACTATGCTTACTCACAATTGGCAGACAACGGGTTAGATACAAAGGGTTATAAAGTCTCTTACAATCGTACTGGTGTTATCAATGCAGGAGAGAAAATTGAAGTGACAGTAAAAGGAACTTATGAATTTAGTATGTTCAATTTTTTAGGTACAGGATTAGGTACATCTAAACTCGATATAATCCAAAAAGAATCAGGTTATTCACAAGTATGGCAACGTTAAATGTGATTATTACATCTATCTTTTGTTGTGTTACACTCAATCTGAATATCATGGTGGTTTCGCCATGCTCTTAGAAAACAGATTGGAGTTTAGGATTATGTCTTATCCCAGTAAGTCGTATAAGGTTCATCCGATGTTCCGAGTGCTGTATAGCAGTATTTTTGAAGTGTTGAATCGAAATAAATCACCTTTTCTTGACTACTATTTGGATAAGGCAGTTGGAGAAAAAGAGCGTCAACGTTTGAGCCAATTTGATTATAATGACCTGATTATTGAAATGGTAAATCAAATGCAGGACGCTCTTTCTAAAACGAATTATGATGATTTTAGTCTGACCATTATTTTGGATAGGCGAACGGAAATGTTGAGAAAAGCGTACAAAAATACGCTAAACACACCAGAGAATCTTACACCAACCAATTTTAGAGTTCCACCTGCTACTATCCGACAAGTGACTGAAATGAAACATGAAACGTTAGGCAACGTAATTGAATTAGCGACACTTTACTATGCAATCCGACTTCCTGAACTTGATTTTGAACTTATGTTTGACGTGTATGTACGCTATTTGGAGTCGGGTAAACTCTTTATGTGAAAGGAGAATCACCTTATGTCAGAACGTGAAACCATCGACCCTTCTGAAATCAAAAATGCGAAGATTACAAATACTGATCCTCGATTTTTAGAAGCGTTGGCTAAACTCAAACGAGTGCAACTGTCCGAAAATCACATGGCAGTTAAAGAAACATTTGAAGTCGATGAAAACGGTACGATTTTGCTCGATCCGAATAATCCCACTCATAGAGAATGGATGGGCGAAGATGAATGAGTGATAAGAAGCATCCTGATGAATCAGAAGAAAATCTTTTTGCCGTCGGTGACGTTTACTACGCCAACGTTCGTTTTAAAGACTTAGAGGGCAATTACAGACCGCAGGGTGAAAAGTGGCGACCTGTCGTTGCCTTGTATGATTTTAACGAAAATGAAGTCGCTTTCTATATGATTACTTCGACCACCACAGGCTATTTAAGTGAACGATTCGGGTGTCAGATTCATGATTTAGAGTCTGCCGGCCTGACGAAGCCATCAATGGTGAGGTTAGGAGTCGGGTTCAGGTATGACCTGAACGAGCCGAATCCATTAGGAGGACGTAAAGGAGAGCTTTCAACGGATGATATGATCCGAATCGTTGATGCGTATGAACGAATCTCAAGGCAAGAAAGAATCCGTACTCAAGAGCAAATGAACAATGCTAAAACATACGAAAATCAAAAAGAGCAGCCACCACCCAAAAAAGATTTTGAGCAAGAACGATAAAACAGCCGATTGAGTAAACTCAATCGGCTGTTTTTTTGTTTTATTGATTCTGTCTTGATTGCAGAATTGAATTGATTTCATCTTGATAGGCTGCTCTAACAAGAGGGATAAAATCGTACAGACGATATGACTTAACAAAAACACCGAGGTTCGCATAAATCGAACCGTCAAGATTTCTTAATGGAGGAATTGACTTTTGAATACCGAGTAGTAAACAACTGTTTTGGTTAAAAACTTCTCCTGAACGAACTACTCTTGTTTCTTGTAGCTTCACTAATGGAGAGCCACTAGAGCCATGATAAGCCGGTATATTGACTAAGAAATCTTGTTGACCTTGATAATCATAAGCAATGTGGGAAGAAGTATCGCCAGTACGCATGATAGGTAAGTTGTTATGCTCATCCGAAAGTCCGGCAGGATAACCGATCATAACGACTTCTTCCAATGCTTTCAAGTCTTGAATGGCTTCTCTTGTAGGCACATCTTCAAAACTAAGTGCTCGCATAAACAAATTCATTCCTGCATCTGAAAAACTCTTGTAAATGTCAGAAATATCTATGATACATAAATCGACGTTAGGATCGGGATGATAGAAAACAAATCGGTTCAAATCCTCTTCACCCATGAAGAGGGAATGTTGAAAGTCAGAACGATGCCCTGATTCGTTCGATTCGTTCATAACAAATTCTAGTTCGATTGCGTCCTCGATCACATGACGGTTGGTGACAATCACTTTCAAATGATGTTCGATTTCATCAATTCCAAAGTCAAAGAAAAAACCAGTACCCTTGTTTTCTTTCTTTTGTTCTTCAATCACACCATTTTTTTTTGTGGTCGTAATCTTTTCTACCGTTGAAACTAATCGTGTTGTAGTGTGTTGCAAATTACCCGTAAATTCGCGAATCTCCAAGTTTTTCCCCTCCTTGTATCCAGTATGACTTATGAAAATACTCCCTGCAAATTTTATGGAAAAAGCCTTTTTATGGCTCATGGAGCAGTCTCTAAGGCTTTGACAAGCCCAAGAGACTGCAATCCACCGCAATGCCCCTGAAGCGCCCGATAACGACAGCCTGACGAGGACAGGCCCAACGATGGAGCATGTTGTGGCTCGATCCTCTACATATCAGAGATATGTCAGTCTGTACGTTCCTGTTCGCTTCTTAACGGGTCATTCGGAGCGTTCGAGATAAAACCCCCTTCAAGACAAGTTCATGGGCTTGCTGGAGCAAGCGAGGAAGCATCCGGTGAACCGGATGCGAAGGTCATTTTTTCCGTTTTTCCCTTCGGACGATACACCTCTTTGACCCCGAACGGATTCAACCAGGGTAAGCATCTGCTTCGCTTCTTTTCCCTGTTTTCATCTCGTCGGGGCGTTCCCCGTCAAGGGGCAGCAATTTTTTTCTGAACCGTCCATAAAAGGACATGGACGAGAAATAAATGGACTGCTGAAACCCTTGACGGCTCTCTTGCAAAGGGTGTCTCGTTCTACGTGTCAAAACGGCAAAAATTCACCCTTTCGGGCAAGCTGTCCGAAGGAACGAAAAAAATGGAGGAACAAAACATGAAACTTCAAGAACTTAAAAACATTTCAAAATCAAAATCAAGAAGCAGAAAAGACCAACTGAATGACATCCTTGCAATTAGTCGAATGGCAATGATTCACTCGACGGTTTACGGAGAATTTGAAATTGTCGAATACGAAGATCATCTTGTTTTTCATTTTTCTTCCGAACATTACGGCAATGTTCAAGAGACGTTCAAGACAAGAGAAGAACTGGAACGAATCAAACAAAATCTTCAAATGGCTTATTACGAAGTCGAAGACCTTACAAGTCAATACCGACATGAACAGACAATCACTGAAAAACTCATTACAAAAGCAAATCTGTTTTTCGAAGCAACTTCCGAAAATCAAAAATTGAACATTAAAGAAGTCGCTTTGAAAATCACTGAACTTGAACATACAGAACAATCATCACTCAATTACCTACTTGAAATTTACGCTCACTTAAATAAACAACTGTTACAGGTTTCCTTCACAGGGTTAATGGCTGCCACGAATAAAGTCGAATTGATTGAACGGTCACATCCACCTTTCCATTTCTATACGAAGTTTGCATGACTCAACAAAAATAGATGGAGCGATTTCTTGAGAAATCGTTCTCCATCTTTAAATTAAAATCACGAATCGGAGGAAATTAAAATGCCAACTAATCAAGAGAAACGATTTACTTTTAAACAAAGAGGAAGAGGAATCAGAAAGAACTTAACGACTTACTTTTCTGTTCGAATCTTACAAGGATTTGCTATAACAATTCTATTCTATTTCTTTATTAATACTTCTTCTGAAAGACAGATAGCCTTTAAGTATATTGTATGGACTTTACCTGTATGGGTTGTCATGGGAACGATGTTATTTGAATCAATTCGAGTGATAATCGAAGAACAAATAAGAATCAAAAGAGAAAAGAGTGCAAAGAAGAAAGAGACGATTTGGTAAAATCGTTTCTTTCTTCTACTACATGACTTCACTATAATTATCTTTAGATGGCTTATGGAGGGATGATTTTGGAAAATCAGATTTATGAACTAACTATTATTTCTTATGTGTTACTCATAGTGGGAATAATGTATACAACTTTTTCAAAAGTAAAGGACTATAAACGGTTCATGAAAAGGCTTGAAGAAACAGACTTAAAGGTGAGAAAGGCAGATCGAGAACTTTACATTTTAGGTTCGATGACTCTAATTTTAATCATGGTAGGATTCACTTATTTATACTGGACTAATGAAAATATCTTTCCACCATATCTACTTGTAGCAGGATTATGTTTCGTCATTCCTGATATGATGTTTACTCGATGGTTTTCCAAGTTACAACATAATTATGATGTAGTGGCTTCATGGATTACTCAAATTCAATACAAGATGAAATTCATTCATCATTATCAAGCAACCTTTCCTGAACAAGAAAAAGAGCGATTATTAGGTTTGGGACATGAATTTCTTCAAAAGGGTTATGAACCGAGTGGATTATGGAATAATTATTTATTGATGGGATTGATAGAACAAGTAAAGAACTATGAAAAGTCCGAATATCTGCATAATTTAAGCGTGGAACTAGCCTTATCCGAAAATGAAAAAAAGGACTTCATAGAGAATAAGAAGTATTAAGAGACGCAAAAAGCGTTTCTTTTTTTGTGTTTAATTATATAAAATAAAAATATTTATTAGTTCTTTTATGTCTTTTATTTATATACTTTTGATATTAAAAATGGTATAATTAAGTTAATTAATACGGGATGGGAGTGATTGGAATGGCAGGATTTAAAGTGGTTCGTGATGATTTTCATAGAGCGATGATGAAAGAGTCTTTAATCAATATTCCGATTTTAGAAGGACAAACACATGGTGATTATCAAGAAGGACAATATAAAGTCCGATTGCATGGTGGGGCAGAAGATCAACTCATGTTCGAAATCGTAATGGATAAAGATCCGTTTACTGCAAGTGAAAGAGACGTTTTCGAACCATTGGAAATTTTAGCGAAAACGTTTGATGTAAACGCTATGTATGCGTTGAATCCGACAAACGATAACTATGAATTGATGTGATGTGAGATGGAATTTATGAAGGACAGAAGATTTCAATTGGTCATTGGGAGTAGTGTTCTGATGTTGTTGCTGCTCTACGGTATACCGATGTTTACACGTTTTCGTCATAATCCCATCATGCTAATGATGGAACTGATTATGTTGAGTGGCATGATTTTCAGCATATTGGTGATCTCTTATGTTCTATCCAGTAGAGACCGATATAAAGCGAAGGGAGAGGAAGAATGATGTTAGAAATGCTTAGTAATTTCAGCATAGTTAAGATGTGGGGATATTCTGTACCACCGTTCGTATTTTTATTTGCACTAGGTTATGTGTTCCGGTTCTTTTGGAAAATTGCCTTTGCACTTGTAAAAATGATATTGCCTTTGCTTATTTTGACAACGTTCTTTTATTATATTTTTTCTTAGGAGGGATAATGAAGTATGAATAACAGAATTGAATTGTATGTGCTTCGTACAATCCATAATCTTTTCGTTTTGTTAAGTCAGTATTATCGGTATTTTTTAAAAGTGAAAGACTATAAAACAACGAACATGATTATTGTTATTTCGGCAGCCGCAAATGTTTTTTTGTCGTTAGAATTGACTGATTCAGATTCGAAGTTAGTGTTGATAATGGTTCATGTACTGATTCTTTTCTTTCTTTGTATGGTGAGTTTTAAGTTAGATCATGACAATAACGAAAATGAAGCACATGATTTAACAATCACTATTTTCACTACATTGTTTTTACCGAGCATAGTAATTTATGCTTATTCACTCGTTATGGAACTAATATAAAATCAAAATAAGAAAAGAGGATTTCTAAGTGAATGATGTGAATAAAAATCGAGAAGCATATTATAGTGAACAAAAAGAAAACGTAACTTTCTTACTTGGTTTTAGTGGAGTGATTCTTGCGATTGCGACGTTTCATTATGCTTTATATAAAATTAGAGCATCCGAATATTTCAAAGTCAGTTCAGACCTTTTAAATGAAACTATGCTTATAGACGGCATTAGAGCATTTGTTGAGTTAATCGTATTAATTTTAATGATGGCAAGTTTGTATATTTTTTCGACTCTAATTTTTAGAAGTCAATTATCGGGAAAGAAATTAAGCGAATACGAAGATAAAAAAATTGAAGCATTTGTCATAGTAATAGCGTCTGTAATATTTATAATTATGCTTCACTGTATCAATTCATCTTTTGAGTCAGGTTATCAGGGCGATCTTCCTGCTACTAAAAGAGCATTTATCCTTTTTAATAGACTATTGATAGTTCAAATATTTGTAATTACGATTAACTTTTTACTTACCTTGAGACATGATGGAGGAAAATCATATATAGCAGCTCCGGTTGCACAACAAATGCTCTATGTTTTGTTCGTGATTTTCTTCATAATTACACCTTACATTTATATGGATGTTCAAACTACTCTAACCGAAGAAATTGTTGTGACAGATGACGGTAAATTTATGTTGGTAGAGAAGGATTCAAGTTCCGTTCTATTAAGAGAAATGAAAGCTAAAAATCCGAAAGAAAATGAATACTATTTGACTGATAAATATGTAGTAAAAGATGCGAAAAACGTTGAGTTAAGGGTTCAACCTATAATGGAGACAATCAACTTTGAAAAAGAAGGCTATTTAAAATATGAAGTTGAAGGAAGAAATTAATAAAAGAATGAGGTAAACGATGGATTTTAAAGCAAGAATCACCTTAATTATTTCCATTATTGTTTTAGCAACGTGGCTATCCTTTAAAGGACAATTTTTCATGCCCCAGTGGTCAATGACGCTTATCTATTATTTTATGATCGCTTGTGTCGTGTACATGATTTCTTCGAAAAACAAAGAGCAAAATACCTTACGAATAATTCATACAAAAAATGATGAAGGAGAAACATTGTATGAAGTTGATGGAGAGTCCTTAACTGAAAAAGAAACAATTTTATGGATTGTTCAAAAAATGGATGTAGATGAAAAAGAAGCGAAAAGATTTTTAGACAAGACTTCGGAAAGGCAGGGAGAGCGATGAATACGTTAGTCAGAAATACGATATGTTCAATTTTAATGCTTGTAGCAATAGCGATGGCATTTAGTCACTCATACTTTAGCGAATTTTGGACGAGTCTGATTTATGCAACCATTTTAACCATAGGTGTTTATATGGTTTATGACGCAATAAGAGAAAATTATAAACGACGTATTAAATTCTTTAGAGACACGTTCAAAGTTAAAGTCACTCATAAAGAAGAAATGAACACATTTTCTTACTTTCTTTTGGATAAAGAAGTAACTAGAGAACAAATCTTAGAGTTAGTTCAACTAACATATGAACTATCTTCTCGAAAAGCTAATAAGTATGTTGTTCACTTTGAAAGCGAAAGTAGAAATCAAGATGAAAGATAAATTTTTTTTGAGAATGATATTAGAAGGGCAGGGCGAGAAGTGAGTAAATCAGTCAAATTTTTTTTAGGAATAATATATCTCATAGCGATAGTGATTGGACTTAACCACTCTTATATTGGTTTATTGGGTGCAACGTTGCTTTATCTTGGACTTGCGATGATCGGTGTTGTTTATATAGTCATTGAATCAAATTTTAGGAGAAGACTTAAATATTTAAGAGAAGCCTTGAATATTAGAGTAACTTATGAAGAGGACAACAATTTTGCTTACTCTTTTGCAAATATAAAATCTAATAGAGAAGAAATTTTAAAATTAATTCAAGATGAATTTAGTGAGTTATCATTTCGAAGAATAAATTATTTTGTTGAGTATTTAGAAAATGAAAGTTTGAAAAAGCGAAGCTAACAGCATCGCTTTTTTTATATCCACAAAACGTCCGTTTAAAGGAGTTGTAATAAATCAAAGAATGCAGATTTTTCATTTTTGGAAAAAACATAGGTATATCAACGTTTTCGTTAAATTAATAAAAGTTCGTAAACTCGTCCACTTATCAAAGTTCTTTTATGGTATAATAAATACGTTAAGGGAACTCTTTTTCTGTTTTATAAGATAAATCAACGGAGGTTTTTATAATGAAATATACATATACAGAATTTTGTGTAAATCAAACGATTAACGCATTGAAAAATATACAAGGTATTCATACAGGGCATGACTTAGGATTAAAGGTTAGTCAATATTTGGAGGAAAATCTTGTCATCGAAAATTGGATTGATAAGGCAGAGTCATGGAAAAAAGAAATTCAGTCCTACTATGAATTTGCAGAGGAAGAAATCGGCATTGAAATTGATCCTGCTGATGATATGAAAGGATTTATTGTTGAGTCGATAGCTTTTAGTGCGAAAATTCTATTTGGCTTATCTGATACAGCAAGAGCAGCATGGATGCAGCCAGTAAACATTAAAACAATTCAAGACGATTTAACTTTTGATTTCAAAGCAGTAAAGCAAATTATTTTTCATGAAATTTAAGAAGATGAAAGAGAGAGGATTATTGAACTAGCATATTATTTTGTGAAGGGGAAATGAGATATGAAATTTGAATATAGTATGAATCCTATTAGTAAAGAGTATTTTTTTCTCACTGATACAGAACGAGCTTTAATTCAAATAAGTGTAATGGAATGGCATATAAATGATTATGTTCAAAGATTGACGACACCGGAAATGACGCTTAAAGAAGTAGCAGAACATGTAATCCTAGTGGAGTCTATGACTGATGTTGAACTGATTGAAAACTTAGCAGACATGGAAGAATCAATAGGCGGAGGTCACTGGCAAAGTAGCGATCCTCAAGAAGGAAGTAGGATCTTAGCTATTCGTCCGGAAATTTATAATTTATTCAAAAGAGGGAGAACTAAAAATACAGAAGAATTCTTTGAAGAACAAAATTGGAATTACGAAGGGCAGTTCATCAAAAAAACCATTTTCTAAATTTGTATGAATAAAGTGTAAGAAATATTTATGCAACAATCAAAAGTATTAAATTTTTCGGGAGGTAAACACAATGGCATACGAGAAACCGAAGTGTGAATGTGGAAGTGAATTAAATGTATATACACAATCCTTACATGGGAATATCACAAAGATAAAAAAAAACGGAGATTTTCACCTGAAATCAGACAGTTATTATGAAAAACGCGATATGAATCCTCGTTTAAAATGTGCTGATTGTCCAAGAGAATACGAAATAGACTTTGATGATAAATGTAGGGTTATTCGTGGAGATGTGCATTGTATGGACGATATGGAAGGACAATTGATCCAGTAGTAGTTTGATTTTAGCTTGAGGTTAAAAAGTAAATTTTATAGGGAGATGATGAAATGAAGCGAAATAAGAAACCAATGTTCCAAGAAACAGTCGAAGTAGATTACATCAAATGCGTTTATTGTGGTCATGACTTTGATGGAAGGGATGCACTGAATTATTCGGTTGAATCGAAAATTGTTAAATGTCCTAAGTGTTCTAAAAGAAACGATGTCAGCCTGAATATTGAATTTGTCAGTGTTCCTTATGAAGAAGATGAGGAAGATGAGGATTAACCGATAAAAGTTTGATTTGAAAGGGTGTGAAACCATGATTACAGTGAAATTTGAGTGTGATGAATGTGGTCACAAAGAAGAAGATTGTTCTTTCTTTGTCGATGGAGGCTATCAGAGTATCCACGTAACGTGTAGTGAATGTGGAAAAGAGGAAGTTGAGTACCGATAATAAAAACCTTAATTTAAAACCAATTATGAAGTATGGTACGGTATTTTGCGACCATATTAAAGAGGTGAAACAAGATGGCAAGAATCGGTTATGCGCGAGTTTCGACGGTAGATCAATCCCTGGATCTTCAAATTGATGCACTAAGCGAAGCAGGGTGCGAGCGTGTGTTTCAAGAGAAAGTGAGTGGTAGGGCGAAAGTGAAGCGTCCTGAATTTGAAAAATGTTTAGAATATTTACGTCCTGATGATGTACTCGTTGTATGGAAATTAGACCGGCTAGGGAGAAACGTCAAGGAACTCATGAGATTGGCAGAGGATTTGGAGGATAGAGGAATCGGTCTTCAAATTCTAACGATGGATATAGACACGACAACGCCTACTGGACGCTTGTTGTTCACGATCCTAGCAGGATTAGCAAAGATGGAACACGACCTCTTAATAGAGCGTACACAGGCAGGATTAAAGGCTGCTAGAGCAAGAGGCCGAGTAGGTGGACGTAAACCAATTCCTCAAGAGACCCTAGACCGAGCGTTTATGATGTATGATTCTAATGTGTCGGTCAAAGATATTTGCAGTATCTTATCCATAGGGAAAACGGCATTTCATCGTCATAATCAAAAACGGTTAGAACAAAAACGAAACGAAAAAGAGGGGGAAAAATAATGAATAATGTATTTTCTGATAATCCTGATTTTAGAAAGAATGCTTTTTTGAATTGGCGTACTCGTAAGGGTGACGATCTTTCGAATATGATAGTCATTGCCGAGGGATATAAGGAAACAACAATGGCTATGCTAGATAGTCTTCTTGAAACGAATTATGACAATAGAGCAGACGCATGGATTTTCCCAATTTTGTTTAGTGCCAACCACAGTATGGAAGTGTATTTGAAAAATATTTGTTGGTCTCTAAATCGACTTTTGAAAAAAGATGAAACTCAAAAAGGAAACACATTCTTATTTAATCATGAACTAAATAAGCATTATAAAAAGATGATGGAATTAGAAAATGAATATCACCCAAATTCTAATAAACAAGAATTTAACGCTTTGAATCATCGACTAAATGAATACATCACTGAACTCTATTCAAAAACAAAAGACATTACTTTTCCTAGATATACGTCAGGAACAAGTTCTCCACAATTTTATGTAGAAGAGTTGGACAATGTAGTGATTGACTTGGAAAACTTGAAAGAAATCTACACAGAAATTTTTAAAAATCTCGATCAATTAGCTTATCATTTTATGGACTTGTTGGAGAAAGAGCAGGAACACAAACAACTCATGGACGAACAGGCTCATGAACTGGAAAGCGAGTTTCATGACCAGTAATTAAAATCCCTTCAAGACAAATAAAAACGCCTTCTAATCTTGAGATTAGAGGGCGTTCTTTTCTTCGTAGTAAATCGGTTCTACGGGTGCTGGACTTTTTTTGCGTTTAGGAGCAGCCATTCGAATAACGAAGATCAACAAGTCGATTGCGAAGACGAAAGGTAGGATGATGCTGTTAACGATGATGAGAGCTACCTTCGCTACCCAAAGGAAGATAGAGAAGAAGATCCCTTTCCGTAGTTTAGTAACGCTCAAGAACGTTGAAAGCAAGCCAAAGCCATATCCTAAGAAGTAGAAGGAGAGGGCAGTAATGCTTGATTCGGACAAGTGAAGGAATCCAAACAATTTAGCGTAGTAAGTGATAACCGGAAAATCAATGTTATCCGGTGTCATTTCTGCCATTCCTGATAACAGGTAATGCAAAATAGAACCGACGATGATCGGATAAATGACAAATCGTTTAATTGCACCAAAATATTTCATTACATACACCTCTTTCCATCTAGTTACTAGAATTAAATACATTTATTTCTTCTATTATAACATATATGGAGTTGTAAGTATTATTTTATTTTATTTTTCATATATTAATTCGATGGGGAATGTTATAATAGTAATAGTAATAGAAGTGTAAGGGGAGAAACTTTATGAATAATGCGTTGAAGTTGATTTATCAACGCTATCCAATCATCGAAAAGGCAATGGCAAATCCGCCGTTTTCTTTAGAAATGAACGATGAAGAGTTAGTGTTCTATCAACTAAGTATATTCTTTTCGAATCCAAATAGACATGATTTTTTATTATCGAGCGTCCAAAAAGATTTGGAAGATGAAGGTCTTGAATTTTTCCTCAAGGTATTAAAAGTATTTTATGAAGAAGTTACAGGGAAACTATATAACGCTAATATGTTTATTCCGATAGATCATGAAGCGATGGATGAAGAAATGTACTTCAAGGGCAATACTTTTGTACGACGGATTCAAGAAGAAATTCCAAATACAAAATTTGTACCAACTATGTTTTGGAGTTACCTAGCGAAAAAATCGACTCTTCCCCAACCTGACCTTATCATTGATTCCGTTAAGTTTTGGAAAGGCAGCACGATTTCTAAATTCATCGAAGAAGAGAAAAAGACACCAAAACGTAAGAAGAATTAAAAAAACGATTATTCTTATATATTATGGTAACGAAAAGTCCATCAATTCATTTACCTGATTTTTGAGGAAAATTTTCTCAAAGTGTTGTAAGATAGTCCTAGTCAGTTTCTGACAGCAAAGACTTAATAAGGCATATTGCCTATGACGTTGATAGTAGTTTGAACTAGTTTGTCTGAAAAAAGACAAAAAAAAGAGAAGTGGACCACTCCCGCCAGAGAATCCTCCACTTATCCCTTTCCAAACATATAGACACTTCTGTGTGCTTTTAATAATGAGTAACAAAAACTTTTGCAGAGTTTTTATCGCTCGCTTATTAATAAGTTACCACATTTCTATATGATTGCAAACATTTCTTACGAAAAAAAATTCTGTTTTCAAGCAGAATCGACATTTTTCGACAAAGAAAGGTTTATGGATAAGTACATTCTTTGGATCTTGTAGTCCTGCTCTTTTGCAGAATTACGAGATCCATTTTTGTTTCCAAAAATCATTTAGAAATGAGGTACAGATCATGTTCAACTTACATAAAAAGACACATAGATTAGCAGCCGAATTAGAACGCCAAGTCGTGAATTTCATCATCGGACAAGGACAAGGTTTGTACGAAGCATATGCAAACGATGTGCCTAAAAGCATCAAAGACAAATGTGATTATGTCTTAAAAACTCAAGGTGCTGTTCGAGTCGCATATAGCAAAGAAGCTATCGGAAATGAATCGCTTAATGGTCAGAACGTAGCACGTAGTCTTAACGGCATTTTACACTATCACGAAGCATCTTTTAACGGTGTAACTCACTGGACTCCGAATACATATTACAAAGCAGTAAAACCATCAGATATTGCAGACGAAAATCTCCGTCGTGTCCGTACTTATGGATTCGATATTGACCAAAAGACTTCTGTTCAACAAGTCTTGTTTGCCTTTGAAATGGCAGGAATACCATGCAAGCCATCATTGATTTTACAGACTCCAAAAGGTGTTCAATTCTTTGTGGTCTATGATGAAAATGAAGCGTGGTATGGTTCTGAAAAAGCAATCGCATACGGTAAAGCTATTGGTGAAGCAATTCGTACATTACTTGCAGAACAAGGGTTACAAATCGACATGAACAATGGTCTTTTTGGATGGTCTCGTTTTCCAAGAGAAGAAACAATTATGTACTTCGAAAAAGAAAATGCGTGGACGAAAGTTGAAGCAATTGAATGGTTTAGCGAACTAGGTGTTAAGCGTGGAAAATCATTCACGAATGGTAAATGGTTAGCGAGTGAAGCCGGACGTGCTTTATGGAATACGAACGAAAAGGGATCTCGTAACGAAGTTCTTTTCCAGTTAAGTGTCATGGCGAAGCAAGACGGTTACGACGTTGAGGACGCTCTTGAATTGCTTCTCAAGCGTAATCAAGAGACGGAACAACCTTTAGGTGTCCGTCGCTTGAATAAGACCGTTAAAAGTGCATTTAAGCGTGAATATTTTGTATCGGCCGACAAAGTTGAAATGTTATGTGGCGTTCGTCCGAAGTTGCGTGGTTTTTACAAACATAAAAAAACAAAAGAGGAACGGTCTTACGAAAAAACAGAAGAATTGGTTGATCGCACGATTGAACACCTTGAAAAAAGGTTGCCCGTTGGGGAGGGAGAAAGTCTGTCTATTAGTGCTTCTCAACTCGCGAAAGAATTAAATGAATCGAAAACACAAGTCAAAAGTGTGACTCGTGCTTTTAAGCAAGTTCCTAAATCGAAATTCATTATTCAAAAGAAACGTGATGCCAACGGAAACGTCGTTAAAGGGCGTACAGCAGGGTTTGTAATCTTCCGTACACAAGACTTCATCCAACTCCTTGCAGACGCTAAAAAGAGCATACAGAGCGCACCAACAAGCATGGTTTATCGTGTCGAAGCGACAAAAAACTTTAAAAACATACGTTCAGATTTAATGTGTCAATTGCCAATACACTTAGGAACCGTACCCCGACCTTTGGGAATCTCATACATGACCTATATTGATTTAATGAGCATTGAAAGGGGGGATTCTTGAACAACGATTTTAATATGTCAATTGCCAATACACTTAGGACACCGTACCCCGAACTTCGAACAGCTTATCTGATATGTGGTACATGAAATAATCATCTACACCTGACATGAGACGGATAATTAATGACAGCCGAGAAAGTGTATTTCGAGAGGGGATCGCTTGCTTGCAAGCATCCACTCGTAGAAATCAGCAAACGAAATGACGGCTTAAAAGCCGGAATAAGTGCGGTAGTTTATGGATTAGATCAAGAGAAAGGAAGTGCTTACGATGAAGGATTACTCTAGGGTTTTGCTTTTGGTTTTAGGTCTGTTTCTCTTGTCAGGATTGATATATATATGGCAAGACGCTAATGACTACACGACCTTAAAAAGTGAAAGCAATACCTATCATCTACAAGAGAAGGGAGTAAACAAAAATGAACGATATTCCTAATACTTTTAATCCTTTGGATATGCTGCATAAATTATCTGAACTTAGAGAGAACATTGATTTGAAACTGACAAGTACAGTGACTACTGATAAAGCACATGAAACAGAAACGATAGACAATAATGAAGAGTTCTTGTTTGAGGAAATTGAAGCTATCTTGATGCACTTAGATGATGTACGAAACGATATTCTGTACTTGGAAAGTCCTTATCTTACGGAAGGTACATTGCAAGGATCGAGTGTAAATAGAAAGATAAGTGTGAACGGACATTTGATTAAAGAAGACCAACCGTTAGAGATCCAAATGGACGGAGAAACTAACTGGTTGAAGACATGGATTGCTCATGATGGTTCGACGTATTATTTTACGTGTTTCGGACGTAAGGTAAACGCTTTGAATGTTAAATGTACGATTCGATTGAGAGAAGTTCATCAAAACTAACAAAGGGAATAGTGTAATATTTACAGAAGATAGTATCTAGGTAATAAATTACAAACGATTAAAAAGGAGGAAGTTTAATTTGACCAGTAAACAGTCAATAGACACATTCGTCGTTCTAAAAAAATTAAAAAAAGATATTCAAGAAGCGTTCCAATTATTAAAAGTGGATGCTGAAAACGAAGATTTTGAAAACATCCAATTCATAGATGTGGATGATATTCAGGATGAAAGTTTTATGAGACACAATGTTCAATCAATCCTAAATAATTTACATGAAATTCAACGAGATATTAGTTATTTAGAGAGACCAGTAACACATAAAGGTCTTATGGTGAAGCAATCGAACGGTCGATATTCTGTTGAGGATTATGAAATAACGTCAGGAACAATTTGCGAGATCATGGATGATGAAGAATGGATTTTAACACGTATTGAACACAGTGGGGATGACTATTACGCCATCGACTTAGGGAAAGGCAATAGCTTGTCAGAACGGCTTTGTCGCTTACGAAGAAAGGTGTGAAGGGAGAGATATTATGATGGCTTTAGAAACTAGTCGCTCGTTTGTATTCGGTTTTAAAATTAGAACGGTTTATCGAGTTCCTTACACATATCTTCGTGAAACGTCTAAGGTACAAGCAAATCGTAGAAATATTAGTTGGCAAACAATTTTTGAATTTGGTTGTGCTGCACTCGAAAGTTTGCATGAAAATGACTACAAGATCGTTCCACCAAATTATGAGGGAAATCGGAATTATAACAATTCAAACACGTTCACCGGTTCAGTCATTGACGACATGAAAAAGTGGGAATCAATTCTACATTTTAAGCAAGCAGAACTCATTGAATTTTTCGCATGGCTTTACTTCGAAGTTCATATGAGCGATAAAGAGAAGCGTTTTTTTAATATCGAGGATTTAGCATTTAAAATCTTTCAAGACTGAAAAACGAAAGAAATAGCGTTTTATGGCTCATGGAGCAGTCTCTAAGGCTTTGACAAGCCAAGAGACTACAATCCACCGCAACGCCCCTGAAACGCCCGATAACGACAGCCTGACGAGGACAGGCCCAACGGTGAAACGTGTTGTGGCTCGATCCTCTACATATCAGAGATATGTCAGTCTGTACGTTCCTGCTCGCTTCTTGACGGAGCGTTCGGAGCGTCAGATACATAAACCCCTTCAAGACAAGTTCGTGGGCTTGCTAGAGCAAGCGAGGAAGCATCCGGTGAACCGGATGCGAAGGTCATTTTTTCCGTTTTTCCCTTCGGACGATACACCTCTTTGACCCCGACGGGATTCAACCAGGGTAAGCATCTGCTTCGCTTCTTTTCCCTGTTTTCATCTCGTCGGGGCGTTCCCCGTCAAGGGGCAGCAATTTTTTTCTGAACCGTCCATAAAAGGACATGGACGAGAAATAAATGGACTGCTGAAACCCTTGACGGCTCTCTTGCAAAGGGTGTCTCGTGCTACGTGTCAAAACGGCAAAAATTCACCCTTTCGGGCAAGCTGTCCGAAGGAACGAAAAAAATGGAGGAACAATCATGAATAGTCTCGATACATACTTACTGGAACACGAAAGCATCATGGGAAAAGAAGCATACGAACTACTTTTTGAAATGAGTTATGTAACAATGCGTGATGAAGCGATGATGGCATTTGAACAAAAATTAAAAAATGTTTTTTGGGCGAATGACTCATTGATGCTTCTTCATAAAAGCAATCAAGACTTTATCATGGTGACTCATTCAGCACAAGAAGTTGGTAAGATCCAACGAACATTTTTTAAAAATCGCGTACCATGCAGCCATCAAACTTACGATAGTTTAGAAGACTGTATCAAAAGAGATGCGAATGATTGGTTAACAGAGTACAAAATCATGACTTCGATTTAATTGATAAAAATTGAATACAAAAAAAGAAAAGGCATTGTTTAGAAACAATTGCCTTTTCTTATTCCCGTTTTAGGTGTTCCAGTTGTTCTTGAATCATTTTCAGTCCTTCGTTGGAGATAAACGCTTCTCCGACCATTTGACCTTTTTGTGATAGCTTTCCAGTGACAACACAGACATTTTTCTCTTGATGTTTCTGAATCCTGATGTGTGTGGGGGCTAACGTAACCTCTACTTTATCCTTCGGTTTGAGATTAAAGGCATCCAAATATTCGGGTGGGATGGTTACTCTTCCTTCAGGTGATACGATTCTGATTTCCATTCGTTTCATAAAACCGTTCTCCTTAGTATTTATTAGACCCCTCAATCTGTTTAATCAAATCTGGATTGCCTACCTTTTGAGCAAATTTATTCGCATCGTCAAAACGATTTAATTGAATATAAGCATCAACGATCTGTCCTTCTTTTCGACCATTAATATCTACTTCATCCATCAATGATATAACTTTTTTATAATCATTTTCGAGATACGCAGTCTCAAAGTCGATATAAGGATTTTGCGTTTCCATCGTTTTAGCAATAGAAGGTAGTTCGTCCAATTCATCTTTTTTGATTAAATAAGTGATGACTTCGTTTGCAACATCTTGAATCGGTGCTTCATCTAAAAGAGCAGCCAACTGATTTTGAGAGTGATAAACTTCGATCACCATTGGTAAATCAGTGAAGGCTAAATCTCTTTTATTGACCGGAAGAAGTGTTTTATAGGCGTCTTCATAGTTTTGATTATAGGTTAGTCTATATGCGCGAACAATGGATTTTTGAATAGCTTGGGTATTGGAATCTTTAAAATATGTTGAAGTGGCTAATTTATTAGTTCCGATTGCAGGCGTATCCTCATTATTTTTAGAAGCATCTGAACTGAAAATTACTTGGTTTATTCCGAGTAATACTAAAGAAAGAATCATTACACCAATCATAATTTTTGTTTTATTATCTAATTTTGATTTCTTTTTGGACTTATTTGACGAAAAAGATTGAGCCTTTTTAGGTACTGGTTTAGTTCTTTTTTCTTTTTTCTTTTTAGGAGTATTTTCACTTTTTGGTGTCGATTCTTTTTTCTTAAAGATACTCTTTTTTGGACTTTCTTCTTCGACTATTTCTTCATTTTTTTCTTCTTCATCCTCGTAATCAAGTGCGAATGTATCGAGTAACATACGAAGATCCGTCAGACTGTTTAAAGAAAACATTTCTTGAACAAACTTGATGCTATTTTCATCTGTATCATAGATAAAATTGATTCGTTTCGGAAGTCCGTTCACTTCATTCAAAGTCGTTAAAGAAGTAACAATCAAATCCCTAACATGGTTGAACGTTGTTTCGTTATCTGTCTCAAATACTTTCACTTGATCCGTTTCAAAAAGCATTACTTTAATACTTTCTTCAATGTCGTCAACGGCAAAATTCATCCGATCCCAAACGATTTTCAATGATTCTTTTTCGACCTCAAGACCAATATCAATCAACGAATGGTAGTAATTCAATTTATCTTCAAAATGAATTTCACGTAATCGGTCAATGGATAGATAGTTTGATAAATCATAATTGATAAAGGTATAACGTCCACCGTTTTCAACACTGGATGGTTCGATTAGATATTTTCCTACTGGATGTTCATGAATAATTCGTTTGATGCTTCGATTAATTTCAGTAGGGTTTTCCGTATGATGTAATTCAGTGGAGAGACGGTATTTAACCATATCCCCACCGATTTCAAGATTACCGTACTTGTTAAATGTTTTCGTAATACCCATCGTGTGATGCTCCTTTATTTATCATTTTTTCATTACTAATCGTGAAGCACGACCGAGTGTTTTACCAACACCTGAACTACTTCCGAGATTGCCTAAGATGAATGGAATTGTGAGTGAGAAGAACGTCAAGACTAATACTATCGACATAGCCATAATCGGCTCCATTGAGTCAGGGAAACTACTGACGTAACCATTTTCTCCCGTCAAGGCTTGAATACACATGACATAAGCGATAGCTTGCAATGTGAACGTCACAACGTTGTTCACAACAAATTTCAACCAAACACTGAAATAATTGAATTCATCATTTAAAATCGTTGCGATTGCTAAGGGTCCGACCATGAACATGAACGCTAGTGACACGAAGCGATAAAGCATTGCTAATCCGAAAACAATGATACATAGGAAAACGAAAATTACGATGATAAATGAAAATTGTGGAGACCATAAGAATAGAGTCAATTTCAAGGCATCCTGACTTAATCCACCGTCCAAAATCCCGTTTAACATATCTGTTTGTGTCGAAAGAATTAAATCGAACATCGGTTTGTAGAGGGCTAACATCGACGCTCCTGCAAAGACACCGACCATCTTCTGATTCATGGCCTGCTGATAATCGTCAGGATCACCCATGCGACGCATAGCCATCACTAGGATGTGCCAAATCAAGAACATTGGTAAGAGTGACCATGCAAGGCTTGTGAGATACCCTTTGAATCGGGTTATTCCTTTATCCTTGATAATGTCGTCAGGGTCTTTGACGATGTATTTCATTAATCCGTAGGTAAAGTTAGTGGCTGCCAATCCCATTTGATAATAGGACGATACCGAGTAGCAAGTGAAACTGAACGTTCCACAATTGAAATCATTTGTTTTGCTGTCGTATTTTTTAACAATATCGTCAATGTAGTCTTCCGAAAGATAAGACGCATCATCGAATTTTTTCTTGTGTTTTTTGTAGAAATCGCCTTCTTTTGCAAAAGCAGACGTTGCATTGAACACTAAGAAAAAGATTAATAAGGTACTCAAAATCTTTTTCATATTCACTGATTACCCTCCCTTTTTATAAGAAAAAGAACAATACTGTACCGATAGCGAACCAAATCAAACCGATTTTCAGGATATGATCTTGTCGGAAACGTTTTATTTCTTTCGAAGATGGTTCTTCTTTAAAAGTAATTTCATAGTTCTCGATGAAGTTATTTGTCACTTTAGTTAGATATTTATCCTGCTGTTTATGAACGAAGGAATAGAACTGACTAAACGAACGAATGATTTTTTTCACTTCTTCACCTTCTCGTCTTTTAATCCGAGAGTATCGTTAAACCAACTTACTTCGTACCGATCCACTTTGTTTTTCTTCCAATCAATCTCCATAATCATAGTCACAATCCGTTTGTCGATGACTCCTTGTTCTTCACTATCGGCAGGACTATCGAAATCAATTTCGTACATGATTTTTGAATGGTAGTTGTCATTTTCATCAATTTCACTTTGAGTCATAAGAATGTTCGTTTCGTTAAGTGTCGTATCTAAATCGCTATGCTGACTATGTTCTTCGTCATAATCAGCAGTTTTCTTTAAAGCACTTTTGTAGTCACGTAATGCTTCACCAGTAAGCATCTTAGCGTGTTTTCCTTCTCCGCCATTAAAAGCTAATACAAATTCATTTGCTAGTTCATCATATACAGGGATGACTTTGTATTTTAGAGCCTTGTCTTTCCATTCAAGTGTCGAGGATTCGAAGGAAATTCGTTGGTCTCGTTCATGGAAAAAAGCGAGAGTCAATCCTAGCACTAAAAGAAAGATGCCTAGATAAGTGGTTAGCTTTTTCATTTTGTCTCCTTTTTGTTTTCGAAGTATGGATAAGGATCTATTCTAGTCGTTCCTCCACCAGTAAATACCTCAAAATGAAGGTGTGTTCCCGTACTGTTACCAGTCGTGCCACACATACCGATTTGTTTTCCTTTTTTAATGGACTGTCCGACTTTGACGATGGATTTTGTCATGTGAGCATACAGTGTCACTTTGTCACCATGTTGAATTTTGACATAGTTCCCATACAGACCATGCCATTGAGCGAGAATAACTTTTCCATCCAAAACACTGTATATAGGGTCATTTGCATAACACTTAAAGTCAATTCCCGTATGGAAGTCATAGGCACTGTTCCCTGCTCCTGTATTCGCTCCTGTCGGGTTAGGACGTACCCCGTATCGAGAAGTGATACTAAAAGGTGCTTTGACTGGACTGACAACTCCTGACTCAAATCCGACGCTTTCACACTTCATCGTCAGACCACCAAACTCAGTAACTCGTTTCGTGATGTTCGGAATCCAGTGAGCGTTCATATTATTTGGATCGTTCTCTACGCCTAGTGGAGCATATTTATTGCCAACCTGTTCGACTGTATATAAGCCTTGTGACATATAATTTTTATAAAGGTTGTGCGCCATGAAATCGAGTCCTTCTTCTAAACTAGAAAACACAAAAAATGACTTAGTAGAAGAGTTGTAAAGCCCACCAGGGTTATTTCGATCTACGACCATCTTAGATGAACCGTTCCCTGTCTCATGAAAAGCAATAGCACTCATTAAGACTGGATCAATCTTATTCTTCTTGGCAGCATCAACGAAGGCTTGAGCCTTCCCTGAAAATGCTCCAGCATTTTTGAAATTAGCATCGAAGACTTTCCGATTAAATTTTCCTTTTTCCTGACACATCGCAATCGCTCCACCGTCACCCGTTTCATTATCTTGTCTGTCCTTTTCACCAAACGATGAAAGTAACGTCAGAAAAGAAATTAAAGCCATTACAGCAAGGATTATTACAATCGCTTTGAGGGAGAATAGCCCGAAAATCGGAAGTTGGGGAGAACGTTTTTTATTGTCATCCATTGAAGTTCCCCCTTAGATTAGACGACGATCTCATGAAGTTTTTTCTTTTTGAACCACAAATCGGCTTCCATTGGTGTGAGCCGAACTGCCGTATGGATTTTCTTAGAACCGATAAAGAGGATGCCTTTTCCGGCTTGCGAGCGTTTATCGGCTTCTCGAACGGTTAGGATGCTTTTTTCTTTTTCCGAAAAACGGTGCGATAGTTCATTTTCTAAGAATGAAATTTCAATCTCCATCATAGGTAGGTACATTCTTTGAACAGCTTGGTTAATGACGGCTTCACCATAGTTTCGTTTGTCATCTTTTGCACTAAAGAAGTCCTTGATTGATTGAGTGGCACAAGATACACCGACGTTAAATGACCGTAGGACTTTCATCATGTAGTAAAGTTGCTGCATTGCGATTGGGATTTTAGGGTCAGCGATAACGTGTGCTTCATCAAAGACAACACGCATCGGTGATTTATCTCCATTGATGGCTTGATACGTGATGTGACTCATGATGTTGTAGTACAAGATCCGTTGGACGGTTTCGTTTTGTTGGAAAACAAGAGAGTCATAAGCGACTAAGTTACTATGAATATTTACATTGGTGTGACCATTAAAGACATTGCTGTATATGCCTGAAATGAAGACTTCAATTGCATGATGGAATGTACGAACATGAGCGTAAATATCAGGATTGTCTATTTTCGTCCGTTGCAGCACTTTCCCGAAATCCTCGAATGTCGGATAGTCATGTGATTCTAGTTTAGAGAAGTCCGTTTCACGACTGATTCCTTTATCTCTGTAAGTTTCTTCGATCAGGCCGGACAAAACGCTTTCTTCGATAGCTTGAAGTTCAGGGTACATTAGCTTAAACATAACGAGCAGTTGAGGTATCTTATCGTAAATGGGATTGATGGCACTTGATGATGGTTGGTCTTGCTTCACATCATCGTCAATAAGGTCTCCATAGGCTTGTTTCGGTAAATCAAAGGGATTGATACGACTTCCACCTTCTTGCATTGAGAAGCGAACCCATTGCCCTCCTAAGACTTCGAAAACAGAACCAAATTCACCCTTCGGATCATTGACTTGAATCTTCGTACCCATCATGTACTCTTTCATCATGTCAGCGAATAAAGAAGTCGATTTCCCGACACCTGAAACACCGATATAAAATTTATGCTTGTTCAGTAATTGTTCAGGGTCAACAAGGACGATGTTTTTAGTTTTCTCATTGATTCCGAAGAACATACCGGATTCTTGGAACATTTCATTCTCATGGAACGGGAAGAAGAATGATAAGGCTTGGGAGTTTACTAACCTAGAGGTTAGTTCAGCGACTTTAAGTTCGCCAATCGGCAAGAAGGATTGAAAAGCGTCCATTGCCCGTACATTGGGAGCGTATGCCGTTGCCGTACCACCAATGAGTGATTTGATTTTTTGAGTTAAGCGATCCAACTCTTTTAATGTAGGAGCGTTCAAATGGAACAGGACATGAAGGTTGAACATCATTTCTGAACCAGATGACAATTCTCGAATGACTCGCGACGCATCGTTCATCTGTACTTCTGCTTCGATTTTCGTCGCATCGTCTAGTCGTTCATCAACTTGTTTCAGTCGTGCTTGTTTAATCGCTTTTGATAGGTTTTGTCGAACTTCTGTACTCGACATTTTTTCGATGTGGTAGGAAATAGATACGTTGTCTGAAATCTCCGACCATTCTTGAATATCTTCTTGTGAAATAATCGTATTAAAGTCCATTAGCATCAAGGTACGAGTAAAGTTCGCACCTAATTGCACGTAGTTTTCTTTTTCTTCGATATAGTCAGGTGTTAAAGGTGAGAGTAAATTTGCATCGTATTCGTGGATACTGGATGCAAATTCTTCTTGCTCTTTTTTTGCGTTCTTTTTTGACAAGAAATCAAATAATCCCATGAATTACACTCCTTTATTGTATTGTTCCATCAAGTTGTTTTAGGATGCTTGTTGCCAATTGACGAGCCGTTTCTTCGTCCATCGTGACTTCTGAATAAGAGTCCGTTCGTTTGAGGATGTGTTGACCGACTGACACCGAACTATCAAAATCAACGCAAGTGTGAAGCAGCAGCGTTAATTCTTCGTTGTTCAATTGTTTTACTTGAAGCGTTGTTTGTTCAAAAATCATTCCGGAAAGTTTTGACATGAGCAACTTACTATTACCATCCAAAATCTCCAATGCTCTTTCACGATCTCCTTTGATGGGTTGTGAAAGAATCAAATAGTTTTTCCGAGTGACTAAATCTCTATTTTTTGAGATGTTATGAATTTCTTTTTGATAGCTTTTGGCTAACATTTCGACAGCTTGTGATGCGACTGGATTCAATTCATTGATCTTTGACATAGACTTAGCACGTTCATTGTTGAAATTGATTAAGTGTCGTTCTAAGTTGATTGGTTGAGCAATCTTGCAAATTTGAAGGCGAGTGTAGAAGTCACTAGAAGTTAAGAAAACTTTAAATGATTCTAAGCTACTTCTTTTTTCCTGCTTATTTGAGAGTGATAAGTTGACGCTTGAAGTTTCAAAAACTCGTACAAGGTTTTTTGAAGTCTCATAACAATCAGCAAACGTTCCTTTCACCCCTATGACACGACGAGCATCTTGAGTATCAGACATATCCATCGTTCCTTTCCGTTTTACAAATACCTTTTCACGCTTCTTAAATAGATACTTCCAAATGACACCGTACTGAATAAATGAAATTTCTTTTCTGACCTTATGTTTTGTTGTTTGAGCAATCACGACGACACCGGCAGGAACACAAAGTAGAACAGCTACGAAGTTATTCCATAAACCTAATTTCCAAAGACCGAATAAAAAAAGGGCGGTAATCAAGACAAATGGCGATGCAATAAATACATCGACAAATGCGATCCGCCCCACTAAATATTTACGAGAGTCGATGGGAACAGGTAAATGTACCTTGAGATCATCATGATATGGCTCATTCTTTTCAGAATATCGCCCCATGAAAATGCCCCTCTCTTTTAATTTATGCTACTCCTGCTTTGATCCAACCGACGATAACTTTAGCAAGTACGACAACAGCTACACCTGCTCCAGTCCAAAACAGCATTTTTTTGAAACGTGGTACGTTTTCTTCACTACCGTTCCAAACCATAAAACCGGCAACCATAAAACCTACAATAAGAACAGCAATAGCAAGGTTCGATACAGAACTAGTAGTTTTTGTAACGAATTTTGTGACATTTGTAAATGGATTCATGTTTTCAACCCCTTCCTTAAATCGCTATATGATACGGATTTATTGTATCACTATATGTATTTGAAATACATAAAAATTTGTATTTATTATACATATTGACCTGTATTTTAAATACATTAATTTTGTAGATTGAATACATTTCATTTGTATTTATAATACATATCTTTTGTATTTATAATACAGACTTAAACACAAAAAAAGACACTCAAGCTAATGAGTGTCTTAAAACGTGGAGAGATCCACTTTTTTCTTACTGATGCTGCTGCTCGTTTCTTCTTTTTCTTCTTTTATAGAAGGTGAAGAATTAGATTGTTTGGTTTCAGATGATGCGTCGGAACGTTCGGTAGAAGTTTCGACAGGTGAAGAAGTCGTTTCAACTAAAGGTGAAGAAGTAGAAATATCATTGTCTTTAATTTCTTTGTTTGATTGAATGTTAAAGTCCATTGACGGACTTGTTTTCAAAGCGCCAGTAGAAGAATTGGCAAGGTATAAGAAGGATGCCTGTTCTTCATTTAAGATTCCCTTTTCAACGAGTTTGTCAAAATGGAGACCGATGTATAGCCACTTACTGACCTGTAAATCTTCAATATCACGATAACCAAATCTATTAATAAAGAATCGAATAGCAAGTTTGATACTAATTCCTATATAAGACTGTACATCAATCCATTTATTGATTTCTTCAATTTCTTTTGCAGATCGTGTGTCATAACGAACGTAAAGATTTTCTCTTAACGTCATATCTCCGAAATCCTTGTTTTCAGGAATAGCAATTGCAGACTGGAATAGTTTATCGGAAATTGAAGGTTCGTATGAATTTTTCAATCCATCGTCGGAGATAAGATCGACCTGACCGAATCGAGCGATACAATAATGAATTAAGGATACTATATTTGTTTTTTTACTTTGTACGTGAAGCCACTGGTTAATTTCTTGGACTTCGGATTTGCTATTTTTGGGTGATTCGATATTGATAAAAATCTTAGTCCGAGTTTTCACCTTCAAACCCTTCCTTTCATGAATGAAAGTATTCCAAACCATCTTATAGATGATTTGGAATACTTTAAATTATTTCTTTTCGTATAACATTTTAGCGAGTGAGTATGTTCCCCGACTGTTCATTTGAGAAGCATATTCTTTAGGAATCCAAACTACTTTTGTATGATTGTCTCTTGCGAAATCAACCACTTCATTTTTTAAATGATCCTCGAATGTAATGCTGCCACCGCCATGAACAAATAGATAATCCACATTAGACGAAGCAAGTTTTTGATAAGCAGCTTTGATTGTTTCTAAGATTGCAACTGATTGATTATAAATTGCTTCTTCCATGAAACCTCGAACAATTTGACCTCGTTCGGAATCTTGTTTCAACCATTCTTGAAGTTGTTGTCGTGTGAAGTCGTTACCGATATTCATTGTAGTGTCTCGTAATAGGCTGATAGCGTCCATAGAAGCATGACCTACACCGAGACGACTTCCTGAACTTAAACCCTGTACAGGCGACAATCCATTAATTACAGTCAGTTCAGTTGTTCCGTCTCCAATGTCAGTATGCAATGAGATCGCTTCATCGAAATCAGAAGGAACTTTGTTTTCGTTATAGAGTTCATTGTAATGAGAAAGGATAGAAGGGTCTGATTCATAAAATGCCAACATAGCAGTTTTACCCTCTTCGGTTACTTTGCATTCCGAAACCTTAATAGAAGTTAAAATTTCCTCTTCGCCAACGTGGACGACGACAGTATGACGTTCCTTAAAACGTTCTTCAAGACGTTTCGCATTGGCTTGACTATATTCAGAAGACGGAATTGCAGTTGCCATTTTAATTTCAATGTTCATGTTTTCAGGAAGTTCTTTGTGTTGGTCATAATGCTCTTTAATCGCAGAAGCAGCTACCATAGATAATGATGTGATTAATGGAACATCGTGATTTGTTTTCCCACCAAGATCAAGGTTCATATTCGACTTCATTCCATGATGCAGCAATGCTCTATTTCCTACATAATAAAGACCGTTTTTCTTAATTGCCTTAGAAGAAATTGTAACTAAAAGATTATCCATTAAAGAAGACATTACCTGTTCTTCGGTTAGATCAGGAGCGTCCGGTGATCTAAGTAAGTACGAGATTACTGATGGTTGTCTTACTGATTTTTCTCCATCTTTTGTCTCAAAAAACAATTCTGTTTTTGCATTTCCAATATCAATACCGATTACTTTTTTCATTACTTTCACCTCATAAAGTTTATTTGTTTACCACCTGAATCTATCATAACATAGTCAATATCTAAAAACAACTATAAATAAATCATTTTGATATTTATTTTTGATTAAAATTACAAATCGAAAGAAATTCAAATCTTTAATGATGTTTTTATATATCATTTATATATATTTATAGAACGTCATTTTAAATTTATAATAGGAAGAAAGAAATTAGTCCATAAATCTAAATCTATAAATTCTTTTAAATAAATCATTATGAAATATTTTATAAACCAGATAGATATAATTGTTGCAGCATCATCATTTATTATAGATCCTGAATGAAATTCACTACATTTGTGAAAAATCTTTGGGTTTATTCATAGATATTTAGAAGATTATTCGTAGAAAATAGCGAGATTAAAGTACATAAAAATACAGTTTAATCCCTTTAATTCACGTCAATAAATGGCTCTATATCGCCATTTTTAATGAGTGAAATGGTATAATAAAGATAAGAAAATTCTTTAATTTTAGTCAAAAAAACAAAGGAGGAAATACGAAAATGCACAACCAAGATACGACGAAAGATGATATTTTAGAAGCGCTTTTTGAACTTTCTAAAATGGCAAAAGAGTTTATTGAGAATCATATTAAAGAGATTAAAGAAGAACGAGAAAAAGCAAGAATCCAAGCCGAAGCATTAGAAGCAATGAAACAATTGAATGGTGATAAGACAGAGGATTTATTGGGTGATCCACATCGGTTATTCAAGGCGGCCATGAAGCATATTGAACAAAATACGGATAACGAACAAATAAAAAACATGGCTAAACTCTTTCATGATAATCCTTTGGATGGCATAAAGTTAATTGACGAAGTTACTAATCATCAACGTCAAGAACAGGCATTTGAATTAAGCGAAGCGTCAAAAGAAATCATTGAAAATCTAAAAAAAGCACAGCAGTTAAATAATGAAAAAGTTACTCCTGATCCGCAGACAGAACAATTACTAAGTAATCTAATTGAACAAGAACAAGGCAAATTAGAGGTTGCTGCCACTTTCTTAAATCATGAAATTGATTTGAGTAAAAGTCCTATTAATTCGATTTCTAGTGATGATGTAAAAGAGATTGCAGAGATATTTAAAGGCTTTATGAACGGTCAAGAAATTGATGAAAGAACTCAAGATGAAGCAGTAGAACTAAAAGAAATTGTACCGGAAAAGAAAGAAGAAACGAAAGACAGAAGCCTTGATGAAATCATCCAAGATGCTATTGAAAAGACGAAAGATCAAGAGAAAAACCAACAAAGACAACAAGATATAGAGCGTTAATTGAAACCAAAAAAGAGTGATACATGGATCATAAATGACCCTAGTATCACTCTTTTTTTTTGTATTTATTAGGAAGGTTTTTCTTGATAAAAGGAGCGAACATTTCAAAGATTTCTTCACGTTCATTAATTTCTAAATGGTAAAGATCAAAATGTTTTTCGACTAGATAACCAGTCTCTACTAATCGTCGTGTTCTTTCTTTTCGCTTATCGTGTTTCTCGATAAAGTTCTGCTCTTTTAAAAGGTTATCACGCCTTTTAATTTTAGCATTTAATTCTTGCTTCAATTCATCAAGCGTTTTTTGTTTCTTCTTACTCATGATCCATTATGTTGCGTAGAATATGCAGGCGAATCCTCACTCTTCATCACATGGTTATTGTCAGTATGGCTCAAGTCATACTCGACAAACATATCAATTTTACTTTTAAGTTCCTCAATATCATTTGTTCCTAATTTACTAACAAGATAACCACCAATTTCAATATTAATTTCTGTTTCTAATTCCTTTGCTTCTTGCTCCAGTTTTAGAATTTGAGACTGTAATTGTGTAAGTCTTTTCGTAGCCGTTTTTCTAGCCATTGATAACAACTCCCTTTCTATTTTTAATTAATTCAAGGCAATTCGACAATTCAATCCGCATTTTTTTAAGGACTATATTTTCGATTTTTAAACTGTTCTGACCGTATAAAAAAGTGTCTATTTTACGATATTCATTTAACAGATAGTTTTCATCAACTTTATTGCTTTGAACTAATTTTTTGAAATCATTTAACTCACTTTCAACAACGATCAAATACCGTATTGGATTAATGTTCTTGAAATAATACACCTTTAGAACCTCCTATGCGTGTATTTAATCTTTTGATCTATAAGGTTTTTATAGATTTTTATTGCACTTATAAATCTTTTAAAAAATACGCTTTTCGAATGTTTGATCTAGTATGGTTGAATTTATTGTAAAGGATTGAGAAAGAAGAAGTCAAGTGGTATTATAGAGTCAGGAGTGAGCGAGTGCCCACTTACGCACCATGATTTCATCATTGTGCAAATGGGCTTTCTAGCGAAAGGGTTATCCCCTGCTACCGCATGGGAATGGCTCGTTACCACTCGTCTTAACGCTACCGCATTAAGAAATTCAAAAAAACAAAGGAAGGAGTGAATCAGGATGGCATTGTTCCACATGAATGTTCGTAACGTAGCAAAAGCAAAACAATCAGCAGTCGCAAAGGCTTCTTACGTTTCAGGAGAAAAGTTATTCAGTGAACGTGATGAAGAGTTAAAAGCATTCAGAACAAGAGAAGTTCGTCCTGATTCATTCATTCTTGCTCCAAGTCATGCACCTGATTGGGTTCATGATCGTCAAACTTTGTGGAACGAAGCAGAGGGTGTTGAGAAGGCTGTAAATGCTCGTGTTATGCGTGAAGTTGTTTTGGCGTTGCCAATTGAAATGACGGACGAACAACGTAAAGAATTGCTTGTGGAATATGTTCAAGAAAACTTTGTTGATGCTGGTATGGTTGCCGATGTAAACATTCATAAAGATCGTGAACAAAATCCACATGCACATATTTTGTTGACTGTACGTCCTTTCGATGAGAACGGTGAATGGGTTCAAAACAAAACGAAAAAAGAGTACATCTTAGATGCTAATGGGGATTTCATCTATAACGAAAAAGGCAATAAGAAATCTCGAAACGTTGATTTAACTGGATGGTCAGGTAAAACTAAAATTATCGAATGGCGTAAAAATCTAGCTGAAAAAATCAACGAACATTATCAAAAGCATGGAATTAATGAGACTGTTTCACATTTAAGTTATGCAGAACAAGGTCTCGATAAACAGGCAGTAGAACGATTGACTCGTGGTGAGTATGCGATTGAAAAACAAGCTAAAGAAAAAGCTGAAAAGACTGGTATGGACTATGTTCCAGTCACTCATTACGGAAAAATGAATCAAGTCATTAAGGCGTTCAATCTTGAGATTGAAACGCTTAATCAGAGTATCGAAAGTATGCAAGTTGAAATCGAGAATATTCAACCGGCTGCTGAACTTGTAGACTTCGAAGATATTCGTCGTAAAGTGTTTGAAAAGACTGGTCTTTCTTCTGATGAATCACGTTTGATGAACATTGCTTATTCTGATTCTGTTGATTACAGAACAACTTCGGAAACATTGAAATCTATAAGCAGTTGGAACGATGCACTTGTGATGCAAGAAAGAGAGATATTCGGGATTAAGAGCGTCTTAGATAATGCCTTGAAACGATATGAAAATGGGGATGATGATCTCACTCTTATGAAGTATGGTTTCAATCGTGAATCGTTCGAGGAAATGTATGCTGAACGTGCTTTAAGTCTTTCTGAAAAATATGAATCACTTCAAAATGAGATTGAAGAATATACAGAAGCAAAAGCGTTTGTGAGTCATGCTAATGACCTTCAAATTGAATTGCTTCGTGAAGAGTTTGCTTTCCGATTCTCTTCTTTCGATAAGGTCACTGAAATGGATAGTGAACGTGTCATGAAGTTGATGCTTGATGCAGTTGAATCTGTCGAAGTCGATGAAATAGATAAAGCCTTGTCAGGATTGAAACTGTACCTTTCAAGTGAGGAACGTCAACTTGAATTTGTGAAAGAAAACGTATCTGATTTGTCGAATGAATACAATCGACTTTCTACGGATCTTGACAAAATGAAAGAGACTGTTGAATTTGAAAAGAATCGTTATTCGGCAAATATGAATAACGATTTACAAAAAGATAATCCTGATAAATTAAACTCTATTTACTTCGGACGTTACAATTTCTTCAATGCTAAAAATCAAATGGAATCAATTGAAAAAGAAATGAAAAACATTACTAAAACTCTTGATGATTATTTGACTGATTATGCGAAAGAAACTAATAACAAATGGTTGAAAGATTTCTCAATGGAATCGAAAGTAGATACATTATTAAATCTTGATAAAACTGATTCACCTGAATCAATTAAGAACCAGTTAGAAAACTTGAGTGGAAGAAATCAAACTGTCGAATCTATTGTTGAAACGTATGTCGAAAACGATAATTCAAATGTCCTTAAATATGGATTCGTTAGAAATTATGTTGAGGTTGGATTGAACAAGTTGGATATTCCGATGGATCAAGTTGCAGTTAATGAATTGTCGAATATTGATGAAGAAGTTTTATCAACCGATAGCATTTTATCTGCAAGTGATTATGAGTTGATTCGAAGTGCTTCTGCTTCATACAGATTGAATAATCAGTTGATGAACAGTGAACTATTCACTCGAAAAAACATCTTAGATAATGCCTTGAAAACTTTCGAAAATGGTGATTACGACAAACTGTTTAAATACGGCTTCGAGACTCATTCGTTTGCTGATGAATTTAACAGACGTACCTTGTCATTGGAACAAGACTTCGATTCTTTCCAAGATGAATTAAAAGACTTTAAAGATCAAAGAACTTCTATGAATGAAGTCCTGAAATCAGATACAAGAAAAACGGTTAAACAGTTTGTAGAAACGTTCCCATCGTTGAAAGAGATTCAAAATGTTGACCTTAGAAGAACGGATGCTGTTCTGTATATGAAACAAGCGATTGAAAAATATGAGGACGAATCAAAATTCATTTCTTCTTACGAACACAAACAATTGATGAACTTCATCGAGCCAAACGAAAAAGAAACGATGCAGGAAAGAAGCCGTTTAGGTAATCTCTTGACAATGAAAAATAAAATTTATGAAGTGGCAGCACAACGAGAAAACAAGATAGTAGAACTTGAGCCACTCTATAAATCAATTCTAGGACAGGCTAAAAATGATTCCAGTGTATTGCCTAAAGTCTTTGAATTAAGAAACGAGTTATATATCAACTCGAATGAATTGAACAAATTAAACAAAGAAATAAAAGCAATTGATGAACAGTTCAAAGAAAGCATCGAGAAGGTTGCTCCTGATTTAGATGTTAAGCAACTATCGAGTGTCGGAATGGATAGAGTCATCGAAGAGTTTAGTACCGGAAGTGATAAAGAAACGATTCGCAATACGATTGAAGAAGAAATTGAAAATCCTTCGACCCGAAACGAGCCGACTTTAGAAGAGAAGAGAAAAATGAATGAGGTACAAGAAGACGAGAATCAAAATTCTCAACAATCACCGGAAGAGTTGGCAGGAGATCTTCTTGCAAGCATCATCGAACAGGCACAAAAGAAACAAGATTCAACTGACCACAATCGCAAGAAACGAACCAATAAAAAACTTACGATTGAGGATAAATTGGACCGAGATATGCTTTAAGGATAAGGAGAGATAAGATGGCAAAGAAAAAGAAAGAAAAGAGGGGGAAAGGATTTATTAATTTCCTTTTCTCCGTACTGATGACAGGTGTGATAGGTTATTTAGGCGTTATCATCTATCAATCGTTTCTTTTGGAAACTGACCTTGCAGAGAAAGCATTGGACTTTCAAAAGAATATTGATTGGTTTACAAGGCAAGATGAATATGTTCAATATCCTATCTTTGCAGTAATGGCATTTGGTTTTGTGGGTATGCTGCTGATGACTAAACAAAAGTCAAACGGATATACCGATGCTTCTGCTCATGGTGTATATGGAAATGCTGTCTTTTCTGATTTAGACGAACTTAGAACCGAAGGATTCACACCACCGAATATCGGTTTCCCTAAAAAATCACAATCTAAATGGTCAACTGATCCATTCAAAACAATGAACATATCCGAAGGGATTATTTTAGGGAGAGAAGACAAAGAATTAGTCATCATCCACCCTGAATCAAAACTTGATAATCGAAATGTCATCGTTGTCGGATCGCCTGGTTCTTCAAAAGGACAAGCATTTGTTATCCCGAATCTACTCAACAACTATACGAGTTCGATGATTGTCACCGATCCGAAAGGTGAACTGTATGACCAATTAGCAGATATTAAACGAGATCAGGGCTATGACGTTCACCAAGTCGATTTCATGAATCTCGTCGGTAGTCGCTACAATCCCTTAGATTACATTGAGTCTGATTTAGACGCTAAAAACGTTGCTACAACGATTTCTCGAAATTCTGCAAAAGATATTAAAGAGGATTTCTTCTTCAATACGGCAAGGGATTTACTCGTCGGCCTCATTCTTTTAGCGAAAGCAGATGGAAACGGTGGACTAACAAAAAAATCAAGCATGAACAAGGTTAAAGCACTGTTTAACGAAATTTCGGCAAATGAACATATGTTAAACGAGATATGTGAAGGAATTGGTTCGGAACACATTGCTTATCAATACCTGAAAGAAGCATCGGTGGCAGAAGGGAATACGAGAGCGTCCATTTTATCTTCTTTCGCTCAACAGACAGGTACATTCTCGTTACAAAAGGTAATGGAGTTTACTCATGAAAGTGACTTCAATTTCCAAGACTTACAGGAAAGAAAGACTATCATGTTCGTCAAAATTCCAATCGTATCAAATTCAGTATCAGCATTGACCGCAACATTTTTTGACCAACTGTTTACGAAACTCTACAAAATTGGAGACCAAAACGGCTCAATCCTTCCGATCCCTACAATCTGTATTCTTGATGAATTTGCAAACTTAGGTCGATTAAATGATTACGACAACATCCTTTCGACTTGTCGGGGGTATCGACTAAGCCTTGTTACCATCATTCAAGACTTTGCACAGTTAGATGAAAAATATTCAAAAGAGCAGCGTCGAACATTCGTCAATAACCATGACACAGCGTTGTTCTTGAGAACGAAAGATGAAGAGACAGCCAAGTATTTTGAAGAGAGCGCAGGAGACACGACAGTGCGTTATACAACGAAATCAAAATCATCGTCAGGTAGTCTAGCTTACATTCTCGATTTAGGAGGAAACAGTGGTGGATCTTCACCAAGTGAAAGCGAGCAGTATCAAAAGAAACCCCTCGTCTCTAAAAGTGACCTTCTCAATATGAAAGGTGATACGTGTTATATCTTCACCGCAGGGCGAGTCTTAGAACTAGAAAAAGCGTTCCAAAGCGTCATTTACAAAGGCTTCATTACTTCGACGAAAAAAGTCAACGGACGATTCGCTTATGTCTATCCTGAACATCGTGAAGACTACATTAAGCAAATGGGATTCACACCTTTCCAAGCAGAACCTAAACCAATCAGAGTAGAGCAAGAAGTCGCACCAACTATCGAAACGATTCCGACTGAATCAAGCGAACTAATTGAACCGATTGAACCAAGCGAACCAATTGCACCAATCAATAAAAAACCTACTTTTGAGGAAAGTTTACAGTTCGAAAAAACAGAAGAGTCCGGTAAGAAGGAAACGGAACTAGAAGAAGATTCAATCAGCATTTACGCTAAAAAAATGTTTGATGAAGTATTTAAAGACATGAATACTTCTAAACAAGCGAATGAGAGCGTTGCGGTGGTCGAAGAACCTAAGAGTCCAGTAAACGAAGAGACGGCTTTAAAAGAGCAAGAGAGCGAGAATAAACAAGCAAATGCGTTAAGGGATGCTTATATGATTCAAGAAAGTGACCCTGAAACAGCAAAAGAAATTTCCGACATATTCAGTGGGAAGAATCTTGTAAGTGAAATCGCGAAAACTAATGAAATGGTTAACAAACTAAAAGATTTGGATAGTACGAAGAAATCATTAGATTCGATGACTAAAAAAATGGAAGAAAACAGTTCACTAGCTGAAAATGATGGTGATGAGTTACCTTTCTAAACAAGGAGTGAAGAC